>NZ_LXKN01000018.1 GCF_001692325.1 Rhizobium sp. AC27/96 | reverse complement strand
GCCGTGGAAGTTCAGCCTGCGCGAGGGCGCCAAGGGCGTGCAGCTTGCAGAACTCGCCCAACAGAGCTGGCAAGAACGTCGATGGGTCGATGTGCCGAAGCTGAGCCAGTGATAGGGAGATAGGATCATGACAAGAAGCCTTCGCCTGCCAACCGTCGGTGGCACGCTTGCCGACTTCACGATCAGCAATGCGCCTCTGAGCGCTCCGGAAAAGCCGGCCGGCGGCCACAGGTTCAATCGTGTTGCCTATGCCGCCGCTCATATTGTCGTCGACCCACTGGCAGATAACGATCCCTGGCTCGATCGCAATATCGACTGGGAGCGCACGATCGCGTTCCGCGAATATCTCTGGGATCTCGGCCTCGGCGTGGCGGAGGCCATGGACACGGCGCAGCGCGGCATGGGCCTCGACTGGGCCGGCGCGAAGGAACTGATCGCCCACGCACAATCGGCAGCCCGCAACAGGTCGGATTCGCTGATTGCCTATGGCGCCGGCACTGACCATCTGCAGCCCGGGCCGGGTGTGACGATCGACGATGTCATTCGTGCCTATGAAGAGCAGATTGCTTATGTGGAAGGGCAGGGCGGTCGGATCATTCTGATGGCGAGCCGTGCGCTTGCCGCTGCAGCCAAGAGCCCGGACGATTATATCCGCGTCTATGATCGTATCCTCGGACAGGTGAAGGAGCCTGTCATGATCCACTGGCTCGGCTCGATGTTCGATCCGGCTTTGGCGGGGTATTGGGGATCGGCTGACGATCTGCGGGCAATGGACACTGCCGTCGCGATCATCAACCAGAACGCTGCCAAGGTCGATGGCGTGAAGATTTCGCTGCTCTCGGCCGAGAAGGAAATCATCATGCGCCGCCGGCTCGATCCGGCCGTGAAGATGTATACGGGCGATGACTTCAACTATGCAGAACTGATCGCCGGCGATGAGCAAGGCTATTCGCACGCACTGCTCGGCATCTTCGATGCCATCGCACCGGCAGCAAGCGCCGCCCTGGCGAAGCTCGCCCAGAACGATCTCGATGCCTTCCATCAGATCCTGGCGCCGACCGTTCCGCTGTCACGCCATATCTTCAAGGCGCCAACGCGCTTCTACAAGACCGGTGTCGTTTTTCTAGCCTATCTCAACGGCTTTCAGGATCACTTCCAGATGCTTGGCGGCCAGCAGAGTACGCGTTCGATCCAGCATCTCTCGGAGCTCTTCCGGCTCTCGGATGCTGCCCGCGTCCTGCGTGACCCGGACCTAGCGGTGCGGCGGATGAAGACGATCCTTGCCACGGTCGGCATCGATTAACGGACGAGGGATCGGGGAGGATCGCAGCAATGGCCGTAGAAGGTCTATCCATCAATCTGGCGACGGTGCGCCAGCAATACGACATGCGCCAGGCGGTGGAAGCCTCCCTGAAGCAGGATATCGTCGCGATCGCGCCATGGCGCGATCAGGTGCACAAGATAGGGCTTTCGGAAGCCGCAAAAATCGTCGCTGACAACAAGCTCAAGGTCACAGGCCTCTGCCGTGGCGGCATGTTCCCTGCCGCAAGCGTCGAGGGCAGGACGGCTGCGATCGACGACAACAAGCGCGCGATCGATGAGGCGGCGGCGCTCAATGCCGATTGCCTCGTGCTCGTCGTCGGCGGTTTGCCTGAAGGATCGAGAGATATCCTGCATGCCCGCGAGATGGTGGCGGACGGCATCGCGGCGATATTGCCGCATGCCCGCAGCGCCGGCATTCCGCTGGCGATCGAGCCGTTGCATCCGATGTATGCCGCCGACCGCGCCTGCGTGAACACGCTGGAACAGGCGCTCGACATCTGTGACCTGCTTGGTGACGGCATCGGCGTTGCCATCGACGTCTACCATGTCTGGTGGGACCCGAAGCTCTATGAGCAGATCGCGCGCGCCGGCGCCGGCGGTCGAATTCTCGCGCATCACATCTGCGACTGGCTGGTCCCGACCACCGATCTGCTGCTTGATCGCGGCATGATGGGCGATGGCGTCATCGACCTGAAAGCGATCCGTGCCGAGATCGAGAAGGCAGGCTTTTTCGGTCTGCAGGAAGTGGAAATCTTCTCTCAGAATAATTGGTGGAAGCAGCCCGGCGAGGAGGTTTTGTCTACCTGCGTCGAGCGTTTCCGCACCGTTTGCTAGGCGAATGCAGCTGACAGCAATCGAGCATAAAAAAGCCGGGCCATGATTTGGCCCGGCGATATTTTCAAAGCATAAACTCGATGGCTTATTCAGCCGAAACGATCTTGCCGCCTTCCCACTTGTAGAGTGAGAAGCTCTGCGAGGTGAGGTCGCCGGTTTCGCCGTAGGTGACCTTGCCGATTGCGGTATCGACAGGCTCGCCCTTCTTCAGCGCAGCGCCGACGGCTTCGGCGTCATCCGCCTTGCCAGCCTTTTCGATGCCGGCCTTGAGGACCTGAACGGCGGCATAAGCGTTGAGCGTGAAGGCTTCTGCCGGAATGTTGCGGGCCTTCAGGGCTGCAACGGCGCTCTGCGACGCCGGGTTCTTCAGGGCGTCGGCTGCGTTGGTAAAGATCGTGCCGGCCGCGGCGTCGTTGGCGATTGCCCAGTATTCGGTGTTGGACAAGCCGTCGCCGCCGATGATCTGAGCCTTGACGGAGATGTCATGCAGCTGGCGAGCCAGCAGGCCTGCTTCCGGGTGGTAGCCACCGAAATAGATCACTTCGGCACCAGCCTGCTTCAGCTTTGCCGTCAGCGAGCTGTAGTCCTTTTCGCCAGGGGTCAGGGAGTCGTTGAGGACCTCGGTCACGCCGCCCTTGTTGAGGGCTGCCTTGAAGGCGTCCGCCAGACCCTTGCCGTAGGCGCCCTTGTCGTTGAGGATGGCGATCTTCTTGTCCTTGAAGTTCTTCACCACGTATTCGCCGGCAACGACAGCCTGCTGGTCGTCACGACCGCAGGTGCGGAAGACGTTGGTCAGGCCGCGATTGGTCAGGTCCGGAGCGGTTGCTGTCGGCGTGACCATCAGGATGCCGTTTTCGGCAAGCGCATCGGAAACCGGAATGGCAACGCCCGAGGTGACCGGGCCGACGACGTAGCGGATGCTGTCGCCAACGAAGCCGTTGGCAACCGAAACGCCCTGCTTCGGATCGCCGGCGTCATCGCCGAGCTTCAGAACGAGCTTCTGGCCGAGAACGCCGCCGCTCTTGTTGATTTCCTCGATGGCGGTCTGCGCGCCGTTCTTGACCTGCTCGCCATAGGCGGCGACCGGACCGGTCAGCGGTGCGATAAGGCCGATCGTGATATCGGCATGTGCGAGAGGTGCAAAGGCCAGCGAAGCGACGAAGGTCGCGGCCGTCAATGTCTTCAGACTCATATTATCTCTCCTTGGATGGGCGCGGCAGCGCCCTTTGAACCCGCCCAATCGCCTGTCTCGACGCGCAAACTGCCGTAAGGCGCTTCTCCTAAAGAAGACAGAACTGACATCGAAGCCGATGACCCGCTTTCGGACATTTTTGACCTCGAAAGCGTTCATAAGGGTATTTTCTGTAGGAATATTGCGACGATTCCGCAAGAAAATAACCGTCGCGAAGACAATTTTGACGATTTTTCGCGATTTTTCGTCGAGGGATGGTTGCTATAATATTACAGGCAGTGGTTGCGAACCGAGGTTGCTACTCGCAAAATCTCGAAACGGTAGCAGAAGCTCACCCCTACACTCCATCGCGCCATGCCTGCCGATAGCGAATCAGTCCGGCCAGCTCGGAACGGACCGGCTTATTCCCTGCAGCAATCGGCGGGCGGATGCCGGTCAGCAGCGCGGCGCCCTGGCTGGTTCCCGTCGAGCCCGCCAGAGCGATGACGTCGGTATTCGTCAGTGCGGACAATACCACGAGATAGGGGCGATTGAGCGCAAAGGGCCCTTCGACGAAGATCGGTCCCTTGGCGCCGATCAGGCCGAGGCAGGCTTCCGTCATCAAGGCAAGATAGAGGTTCACGGCTGCGAGACGTTCGGCATCCGTTGCCGAGGCATCGCCGATCCAGCGCATTTTTTTGCCCGGGAAGGGTCCGGAGCCTTCGACGACGTTGGGCAACAGCATGATGCCCTTCTCGATCGTGGCTTGAAGAGCGGCCTCGATTGCCTCCGGAGTTGCGGTGCCGATTTGCGCGGCCAGGATCTCGAATTCGCGGCCACCCATGAAGCGGGAGGAGGGCACGGCGCGGCCGTAGGCATCGACATTGGCAAGGGCATCGCGTTGCGGATCTAGATGCAAGAGATCGCCGCCGACCGCGAAGTTGATCACCCATGTTCCCGTCGACACAACGGCGAAAGGCGCTTCATTCTCGACCAGATGCGGCAGTAGCGAGGCGTTGGAGTCATGGATGCCGCAATAGACCGGGACGGGCGCCGCAAGCCCGATATCTGCGGAAAGCGCCGGCAGCACCGGCCCGAGCGCATCGAAGGCGGAGCGAACCGGCGCCATCAGAGTACGAATGCCGAGCGTGTCCATGAGGGAGGAATAGGTTCCCGTGGTCGGATTCCAGAGATCCGTATGGCAGCCGAGCGAGGTCACCTCATTGGCGGCGACACCGGTCAGGCGCAAGGCCCAATATTGCGGATAGGTAAGGATCGCCGCGACGCGGGCGAATTCCTCGGCAAACGTGCTCTTCTGATAGTGAATCTGCGCGCCGACATTCAACCCGCCGGATAACCGTGGTGAAAAGGTTTCGGCAAAGGCCGGGCGCAACTGCCTATAGGCATCCTGTATGGCTTGCGGATAGAGATGCTCGTAATCGAGCACCGGCAGGGCAAGGTGCCCGTCTGCATCGAGCAGCACCGCCGAGGCGCCATGCGTGGTGATCGATATGGCATCGAAGCCAGGCGCCGTTGCAAAGCCCTTCAACGCGCCGATGATGAAATCCCAAAGCCTGTCGACATCGTAGTGCGGATAGGGGCTGGTCTTCAGCACGCCATTGCTCGTCTTGACGACGGCGATTTCGCCACCGGTTTCGGCATCGAGTACCACGACCTTGGCGTTGGTCTTGCCGATGTCAATGACGGCAATGCGGCGATAGGCTGATACGGCACTCATGGCAGATGGAAGACCGTGACGAGATCGCTCTGGACCGGCGAATTGTCGGGATTGGTGGCCATGATGTCTGACATGTGCGCCCACCATCTCTTCATGACGGGATGGCCTGGCAGGCTCGCCAGTCTATGATCCCTCGGGCGCGTCAGAACACCGAAGAGAGTGTTCGTCTCGCGGTCGAGATGGATGGAATAGTCGCTGGCGCCGGCCTCATGCAGCAGGTCCACTAGGTCGGGCCAGATCTCGTCATGGCGTTTCCTGTATTCCGCCTCCATGCCAGGATTGAGCTTCATCTTGAAGGCGTGGCGTTCGAGGGCTGCGGTCATTTGGAACTCATGGTCCTGATGCGCCTTGCGACGATCGGCAGGGCGATGGTGATGATGAGGAGGAGGCCGATGAAGATCGACATGACGATGCCGGGAACGTTGAGCAGGCCGAGGCCGAAGGTGACGAGGCCCATGACGAAGGCGGCGATGACGACGCCGCCGATCGTGCCGGAGCCGCCGAGGATCGAGACGCCGCCGAGCACCACCATGGTCACCACTTCGAGTTCCCAACCGAGTGCGATCGACGGGCGTGTGGAGCCGAGCCGCGAGGTCAGGCAGACAGCGGCAATGCCGCTCATCAGGCCGGTGAGCAGAAACAGGATGAACTTGACCCGCTCGACGGGAATGCCGGAGAAGCGTGCGGCGAAGTCATTATTGCCGATCGTATAGACCTGCCGGCCGAAGTTCGTCGCATGCAGCAGGATCGCGAAGACGATCGCCAGCACGATGAACAAGACGAATTCGAAGGAGAAGACCCAGAAGACATAGCCCTGGCCGAAATAGGCGAAACTATCCGGATAATTGCCGTAGGCCTGATCGCCGAGCACGATGTAAGAGATGCCGCGAAAGAGGCTCATCGTGCCGATGGTGACGACGATCGACGGCAGCTTCATTCCGGAGACGAGGAAGCCGTTGAACAGGCCGCAGAGCAGCCCGACCCCAAGCCCTATGGCGACAAGCCCCACCGTATCGACGCCGACCTGCGCCGCAGCGCCCATGGCCGTCGAGGCAAGCGCGATGATAGCCGCGACCGAAAGATCGATTTCACCAGCGATGACCAGGAGTGCCATGGCAAAGGCGATCATCGCCTTTTCGGTGAAGTTGAAGGTGGCATCGGAGAGATTGAAAGGATCGAGGAAATAGGGCGAGGCCAGCGAGTTGAAGATGAAGATCGCGACGGCGACCCCAAGCAGTAGCGTCTCCCAGCTGGCGAGGATGCGCTTGAACGGTGTTCCCAAACGGTCCGGAATGGCGCGCTTTTCCGTCGGTGCTTGCGAAACGGTGCTCATGCGCTTGCTCCATGGCTGGCGGTGTCCTTCGCCGCCTGATCCCTGAGAATGATGCGGCCGCGATTGCGCTCGCGCCGGGCATTGAAGACGACGGCAAGGATGATGACGGTGCCCGAGATCGCCATTTGCGTGAACGGTGAGATGCCGATGACCGGAAGGGCGTTCTTGATAACGCCGAGGAAGAGTGCGCCGAGCACGGCGCCCGCCACTGAGCCGACGCCGCCGGCAATCGAGATGCCGCCGATGACGCAGGCCGCAACACTATCCAGTTCGAAGCCGTTGGCGATATCGACATAGGCGACGGCATATCGCGATACCCAGAGATAGCCGCTGAGGCCGGCAAGCGCGCCCGAGAGGACGAAGGCGAGGAATCGCGTCCAGCCGACGTCGATGCCGGCATAGACGGCTGCGACCGGATTGCCGCCGCTGGCATAGGTGGAGCGGCCGAACCGCGTGTAGCGCAGCACGAAATACATGATCAGTACGATGGCGATGCCGATCCAGGCGAGCACCGGCAGGCCAAGCAGCGGCGTGCGCGGCACGCTGAGGAAGTTCGGGGTGAACTGATGCGCATTGACCCAGGCGCCGCCGGAGAGCACGAAAGCCATGCCGCGATAGATGGTGAGCGTGCCGAGAGTGACGACGATCGGCGGGATTTCCAGCGCCCAGACGAGATAGCCGTTGATGGCGCCGAGGACCGCACCCATGGCGATCGCCGTCAAGACGAGAACGATCAGCGGCAGATCGGGATAGGCAGCGTTCAGCATCGCTACGGCCATGCCGGTGAAGGCGAGGTTCGCGGCGACGGAAAGATCGATCGACTTCGTCAGGATCACGGTCATCTGCGCCAAGGCGAGGATGATGAGGATCGACGTGTCGTTGAAGATATTGGCGAGATTGCCGGGCTCGGCAAAGCCGGCAGCGCGCGTTGCGAAGCCCGCGATCATCACGATGATGATGACGAAGAGCAGCGTTTCTCGTCTTTTGAGGATGCGCGGCATCCGGCTCTCCCTATGCATTTCCCGTGGCGGCACGCACCAGCGTTTCCGGTGTCAGCTCTCCGCGATCGAACAGACCGGCCGAAAGCCCCTCCTTCATCACAAGCACGCGGTCCGCCATGCCGATGATCTCCGGCAGCTCAGAGGAGATCATGATGATGCTGAGCCCTTCGGCCGCCAATTCGCTGATGAAGCCGTGGACGGCCGCTTTCGAGCCGATGTCGATACCCTTTGTCGGCTCGTCGAGGATGATGATCTTCGGCTGCGTTGCCAGCCATTTGCCGATGACCACCTTCTGCTGGTTGCCGCCCGAGAGCGTGCCAACCGGCACGGAAAGTGCGGCCGCGCGCAGATCGAGGCGTTCGGCATATTTGCGTGCCAGTGCGAATTCGTTGGCCGCCTTCAGGAAACCCTTGCGCGAGGTGCGGCCGAGCGAGGGCAGCGACATGTTCTGATAGATCGGCATCGGCAGCGCCAGGCCATGACGGCCGCGCTCTTCCGGCACGTAGACTATGCCGGCGCGAATGGCGTCCTGCGGCGAGCGCACCTGGATTTCACGACCATCAAGCGTCAGGCGCCCGGAAATTGGACTAGTGATGCCGAAGAGTGATTGGCAAAGCTCCGAACGCCCAGCCCCGATCAGGCCGTAGACACCGAGGATTTCGCCACGCCTGAGCTTGAAGGAGATGTCGCGGAACTCCGTGCGGTGACAGTATCTATCGACTTCGAGGACAGTTTCTCCGAGCGCTACGGCGACCTTGGGAAATGCGTTTCCGACATCGCGCCCGACCATCATGCGGACGATCTCGTCCTGCGGCGTTTCCTTGAGCTTACCCTGGCCGACGGCGCGACCGTCACGGAAGACGGCGAAATTGTCGGCGATCTCGTAGAGTTCATCGAACTTGTGGCTTATGAAGAGGATGGCTTTGCCCTTGGCCTTCAACCCTTCGACGATGCGGAAGAGATCGTCGATCTCCTTGCGCGAAAGTGCGGCCGTCGGCTCGTCCATGATGACGATGCGGGCATCGATCGACAGCGCACGGGCGATCGCGACGAGGTGGCGCTGTGCGATGGAAAGATCTTTCAGCCGGGTTGAGGGATCGATGGCGCTTTCCAGCGATTCCAGCAGCTCCCTCGAGCGGCTGTTCATCGTCTTCCAGTCAATGGTGCGCCATGACGTGCGCGGCGCATGCCCGAGGAAGATGTTCTCGGCAACCGTCAACTCGTCGAAAAGTACGGTCTCCTGATGAATGGCGGTAACGCCGGCATCGATGGCGGCCTGTGCATTGGCAAAGGTGGTCGGCTTGCCGTCAATCAGGATCTCGCCTTCGTTCGGGCGGTAGATGCCTGTGAGAATCTTGACCAGCGTCGATTTGCCGGCGCCATTTTCACCGATGAGAGCGGTCACCTTGCCGGGGTAGAGAGAAATGCTGACGCCATCCAGCGCCTTGACGCCGGGAAAGATCTGCGAAATGCCGCGCATTTCCAGAATGGCCGTGTCACTTGCGGCTGCTGCGTTCGTGACGGGTCGTTGAAGGACAGTGGTCATCAGCAATATACCGGATCAATGAAACCAGGTCCGGCGGCTGACGCCGCCGGAGAGCTGTGGATACGATTTTCGATCAGAAAACCTTGGAGAACTGATCGATATTCGTGGCGTTGTAGACGAACGGATCGGCCATGGCGGCTTCGCCGTTTTCGCCAACCTTGATCTTGCCCATGCGGCCGGCATTGATCTCGCTGCCCGGCTTGCCGTCGGTCTCACCCTTCACGAGGCGATAGGCGATCTGCGTTGCCGAATAACCGAGGTCGATCGGGTTCCAGATCGCGAATTCCTTCGTCGCGCCAGACTTGATGGCGCCGGCCATTTCGGACGGCAGACCGAGACCGGTCACGTAGACCTTGCCGATCTTGCCGGCATCCTTGACGGCCTGCGAAGCGGCGAGCACGCCGACGGTCGTCGGAGCGACGATGACCTTGACTTCCGGATGCGAGGTCAGGAGGCCCTGTGCCTCGCGATAGCTCTTGTCCGAGAGGTCGTCACCATAGACTGTCGTGACCAGATTGAGGCCGGGGAAGTCCTTGAGCTGCTTCTTCATCTCGCCGATCCAGATGTTCTGGTTGGTCGAGGTGGTCGTGGCCGACAGGATGGCGAAATCGCCCTTGCCGCCATCGAGATGATCCTTGGCGAGCGTCAGGCACATCTTGCCGATCAGCTCGTTCGAGGAGGGGTTCAGCTGCAGAATACGGCCGGCCTTTGCGACACCGGAATCCCAGGAGATGACCTTGATGCCGCGCTGTGTCGCCTTCTTGAGTGCCGGGACGACTGCATCGGGATCGTTGGCGGAAATGGCGATGGCGTCGACACCCTGCGCGATCAGCGAGTTGATCACTTCGATCTGGCCTTCGGCCGTGGTCGAGGTCGGGCCGGTGTAGATCACCTGCACGCCACCGAGATCCTTGGCGGCTTCCTGTGCGCCCTTGTTGGCGGCTTCGAAGAAGCCGTTACCCAGCGACTTCACCACGAGGCCGATCTTGATGTCTTTGGCACTGGCGGTCCCGGCCATCAGTGTCGCGGCAAGCGCGACGCCGATCGCCAGTTTCTTTGCTATATTCATGTCTCTTCCTCCCAAGTTGATAGGCTATGCTCACCCCATCACAGCCGCATCCCTTATGCGACCGACGGGGAATCTTCCTCCTCGGCCTCAGCCGAAACATTTGCGATAATCAGTGACACGCCGGCTCCCTCGATCATCCGCACCGTGTCTGCCGAAATGCCGTCATCGGTGATGATCGTCGTCACCTGTTCGAGTGGGCAAAGGATCAGGCTCGAGCGTTGACGGAACTTGCTGGAGTCGACCATGACGATGAGTTCATCGGCCTGGCGCATCAGCTTCTGTTCGCTCTGGATCAGCAGCCCGTCGGCTTCCATGATACCAAGCGGGCCGACACCCTGGGCGCCGAGGAACATGCGACGCGCATAGAAATTGCGGGTCGTGTCATTGTCGAAGGGCGACAGGATGAGGCTCTGCTCGCGATAGATCGCGCCGCCCGGCACCGTCACCGTATTTTTCGAATGCTTGACCAGATGTTCGGCGATGGCGAAGGAATTGGTCATCACCTGCAGCCGGAAGGCCGAGATGTAATGCACGAGCTGAAAGGTGGTCGTGCCGCCATTGATGATGATGGCATCACCCGGATTGCATAATTCAGCCGCTTTGCGCGCAATTGCGCGTTTCTTATCGATATTGACCGATTCCGAGACGCGGAAGGGTCGGCCGGCCAGGCTGCCGAGCTGCGCGGGATGGATTGATTCTGCGCCGCCACGGACGCGGCGGATCTTTCCCTGCACATGCAGGGCGGCGATATCACGGCGTATCGTCGCTTCCGAAGCCTCTGTCAGCTCGGAAATATCCTGAATCGTCACCACAGGCTTTTCCTGTACGGCGCTCAGAATAATGCGATGGCGTTCACGTTCGTGCATCGGCTCCTCCTTGTTGGGGGTTATTTCGCAATTATGACAAGGTGTCAATCATAAACGATCATAAACTTTCATATTGCATCGCAGCATTGCTGATTATGATCGTTTTCGATTGACAAGGTGACTGTACGTGAGCGATATCCTGCTCACAAAGAGTGGTGCCATCATGTTCCGGTCCGCTCGCAAGACTTGATTTTCAAGGGAGGATGACATGGCGGCTGACGTTCAGCTTCTGAAGAACCGTTGGGATGATGCATATGCTGATGGCCTCGATGAGCCGGGCAAACTGCTCTACCGGTCGAATCTGCTGGGTGCCGACAAGCGTATCACCAACTACGGCGGCGGCAATACGTCGGCCAAGGTCATGGAAACCGATCCTCTGACCGGAGGGAAGGTCAAGGTCCTGTGGGTCAAGGGCTCTGGCGGCGATGTCGGCACCATCAAGCTCGACGGCTTCGCGACGCTCTACCAGGATAAGCTCGACAGCCTGAAGAGCATCTACAAGGGCGTTGCCGACGAAGACCGCATGGTTGGCTTCCTGCCGCATTGCACCTTCAATCTGAATGCCCGCGCCGCCTCCATCGACACGCCGCTGCATGGTTTCGTGCCATTCACCCATGTCGACCACATGCACCCCGATGCCATCATCGCCATCGCCGCCTCGAAGAACTCGCGCGAACTGACGCGGGAGATCTTCGGCGACGACATCGGCTGGCTGCCCTGGCGCCGCCCCGGCTTCCAGCTCGGCCTCGATCTCGAAGCCTTCGTCAAGGCGCATCCGAATGCCAAGGGCGTCGTGCTTGAAAGCCACGGTCTCTTCACCTGGGACAATGATGCCAAGGCCTGCTACGAGCTGACGCTTGCCATCATCAACAAGGCGATTGAATGGTTTGCCGCCAAGACCGAAGGCAAGACCATCTTCGGTGGTGCCGCCGTTCAGAGCCTGTCACAGGCGGAGCGCCGTGCGATCGCAGCGCGGCTGATGCCCGAGATCCGCGGCCGCATCGGCAAGGCAGAGCGCAAGCTCGGCGATTTCGACGATCAGGATGCAGTTCTGGAGTTCGTCAATTCGAACAATCTTCGTCCGCTCGGCGCGCTCGGCACGAGTTGCCCGGATCATTTCCTGCGCACCAAGATCCGCCCGCTGATCGTCGATTTCGATCCGGCCAAGCCAGACGTCGATGCCGTCATCGCCGGCCTCGACAAGGCGTTGGAGGACTACCGCGCCGACTACGCGCGCTACTACAATGATTGCAAGCACGACAATTCGCCTGCCATGCGCGATCCGAACCCGGTGATATTCCTGGTGCCAGGCGTCGGCCTGCTGTCCTTTGCTCGTGACAAGGCGACCGCCCGCATCGCTGGCGAATTCTACGTCAATGCCATCAATGTCATGCGCGGCGCATCCACGGTGTCCGAATATCAGGGCCTGCCGGAGCAGGAAGCCTTCGATATCGAATATTGGCTGCTGGAAGAGGCAAAGCTGCAGCGCATGCCGAAGCCGAAGAGCCTTGCAGGCAAGGTCGCCTTCGTCACCGGCGGTGCCGGCGGTATCGGTCGCGCTACGGCGGCGCGCCTGGTGGGCGAGGGTGCCTGCGTGGTGCTGGCAGATATCGACGAAGCGGCGCTCAAGGGCACGCATGAGGATTTCAGCAAGAAATTCGGTGCCGATGCGGTGCGCAGCGTCAAGCTTGACGTCACCAAGGAAGACGCCGTCATTTCCACCTTCGCCGAGGCCTGTGTCGAATTCGGCGGCATCGATATTCTGGTGTCCAACGCCGGCATCGCATCGTCGGCGCCGATCGAGACCACCGAACTTTCGATGTGGAACCGCAATATCGACATTCTCGCGACCGGCTATTTCCTCGTCTCGCGCGAAGCCTTCCGCCTGTTCCGTCGTCAGAACCTCGGCGGCAACGTCGTCTTCGTTGCCTCGAAGAACGGCCTTGCTTCTTCGCCGAATGCAGCGGCCTATTGCACGGCCAAGGCTGCCGAAATCCATCTGGCGCGTTGCCTGGCATTGGAAGGCGCGGACGCCGGTATTCGTGTGAATACGGTCAACCCGGATGCGGTCTTGCGCGGCTCGAAGATCTGGAACGGCGAATGGCGAGAACAGCGGGCCGCCTCATCGAAGATCGAGGTGGACGACCTCGAAGAGCATTACCGCAAGCGCTCGATGCTGAAGCTCAATGTCTTCCCCGAGGACATTGCCGAAGCGATCTATTTCCTGGCTTCGGACCTCTCCGCCAAGTCGACGGGCAATATCATCAACGTTGATGCCGGCAACGCGCAGAGCTTTACGCGGTAGTTACAGGGGAAGCGGCGGCCTCGGGACCACCCTCGTGGTTCGAGGCTTTGCCGCCATCGCTTCGCTCTTGCGGCAGCGCACCTCACCATGAGGGTGGAGCGGCATTTGCGCTGGCTGACGGGAAGATCAGCCCTCACCCTGAGGTGGCCCGCAGGGCCCTCGAAGGGCGAGGGCGGGTGATGGCTTGCAGGTGATCGTACTATAAGATTTCGAATGACGTATCTGGGAGGAAAGAATGGCCGAGTTTAGAATTGCGACGGATCTGGTCGCCGCCGAAAACGACAAGCGCGCCGCCGCGCTGAAATCTGATTACGAGGCGCTTGGCGCCACGCTTTCCCGCCGTGGCGTCGATATCGAGGCCGTTACGAAGAAGGTCTCCGAATTTTTCGTTGCCGTCCCGTCCTGGGGTGTCGGCACCGGTGGCACGCGCTTTGCCCGCTTCCCCGGCACCGGTGAGCCGCGCGGCATTTTCGACAAGCTCGACGATTGCGCGGTCATTCAGCAGTTGACGCGGGCGACGCCGAAAGTCTCGCTGCATATCCCTTGGGACAAGGCAGACGTGAAGGAGCTGAAGGCCAAGGGGGAGGCGCTTGGCCTCGGCTTCGATGCTATGAATTCCAACACCTTCTCCGACGCGCCCGGCCAGGCGCATTCCTATAAGTTCGGTTCACTTAGCCATGTCGACGCGGCAACCCGTGCCCAGGCCGTCGAGCACAATATCGAGTGCATAGAGATCGGTAAGGCGCTCGGCTCCAAGGCGCTGACGGTCTGGATCGGCGACGGTTCCAACTTCCCCGGCCAGAGCAATTTCACCAAGGCGTTCGAGCGCTATCTCGCCGCCATGGCCGATATCTACAAGGCGCTGCCTGACGATTGGCGGCTGTTCTCCGAACACAAGATGTATGAGCCGGCCTTCTATTCGACGATCGTGCAGGATTGGGGCACCAATTACCTGATCGCACAGACACTGGGCCCGAAAGCTCACTGCCTCGTCGATCTCGGCCATCACGCGCCGAACACCAATATCGAAATGATCGTCGCCCGCCTCATCCAGTTCGGCAAGCTCGGCGGCTTTCACTTCAACGATTCCAAATATGGCGACGATGATCTCGATGCCGGCGCTATCGAGCCCTACCGCCTGTTTCTCGTCTTCAACGAGCTGGTCGATGCCGAACGGCGCGGCGTCAACGATTTCAATCCGGCGCATATGATCGACCAGTCGCACAATGTTACCGACCCGATCGAAAGCCTGATTTCCAGCGCCAACGAGATCCGCCGTGCCTATGCCCAGGCACTCATTGTCGACCGCAAGGCGCTGGCCGAATATCAGGACGCCAATGATGCGCTGATGGCGTCGGAAACGCTGAAGCGCGCCTATCGCGCCGATGTCGAGCCGATCCTGGCCGAAGCCCGCCGCCGCGCCGGCGGCGCCATCGATCCGGTCGCGACTTATCGGGCCAGCGGCTATCGCCAGAAGGTTGCCGGCGAACGCCCGGCCTCGGTTGGCGGCAGCGGCGGGATTATCTGAGAGCCTTATAGCTCCGGCGGATTGGCGAACGGATCGAGTGATCGGACATCCATTAGCTGGAAGTGCCTCAGGTTCCGGGTGAGAACCGTGTAGTCGTGCCGCAGCGCCGTTGCGGCAATGGCTGCATCTTCGAACCCAGGGTCTCCACCGCGCCCGACTGCTTGATCGAACAGGCGGCCGGCAATGCGCGCGGTCGCCGTATCGAGCGTTAGGATACGTTCACCATAGAGATGAAGAGTAAGTTCGAGCCATTCACCAAGCAGACTGGCTTTCTTGCTGGCGCCTGTGCGTTGGGCCTTCGCGATGCCGGCTTCTATTTCAGCAACGGTGACGGCGGACAGAAAAAATTGATCGGCATGCGCCGCGATCCAAGCCCGAACCGCCTGTGACAATAGATCTTGCGCCCGCAACGGCGATGTTGCCGAAATAATATTCGTATCAAGGAGATACATCAGATGTCGGCGTCGCGCAGCGATCGGCCCGGCTTGCGTGCGGGCAGATCGTCGTCTTCCAATGGGGCGTTGGTGAGCAACCAGCCAAAGGACGGAACCTGCTTCAGTTTTTGATACTCGTCATAGGAAATGATGACGGCGGTGCGTTGTCCATGGCGGGTGATGACAGCGCCATTGCCATCGAGAGCGTCATCGACAACGGCGGAAAGTGTTGCCTTCACGTCCTTCAGCTGAATTTCTCTCACGGATCACCTATATGACTAGTATGGTCATAATATAAGCGCCTAGTGAAATCCCGTCAATCTCTGCTGTCAATAACCGAGCGCAATCCCATCCTTGCGGTGGTCGGAGCCTCCGAGCAGGATGCCGCGCTCCTGATCGATCATGATCGCCTGCGCCCCGCCGATCGGCTCGTCCGCCCATTCGACGATATGGCCGCGGCGTTCGAGATTTCGCTTCGTTTCTTCCGATATCGTCGGCTCGAGTGACAGCTTGCCGCCGAAAGAGAAGCTGCGTGGCTGGTCGCTTGCCTGTTGCGGATCGAGATCGCGGTCGAGGACTTGCGTCAGCATATGGGCATGGCCGGCTGCCTGATATTGCCCGCCCATGACGCCGAAGCTCATGCGCACCTTGCCGTTCTGCATCAGCATCGCGGGAATAATTGTGTGGAAGGGAAGCTTGCCGGGGCCGATGGCGTTGGGATGACCCTGCTTGACAACGAAGCCGGCGCCGCGGTTCTGCAGGAGCACGCCCGAGCGCGGTGCGTAAATGCCGCTGCCGAAAGCCATGAAGACGGAGTTGATCAGCGAAATGGCATTGCCGTCGCGATCGACGACCGAGACATAGACCGTGTCGCGATGCTCCGGCCCATCCCAGATTTTGGTGTCAGCGGCGCGCTCGAGGCTGATCTTTGCCCGCATGGCTTCGATCGAGCGATCCGACAGCAGTGTGTCGATGTCGAAGGTGACATGGTCCGGATCGCAGATCAGCTGATCGCGCATGGCATAGCCGGCCTTGGTCGCTTCGGCATGCAGGTGGATGCGATCGGCTTCGGAAAGCTTGGGGTCGCGAAGATCGAAGCCGTCGAGGATGCGGGTGATCAGCAGAGCCGCCAGGCCCTGGCCGTTCGGCGGGCATTCCACGAGATCATGGCCGCGAAATTTGCCCGAGATCGGCTTGGTCTCGAACGCCCTGAAGTCGGCGAAGTCGCTTTCCTCGTGCAGACCGCCCAGAGATTTGAGCAGCGTCGTGATCTCTTCGGCCACCGGGCCGCGATAAAAGGCGTCACGACCATGCCTGGCGATGGCTTTCAGCGTCGCGGCAAGAGCGGGATTGGTGATGCGTTCGCCGGTTCGGGGCGCGCGGCCATTGGGCAGGAAATAGGCGGCAGCCCCCGGATATTTGGCGACGCGGTCGCTATAGCGATGCCAGTCGAGCTCGACGCGCGGCGTGATGCAATAGCCCTCCTCGGCGGCGGCGATGGCCGGAGCCAGGACGCGGTCCATGCCGAGCCGGCCGTAGGAGCCGATCAGCCGGCACCAGGCGTCGATCGCGCCGGGAATGGTGACGGCATGCGCGCTATCGTCGGGGATGGCTGTGAAGCCCTGTTCGAGGAAATAGTCAAGTTTGGCCTTTTGCGGAGCGCGGCCGGAGCCGTTAAGCGCGACAGGCATGCTGCCTCCAGCGCTGTAAAGGGCAAAGCAGTCGCCGCCAATGCCGGTCATGTGCGGGTCGATGACTGATTGCAGCGCGACTGCGGCAACGGCGGCATCAACGGCATTGCCACCGGCGCGGAGAATGTCGACGGCGGCGAGCGTCGCCAGGGGGTGCGAGGTTGCGGCCATGCCCTTGTCCGAAATGGCGACCGAACGGCCGGGCTTGAAAAAATCTCGCTGCTGCATGTCGTCGACGTCCTCTATCTGCCTTGCGTCCATCCGCGCAGGGCGCGGCGTCGATAGTGTTTTAAGGTCTTTTCATCGTCATGGAAGTGCCGAGCTTTGTGGTCTTGCAATTTTCAGGCGCCTTTCACGCGACGAGTGTGTGATCGGCTCGCTAAGTAGCGAAGATGTCGGGATATTTGTCATGTTCATCTGCCAAATTCGAGATGAAGCTGGCGTCGTCGTCACGACAATCGCGGCAGCGTCTGCTTTTTTGACGCCTGTGCTCCGAATGGTCACTTTAGGGTGGCCCGACTCTGGGAATTGAGTATTGTCGATGGCAATCGTGGCCATGATTTGAACGTTGATGGCGATCGCGAAAGACAGAGCTTGCGCTCGATCAGGTGAGGAAATTCAATATGACGACTGACATTAACGGCTTTGCCGGGCGCCTGAAGCGCCGCGAAAATGGCGGCATGATCTCCGGCTGGGTTGGCACGCCCGACCCGATGTTCGTCAATCACCTTGCCCAGGAAGATTTCGATAGCGTCGTGCTGGATATGCAGCATGGCATGTGGGACATGACATCGGCTGCAAACGGCATTGCCTATGTCAGATTGACCGGTAAGCCGGCCATTGCCCGCATCCCCGTCGGCGATTTCGCCTCCGCGTCGAGGCTCCTGGACGCAGGCGCTTCGGGCATCATCGCGCCGATGATCAATTCTGCCGACGACGCCCGCGCTTTGGTGAAGGCAACGAAATATCCGCCGCTTGGCGAGCGCAGCTGGGGGCCTTCGCTCGCCCTCAATCATTTTGGCCTGCCGGCGGAAGATTATCTGCAAAGCGCCAACAGCCTGACGGTTACCATTGCCATGATCGAAACCCGCACGGCTCTGGATGCGATCGACGAGATCCTTGCCGTCGACGGCATCGATGGCATCTTCGTCGGTCCGTCCGATCTTTCCATCGCGCTTTCGAACGGCGCGCGGCTTGCGCCCGATAGCGCTGCGATTGATCAGGCACTCGCCACCGCGCTCGCACGCTGCCGCGCCCACGGCAAGGTCATCTGCGCCTTCGCTGGTGATGGCGAGCGCGCCGGGCAATATCTGAAGCTCGGCCTCGATCTGGTGATCGCCGGCACGGATACGGCGCAACTGCGCGCGGGTGCCCGTGCGGCCATTCAGGCTGCGCGAAAAAGCGCTGATTGATAATCGGCTGGGATAAAAGCTGCCCGGGGTATTCCACGGGCAGCGAGCGATGGGTTGCGCTAGTTCACCAGCTTTACGTAGCAGGGCCGGTAGGTCTCCGTACCGCAGCCGCCACCGACGGCTTGCGCCGGTGTAATTGTGTTTTGGATAGCGATTGCCGCGAGTGCGACGGCGATGATTGTCAAAACAGTTTTGGTATATCTGTCCATGAGCCATTCTTTCAAAAGTAGTGTTGCAATGTTATGCACTTTAAAATTGCTTTTATAAAAGTCAATTACAAAAAGTTGCATCTGGCGGCTTTCTGTTAGCGAGCGCGCCCGCCAAGGAATTCCCGCCTTTCCCTGGTCAAGGAGTGCCGTACCGCACTTGCGTCGCCAATCAGCTGCGGGCATTCTCGCGTCGACATGGCGGAGCGAAACGATTTGGCGAAAGTGCATGCATTGGCAGTAGGACGTGGCTTGCGGCGCGAAGCGGGCCAGCGGGTGACCTTGCGTACCGTTGCGACGGCGCTCGGCCTCTCGGTCACAACTGTCAGCCGGGCCTTGAAGGAGGGACCGGAGGTCAATCGCGAAACCATTGAGCTGGTCAAGCGCGCTGCGGGCGAACTCGGCTATCGCCCCAACCTCGGCGGCATCAATCTTCGCACCGGCAAGACGCATGCGATTGGAATCGTGCTGCCTTTTGGCCGCGAAGGCGAGATGAACATTGTCGTCGCCTCGCTGATCGAGGGCGCATCGCGCTATATGAAGGCTAGGGGTTACCGCACGACCATCGTGCCGCAATTGCAGGCCGATGATCCGCTGGCGACTGTGCGCGATATCGTCGAGGAGGGGTCCGTCGACGGCATCATCATCACGCATACGACACCGCAGGATGATCGGGTGAAGTATCTGCTTGAGGTCGGCATGCCCTTTGTCACCTTCGGCCGTACCGAACTGTTGAGCTTGCATCCGAGCATCGATCTCGATCACGAGGTGATTGGGGCGCAAGCCGCGCGCCTGCTTCTCGATGCCGGCCATAGCAAGCCGCTGCTGATCGCGCCCAGCAACCAGTTCACCTATGGTCTGCAATTCGTCCGGGGCTGGCGCAAAACCTTTGCCGAACGCCATCTCGAAGTCGCAGATGATCTCATCCATTTCACAGGTGCAACACCCGATAGCGGTCGCGAGATGGCGAGGCACGTGGCGGCGCGAAATCCGGATGCAACGGCCGCTTTCGTTGCGAGCGAAGAGGCTGCTCTTGGCTTCCTTGCCGGTCTTCGCGACATCGGGCGCCAAGCCGGACAGAATTTCGCCTTGATCACCTACGGCGGCACGGCACTCCCTGATTTCTTCAATCCGCCGCTCAGCACTTTTTATTACTCCAACCACGCGATCGGTGAGCGACTGGCGGCCTTTCTAAGCCGGGCAATCGCCGGTGACGATCCCGGCGAATTGCGTGAAATCGTCCAGGCCGAATTCGTCGATCACAATAGCCAGAAGTTATCAGTCTGATCTTTGCGGCACTGAGCGGGGATCATGTATCCTGGCAAGCCGTTCGTAACGTTACGATTTTCGTATTTCATCGGTAAGCTGACTGTTTTGTGGCGTAAGCGGCGGCTTGACAGCTGCGTTATTATCTATCATTCGTAACGTTACGAATTGCTGTTTGGAGGGGATAGAGGCTCCGATCGGCAAGAAGATGAAAGCCTCGCCGCAGGCGGGCAATCATATTCCAAGGGAGGATGACGTGAGCCAGGGCTCGCTTTTTTTCGGATCACCAATCTGGACGTTCAATTGGAACCCGCCTTACGCCGCACCATTGCGGCGGCTGGCCCGCACCGGCTGTAAAGGCTTCGAGCTGACGGCATGGTCGGTCGACATGCTGGCCTATTATACGCCGGAGACCATTCGCGAGTTGAAGCACATCGCCGATGGCGAGGGGCTGGTGCTCACCAACTTCTTCTTCAATCTGCCCTTCAGCCGCGCCGCGAATGCTCCGGTTTCGACAGTCGATCTCGAGGGCTATAAGCGCGGAATGGATGTGGCGGCCGAGATCGGCACGCCTATCGTTACCAGCATGACGCCCTATCCCTTTCAATCCGACGTCAAGCCGATCCTCCAGCGCCCGATTTCGCAGGAGTGGGGTGCAGTCGTCGAGCCGCAATGGGACTGGACGGGTGAATATGATCTGGTGGTCGACGGCTTTGCCAAGGCCTGCGAGATTGCCGCTGCGGTCAATTTGCGGGTTGCGATCGAGCCGCATCCCTATCGCTGGGTCAGTTCCGGCCAGGGCATGCTGCGCCTGATCGAACGTACCGGCGCTCCCAACCTCGGTCTGAATTTCGATCCGAGCCACCTCTTTCCCGCCGGCGACATGCCGCATTACGTCGTGCTGGCGCTCGGCGATCGCATCTACAACACGCATTTTTCCGACAATGAGGGCCATACCAACGCCCATTGGCGACCGGGGCGCGGCAAGATCGACTGGAAGGCCATTTTCGCGGCGTTGCAGGCGATCGGCTATTCCGGCCCGATCACGTTGGAGCTGGAGGATGCGCCGGGTGCGTCGCACTGGACGCATTTCCGCGAGGCGACACCGGAATTCGATGAGGAAATGCGGCGTGGCATGAGCTATCTGCGCGCCGCCGCCGCCGAACTCGATATCACCATTTCCTAGAGGCTGTCCCAATGAGCAACGAACCCATGAAAGTCGGCATTGTCGGCGCCGGCAATATCAGCGCCACCTATGTCGCAACCCTGCACATGTTCGATTTCATCCGCGTGAAGTCGGTCTACGATCTCTACGGTTCATCGGCGCAAAAGCTGGCCGCGCAGTTCGGTATCGAGGCCGTGGCGCTCGACACGATGCTGGCTGATCCGGAAATCGGCCTGATCATCAATCTGACGACGCCGGTGTCGCATCATGCCATCAGCAAGAAGGCGTTGCTTGCCGGCAAGCATGTCTATTCGGAAAAGCCGCTCGGCGTCTCAATGGTCGAAGCGGAGGAGCTGATGTCGCTCGCACGGGCAGGCGACCTGCGGCTCGGCTGCGCTCCCGATACTTTCCTCGGCGGCGGCCATCAGCTGACGCGGCGGCTTCTGGACGAAGGCCGCATCGGCAAGACGATCTCGGCTACCGCCATGCTGCTTTTGCCCGGCCATGAGCATTGGCATCCCAACCCCGCCTTCTTCTATGGTCGCGGCGGCGGGCCGATGCTGGATGTCGGTCCCTATTATGTCACCAACCTGATTGCCCTGCTCGGGCCGGTGCGCGAAGTCTTCGGAACGGCAAAGATCACCCGCATCGAGCGGACGGTGAAAACCGATCCGCATCGCGGCGAAACCATCAAGGTGCTGGTGCCGACGCATCTGACCGGCGTGATGGAGTTCCACAGTGGCGCCACGGTGACCATCGCCACCAGCTTCGATGTCATCAAGCACAAGCACAACCAGATCGAGCTTTATGGTTCCGAGGGAACCATGGTGACCCCGGACCCGAACAACTTTAGCGGCAAGGTCGAGATATTCCGCGATGGCGGCGATGCCTGGGAGGAGATCGCGATCGACCATCCCTATACCCAAGGCGTGCCCGGCCATCTGGGCTTGCGCGGTTTGGGCGCGGCGGAAATGGTTGATTCCCTTCGCTCCGGGCGCCAGCATCGGGTATCGTCCGAACTTGCCTTCCATGCCCTGGAAGTCATGACGGCATTCGAGCGCTCGTCTCAATCACGCAGCGTCGTTGCAATCCATAGTAGCTGCGGCCGTCCGGACCCGATACAACGTACAATTAATGAGGGACGTTTCGCATAGGCTACGCTATAGCTTAGGAAAATGCAGTCCTTTTGGACTGTGGACTTGACGAGGGGCAATGCCTGAGGAAGCATTGCCCACTTGCCGCAGGGAACGGAGGCCCGGCGGCATAGCTTTGGAGGACTACAAAATTCGGCGGCCGATGTCCGGGGGGACTACGGTCGCTGAGCACAAGCGTTTGGAGAACGTTTTCAAAGGAGGAGGAACATATGCGTAAATTGATGATGGCATTGGTCGGCGCCACGGCGTTGGTCGCGGCAAGCGTGACCGGCGCTCTGGCCGAAGGCAAGAAAGCCGAGGTCCTGCATTGGTGGACGTCCGGTGGCGAAGCCGCCGCCGTGAAGGAGCTGGCCAAGGCCTTCAACGCCGCCGGCGGCGATTGGGTGGATACCGCGATTGCCGGCTCCGGCTCGACGGCTAGACCGATCGGCATCAACCGCATCATCGGCGGCAACCCGCCGACGGCGATGCAGTTCAATACCGGCACCCAGATGAATGACCTCGCCCAGCAGGGCCTGCTGCGTCCGCTCGACGATCTCGCCAAGGAACAGGATTGGAAATCCGTTCTGACGCCAGCCTTCTACCAGGCCATCCAGTTTCAGGGCCATATCTACGGCGCGCCGATCAACGACCACGGTCAGAACTGGCTGTTCTACTCCAAGCCCGTTTTCGCCAAGGCAGGTGTGACCGAAGAGCCGAAGACCTGGGATGAAATGTTTGCCGCGCTCGACAAGATCAAGGCTGCAGGCCTGATCCCGGTCGCCGTCGGTGGCCAGCCCTGGCAGCTCCAGCTGATGTTCAACGCCATCCTTCTCGGTGAAGGCGGCAAGGACCTCTATGGCAAGGTCTGGAAGGACCTCGATACCAATGCCGTCAAGTCCGACAAGTTCAAGCATGTCGCCGAAGTCTTCGCCAAGCTGCGCAACTACCAGGATGCGGGCAGCCCGAACCGTGACTGGAACGTCGCGACCGGCATGCTGATCGACGGCAAGGCCGGCATCCAGTTCATGGGTGACTGGGCCAAGGGCGAATTCATCCATGCCGGCCTCGTTGCCGACAAGGATTTCGGCTGCATCCTCGGACCGGGTGAATCCAACTTCATGATGGGCGGCGATATCTTCGTCTTCCCGGTCCTGAAGGACAAGACGGCGGTCGATGCCCAGACCTTGCTGGCAACGGTCATCATGTCCAAGGAAGGTCAGCTGGCCTTCAACTCCAAGAAGGGCTCCGTGCCGGTTCGTCTCGATGTTGATACGTCGAAGCTCGATGCCTGCGCGCAGAAGGGCCTGAACGCCCTCAAGGATCCGACCCGTCAGATCCTGACCTCTGACGTGCTGACGCCGCAGGACATCGTCCAGACGGAAGGCGACTTGATCGCCCAATATTGGACGACCCCCAGCATGACGGCAGATCAGTTCGCCGATCAGTTCGCCAAGGTCATCGACCAGGCGAAGTAAGCTTCAATCGACATCCATGCGGTGGCAGGTTCGCCTGCCGCCGGTTTTCATGAATGCTGAGGAGGAGCGCCATGAGCACACCTGAAACAAGCGCTGCCGTTGTCGGTGCGACCGTCGTAAAGCCGGGCGCAACCCGCAGGAAAATGCGTTTTTCGCCCTATATCGCCCTGTTCCCGGCCTTCGTCATCGTGCTGTTGGCTTATGTCGTGACTGTTGTCTGGAACATCTGGATATCTTTCACGGACAGCAAGGTGCTGCCGGTCAATATCTTCGTAGGAACCAAGCAGTACGAGCGGCTGTTTGACACCGCGCGCTGGCAGATATCGCTGCAGAATGTCGTGGTTTTCGGCATTCTCTTCATCGCCGGCTGTCTGATTCTCGGCTTCCTTCTCGCGGTTGCTCTCGACCAGAAGGTTCGCTTCGAAAACACGTTCCGGACGATCTTCCTCTATCCCTTCGCAATGTCCTTCATCGTCACGGGCCTCGTCTGGCAGTGGATCATGAATCCGACGCTTGGCCTACAGAAGGTTGCCGACAGCATCGGCTTCACCTGGTTCCGCTTCGACTGGATCGTCCAGAGCGATCTGGCGCTCTACGTCATCGTGCTGGCCGGCATATGGCAATCGACGGGCCTGGTGATGGCGATCATGCTGGCGGGATTGCGCGGCGTCGACCGCGAACTATGGAAGGCGACCCGCATCGACGGCATTCCGAGCTGGCGCGTCTATCTCCACATCGTCATCCCGATCCTGAGGCCGACCATCATCACCGCCAGCGTGCTTCTGGCGATCGCCGTTGTCAGGGTCTACGAACTGGTGCTGGCGACAACCGGCGGCGGGCCTGGGATTTCGACCGAAGTGCCCGGGAAATTCATCATGGATTACCTGTTCGGTCGCGGCAATATCGGGCTGGCGACCGCGGCATCGACCGTCATGTTCGCGACCGTGGTCGTCGTGGTGACGCCGTGGCTCTACTACGAATATTTCCGTGAAAAACCGAGGGGCAACTGATGACGACACCATCTTCCGTCAAAGCCACCATGCAGGGTCCGACCGGACGCAAACCGCAGCATCTGACGCCCGGGCGCATCGGCCTCTATGCCTTTCTGGTCATGGCGGCGCTGTTCTTCCTGCTACCGCTTTATGTAATGCTCGTCACCTCGTTCAAATCCATGCCGGAGATCCGGCAGGGCAATATCTTCGCCTTTCCGCAAGCGTGGTCTGCCGATGCCTGGGTGCAGGCATGGAGCACGGCCTGCACCGGCCTTGAATGCGGCGGCATCAGCGTCGGCTTCTGGAATTCGGTAAAGATCCTGATCCCGAGCATGATCCTGTCGATCTTCATTTCGTCGCTGACCGGCTATGCCCTCTCCTTCTGGCGGGTGAGGGGCGCGAACGTGCTGTTCGCCATCCTCCTGCTCGGAGCATTCATTCCCTATCAGGTGTTTATCTATCCGCTGGTGCTGATCTATCGCGACATCGGCATCTATTCGACACTGCCCTGCATCATCATCACCCATACGGTCTTCGGCCTGCCCGTGCTGACGCTGCTGTTTCGCAACTACTATTCCAGCCTGCCGATGGAACTGTTCAAGGCTGCCCGCATCGACGGGGCAGGGTTGTGGCAGATCTTCTTCCGGCTGATGATCCCCATGTCGATCCCCATCCTCGTCGTCGCGGGGATCCTGCAGGTGACCGGCATCTGGAACGATTTCCTGTTCGGCGTCGTCTTCGCCGGCCGGGAAAACTTCCCCATGACCGTGCAGCTCAACAACATCGTCAACTCCACCCAGGGCGAGAAGCTTTACAACGTCAACATGGCGGCAACCATTCTGACCGCCCTTATTCCGTTGATCGTCTATTTCGGTTCGGGTCGCTGGTTCGTGCGCGGTATCACCGCGGGCGCAGTCAAGGGTTAGTTCATGGCCAATGTTTCCATTCGCGAACTTGCAATCAATTTCGGCGCTGTCAATGTGCTGAAATCGCTCAATCTCGAAGTGAATTCGGGCGAATTCATCGTCCTGCTCGGCCCCTCCGGTTGCGGCAAGTCGACCCTGCTTAATGCCATTGCCGGCCTTACCGATATCAGTGACGGCCAGATCTGGATCGGCGACAAGAACGTCACCTGGGAGGAGCCGAAGGATCGCGGCATCGGCATGGTGTTTCAATCCTATGCGCTCTATCCGACGATGACGGTCGAAGGAAATCTCTCCTTCGGGCTGCGCATTGCCGGTATGGCGAAGGAGGAGATTGCCCAGCGCGTCGATCGTGCCGTGCAGATCCTGCAGATCGATCCCTTGCGCAAGCGTCGGCCGGGCGAACTCTCAGGCGGCCAACGCCAGCGCGTCGCAATCGGCCGGGCCCTGGTGCGCGATGTCGATGTCTTCCTGTTTGACGAGCCGCTCTCCAACCTCGATGCGAAGCTTCGAACCGAACTGCGCGTCGAGCTGAAACGACTGCACAGTGGCCTCGGCTCGACCATGATCTATGTCACGCACGACCAGATCGAGGCGCTGACGCTGGCCGATCGCATCGCCGTCATGAGCGGCGGAGTCATCCAGCAGTTTGCCTCGCCGAAGGAAATCTATCGCCGACCGGTCAATCGCTTCGTTGCGGGCTTCGTCGGCTCGCCCTCGATGAACTTTTTGTCGGGGCAAGTCACGAGCAGTAACGGCGTGCCGGGCTTTCGGCTTGCAGATGGCCGGACGATCGATCTCAACGGCTATGAGTTTTCCGGCACACCCGGCGAGGGCCGCAAGGCCACGCTTGGTGTGCGGCCGGAGCAGATGCAGTTCAACGCGGCCAGCGATCGCGCCTCAAGCCTGCCGGCGACCTTCACGATCGTCGAGCCGATGGGGTCGGACAATCTGATCTGGGGCCAGGTTGGCAATGAAACTGTGTCGGTGCGTATCGATGCCGATGAAGAGGTCGCACTGAACAGCGAGCAGCCGGTCTATTTCCAGCCGGCTCTCGCATCGTTGTTCGGCGAGGATGGGCAGCGGCTTTAAAGCAATTCCAGCAAAATTATGCAGCGGTTTTGCTGGAATTGTTCAATCGCTCTATGAGCGGGCCAGTTCCTTGTCGAGAGCAGACAGAAGACGCGGATCATCCGCTGTCACGTCAGGCGCAAAACGGGCGGCGACCTTGCCGTCGCGGCCGATCAGGAATTTCTCGAAATTCCAGACGATGCCGCCATCCTCTCCGGTCTCGAGGCCGTGCTTTGCAAGGCGCTCGCGCATCGGCCCATCGCCCGTCGTTTCGACGCCGGAGGCGATGAGGCCGTTGTAGAGTGGATGCCGCTCTACGCCCGTGACGGCAATCTTGGAAAACATCGGGAACTGCACGTCGTAGGTCAGCGTGCAGAAGCTCAGGATATCCTCGTTCGTGCCGGGTTCCTGGCCCTTGAAATCATTAGCGGGAAAGCCGGCGATGATGAGACCTTCATCGCGCTTGTCCTCGTAAAGCTTTTCCAGCCCTTCGTATTGCACCGTCAGCCCGCATTTGGAGGCGACGTTGACGACCATGATCACCTTGCCGCGATAATCGGCAAGCGTCGTATCGCTGCCGTCGATCCTCTTTACCGGAATATCGAGCACGCTGTCGGTCATTTCATTCACTCCAAGTGAGACGGGAAACAGGATGCTGATATTTGCCTGGATTTGACGGACGTCAAGGTCTGAAACCGTCTCAGGCGGCCTCTTCCATCCTGACCAGATGGCCGGTCGAGACTTCCCGGTAGTGCCGCGTCGGCGGCGTATATCCCACTGGCCGCACCGGGCTCTTCAATTCATCGACAGCCAGATTGCGCTTGATCCCGCGGCGCGACGGATCCGGCACGGGAACCGCCGCCATGAGCTTCTTCGTATAGGCATGCTGCGGGTTTTCGAACACGGAAGCGCGGGGGCCGATTTCGACGATCTCGCCGAGATACATCACCGCGACGCGATGGCTGACACGCTCCACCACGGCCATGTCATGCGAGATGAAGAGATAGGAGAGGTTGAGGCTCTGTTGCAGGTCCATCAGCAGATTGCAGACCTGCGCCTTGATCGAAACATCGAGCGCCGAGACACTTTCGTCGGCAACGATCACCTTTGGATCGAGGGCAAGCGCGCGGGCAATGCAGATGCGTTGGCGCTGGCCGCCCGAGAATTCATGCGGGTAGCGGCTCATCATATCGGCCCTCAGCCCGACACGCTCCAAAAGGTCGGCGGCTTTCTCGCGAGCCTCGGCGCGCGAACCGAGGCGATGCTCGATGAAGGGCTCGGCGACAGCCGCTCCGATGGTCATGCGCGGATTGAGGCTGGCGAAGGGGTCCTGAAAGATCATCTGGATGCTGCGGCGCATGCGGCGCAGGTCCGGTGCACTTAGTTTCATCACGTCATAACCGTCGAGGCGGACGTCCCCGGACTTGGGATTGATGAGGCGCATGATGGAGCGTCCCGTCGTCGACTTGCCGCAACCGGATTCGCCCACCAGCGATAAGGTCTCTCCTTGGGCAAGATCGAAGGAGACATTCTCGACCGCATGAATGGCGCCCGTGGGGCGGGCGAGCAGGCCGCCGCGAAGTTCGAAGCGGGTGACGAGATTCTTGACTTCGAGAACCGGCGTCTTGCCATGGTCGACCGTGTCGGCAAGTGCCTTGGGTTCGCTGCGCTCGCCAGTCTGCGCGTCCACGACGGGAAAACGTAAAGGCTGGGCCTGATCCTTCATCGAGCCGAGCCGCGGTACGGCCGAGAGCAGCGCACGAGTGTAGGGATGCTGGCCGCGATGGAAGATGTCATCGGTTTTGCCTGTTTCCACCGCTTCGCCACGATACATGACGATGGTGCGGTCGGAGATCTCGGCGACGACACCCATGTCGTGGGTGATGAAGAGAACGGACATGCCTTCCTCCTCCTGCAGCACCTTGATGAGGTCGAGGATCTGCCCCTGAATGGTGACGTCGAGCGCCGTCGTTGGCTCGTCGGCGATCAGGAGTTTCGGGCGTGAGGCAAGCGCCATGGCGATCATCACGCGCTGGCGCATGCCGCCGGAAAACTGATGCGGATATTCGTCGAAGCGCGAGGATGCGTTGGGGATACGCACTTTTTCGAGCAGGCGAATGGTTTCCGCTCTGGCCTCAGCCTTGGAGATGTCGCCATGGCAGGTGAGCGCTTCGGAAATCTGCCGGCCGATGGTGAAGATCGGATTGAGAGAAGTCATCGGCTCCTGGAAGATCATGGCGATATCCTTGCCCCTGACCTTGCGCATCTCGCCCTCCGGAAGAGAAAGGATGTCGCGGCCATTGAGCCGGACGGAACCTTCGATACGGCTACTACCCTTGGCGAGCAGCCGCATGATCGAGAGCGAAGTGACGCTCTTGCCGGAGCCGCTTTCGCCTACGATGGCAACCGTTTCTCCCGGCATGACGTCAAAGGAGATATTCCTGACCACCTGACGCCATTCGCCATCGACCAGAAACGAGGTCGTCAGATTGGAAACGGCAAGAACGGGCTGCACACTCGGATCGTTCTGTTGCGTTGTAACTGTCGGCATAGAGTTCCCTTTTTATGATCTTACGCGCTGGCCAGATTTCAATCGACGCTGTTCATGATGGTACCGGTGTGGTGGCGAAGGAAGCCGAAGGACGCCCCTCGGCAATCCTTGCAGCGTCGAGAGCCGCAATCTTCTCATCGATCTCGCGGCGGTCGGTCATCCCGCTCGGGTTCTGCCGTGTCGGCATGGTTTCGCCGACATGGAGATAGCGTTCCTGTGCGACGGCATGGAGCCGCTCAAGTTCGGTGAGCGGATCGGCGCTGTCATCGACGCGGATGTTCAGCCAGGCATAGTCCTGATCGCGGTAAATCACGAGTGCGGCCGATTGCTTGCCGCGCTTGTCGCCGCCGACATTCTCACCGGCACGCATGGCTTCGAGCAGCCGGTCTGCGAGCGGCTTTCCTTCGGTCTTCTTGAAGGTCGCAAGCGTCTCGGCAATCACCTGCGGACCCGCCAGCATATTGCCGGCAACCGAGACATTGTCATCGACCAGATGGCCTGCCCAATCGACGCACTTGGCACCGGTGAAGGCAGCGTTGTTGCCCTTGCTGTCGATCAGGTGAAACTGCCGCTGCTCGCGCCCCTCGTCACGGGCACTTAGCGTTTCGATGATCTGGCTCGGCGCGTGACCTGCAGCCAGCATCGCTAGTCCATCGATGCCGTAAAGCGGGCTGGCAAAGGCCTGTGTCGCGACAGCGCCGATGCCGCCGCGAACATGCGGCACGATGCTGCCGACGGCAAAGAAGCGCGTGGCGACTGCAATGGCGAGATGGCCCGTTTCCGGCTCACGGGCAACGATCGACCAGGTCATCGGCGCTATCTCCCAATGGCGTAGGCTTGCATCAAACGCGGTGTTGCTGCAGCGCGCAAGAGGCCATCTTTATCTCGCCGCGCTGCGGTAAGCCGCCCCACGGTCCATTCCGGCGCAACGGTTAGCTGATGGCCTTTCCTGCGGAGGGCATCGAGCACTTCGGTGTTGAAGTTCGCCTCCGCCGTCAGGCCGCCGGGCTCGCGTGTGCGCGGATAGAAGGAGCTCGGGAAATGGGTGCTGTGGAACAGCGGTTTGTCGATCGCTTCCTGCAGGTTCAGTCCGTGGTGGACATAGCGCAGGAAGAAGGAGAGCTGCCATTGTTCCTGCTGATCACCGCCGGGCGTGCCGAAGGCGAGTGTCGGCCGGCCCTCGCGCAGCGCCAGCGTCGGGGTCAGCGTCGTACGCGGGCGTTTGCCCGGGGCAAGCGAGGAGGGCAGGCCCGGCTTCAGCCAGAACATTTGCGCACGCGAATTCAGGCAGAAGCCGAGGCCGGGAATGATCGGTGAGGATTGCAGCCAGCCGCCGGAGGGAGTGACGGAGACCATATTGCCCTCGCGGTCGATCACGTCGATATGCACGGTGTCGCCGCGCTTTTCGGTGAGATGCGACATGGTGGGCTCATAGACCGCGCCGCCCTTGGCTTCGGGAGTTTCGAGCATCTTCATGGTGAGATCGTACTGGCTCTCGAATCCCGGCAGCTTGCCTGGGCGCAACGCAAGTGAGGCCTCCGGGGAAATGAGCTTGCGGCGCTCATCGGCATAGGCATCCGACAGCAGCGTATCGAGCGGTACGGTCGTGAAATTCGGATCGCCGTAATAGACTTCTCGATCGGCAAAGGCGAGCTTCATCGCTTCCGTGACCGTGTGAACGAAGTCCGTGCCTGCCGGATCCATACCGCCAATGTCGAAGCCCTTGAGCAGCGACAGAGCCTGCAGGAAGACCGGTCCTTGGCCCCACGGACCGATCTTGGCGACGGTCCAGCCGTGATAGTCGTAGGTCTTCGGTTCCTCGATCGTGGCGGACCAATTGGCCATATCGTCGGCCGTCAGCACGCCCTTGTGGCGCTGGCCGCTCGCATCCATCACTTCGGCCTTGCTGACATAGGTGTCGATCGCCTCCGCAACAAAGCCGCGATAAAAGGCATCGCGGGCCGCCTCGATCTGTTCTTCGCGGTCGCTCTTGCTTTCGGCCTCCGCAACGACACGCTTCCAGGTTTCGGCAAGAACCGGATTTTTGAAGTTGGACCAGGGTTCCGGGGCGGAGCCTCCGGGGAGCCAGGTCTCATAGGAGGTCGGCCACTCCCCGCGATAGAAATCGGCAAGACCTGCGATGGTGGCGGAAACACGCGGCAGGATGGGGTGGCCGTTCTCGGCATAATGGATGGCCGGTTCAAGGACGTCGCGGACGGTGAGCCTGCCGTAGTCGCGCAGCATCAGCATCCAGCCGTCGAAGGCACCGGGAGTGACGGTGGCGAGCAGGCCATCTCCGGGGATCAGCTTCAGCCCTTCCTTCGTATAGTGCTCGATCGTCGCTCCAGCCGGCGCCGGCGCCTGGGCACAGATGACCTCGACCTTGTCCTTTTTCTTCGAATAGAGGATGGCCGGCATATCGCCGCCTGGCCCACAGAGATGCGGCTCGACGATCTGCAGCACGAAGCCGGTCGCGACGGCGGCGTCGAAGGCGTTGCCGCCCTTTTCGAGAATGCTCATGCCGACGGCGGAGGCGATCCAGTGCGTTGACGTGACGACGCCGAAGGTTCCGAGAATTTCAGGGCGAGTGGTGAATGCGGTCATTGGGGGCACCTTTTCAGTTTATTCATGCTTCGCGCGGGTCGAGCGCATCGCGCAGGCCGTCGCCGAGGAGATTGAAGCCGATCACGACGAGAAAGATGGCGGCACCCGGCCACATGGCCATCCAGGGCGCCTGTTCGAGATAGTTTTTGGCGACATTGAGCATCGAGCCCCAGCTCGGAGCCGGCGGCTGCTGGCCGAGCCCAAGGAAGGAAAGGCTGGCCTCTGCGATGATGGCTGTCGCGATGGTGAGCGTTGCCTGCACCAGGATGGGTGCAAAGACGTTCGGCAGGATATAGCGGGTGATGATGCTGAAGTGACGCAATCCGATCGATCGGGCGCCTTCGACATATTCTTCTGTCTTCACCGCCAGCACCTGACCGCGCGTCAGCCGCACGAAGACCGGCGTTGCCGAAAGGCCGATGGCGATCATCGCATTGGTGAGGCTCGGTCCGAGAAAGGCGGCAAGCGCAATGGCAGTGATGAGGAAGGGCATCGCCAGGAAGGCTTCGGTGATGCGAGAGATGATCTGATCGATCCAGCCGCCGTAATAGCCGGATATCAGGCCGAAGGGCACACCGATGGCGACGGCGATGGCGACCGAGAAGATGCCGGCCATCAAGGACGCCTGCGCTCCCCAGATCATGCGGGAGAGGATGTCCCGGCCGAGATCGTCGGTGCCGAGCCAATGCGCTGCCGACGGCGCCTTGCGGATCGCCGACCAGCTGGTGGCGACAGGATCGGGGATGGGTAGGAGCGGTGCCAGCACTGCGAGCACGGTAAAGAAAAGGATGATGCCAAGCCCGACGAGCGCGCCCTTGTTGGCCTTCAACTTGCGCCAGGCCCGATTGGGAGCGCGCTTGGCTGAGGGCGCGGCTGCGGCCGTCTGTACGATCGTGCTCATAGGGCTGCCCTCATGCGTGGATTGAGGAGGACATAGAGAATGTCGGCGATCAGGTTCATCGCGATGAAGCCGATAGCCGTGCAGAGCACGACGCCCTGGACGACTGCGTAATCCCGGTTGAAGACGGCATCGACGATCAGCTTGCCGAAGCCGGGGATGGTGAAGATCTGTTCGGTCAGGACAGCGCCGGCCAGAAGCTCGCCGAAGAGCAGGGCGCTGACGGTGACAATGGGCAGGACGGCATTGCGGAAGCTGTGCTGCAGGACCACCGCCGTCTCCGGCAGGCCCTTGGCGCGGGCCGTACGGATATAGTCGGCGCTAAGCACGCTGAGCATCGAAGAGCGAGTGTGGCGCATCAGCGTGGCTGCGAGCGCATTGCCGAGCACGAAGGCCGGCATCAGCATGGTCTGGATCGAGCGCCAGGGGGCCTCGAAGAATGGCTGATATCCGGAAGCCGGCAGCCAGTGAAGCTTCACGGAAACCAGCAGGATCAGCATGATGCCGAGCCAGAAATTTGGCACAGACAGGCCGCAGAGGGCAACGATATTGGCCAGGAAATCGATGAATGTGTTCTTTTTCACAGCCGCCAATATGCCCATTGGAATGCCGATGGCGAAGGCGAAGATCATCGACATGACGGCAAGCTGGATGGTGACCGGCAGCTTTTCGGCAACCAGCGTCAGCACCGGTTGGTTGGTGCGCAGCGAAACGCCGAGATCACCCTTGGCGACACCCTGCAGCCAGTAACCATATTGATAGATGACGGGGTCGTTCAGGCGATACTTCTCGCGCAGCAGCTCGAGAACCTGCGGATCGCGCTCCTCGCCAGCCATGGCCAGCACGGGGTCGCCCGGCAGAAGCTTCTGCAGGGAGAAGACGAAGATCGAAATGATCAGCAGCGTCGGTATCGCGACGAGCAGCCTCTTTCCGATATAGCTATACATGGGCAGATCCTCGCCGCGCTATCGAATGCCGGAAGAGCCATGCGGGGGAGGCCCGCATGGCGTTCTGGCTCAGTTGCTCTTCTTCACACCGGCAAGACGGATCATTCCGTCTGGCGAGGCAACGAAGCCGGACACCTTCTTGTTGTAGGCCCAGATCCAGGCCTGATGTCCGAGGAAGATGATCGGCAGGTCCTTGTCTAGGATGGCCTCGGCTGCATCGTATTTCTGCTTGCGCACGGCATTGTCCTGGGACTGGCGTGCCTCAAGCAGCAGCTTGTCGACCTCGGGATTGCTGTATTTGGAATCGTTGAGGCCGGCGCCGGTCGTCACGAATTGCTGGATATTGCCGTCGGGATCGGAGCGGCCGGACCAATCAGATCGGCTGAGCTGGTAGTTGCCGCTCGACTGCGCGTCCAGCAGCGTCGCAAATTCGGTAGTTTTCAGCGTCACATCGAAACCGGCTTCGGCGACCATAGACTGGATGATCTGCATCATCTGCATCGAGACGGGATTGTTGGCGACCGCAAGCTCGACGGGGATCCGGTCGAAGCCGGCTTCCTTGATGAGGGCCTTGGCCTTGTCGACGTCTCGGGCGGGAACCGGCACATCCTTGTCGAACCACGGGCTGTTGGGTGCGAATGGCTGATTGCCGGCAAGACCGGTGCCGTCAAAGACGATCTGCATGGCGGCTTCGCGATCAATCGCCAGCGAGAAGGCCTGACGCAGGCGCTTGTCTTTGCCGAGCGGATTATCGGCGCGCGCACCATTGCCGACATTGGCATAGACGCCGAGCCAGCCGGTGCCGATCGCATCGGCATAAACGAGATTGGGGTCGCTCTTCACCGTGCCGACATCGGATGCCGCCACGCGCTCGATCATGTCGAGATCGCCGGAGCGCAGGTTTGCGAGGCGAACCGTCGTGTCGGGGATCGGCAGGTAGGTGACCTTGTCGATGAAGATATTGTCCTTGTTCCAGTAATCCTGGAACTTCTCAAGCACGATGCGGTCCTGTTGTACGCGCTCGACGAACTTGAACGGCCCGGAGCAGACGGGATGATCGCCGAACTTCGCTCCGGTGGCTTTCGCCGCCGTCGGCGAGATCATCATGCCGGAACGGTCGGAAAGCTGGGCGAGCAGCGTGACGTCGGGCGCCTTCAACGTGAAGGTGACTTGGTATTCGCCCGATGCCTCGACTTTGGCGACGGAGGAGAGCTCGCTTTTGCGGCGCGATTCCGGCAAGGTCTGGTAGCGCTGGATATTATCGACCACCGCCTGTGCGTTGAACGGCGTCTCGTCCTGGAACTTGACGCCCTGGCGCAGTTCCATGATCAGCTGCTTGCCATCAGCGGACCATTTCCACGAGGTGGCGAGCTGCGGCACGAACTGCAGATCCGGGGTGACGTCGACAAGCTTGTCGCAAAGGGCGGTATAGACGATGCGGCCGACGAATGTGCGCGATTGAGCCGGGTCCAGCGCGTCGGCATCATCCTGCAGGCCGATCTTGAGTTCGACAGCGAAAGCCGGCAATGCAACCAAGGCACCGGCGGCAAGCGATGTCAGGAATTTGGCGATCTTCATCTTGTTCTCCTGATTATGATTTTCGTTTTTTGCAGTCTCGGCCGGTTTCCTCTCCGGCCGTGGTCTGGTGCGGGCAGGCCTTTGGTCAGCCCACCTCTTCAGTCAGCGGTTCCTGCTGGTGTCGCGCATCGAGCGAGGTGATACGGATCAGGCTTTCCTGGAGCATCAGCAGATGCTCGCGCATGGCTTCGGCCGCACGCATCGGGTTGCGCGCTGCAATGGCGTCGATGATCGCCATATGCTGCGCATAGGAGACTGGGCGCGTCTTGTTGATGCTGCGGGCCAATTCGCGAATGGTTTGCCATGCCTCGTCCTGGCGAACATGGTTGATGACGTCGAAGATGGTCAAAAAGAACTGGTTGCCGGCACTTTCGGCGATCAGCCGATGTAGCGCGCCATCCCAAAGCTCGCGGCTGTCGGCATCGTCGCTGGCGGTGATTTTCTTCGTCAATTCATACATGCGGTCGATGTCATCGGGCTTGGCGCGCATGGCCGCTAGCTGGGCCAATTGCGGCTCGATGCGCAGGCGCACCTCCATGACTTCCATGAGATCGGTGCCGGCGACCAGTGAACTGACATGCTCGCTCCAGCCGTCCGGGCGCTGCCCGGCATAGGTTCCAGAACCCTGGCGTCGCCACACGCGACCCTCGGCCTCCAGTACCTCCAGCGCTCGCCGGATGGCGCGGCGGCTGATGCCGAAGGTTTCCGACAGGGCGCGCTCAGTCGGAAGTTTTCCGTCTCCCGACAATTCATCCGAATTCAAAAGGCCCCGGAGCTTTTCCAGGGCATAGACCGAATTCTCCGGAAGGCTGCTGATTGCCATGTCGAGGGGTGAACCAATTTCGAATTGGTTCAATAAAAGTTCAACACAACCCTGCCGTCAAGCTCTTTTTTGTGCAATTTATGCAATGCACAATGTTTGTGCGCAATGCACCGAAACGGCCTTTGAAACAGTGCCGTCTGAGTGCAATTCTGGATAGATTTTGCCCGGCGTATTGGCGCCGGGCTTGGGGTTCAGCGACCGATGGTCCGCGCCGAGATCGCCGTCTCGGGGGTGAACTCGAAGTCCTTGTCGAAGGGATAGGTCGGCTTTGTCTTGCGCAATCGTGGCAGGCGTTCGACGAACTGGTCGACGACCCCCGGCGAAAGCGCCATCAGGTTCGGATTGGCGATCGGCGCCAGTTCCGGCGAGAGATAGCCTGACTTGACGACGATGATCTTTGCATTGTGCGGATCGAGGCCAAGGCGCGTGAAGTCGGAGATATTGTGATAGGGGCGGCGCTTTACCGACAACACCAGATCAATGCCGCCGATGGAGACCACCGCCTGCGCATCGATCGGGTCTGCGGCTTCGAGCAGGAATTTGACGGTGAAGCTGCCTTTTACGGGCTTGCTTCCCTTCGTATCGAGCGATGCGCCAACCGAGAGATCGAGGGTGGCGCCAATGCCAGCCGCGTAGCAGGCTTCCGTGGCTGCCTTATCGGCGATACCGGCGAAGATGACGCCCTTCGCATTGTTGGCGATAAGCTCAGCGAGCACATCGGCGCGATCTCCGACGCCGCCGCCTGTGGGATTATCGCCGGACTCGGCCAGAACCACAGGCGCGGTCGGGCTGGCGATTGCCTTGGCAACGCACTCCTCGATGGTGCCGGTCTCGCAGCCGAAAACGAAATCCTTGCGCACATCCCAATAGGCCTGCGCGAGACGTTTCGCTTCCCGTTCGAGAACCGCACGATCCGTGCCGGTCATGATGGCAGCGGCCGTGGCACGCGGCTCGTCGGCCCAGACATAACCGACCATCAGCGAGGCATCCCAGACGCCGTCGATGGCATCGATCTCTGGCAACATGTCATAAAGGCTCTTGGCCGGTTCATCGACAGTGCTCGTGCGCTCGCCCGGCAATACCACAGGGATCGGTGCCCAGAGCAGGATCGGCTTGACGCCGGTCTTCAGGCTTTCCGTCAGCATCTTCACGGCGCGGCGCATGGTCTCTTCGACGTCGATATGCGGGGCGGTGCGATAGGTGGAATACATGTCGAGCGCATCGATGATGCGCTGGGTGACGTTGCCGTGCAGATCGTAGCTGGCCGAAACCATGCAATCGTCGCCGACAACGGTGCGCGCGGCGCTGATCCAATCGCCCTCGGCATCTTCCATGCCTTCGACATACATGGCGCCGTGCATGGCAAGGTAGAGCCCGTCGAGCGGCAGCAATGGCTTCAGGCGCTCCAGGAACTCGGCCTTGAAGGCCTCATATGTATGGCGGGCGACCGGACCGCCGGCGATGGCCCTGGCATGGATGGTCGGCAGGAATTCGCCGTCATAATCCCGAAGAAAGGCGAAGTAGGGCGCGGCTATCAGCTCTTCGCCACGAAGAACGCGAAAATCCTTCTCCTCGTTCAGGACGGGATTATAGGTGCTGCATTCGATGTGAATGCCTCCGACGGCGATGCGCATGGGAACCTCAATTCGGGGTGGGACCAATCAGAAAATTATGGGCGGCAATGCTTGCGGCGCCGCGTGCCCAGACATCGCCATCGACGCGCTGCGTGCGGATCGGCGTCTGGCCGGCATAGCGCGGCAATACGTTCGCCTCGGCTGCCTGGCGCATGACGGTGCCGAAGAGGCCGTCGAAGCGGCCCTCGACATGGGTGATCAGGATCATGCCGGGATCGTTGAACTGGATCAGATGGGCAATTGCCAGGCCAAGCGCATTGCCGGCGCGATGCAGGATGCGGATGGCTGCCGCATTGCCGAGCGAAGCCTCGGCCTCCAGATCGTCGAGAGAATTGCAGGCGAGACCTTCAGCCTTCGCCATTTCCTTGATCGCCTTCATCGAGGCGACCGTGTCGAGGCAGCCACGCTTACCGCAGCGGCAGGGCGAGCCATTGGGTTCGATGGTGCAATGGGCAATCTCGCCGGCACCGCCGTGATTGCCGCGATAGAGATTGCCGCCGATGAAATGCGCGCAGCCGATGCCTTCATCGAAGGAGACCACGCTGAAGTTCTGCACATCGCGCGTGCTGCCGAACAGTTTCTCGCTGACGGCGACGGCCTTTGCGTCGTTCTCGATGAAGGTGTCGATGCCGGTCTTCTGCCTGACGATGCTCGCAAGCGGCGCGTCCTTCCAGCCGAGCAATGTCGATTGGACGCAGTTTGCCTGTTTCTCGTCGACAAAGCCCGAGAGCGCAATGCCGATGCCGTAAAGCTTGCGGAGTGCATCCTCGCGTTCCGTCAGCAGTCTCGGCAGCATCTCGGCTATCGACTCGGCGATAATCTCCGGATCGCGGGATCGCGGCATGGTCTGGCGTGCGACGATGTTGCCGTTGAAATCGCTGAGCACCATCGGCGCAGGGTCTTCAAGCAATGAAATACCGACGAAGAAGGCGCCCTCCGGGTGCAGATCCAGCAGGATCGACGGGCGGCCCTGGCCATAGATCGTCTCTGTCTCGTGCAGGACGCCAAGGGAGATCAGGTCACGGGCAATTCCGCTCATCGCTGCCTTGCTCAAACCCATGGATGCTGCAAGAACGGTGCGGCTCAGCGGGCCTGATTGGCTGATCACGCGCAGAAGCTGCTGCTGGGAAGAGGTGAGCAATTCGACGTTCCGCCTCAGATCTTGGTCTGTTTTTTCCGACAATAAGTTCAGGAAATAAACAAATCAACGGAAATTAATTTAGAGAATGGCTTATTGGCGGACATCGCAATAGATGGATTCAGTCAAGCCACGCGATCTGCAGTTGCGTTTAAACAGTTGACACCTCCCCATATCAGTATGCAATGCTTATCATAACAATTCAGGCAAAATCCCCTCAGTCGCCTCGTCTTCCGGCGTCGATTCCAAAAATCAAACGCTCAACCATGCCGCCTCGACGGCCTGTGCGTATTCGATGCCGGGTGCAGCAGTCAGAAAGGAATACCATGTCCAGCACGGTCGATCGTTCGAGACGCCCGTTGGTCATCGTCTCGATCATGCTTGCGACCTTCATGGTTGCCGTCGAAGCGACGATTGTCGCGACCGCCACGCCGCGCATCGTCGGCCAGCTCGGCGGGTTCACCTATTACAGTTGGGTCTTCTCGGCCTTTCTGCTGGCGCAGTCCACCACGACGGTTATCTATGGCAAGCTTTCCGATATTTTCGGCCGCAAGCCCATGCTGATCGGCGGCATACTGATCTTTCTCGTCGGCTCGACGCTTGCGGGCTTTGCCTGGTCGATGGCGTCGCTGATCGCTTTCAGGCTGTTGCAGGGCCTGGGCGCCGGCGCCATCCAGCCGGTGACGATGACGGTGGTCGGCGATCTCTACAAGCTGGAAGAGCGCGCCAAAGTGCAGGGCGCGCTTGCCAGCGTCTGGGCGGTGTCGGCCGTCATCGGTCCGCTCGCCGGCGGCATCATCGTCGACAATCTCTCCTGGGCGTGGATCTTCTGGATCAACCTGCCGGTTGGCGTCCTTTCCATCGCCGGCTTCATATTCTTCCTGCATGAGCGCATCACGCCGCGCGAAGCGAAGATCGACTATCTCGGCACGATCCTGTTTTCGATCTCCGTCGTATCGCTGCTGGTCATTCTGACGGAAACCGATTCCGGCTTTGCCGTTCTTGGTCCCCTAGCGATCGTCTTTATTCTCAGCGGCATCCTGTTCATCTGGCAGGAAAGGCGGGCGCCTGAACCGATCATCTCGATCGCGCTCTGGAGCCAGCGATTGATCGCAACCAGCAATGCCGCGACCCTGCTTGCCGGCATGGCCTTGATCGGCCTGACGACGGTTCTGCCGATTTATGTTCAAGGTGTTCTCGGCCGGTCGCCTCTTGAGGCCGGCTTCACCCTGACCATGCTGATCGTCGGCTGGCCGCTGGCGGTGATGTTAGCCAGCCGGTTCTTCCGCATGTTCGGCATCCGCAGGACATTGCGCGCCGGCAGTTTCATGTTTCCGTTCGGCGCTCTCTTTCTCCTCTTCCTCACCCCGGAGAGCAGCCCGATCATCGCCGGCGTCGGCTCGTTTCTGATGGGCTTCGGCATGGGCCTCATCAGCCTCACCAGTGTCGTGCTGGTGCAGGAGAGCGTCGAGTGGTCGATGCGCGGCAGCGCGACCGCGTCGATCATCTTCTCGCGCAGCCTCGGCAATACGCTTGGCGCCACGGCGCTGGGTGCGATCATGAATGTCGGCATCGCGCATTACGGCAGCGGTGAACTGGCTACCAGGCTACACGACCTTCTGAACCAACCAACCGGGCTTTCCGATCTCGGGGGCGATCCGGCCATCAGGGGTGTTTTTGACGCCGCTCTGCATTGGAGCTTCTGGGCAGTCGTCGTTGTCGCCGTCACGACCTTCGCAACCATCTGGCTCATTCCGGTGGCTCACGACGCCGGTCGCCGGACGGCAGTCAAGACGGATGCACAGGATGCCATGACGCATTGATGGAACGATGCCGGCACTGGTTTTGGGTGCCGGCATCTGTTCTGCGTCGGGGCAAGCGGATCAGGTGTCGTCGTAGGTCATAAGCCAGGATTCGAGCAGGCGCCGGGAGGCATGAAGCGCGGCCTCGGAATCGCGCGCGGCGATCGCATCGAGAATGGCCTTGTGAAAGGGCAGGGCGCGCTTCTGGCCCTCCGCGATATCCTCGAGACCTGAAAGCGTGCGATTGGCATAGATCCCGACCGCGATCAGGTCGATCAACTGCGAATAGATCATGTTGTGGGTGGCGGCGAAAATCGCCGTATGAAAGCGCAGGTCGGCATCGGCATTGGTGTTGATGTCACCGATGCTGGAAGCCATGTCCTCGTAAGCGGAGCGAATGGCGGCAATGTCCTGCTCAGTGCAGCGCGCAGCCGCGCGGGCCGTTGCTTCCGGCTCCAGTGCAAGCCGGAGATCCTTGATCGCGCGCATGATTTCCACCGAAGGCCCGGTCTCGTAATACCAGACCATGACATCGGTATCGAGGTGATGCCAGTTGGAGCGTTCCTTGACGCGTGTGCCGACGCGGGTTTTGATTTCCACCAGCCCCTTGCCGGCAAGGCATTTCATCGCCTCGCGGATGACGGTGCGGCTGATGCCGAACTGTTCGACTAGGTCTGGCTCGTTCGGCAATGTCGTGCCGACCGGATAGTGCCCGCCAACGATGCGGCGACCAAGCTCGTGGACGAAATAGCCGAAGACGCCACGCCGAGGGATCGTACCGTATTTTCGCACAAAGGCATCGAATGGTGATTGCGTTACGATCAGTTTCGACTCCGGGGTGGCCGGAGTGGGCATTGCGTCAAGGCTTTGTTTCATTATGCGGGGCTCTCATTTCCTATTGCTGCGCCATCGAGAGAATAATCATCAGTCTATACTTGCTTGGTAGGCTTCATGCTGATGTCTGGGCTTGTTTGAGGCTGTTCCATAGTTTCCGATATCGATCCTGTCGTTCTTCATGCGGCATGTTTCTACGAAAAACCCTACCATGTCTTGTGCGCGAATGCCTACTAGCCCGCTGTGATCGCTCTGTTTACCGATGTAATGCTTGAGCGCCCGACGCTCCGCGCTTGCCTGCACCGTGAGACTGAGCTGAACGGCGATCAAATTGCGCCCACTTCAATAGGCGAAACGTGATCGCAAGAGCGATTGATGGGACGATTTCGATCTATCGTAAACGTTGCCGAAGCGCTTAAATGCGATGAAATGCCGGGAGGATTCGGAGTGACTGACGAATGAATGAGATGTCCACGCGCGGGCAGCGGGAGGAAAAGCAGACATTAGCGGGTTCGCGGTCGCTGTTGATCGCCTTGCTCGTGGCCGGTGCCTTTTTCATGGAAAATCTGGATGGCACTGTTATCGCGACGGCGCTGCCGCAAATGGCGGTATCCTTCGGTGCCCGTCCGGTCGATCTCAATATCGGCATGAGCGCCTATCTTCTGACGCTCGGGGTCTTCATTCCGATCAGCGGCTGGATCAGCGATCGTTTCGGCGCTCGGCTGGTGTTCACCACGGCTGTCGTCATCTTTACGCTCGCCTCGGTCCTGTGCGGCTTTGCCAACGGCATCGGCTCGTTTGTCGCGATGCGCATCCTGCAGGGCATTGGCGGGGCGATGATGGTGCCGGTGGGCCGGCTCGTAGTCTTGAACAATACACCGAAGGACAAGTTGATTTCGGCAATTGCGACGATCACCTGGCCGGCGCTGGTCGCGCCCGTTCTGGGACCGCCGCTCGGCGGCTTCATTACCGACCATGCGAGCTGGCGCTGGATTTTCTTCCTCAACCTGCCGCTCGGTATTTTGGCATTCGTTTTTTCGCCCATGCTCATTCCCGAAACCAAGAGCACGGCGCGACCGCCTTTCGACTGGATCGGGTTCATCGTCAGCGGCGTTGGGTTGGCAAGCCTGATGTATGGGCTGGAATTGATCGGTCGTCCCGACCCTGTCTGGCTGGAAGCCGGAGCCTATGTAGCGGTCGGGCTGGTCCTTCTGACCCTATCCGTTTTTCACTTCCGAAGGACAGAGCATCCGCTCATCGATCTCTCCGGATTGAAGCTGCCGACCTTCGCAGTCACCATCTCCGGCGGATCGCTGTTTCGTACCGCCATCGGCGCGGTGCCGTTCCTGCTGCCGCTGATGTTTCAGGTCGGCTTCGGGCTCAGCGCCTTTCATGCCGGCATGCTGACACTGGCGGTCTTTGCCGGCAATCTGGCCATGAAGCCGGCAACGACGCCGATCCTGCGCCGCTTCGGCTTCAAGCCGGTGCTGATCGTCAATGGCATCCTGAATGCCGTCTTCATTGCCGCCTGCGCTTTGTTTTCGCCCGATAAGCCACTTTGGTTCATCGTGCCGGTGCTGTTCATCGGCGGCATGTGCCGCTCCATGCATTTCACGGCGTTGAACACGATTGCTTTTGCCGACATTCCGCCGCGGCAGATGACGGGCGCCAACACGCTGTTCAGCACGGTTTTCCAGTTGACGATGGGCATGGGCATTGCCGTGGGCGCGATCGGTATCCGTATTGGTCAGGCCGTCAGCGCGCCGCTTGGCATCGGCGGCATCGTCGCCATCGAGTTTCGCCTCGCCTTCGTCTTGCTCGGGATTATTGCGCTGCTCGCCGTGCTCGATTGCCTGCCGCTCGATCGCAAGGCTGGCGATAACGTGTCACGCAAACCGAAGGCTGGCGTGAAGAAGGCGGCGTGACGGTCTGTATTGCAGGTTCGTTCAATGCGGATATTGGATGAGATTATAGTGCAACAATATTGCCGGTATGGCCATCAGGATAATCAAGAGCATCGCAAAGCTTGCGGTGCGCAGCACTTTCATCCGGCGGACGCGGTGCCCGCTCCAATCGTATACTGCCATAATGAGCCCTCCCTTTTTTCCTCGATTATTAGAAAGGCAAGAAATGGAACTCCAGTCAATATTGGCAATAGGATGTTAAATAATTAGATTTTTCTAATACTCTCAGGTGTTGGATTGTTTTGCTACATCCGTTGAGTGACTGAGCTTGCATCCGTGCAAAGGTTATTCTGCGATACCCACCCTGGCGATATAACGGGTGAAACATTCGTTTCCGCGGTGTCGGAACTACTGGTTGCTTTGAAAAGAGGAAGAACGAGATGAGCAAGGTGCGTGCCCTGGTGTTGGAGCGTCAGCATGAGCTGGCGATCCGCGATATCGATCTGCCGCAGGAGGTCGGGCCGGGCGAGGTGAAGATCAAGATCCATACGGTCGGTGTCTGCGGCTCCGACGTGCATTATTACACGCACGGCAAGATCGGCCCCTTCATCGTCAACGAGCCGATGGTGCTCGGACATGAAGCGGCGGGTACGGTGGTCGAACTCGGTGCGGGTGTCACGCATCTGAAGGTCGGCGATCGTGTCTGCATGGAGCCTGGCATTCCCGATGCGAATTCCAAGGCCAGCCGCCTCGGCCTGTACAATGTCGATCCCGCCGTCACCTTCTGGGCCACGCCGCCGATCCATGGTGTGTTGACGCCCTTCGTGGTTCATCCGGCCAACTATACCTTCAAGCTGCCTGACAATGTCAGCTTTGCCGAGGGAGCGATGATCGAGCCCTTTGCTGTCGGCATGCAGGCGGCGACCAAGGCGCGCATCACCCCGGGCGACACGGCTGTCGTCCTCGGCGCCGGCCCGATCGGCATTATGGTGGCGATCGCAGCGCTTGCCGGTGGTTGCGCGCGGGCGGTCGTTGCCGACCTTGCTCAGCCGAAGCTCGATATCGCCGCCCAATATCAGGGCGTCGTTCCGGTCAATATTCGCGAGAAGAACCTGGTCGAGGAGATCAATCGCCTGACGGATGGCTGGGGTGCGGATGTCGTCTTCGAATGCTCGGGCTCGCCCAAGGCCTGGGAAACTCTCATGGCGCTGCCGCGCCCGGGTGGCGCCGTCGTTGCCGTCGGCCTGCCGGTCAATCCGGTCGGCTTCGATGTTTCGACGGCATCGACCAAGGAAATCCGCATCGAGACGGTGTTCCGCTATGCCCACCAGTATGAACGCTCCATTGCGCTGATTGCCTCGGGTCGCGTCGATCTGAAGCCGTTGATCTCGGAGACCTTCGCGTTCGAGGAGTCCGTCAAGGCCTTCGATCGCGCCGTCGAAGCACGGCCCACGGATGTAAAGCTGCAGATCGTTCTCGATCAGTAAGATATCTATCGACGTCGCCTTGCTGGCGCGAGGCGGCGTTTTCTTCCATTTTGCACGATCCCGTAGACGGCCCGGCAGAAGCGATGCAAGCCTTTCCAGGAAAAGTGCGCAGCCGTTTCCGTCCGGAATGCGTAAAAACAAAGCGGCAGAGCACTTTCGCTATTCGAAGCAGAGCGAAAATGCTTTAGGTAGCCTGAAACAAAGAGAAACGGGCTTAACGCCGTGAAACGGGAAGGACTGCCGTGCCGCACGACGTTGCATTGATTGCATTGATTGCCGCTGGCTTCGTATTCGCGGCTGTTTTCGGCTATCTGGCCGACAGGCTGCACCTGCCGCCATTGGTTGGCTATCTGGTTGCAGGCGTGATCATCGGCTCGTCGACGCCAGGCTTTGTCGCCGATGTTTCGCTCGCATCGCAATTGGCCGAGATCGGCGTCATCCTGCTGATGTTCGGGGTCGGCTTGCATTTTTCGGCGGCCGATCTGCTCGCGGTGCGCGGTGTCGCCATTCCCGGCGCCATCGGCCAGATCCTGATAGCCACGCTGTTGGGCATCGGCTTGGCCTCCCTCTGGGGCTGGGGCGTCGGTGCCGGCGTGGTGCTGGGATTGAGCCTTGCCGTCGCCAGTACGGTCGTGCTGCTGAAAGCGCTGGAGGAGCGCAATCTGGTGAGTTCGACGAATGGCCGCGTCGCCGTTGGCTGGCTCATCGTCGAAGATCTGGTCATGGTGCTGGCGCTCGTGCTGCTGCCGGCCTTTGCCGGTGTCATGGGCGGCCACACGGATGCCGGCGAGCATGCGGCATCCGGTGCGATCTGGCTGACGATCGGCATGACACTGGTCAAGGTGGCAGCCTTTGCTCTTGTCGCGATCTTCATTGGTCCGCGCATCGTCCCCTGGCTGCTGACATCCGTTGCCCGAACGGGCTCGCGTGAGCTCTTCACGCTTTCGGTTTTGGCGATCGCGCTTGGCATCGCCTTCGGGGCGGCGGAGATCTTCGGCGTTTCCTTCGCGCTAGGAGCTTTCTTTGCCGGGCTCGTGATGAGTGAATCGCATCTCAGTCATAGGGCGGCGGCCGATTCCCTGCCGTTGCAGAACGCTTTTTCCGTGCTGTTTTTCGTCTCCGTCGGCATGCTGTTCGATCCGTCGGTGCTGGTGCGCGAACCATTGATGGTTGGGGGTGTGCTCGCGCTCATCATGCTCGGCAAGTCGTTGATCGCTTTCGGTGTGGTGTTGCTGCTGCGTTATCCGGCCAGCATGGGATTTGCGGTTGCGGCCGGTCTGGCGCAGATCGGCGAATTTTCCTTCATTCTGGCCGGGCTTGGTGTTTCGCTCGGCCTGTTATCGCGAGAGGGGCAGGATCTCATTCTCGCAGGTGCGATTCTGTCGATCACGCTCAATCCGCTAGCCTTCTTCGCGGTCGAGAAAATCGAGAATTGGACGTTCGCGCGGTGGCCATCGCTGGCCAACAAATATGGCATGGCAAAGCAGGATGGGCTGCGCCGTGAGCTGACCATTATCAGCAAGCAGCGTGAGGAAAGGGATCAGCAGCATCATCTCGAGATCGAGCAGCTGATCGAAACTTTTCCGATGTTTGCCGAGCTGGATGACAATGCGCATGAAGAGCTTCTGCTGCTTTTCCGGCCGAGATCGGCTTCTCCGGGCGACCGCGTCATCCGCACCGGCGACCGTGGCGACAGCATGTTCTTCATCGCCTCCGGCGCCGTGGAAGTGCAGCTTGAGGAGGACGAGATCCCGCTCGGCGCGGGTGCCTTCTTCGGCGAAATGGCTCTATTGACGGGCGCGCGCCGCACCGCAGACGTCGTTGCCGTCGATTTCTGTCAGCTCTTCGTGCTGGAACGCCGCGATTTTAACCTGTTCATGTCACGGCATCCGCAATTGCGCGCAGCCGTCAGCCGCATGGCGCGGGAACGGCAGGAAAGCAACGTGTCGCGCCAACGGCGCGACGAGGCGCAGGATGCTGGCTGACGCCGGGCTCTAGCGCCGCTTCAACCAGGATTTCGAAACCCGGCACGCCATGGTGTAGGCCGGATCGAAGACATTGCCGACATCGTACCGAACGACCTGACCGAGCAGGTGGCTGGCAGCGGTCTTGTCGAGACCATAATCAGAGTCGAGCCAGCGCAGCATTTCGCTCGTGGCATGCTGTAGTGCCTGGTCGAGTGGCCGAGCGTTGCCGATGGTGAAGATGTCGTCGGCCGTTTCGCCGCGCGGCCAGATGATCGTCTTCCTCTTCTCCACGCTCAGCCGCACCGTCACCTCGAAGGTGGTCTCGATCCCCGTGCCGACGATCTCGCCGTCTCCCTGCACCGCATGGCAATCGCCGAGGAAGAAAAGGGCGCCCGGCGCCGATACCGGGAACCAGACGGTCGTGCCCGGTCCGAGCAGCCGGTAATCCATATTGCCGCCGAACTCGCCGCTGGTGGCGGTCGAGATCGCCTGGCCGAGCGAAGGCGCCACCCCAAAGCAGCCGATCATCGGCGAGAGCGGCAGGGTGAATGCCTCAAGGCCGGCGACCGGTTCCGCAAGCCTGGTCGTCAGAGCCTGACGATCGATTTGCCAGATCACCTTCCTGCTCTCCGGCAGGGCTCGTACATCACGCGGATCGACGACATTGCCGGCAACGACGCTGCGGGTGAATCCCGTATCGCGTGTCGGCACCATGGTCAGAATTTCGACCTTGAGGGAATCGCCCGGTTCCGCCCCTTCGACGAAGATCGGGCCGTTCATCGGATTGGGGCCCGAGATGCGGTTGATATCGTGCTTGTCATAGCCGGCCGCATCGAGCGTTTCGGTAATGACGGTATCGCCATCGGCAATATGCAGGGCTGGAGGCAATGAGCCGATGACGTTGTGGTAGGTGTTTGGAACGAAGCGATGTGATGTCATTGCGTCTGCTGCCCCTTGTGCATTCCTGATTTGCCTGACCTTAAGCGGCTCGCATGACGAGGAAAAGATCAAACACGATCGTGCCGATCGATCATTGCCATTAGTTCGGCGGCAGGCCGCCGAGATAAGGCATGCTGCGTGATGGCAGCTTCTTCAGCAGCGCATCAAGCGCAGGGGTTGGAAAGCGGCGCTCAAAGGGGACTGCCCAGGCGATGTCGTCCGCCTGAAGGTGCATTTTTACTTGTTGAGCACCGGCTGCAGCCGCAAAGGAGGAGGGGTCGTCAATCCCGGCAACGACTGCCCGAACGAGACGAGGCAAGGCATTGTCATCGGCCGCGTAGAGATCGATACCATTGGCGGAGGCCAATTCCGCTATTGTCACGAGAGGAGCGGCGGCGAAAATGTGATAGTGGAGCGCTCTGGATCGCCGCACCATTTCCAGTGGCAGGGTTCCATTCGGCTGGATCTGGCTCGCGCCGATCTTGAAGCTGCCGACGCCCTAATCGAAAAGATCCTTTCGGTTTGCCGCAATGCCCGCAGCCATGGCGGCAAACCCGGCCCAGTAGCGATGATTGTTGCGGCCATCGCTCTTATCGTCTCGCTGTTGGTAGTAGGTGATGTTATGCGATGCGACGTCGGCGAGCCATCCCGCTATCCGCGAGCCTTGATCTGACGGGATGCTGGTATCGGAGCGGATCTTGAGCCAGGTGACCGCGAAGGAGCCAAGCACCCAACCCTGCACATAGACTGCCTGGTTCGTCGTCGTGGCGCCGGTCAGCGCGCCGCTGGTGGCAAAGCTGTCGAGGAAATGTGCGGCGCAGGTCGCGCTGGCTTCACCGTCTCCGGCTCGATAGCGGTCGGCCATGGCATTGACGGTTCGCATTGCCGCACGCAGGCTGCCGGTCGCCTCGTCATAGGCCTTCTTGCGCACGGGATCGACGATCGAATGCGCCGCGTCGCTGTAATAATCCGCCGCCTTGATAGACGTCGGCAGATTGGGTGGCGTGGGGCACGTGAATGGCTCGTTCTTTTGCACGGAGACAGGCGTGTCCCATGGGCTTCGCAGGTCGGCGGTTTGCGCCTGGGCGACATCAGCCAACAGGAGAGACATGGCCACGACAGCGGATTTTCGGAGGATGGCATCGAAGCGAGACATTTGACACCTGACCTGTAATGGGTGTTTGCGGCGGGATCGTCAGATGACTATTGCCGGGTTGATGGCGATTTTGCGTTCATCATCGGCTGGCGGCTGCCTAGCCGAAATGATCGCGAAATGCCTGCGGGGTCGTACCGAATTTCCGCATGAAGTTGCGCCGCATGGTCTCTTCCGATGCGAAACCGCAGCGCGTCCGTGCTTGATGAACTGTTAACCCTTCTTCGAGAAGGCGCCGCGCCGCTTCGATGCGAATCTCTTCCACGGCTCTGGCCGGTGTGCGCCCCGTGCCTTTCACGTAATGACGGGAGAAACTGCGTGCACTCATATTCGCCTGCTCGGCAAGGACGGGCAGGGAAAGGTCGGCGCGCAGATTGTCCATGATCCAGGCATGCAGACGGTCAAAGCGTTCGTCGCTTTGCTGCAGGCGCAACGCCGAGCTGAATTGCGCCTGGCCACCTGGTCGCTTCAGGAAGACGACGAGTTCTCGCGCCACCGAAAGCGCCAGCTTGCGCCCGAGATCCGCCTCGACGAGCGCAAGGGCAAGATCGATGCCGGCGGTGACGCCGGCGGAGCTCCAGATCTGCCCGTCCTGAACGAAGATCGGATCAGGTTCGAGCTTCACCAGAGGGAAGCGTTTCGAAAACTCTTCGATGCGGTTCCAGTGAGTTGCCGCCCGTCGTCCGTCGAGAAGGCCGGCTTCGGCGAGCAGAAAGGCGCCGCTGCAGACGGAGGCGGTTCGCCGGGCGCTGGCTGATCGCCGTCGTATCCATTCGACCAGCTCCAAATCTTCGCAAGCCTTGTTGACGCCCCAGCCGCCGGCGATCAGCAAAGTGTCGAGCGAGCCACTGGTATCGCCGAGCGGCTCCGTCATCAGCACAAGGCCCGAGCTGGTCCTGGTTTGTGTGCCGGCCGCAACGGCGACGGCCTCGTAGGGCTGCGGCAGGCCATTGTTGGACGCGGTTTCATTGGCGCTAGTGAAAACCTGCAGCGGACCGGTGATATCCAGCAGCTGGGCATTCTCAAAGGCGAGTATCTCGATGCGGCGCATGATTGGCAAGAAATGAGGGTTGATTGGCAAATGCGCCAAATTGTTCTCGCATAAGATTGGCAAAGTCAATCATTGGAGACGCATCATGACCATTCGCTTCGGCCTGCTCGCCTTCCCAGGCGTCCAGCAACTCGATCTGACCGCGCCCTATGAGGTATTCGCATCGATGGAGGATGCCGAAGTTCATCTCGTCTGGAAGGATCGATCGCCCGTCATTTCGGCAACGAAGCTGGTGCTGCAGCCGACGACGACCTTCGCCGATTGCCCGCAGCTCGACGTCATTTGCGTGCCCGGTGGCGCAGGCGTCAATGCGTTGCTGGAGGACGAAACGGTTCTGACCTTTATCCGCGAGCAGGCGGCGCAAGCACGCTTCGTGACATCGGTGTGCACCGGCGCTCTCGTGCTTGGCGCAGCCGGTCTGCTAAAGGGTAAGAAGGCGACGACCCATTGGAACGCCAGGGATTTTCTTTCGGGCTTCGGCGCTATCGCCACGCCGGGACGCGTCGTGCGGGATGGCAATATCTTCACCGCGGGTGGCGTTACCGCCGGCATCGATTTCGGACTGACGATTGTCGCGGCTCTACGGGATCGAGAAGAGGCGGAAACAATCCAGCTGTCGCTCGAATATGCGCCTGAGCCGCCGTTTCATTCCGGTCTGCCGGAAGAGGCGAGCGCCGATGTCTTGGCAAAGACGAAGGCACGCCTTGCCGGCTCGCGGAAGGCGCGTGAGGCGATCATGGCTCGTTTGGCGGCGGCGCGACAGGCCGATTGAGCTTGCAGGATTTCGCACATCCCGCCTGTCTCCTCATTGCAATGGAAGATCGATAATCAGTCGATCATAAAGCCGATCCCATCGGCATTTCCATCGAGGTGATGATGAGCAATCGCGCGACCAAGATCCTGCCCCACCACCGGTTTTCGCACTCGTTGGGCGCGCCGCTGGCGCGCGTCCAGGGCACCATAGCCCATGTGTTCGAGGCGCCGGACAATCACCACGGGGCAAACCATCAGCATTTTACCGTCACAATCAGCGCGGTGCTGAAGTTCGACGGTGGCGATGAGGATATCAATGGGCAGACCGTTTTCGTCGCTGTTCGCTTTGGCGACGATGAGGGGCTGGATCACGAGATTCCCGACCTGAAGGCGGGCGAGCCCATCGAGCTGCAGGGCGAATATATCCCGATCGCTTCTGCATACCCCACAGACGATAACAGCAATCCGATATTGCCTGTTCTTCATTTCACGCATCATCCGGTCGGCTATGTCATGTACAAGGGCGTGCATTATAGCTGATGGCCAAGCATGCGCCGCTTGACCGTCGCCCGCCATCCATTCCGTTCTCCGCTCTGCTTGACTCAAAGCGCATTTCTGCGACCGTAGCGTTGCGACATCCTGTTCGGCCTTGAGGGAAAAGGCTTATCTTATGAACGAGTTCCGGTCACTTCGCTGCACGCTCCGCTTTGTCATGGCGATGGTCGTTACAACAGCCTTCGGCTTTTTCCCGCTAGGGTCGGCATTCGCAGTCGAGGCGGTCAGTTTGCCGCCGCAGACGAAGGCATCGAGCGAGCAGATCGAGAAATTGATCGCTGTCATACGCGAAAACGGCGCCATGTCCGACAAGGACCTGCTACGCCGTCGCGCCGATTTCGAGACATTGATGGCGGCGACGCCGGATGCGACGCGGGTGCAGATTCGCCGTGTCGACGCCAATGGCGTCGATGCCGATCTCATGTGGCCGGCAAGGCTCCATCATCCAATCGGCAGGCGGGCCATTCTCTATCTGCATGGCGGCGGCTTCTACAGCGGCTCGCTGAGGACGCATCGCAACATCGCCTCCTCGCTCGCCAAGGCGGCATCAGCCGACGTGCTGATCATCGATTATCGTCTCGCACCGGACTATGGCTTTTCAGCCCAGACAGACGACGCAATTGCCGCCTATCGCTGGCTTTTGATGTCGGGATACAAGGCCGGAAATATAGTGATCGCCGGTGAGTCCGTGGGCGCGACGCTGGCTATCGAGGTCGTTCTGAACCAGCTTCGACTGAGGGGCGCGCTTCCCGCGGCCGTGATTGCCATGAGTCCTGTCACCGATTTCGCGGCAACGGCAGCTTCGCTGGTTACCAACGCTGCCAGTGATCCGTTCATGGGCAAGGCCGAGCTGACGGTCATCCGAGACGCCTTCGCGCGTGGTCACTCCGCGGTCGATCCCGATATATCACCGCTCTATGCCAATTTCGGCGGATTTCCGCCGCTGCTCATACAGGTCGGCTCGCGAGAAGCACTGCTCGACGACAGCACGCGTCTTGCGGACAAGGTGGAGCAGGCGGGAGGCAATGTGAGCCTGGAGATCTGGCCCGGCATGATCCATCAATGGCAGATTTTTCCATTCTGGCTCGACGATGCCAGGAAGTCGGGTGCGAGAGTGGCCGAGTTTGCAATCTCGCACTTCGCAGATAAGCCGGCGCAATAATCGACGCAGGTGATGTTGGAATGTCCGGTCGTCTGTGGGGCAGGCCGGCTTTGAAGGGTGTGGTTTGGGTGGAAACAAGGCCTTTCGGTTCCGTTGGCAAAATTATATATCGCGATAAATAATCGCAAAACAAATTTTTATATGGACAAGGACGAAACGGTTCTCTACAGATATGCATGTCGCGATAATAAATCGCACGATACATTTTAAGTGGAGATTGAAATGAGCCAGTCGATGCATCAAGCTACCCGCCGGGGCGTCATGACAGCCGGGCTAGGCCTTGCCGCCGCCGCAGCCATCACGCCCTTCGCGCAACCTGCACAAGCCTCTACAAAGCAATCTTCGAAAGGTAAGGACACAATGAGCAGCAGCACGATCACCACCAAGGACGGAACCGAGATTTTCTACAAGGATTGGGGAACAGGGCAGCCGATCGTTTTCCATCACGGATGGCCCTTGAGCGCCGATGACTGGGATGCCCAGATGTTGTTCTTCCTCAATCAGGGCTACCGCGTCATCGCGCATGACCGCCGCGGCCACGGCCGCTCCAGCCAGACAGCGACCGGAAACGAGATGGATACTTACGCCGCTGACGTGGCCGCCCTTGCCGAGCATCTCGATCTGAAAGGCGCCATCCACGTCGGCCATTCCACCGGCGGCGGTGAAGTCGCCCGCTATGTGGGCCAGTATGGCCATCACGGCCGGGTTGCAAAAGCAGTGCTGATTGGTGCCGTGCCGCCAGTCATGGTCAAGTCCGACAAGAATCCCGGCGGTCTGCCGCTGGAAGTATTCGACGGCTTTCGGACTGCTCTTGCCGCCAATCGCGCGCAATTCTACCGCGATATTCCGTCGGGACCGTTCTACGGCTTCAACCGCCCCGGTGCGGCAGTTTCACAAGGGATCATCGACAATTGGTGGCGCCAGGGCATGATGGGCGGCACCAAGGCGCATTATGATTGCATCAAGGCCTTCTCGGAAACCGATTTCACCGAGGATCTGAAGAAGATCGAAGTGCCGACGCTCGTCATGCACGGCGATGACGACCAGATCGTTCCGATCGCAGATGCGGCTCTTCTCTCCATCAAGCTGCTGAAGAACGGCACGCTGAAAGTCTATAAGGGCTTCCCGCACGGCATGGCCACGACGCATGCAGACGTCATCAATGCCGATCTGCTGGCCTTCTTCAAGGCTTGATAGGATTTAAAGAACAGGGCGCCCGCCGGCAGGCGAGCGCCCACAGCCGGCCGAGTGCTGTTACCACCTCCGCCGCCTCAGCTATCCAGTTTCAATGAAAGCTGAACGGCACGCGGCAAGGGCGGTAGCGGTCGGCTGATGTCGACGCGGCGTTTCCAATTGGCAAGCCGCTCCTGCTCCCGCTCCCGAAGAGCCTTCGAGACCGCGACAAAGGTCATGGCACGCTCAATGACTTGCTCTGCTTTGCTCATGGATACCTCCATTTGTTCACTTTATGTTCTCATATTGAAAACTCAAAGTCAAGCTCGTGGCCTATAAGAGCCCGTCGCGTTCCAATGCTCACGCGCTGAGCCAGCGTATTGGAATTGGTCTGTGCAGTATTCTGATACTATAACGTCACGACCGACCGGAAGTTCCGTGTCAATCGCATGCGCCGACGGCGTCGCCGACTATAGTCTCCCATGAACCTCGATGAGATCAGCGGCAGCTGGGGCTTTTCGATTTTAGAGAAATGTAGCCTTTTCCGATGACGCCTATAGCCATCGGCAACAAAAAAGGCCGGAGCGAAACCGCGCCGACCTTCCTGACGCCGCTCTCTCACCAATGCCAGTACATCCGTGGTCAGAAGAGGAAAGCGACTAGAACATTGCGAGCGTCATTTCTGCGCTCACCAGCAATATTGTTAACAAGTAGATAGTCTATTATTCGTTGAATTCAAGTGGTGGGGAATTTTATTTCCGCTTTTCCGTCGTCTGCCTAGCGTAACGGCAAGCATTTTTTGACGTTGCAAAGGCTCGCCGAGCAATCCACCTTTTCCGGTAACTGAATGACTGGTAAAGTACTTGCGATCGATGTGACACGGAAATTGCTCCGCCGCCATCCTTCGCGGTGGCCCATGTCGAAGCTCACATTCAGGTACGCCATTCGCCGGGAATGCGATCGTACCTGGACTGTGTATGATATTTTCACGGGAAGGGCGGCAGAGCCCACGCATTGGATCTTGAATGTTCTGACGGAGAAGGAAGCAAAGACTTATTGCGCCATTCTCAACGTCAAGGACATGGAAAGGCGTGAACGACTTGGCTTCTAGCGCCATGTCGCAAGCTGTCCGCTAACCTGTTGTCCGAATGTATGTGCCACGCCTGGTGAGGCGGCCAGCCTATGCCCGGCCGCGTTTGACAGTCTTTTTCTTTTCTTTTACCGGCTTGGCGGCCTTGGGCTCTTCGTTGGCTTCCTGCTGCAGGCGAAGGGCTCGTAGTGCCTCGGTTTTCTTCTCCCGAGCGATGTTTTCTGCTGCAACGATGCTCTTTGCTGCATTGTCGGTAATCGTGGCTTTATCACTGCCGAGAGATGCGGTTTTCTTGAAAAACTGTTCTTTGGTAGCTGACATGATCGCTCCTTTTTGCTTAAGGACAAATACGGACAAATGTCCGAAGACTAACGATTTTGAGTTCGGCTTCGGTCGCTCTGGGGTAGCAAGCCATATCTCTGTGGTTCTTATCAAGCTGTGCTATCGTGAACTGGCTCATGCCTCGTCTTCAATGCACAGTTCTAATTGTTTGTACGGGCTCTACGCATTTCTGTTTCAAGCGATATACCCTTTCGAGTCATAGCCTTATTGAATGCGCACCATGCCTGATCAATATCATTGCCGCCTGCGAGAACTGCAACATGCATTCTCGCTTCTTCAACGCACTACGCTCCGGCCTATCGGGAGACCTGCTTTTTAGCTCCCTTGGCGAGGGGTTTCAGCCAAGGCTCCGATCGTTGGGATGGAGATCCCTCTCCACCGGCAAGTGGATCTTCGCAGAGCGTTTCGATTTCCGTTGCTGCGATCCGCCGCTCGAAGTTCTCATGCGTGAAGCGAACCTGGTAGTAGGCCTCGACGGTGTCGGAAGGCAGCATGCTGATGATGCGGCACATCCTCGGAGCCGCCTTCAGCCGAGTGAGATCCGCTTTCAAGACCACCAAGTCTCCAGTCGAATACGTCATTCTGCTCATGGCATCCCCTTATCGATGGGTCGCAGAAATACAAAAGGCCGGGCTTTAACCCGACCTTCCCCGTCACTCAGTTCATCGCTGCCAGTACATCCGTGGTCAGCATGACGAATGACAATTAGATTGCTCGCAGGTTGTCAGCAGAGCTTTTGCCGGTCTTGCGATCGCGCACCAGCTCGTAGCTCAGCTTCTGACCTTCAGCGAGAGAATTCATCCCAGCGCGCTCAACGGCAGAAATGTGAACAAACACATCCGTCGCGCCGTCTTCAGGCTGAATGAAGCCAAAACCCTTGGCGCTGTTAAACCACTTTACGGTCCCTGAAGTCATAGGGAATTCCTTTCAATTGGACATGGAATTTCGTTCTGTGGAAAAGAATTTCCACAGTATTACAAACCGAAATTGAAAGAAAATTCGCGCCACGCTTCCGGGCGAACAAAGATCATCAAGCAAGATCGACAGTTTATAATATAGGGACGAAATAGGGCAAAGGCAAGGCTGCATTTTTGGACGCGGCAGGCGGGCCAGGTTCGGAAGCGGTGTCGGTCGGGGGTACGCTCAAAGCGGTCTTAAGGCATCGGCTTGCCCTAACGATCATTGACGACGCAGGTTGATGTCGCTGGTAACGACAGATTTGCCTGATGACAGGTCCTTGTCGATTGTCTGGATTGTCAGTTGGTTGCTGCCTTGTTTGCGGATGGCCATATTGGCATTCCGGTCGCCATTGACCAAGCGTGCCCAGCGCACCGCCAGATTGATGACATCACCCCGTCTGCTCCCGGATAATTGCGACGACGCACCGGACGGGCCGGTGTACGTGCCCGAATAGCGGGTTCCCCGCGCCGTAAGGTTCGCCGAAATTGCGCGGTTGATGACCAGAAGCCCGCGGCAATTGCCCTTCATCACAATAGAAGATCCGGGTGCGCTGATAGTGAATGTGCAGGAGACGTTGATCGGCGAGCCTCCGATCTTGCGCAGTACCTTGCCGGTCCCAATCCAAGTGCCGTTCAATGGCTTCAGAAATCCGCTATCATCCGCAAAGGCAGGAGCCGCGGCACAGAGTGCGGCGAGGATTGCAAGAAGGCATGCTTGGCGGCGCATCATCTCAATCTCCTGAGCGGAATTGATAGGGAACGCTGCTGCGGCCCCGGCGGTTCCGCCGCCATCAAAGCCAGTGTATGCGCTTCATGATGTAGAGGGTGACAGCGGAGGTTATAGCGACAAGGGCAACGATGATGATGAAGGCCCAGGTGTCATTGACGCCTGGAATACCGCCGACATTCATGCCGAAAAGGCCGGCGACGACGCTTGGCGGTAGGAGGAGGGCGGCAAGTGCTGCAAGCCGGTTGGAATTGCGCGCGATCCGTTCGCTGATCACGGTGGAAAGGTCGTCGTGCAGGATGCTTGTCCGGTCGCGGATGGCATCCAGATATTCGATGCAGCGCATCAGCTTGTCGATGACTTCACGCATGCGCAGCTTGTCGCGTTCGGCAAGCCAGGGCGCATCGTCATGTTCGATGCGGTTGAGCGCATCGCGTTGCGGCGCGAGATAGCGGCGAAGCTGCACGGCTTGTCTGCGAAGCAGCTTCAGACGCTCGCGAACTTCGGCTGCTTCGCCGTGGAAGATAAGCTCATCCAGTTCGTCCACTTCCTCGTCCATCCCGTCAAGGACCGGTTCCAGGTCTCTCACGAGCTTGTCGCTGACGAGGGCGAGCAGTTCGCCGGTGCGCTTCGGACCCTTACCCTTTTCGAGCACCAGCCGGATGTCGCGAAGCGCTGTGATGTAATGCCCGCTGTCACGAAGCGTCACGACGCGGTTTTCGTCCACCCAGGCGTGAAGGGGAACAAGATCCAGTTCCGCCGCTGCTCCTTCCGCGTCCTCGGGAGGCGAAGCGCAGACCCCGCGCAGGATGATCAGCAAACCGTCGTCGACGGGCTCGACGCGCGGGCGGGATTCATCCTCCAGCAGGGCGTCGGCAACGAGAGGATCGAAGCCGCCATTGTCAGCCACCCATGCTGCTGCCGCGTCGTGATCGCGCTCGAGATGAACCCAGAGGATTCCGTCGGCAGGTTTCCACTCCCGCAAGCCTGTGCTGCTGATTTCACGACAGCCGCCGTTGCCGTCAAGAAGCAGGGCAAAGCGAATTCCGGGCTCGACCCCATAACTCAACTGGATCTTCTGGCCTGCTGGCTCCATCCGCCCTCATCCCCCACGAGTGCAAAAAGCAACCGAAATCATAAGGCTGCTTTCCAAAAGCCTAGCATTACCGCCAATCGCGCGAAACAGGGGGGCGACGAATGATTGATGTTGGCCCGACGACTTAGCCTTAGGCTGGCTTACTCGGCGGCCGCGGCGAGACATCCATCGATGATCCCGCGGATCTCAGCGCGGCAGGAGCCGCAATTGGTGCCGGCATTCAGGGCCTTGCCGACGGCCTCGACGCTGTGGCACCCGCCACGAATGGCGCTGACGATCTGGTTGACGCCGACGCTGAAGCAGGAGCAGACGGTTGCACCCGCATCGACGGTATCGGCGCCCGGCCTGCCGGCGACGAGAGCGAAGCGTTTGCGCAGATTGCCATGCGACGCGGATAGCTGTGCGATCGCCCAGCTTCTGGCAACGGCAACCGGTTGGCTGGCGACAAACAGCGCGGCAAGCAGCCGCTCGCCGTCGAAGAAGGCAAGACGCAGGTCGCCGGAGGCTCGGTCAGCGTAACCGAGCGGCTCCAGCCGGTCGGGTATGTCGAAGGTTGCGCGGCACCAGCTAGCCCAATCATCCGGCGTGGCATCAAACGCAAGCTCGGTGCGCCATCCGCCATCGGTCTTGGCCAGCGCCCAGTAGGCGCTATCCAGATGATGCGGCTTTGCCGCTGAGACCGCAAAGCAATAATGTGCTGGCTTGAAGGGGCGGGCGCGGACGGCGACATTTTTCGAAGCCGGCTGGCCGGAAATGGGGTCGGTGACGGGCGCAACGACGCTATCGATGCGGGCTCTTGCGGCAAAATTGTCGTTCCAGTGCATCGGCACGAACAGGCTGCCGCGTGCCTGCCTCTCCGTCACCAGGGCTCGAACGATCACCGCGCCATGCGAGCTTTCGATCTCGACCAGGCCGGCATCGCCGACGCCGATCTCCATGGCGTCGCGCGGATGGATTTCGGCAAAGGGCTCGGCGATGTGCTGCGACAGGCGGGCGCTCTTGCCGGTGCGCGTCATCGTATGCCAGTGGTCGCGAATACGGCCGGTATTCAGCGTCAACGGAAACTGGCTGTTGGTCCGATCACTCACCGGCGCTTCGACGGCCACGAAACGTGCCTTGCGATCGGCATGGTAGAATCCGCCCTTGGCGAAGAAGCGGGTCGTCTGCCGCGCCGATCCGGCCGGCTGCGGCCACTGGAACGGCACTAGGGCGTCATATTCTTCTTCACCGATCGCCTCATGGACGCCGATATCGAAGTCGCGGCTGCCATCGTTCTCGAAGCCGGAGAGGCCGGCATGTTCGGCGAAGATGTCCGCGGCAGTCTGAAACGAAAAGGCGGCAGAAAAACCCATGCGGCGGCCGACTTCGGCCATCTGCCACCAATCGGGCCTGGCTTCACCGGGTGCCGAAAGAAACTGCCGCTGCCGGGAGATCCGTCGCTCGGAATTGGTGACGGTGCCGTCCTTTTCGCCCCAGCCGAGCGAGGGTAGCAACACATGCCCATGCCGCGTCGTATCGGTCTCTCTCAGTATGTCGGAGACGACAACGAAGGGGCAGGCCTCGATCGCGGCCTTGACGGCGTCGGCATCCGGCATAGAGACCACAGGATTGGTGGCCATGATCCACAGCGCCTTGATGCGGCCATCGCCGACTGCGCGAAACATGTCGACAGCTTTCAGCCCCGGCCTGGCGGCAATCCCCGGCGCCTGCCAGAAGCGCCGCACGCGGTCGCGGTCTTCTGCATTCTCGATCGCCATGTGTGCGGCTAGCATGTTGGCGAGGCCACCGACTTCGCGGCCGCCCATGGCGTTCGGTTGTCCCGTCAAGGAGAAGGGGCCCATGCCGGGCCGGCCGATGCGGCCGGTGGCGAGGTGACAATTGATGATGGCGTTGACCTTGTCCGTGCCGGACGCGGATTGGTTCACGCCCTGGCTGTAGCAGGTGACGACTTTATCGGTCGCGGCAAACAGCCGATAGAATTCGCGAAGCTGCATCGCCGGCAGGCCAGTGAGGTCAAGCACCTCGTTGAACGACACGGCGCATGCGGCGGCAAAAGCCTCGGCAAAGCCATTGGTGTGTTCCGCGACGTAATTCTGATCGACGGCGTTGTTTGCGATCAGATGCGCGAAGAGGCCGAGGAAAAGCGCGACGTCTCCATCCGGGCGGATCGCCAGATGCAGATCGGCAATATCGCAGCTCATTGTCCGGCGCGGGTCGATGACGACGATCTTCATCGATGGCCGCGCCGCCTTGGCTGCGGCCAGCCGCTGGTAGATGACCGGATGGCACCAGGCGAGATTGGAGCCGGTCAGGATCACCAGGTCGGCAAGCTCGATATCTTCATAGGTGCCCGGCACGGTATCAGCGCCAAAGGCGCGGCGATGTCCGGCAACGGAGGATGACATGCAGAGCCGGGAGTTCGTGTCGATATTGGCCGAGCCGATGAAGCCCTTCATCAGCTTGTTGGCGACGTAATAATCTTCCGTCAGCAGTTGGCCGGAAACGTAGAAGGCAACGGAATCCGGCCCGTGCTCGGCAATCGCCTCGCCGAAGCGTTTCGCAACAAGATCGAGCGCCTGGTCCCAACTCGCCCGCTCGCCGTTGATCTCCGGATGGAGCAGCCGCCCGTCGAGATCGATGGTTTCGGCAAGGGCCGATCCCTTGGAACACAGCCGGCCGAAATTGGCCGGATGGTCGGGGTCACCCTTGACGGAGACGTTGCCGTCATCGCCAGCGCTGGCGATGACGCCGCAGCCGACGCCGCAATAAGGGCAGGTGGTTTTGGTCTCAACGGGCATGGTCGCGCCGCTCACTCTGCCGCCATCATCAGGCTGTCGAGAGCTATCGACAGCACGCCATTTTCGTTGCGCACCGGAATGGTCCTGACCGCGCCCTTGTCCGCACCAAGTGCTTCGCCGGTTTCGAGCGAAATCACCCAATTGTGCAGCGGACAGGTGACGGCCGCACCATGGACGATCCCCTGGCTCAGCGGGCCGCCCTTGTGCGGGCAGTGATCCTCGATGGCGAAGATCTGGTTTTCGGCGGTGCGGAAGACGGCGATCTTGCCCTGCGGGGTTTTCACGCACCGCGCGCCACGCAAGGGAATATCCGAGATATCGCCGATTTCGATCCAGTTCATGTCCATCTCCTCACTCGGCCGCCTGATGGAAGCCGACTGTCGCCATCGGCCGGAATTCGTGCTTGTCCTTGCCGGAGACACGCTCGGACCAGGGATCGACCTGCGCGAATTTCTGGCTGAAGACGAAGCGTTGGTAATAGGCTTCACGCTTCTCCCGGTCTGTCATGATCTGGCGGCGGATCTCGTCAAGGCCGATGCGCTTGGCCCATTTGTAGATGCGCTCGAGATAACGGCCCTGTTCGCGATACATCTGCGTCAACGCCACGATATGCTCCAGTGCCTCGTCCTCGGTCCTGACGAGGCCGAGCACTTCCGTGCCCTTGATGTCGAGGCCGGCAGCACCGGCGAAATGGATCTCGAAGCCGCTGTCGACGCAGATGACGCCAATGTCCTTGCAGGTTGCTTCGGCGCAGTTTCTCGGACACCCCGATACCGCCAGCTTGAGCTTTGCCGGTGTCCAGGAGCCCCACATGAATTTCTCGATGCGGATGCCGAGACCGGTGGAATCCTGCGTGCCGAAACGGCACCAGTCGGAACCGACGCAGGTCTTCACCGTGCGCAGGCCCTTGGCATAGGCCTGGCCCGATATGAAGCCGGCCTTGCCGAGATCGGCCCAGACGGCCGGCAAGTCTTCCTTGTGAATGCCAAGCAGATCGATGCGCTGGCCGCCGGTCACCTTCACCATCGGGATCTCGAACTTGTCGACGACATCGGCGATGGCGCGCAGTTCACCGGAATTGGTGACGCCGCCCCACATGCGCGGCACCACTGAATAAGTGCCGTCTTTCTGGATATTGGCGTGGACGCGCTCATTGATGAAGCGCGACTGGTAGTCGTCGGCATACTCGTCCGGCCAGTCGCAGACCAGATAGTAGTTCAATGCTGGCCGGCACTTGGCGCAGCCGCAGGAGGTCTTCCATTCCAGCTCCTGCATAACGGCCGGTATGGTCTTCAGCTTCTTGGCCTTGATCAGGCGGCGCACGTCGTCATGGCCAAGCTCGGTGCAGGTGCACATCGGCTGCACGGCCTTTGGATTATAGGCATCACCAAGCGTGATCGACATCAGTTGCTCGACGAGACCAGTGCAGGAGCCACAGGAGGCGGAGGCCTTGGTATGGGCTCTGACATCATCGAGCGAAGTCAGGCCCTTAGCTGATATGGTCGAGGTGATTTTGCCCTTGCAGACGCCGTTGCAGCCGCAGATCTCCGCGTCATCCGGCAAGGCTGCAACGGCCGCCATAGGGTCCAGCGGTGACCCTCCCTGATAGGCCTGACCGAAGATCAGCGTCTCGCGCATCTCGGAGATGTCGGTCGCCTTCTTCTTCAGGTCGTTGAACCAGGCGCCGTCGGCCGTTTCTCCGTAAAGCACGGTGCCGATGATGCGGTTGTCCTTGAGTATCAGTCGCTTGTAGACGCCGGCTGCCGCATCGCGCAGGACGATCTCCTCGCGGTCGTCGCCATCGGCGAAGTCGCCGAGCGAAAACAGGTCGATGCCCGTGACCTTCAACTTGGTTGGCGTATCCGAATGCACGAAGCTGGCGGATGTATCGCCGGCAAGCCGCGCGGCTGCAACGCGCGCCATCTCGTAGAGCGGCGCGACAAGGCCATAGACCTGCCCGCCGACTTCGGCGCATTCGCCCAGCGCAAGGATATCGCCGTCAGAGGTGCCCATACCGGCATCGACGACGATACCGCGATTGACCGCAAGGCCGGCTTCCTTCGCGAGCCCGGCGCTTGGGCGGATACCGACGGCCATGACCACCAGCGTTGCCGGTATGATCGTGCCATCGGAGAGTTCCAGACCCTCGACTTTGCCGTTCCCGACAATGGCCTTGGTATTGGCCTTGGTGATGACCTTGATGCCGCGCTCTTCGATCGCCTTCTGCAGGAGATAGCCGGCGGCGGGGTCGAGCTGACGCTCGAGCAAGGTCTCATTGACGTGCAGCACGGTGACATCCATGCCACGCAGATTGAGGCCGGCCGCCGCCTCGAGGCCCAGCAGGCCGCCGCCGATGACGACAGCCTTGGCGCGCGATTGCGCCGCCAGCAACATGGCGTTGACATCATCCAGATCGCGATAGCTCAGGACGCCGGGCAGGTTCGCACCGGGAACGGGGATGATGAAGGGAACGGAGCCGGTGGCGATGACCAGCTTGTCGTAGCTCTCGGTGACGCCGTGATCCGAGGTTACGGTCTTGGCGGCGCGATCGATGGCGACGATCTTGTGGCCCTTGTAGAGGGTGATGTTGTTCTTGATGTACCAGCCGTCGCCATGAATGACGATTTCCTCATAGCTCTTTTCGCCTGACAGGACCGGCGACAGCATGATGCGGTCGTAGTTGACGCGCGGCTCGGCGTTGAAGATCGTGACTTGATAGAGGTCGGGTGTCTTTTCGAGAAGGTGCTCCAGCATGCGGCCGGGCGCCATGCCATTGCCGATGATGATGAGTTTCTGGGTCATGGAGATCACTCCGCAGCTTCGACGAAGCGGTGGCGTTCGTAGAGGAACTTCAGCACGGCTTCGCGGCATTTGAGGTAGGTTCGGTCGGAGGCGAGATCGAGGCGGCTGCGCGGCCTTGGGATCGGTACCTCAAGCACGTCGCCGATATGGGCGGCAGGCCCGTTGGTCATCATCACGATGCGGTCGGAGAGCAGCACCGCCTCGTCGACGTCATGGGTGATCATGACCATCGTGCTGCCGAGGCGGGCATGGATCTCCATGACGGCATCCTGCAGATGGGCGCGGGTGAGCGCGTCAAGCGCGCCGAAGGGCTCGTCGAGCAGCAGGATCTTCGGCTCCATGGCGAGCGCGCGGGCGATGCCGACGCGCTGCTTCATGCCGCCGGAGATTTCCGAGGGGCGCTTGTCCTTGGCATGCGCCATCTGCACAAGATCGAGATTGCGCATCACCCATTCATGTCGCTCGGCCTTGGTCTTCTTGCCGCGAAACACTTTCGAGACGGCGAGATTGACGTTCTCGTAGACGGTGAGCCACGGCAGAAGGCTGTGGTTCTGGAAGACCACGGCACGCTCGGGGCCCGGCTCATTGACCTCGCGGTTTTCCAGGAGCACCGCGCCGGCGGAGACCCGAGTGAGGCCGGCAATGAGGTTGAGCAGGGTGGATTTGCCACAGCCGGAATGGCCGATGATCGAGACGAATTCGCCCTTGTCGATGGTGAGTTCGATGCCTTTCAGCACCTCGGCCCGCTGGCCGCCACGATCGAAATGCTTGTCGATATGATCGAGCTTCAGATAAGCGCTCATCCTGTTCTCCTCAATTGCTGGTCATGCCGCGGGTGACGATGGCGCCGAGCCCCGCGACCAGGCGGTCGAGGACAAAGCCGGTGACGCCGATGTAGGCCAGCGCCACGATGATGTCGGGCAGGCGCGACGAGTTCCACGCATCCCAGATGAAGAAGCCGATGCCGACGCCGCCGGTCAGCATTTCGGCGGCGACGATCGCAAGCCAGGAGAGCCCGGCGCCGATGCGCAGGCCGGTGAAGATGTAAGGGGCGGCGGCAGGCACCATGATGCGGAAGAAGAATTCGATCTGGTTCAGCCGCAGCACTCTCGCGACATTGCGATAATCCTGCGGAATGTTGCGTATGCCGACCGCAGTGTTGATGATCACGGGCCAGATCGAGGTGATGAAGATCACGAAGATCGCCGAGGGGTTGGAATTCTGGAAGGCGGCAAGCGACAGCGGCAGCCAGGCGAGCGGTGGCACCGTGCGCAGCACCTGGAAGATCGGATCAAGCCCGCGCATCGCCCAGATGGATTGCCCGATGAGTGCGCCGATCAGCACGCCGGCGACAGCGGCAAGGCCGAAACCATAGGCGACGCGCTGCAGCGAGACGAGCACACGCCAGGCAAGTCCGATATCCTGTGGCCCGTTATTGAAGAACGGATTGACGATGAGGTCGTAACTCTCCTGCCAGACCACCGAGGGCGGCGGCAGGCTGGCGCCCGGCTGCTCACAGAGCAATTGCCAGACGCCGAGCATGATCATGAGAACTACCAGCGGCGGCACCACGGCCCGCAGGATCGCGAAAGCGATCTGACGGATGTCGATGCGGCGCACAGGGCGAGCGGAGAGGGTGACAACCTGGCTCTTGGGCACAGTTGGAGCTGCCGGGTTGGGTGTTTGCTTGCGAGCGAGTGCAGACATCACGACGCCACCTTGATCGAGAGGCTTTCGAGGTAGGCGGAAGGGTTTTCCGGGTCGAAGACCTTCCCGTCGAAGAATGTTTCCTTGCCGCGCGAAGTCGAGGCGGGAATGTCCGATGCGGCGACGCCGAGGTCCTTGGCGGCGTCGCGCCAGATGTCCTGACGATTTACCTGCCCGACCAGGGTCTTGACGTCGGTGCTGGGAGCGAATTTGCCCCAGCGCATGTTTTCGGTGATGAACCATGCGTCATGGCTCTGATAGGGATAGGAAACGCCGCCCTTCCAGAATTTCATGTAGAGATCGGTGCCCTTGGCGACACGGCCGTTGCCGTAGTTGATATCGCCCTTCAGGCGGCCGAGCACATCCTTGGGCGGCACGTTGAACCATTGCCGCTTGCCGAGAATGGTCGCCATTTCCTCCTTGTTTTCCATACTGTCGCACCATTGCTGGGCTTCCATGACGGCCATCAGCAGTGCCTTGGCGGCATTGGGGTTCTTCTCGATCCAGTCGGCGCGCATGCCGAGCGCCTTTTCCGGATGGCCCTTCCAGATCTCGCCGGTCGTACAGGCCGTGAAGCCGATGCCCTGGTTGACGAGCTGCTCGTTCCAGGGTTCGCCGACACAGAAGACGTCCATGTTGCCGACCTTCATGTTCGCAACCATCTGCGGCGGCGGTACCACGATGGTCGAGACGTCCTTGTCAGGGTCGATGCCACCAGCCGCAAGCCAGTAGCGAATCCAGAGATCATGCGTGCCGCCGGGGAAGGTCATGGCGGCCTTGATTTCCTTGCCGGCCGCGCGTTTTGCGTCGAAGACAGCCTTCAGCTTGGAAGCGTCCAGCTCGACGCCGGTGTCGGCATATTCCTTGGCAACCGAAATACCCTGGCTGTCGTAGTTGAGGCGAGCGAGGATCGCCATCGGCACCGGCTGGTTGTTCTGGGTCACTTTGCCGGTGTGCATGAGGTAGGGAAGAGGCGAGAGGATATGAGCGCCATCGATGCCATTCGCAGCGCCGCCCAGCACGAGATTGTCGCGGGTTGCGCCCCAGGATGCCTGCTTGGCGACATCGACATCTGGAAGGCCGTGCTTTTCGAAGAGCCCTTTTTCCTTGGCGATAACCAGCGGAGCTGCATCGGTCAGCGCGATGTAGCCAAGCTTTACCCCCGCTACTTCGGGGCCGGCTGCCGCTGCAAAGGCGCCGGAGGGGAAGGCTGTCTTCACCGCGCTGATCAAGGCCGCGGCAGCAGATGTCTTCAAAATGTTTCGGCGGGTAACGCCACCGGACAGGATCTTCTTCACTTGCAGTTCCCCTTGTTTTGCTCGTGACGGATGAAATTCGGACATAAAAAAACGCCGCTCGGTCAATGCGGCCCGGAACAGGAAGAGAGTCCCCGGGGCATGAACCTTGCGACGTCGATGTCTTTGCGAGCGCGTTTTCCGCGCATTGCGTGCTTCGATCGCCATTGACCGAAGCGAATATAAAGAAGCAATCAGCGTGCCAGTTTTTGATGAAGAGGCTATTGCATTGTAATGTATTCGTTATTTTGAAATTTCACGTGTCTGCTCATTGCGTGCGCAGTTGCGGCAGCTGCAAATATTTTGAGCGAATGAGCAGTGCTGGGCTTTGCGCGTTGCGTCGATTTTGTGCAATGCAGCGTATTCAGGTGTCAGATTTCGTCGTTGGAAGATGACCCAGCGGCCTTCGCCTGGACTGCGAAGCCGGCAACATAATCTGCCATCTTGTTGGGGTCGAAGATGTGGCCGTCCATGAAGCGATCGCCGTCTTTGTCGCCTTCGATGCGGATATCGGCATCGCCTGGTGATGCCTCGTTTCCTAGCGCCAGCCGATAGAGATCGGAGCGGTAGGCGGAGGCTGCCATCTTCATATTCTGCTCGGAGAGAGCGGTCTGGCCCCAGCGCACCATCTGGCTGAGAATCCAAAGGGCCTGGCTCGGGCGCGGATAATTGGCAAAGCCGCCATGGAAGCTGAAATATCGGTCGATGACGCGTCGGTGACCCTTGGCATCGAGGTTGAATTCCCCCGCCAGCACATGGCGGATGATTTCAACGGGGGCTGCGATATAGCGCTGATCGGCCAGCGCTTCGGCAAGCGCATCATGGTTTTCAGGTCGGTCGCACCAGCGTGCCGCCGCATCCAGCGCCACGATCAGGCGCGAGACGGTCTCCGGATGGCTTTCGGCCCATTCGGGCCGCATGCCGATCACCTTTTCCGGTGCTGACGGCCAGATATCCTGCTTGGCGGCGACGATACGCCCGACACCCCTGGAAGATGCGACCATGTTCCAGGGCGCGCCGACGCAGAAGCCGTCGATTGCGCCTGCCGCTAGTGCGTCTGAAGTCAGTGGTGGCGGTACGACGACGAGCTTCACGTCCCGATCGGGATCGATGCCGCCAGCCGCCAGCCAATAGCGGAATTCGTAATTATGCGACGAGAACGGATAGGTCATGCCGAGCGTCGGCGGCTGCTCGCCACGCTCCTTCATTGTTCCAACGACCTGGGCCAAGGCCTTTGAATTTTCCAGGGCACTTGCGTGGTCGGAAAGGCCGGCCTCGTTGCTCATGCGTTCGAACAACCGTGTCGACAGGGTGATGGCGCTACCGCCGCGACCGAGTGAGAACGGCGTGATGGTCGGCGAAGGGTTCGATCCCAGCCCCAGCATCGCGGCGACCGGCATCGGCGAGAGCATATGGGCGATGTCGAATTGCCGGAATGCGAGGCGGTCGCGGACATTGGCCCAGGACACGTCCTTGACGAGGTCGAGCGTGATGCCTTCCTTGCGTGCGAAGCCGAATTCGGCCGCAGCGATCAACACGGAAGCATCGACCAGTGGAATGAAGCCGGCACGGAGCGTGCGCGGGCCTTCGCCATTGCTGCGGAAAGGGGCGGCCAGCTTACCGCCGTCTGCCACGCGATCCCCAGTGGAATTGGCTGCTTGTGCTCTCATGTTCACTCCGATGTCTCCCCCTTGCGGGCGGCGGACGAGATGGGGCGAGGGGCGGTCACATCAGTAACCCCGCTGCCGTCACCACGCTTTGTGCGATGTCGGACATCTTCTTCTTTTCGTTCATGGCCGTTTGCCGCAGCAGGGCGAAGGCCTCTTCTTCCGAGAGGCCGCGCATCTTCATCAAAATGCCCTTGGCGCGCTCGACGATCTTGCGCTCCTCAAGGGCCGATTTGGCATCCGCGAGTTCCCGCTGCAGTCGGCTGAAAGCGTTGAAGCGGCTGACAGCCATGTCCAGGATTGGCTTCACCCGCTCTTTCCTGAGTCCATCAACGATATAGGCCGAGACTCCGGCCTCGACGGCGGCTTCGATCGAGGCTGTGTCGGAGCGGTCGACGAACATGGCGATCGGTCGCCCCACAGTCCGCGTCAGCTGGAACAGATGCTCCATCATGTCGCGGTTGGGGTTTTCGAGATCGATGATGATGACGTCCGGCCGCAGCGTATCGATGGTGCGTGCCACGCCATGGACTTCATGGATGACGGTCACGCGCTCGTGCCCAGCCTCCCGCAGGCCCTCTTCGATGATCGAGGCGCGGATGGCGTTCTCATCGATCACAAGAATGGTCAGATCGAGACGGCTCATTGCGCCTTTATGACGCAATGCAGCAAAACGGGCAAGCCATGCGCTAAAATATTAGGCGAAAAGGAATTTGCCTAAATATTATGCCAATAGCTTATTCAAAAGCACCACCCCTCAGCGCTGCCAATAGGCGGCAATGCTGAAGGTGCCGGCATCTCTGGCCATCTCGCCTTTCATGAAGGAGCGGATGGTGCGGGCTTGCTGCTGCTCGCAGGCAGCCCAGACAAAAGTTTCGGGATCGGCTGATGGCACGATCTCTTTCAGGATGCGTTCGAGCGTATCCGTCGTTCCCGCGTCGGCACCATTGCGATGGAGCCAGGTGACATTCATCGAAGCGGCTGAGGGCAAGGGTTGCTCTTCGAGCCTGTCGGCGACCTCCAGGAAAATGCGCAGATTGGCTTCGGCGGGCACAGACGCTGCGATGCGGGCGATAGCGGGCAGGGCCGTTTCGTCACCGGCGAGAATAAGCTTGCGGGCTGCAGGCACGCCACCGCCGCCGGGGCCGATGAGAGCAGCTCGGTCGCCGGGCCGAGTTGTCAGCGCCCATGTTGCGCCGGGGACGTCATCGCCTTCATGGACGACGAAATCGATGTTCATCTGGTTGCGAACAAGGTCGATGCTGCGGATCGTATAGGCACGAATGGTCAGCGCATCATCGCCCTTCGGCCAATGGATGCGGCCGTCCGGCTCCGTATGCGGCCAGACCGGCTCGCGGCCTTTCGGCGGAATGAGGAGGCGGGCATGCATGCCGCCTTCGGAAAAATGCCTGACGTCATCGGTCGCGACCACGACACGGCGCATATGCGGAGTGACGTTATAGGCGTTGACGACGGTAATCTCGCGAAGGTTTGGAATGACGGATGGTTGTGGCCCATCGGCCCAGGTCAGATCAAGCGCATTGCCAGCCGAGAGCTCGAAAAGGTTCTCGGCCACCATGCTGCGCACGGTGAAAAGCATCGCCGCTGTCGGGCAACGCAATTTGATGTCGAGACGATTGTCGGAAATGGCGATGTCGGCGCTGCCGATGACGGTCTCCAGGCGCGCTCCGGATGGGCTTCGCGTGACCTTGACGTGCTCGGCAAAACGCCCGCAGAATTGCTCCAGCAACTGACCGGCATCCTGATGTGGTGTGGCGACGCCGGACGCTGTGAAGTCCCTTGCATGCATCATTGCTTTGTCTCCTTGCGGGTCAGGAACCAGATGAGATATGGGCCGCCGATCAGGGCCGCAAAAAGGCCGACCGGCACCTCGTAGGGAAAAATCACCATTCGCGACAACCAGTCGGCGATGGTCAGCAGCATCGCTCCAAGCAGTACGCTGGCGATCAATTGGTGGATGGTGCTGCGAAACCCGATCAGGCGGGCGAGATGTGGCGCGATCAGTCCCGTCAGGCTGAGCGGGCCGACGAGGTAGGACGGAATGGCGGTCAACAGGGCAGCCAGCACCGCCAGAACGAGCCGGCTTATCGCAACCGATAGGCCGACTGAGTGGGCGACGCCACCGCCCATCGGCAGGATGTCGAACCATCGCCGCAGCAGCGGCAGCAACGGAATGAGGACGGCAGCCGAAATGACCCCGGTCCATGCTTCGAACGAGCCGGCGCGATTGGTGGAGCCTGACAGCCAGGTCAGCAGGAGATAGCCGCGCAGGTCGCCACGGGCGAGAACGACGGTGACGATCGCCATCGATAGCGCGCCGATCGCTATTCCCGACAACAGCAGCCGCTCCGGTCCGAAGCCGCCTCGGGCGCTGATGGCGAGCATGATGAGGAAGGCAACGAGTGCGCCGATCGTCATGGCCGTGATCATGATCGCAGGCGAGGGGAAGGCGAACAGGAACAGGGCCACCGTCAGCCCCGCGCCGCCGCCGGCGCTGACGCCGAGCACTTCGGGGCTGGCGAGTGGATTGCCCGTGAGGCGCTGCATGATGAAGCCGGCGGCCGCCAGCATCGCGCCGGCTGCTCCGGCGACTACGGTCCTTGGCAGGCGGAACGGCAGAAGTTCCGGGAATTGACTGCCAATTGCCACCTGCCAGCCATCCATGCTGCGACCGACCGACAGCGCCCACAGGATCAGAAGGACGAATGTGACGACGAGGAGGACCAGTGTTCGGTGCGGCTTGGCTAGATTTTGCCTTACGCGCGGCGCGCCTTGGGTGTGATGTGCGCTGGCAGAACGCAGCCTTGGCAAAAGCAGAAGCAGCAGCGGGCCGCCGAGGAGCGCCGTTGCCGCACCGGTCGGCGCAATGTCGGAAAAGCCGGGCGAGAGCAATTGTACCGCGCAATCCGTGAGGAACAGCAGGCCGGCCCCGGCAAGCGGTGCGGCGATCAACAACTGCCCCGTGCGGCGGGCGCCGCAAAATCGGGCGAGATGCGGCGCGGCGAGCCCGAGAAAGCCGATGATCCCGACCTCAGCGGTCACCGAGGCCGAGAGCCACACTGCAAGCGCCAGAATGGCGAAGCGCGTGCTGTGGAGGCCGAGCCCGAGGCTCTTTGCGCTCGTGTCGTCTAGGCTCATGATAGCAAGCGGACGGATCAGCACGGCAGCGGCGATGAAGCCTATGGCGAGCCGTGGGGCGAGCGTAATGACACCATCCCAGCTTTGCTGGTTCAGGGCGCCGGCACCCCAGATGAAGATCGACATGGCATACTCGCCGCGCGCAAGAATGATGGTCACGCTGAGTGCCGAGGCGACCAATGTCACCATCATGCCGCAAAGCGCGACCGTCACCGGATCGAGGCCGCGGCGCCAGCTTAGCGCCAGCACGATCAGGACAGCCGCTAGTCCGCCGGCAAACGCCGCGATCTCGCGTGGCAAGCCGATCAGAAGCGGGAAAAAGCCGATCGTGATCGTCATTGCCAGTTGCGCGCCGGCGGCGATCCCGAGTGTTGATGCGTCGGCGATGGGGTTGCGCAGAACCCTCTGCAGCAGCGCGCCGGAAAGGCCGAGAGCCGCGCCCGCGATGAGCGCGATGGCCGAGCGCGGCAACAGGCTGTCGACAAGCAGGATGCGATTGAGAACCGCCGCACCGGTCAAATCCGGAGCGAGCTGTGGACGCAGGGCGACCAGCAGGGTGAAGGCGAGGATGCAGGCAAGGCCAAGGACGAGGCTGCTGAGGCCCAGCGGTCCGCGTCTGACGATGCCGGGCCGCTCAACCGTTCCATGCATGGGAGAGCCCTCCTGCAAGGAGATCGGCAAAACGTCCGGCCGCCGGCAATGCGCCATAGGGGTTGATCGAACCGAGCAGAAGAACGCGGCCGGCCTGGACCGGCGGGAGTGCCTTCCAGAAGGCGCTATACTGCAGTTCGGCAAAAGCATCCGCCGGATGCGGCGGGATCAGCACGATCCATGCTTCCGGCATGGCGGCCAGACGCTCGATCCCGACCGGGGCGGTGGCCGAATAGCTGGTGAGGTCAGGCCAGGCATTGGTGAGGCCGGTGCGGGTGAGAACTTCGCCGAACATGCTGTCGGAACCGAAGACGCGGAAGTGCCTGGCATCACCAAGGTTGATCGGCAGGATCGGCCGATGGTCACCCTTGCTGAACCGGTCGCGATAGGTTTCGAGCTTTGCTCGCATTGTATCGACCAGCGCCCGGCCGGCGGCCAGTCCAAGCCGGTCGCCCAGCGCAAGCGTCATATGCTCGGAGAGCTGGTAGGGGCTGCTGCCCGGCTTATAGACGGCATGGCTTTCGACCGGCGCAATCAGGCGCATGCGATCATCGGCCCAGGCATAGAAATTGGAGTTGAAGATCAGGTCGGGCTTGGTGGCGTAGAGGACTTCGAAATTCGGGGTGCCGCGCAGGCCGAGATCGGCGACGCCGGCAGGCACCGTGGGCGTGACCGCAACCTCTCTGAACTGCAGAAGCTCGGTTCCGGCAACGACATTGGCATTAATGGCGAACAGCGTTTCGAGGATCGCCCAATCGAGCGTCGCAACGCGCGGGCTCGTTGCTGCCTGCGCTGGCGCAAAACCGGCAACCGCGCCGGCCGCAGCCGTCGCCAGGAATTGCCGGCGTGATAGGGTATGTTCGCGTCGCGCAGTCATGGAAGATAGCTGATGGTTTCGCAACGCGGCAGGCGGGAAAGCACGTCCATATCGACGTTGAAAATGCGCTGCAGCTGTCCAGCCGTCTTCATTGCGACGCCTTTGGTTTCAAACGGGTAAGGGGACTGCCATTTGGCAATCCCCGGCTCTTTGCCATGATCGAGAACAAAAGTATACTTTTAATCTCAACTTACCACTTCTTGGTGAGCTTGAAGGTGACCGTGCGTGCTTCGCCATAGCCGCAGACATTCTCCCCCGCGCAGCCCGAGACATAGTCCTTGTCGAACAGGTTGGCGACGTTGAGCGACGCGCCCCAGCCCTTCTTCTCGTAGCGGATGCCGGCGTCGAAGAGCGTTGCGGAAGGTACGCGCAGCGTGTTGGCCTGGTCAGCCCATGACTTGCCCTGATAGCGTACGCCGGCACCGATGCTGAGGCCGTCAAGCGCTTCGCTCGTGAAGGCGTAGTCGAGCCAGAGCGAGGCGGTCGAGTTTGGTACGAGGTAGGGCGAATTGCCGATGATGGCGGTATTCAGATCCTTGATGACTTCCAGATCCGTATAGGAATAGGAACCAAGCACCTTCCAGTTGTCGTCGAGATTGACCTTGCCTTCGAATTCGACGCCGCGCGAACGGACCTCGCCGATCTGGCGCTGCAGGAAGGTCGTCGGATCGGTCAGCGCCATGTTCTTTCGGTCGATCTGGAAGATGGAGGCGGTGAACAGGCCGTCGATAAAGTCAGGCTGGTACTTGACGCCGGCTTCGTATTGCTCGCCCTTTTCAGGTGTCAGGCCGCCGCCGGTGACGCTGGTGCCGATCAGCGGATTGAAGAAGGTGCCGGCGCTGATATAGGGCGTGATACCGTTCGAAAACTCGTAGGCAAGGCCTGCGCGGCCGCTCGGCGCGTTTTCGTTCGACTTGTAACTCGTGCCGACCTTGGAGTCGGAGTTGGTGTCGACGAAGTCATAACGGCCGTTGAGCGTTACCAGCCAGCCGTCGCCGAAGCGTATCTGGTCTTGGGTATAGATGCCGAGCTGCTGCTGCGTCATGACCTGATTGAGGTAGACGAAGTTGGTTCCCTGCGGTGTGCCATAGATCGGGTTGGTAGCGCTGATCGGATTGGAGCCGCAGCAGGACTGGATCTGATCGAGGCGGTAGATCGAGTAATCGGTGCCGATCAGGAAGTCGTGGCTGATGGGGCCGGTATCGAACTTGTTCTCTGCGCGGGTGTCGACCGAGAAGGTGTCCACCTTCGAGCGCTCGAAGAAGCCGATGCGGTTCAGCATGTAGTTCGGGTCGCTATAGCCCGGGCTTAGCGGATTGCCGCCGACATAGCCATTGAGATAAGGACCTTCCTCGCGCTTGTAGAGGTGGCCGTAGCGCGCATTCTGCGACACGGTCCAGCCGCCGTCGAAGTCATGCGAAAACTCGTAACCGAGCATCTGCTGGGCGTATTTCAGGTTGTCGATGCTGCGTTCGCCATAGAAGGCATCGCGCTTGATCTTGCCGAACGGCGCGTCGACGACGGTGCCGACATAGGGGAAGAAGCCGTTGCCGCTGTGGATCTCATCGAGGCCGCTCAGCATGCCGAAGACGGTGAGCTTGGTGGATTCGTCGGGAGAGATCGTCACCTGCGGCATGATGAAGCCGCGTAGGTCATGCGTGCCGTCGCTATAGGTATCGCCGCCGGCGATCTTGCCGGTCAGGCGGTAGCGATAGACGCCATCCGCAGAAAGCTTGTCGGAGAAATCGAAGCCGAGGAAAGCGTTGCCGAGATTGTTGATGCCGATCTCGGTGGAATATTGCGGGCTATCCGTCGGCTCCTTGCGGACCATGTTGACGAGGCCGCCCGGATTGGCGCCGCCGTAAAGTACGGAAGCAGGACCCTTCAAGACCTCGACGCGCTCGAGCATGTAAGGATCGATCTGGAAGCCGCCGAAGCCATAGCTATAGAGCGTCAGGCCGTTCATGAAGACGCCGCTCTGCGTCGCGTCGAAGCCGCGAATATAGAACCAGTCGGTATCACCATCATTGCCGAAAGGCTGCGTGGTAACGCCCGGCGTATAGCGCAGTGCTTCATCGACCTTGTTGGTGATGCCGCGATCCTGCATTTCCTGCTGGCCGATGACGGAGACGGATTGCGGGACTTCGGTGATCGGCGTGTCGGATTTCGAACCGGAAGTGGTTTTCTTGGCAACATAGCCCTTGACCGGTGCCGTGCCGCTATCTTCGCCCGTCTGTTGCGAGCCACCGCCTTGAATGACCAGCGGCTGCAATTCCGTGGCCTTTTCCTGTGCCGCTACCTGCGAACCTGCCAGCAGTGCGGTAATGGCTACGCCCGTCGCCAATATCCACGCCCGTGATACGTCTTGCTTCAATCCCAGCATTTCCGTCATCTGTCCCGATCTTGCGCCTGCCCGGCCAAGGTGGCCGATCCCTCAATAAGATGAGCAGTTAACTCATATTTAACGGCGACGCTTGTCTGTTTCTGGGGAAATTGAACGTTTTTGGGCAATTCTCCGTGGCGCGCGCAATTGCTCGTGAACTGTGGTTTTCAGGCAAGCATGCTGCGTTTCCAGTTGGCCGGAGCAGTGCCGACATTCTTGCGGAAAACACGGGTGAAATGCGCCTGGTCCGCAAACCCGGTTTCGACTGCGACCGTGGTCAGCGGCATTTCGCTCGTCAACAACATGTGCTTGGCGCGTTCGAGCCTTGCCTGTGTCTGCCATTGATGCGGCGGCAGGCCGGTCGAGGCTTTGAAGGCATGGCTGAAATGAGATTGCGATAGGCCGGTCAGCGAGGCGAGTTCTTCTAGCCGGATGTTGCGCACGCAATTTTCCTCGATGTAGTCGACGGCGCGGCGGAGCTGCCAGGCGGCGAGCGCGCTGCGACGGCGCGGCTGCTGCGCACGCAATTGCAGCACATCGATCAGCAGCGAGAGCGTCAGGCCATCGCCATAGAGATCGTGGAGAGGCTCGGGATTCTCGCATTCGGCGGCGATCAGTTCGGCGAGAGCGATCAGGCGCGGATCGCTGAAGTGCAGGCGTGGATTATCAATTCGAGCGGGATCGATGTCTTCCATCAGCCTCTGGCCGATGATCGCGGCATCGAAATGGATGTCGAGGTGGCGCACGAATTCGATGCCGGTGAGATCGGCCCAAAGCTCCATGCCGGCCGGGATGTAGGAAATGCGGCCGTGATCATAGTCTTGCGCACGGCTCTGCGCGCGCGGTGACAGCCTGACGTTTGTCGCTCCAGAGCCGCGTTGATCGAGCAAAATGAAAAGCCGCGGATCCTGGGCGACGTAATATCCACCCGCACGCGCCGCGCAATTGACGTTCCAAATGTCGGCGACGATGCCGTTCCATTGGCGGCGATGAACGCCGCCGATAACGGAGAAGCCGCCAATCTTGTTCTGCATTCTGGGCTGAAACGTCATTTGCAGCTTCCGGTGTTGCTCCGCGCGAAAATCCTTCATATTTAACTCAAGTTATTATAGCAGAGCCGAGCCGCTGGCAATCCGGCGATTGCGGGCTTTATAGTTCCCGACTTTGGATGGCAAGACGGCTTGTTTCTCGGTCGCAAGCTGTGCGGATGGATTGATGTCGCGGCTGAAAAACCGGACATGATGCGACGGAAATCTCCCGCCATCATGCAATGACGCAACAACGCACGCTTGAAATTCGCCTCGTCTTCCGCCACCTGTTCGGCGCGACATTTGTTATTCCCAGGAGACTAGACGCTTATGACAGCCACCACCGCAGAACATACCGCCGAGAGCCACGTCTTTGAGGCTGACGTTGCCCGCCTTCTGCACATGATGGTTCACTCGGTTTATTCGGATAAGGACGTCTTCCTGCGCGAGCTGATCTCGAACGCGGCCGACGCTTGCGAGAAGCTGCGCTATGAGGCGATCGCCGCACCGGCGCTGCTGGCCAAGGACCCCGAAAGCCGCATCCTGCTGACGCTCGACGCCGATGCCAACAAGCTCATCGTCGAGGATAACGGCATCGGCATGAGCCGCGAGGAAATGATCGAGGCGCTCGGAACGATCGCCCGCTCCGGCACGCGCGCCTTCATGGAACGCATCGAGGCCCAGAAGCAGGGCGAAGGCGCCCAGCTCATCGGCCAGTTCGGTGTCGGCTTCTATTCCTGCTTCATGGTTGCCGACCGGGTCGATGTTGTCTCCCGCCGCGCCGGTGCCGACGATGCCTGGATCTGGTCGTCGGACGGCAAGGGCGGCTACAGCGTCGCTCCGATCGACGTGGCCGATGCTCCCGCCCGCGGAACGCGCATCACGCTGCATCTGATGGAGGATGCCAAGAACTACGCATCGCGCTGGAGTGTCGAGCGCATCGTCAAGGAGCAATCCGGCCATGTGCCGGTGCCGATCAAGATCGCCGAAAAGCCGGGCGAGGAAGCCACGCAGCTGACCGACGGCACGGCACTCTGGACCAAGTCGAAGAATGACATCACCAGCGAAGAATATGCCGATTTCTATCGCGGCATGTCCGGCCAATATGACGAGCCGGCCCTGACGGTTCATTTCCGCGCCGAAGGTCGCCATGAATATTCGGCGCTTGCCTTCGTGCCCGGCTCGCAGCCCTTCGATCTCTTCGATCCTGATCGCAAGGGCCGCATGAAGCTTTATGTGAAGCGGGTCTTCATTACCGACGAGGCGGAATTGCTGCCGCGCTATCTGCGTTTCGTGCGCGGCCTTGTCGATACGAACGACCTGCCGCTCAACGTCTCGCGCGAGATGATCCAGGAAAGCGCGATCCTGTCGGCAATCCGCAAGGGCGTCACCAACCGCATCATCACGGCGATCGAGAAGCTGGCCGAAAGCGACCAGGATGCTTTCCTGAAGCTCTGGGAAAACTTTGGCAGCCTGATCAAGGAAGGCATCCACGAGGACTTCGAGCGGCGCTCGCAATTGCTGGCGCTGTCACGCTTCCGCACGACGGCCTCCGGCGAGGGCTATCGTTCGCTTGCTGATTACGTCAAGGATGGCAAGGAAGGTCAGGAGGCGGTCTATTATCTCGTTGGCGGCAGCCTGGAACAGCTGAAGGCCTCGCCGCAGCTCGAAGGGTTCCGCGCCCGCGGCATCGAAGTGCTGCTGCTGTCGGATTCCGTCGACAGCTTCTGGGTGATGAATGCGCCTGAGTTCGAAGGCAAGAGCTTCAAGTCGATCACCCAGGGTTCCGCCGATCTCGCGCAGTTCAAGAAGCTGCAGGAGGACAAGGCGGAAAGCACGAGCGCGCCCGCCGAAGTGCAGGCCTTCATCGATTTCGCCAAGGAAAAGCTTGCCGATGAGGTATCCGACGTGCGCGCATCCGATCGCCTGATCGAAAGCGCCGTCTGCCTCGTCGCCTCCGAACAGGGTTACGACCGCCAGCTTGAGAAGATACTGCAGGGGGCTGGCCGTCTGCAGTCCGGCGCCAAGCCGATCCTGGAGGTCAATATGGACCACCCGGTCGTCAAGGCGATCGCCGCCAAGATCGACGCGCCGTCGCTGCGCGACGATGCGGCATTACTGCTCCTCGACCAGGCGCGCGTGCTCGATGGCGACAAGCCGGCCGATCCGCGTGCCTTTGCCGAGCGTCTGGTGCGGGTGATGGAAAAGGCTCTTCAGTAGCCGATTGGGGCCGGCACGGTTCGAAAGAGCCGTGCCGGCCTGTCCACAAGACGATCAGGCAGCTAAATTAGTTTGCCGCAATAAAATCTTGTCTCAAATTATCATCTTTTGTTGCGAGATGAGAATTCTTCTTTTATAGAAGGCTCCAATTGGCTTGGTTATGTCCGGCCACGTAAGCGTTAACGTCACTCAACGCGTATGATCGGACGGCTTTGCGGCTTCGATCTGCGCGGCTGTGTCCTGCAGATCGAGGTTCAAGAGCCTCGAAAGGGTACAGATGGATAACCCCCAAACATCAAATCCGAATAGCTCGGCTCCGAAGATCGAGCGCGTGCGTCATGAGTTGAAGCGGCGTTCCCTCACCGTCTCCAGTCTTGAAAAGATCACGCCGGGCATGCTGCGTATTGAACTTGCCGGCGAAGACCTTGCCGATTTCGTCAGCCTGGCGCCTGACGATCACATCAAGATCTTCGTCGCCGGCGCAGGCGAGGAGATGGAACGGCGCGACTACACGCCTCGGCGCTACGATAATGACGCTCGCACGCTCATCATCGATTTTGCCATTCATGAAGCCGGGCCGGTTACCCAATGGGCGCTCGACGCTCGTCTCGGCGACAAGCTCGAGATCGGCGGGCCCCGAGGGTCCGCAGTCGTTTCCAGCGACATCAAGAACTGGCTGCTCATCGGCGACGAGACGGCTTTGCCGGCAATCGGCCGCCGCATCGAGGAGACGGGTGGCGATGCACACGTCACGGCGATCGTCGCGGTTGCGGATGGCGCCGAACATCAGGTTTTTCAGACCGATGCGCAGCTGGAAACTCATTGGGCTCATCGGCCCCTGTCACAAGCGACCGACGCGTCGGCGTTGCTGGCCATTCTCCGAACGGTCGAGCTCGCGCCCGGCACCTTCGTCTGGATTGCCGCCGAAGCATCGGTGACGCGTGCGCTGCGTGCCCATCTCGTCGAAGAGCGTGGCTATCCGTTGAGCTGGATCAAGGCATCCGGCTACTGGGTGAAGGGCAAGGCTGATACGACTGAGAAGTTCGAATAAGCGTCGATATGGCGGGCGGATATGAAAAACCGCTCGCCAATCGCAATGTGAAGAGCGGCAGATCTTGCCGGCCAATCTTGCTGCTCCATCTCATGGCACAACTGTGCCGTAAATGGACGAGGGCCCCAATGCTAAGATTGGGTTCACCTCGACTGAAATCGGGGCAGATTTCGACTTCCTAAATTGCGTGGGATCGCCGAAGGTTAGGTGCAGGACGGAAACGGTGACGGAAGCACCACCGATCGTTTTGCATGTTCTAGGCGCCGAGCGGGAGGCGATGCTGACGAACGTCGCGCAAACCCCTGCCGCATGCGACGGCCAATGCTGAGGAACGAAGCGAGATGCTTGCCGTCCCGAAAGAACCGCCGCAGACATTCGTCTCGCTGATGCTGTCGTCGCTCCGCAAGGCCTTCTTCAGCATCGCGCTTGCAAGTGCTGCCATCAACGTGCTGGCGCTGACCGGCTCCTTCTTCATGCTGCAGGTTTATGATCGGGTCATTCCGAGCCACAGCTTGCCGACGCTGTCGGGGCTCGTCATCATCGTAGCCACGCTATTTCTTTTCCAGGGAGCACTGGAGTTGCTGCGCTCCATGTTGCTTGCGCGCATCGGCATGTCTCTGGATGAGCGCTTGAACAGAAAGGTTTTCCGCTCGCTTCTGTTTTTGCCGACCCAGAAGCAGACATCGGATGACGGGCTGCAATCCGTTCGCGATCTCGAGCAGATCCGCACGTTTTTATCCGGCAGCGGCGCGACTGCGCTCTTCGATCTGCCCTGGGTGCCGTTCTATCTGATCCTCTGCTCGCTGTTTCATGTCTGGATCGGCGTCACCGCCCTGTGTGGCGCCGTTTTACTGGTCGGCATTACCCTGCTCGCGGAAATATTGTCGCGGCGGCCGGCGCTCGAGGCGGCCAAATCCTCAGCGCAGCGCCTTGGTTTTGCCCAGGCTGCTCGGCGAAACTGGGAGGCCGCGATCTCGATGGGTTTTGCCGGCCGGCTGACCGAGAAATGGGTCGCCATGAATGACGACTATCTGAAGCATCAGTCGGCCGCGGGCTCCATCGTCGGCGCGCTGACGATTACGGCAAAGATCGCGCGTATGATGCTTCAATCCGCAGTGCTGGCCGTCGGCGCGATCCTCGTCATTCGCCAGGAGGCGACGGGCGGCATCATCATCGCCAGCTCTATCCTTGTGACGCGGGCGCTGGCGCCCGTCGAGCTTGCAATCGGGCAATGGAAGGGTTTCATTGCGGCGCGTCAGGGCTGGGCGCGGCTTGCGAAACTCATCGATGTCGCACCCGTCGAGCAGCACGTGCTCACGCTGCCGGCACCAATGCAGGAGCTCAGCGTCGAGAACATCAGTGTGGCATCTCCCGGCGGCCGCGATCTCATCCTGCGCAATGTGTCGTTCAAGATATCGGCGGGAACGGTGCTGGGCGTCATCGGCCCGAGTGCATCGGGAAAATCATCAATGGCACGCGCGATCACCGGCCTCTGGCCGGTTGCGATCGGCAGCGTCAGGCTCGACAAGGCAGCGCTGTCGCAATGGGATTCGGATGAACTCGGCCGGCATATCGGCTATCTGCCGCAGGATGTCGGTCTGCTCGAAGGGTCGATCGCGGATAATATTTCCCGCTTCGCCAGGGATATGGCGCCCGAACCAATCATAACGGCCGCCAGGGCTGCTGGCGTCTACGACATGATCGTCAAGCTTCCCGAAGGATTCGATACGGTGATCGGTGAAAGCGGCTCGCGGCTTTCGGCCGGCCAGAGGCAGCGCATCGCATTGGCGCGCGCACTTTATGGCGATCCGTTCCTGGTGGTGCTGGATGAGCCCAATTCCAACTTGGATGCGGAAGGAGAAGCGTGCCTGAGCGCGGCGCTGACGGGCGTGAGGGAGCGCGGCGGCATCGCCATTGTCATTGCCCATAGGCCGAGCGCGCTTGCTGCCGCCGATACGGTGATGATCGTTGCCGGCGGCCAGGTGCAGGCATTCGGTCCGAAGAAGGAGATCCTTGGGTTGCCGCCCAAGCATGCGGGGTCAGCGGCACTCGCGATCGCCGGGGGAGAAGCACGATGAACGACAGGCCTTCGCCCTCGACCGAACGCGCCATACGCCGCCTGTCGCTTCTCATCGTAGCCGCGATATTGCTGCTGTTCGGCGTGATGGGCGGCCTTGCCGCCGCGACGAAGATTTCCGGCGCGGTGATTGCCTCCGGCAGCCTGGTCGTCGACAGCTATGTAAAGTCGGTGAAGCACCTCAAGGGCGGCATCGCGAAGACGATCTTCGTGAAGAACGGCGAGCATGTCGATGCAGGCCAGGTGTTGGTGCGGCTTGACGACACGCAGACCAGGGCCAATCTTGCGATCATTCGCAAGCGCCTCAATGAACTCTCCGCCCGCACCGCACGTCTGGTCGCCGAGCGTGACGCCAAGGATGACATCGCCTTTCCGGCCGATCTGCTTCGTTCCGCCAGCAACGAAGACGTTGGAGCCATTTTGGCAGGGGAGCGGCGGCTCTTTCAAGACCGCCAGACTTCGCGCAATGGCCAGAAATCGCAGCTGCGCGAGCGAATTCAGCAGCTGCAGCAGGAGATCGAGGGACTTCTGGCGCAGGAGCAGGGCAAACGCAGCGAGATCGCGCTGATTGGCAAGGAGCTTGGCAGTCTCGAAGGGCTGCTCAGCCAGGGTATCATTTCGGCGACCAAGGTCTATTCGTTGCAAAGGGAGAGCGCTTCGCTGAACGGCGATCTCGGCAATGTCGTCTCGTCGATCGCCCAGACCCGTGGCAAGATCGCGGAAACCGAGCTGCAGATCCTCCAGATCGATGCCGATCAGAGTTCGCAGGTTTCCGATCAGCTGCGACAGGCGGAGAGTGATACGGGACAATATTCGGAACGTCTGGTTGCTGCGGAAGATGATTTGAAGCGGGTGGACATCAGGGCGCCGCAGGCCGGTGTCGTTGATCAACTGGGCATCCACGCCGAGGGAGCCGTGATTTCACCTGCCGAAGCTGTCATGCAGATCGTCCCCGACAAGGATGCGCTCGTGGCCGAGCTGAAACTTTCACCCCAGGATATCGATCAGATTTCTGTCGGACAGCCGGTCTCGCTGCGATTTCCGGCCTTCAATCAGCGGATTACGCCAGAGTTGAACGGGCATGTGGAAACCGTCTCTGCCGATCTGGCGACGGATCAGCGTTCAGGCCAGAGCTACTACATCGTGCGGGCGAGGGTGCCGAAGCAGGAGTGGGATCGGTTGGGGAAATTGACGCCGCTGCCCGGCATGCCGGCAGAAGCTTTCATGCAAACAGGCCAGAGAAGTGTTCTGGCTTATCTGACAAAGCCGATGACCGATCAGATCCGGCGGGCGTTCAAGGAGGATTAGGGTGCCTCCGCGAGGCACCCCCGTCATGGATTTGACTGCCTGATCTCAGATGTGCCAGTCCGACGTATGGGCTGTTTGAGCCGAGGCTGCCAGCTGTGAAGCGTGGTCATCCAGCGAATAGGCCTTGATGTAGTCGATCTTCATCTCCGACCCGTTTGGAAGCCCATTTGACGGCGTGCCCGCCACACCGCCGACGGCGAGATCGACGATCATATACATGGGGCTGTGCATGTCGGCGGGCGTCGCGGCATGGGCGACGGCGACATCGTCGAAATACCAGGTGATCTGATCCTTCTCCCAGAGCACGCCGTAATTGTGGAAGCCGTCCGTGCTTGGCACTTCGACGGGAATGGACGTCATCGTGTGTTCGCCGGTGGCGTTCGAATGGGCAGTCACGTTGACGGTATTCGGGTTCTGGCCGCGCATTTCCACGACATCGAGTTCCGGCGGCCAGGAGCCGTCCTCTGGGAGCAGCCAGAAAGCAGGCCATACGCCCTGGTCATGCGGCATCTCGGCGCGCATTTCAAAATATCCATAGGTCTGCGAGAAGGAGGAATAGGTCGTCAGAATGCCGGATGTATAGTCATGTCCCTCGACGATTGTCTTCAATGCGTCGGGCGTCGGCTTCGCCGTGATGGTCAGGATACCGTCGGAAGATATGGAAAACGGGTTCGCCGATGCCGTCGGCGCGTAGGACGGGTTGATGTACCATTGCAGCTCGTCGTTCAGGCTGCTGCCCTTGTCGGGCGCCCAGGAATATTTCGCATCCCAGGTGCCCTGTGTTCCCTCATGCAGGGAGAGCGAGTTGAAATCGTCCGAAAAGGTTTGCGTCAGCGACGACCTGTCCAGCCCGAGCTGGAATTGATCCTCGTGTAGGTCGGCAACGGTCTTATTGGCGAGAACCAGGCTCTCGCCATTGCCGAGATCGAGACGGACATTCGCACCTTCCTGGCTGGAATGGCTGATGACTTGATCAAAGGACGTCAGGCCATACTGGTTGAGGCGCACCTTGTCGTCATCACTGAGATCGGTGATGAGATCGCTGCCATTGCCCTTGGAGATGATGAAGGTATCGGCCCCGCCGCCGCCCGTCAGCACATCGTTGCCGGCGCCGCCGTCGATGGTCTGGCTGCCGCTGCCGCCGGTGATGATGTTATCGGCATCGTTGCCATAGGCATGGCGGTTGTTGCCGGTCACTGTGAGATTTTCGAAATTTTCGGGGAGGGTATAGTCCATCCAGGTGTTGATGGTATCGACACCGGCATTGGGGGCTTCGTAGGCGTGATTGAGGCTCGAATAGAGGTAGTAGATATCGTCGCCGGTACCGCCCACCATGGTCACGTTGACGGAGCTGTCGCCCCACATGGAGTCATTGCCGCTGGTGCCGTAGAGCGTCGGGCCTGAACCGGTCGCTGAGAAGAACCCCGTCGAGGTGTCGCTATAGTAGAGTGGCTGGCCTAGGGCATTCAAAACTGAATTGGGCATCGCAAACCTCTTCCTTTGTGCCGGGCTGTCTCCTCCACCGACTTAATATCTCTCTCCGCTTATATGCGTTACATAGCGTGCTTTATTTTTTTGCCACCCCCTGGAACAAGTTTTTTCATCACACCATTCGAGAGGGGATTGGGGTTTGCAGAAGCACGGCGCGGGGGCTGGCGACGCGATCGTTCATCGCGTCGCCAATGTTCGAGGTTTTTAAAGGGAAGCCTTTACCTTGGCGGCAATTTCCGGGCTCACCCAGGTCGTCCAGATGTCTTCACGGGTCTTCAGGAAATATTTGGCCGCGTCTTCGTTGGTGCCCTGGTTGTCCGTCTGCCAGGCAAGGAGGCTGTTCACCGTGTCGTTGGCCCATTTCCGCTTCTTCAGATAGTCCATCGCAACCCCGGCCTTTTCGGCGAATTTCTTGGTGACGACGGTGTAGACTTCCGAGACGGGATAGGAGTTGACCTTCGGATTGGCGCAGTCGATGACGGATGTGCAGGCATCCCATTCGGCCTTGTCATGGGGTACGCCGAAGGAGAGGCGAACCATCGGGTACTTGCCGAGGATTGATGTCGGCGACCAGTAATAGCCGAGCCAGCCGGTCTTCCTTTCGAAGGCGTTGGCGATCGTGCCGTCAAGGGCTGCAGCGGAGCCGGTCTCGACGATTTCAAACCCCTTCTTCTCTCCATCGAGCGCCTTGAAGAGATTGCCGAGCGATGCCTGGCACTGCCAGCCGGGCGGACAATTGTAGATGACGCCCTTTTTCGGGTCGTCCGACGCGGGGAAGAGTTCGGGATGTTCCAGGGCCTGTTGAACGGTCTTGATATCGGGATGTGCGTCGGCGAGGAATTTCGGAATCCACCAGCCGTCCTGGCCGCCTTCGGAGAGAATGCCGGCGGCGATGACCAAACGCCCTTCGGAGACGGCCTGATCCAGAGGCGTGCGGACTGCATTGATCCAAAGCTCGGGAGCGATGTCGGGCTGTCCCTTCTCGTTCATCGAGGTGAAGGTCGGCAAGGTATCGCCGGTGACGAGTTCTACCGAGCAGCCATAACCTTCCTGGAGGATGATCTTGTCGACATTTGCCGCGACGCCCGCCGACGCCCAGTTCATTTCGGCGATCGATACCGAGCCGCAATCGGCATGTGCGGCGCCGGCAAAGGTATAGAGTGCTGCGGCGAATAAGGCGGCAGCGATATGCTTCTTCATTTAAGACCTCCAGGTCCTGATGTTGCTGTTCTGGAAGGCTGCCACGGGCGAACCCAATGGACTGTCTCCATTCGCTTTTGCGATACCCGGATGCGTAAGGCTACGCCGGGTAAACCCGATCCACTATCAGGGTCGGGATGCGTGGGGACTACTGCCACATGTGCACCGGCATCATGTGTTGGACGGATGAAGTTTGCAGTTTTCCCACAGGAAATGACCTGTTGCGATTGGTTTCCTCTGGATTTTGAGCCTGACGAACGGAAGGCCCGCTGATTTCAGACGCCGCGACGCGGGAAAGAGATTTCTCGTTTTCGGTGCGTTGAGAGATCGCTATTTCTTTTAATCTACCATTTTTATGGACAATATTCGCATTATCGAAAACATGCCCGACGTTCTGAAAGGGATGAGAATGAGTGCGCCTAAACTGGTCGGCATTGCCGGCAGCTTCAACCGGCCATCGAAGACCTACGCACTGGTCCAGACCGTCGCGGATCTGGCGGGAGACCGATACGGGTTCTCCGCCAAGGTCCACGACCTGCACGATGTCGGCCCTTCGCTCGGCCTTGCGCTATCGCGCCAGGATCTCGACGATCGGGCGAAGCGCGTGATCGACGATATCGTCTCGTCGGACGCGCTGATCATCGGTTCGCCGACCTATAAGGGATCCTATCCGGGGCTCTTCAAGCATCTCATCGACCTTATCGATCCGCACGAGCTGCGCGCCAAGCCGATCATCATCACCGCTACCGGCGGCGGCGATCGCCACGCGTTGATGGTGGAGCACCAGCTGCGGCCGCTCTTCGGTTTCTTCATGGCCCATACGCTGCCGACCGCAGTCTATGCCTCGGATCGCGATTTCACCAATTACAAAGTTTCCTCGGAGCCGCTCGCCAGCCGGATCAACGAGGTTGTCGGCGAGCTCGCCGCCTTCTTTCCGCATCGGACAGCGGCGCTGGTCGCTGCGGAATAGTACCTGGAGATATGCGGTCTGCGAGGTCAGGCCGGAGTTCAACGCGATGGAGGGTTGCATGAGATCTAATATCATCAGTCGCCTGAAGACGATTTTTGGTTTCTTCCCGTTGGATGGAAAGAGAGAAGTGTCCGTGCAAGCGGCGGCGCCGGCCTCTCACGACCGGGAGCCTTCAGCCCGCGACTATGAACTCTACTATTGGTGCTCCATGCCGGCGCCCTGGTATTGAGGGGGCTGCCTTTGGTTTCGTGTTGCGAGCTACGGTTCTCGATTAAATCGGCAGCGGGGGTATCATGACCAGAGTGCTGATCGTGCCGGGATTATTCGGATCGGGCGAGGGGCATTGGCAGCGCCATTGGCTGCAGGATCAGCCTGACGCACGGCTTGTCGAGCAGGATGATTGGGATTTCCCCAATCTCGGCATTTGGAGGGAAAGGCTTGAGGCGGCGCTGGAAGATGCAGGCGAAGCCTATATCGTTGCCCATAGCCTCGGTTGCCTGCTGACGGCCAGATTGGCCGGTCGCCCGGCAGCGCGAAGGATCAAGGGCGCGCTTCTCGTCGCACCTTGCGATATTCCCGCGACCGAGACGCTTCATCCGGGCCATCTTTCCTTCGGGACCATGCCGACGGAGACATTGCCTTTCCCGAGCATGACGATCGGCAGCCTGAACGATCTCTATATGCGGCTGGATCGCCTCACAATGTTCGGGCGGCTGTGGAATTCCGATATCCGCAATATTGGCCTTGCCGGCCATATCAATGTCGCCAGCGGCTTTGGACGGTGGCCCAGCGGCTACGCTTTCCTCGAAATGGTGAAGGCGCGTGCCAGACATCGCAGGCCGCACGGATTTTCGACAGCAATCGCCGCATCCGCCTGAAAGAGGGCTTTTCATGCGAGGCATTCAACGTCATTGTGCGGCCGACTTTTTTGACCGTGCTGCCTCTCGCCCAGCCTTCAAGGCATGCGACGAGGTTCACATTTTGGAGGTACCATAATGAGTTTGCGTATCAACGATATTGCTCCTGATTTCACCGCGGAGACGACGCAGGGCGAGATCCAGTTCCATGACTGGATTGGCGGCGGCTGGGCGGTGCTGTTCTCTCACCCGAAGAACTTCACGCCCGTCTGCACCACCGAACTCGGAGCGATGGCAGGCCTGGAACAGGAATTCGCCGGGCGCGGCGTCAAGGTCATCGGCATTTCCGTCGATCCGGTCGAAAGCCACAGCAAGTGGAAGAGCGACATCAAGACGGCAACCGGCTTCGAAGTCGAATATCCGTTGATCGGCGACAAGGATCTCAAGGTCGCCAAGCTCTATGACATGCTGCCGGCAGGTGCCGGCGAAAGCTCGGAAGGGCGCACGCCGGCTGACAACGCCACGGTTCGCTCCGTCTTCGTCATCGGCCCGGACAAGAAGATCAAGTTGATCCTCACCTATCCGATGACAACGGGCCGCAACTTCGGCGAAATTCTCCGCGCCATCGACTCGATCCAGCTGACGGCAAAGCACCAGGTCGCAACGCCGGCAAACTGGCAGCAGGGCGAAGACGTCATCATCACCGCCGCCGTCTCCAACGAGGATGCGATCACCCGCTTCGGCTCGTTCGACACGGTATTGCCCTATCTGCGCAAGACCCGTCAGCCGGCTGCCTAACGAGTAGCGACGGCAAGATTATCGGTTTGTTCGATGCGGTCCGATGGGCCGCATCGCTTTTTATAGCCTGACATTTTCCCGCAGGAATTCCAGAAGCGCCCGCACCCGCGCCGGTAGCGGCCCGCCCTGGCCGATATAGACGGCGTAGAATTCCTCGACATCGCCCGGATTGAACTCTTCCAGGACGGGCAGAAGCCGGCCGGCTTCAAGATCGGCTTTGACGGTAAAGGCGGCGAGGCGTGCAATGCCCGCGCCCGCAAGCACGAGATGGCGCATGGCTTCGCCATCACCCACCTGCAGGCCGCGTGTCGCAGGAATTGTCATCATTTGATTGCCGAGCCGGAGAGGCCAGCCTTGTGTTGCCCGAGAATAGGAAAAGTCGATGCGGAAATGCCTTTCAAGCTCGGGCGGCGAAGTCGGAGTGCCATGCCGCTTCAGATAGTCGGGCGATGCAATGAGCATATTGCGCACCGTACCGAGCTTGCGAGCGATGAGGCTGGAGCTTTTCAACGGTCCCGTACGGATTGCGACATCCGCCCGCTCTTCCATCAGGTCCACGACACGATCGGTGTGGAAGACCTCAAGCGAAACATCCGGGTAGAGCGCCATGAAGGCGGGGATGAGCGGGGCGAGGACGTGGTTGCCGAAAGAGCCGCTGGTATTGACGCGAATATGCCCGCTAACCTGCTCGCCAGCCGAAGCATGGCGTTCCGCCTCTGCGATATCAGCGAGGATTGCCACGCTGCGCTCATAGAAGCCGCATCCCTCGGGCGTCAGTTGCAGACGTCTCGTCGAGCGGTTGATGAGGCGCGTGCCGAGGCGTTTTTCCAGCCTTGCCACGAGCTTGCTGACGGCTGAGGGCGTCATGCGGCAGGCTGTAGCGGCGGCGGTGAAGCCACCGAGCTCCACGGCGCGGACGAAGACCTCCATCTCACCGGAGCGATTGATATCTTGACGGCTCATGATGAATTGAAATCACAAATCAGTTTCTTATCGGCAATCTATATCAACAGCGCGGGAGCGTCTATCTATTGGGAAAGCAAAGGAGACAGACGATGGATTACAGAAATCTTGGTGCTTCCGGTTTGAGGGTGCCCGTACTCAGCTTCGGAGCTGGAACGTTTGCCGGCAGCGGGCCGCTTTTCAGCGCCTGGGGCACGACGGATGCGGCGGAGGCTCGCCGTCTCGTCGATATCTGCCTCGAGGCCGGCGTCAATCTCTTCGACACGGCCGATGTCTATTCGGCCGGTGCCTCGGAAGAAGTCCTCGGCGAGGCGATCAAGGGCCGGCGTGATGCGGTGCTGATCTCGACCAAGACCGCTCTGCCGATGGGAGATGGACCGGCTGATTGGGGCACCTCGCGGTCGCGGCTGATCAAATCCGTCGATGCCGCCTTACGCCGTCTGGGTACAGACTATATCGACCTGTTGCAGTTGCATGCCTTCGATGCCTCGACGCCGATCGACGAGACGCTCTCCACGCTCGACAGCCTCGTGAAGGCCGGCAAGATCCGGTATATCGGCGCTTCGAATTTTGCTGGCTGGGAGCTGATGAAATCGCTCGCCATCTCCGACCAGCATTCCTATGCACGCCACGTCGCCCATCAGGTCTATTATTCGCTTGCTGGCCGGGATTATGAATGGGAATTGATGCCGCTTGGCGCTGATCAGAATGTCGGCGCCCTGGTCTGGAGCCCGCTTGCATGGGGCAGACTGACGGGCAAGATCCGCCGTGGTCAGCCGCTGCCGGAGAAAAGCCGCCTGCACGAGACCGCAACCTTCGGTCCGCCGGTCGATGACGAAAAACTGTACGATATTGTCGAGGTGCTGGATGAGATTGCCGCCGAAACCGGCAAGAGCGTGCCGCAGATATCGATTAATTGGCTCTTGAGCCGCCCGACGGTGTCGAGCGTCATTATCGGCGCGCGCAACGAAGAGCAGCTGCGGCAAAACCTCGGAGCCGTCGGCTGGGCGCTTTCCAAGGAGCAGGTCGAAAAACTGGACAAGGTCAGCGCCGTGACCGCGCCCTATCCCTATTTTCCCTATCGGCGGCAGGAAGGGTTTGCCCGGCTCAATCCGCCGTTGGTCTGACCGGGAATCTTGGGCTTTCCGATATCGCAACGAAAAAAATTGGCGGCGAAGAGCAATCTCCGCCGCCAATTTCATGTTACCGGCCACCCTCGATCTTGCGATGGCGCTGGTTCCTGCCGCCTTCGCCATAAGGGTAGGCGGCCGCCTGTGGCGCGCTGATGTCGTTCAGTCTGCCCATCTCCGCTTCCGACAGTTTCAGTTCTGCCGAGCCGAGATTGTCGGCAAGCTGTTCGCGCGTGCGGGCGCCGAGGATGACGGAGGTCACAGCTGGCCGCGCCGCCGTCCAGGCAAGCGCCACCTGCGCCATGCTGACGCCGCGCGCCTTGGCGATCTCTTCGACAGCATCGATGATCGCCCAGGTCCGCTCTTGTGCATTGCGGGCGGCATAGGATTCGTTGCCGCGATTTGGGTTTTCACCAAGACGGGTCGCACCGGTTGGCGTCTCGTCGCGCTTGTATTTGCCGGTCAGCCAGCCGCCGCCGAGCGGCGACCAGGGCAGAAGGCCCATGCCAGCATCCAGGCAGGCGTCGACGATCTCAAGCTCGATATCGCGAGCGAGCAGATTGTATTGCGGCTGCAGCGTCACCGGCCGCGTATATCCGCGCGCCTTGGCGATCTCGGCGGCCTTGGCGATATGCCAGCCGACATAGTTGGAGAAGCCGTAATAGCCGATCTTGCCGGCACGCACGGCATCGTCCAGAAAGCGCAGCGTCTCTTCGATCGGTGTCAGGGCGTCCCAGGCATGCATCTGGTAGAGATCGATATGATCGATGTCGAGGCGGCGCAGCGAGTCGTCCAAGGCCTGGCCCAGATGCCGGCGCGAGAGGCCGATATCGTTCGGGCCTTTGCCCATAGGAAAACGGCCTTTGGTGGCGACGACGGCTTGCCGTGCCTCAGTCGGACGTGCCTTCAGCCAGCGCCCGATGATCTCCTCCGATTTGCCGGCGCTGTAGACGTCGGCGGTATCGATGAAATTGCCGCCCCAGGCGAAATAATCGTCCAGCAGCTTGTGGGACGCGGCCTCGTCCGCTTCCGCGCCGAAGGTCATGGTGCCAAGGCAATAGGCCGTGACGACAGCCCCACTCGGGCCGAGCTTGCGATAATCCATTTCTGTCTCCTCTGACGAAGCACTGGTGCCTGATGGCAGCGCGGCCGGGAGAGCCGCAGACTCCGTGATCCATAGCAATGTGATGCTTGAGACGGCCTCCACCGTCGATGGGGTTCGGCGCTCGACATGTTACTGCCGAGGCCGCAGTGCAACTTAGCCAATCATCCCATGATAACCAAGCGCATTCATTGCCTGGACGGCTCGGCTTGCGTAAAATTCTCCGTGATGATTCCTCTTTCGCCGAATGCCTTCCTGTATGGATGAAACACCGCCGACCAGCCGCATGCTCTCCTGGGCGCGCAACTCCACCATCTATCGTCTCGAGCGCCGGATGATGACCGAGAAGCAATTGTTCGAAGCGATTGCCAAGAAAGCGAAGCAGAAGTTCGAGGACATCAGCGAGGCCCAGATCAAGGCGCTTGCCGATTTTGCCGTAAAGTTCGCCTATGAGCTGAAGGTGCTCGATGATGTCGCCTTTGCCGAGATCAGCACGCGTTCGGCGGTTCGCTCCGGCAAATCGAAGAAAGCCATCGCCTTCAAGCTCGCCTCCAAAGGCATTGCTGGCGAGACGGTCGTCGCGGCAGTGGAGGAGGTCGATGATCTCCATTCCGCCGTCATCTTTGCCAGGAAGCGTGGTTTCGGACCTTTTCGCCGCGGCGATCTCGACGAAAAGCGCAAGGCGAAGGAACTCTCCGCTTTCGCCCGCAATGGCTTCAGCTTTGCCATCGGCAAACGGGTTTTCGATATGGAGCGAGAGGACGCCGAAGAGGTCCTCTACTCTGCTTCGGCATTCTGAGACCTGACGCTCATTGAAATAGCCTGGGTCACCGGCTAGCTTGGCGGGCTTGAGAGCCGCGTGCACGGGGAAGTTTGTGAGATCAGCTATTCGATTGCCGGCGATGGCACTTTTCATCGCTTTTCTGCCCATGACCGCACATGCCGATTGGCAGCCGGTTGAGGTCATCAAGACCTATTCGATTACCGGAACGTCCGGCGCTGAACTCTACGATTCGATCGGCGAGCGCGGCCCGCTGCTCGGTCCTAAGGTAAGGGCGATCGCTCATACGGATTTCAAGCTTACCTGGACCCGCAAATACGAACCGCAACCCAATGGCGCCTGCACGATCACCACCAACATTCCCAAGGTGATCATCACCTACACCTTGCCGAAGCCCACCGGGCAGCTGCCGGCCCAGACCCGCAGAAGCTGGCAGAAATTCATCGCCGGCGTCGAGGCGCATGAGCGGGTGCATGGCGGGTACATCAAGGACATGGTCAAGGAAATCGAGGCCATGAGCGTCGGTTTTTCTGTGCCGGACGATCCGAAGTGCGGCAAGATCCGCGTCGAATTGACGAAGCGGCTCGGCGAGATTTCCCAAAAGGAACGGCAGCGCAATGTCGATTTCGACAAGGTCGAATTCAGCGACGGCGGCAATCTCCAGCAGCTCGTTCTGAAACTGGTGCGGGAAGAATAGCGCTGAGAAACGCAGCCGGTCGTTTGCTCCCGGCTGCATTTGTTCGAAGCGGGATTAACGGCCCTTCTGCTTCCGCCATTCGGCGAATTTCAGCTTCGGAGCGTCGCTCGTTGCCGGGTAGAGGCCGATGATGGTGGCGCCGTTCAAGACCTCTTCGGTGACGAAGTCCTCATAGGCCGTCATCTCCACCGTCTCGTCGGCAATCTCGTCGGCGATATGGGCGGGAATGACGATAACGCCTTCATTGTCGCCGACCAGAACGTCGCCGGGGAAAACTGCGACATCGCCGCAGCCGATTGGGCCGTTGATCTCGATTGCCTGATGCAGCGTAAGGTTTGTCGGGGCGGACGGGCGGTGATGATAGGAGGGGATATCGAGCGCGGCGATTTCCGGGCTGTCGCGGAAGCCGCCGTCGGTGACGACGCCGGCGACGCCGCGCACCTGCAGACGCGAGATCAGGATCGAGCCCGCCGAGGCTGCTCGCGCATCCTTGCGGCTATCCATGACCAGGATGAAACCGGGAGGGCATTGCTCGACGGCGGCACGTTGCGGGTGTTCCGGATTGCGGAAGACCTCGAGCGTGTTCAAGTCTTCGCGTGCCGGGATATAGCGCAGCGTGAAGGCCTGGCCGACCATGTTCGCCTTCTTCGGCGATAGCGGCCGCACATCCTGGATGAATTGGTTGCGCAAGCCGCGCTTGAAGAGTGCGGTGGCGATCGTCGGCGTCGCGACCCCCTTCAGCTTGTCGCGTGTCTCGTTACTCAGCACGTAATTGCTCATGCGATATATCCTCTATGATCAGTAGATGTCGGGTTCGCCCGGTGTCGGGCCAAAGCTGGTTTCCAGAAAGTCGAAATCGCAGCCGGTATCGGCCTGCGCCACATGGCGCGAAAACATCCAGCCATAGCCGCGGCCGAATTTTTCAGCCGGCTTGACCCATGCTTCGCGGCGCCGTTGCAATTCGTCTTCGTCGACAAGCATGTCGATACGACGTGCCTCGAGATCGAGACGAATGATATCGCCGTTGTGTAGAAGCGCCAGCGGGCCGCCGACGTAGGATTCAGGCGAGACATGCAGGATGCAGGCGCCGTAGCTGGTGCCGCTCATGCGGGCGTCGGAGAGGCGAAGCATGTCGCGATGCCCCTGCTTCAAGAGCGCCTTGGGGATCGGCAGCATGCCCCATTCGGGCATGCCGGGGCCGCCCTGTGGGCCGGCGCCGCGCAGCACCATAACGTGGTCGGGCGTGATGTCGAGATTTTCATCGTCCACTGCCGCCTTCATCTCCGGATAGGTGTCGAAGACCAGCGCCGGCCCCTGATGCTTATGAAAACGCGGATCGCAGGCGGCGGGTTTGATGACGGCGCCTGTCGGGGCAAGGTTGCCTTTCAGCACCGCAAGCGAGCCCTCATGATAGACAGGGTTGTCGAGCGATCGGATGACGTCGTCATTGTAGCATTTGGCACCCTCCAGCGTTTCGCCGAGGGTGAAGCCCGATACGGTGAGGGCCGACAGATCGAGCTTGGAGGAAAGCTTCGCCATCAAGGCTCTAAGGCCGCCAGCATAGTAGAAGTCTTCCATCAGATAGGTCTTGCCGGTCGGCCTGATATTGGCCAGTACCGGCGTGGTGCGGCCGGCCCTGTCGAGGTCGTCGAGCGAGAGATTGGTGCCGGCCCGCCGCGCCATGGCGATCAGGTGGACGACGGCATTGGTGGAACAGCCCGTCGCCATCGCGACGGCAACGGCATTGTTGACAGCGGCTTGCGTGACGATCCTGGAGGGAACGAGATCCTCCCACACCATCTCGACGATGCGGCGGCCGACGGCCGAGGACATTCGGATATGGTTGGCATCTGGAGCAGGGATCGAGCTTGCACCGGGCAGGGTGAGGCCGAGCGCTTCGGCGATCGCCGTCATGGTGCTCGCCGTGCCCATGGTCATACAGTGGCCGTAGGAGCGGGCGATACCGGCCTCGACATCAACCCATTCCTTCTCCGAGATGGTGCCGGCGCGGCGCTCGTCCCAGAATTTCCAGGCGTCGGAGCCGGAGCCCAGATATTCGCCGCGATAATTGCCGCGCAGCATCGGGCCGGCCGGCAGATAGATCATCGGCAGACCCATGGAAAGCGCGCCCATGACGAGGCCCGGCGTGGTCTTGTCGCAGCCACCCATCAAGACGGCGCCGTCGACCGGATGCGAGCGCAAAAGCTCCTCGGCTTCTATCGCCAGCATGTTGCGATAAAGCATGGTCGTCGGCTTCACATAGCTTTCCGATAGCGACAGGGCGGGGAGTTCCAACGGGAAGCCGCCGGCCTGCAGGATGCCGCGCTTCACATCCTCGACGCGATGCTTGAAATGCGCGTGGCAAGGATTGGCGTCAGACCAGGTGTTGAGGATGGCGATTACGGGCTTGTCTACCCATTCTTCGGGCGCATAGCCCATCTGCATGGTGCGCGAGCGATGACCAGAGCTTCTAAGATCGTCCGGTGCGAACCATCTGGCGCTGCGCAGTTCCGAGGGCTTTTTCCTGCTGCTCATTATATTCCAGCCTTGTATCCAAATGTTGGTGGAAGCGATAAATCGATGCGCCGCATCATTCCTTCATGCCCCATTTTTGCAGGGTTCGACGCTCGATCGTCTGGAAGACCAAGTTCTCGACAATAAGCCCAATGACGATCACAGTCAGCAGGCCGGCGAAGACCGAGGGAATGTCGAGGAGATTGCGGTTTTCGAAGATAAACCAGCCAAGGCCGCCCTGGCCGGAGGAAACACCGAACACAAGCTCGGCGGCGATCAGCGTGCGCCAGGAAAAGGCCCAGCCGATTTTCAATCCGGTTAGGATCGAGGGGAAGGCGGCAGGGATCAAGATGCGGAAGACATAGGAAAGTCCCGTCAGCCCATAATTGGCGCCGACCATGCGCAGCGTGCGGGATACACCGAGGAAGCCGGCATGGGTGTTGAGCGCCACAGCCCAAAGAACCGAATGGATAAGCACGAAAACGAGGCTTGCCGGGCCGAGACCGAACCAGATGAGCGCGAGCGGCAACAACGAAATTGCTGGCAGCGGATTGAACATTGCGGTCATGGTTTCCAGAAAATCGGTGCCGATACGGGTGTTGATCGCGACGACCGTGAGGATGGCGGCGAGCACCGTTCCCGAGACGTAACCCGTCACTAGTACCTTCAGCGTCGTCCAGATGCGTGCCGGCAGGACGCCATCGGCAAAACGGTCGTAAAGCGCGGTCAGCGTGTCGCTGAGCGTCGGGAACAGCAGCGGATTGTCGAGATGCCTGGCATAGGCCTCCCAGATGATGGCGAGGATGACGATCAGCAGGGATTTGCGAAACAGGCTCGACTGCCAGAGGAGTTCGAGCGTGCCGAGCTTCTGTTCGACGGCCGCAATGTGGCCAGCCGTTTCTGCTGCCTGCGGAGCAAGGATGATCTGCGGTGCGCTCATGGTCTCACTCCCTGTGTCCCTGTTCGGCAAACAGCATGTGATGGATTTCCTGCTCGAGCTTTGCGGCAGCCGCGGCATCGTCGCGGACCGATTCCACATCGCGCACTTCGGCCTTGACGCGGCCTGGATGCGGCGAGAGCAGCAGGATGCGGTTGGAGATCTTGATCGCCTCGGCGATCGAATGGGTGACGAAGATGACGGTGAAACGGGTATCTTCCCAGAGCTGCAGCAACTCGTCCTGCATCTGGCGACGAGTGAGCGCGTCGAGCGCGGCAAAGGGTTCGTCCATCAACAGGATATCAGGCTGCATCGCCATGCCGCGGGCAATAGCAACACGCTGCTTCATGCCGCCGGAAAGCATATGCGGATAGGTGTCCACCGCGCGGGTGAGCTTCACCTTCTCGATATAGTCGCGGGCAATGGCCTCCGCTTCCTTGCGCGGCAGGCGGCGGGCCGTCGTCAGCGGAAACATGACGTTTTCCAGCACGGTCTTCCAGGGCAGCAGCTGGTCGAATTCCTGGAAGACCATCATGCGGTCGGCACCGGGCTTCCTCACCTGTTGCCCCTTGATCTCGATCCGGCCCGCCGTCGGCGTCATGTAGCCACCGATGGCCTTCAGCAGCGTCGACTTCCCACAGCCCGAGGGTCCGAGGAGCACGAAACGGTCGGATTGGGCCACCGAGAAGCTGACGTCTTCGGTCGCAGTGATGAGGAGGTTCGGCGTCTTGTAACGCAACGTCACCTTCTCGACATTCAACAGCGGCTTGGCGATCGTCGTTTCTGTCATCGGCCTATCAGCGGCAATGTTTGCCTGAAGCATGAGGGCTTCTCCAAGAGATGGCTTTCAGGCGGCATTGAAGCCGCCCGCGGGCGTCAGTTGCCGTTGAGATCGGCCGCTTCCGGCAGATAATAATCCGTCCAAGCCTTGGGCATCGTCTTCAGCACGCCGGTCTTATAGAGGTGGTCCGCGAACTTCATGGTGCCCTGCGGGTCCATGCGGAATTCCATCATGTGCGGCTCGTTGAGGATCGCCAGCAGGTCCTCGACGCTCGTTTTGTCGCCGCTGACGGTCTTGTAGGCCTCCACCGCCGATTTCGGATCCTTCTTGATGAAATCGATCGCGTCCGCCGTCGCCTCGCGCACTGCCTTGATGATCGTCGGATTTGCGCTGGCAAACTGTGTCGTGGTGAAGAAGGTGCCCTGGGTCAGCTCGCCACCGATGATGTCGCGGGAATCGATGACCTTGTGGACGCCGGCCTGCTTCAATTCCAGATACTGGAAGGGCGGGGCGGAAAAGTGGTTCTTGACCTCATGGGTCTGGTTGGCAAGCGCGGCCATCGCATCGGGATGACCGAGCTGCACGGTATTGGCATCGAATTTATGAACCTGATCATTGCCATACATCTGCGCGGCGGCCATCTGCAACAGAATCGCCTGTGTCGAAACGCCGACCGTCGGCACCGCGATCTTGTCGCCCGGCTGGATATCCTTCAGCGACTGAACCCGCGGATCGCGCGAGACCATGATGACCGGCTGGGCGGAATTGGTGACGATGCCCTTGACCTTGCCCCTGGTGCGGTCCCAGAGCAGCAGCAGATTGCCGGTGCCGGTGTTGACGATGTCGACATTGCCGGACAGTAGCGCATCGGTCTGCGCGCCGCCGCCGCTGAAGGTGCGCCACTCCACGTTGACACCGGGTAGACCATCGGCCGCCGCATGTTTCTCGATCAGCTTCTGCGTCTCCATGACGTGGCTTGCGAGATAAAGAATGCCCGGCTGGCGCGTGATCGAGATATCGGTCTTCTCGGCGGCGCTGGTTGAAAGAGCACCGGCAAAGACGATGCCGGCCGCGGTCAGACAGCGAAGAAATCCTCTCATTTATTCCTCCCCTTGGATCCAACCCTTGAGAAATGAAGTTGGGTTGGTAAGACTAAAGCACTAATGTATCAGTGCATCAAGCCCCAAACTGTGCTTAATGGATTGACGCTCTCGATCAGAAAGGCCGCCAGTGAAGCTCAACCCGAAAGAATTCGCCCTGGACCGTTCCCGGCAGGTTGCGCCGCAGATCCTGGAAATCCTGCGATCCCGTATTCTTTCCATGAGCTTGCCGCCAACGACTGTTCTGTCGCGCATCTCGCTGCAAAGCGAATTCAACGTCAGCCAGACGCCGGTGCGCGACGCCCTGATCCGGTTGGAAGAGGAGGGGCTCGTCGAGGTCTATCCGCAATATGCGACGGTTGTCTCAAGGATCGATGTCCGCAATGCGATCGAGGCGCATTTCCTGCGGCTGTCGATCGAGCTTGAGGCGGTCCGCCGGCTGACGCTGGAATCGCCCGATGAGACGGCAGCAGCTTTGGAAACGGTTCTGTCTCGCCAGAAGCATGTCGTGTCGCCGGAGACCTATGATCTCTTCGACACGCTCGACAAGGATTTTCATCGGGTGCTTTACGAGGGGGCGGACATTCTTGGTCTGTGGGCGACAGTCCGGCGTCAGGGCGTACATATCGACCGGTTGCGCATGCTCAACCTGCCGATGCCGGGCAAGCTGGAGCAGATCATCGTCGATCATCAGGCCGTCGTCGATGCCGTTCGCCTGGGCGATCCGGAGGCGGCCGTAGCCGCGCTGCGTCAGCATCTATCCGGCACCTTGTCGATCATCGATCTGATCTGCGAGCAATATCCCGACTATGTGAGCCGGTAGATCACACTTTGACTGCCGAAAAAAACAGGAAGCGAGGCTTGGTCGTCAGGCTTCGATAGGCCTCGGGGAAAAGTGTGCCGACCTTTGGATCGGGCCGAGGCTCGCTTACGACATCAATATGGAATCCAGCCGATTTGAGCGCATCGAACATCGCATGAAGTGGCCGATGCCAAAAGCGCATGGCGATGCTTTTCCCCCCGCGGTGCCACGTTTCGCTGAAGTTGTAGGTCTCGAAATAGTTGTCGCCGCTGGCGAGGTCGTGATCCATGAAGGGGTGATGCGTGGAAAAAACCAGTCGGCCGCCTCGGGACAAGACCCGGTTGAACTGCGAAAGTGGCAAGGACCACTCAGGCAGATAATGCATGACCAGTGAGGCAATGACCAAATCGAACGCGCTGTCATCGAAGGGGAGCGGTTCGTTGAGGTCAGCGAGCAGCAGTTGCGCCCGTCCTTCAAGGCGATGTTGCGCAATTTCCAGCAGACCCGCGCTCAGGTCTATGCCGGTCAAGATCGCTCCTCCATCGACGAGCGCGGCGGCATGAGCGCCACCGCCGCATCCGGCATCAAGTACGCGAAGCCCGGCGACTTTCCCGGCCAACGAGAGAATTGCCGGCCGCTCATAATGGGCATTCCAGGCATTGTTCTCGTTGTCAGCCTGATAAGCGGCGGCGAAAGCGTCGTAATCGTTCTCAGACAATGTGACTCCTCGCCGGGGGCGGCATGTATGGCTGCATCTATTTTATGGGTGTCTTCACACTATAGGGGTGCAATTTCCCCGGCAAGCTTGTGTCGTCAACGTTGCTTATGGCGTTGGCTTGCGCCTCGCTTCATGCGAGAACATCCATAGTGAAACGAATGATGGAGTTCGCTTGACCATCGGGCTTGCGCATGCCGAACTGATCGCGGTTCTGACGGCCGTTACGGGGAATGATCCCAGAGTGATGACAGTGCGTTCCGGCGAAGCCTTGCCCTCCGGTCCGTTCGAGCTTGGGCATCGAACGCTGCAAAGCGGACTGCGCGAATGGATCAGGGAGCAGACGGCCCATCCGGTCGGCTATCTCGAACAGCTCTATACGTTCGCCGATCGCGACCGGAACAATGAAATCCTGGGCGGACGGACGATTTCGATCAGCTATCTCGGCCTCGTGCGGGAGCAGGCGGCGCCAGGCGGCGGCCTGCCAGGCTGGCATGGCTGGTACGAATATCTGCCCTGGGAAGACCACCGCAAGGGCCGTCCGGCAATTCTCGATGATATCGCTGCCAGTCTGGCTGCATGGGTCGATGCGGATACAGCACGAAGCGGTCAGCGCCGCCGCCGCGTCGACTTCGATTTCGGAATGAATGGGGCTGGATGGAACGAGGATCTTGTTCTGCAGCGCTATGAGCTGCTTTACGAGGCGCGTCTTGTTGCGGAGGCAGGTTGCGATGGGTCACGGACGTTCGGCCGGACGATGTTTGCCGATCATCGCCGTATCCTTGCCACCGGCATGGCGCGTCTGCGGGCCAAGATCAAATATCGCCCTGTCGTCTTCGAGCTCCTGCCCGAAAATTTCACGCTTCTGCAATTGCAGAAAACCGTCGAGGCACTGGCGGGCCTGACGTTGCACAAGCAGAACTTTCGCCGGCTGATCGAGCAGCAGGAACTGGTGGAAGAGACCGGCGGCACTGAAAGCGAGACCGGCGGACGTCCGGCCAAGCTCTTCCGCTTCCGCCGCGCCATCCTTGAAGAACGCGAATTCTCCGGAACGAAATTACCGCTCTCCCGCAATTGACATATGCTCATATCGAGAATATCTATTTGCGCATGATATACTCAGAGTGAGTATAATAAGGAGCCGGTCATGAATCTTCCCGTATCCGCATCTTCCCTGTACGAGCGCGTGAGCCGCGTTATCCCGAAAGCCGAGTGGCTGACATTTCAGGATGACGTTGACGCCATCCTCGAATTGAAGCGACGGCACAACGCCGTCATTCTCGCGCATAACTACCAGACGCCGGAAATCTTCCACGGCGTTGCCGATATTGTCGGCGACAGTCTGGCTCTTGCCCGCAAAGCTGTGGAAGTGGACGCCGACGTCATCGTGCTTGCCGGCGTGCACTTCATGGCCGAGACGGCGAAACTCTTGAACCCGACGAAGACAGTTCTGATCCCGGATATGGGAGCCGGTTGCTCGCTGGCGGATTCGATAACGCCTGCGGATATCGCCCTGCTGCGGCAGGCGCATCCGGGCGTTCCTGTCGTCACCTATGTCAACACCTCGGCGGCCGTGAAGGCAGCATCGGATATCTGCTGCACCTCGGGCAACGCTAAGCAAGTGGTGGAATCGCTCGGGGTGCCGAAGGTGCTGATGCTCCCCGACGAATATCTGGCACGCAATGTCGCGCGCGAAACCAATGTCGAGCTCATCGCCTGGCATGGGCATTGCGAGGTTCATGAGCTTTTCACTGCGGACGATATTCGCCAGCTTCGGGAGAACTATCCCGGTGTAACCGTGCTTGCGCATCCGGAATGCCCGCCCGATGTCGTCGAGGCGGCCGATTTTGCCGGCTCGACCGCCGTCATGTCCGATTACGTTGGCAACAAGCGCCCAGCGCGCGTCGTGCTTCTGACGGAATGTTCGATGAGCGACAATGTCGCCGTGCACCATCCCGATGTCGAGTTCATCCGGCCCTGCAATCTCTGCCCGCACATGAAGCGCATCACGCTCGGCAATATTCGCCAGGCGCTGGAGCAGGGCCAGCATGAAGTGACCATTGATCCCGCAATCGCGGCCGACGCGCGGCGCGCGGTAGAGAGGATGCTGGCGATATGAGCGAGATCCTTGAGGAATTAAGTGGTCGTATCGTCATCGTCGGCAGCGGCCTTGCCGGGCTGATGACGGCGCTGACATTGGCGCCTGAGCCGACCGTGATCGTAACGCGTGCTGCGGTCGGCGCGGAAACATCGAGCGGTTGGGCACAGGGCGGCATCGCTGCCTGCGTTGGCCGAGATGACAGCGCAGCGCTGCATCTGGCAGATACGCTTGCCGCCGGCGATGGCCTCTGCGACGCGCAGGTCGCGGCGAGAATTCTCGCGGAGGGGCCTGCTGCCATTGCGGCTCTTGAGCGCGCCGGCGTCGAGTTTGATCGCGATAGTGCAGGCGAGTTGTCCCTGGGTCTCGAAGCAGCTCATTCATTGCGCCGCATCGTGCATGCCAAGGGTGACGGGTCGGGTGCGACCATCGTTCGCGCGCTGGTCGAAGCGGTCGCCCGCACACCATCGATCACGGTGCTCGAAGGCTATGAAGCAAGACGCCTGTTGCTGGACGGCGATCATGTTGCCGGTCTCCTGTGCGCAACGGAGAAGGGCACGGTCATCCTGCCATCCTCCCGCATCGTGCTTGCGACGGGCGGCATAGGCGGCCTTTACGATGCTACGACCAATCCGGTCGGCAATTTCGGTCAAGGGATCGCGTTTGCCGCCCGCGCCGGAGCGCTGCTGGCCGACATGGAGTTCGTGCAGTTCCACCCGACGGCGCTCGATAGCCGCCGGTGGCCGCTGGCACTCGTCAGCGAGGCGGTTCGCGGCGAGGGTGCCTTGCTCCTGAATGAAAAGAGCGAGCGCTTCATGGCCGAAGTCGACGGTGCGGAACTTGCACCCCGCGATGTCGTTGCGCGCGCCATCAGCGCGGAGATCGCGCGTGGCGGCCGGGTTTTCCTCGATGCCCGTCAAGCGCTTGGCAACAGCTTCGCCCAGCGCTTCCCCGTCATCGATGCGCTGTGCGGTGAGGCCGGTGTCGATCCGTCCCACGAGCTTATCCCCGTGCGTCCTGCCGTTCACTATCATATGGGCGGCGTTGCGACGGATGAGGCTGGTCGCAGTTCGGTGCCGGGCCTTTGGGTCGTGGGCGAGGCCGCTTCCACCGGCCTTCATGGCGCCAACCGTCTTGCCAGCAACTCGTTGCTGGAAGCTGCCGTCATGGGCATACGGGCGGCGCGTGATATCGCCGACACCGATGCGAGCCAAGTGAAATTGCCGCGAGACAATCCGAGCATGGCGGCGCCGGATCTGTCGCTCGTTCGGCCAATCGTCTCGCGCCATCTCGGCGTGCTGCGCAATGCCGGCGCCATTCATGGCGCGACCGCGGCCCTCCTGCCATTGTTCGACGAGGACGGGGCGTCGGCCGATCCGGCTCTCGTCGCGCTGCTGATCGCCGTCTTTGCCAGCCTTCGGACGGAATCGCGCGGGGCCCATGCCCGCACGGATTTCCCGCTGAAGCTGCCGCACGCGCAGCGCCGCACCATGCGCCTGTCCGATGCGCTTGATATCGCCAGATCTGTTCCCCCTTATTCCCTTGCCAGGAGTGCCTGACATGACCCTCGCCCCCCTTCCTCGCCTCATCGTCGAGCCGCTGGTGCGCAATGCGCTCCTCGAAGATCTCGGCCTCGCCGGTGATGTCACATCGACAGCCGTGATCCCCGCAACACATCGGTCCCGCGTAGCGATGGTAACGCGCCAGCCGGGCGTGATTGCTGGCCTCGATGCCTCCGAACTTGCCTTCCAGCTTGTCGATCCGGCGATCGTCATGACCCGTCATGTGCCAGACGGGACTAAGGTCGAGGTCGGTGACGTGATCGCAACGATCGAAGGCCCGTCGCGCGGCCTGCTGACGGCGGAACGCACGGCGCTCAATTTCCTCGGTCATCTCTCCGGCATTGCGTCCGTGACGGGCGGTATCGTCGAGGCGATTGCGGGCACTAAGGCGTCGATCGTCTGCACCCGCAAGACAACGCCGGGTCTTCGGGCGCTGGAGAAATATGCAATCCGCGCCGGCGGCGGCATGAACCATCGCTTCGCGCTCTATGATGCGGTTCTGATCAAGGACAATCATGTCGCCATTGCCGGCGGTGTCGTCGAGGCGATCCGCCGCGCCAAGGCGAGCGTCGGCCATATGGTCAAGATCCAAGTCGAGGTCGATACGCTGGAACAGCTGCGCGAAGCGATGGCCGAGGGTGTGGATGCCGTGCTGCTCGACAATATGACGCCGGATCAACTCCGTGCCGCTGTCGATATCGTCGCTGGCCGTGCCATTACCGAAGCATCGGGCCGTATCACGCCGGCAACCGCTGCCGCCATCGCCGCCTCCGGCGTCGATCTCATTTCCGCGGGATGGCTGACCCATAGCGCGCCGACGCTCGATATCGGTCTGGACTGGAAGGCGGCGGCCTGAGCCGCCGTCTGGCTTCCTAAACCACGACGGGCACCTGAGCGCCGTCCATGCTGATGATGACGCCGGTGACGTAGCTTGCCTTGGCCGAACTCAGGAAGGCAACGACATTGGCAATGTCGGTCGGATCGGCCATGCGGCCGATCGGGATGCGCTTCAAGGCATCCGCGAGTGCTTCCGTCTCGGTCGAGCCGGTGGCTTTGGCTGCAGCCTTCAGTCCTTCGGCAACGCGGTCCGTTTCCGTCAGGCCGGGATTGAGGCCGACGACACGCACGCCCTTGCCGGCATAGGCATTAGCAAGCCCGACGCTTGCGAGCATCAGGGCGGCATTGGCCGAGCCGCCGGCCAGATGGAAGGGCGAGGCGATCTTGCCGCCATTGCCGATGATATTAATGACGGCGCCCGAGCCGCGCGTGCCCATGCGCTTGATGACGGGGTCGATCACGTTGATGTAAGAGAAGTATTTCGCATCCATCGCGGCGCGCCAGATGGCGGGAGTCAGCTCGTCTGCCGGCGTGCGTGCCGCAGCCCCTGCGCTGTTGACGAGAATATCGATGGGGCCGATTTCGGCCTCGACCTTGTCAACGACCGCGAGTGCCTGCTCGTCGGATATCAGGTCGGCGGCATAGCCATGTGCGCCAGAAAGCCTGGAGAGGGCGGCATCGATATTGGCTTGCGACCGCGAGCAGATGGCAACGCGTGCGCCTTCCGACAGGAAGAGTTCGGCGCAGGCATAGCCGATGCCCTTCGAGCCGCCCGTGATCAGAACGACTTTATCCTTGAGGCCGAGGTCCATGAGCTATCTCCGGGTGCATTGCGAAAGGGCTCGCAAGCTACGTCCGTAAATCCGTGGCGTATAGACTTGTCGCCGTCACAGCTTGTTTACTGGCCTCTATGAAAGGCGCTTGGCCTTTAGCACGGAGACAGCCGTTTCGCTGTTGTGGACATAGTCGTGGGCATCGGGCTGGCGCTGGACCAGCAGAATGAACAGCAAATCCGTCAGCATCAGCTGAGCATCGCGCGCCGTGATCGATGAAGAGCGAACGCGGTCCTCGTCACCGACGGTATGAAGGCGGATATCGGCGACACGGGCAAGCGGATTGTCCTGAAGTCCGGTCACGGCGATGACGGTCGCCTTGCGTTGGCTTGCCAGCTCGGCGATCCGCAGTGTCTCGATGCTGGCGCCGGAATAGGAAAGGGCAAAGAGCAGATCGTCCGGCCCGAGCGTCGAAGCATTCGCCATCTGCACATGGCTGTCGCTATCGTGCAGGACGTTGCGGCCGAGCTTCATCAGCTTGTAGGAAAAGTCTCTGGCGACCAGCGACGAGGCGCCGACACCGGCCAGGTGGATGCGTCTGGCATCGTGAAGGGCTTCCAGCGCCTTTTCGATATCGGCCTCGTTGTTGACCGAGATGGTCTGTTGCATGGCCTGCAATTTGCTGCCCAAGAGCTTCTGCAGGATGGTCAGATAGCCGTCGTCCACTTCGATCGTGCCGTGGATCATGCCTGCCGGCGCCGGCCATTCCTGGGCCTTCGCCTCACTGACCGCGAGCTTCAGTTCCTGATAGCCGGCATAGCCAAGCTTCTGACTGAACTTGACGACGCTCGACTGACTGCGGCCGGTTTCGACGGCAAGAGCCGCCGATGAAAGACGCAGCATCTGGTCGGGTTTGTCGACGATGAATTGCCCGATCTGGCGGTCGGCCGGCGCCATGGTCTCGAGCTGCGCGCTGATTTTCTTCAGAATAGACATCTGTTCCTTCGGGCCGCCGAGGCCGATTCACGCATCTCTAGAAGCACCGCGAAAATAGCATTTGAGCGAAGCTGGGCAACCATGCTCTGCGCAATGAACATTATCACAGAGAATTGGAATAAAAAATTCCAATTCGCGTTGACAAGATGGAATGGGTGAATAGTCTTTGTGGGGAAGCAGGCGGCGGCTATCTTTGGGATTTCGCACCTCTCCCCAACGGGTTTCTGATCATGGATAGACTTCGTATCTCTGGCGGCAAAAGGTTGCAGGGTGCCGTGACGATTTCCGGCGCCAAGAATGCCGCCCTGCCGCAGATCGCTGCCGCACTTTTGAGCCCGCATCCGCTGGAACTCACCAACTTGCCTGTCGTCAGCGATGTCGAGAACATGCTTGGCGTCATCGCGCTTCATGGCGCGAAGATCACCCGAGCGGCACATGGCACGACGATCGATTCGAGCGCCATCGTCTCGAAGGAGACGTCATACGATACGGTTCGGCGTATGCGGGCAACGGTTCTGGTGCTGGCGCCGCTGCTTGCCCGTTTCGGTCAGGCTCGTGTCTCCCTTCCCGGTGGCTGCGCCATCGGCGCCCGGCCTGTCGATATGCATATCAAGGCGCTCGCAACCCTCGGCGCCGATATTGCGATCGAAGGCGGCGTGATCGTCGCCTCTGCCACGAATGGGCTCAAGGGCGCCCGCATCGTGCTGAGCTCGCCATCGGTCGGCGCGACGGAGACCGCCATGATGGCCGCTTGCGCCGCCAAGGGCGAGACGGAAATCCTGAATGCCGCGCGCGAGCCGGAGGTTGCGGATCTCGCCGCCTGCCTCAGCGCCATGGGAGCGCGGATCGAGGGGGCGGGTACGCATCGCATCCTGATCGAGGGCGATATCAGCTGGCGTGCTGCCAAACACCACGGCATCCCGGATCGTATCGAGGCCGGCACCTATGCCGTGGCGGCGGCCATTACCGGCGGACAGCTGGAGCTTATCCATGCCCGCCTTGAAAACCTGGCCTCGGTCGTGCAGGCGCTGGAAGCCATGGGCGTCAGCGTCTGGCCGAGCGACCGCGGCCTTGTTGTTTCCAGCGACCGGCCACTCAAGGGCACTGACCTCACGACGGAGCCCTATCCGGGTTTCCCGACGGATGTGCAAGCGCAGTTCATGGCTCTTGCCTGCTGCGCCGAGGGCGCGTCGCTGATCCGCGAGACCGTGTTTGAAAACCGCTTCATGCATGTGCCGGAGTTGATGCGCCTTGGCGCGAATATAACCCTTCAGGGCACGACCGCTCTCGTGCGGGGTGGTGCACCGCTCAAGGGCGCGCAGGTGATGGCGACGGACCTTCGCGCCTCGGTTTCGCTGGTGCTGGCGGCGCTCGTCTCTGAAGGCGAAACCATCGTCAATCGCGTCTATCATCTCGATCGCGGCTACGAGCAGCTCGATCGCAAGCTGCGCCTCTGCGGCGCCGATATCGAGCGATTGACGTCATGAGCGATATAGCCAAAAGCGCCCATTATTTCCTTGGCCTCGATGGCGGCGGTACCGGTTGCCGCGCCCGCATTGAGGATGCTGACGGTACGGTATTGGGGCAGGGATTGTCCGGCCCCGCGACGACCCGGCTCGGCATCGAGCAGGCATGGGCTTCGATCACGAGGGCTTTCGATGCGGCAATCGAGGAGGCAGGTCTGAGTGCAGCGGATATCAGGCATATCCATGCAGGCGTCGGCCTGGCTGGGATCAGCCGCAAAGGTGCTCTGGCTGCCCTTCGAGCCATAGAACATCCCTTCGCCAGCATAGATTTTGTCAGCGATGGCGAGGGGGCTTGCCTCGGCGCTCATTCCGGCCGCGATGGCGCGATCGTCATTGCCGGCACGGGGTCCATCGGGCTCGGTCTCGTCGAGGGTCGGCAATTGCGCGTTGGCGGCTACGGCTTTCCGATTTCGGACGAGGGCAGTGGCGCTTATCTCGGGCTGAAGGCAGTGCAGCTTGCGCTCCGCGCGCACGACGGTCGCGAGCAGAAGACGGCGTTGCTGGCCGAGATCATGCAGCGGTTCCAGAATGATCCGGCGGAGGCTGTCGCCTGGATGGATCGCGCTTCCGCCACCGATTATGCCGCACTCGCACCCATGGTTCTGCGTCATGCAGACCAGGGAGATTCAGTGGCGCGGCGCATCGTGCAGAATGCGGCTGGGCATATCGATACATTGGTGCGCACCCTGTTCGAGAAGGGCGCGCCGCGCGTCTGCCTGCTTGGCGGGCTTGCAAGCCCATTGGAGCCTTGGCTTGCGCCGGATGTACGCCGCAGTCTCAAGCCGATCGACGGCGATGCCGTATCGGGTGCCATCATCCTCGCCAGAAGGGCGATTTGCCAACATTGAACGATACGATCGAGGCTGGAATTTTCGCACGACCGATATGGAATATTTTATTCCTTTCTGGATTGACGAAAGGAATAAACGGCCATAATGTTAACGAAGGTAAACAGGGAGTGGGCGCGGAACAAAGCCGAAAAGGGCTGCTGCGCCTGGCTGATGTCAGCCTTCCGATGTGTTGAGAACCGAATTTTGCCGCGGCAGGCCCGACGCCCCATTGGTCGAGCTCGCTATCCCTGACCTATTGGTATCGAAGCGTCATTTCGAGAGCAGTCCCATGACAGAGCAGAAGTTGATATCCGAACTGGAGCAGTTGGTTTCCGAAGGCCGCAATCCGAATACGATGCATATCGATCTGCTGCCGACCTTCGATATCCTGCGCGAGATGAATTATGAGGACCAGACGGTGCCGATCGCCGTCGAAAAGGTCATCCCGGCGATCGCCGCTGCCGTCAACCAGATCGTCGCCGCCTTTCAGAAGGGTGGCCGGTTGATCTACATGGGAGCGGGCACCAGCGGCCGGCTTGGCGTGCTCGATGCTTCCGAATGCCCGCCGACCTTTAGTGTGCCTCCGGATATGGTTGTCGGTCTGATTGCCGGCGGTCCGGATGCGCTGCGGCGCTCGATCGAAGGGGCAGAGGACGATCCGGAGCAGGGCCGCCAGGCGCTGGAAGAGATCATGCTGACGAAGGCTGATGTCGTCGTCGGCATCGCCGTCAGCGGCCGCACCCCCTATGTCATCGGCGGCTTGAATTATGCGAAAAGCATCGGCGCCTTTACGGTCGCCCTGTCCTGCAATCCCAATTCCATCATCGCCGGCATTGCCGATCTGGCCATTTCCCCGGTTGTCGGGCCGGAAATCCTGACGGGTTCGACGCGCCTGAAGTCCGGCACGGCACAGAAGCTCATCCTCAACATGCTGACGACGGCCAGCATGATCCGCATCGGCAAAAGCTACCAGAATCTGATGGTTGATGTCAGCGCCAGCAACAAGAAGCTGGTGGCGCGCGCCGCGCGCATCGTCATGCAGGCGACCGGTTCTTCGCAGCAGGAGGCGCGTCGCGTTCTCGACCTGACGGGAAATGACGTCAAGCTTGCCATTCTCATGGAAATAACCGGAATGGGCATTGAAGAAGCCCGCGCGGCATTGCAAAACGCTGATGGATTCCTGCGCAAGGCCATCAATGCGAAAACTGCTTAAACGAACATCGCGGCAAGCCGCGGTGGCAATCAATGGGCCAAAATCGGCCGGGGACATTTAAAAAAATTTGGAGGAATGGGAATGAAGGGGAATTTTGGAAAGACGCTGATTTCGGGAATGGCGCTGGCCGTGGGGATTGGCCTGGCGACGGTCGCGATGCCGGTGGAAGCAGCGACGCTGCGCATGGCGTGGTCGCAGGATGCGACCGGGCTCGACCCACACAAGCAGACTGCCTTCTCCTCCATCCGCCTTCTGGAGTTGATCTACGAGCCGCTCGTTCGCCTCGACGGCAATCTGCAGATCGTACCCGGCATCGCCGACAGCTGGCAGTTTTCAGCCGACGGCAAGCAACTAACTTTCAAGCTCAACGCCAAGGCAAAATTCCAGAACGGTGCCCCGGTCACTTCGGCTGACGTGAAGGCCTCCTTCCAGCGTGTTCTCGATCAGGCGACCGGCGCCGTTGCTCGTGCCAACTTCCTGTCGATCGCGAGTATCGATACGCCCGATGCCGCTACCGTGGTTTTCAACCTGTCTCAGCCCGACGTTCCTCTCCTGACAGCGATGACGAGCCTCAACGCGGCAATCGTTCCGGCAAGTGAAATCACCGCCGGCACCATCGGTACCAAGGCGATCGGCTCCGGCCCCTTCAAACTCGACGGCTGGGTTCCGAACTCGAAGGAAGTGCTGAGCGCCAACAAGGATTGGGCAGGCGGCGCTGTCGGCGTCGATGGCATCAATATCAGCGTATTGCCGGACGAGACCGCAATCCTCGCCTCGTTGCGCACCGGCCAGATCGATTTTGCGCTTCTGAATGATCCGCTCGTGGCAACATTAGTTCCCAAGGAGCCGAAGCTGCAGCTCACTCGCACGCCGGTCCTCTCCTACAATGTTCTGCAGCTCAATCCTTCGCGCAAGCCGATGGATCAGCTTGCCGTACGCCAGGCGATCTCCTGCGCCATCGACCGCAAGGATGTGATGGATACCGCCGCTCTCGGAGAGGGCAAGGTGACCGGGCCGTTGACGATGCCGCTCTATGCGACCGACCCTAGCCAACTGTTCTGCTATACGCGCGATGTGGCCAAGGCCAAGAAGCTGATGGCCGATGCAGGTCTTGCCAATGGTTTCTCGGCGACCGTGATCGCCGCTACCGGCGAACCGCCAACCGCCACCGCCGAAGCGCAGGTCATCCAATCGCAGCTCGCCGAAATCGGCATCAAGCTCGATATCAAGGTGATGGAGCTCAATGTCTACGTCGATACCTGGCTCAAGGGCAACTTCGACATGGCGGTCGCGCTCAACGGCGGCAGTGCCGATCCCTATTCGATGTATAACCGTTATTGGACGAAAACCGGCAATCTGCAGAAGGTCGCCAACTACATCGACGATACGCTCGACAGCCTGATGCAGAAGGGCCGCGCCGAAACCGATCCGGCCAAGCGCAAGGCGATTTTTGCCGAATTCGAGAAGCATATCGCCGAAGTCTCGCCCTGGATCTGGCTCTACACGGCCTATGGCTACACGGCGGAGCAGAAAAACGTCGAAGGCTTCGTGCCGACGCCGACGGGCTCGCTGTTCGGCCTCGCCAAAGTCTCGATCAAGTGACGGCAGTCGAGATTTAAGGGAAGTTCCATGGCATACCTGACGCGCCGGCTGATGATATTCCCGCTGATCATGCTGGGTGTATCCATCTTCGTCTTCGTCGCCATCCGGCTGGTGCCGGGCGATGCGATCACGGCGATGCTCGGAACCAATGCGGGCCTGCTGACGCCGGAGCAGCGGCAGGCCCTGGCCGCCTATTTCGGCATCGATCAGTCCTGGCCTGTTCAGTACTGGCATTGGCTGCTGGGTCTGTTCCAGGGCAATCTCGGCATCTCCGTCACTTACGGCAAGCCGGTGCTCGATATCATCCTCGAGCGTTTTCCGCTGACGCTTGAGCTTGCCTTGCTCTCCATGGTGATCGCGCTTGCCATCGGCCTGCCGGCGGGCGTCTTTGCCGCGACACGAAACGAAAAGCTGTCCGATCTTCTTGTGCGTATCGTCGCCATGATCGGGCAGTCCACGCCGAATTTCGTTCTCGGGCTTCTACTGATCTATGCCTTGTCGGCCGGCTTCGGCGTCCTGCCGACCATGGGTGAGTTTACGCCCATCTGGCAGGATCCGCTCGGTAATCTCGGCCAGATGATCCTGCCGGCGCTGACACTCGGCTTTGCCTTCGCAGCTTCGGTCACGCGCGTCGTGCGCTCGGCCATGCTCGATGTTCTGAGCGATGATTATGTCCGCACGGCGCGCAGTCGCGGCGTGCCGGCGCGTGGTGTCATCTGGCGGCATGTCTTGCCGAATGCTTTGATCCCGGTGGTGACGCTGAGCGGTGTCGAATTCGGCTATCTGCTCGGCGGCGCGGTGCTGGTGGAGCAGATCTATGCTCTGCCGGGCCTCGGACGCATGGTGCTCGACGCCATCCTGCAGCGCGACTATGCGCTGGTACAGGGCAGTGTGCTGTTCATCGCCTTCAACTTCATGATCGTCAATCTGCTCGTCGATCTTGCCTATGTCGCACTCGATCCGCGCGTGCGGCTGGGAGAAGGCTGATGCGGATCGTCAAAGCGATTTTCGGACACATGAGCGGCCGTATCGGCGGCGTTATCGTGCTCATCTATATCGTGCTTGCCATTCTCGGCACGCTGGGCGTGACGCCGCACGATCCCTTGATGCAGAACCGCATCGACCGCCTGCATGCCCCGAGCCTTACCTATTGGATGGGCACCGATCTCTTCGGCCGCGACGTGGCGAGCCGTCTGATGCGCGGCATCGGCGAATCTTTCACCGTAGCCTTCCTTTCGGTGGCCACCGCGACCCTGATCGGCACTGTACTCGGCCTGACCGCCGCCTGGTCGGGCAAGCGGTGGGATGGCGTGATCATGCGCATGATGGATGTACTTCTGGCCTTCCCCGCCATCCTTCTCGCGCTTCTGATCATCTCCATCGTCGGGCCGGGGACCTGGACCAGCGTTGCGGCGATCGCCATCGTCTACACCCCGATCTTTACCCGCGTCGTGCGCGGTCCGGCGCTGTCGTTGAAGGGACGCGATTTTGTCGACGCCGCCCGCACCTTTGGCAGCAGCCGATCTTATATCCTGACGCGACATCTGCTGCTCAATCTCGTGGCACCGCTGACCGTGCAGGTGACGCTGGCGCTTGCCTGGTCGCTCTTGACGGAAGCCGGCTTGAGTTTTCTCGGGCTTGGAACCCAGCCGCCCGCCTCCTCATTGGGCTTGATGCTGAGCGACAGCCGCAACCTCATGGAGACGGCGCCCTGGCTGCTGATCTTCCCCGGCGTGACCATCATGATCTCCATTCTCGGCTTCAACCTGCTCGGCGATGCCCTGCGCGATATTCTAGATCCGAAAATGCGGAGGGCGACGGCATGAGCCCTCTGCTGTCGGTCTCTGATCTTCGCGTCGGTTTCGGACGCAATCCAGAGGCCAATCCCATCGTTCGCGGTGTCAGTTTCGATGTCGAAGCCGGCGAGACGCTGGCAATCGTCGGTGAAAGCGGTTCGGGCAAATCCGTCACGGCGCTCTCCATCAATCGCCTCGTCGATTTCGGCGGCGGCCGTATCGTCGGCGGCTCGATCCGCTTGAAGCGTGCCGACAACAGCATCCTCGACCTGACCGAAGCCAGCGAAGCTCAGTTGACGAAGATCCGCGGCGGCGAGATCGGCATGATCTTCCAGGAGCCGATGACCTCGCTCAATCCGGTACTGACCATCGGCACGCAGATCGAGGAATCCTTCCGACTGCATCGCGGCTTGACCGGGAGTCAGGCAAAGGCCGCCGCCAAGGATGCGCTCGATCGCGTACGCATTCCCGATGCGGCGCGACGGCTGACCTATTGCCCGAACCAGCTTTCCGGCGGCATGCTGCAACGGGTGATGATCGCGACGGCGCTTGCCTGCAATCCACGCCTGCTGATCGCCGATGAGCCGACAACGGCGCTCGATGTCACCGTGCAGGCGCAGATCATGGCGTTGCTCGCCGAGCTGAAACGCGAGACCGGCATGTCGATGATCTTCATCACCCACGATATCGGCCTTGTCGCCGGCATCGCCGATAAGGTGATGGTGATGCAGGCCGGGGAGGCGGTCGAGCAGGGCGAACTCAACCAGATCCTCGACAACCCCACCCATCCCTATACGCAGCATCTGCTGCATTCCGTTCCGCATTTCGCAGCCGGGAGTGCCGCGCGCACGGATTTCCAGCGCGATGAATCACAGGCCAAACCGGCGCTGAAAGTGGATGGCTTGACCGTCCGTTTTGCGGTGTCGGGCAGCTTCTTCTGCCGCACGACAGGCGCCGTCCACGCCGTCGAAGGGGTCGGCTTCGATCTAATGCCGGGCGAGACGCTGGCGATCGTCGGCGAGAGCGGCTCGGGCAAATCCACGACCGCACGGGCGATCCTCGGGCTGGTCAAATCGACACGCGGCACGTTCACGACCAGTGGTGGCAAGGCTGCCGATCGCACCAGCGCGGTGCAGATGGTCTTCCAGAACCCCTACGCCTCGCTCAATCCGCGGCTGCGGGTGGACAGCATTCTTGCCGAACCGGTGATCGCGGCCGGCGGTCGCGTCTCGGCCGAGACACGCGAGCGGATGGCCATGCTGCTGAAGCGCGTCGGATTGCCGGAAAACGTCCTTGAGCGCTATCCGCATGAGTTTTCGGGCGGCCAGCGCCAGAGGCTGTGCATCGCCCGCGCCCTGATGCTGAACCCGTCCGTGCTGGTGCTGGACGAGGCGGTTTCCGCACTCGATGTCTCCGTTCAGGCGCAGGTTCTGAACCTTCTGATCGAGCTTCAGCGGGAATATGGCCTTGCCTACCTGTTCATCTCGCATGACATGGCTGTTGTGGAGCGGATCGCCCACCGCATCGCCGTGCTCTATGCCGGGCAGATCGTCGAGATCGGCGACGCAGCCTCGATCTTGTCGCAGCCGAAGCATTCCTATACCAGGCGGTTGATCTCGGCGGTGCCGACAGTCGCGCGGCGAAAGGAACATTTCACACTCGATACGCGGCAGGTGCCGTCGCTGGTGCGTCCGCTCGGTTTCGAGCCTGCCGCGCCTGAATGGCGCCGGTTCGCGCCGGATCACATCGCTCTGGCGGAAGCCTGAAGCAAGGGCGTGGAGAGGCAAGCATGGCATCTGGGGGGAGCATGCAGTTTGAAGAGCGTTTCGACAGGGCCTTTGCGCCGCTTGAAGAGGCTGTAAGGTCCGCACGCATTCCAGGCGGCGTGCTTGGCATGGTCGATATCGACGGCAATCAGCTGGTGCGTGCGATCGGTTCGGCGCAGAAGATTCCGAGTGTCAGGCCGATGCTGGCAGACACATGGTTCGATCTTGCCTCGCTCACCAAGGTCATTTTCACGACGCCGCGCATCTTGGCGCTGGCGGAGGCTGGCACCATCGATCTCGATGCGCCGCTGATCACACTGCTGCCGGATCTGCGCCAGTACAGCGCCGAGGCCTGGGAGCGAAAGGTGACGTTCCGTCAGTGCCTGGGTCATCAGACGCCTTTTCCGGCAGTGGAGCCCATCTACACCTATGGCCGTGACCCGGAGCTTTTGCGCGCTTTCATCCTGCAGCGCGAATGGCGAGCAGGACCGCCCGTTTATTCCGACATCAACTTCATTCTGCTGGGCTTTGCGCTGGAGCGCCTGACCGGCCAGACGATCCGCGCCATGGACCCGGGGCAGGGCTTCGCCTTTTCCGCCGCGCCTGATGAGGCAGCCGCGACGGAAGACTGCACCTGGCGCCATCGCATCCTGTCGGGTGAAGTTCATGATGACAATTGCTCCGCTCTTCAGGGTGCGGGCCATGCCGGGCTTTTCGGAACGGCGGCGTCTGTTCTCGGTTTTGCCAAGGGCTTGCTCAATGGCAGTGGCGCTTCCGCCAATTTGATCGCGCTTATGCGGACACCGCTTTCGGCCACGCGTACGCACGGCTGGGAGCGGCCCCATGACGGCTGGTCCGGTGGCGCCCTGTGCTCGCCGGAGACGATCGGTCATACCGGGTTCACGGGCACCGGCCTGTGGATCGATTTCGCCAAGGGCAGGGCCTGGACCTTGCTCACCAACCGCATTCATCCGACACGCCATTTCGACAGCGGCATTCTCGCGCTTCGACAAACGGTCGGCGATCTCGTCAACGCAGCATAGGAGCCTGACCATGGAACCAATCTGGGCAGTCGGTCTGATGACCGGAACCGTCCTCGACGGCAATATCGATGTTGCCATGCTGAAGACGGATGGCGAGCGGATCGAAGAATTCGGCCCCTATGTTCTCGCTCCTTATCCCGATTGGATCCGGGCGCTTCTGGAAGAAACGCTGCGACAGGCGCGGGTCTGGAATTTTGATGGCCCCGAGCCGGCAATCTTCAAGGAAGCTGAGGAGGCCCTGACGCGAGCACAGTCGGAGGCTGTCAGGCTGCTGGTCGAGAGTCAGGGCATGACCATGGCCGACATCGGCATCGTCGGCTTTCACGGCCAGACCGTGCTGCATCGTGCGCCGCAGAAGGATCGGCTGGGGCAGACGCGCCAGCTTGGCGATGGCGAGCTGATGCGCTCCATCCTCGGCACCAAGGTTGCCTATGATTTCCGCTCGGCCGACATGCGCGCTGGCGGCCAGGGTGCGCCGCTCGCAGCGGTCTATCACACTGCCTTGCTGCGCGGCGCGGGTGCGGCCGGCGAGACCGCAATCCTCAATCTCGGCGGCGTCGCCAATATCACCTGGTGGGACGGAGAGGGCAATTTCATCGCCTTCGACACCGGTCCGGCCAATGCCCCGCTCAATGATTTCATCAAATCACATGGTCTTGGCGAAATGGACCGCGACGGCGCGCTCGGGCGGGCCGGCACGGTTGATGAGGTCAGACTCGAAAAGCTGCTGCAGCATCGCTATCTGAGCGCACCCTATCCAAAGTCGCTGGACCGCTTCGATTTCGGTGCCTCGATGGCAGATGGTCTGAGTCCCGAAGATGGTGCAGCAACGCTGTCTGCCTTTACTGCCGGCGCCGTCGGCAAGGCGCTCGATCTGTTGCCGCGCCGGCCGAAGAAGGTTGTCGTCAGCGGCGGCGGGCGTCACAACCCGACGATCATGTCCATGCTGCAAAGCCGCGCCGGCGTCGAGCCGATCTTTGCCGAGGACTTGGGGTGGCGCGGCGATGCCGTCGAAGCGGAATGCTTCGCATTTCTGGCGGTTCGCGTGCTGCGCGGCTTGCCGATCAGCTTCCCTGGCACGACGGGAGCGCCCGAGCCGATGCGTGGTGGGCGTCTGGTTGAATAGCTGCCGGCGGCATCATCGCGCCGTCAAAGGTTTTCGCCACAGTCCATCGATGCTATGAAGAGATCGCAATTTTGCGATCGAACTGGCTTGGACGGGTATCGCACGGATGGCAGGCAGGCAGCAGCGAGCAGGCTTTGTCGGCGGTGTGGTCGCCTTCGCCATTTTGTGCGTCGCGACTATTTCAGCCTTTCGCCCTGCCGGCGCGCAGCCGGAATGGAGCGTTGCACCGCCGCCTACCTGCGTCTCCGGCCCGATGATCACAGAGACCGGCGAGAGGCTTTGCCTCCGCAAAGAGAGCTACAATCGCGATCTCTGCGCCGCCATCGACTATTTCGCCAGTATCAATCACCTGCCGCCTGATTATCTGGCCCGACTGGTCTGGCGTGAGAGCACCTTTCGCTCGGATGCCATCAGCCCCAAAGGCGCACGCGGTATTGCGCAGTTCATGCCGGGAACGGCAAAGCTTCGTGGCGTCCGCGACAGCTATGATGCGCTGGAGGCGCTTGGCAAGGCGGCTGCTTATCTTGATGAGCTGCGCAACCGCTTCGGTAATCTCGGGCTGGCCGCTGCTGCCTATAATGCCGGCGAGGCTGGCCTTGCGAACTTCCTCAACTCCGGTGATCTTCCCTATGAGACGCGCAGCTATGTGAGCGCAATAACCGCGCACTCGGTCGAAGAGTGGCGGGATGGGCCGCCCGATGTCGCCGCGCCGGCACTGGACAAGGGCAAGCCCTTTATTCAGTCCTGCGTGGCACTCGCTGGAAGTCGGCGGTTGAAGCAAGTTCCCTTCGAACAGGAGCGGCCATGGGCGCCCTGGGGTGTCCAATTGGCTGAGCATTTCCAGGTCGATGCCGCTCGTCGCCTCTTTGCAATGAACGTGCAGAAGTTGCCTTCTCCCCTGAACGCCGAAAAGCCATTGATCGTGCGGCAGCGCAATGCCGATTTCGGCCGGCGCATTCGCTATGCGGCCCGCATCGGACGTCAAACGCGGGCGGAGGCGGATGCCGTTTGCACCCAGGTTCGGCAGCAGGGCGGCAGCTGCCTCGTCTTCAAGAATTGAGCTTGAATATCCCAATATCCATGTCCTTGGACACCGGCGCGTATCGATTGTTTTGTCAAGTGCCTATTGGTAGTGCTTTACTCCCTCTTGCCGCACGCTTATTCGTTAAAGACCGGCCTTTGGGAGGAAGCCGTTGGGTCAGTCAAAGGAGCGTATGATGGCGCAGAAACGCGAAGTCCCTGGTATCCGTCCCTACAATAGCCCGGCCGGCGGCTGGGGAGCGCTGAAAGCCACTGCGAAAGCAGTTCGCGACCAGATGGATGTCACCGAGGCACCCGGCCTGCTCCTGCGTACCAACAAGCCCACAGGCTTTGACTGCCCCGGCTGCGCCTGGCCCGACAAGGAACACACCTCAACCTTCCAGTTCTGCGAAAATGGCGCCAAGGCCGTCACCTGGGAGGCGACGAACAAGCGCGTGACGCCGGATTTCTTCGCGGAACATACCGTCAGCGAACTGCTGACCTGGAGCGACTATGATCTGGAGAATTCCGGTCGGCTGACGCATCCGATGGTCTATGATCCCGCAACCGACACCTATAAGCCGATTGCCTGGGTAGACGCTTTTGCCCGCATCGGCGAGGTCATGCGCAGCATGCCCGATCCGGATATGGTCGAGTTCTACACCTCGGGCCGCGCCTCAAACGAGGCGGCTTTCCTCTTCCAGATCTTTGCGCGCGAATACGGCACCAACAATTTCCCCGATTGCTCGAACATGTGCCATGAGGCAACCAGCGTCGGCCTGCCGCAATCGATCGGCATCGGCAAGGGCACGGTCTCGCTCGATGACTTTGACGAGTGCGACCTGATCATTTCCATGGGGCACAATCCCGGCACCAATCACCCGCGCATGATGGGCACGCTGCACGAGTGTTCGCGCCGCGGCGTTCCGATCATCGTGTTCAATCCGCTAAAGGAGCGCGCGCTCGAACGCTTCGCCGACCCGCAGAGCCCGATCGAAATGGGAACCTTCGGATCGACCCGGATCGCGTCTTCCTATTATCAGGTGAAGATCGGCGGCGATGCGGCGGCGCTCAAGGGCATCATGAAGGGCGTTCTGGCGCTTGCCGAGACTTCGGAAGATGTGCTGGATCACGCGTTCATCGCCGAGCACACCAGCGGCTTCGATGCGCTAGTCGCTGATCTCAATCAGACGGAATGGGCGGATATCGAGCGGGTTTCAGGCCTTGTCCGCGCCGATCTGGAGCGGGTCGCCGCCGCCTATGCCAAATCGAAGGCCACGATCGTCGCCTATGGCATGGGCATCACGCAGCATGCGAAGGGCACGGCCAATGTGCAGCAGATCGCCAATCTCCTGCTGCTGCGCGGCAATTTCGGCAAGCCCGGCGCCGGCATCTGCCCGCTGCGCGGTCACTCCAACGTTCAGGGCAATCGTACCGTCGGGATCACCGAGAAGCCGAATGCGGCGCTGATCGAGGGCATCGAGCGTGCCTTTGGTTTCAAGTCTCCGGTTCATCATGGCCATGACGCGGTTGCAGCGATGCAGGCGATGGCGGAAGGGCGTTCGAAGATATTGCTCAGCCTCGGCGGCAATTTTTCGATCGCGCTTCCTGACCCCGAACTCTGTGCCGAAGGTATGCGCAAGCTCGATCTCGCTGTTCACATGAACACCAAGCTCAATCGCTCCAATCTTCTGATCGGCAAGGAATCCTTCCTGCTGCCGGTGCTTGGCCGCACCGAAGTGGATGTCCAGGCCACAGGGCCGCAGTCGGTGACGATCGAGGACTCTATGTCGATGGTGCATGCCTCACAAGGCAGGCTGAAACCGGCCTCCGACCAGCTGCGTTCCGAGCCGGCCATCGTTGCCGCCATGGCGCATGCCACCTTGCCGGAAAGCAGGGTCGCTTGGATGGAGCTCATCAACGACTATGCTCTGATCCGCGACAAGATCGAAATCGTCTACCCGGATTTTGCCCGCTACAACGAACGCATCGCTGTGCCAGGCGGCTTTCGCCTGCCGCTGGCGGCAACCGAACGCGTCTGGAAGACGCCCTCCGGCAAAGCCGAGTTCAAGCTTTTCTCCGGTCTCAACGAGGACATCTCCTTTTCCGACGCCAGCATCCTCAAGCTCGCGACCATCCGCAGCCACGATCAGTACAACACGACGATCTACGGCCTCGACGACCGCTATCGCGGTGTCTTCGGCCGCCGAGATGTACTGTTCATGAACGACAAGGACCTCACGGCGAAAGGGCTTGAGCACGGCGATCTCGTAGAGATCGAGACGGCGCTCCCCTCCGGCGGCAAGCGGTTGCTGCAGCTGACGGCGATTTCCTATGACATCTCCGAAGGCTCCGTCGCCGCTTACTATCCGGAAGCCAACTGCCTGATCCCGCTCGACTATCAGGACAAGGAAAGCGGCACGCCTTCCTATAAGTCCATTCCGGTGCGCATCAGCAAGGCTGCGTAAACGTCGCTAGACGCTGCGGCCACTGACTCAAGTGGCCGCCTTGGAAATCCTGGCGCGTCAATAATCCCGAGCGATCATCTCCGCCGCCTTGGAGCCGATCGCCATTGCCGGTGCATTGGTATTGCCCGAGGGGATGAAGGGTATGATCGAGCAATCGATGACCCTCAGCCCCTCGATGCCGCACACGCGCAGCCTGCCATCGACCACCGACATCGGATCACTCTCCGGCCCCATGCGCAGGCTGCCTGAGGGATGGTAGTTGGTCTTGACCGTCTGGCCGGCGAATTTGGCCAACGACTCTTCGTCCTGCAGCGCCCGACCAGGCAGGATCTCATCCGCGATCTTTGATTTGAACGGCTCGGTTTCAAGTAGCTGCCGGGCGACTTTCAGTGAGGCAAGCGTCAGGCGCAGATCGTCGGGATCGCCGAAGAAGTTGCAGTCGACCAGGGGCTGGTCTGCGGGGTTTGCCGAGCGCAGCTTGACGCTACCGCGCGCCTTCGGCCGTAGCAGGCAGGAGGTGAAAGTGACGCCGTGGGTCGGTTTTGCCGATGAGACGTCGCGGTCGAGATAGACGATCGGCGCGCAGTAAAGCTGGATCGTCGGCCGCTCGCCGCCATCGGGATCGTAGAACAGGCAGGATTCGATGCCCGTGGTCGTCACTGGACCGGAGTTGAAGAGTAGATATTGCAGGCCGTTTCGCAGCATCGGCCAACCCTTGTCCTCACCGAAGTAACCGGACTTGCCCTTGGTGGTGGCGATGACCGGAACCTCGTGATGGTCCTGCAGATTGGTGCCGACGCCGGGGAGATCAAGCACGACGTCGATACCGTGCTCGCGGAGGTGATCGGCCGGGCCGATGCCGGAGAGCATCATCAGCTTGGCGCTGTTATAGGTCCCTGCCGCAACAAGAACCTCGCGAGCGGCGCCGACGGTATGGGTCTGCCCGTTCTGCACATAGCTGACGCCGGTTGCGCGGCCGCTTTCGATGACGATGCGATCGATGCGGGCGTCGGTGATGATATCGAGGCGCTCATCGCCGGCAAGCGGATCGAGAAAGGCTTTCTTCGCGTCGGAACGCTCCGTCTTGCCGCCCCATAATCCGTAGGTGTGCTGCATGATGCCGACACCGTTTTGCCTGATGCCGTTGAAATCGGGATTGTAGGCGTGGCCGAGGCCCTGGGCTGCGAGCAGGAAATCCTGTGTCGTATCGCAGGTGTGGCGCGGCTCTGAAACGCGCAGATTGCCTGATATGCCGTGATAGTCGTCGTTGAAGCGGGTATTGCCCTCGATGCCTTTGAAATGCGGCAGCATGTCCTCATAGGACCACTCGGTGCCGTTGCCCAGATGGGCGGCCCAGTGATCATAATCCTCCTTCTGGCCGCGCATGTAGACCATGGCGTTGACGGCGCTGCCGCCGCCGAGCGCCTTGGCGACTGGGACAATCGGGCCGCGGCCACCAAGCTGTGGCTGGGCGACCGTGTGATGCATTTCGAGGAAGTCGTCGCGGGCGAGATATTTCATGTAGCCGGCGGGAAAGGCCATTAGCTTGGCGGTGTTGCGCGGGCCGCGTTCGATGATGAGCACCGAAAAGCCGAAGTCACGCACGAGCCGCATTGCCGCGACGCAGGCAGCCGAACCGCCGCCGGCGATGATGAAATCATATGTCTTCGCCACAAGGCCTCTCCGGTTTGATATCGCGCATCGTCCCGCATAGGGCCGGCGCGTGGCATGCAATCTCCATCAGCAACATTCCTCAAATCATCCTTGTTCGTCAAATGATTAGCGCGTCGTTGCGATGAAAATGCGCGGCTTAGCGAAGCCGCTCGCCTTGCTTGTCGAAATAGCGCCGCCGCTCGGGCGGGCAGCGCAGATGGAGCGTGTCGCCGCGCCCTACATCAGGCCCTTCGCGATATTCGGCGATCAGTGATTGGCCATCCTCCGTCTGGCAATAGAGATAGCGCGTGCCGCCCAGATATTCGGTGACGTCGACCGTGACCCGGATGGCATCCTCCTGATCAGCGGCCACGATCAAATGTTCCGGGCGCATGCCAAGCAGCAGGTTTTCGCCGGCTGATGGCTTGTGGCGGGCCAGATCGACCCTGACAGTGCCATTGCCGACCTTGGCTGTCCCTTCGCCGGACCATATGGCGTCAATCATGTTCATGCGGGGCGAACCGATGAACCCAGCAACGAAGCTGTTGGCCGGATCCTCATAGATCGCCCGCGGACTGCCCACCTGTTCGATCCGGCCGTCCTTCAGCACGACGATCTTGTCGGCGAGCGTCATGGCCTCGGTCTGATCATGGGTGACGTAGATCATGGTATTGCCGAGTTCGCGGTGCAGTCGGGCAATTTCGATGCGCATGGAGACGCGCAGTTCGGCATCGAGATTGGACAGCGGCTCATCGAACAGGAAGACCTCCGGCTTGCGCACGATCGCCCGGCCGATGGCGACGCGCTGGCGCTGACCGCCCGAGAGTTGGCCCGGCCGGCGCTCGAGCAGATGGTCGATCTTAAGGATCGCGGCGGTGGAGCCGACGCGCTGCTCGATCTCGCCCGCATCGGTTCGGGCCATTTTTAGCCCGAAACCGAGATTGTCGCGCACGCTCATATGCGGATAGAGCGCATAGGACTGAAAGACCATGGCGATGCCGCGCTCGGATGGGTCGAGATCGGTAACATCGCGGCCCTTGATGGCGATCTCGCCGTCCGTGACCTCTTCCAGCCCGGCAATCATCCGCAGCAGGGTGGATTTGCCGCAGCCGGACGGGCCGACGAAGACGACGAAAGCGCCCTCCGGCACATCGAGATCGATGCCGTGAATGACCTCCAGCCCGCCGAAGCTCTTGCGGACGCCGGTGAGCTTCATGCCGTTCTTCGTCATGTCAGGCTCCGCGGCTTTGCTCGGTGCGGATCCAGACCAGCATTTCGCCCGGCTCGCGGTTGTCCCAGAGATGATAGGGCACGAAGCGTGCGGTGGCGGCTCGGCTCTTCGGGGGCGTCGTCCGGTAAAGATCCGATCCCCAGTCCGCCTCATCGCGTGTGACCGGAATATCGAGCGCGACGGCACCTTCGAGGGCGGCGATTTCGGCAGTCCTTGCCGAGGCGGGCTTGCCGGCGAACGAAATGCCATTGAGGTCTTGGCCGTTATCCGTGGTCTCGACGCAATAGACGAGCGGGCCGCGCATCAGGGCGGCGCGCCCGGCGTCCTGGCGGACCCTGGGATTGGCGAAAAGGGTGCGCGGGATCAGCGGAATATTGAGGTCGACCTTGTCGCCCGCCTGCCACTCGCGGTCGATACGGGCATAGCCGTCGATGGTGACAGCCGAGAGATCGATGCTCTTGCCATTGACCGCAAGCGTTGCGCCCTCGGCCCATTCTGGTATGCGCAGCGACAGCGCGAATTCGGCATTGCGATCCGGGTTGACCTCGAAATGGATGGCACCGTCCCAAGGATAGCGCGTCGCCTGGGCAAGCGTAACGGTCACGCCGCTCGCCAACGGCACGCGGGCCTTGCTCTCGCCATAGAGATGCACGGCGATCTCGTTGTCCGCTGCGGCATACATGTAGGAGCCGACCGAAGCGAGCAGGCGGGCGATGTTGGGCGGGCAGCAGGGGCAATGATGCCAGGTCCAGCGATGATGCTTGCCGGCGCTCTCCAGCGGGTTTTCATAGAAGAAGGTCTTGCCGTCGAGAGACAATCCGGCCATCGCGCCGTTATAGAGCGCCTGTTCCATGATATCGGCATAGCGGCGGTTCGGGCCGCGACCGAGCATGCGGTTGGCCCAGAAGACGAGGCCGACAGAGGCACAGGTCTCGGCATAGGCGCTCTCGTTCGGCAGGTCGTAATAGTCGGTGAAGCCTTCGTTCGATGCCGCCGGCCCGATGCCGCCCGTGACATACATCTGCTTGGTCGTGAGATCATCCCACAGTGTTTCGAGCGCCGAGGTCAAGGTGTCGTCGTTATATTCCGTAGCGATGTCGGCCATGCCGGAATAGAGGTACATGGCGCGCACGGCATGCCCCACCACCTTGGTCTGGTCGCGCACCGGCAGGTGCGACTGGCTGTATTCATAGGTCTTTTGCACGAAGTTCTTGGGGTCGCGGCCATCGCGCAGCGCTTCCTCGGTGAAGAAATGCGGCTGCTGACCGCGCTCGTCGATGAAGTATTTGGCCAGATCCAAGTACTTATTCTCACCCGTGACGCGGGCGAGCTTGACGAGCGCGAGTTCCACCTCCTCATGGCCGCAATAGCCGCGTAGCTGTCCTTCGCCGTGGCCGAAGACGGTCAGCATGTAGTCGGCAAAGCGGCTCATGATGTCGAGCAGCTTGCGCTTGCCCGTCGCCTGATAATAGGCGACGGCCGCCTCGATCAGATGGCCGGCGCAATAAAGCTCATGGTGGTCGCGCAGGTTGGTCCAGCGGCGACCGGGTTGAACGCGCTGGAACCAGGCGTTCAGATAGCCATCCTTCTCCTGCATCTTTTCATACATGTCGATGATGGCGTCGGCGCGTGCTTCCAGCTCCGGATTGGGGCGGCGATAGAGCGAATAGGCGATGGTCTCGATCGACTTGCCGAGATCACTGTCCCAGAACATTTGCGTCGAGCCCGACCAAGTCTGCAAGGGGATAACGATGCCGGGGCTTGGCTGGCCGACGTCGATGGCGCGGATCATGCCGGCCTCGACGCAGCGGTCGAGCAGGGTGGCCGCCGTTGAATTGCAGATGGCATCCTGGCGGTCGCCGAAAAGGCCGGCGAGCTCAACATTCGGAACGGGCAGGGGGCGGAACTGGCGGCTTTGCTTGTCTGACATGGCTTTCATCCGTTTGTTTGAAGGGGTCATTTCACCGCGCCGGCCATCAGCCCGCGCATGTAGTAGCGTTGCAAAAGCAGGAAGACGATGACGCAGGGGATGGTCATGACGGCAATACCGGCCTGGACCGCTCCCCAATTGACGGCGCCGAGGCGTCCGGTCCTGACGGCGATCATCAGAACCGGCAGGGTGAATTTCTCATTGCTGGAGAGAAGGATCAGCGCCGCCAGGAATTCGTTCCAGGCATTCAGGAAGGCGAAGATCGCAACTGTCGCCACGCCCGGCAGCACCAGCGGAAACAGCACGCGGAAGAGGAGTTTCAGATCGCGCGCGCCGTCGATGCGGGCCGCTTCCTCGATTTCCTTGGGCACCGCGTCGAAGGCGTTGCGCATCATGAAGACCGAGAAGGGCAGCTGCAGCGTCACATAGACCAGCGTCAGCCCGATCAGCGAATTGTTGAGGCCGAGCTTCGCGAGGATAATGAAGAGCGGCGTCAGGATCGATTGGAAGGGGATCATCAGCGTTGCGATGACGAGAATGAAGAGGATGCCCTTGAAGGGGAATTGGTAGCGCGAGAAACCGTAGCCGGCCAGCAGGCTGACGAGGACGGTCAGTACTACCGTCCCGACCGAGACGAACAGCGAATTCAGCGTATGTTGCAGAACGCCTGCCCCGAAGCCATCGAGCGAGCGATAGGCGTCGAAGCTGAAGCCGGTCGTCGGCCAGGGCGGCAGCGGCGGAAGGCTGGCTTCGCTACCGTGCCTGAATGAGGAAAGGAGCGCGATCGCAAAGGGCGCGAAGAAGAAAATGACGATGATGACGCCGATACCGTGATAGCCGATACCGCCCCAGAGCTTGCGCCTTGCGCGGCGCTCTTTTGCTGTGGTCATGGCCGGCCCTCCCCACCGCGTAGCAGCCAGAGCTGGACGATGCTGATCAGCACGAGGATGACGAGCAGCGCGATCGACAATGCTGCGCCGTAGCCGAGATTGAAGGACACGAAGGACTGGTTGAAGATGTAGTAAACCACCGAGATCATCCGGTTCTGCGGGCCGCCTGATGTCATAATGTAGAATTGGTCGAAGGCGAGCACCGAGCCGGTGATGGAGATGATCAGCGCCAGCGCGATGGTGCGGCGCATCAGCGGCAAGGTCAGATGCCGGAAGCGCTGCCAGCGCTTCGCACCATCGATGCGGGCTGCTTCCGTGAGTTCCGAGGGGATCGCCTGCAGGCCGGTAAGCAGGATGATCATGGTGAAGCCGGCAATCTTCCAGACCACCATGACGACGATCGTCGCAAACGCCATGTCGAAATCGGCAAGCAGGTTCGGCCTCTTGTCGACCAGACCGAGCGCCAGCGCCACCGGGGCGAAGAAGCCGCTGTCGACATTGGCGAGCCAGACCCAGAGCAGTGAGGCCGTGGCAAGCCCGACGACGACGGGAAGGAAGATGATCGTCCGATAGAAGCCGACGAATGGCCGCTGCTTCTCCACATAAAGTGCCAGCGGGAAGGCGACGGCGAAAATCACGATGGTGACGACGACCGTGTAATAGGCGGTAAACCGGAGCGCCGCCATGAAGCGTATGTCGGAGAACATGCGGATATAGTTGCCGAAGCCGATCCAGCGCGGATTGCCGAGCAGCGGCCAGTTATGCAGGCTCATCCAGACGGTGAAGACAACGGGCAGGATGAAGAAGACGATGACCAGCGCCATGGCCGGCGCGATGTAGAGAAATCCGTGCCAGCCGGCACGTCTTCGCCGTTTGCGAAGCCGCGCGGTTGCGATAGCTCCAGGACCCGCCATGGAATGCTCCCGATGTTGCGATGGAAGGACCGGGAAGCGTGAAGCCTCCCGGCAATCGTGCGCTTATTGCTGTTGGGCGGTGTCGATGATCGACTGCATTTCCGATTGGGCATTGGCAAAGGCGCCATCGACATCGCTTCCGAAGATCGCGGCATTGGTAAAGCCTGCCCAGGGACCGTTGGCGCTGTTGATCAGATCGTTGAACTGCAGCGTATAGGGCGTCTTGGCGATCGATATGGCTTTCAGGCCAACCTGCATGCGCGGATCGAGGCCCTCAAGCACCTGCTGAGCGATATCGCCGCGCGTCGGCAGGCTGCCATATTTCGCCATGATCTTCTGCCCCTCGAGCGAATAGGTGTATTCGAGGAATTTCTTCACTGCATCGAGCTTCTTGGTGCCCTTGGAGATGACGAAATTGTCGCCGCCGGCAAAGGACGACGGCTTGCCGTCAGCGCCGGGGATCAGAGTCACCCCGAAGTGGATATCGGGATATTGCGTGATCAGCGTGCCGATCGAGAAGGCGCCGATGCTCTGCTGGCCGATCTTGCCATTGCTGATGCTCAGGAAATTGGCGCCGGTATCGCTTGCCGCCCCTGCCGGTACCAGATCCTTTTTCACCATGTCGCGATAGATACCGATTGCCTTGCGCATTTGTGGCGTGTCGAGCGTCGCTGTCTTGCCGTCGGCCGAGAGAATGTCTGCGCCGGCACCCCAGACGAGCGGGGTGAAGGTGAAGATCATGCAGCCGCCACAGCCGCCGCCGGAGAAATAGAAGCCGTAGGTATCGCCGCCAAGCGCGCGGATCTTCTCGGCATTCTGCTCGATCTCCTCCCAGCTGGTCGGCGCCTTTTCCGGGTCGAGGCCGGCCTTCTTGTAGAGATCCTTGTTCCAGGCAAAGACGGAGGTCTCGACCGAGAGCGGCAGGCCGTAGATATGGCCGTCATAGGTGCCGAGCTTCACATGCGATGGCGAGAGCGAGTTGAAATAGGGCAGGCTTTTTGCCCAGTCGGTCAGGTCTGCAAGCTGGCCGGCGGCGGCAAAGGCCGGCGTGTAGATCAGATCCATCGATAGCGCATCCGGCGCCTGGCCACCGGCGATGGCGGTCGCGTATTTCTGCACGAGTTCGCCGAAAGGCACTTCCGTCAGCGTGACCTTGTCGTCATGGCCGGCATTATAGGCCTCGACGACCTTTTTGAATGAATCGCCAATGCCGCTGCGCACCCACATGGAGATGTTTTCAGCGGATGCGGCAGATGCCAGGCATAGGGATATGAGGCCGGTTGCGGCCAGAAATCGCTTCATCATGTTCTCCTCCCATGGGGCAACTCCCATTGCCCTTTCTTGATTAAAGCTCGGGGTCTCCCCCGCACGACTGCCGCACGACGAGTTCGCAGGGCAATGTCCTGATCCCCGGTTCGACGCTGCGTCCCTCCGCCAGCGCCAGAACCGTTAGTCCGGCCTCTCTTCCGAGCGCCTTCAGATTCATGTCCACCGTCGTCAGCGGCGGCCTTGTTTGCGCGGCGACGATCTCCCAATTGTCGAAACCAACCACCGAGACATCCTCCGGCACCCGCACGCCGCGCTCGCGCAGCGCATCAACGACCGCCCGCGCGATCTGGTCGTTGCCGCAGAAGATCGCGTCTGGTTTTGCGCCGGCCGCATTCCATAGCTGCGCCACCGCCTCGTGACCCCATGCCTCGGACCAGGTGCCGTACATGACCGGCAGCGCGTCGCCGATAAGGCCGCGATAGGCCTTGGCGCGCTCGCGCACCGAGACGAAGCTGTCCGGCCCCGTCACATGGGCTATCTGGCGTCGGCCTAGGCCCTGCAGCCATTCCACGGCAAGCACCGCTCCCTGAAAATCGTCGGCGCAGAAGGTGACGCTGTCGGGTGCCCCCTCTGTGAAGGCGTAGACCACGGGTACGGGCAGGTTCGACAGATCCACCGGCAGGCGGCGGTCGATCCGCTTGCCCGAGGCGATGATGCCGTCAACATGCTTGTCCAGCAGCGCGTCGACGTGAACCTTTCCGAGCACCGGATCATCCTCGATGGTGCAGAGGAAGACCGAAACCCCATGATCGACGAGCGCTTCGGTGATGCCGGCCATGACCGGCAGCGTGAAGCGGCCATATGTGTCGTTGGTCAGAAGACCGATCGTGAAGGTGCGGTTGCTGAGCAATCCCTTGGCGAGCGCATTCGGTCGGAAGCCGATCTCGGCAGCGGCCCGCTTGACCCGCTCGCGGGTCTCGTCGCCCATACGGCCGGTATTGTTGAGGGCCTTCGATGCTGTCGAAATGCTCACACCTGCAGCCGCCGCAACGTCGTGAATCGTTGCGCGTCCGCTTTTCGCACGCTGATTTTCCAGATGTCTTCTCCCACTCGATTTTCTTGAGAAAAGCTTTTCTCAACGCCAGAGTCAATATGAGAAAAGCTTTTCTCAAAAATTTTTGATAATGCCGAAAGTAGCGTTCGGAAGAGAACGCACGTGGTTGCCAAACGGCGAGGGCGAGGCGGCGTCATTGGATCCGACAGATCCGGTCACAAAAAAAAGCGGCCGGGACATGATTATCCCGGCCGCCATGTTCATTCGAGATCGTGGCCTTAGCCGATCGTCATCAGGCTCGCATTGCCGCCGGCAGCTGCCGTGTTGATCGACGTCGTCACTTCTTCCAGCAGCCAGTTCAAGCAGTAGGCATCGGCGCTCCCGGCGATTTCCTCGCTAGAGGCGGCTTGCGTGAGCAGCAGCGGGCCGGGAAGAGCTGATATCGTCTTGATGGCCTGCTGGACGCGGGCGGCATCTCCTTCGATGAGGGCGCCGGCGAATGGGCCATCCGCAGCCCAATCCTTCGACCATGAGATGCGGGCCGTAACCACCGCTGGCAGATTTTGGAGTTCGTCCTGCAGACCCGAAGCAGCGTCGATGACGATCGAATTGCCCGTCGCAAGGGCGGCGGCGACCTGGACATGCAGGCCAAGCGCCGTCTTTGGAACGAGCAGGACCCTGCCACGCGGATGCAGCGCATAGAGGTTCAACTCACCGACCGGGCCGGGCAGTTCGGCATTGAAGCCCAGCGACGACTGGCCGGCAACGGCGCGAGCCTGCTTTGCAGCCGGTGCTCCCTTGCTGTCGAGCCAGGCAAGAAACTCCTGAGCGGCCGGATCGACTTGTACGGTTTCGTCGCGCAGCGGCTCGGTCGATGAGGCGGTCAGACGACGCAGGTACATCGGGCCGCCTGCCTTCGGGCCGGTGCCGGAGAGGCCGCGGCCGCCGAAGGGCTGAACGCCGACGACAGCGCCGATAATGTTGCGGTTGACGTAAAGATTGCCTGCTTTCACGCGGCTGGTGACATGGGCGATCGTGTCATCCAGCCGGGTGTGCAGGCCGAAGGTCAAGCCGTAGCCGGACGCGTTGACATCATCAATCAGCCTGTCCAGCCCCTTGCGCTTGTAGCGGATGATATGGAGGACCGGCCCGAAAACCTCGCGCTTCAGATCGCTCAGCTTCTTCAGCTCGATGATCGTCGGAGCGACGAAGGTGCCCTTGGCGGCGCTTGTCGGAAGGTCGAGCTGTTCGACGGCGCAGCCGAGCTTGCGCATGCGTTCGATGTGCTCATCGATGCCGCGCTTGGCGTTGTCGTCGATGACGGGCCCAATGTCGATGGCAAGCCGGTCGGTCCGGCCGACGGACAATTCGCGAAGCGCGCCTCGCAGCATGGTCAGCGTGCGATCGGCGACCTCGTCCTGCAGGCACAGCACGCGCAGTGCCGAGCAGCGTTGGCCGGCGCTGTCGAAGGCAGAGGCGATGACGTCAGCGACGACCTGTTCGGCGAGCGCCGAGGAGTCGACGATCATGCCGTTCTGGCCACCGGTCTCGGCGATCAGCGGGATAGGTTTGCCGAATTTCGACAGCCGTTCGGCAAGCTGCGCCTGAATGAGGCGGGCTACCTCTGTCGAACCGGTGAACATGACGCCGGCGGTTTCAGGCGCACCGACGAGGGCGGCACCCATGCGGCCGCTGCCCGGTGCAAATTGGAGCACGTCGAGCGGAATGCCCGCTTCATGCAGGATACGAATGCCCTGGGCAGCAATCAGCGGCGTGTTGCCAGCCGGCTTGGCGACAACCGGATTGCCGGCAACCAGTGCTGCGGCAACCTGGCCGGTGAAGATCGCCAGCGGAAAATTCCAGGGGCTGATGCAGACGACGGGGCCGAGCGGAACGCTATCGGGCTTCAACACCTTGCGCGCTTGAGCGGCGTAATAGCGGAGGAAATCGATGGCTTCCCTGACTTCGCCGACGGCATTCGCAGCCGATTTGCCCGCTTCGCGGATAGTCAAGCCGACCAGTGCGGGCATCTCGCTTTGCATTAGTTCGGCGGCGCGCTCCAAGATCGTTGCGCGCGCATCCGGGCTGACGGCCGCCCATGAGGCAGTAGCGCCGGCCGCAAGGCGGATCACGTCGGCCGCGTCTTCCGGGGCGAGTTCCGCAACATGACCGACGATATCGGCGTGGTCGGCGGGATTGAGGATCGCACGCGCTTCGCCGCGTTCAGAGCCGTCAGCGAGTATTGGCTTTGCGAGCCAATCCCCGGCAGCGGAGGCATGCAACTGTTCGGACAGATCGGAAAGCGCTGTCTCATTCGACAGATCGATACCGACGGAGTTCTTCCGCGCACCTTCGAACAAATCGGTTGGGAGAGCGATCTTGTCGTGCTGGGCGCCCATGACAGGCATTGCACGCACCACCTCGACAGGATCGGCGATCAGTTCGGAGACGGGAACGGCGGGGTCGGCGATCTTGTTGACGAAGGAAGAGTTGGCGCCGTTTTCCAGTAGGCGGCGGACAAGATAGGCGAGCAGCGTTTCATGCGTACCGACAGGCGCATAGATCCGGCAAGGGCGATCCAGGTTTTCGGCCCCGACCACTTCCTCGTAAAGCGGTTCGCCCATGCCGTGCAGGCATTGGAACTCATACTTGCCGACCGAAAAATCACTTCCGGCCATCTGGTAGATCGTTGCCAGCGATTGAGCATTGTGGGTGGCGAATTGCGGGAAGACCACATCCGTTGCCGCGAGTAGCTTCTTGGCGCAGGCGATATAGGAGACATCGGTGTAGATCTTGCGAGTATACACCGGGAAACCTTCGAGGCCGTCCACCTGGGCACGCTTGATCTCGGCGTCCCAATAGGCGCCCTTGACGAGGCGTACCATCAGCCGGTGGCCCGAGCGGCGGGCGAGATCGATGATGAAATCGAGGACGAAGGGGCAGCGCTTGCCGTAGGCCTGCACGACGAAGCCGATGCCATCCCAGCCGTCGAGATCCGGATCGAGGCAAAGTGCTTCCAGCAGGTCGAGCGACAGCTCCAGCCGGTCAGCTTCCTCGGCGTCGATGTTCAGGCCGATATTGTAACTCTTGGAGAGAAGGGCGAGCGCTTTCACCTTCGGCAGCAGTTCGCCCATGACCCTGTCGACCTGCGAGCGGGAATAGCGGGGATGCAAGGCGGAGAGCTTGATGGAGATGCCAGGGCCTTCATAGATGCCACGGCCGGCCGAGGCCTTGCCGATAGCATGGATCGCGTTCTCATAGTCGCGATAGTAGCGTTCTGCATCGGCGTGTGTCGTCGCTGCCTCGCCGAGCATATCGTAGGAATAGCGAAAGCCTTGGGCCTCGAGCGCGCGGGCACGCTTCAGTGCCTCGTCGATCGTCTCGCCCGTGACGAATTGCTCGCCCATCATCCGCATCGCCATGTCGACGCCGCGCCGGATCACCGGCTCGCCAGCGCGTGCGATCAGCCGCGTCAGTGAGGCCGACAGCCCGCTTTCGCTGACCGTTGATGTCAGCTTGCCGGTAACCACCAGTCCCCATGTCGCGGCATTGACGAACATCGAGCGGCCGCCGCCCAGATGCGACTTCCAGTCGCCGCCGGCGATCTTGTCGCGGATCAGCGCGTCGCGCGTTGCCGTGTCAGGAATGCGCAGCAGTGCCTCGGCAAGGCACATCAGCGCCACGCCTTCCTGGCTCGACAGCGAATATTCGTGCACCAGACCTTCGACGCCGGTGCCCTTGTGCTTGGCGCGCAGCGCCTCGATCAGCGTCCTGGCCGTTTTCTTCGCAGCTTCACGAACGGGTGCCGGCAAAGTAGCCGCCTCGACCAGCATGGGGAGGCATTCGGTCTCCGGACGCCGATAGGCCGCAGTAATCGCCTTTCGAAGCGGGCTTTGCTCACGGATGGGGGGGGCGAAATGCGAAAACGGGGCGGCGTCCGGGGACGGTTCTTCGGCGGCGAGTGCGACAGTAGCAGTCATGATATCCTCAAGGTGCAAGGGTCCCTGTGACCACATAGGCGCGAGCGATTTCGCTCCCTGCGGCCCTCCCGTTGCTTCGCTGCGGAACATACTTCATTCCCGAAAGGCGTTCCGCCTTGAAACTGCGGCTTTTCAGTCATATTGGACTTCAATAATGTCCATTTCAAATAGGAATGCCTACGCAAATGATAAAATCCAGTGAAATTGACCAGTTCGATCAAAAGATCCTCGATGCACTGGTCGAAGACGGCCGTATGTCGATCACGGAGCTTTCCGAGCGTGTCGGTCTTTCAAAGACGCCGTGCCAGGCGCGACTGAAGAAATTGATCGATTCCGGCTATATCGATGGCTTCAAGGCCGTGCTCAATCCGGTCAAGCTCGGCCTCGATCACGTCGCCTTCGCCGAAGTGAAGCTGACTGATACCCGCGAGGAGGCCTTGCTCAGCTTCAACAATGCCATCAAGAAAATCAAGGAAATTGAGGAGTGCCATATGATCGCGGGGCGCTTCGATTATCTGCTGAAAGTCCGCACGTCGGATATCCGGCGCTACCGCATCGTCCTGGGCGAAAAAATCTCCAGCCTGCCTTTCGTGGCAAGCACGTCGACCAATGTAGTGATGCAGTCGGTCAAGGAAAGCTGGTCGTAAAATCGCATCGCAATTCCGATGGCGACCACCTTTTGTGTTCTGGCGTATTCGTCGCAATCCACGTTGCCGGCTCAACAACGATCTAGATTTCGCCATTCGAATCGGATCAGTGCCGAGGGCTAAGTTTAGTAAGGTGGAGTATGCATGGAAATGAATGCAAGCGACCGCGACCTCATTGAGGTCATGAAGCGGTACTTTGCGGTGAAGGCCGAAGTGGAAGATCTAAAGGCCCGGCTTGAGGCGGCAAGACGGGAAAGCGGCGAGGAGATCGGCGCATTTTACAATCCGCGCACCAATAGTGATCACGCCCCTGATATCATCCGATCCCACGCCCTCAAGCAGGAATTGGCCCGTCTGATGGATTGGGCCGAGGCCTGGGGCCGTCAAAGCTTGACGACAAGCCCGGCCTGACGGCCGGTATAGCGCCGTCAGGCTCGATATTTTCGATCGGAACGTCTCAGCTATCCGATTTCAGTTTGCCCGCCGTCGCCCAGGAATCCTTCGAAATCTCGGTAATGATGATTTCCACCGATTCCGGCGGGCAAACCAGCGTTTCGACGACGACCTTGGTGGCTTCACGAACGAAGGCACGCTTCTGGTCCTGTGTACGTCCGGGATGCATTTCCAAGCGCAAGATGGGCATGACGACTCCTTGAGAGAACATAGCCTGATGTTAGGCAGTTCCGACTATCTTGCAAAACCTCAGGCTGATAAATAGCCTTCCATTTGCTTCATTCAGAACCACTGGGTATGCAATCATGGACAAGTTGGCCGGCATGGCGATGTTTGTCAGGGTCGTCGAGGAAGGCAGCTTTGCCGCGGCGGCGGAGATCAGTCAGGTATCGGCCACCATGGTTGCCAAGCATATCCGGACGATCGAACAGCGGCTCGGCGCGCGATTGCTTCATCGCACCACCCGCCGCCACCAGCTGACCGAGGTTGGCAAGCTCTATTATGAGCGCTGCAAGACCGTACTGACAGAGGTTGATCTGGCCGAGGCGTCGGCGTCGGAATTGCAGTCGGCGCCGCGCGGCAAGCTTCGGCTCGTCGCACCCGTGAGCTTCGGCACCCAAAGTCTCGTCCCGGCTCTTGTCGATTATCTGCATGAGAATCTCGACGTCAGCGTCGATCTGGCGCTCGACAACAATCCGCATGATCTGATTGGCGAGGGTTATGAACTCGGCATCCATATTGGCGAGCTGACGGATACAAATCTGGTGGCTCGGCCTCTGAAACCGTATCGGCGCATGCTTGCTGCTTCGCCTGACTATCTTGCCCGCCAAGGCCGGCCCGAGACGCCCGAGGACCTCACGAAACATGTATGCCTTGGCCACTCCTATTGGCGTCTGCAGGGGCGCTGGCATCTTGTCGGCCCGGAAGGGGAAACACGCGAAATCGCCATAAGGGGCAGGTTCACCACGAACCAGGGCGGGGCCTTGCGGGTTGCCGCGCTCCACGGAGCCGGCATAGTGCTCCAGCCTGAGCTGTTGTTGGCCGCCGATCTTGATGCCGGGCGGCTGGAGCCGGTGCTGCCGCAATGGTCCTACAAGCCGACGCCGATGCATCTGGTCTATGCGCCGGATCGCCGTCCCACAGCGATGCTGCGCAGCGCGATCGATTTCCTCATGGCCCGGTTCGGCTGAGCAAGAGCATCAGCTCTCCTGGGTGTTTCGGGATGTTGAGCTTGCCGTGATAAGCCAGTCGCGGAATATCTCCGCCTCACCGGAAAGCCTGACGGCTTCGATGAGCCAATAGGATTTCTCCGTGTCCAGAGGCATGTCGAACAGGGTGACCAATGTCCCATTGGCCAGTTCGTCACCGATCAGCGCGGTCGGGCAGAGGCCGATGCCCTGTCCGCCCATGACGGATCCGATCATCAAGCTGAAATCGGCGAAGATCGGTCCCGATTTCGGAGGCTGGCGAATGCCGGCGAGTGCGAACCAGCGGCCCCAGGCGGCGGTGGTCTCATCGTGTAGAAGATCGGCGTCGACCAGATCGGCGGGGGCGGTGATCGGGCCATGGCGTCGGGCGAATTCCGCCGAGCAGGTGGGTCGCGTCTCGCCGCTCAAAAGAGCGACGGCATTTGTGCCGGGTTGTGTCCCATGGCGAATGAGCAGATCGACGCTCGCGGCTTCCGGTGTTCTCGCATCGAGCGCATAGACGATGTTGATGCGGATATCCGGATGCTCTTGCCTGAATGCCGGCAATTGCGGGATCAGCCAGCGGGTGGCGACGGAGGCGATGCATGCGACGCTCACCGGCCGCTCAGAGCTCTCGAGCTTCAATTGCCGGGCGGCGATCTCGATATGCCCGAGCCCATTTGCCACCGCCGTCCCGAATTCGCGTCCGGCCGCCGTCAGCGTTACGCCACGGGCATGGCGGACGAATAGCGAAACACCGAGCCAGTTTTCCATTGCCCGCACATGCTGGCTGATGCCCGTAGCCGTCATATTGAGTTCCGCGGCAGCCTTGACGAAGCTCTGATGGCGGAAGGCTGCCTCAAAGGCGCGAAGGGAGGCGAGGGGAAACTGGCGCATAGGCCAAGGCTAAGTCATACTTGGCCATAGAGCAAGAACAATGAGCGTTGTGCAATAGGCCAATCTCGTTAGAGTGCGGCCCCATTGGCACAATGAAATCGGCAAGTGAACTGACAAAGGACTAGGGATCGTGATGCATAGGACCATGGATATTCCCGTTCCCCCCGATGCCGAGGAGCGGCGCGGCAAGCCGCCGGTGGTCGTCTATCCCAATGAAACGCTGCCTCCGGCGGATCTGGATGTGCTCCATTCCGCAAGGCAAAGCTTGACCAAGGTCAGCGAGATCATCGTGCCGCCGCGAGAAGCGGGCAGTTTCCGCGTTCCCAAGGGGCATTTCTTTCGCATCGTCAGCGTGGAAGGATCTCAGGTCGGCGACCTCAATCTGTGGAATGCCGATGATCTCTCGGAGCGCTTTTTCAGCGGCAAGACGCGCGCCCTTCATGCCACGCATGTCGGCCTCGGCGATCGGCTGTGGAGCACCCTGCCATATCTGCGGCCGATGGCGACGATCACCCACGACACGCTCGGCTGGTATGGCTGGGACGATGATGGGGCCGGCATCCATGACGTCATCGGCACACGCTGCGACCCCTATACCAACCGGCTGCTGAAGGGTGACGACTACCATCATTGTTGCCATTCGAACCTGTCGCGGGCGCTTGCGTCCGAAATGAACATTCCCGTCCAGGAAGCGGAAATGCATGTTCATGACGTGCTGAACGTCTTCATGTGCACCGGGTTCACGCGCGACACGCATCAGTATTTCATGAAGGCAAGCCCGGTGCGGCCCGGCGATTTCATCGAGTTTTTCGCGGAGATCGATCTTCTCGGCGCTCTCTCGGCCTGCCCCGGCGGCGATTGCGGCAGCGGCCATTCGAGCGATGCAGCGCCCTGCTATCCGCTGCGCGTGGAAATCTGGCAGCCTGATCCGGAAAGTCTTGCGGGTAGGGCCTTTCCGGAGCGCAGCCCGTATCCGAGAACGCATGGGCTTTAAGTTTGGCAGTGCTTCGCATTAGTAAGGTCACATAAATAAATCGCCGGCGGTCTGGCCGCCGGCGATTTGAGATGACTGTCCAATCAAGCATCGGCTTGTCGCCGACACTTGGCTGACTGCTTAGTTGCAGACGCGGACGCGTTCGTAGTGCCAACCGTCGTCATACTGGTTTTCAACCTGACGGTTCTCCAACCAGCATCTCGGCGGCGGGGGTGGTGCTTCATACACCGGACCGCGGTTGGCAAGCGCGCCACCGACGATCAGGCCGCCGATGAGGCCTGCGGCGACGCCGCCGGCAATCGCGCCGCCATTGCCATGGTGACGATGGCCACGCCAGTCGTCATGGCCGCGCCAGTCGCCGCGATAGGGCGGGCGGCCGTCGTAATATTGCGCCTGCGCGCTGCTGACGGGCGCCAAAGCGCCACCTACGACCGTAGCGGCCAGCAAAACCGTTAGAACTGTTTTCTTTATCATGACTACCTCCAAAGCAGTCTTCATGCTCAGCGAATGCGCGAGTCATTTATTCAACGTTCTAAGCATGATTATGTTCAGCTGAATATTTTATGAATGTACCGTTCATCGGAGCCGAATCCCGGAAAACCAATCTCTTCGCGATGATCTCCAGCTGTGTCGATCAGCTGGAAAGCCATGGACGCGTTGCCTTGATCCATTCGAGTGTGCGTGATTCGGGGTCGGAATTGCGGGTGATATCGGTCACGACGGCGGCAATGTCGGCGCCATTATCGAACACGCCGGCGATGCGCGCAGTGGTGAGGCCGCCGATCGCGACGAGCGGGATGTTGCCCATCTTAGCCTTCCATTGACCGATCCGCTCAAGACCTTGCGGCGCCCAGGCCATGGCCTTGAGGATGGTGGGGTAGATCGGCCCGAGCGCGATATAATCGGGACTTGCCGCAAGAGCCGTCGCCAGCTCGGTCTCGTCATGCGTCGAAAGCCCCAGTTTCAAACCGGCCTTGCGGATGACGTCGAGATCGGCCGCCGCCAGATCCTCCTGTCCCAGATGGATGAAATCGCAGCCTTCTTCGATCGCAAGCTGCCAATAGTCATTGATGATCAACTGGCACTCATGGGCCGCACAAATCGCCTTTGCAGCTTGAATGTCCGTGCGTATCTCGGCGAGGGGGCGATCCTTGATACGCAGCTGCACCAGTTTTACGCCGAGCGGCACCAGCCTTTCGATCCATGCGGCGCTATCGACGATCAGGTAGAAAGGGTCGAGTTTCACGCGAAAACCGCCTTTCCAATGACCGGCGTCGATGGCACCGCCATGTCGCGCGGCTCCAGCATGCCGGCACCGAAAGCTTGCCGGCCGGCATCGATCGCCTTTGCGAAGGCTTCGGCCATGGTGGCGGGATCGGCCGCGCCGGCAACGGCGGTGTTGAGCAACACGGCATCGAAACCCAGCTCCATGACCGTGGTCGCATGCGAGGGACGGCCGATACCCGCATCGACGATCAGCGGCACCTCGGGAAAATGGGCGCGCATCGAGCGAAGAGCCGAGAGATTGAGCGGCCCTGCCGCCGTGCCGATCGGCGCACACCAGGGCATCAGCACCTTGCAACCGGCCTCGACCAGGCGTTCGGCGACCACAAGATCGTCGGTCGTATAGGGAAAGACCTCGAAGCCGTCTTTGGTGAGAATGCGTGCCGCCTCCACGAGCGCGAAGACATCCGGCTGCAGCGTATCGTGATTGCCGATCACCTCGAGCTTGATCCAGTTGGTTCGAAACACTTCGCGGGCCATCTTCGCCGTCAGCACCGCTTCCGAAACACCATGGCAACCGGCGGTATTGGGAAGAACGCGAACGCCGAGATCGCGGATCATCTCGAAGAATGCGCCGCCGCCGCGTCCGCCGGACGTTTCACGGCGCAGCGAGACGGTGACGATCTCCGTTCCGGACCGCCTGACCGCTTCGGCAAGGATGGCCGGTGAGGGATAGCGCGCGGTACCAAGCAGCAGCCGCGATCCGACTTGGCTTCCGTAAAGATCAAGCATGGCTCAGCCTCCCTGCATCGGCGTCAGGATCTCGATCCTGTCATTGTCATCAAGCAAATGGTCGTCGCGATCTTCGCGGTGGACGAGTTCGCCGTTGACGGCGGTGGCCAGCCAGTCGCCCTCATAGTCGAGTGCGGTGAGAAGCTGCGTGAGCGTGGTAACGGCGATCGTCTGGGCTTCGCCGTTGATGATCAGGCGCATCGGGAGCTCCCTTGTTTCGTCTGTTCGGAAAGGATGAGATCGGCAGCTTCTGCCGCCATTGCCGGTGCCAGCAGGAAACCGTGACGGTAGAAACCGTTGAGAATGGTGACATTGCCTTTCCGCGTCACCTTCGGGAGATTATCGGGAAAGGCAGGGCGAATGCCGGCGCCGGTCTCTACGACGGCGGCATCGGCGAAAGCCGGGTGCAGCGCGTAAGCGGCGTTCAGAAGCTCCATTAGCGAACGCGCCGTGATCGGCCCGTCGAATTCGGTTTCGATCATCGTTGCGCCGGCCATGAAAAGGCCATTGCCGCGCGGCACGATATAGACCGGAAAGCGCGGATGCAGCAGACGAATGGGCCGTGCAAGCGCAATTTCCTCCGTCTGCAGATAGAGCATTTCGCCGCGCACCCCTCGCAGCCCATGGGTTTTTCCGATTCGGGCAGCCCCCGTGCAATCGGCGATTTCGGCGAAATCGTTCTCGTCGATATCGCTAGTGGCAAAAGCGACACCCTTGGCCACCAGCTTCTCCTTCAACCCGAGCAACATCCGGCGCGGATCAAGATGGGCTTCCTCGGGAAAGAACAGCCCATGCCTGAAGCGTCCCGCAAGAGCGGGCTCCAGGGTGGCGATTTCGCTTTCCTCGACCCAGCGATAGCCGCTCGTGCGGCCGGCGAATCGTTTCAGCTCCACCTGATCGCGCGTCGGCGCGACAACGAGAGTGCCGTTGCGCACGACTTCGCCCGGCAGCATCGCATCCCATTGATTGGCGGCGTCGATGCCGAGCGAGAGTACCGCCGCATCGGCGCTTTCCCGTTCGCACCATGGCGCCAGCATGCCGCCGGCGAGCCAGGAGGCGGCATGGCCGAACTCCGGACGCGGGTCGAAGACCGTGACTTCGGCGCCGCGGACATTCAGTTCATGTGCGAGAGTGAGGCCGGCAACGCCGGCCCCTTTGATCAGGACGCGCATCTCACTCGGCCGGATGAGCAAGGTTTTCGACGGGCATATAGAGATCGCCGCCCTCGCGATATTTTGCCGCCATCGCGTCCAGGCCCTCCTTCTGGGCCTCGGCGCGAATGTCGTGCGAGATCCGCATCGAGCAGAATTTCGGGCCGCACATCGAGCAGAAATGGGCGACCTTGTGCGCTTCCTTCGGCAAGGTCTCGTCATGGAAGCTGCGGGCCGTATCGGGATCGAGCGAGAGGTTGAACTGATCTTCCCAGCGGAATTCGAATCGCGCCCGCGACAGGGCATCGTCGCGGAGTTGGGCGGCCGGATGTCCCTTGGCAAGATCGGCGGCGTGGGCGGCGATCTTGTAGGTGATAACGCCAGTCTTGACGTCATTGCGATCGGGCAGGCCGAGATGTTCCTTTGGCGTGACATAGCAGAGCATCGCGGTGCCGAACCAGCCGATCATCGCAGCGCCGATGCCGGAGGTGATGTGGTCGTAACCCGGCGCGATATCGGTCGTCAGCGGCCCGAGCGTGTAGAAGGGGGCTTCGCCGCAAACCTTCAACTGCTTGTCCATGTTTTCCTTGATCTTGTGCATCGGCACATGGCCGGGGCCTTCGATCATCACCTGGCAATCTTTGGCCCAGGCGATCTTGGTCAATTCACCGAGGGTTTCCAGTTCGGCGAATTGCGCGGCGTCGTTGGCATCGGCGATAGACCCGGGACGAAGGCCGTCGCCAAGCGAGAAGGAGACGTCATAGGCGCGGCAGATGTCGCAGATTTCCTCGAAATGCTCGTAGAGGAAGCTCTCGCGGTGGTGATGGAGACACCACTTCGCCATGATCGAGCCGCCGCGTGAGACGATGCCGGTGACACGATTGACCGTCAGCGGGATGTAATGCAACCGCACGCCCGCATGGATGGTGAAGTAATCGACACCCTGCTCGGCCTGTTCGATCAGCGTGTCGCGATAGACTTCCCAGGTGAGGTCTTCGGCGATGCCGCTGACCTTTTCCAGCGCCTGGTACAGCGGCACGGTGCCAATCGGCAGCGGCGAGTTGCGGATGATCCATTCGCGGATGTTGTGGATGTTGCGGCCGGTCGAGAGGTCCATGACGGTATCGGCACCCCAGCGGGCGGCCCAGACCATCTTCTCGACCTCCTCAGCCATCGACGAAGTGACGGCGGAATTGCCGATATTGGCATTGATCTTCACCAGGAAGTTCCGGCCGATGATCATCGGTTCGGCTTCGGGGTGATTGATGTTGGCGGGGATGATCGCGCGGCCGGCGGCGACTTCCTGGCGGACGAACTCCGGCGTCACATGGTCTGGGATATGGGCACCGAAGCTCTCACCATCGCGAATCAAGGCCTCAGCCTTTGCCTTGCGGCCGAGATTTTCGCGAATAGCGATGAATTCCATCTCCGGCGTGATGATGCCGGCCCGGGCATAAGCCAGCTGTGTGACGGCCTTGCCATCAGTGGCGCGCAAGGGCTGGCGCTTGGCGGGAAATTCCGGCGTCAGCCGATCGGCGCTGACGAAGCCATTGTCTTCGGGGCGGATGTGACGGCCCTCATAGGCTTCGACATCGCCGCGGGCGAGCACCCAGTCGCGCCGCAACTGTGTGAGGCCTTGCTCGATACGGATATCAGCGCCTTCGATCGTATAGGGGCCGGAGGAATCATAGACGACGACAGGCGGCTCGCCCGCGGTCGGATGGACGCTGATCTCGCGCATCGGCACGCGGATATCGGTGTGGATCTCCCCCGGAATGTAGATTTTCCGCGATGCAGGCAGCGGCCCGGTGGTAACGGTGGGGGTGAGGTTTTTTGCGGCAATGGTCATGGTTTGAGGCTCCAAGTGGTTGTTGGAGACCCAGTCAATCAGCCGGAATGATGAAAAGACGCCGGCATGGATTCCACGCGTGAATCCGAAGCCATCGAGCGCTTGCACCGTCCCTACGCCAGTATGAACTGGATCAGGTTCAACGGGTCACTGCGCCACAATCGACAAAGTCGTATTGTCCAGCAGTATCTCAGCCCCTTGCCGGGACCCCCCTGGTGAATATCGAAAGGCTATGCTCTCTCTTCGGCTGCTGTCAACCCCGCAGCCATTGTCGTCCTCACAGCCTCTTTCGCCGTTCGCAACTCAAGCGCGCACGCAGTGCTTTTTCGGCCCCATAGCAAGTACAAGGTCGAGGGTGGCTGTAATCTCGCGTCGGATCAGTAGCGGGGCGCGGTATTGCCGACGAAGCGATGAGGGCCGGTATGGTTCAGCTTGCTGGCCGTATCGAGCCAAATTTTGCCGCCCAAGGCGCGCCAACGGCGGCAGAAGGCGAAATCCTCACTGAGATAGAGGCCGGTTTCTTCCTCGATCATGCATTCGAACAGCGCATATTGCGTACCCGGCGAGGCCTTCGTGCTCGGGTAGGCATGGATGGCATTATAGCGCAACCCTGGATAGGATTCGCTCATCTGCTCCAAAACAGCGCGTTTGATGAGAAGCATGCCGGTGCCGGCATAGACGGCGCTGACGAAATCGCCGTCACGCTCCGCGTTCTGGCCGACCAGGGGCGTGCCGACATAGTGAAGAGCCGCAGCAGCAAGTGAGGAGCCATCCTGCGAATTGATGCGGGCGGCGGTTTCCCAATCGTAATCCTTGATTGGGTACATGGCGGCAACGACATCCTTGTCGGCATCCAGCAGGCGCATGACCTGATCGGGCTCGAAACTGATGTCCGCATCGACGAAGAGCAGGTGAGTCGCCGCAGTATCGTTGAGGAAGGATGATACCAGCGTGTTGCGGCTGCGAGTGATCAACGCGTCATTACCAAGCAGGGCGAGTGTCAGCTGGATGCCTGCCTGCGCGCCCCTCTGCATGAGCGAGAAGATGGATTGCATATAATCCTTGGTGACGAGACCGCCGAAACAGGGAGTTGCGATAAAGATCAGCCGATTCTCGGTCATTCGCAGTTGGTTCCTTTCCGGAAGCGCGATTCGCCAGAATCTAGGGAGATTCACCATTTCTGTGTGTACCGAATTGTTGAATTTTGTTTCTGAAAGTTTGCCGGCTGTTGCGGGAGAGGGCCCGCAGACCGGTACCGCCCTTGGTGCCGATAGCGTCCTGCGGCTGTGGAATCTGAAGAGGAGGACCGGTTTTGACGGCTATGCGGCCAGCCAACGCAGTCATTCTCCCCTTGCAGGCATGAGACGACGCTTTTCCGCCATCGCCAGGAGACGCGTCCCATGCCGTGCTGACGGCAGTTGCATTTAGGCAACAGAGCTCAAGACTAACGTTTGAGATGGTTTCACATAATTGACAAACATACGGGCTGTTTGTAAGTCAAATACAGGACATAAATTGTCTTACGGTCGGGTATTCGGCCGGATCGGTAGAGGCATTTCAAGGCCTTGCCGCGGGGCATATCGTGAAGGTTCGGGGGGACTCAAGCCAACATTAGGTGCGTACTTTGCCGGGCTACCCGCTCGTGTTGAGACCGAACTGATTTCTGAGCTGACACTCCAGCTCAGTACTCGCTGCGGACAGGAAATGCATATTACAACCAGGAGTTTATAATGAACATCAAGAGCCTTCTTCTCGGCTCCGCTGCCGCGCTGGCAGCAGTATCCGGTGCCCATGCAGCCGACGCCATCGTTGCTGCTGAGCCGGAGCCGTTGGAATACGTTCGCATCTGCGACGCATATGGTGCTGGCTACTTCTTCATCCCGGGTACCGAGACCTGCCTCAAGATCGGCGGACGTGTCCGTTCTGAAGGCGAATGGTACGATGCTTACAACCCGAACAGCCGGGTTGGCACGCTGTGGCACACCCGTGCTGAGCTGAGCCTCGACACCGCAACCGACACTGAATACGGCCCCCTGAAGACCAACACGGTTTTCCGTTGGGACTGGAACGACGGCGGTTCGACTTCCACAAAGCTGCTGTTTGCTAACATCAGCCTCGGTGGCTTCACCGTTGGTAAGCTCGACTCGCAGTACAACCTGTATGTCGGCTACGCTGGCGACGTCATCAACGACGACGTGATCTATGACGGCCCGTACGAACTCAACCAGTTGACCTACAACTACGACGCCGGCAACGGCTTCACGGCTGTGATCTCGCTGGAAGACTCGAACTCCGCTTCCGACGACTCGGCATCTTACGGTGCAGGCTGGTGGACGGACGACAGGTCCAACCATTACGCTCCTGACGTTGTCGCCGGTCTCGGCTTCAAGTCCGGTGCATGGGGCGTCAAGGTTGTCGGCGGTTACGACTCGATCGTTGAAGAAGGCGCTGTCAAGGTTCGTGTAGACGCTGACTTCGGCGTATTCTCGGCCTTCTTGATGGGCGGCTACAACACCAACGGCGACAAGCTCAACAAGTACGCCGGCACCAACCTCGATCGTTCCGCTTGCCCGGTTGACGATGCGTCGAAGTGCGGCTGGGGTGATTGGGCTGTCTGGGGCGGCGGTAGCGTTCCGATCAACGACAAGCTGAAGTGGAACATCCAGCTCGCTTACACCGACTCCAAGATCTTCGCCGCTACGACGAACCTCACCTGGAACCCGGTTAAGAACCTGACGCTTCGTCCGGAAGTTTCCTACACCAACTTCGATTCTGTGAACCAGGATCAGTGGGCTGGTATCATGCGCTTCGAGCGTAGCTTCTAATAAAGAATTACCCGGCCTCGTGCCGGGTAAGAGAAGCCTGATGTTCCAATCCGTCAGGCTTCTTTCAGTGATCGGTTGACCTCCGATCAAAGAGAAAGGATCCGGCTTTCCCTCCGGATCCTTTTTATTTTGAGCTTTTTTGTTTTAAGCCGCTGAAGTCGCTATTTCGCGCGTCTGGGCTGACGGGAACCAGGTCTTCAAGACCATTTTGATGAACATCTGCCCGCAGGGCACGAGCTGGAAATTGCCCCTGTCGAGGGTCCACTCGGTGATGAGACCGCCGATGACGGCGGTGAGCGATGAGGCGGCGGTATCCGGCGTCCAGGGCGCCGGCAACTTCGTTTTCGCATCCATCAAGGTGAATATCCGCTCGAAGTTGTCGTGCATGTCCTGCCGGAAGGAGCTCGCGCGGCTTGTGGTTCCATCGCAGAACGCCATGTCCAGATGCATCATCACCTTCAGCATGCTGCGCTTGCGGGGGTCGTGCTGGACATCCTCGAATATTGCGGCGATCGCGTCGGCGACCAGATCGAGCGGATTGGGAGGCAGCTCCCTCGACATCCGCTCAGCCAATTCCTGAAACGGCAGCTGGGCTTCGTCGCGTATCGCGAACATCAGGCCCTGCTTGTTCTTGAAGTGCCAATGCACGGCACCGCGCGTGACGCCGGCGGCTGCAGCTATCTCCTCGAGACTGACATTCTCATAGCCTTTGTCGAGAAACAGAGCCTTTGCTGATTGCAAGATCTCGCTTCTCGTTTCTGCCGCCTCCTCCTTAGTCCGCCTCATTCAGCTCTCCACAGAAACAGATTCTCAAGCTGTGCCCCTTTTTATATTTTTACCTCGTCTATGCGACCTCATTGCCGGGATCCCCATGCCGGCAATATTCGGCAGTATAGCAGCGTTTGGATGTTCCCTCAAAATCGATAGAGGAAATCGCAACGCGATGTATTCGTCAAGCACCTATAAGCCACGCGCAAGTTTCCTCGTGCAATTTTCCCGCGTTGGGAAGTGCAAAATCGAAAATGTGCAGATGCCGATAGCGCCATGAGGGCGAAAGCTCGCTACGGACGATCGTAAATCCAGTCATCCCGGAATGGTGCATTCGCCATGCCGGGTCGCGGCAGAGGTTTGGTCTCCGGCGTTCGGCAATTCCATCAGCTCATATCGATAGTCGAAGTCATGGCTCCGCATGCGTGCGGTCGGGCATGACTGTCATGTGTTCAAGTCGCGTATGTGTAAACCATCCGAGTCCCTCTCAACGCTCGTATCCGGAGGCCCCATGACGAGCATTACCTCGGTCTTATCAAACAATTACTACCAGTATCCGACCTCTCGTTCGGCGACGTCGTCGTCTGATGATTCAGCGTCCTCGATACTGTCCGGCACGTCGTCCGGCAGTTCTTCCACCACGAGTTCTTCGTCATCGTCTGACGATCAGTCGCAGATCACCGCGGCTGAACAGCTGATTGCCCAGCTGATGAACATCATCCTGAATCTCCAGGCCAACAGTGGCAGCAGCAGCAGCGACGATAGCTCAACGTCGAATTCCGATAGTGATTCCGTCGATTCGACATCCAGCACCCAGCAATCCTCGGCAACCGCCACGCAGAGCAGCAAGCTGACCGACAGAATCAGCGCCATGGACACAAATGGCGATGGCAATATCAGCGAGGCGGAATTCGTTGCCGCTCGCCCGTCGGATGTCAGCGAGGACCAGGCTCAGAAGCTGTTCGAAAGCTTCGACAAGGACAAAACCGGCTCGCTCACCGAATCGCAATTGGCAAACGCCATGCAATCGGGTCACCACATACACCATGGCGGGCAATCGAACGACGACCAGCTCTCCAGCCTGTTTTCCTCCATGGATACCGATGGTGATGGCAATGTGAGCGAGGCCGAATTCGTAGCGGCACGTCCGTCGGATGTCAGCGAAGATCAGGCGACGACCCTGTTCAAGAGCCTGGATACGTCCGGTTCTGGGTCGCTGACGCAGAGCCAGTTCGAATCGGCGATGAAGGCACAGCAGCCGCAGATGCCCGATTTCAACAATCTCTATGCTTTCAACGATCAGGATCAGACGACGAGCGATCTGCTCTCACTCTGACAGAAAAACCTTTCGCATCTGACCTTGCGAATGTGCCGGCAGCTTGGACGAGAGACGTTGGGGCCTCCACATCCAGGCGAGCCGGCCTTTTTTACGCTTATGCGCGGCGCGCGATTCGGCTGAAAGGATCAAGGTGCGCGCAAATACCGCCTCGCCTCGGAATAAAAATGAAGAAATCGATAATCTGAAAGCGACGGATTTCGGCCGACGGCCCGTTCAATCATCGACAACATATGCTTCGATGTCGAAGGAAAGAGACGCTGCGATCAGATTGGTACGATGTGCCGGGAATGACGAATAGGCAAAGACCTCTTGTCAACGGCGGCCAAGGGGCGTGCAATGCGGATGTCGCACGAAATTGGAACGGTGGCGATTGTCGATGAAAACGGATCGCACGCCCGAGAATGGCGACCCGGATGGAGATTTGCTGGGCCGCATTGCTGCTGGCGACGTGCCGGCGATGCGGATGATGGTGACACGGCAGTTGCCGCGTATCCTTTCGGTGGCGACACGCATGCTTGGCGATGCCGCCGAGGCCGAGGATATCGCTCAGGAGACGTTCCTGCGCGTGTGGCGAAACGCCGGCGGCTGGCGCCAGCGCAACGCCCGCTTCAGCACCTGGGTGCATCGCGTGGCGATCAACCTTTGCTACGACCGGCTGCGCCGACGCAAGGATGTGCTTGCCGAGCATCCGCCCGATATCGAGTACGAAGGTCCGGCGCCGGACGCCGGGCTGCTGAATGAAGACGATCCATCTCGGCGGGTGGAGCGGGCCATGCAGATGATTGCTCCCCGGCAGCGGGAGGCGATCATTCTGGTTTACTATCAGGCGCTGTCGAATGCGGAAGCGGCTGCGATCATGGATGTGAGCGTGGATGCATTGGAAAGCCTGCTGGCGCGTGGAAGGCGTTCCCTGCAGATGCTTTTGTTGAAGGAACAGAGCGATGACTGAACAAGTCGCAGGTCCGATGAGTGCTGAACGGTTTGCTGAACTGGCCGACGCCTATGGCGGCGATATCGGCCGATGGCCGCAGCCGGAGCGCGCGGCTGCGCGCGAATATGCGGAAAATTCCGATTTGGACGGCGCGTTGCGGCGCGCTGCCGACCTGGATGCGCTGCTGGATACCTATGTGCTGAAAACCGCGCATCAGGATCTGGGTGCCCGGATAGCCACGAAGCTTGCCCGCCGGTCGAAAATCCGTAACTGGTTCCGCTTTGGCTCGGCCGGCGTTGGCCTTGTTGGCATCGGTATTGCCGGCGCTCTGGCCGGTAGCGTCGCCATCGCCGTATTGGCGCCCAGCCTCACATCGGAGACAACAATGGCGTCGGACGGGACCAGCACCATGTTCGGCGATATCGGACCCGATGTGACCATAACGCAGGAAAGCCAATGACAGATCGAAGCTTCCGAATATTGGTCATATCCCTGTTGGTGCTGAATACGTTTCTGATCGGGGCGCTTGCCGGTGGCGGGCTGACATGGATACGCAATTCGCGCCCAGGTGCCGGCATCATGCCCCTGGGTGGCGAGCAGCTGCCGTCCTCCCAGAGAAAGGCCCTGCGTGCGGCTCTTAACGAGGCGCGCAGGGAGGAGCGCCAAACCATTCTCGAGGCGCAGCAGGCCAAGATCGATGCGGCTTCTCTTCTCGGGCAGCCGGTGCTGGATACGCAAGCGCTGTCAGCTGCGCTGGCGAGGGCCCGCAATGCCGATGTTGCCTTGAGGACGAAGGTGGAGCAACGCGCCGTCGATTTTGCCGCCACACTCTCGTATGACGAGCGGCGCGCGCTTGCCGAAAGCCTGATCCGCCGCAATGTGCCGAAGGTCCCTGCCATAAAATGATCACACTTGCCGACCGACGGATCGGCAAGACGCCTGCGTTAAAGGAGCATGTTTGATGCAGGAGGTGGCAAGAACATGGCTCAGCAGTCGAATGATGTTTATGCCGCGCTCGCTCTTTCCCGGTTTGGATTAGGAGCGGACCATAACGGCATCGCTTCGATCCAGTCGGATCCGCGCGGTGCGTTGCTTGAAGAAATCACCGAGCGCTTCGTCCCGGTTCCGGTCGGGCCGCAATTGCAGTCGACATCCGATCTGCTTGTTGCCCTCTATGCTTTCCAGGATCAGCGCAAGGAAGCCCGCCAGCAGACAGCAGTTCCGGCCACCCCGCCGGACAAGCCGGGACAAGCTCCGCAGCAGGGACCGCAACTCCCCGCCGCGATGCGCGCCCAGCTCGCCGCCAAACAACCTGCCGCTCAGGAAATGGCGGGTGCGATTACCAAGGTGGTCGAGAAGCTGGAAAAACCCTCGGTGCCCTATCTTCCCCAGCAGATCCTGATGGCAGAGGCGGATGCGCGCTTCAACGGCACCATTCGTCAACCGCTCATCGGCTTCGGCGAACGATTGGCGATGTTCTGGGCAAATCATTTTGCCGTGGCGACCTCGAAGAGCGAGGAATGTCACATTCTGGCCGGCGCTTTCGAGCGCGAAGCCATCCGGCCGCATGTCTTCGGGCGCTTTGCGGATATGCTGCTTGCGGTCGAGACGCATCCTGCGATGCTCGGCTATCTCGACAATCAGCAGTCTATAGGGCCGAACTCGAAAGCCAATGCCAACAAGAAGCGCGGCCTCAACGAAAACCTTGCCCGCGAAACGCTGGAGCTGCACACGCTCGGCGTCAATGGCGGCTACACGCAGACCGACGTAACAACGCTTGCGAAAATCATCACCGGCTGGACCGTGGCGCGCGCGGAAGGAAAGCTCGGCGCTCCCGGCACCTTCGTCTTCAATGCGGGAGCTCACGAGCCAGGCGACCAGACTTTGCTCGGCCTGACTTATGGCGACAACGGCGTCGGGCAGGGGCGGGAAGCGCTGCGCGACCTTGCCCGTCATCCCGCAACCGCGCAGCACATTGCCACCAAGCTCGTCCGGCATTTCATCGCCGACGTGCCGCCGCCGGCACTCGTGCAGACGGTTTCGGCGACCTTCACCAAGACGGACGGCGATCTTTCGGCGGTCTATCGGGCCTTGCTCGCCTCGGAAGAATCCTGGAACCCCGCTCTCGTCAAGGTTCGTTCGCCGCTGGAATTCATGGTGGCTCTGTTGCGGGCGAGTGGCGAGACGCCGAAGCCGAATGTCATCCTCGGTACGCTCACCGCCATGGGCCAACCATTTTGGGCTCCGGCCGGTCCCAACGGCTTTGCCGACACCGCCGATGTCTGGGCGTCCAGCGAAAGCCTCAGCATGCGGATGGATGTCGCCAGCATGATCGCCAATGCCGTGCCGCCGCAGATCGACCCGAGGCGCTTCGTCTCGGACAGTCTCGGCCCGCTTCTTTCGAACGAGACGCTGCAGGCCGTATCTCGCGCGGAGACCCGCAACCAGGGCTTTGCAATCACCTATCTTTCCCCCGAATTTCAAAGGCGCTGACCATGACTTGCGAACTCATGACTCCCACTCGCCGTGCCGTTCTTGGCGCTTCCGGCGCCTTGTTTGCCTGGGCGTTCATTCCCCGCTTTGCCTATGCAGCAGGCGGCCGCGATCCGCGTTTCATCACGATCATCCTGCGCGGCGCGCTCGATGGCCTGACGGCTGTGCCACCTGTCGGCGATCCGGACTATAAGGCGCTTCGCCAAGCGATTGCCATGACGACGAGCGGCCCTCACGCGGCGCTGCCGCTCGACAGCTTTTTCGCGCTGCATCCGTCGATGCCGAACTTCAATGGTCTCTACCGCGCAGGGGAGGCGGCCGTCGTTCATGCGAGCGCGACAGCCTATCGCGATCGTTCGCATTTCGACGGTCAGGATGTGCTGGAATCCGGTTATGAGATGCCCGGTCGCGTCGATTCCGGTTGGCTGAACCGCATGCTGGAGGGCTTGCCCAAGGGCGACAAGGTCTCGCCCGGCTCTTCCGGCATTCGTGGATTGTCTGTCGGAGCCAATGCGCCTTTGGTCATTCGCGGCAAGGCGCCGGTGCTGGGCTGGTCGCCGTCCAACCTGCAGCCCGTCAGCGACGACCTGCCGCCGCGCCTGATGGATCTCTACAACCACACCGACCCCCTGTTTGCAAAGATCCTTGCCGAGGGCATTTCCACCGGCAAAATTGCGGCCGGCCTTGATGTCAAGGCAAGAGGCGGCCCCGGCGATCCCACCGGGATGGAGCAGATGGCAAGGGGTGCCGCGCGCCTGCTGGCGCAGGATGACGGTCCTCGCGTGGCAGCACTTGCCTTCGAAGGATGGGACACCCATGCCGGCGAGGTCGATCGGCTGAACAAATTGCTTGTTGGTCTCGACAATTCATTTGCCGCGTTCCAGCAGGAGCTCGGCCCCGCCTGGAAGGACACGGCCATCGTGGTTGCGACGGAGTTTGGCCGTACCGCACAGGTCAACGGCACCGAGGGTACGGATCATGGCACCGGAACGACGGCATTCCTCGCTGGTGGTGCGATCAAGGGTGGTCGGGTAATCGCCGACTGGCCCGGCCTCAAGCCGGCGCAACTGCGCGATGGCCGCGATCTTGCCGCCACGACCGATCTGCGCGCGGTCATCAAGGGCATCGCCGTCGATCTGCTCGGTGCCTCGCCGGCGATATTGACCCGCGACGTCTTCCCCGGCTCCGATCATGTCCTGCCGATGAAGGGGCTGATCGCTTGATGATAGCCGCCGTCACGGCCAGTCGGCATAGCCCGAAGAGAGGGTGCCTTCCGAGACCTCGCTCTTACGGGCGACGTCTCGATAGGTGGCCGGCGAAAAACCCGTCTTCTTCTTGAAGAAGTGGCTGAAATAGGTGGGGTCGCGAAAGCCGAGCCCATCGGAAATCTCCTGGACCGTTCGTGCCGAGCGCTCCAGCCGCAATTTCGCTTCCTGCACGAGCCTTTCATGCAGCAGCTGCACCGGCGAGCGACCGAGCGCGCTACGGCAGATGGAGTGCAGGCGATCGGTGGTTACGCCGAGTTCGCGAGCATAATCCGTCATCGGTCGATGCTGTCGGAACCAGATTTCGACCAACTGCCGGTATCTCTGCAGCACCGATGCGCTTGCGCCGCGTCCGCGCTGCTCGGCGGTTTCCGCGCCGCCGGCCCGCCAAAGCGCCATCAGGATCAGCCGCATATAGGCTGCAATCGCCATCCATGATGCGCGCGCGGGATCGCCGAGTTCACGAACGAAGCCGGCCAGGAGCGGTTGCACCTCGCCAACGGCAGCGGCGTCCGGCTCTGCCATGAACCAGGGCTTTTCGCTGAAGATTCTGAGCGCGTAGGATTCCGCCCGGTCACCGATCGCGTCGACCACAATCTGTGGGGAGGCGCCGACGATGAAACCGGCGGCACCGGCCGCCATGTGCAGCTCGCAGCGTGACTGCGGCGGCAGATAGGCGATGGTCGGCCCAAGCAAGGCCCTTCGGTCTTCCCCCTCGAGAATGAGCGTTGCCGTCCCCACCTGCAGCAGGAACAGGTGATGGAACTGGGTGTAGAGGCCCTTTTGGAAACGGATCGTGCGAGGCGTCAACGAGGGCTCGCGCCATTCCCCGCGCGCATGAAGATGGATGCCGCTGTCGGAAACCAATGCATCCTCCTCCGCATGGCATGACGAGAACGTGACATGATTGCCAGATAATTACAATATTAACCCAGAAAATCACATTCAAAGCGTGCAGCAACAGCGTAATCTTCTCTTATGAGCCTTTGGGAGGAGGCCTCCGCACAAAAGATTTCGTCACGCAAGGCTGCATCCCGGCCGTGTTTGGCCGTGCGCGCTTTCTCCCATTCAGATCACTGCAGGTAGAGCCTGCCAACAGCGGACGAGCGCCATGTTCGTGGCAAAACTGCTAATCGATGATGAAGCGCTGGATGCGTCCGACGCCGCCACCTTCGAATCCCTCGATCCGGCAACCGGCGATGTCGCAACCATCGCGCCGGCCGCTTCCGTTGCAGACGCGTCTCGCGCCGCCTGCGCCGCTGCGGCGGCCTTTCCTTCCTGGTCGCAGACAGGGCCGGGCGAACGGCGGGCGCTCTTGAACAAGGCTGCCGATATTCTCGCCGCCCGCACGGCCGATTTTGTCGAGGCGATGGTCGGTGAAACCGGCGCGACCGCGCTCTGGGCCGGGATCAACTGCAATCTCGGCGTTGATATCCTGCGCGAGGCGGCCGCCATGACAACACAGGTCGCTGGCGAGATCATTCCGTCCAATGAGCCGGGCAGCCTCGCCATGGCGGTGCGCCAGCCGGCCGGGGTCTGCCTCGGCATCGCCCCGTGGAATGCACCGATCATCCTCGGCGTACGTGCCATCGCCCTGCCACTTGCCTGCGGCAACACCGTCATCCTGAAAGCATCCGAACTTTGCCCGCGAACCCATTGCCTGATCGGCGAGGTCATGCGTGAGGCAGGCTTCCCGCCGGGCGTCGTCAATGTCATCACCAATGCGCCCAAGGATGCGGCCGCGATCGTCGAGACCTTGATCGCGCATCCGGCCGTGCGCCGGATCAACTTCACCGGCTCGACGCGCGTCGGGCGGCTGATTGCGGAAGCGTCGGCGCGCCATCTCAAACGCTGTCTGCTGGAGCTTGGCGGCAAGGCGCCGTTCATTGTGCTTGCCGACGCCGATATCGATGAGGCGGTGCGGGCTGCCGCTTTCGGCGCTTTCATGAACCAGGGCCAGATCTGCATGTCGACCGAGCGTATCATCCTCATGGAAGAGATCGCCGACGAGTTCGTCGAGAAATTCAAGGCAAAGGCTATGACGCTTGTTGCTGGCAATCCGCGCGATGGCAATACGCCGCTCGGAACGATGATCACCGCGGAGGCTGCAAGGCGCGTACGTGCGTTGGTGGAGGACGCGACCCAGAAGGGTGCGGTCGTGGTTTGCGGAGGGCAGGCGCATGGCACGCTGATCGATGCGACTGTCATCGACCAGGTGACGCCGGCAATGCGGATCTACCGCGAGGAGAGCTTTGGGCCACTCGCCGCCATCATCCGGGTCGACAGCATTGACGAGGCGATCACCGTCGCCAACGACAACGAATACGGCCTGTCTTCGGCTGTGTTCAGCCGCGATATCAACCAGGCGCTTTCGGTTGCAAGGCGCATCGAGACCGGCATCTGCCACATCAACGAAGCCACAGTTGCCGACGAGCCGCAAATGCCGTTCGGCGGTGTCAAATCGAGCGGCTATGGCCGCTTCGGCGGCAAAGGGGCCATCGACGAGTTCACGGAGCTGCGCTGGATCACACTTGCGTCGGGCAAACGGGAATATCCGATCTGAGCCTTCCGGGGCGCCTGATCGGCAAAAGACTGGGACATGCGGAGTAAGAGGGCTCCGACAACAAAGGAGGATTATTTCATGACTGGTAGTTTCAACAGGCCGATATTGAACGGTGGATTGACACGGCGCAGCTTTATGGCCGCCACAGCAGCAGGCACTGCCGCCATGGCTTTGGGTGGCCGGCAGGCATTTGCCGCCGATGACACGCTAAAGGTTGGCTTCATCAGCCCGCGCACCGGCCCGCTTGGCGGCTTCGGCGAGACGGACGGCTATGTTCTGGAGTTGGCGCGCAAGGCGCTGGCAGGTGGCATTCAGGCCGGCGGCAAGACATGGAAGGTGGAGATCCTCGACCGCGACACGCAATCCGATCCGTCCCGCGCCGGACAACTGGCGAAGGACCTGATCAACAATCAGGCCATCGACTTGATGCTGGTGGTCTCGACGCCTGAAACGATCAATCCTGTGGCAGATGCCTGCGAGGCGGCGGGCGTGCCCTGCCTGTCGACAGTCATGCCGTGGGAGGCCTGGTATTTCGGCCGCGGCGCCAAGCCCGGCGCGCCGTCGCCTTTCAAGTGGACCTACCATTTCGGCTTCGGCGTCGGTGAATTCCTGAAGACCTATATTTCGCAATGGAATCTGATCGAGACCAACAAGAAGGTCGGTGTCATGTATCCGAACGATGCCGATGGCAATGCGATCCGCGCCAATCTGGCGCCCGCACTTGCCAAGGCCGGCTTCACCATCGTCGACCCCGGTGCCTATGAGACGGGCACGACCGACTTCTCCTCGCAGATCGCGCTCTTCCGGCAGGAAGGCGTCGAAATCTTCAACAGCTTCCCGATCCCGCCGGATTTCGCGGCCTTCTGGCGGCAGGCGGCGCAGCAGGGCCTGACACAGCAGATCAAGATCTGCCAGGTCGCCAAGACTGGCCTCTTCCCGTCGGATATCGAAGCGCTGGGCGATCTCGGCATGAACATCGCCAGCGCCGCCTACTGGCACAAGGCCTTCCCCTACAAGTCGTCGCTGACGGGTGTTTCCGGCAACGAACTGGCTGATGGTTATGAGGCCGCAAGCGGCAAGCAATGGACCCAGCAGCTCGGTGCCAGCCTGTCGCTGCTTGATGCCGGCTTCGACGCGCTGAAGGCTGCTTCCGACGCAAAGAGCAAGGAGGCCGTCGCCAAGGCGATGAGCACGCTGAAGACCACGACGATCGCCGGCAAGGTCGATTTCACCAGCGGGCCGGTCGCCAACGTCTCTCCGGGACCGATCATCGGCACGCAATGGGTCAAGGCACCGGCCGGCTCGAAATTCGCGCTCGACTATGTCGTGACCGAGCACGCCACCGATCCGAACGTGCCGGTCGGCGCCAAACTCATCGCTTACAACGGATAACGCATCGTGCAGGTTAGAGAACAACAGCGGCCGGGACAGGATTTCCTGTCAGCCAAAGGGATCCACAAGCGCTTCGGAGCGCTTGTGGTTCTGGAAAACCTCGACTTCTCGATGGGCGAAGGCGATGCCGTCGGCATCGTCGGTCCGAACGGTGCCGGCAAGACGACTTTCCTGAGCGCGCTGGCCGGTGCATTTCCATTGAACGCGGGAACCATCACCTTTGGCGGCCAGAACGTCACGGCGCTGACGGCGGCTGACCGTTGCCGCTCCGGGCTTGTCAGAACCCATCAGATCCCGAAACCCTTCAGCGGCATGACGACCTTCGAGAATGTCTTTGTTGCCGCCTCGCATGGCAAAACATCAAGCCGCGAGGAGGCCTATGAGCGAGTCGCCGATTCCCTGCGGCTCTGCGGCATGCTCGGCGTTGCCAATCGCCGTGCCGATACGCTCGGCCTGCTCGACCGCAAGCGGCTGGAGCTCGCCCGGGCGCTTGCGACCGGCCCCCGGCTGCTGCTGCTCGACGAAATCGGCGGCGGGTTGACTGATGGCGAGGCGAGCGAGCTGGTGGAGACCATTCTCGAATTGCGGCACCGCGGCATCGGCATCGTCTGGATCGAGCATATGGTCCATATCCTGCTGCAGGTCGTCGAACGGCTGATCTGTATGGATGCCGGCAAGATCATTGCCGATGGTGATCCAAAGGCAGTGATGAGTGACGCCGACGTGGTGCGCGCCTATCTTGGAGGAGCGCCCGCATGAGCATTCTTTCCATTCACAATCTGGATGTCCGCCACGGTCTGTTGCAGGCCGTGCGCGACGTCAGCTTCAATCTGGCCAAGGGCGAGGTGCTGGCGCTCGTCGGTGCCAATGGCGCCGGCAAGACGACATTGCTGCGCTCCATCGCCGGCGCTCATCTTCCGGTCGGCGGCCAGATCCTGCTCGATGGCGAGGATGTTACCGCCGTTCCCTCGCACAAGCGGATCGCCAGGGGCATTGCCCTGGTGCCGGAGGGAAGGCGGCTGTTTTCTCAAATGACAGTCGAGGAAAATCTACTGCTCGGCAAAAGCGCCGGACGCAAGGGGGAGTGGACTGTCGAGCGGATCTTCGATGCCTTTCCGAACCTGAAGCCGCGCCGCCACGCCAAGACCGGGCATCTCTCCGGCGGCGAACAGCAGGCAACGGCGATTAGCCGGGCACTGATGAGCAATCCCGATATCCTGTTGCTCGACGAAGTATCGCTCGGCCTGTCGCCGCTGGTGGTCGACCGTGTCTATCAGCAGCTGCAAAGCCTATTGTCATCAGGCACGACGATCATTCTCGTCGAGCAGGATCTGGCGCGCGCCATGGGCGTCGCAAGCCGCGTCATCTGCATGCTGGAAGGGCGCATCGTGCTCGACAGGCCGGCCAATGGCGTGACGCGCGAAGAGGTCACACAGGCCTATTTCGGGCTCCACAGGCAAGCCGCTGAAAGGAATGCCTCATGATCAACACCCTCATTCAAGGCATTCTGCTCGGCGGCTATTATGCCGTCATTGCCTGCGGACTGTCCTTCATGTTCTCGGTCATGCGCATTATTAATCTCGCCCATGGCAGCCTTGCCGTCGTCGCCGCCTATGGCCTTTGGCTGCTCGCCGCGAAGCTCGGCGTCCCGCCCTTTGTCGGCCTGCTGATCGTTTTGCCCGTCATGGCCGTGCTCGGCTGGCTGCTGCAGCGCTTCGTGCTGGAGCGCAGTGCTGGCGGAGGCACGCTGCTGCCGATCCTGACGACCTTCGGCCTGTCGATCGTCATCGACAATCTGCTGTTCGAACAATTCGGCGCCGACACGCGCTCGCTGGCGCCATTCATTGGCAATCTGTCCTACGCCTCATGGCAGTTGCCGGGCCATATCTTCGTCGGCAAACTCGCCGCGCTGACGATGGTGATTGCGATCGTTATCCTCGGCGGGCTTCAGTTCTTTTTGAGCCGTTTCGCGCTCGGCCGTTCCATCCGCGCGACGGCGGAGGACCCGGATACGGCGGGACTGGTCGGTATCGATCCCCGCAAGGTCAACGCTGTTGCGACAGCGATCACCATGGTCACGGTCGGTATTGCCGGCGCCTTCCTGGCGATGCGTGCGACTTTCAATCCCTATTCGGGTGGCCCGCAATTGTTGTTCGCCTTCGAGGCGGCCGTGATCGGCGGCGCGGGATCGCTGTGGGGAACTCTGGTTGGCGGCATTGTTCTCGGCTTGGCGCAATCGATCGGCGCACAGATCCATCCGCAAGGCTTCCTGATCGGCGGCCATGTCGCCTTTCTCCTCGTCCTCTTCGTTCGGCTCCACCGGTTCGGCATGCCCGGGCTTGGCAGGATCCGTGCTCTTCTTCGGAGCCCGACATGACCGTGATCGCACCCGGAATTTCAGTCGAACGCTGGACGGCATCGTCCCGCCTGACATTGGCTGCCATGACAGTCGCGGCAATCCTGCTGGCCGCATCGCCGGCCTTCTTGGGAGCCGGCGCCATCGATCGGATGACTGCGCTCTTCATCTACGTGATCCTCGCCGCCATGTGGAATGCGCTCGCAGGCTTTGGCGGCCTCGTTTCCGTCGGCCAGCAGGTCTTCTTCGGCCTTGGTGCCTATTTCACCATCCGTTTGGCGGACGCAGGGCTCGATCCCTTCGTCTCGCTGTTCGTCGCTGCTGTTATCACTGGCATTCTCTCCGTTCCGCTTTCATGGTTCATGCTGCGGCTAAAGGGCGGGGAGTTTGCCATTGGCATGTGGGTGATCGCCGAGCTTGCCCATCTGCTCGTCAATCTCGATCGGCTCATTCAAGGAGAAACGGGCACCTCGCTCATCGCACTCAACGCCTATGAGAGCGGCACACGGCGCGTCGTGATCTACTGGCTGGCGCTTGCCGCCATGATTGCCTTGCTCGGTGCGCTCTTTGTCCTCATGCGCAGCCGCGCCGGCGCTGCGATGCAGGCGATCCGCGACAATGAGGACGCGGCAACCTCCGTCGGCGTGCGGGTGGCTGCCACCAAGCGGCTGCTCTTCGTGCTTGCCGCCTTCGGCATCGCCGTTGCCGGCGGTCTCTGGTTGGCAACCGCTGTCACCTTCCAACCCAAGACCTATTTCAGCGTGCAGTGGACCGCCTACATGATCTTCATGGTCCTCGTCGGTGGCATCGGCAAGTTCGAGGGCGCCATCCTGGGCGCCGTGCTGTTCTTTGTCGTCGAGACCGTCTTCGGCGGAACGGGTGTCTGGTATCTGGTCGGCCTTGGCGCCGCAGCGCTGCTGTTCTCCCTCTATCTGCCGCAGGGCCTTTGGGGCGCGATCGAGCGGCGGTTCGATCTGCAACTGCTGCCTGTGGGATATCGGCTGACATTTTCGGATCTGTTCAAGGACAAACAATAGCGGCGACAGCTGTCGTCGCATTTCATGAGAAAGGTGAAATCATGCTTTTCGGCAAGACCATCCTCGTCACCGGGGTTGCTTCGGGCATCGGTGCGCGTACCGCCGAACTTGCGGGACAAATGGGCGCCGATGTCATCGGCGTCGACGTCCGTGAACCGCCCTCGGGCATCAGTTCGTTCATCAAGGGCGATATCTCGACCGCCGGCGGTGTCACAGACATCGTCCGGCAACTGCCCAACCGCATCGATGCGCTGGCCAATGTTGCAGGGCTTTCCGGAAGTACCGGCGTCACGGCGACGCTCGCTGTCAATTTCTACGGCCTGCGCGCGCTATCCGAGGCGGTCGCACCCCGCTTGCGCGAGGGTGGGGCGATCGTCAATGTCGCCTCGATCGCCGGTTATGGCTGGCGGGCCAATCTGGAGCGGGCGAAGGCGCTGACGGCAATTGAGGGATTTCCCGATGTCGCCTCCGTTGTTCGCGAGCATGGGCTGAAGGACGAGGAGGGTTATCCCTTGTCCAAGGAACTTCTGCTGCTCTGGACCATGCGGGCCGCGCACCAGCCGCTTTTCAGGGATCGCGGAATTCGCGTCAATGCCGTCAGCCCCGGCCCAGTGGAGACGCCGATCCTCAAGCAGTTCCGCGCCGTGCTTGGCGATGCGCGCGTCGATAGCGATATCACGCGCGTAGGCCGGGCGGGTACCTCTGCCGATATCGCACCCGCCATTTTGTTCTTGTGCTCGGACGGGGCGCGCTGGATCAATGGCGCCAATCTTCCCACCGATGGCGGGCTTGAAGCCTCCATCAATGCCGATGTGCTCGGCTTTTAGACATCCTTCGCATCAGGAGACACGAGATGAATATTTCCCTTCTCATCAATGGCGTCGACAGACCAGCCGCCAGCGGCCGAACCTATGATCGTCTGGACCCCTTCACAGAAAAGCTGGCAAGCCGGGCACCGGCGGCCGGGCTTGAGGATGTGGCGGCAGCAATCGAAGCTGCATCGAACGCCTTTCCGGCCTGGTCGAGCACCGGCCCCGGCCAGCGCCGCACGATCCTGGCAAAGGCGGCCGATATCATGGATGCCAAGGTCGGCGAGTTCACGACGCTGATGATGGAAGAGACGGGGGCAACCGCGCCCTGGGCCGGCTTCAACGTCATGCTCGCTGCCAATATCCTGCGCGAGGCGGCGGCCATGACGACGCAGATTGGTGGCGAGATCATCCCGTCCGACAAGCCCGGCACGCTTGCCATGGGTATTCGCCAGGCGGCCGGCGTCTGCCTGGCGATTGCGCCGTGGAATGCGCCTGTCATCCTGGCAACACGCGCCATCGCCATGCCGATTGCCTGCGGCAACACGGTAATCCTGAAGGCTTCCGAACAGTGCCCCGGCACACAGCGGCTGATCGCGACGGCCCTGACGGAAGCCGGCCTGCCGGCGGGCGTCATCAACGTCATCACCAATGCGCCGGAGGACGCGCCTCAAATCGTCGAGGCGTTGATCGCACATCCGGTGGTGCGCCGCGTCAATTTCACCGGCTCGACCAAGGTGGGCAAGATCATCGCCGAACTCAGCGGCAAACATCTGAAGCCCGCGCTACTGGAGCTTGGCGGCAAAGCGCCGCTGGTGGTGCTTGAGGATGCCGATATCGACGGTGCCGTCAACGCGGCGATCTTTGGCGCCTTCATGCACCAGGGGCAGATCTGCATGTCGACCGAGCGCATCATCGTACATCAGGCGATTGCCGATACCTTCGTCGCCAAGCTTGCGGCGCGCGCCAGTGCGCTGCCGGCCGGCGATCCGCGCGGCCATGTGGTGCTGGGTTCGCTGATCAGCCTCGATGCGGCCAAGAAGATGGAGGAGCTGATCGCCGACGCGCAGGCGAAGGGTGCAAAGCTGGTCGCCGGCGGCAAGCGCACGGGCACGGTGGTCGAAGCGACGCTGCTGGATTTCGTCACGCCGGATATGCGCGTCTATGCCGAGGAATCGTTTGGACCAGTGAAGCCGATCATACGTGTTGCCAATGAAGACGAGGCGGTGCGCGTTGCCAACGACACCGAATATGGCCTCTCGTCGGCTGTCTTCAGCCGTGATGTGCAGAGGGCTCTTGCCGTCGCTGGACGCATCCAGTCCGGCATTTGCCATATTAACGGCCCGACTTTGAACGATGAAGCGCAGATGCCGTTCGGCGGCGTCAAGGGCAGCGGCTATGGCCGCTTCGGTGGCAAGGCGGCGATTGCCGAGTTCACCGATCTCCGATGGATCACCATCGAGGATTCCGCTCAGCACTATCCGTTCTGATCGAACGAAATTGCGGCGGCGAATGGCTGATTGGCCGCCGCGAATTCTACCTTTACCGGCTAGCGCTTGTAGGCACCAAGGCCCGGCCGATAGGCCTTGTCGTCGAGAAACTGCTTGAGGCCCTCGTCGCGTCCTCTCGTCTTGTCGAGAAACAGCATCTGTTCGAGCTTGGCATAGATGTAGTCATCGGCCAGATCCCAGGGCAGGTTGCGCACGCGCTTGAATGTGTCCTTTGCGGCCTTGAGCACGACCGGGTTCTTTTCCAGAAGTGTCGAGCAGATGGTGCGGACACGGCTTTCGAGCTGATCGAGCGGCACGGATTCATTGACGAGGCCCATGTCCCGGGCCTTCTGCCCGCCGAAGGTTTCTCCGGTCATGATGTAGTAAAGAGAGTCGCGGTGGTTCATCACTTCGGCAACGGCGCGTGTGACGTTGCCGCCGGGCAGGATGCCCCAGTTGATTTCTGAAAGACCGAAGGTGGCTTCGTCGGCCGCGATTGCCAGGTCGCAGGCGACCAGCGGCGTGAAGGCGCCGCCGAAGCACCAGCCGTTGACCATGGCAATCGTCGGCTTCTCGAAATACATCAGCCGGCTCCACCAGCCGCCGGATTGTCTGCGGCTCTTCAGCGTCGCATCGCGTGGCTTGCCGTCATTGTCGCGGAAATATTCCTTGAGATCCATGCCGGCTGACCAGGATGAGCCGGCACCACGCAGCACCAGAACGCCGCAACGCTCGTCACCTTCGAGATCGTCCAGCACCTCGAGCATGCGCCTGTTGAGTGCGGGGTTCATCGCATTGCGCTTATCGGGGCGATTGAGCGTCACGAAGGCGATGCCGCCGTCGAATTCGACGAGCACCGGATCGGCCGTTGTCTTCTCAGTTTCCGTCATCTGTTTCTCCTGCACATGTTCGTTGTTTCTGGAATTTTGCCCGGCTGTCAGAGCGGCCGTGGATCGGCGTCGACATGCGATTGCCTGAGGATGTGTTTCTGCGCCTTGCCGGATGCAGTGCGCGGAATGGTTTCAACGAAGACGACGCGCAGCGGGCGCTTGAAGGTAGCAAGGCAGGCGGCGCAGTGGCTGAGGATGTCTTCGGCGAGCGCCTGGGGTGAAACGGGTACGACGAAAGCAACGCCGCTCTCGCCCCAACGCGCATCCGGAAGGCCAATGACGGCGACATCGCGCACGGCTGGATGCGTCGCGATGACAGCCTCGACCTCGGCCGGAAAGACATTCTCGCCACCGCTGATATACATGTCCTTCAATCGGTCAGGTATGTAGATCAGGCCTGTCTCGTCACGCCTGCCGAGATCGCCGGTTCGATACCATCCATCGACGAAGGCGGCTGCCGTCTCCTTTGGCTTGTTCCAATAGCCCGGTGTCACGGCCGGTCCCTGCAGCCAGATCTCACCTACTTCGCCATCGGTAACATCCGTGCCGTCCGGCGACACGAGGCGCACATCGGTCAGTGGCGCGGCAAAGCCGACGCTGCCGCGATGGGCAGCGATCATGTCCTTGTCGAGCGGCATGTGCAGGACGGTACCCGCTTCGCTCATGCCGTAGCCGTTGACGAGGGCAATATCATCCTGGAGAAATCCCTCGATCAGGGCAGGCGAAAGCGGCGCGCCGCCGATGAAGATGGCCCTCAGGGCTTTCAGGGCAGCGGGGTTCCAATGGGGCGACACACGCAATGCTGAGGCCATCTGCGGCACGGCGAAATAATGCGTCACGCCGAGAGCGGGATCGGCGAGGAGGGAGAGTGTCCGCTCCGGCTGGAAGCGATCCGAGATCACAAGCCGCCCGCCCATGAGCAGCGTCGTGCGTGCGATGGCGATGATGCCGATCGTGTGGAAGAAGGGCAGGTCGCAGAGCGTCACGGATCGCGCCGTCACCTCGCCGACGAGAGCGAAATTGATCGACGAGGAGAAGGCGTTGCGCCGGGTGATGATCACGCCCTTCGGCGTGCCTGTCGTGCCGGAGGTGTAGAGAATGATGCAGGGCGTATCCGCCGGAATTTGTGGGCCGGCATAGCGGTCCGAAGTCTTCAGGCGCGAGAGAAACCCTTCGGCACCCACCACAGTCAGGACTAGTGGCAAGGTCGGTCCGATCTCGCCTGCGATGACGCTGAATTCCTGATCGACGATCAGCATATGCGGGCGGCAGTCGGCAAGGATCTGCTGAAGCTCCGCTGTGCTGAGCCGCCAATTAAGGGGTATGAAGATTGCTCCCCGACGCTGGCACCCGAGACATGCGACGACTTCGGTAATCGAGTTGCGGCCGAGATAGGCGATGCGCGGATGGTCCTCGCCATCAGGAAAGGCCTTTGCAAGGAAGCCCGCGCAGCGCGACACCAGCTCATCGAGTTCGCCATAGCTCAACTCTCTGCCTGTCGCTGCCTCGATCAGCGCCTGATGGTCTGGGGCGATTTTGGCCCGGAAGACAAGAGGGTCGTCCGTCTCCAATCCGACCGGACCGATTTCCGCCTGCACCCGTTGCGGTACCTCTTGCATGTGCTCCTCCATTTCGCTTCTCCTCAAGCGAAATTTGTACGTAACACATACAATAATAATCCCATCCGTCACAAGGGAAATTTGCTGCGCACATGAAATTATGCTTGTAAGGCTAGCAGCGTTCGCGGGCGGCACCCGCCATGGAGGAATGATGGCGGCCGGAAAAAGCGATGAGAAAAGCCAACGGTCGGAAAGCGTGGACGACCTGCGCCGGATCGATCTCGGCCGCCTGGAAAATGTCCTTGGATTTCACCTGCGCATGGCCAATGTCGCGCTCTATCATGACTTTTCCAAAGCCATGGAAGAGCTTGGTTTGACGCAGAAGCAGGTCGCCGTGCTGGAGCTGATCGCAGAGAACGAGGGCGCGAGCCAGATCGATATCGCCGCAACGCTCGGCATGGACCGTGCCACGATGATGGCGCTGGTCAACCGGCTGGAAGATCGCGATCTGGTGGAGCGTCGGCCGTCTCCAGTCGATCGACGTCGCCAGCAATTGATCCTGACAGGCGCCGGGCAGGATATGCTCACCGCGTGTCGCCAGCTGATATCGGCGCATGAGCGCAAATTCACCGAACGTTTCTCGGATAAGGAGTTGAAAACCTTTGTCGGTTTCCTGAAACGCGTCTATGCCGGCGATCATTCGGATTGAGGTTGGGCGTGCCACGGAATCGGCAGTTCCGGCCGCGATCCTTGACAAGCATCGAATGTTTATGAAGGTTGAGTGTCATGGGTGAAGTGACTGATTGGTTATCTTTTACAAGTCCGATCAGTCGGAAGAACGCCGCTGAGGCGGTGTTCGAAGATATTCGTTCGGCAATTACATCGGGACGGTTGGCTGTGGGAACACGGCTGCCCTCCGAGGCGCAGCTTGCGAGCCGCTATGGCGTGAGCCGCCCCATCGTCCGCGAAGCGCTGCGCTCGCTACAGACCTTGGGGCTTACGCAGACGCGCACGGGCAGCGGCACTTTCGTGGTCACGTCGGCACCCAGCGCTGAATTGCACTATGGCCGCTATTCGGCGCGCGATCTCATCGAGGCGCGGCCTTTCATCGAGGTGCCGGCCGCCGGCTGGGCAGCGTTGCGGCGCACGGATGCTCAACTGGCACGATTGCTGGAACTATGCGACGAGATGGACGTCCAGGAAGACCCTCACAAGTGGGTGCAACTCGACTCCGAATTCCACAGCATGATCGCGGAAGCCTCCGGAAACGCCGTCTTCGCCAAGATCGTCACGGATGCCCGCGACGCGCTGATGCAGCAATCGGAGCTTGTCAACATGATGGCGCAACGGCGTGTCGCCTCTAATGTCGAGCACCGCCAGATCGCCGAGGCGATCGTGGCGGGTTCGGAGCAGGAGGCCATCGCCGCGATGGAGGCCCATCTCGGTCAGGTCAAGCAGGTGGTGACCACCATTATAGGTGAGGATCCGCCGCACCGTTGATGGCTGCGGGCAGGTTGGCGAGCCGCTCTGGCCGGAGCGCTTCGAAAAGCTGCTCTGCGGTCAGGTGTCCATGATCCAGCACGATTTCGGGCACGGTGCGCCCGGTTGCCAACGCCTCGCGAGCGACCTGTGTCGCCGCCTGATAGCCGATGAGCGGGTTGAGCGCGGTCGCAAGGCCGATCGATTCCTGCAGGCGCTGCGCCATGATGGCCGGGTTGGCGGTGATGCCGTCGACGCAACGTTCGGCAAGGATATGGCAGGCCGCCGTCAAATGCGTGATGCTTTCCGACAGTGAGCGCACGATGATCGGTTCGAACGCGTTGAGCTGCAGCTGTCCTGCTTCTGCGGCCATGGTCACGGTGATGTCGTTGCCGATCACCGAGAAGGCGACCTGGTTGACCATTTCCGGGATCACCGGATTGACCTTGCCCGGCATGATGCTCGATCCGGCCTGCATCGCCGGCAGGTTGATTTCACCGATGCCAGCGCGGGGGCCGGAAGACAGCAGGCGCAAGTCGTTGCAGGTCTTCGACAATTTGACCGCGACACGCTTCAGCACGCCGGAGAGATGCACGAAGGCGCCGGGATCCTGCGTGGCTTCGATCAGGTCGCTGGCCGTCACCAGCGGCCGGCCGGTCAGGCGGGCAAGATGGCTGCAGGCAAGTGCCGCATAGCCGACCGGCGCATTGAGGCCGGTGCCGATAGCGGTCGCCCCGAGGTTGATTTCATGCAGCAGAGCTGTGGATTCGATGAGGCGCAACCGGTCTTCGCCGAGCATCACGGCAAAGGTCCGAAATTCCTGGCCGAGGGTCATCGGCACGGCGTCCTGTAGCTGCGTGCGCCCGACCTTCAGAGTGCTATCGAATTCCCTGGCTTTACGCGCGAAAGCCTCCTGCAGGATTTCCATTGCCGAGGCCAGCCCGTCGATCGCTTCGATCAGCGCGACGTTGACGGCTGTCGGATAGGCGTCATTGGTGGACTGGCTGAGATTGACGTGGTCGTTCGGGTGCAGATGGGCATAGTCGCCCTTGCTGTAGCCGAGCAGCTCAAGCGCCCGATTGGCGATGACCTCGTTGGCGTTCATGTTGGTCGAGGTGCCGGCACCACCCTGGATGACATCGACGACGAATTGCTCGTGAAGCTCGCCGGCGCGAATTTCACGGCAGGCCCGCACGATGGCGTCGAGCTTTTGCGTGTCGAGCAGGCCAAGCTCATGGTTGGCAAGGGCGGCGGCTTCCTTGACGAAGGTAAGGCCGCGGATCAGATGCGTGTAGCGCCCGATCGGCGTGCCCGTTACCTGGAAGTTTTCCACGGCGCGTGCGGTGTGCACCCCCCAATAAACCTCGGCCGGAATATCCTTCGTGCCCAGCAGATCATACTCACTTCGCGTCGCGACCACATTATCCTCCTAAGGTCCGGCTCGTCATATCTGTCAAGCTGTAAGACAGATTTGTGAATCTGTTATCCGCTGCGCCCAAGCGCGTCAATAAGGTCATGGCCGACTTGACATGGCGGCCTTTCTATTACTATGAGGAAAAAATCTGTCATACAGCATTACAGGATCGCCGCCGATCATAAGTCTTGATCGTTGGTTCGATCGAAGCGGAAGGCATCCAGGCAGGTGCGAATGGAGCACCCCGGGACCCGCCCACAGACAACGGCTCAAGGGAGGAGCAATGTCAGTCGAAACCACTGAGAATATCCCGGCGGACCGCCGGCCGCCGGCCAATGAAGATCTTGGCTACCACAAGGCGCTGAAGCCGCGGCAGATCCAGATGATCGCCATTGGCGGCGCTATCGGCACCGGTCTTTTCCTCGGCGCAGGCGGTAGGCTCGCAGCGGCAGGCCCGGCCCTGATCTTCGTTTATGCGATCTGCGGCTTCTTCGCCTTTCTGGTGCTGCGTGCGCTCGGCGAATTGATCATGCACCGCCCAAGCTCCGGCTCCTTCGTCTCCTATGCCCGTGAGTTCTACGGCGAGAAGATGGCCTTTGCAGTCGGCTGGATGTATTGGCTGAACTGGGCCATGACCTCGGTTGCCGATGTCACGGCCGTTGCGCTCTACATGAATTTCTTCAAGCACTATGTTCCGTGGCTTGCGGGCATCGACCAGTGGGTCTTCGCGCTGATTGCTTTGGTGATCGTACTCGGCATGAATCTTCTGTCGGTCAAGGTCTTTGGTGAGCTTGAATTCTGGTTCAGCCTGGTCAAGGTGCTGGCGCTTGTCAGCTTCCTGGTCATCGGCATCTATTTCGTCGTCTCCGGCACGCCGGTTGCAGGTCATTCGGCTGGTTTCAGCATCATCAGCGATAGCGGCGGCTTTTTCCCCAATGGCATCCTGCCGGCCTTCGTCATCATACAGGGCGTGGTCTTTGCCTATGCGTCGATCGAGCTGATCGGCACGACGGCAGGCGAGACCGAGGACCCGCGCAAGGTCATGCCGCGCGCGATCCGCACGGTGGTTGCCCGTCTGCTGATCTTCTATGTCGGCTCCGTCCTGCTTTTGTCCCTGCTTCTGCCCTACACCGCCTACAAGTCCGGTGAGAGCCCCTTCGTCACCTTCTTCGGCGCCGTCGGCATCGAGGGGGCAGACATCATCATGAACCTTGTGGTGCTGACCGCCGTGCTGTCCTCGCTGAATGCCGGTCTCTATTCCACCGGCCGCATCCTGCACTCGATGGCAGTGTCCGGCTCGGCGCCGGCAGCGCTTGCGAAGATGAACAAGGCCGGCGTGCCCTATGGCGGCATTGCCGTTACCGCCGCCGTCACCGTCATCGGTGTGGCGCTCAATGCCGTTGTTCCTTCGTCGGCCTTCGAGATCGCTCTGAACCTTTCAGCCCTGGGCATCATTTCGGCTTGGGCCGTCATTGTGCTCTGCCAGCTGAAGCTCTGGAAGCTGTCGAAGCGCGGCGAGATGGCGCGGCCGGATTTCCGCATGTTCGGCGCGCCCTATACCGGCCTTTTGACGCTGTTGTTCCTGTTTGCCGTGCTGGTGCTGATGGCATTGGATTATCCGGTCGGGACATGGACGATCGCCTCGCTGATCCTGATCGTGCCGGCTTTGGTGATCGGCTGGTATCTGCTGCGTGACCGCATCCATCGGCTGGCCGCCGAGCGAGGCCAATCTTGACGGCCGGAAAGATCAATCCGCTGGTGGCAGTCATCGCCACCGGCGGAACCATTGCGAGCGAGCGCGCCGATAACGGCGCGAGTACGCCGTCGCTGTCGGGGAAGAGCCTGCTGTCTCTTCTTCCCGAAATGCCGGTCGCATTGCGGCCCATCGAACTGATGGCAAAGGATTCCGCGAGCCTGACCCTCACGGATATGCAGCGGATCAGCGATAAGGTTGGCGAACTGCTGCAGGATGCCGACGTGAGCGGCATCGTCGTTCTGCACGGCACGGATGCGATGGAAGAGACGGCACTGCTCGTCCATCTGCAGCATGAACTGACCAAGCCCGTGCTGTTCACGGGCGCGCAGTTCACCGCTGATCACCCCAAGGCTGATGGACCTGCCAATCTTGCGGCCGCGGCTATTGCCGCAACCGATCCCGAGAATGCAGGTCGGGGCGTGCTTGTCTGTTTTGGCGGTCGGCTGTTGCCTGCATGGGGGCTCTACAAGCAGTCTTCGGATGTTGCCGATGCCTTCCGGCAATCACGCCCGCTTGAAAATCCACCGAGCCCGCGCCTTGCCGCAGCGCTCGACAGCGTGCGCGTCGATGTGGTGGCAATCTATCCGGGTTGCGACTCGGTGCATGTGGATGCCAGTCTCAGAGCCGATGCCCACGGCATCGTTCTCGCCGCTCTCGGCTCGGGCAATGCCAATCCGCGTCTGGTCGAAGCGGTCAGGCGCTGTGCCGGTGTCGGCGTGCCTGTCATGGTGTCGAGCCGGGTGCCGGACGGACTGCTCGTTTCGAGCTATGGCGGCGGCGGCGGCGGACATGATCTCGCCGATGCCGGCGCAGTTCATTCCTCGACGCTGCGGCCCGGGCAGGCAAGAATCCTGCTGGCAGCCCTCGTCGCGTCCGGCGCTGGTGCCGAGGTCATCGCGCAGGCGTTCTCCGATTTTTCAAGCGACACTCCATCCTGATCTCACTTCGTGTCGTGAAGTCATAAAAGCGGGCCGCTCGTCGATTGACGGCGCGGCCCGAAGTTTGACTGGAGAGTGCAATCGTCAGGCCGGCCGCGCCGCGTTGGTGACAACGACGGGGATCAGCAGGTCACCCCAATTGCCATCGCCACCGTGGTGGCGGGACGAGCGGACGAGCTCGACGGAGACGCCGGCTTCGACCGCATTCATGACGGCCTGGTTGAGGCGGTGCAGTTCATTCGCCAGCATGCGGATGACGGCCTGCTGGTCGGTGTTCATGGTGAGAGATTGCTCCTCTGCTCTCTCGCGAACGCGTGCTATCGATGGCATGTCATTCTCCTCCTGTTGAATTGAGTGTTACTCTGCTGCCGGCTTGAACTGCGCGTGCTCGGTCGAGCCATGCATGGCCGTGGTGGAAGACTGGCCGCCGGTGATCGCCAGCGACACGGCGTCGAAATAGCCGGTGCCGACCTCGCGCTGGTGCTTGGTGGCGGTATAACCGTTGGCTTCTGCGGCAAATTCGGCTTCCTGCAATTCGGAATAGGCGGCCATCTGGCGGGCCTTGTAGCCGCGGGCAAGTTCGAACATGCCGAAGTTCAGCTGATGGAAGCCGGCAAGCGTGATGAACTGGAACTTGTAGCCCATCGCGCCCAGCTCGCGCTGGAACTTGGCAATCGTCGCGTCGTCCAGATTTTTCTTCCAGTTGAAGGACGGCGAGCAATTATAGGCAAGCAGCTTGCCGGGATGGACGCGATGCACCCCTTCTGCAAACCGGCGCGCCTGCTCGAGATCCGGCTTCGACGTCTCGCACCAGATGAGGTCGCAATGCGGCGCGTAAGCCACGGCGCGGGCGATGCAGGGATCGATACCGTTTCGGACCTGGTAGAACCCCTCGACCGTACGGCCTGCATCATAATCGACGAAGGGCTGGTCGCGCTCGTCGATATCGGAGGTCAGAAGCTTGGCAGCCTCCGCGTCCGTGCGGGCGACGACCAATGTCGGCACGCCCATGACGTCGGCCGCGAGACGCGCGGCGTCGAGATTGCGGATATGGGCTGCCGTCGGGATGAGAACCTTACCGCCGAGATGGCCGCATTTCTTCTCCGAAGCAAGTTGATCCTCGAAATGGACGCCTGCCGCACCAGCCTCGATATAGGCCTTCATGATCTCGAAGGCGTTGAGGGGGCCGCCGAAGCCCGCTTCGGCATCGGCTACGATCGGCGCGAACCACGTGTCGACCGAAAGGCCCTTGCCCTCGGCAGTCTCGATCTGGTCGGCCCTTTGCAGGGTGCGGTTGATGCGTTTTGCCAATTCAGGGCCGGCATTGGCGGGGTAGAGGGACTGGTCGGGATACATCGCCGAGGCGGTATTGGCGTCCGCAGCGACCTGCCAGCCCGAGAGATAGATCGCCTTCAACCCGGCACGAACCATCTGCATGGCCTGATTGCCCGAGAGCGCTCCGAGCGCATTGACGAAATCCTCTTCGTGAATGAGCTGCCAGAGCCGGTTCGCACCCATCTCGGCGAGCGAGTGGCGAATGGTGATTGATCCACGCAGCCGCTTCACATCTTCGGCGGTATAGGGGCGCTCGACGCCATCGAAACGCCCGCTTGGCGCGCCCGGGATCAGTTTGTAAAAATCTGTCATGACAATCTCCTGATGCTCTTCTATCCGCCGTTTGATCGTTGTGGAATGCATGACTAGATTTACGAAAATTTACCGGAAAGGCCAGAAAAACCAAAAGAGGCTATTAGATAAAAGGGTTATGATGTGCTATCGTTGACAGCGATCTCTAGTAAAGTTGTAAAAATTGTAAATTTTGACTTTCGACGAATCCTGTAAAAGGAATGACAGATGGCTGAGCGCAAGATCTTTGCAGGCCCGCGGGTTCGGCGCATTCGTATGGGGCTTGGTCTGACGCAGACGACCATGGCGCAAGCCCTTGAGATTTCGCCGTCCTATCTCAATCTCATCGAACGCAACCAACGGCCGCTGACCGTCCAGCTGCTGTTGAAGCTGTCGGCCGTCTATAAGATCGACCTCGATGAACTGCAGGGTGAACAGGGCGGCAATGCAGCGCAGTTGCGCGAGATCTTTGCCGATCCGCTGCTGGTCGGTGAAATCCCCGCCGATCAGGAGTTGATCGAGCTTGCGGAAGCCGCGCCCAATGCCGCGAATGGCATGATCCGGCTTTATCGGGCCTATCGCGAACAGGCGGCGCGGCTGTCCGATCTCGCTGAGCTTCTCGGCCGTGAGGGTCGTGTTGCCGATGTCGCCGGCCCGCGCTTGCCGCTCGACGAGGTTCATGACCGGTTGCAGGGTCGGGCGAATTTCTTTGCTGGTATCGAGGATGCCGCAGAAGCCTTTCACACCCGCCTCGCGCCAGGCGACGACATGGCCGGCGCCCTCAAAGCATGGCTGAAAAGTGAGCATGGCATTGCCGTGCGCCTGCTGCCGGTGCGTGCCATGCCGGGTCTGCGCCGGCGCTACGACCGCCATTCCATGCGTCTCTTCCTTTCGGAACGCTTGTCGCCCTTCGATCAGCTTCGGGAGATCGCGACCGAAGTCTCGCTGCTTGTGATGCGCGATGAGATTACTTCTGAACTGGAGGCTCTTGCCCTGTCGACGCCGGAAGCCAAGCGGATCGCCCGCTTCGAGCTGGCGCGCTATGCTTCGCATGCTTTGCTGATGCCCTATGGCGCCTATCTTTCAGCCGCCCAGCGTCTTCATTACGATATCGACGGGCTCAGTGCCCGTTTCGGCGTTTCCTATGAGCAGGCTGCCACGCGCCTGACGACCTTGCAGCGTCCCGGCGCCTCGGGCATCGGCTTTTTCCTGATGGAAATCGATAGCGCCGGCCATCGCCTGCGCAAAGCAGGAGCGCAGGGCTTCCCGCAAGCCCGCTTCGGTGGAGGCTGTCCCAAGCTCAATATTCACTCCGCCTTCGCCCAACCGGGGCAGATACTGGTCGAAGCAGCGGAAATGCCCGATGGGGCGGGTTTTCTGACGATATCGCGCAGCGTCGAAGGCCCTCGGGCGGATTTCGGCGAAAGGGTGCGCCGCACAGCGCTTCTCATCGGCTGCGATATTGCGCATCGCGAGGAAGTCACCTACGGACGTGTGACCGGTTCGGCACCGGTGGCGATCGGTCCGGCCTGTCGGCTGTGCGAGCGTCAGGGCTGTCTGGCGAGGGCGGAACCACCGGTGACGCGCCCTCTCGGTCTCGACGAGATGGCAACGGGCCTCAGTGTATTCGATTTTCAATGATCGCATTGGCTGTCGATGGCGAGGCGGGCTTACCCGGCAGATATAGCATGTTAAAATCTATCGTTTATATGGATAATCCTTGCGCCAATACCGAAGTAAATAGCATTGGATTCCTCGCGCGGCGCGCGCGCCCTCTCTAGGTTCCGCGCAGACAAGGAGTCCGACACCCATGAATTTTGCCAGGCGAACATCTGCTGCCATTTTTGCCGCTGCGCTTTCCTGCGGCGCGCTTTTTACCACGATCGCGCATGCTGACGCGACGCTCGATCGCATCAAGGGTCGCGGCGCGCTGATGGTCGGTGTCATCCTCTCGGGTGCGCCTTTCGGCTATATCGATCCGGCAAGCCAGCAGCAGAAGGGCTATAATCTCGACATCGCCAAGGCGCTCGCCGACAAGCTCGGCGTCAAGCTGGAAACGGTGACGGTGACGCCGCCGAACCGGGTGCAGTTCCTGCAGCAGGGCAAGGTCGATATCCTGATCGCCAACATGCAGTATACCGAAGAGCGCGCGAAGATCCTTGATTACGTGCCGACACCCTATGACCGCAGCGGAGGTGCTGCCGTCGGCCGCAAGGATAGCGGCCTGAACGACTGGAGCGACCTCAAGGGCAAGCCGGTCTGCGTTTCCCAGGGCTCGAACTACACGCAGCCGCTGATCGAACAATATGGTGCCGAAGTGAAGGCGCTGCCGAGCCAGCCGGAATCGCTTCTGGCGCTGCAGGGCGGCAATTGCATCGCCGCCGTGCATGTCGGCGCGACTGTCGGCCTCCTTCTTCAGGATCGTCCGGAAGACTGGAAGGATTATAAGATCCTGTTCCCGACCGAACTCGTTCCCTCGGATTCGGTGATCTGGCTGCGCAAGGGCGATGGCGACACGCGCGATGCGCTCGACAAGGCAATTCTCGAGCTGCATGCCAGTGGCAAGCTGCTCGATTATGCCAAGGCGAACCGCCTGCTCAACACGACCTTTCTGGAAGAAGAACACAAGAAGCTCGAGGCCAAGTGATCTTGTCGGTCGCCTGAGGAGCGGATTGCATGGGGAATTCGATTCTTCAGACCTTCATCAACTGGACTGGCAAGATCGGGCTTCATTACGAATTCCTGGCCAGCGGCTATGAATCGCAGATCTGGCGTGGTGGTTTCATCACCACGCTTTATCTGATTGTGATCCTCATTCCGGTCAGCCTGATTTTCGGCCTGCTGTTCGCGGCCATGCTGACGTCTGGCCGCAAGGCACTCTCTGCGCCGGTCAGAGCATTCATCGAAGTGACCCGGAATACGCCAACGCTGGTGCAGCTGATGTTCAGCTTTCTCGTGCTGAACACCCTTGTTTCCAATGGTCTCGGCGGCGCGCAGCATAATCCTTTGACGCCGTTCTTCTGGGTGATTGCTGTTGTTGGCCTGCATGTGGCCGCACTCCATGCCGATGCGCTCCGCGCCGGTATCGAGGCCGTGCCGGAACAGACTGTAGAGGCCGCCCGCGCCATCGGCTTCACACGCCTGCAAATCCTCCGGTTTGTCTCAATTCCTCTGGCCATCAGGGCTTCGCTGCCGGCGATCGTCAACAACATGATCAATCTGGTGAAGCTGACCACCGTTGGCAATGCGATCGCGGTCAGCGAGATCACCTATGCCTCGATCATGGTCTGGACGCAGCGCGATAATGTCGTCGAGCTGATGATCGTCATTCTGCTGTTCTTCAGCGCCATCAATCTTGCCGTGGCGAGGATCGGGCGCTGGGTCGAGAAGCGGCTTGCCGTGCCGGGCTTCGGGGTCGGCACATGAGCGTCGCAAAACTCTCACCCGCTTCTTCGAGCAACTGGTTGCCCTGGGCGTTTGGCGCTCTGGTCGCGGCGGCTGTCGTCTGGCTTCTCGCTGATCTCTCGCTGCTGCACGTGCTGATCGAATGGCTGCCCTATCTCGGCAGCGGCTTCCTGATGAATATCCTCATCAGCCTGCTCGCAATGGCAGGCGGTACATTGGTCGGCGTGGCGCTCGGCATTCTCGAGCTGACGCCGCTGAAGATCGTCCGTTATCCGGTGGTTGCCTACGTCCAGATCTTCCGCAATGCGCCGCATCTCGTGCTGATCTTCGCCACGACCTATATTTTCCCCTTCGAGATCGTTGTCTTCGGCCACTATCTGCCGTTTCCCGATTGGGTGAAGGCCGTGATCGGACTTGCCATTCCGGCCAGCGCCTATGTCGCCGAGATCACGCGCGGCGCTATCCAGTCGATCCCGACAACGCAGTGGGAGGCGTCGAAAGGGCTCGGCTTCTCCCGGATGCAGGCACTGCGCTGGATCATCCTGCCGCAATGCGCTCGCCGCTCGCTGCCGCCCTGGATGAACCTGTTCGCCTCGATCACCATGGCAAGCGCGCTTGCCTCGCTGGTCGGCGTTCATGAATTGCTGCATGCCGCCACCGACGCCAGCACCGCAGTGCGTCGCCTGGATTTCACCGTGCTTGCCTATCTCGTCGTGATGGCGGCGTTCTTTGCCCTCTGCTATCCCATTTCCAGCCTGACGCGCCGCCTCGAGCGCCGCTTCAAAGCTTAAAGGAGCCGGCATGAGCCAAGCTCAGATCAATCCGATCGTCGAACTGGCCGACGTGCATCTCGCCTTTGGATCGACTGAAGTCCTGAAGGGCATCGACCTCACGGTCGCCCGCGGACAGACTGTTTCGATCATCGGCCCGTCCGGCTCTGGCAAGTCGACGATCCTGCGCTGCATCAACGCACTGGTCGCGCCGCAGACCGGACGGATCACCGTCAACGGCGCGCGCGTGGACCAGATGCGCAGCGAGGCGGAACGCATCAAGCTCAGACAGAAGATCGGCATCGTCTTCCAGCAGTATAATCTCTTTCCGCACCTGTCCGTTCTCGACAACATTACGCTGGCGCCGACGCGCATTCTCGGCGTCAACAAGACCGAGGCCGAACGTCACGCCCGCGATCTGCTGGCGCAGGTCCGCCTGTCCGAGAAGGCGGGCGTCTATCCCGGGCAGCTTTCCGGCGGCCAGCAGCAGCGCGTGGCGATCGCTCGCGCTTTAGCGATGCGACCCGATCTTGTGCTGTTCGACGAGGTGACTTCGGCGCTCGATCCAGAGACCGTCGGCGAGGTGCTTGCCGTTATCCGCGATCTCGTCAAGGAAGGCATGACCAGCATTCTGGTGACGCATGAAATGCGCTTCGCCGAAGAGATCAGCGATGTCGTCGTCTTCACCGAGAATGGCCTTATCGTTGACCAGGGGGCGCCCGAGGATATCTTCCAGAAGTCGACGAACGCGCGCATTCGTCGCTTCGTCAACGGGCTTGCCGGCGGGCGCAATTCGCTGGAATACGGCGAAGGCATTTGAAGGGATCGATGATGGAAAAGACTTTCCCGCTGACCACCGCCTTTGCCGAGGCCATCGTCTCCGCCGAACCGTTGAAGGATAAGGCTGCCGTTGCCGCCGCACGCAAGGCAATCGTTGATTGGCTTGCTTGTGCCTTCGGTGGCGCTGATGATCGCACGACGCGCATCCTTTTGGAGCAGCTGCCGGCAGGTGCAGGTGAGGCCGTCATCATCGGCCAGGGACGGCGTGCCGATGCGCTGACTGCTGCCTTGGTCAATGCCCATGCCGGCCATGTGCTCGATTATGACGATGTGCATGCGAGCGTGCGCGGGCATCCGACGACGGTGATCGTACCAGTGCTGCTCGCGCTGGCATCGGAAGAGCGGCTGTCGGCCGACCAGTTGATCGCCGGTTATATCGTCGGCCTCGAGACCATGGCGCGTCTCGGCCTTGCGATCGGCATGCGCCATTACGAGAACGGCTTTCACGCGACTGCGACGCTCGGCACCATCGCCGCGGCCGCAGCCGCCGCGCATGTGCTCGGCTACTCGGTCGAAGAGACTGCCACGGCGCTGGGCCTTGCCGCCACGCATTCGAGCGGCTTGCGTCTGCAGTTCGGCCACGATGCCAAGCCCTATCACGCCGGCATGGCGGCTCGCTCCGGCCTGCTGTCTGCCAAGCTCGCAAAGGCAGGCTTCGGCGGCGCAAAGGATTTTCTCGACAATCCGATCGGCTTCTTTTCGGCCTTCGCGTTTGGCGAAGAGCGGCCGCAGGCGGCGGTGGAAGGTTGGGGCGCTCCCTGGCAGATCGTTACTCCGGGGCTGACGCTCAAGGCGTTTCCATGTTGCACGGCCAGCCATCCGGTCGGCATGATCGGCCTCCAATTGCATGGTGAAGGGCTGAATGCCGAAACGATCGAAGACGTGGTCATCACCTTCCCGCCGGGTGGTGACGCCGCGCTGGTCGTTACAAATCCCACCACTGGCATCGATGCCCGCTTCAGTGCCGAATATGTCTTCGCCACCGCCTTGGTCGATGGCGCGCTGAAGATCAGCCATTTTGGCGAGACGCCGGTGCGCGACGATCTGATGGTAATCGCACGGCGCGTTCGCCGCCGGCACGATGAGACGGCCCCGCGCATGTCCAACGATCCGAAGACGCGCTTCGTCATTGCCGAAGTGACGCTCAGGGACGGAAGCCGGCTGGTCCGCGAGTTCAAGGGCTTGCCGGGTTTGAGCGATCCGACTGAAAAATTCCACGATGCGACGGGCAATCACCCGTCCGTATCGGCCATTCCCGAACTTGTGAGGACCATGCGCAGCGAGGACGATCTTCATCGTCTCATCGCGCTTTTGGCTCACCGTCCGAATTGATCTTCTTCCAAGAAACGCAAGGCATCTATCCATGAGCACGACACGCAAGATCCATCTCGGCCTTTTCCTGCAGGGTGCCGGTCATCATGTGTCCGGCTGGCGCCATCCGGAGGCGGAGGCCGGCAGCGAGAATTTCGATCTCCTGCGCCGGGTCGCGCAGATCGCGGAAGCCGCCAAGTTCGACATGCTGTTCCTGGCCGATGGCCTGACGAGTGGCCTCGATGCGCATCCATCGATGATCGCCCGTTTCGAGCCGCTGACGCTGCTGGCCTCGCTCGCCATGGTGACGGAGAAGATCGGCCTTGCCGCCACCGCCTCCACCACCTACGGCGAACCCTATCATCTGGCCCGCGCCTTCGCCTCGATCGATCATCTGAGCCACGGCCGCGCCGCCTGGAACATCGTCACGACCTCCTATGCGCGCACGGCGGCCAATTTCTCCAAGAGCCATCCGGAGCATGACGAGCGTTACGCGGTGGCCGAAGAGTTCGTTGATGTCGTCCGCGGTCTCTGGGACAGCTGGGCCGACGATGCTTTTCCGAAGAACAAGGAAAGCGGCGTCTATGCTGATCCTGCCAAGGTGCGGGTGCTCGACCACGCCGGCAAATATTATTCGGTCAAAGGACCGCTGAACATCCCGCGCTCGCCGCAGGGCCATCCGATCCTCATTCAGGCGGGTTCCTCCGGCCCCGGCCAGGATCTTGCCGCGCGTACCGCCGATATCGTCTTTACCGCCCAGCAGAGCCTCGACGAGGCGCAGGCGTTTTATAAGAGCCTGAAGGGCCGCGTCGTCGGCTTCGGGCGCAGTGCGGACGATGTCGCTGTCATGCCCGGCTTCCTGCCCGTTATCGGCAGGACGGTCGCCGAGGCGCGCGAGAAGCTCGACGTGCTGAACCGCTGGACTGACATCAAGAGCGCCATGCCGTTGCTGGAAGAGCGCATTGGTCATAGCCTGGCCGAATACGATCTCGATGGCCCGTTGCCCGACCTGCCGATCTCGGATCAGCTGCGCAGCCGCGCCGAGCTGTTGACCGAGCTTGCCCGCCGAGAAAAGCTGACGATCCGCGAGCTTGCCCTGCGCGTTGCTGCCGGCCGCGGCCACCACATCGTGCTCGGCACGGCCGAAGAGATTGCCGATCGCATGCAGCTATGGTTTGAAAACGGCGCTGCGGACGGTTTCAACGTCATGCCGCCCTTCTTCCCCGCCGGCCTTGAGGATTTCACCCGTGAGGTCGTGCCGATCCTGCAGGATCGGGGCCTCTTCCGCCGCGACTACGAGGGCACGACGCTGCGCGATCATCTTGGTCTCAAGCGGCCTGCCTGGGCGTGACGGTCGCCGAGGCGTTAAGCCTCGGCTCCAGGTCATTTGCTGAGATCAAGCGTACAGACCGAACTGGGCGTTATGCAGTCGGGCATAGGCTCCGCGCCGAGCAAGCAGCTCGTCATGTGAGCCCTGCTCGACAATACCATTGTCGCCCATGACGATGATGCGGTCGGCATTGCGGATGGTCGACAGCCGGTGGGCGACTACCAGTGTCGTGCGCCCCTTCGCGAGCTCCAACAGCGCCTGCTGGATGGCATATTCCGTTGCCGTATCCAGCGCCGAGGTGGCTTCATCGAGAATGAGGATCGGCGGATTCTTGAGGAAGATGCGGGCAATCGCCAGACGCTGCTTCTGCCCGCCCGAAAGCTTGACGCCACGCTCGCCCGTTGGTGTGTCGAGGCCGGCGGGCAGGGAGCGCACGAATTCATCGAGCGAAGCGCGCTGCAACGCCTTCATGATATCCTCATCCGTCGCGCCCAGCCTTCCATAGGCGATATTTTCGCGAATGGTCGAGCCGAATAGGAAGACGTCCTGCTGCACGATGCCGATCTGGCTGCGCAGCGAGGCCTGCGTCATGTCGCGGATATCGATGCCGTCAATGGTGATGCTGCCTGATGTCACGTCGTAAAAGCGCGGCAGCAGCGAGCAGATGGTCGTCTTGCCGGTGCCGGAGGCGCCGACAAAGGCGACGGTCTCGCCGGCTGCGATTGTCAGGTTGAGATCCTTGAAAATCGTAGTCTGATCCGAATAGCCGAAGGCGACGCTGTCATAGGCGATGTCACCTTTCAGATTGGCGACTGCGATAGCGTTCGACCTGTCGGCAAGGTCCGGTTCCGTATCGATCAGGGAGAGGAAGCGTTTGAAGCCTGCAATGCCCTTCGGATAGGTCTCGATGACGGACGTGATCTTGTCGATTGGGCGGAAGAAGACATTGATGAGCAACAGGAAGCTGACGAATCCGCCATAGCTCAGCTCTCCCGAGATGACGAACCAGGTTCCCGCCATCATGACGACGAGCTGCACCAGGCGCGTGCTGAAATAGCTGAGCGCTATGCTCGCCGTCATATAGGCATAGCCATCCAGTTTGGTTGCCTTGTAGTCTTCGTTGTCGCTGGCAAATAGCTGGCTTTCATATCGCTCGTTGGCGAAAGCCTTGACCACGCGGATGCCGCCAACCGTTTCCTGCATGCGGGTATTGAAGTTGCCGACCTTGCCGAACAGGCTGCGCGAATTCACGGTCATCTTGGAGCCGTAGCGGCTGACCAGCCAGGTCATGAACGGCACTATGGTCGTCGTCAGCAGCGCCAGCTTCCAGTGCACGCTGAACATCAGCAGGAAGGCGCCGATGAAGGTCATGATCGCGATGAACAAGTCCTCTGGGCCGTGATGGGCGATTTCGCCCACTTCCTCGAGATCCTTGGTGACGTGAGTGATCAGATGGCCGGTGCGGTTGTTGTCGAAGTAACGGAAGGACAGCTTCTGGATATGGTCGAAGGCCTGGCGGCGCATATCGGACTCGATCGAGATGCCGAGCGCATGGCCCCAGTAGTTGACGGTCGCGGAGAGGCCGGTGTTCATCGCGTAGACGACGAGCAGCAAAGCGGCAGTGCCGAAAATCAGGCCCCAGTCGCGGCTCGGCAGCAACTGATCGATGAAGAGCTTGACCGCCAGGGGAAAGCCGAGTTCGAGCAAGCCCGCGAGCACGGCGCAGCCGAAGTCGAGGAAAAACAGCCGCTTGTAACGGGCATAATAGGAGAAGAACCGACGTAGCATGGATGCCCTCCATGGGCACACTGAAGAGGATATGATGGGAGAAGAACGGGCTGAACAGCAGCCCGGGTTCGGCGTCGCCGTCCAGCGCTAATGGGTGCTGAAATTTCTCATCGGGCGATCCTCCTGCTTGAGTCGCGGAATTTTTATAATCCACGCTCGCATTGGTGTCACCCCCAGAAACAGGGGATGACGGCACTCCATGTCTCGAAGTGAAGCCTGTGATTTACGATAGCTTCGGTGCCATGCTCGCCAGGCGCGCGATGACATCGGCGCGTGTCGGCGCGCCCGATCGCCCGCCGAATATCTCACACTTGATTGCGGCAGCCACCGAAGACAGTTGGATGGCCTCGGCAGGCGCTTTTCCTTCGGCAATGGCAAGCGCAAAGGCGCCATGGAAGATATCGCCGGCCGCCAGCGTGTCGACAGCCTTGATGGCGATTGTCGGGCTATGTCTGATGTCATTGCTTTGGTCGTCGCACCAGAAGCTGCCCGCAGCACCCGCCGTAACGCAGATGAAGGTCTGGCTGAACCTTTGCTTCAAAAGACGGGTCATCTCGACGAAATCGGTGATCCCGGTGAGGCGTTGCGCCGCCGGTTCGGAAAAGACGATGTGGGTGGCTTCCGGCGCGAGCTGCTCGATGATGCCGTCCGGCGCGACATCGCCGTCGAGGATGGCCGGCTTTCCGATCTCTCTTGCCGCTTGCAGAACCCTGAGCGCCAGAGCCGGCCAGCGGACGTCGACAAGCACGGCGTCGAAAGCGGCGATCTCCTCCGGCGTGAAGGTTTTGAGAGTGTGATGCAGTTTCGGGTCGTAGAACGGAACGATCAGCCTTTCACCCTCATCGTCCACAAGGATTGTCGCCACGGCAGATTGTGCGCCTTCCGCACGGAGCATGCCTTCGGTGGAGATGCCGGCGCCACTCAGTTCGCGGAGGATGCGTTCGCCCGTCGCGTCGTTACCCACTGCTCCCCACAGGCTTGCCTTGCCGCCAAGCCGCGCAACTGCGAAAGCCGCGCTCGAGGCCATGCCCTCGGCGATCTGCAGCATGTCATAAGGCAGGACCTTGCCCTGGCCGGATGGCAGCGTACGGACGCGAAACAGCGTATCAAGAACGGCTGCTCCGACGCAGAGAACGTGCTTCGGCGTGCCCGCCGGCGGATCGAAAACAGTTGAGAAGGTCAAGGCCGGTTTCCACTCGTTTTGTCGAAGTCACACATGCTGGCCTAGTCGATGGCGACATAGGTCCTGTCACCAAGCCACGCCTGCAGGCTCTCTATGTCGGCCGATAGCATGGATCCGATCCCGTCAGAAAGGGGAGGTCGGTCATTTGACCGCGCCGGCGGTCAGGCCCGCGATGATCTGCCGCTGCGCAAACATCGTCAGCACGAGCACCGGCAGCGTCACGATGAGGGCGGCTGCGGCAAGCGGCCCCCAGCTCACTTGCTCGAAGGAGAGCATATTGTAGACGGCGACGGGCAGCGTGCGGGTCTCGCGGCTGGCAAGCACGATGCCGAAGACGAAGTTGTTCCAGGAGAAGATGACCGAGAGGATGAAAGCAACGACAATGCCGGGCCGCGCGATCGGCAATGCGATGAGGCGAAAGACCTGCCAGGGGGTGGCGCCATCGATGCTCGCGGCCTCTTCCAGCTCCATCGGTGTGGTCTCGAAATAGCCGATCATGATCCAGACAACGATCGGCACGGTGACGACGAGATGGATGATGATCTGCGGCCACAGCGTCCCGAGCAGATTGAGCCATTGGAACAGCAGGAACAGCGGAATGAGGAAGGAGAGGCCGGGCGTCATGCGGGCGATCATGATGACGATCGCCGACTTCTCCGCCTTCAGCCGCGCGATGCCATAGCCAGCCGGCACGCCGATGATGAGCGCGAGCAGTGTGGCAGCCCCCGTCACCAATACGGAGTTCCAGAAATAGAGGAAGAAGTTGTTTTCCTGGAATACCTGGACGTAGTTCGACCAGGCGAAACGATCCGGAATGAGAATCGGCGGATAGGCGCCATTGTCGATCTCGTATTTCAGCGACAGCGAGATCATCCAGAGGAAGAACAGGACGACCGGCGAGACCATGACCAGGGCCACGAAGAAGAGGCCGATGCGGTTGAGTGTCGAGCGCTTCATATCAATGGCCCTCCGCGTCGGTCCATTTTGTCCGCTGGCGCATCATCAGCAGCATGAAGGACAGTGCGACGATGACGATGAAGAACACCACCGCCATGGCCGAGCCATAGCCGATGTCGTAATAGGCAAAGGCGGTGTTGTAGAGATAGATGTTGATGGTCTCGGACGCCGTTCCCGGTCCGCCCTGGGTCATCGCATAGATGATGTCGAAGCTCTTGATGGCATCGATGCCGCGGATGATGACGGCGATCATCAGGAAGGGTGAGATCATCGGCAGCGTCAGGTAGCGGAACTTCTGCCAGGCATTGGCGCCATCGATCTCGGCGCTCTCATAGGGTTCGCGCGGCACTGAGGCGAGGCCGCCGAGCACGATCAGCATGACCAGCGGCGTCCATTGCCAGACCTCGACCAGAACGAGCGAGGGAATGACGCTCATCTGATTGTAGATCCACTCCTGCGGCCCGATGCCCACAAGCGACAGCAGGTAGTTGAGCACGCCGAGCTGGGGGTGGAACATCATAGTCCAGACGAGTGCCACAGCAACCGGTGTCGCCATCATCGGCATGACGAAGACGCCGCGCAGGAAGCCGCGCAGTGGAAAATTCGCATCGAAGATCAGGGCCGCCAGCGTTCCGAATATCAGCGGAGCGACGACTGACAGCACGGTATAGAGGACCGTGTGCCAGAGCGACTCCCAGAAGCGCAGATCCGTCGCCAACCGGACGTAATTGTCCCAGCCGATGAAGCTCTGCGATTGGCCGAGCGTCCATTTGTTCACGCTCATCCACAGGGTGAAGACCCAGGGGAAAACGATGACGGCCGCAATCACGATTAATGCCGGAATGACGAAAGGCCAGTAGTTGGGAACAAGCCTTTTCGGCTTGCTCCTCTTCTCAACTGTCGCCGCTCTCGTATCTTCGATGCTCACGGAGGCCATTATCCCTCGCTTCGCGCCAGCACCGGCTCGAATTGCGCCGTTGCCGTCTTCAGTTCGCTTGCCGGGTCGGCGCCGCCGATCATGTTGGTCAGCGCCACGCCGTAGATGTCGCGGAACTCGGTGACGGGGATGATGACGGGAAGTGCAAGCTGCGAGACCTTGGCGGAGCCGGCAACGGCGTCCAGCCACGGGCCGGGCATTTTGACGCCCTCACGGACCTTCTTATCCTCGAGAATGGACTGGCGGAACGGAACGCCGGCGCCGGCCTGTAGCAGGCGTGCGCCCATATCGTGGGAGATCGCCCATTGGCAGAAGAGATAGGCGGCTTCCTTCTTCTGGCTGGCAGCGGTCACGCCGATGCCGTCGCCGGTGGTTGCCGCGGCCTGTGCGTTCGGTCCCTTCGGCATGACGCCATAGCCGACCTGGCCGACGACGCGGGACTTTTCCGGATTTTCGATCGGCGGCGCAAAGCCGACGCCATCAAGCCACATGCCGATCTTGCCCTGCAGGAAGGCCGATTGCGCTTCGGCCCAGTTGAAGCCGGAAACGCCGGGAGGAGCCGATTTGGTCATCAGGCGCTGATAGAGAGCCGCGGCATCCACGGCGGCCTGCGATGTCGTCTGCAGCTTGCCGTCGGGCGAAAGCGGCGTTCCGCCGTAGCCGAGCATGAAGGTCGTCCAGACTGGCGCATTGGCGTTCTTGAGGCCGCGTGCGACGAAGCCGTAGGTGTTTGTGGACTTGTCGGTCAGCGCCTCGGCAGCCTTGGCCATGTCCTCGAAGGTCTCGGGATAGGCAAGGCCTTTCTTTTCGAACAGGGTCTTGTTCCAGTAGACGATCCAGTAATCCACCGAGAAGGGCAGGGAGCGCATGACGCCGGTGGAATCCTTGGCGAATTTCAGGCCCGCCTCGGCAAAATCGCTTTCCGTCAGCGACGGATCGGTCAGGGACGGGTCCTTGAGGAAGCCGCTGATATCGGCAAGCCAGCCACCCTTTTCGAACTGGCGTTTCTGGACGTGGTAGCTCAGGTGGACGACGTCGAAGCTCGGCTTGCCGGTGCTCAGTTCAATGGTCGTCTTCTGGCGCTGCTGCTGTTCCGGGGTCGCCTCGGCGTTGACCTTGATCCCCGTCAGCGCCTCGAACTCGCTCAGGTATTTGAGGAGCGTATCGCTGCGCGGGCTCTTGATCAGGTTGACTTCGAGCGTCGTGCCGGAAAAGCGCTTCCAGTCGACGGCGGCCGATGCGGTGCGGACGCCCAGCAAGCTTGCGGCGCCAAGCGCTGCCGTGCCGGCCATGAAGCCGCGACGCGTTGGATTGAACAATGACGATGACATGCTGTTCCTCCTCCTTTGGCCGAAAATCTCCTCATTCGCGGCCTTGTTTATTCAAAATTTCAATGCGCGGTCTCGTGCTCCGTTGATATGGGAGGCAAGTGCGGCAACGGCTTCCTCGGCCGATCGTCGCTGGATCGCTTCAAGCACTTTCAGGTGCTCGCTCATGACGGGTCCGACATGTCCGTTGATGCGGAATCTGTCCTGGCTGATCAGGCGCATCTTGATGGAGTTGACCCGGTAGGCATTCGAAATGATGGTATTTCCCAGCGCATCAATGAAGGCGTCGTGCATGCCCCAATCGACGGATTGAGCGTGAAGTTCGAGTTCCTGCGACGTGTCGCCTGAACGGATGGCATCGGCGATATCGCGATGATCTTTCATCAGCTTGGCAATCGTCTCGTCGGACGCCGAATAGGTAAAAAGCGCGACGGCTTCCTTCTCCAGGAAGATGCGAAGCTGGAATGCCTCGCGGATCAGGTCGAGATCGATATGGGCGATCTGCAGCCCGCGCTGCGGCACCGTCTTGATCAGCCCTTCGGCTTCGAGGCGGGGGATCAGCTCGCGGATGGCTCCAAGCGTCAATCCCGTCAGTTCGACAAGCCGTCTTTGCGAGATGAACTGGCCAGGCCGAACGTCGCGCGCCAGCAGATGGCGCGTGAAGCTCTCATAGGCTTTCTCTCTCAAGGTCGGCTGTTCTGTTCCATCCATCGGCGGCTCCGGACAGTTCGGTTAAGCTGCCCTGGCGCGGAACAAGGCGCCGAAAGCCGCAAAGAGCTTGTCACAATCTTGCCCACTGATTGGCACAAGAGGTGGCCGCACGGCAAGCCAGCTTTCGTCATTCGTCACTCGGGCAAGGATCGCCTTGATGGAAGGGATCACAGGATAGCGCACCAGTTCCTCGACAAAGCGCTCGACATTGGTGTCATCGACACCCTTTTCCGCCATGGCCTGCACTTCTCTCGGAAGCAGATTGGCCATGCCGGAAATCGCGCCCTGTCCGCCGAGGCGCACGCCGCGCGCCAGATGCCGTTCGTCGCCAATCAGGATGATGAGATCGCCATGCGTCTTCAGCAGCGTCTCCGTATAGGGCCAGTCACCGGAGGAATCCTTGACGCCGACGACAACTTCCGGAAACGCGTCGCGCAGTCGACCGACGAGAGAAACGGAGAGCGGGACCATCGTCACCGACGGGATATTGTAGACGATGACATCGCGCGCATGCGTGCCGAGCATGGTGAAGACAGCTGCGAACCACTTGAAGAGCCCATCGTCGCTGACATTTTTGAAATAGGAGGGAGGCGCCAGAAGAATGTTGCGGACACCCTGGGCAAGAGCCTGGCTCGCCTGGGAAGCCGCATCTTCGGCGGCATCAACAAGCACACCCATGACGATCTGGGAAGGAGCAATGCCTGCCGTTATCATCGCGGTCAGCACCTGCTGGCGTTCCTGCATGCCGATCGAGGCGCCTTCGCCGGTAGTGCCGAAAAGCGTCACGCTCGTACAGCCATTCGAAAGGCAATGCTTGGCCTGGGTGATCACGCCCGAAACGGCAATCTCGCCGTTGGCGTCAAAAGGGGTTGCCAGGGCAGCCGACAGGCCAAAACGCTCTTTCATACGATCCTCCCGATCTTGTGGGATCAGGCGTATCATGCTGACATGTTAGTTGTAAAGTCGACTGGTAATCAGTGCATCACAAGTGCGTGTTTGGTTGTGGATGAGTGGAGAATGCGCGCCTGCTATCTCTGAACCGGCACGTAGTCGAGCCCGCCGTCAATCCGTGCAGGCCTGCCGTTGAGGAAGAGTTCGCCGATGCGTGGCGCCGAGCGGGCGATCACCTTGCCGCTCTTGATGACGGCCAGGCGGTTGGGCTTCAGGCGCAGTGCTTCCACCGAGTCGACGGCCTGCAGGATAACGAAATCGGCGTTGCAGCCCTTTGCCAAGCCATAGCCCGTCAGACCAAGCGTTTTGGCGGAATTGACGGTAAGGGCATCGAAGATTTTCTTCTTGTCCTCGATGCCGGCCATCTGGGCGACGTGGATCGCCATGTGGCCGACTTCGAGCATGTCGCCCGAGCCCATCGAATACCAGGGATCCATTACGCAATCATGGCCGAAGGAAACGTTGAGGCCGGCGTCCATCAGTTCGCGCACGCGCGTCATGCCGCGGCGCTTCGGATAGGTATCGTGTCGGCCCTGCAGCATGATGTTGATCAGCGGATTGGGGATGACATTGATCTTCGCTTCCGCCATGAGCGGGATGAGCTTGGAGACGTAGTAATTGTCCATCGAATGCATCGAGGTCAGATGCGAGCCGGCGACCCGGCCCTGCAGTCCGAAACGAATGGTTTCAGCTGCCAGCGTCTCGATGTGGCGCGACATCGGATCGTCGGTCTCGTCGCAATGAATATCGACGGGAAGGCCGCGATCGGCAGCGATCCTGCAAAGCGCTTCGACGGACGCCTTGCCTTCATCCATGGTGCGCTCGAAATGCGGAATGCCGCCGACGATGTCGACGCCCATATCGAGAGCGCGTGAGAGCGAGGCGACGCCGTCTTTGGCGCGGTAATAGCCATCCTGCGGGAAGGCGACGAGTTGCAGGTCGATGTAAGGTTTGACCTTTTCTTTCACCTCGAGCAGCGCTTCGGCCGTCACTAGCTTCGGGTCGGAGGTATCGACATGGCTGCGGATGAAGAGCAGGCCCTGTGTGACCGCGAGGTCGCAATAGCGCAGCGCACGTTCGACGAGCTCTTCCTTCGTCACGATCGGGCGCAGCTCCCCCCAGAGTGCAATGCCTTCGAGGAGCGTGCCCGACACATTCATGCGTGGCAGGCCGAGCGAGAGGGTCGCATCCATATGAAAATGCGGATCGATGAAGGGCGGGCTGACCAGCCGGTTGGTCGCATCGATCTCTTCTTTTGCCTCTGCCGTGATCTTGGCTTCGACCGCAGCGATCTTGCCATCCTTGACAGCGATATCGATGCCCTTGCGGCCATCGGGGAGATTGGCGTTGCGAATGATCAGGTCGAACATGGAAGGCTCCTCGGATTATCTTTCGCCGCGGCGATAGGGCTGCATCAGCGCCTGCGGCACGCGGGCGTGCCGGCTCATGACGGCAAGTGCGACGATGGACAGGATGTAGGGTGTCATCAGGAAGATCTGGTAGGGTATGCCTTGCACCGCTGTCTGCAGCCGCAGCTGGAAGGCATCGAAGAAGGCGAAGAGTAGCGCGCCAAACAGCGCACGGCCCGGTCGCCAGGACGAGAAGACCACGAGCGCGATGCAGATCCAGCCACGGCCTTGCACCATGGTCGGAAAGAAGCTGTTGAAGGCTGACAGCGTCAGGAACGCACCGCCCATCCCCATCAAGGCGCTGCCGACAATGACTGCGCCATAGCGCACCTTCATTGGGTTTACACCCTGCGCCTCGGCGGCGTGCGGGGTTTCACCGGTCATGCGAATGGCAAGCCCGACCGGTGTCCGGAAGATGATGTAGGCGAGGATAAGCGCCAGGACGATCGCTAGATAGGTGGGTGCCGTCTGTGTGAACAGGGCAGGTCCAATGAACGGCAGAGTGGACAGCCCGGGAATGGCAATCGGCTGGAAGGGCGTGATCGTCGGCGGCGTTCCCGCGACCGGTACGATCAGCCGGAAGACATAGTAGCTGAAACTGGATGCAAAGAGCGTCACGCCAAGGCCGGAGACGTGTTGCGACAGTCCGAGCGTCACCGTCAGGGCCGAATGAAGCAGTCCGAAAATGCCGCCGGCAATCGCCGCGACGAGAAGCCCGGTCCAGAGATCGGCGCCGTGATAGACCGAAAGCCAGCCGATCATCGCGCCGAAGGTCATGATGCCCTCGATGCCGAGATTGAGGACGCCCGCGCGTTCGCAGAGGAGTGCGCCAAGCGTACCGAAGATCAACGGCGTTGCGATACGCAGCACGGCTGCCCAAAGTCCGGCTGATGCAATGATGTCGATCAGCGTGCTCATCGGCGTATCCTGTATTGCGTGAAGAACAGTGCGATCAGCATCGTCAATAGCGACAAGGCGACCGTGACGTCGGCGATATAGGTGGGAATGCCGAGGCTTCGGCTCATTCCATCGGCGCCGACGAACATCGTTGCGGTGAAGATCGCGGCGAGCACTACGCCGAGCGCATTGAGATTGGCAAGCATGGCAACGACGATGCCGGCATAGCCAAATCCTGGCGACAGATCCGTCGTGACATAACCCTTGACGCCCAATACCTCGATTGCCCCGGCAAGCCCCGCAAGTCCGCCAGAAAGGCAGGCAACCTTGACCAGTGTCGATCCAAGCCGGACGCCGGCAAAGGCGGCGCCGGACGGATTGAGGCCTGCGGCGCGGGACTGCATGCCGAACACCGTGCGCGACTGGATGAAGTAGACGACCGCAGCAAGCCCGATGGCGATCGCAAAGCCGATATGGAGGCGCGAACGGGCGATCAGTTTCGGCAGCATGGCATGATCGACGACGGCCTGGGATTGCGGCCAGCCGAAGGCCGTCGGATCCTTCAGCACGCCATCGATCAGCATCGAGACGAAGAGCACGGCGATGAAGTTGAGGATGAGGCTGGTCACGACCTCATCGACGGAAAAGCGAAGCCTCAACCACAGGGGCACAAGGATCAATACCATGCCGGCAATGGCGCCGATGATGAGAAGCAGCGGGATCAATATGGGAGCCGGCAGGCCGGCGAGCCATTTCGAACCGAAGGCCGCGACGGCAATCGCGCCGAAATAGAACTGGCCTTCGGCGCCGATATTCCAAAGCCGGGCGCGAAAGGCGACTGCCGCCGCAAGCCCCGTCAGGATCAGCGGTGTGGCGCGCGTCAACGTCTCGGTGGCGGAAAGCCGCGAGCCGAAGGCACCCATCAGAATGCGCCAATAGGCCTCGAGAACCGGCGCGCCGGCAATGGCAATGAGGATTCCCGCCAGAGCCAGCGCGGCAACGACCGCGAGCAAGGGGGCGAGGATCATCATGTATAAGGGGCGATGTTCGCGCCGTTCAAACCGCATGACCGTCCCTGTTATTGCTGTTCCATTCTCCGGCCATCATCAGTCCCAGCGACCGGGCATCTGCCTTGCCCGCATCGATGGGCAAGGAAAGCTGACCGCCGACGATTGCCTGAATGCGGTCCGCAAGGGCGATGACCTCATCCAGATCCTCCGAAATCAGCAGTACGGCCGTACCTTGCCGGCGTGCCTCCAATATGCGGCCGTGAACGGCTGCCACGGCACCTTCGTCCAGGCCGCGTGCCGGCTGGGCGGCAACAAGGATGCGCGGGCGTTCGCGCAGGTTGCGGCCAAGGATCAGTTTCTGCATGTTGCCGCCGGACAAAAGCCGGGTGCGGCTCGTCGGATTGCCGCCGCGCACATCGAATGCGTCGATGATCTCCTGCGCGAAGGCCGTGGCGGCCTTGCGGTCAACCAATCCGCGCTTCGAAAAAGCGGGCAGGCGCTCCAGCACGGCATTTTCCCAGATCGCCATTTCGCCGATCGCCCCATCGCGGTTGCGATCCTCCGGGATGCGCCCGATGCCGGCGTCGATGACGGCAGTCACGTCGAGATCGCCGATGGGCTCACCGAATAGCAGAAGCTCTCCGGATGTGCGGCCCAATATGCCTGATAGAACTTGTCCCAGTGCCGCTTGCCCGTTGCCGGATACGCCGATGATACCGAGGATCTCGCCGGCGCGCAGATGGAAACTGACCTTCTTCAGCCGTTCGACACCACCGATTTTCACCGTGATATCGCGTGCTTCCAGCGCGATATCACCCGGCGTGCTTGCTTCACGAGTCGGTCGCGTCACCCGATGGCCGACCATGAGTTCTGCAAGTTCAGCCTTGCTGGTCTGAGATGCCAGCCGCTCCGCTGCAACCTTGCCGCCACGCAGAACGACGATACGGTCGGCCGTCGCCATGACTTCATCGAGCTTGTGCGAGATGAAGATCAATGACAGGCCCTGCGCGGCCATCTGCTTCAGCGTCGCAAACAGCCGCTCCGCCTCGATTTGCGTCAGCACGGCCGTGGGCTCGTCGAGGATCAGGATGCGGGCATCATTATAGAGCGCCTTGAGGATTTCGACGCGCTGCTGCTCGCCGACCGAGAGGTCGCCGAGACGCGCGTCCGGATCGACCTTCAGGCCGAACCGCTCGGCAATTGCCACCAGCTTTCTGCGCGCGGCGCCGGATTGCGATCGCGGCGACCAGAGCTTTTCCGTGCCGGTCATGACGTTTTCAAGCACGGTCAGATTGGGCGCGAGCGAAAAATGCTGATGGACCATGCCGACACCGGCGCGGATTGCGGCGCGGGGCTTGCCGCGGGGGAGTTCGGAACCATCGACGAGAATACGCCCGGCGTCGGGCACGTAATGACCGAAGAGAATGCTCATGAGCGTGGTCTTGCCGGCACCGTTTTCGCCAAGCAGGGCGACAATCTCGCCCTTGGCCAGTGTCAGCGAAATATTGTCGTTGGCGACGGTGCTGCCGAATCTTTTGCTGACACCTTCGATGGTGAGAACGGGTGTGTTCATGCGGCAAGCCCCGCGATGGGATAGCGATGCTGCCAGCGGCCGTCCACTTCGAGCTGGGCAGCAAGCGAAAGCAACAGTGCCTCTTCACCCATCGGCGCCAGGATTTGGACCGGCAGTGGCAGGCCATCCCTATCAATGCCGAAGGGGAGGGTGATGGCTGGAAAACCCGAGACGTTGGCGAGCGATGCAAGCGGTGAGAAGGCTGTCATCCGTTCAAGATGCAGGTCGGTATCGGCATGATCTGTTGGAAAGGATCCGATCGGCGGCGGCGCGGTCGCAAGCATCGGCATGACGATGACATCGACCGTTTCGAACAAATCCCACAGTGTGCGGCTTGCTCTTACCGCGCCATTGAGGGAGTTCCAAAGTGCCGTTCCCGATGTCGCGCGTCCACGCATGATGAAAGCCTGCGTCATTGTTTCGGCAGCGAGACTATCCAGTTTGAGCTCGTCCACCAAGCCGGCGATATTGACGGAAATAATGTCCCCGAAGGCGCGACCACTGGCCGCGACCGCCTCCTCGAATTGAGCCCAGTCGAGCGCAACGAGGTGGTGCCCCTGTTTCTCGAGATGTCCGGCAGCCGCCTCCACAGCCTCGAGCCGATCGCCGGCGGTCGAGTAGCGGTCGCCCGTGTCCAGGAGCAGGCCGACCCGGAGGGAGGCCGCTTGTTTGATGGGTGTCACGATGTCTGCGAACGGGCCTCTGGTCTTGCCGCGAATTGCATCCAAAATCTTCGCTGCGTCGCGCACGGAACGTGTGACCGCGAGTTCGCTGGCAATGCCGCCGAGATGATTGCCGAAGGAAGGGCCGGCAGGCACGGCGCCGCGGGTCGGCTTCAATCCGACCAGGCCGCAACAGGCGGCTGGTACGCGGATCGAGCCGCCGGCGTCCGTCGCATGAGCAATTGCCACGATGCCGGCGGCGACGGCGGCTGCCGCACCACCGGAAGAGCCGCCGGCTGTGCGGCTCGGGTCCAGCGGGTTTCGACAGATCGGGCCTGTCGCTGGTTCGGAAGCCAGCGAAAAGCCGAACTCCGGGCTGGTGCTCAGCCCGAACGGACAGAGGCCGGCGTCGCGAAATCGCTTTGCGAGATCGCTATCGGAGCCTTTGCCTTCGCGCTTGAAAAGGCGTGAACCGGCCGATACCGGCAGCCCAGCGAAGGGGCCGCCGAGATCCTTGGCAATTGTGGGTACGCCGGTGAAGGATCGGGCGGCAAAGCGTTTGGGGTGCTCCGATGCTTCACGATCTAGCATTTGCGCGGTCGCAAGCCCCAAATCGGCATCGAGATAGGCGATGGCGCCGAGATCTTGATGTGTTTCGCAAGCGGCAAGAGAGGCCTGCATGGCGTCCACGCAGGAGAGCTTGCCGGACTTGATGGCTCCGGCAAGATCGGTGGCGTCGGCGGGCGACTGGGTGCTCATGATGAAGCCGAATTACTTTGGCTGATCCATGACTTTCGGCACTTCGAAGGTGCCGGCCTTGATGTCGGCGCGAACCTTCTCCATCGCGGCTTCCGCATCCGACGAGGCAACACCCTTGACGTAGACGATGTCGCTGCCGCCTTCCTTCATTAGGCCGTAAGCCGTGTAGCTGCGGCCGACCGGCTTGCCGGCGGCGACATCGGCGATCGCCGCGTTGAGAATGGGACGAAAGTACCACATGGCGTTGGCGAAGACCGTATCCGGATAGCGCGGCGTATAATCGATGAGCGATCCCACGGACTTGATGTGGCGCTCCTTGGCAGCGTCTGCGGTGCCGATGCGCTCGCCGAAGAGAACGTCGGCGCCGGCATCGATCTGAGCGAGGCCCGCTTCGCGCGCCTTCGGCGGGTCGAAGAAGGTGCCGATGAAGGAGACCAGATGCTTGCAGTCGGGATTGACGGCCTTTGCGCCTGCGGCAAAGGCGTTGATCAACATGTTGACTTCGGGGATCGGGATCGCGCCGACGGAGCCGATGACGTTGGATTTGGTCATCTTGCCGGCCAGCATGCCGGCGAGATAGGCGCCGTCATAGTTCCAGGTGCCGAAGACACCGAAATTGCTGCCGGCTGCCTCGCCGCTCGATCCGAGGACGAAAGCCGTGTCCGGATAGTCTGCGGCGACCTGGCGCGCTTCCTTCTCGACGGCATAGGCTTCGCCGATGATCAGCTTGTTGCCCTGCTCGGCATATTCGCGCATGGCGCGGGGATAATCCGTGCCCGATACGCCTTCGGAGAAGACATATTCGATCACGCCTTCCTTGGCAGCGTCCTGGAGCGCCTTGTGCAGACAGGAATTCCAGGCGTTTTCGACCGGCGAAGCGTGGATCCCCGCCACTTTGAGAGGTGCGGCGGCACGAGCGGCGGGCGCAAACGCGCTGACTCCCAGTGCGATACCTGAAGCGATGACGGCACGACGTGACAGCATGATTTCATTGGTCATTTTTTAGTTCCCTATTTTTTTGATCATTTGGTAAAAATCATAGGAGAGGGCTAAAAAAGTGTCAAGCAATCGGTGTGCTTAATTATTATGCGTCGGCGGCGAAAATCTGTAGAATTTTGCTGCTTTCAAACAGTCTATTCAGCCTTTTTCGATGGAAGGCTTCGGCTCTCAACCCGCAATGCGCTTGATCAGATATGCGATCGCCGTGCGGTAGCGCTCGGCATCTCCCCCGGCATCGATCGCGAGCGCAGCCCTATCAAAGGCGGCCGAAAGAATGTCTGCCAATGCGTCAACGGCTGCGCTCGAGCTTGTGTCTGGATCAAGCGCTGCCTCAAGCCCCTGTTTCAGCGAGAGGGTCGTCGTTTCCTCGTCCAGTTCCTTCATGTCCTTGAAACCGAGCACTGTGGGGCCCTCGATGAGGAGAAGCCGGGTGCGCCCCGTGACCCGCATCGCGTCGATATAGGCGTTGCTGCCGGCAATCAGCGCGTCAAGCGGTGCAAGGCGCTCCGGTGTCGCATGTTCGATAGCGCGCGTCACCGCAAGCGCTTCGTCTTGCACGACAGCACGGAATAGCGCCCGCTTATCTTCGAAATGATGGTAGAGCGCGCCGCGGGTGATGCCGGCCGCCGTGACGATCTCCGGCGTCGATGTCTCCGCATAGCCTTTTTCCACGAACAATGCGCGCGCGGCGGCGATGAGGGCAGCCTTGGTCTTTTCGGTTCTTTCCCGATTGGAGCGATAGTCTTGCATGCATGCAGCCTGTATGTTATTTGAAGAAATACAGGCAGACTGTATGTTTTTTTAAGGAGGAAGTGAAGCATGAAGGTGACCAGTTATTATCCCGTCATCATGACGGAGCGTGTCGAAGAGACCGCAGCCTTCTACATCGCGCATTTCGATTTTCAGGAAAACTTCGCGAGCGATTGGTACGTGCATCTGCAATCGGCGCAGGATAGCGGGATCAATCTCGCCATTCTGGACGGACGGCACGAGACGATCCCCGCTGAAGGCCGTGGTCGAGTGGCGGGGCTTCTGCTTAATTTCGAAGTGGAAGACGTGGATGCCGTTTACGAGCGCACAAGACAAGCCGGCCTGCCGATCCTGCTTGCCATCCGCGATGAAGCTTTCGGCCAGCGTCATTTCATTACTGCCGATCCGAACGGCGTCTTGATCGACGTTATAAAGCCGATACCACCAAGCGCAGAGTTTGCAGCGTTATACGCCGATGATGCCCTGCCGAAAGGCTGATTGCGGTGGCTGATCGACGAAAGATAAAATTCGCGGCAGCAATTCTATCTTTCGTTAACTAGGTCATTTCACTCAATATTTTCGGTTTTCGTGCCACAAACTGGAGCAAAGGTAGGTGACCCATGCAAGAGCTCCAGGTTTCGTCGAAAATCATTAAATCCGTCTTCTTCCGTCCCGACGACGGGCGGCTTTATATTCGCTTCAAGAACGGCGAGGAACGTCAATTTACTGGCGTTCCGCAGAAGGCCGCGCTGGCGATGGTAAAGTCATCCTCGCCGGGTCAGCATTATATTGAGCACATCCGTACGCAATTCGAACGCGTCGCCTGAGGGACGACTGAAGCGGGGCGTCGCTTCGCTCCCAACTGCGCTTTTGGGGTGCGCCGAAGCCACGAGCCACCTTGGATCGTGCGGCCAGGACGTGGTCGCGCCATGGCGCCGTCGTTCCTCTTTGATGCCCTAGATGCTAGCCTTGATGCGGTCGCCGTCGCCGATGGCACCGACAGCGCAAATCCGCAATTCTGTATTTACACCTACATTCGCTGTGAAACCGGATTGGCTTCGACGTTTCCGTCCAGATCTTCATTGATAAACGCTGAGTTGCGCTATTTATACTCATCAATATCGACTTACGGGGAGGACGTAACGTGGTGGATGAGAAGCAGCTTATCTCCAAGATCACCTGGAGGCTCATGCCCTTTCTGGGGATCCTTTATCTGATCGCCTATATCGATCGCCAGAATGTGAGTTACGCAAAGCTGGAGATGGTCGGCGATCTCGGCATGAGCGAATATGCCTACGGCCTCGGAGCCTCGCTGTTCTTCATCGGCTATTTCATCTTCGAAGTGCCGAGCAACCTGCTGCTCGACAGGTTCGGCGCCAGCAGGTGGTTCGCCCGCATCCTGGTGTCATGGGGGATCGTCACGCTCGCGCTCGCCTATACGCAGAACGCCACCATGTTCTACATTCTGCGTTTCCTGCTCGGCGCCTGCGAGGCGGGCTTCTTTCCCGGCGTGCTCTATCTGCTCACTCTCTGGTATCCTTCGGCCTATCGCGGCACGATGGTCGGCCTCTTCATGATCTTCAGCGCATTTGCCAATGCGATCGGTGCGCCCCTTGGCGGTGTGCTGCTGGATCTCAACGGCCTCTACGGTATGGCCGGATGGCAATGGGTCTTCCTCGTCACCGGCGTGCCTGCCGTCATTGCCGGCATCATCACGCTGTTTTATCTCCCCGATCTGCCATCGAAGGCGTCTTTCCTCAGCGATAGCGAGAAGTCCTGGCTCAAGGATCGGCTGGCGGCGGAAAATTCGGGCATGGAGCAAAGCGCCTCCGACGGTTTCCGGGCGCTGATCAATCCGCGCGTGCTGCTGATGGCTCTTTGCTATGTCGGCTTCCCGCTGGCCGCCTATGGGCTTAGCTACTGGCTGCCGACCATCGTCAAGAATTTCGGCGTCAGCAACACCACCAACGGCTTCCTTAATATCATTCCCTGGCTTCTCGTTGCCGTTGCGCTTTATGCCGTGCCGACAGCGGCGGACAAGGCGACCTCGAAGACGCCGTTCATCGTCATCCCCGCCCTGGTTGGCGCCGTGTGCCTGGTGCTGTCGGCCGTCATCCCCGACCATACCTTGCAGTTCACCTTCCTCTGCATCGCGGCAGCCGGTATTTTTGCCGGTCAGCCGGTCTTCTGGAGCCTGCCGTCGCGCTTCCTGCAGGGGGCCGGGGCTGCGGCAGGCCTTGCGGCTATCAATTCGGTCGGCAATCTCGGCGGCTTCGTCGCCCAGAACGTCGTTCCCTGGATCAAGGACTCGACCGGAAGCACGATTGCACCGATGTTCTTCCTCGCGGCCTGCCTGTTGGCTGCGGCTCTCCTGGTTCTCGTGATCGGACGCATGGTCCCAAGCGCGCCGAAACGGGAGGATGTCGGTGGTCCGAATGCGGCCCGCGTGAAGTGATCCCTACCATGCTGGCGTGCTTGCCCTATGAATCAGAGGGGCGGCCTGACGGCCGCCCCATCTCATTGCTTGGCTGGGTTCAGGCAAAGGCATAGGAGCCATCGGGGCGCTTCGGCACGCGGCGCTGCCAATGGATATAGCCCTCTTCCTCCATCGCCTTCTCGTCCATCTCGACGCCCCAGCCGGGCCGGTCGGGCCTGAGTTCCAGATAGCCGTCCTTCGGAAGATAGGGATCGACGACATAGCGGGTTTCGCCCTGGCGCTGTTCGATATCGTTGCCCCCATAGACATAGGCCTGGCCCTTCGGCAGCCGGTATTCGAGTATCTTGAAGTTCTGCGCGGCGGCCGAGAAATGAACATTGACGGCGGTTGCCAGCGGACCCATCGGGTTATGCGGGGCAACGCCGACGAAATGCGCTTCGGCAAGGGTTGCGATGCGCCGCATCTCGCTGATGCCGCCGACGACGCAGATGTCAGGCTGGATGAGATCCGCGCCTTTCACTTGCAACAATCGCAGGAATTCGTTGCGATTATAGAGCGACTCGCCCGTCGCCAGCACGCAGTTGAGCCCCTGTTTCAGCTCGCCCCACATCTCGATATTTTCCGGGCGCAGCGGCTCCTCATAGAAGAGCGGATCGTAGGGCGCGAGCGCATTGCCAAGCTGGCGCGCGGCGACCGGTTCAAAGATCTTGGCGTGGGCGTCGAAGGCTATTTCGTAATCGTCGCGCACGGTTTCGCGCAGCGAGCGGAAATAGTCTGCTGAAGCCTTGACGACATTGCCCCAGCGATGGGCGTGCATGTCGATGCGCCAGGGGCTGAGCTTGAAGGCGGTAAAGCCCCATTCGGCATTCAGGCGGTCGAATTCGTCACGCGCGGCCGGCGCGTCCGGTGCCGTATAGACGCCGGCATAGACCTTGACGCGATCGCGCACCGCGCCGCCAAGCAGCTTGTAGACCGGTACATTGAGAGCTTTAGCCGAAAGGTCCCAAAGGCAATGATCCAGCGCGGAGATTGCGGCAAGGCCGAGCGCGCCCGGCGGGAACCGGCTCTGCTGGATCAGCAGATTGACGAGATAGTCGATGCGGCTTGGGTCTTGGCCGGCGATGAAGCCGTAGAGATAGTCCAGCAGTGGCGGCAGCGCCTTGTCGGGGCCGTGATTGTAGCATTCGCCCCAGCCTGTCAGTCCGTCATCCGTGTCGAGCGCGACGATGACGCGCGGGCGGTCCTTGTCGCGGGTCATGAATACCCGCATGCGGTCGATTTTCATCTTCATTTCCTTCTATCGATGCTTATGGATGCAGCGTGGGACGCGCTGCAGGTTTGGAAATCTTTGCCGAGAGGGTCGTCATCACGCCGCGCTGCCGTTCTTCAGCACCTCCGGCTCGACATAGCGGAAGCGTCGCGAGCGATCGCGGTCGCGCGGATCGGGGCGCGGGATGGCCGATATCAATGCCTGGGTATAGGCGTGTTCGGGGGCGTTGCAGACCTTTTCGGCATCGCCAACTTCGACCAGCCGTCCTTTGTACATGACGCCGACGCGGTCGCACATGTAGCGGATGACGCCAATATCGTGACTTATGAAGATGTAAGCGAGGCCGAGCTCGTCCTGCAGTCGCATCAAAAGGTCGAGCACCTGCGAACGGACGGAGACATCAAGCGCCGAGGTCGCCTCGTCGGCGACGATGATGCGGGGGTTGAGCGTGATCGCGCGGGCGATACCGATACGCTGGCGCTGCCCGCCGGAAAAGGCATGCGGATAACGCTCGCGCGTCTTCGGGTCGAGGCCGACCTGCTCCATCAGGTGGCAGACCCGCTCTTCGAGCGCCCGACCTTTGGCAATGCCGTTGACGAGCAGCGGTTCGCCAATGATCTGCGAGACTGTCATGCGCGGATTGAGCGAGCCGAACGGGTCCTGAAAGACCATGCGCAATTCGCGCCGCGCTGCGGCAAGTACAGATCCTCTGGCGCTTACCAGATCGATCACGTCGCCATCGGTTCGGCGATAGAGGATCTCGCCAGCGCTCGGATCGATGAGGCGCATGATCGAGCGGCCCATCGTCGTCTTGCCGGAGCCGCTCTCGCCGACAATGCCAAGCGTTTCGCGCGGCAGCAGCGATATGGAGACCTCGTTCAGGGCTCGGACCTCGCCGAAGGCCATCGATACGTTGCGCAATTCGAGAATGGGGGCGACCGCGCGGTCGAGCGGCGGCCGCGCCAGCCGTATCTCGGCCTTCTGCTCGAGCTTCAGTACAGAGCCGATCAGCATGCGCGTATAGTCGTCCTTCGGCGCATGGAAGATCTGTTCGACCGGGCCATATTCTTTGACGAGGCCGTTGTGCATGACGAGCACGTCGTCGGCGATCTGGGCAACGACACCCATGTCATGGGTGATGAAAAGTACGGCCATGCCGTAGGCCTTCTGCAAGCGGCCGATCAGATCGAGGATTTCGGCCTGCGTCGTCACGTCGAGAGCCGTTGTCGGCTCGTCGGCGATCAGAAGCTGCGGCTTGCAGGCAAGTGCCATGGCGATCATGGCGCGCTGGCGCATGCCGCCCGAATATTGGAAGGCGTAGCGGTCGACGGCTTTTTCCGGGGAGGGGATCTCCACCTGCTTCAAAAGCGAAATCGCCTCGGCGCGCGCCTCCGCCTTGCTCATTCTCGTATGCAGCCGAAGCGCCTCCATGATCTGGTCGCCGACCGTATGAACCGGTGACAGCGATGCCATCGGTTCCTGGAAAATCATGGCGATGTCGCGCCCGCGGATCGCCCTGATCTGGCGGCCGCGCGGATTGAGCTTGACGAGATCGATGGAGCTGCCATCGGCCGCGTTCAGAATGATCGAGCCGCCACTGATGCGCCCGGGCGCATCGACGATCTGCAGGATGGAGCGCGCGGTCACGGATTTGCCCGAACCGCTCTCGCCGACGACGCAGAGCGTTTTGCCCGGCTCGATGGCGAAGGAGAGATTGTCGACGGCGCGGAAGGTGCCGGTTCGCAAGGGGAAGTCGACCGTCAGGTTCTTTACCTGCAGCAGCGGACGGGTGGTGGCCATGGAAACGATATCGGTCATGCCCGCCTCATTTGTTGTAGGGATCGGCCGCATCGCGCAGGCCATCGCCAAGAAGGTTGAGCGCCATGACGGCAATGACGACGGCGACGCCCGGCAGGAACAGCCACGGCGCCGTGGCGATCGAGCGGATGTTCTGCGCTTCGCGCAGCAATACGCCCCAGGAGATGGTTGGCGGCTGCAGGCCAAGCCCGAGAAAGGAGAGGGATGTTTCGGCGAGGATCATCGCCGGTACGGCAAGCGTGATGGAGGCGATGATGTGGCTGGCGAAACTCGGCAGCATGTGGCGGAAGATGATGCGTGCTTCGCTGGCGCCGTCCAGCCTGGCGGCGGCCACGAATTCCTCCGTGCGCAGCGACAGGAAGCGACCGCGCACCACACGAGCAAGCTGTGCCCAGCCCGTGAGTGACAGGATGATGGTGATCATCATATATTGCAGTGCCGCCGGCCAGCCTTGCGGCAGGGCGGCAGCCATGGCGAGCCAGATCGGGATCGTCGGCAGCGACAGCACGAAGTCGATCAGGCGTTGGATGAAGAAATCGAGTTTCCCGCCGTAGTAGCCCGAAATGCCCCCGAGAACGATGCCGAGCAGCAGCGAGAAGAAGACGCCGACAAGCCCGATCGACAGCGAGATCTGAGCGCCCTCAATGGTGCGGCTGAAGACATCTCGGCCCAGCCGGTCAGCCCCGAACAGCAGGAGCGGCGTGGATTTGTCGGAAGAGACGAGCAGGTGGATGTTGCTCGTAAACAGACCGAGCACCGAATATTCGTAGCCGCGCCCGAACAGGCTGACGGAGACCCGCTTCGTCGTGTCCTCCTTGAAGATCGCCGCCAGCGTTTCCGGATCGCGGGTGAGCTTCAGGGGGTAGTAATGGAGACCGATCGAGAAGCCATTATCCGTATCGATGAAATGCAGTCTCTGCGGCGGATGGAAGGTTGCCCGCGCATTCTGCAGGGTGGGATCGTTGATCGCGAAGAACCCGGGAACGAGGGCGACGATATACATCATGACGGTGACCACGAGAGCGACCATGGCCAGCTTGTGGCGGCGAAATGCCCACCAGATCAGCTGCCATTGCGATGCCACAGCGGCGCGGTCGGGACGCAGGTTCGTGACGGCGATGTCGGCCATGGGTGCTTCTACTCCAACCGGATGCGGGGATCGACAAGGGCAAGCAGGATGTCGCTGATGAGCGACCCCACAAGAGTCAGTGCGCAAATCAGCAGCACGAATGCGCCCGCGAGATACATGTCCTGCGCCATCAAGGCCTGCAGCAGCAGCGGCGCGGCGGTCGGCAGGTTGAGCACGATGGCGACGACCACGGAGCCGGAAATGAGATTGGGCAGCAGCCAGGCAATGGTCGAGATGAACGGATTAAGCGCGATGCGCAGGGGATATTTCACCAGCAGCCTGAATTCCGAGAGGCCCTTTGCCCGCGCTGTCGTCACATAGGGTTTCGGCAGCTCATCGAGCATATTGGCGCGCATGACGCGGATGAGGCTTGCCGTCGACGAGACGGCGAGGATGATGACGGGCAGCCATAGATGCGACAGCAGGTCGATCATCTTGGCGATGCTCCAGGGCGCGGTCTCGAACTCGGAGGAAAACAGGCCGCCGACATCCTGGCCGAATTCCACGGCGGCGACATACATCAGCACCAGCGCCAGCAGGAAGGATGGGATGGCAAGACCGAGGAAGGTGAAGGCGGTAAAGAGGTAGTCGCCGATGGAGTACTTCTTGACGGCGGAATAGACGCCGATCGGCAGCGCGATTGCCCAGGTGGCGATCAGGGCGGCGAGCGCCAGTATCAGCGTCAGCGCCATGCGTTCCCAGATGAGACCGGACACCGGCTGCTGCCATTCGAACGAAATGCCGAAATCGCCGCGCGAAAGAATGCCCCACATCCATTTCAGATACTGGATGAGCATCGGCTGATCGAGGCCGAAACGCTCGCGCAACTGCGCCGCCGTGTTCTGGTCGACCACCTCGTTCGAGGAGGCGAGCGTGGCGATATAGGTCGTCACATAATCGCCGGGCGGCAGCTGGATCAGCACGAAGGCGAGGAAGCTGATGGCGAAAAGGGATGGGATCATCCACAACAGGCGTTTACCGATGAAGACCAGCATGGCTATGTCTCGCGTTGAGCGCTGCCACGGGCAGCTCCGCATGAAGGAAGGCGCCGCCCATGGAAGGCGGCGCTTGATCAATCCGATCAGCTGGTGAAGAAGAATTGCTGCGGCATGGCAGGTCCCGGATTGGGCCAGGACCAGCTATCCGGCTGCTTTTCCGGGACATTACGCAGATTATTGCGGATGATGCCGAAGCCGCCGACCGCAAGGCAAAGTCCGACGGTTTCAAATTCCTCAGCTGCGATGTCGAAGATCTGCTTCATGACGGCGCCGCGCTTTTCGAGATCGGCCGTCGAGCGCGCCTCGTCGAAGAGCTTCATGCGCTTCTTCTGGCTTTCCGGCGGCTCTTCGCCCTGTTTGCCGTTCGAGGTGTACCAAACGGACCACGGGATGGCGTAGCGTGAGCCCTGCGGATGGAAAGCGAAGAAATCGCGCGGATCGAGCATCGGGTCGAGACCGCCGGGGCCTGGCCAGACCTGGGCGTCATGCGCATTGTCGTCGCCGCGGGTGTAGTAAAGAGCACGCTCGACGGTGTTGACCTTCATGTCGACGCCGATCTGTGCCCAATGCGCCTTTACCAGTTCAAGGGCATCGACCAGATCAGGATAGAGGGTCGGAATGACGTCGACGGTGAAGAACATCTTCTGACCATCCGGCCTCAGGCGAAAGCCGCTTGTATCCTTCTTCCCGTAACCGGCTTGATCGAGCATCGCACCGGCCTTGTCCGGATCATAGTTCGTAAATTGGCGGGCGTATTTTTCATTGTACCAGGGATGCTCCGGCCGCGGCCCCGCCTGATAGCCTTCGCTCTGGCCGAAATACACGATGTCGATGATTTCCTGCCGGTTGATCCCGAGCGAAAGCGCCTGCCTCACCGATTTGTCGGCAAACATCTTGCGCATCGCGGGATCTTTGTGGGTGATGTTGAAGTAGATCTGGCATTGCTGCGAGCTGGAAGGAATGAGCGTCAAAAGACGATAGTCGCCCTTCTTCATGTTCTGCGAGAGGGTAGGCTTGTTCGCCAGCACGCTGATGTGGCGTTCCTGGATATCGATCTTGCCGGAAATCACGTTCAGCATCAGCGACTCCACATCCTGCGAGATACCGAAATTGATCTCGTCGACATAGGGAAGCTGATTGCCCGATGTATCGACCTGCCAGAAGTAAGGATTGCGGGTCATGACGACGCGGGTGGCGCCACCAGTATAGGGCTCCTTGACGACCCAAGGGTCGAGCGTCGGCTTGTCGGGGTTGCCCCAGCGCGAGGGAATCTCGATATCGCCGCAGCGCGCGCGGAAAAGTTCTGGCCAGCTGTTGGAGCCGGCCTTCTTGGCGTCTTCTGCGACGTTGGGATTATATTTCGGCAGGAACTGGCTGCAGTAGTGCTTGGGAAACAGTGTCGGATGCTGGCCAAGCGGGGTGGCAAGGTTTTCCAGATAGAGCGCGTTCGGTGCCGCGAAGGCGAACTTCACCGTGTAGTCGTCGATCTTCGTGACATCGACCGCCTTGCCGGCGACGGCGAGTTGGGCGGGTGTCGCGCTATAGAGATCTGTATTCTTGACGCAATCCTCGATGGCGAACACGATGTCGTCGGCGGTAAACGGATGGCCGTCCGACCAGCGTGCGCCCTGGATCAGGTAGAAGGTAAACTGCGAGGCGTCGGCGTTGACGTCCCAACGCTCGGCCAGATTGGGCAGGACTTGGGTGAAGTCGAGGTTCCAGCGCACAAGGCTCTGGTTGCCCACCATGCGCAGGATGCCGTTATGGTCGGACGAGCCCCTGAGGCCACGCCGCAGCGTGCCGCCATAGGCGCCGACCTTTTCGTACGGGGTGACGACCATGGGCTTCTTCGGCAGGCGATCGGCAAGCGGCGGCAGTTTGCCGTCCTTGACGAGTTGGGCCACCGCCGGCGCCTCGCCGCCATCGGCGGCACTGACGCGGCCGGCCAGAGACAAGGCGGCCATTCCCGCCATGCCGCCGAGCAGGGCACGCCGGCTCACGCCGCGAGACACTATCTTATCGCGCATCGAATCCCTCCCTTTGAACGCCCAACGGCTTTCTCCGCCTCGGCGCGACAAGCTCCCAACCCGTCGCACGCACCCTCCTGGTGCAGCGGGAGGAGCATATTTACGTTCTCAGATAATTACAAGAGTTGACAGATTTTTACAAATTTGGTAGCCCTACCTAGCCGTAGGCGTGTGCTATTGCTTGCCATTCGGCAGCATCAAGAAGGACCACCATGAAACTCTCGGTCGCCAACGATTCCGGCACAGGGCCGACCCGCTTTGGCGACATCATCTATGAGAGGATCGTCGCCATGATCGCTGATGGAAAGTTTCCAGTGAACGAGCGCCTGCCGTCGGAAGCCAGGCTTGCGGAAATGTTCGGCGCCTCGCGACCCGTGGTGCGTGATGCGCTTGAACGGTTGCGCACCGATGGCCTGATCGTCTCCCGCAAGGGGTCCGGTTCCTATGTCCGGCAGCGGCCGGATTCATCGGTGCTCAACATGGTGCCTGTGGGGTCGCTCGCCGATGTCCAGCGTTTCTTCGAATTCCGTGCAGGGCTTGAGGCTGAGGCGGCCGAGCTTGCGGCGCGCAACTGGCAGCCGGCGGATAGAGAGCGCATCACGGCGGCGCTTCAAAACCTCGAACAATGTCTTGGTGAGGGCCGGCTCGGCGCCGAGGAGGACCAGGAGCTGCACGATGCCATCGCGATCGCGACCGGTAATCAGTTCCACATCACCGTCCGCGAATGGTTCAAGCCGCATTTCGCCATCGGGCATTCGGTAACCCGGAGCCTCAGTCTCAAGCGCACGCCGGAGCAGATCCGCAGCGTCCAGGACGAGCATGCGGTCATCGTCGAGGCGATTTTTGCCCGGCAGGAGACCGAGGCTCATGATGCCATGAAGAGGCATATTTTGAATGCACGCGCCCGCATGTTCCAGGGTGTCTGATGTCGGCGGAGGCAACGTGGCGGCCTTTGAATATCGCCTCTATGCCTGTGCTGTGATGATTGATGAAGAGGTAAGACGATGAGTGTTGAAACCATGCGCCAGGCTTTGACCGGTGTATCTGGCGTTCCGGTAACTGCCTATGATGCAAACGGCGAAGTGGAGCTACGCGTAACGGCTCAGGTTTACGGGCGGGTGGCCGCTGCCGGCATTCACAATATCGTCGCGGCGGGAAATACCGGCGAGTTCTATGCCCTGACGCCGGAAGAAGTCCGCCGCGTCCATGAAGCTGCAATATCGGGTGTCGACGGCAAAGCGCCGGTGACGGCGGCGATCGGCCGCTCGCTGCGCGAGGCGATCGGCATGGCCAAGGATGCCAAGGCGATCGGCGCGACCGCCGTGATGTCACATCAGCCGGTGGATCCTTTCGCAGCACCGGCCTCGCAGATCGATTATTTCAGAAGCCTTGCGGAAGCCTCGCCGTTGCCGCTGGTTGCCTATGTCAGGGCCGATGGTTTCAGCGTCGACGATATGGATCGCCTTGCCGCTCACGGCAACATCGTCGGCATCAAATTTGCCACGACGGATCTGATGCTGCTTTCGAAGGCGATTGCCGCCGCCGATCCGCACGGTGCGCTTTTCGTCTGTGGTCTGGCGGAAAGCTGGGCGCCGAGTTTTGCAGCGGCCGGCGCGCGCGGCTTCACCTCCGGTCTCGTCAACGTTGCGCCGAAGCTGTCGCTTGCCGTGCATACAGCCCTGGCACGGGGCGATTTCGCTGGCGCGCGCGCGATCGTCAACAAGCTCGAGCCCTTCGAGCGCATGCGCACCAAATTCCGCAACGGCGCCAACGTCACCGTCGTCAAGGAAGCCGTCACCTATTCGGGCCTTGATGTCGGCCCCGTCCGCGTTCCGGGCTTGCCGCGCCTCGACCAGAAGGATCGCGACGAGTTGTTCGCCTTGCTTCGCGACTGGCAGGGGTCGGGGGATGCATTCAAGCTCTAAGGTTCTGGCCTGGGTCGCTCATGACGAAAGCCGAGTGATGCCGCCGAGGGTGAAGCGAACCAGCCGGTCCGCCAGCTCCTCATCGGTCGTCACTTCCTTGCCGAGTGCCGGAATGATTTCGGATACGCGTTTCTCGGCCACCAGCAGCATGAAGCAAGGCGCCATCGTGGAAAGGGCGGCTTGCGCGACCAACGGGTGATCCGGTGTGACGCCGATGATCTCGGCGATGACACCGAACAACAATGCTTTCTTCGGCTCTATCTCTTCACGGCGAAGCTTGTCGATATGGGGCGTTGGCGCGATGAGTTCGCGGACGATTACCTTCGCCGGCCAGGAGTTCTCGCTGTTGGCCCGAACGACCTTGACCAGCAGGCCAATGAGCCTGCGCAATTTTTCCTCGGCGGCAATATCCGCTGCCACCGCCTGGGCAAGCACTTCGTAGCTCATGAGGCGACGGTGGCCTTCGGCGAGGACATCTTCATACAGGGCCTCGATACCGCCGAAATGGTAGTTGACCGCCGCGGCATTCGTGCCCGCCCTGAGAGCAATCTCCTTCGCCGTCGCACGGTCGAATCCGAGCTCGGCAAAGACGGCGCCTCCTGCCTCGAGCAGGCTCATTCGCGTTGCCGCGCCGTCCTGCCGATCCTTGGAGCGCGATGATCGTCTGTTGCTCTCGACCATTCTCTCTGCCTTTCCATTCACTCAAATATTAAATTGAAATTTGAATTTCACAAGTGCTATAATTGGTCGTGCATCGATTTCAGGTCGTTGTCGGCTTCACCACAGCCGGCATCTCGTTTGGGGTTCAAATAAACCATGCAGCGCATCTTAGTCATCTTGATCCTCGTGATCGCCGGAGCCGGCGGTGCCTGGTGGTATATCCATCGGGACGACGGCTCCAACGCACTCGTTCTCTATGGAAATATCGACTTCAGGCAGCTTACCCTAGCCTTCAACGGTAGCGAACGCGTGGCCGAAGTCCTTGTCGAAGAGGGCGCACAAGTCAAGAAAGGCCAGATCGTCGCCAGGCTGGATACCAGCCGGCTCCAGCCGCAAGTTGCTCAAGCCGAGGCGCAGGCGGCCAGCCAGCGCGCCAATCTGGCGCGTCTGAAGAACGGCAGCCGTCCCGAAGAGATCGCCCAGGGGCGCGCCAATCTCGAATCCGCCAAGGCGGAGGCCGTCAACGCCCGTGCCCAGTTCGAACGCCAGAACGCGCTCGCGCCGAAGGCCGTGGTCAGCCAGCAAGCGCTGGGTGAGGCTCGATCAGCAGCGGCGGTTGCCGACGCCAAGGTCGTTTCGAACCAGAAGGCGCTGGATCTGCTCGTCGTCGGTTCCCGTATAGAAGATATCGACGAGGCGGAAGCGCAGCTTCATGCGGCCGAAGCCAATGTCTCGCTGCTGCATCAGCAACTCGCGGATGCCGAGCTGAAGGCGCCTGTCGATGCGATCGTGCAATCCAGGCTGATCGAACCCGGCGAGATGGCCTCGCCGACCCGGGCTGCCTTCTCGCTTGCGACCATCAGCCCGAAATGGGTGCGCGCCTATGTCTCGGAAACCCAGCTCGGCATGCTTCGCCCCGGCATGAAAGCCTCCGTGGCCGTGGATTCGCTTCCGGGACAAACGATCCCCGGATGGGTCGGCTTCATTTCCTCGGTTGCCGAGTTCACGCCGAAATCGGTGCAGACGGAGGAGCTGCGCACCAGCCTTGTGTATGAGGTCAGGGTCTTTGTCGACGATCCCAACAATATGCTGCGCCTGGGGATGCCGGCAACCGTGACGCCGCTTCCGGGCGAGCAGGCACGCCTTGCCACCGCCCAGCAGCAATAGGCGAGGATGTGATGAGCGACAACAATCTCTCGGTGATCGCACGCAATCTCCGCAAGGCGTTTCGCCGGGACACCGGGGAAACGGTGGAGGCGCTTGCCGATATCTCGCTCGACGTTCGCAAGGGCGCCTTGACGGCGCTCGTCGGTCCGGATGGCGCCGGCAAGACGACATTGCTGCGCCTGGCCTGCGGCCTCATCGCGCCGGATGGCGGCAGTTTGGAGGTTATCGGCGTCGATATCGCCAAGGAGCCGCAGCATGTCCAGGACCGCATCGGCTACATGCCGCAGAAGTTCGGCCTATACGAAGATTTGAGTGTTCAGGAGAACCTCGATCTCTACGCCGATCTGCATGGCGTGACGCAATCCCAGCGCAACGAAACCTATCCGCGTCTCTTCGAGATGACGCAGCTTGGGCGGTTCAAGCAAAGGCCGGCGGGCAAATTGTCCGGCGGCATGAAGCAGAAGCTTGGTCTTGCCTGCACTCTGGTGCGCGCGCCTGAACTGCTGCTTCTCGACGAACCGACAGTGGGTGTCGATCCGCTATCCCGGCGTGAGCTATGGGACATCGTCTTCAGGCTCATAAAAGAGGACGGGCTGTCGGTGATCGTGGCAACCTCCTATCTCGACGAAGCCGAGCGCTGCGAACATGCCGTGCTTATGCATGCGGGAAAAATCCTCGATCAGGGACCACCGGCCGAGATCACGGCGAAGGCAGAGGGATGCTGCTTTATGGTCGATACCCCTAAGGGCATGGCCGCAAGATCCCTGCAGGCCCGCCTCTTCGCACTGCCCGGCATTATCGATGCCGTTCCCGAAGCCGGGTGCGTCCGGATCGTGCGCAAGCCGGACCAGAAGGACGAGCCGCTGCAGCTGGATGAGACGAAGCTCGACACCGAAAGCGTTGCGCCGCGGTTCGAAGATGCCTTCATGATGCTGTTTGCCGCTGTTGCCGGCGATGGAGCGCGCCAGACGCATGTCAGTCAGCCCGCAGAGAAGCGCAACGGCGATGAAACGATCGTGCAGGTTCGCGACCTCGTCCGCAAGTTCGGGGATTTCACCGCCGTTGACCATGTCAGCTTCAGTGTCCGCAAGGGCGAGGTCTACGGTCTGCTCGGTCCGAACGGTGCCGGCAAAAGCACGACATTCCGGATGCTTTGCGGCCTGCTTCCCGCCACCGGCGGAACCTTGATGGTCGCGGGCTCCGATCTGTTGACGGCGGGCGCGAAGGCGCGGGAGCGGCTGGGCTATGTCGCGCAGAAATTTTCGCTCTATGGGCAGCTCAGCGTCGATGAAAACCTGGAGTTCTTCGCAAGCGCCTATGGGCTGCGCGGCAAGCACAGGAAGGAGAGGATCGACTCTCTGAAGAACCAGTTCGAACTGGGCCAGTTTTCAAGATTGCCGAGCGGGCAGTTGCCGGGCGGCTTCAAGCAGCGGCTGGCGCTTGCCGCCGCCCTGCTGCACGAGCCGGATATTCTCTTTCTCGACGAGGCGACAAGCGGCGCCGATCCACTCGCCAGGCGGCAATTCTGGGGGCGGATCACCGCTCTGTCCGAGCAGGGAGTCACCATCATCGTCACGACGCATTTCATGGAAGAAGCCGAGTATTGCGACCGGATCATCATCCTCGACGCCGGCCGCAATCTGGCGGAGGGAACACCGGTCGAAATCCGAGCTCATGCAGGGGCGAATGGCGAGACGGCAGCGACGATGGAGGAGGCCTTCATCGCGATCGTCGAGAAAGAGCGCCACAGACAAGCGGAGAAGGTTGCATGAGCGTACCGGTCAAACATCCCGGCCAAGGATTGCGCGCGGCCTTGCGCCGCATCCGCGCGCTCATCCGCAAGGAGACCTGGCAGCTCTTGCGCGACCCGAGCAGCATCGCGATCGGCATTGTTATGCCCGTGGCGCTGCTGATCCTGTTCGGATACGGCATCAATCTCGACGTCAAGAATGTTCCCGTTGCCATCGTCATGGAGGAGAATTCGGCCGAGGCACGCGGGCTCGCATCCGCCTTCGAACTCTCCAGCTATTTTTCTCCGAAGCCCGTCAAGACGATGGCCGAGGCCGAAGCAATGCTTCTCTCATCGCAGGCAAGGGCGATCGTGCGGATCCCTTCCGACTTTGCTCGTAACGCCGCCGTGGGCAATGGCGAGGTCCAGGTTGTCGTCAACGGCAGTGATGCCAACACCGCCCGTATCTCGCTCAGCTATGCGGAAGCAGCGGTCGGCGTCTGGGCCGCGAAGGAAGCATCGCGCCAGGGGGTAACCACCGGCAGCGGCGTCACGATCCAATCCCGGCTCTGGTTCAACGAAGCCAATGACAGCAGCTATTTCCTCGTGCCGGGTCTCGTCGTTCTCGTCATGACGCTGATCGGCGCGCTGCTCACCGCCCTCGTCATGGCCCGGGAATGGGAGCGCGGCACCTTCGAGGCGCTGTTCGTAACGCCGGTGCGCTCGACCGAAATCCTGCTCGGCAAGACGGTTCCTTATTTTGTGCTCGGGCTGGCAGGCCTGGCGCTCTGCGTCGTCGGCAGCCGGCTCCTTTTCGGCGTGCCGCTTCGCGGATCGCTGCTGGTCCTCACCATCGTATCCATGCTCTATCTTCTGGTCGCGCTGGGGCTTGGCCTTGCGATATCCTCAATCACCAAGAGCCAGTTCATCGCCAGCCAGATCACGGTTCTCGCCACCTTCCTGCCGGCTATGATGCTCTCGGGCTTCATGTTCGATCCGAGGAGCATGCCCTTGGCGGTGCAGATCATCACCTATATCTTCCCGGGCCGGTACTTCGTCACCCTGCTGCAGACCCTGTTTCTCGCCGGCAATATCTGGAGCGTCATCCTGCCCAATGCCGCGGTGCTCGCCGGCATGGCGACAGGGCTCCTGACACTCGCCGTCCGCATGACCCGCAAGAGGATCGCATAGCCATGTTCATCGCGTCGCTTCTGCGCATCCTGACCCTGATCCGCAAGGAATTGCTCGTGATCCTGAAGGATCCGCGAAGCCGGGCAAGCCTTGTCGTGCCACCGATCCTGCAATGCCTGATCTTCGGCTATGCCGCGACCTACGATCTCAACAACGTCCCCTATGCGCTCGTGGACCAGGACAGGACTGCGACGTCGAGAAACCTCGTCGCGAAGCTCGAAGGGTCCGGCATCTTCGAAAGAGTGGCGACGCTGACGCAGACGGGCCAGGCCGTGAGGCTGCTCGACACCAAGCAGGCCGTCCTGATCATCGTCATCGAGCACGATTTCGAGCGGCAATTGGAAGCCGGCTCCCCCGGCACGGTGCAGGTCGTCGCGGATGGCCGGAATTCCAACACCAGCGGCATTGCGCAAGGCTACGTCAACACCATCGTCGGCGATTTTACATCCGACTGGCTTGCACAGAAGGGAGGTTCCGGCAGTGCCGTCAGGGTCACGACCCGCGCATGGTACAATCCGCAGCTGGAAACGCGATGGAGCATGGTCCCCTCGCTCATCGGAACGATCACCATGCTGATGACGATGATGCTGACCGCCATGTCCGTTGCCCGCGAGCGTGAGGAGGGGACCTTCGACCAGCTGCTTGTGGCGCCCTTCACCCCGACCGAGATCATGATCGGCAAGGCCGTGCCCTCGATGATCGTCGGCATCACCCAGGCATCCACGATCCTGCTGGTGGCGTTGTTCTGGTTCCGCATCCCGTTTGCCGGCTCGTTCCTGACGCTCTATCTCGGGCTCAGCCTCTTCCTCGCCGCCGCCATAGGCTTCGGATTGTTCCTGTCATCCATTGCGGCGAACATGCAGCAGGCAATGATCCTCTGCTTCGTCTTCCTGATGCCGTTCATGCTGCTCTCCGGGCTGATGTCTCCGACCGACAACATGCCGGAGGTCCTGCAATATGCGACGATGATCAATCCGCTGAAATATGCGATCAACATAACCCGTGGAGTCTATCTCGAAGGGGCGGGGCTGAACGCGCTGCTTCCGGATATGCTGGCGCTGGTAGCGATAGCCGCCGTGACCATGCCGGTCGCTGCATGGATGTTCCGGCATCGATTGAATTAAAGATGCCTGGAGCTGCCAACCCGCATCGCCTCGTGCTAAGAGGCGGGCTACGGCATTGACGCCAGCATGTTTGGAAAAGCCTGCCAGATTGCGGCGTCATGGCAGCGAAATGTCTTCATTGCGGAGTGTTCGGGTATGCAGTTCTGGCGGTGGATCATGTTGGCTTCTGTTGGTCTGCTCCTGTCCCTCCAGCAAGCTGGCGCCGCCGATCGGGTGAAGGAAGAAAATCTTTCGCTGCCGATCCAGATCGGCTCCAAGAAACTACAGCTTGAAACGCTGGTGGTTCGGCCGGTTGATGGTGACAGGTTTCCGCTCGTGTTGATCGTCAACGGATCGGCCGGAGCCAATCCATCCGAGATGCATCCCGAGTGGCTGGCGCATATCGCGCATGATTTTGCGCATCGCGGCTGGATTGCCGCATCGGTCGTCTGGCCGGGCTACGGTCGGTCCACCGGAACCTTCATGAACAAGGCTGGAAACTGTTCAAGACCCGATGTTTCCATGTTTCTCAACGCGCATGGCGATGAGCTTGCCGCTGCGTTGAAGACGCTTCGCACACGCAGCGATGTCGATCCGTCTGTAACATTGGGTTTGGGCATATCGATCGGCGGGGCTTCGATGCTCGATCTTGCGGGGCGCACGGACAGGCCGTTGACGGCCGTCATCAATATTTCCGGCGGTGTGTATCACTACACGACGGTGGGAGTGGCCGATCCCAACTGCTCGCTCTTCCAGGATGATCTTGTGCGGGACTTCACCGGGTTCGGCCGCAACAATCCGACACCGACGCTCTGGTTCTACGCTGCCAATGATCCTTATTTCGGGCCGGATCTCGCTCAGCGACTGTTGGCCGGATATCGTTCAGGGGGTGGAAACGTCGATTTCGTCGGGCTTCCGCCTTTCGGGCAGGATGGGCATACATTGTACAAATTTAACGCAAATCCACTGCTCGAACCCAGGATTGACGACTTCCTGCGACGCAATCATCTGCCCGCGATGAACCAGGACGAATTTGCGCCCCTGATTTCCGCGCTGACACCTGTCGATCGCGCAAGCGCTGAGCTTTACCTGAAGCAAGTGACCGAGAAAGCCGCGGCCATGGCAGAGGATGGCAACGGCTTTTATTGGTGGTACGGCCTTCGTTCCATAGAGGATGCCCGCCGGCAGGCGCAGGCCTATTGCGAGAAGAAAAGCGGCAAGACATGTCATATCGTTGCCGAGAACGCGCATCCGGTCGATGGCTGGCAACGTACGATCTCCGGCTCCAGGCAATGATCATGAGTCCGTATTCGTGTGGATGAATGCGCCAGGACAAATATATGGATTTGTCCTCCTGCCTGATTAATTTGATGATGCCGAAGAAGCTCTGTATGAGGCAGCGCCGACCCCTTACGACGCTTTATATGTTAAGGAGGGCAAATGACGGAACTGCGCCCAGTCTTATCGACAGACCTCGATCTGATATGTCGTCACCGCGAAGCGATGTTTGCGGAGGCCGGCAGAGATGCGCAGGATATCGCCGCGATGGGTCCTAGTTTTCGGGATTGGCTCGAACCACGTCTGCGGGATGGACGGTATTTCGGCTTCATTGCCGATCAAGATGGCCGTTCGGTCGGCGGTATCGGCCTGATGCTTATCGAATGGCCACCACACCCCTCGCATCCCAACCATGATAGTCGCGGCTATGTGTTGAATGTGTTTGTCGACCGGGAGCAACGAGGGCAGGGCATAGCACGCATGCTCATGGATGCGGCGGACCGGGAGTTCAGACGGCGCGGCATCCCCTATGTCGTTCTGCATGCGACAAAGGCCGGGCGCCCCCTATATGAGCGGACAGGCTGGGCGCAAACTTCCGAGATGGCAAAGACAATTCGGCCGGTTGCTGAATGAGATCGGGCAGGCGGCAATTACCGCCTGGACTGGATCGCGAAAAAATGGACGCGGGTACGTTCGAGCAAAAACTTGCTCGCGCCAAAGAAAATCCGGCAGCTTTTTGCCGACGCTACCGCGTGCGTCGAATAAAGCCGGTCATGCGTGATCGGCGTACCGCCGTACCGCATTATCTAAAAATACTTTTCGTTTCAGAATGTTAAGCGACGATGACGTGCAGAAGGCTCGGCCCAATGTGGTCGGCTTTCGATATCTGGCACGCGCCTTGCTCCCATAATCCCGATCCGTTTGATGGATCATGTTTGGGAGGACAACATGAAAAATCTGCTGCGCCAGCTGCTGCTGGCTGCCACGGCCTTTATGGTCGCCACGTCTGCGCATGCCGCCGACAAGGTTCGGCTCGGAAACCTGAAATTCGCCCATTACGGCGCGATCTCCTACATGAAGGAACTGGCACCGAAATATGGGCTGGAGATCGATGAGCGCTTCTTTGCCAAGGGCATCGATATTTTGCCGGCCATCGTCGCAGGCGAGGTGGATGTCGCTGCAAGCGCCGTCGATGCGGCGATTGCCGGCCGCGCCAAGGGCGTGCCGATCTATGCCGTCGCCGGCTTTGCCAAGGGCGGCGCCCGTATCGTCGCTGGCAGCAAATCGGGCATAACCTCGATTGCTGATTTCAAGGGCAAAAAGGTTGGCGTTGCCCGCGGCGGTGCTCAGGAAGTGCTGCTGTTGGCGGAACTCGACAGGGCCGGCCTGACATGGTCGGAGAAGCCGGGCAAGGACGTCCAGATCGTCTACATGGCATTTGCCGATTTGAACCAGGCGCTCATGGCCGGCGATATCGACGCCATGAGCCAGTCCGAACCACAGGCAAGCCAGGCAATCAACAAGGCCTTCGGCGTCGAGATCCTCAAGCCCTACGACACGCCGATCGGAATGCCCGTTCGATCGCTGGTTTTCTCTGAAGAATTCTACAAGAAGGGCGATGTTGCCGAGCGCACCATGAAGCTCTTCATCGAGGCGACCAAGACGTTCATCGATCAGCCGGATCTGGCGGAGAAATACGTCATCAACAATATGTTCAAGGGGCAGATCACACCGCAGGACTTCAAGGATGCGATCGGCAATTCGCCCTACAGCTACGATATCACCCCTGAGCATGTGCAGATCACCACGGATCTGATGGTGAAGTATGGCGTCGGCAAGCTCGTCAACCCGCCCAAGGCTACGGACTGGGTGAAGACCGATCTGCTGGAAGGCGCCCTGAAATGATGAGACGGATCTTTCAGAACCTGGCGGTTCCCGTCGCCCTGCTGGTCATCTGGCAATTGATGTCGGTCTTCGGTCTGGTTCGGCCGGAAATCCTGCCTTCACCCGTCGCGATCATCGAGCGGCTGTGGCTCTACCTCCTGCCCGAGCAGGCGTTTGGCGAGGCAGGTGGTCTCGGTGCATGGCTCATGTCGAGCGAGCTGTTGAGTGATCTGCTCGCAAGCCTTCAGCGCGTCGTGCTGGGCTTTGCCGTCGGGGCCGGTCTCGCTTTGCCGCTTGGACTTTTGATGGGTACGGATCGCACCGTCGAGCGATACCTGAACCCGATCATTCAGTTCCTGCGGCCGATTCCGCCGATTGCCTATATTCCGCTGGCGATCCTCTGGTTCGGGCTCGGAAATCCGCCGGCGATTTTCCTGATCGCCATCGGGGCTTTCTTCCCTGTGCTGATCAATACGATCAGCGGGGTGCGCAATGTCGACAGCATCTATATTCGTGCTGCCACCAATCTTGGAGCGGGCCGGCTGACGCTGTTCCGGCGCGTCATTCTGCCGGCCGCCACGCCCTATATCCTCACCGGCATGCGCATCGGTATCGGCACGGCCTTCATCGTCGTAATCGTTGCCGAGATGATCGCCGTCAACAGCGGGCTTGGATACAGGATCCTGGAGGCGCGCGAATATATGTGGTCGGACAAGGTGATTGCCGGAATGATCGCGATCGGTCTGCTCGGCCTTGCCATCGATCTTTGCGTCAACCGGCTGAACAGCCACCTGCTGCGCTGGCATCGCGGCATCGAATCCTAGCCGGACGACGTTCGCAGCCACCAGTCTTCAATCTGCCGGTCCGTCTGTTTCATGGATGGAGAAATGCGGACCGGCGCGATGGCATTGATCGATTAATGCACATATTTGGGAGGAGCCATATGTCTATCACCTCTGTGAACCTCGCCCCTAAGGCGGATTTTTCACCCGCGCCGCAGATTATCGCGCGCGGCGTAAACAAGATTTTCGGCAAGGAACCGGCCGCCGTCACGGCGTTGAAGGATATCGATCTTGAGATCAATGCCGGAGAATTCGTCTGCTTGCTCGGCCCTTCAGGCTGCGGAAAATCCACCCTGCTCAATGCGATCGCGGGCTTCTCGTTGCCGACGGCGGGCACGCTTGAAGTCTCCGGAAAGGCAGTCGCGGCACCCGGACCCGACCGCGGCATGGTGTTTCAGGAATATGCGCTCTTTCCGTGGATGACGGTCGAGCGCAACATTGCCTTCGGGCTGGAAATACGCGGCTTGCCGAAGCAGCAGATCACCGAAACCGTGGCCCAGCTTCTGGATCTGCTCGGCCTCAAGGAATTCCGGCAGCGTTTTCCTAAGGATCTCTCGGGCGGGATGCGGCAGCGCGTTGCCATCGCCCGTGTCTTGGCGCTCGACCCGCCGATCATGCTGATGGACGAGCCCTTCGGAGCACTCGATGCGCTCACAAGGCGCTCCTTGCAGGACGAGCTGCTGCGCATCTGGCAGGCCGTTGGCAAGACCATCGTCTTTGTTACCCACTCCATCGAGGAGGCGATCTATCTCGGGTCTCGTGTTGTCATTCTCACCTACCGGCCTGGAACGATCAAAAAGGATATCAGGATTGAACTTCCCTATCCCAGAGATACCAATTCGGTTGCCTTCAACGAGATAAAGCGGGAGTTGGCCCAGATCGTTCACGCCGAGCAGGACCGCTTCGCCCTGGATGAGCGCAAGGGTCTTACCCTGGATTGACGGATCGCGGCCTCATGTGGATGAGCAGGCCTTCGAATATCGCGACCGGGCCTCTCCTGTTATGATCGTGCGATCGGGGGATGGTTGGGGGACGGCTTTGCGATGGAAATATCCGATATTCGCGCTTGTGCTGGCGATTGTTTTCGTCGGCGCAGTCGGACTCATTCAGGATGTGACGCGCAGATACGGGTTGCGGGAAACGGCGGCACAGTCGCAGGAGCGGCTGAAGCTCATCTCGGCCACTCTTTCAACCCGTATCGAACGGTTCCGTTACCTGCCTGATGTCGTGGCGCGCTCCAGCGAAATCGAGGACCTTTTCCGGTCCGGCACGGCGGAAGGCAAGCGCGCCGAAATCAATCGCTTCCTCTCGCGCCTTGCAAATGCATCCGGCGTAGCGGCTCTCTATGTGACCGATACCAACGGAATGGCGATTGCCGCCAGCAACTACGATACGCCGGACAGCTTCGTCGGTCATGATTACAGCTATCGGCCTTACTTCCGCGATGCGATGGCAAACGGCAACGGCAGCTATTACGCAATCGGCACCACGACCGGTCAGCCGGGCTATTTTCTCTCCGTGCCGATCAGGGTTGATGATCGGGTTGTCGGGGTCTCCGTCGTCAAGATCGATCTTCTTCCCGTCGAGAAGCAATGGCGCGAGGCCGGCGAACAGGTGGCCATGGCCGACAGCGAGGGCATCATCTTCCTCTCGTCGCATCCGGACTGGCGTTACACGGCCACCGCTCCGATTGCCGCCGCCGCGTTGGCGCAGTTGAAGCAGGAGCGTCGCTATGGCGATGCGGCGCTTGCGCCGAGGATTCGCGTCGTTCAATCCGGCGGCTTCGATCTGGCAACCGTCGGGGAGGGAGATAATCCGGAGCAGCGCTTGCAGGTGAAGGTGCCGTTTGGCGAGAAGGGCTGGACGCTGATCTATCTTGCCGATCTGTCGGATATCAGGCGTCAGGACGAGATTGTTGCCGTCGCCGCGGTGCTTGCCGGTCTGCTGGTTCTGGCCGGTATTATCATTGCCGTTCAGAGACGACGCGGCCGACTGGCGGCAAGAAGTGCCTACGAACAGCTCGAATATCGTGTCTCGGAGCGGACCCAGGAATTGAAGCTCAGCCACGATATGCTGGAGCGTGAGATTGCCGAGCGCAAGGAAACCGAGCGGCAGTTAAACCTCACGCGCAGCAATCTCTCGCAGGCGGAAAAGCTTGCCCTGATCGGCCAGGCCTTTGCCGGGCTTGCCCATGAGATCAATCAGCCTCTTGCGGCTTTATCCACCTACATAGCGTCGACGCGGCTGCTGCTGAGGCGCAAGCAATATGCGCCGATCGACGAGAACATCGATACCATGAACGAAGTCGTCGGGCGCATTTCCGATCTCACCAGTCAGCTGAAGCGGCTCGCGCGCCGAGGCGACGACGATTTTACCGATGTCGATCTCGGCGCGGTCATAGAACGCACGCTGAAGCTGCTGAAGTTTCGCTTCTCCGATCTTGGCATCAAGGTGTCGCAGGAGATCGGACGAAACCTCAAGGTCAAGGGCAACGCGGCCCAGCTGGAGCAAGTCATCTTGAATCTTCTCACCAACGCCATCGATGCCGTAAGAAATGGCGAAGATCCGTCCATCCATCTCTGTGCTAAGGCAGAAGGCGGATGGTGCAGACTGACCATTGACGACAACGGCCCGGGGATCGGAGCAGACAAGGGGGCGCAATTGTTCGAACCTTTCTACACGACCAAGCTGCCCGGCGAAGGTTTGGGCCTTGGTCTGGCAACGGCACACCGTATTGCGAATGATCATGGAGGCACTCTCTCATTCGATCGATCGCCTTTGGGGGGAGCGAGGTTCATCCTGGAAATCACGCAGAACGGTGCCAAGGCTTCGACCATACGCGGAGGTGAAAAATGACGGAGGCTCTGCCGGCCATATTGCTGATCGAAGATGATCCGGCATTGCGGCGTTCGCTCGCCCAATGGCTTTTTCTGAACGAACTCTCCGTGGTCGAGGCGCCCGACGGTAGCGAGGCATTGCGAATCCTGCGCTCTAGGTCGGTCGATCTGGTGATTTCCGATGTGCGCATGCCGGGCATGTCCGGTCTCGATCTGCTCCCCATCCTCAAGAAGAATTGGCCGGATCTTCCCGTAATCATGCTGAGCGGACATGGCGACGTGCCCATGGCGGTCGCGGCCATCCAGGCCGGTGCATTCAATTTCCTCACCAAGCCTTATGTCCCGGAACAATTGATCGGCACGGTTCAAAATGCGCTGGAGCAAGCGGGGCTTCGCAAGCGCCTCCTGTCATTGGAGCAGGCCAATACGACAAGGGCAAAGCTGGAGCGCATGCTGCTCGGCACCGATCAGGCGACCACGCGCCTGAAGGCGGCTATCGAGCAGCTTGCTGGCTATCCCGTGGACGTGCTCATCAAGGGCGAAACCGGTGCGGGCAAGGAGGTTGTCGCACGGCTGCTGCATGATTGCAGTCCACGCCGCTTGGAGCCCTATGTCGCAATCAATTGTGCCGCGCTGCCGCTTGATATCGTCGAGAGCGAGCTTTTCGGCCACGAGACAGGAGCGTTTACGGGAGCATCAGGCACGCGCATCGGCAAGTTCGAATTCGCCAATGGCGGCACGATCTTCCTTGATGAGATCGAAAGCATGCCGCTTGGCATCCAGGCAAAGCTGCTGCGCGTCCTGCAGGAGCGCAAGATCACGCGTTTGGGCTCGAACAAGGAAATACCGATCGATGTCCGCGTGCTGTCGGCCACCAAGGAGGATTTACGTGATCGAGTCTCGCAGGGGCATTTTCGCGAAGATCTTTATTACCGGTTGGTAGCGGCGGAGATCGGCATTCCGCCTTTGCGAGATCGTGGCCATGATGCGGTGCTGCTCTTCGAGCATTTCACGCAGTCGATGACGCAGCGGCTTGACCGAGGTTTCCGGCCGCTGGCGCCGGAAGAGATGCGGTTCATCCTGGGCTATACCTGGCCCGGTAATGTGCGCCAACTCAAACTTCTGGCAGAGCGCCGTGCGCTTGGGCTCGACTGGCAACCAGAGGCCGGGGAGCGTGCGGTTGCGTCGGTGGATGGCGCATCTCTGTCTGAACTTGTCGATCAGTTCGAGCTCAAGGTCATTGAGCAGGCTCTGAATGCTGCTGACGGCAAGGTTAGCCTCGCCGCCGAGCGTTTGCAGGTGCCGCACAGAACATTCAATGAGAAGCTAAAGAGACTAAGCACGAAGCAGAAGGATTAGCTGTGCGCTTGTCGAGAGCTCCGCCTTGCGCTGCGGTTCTAAAATAGCTCGAGGAACTCTTCGGGATCGTCCTTGATGGCCTGCAGCGAAAGCTTGAGAAAGGTGCGGAAGTCCGACGCTACATAGCTGATCTCATCCGGGTCATGCGTGAAGGCGATGATCTGCCCGATCTTCCCTTTCTCGGTGGGGGTATAATCCTGGATCAACATGAGGGAGTTGCCGCCGAAGGCCGCAAACGGAAGCCATCCGCGCTGAAACCAGCCATCGCGGATGCGCGGGTCGCGGGGCGAGGGTTCGGAATATCCGACATACTGAGGGGATACGCGTTCCATACTGGCTCGCGCCTTTTGGGCGGAAGCCAGAGACAGAAAATCATATCCTGTCAGAAAGTCCGGCCTTAGAAAAACACGCACTTCATGTTCACTGCCGTCAGCTATGCGCCATGCCTCACGCAAGTCGGGATCCAGTGAGAAGCCAAGCCGCGCTTCTGCTTCGGCCAGCGCCGTCTCCGCATTGCCTTCGGCAAGATTGAGATGGGCGTCATGCTTGGAATAGACGTGCCGTAAAGCCTCGACATAGTCTGCAAAGATCATATCTGTCCTCGTGGTTGCGGCTCTCGTTTGTACGAGTCCATCAGCAGAAAGGAAATTGTTCAAGCCGTTCGGCGGCGTGTGGCTCTTGATCCCCGGCTATCACTAATATCCGCCTCTGCACATTGAGGGAAACACATGATTTCCGCCTGGCGCGTGTTTGGGATAAATATGGTTTTGCAAACCGCTTCTTTGCAAAGAGCGAAGTGACACCGTTCAAATTGTGATTGGGAGCATGAGCCTTTATCGACACGATGAGTTCACGCCTGGATGGGAGCCTGATCCCTGGGAAATGGCCGCCAGCGCCGCGGACGCTCAAAGGCGGGCATTTCACGAGCGTGCGATGATGCCGATCAAATGGCAGCCAGTCCCATGGAAACGCTTTCCTTCCGATGGCATTTTCGGCCACCAGAAGGATTGGTTCGTTTCAGCAGAGGTCGAGTTCATAGCCTCATCGGGCGGTGAGGATTTACTGCTGATCGAAAACGTCTGGTTTGGCTGGCCCGATCCGCCGCAGTGGGGTTTGGCATCCCGCCCCAGCGGCCGATCCGATCTAAAATGGGAACGATGGGGTAATTTTGCCGATCTACCGACAGCATGGCAGGTTCCCGATCATCCTCGGCGTTAGATCCGCGGGTATCAGTAAAGCAGGCGTGCTCGTATCGTGCCCGGAATTTTGCGAAGCGCGTCCAGTATCTCGTCCGCCGTCTGGCCGACGCCCTCTGCCTCGATGACCACGTAACCCGTTTCGCCGTAGGTCTGCAGGAATTCACCGACGATATTGAGCGAGCGGGACGAAAAGATCGTGTTCAGACTGTTCAGCATGCCGGGGCGATTTTCATGAACATGGATGAAACGCGTGCCGTTTGAGCGTGGCGGCAGCTGAACCTGGGGGAAGTTGACGGCGCCGAGGGTCGAGCCGATATCGGAATACTCCACGAGCTTCCGCGAGACTTCCCTCCCGATGCGCTCCTGGGCTTCCTCGGTCGACCCGCCGATATGCGGCGTCAGAATTACATTGCTCAAACCTTGCAGCGGTGTTTCGAAGCGCTCGTTGTTTGACGCCGGCTCCTTCGGGAACACGTCCACGGCCGCGCCCGCGAGATGACCTTCCTTCAAGACCTTCGCCAGCGCCGTCAGATCCACCACAGTCCCACGGGAATTGTTGATGAAGATGGCGCCCTTTTTCATTCGGCGAAATTCGGTCTCGGTTATCATGTTTTGCGTCGAGCTGGTCTCCGGAACGTGCATCGTCACGAAGTCCGAAATTTCGAGAAGTTCGCCGAGCGTCGCCATCGATTCGGAGTTGCCGTGGCGAAGCTTGTCCGAGGGATCGAAGTAGCGCACGTTCATGCCCATGCTTTCCGCAAGAACGCTGAGCTGCGAACCGATATTGCCGTAGCCCACGATGCCGAGGGTCTTTCCGCGCACTTCGCGGCTGCCTTCGGCGGATTTGTCCCAGCCGCCTTCATGAGCAGAAACCGAACGCGGGAAAATGCGCCTGGTCAGCACTATGATCTCACCGATTACCAGTTCGGCGACGGAGCGCGTGTTCGAATAGGGAGCATTGAATACGGGGATGCCGCGCCGGCGGGCCGCATCCAGATCGACCTGGTTTGTCCCGACGGAAAAGCAGCCCACCGCCATGAGCTTTCTGGCGGAGTTGAAAATTTCCTCCGTCAGCTGGGTGCGAGAGCGAATTCCGATAATGTGCGCCTCGGCGATGAGGCTTTTGAGATCCTTGTCATCAAGCGCCTTTGGCAAATGAGTGAGATTGACGTAACCGGACGAGGAAAAATAGTCCACGGCGCTCTGGCTGATGCCCTCGAGCAGAAGGACGGAAATCCGGTCGCGCGGAAGAGAAAGTTGAATGGTCATTGAATTGCTTTCGGGTCTCGAATTCGACAAGGCCAAGGTCGCCTGGGGGCGGTAGTGCTAGCAGACATTTCAAAACGTTTTGCGACCATCCGGCGGGCAGCGCAAGAGCAAACTCAAGTCCGATGGTAAACGCGCTCGCTGGGCATCGCCACCTTGATCATGGTCGCCCAACTGGTGGATTCGCCCTGGAATGGAATTGCGATCTCCCGATCGCATGGCTTCAACCTAGCTACTCTTGACTTGTATTTCATGGTCGGTAGAGCTGGATTCGAGGCTTCACGACCATAGAGTCGTCCAAGAAAGCTGGCTGAAGCCACCACTTTGCAGACCCCGCATTCTCTCCCGGAAAAGGTTGATGATGATGCCTCTGAAGATGCTGCAGCTTGCCTTCGTTCTATTGTGCCTGGCCGCCTCGAACGGATCGGAGGCCTTGGCACAGGATGCCATGCCCACGCTCTCGGGCAGCTTTGCCGACCTGTGTGCCGCCGACAGCGAGCATCCATCGAAGCTTTGGAAGATCAGCAGCAGGCTGGACCCTGCTCTATGGAGATCGCGTATCGTTTGCGATCTTTCTTCTCCTGCCAGGCCGATATTGCGTCTCACCGTGCATCCAGGGGACGCCCCCGACCAAAGTGTCGGCGACGCGCCAACCGAACGGGTAGAAATCCAGATCAGGAAGCAGGTCGTCAAATTCGACAGGCCGACCTGGTATCACTTTGCCTTTCGGCTGGAAGCTCCCTGGCGAGGGATCGGCAACCGCACCGTCATTCATCAGGTGAAGCAGAATATTCCGACCGAGGAGACAAAACCTCTCGGAATGTGCCAGGCGGCGAACCCGCTCTTCAAGATAGAGGCCATACCGACGGAGACGGGCGCGAACTTTGTCGCCAAGGTGAGGGGAAGCGCTGACTGCAATGCCGGTCAATCCAGGATAGTCTGCGGGCCGTGGCATCTGAATCTGGGTCAATGGAATGATGTGAACGTAATGCTCAAACCCAGCCTGACGGAGGGAGAAAGCGCCTTACAGGTCCATCTCAACGGCCGGGATTGCGACATCTCTTACACAGGGCGCCTTGGCTTTCTCGATCATGGCATGCGGGATCAGGACGGCCACCCCTTCATCGACACTCAACCACGCTTCGGGATCTATCGGGACACGCTGCCTGATGTGACGCAATCCATCGACTTCGCGGATATTCAGTTCTGGTCGACGGATCCTTCCAGTGATCCCGCCTGGTCAAAATCAACCGTATCGGCCAAGTGAGCATCACGGGCTGGTTTCGACATCTTGCGCGAAATCGGCGTGACCTTTCCGGATTGGCAGTCCCCGGCAGCGCCGGGGCGCTATCAAAGTACCACGACCTTGGTACCCACGCCGACCCGGCCATAGAGGTCCATCACATCAGGATTTGCCATGCGGATGCAGCCAGAGGATACGGCCTTGCCGATCGAGTTGGGTTCGTTGGTACCGTGGATGCGGTAGAGGGTCGAGCCGAGATAAAGCGCTCTTGCTCCAAGGGGGTTGTTGAGGCCGCCCTCCATATGGTCAGGTAGCTCCGGCCGGCGCGCGATCATTTCCTTGGGCGGCGTCCAGCTCGGCCACTCTGCCTTGCGGCTGATCGTCTCCGTGCCCTTCCATGCGAAACCCTGCTTGCCGACACCGATGCCGTATTTGACGGCGGTTCCATCGCCGAGCACAAGGTAGAGACGCTTTTCCTTGGTGGAGATCACGATCGTGCCGGGGTCGTAGCCGGAGAAGGGGACAACCTTGCGCGGAATGGGCGACTGCGCCAGGCTTGCACGCCTGTCATCCTTGAGACCGGAATTGAGCTGGGGAGAGGCCGCGCCCGAACCGATCGAGCCACGCCGCTGTGGACGGGGCGGCGGCGGGAAATCGCCGTCTTCGTCGTCATAGTAGCCGTAGCCATCACCCCGGTAATAATAGTCATCGTTCAAACGCGGATCATCGCGATAGCGCGGCGGCGGCGCCTGACGCAGATAGCGGGGAGGTGCATAGCCATAATCCGGCTCGTCGCCATAGTCAGGCAAATATCTCCATTCTTGGGCATGTACCGAGACGCTTGTCATCAGTACGGCCAGAACGGGCAAAAGAACCAATTTAACAGTCTTCATGTCACAACCAACTTCCCGAAGAACGCACGGGTCTGCGCCCCGCCTTGGCAGGGTATGTGCCGCCGACAATTCCGGAAACGGCAGGCGTAATTGTGGCAATATCGCTTTGAAGCTGAGATTTTCCGGCCTTCTGAGTATTTGGCTTTTCGTTGCTTGATCGGGCGAACGCCAAAATGACGGGAAGTGTCAGATCGAGACGGTCAATGGCAGGAAGGCGGGCTTGCCGCCTTCCCCCATGTTTACTGACGCTTTTTGCGCCATGGTGCAGTCTTCTGCCAGTCGCCGGCCATGATGCTTCCGTAGGGGATCACCTCATCGATCACTTCGGCCAAGCCATAATGCTCGATCTGTGCCCGCACGTTTGCAGCGTTCTTGTAGGCGCTCGGCAGTTCCGACACATCCGCGAAACCGGAGAAGAAGCGCGCGTCCAGGCCGCTTGTTTCCTTCTCCAGAATAGCCGCGATGTTGTTTGGGCTCAGGCCTCGCGAATCCGCGCCATACTCAGCAGACAACTGCCTCATATGCGCGCTGCGCGAAAAGTTGCGGCCGGCGCCATGCGGCGAGAAGCCGAGACCATGGGCAGCGTTCGACCCGCGTACGATCAGGATCGGCTCCGCCATGTTGAGCGGAATGATGGTCAGATCGGTCGCGTCGTCCGCCCAGTTGTCGAAGGCAGGCGTCGCACCCTTTCCGTGGTAGAACAGCCCGTCCGACTTGCGGAAGACGAAGTTATGTTCGTTCCAGAAGCGGTCTGCGACCTTGGCCGACAGCCTTTCCGCCGCCATGTCGTGCAGCGCATAGTGGTTTTCCTTCGTCCACTGGCGGATCGTCTGCAGCGCCGACCAGTAGAAGTCACCTTCCTCCGTATCCGCCGGAATCCAAGCATTCTCCCTGTGCGTCTCGGGCGAGATGCGCTCGCGAAACCGGTTGGCGACCTTCATACCCTTGTCGTAGAGCCGGGCACCCGGTGCTCGCGATCCGTGATGGGTCACAAGCGCGGTTTCACCGGTCGACTTCATCGTTCCGACATAGGCGAAATGATTGCCGTCGCCCTGGGTTGCGAAATGCTCGATCCCGACGCTCAGCGCACCGTCGCGCAGGTATGGGTTCTGCTGGAAGGCTGAAAGCGTAGCGTCTGAAGGCTTCAGCTGCGCGCCGCGCGGACGGCCGCCAGGGCCGAAATGCGTCACCGCATGCACGGCATCCAGCAGCGACTTCGGATCCACGCCCGGAAAAATCGAGATCGCCATGGAGCAGCAGATGTCGGCCGAATGCATACCCGGATGGATTGCTTCGGATGCGACCACGCCGCCGACCGGGATCGTTCCGACCGGGCCAGCCGGGCAAGCATCCGGCATGATCGCCGCGGCCCGAACGACCGGCGTGCGCACGAGCGCGCGCATCGTCGCATTCACCTTTTCGACATTGTCCTGCTCGAAGGCGTTTTCAGCACGGATGTTGGAATAGATCTCGATGTCGTTGTCCGCCTTCAAGGCCAGAGTTGGCCCCGGCTCAAATGCCTTTGCCGCTTCCAGCGCATCCGTCACGGAGCCCCCCTTGCTCAAGACCGCGTTGGCCGCGTCAAGGGCCGGGCGAAACCACTTCCCCTGGCTCATGCCGGCATCGATCAAATCCTGTCCGCTCATTACCGTTGTCATTGTCTTTTCTGCGTCCGCAGTCCTTCTTGTTCAGTTGCTTTTCTTCACACCGCCTGGGCGACAAGCGTTGCCGGAGATCTATCTCACCGCACGCATTCCACGAATGGCGCTATGCGGCCCCTGTAGTCACCGGCGGCATTCGCCCAGGCTCGTCTTCATCATCCCGGCGACGACATTTGGCAGGACAGTTTACTGAGCTACGCGCTCCCTGGGGAACGCGGGATGATTTGAACATCCGACCTGCCCACCGAAATCCGGCGGGCCGCTCTATCCCTGTAGTCCTGCCGGCATTCGCCGGGCATTTCCTTTATTTCAGCCCCGACAACAAATTTGGCAGGACAGTATTATCTGAGCTACGCATTCCCTGGGGAACACGGGATGACTTGAACATCCGACCTGCCTGCCGAAAATCCGGCAAGCCGCTCTACCTGTAGTCCTGCCGGCATTTGCCGGGATAGTTCGTTCCTACCGGGTAGGAACTTGCAGCGGCGACGAGGATGGACGAAACCGGATGGCCCCGCTCGTGCCAGAGAGCGTATGCCCAGGAGGAGTCGAACCTGCCAGACCATCCAACTTTGGAGGCTGTAGTTCCGTCCGGCATTCGCCGCTTTTCAGCCATGGCGACAAGTGACCAAAGAAACTTCCGCTACCAAGGAGACATTCAGTCCCTTGCAGGGTTCGAACCTGCCGCGGCCATGTAGTTCCTTTTGCATTCGCCATTCATTTCAGCCATAGCGACAATTGTCCGGGAAACAGCTTGCTCTACCAACTGAGCTACAGGACCAGGCCCTGGCGAGACTCGAACTCGCGACACAGATGTAGTTCCCCATGCATTCGCCATGTCATTCCATTCGTCCGTGACGACGAGGTGTGGTGAAACGTCCTGCTCTATCCGCTGAGCTACGGGTCCATGAACTGGAGGACCCGACGGGATTCGAACCCGCGACCTGGAGGGTAATAGCCTGTAGTTTCATCCGGCATTCGTCACGGCCCCCCGCACCGTTCACGGCGGCGCGGGGGTAGTGCTTCTTGTGAGCTCGTCAGAGCTCGATCGCCTCGATGGCTTTCACCCAGCCATCCGAGCCGTTGGTGTCGGCTGCGAAAGCCGCGATCACTCCATAGACGGCGTCCGAGAACCCGCCGATGTTGAGCACGTCTTCCCGCGTCGTCGCCTGTGTGGTGGCGTGGGGCTGGACATCGAGGCAAACCAGCTTTGCAGCCGGATTATTCCCCTTGATCCTCGCCCATTCCGTCATCACAGCGGTCGGCTGGCCACTCTTGCGTGCGTCCACCCAGGATTCGTTATCCGAGATGAACACCACGAGATCAACCTTCGCCTTCTCGTTTGCGAGCCTCTTCAATGGTGCGGAGCAATTCGTTCCGCCGCCGCCGATTTTCGCCAGCTTGTCGGCATTGGTCATCACCGAATCCCGCTTGTTGAGACTGACGTGCACGACGTCATTCTCGAACGGCAGGACCCGTGCCTTCGGGTTGCGCTGCAGGAATGCCGCGGTCATGAGACCGGCAACATCGATGCAACGGACCGAGGACGTCGCGCCCTTCCGGTGACCGGTCACGGGCGAGCCCATGGAACCCGATACGTCGGGGCAAAGCACAACATTGCCCGTCAGCGACGGCACGTTGGCAATGGCGATATCCATCGCATCCTGAAGCGCATCCCGCACGACATCCGGAACCTGGCCGTCGACCATCTTCCACGCCATCATCAACTGATAGGGGAAGACCTTCGCCTTGCGGATTTCCTCCAGATCGGCAAGCCGCGCCGCCAATGCCTCGGCGAAACCCCTGACCTCGAACACGCCGTTGCGTGCAAAGGTGTTGAGGTTCTGCCGCACCATCTGCCAGCCGCCCTTGCGGGCGATCTCGACCCAATGCGCCCGCGTCAGCGGCAGCGAGGTCAGCATCTGGAACGGCACGTCCGGCACCGGGCACGTCTGGTCGCGCCGAAACGCTTCCAGTGCCTTGACGAGTTCCGGCAGCGCCGCGTAGTCGTGCGGCTTGCCGATCGCCCAGGCATAGAGCGCCTTGCGCTCTTCCGTCGCCGGCTTCGGATGCACCATGCGGATCACGTCGGCAAGCGAAGGGTCGTTTCCGACCATCGCACGCAGGATCTGCTCGGTGCTCGCCCGTTCGAGCCACGCCTGCACGACCTTCTTCGGGCGCGTACCAAGTGACTTTCGACCGGTGGCCCCAGAGCGCATGACCTGCACGAAGCCGCGCAGCATCTTGCCGCTCTTCACCACCCGAGGAAATGCACGGGCGAAGGCATCGCTCTGAAGGCTGGAAAGCATGGCGAGCAGCGTCACCGGCATGTCCTTCATGTGGCCCTTTTCAGCGGCATAGATAGCGACCTTGGCGAGAAATTCCGGCTCGACCTGAAGGGCGAGCGTCTTTACCGCGTCGAGTTGCTCGGCTCCATCCGCATAGAAGGTGCCGTTGAACGTGCCGGTCACAGCGTATTGAGCCAGCGCTTCGTGCGGCGTCAGCCGATAGGCCGGCGCAGCTTCATGATTTTTTGTGTCCGTTCCCGGAAGTAGTTTTCCGAGGTAGGTTTTGAAGATTGCCTTGTTGACCATGACAGCACCTCTTGTTTCTTTCGTGCCAGATACATTTCAAGACGCGTGCCAGTTTGAGGAGAGGAGCGAGAGATCTGCGAAAATTTCTTTTATCATATTGTTTTAACATGAGAAATTTTTATGCGTTCTCGAACGTGAGTACGGTTTGCTAAAAATCCAATCCCGATTATATTATCTTATCCTATAGAGTTTTATAATTTTGGATAAGCCATGAAGCGTCGCGTCGCCATCAGCATATTGGGAACCGTCCTGGATGCGGGGAAATGGGAAAACCGCTGGAGCCGCTGGCGACCCACTGTTGCGCTTTGCCAGCAACCGGGCCTGTTCATCGATCGGCTTGAGTTAATCCACGACGATCGCTCGCAACCCCTTTGCAATCGTATCGTCGGCGATATCGGTGCGGTGGCGCCGGCGACGGAGGTGCGCAGCAACGTCATCAATTTTAGGGATCCCTGGGATTTTTCGGAGGTCTATACGAACCTCCGGGACTTTGCCCGCAACTACAGCTTCGACCCGGAAACGGAAGACTATCTCGTCAACATCACCACCGGCACCCATGTGGCGCAGATCTGCTGGTTTCTGCTGACCGAAGCCCGCATCATCCCCGGCAGGATTCTGCAGCTTTCGCCGCCTCGCGACCGCGAGCCGGAACAGAACTTCGCCGGCACGCATCGGATCATCGACCTCGACCTGTCACGTTATGACGAGATCGCCAAGCGCTTCGCCTCGGAGCGCGAAGATGCCGCGTCCTTCCTGAAATCGGGGATTTCGACCCGGAACGCCGCCTTCAACAGAATGATCGACGAAATCGAAAGGGTGGTGATCCGCTCGACGGCGCCCGTTCTGCTGACGGGACCGACCGGCGCCGGCAAGTCGCAGCTCGCACGCAGGATCTATGAGCTGAAAAAAAGCCAGCGCAAGATCAGTGGCCCGTTCATCGAGGTCAACTGTGCGACCTTGCGCGGCGACCAGGCCATGTCCACCCTGTTCGGCCATGTGAAGGGAGCGTTTACCGGCTCTGCCGGCGAACGCGCCGGCTTGCTCAAGGCCGCCGACAAGGGTGTGCTGTTCCTTGACGAAATTGGCGAGCTTGGTCTTGACGAGCAGGCCATGTGCCTGCGTGCCATCGAAGAAAAGAGGTTCCTCCCCGTTGGTGCCGACCGGGAAACGTCAGCAGATTTTCAGCTGCTTGCCGGCACCAATCGCGATCTCGGTGACGATGTCCGCAAGGGCAGATTTCGCGAAGATCTCTATGCCCGGCTCAATCTATGGACTTTCCAGCTACCGGCCTTGCGCGAGCGCAAGGAGGACATAGAACCCAATCTCGACTTCGAACTCAGGCGCTATCTGGAACGCGAAGGCGAGAACATCACCTTCAACAGGGAAGCGCGAGAACGCTATCTTGCCTTCGCAACCGGCCCGCAGGCCGTCTGGAGCGCCAACTTCCGTGACCTGTCAGCCTCGGTCACGCGTATGGCGACGCTTGCGCCGCACGGGCGCATCACGACCGACGTCGTTGATGATGAAATCCGACGGCTCAACGCGTTTTGGCGCAGTTCGAGCGATGGCGGCGGGCCGGATCTAATCATTGAAGACGTGTTGGGCGCGGAAGCTGCCGCACGCCTCGATCACTTTGACGCAGCGCAGCTTGCCACCGTTCTTCATGCCTGCCGCGAACATGCGACAGCGAGCGCTGCCGGCAGAGCCTTGTTCGCGGTCTCGCGATTGGAGAAGAAGAGCAGCAATGATGCGGATCGCTTGACCAAATATCTTGCCCGTTTCGAGCTCCGTTTCGAAGATGTCAGGAAAAAGGGCCAGCCGGCTGGCTGAGAAGCATCCATGGCTCGCTCGACCCGAGCGAGCTTACTGGGTTGCTCCTTCAGCCTTGTCCTCTCTCAGACTAACACCGCTCTGCGCATCGAAAAGATGCAGTCGCGATTCCAGGAGTGAGAAGCTGACCTGATCTCCCGGTTTTGCACGGCTCGAAGCCTTGACGAGGGCTCCTATCTCGATATCGCCGTGGGTGAAGGTAATCAGCGCGTCATTGCCGTGAAATTCGATCAGGTTTGCGGTTCCGGACAAAACATTCACATCGGCCCCGTTCGAGACGAGAAGATCGGCAGGCCGGATGCCGAGGGTTGCCTTCTGGCCGTGTTGCAGACGGAAGCCGTGGCCTTCGATCCCGAAATTGATGCCGTCTCCAACGAGAAGCCAGCCGTCCTCCACCTGATGAAGGGTGACGTTGAGGAAGTTCATGTTCGGCGTGCCGATGAACCCGGCAACGAAGAGGGTGCGGGGCTTTTCATAGATCTCGGCGGGCGTGCCGACCTGCTCGATTGCGCCGGCCCGCATCAGCACGATCCTGTCGGCCAGCGTCATGGCTTCGAGTTGATCATGCGTGACATAGACAGTTGTTGTCTGGAGCTTCTGATGAAGCCTCGCAATCTCCACGCGCATGTGATGTCTGAGCTTGGCGTCGAGATTGGAGAGCGGCTCGTCGAAGAGGAAGACCTTCGGTGTCTTTATCATGGCGCGCGCGATCGCCACACGCTGCTGCTGTCCGCCGGACAGTTCCGCCGGCTTGCGTGTGAGATAGGGCTCCAGGCCGAGGGTTGCCGAGACGGCTTTGATGCGCTCGTCGATCTGGTCCTTCGGCACCTTCATCCGCTTGAGGCCGAAGGCGATGTTGTCGTAGATGGTCATGTGGGGGTAAAGCGCATAGTTCTGAAAGACCATCGCCACTCCCCTGTCGCGCGGCTCGAGGTCGTTGACCGCTTTGCCGCCGATGGACACCGTGCCACCGGAGATGTCCTCAAGCCCGGCAATCATCCGCAGCAAGGTGGATTTTCCGCATCCGGACGGGCCTAGGAAGACGATGAATTCGCGATCCGAGACGTCGAGATTGAAGTTCTTGATGACGTTGATGGCGCCATAGCTCTTGTCGATATTGGCACAGACGATATTCGACATATCAGTTCCCCTCGCTTTCCATCACGATCTGCAGCTTGACATCAGTGGGTCTTCCAGATGCCGCACGCTCGAATGCCCCAATGCTGTCGCTGAATTTGAAGGTCTCGGTGATGAGCGGGTTCAGGTCGACCTTGCCCGAGGCAATGAGTTGCAGGGCGCGATCGAAGATGTTCGCATAGCGGAAAACGGTCTCGATCCGGACTTCCCTGGCGATTGCTCCGGATACGTCGAAGACCACAGGCTCTACCGGCAGGCCGACCATAACCAGCGCGCCGCCCGGACGAACGAGATCGAAGAGGCCATTATAGGCCTTCGGACTGCCACTCGCTTCAAAGACGATATCCGCACCCCAGCCCTCGGTGGAGGATTGGATGACATCGTTCAGGGATTGCTTGCCGATATTGACGGGAATGATCCCCGGGTACCGGCCGGCGATTGCAAGCTTTTCGGCGCTGAAGTCGGAGATGTAGACGCGGCTGCAGCCGCCGGCGAGCGCCGCAAGAGCAACCATGATGCCGATGGGACCGCAGCCAATCACGGCCGCGACGTCGCCGGGAACGATCCGTGCCCGTGCGGCGGCCTGCATGCCGATCGCAAACGGCTCGACCATCGCGCCTTCGGCGAAGGTTACATTGTCCGGTAGCTTGTAGGTGAAGGCAGCGGGATGAACGACAAAGGGCGTGAGGACGCCATGGATTGGCGGCGTCGCCCAAAAACGGACACTCGGATCGACATTGTAGATGCCGAGCTTCGAGGCGCGGGAGGATAGATCGGGTATGCCGGGCTCCATGCAGACACGATCGCCCGGTTGCAGGTTCGTGACATTCCTGCCGACTTCAACGACCGTGCCGGCGGCCTCATGACCCAGTACCATCGGCTCGCGCACCACGAAGGAGCCGATGGCGCCATGGGTGTAATAGTGGACATCGCTGCCGCAAATGCCGACGGTGTGGATCTTGATCTTGACGTCGCCTGGGCCGAGTTCGAGCGGCAGGTCGATCTCCCTCAGGGATAGCTGGCCCTTTTGCTCGAGAACGAGAGCTTCCATATCGATAATCCTCTTTAAGATGACTTGCGCTTGAAGGCGCTGTTGAGCAGCCCGCTCAGCACTCCGATGAAGAGCAGCGGGGGAATGGACAGAAGAACGACCGACGCATTGAGAATGCCCCAGGGGACATCGCGGCCGAGCTGGGTAAGCTCGGATGCGACGATCGGCAGGGTCTTGGCATCGGAGGTCGTCAGCATGAGCGCAATCAGGAACTCGTTCCACACGAGGACGAAAGCGAAGGCGATCGCGCCGATCAGGGATCGCGAGGCAATCGGCAGCGCGATGCGGAAAAAGATGGCGAAGGGACCGTAGCCATCGACGCGCCCGGCCTCCTCGACCTCTTTCGGTACGCGTGCAAAGGCCGGAACACTAAGCCAGATGATGGTCGCGAGCGTCAGCAGCGTGTAGGTGACGATCATAGACAGCCTGGTATCGTAGAAGCCGAAATCCAGCCAGATCACCATCAGCGGAATGGCGACGGCAACCGGCGGCAGGAAGCGGAGCGACAGGACGAAGAACTGGATATCCTTCGACCAGCGGTTCGGATAACGCGCGATTGCATAAGCCGCTGGCAGCCCGAGGACCGTGCCGATGAGCACGGAAATGCCCGAGATCAGCACCGAGTTCGTCAGGCCGGCAAAGACGCTGTCGCGCCCCAGCACATAGGCGAAATTGTCGAGCGTCGGCGTGAAGAAGAAGAGCGGCGTCGGAGTGACGATGTCGACGCGGTTCTTGAAGGCATTGAGCGTTGTCCAGAACAGCGGGAAAACGGCCGACAGTGCTGCCAATGCCAGGATGAGCTTGCCGACAAGACGGCCCGTGCGACGATTGCTCATATCTTCGCCCTCTTCCAGATGAAGGTGAATGCCACGGATGTTGCGATCATCATCAGGACCGCCATGCTCGACGCATAGGAAATGCGGCCGGATTCGATGAAGCCTTGGGAAAAGGCATACATATCCAGGGTCTCCGTCGAGATCCCAGGACCGCCGCGCGTCATCACATAGATCAGGTCGAAGGCACGCAGCGACTCGATCATTTTAATGAATGCAAGCGAGATGAGCGGTGCCTTGAGCATGGGCAAGGCGACATAGGCATAGACTTCCCAGCTGCGCGCGTGATCGAGCCGCGCGGCTTCAAACGGCTGCGGCGGGAGGGTTTCGAGCAGCTTGAGGACAATGACGGAAAAGAAGAGACCCCATTGCCAGACATCGACCAATGCGACCGTGCCAAGCGCCGTGGTGGCATTCGAAAGCAGGTCCAAGGGCTGGCCAGTGATTGCCTTATACGGGTAGGTGATGATCCCATAGAGCGGATGAAAGGCGAATTTCCAGACAAAGGCCGCGGAAACGCGGGGCAGGATGACCGGGATCAGGAACAGCAGCGACAGCAGATTACGCGTTTTCGCCGCCGTGCATTCAAACAGAAGGATGCCGAGGCCGATGGCGAGAACGAGGGTCAGGACCACCGTCAATGCTTCCCATTTGAGCGATACCTGAATGGCATTGAGAAAACGCCGATCGGAAAAGAGCGAAAGGTAGTTCGCAAGGCCGATGAACCGGCCATCCGGCCTGCTAAGCTCGCGATCCTCGAGGGAAATGACAATGGCATAGACCGTCGGCACGAACGCCAATATGGCCAGGATGATCATGGCGGGCGTCAAAAAGACCGCCGGTAGCAATACACGTTTGTTTTTCATGACTTACCTTCCGGCGGCCTTCGCACCGATGGACGGAAAGCCCGATGGGTGAAACACCCATCGGGACGGGAGAGGGAGATCGCAGTGCTATTGGTTGCGGGCCACCAGGTCCTTGGCGAAGTCGTTGAGTTCGTCGAGACCGCCCTTGATATCGGTGCGCGTGCCCGTGATAAGCTCTTCCAGGATGATGCCCCAGCGGTCGCCGAGATCCGGCCATTGTGGGCTCTGCCAGAAGTTGACGGCGGTCACCTTACCGGTGTCTGCAAGGGCTTGTCCAAGCGCCGGCCCGTAAGTGTCGGCGAATTTCTTGCTCGTCATGATGCTCGTGCGATTGAGTTCACTGAACTGACCCGCATCAAGACGACGCTCCTCATTCTCCTTGGATGTCGCCCAGGCAATGAAGAGGCCCGCGCACTGCTTCGAAGCTTCGTCCTTGTTGGCCTTCGTGCCGATGGCAAGGCCATGGCCATAGCCACCGCCGGTCAACGGTGCGGGTGGCGGCAGGTAGCCGATCTTGTCGGCGACCTGCGAGGATTTCTTGTCGAGCGCCATGCCGACCAGCGGCGTCGACTCGATCAGGATCGCAACCTGTCCGGACGTAAAAGCGCCGACGGCCTCATCCCAGCTGCCCGTCTGGCTTCCCGGCGCCGAATATTTGAAGAGCTCCAGATAGGTCTGCGTCGCCTTCACAGCAGCATCGCTATCGAAAGCCGGCGTCTTGCCGTCAAACCACTGGCCGCCGAAGCCCTTGAAGAACGGCATCCAGCGCCAGACGTTTGCACCCGAGCCGCGCTGACCGCGCAATGCCGTTCCATAGATACCCTTGTCCGGCTGATTGAGCTTCTTGACCGCGGCAATATATTCGTCGAGCGTCTTCGGCGGCTGAATGCCTGCCGCATCGAGCAAATCCTTGCGGTAGATCATCAGGTCGCCGCCGCCTGTTACCGGCGCGAACCAGACCTTGCCGTCATAGGTCGCAATCTTCTGTCGGCCGGGATCGAAATCGGCGTAGTCATAGTCCTTGGGATAATAATCCAGCAGCGGCACGACCCAGCCGGACGATGCAAAGAGTGCAACATTGGCTTCGTCAACATAGTACACATTGTACTTGCCGATCGTCGAAGCGTCGGCCTTGGTTTTGGCGCGGCGATCGTTCTCGTTAAGATAGTCGATCTGGAAGCTGGCGCCACCGCTCAGCTTGCTGAATTCATCCTTGTATTGCTCCAGCAAGGTCAGGCCGTCGCGCGGCTGAGCCAGGACGCGAATCGTGCCCGAGCACTGGGCAGCGTTTGCGAATGATGGTGCAGCGCCGAAAAATGCGCATGCGATCGCGATGCTCGAAACGAGCGATTTCATGGTTCTCATCGAAATTCCTCCCCTAAAGGTCCACTGTGCAGATAGCGGATGTCCCGATCCGATCTGCGCCTCCGAAGCGATGTTGATCGCCGGCATAAATAGTACGGAGCATGACACGCGCTGCTAGCGTGCGTCATGCAAGGATTCTGTACTTTAATGCGTCAGGTGGCTTGGCCATTCATCGTACGAATCGGCCGTCTTTGGCTGGTCAGTTTTCGATAAGCCGATGGCGTGACCTTGTGCTGGCGAAGGAATGTTCTGTTGAAATTGGAGATGTTGAGATAGCCGACTTCGAAGCAGATATCCGTGATCGGCATATCGGTTTCAGACAGCAATTTGCAGGCCTGCCAAACCCTGAGCTTGTTGACGTGATCGGTAAAGTTGTTGCCGGTATTCTTTTTGAAGAACCGGGAAAATGCACTTTCGCTCATTCCTGCCAGTTCGGCCAATTCGCCGATGTGAATGTCGGAGGCCAGGTGCTCGAAAATATAGATGAGAGATCGCTGAAGGACGTCCAGCCTCTCGGCGTCGAGCTTGGGAGCAAACTCCAATGACGACAGGATCTCGTACTCGTCTGAGGATGACAGCAATTCGAGCAGGCTGACGAAAAGAGACAGGCGGGCAAGGCCTTTAAGATGTCCCATCCGCTCGATCAGTTCGCCGCCCTCCTTTCGCGTGTTGCCTGTGAAAACAAGGCCGCGTTCGGTGCGGCGAAAGAAGTCTTCGAGCTGATTGAACTCCGGCATTGCCTGGGTGATGGCCCGGAGCCGAGCGGGGTCGAACTGGATAACGATATCCCTGCCTTGAATAATCTCTCCGGGTTCGGTCGTGGTCACCCAGTCGTGCGGAAGATTGGGGCCGACGATCGTCAGATAGCCCGGATCGAATTCGCCTATATGATCGCCGACGAATGCCAACCCGCGTGTCTTCCTCAGGAGATGTATCTCGATCTCGGGGTGGAAGTTCCAGACGTTTCTTGCCCATGGATAGTCGTCCATTCGCCAGAGGAATGTCTCGTTGACGTCAGTGACGATGTGCTCGAAGGTCGCCAGATCGCCCGTGAACGATGCGGTTTTCCCGCCACCCATCCGCCTTGCGGTCTCTGATCCCACGTTTTTCAGCATTCCGGTTTCCGATCAGGGCTGTTGGCTGAGCAATCCATTTGTCTTTCTGCTCTCCGCCGCAAGCAAAGTCGCTTATATTCTCGAGTAGGTGATAATTTAACGGCACGAGCAGGGTCTCGTCTACATCCAGATAGGTCTGTTGTTTGCCGATCGATGTTCGCGCGCGCATGGCGGATCGAGAATTGTCCCGACCACTTGCATTTTCCACCTCTACCTCGTTGTCGTGGCTGATCCAGCTGCGGGAAGACTTGGGGTCGCGGTTCTCTCTCAATCGCTGAATGGTGGCAGTGCGCAACAGTCACTTAGATAGCCGGCCGGTATCTCAGCGATTAGTTCTGTAATGACTATCACTGTTGGTGGCGATCATGGGTGTACGCATCCACGTTCACTACACAGAGTGTCCATGCTATCTCATTACAGTGACGCTACATGTCGGTTGTTAGCAAGCTCGTTAACAAGGAGACAATAAGAATGCGAAAGCTACTCATCATTGCAGCAACGACAACTGTTCTTGCGGCCAGTGCGGTCTCGGCTGCGACCATTTCCGGCGAGATCAAATTCGTCGATGCCAAGCAGCGAACGATCACTCTTAGCGATGGGAAAGTTTATTGGCTTACTGTCGCGCAGAAGGTTGATAGCCTGAAAATTGGCGAGAAGGTTACCATCAAATACGACCAGTCCGGTACAAAGTCCGTGGTCTCGAAAATCGACGCGATAAAATAGCGCTGACCGATTGATCCCTCTCGGATCTCGATAGAACACTCGGAAAAAAAATGATGCAGCCGGTTTATTATCCGCCTGCATCTCACGTCTTTGGGGGTCGCAAGACAGCGGCTACACTTCCCGCGCAATTCTACGATCCATGGATCCTGTCATAGTGCGCGGAAGTCCGCCCAAGGCATGCCTGAACAAGTCCCGCCATGCTGCCCAGGCATGATGCGGCTCGCACAAGCGTGTTCCCGCGAGTGAATGGCGCGGCCAAAACATAGAATGATAGCCTCAATATCCTGCCGGTGATCGAGCCGGCCAGGTGGACGGCCGCGATGGCCGGCTTGGCCTTCAATTTCTTGCTGATCATGTTGGTGCTGTGATCCCGGCTGCGCAGATATTGGTAACGCAGGGTGAGCCGCTCGATCGGAACGGTCTCAAAGACAATGGCGCGCGGCGCCCATCCAGTCTTTGCTCCTAGTCTCTTCGCCTGCAACCAGAGCTGCCAGTCTTCGCCACCAGATAGGCCGAGACTATTGTCGAAGCGCAAACCCGTGCTGCGGAAAAACGCCAGATTTGCCATCCAGCTCCCGGTCGCAATTCTGATGCATTGAGATTTGCCGATGCTGTGATTGCGCAGCGCTTTTGCCTCGCCGCTTCTATTCACCTTGTTCATTCCCGACCAGACCATTTTCCTCCACATCGATATATCAGGTGAAGGGGGGGCAAAGCGGACGGGAGATCCGAGAATATCGAGATGAAAGGCATCTCTTTCGGCAAGCAGTTCGATAAGCCAGTCTTGAGAGACGACCTCGTCATCGTCGGCAAAGGTGAGCAGATGGCCGTTGGCGCTGAGCGCGGCTTCCAGAACGTGATTGCGTGCGAATGCGATGCCGAGACGTGGCTCGATTTCATACTGGATCGTGCATTGCGGCAGCCGCTTGCCAAATTCATCGATGATATCTTGCAAGGTGGGGCTGTCATTGTTCTCGACAATGATGAAATGCAAATGAGCATTCGGGGGGCTATGCATTTCGGCATAGGATGCCAGGAGCGCGCGTAGCATCACTGGCCTCCCGCGCGTGATCGTGCCGATACAAATGCGGCGATTGTCGGAGATCGGTGAGCATTCGCTCAGGGTGTCGTTCATGGTCAAGGGTTACACAGTTGTGCGGCTCGTCCGGATAAGTCCGCGGGGCGCATGGTTTGGCGAGGCAGCGACAGACAATCGTGCTGGGGGCGGGCGCTTCCTTGCATGGCAGCGGAGAAACCTTCGCCGTCTGCTTCGGCAATGAGGCTTTTGATTCCGGCCGGTACATCGCGATAGGAGTAGCGAGAGCCACCCACCGGGCTATCGGATGCGGTGCTATGGCTATGAAGGCGATCAAGGCCGTGTTGGTCGACCCGAAACAAGCCCGTGTCGGCCCGACGATCTAAACCCAAAGTGACTTCGCTTCGATGAAGCTTCTGGTCGGAGCGTGTACCTCGGCGTGCTGGAGGCTGGGATTGTTTCTTCCAGCGTCGCCTGCGCCAATGCCATAGCCGCGTTGGCTTGTGCCAGGTCGTTGCCTGTTGCGGTGCGTTGCTTCTGGAGCGCATCTGCCGGGCCAAACGTTGATGGGCGTTCACCTGCGCCGCCTTCGCGTGTTGCGAAGGACTTTTAGTGCTCGCAAGATTCGCTAGGAGGAGGCTGGGACCGGTGTGGCCTGGAAGCTCGGTTGCGGCGGGAATGGGATGGGCGGCAAGCTCGATGAGACCAACTGTGGGCGCCGGTACTTCCGCGCTTTCCTGTGCGTGCGCAATTCCGGCCATTGAGGCGAGCAGAAGCCAGGCAAGGAGATGGGACCTCCGGCGTGTCTGTCTAAGGGTGGTCCGCATCGATGCATGTCCTGGTTACCCGCCATCATGGCGAGATCGAAAAGGAGGGAACGCATGGGCTCCGCCGGAACCTGCCCGGATACAGCCCATGCTTGTTGCCGAATACGATATGACCCGCAGATTGTTGCGCTTCTGTTTGCTGTATGTGGAGGTTGTGTGGAGGCGGACGTTTGAATATTGACCGCCGGGTCGGCTCGGCCTTTCCTGATGAAAAGGGGGCGAATGGAAATGTTTTTATCCTGACCGCATCCGACGGTGACATCGCCGATATCTATCGTCCCGAAGCAGATGCATCGGATCGTATGGCGCTCCGAATTCTATATCAGCTGGCCGAGGAAGCCGTTGGTTCCGCGTGGATGCCAGGCGAGGAAAGCCTGTAAATCAGGGGAATTCATGAGAATTGGAAAAGGCCTTTTTACGCTTCTTGTGACTTTGCTGTCCCTTGCAGGCCATGCTCAGTAGCATGGCATCTCTGTCGACCCTACGCCGGATGTTAATGACGGGCTCGGCGGGATACTCCTGGCGGGCCTCATCGCCACAACGGAAAACCAATGGTTGACTATCTCGCGAATATCGCTATTAACGGTTTATCGATCTTTTGCTTGCCGAGCTTTGGTTACCGCGCGATTGGCACCGCGCCCTAAACGAACTTCCTTTCAAAAATAATCGCTATCACCATCCGCGAAACATCGTTTCGTCGGTATCTCAATCTATGCTTTGAAAGGGTTCATCATGACCACGGGCACAGTAAAATGGTTCAATTCCACCAAGGGCTTCGGCTTCATTCAGCCTGATGACGGCGGCGCTGACGCCTTCGTACATATCTCTGCCGTCGAGCGCGCCGGAATGCGCGAAATCGTCGAAGGCCAGAAGATCGGCTACGAACTTGAGCGCGACGTCAAGTCGGGCAAGTTGTCGGCCTGCAACCTGCAGGCCGCATAATCGAAACCTGTATTCCCCTTGACCACGGATGTACTGGCACTGGGAAAAGCATGTTTATCTGGAAGGCCGGGCATTGCCCGGCCTTTTTTCGTTGCTCAAGCAACATTGAAGACCTTCGGAGGAGACACTCATGAGCCAGACCTACAGCAAATCCAGGCAGCAGGCGGAGGCCGCGTTCGGTAATTTCCAATCGCAGTTCTTCGCGCGAAACCAGGCGGCCGAAGAAATCGACGTCGCCGAGCAGGCCCGACGGGCAAAGACTGCGCGGCTTCGGGAGGCCCGCCTTGCCAGAGACGCTCAAGTCAGCACCGATTCCAAGGATTAGAGGGTTACCGACCGCAGCTTTTGCTCTAGTCGACGAGCGCATGGTGGTGCGCGGCACGGCTGCCTTTCGATTGGTCGGAGGGAGTTCTTTCAAAGGATATTGCCGAACTTCGGCAGCGCTCCTATCTCCATGCCATGATTTGATGGAGCGCCGGCATGGCAGAACTTGTGGCTAATTCGCTGTTCGATGAGGAAATCGAGATCATTCCGCCTGCAACCTTCGAGGCCAAGGCGGACGCTCCTATCTGTCTGTGCTGCCAGCGCCCGAGCCTATGGATCGACGACGACGGCTGCGGCATCTGCGACAACTGCCTTTGTTCGTAAAGCCCGGTCTTGTTGCGCTCCGAGCCACGGCGGCGACACTCCCTGCGGGCACGTAATTGGTTATGCTGAAATCTCATTCAGGAAATAAGAAATAAATCTCAATAATTCTTCTGATGTAGATTGTATTTATAGCCTGCGATCAGCCCGATTTCATGGAATTATTCAAGAAATAATCCAAAAATAAAGTTCACAATAATTCCAAATTGCCTCTAATATTTCTTGGCACTCCTATCATTCGAGTACCATAGATGTTATTTGTGAGCCTCAGCCGCCCTATGCACCGGCTGCAGAAAGAATCCTCATGAAATTCCGCCCGCTTCACGATCGCGTCGTTATCCGACGCGCGGAAGGCGATATAAAATCCAAAGGCGGGATCATCATTCCCGATACCGCCAAGGAGAAGCCGCAACAAGGCGAAGTGATTGCCGTTGGTCCGGGTATGCGCGATGAAAATGGCGTGCTGATCCCGTTGGACGTTAAAACAGGCGACACCATCCTGTTCGGGAAATGGTCCGGTACCGAGATCAAGATCGACGGCGAGGAACTCCTTATCATGAAGGAGGCCGACATCATGGGCATCGTCGAAAAGATCGACGCTGCGGCCTAAAGGGTCGCCTGACAGGCCGCTTTCCAATTTCCCAATTCCAAGATCGAACTGGACGAACATCATGTCTGCCAAGGAAATTAGATTCTCCGCCGATGCACGCGATCGCATGCTGCGCGGTGTCGAACTGCTCAACGATGCCGTCAAGGTGACGCTGGGTCCCAAGGGCCGTAACGTCGTGATCGCCAGCGCCTATGGCGCGCCACGCATCACCAAGGACGGCGTTAGCGTTGCCAGGGAAATCGAACTGCTCGACAAGTTCGAAAACATGGGCGCGCAGATGGTGCGCGAAGTTGCCTCCAAGACGAACGACCTTGCCGGTGACGGCACGACGACCGCGACGGTACTTGCCGCATCCATTCTCCGTGAGGGTGTGAAACTCGTCGCCGTCGGCATGAATCCCATGGATCTCAAGCGTGGCATCGACCTTGCCGTTACCGCTGTCGTCAAGGAAATCCAGTTGCGCGCCAAGAAGGTGCAATCCTCCGGCGAGATCGCCCAGGTCGGCACGATTGCAGCCAATGGTGACGCGAGTGTTGGCGAAATGATCGCCAAGGCGATGGATAAGGTCGGCAATGAAGGCGTCATTACAGTCGAGGAGGCGAGGGCCGCCGACACCGAACTCGATGTTGTCGAGGGTATGCAGTTTGATCGCGGCTATCTTTCGCCCTACTTCGTCACCAATGCCGAGAAGATGCGCGTCGAACTGGAGGACCCCTACATCCTCCTCCACGAGAAGAAACTCGGCAATTTGCAGGCGATGCTGCCGATCCTCGAAGCCGTGGTGCAGAGCGGCCAGCCCCTGTTGATCATCTCGGAAGATGTCGAGGGGGAAGCACTGGCGACCCTGGTCGTCAACAAGCTGCGTGGCGGCCTGAAGGTTGCGGCAGTCAAGGCCCCCGGTTTTGGCGATCGTCGCAAGGCCATGCTGGAAGATATTGCCGTGTTGACCGCCGGTCAGGTGATCTCCGAGGATCTCGGCATCAAGCTTGAGAATATCACCATCGATATGCTGGGGCGCGCCAAGCGTGTGCTGATCGAAAAGGACACGACGACTATTGTCGATGGTTTGGGTGAGAAAGTAACGATCCAGGCACGCGTCCAGCAGATCAAGGCGCAGATCGAGGATACGACCAGCGATTATGAAAAGGAAAAGCTGCAGGAGCGCCTGGCGAAGCTCGCCGGCGGCGTCGCGGTTATCCGCGTCGGCGGCGTGACCGAGATTGAAGTCAAGGAAAAGAAAGACCGCATCGATGACGCCCTGAACGCCACCCGTGCGGCGGTTGCGGAGGGCATCGTGCCCGGCGGCGGCGTGGCGCTCCTGCGCGCAAGGTCGGCGCTGAAGGGGCTGAACGGTGAAAATGCCGATGTGACGGCCGGCATATCGATCGTGCTGCGGGCGCTTGAAGCTCCGATCCGGCAGATCGCCGACAATGCAGGTGTCGAAGGCCCGATCGTCATTGGCAGGCTTGCCGACAGTACGGATTATAATCACGGCTTCGACGCCCAGACGGAAACCTATGTCGACATGGTCAAGGCTGGCATCGTCGATCCAGCCAAAGTCGTACGGACCGCCCTGCAGGATGCCGGCTCGATCGCCGCTCTTCTTATCACCGCCGAGGCGATGATTGCGGATATCCCGGCAAGAGAATCTTCGACGACGAATGGAAGCAGTGGCATGGGCTACTGAAAACAACGCCCGGCTACCGTTCCCCCGGTCTGCTGATGGAGGATGGCGCTAATGCTGTCGCCTTCTGAGAGCCTTTTTCACAAGGCGATCCCGTCTATGCGCGGAGCGCCTTTTCAACCTTCCCTTCAAGAGAAAAACCGTGATCCGCTTCGAGAAGAAAACTGACCCGCAGCCTTTGCCGAAAGATGTCGAGCACAAGAGCCCGACACCGATCCAGGAGCCCGCAAGAGAAAAAAGCAAGAAGTCCGATGCAAAGGTCGCGCGCGGCCATAAGCCGCAAGTAGCTGACGATGACCGTCTTATTTGAAAAGGTGATGCGCTGTCTGCCCAAGGTCTTCGGATACACGCATGGTCTCGAAAATTGCAGTTGGGGTATTGGCTTTGCGTGAGATCAATGCACGCGGGGCAGATGCAGCGTTACGCGTGTGGGAGAGGGATCTCCATCTCGATTCGCATTGAGGCTCTGTCGATCGCGGTAACCGTGGTCCCAGGCACGCGCTTCCGCACTGGGGGATGGGTATGGGTTCTCTGCCCTACCTTGTCCCGCATTCCCACAAGCCTTGGCTCCGGCCTTATAGCTTTCGGCGTTCGCAGTCTTCTTTTTCACTATCAGTTCCCTTCGTTATGTGGTGGCCCATAAGGGGCCGTCATCCGGCATTTATCGGTCGGGCGCCGGTGGGAGACGGTTATTTCGCGGCATCGCTCATAGTACGATCTACTACTGCTGCTGACGGCCTGTGATTGCTACTTAATCCATAGAGGATGGATAGGATCAGTCCGACAATCATCGCGGTAACCATCAATCGTTTGCCAAAGCGCGATTCCATCCTGCTTTTCCTCTAAAATGGATATGATGTTTCCTCGTGCTGCCAGTCTTGCTTCAGGATCGTGATGATGTCGAAGCCCTGGCGAACACACATGCATCAGGGTTTCCCGAAACCGGAGGCGAATGGCTATCGGCTAGCGGAAGTCTGCCAATTTCAAAATAATCGAGCTCTTCCGCTTCGAGGCGTAGACCCGTTCGGCGACGTCGAAAATTCTGGTTCTTAAACTGTCAAATGCCGTGAGATAATCGCGCTCCGAACTTGCAGCGGAGAAAGGCCCCTTCGTCAGAATATCGATTTCCACGAAGAAACGAATTTCAAACATGCCGTCATGACCGAGAAATCGAATATGCTTGGCCGATGCATCGTAGCTTCTGCCTCTATTCGGAAATGCAATTGTCATGTTGCGGACTTTTCATGGTTGGGGCTGTGGTTCAGCCGCGGCGTTGCGAGTGATGTGCGAACAGCGTCAATTGCCGGCTTTGGCGTCTTTAGCCAAGGCAGTTTCAATTTCCTGCGATGATACGCTCAGGCGCTGTCTCTTGCCGATAGCTGTTGCTATTGATGGTATCTCAAGCTGCGTAGACGTTCTTCTAAATGCCGAGAACGACAGGCCCTCTATTTCTTCCTCATCGACAATCAGCCGATAAGTCCCCGCCTCAAGCGGCATAATCAACGATGTTAGCACAAAGGGATAGGCAAAGGTGATTTCAGTTTCTGTGGTGCGTTCCATGATAGATGACCTCCAAGGTGATGAGAGATAGAGCCGCGCGAAAGCCGCGCTTCGATTGCCTTTTCCTACCAGAGGATGCCTCTGAGGATCACATAGGCGATGAACGCTACGCTGAGTTTCCAGGTGGATTCTATGAACAAATCCATCAACCGGAATTGACGAGCGAAGAGCAACACATCTTGGCGGAAGTTAATGCCATGAGCGGAAGACATGCCGTCCTCCTTCTTTGGGGCTGAGGCACATTGTGCACCCGCACTCGACAGCGCCCGTTTCAGATGCTGCCGGTAACATCTAAATGGTGTCAGCGCCTCCTGACTTCAATGGACAATCAGCCGGTGACGCTTATGTTTCCGCTGCCATCAACTTCGGGACCGCGATCTTTGCAGGAAGCATCGTTTCGACACCAAAGTCCTCCTACCCCGTCGGTTGTGGGCCAGGAGTGATCCGGCCGCCAAGGCCATCAGACCTATGGGCAGGCGATGAAGAAGTCGTCCCGTCATGAACGCCGACAATGTGATCCCCGATAGTTTCAGCCAAGGATATGCGCCGAGTTGGGCGTGCGCGCTGGCGTCGATCCATTCGATATTGCTTCGAGCGACAGTCCTTGCTTGAAGCCTGATAGCTTGAAGGCGGCTCCGAACAATCGCGATTTCGGCTTGAAACTCTCGCAATTGCATATCCAGAACCTGGCGAGAGCCGCCTATCTCCGAGATCTCCATGTCCACTGAAAGAGTGTTTGCCTCGTCTGGACTGATTGGCCGTGCTCGGGGCGTGTTGCCGTTTCCTGAACTGTTAGGATAGTCGCTGCTTTCGTCCATCGTGGGCATATCTCCCGGTCTCGGGGCGGTCTGTCGCCAGCCGCGAATTCACGTGTCGCCGTCACAGGATATGGAACTCTCACTTGCCCTCGATGTTCCAGCGCCTCAGAAGAAGCTGGTCGCTTAGAACTAAGCAGGTGGCATTTTGACCACCAAGTCATTTTCCGTATCGGCATGGACGCCATGATCGCCCTTATCCGTCGTGCGAATTACAGAGCGGATGAGCTTGCGCTGTGGCGAATGGGGCAGCCGATAAGTTATTCATGAGTATTGCGGTAAACATTTTTGCCGCATATAGGTTGTGCCCTGCAACTCCGAATAGTCTCTGCGTGATTGCCGAAAACATTATCGGCGCTCCAGGCCGAGCTTGTCATTTCACAGATCAGGGTATTTCGATGGCTGAAAAAACCAGCGTTCTTGAGCCCATTTCCGAAATTCTAAAAGCCTATTGGAAGTCCGATCGCTGGATGCTTCTGATCGGCATTCTGGTGGTGCTTCTAGCCAGCGTCAGCAGCGTCGCCGCGCCCTATATCTTTTCGCGAATTATCGATCGCTTGCCGCAGGACGGTGCCGTCATGGGCATCGTGTTGGGGTTGGTGATTTATGCCGTGTTGCTGGGGGCGGCTTCGGTGCTGCATAATATGGTGCAGTATCTTTCGCTCATGAGTTCGGAAAACCTTGGTTTCATAGCGCGAACACGCTTCTTCGAACGCATCCTAAAGAAGACCACATCCTTCTTCATCGAGCATAATCCGACCGAAATTCAAACCGCCAGTTCGAGCGGAAGCCGCGCGTTGACGATGCTTGTTCAGCTTGGTCTTATCGTCTTCATTCCCGGTGTCGTGCAAATTTTGCTCACGCTGGTGACGCTGGGTGCATTGATCGATCTGCAGGTGATGACCATCGTCATAGTCTATGGTGCGATGACCATTGCGTTGACGGTGATTTCCGTTCGCCGCGCCCGGGTCTACCTGGATGAAGCGATCGAGGCCGGTCAGGAAAACGCGCGCTTCGTGGGAAATGCCATGAACGCGATGGAAACGCTGCGCCATTTCGGCAGTCATGACTGGATGAAGCGGCGTTTCGCGACCAAGGCGCAGGAAGTGCGGGATGCCTGGCGCGGCTATGTGCTGCAACGGGTCGGTTACATTGCCATACTTGGAATCGGGCTCTCGGTGCAGTTCGCCGTAACCTTTCTGCTGCTGCTGCCGCGTTACAGCGCAGGCCAAATGACCGTCGGGGATATCGTTCTGTTCAATACGCTCCTGTTGCAGCTCAACATGCCGTTCGAGATGATAGCGCATACGATCGACGACGTGGCGCGTTCGCGTTCGACGCTCGCGCCTTTGGCAAAGATGTGGCAGGCGCCCGAGGAGCGTCAGGTCCCGCAGACGACGTCCTTTGCGACCCAGAACGGTCGCCTTGCCTTTGATCGCGTCAGCCATGCCTATGACAACGGCCGTGGCGTGAAGGAGATCAGTTTTGAGGCGCAGCGCGGTGGCATGACGTTTCTTGTCGGTGAGACCGGCTCAGGCAAGTCGACCATCTTCAAGCTGGCGCTGAAATCGATCGAGCCGGATTTCGGGCGTATCCTCATCGACGGGGTCGATCTCGCCTCGATCGACCGGGCAGACTGGTATTCGGCGATTGCCGTCGTGCCGCAGGATGCCATTCTGCTGAATGAAAGCCTGGCCGAGAATATTCTGCTTGGCCGCCCGAAGGATGAAGCGCGCCTGCGGCTTGCAGCCGAAAAGGCGGCGATCCTGCCCTTCGTCGATGCGCTGCCCGATGGTTTCGAAACGACGGTTGGCGAGCGTGGCCTGAAGCTTTCCGGCGGCGAGCGTCAGCGCATAGCCATTGCGCGCGCGCTCTACGGCAATCCGGCCATCCTCTTTCTCGACGAGGCAAGTTCTGCACTGGACGAGGCAACGGAGCGTGACATCATGGAGCACATTCGCGCACTTGCCCGCGATGTCACCGTATTGGCCATCACCCACAGGCGCTCCGTCATCGCGAAGAGCGACAAGGTGGTGGATATGAGCCAGCTTGGTGAAGTGCTGACTACCGAGCAGTCGTAGCCGATGGTTCGGACGCCAGCAGTTCGGCATAGTGAGCGCGGGCGACGTCCGGATGCGAACGTAACCGGCTTTTGAGCTGGTTCTGGCCGACTTCGCGGAAGATCGGGTTGAGGGGATCGACCGAAATGCCGCGCTCGGCGCGTTTCAAATCTTCCGGTAGCTCGATGACGGGGATTGTGGCGTCCGGGCGGGAGCCTAGGAAAAAAGCGACGGAAAAGCGCTCAACGCCCGCAGGCGGTGCGACCACATCGTGCACGCCGGCGCGCACGAAGCCGTTGGTCGCAAGCTCTAGCAATTCGCCGGTGTTGACGACGAAAGTGCCGGGAAGCGGCGGCGCGTTGATCCACACGCCATCTTCGGTGCGCACGCGCAAGCCGGGAGTCGTATCCTGAAGCAGCACGGTCACGAAGCCGCCATCCTTGTGGGCGCCGACGCCCTGGTCCGTTTCGGCGACGTCGCGGCCCGGATAGCGGATGATTTTCAGAAGCTGCGATGGCTGCGGCTGGTATATGTCGGCAAAGACATTTTCCGGCTGGCCGAGGGCTGCGGCGATGGCCTTCAGAATATCGATGCCGATCCGCGTGACCTCAGCCTGATAGGCGAGCAGCAGCGGTTTGAGCTCCGGCAGGGCCTCGGGCCATTGGTTGGGGCCCTGCAGGCGCCGCCATGCCGGTGTATTCGGGCCGATCTCGGCCGGCGCGTCTTCCGTGTTGATATCGAGCTGTTCGCGCCAATCCTGTTCGCCGCGGGTGCGCTCCTGGCCGGCCCGGTTGTAGCCGCGGAAGTGCGGCGATTTCACCATCTCGATCTTTAGCTTCTCTTCGAGGGGAAGGGAAAAGAAGCGCTTCGCCGTTGCCACGACATCCTCAATCAACTTCGGATCGACGCCGTGCCCCGTCAGATAGAAGAATCCATGGTCATGGAGCACAGTGCGAAGCTCGGCGATGAAGGCTTGCCGCTCCTCGGCTGAAACATGAAGGCGGGAGAGATCAAGGGTCGGCAACGATGTTTCGGCTTCAGCCGGGGTCGTAAGAACGGTCACGGGTGTTTCCTCCCTCAGGGTCTTGCGGCTAAGCCGGGCAAGACGGAATGCGTCTTTTCGATTGAGGGGACGCTATGGCCGATTATTTCCGGATGCAAACAAGATCATCTCAAAGATTGCGGGTGCGAGGGAATGTTTTTTGCGACCGCTAATCTCAGGTGGTGGCTGCAAAATGGAAGAACGCAAACAAACCTCTCCTATCAAAGCGAATTGCGACATCCATAACTTGACTAAATCGTACCTATTTTAATAAGCCAGATGCGCTGCCTTTGCGCCCAGGCTGTGGCGATCGAAGATGGCAGCAGGCGCGCTCCCGATCGTGTCTCGATTTCTTATTCCCGTAGCGAAAGGGCACAGGATGGGCCGGAAACGCGAGTCTGAAAGGCAAGTCCTGCTGCGCGAATTTGTGCGCCTCCTTCGGCCCTTTTTGGTGCTGATGGTAGTTGCGACGATCATCGGCGTCGTCGGCGGCCTTGCGACGGCCTGGCTGCTATCAGCCATCAATGATGGTCTGCACGGCGAGGAGGGGGTGACATGGCAATTGCTTGCCCGTTTCGCCGCTCTTTGCGTCGTCAGTGTCGGTGGCACGGCCATTGCGGGTGCGGTCAACAGCGTCGTCGGGCAGAAGATCATAGCGGCCTTGCGCAAGGATATATCCGCCCGCATCCTGCGTGCGCCGATCGCAAGTCTTGAGCGGCAGCGCGCCCATCGGCTGATGTCGGTTTTGACGAACGATGTCGATACAGTTTCCGCCTTCACCTTCAATTTTTCCGGATATGCGATTGCCCTTGCCGTCACCATCGGCAGCTTCGCCTATCTCCTGTCGCTGTCGGCGATAGTCTTTCTTATGGCTATCGTGTCCCTGGCAGTCGGCATTCTCATCAACATCATCTCGCGCCGCGTCTGGATCCGCGATTATGAAGGCGTGCGCGTCGCGCAGGATGAGCTGCAGAAGCAATATCGTGCCGTCATCGACGGTGCGAAGGAATTGAAGATCAGCCGGCCGAGGCGAAGCCGCGTGCATGGCATGCTGCTGTCAGGCGCGGCCGACAACATCGCTGCGCTGAAAAGCCGAGCCATGCGCCTCTACTGGATTGCCGATGGCGCAGGGTCGGGCGTTTTCTTCGTCGTCATCGGCCTGCTCATCGCCGGCCGCAACATGCTCGGCATCGATGTCGCCGTCATCACCGGTGCCGTCATCGTGCTGCTTTATGTCAAAGGTCCGGTCGAGCAGATTGCCTCTGCCCTGCCGGTTTTCGATCAGGCCCGGATCGCCTTTGGCAGGATCGCGGCGCTGAGCGCCGAGTTTACCCAGCATGAGCCCAATATCGATATGACATACCCGGGTGTAGTCGTTCCGGGCGCGCCTGCGATCCGCTCCATCGAGCTTCGCGGCGTCAGCTATGCCTTTTCCGGAGATACCGCGGCGAGCTTTGCTCTCGGGCCGATCGATCTGACGATCCATTCCGGGGAAATGCTCTTCATTGTTGGCGAGAATGGTTCGGGCAAGACGACGCTCGTTAAGCTGCTACTCGGCCTCTACACGCCGCAGGCGGGCGAGATCCTGCTCGATGGCGAGGCCGTGACGCCGGAAGGCCGCGACGATTATCGCCAGCTCTTCTCGACCATCTTTTCCGACTATTATCTTTTCGACGATCTCGCCTATGGGGCGTTGCCGGAAGAGGCCGCGCCGCATCTGCAGCGTCTCGGCATTGCCCACAAGGTCTCGATCGACGGCGACCGCTTCTCGACGACCGACCTGTCGACCGGCCAGCGCAAGCGGCTGGCCCTCGTGCAGGCGTGGCTGGAGCGGCGCCCGGTCATCGTCACCGACGAATGGGCAGCCGACCAGGATCCGGATTTCCGCCGCGTCTTCTACGAGGAACTGCTGCCCGAGATGAAGCGGCAGGGCAGGACCCTGATCGTCGTCAGCCATGACGACCGTTATTTCCATGTCGCCGACCGTATCATCCATATGGCCAATGGTCAGATCGTCGTGTCCCGCCTTACGCAAGAGGAAGGCGCGAAGGAAGCGGCTGCCGGGCCGTCAGGCGGCGGCTGACAGGCTTGCGGCTCGTCTTGCCATGCGTGCCGCCAGCAGGATCGCTTCCCGGCTCGCGCCGACATCGGCAATTCCCTTGCCGGCAATATCATAGGCGGTGCCATGCGCGGGCGTGCAGAGCGGGAAGGGCAGGCCGCCCATCATCGTCACGCCCTTGTCGAAGCCGATGAGCTTCATGGCGATCTGACCCTGGTCGTGATACATGGTCAGCACGGCCTGGAAACCTTCCTTGAGCGCTCGCAAGAACACGGTGTCGGCCGGGAAGGGGCCCTCGACATTGTAGCCTCTCGCTTTTGCCGCGGCGACGGCGGGTTCGATGATCTCGATCTCCTCCATGCCGAAGCTGCCGCCGTCACCCGCATGCGGATTGATGCCTGCGACCGCGATCTTCGGGTCGTCGTAACCGGCGCTCTTCAGGCAGGCCATCGTCAGCTCCAGCCCATCCAGAATGCCGTCGATCGAGAGTGACGAGGCGACCTGAGACAGCGGAATATGCGAGGTGACGCGGGCATTCCAGACCTTTTCCAGAACGTTGAATTCGCGCAACCTGCCGGTGAACCCCAGGACATCGGAGACGAAACGGATCTCGTCGTCATAGCCCGGATAGGCAAGCCGCATCGCCTTCTTGTTGAAGGGGGTGAAGCAGACCGCTTGCGCGCGGCCCGAATGCGCAAGCATCAGCGCCTCGCGGAAGTTCCGCGTCGCAAATTTGCCGCCGGCAAGTGTGGCTTCGCCGTGTGTTACGTCCGCCGGGTCCAGATTCTGCAGATCGATGAAGACATGACGATCCGTGCCGGCGTCAGCGATGCTTTCGAGTGAAGCATCCTGCAGCTCGAGTGAAAGACCCGCCACCTTGGCTCCCTCGTCGAGAATACGCCGATCGCCGATGGCGACGATATGAGCGGCTTCTTTAATTTCGGGAAGCGCGAGAACCCTCGCGGTCAATTCAGGACTGATGCCGGCGGGATCCCCCATGGCGAGCGCTATAACGGGGCGCGCATTCGCGGCGTCACTGATGGCCATGATGATCTTCCTCCTCGTTAAACCCAATGATTTTTGATAGAGCATTCAAAATTCTGCATCAAGTATTCTGTATACAGAATTTTACATTGACTGGAATCTGCGCCATCGCCATGCTCAGGGAATCGTGGAAGAGGGTCGGCTCGCGGCGATTTGCGAGAGCCATTGCAGTGGGAATCGAGAATGGATGAGACCGGCAGGTTGGATTGGAAAGCCGAAGGCGGTCCAGGCCCCATCCAGCGCACCGTGCTGCACGATACGATCGTCAGCCATCTGCGCGACATGATCATCGAGGGCATTCTGGAGCCCGGCATGCGTCTGCACGAAGGCCAGCTCGGCGAACGGCTCGGCGTATCGCGCACACCGTTGCGCGAGGCGATCAAGTTTCTGGCTAGCGAAGGGCTCGTCGAACTGACCCCAAGCCGTGGCGCGTCGGTCAAGCGCTTCAGCGGCAAGGATGTTGAGGACATGTTGATCGTGCTGCGCACGCTGGAGGAATTGGCGGGCAAGCTCGCCTGCCAGCTCGGCAGTGATGCGGAGATCGCCGAAGTTCGCGCCTTGCATGACGAAATGGTCCGCTGCTATCGGGTGGGCGACCGTCTGCAATATTACAAGCTCAACCAGGCCATTCACACGGCAATCGTCCGGCTGACCCAAAACTCATCCCTGTCCGAGATGCATCATATGTTGCAGACGCGGCTGAAACGCATCCGCTTTATCGGCCACGAAGGCCCGGAAAAATGGGCAGCTGCCGTCGCCGAGCACGAGGAGATGATCGCGGCTTTGGAGGCGCGTGACGGATCGCGGCTTTCAAGGATTCTCGGTCGCCATCTCGTCAATGCATGGGAGCGGGTTCGCGACGTGGTGTGACTTACTCCCCTGTTCGGTAAGAGAACTGTGGATGCCACAGTCGCCGGCCGTCATCCGCTCGCAAGGGCGTCTCTCGGTAGAAATTCACGGCGGCATCGCGTATATCGAGCTTCAAACCTTTCACAGCCGATGAGTTGTGCAAAGCGTTTTTGATGAGAGGGCACAAAGATAGGAAGCAAGGAACAAGCACCCGTGCCGAAGCGTCTGGCACGTCTCGTCTTGATGACACCTGACGGTGCGGTCGTTGGATGTTGGCCACCGGTTCCTGTCGATGTCCCGTGGCGGCAGGAGGTAGAATCTGTCGTACGTGCCGCCCGCGAACATCACGGCATTGACGTAATCATCCTGCGCCTGCTTGAAGTCTCTCCCGAGCGCGGCGATAGCGTGGAGGTCACCTATCTCGCAGAGATTGCCGAACCTGTGCCGACGGAAATTTGGACAGGGAAGATCGACTCCCATCCGCTGCGTCAGGCCTATGCGCAGCCCGGCGGTTCCGCCGCCGATCTTGCTTGGGCAGTGCGGGTGTTGGCCGGGCATGGCCTGGAACCTACGGCAAAACCCGTGCAGGTTCGCACCTGGAATCTCTCCAGCGTCTGGCGGATACCCATCGGCGACCAATCGGCATGGCTGAAAGTCGTGCCGCCGTTCTTCGGGCATGAGGGCCGTGTCATTGCAGCGTTGGCGGGCCAGCATGTTCCAACACTATTCGGCCACGACGAAGACGGGCGCATTTTGCTCGCGGAGATTCCCGGCGAGGACATGTTTGAGGCCGATCTACCGCAATTGCTGGGCATGGTGACGGTCCTTGTCGACATACAGGCCTCATGGATTGGCCGCGTCGAAGAATTGCGCGGGATGGGATTGCCCGATTGGCGTGGCCCAGGCCTGTCCATGGCGATCGCCGATGTCGTGCAACGAACAAGCGAGGAATTGTCGGCGGACGAACGTGCGGCGCTATCCCGCTTTGTCGAAGGCCTTGCCGCCCGGTTTGCCGAGGTCGATGCCTGTGGATTGCCGGATACGCTTGTCCATGGCGACTGCCATCCCGGCAATTTTCGCGGGAGCGAATTGGAGCTGACTCTGCTGGACTGGGGCGATAGCGGCATCGGCTACCCTTTGCTCGACCAGCCGGCCTTTCTCGATGCGGTCCCGCCGGAGCATCTTGAGACGATTAAGGATCACTGGAACCAGCAATAGTTGGCCCGCCTGCCTGGCTGCGACCCGACACGCGCCGCCGATCTCCTTGCTCCACTCGCGGCAGCCAGAAGAGCCGTCATCTACCAGCACTTCCTCGACAATATCGAACCGTCGGAGCAGGTCTATCATCAAGGTGATCCGGCTGACTGGCTACGGCGCACTGCGGAGTTGGTGATGAAGGCAGAGTAAGTGAGGGGCGGCGAAGGGTATGTATTCGCGGGCTGCGCGATGAACTGCTGCCAGCCTGTCACCAATTTGGCTTTGCCGGGGGAGTTTATCACCTGCGGTCTGATGTGACTTTCAGGGCCGTTGGGCTACGCCTGATCGTTGCGTAAACATCTCCAGCTCCTCCACGTCGCAAATGCGAGCTAGCTTTTTGCCGGCTTTCTCTGCCGCCACGCACATGGCTCGAATGCCGGGCATCCAGTCCTGGTCGATTTCCGATATGGTTCTGAAAAGATCTCGCGTCGGCGGCATGACTGAGAGGCCGCCGGGAGAATGCTGTAGCGTACCCGAATGCCACGCGATTTGCCTCTCAGCGGCGAGCCAGAAATGCATCCAGAGCGGCATGTCGATGAGAATGATCTCAGTCGCCCGATCTATGCGAGCAGGTATCGAATCCCGATGCCCGAGCCCATCAATGATCCAACTTTCCTCGGATATGACCCGCTGATGCTGTTCGGAATAGTCGTCTATCGGCGCCTGGATCCAGCCTTCCCGCCAAAGGAGCTTGTCGATTTCGAAATGGGTAAGGCCGCGTTGCTTGGCCATATTGCGCGCGAGCGTGGATTTTCCGCCGCCAGCATTTCCCAGAATGACGATGCGCGACATCATATGAACAACCTGAGCGATCCGGCTTTGATGTGACATGATTGGGCGGATTGCCTACCCATACTGCAACCAACCCATTTTGCAGCTTGCGGTCAACTGATCGCACAATCAGACAGCATCGCGCCGCACGAGATGTTGGATGCCGGCGGGCATGGTTTCGATGAGGTCTCGCACAGGCAAGGGCTGCAGATCGAACTGGTCCAGGGCGGCTCGGGTGGACAATGCCCATCGAAATTCGAGTTCCGCATTGCCGTCCTTGATCCGATGCACGATCTCGTTCTCGTGGAAGGGCAATGGCCGCGACAGCTCCGCTTCATAATAGAAGCCGAGTTCATGTACGCGCGTTCCCGCGAATTCGAAGAAATTTTCGATGATGAAGCGCAGCGGACCGATCGCTGCCGGACAGCCAATCTCTTCCTCGATCTCGCGCGCAAGCGTTTCGGCGCTCGCCTCGTGAAACTCCACCCGGCCGCCGGGCAGAACCCAGAACCGGTCTCCAACGGCCCGATGAATGAGGATGTGGCCGTTGGAACGGATCAGTGCACCAGCCCGCAATTGGAAGCGAGAATCTCCAGCGTTCATGACAATCATGGTGCGTGCAGTATCCGTCATTGTTCGATCCTCCATAGGTTCTTATTGAGATCGCCGAGCTCAAATAATTGACATCAGCCCTGCATTTGGAAACGGTGACATGGTGGTAGATGCACTTTTCGAAAGTGATTTGAAATGCGCTTCATCAATCCGATCCCTTTCGTCAGCGATATCGAGCGCTCAAAGATGTTTTATCGCGACGTCATGGAGCTCAAAGTCCTGAGTGATTTCGGGAGCTTCGTTCTGTTCGAGACAGGCTTTGCGATTCATGACGGAAAAGTGCTCGAGCAGACGGTCTGGAAGACATCGGCCGAAATTTTAGAGGCATATGGCCGCCGCAACATCCTTCTCTATTTCGAGGAGGACGATGTGGATTCGGCCTTTGAGAGAATAGCGCCGCATGTCGAGCTTATTCATCCCGTCGAGCGGCAGGAATGGGGACAGCGGGTCTTCCGTTTCCACGATCCCGACGGTCATGCGGTGGAGATCGGCGAGCCGCAGTCTGTCGTCGTAAACGATTGACATTTTCGATCCGCTGGACCGAAACGCTGGAGAATGAGGATGCAAGCCTTGCGTGGTCTCGAATTCGAGCAGCTGACGGAACATCTTCCGCCGGATTTTGATGTGCTGCGCCGGGATGCTGCTGCAGAGGGCAAACGGTTTTTGGAGCGACTGTGTGCCGAGTGGCAGAGCGGTGAACAGCGTTTCAGCGGGACACATGAAGCTCTGTTGGCGGCCAGGGTGAATGGCGAGTTGGCGGGGATCGGCGGGATGACGATCGATCCCGTTATATCTTCCGCCATGCGTATGCGTCGCTTCTTTGTGCGTCCGGCGTACCGGCGACTTGGCCTCGGCCGCCAATTGGCGGCGGCGATCTTGAACCGGCCGGTTCCGAGCGGGACGATTATCACGGTGAACACCGATAGCGCTGAGGCGGCCGCATTCTGGGACGCCATCGGCTTTCGGCACGAGCCGAGGAATGGCTTTACCCACTATCTCCGTTACCGTAGCTCTGGCGATGTGCGCTCAACCGATGATGTTGTCGGGCTTCTACGGTGATGAAATATGCTATCTGACTTTTATGATGAACGACGATATTGCGCCTGAAGAAACCGCCATCCGGCGCCTGCTGCGGGAAATGACGCCGCAATGGGCCGATCTTCCCGTTCGGCGGCTGATATCCTCGGGTACCGATAATGCGATCTATCGCATCGGAGAGCGGTTGCTGCTGCGCCTTCCGCGCCGCGAAGCTGCGGCTAATCTCGTCGCCAAAGAACTCGATTGGTTGCCCCGTTTCACAAACCTCCCACTCGACGTGCCGAGATTGCTGTTCCGGGGGAGTGCCGATTTCGGCCTGAAATGCGATTTCGGGATTTTCGAATGGATGGACGGCGATATTGCCTCTCCACAAGCTATTGCCGAGCCCGATGCGGCCGCGCTCGCACTTGCGGCTTTTCTGAAAGCGCTGCATCGGGTCGATATCCGTGGAGCGCCGCATGCTGGCGAACTCAATCACCGCCGCGGTGTGGCGCTGGAGGCTTTGTCTTCCGTTACGCTGCCGGCCATCGATATTCTGGCGGACGAGATCGATGCAGAGGCTGCGCGGCGGCTTTGGCAGAAAGCGTGCGCGACCGTGTATCAAGGTCCGCCGGTCTGGCTGCATGGGGACCTCAAGGCGGATAATCTGATTGCCAGAGAGGGACGCCTCGCGGGCGTGATTGACTGGGGTCTTTGCGCTGTGGGCGATCCGGCCGCGGACTATGCGGCTGCCTGGTCCTGGGTGGAGCCCTCTGCGCGGCAAGCCTTTCGAGTGACCTGCGACGTGAGTGATGTCGATTGGCTGCGGGCCGAGGGCTGGGCGCTTTATGGCGCCGTCATCGCGCTGAGCTATTATCGGGGCGGGCGAAACGAGGCGCTATGCGAGCAATCGCGCCTCACCCTTTCGCGCCTCAACATGCGCTAGTTCTGTCCGCACAGTTTCGGCAATCATCCGGCTACAGCATGCGTCGCAGCACTTCATCCTTCCGGAAGAAATGATGCCAGAGAGCAGCCAGAATATGCAGGCTCACCACCGCATAAAGGCAATAAGCGCCGTATTTGTGGACTTCGGCGGCGGCTCTCGCCAGCGGCCTGTCGAGCGGCAGCAGGTTTGGCCATTCGAAGAGGCCAAACCAGGGGAGATCACGCCCGCCGGCGGCCGAGGTGGTGTAGCCAGCCAGCGGCATCAGGATCATCAATGCGTAGAGCAGGATATGCGCGCCGCGCGCAGCATAGTGGTTGAAGCCATCGAGCGGCTGCCGATAGGCGGGCTCGCCAAGCGAAAGCCTGAGCGGCAGGCGGATGGCGATGAGGAAGAGTGCGGTCATGCCAAGTGATTTATGTATATCGAGAAGGGCTTGGCGTTGCGGCGTGCTCGGCACGAGATACGAACAGTAGAGGCCGATGACGAGGGCTGAAAGAATGACGATAGCCATGAGCCAATGCAGGATCCGCTGCGATGGTCGGTATCGGGTGTTTGGCGCGTCTTCTTCAGGCGCTAAAGTGGCGGACATATGCTTCTCCGGGTCGTCTGGGGGTACGGCGCGGATGCCGTGATCGGTCGAAATATGGCTGATTTGAGGGCCTGTCCGTTCACCTTCTCGCGAGCGGGCCATCCAGGTCACAAGCGCTTTTCGCGCTTGGAAATGGTTGCGGGAGCCGCCTGGCGCAGATGTCGCAAAGCCATTGCTGTCTTAGGTGCCGGTGGCTCACCGTCCGGGCTTGCGCGTCGTCGTCTGGCCCTGATCGCCGGAGGCTGACAAGATCTCGCAGCTTTCGGTATGCACTGGCGCAGCCGCATCTGCGGTGGGGATCTTGGAGCAGATTCCGACCTCGTGTCCGTCGATGCGGAAAAAGGCTATCCCACCAGTCTCCAGAGCCAATCGCAATTGCGCTTCCGTTGCCCGGTGCAGACTGTGGCGATCGCCCTCATAGTCGCGTATCGTGCTACGCGACACGCCGGATCGGTCGGCAAGGTCCGTCTGGGTCCAGTCGAGAAAGCCCCGGGCTGCGCGACAGAGCGCTGGTGTTAAAATCATCGCCATCTTACCTTGACGCGCGGCTCCAAGCTGCCCATATTGGGCAATATCTATCATATAGGGCATATTGCGCCGGTTTGCTAGAGGTGTTTGCCGCCATGGCGGCCACGGTGATTCGGCCAAGGAAAGGAACGACGTTTTGGGATAACCAGCGGGCCTACTCTTATCCTGGTACTTTTGGCTCTGCCGTTTATCGGAAGTCTCTTATCCGTATGCCTTCTGCGCACGCAGTCGCGACGCGTTCCCGCCTGGATCGCTGGCACAGTGACCTTCGTGGCGCTTCTGATCGCCGCAAGCTTCTACCCCGCCATCATGGATGGGGGCGTGGTGCGATACAGCATAGAATGGCTGCCGCAACTCGGGCTTGATTTCACGCTGCGGCTCGACGGGTTTTCCTGGCTTTTCTCCGTCGTCATCACGGCTATCGGCTTTCTCGTCATCGTCTATGCCCGATACTATATGTCGGAAGAAGACCCTGTTCCCCGGTTCTTCTCTTTCCTGCTGGCCTTCATGGGTGCGATGCTCGGCATCGTCTTGTCGGGCAATGTCATCCTGCTCTCGATTTTCTGGGAGCTGACGAGCATCTTTTCCTTCCTGCTGATCAGCTATTGGCACAACAGCGCCGCGGCCCGCGATGGCGCGCGCATGGCGCTGACGATTACCGGGATCGGTGGTTTCTGCCTGTTGATCGGCCTGATCCTGCTTGGCCACATTGTCGGCAGCTATGATCTGGACAAGATCCTGGCGTCCGGCGACATCATTCGCAATCATCCGCTCTATTCGCCGGCCCTGGTGCTGATCCTGCTGGGTGCGCTGACGAAGAGCGCGCAGTTTCCCTTCCATTTCTGGCTGCCGAATGCCATGGCGGCGCCGACGCCCGTCTCGGCCTATCTGCATTCCGCCACGCTGGTGAAGGCCGGAGTCTTTCTGCTTGCCCGGTTCTGGCCGGTTCTGGCGGGCACGGACGAATGGTTCTACATCGTCGGCGCGGCCGGTATCACGACCCTGCTGCTCGGCGCTTATTTCGCGATGTTCCAGCAAGACCTCAAGGGACTGCTTGCCTATTCGACGATCAGTCATCTCGGCCTCATCACCACCTTGCTCAGCCTCGGCAGCCCGCTTGCAACAGTCGCGGCGATCTTCCACATGGTGAACCACGCGACCTTCAAGGCCTCGTTGTTCATGGCTGCCGGCATTATCGATCATGAGACCGGCACGCGTGATATGCGCCGCTTGAGCGGCCTGTTCCGCTACATGCCATTCACCGGGGCGCTAGCCATAGTCGCAAGCGCAGCCATGGCCGGCGTTCCCCTGCTGAATGGCTTCCTGTCGAAGGAAATGTTCTTCGCGGAGGCTATCGAGACCCATGCCGATTCCATTCTCGACCGGATACTGCCCTATGTGGCAACTCTGGCGAGCGCGTTCAGCGTTGCCTATTCTTTGCGCTTCATCCAGACGGTATTCTTTGGGCCGGCACCGACCGATATGCCGATCGCCAAGCCGCACGAGCCGCCGCGCTGGATGCGTTTTCCGATCGAGCTTCTGGTTGTCGTCTGCCTGGTGGTCGGCATCGTCCCCGCTCTCTCGGTTGCTCCGTTCCTGCATGCGGCTGTCGTCAGCGTTCTGCATGGGCAGACGCCGGAATACAGCCTCTCGCTTTGGCATGGGCTCAATCTGCCGCTTCTGATGAGCGTGGTCGCTCTCGTCGGCGGGACGGTGTTCTATTTCGTCTTCAAGGACTATCTCTCGCGATGCGAAGACGGACCGCCGATTTTTCGGCGCCTGAGAGGCCAGCGCATATTCGAGCGCGTTCTGGTGGAGGTCTCCTGGCATTGGGCCAGAGTGGCCGAGCGGCGGATCGGCACGCGCAAGCTGCAGCCCCAGCTTCGCTGGGTGGTTGTGACAGGCTTTGCGGCGGGCCTGCTGCCGCTCTATCTGTCCGGTTTCGAAGCGCCGCATTTTGCCTTTTCCGGCGCCGATCCTGTCTTTGCATCGATCTGGGCGATCGGCATCTGCCTCGCTATCGGCACTGCCTTCGTTGCCAAATATCACCGCCTGGCGGCGCTGGTAATGCTCGGCGGCGTCGGTTTGATCGTCTGCATGACTTTCATCTGGCTTTCGGCACCGGATCTTGCCATCACACAGCTACTCGTTGAGGTCGTCACGACGGTTCTCATTCTGCTGGGACTGCGCTGGCTGCCGAAGCGGACGGAGGGGATCGATGATACCGTCGATTTCCGCGCCCGCTTCCGCCGCTTTCGCGACCTTGCGCTTGCGGTCGTCTGCGGCGTCGGCATGATGTTCATCTCTTATGCCGTCATGACCATGCCGGTGCCTGACGCCATCGCCAATTATTTCCTCGAGAATGCCTATTCGAAGGGCGGTGGTCGCAATGTCGTCAATGTCATCCTGGTCGATTTCCGCGGCTTCGACACTCTGGGGGAAATCGCCGTCCTCGGCATTGTCGCCTTGACTGTCTATGCGCTGCTGCGCCGTTTCCGCCCGGCACCCGATAGCATGGAAATGCCCGAGCAGCAGAGAATACAGAACCGTTTCGACGAGGAGCGGCCGGAGCGCTCGGCCGGAGATACGGTGCGTGACTATATTCTCGTACCTTCGGTGATCATGCAATGGATGTTCCCATTCGTGATCACGCTCTCGGCCTATATCTTCATGCGCGGGCATGATCTGCCCGGTGGGGGCTTCTCGGCCGGCCTGACGCTGTCGATCGCGTTCCTGCTGCAATATCTGGCAGGCGGCACGCGCTGGGCGGAGGACCGTATCCGCATTCTGCCGTTGCGCTGGATGGGGGCAGGTCTGCTGGTGGCAACGGCGACGGGTATCGGCGCTTGGTTCTTCGGCTATCCCTTCCTCACATCGCACTTCCAGTATCTGGACGTGCCTTTGATCGGCAAGGTGCCGGCTGCGAGCGCGCTGCTGTTCGACCTCGGCGTCTTCATGCTGGTTGTCGGCTCCACGGTTCTGATCCTCGTTGCGCTCGCCCACCAATCGATCCGCATAAATCGCCTCCGCACCATCGAGGCGGAAAAGGCGAAGGGGGATTGATGGAACTCATCTTGTCCGTTGCGATCGGTGTGATGACGGCCTGCGGCGTCTGGCTGATCCTGCGTCCGCGCACCTACCAGGTCATCATCGGCCTGTCGCTGCTGTCTTATGCCGTTAATCTCTTCATATTTGGCGTCGGTGGTGTGAAGACCAATATGCCGCCGGTGCTGGCGGACGGCAGCGCGGCGCCCGCACTGGCCGATCCAGTGCCGCAGGCGCTGGTGCTGACGGCGATCGTCATCGGCTTTGCGACGACAGCTCTATTTCTCGTCGTGCTGCTTGCTTCGCGCGGCATGACCGGCACCGATCATGTGGACGGAAGGAGCGACCGGAAGTGACAGGTTGGTCGCATCATCTCATCATCGCGCCGATCCTGCTGCCGCTGGTGGCTGCCGCTGTTTTATTGTTCATCGACGAGCGCGACCGGACGTGGAAGGCGCTTGTCAGTTTGGCGGCCACGCTTCTGCTGGTCGGAATAACGCTTGCACTTTTTCGCGCTGAAGGTGGATCGGCGGGCCAGGAGCGTGCCTATCTGCTCGGCAACTGGAGCGCGCCCTTCGGCATCGTGCTGGTGCTCGATAGTCTTTCAGCGCTCATGCTGTTACTGACCTCCATCGTCGCTCTTGCCGCGTTGATATTCTCGCTGGCGCGCTGGCATGCTGTGGGCGCACATTTCCACACCATGTTCCAGCTGCTGCTCATGGGCGTGAACGGCGCCTTTCTGACCGGCGACCTCTTCAATCTCTTCGTTTTCTTCGAGGTGATGCTGGCCGCATCCTACGGCCTGCTGCTGCATGGATCCGGTCCGCTTCGCGTCAAGGCCGGCCTGCACTATATCGCCGTCAATCTTGCCGCAGCGCTGCTCTTCCTGATCGGTGTGAGCCTGATCTATGGCACGGCGGGTACGCTGAACATGGCAGATCTGGCGGTGCGCATTCCCGAAATGTCCGCCGACCGCCGCATGCTGATGCAGGCAGGGGCCGGCGTGCTCGGCATCGCCTTCCTCATCAAGGCCGGCATGTGGCCGCTCTGCTTCTGGCTGCCGACGGCCTATAGCGCGGCATCCGCGCCGGTCGCCGGCGTATTTGCCATTCTGAGCAAGCTCGGGATCTATGTCATCCTGCGGTTGACCATGCTTCTTTTTGGCGAAGGGCCTTCCGCCGGTTTCGGCTCCTCCGTGCTTCTCTATGGCGGCATGGCGACGCTGATTTTCGGAACCGTCGGGGTATTGGCATCGCAGGCGCTCGGCCGGCTGGCCGGCTTTTCGGTGCTTGTCTCGTCTGGAACCTTGTTGATGGTGATCGGCATCAATGACGGCTCCATCTCAGCCGGCGCTCTGATGTATCTTGTCAGCTCGACGCTGACGATCAGTGCCTTCTTCATGCTGATCGAGCTTGTCGAACGCGGGCAGGATGCGGGCGCCAGCGTCCTGGCGGTCACGATGGAAGCCTATGGCGACGCCGAGGAGAAAGAGCCTGCGGAGGGCGAGGGCGTCACCATGCCCGGCACCATGGCGATGCTCGGCATCTGCTTTGCAGCTTGTGGAATATTGCTGTCCGGCTTGCCGCCGCTTTCGGGTTTTATCGCAAAATTCGCGATGCTGTCGGCGATGATGGGGACCGGTGCGATCGGCGTGCCGCCAAGTGCTGCCGTCTGGGTGCTGATCTTCCTCGTTATCCTTTCGGGTATTGCTGCACTGATTTCGATGACGCGTGCCGGCATACGCACATTCTGGAGTTCTCTTGAAGGCACGGTTCCGCGTGTGCTCGTGATCGAGATATTGCCGGTCATGGGCTTGCTTGCCCTGACGCTGGCGCTGACCATCTGGGCCGGCCCGGTCATGCAATATATGGAAGCGACCATCCGTACGCTGGGTGATCCCAGTATCTATGTCGATGCGGTCCACAATGCGGCTGTTGTCTCGGACGCTTCCGCGGTTGTGTCGAACCAGGCGGGAGGTCCGTGATGCTGCCATATCCGCTTCTGACGCTAAGCTTGATCCTGACCTGGCTGTTGCTGAACGGTTTCACGCTCGGCCATCTTATCCTTGGCACCATCGTCGCCGTCTTCGCGTCCTGGGCCATGGCGTCGCTGCGTCCCGAGAAGCCGAAACTGCGGAAGTGGTATCTGCTGCCCAAGCTGTTCTTTCGTGTGGTCTTCGATGTCCTGAAGTCGAATGTTCAGGTGGCCTGGATTATTCTGAGGGGCCGTTCGCGAAAGACGACGCCGGGTTTCGTGACCCTGGAACTGCGGGTTCGCGATCAGATTCCGCTGGCGCTGTTGGCGGTCATTCTCACCAGCACGCCCGGCTCTGCATGGCTTGAGTATGATTCCAACGACAATACGGTTCTGCTTCATGTGCTCGATCTCGAGAACGAGGCGCAATGGCGTGACACCGTCGCCAATCGATACGAGAGTTTGCTGATGGAGATATTTGCATGAGCGCAATGATCATCCAGATATCCGTCGCTGCAGCGCAGTTGATGATCGTGGCTGCCATGGCGATTGCGTCCATTCGCATGTTTCGCGGCCCGCGCGCCCAGGATCGCATCATCGCGCTCGATACGCTGTATGTGAATGCCATGCTGCTGCTGCTCACCTTCGGCATCGGTACCGGGCGTGTCGTCTATTTCGAAGCTGCTCTGGTCATCGGCATGCTGGGCTTTGTCGCAACCGTCGCGCTGGCAAAATTTCTGATGCGCGGGGAGGTGATCGAATGAGCACCTCGTTTGAAACCTTGCCGCTCTGGGCTGCGATTCCTGTCGGCGGATTGCTCGTCATCGGCGCTTTTCTCACCCTCGTTGGTGCCATCGGCTTCCTGAAACTTCGAACGTTTTACGAGCGCATTCACGCCCCGACATTGGGAACGAGCGGCGGTATCGGCGCGATCATGCTGGCTTCGATGATCTTTTTCTCGATATCGACCGAATCGCTCGTCATCCACGAGCTTCTGATCGGCATCTTCGTGACCGTGACAACGCCGATCACCTTCATGCTGCTGGCTCGTGCCGCACTCCATCGCGATCGTGCCGAGCAGAACGGTATTGTTCCGCCGAAGAACACACCAACTGAGCCTCCGGCCGAGCAGCAGGCGCCGTAAAGTCAGGGTTGCATCGGCGTGAACCATTCTGAAGTCGATCGATTATACCAAAGTATTGATTGATCTGATGTCGCAGCGACGTATACACCAGTTTAACTGGAGTTCTCGCATCCCGGGATGCCTGGTTTGATCGAGCCTAAAACGTCATAGAGGAACACATGAACCCGCGACCTCGTCGCCAGCACATGGAATGCGGCAGTCAACGTCTGTCACAGGCTCCAGGTGTCGCGTCGATCCAATATCCGGGCAGACCATGTGATCGCAGGAGCCGACACCTGAGGCGTTGATCCTACGGCACTGGCTTCTCGGGTCGAACCAATGAGCGAGCCGAAGGAGGTCGGTGCCATGAACATCATCTTCGAGCGGACCGCCTTTTGGCGTCACAGGATAGGCCATTGCGCGGTTATCCTGCTGTCGTCATCCGCATGTTACCCATGCGTGCAGTTCAATCGACAATCTGCCGTGTTGGAGCCTGATCACGGTCGAAATGTTACGTCTTGCAAATAGCGATGCCGGATGACGTGAGCTTCCGGCCTGCCGCCATCCATTGTTTTCACCACCAACCGGATATTCGTCATGACCGGCAGTCTCGTCATCTTGGAACTCATGGGACACGTTGCGCTGCTGCTTTGGGGCATGCGTATGGTTCAGGGCGGCATCGAAAAGGCTTTCGGCTCGGATCTGAGACGTGTGCTCGGACGCGCCTTGCGTAACCGGCTGGTTGCCGTTGCTGCCGGTGCGGGTGTCACGATGCTGCTCCAGAGCAGCACGGCGACGGTCATGATGGTCACCTCCTTTGCCGCGCGTGGCGCCGTTGCCCTTATTCCGGCTCTGGCGGTCATGCTGGGCGCCAATGTCGGGACCGCGCTGATCGTCAAGGCGCTTTCCTTCGACGTTTCTTTCATTTCGCCTCTGCTGCTGCTGGCCGGATATGTCGCGTTCAAACGTGGACCCAAGGGCCGCATGCGCCAACTGGGACGCGTCGGTATCGGGCTCGGCCTGATGCTGCTCGCGCTGCATGGGCTCGTGCAGACGATCCAGCCGGTCAGCACGGCTCCGGTTCTCCGCAGCATCCTCGATGCGATCACCGGTGATCCGGTACTCGACGTATTGCTGGCGGCTATGCTGACATTCGCTGCGCATTCCAGCGTTGCCGTTATGCTGCTGCTGGTGGGGCTTGCGGCGGGTGACGTGATAACGCCGACCGCCGGCCTCGCATTGGTGCTGGGCGCCAATCTTGGAGGCGCGCTGCCTCCGGTTTTCGAAACGAACGGCGCCAACCCCGCCAACCGCCGCGTGCCGGTCGGCAACTTGCTGTTCCGTGCGATCGGCTGCATTGTCGCGCTGCCTTTTCTGCCGCCCCTGGCAGATCTTTTCCAGCGGTATGTCGCGGATCCGGCCTCGGTGCTTACGGATTTTCATCTTGCTTTCAATGTGGTTCTGGCGGTCGTCTGCGTCGGCCTGTTGGGCCCAACTCAGTCCCTGCTGATCAAGCTCTATCCCGAAAAGGTCAAGCCGGCCGGGGATGCAGCACGGCCGCTTTTTCTCGACAAGTCGGTGCTCGAAACGCCCTATCTTGCCCTTGCCAGCGCCGCGCGTGAAATCCTCCGCATGGGCGATCTGGTCGAGGCACTCCTGCGGCTGGTTCCAGCCGATCTTTCCCGGCCGGACAAGCACGCAACGTCACAGGCCGTTCGGCTCGGCAAAGAGCTTGATATGCTGCACGAGGCCGTCAAAGCCTATCTGGCCCGGATGGAACCATCTGAACTGACAGATCGTGACGCCAGCCGCCTGTCCGATGTCATCGAATTCGCTGTCAATCTCGGCCATGCCGGTGATATTCTCGAGCGTTGCCTCGATCAGGTCGCCCGACGGCCCGAAGGCTCCATCAATGCGGCGGACCACGCTGCCTTGCAAACCATTCAGACCGAAGTTGCCTCGGATCTGCGGCTGGCACTGTCGACATTGACGACGGAAGATCCACGCTCGGCGCAGGAATTGGTGGATGCCAAGCGGCACCTCAATGAAGCGGAGCGGACCGCGGCGAGGGATCATCTTTTGCGCCTTGGCGGCGCCAATCCCGCCGTGCTCGGTTCAAGCAACCTGTTTCTGGCGACGCTGCGCGATCTCAAGCTGGTGAACTCCCATCTTGCGAGCATCGGCTATGCCGTTCTTGGGGCCGAAGACAGCGGAGCAAGCCGCGCGCTGCAGGAAGATACGGACAAGGCCAGCCTGGTCTGACACCGGAGGCGTCGGTTTTCGTTCTGATAATGTGGGACATGCGCTGAGCGATCCCTATTTTTACGGTCAGATGCTATCTGCCGGGTCGGCAATGAGCGCTCGTGGCGCAATGATACGGAGTGGGAGAAAGGGAATGACTGGAATTGCACTTGCCATCCACGGTGGCTGCGGGGTCATGTCGCAAGACACTATGACTGCGGAAGAATGGGATGGCGCCCGCCGTGACATGGCCGCTGCCTTGCGCGCCGGCTATGCACAGCTCAAGGCCGGTCGCCATGCGATTGATGCGGTCGAGGCCGCTGTTCTTGTGATGGAAGACAGCGCGCATTTCAATGCGGGCCACGGCGCGGCTCTCAACGAAAACGGCGTGCACGAGCTCGATGCGTCGATCATGAACGGAGCGACGCTGGAGGCGGGCGCCATCAGCGCGTCGCGAGCGATCCGCAATCCGATCAAGGCGGCGCGTGTCCTGATGGAGGATGGTCGTGCCGTCTATCTGACCGGCCCCGCGGCCGACCGCTTCGCGCAGGAAAAGGGTTTGCAGCTCGAGCCGCAGTCCTATTTCACCACGCCGAAACGGGTCGAGGCTCTGGCGGCGATGAAGCGCCACGCAGCGGCGGGAACGGAAGCGAGCGAAAACGAGAAGCACGGCACTGTCGGCGCGGTGGCGCTCGATGCCGCCGGCCATCTCGCCGCGGCGACCTCGACGGGCGGCTACACCAACAAGCCCGACGGGCGTGTGGGTGACAGCCCGGTGATCGGAGCGGGAACCTACGCGCGGGACGGCGTCTGTGCGGTTTCAGGCACCGGCAAGGGCGAGCTCTTCATTCGCTACGTGCTGGGACACGAGATCGCGTCCCGCATAGCCTATCTGAAGCAGGACATTGCAACCGCGGCCGAGGGGCTTATCAATGAAGATCTGGCGCGCCACCAAATCGGAGCCGGGCTGATTGCGATCGATGCCGAGGGTGTCATCGTCGCGCCTTATAACACGCCGGGGATGTTTCGCGGTTGGGTGACGCCGGAGGGCAGAGCCTTCGTTGCCACTCATGAAGAGGTCCATGAAGTAGAGTTGTTCTAGTCGGGCTGAGGAGCGGCGGTCGTTTCGCCCTCCGAGAGTTCGCAGGGAAACAGGGTGGAGTTGCCGATGCTCGGCACGGGTTGCTCGTTCAACAGAACCGCCACCGCCGCCGCCGCGATCTTTTGAATTGGTTGCTTCACTGTCGTCAGGCGCGGGATTGTCATGCTGGAGAGCGGGATGCCGTCGAACCCGACGATGGAAAGAGCTGCGGGTATCGGGATTCCCAGATCATAGGCCGCCCTCATGCAGCCGATCGCCTGTTGGTCGGAGCTCGTAAATATCGCCGTCGGGCGCTCATTGCGGGCACGCGCGAGCAGGTAGTTTCCGGCAGATCGGCCGCTTTCATAGTCGAAAGCGGCCTCTGCAACCAGCGTTGACCCGACCCTCTGTACGCCGCCGCCGGCCTGTTCCATCGCGTCCAGATAGCCCTTGAGGCGATCATTGGCTGGGACCGAGTGCTTGGGGCCGGAAATGAAGCCGATGCGGCGGTGGCCGAGCTTCAGAAGATATTCGACGCCAAGGCGGACCCCGTTGCGGTGATCGGAGGCGATGCCTGAATATCCCGGCATGAGGCGGTCGACGACGACGATCGGCAGCCCCTTCGGCAGTTTCAGCGTATGGAAATCGTTGCTCGGAACGAGGATGATGCCGTCCACCTTTCGGCTTGTCAGTTGCCTGATACGGTCGGCTTCCTTGGCAGCGTGGTCGAAGGAGGTCATGACGATGATGTTGTAGCCGTGATCAGCGGCGGCTTGCTCGGCAGACTGAACAAGTTCCGAAAAGAAGGGATTGGTCAGATCCGGAATGACGATGCCGATGAGGCGGCTGACCTTGCTGCGCATGCTTCTTGCGGACGGATCCGGCATATAGCCGAGTTCATTGATGATGCCGCTGACCCGCGTTCTCAATTCCTGGGTGACAGAGGGGTGGTCATTCAAGACCCTCGAAACAGTCCCGGTAGAAACGCCTGCGAGCCTGGCAACGTCCCGAATTCCGACCTTTGGCATAACAGAAACATAAGTCCTTCTTCTTTGCCGTCAGCCGCCCCAAAGGTGCGTGATTCAGGCTTTCAGCTAGTGGTCTCTATCGTCTTAGTCGAAGCGACGCATCTTAAATCTGGCCGCATAGATCGCGAGGTATGGAAACGGTTCATCATGCATTCTGACGCAAGCGCTGCAAATTGCAATCCATGCTGGATTTTGTGTCGTTTCCGGCGCCTTGACAATCTCCGGGAGCGTTGCTACCCAATAGGCGTGGAAACGGTTCATTGTCGCTGACAACTCAGGTGGAGCTGAGCTCAGAACCGTTCGGGAGGAGAAAAATGTCCAATTCCAAAAAGTATGAATCCGTCTTGGTCAACGCACCGCGCCGCGCGGCACTGAAGCTCGGCCTTGCAGGCACGCTGGTGCTTGCGCTGTCCTGCGGCGTCTCGCCCGCCTTCGCGGCTGGCAAGCCCAAGGTCGGCTTGATCATGAAGTCCTTGTCGAACGAGTTCTTCAAGCAGATGAAGGCCGGCGCCGACAAATATGCGGCTGAAAACAAGGACAAGTTCGACTTTAAAGCCGTTGGCATGAAGGACGAACGTGACTTTGCTTCGCAGGTCGATGCCGTCGAAAACTTCGTGACGCAGAAATACGACATCATCGTCGTCGCGCCGGCCGATTCCAAGGCCATGGCCACGCCGCTTGCAAAGGCTGTGAAGGCCGGCGTCAAGGTCATCAACATCGACGTGCCGCTCGATGCCGATGCCAAGAAGGCAGCCGGCATCGATCTCGCTTTCTTCGGGCCTGACAACACCGAGGGCGCCAAGCTTTCGGGCGATGCGCTTGCCAAGGATCTGGGGCCGGGCGCCAAGGTCGTGATCCTGGAAGGCAATCCTGAAGCTGACAATGCCAAGGAGCGCAAGGTAGGCTTCATGGACTCCATCAAGAACGGCAAGCTCGAGCTTCTCGACAGCAAGACCGCGCATTGGGAGACGGAAGAAGCCAACACCGTCATGACGAATTTCCTGACCAAGTATAAGGATATTCAGGGCGTCATGGCTGCAAACGACTCCATGGCTCTCGGCGTCGTCAAGGCTCTCGATGCGTCCGGCCAGAGCGGCAAGATCAAGGTCGTCGGCTTCGATAATATTCCGTCCGTCAAACCCTTGATCAAGGATGGCAAGATGCTGGCCACCGTCGAGCAGTATGGCGCGGAAATGGCGGCCATGGGCATCAAGTACGGCCTTCGCGAATATGCCGGCGAAAAGTTCACCGGCTGGGTCAAGACGGACGTCACGCTCATCACCGCCAAGGATATCAAGTAATCCGAGCCCTTGGCTTTTTAGCTGAAGAAAACGCCGGCTCCTTGGCCGGCGTTGACCGCCAAGCGATGACTTTCCCATGGAGATGCCCGCCAAAACTCGTTTTGGCTCGTATGGGCGTCACCAGTGGGTGGATGGCCATTTTCTATTTCAATAGACCATGCATGAGGTGGACGTGTCAGACGCGGCAGATGACTACATCCTGAAGCTGGAAGGGATAGGCAAGCGCTTCCCGGGTGTCGTTGCGCTCAAGGATGTCTCGATAAATATCGGTCGCGGCAAGGGGCATGTTCTCTTGGGTGAAAACGGTGCGGGCAAGTCCACCCTCATCAACCTGCTCGGCGGCGTCTTCAAGCCTGATGATGGTCAAATCCTGTTCGACGGCATGCGCTATGATCCGGCCTCTCCACTGGAAGCGTTCAAGGCGGGCATCCGCGTCATCCATCAGGAATTGCATCCTCTTTCCAATCTCAGCGTTGCCGAAAATCTCCTGTTTGAGCATCTGCCGCGCCGATATGGCCTGGTGAACTACAAGCAGATGAACGCGAGGGCGGCGGAACTCCTGGCCGAGGTCGGCCTCGACGTTGCGCCGACGACGCTTGCCAGCCGCTTGAGCGTCGCGCAGTTGCAACTGCTCGAGATCGCCAAGGCGCTCTGCTATGAGAGCAAACTTCTCGTTCTCGACGAACCGACGGCGACCTTGACCTCCAAGGAGGTTGATCGCCTGTTCGAAATTCTGAAGCGGCTGAAGGCGCGGGGCGTCACGACGCTTTATATCTCCCATAGGCTCGAGGAGATCTTCGAGGTGGGTGACGACGTCACTATCCTGCGCGATGGTCAGCATGTGGTCACCCGGCCGCTCGCAGGATTGGGTATTCCGCAGATCGTTGAACTGATGGTCGGGCGGGCTCTCTCTGACCACAATGCTTTTCACGGCGACAGCGTCGTCTCCGGCGAAGCGCTCGGTGTCTCCGGTTTGAAGGTGACGCGAAGCAGCCCGGAATTGTCATTTTCTGTCGCCAAGGGCGAAATCGTCGGCATTGCCGGTCTCGTGGGCAGCGGCCGAACGGAGGCGGTTCGCGCCATATTCGGCGCGGATGTGAAGGCCGCCGGCGAAATTCGCATAAATGGCGAGCCGGTCCAGATCAATTCGCCAAGGGGTGCCGTTGCAGCGGGGCTGTGCCTGGCAACCGAAGACCGCAAGACGCAGGGCTTGATGCTCGACATGAGCTGCGCCGAAAACACCACCATCACCGATCTCGGCAAGGTCTCCAGCAGGGGCTTGATGAGCCGAAAGACCGAGGACGAGCAGTCGCAACGCCTCGTGCGGGAACTGCATATAAAGACACCGTCCGTCCATCAGGTGGTCCGGACGTTTTCCGGCGGCAATCAGCAGAAGGTCGTCATCGCAAAATGGCTGTTCCGCGGCCCGAAGGTGCTGATCTTCGATGAGCCGACACGCGGGATCGACGTGGGCGCGAAGGCAGAAATCTACGATCTTCTGTGGAAGTTTGCCGCTGAAGGAAAGGGCGTTCTGGTCGTTTCCTCCGACCTTCCCGAACTCATCAGCATTTGCCATCGCATCATCGTGTTCTCGGACGGCAAGATCGCCGGAGAAATAGCCCGGGACCAATTCGAAGAGAGCAGGATCCTCTCACTCGCCTACAAGGAGTACAGTCGTGTCCGGCAGCATTGAACAAAAGACCGAGGCGAAAGAGAGCAGCGTCTGGGACAAGCTCATCCGGATTTCGATGAAGGAAGCGGGCGTTGCCATCGCACTTGTTCTGATCCTGATCTTCTTCTCGGCGACCGCGCCATATTTCGCGACGCCGGAGAACTTTCTGAAGATCTTCGTGCAGATTGCCATCAACACCGTGCTTGCCTCGGGCATGACCTTCGTCATTCTCGTTGGCGGCATCGATCTTTCGGTCGGCTCGCTGCTGGCCCTTTGCACCGTCATCGGCGCGACGATCATGGTCGATCCGCGATTCACGCCCTGGCAGGCGATCGTGCTGGCGTCGCTCGCCTCGATGGGCACCGGTGCCGTTCTCGGTGCGGTCAACGGATGGGTGTGCGAGAAGTGGAAACTTCCCTCCTTCATCGTCACGCTCGGCATGTTGAACGTCGCAAGCGGCCTGGCGCGCGTCGTCAGCGATAACTCCACCATTACCGGCCTGCCGCAGCCTTTCGTCGATTTCGGCAACCTGATCTTCTGGGACATACTCCCATCGATCTTCCTGATTGCGATGGTCGTTGTCCTCATCGGCTGGTTCGTGCTGCGCTACACGGTGTTCGGCCGCTTCGTCTTCGCCGTCGGCACCAATGAGGAGGCGGTGCGGCTGTCGGGGCATGAGCCTAAAAAGATAAAAATCGCGGTGTTCACGATTTCCGGGCTGACGGCGGGCATTGCCGCCATGGTCTATTTGCTGCGCCTCAATGTCGGCAGTCCGGTCGCCGGCATCGGCTATGAGCTGAATGCCATCGCTGCGGTCATCATCGGAGGCACCAGCCTTTCGGGCGGCAAGGGCTCGATCATCGGAACGCTGGTGGGCGCGTGCATTCTGCAGGTACTGTCCACAGGCCTGCAGCTCCTGGGCGCCGACGACAACATCAAGCCGATCGTCATCGGCGCCGTCATCGTGCTGGCTGTCATCCTCGACAGCTATCGAGGCCGGTTGATGCGGATACTGGAAACGCGGTGATTTGCGGCTGAATTTCAGCGGCTTCGAACAAGGCGCGGGGTCCACCTCGCGCCTTTGTCGTTCCAGGATGAGTATTCCGCGATATTTCAGAAAATCGAAATAATTCCGAGGCTTCGCTCGCAACGTGGCCGCGGGGCGAGAGTGTGTTCCGCGCAGCCGGACCGTTGTATCCGTGAAAATATAATGGTAGCGATTGGCACCGTTTCAGGAGAATTCCATGCACCGCCGCCATCTGTCCTTCATTGCGAAAATTGCTCTTCTTTTCGCCAGCCTGCTGTTTTCCGCTCCGGCCTGGGCCGACCGTATCGTCACCGACCAGATCGGCCGCCAGGTCCATATTCCGGATACGGTCAATCGCGTCGTTATCCTGCAGCACCAGACGCTCAACATCGCAGTCCAGCTCGATGCGATGGACAAGGTGGTCGGCGTTCTCGACGAGTGGAAGAAGCAGCTCGGCGCCAACTATGTTCGGCTAGCGCCGCAATTGCCCAATCTGCCGATGCCGGGCGGGCTGACCAAGGTGAATATCGAAGAGCTGTTGAAGCTGAAGCCGGACGTCGTCTTCGTCACCAATTACGCGCCGGCTGATATGGTCAAGCAGATCGAGGATTCAGGCCTCGCCGTCGTCGCGATCTCGCTTCTGGACGTTCCGCCGGAAGAGGCAACGAAACTCAATCCCTCCGTCAAGGACGAGCCTGCCGCGATCGATACCGGCTTTGCTACCGGCGTGCGGCTGATCGCCGACGTTCTCGGCCGCAAGGACAAGGGCGAGGAGATGATTGCGGTCACCAAGAAGACCCGCAAACTGGTTGCCGATCGCCTTGCCGATATTCCTCAGGACAAGCGCGTGCCCGTCTATATGGCCAATCCTGACCTCACCACCTATGGCCGCGGCAAATATACCGGTCTGATGATGGAGCGTGCCGGCGCCCGCAACGTCGCCAGTTCGATCACCGGCTTCAAGCAGGTGACGATGGAGGACGTGCTGAAATGGGATCCGGCCGTCATCTTCGTTCAAGAGCGCTATCCCGCCGTCGTGGATGAGATCAAGAAGGCCCCCTCCTGGCAGACCATCGATGCGGTCAAGAATGGCCGCATCTACCTGATGCCGGAATATGCCAAGGCCTGGGGCTATCCGATGCCAGAGGCCATGGCGCTCGGTGAACTGTGGATGGCGAAGGAACTCTATCCCGAGCGCTTCAAGGACATCGACATGCAGAAGGAAGCCGACGCCTATTACAAGGAATTCTACCGCACCGATTATCGCGCGGCGCAATGAGCGCGGATGCCCTTCAGCGGCGGGCACCGCGGGTGATCATTGCCGTATTGGCGATCCTCGTGGTGCTGGCTGCAGTCGTTTCCCTCGGCATCGGTCGTTATGACATTCCGTTTGTGCGGGTCGTGCAGATTCTCTGGGCGCCGATTTCCGCACCGGCAGTGCCCGTCACGCCGACGGAGGTCAATGTCGTTTTCACGGTGCGCATGCCGCGCGTCCTGCTGGCGCTGTTGACGGGAGCGGGTCTCGCACTGTCGGGGGCGACACTGCAGGGTGTATTCCGCAATCCCCTGGTTGGGCCGCAGGTGGTGGGTGTTTCCTCCGGCGCTGCTTTCGGTGGCACGTTAGCCATTCTCCTGAGCTTTTCGCGCTATGGCCTGCTGGGCTCGGCCTTTGCGTTCGGGCTTTCGGCTCTCATCATCGTCTATGCCCTGAACGGCATCGTCGCGCGCCGCAACATCCTGGCGCTGGTGCTTGCGGGTGTCGTGGTCAGCGGCTTCTTCGGGGCGCTGGTAAGCCTTGTCCAGTATCTTGCCGACACCGAAGATAAGCTGCCGACCATGGTCTTCTGGTTGCTCGGCAGTTTTGCGACGGCCAACTGGGAGAAATTCTCGCTGGTTATCGGGCCGGTTTTGATCTGCGGCACGCTGCTGCTGGGCCTGCGCTGGCGCATCAATCTCCTGTCGATCGGCGACGAGGATGCCCGCGCGCTCGGCGTCAATGTCGAGCCGCTGCGCTGGCTGATCCTGGTGCTTGTTTCCTGCATCGTCGCGGCGCAAGTTGCCGTCAGCGGTATTATCGGATGGGTCGGACTCGTCGTGCCGCATATGGCGCGCATGCTCGTCGGCCCGGATCACCGTGTGATGATGCCGGCCTCTTTGCTGATCGGCGCACTCTATCTGCTGATCATCGATACGGTCGCTCGCACCGTCACCGGCACCGAAATCCCGCTCGGGATCCTCACAGCATTGATCGGCACGCCTGTCTTCGCCCTGGTGCTGAAACAGACCCAGAGAGGCGCGCGTGGCTTCTGATCCGGTCAAGCTGCATATGACGAAGGCCAGCCAGTCCTATGATGGCGAGCGCTGGCAGTTCCGCGATCTCGACTTTGATCTCCGCGCCGGTGAGATCGTTGCGATCCTCGGGCCGAATGGCCGGGGCAAATCGACGTTGCTGCGCGTGTTGGCGGGTTTGCAGAAGCCGACCTCCGGTGCACTCCAATTGAACGAACGCACCGGCTTCGTGCCGCAGGAGTTTTCCGGCTCGTTTCCCTATTCGGTACTCGACGTTGTGCTGATGGGCCGTGCCCGCCACATCGGACTGTTCCAGACGCCGCGCAAGATCGATGTGGAGAAGGCGATGGAAGCGCTCGCTGCCACCGGCATGACCGACTATGCTCAACGCAACATCGATGCTCTTTCCGGCGGCGAGCGTCAGCTCGTGCTGATTGCCCGGGCGCTGGCGGGTGAGAATGAAGTGCTGTTGCTCGATGAGCCGGCCTCAGCGCTTGACCTCAAGAACCAGGATGTGGTGCTTTCATTGCTCGGCACGCTGGCCGATCGCCAGGGATTGGCGATTGCCTTCACCACACATCAGCCGAACCATGCCGTGGCTGTGGCCGACACGGTGCTGCTCATGCTCGATCAGGCAAAGGCGGTCTTCGGCGCGACCGATCAAGTCATGACCGAAGCCAATCTCGAAGCGCTTTATGGTATCCCGGTCCGGTCGGCGACGCTTGGTACTGGTGAACTTATGGAGACCGCTTTCGTGCCGTTGTTCCGGCAAAGGGATAGGAAGGGAAATCATTCGTGAGCAATGCAGTTGAGGTCCTGTCCGCCGGCAGCATGCGGCATGCTTTCCCGCCGATCATCACGGCTTTTGCTTACGAAACCGGCATTGCGATGTCGCTCACCCTCGGGCCAGCAGGGTTGCTGCGGGAGAGTATTGAGGCAGGTACACGTTTCGATCTCTTCATTTCCGCCAACATGGCGCATCCGCGGCGCCTTGCTGCCATGGGCCTTACGGAAGATGCCGTATGTTTTGCCCGAAATCGGCTTTGCGTGCTTGCTCACGCCGATCTCGGTCTCACCACGGAAAACTTTCTTACCGTTCTGTCCGACCCTGCCGTGAGGATCGGCACATCAACGCCGGGTGACGATCCCGGTGGCGACTATGCTTTCGAGGTGTTTGATCTTATCGAAGCGCGCCACCCTGCGAGAGGCGAGGCGATAAAATCCCGGGCACGTCCATTGGTCGGCGGCCGCAACTCTCCACCGACGCCGCCGGGCAAGGGTGCTGGCTATCTGATCACCGACGGTGAGGTGGATCTGATGATGAGCTACTCTTCGAACGCACGCCTGCTGGCGGCCGATCCGGCTTTCGCTGTCGTCGATATCCCCGACGCGTTTCAACCGCGTATCGAATATGGCGTCGTTGTTCGCCGGGGTGCAGATGTCGAAACGAGGCTTCTGCAGGATTTTCTGCTGTCGGCCGATGGGCAGAGAATTCTGAGCGAGGCAGGCTTTTCTCCAATCGGCTAATCTATCCTCAAAGATCAGCCTCTCGGAGGGGTACTGGCACCTGCGTAGGCCTCGGCCTCGCTGTGCAGCCACTCGCAGAAGAGAACCGATTTCCTGTTACGGCGGGCACGGCGCAGCGCCACATACTCGTGGCCGCTTTCGAGAAAGCCATAGGGCGCCGTTAGACGGCCGAAGCGAATATCGTCGCTGACATAGGGCCAGGGCGCCACGCAGACGCCAAGCCCGGCGCTGGCGGCTTCGAGCATGAAATAGAAATGCTCGTATTCGACACGCGGACCGGTGGCGACCGCTCTGCCGGAGCGGGCAAGCCAGTCTCCCCATGCGCGCAGCCGCGTGCGCGTGTGAAGTTGCGGCAGACCGTCGAACTCCGGCGTTGATTCAGCAAACAGCGCGGGCGAAAGCACTGCCCCCGTCTGTTCGGGAAACAGCGAGATGACATCGGCACCTCCAGGCCACGGCGCAGTGCCGACGCGGATCGCGACATCGAAACCGTCGCGGCTGAAGTCGACTGGCTTTGATGAGGCAGAGAGGCGAACTTCTATATTCGGGTATTGTGCTTGGAAACGATAGAGGCGTGGAATGAGCCAGCGCATCGTGAAGGTACCGGGGCAGGATACGTCAAGCTGACCATCTTCGGTGTCGGCCACTGAGCGCACCGACATGTCCATCTGGTCGAATGCCGTCGTCAGCCCCGAAAGTAGGGTTGCGCCGCCTTCCGTGAGCCGCAACCTGTTCTTCGGTCCTTCGAACAGCGGAATGCCAAGCACCTCCTCCAGATGTTGTATCTGCCGGCTCACCGCGCTGTGCGTTACATTCAATTCCTCGGCCGCAACGGTCATGCGGCCAAGCCGGCCGGCTGCCTCGAAGGCGCGCAGTGCATTCAAAGAGGGAATACGTCTGGCCATGTGCATTTTCCGAACATTGACTGTTCGATCATATCGATTTTCTTTCGCCAAGATAGCGTGTTTCTTGCGGTCGAAACGAACGGACAATGCGATTGCAGAACAATGATGTGATGATGCCACAAGCATTTTCATGCATGGCGAAGCCTTGCCCACAATGAGCAACGGAGACATGGAATGAACAGCAGACATCAGGATGGCAGCGCCGGCGACGCGAATTACGGCGTGATCGGAACGGGCTACACCCGCTACCGCCAGCCGGATCCCCATATCGCAGAATTCATCCGCCAGGCGCTCGGCGATGCCGCGACGGTCTTGAACGTCGGTGCGGGTGCTGGCTCCTATGAACCGGTTGATCGCGAGGTCACAGCCGTCGAACCGTCGGCGTCGATGCGGGCGCAGCGGCCGGCGCATCTGCCCGTCGCGATCGATGGCACAGCGGAAAGCCTGCCATTCCCTGACCAGGCATTCGACGCCGCCATGGCGACCTTCACGGTTCATCAATGGTCGAATCTCGAGCGCGGGCTCAGCGAAATGCGCCGTGTGACACGCGGTCCCGTCCTCATTCTGAGCTGCGACCCGGATCTCCTTGAGCGCTCCTGGCTGCATGCCTATGCACCTGAGATGATCACCGTCGAAGCACGCCGCTATCCGTCGATGGCGGCCATCGTCAAGGGGCTGGGCGGCAATGCCGAGGTCAAGGCTGTGCCGATCCCGTTGAATTGCGTCGATGGTTTTGGCGAGGCCTATTACGGTCGGCCCGAACGGATGCTCGATCCCGGCGCGCGGCTGGCCAATTCGGCTTGGAGTTTTGTCGATCCTTCGGTCGGCGAGCGTTTCGTTGCGGAGTTAGGCCGCGATCTGGCGGATGGAAGCTGGGATCGCCGCTATGGTGAGCTTCGCACGCAGCCCTTCTTCGAAGGGTCGCTGCGGCTCATTATCGCAAGACCATGAGGTGCGCGATGAAGAATGAATTGCGCTTGCTGACATCATTGGCGGGACCGTTTCCCGCCTTCGATGTCGATCTTACCCCTGACGAGCCGCGCGAGCTGTTCTCCGATTGGCTTCGTGATGCGATCGCGGCCGGCATCAAGGAACCGCATGCGATGGTGCTTTCCACCGTCGATGAAAGTGGCGTACCTGATGCGCGTGTGCTCATTCTGAAGAATCTTGACCACCGAGGTTGGCATTTCGCAACGACGGGCAACGGGCCGAAAGGGCGGCAGATCGCCCAGAACCCCACAGTCGCCTTGACCTTTTATTGGCCGGCGCTCGGGCGGCAGGTTCGTCTGCGCGGGATGGCTCTGCAAGCCGAGGTCCACGAGTGCGACGCCGACTTTCGCGCGCGTGCGCCAGGCGCCAAAGCCGTCGCCATGGTCGGCAGGCAGAGCGAGGTCATGGGATCCCGACAAGAATTGCACGATGCGCTCGCCCTCCAGTCTCGCCGATTGCAGCAAGAGCCCGACCTTGTTTCACCGAGCTGGGCGCTCTTCATCGTCATGCCGCATGACGTCGAGTTTTGGCAAGGCGACAGCGAACGTCGCCATCATCGTTTGCGCTATAAGCGCGAAAAGGCCGGCTGGATCAAGGAGCAGCTCTGGCCCTGACAAGCGGGCTTGCCTGATAGGGGAAGACGCACTAGCGTGATATTCAGTGAAATATAACGCTAGTGCGGATATGTCAGTTCTGCTCAACCATAAACAGCCGCTTCCACTCGCACTTCCGCATGCTGCCAAGCGACTGGACCAGCAACCGGCATCGGATCAGGCTGTGGCGGCAAAGAGCCAGCGACTGAAGACCTGGGATCTGGCCCCGATGTTCCATTGCTCGATCGTTGGGACCTGTCTGACGACCTCAGAGCTGCGGCAAGTCCTTGCCAAGGTCGGAGATATCGATGCCAAGGTCGCGACAGATCATGCCCTGCACAGCCGCGGTGTCAGGGCCGCCGGCCAGCGCGATATCAGCGGCAAGCTGCTGAACAAGGCGCTTGATCGCCGCCATGAGCGCATTCTCAAGCAGTTTTCGAAACTTTCGACTCCGTCCGAAATCAAGGCGCAATGGAACAAGGCAGTTGATGAAGGGGACATATCGGGGGCCTATTGGGCGGTTCTGAGCCATCCGGCGAGCGAACGCGCGCTTGTCAATGAGGTCTTCGGCGAGGTGCATATGCTCTCGCATCTGGTCGGCAGCTCCAGCCGGCTCGATCTGGCGCGCCTTCGCAAATTGCAGCTGGATATCGAAGCCAGGGATGAAAAGATCGCTCGCCAGGAGACGCGGCTTCAGGCGGCGGCCAAGGATCATGCGCTTTTGCAGAAGCGCGTCGAGGAGCTGGAAGTAAGTCTGTTGAAGAAACAGGCGGTCGCCGGCGAGCCCGCACCGATGGGTGCGGATCAGCAGCAGGAAACAAGATTGCTGCAAAGGTTGCAGGCAGCCGATCAGCGCGCCGATGAATATGACGGACGCCTTATCGCGCTGGAAGCACAGCTTGCCGAGGCTGAGCGGCGCGCGGGTGCGCTTGCCGGGGAGAACAAAGCTTTGCAGCGTGAGCTGGATATACTCGAATCTGTCGTGACCGCGCCCGATACGCCCGGCGCTATCCATTCGAGCGGGCCTCAAACGCTTCTTTATGTCGGCGGTCGTCCCAACCTATTCTACCGGCTGCGAAAACTGGCCGAGAGCCGGAATATCGATCTTGTGCTCCACGATGGTGGCGTTGAGGACAATCTCTCGCTGCTGCCGGCGATGGTCGGTCGGGTCTCATGGGCGATTTTCCCGGTCGACTGCATCAGCCATTCGGCCGCCGACATGGTCAAGCGTCTTTGCCGCGAAAATGAGAAACCTTATCTGCCGCTGCGATCCGCAAGTCTGGCCAGTTTTGCAGCCGCGATTGCACAGCCGCTGGCTGTGGCGGAATAGCGGCTGATCACGTTTCGGTGTTTTCACTGGCATGTGTGTAACAAGATAGCGTTGTATCTCGTAGTTCATAACGACAGGACGTATGCGGTGCCGAAGAACAGCGGCTGGACGTTCTGCGCGTTGGCGGCCTATCCGCCCAGGGAGAAGAGTGCGATGCTGAACAGACGATTGTTACTTCTAACCGTTGCTCTTGGTGCCGTTGGTTGGCGATTGGGTATTGGCGGCACGGCAGCTAAGGCTGCCACGAGTTTCGCTGTTACCCATAGCGATGCGGAGTGGCACAAGATGCTGACATCAGACCAATATGCCGTGCTTAGGGAGGAAGGGACCGAACTTCCGTACACCAGCGAACTGCTGAACGAGCATAGGAAGGGCAATTTTGCCTGTCTTGGCTGCGAGCAGGACGCGTTCTCGTCAAACACGAAATTCGAAAGCGGCACGGGTTGGCCGAGCTTCTGGGCGCCGATCGATGGTGCTCTGGAATCGTCGCGCGACACGTCCTTCGGCATGGTGCGCACCGAGGTGCATTGCAGTCGTTGCGGTAGCCATCTCGGCCATGTCTTTGACGACGGGCCGAAACCGACCGGCCTGCGCTACTGCATGAATGGTGTTGCCATGAAATTCCATCCGGCTTCGGCCTGAAGATCAGAGACTGACCAATGATCCTGTTTATCCTAGCCTATCTCGGCGGCGTTCTGACCATTGTCAGCCCCTGCATCCTGCCGGTCCTACCGTTCGTGTTTGCGCGGGCCGGCCAGCCCTTTCTGCGTAGCACGCTGCCGATGCTGATCGGCATGGCGGCGACCTTCGCCGCCGTCGCAACACTGGCTGCGCTCGGCGGTGGCTGGGCGGTCGAAGCCAATGAATATGGGCGTTATGCGGCGCTGGTATTGCTGGCGATCTTTGGCGTCATCCTTCTGTTTCCATCGCTTTCGGATTATCTGACACGGCCGCTGGTATCTCTCGGCGCACGCCTGTCGCAGTCGGCGGATCGTTCGAGCCGCAGCGGTGGCTCGGCGATCGCAGCCTCGCTGCTGCTCGGTGTTGCCACAGGGCTGCTATGGGCGCCGTGTGCGGGTCCGGTGCTCGGCCTTATCCTGACGGGTGCCGCCTTGCAGGGAGCAAGCGTCGGCACGACCTTGCTGCTGCTGGCTTATGCGCTGGGTGCTGCTACCTCGCTTGCGCTTGCGCTCATCATCGGCGGCCGCGTCTATCAGGCCATGAAGCGCTCGCTCGGCGTTGGCGAGTGGCTGCGCCGTGGCGTTGGTGTCGCCGTGCTGTTCGCCGTCGTTGCGATTGCTATGGGTCTCGATACGGGTCTTTTGACGCAGGCCTCACTCGCCAGCACCGCTTCGCTGGAGCAGGGCCTGGTTGATCGCTTCCATCCGCTGAATCAAGACAAGCCTTCATCCGTAGTCATGAAGAGCGATGGCGGCGCGATGATGAGCGCCACCAATGCCATGATGATGAGCGCCAAGCCCGATGCCGGAGCCGGGGCAGGAGGCTCCATGGCAATGGCGATGACGGCGAAGCCTGCCGTGGAGCAATTGCCTGTCGAACGTGCCGCTCCGTCGCTCGATGGCGCCGTGCAATGGCTCAACTCCGAGCCGCTGACCGCAGCCGGGTTGAAGGGTAAGGTCGTTCTGGTCGACTTCTGGACCTATTCCTGCATTAACTGCCTGCGTGCTATCCCTTACGTCGAAGCCTGGGCGCAGAAATATAAGGACCAGGGCCTCGTCGTCATCGGCGTACACGCACCGGAATTCGCCTTCGAGAAGAATGTCGACAACGTCAAGAAGGCCATTGCGGATATCGGCATCACCTATCCGGTTGCCATCGACAACAACTATGCGATCTGGCGTGCCTTCGACAATGAGTACTGGCCGGCCCATTACTTCATCGATGCCAAGGGTCAGGTGCGTCACCACCACTTTGGCGAAGGTGATTACGATCAGTCCGAACGCGTCATCCAGCAACTGCTCGCCGAGGCCGGAAAGACAAATGTTTCCAGCGATATCGTCGCCGTAAAGGCAACGGGTGCCGAGGCCGCCGCTTCGAACGAGGCCGATGTCCAATCGCCGGAAACCTATGTCGGCTATCTGCGGTCGCAGAACTTCGTTGATGATGCCGGCACTGTGAATGATGCCGCTCATGATTATGTTACGGCAACGCCGAAACTCAACGAGTGGGGTCTTGCCGGCAACTGGACAGTTGGCGGACAGCAGGCAACTTCAAACGGCGCGGATACCAGCCTGTATTATCATTTCCACGCCCGCGACCTGCATCTGGTGCTTGGACCGGCGGCCGATGGAAAGCCCATCCGCTTCCAGATTACCATCGACGGCAAGCCGCCCGGGGATAATCACGGCGTCGACACGGATGCGAATGGCAATGGGGTGGTGACGGGACAGAGGCTTTACCAGCTAGTCCGGACCAGCGGTGCTGTCGCGGATCATACGTTCGAGATCAAGTTCCTCGATCCCGGCGCTCAGGCCTACGCCTTTACCTTCGGCTGACGGCGATCGTCAGCGTCTCGCACGCCGCTCATCAGAAGCTGGGCGGCGTGCAGGCGCTGATGACCTCACATGGCACCGGCCCAACGCAGCGAAAGCGGTGAGGCCGGCGACTTTCGAAATAATAGGCGTCGCCCGGCCCGAGGATGCGCCGTTCATCATCGACGGTCACTTCGAGGCGGCCTGACAGAACGATGCCGCCTTCTTCGCCCTCATGTACTAGCGGCACTTTGCCGGTATCGGCCCCCGGCTGGTAGCACTCCTTCAGGATCTGCAGGCTGCGGCCGAAGAGGTTCTCGCCGATCTGGCGATAGGAAATCGGACCCTTGCCGATCTCCACCAGTTCCTCGGCGGCGTAGAAGGCTTTCTTCGGCGTGTCCGGCTCAAACGCAAAGAACTCGGCAAGGCCGATAGGAATGCCGTCGAGAATGCGCTTCAGCGCCCCGACCGAGGGGTTGGATGAGTTGGACTCGATCAACGAAATCGTCGAATTGGTCACCCCCGCGCGCTTGGCAAGCTCGCGCTGGGAAAGGTTGTGCGCCAGGCGAAGGTGACGCAGGCGATTGCCGATATCGACGGACATCATGGCCTCGGGTTTCAGGTGTTCGAAATATCGAAAACTTTACACCGCAATCCAATAATATCAATGCGTTAAATTCACATAGAAAAGGACTTGTTCGACAGACGAAAATCACTGATGTCAATGGCAGCGTAATGGAGGCAACCATGGACAAGATCACTCATCCCAATACCCCGGTTCTCGACAATTTCTGGATGCCGTTTACGGCCAATCGCCAGTTCAAGGCGGCGCCGCGACTGCTGGCTGCGGCCGATGGCATGTATTACACCGATGTCGACGGCAACAAGGTGCTGGATGGCACGGCCGGCCTCTGGTGCGTGAATGCTGGCCACGGTCGCAAGAAGATCGCCCAGGCGGTCGAGCGCCAGCTGGCGACGATGGATTTCGCCCCGACCTTCCAGATGGGGCACCCGATCGCCTTCGATTTTGCCGCAAAGCTTGCAGCGCACGCACCGGGCGGCCCCGAGGCAGGGCTCGATCGTGTATTCTTCACCGGGTCTGGTTCCGAATCCGTCGACACCGCGCTCAAGATCGCCATCGCCTATCAACGCGCCATCGGGCAGGGCACCCGCACCCGCATTATCGGCCGTGAAAAGGGCTATCATGGCGTCGGCTTCGGCGGCATTTCCGTTGGTGGCCTCGTCAACAATCGCCGCGTCTTCCCACAAATCCCGGCCGATCACATGCGCCACACGCTCGACGTCGAACGCAATGCTTTCAGCAAGGGACTGCCGGCGCATGGCATCGAGCTTGCCGAAGATCTGGAGCGGCTGGTTGCGCTGCATGGTGCCGAGACGATCGCTGCCGTCATCGTCGAGCCGATGTCCGGTTCCGCCGGCGTCATTCTGCCGCCGAAGGGCTATCTTGATCGGCTGCGGGCGATCGCCGATAAACACGGCATCCTGCTGATCTTCGATGAGGTGATCACCGGCTTCGGCCGTCTCGGCACGCCGTTCGCGACCGAGTATTTCGGCGTCATCCCTGATCTCGTCACGACCGCCAAGGGCATCACCAACGGCACCATCCCGATGGGTGCGGTCTTCTCCAGCCGTAAGGTCTATGATGGCCTGATGAACGGCCCGGAAAACCAGATCGAGCTCTTCCATGGCTATACCTATTCGGGCCATCCGGTCGCTTGCGCCGCGGGTCTTGCGACGATGGAAATCTATGAGGAGGAAGGCCTGCTGACCCGCGCCAGCGAACTGGCGGGCGACTGGCAGAACGCGCTGCATTCCTTGAAGGGCCTGCCGCATGTTGTGGATATCCGCAATCTCGGCCTCGTCGGCGCGATCGAGCTTACTCCGCGTGATGGCGCGCCTGGCACGCGCGCCTATGACATCTTCGTCGATTGCTTCAACAAGGGGCTCTTGGTGCGCGTAACCGGCGATATCATCGCGCTGTCGCCGCCGCTCATTATCGAACGCGCCGAGATCGAGACGATTGTATCCAAGCTCGGCGACGCCCTGAAACGCGCCGCTTGATACTTGCGATCTGGCCGGCGCGAAAGGTGCCGGCCAGGTTGTGTCTGGCAAAGCTTGGCTCATGCCTGTGTCTAAAAGGTCGGCCGCAGATAAAGGTGGCTGATCTTCCCCCTAAACGTCAGTGCGATTCCCCATTCCATTTTGGTCTTTTCAAACTCGACCTCATAGATGTCGAGACCTTGTGATACGCCCTTGAACGCTACGCGCGTGAGCGCGCCGGCCTTTTCCAATTCGTCCTGAATGATATCCTTTTGCTCCTCCACAAGCGCTGCCAATGACGGAGACATGGAGCCGGTGTCGGGCTCGCCGCGCAGATGCTCCCCAATGACGCGCCGCAGGATGCGATCGCCGTCAGGCATCGGCTTCTGGTCCTGCATGCGCTTTGTCACTTCTTGCTCTACGCGCAAGGCCTGCGACAAATCCATCTTTTCGGCGCGATCCTCGCAGCCGTTCTGGTGATGGACCAGGCTCGTCACCTGGCCATTCGCATCGCGCTCGAAGGAGATCTGCACAGGCAACGCTTTCATGAAGAACCGCCTGCTGCTTTCGGGAAATATCTCGATGTCCGCCTGCCCGACAATCCTATAGAAGAGCTTGCCATCGCGGTCGGAAACAACGGAAATCGTGCCGTCCTCGGTGGCATAGGCGCCTGCATAGTCGGCAAGCAAGGCGGCATCGACGGCTATTTCGGTTCTCGGGCGCATCTGCTCATATTGACGCCATGCGCGTATATCTTTTGATGGTTCGGTCATCTTCGTTTCCCTTGCTAGGGTTGTGAGGTCATCGATCGACGCTACAGCTCCGGATCGAACTTTGGACTGCAAGGCCTCGATGACCTGCAATCCTCGTTCGGCGCGTCTGCGCGTGTCTTCAAGCCCATCACGCTGCAGAGCGAGCATCTGGACCAGATCGGTGGGCTGTTTTCGAAGAAGCTTTGCGATATCGCGCAAACTGAGCCCGAGGGTCTTGAGCGCTAGAATTTCGTTCAAGCGGGCCATTTCGTTGCGACCGTAGAGCCGCCATTGCTTGGAGGTACGGCGCGGCGAAATCAATCCGTGCTGCTCATAAAGTCGCAGCGCCCGGATTGTGATTCCAATGCGTTCAGCGCATTCGAGAGCGGTGATCAGAACCTCATCCTGGGTGCAACCTGGCATCGAAAACTCCTTCGGGACTTTTCCATACGGTATGACGTTAGGTTCGGCTCAAGTGGGAAATTCACGTCCGCCCAAAAAATCATGGCAGAAGACCATTTCTGTTCGCCAAATCGGCAGGCGAAGCTGCGCTGAGCCTCGCCTTTATTTAACCTCCTCAAACGCCCGACGTGCGAGGAACACTGCACCCTCGACAGGTGGGATCGTCAGCTTGTGGATACGCAGATGGTTATGCCGCGCGGATACGTGATGCTTGAAAGCTTCGAAGAGCGGCGGTTGATTGACGATGACGCTGCCGGCGACAACGACATCTGTTCCAACAGCACCTCGCGCCAGTAGCTGATCAACCAACGCTGCCAGATATTGCGCGCCTTCATCGATGACGCTAGCGGCCAGCGCCGAACCGGCGGCGGCGGCGGCGAAGATGGCCGGGCAATGCGGCGCCCAATTCTCCGATGTCGGCTCGTCATTGACCTTGCGTGTCAGCCGTTCGGCATCGGCAACTCCGAAGTCGCCGATCAGCGCGCCGAGCAAACCGTCGTCGGGCTTGCCCTCATCAAGGGCGCGGAGTGCCGCGCGGGTGGCCTCGCGCACCAAGGCTGCGGCACCACCTTCATCGCCGATCACCGGCCCCCAGCCGCCGGTTGCCAGATGCGCCCCGGAGGCGTCTTTTCCGACGCCAATCGCGCCGGTTCCGGCGATGATGCCGATGCCGTCGGGAAAGCCGGCGGCCAGCGCGATCAGGGAGGCGTCGTTGACGATACTTGCGCGCAGGCCATGAGCGGCAAGGGCCTTTTGCAGGTCCTCTGCCGTCTCGGCCCGGTTGATGCCCTGGGCGCCGAAGGCCATGGCGGCGACGCGTGCGCCTGCCGGGATATGCGGCGTGATACGCTCCGCAATCCATTCAGCGGCAAGGTCCGCCGGCTCGGCATCCCATTCACGGCTGTGCAGGACGGTGTCGAGGAGACGCGCACCGTGGATATCCTCGATGACCAGATGGGTCTTGGTGCCGCCGATATCGAGCGCAAGCAGGCAATCCGTCATATCCGAGCCCCTTCAGGCGACTTTGGTATCGTTGTTTTCGAACACGAAAGCGTCGGGATCGAGCCCTCGTGCGATCGCGGTCTCGACCGCAATGGTCTGCATGACCAATGCCTCGATAATAGGGCGTTGCGCCGGCGTGAGGGAGGGGATGGCGATATGCGCCAGGTGGTTTTCCTCATCGATATCGAGCGGGCTTACGAGAATAACGTCGTGACCGGCGCGGGCGAGCTTCTGGGCAAGCTGTAGTTCGCGCTCCTCGCCGAAGATGATGTGAACGCCCTGGCCGGCCGATTCCATCGCGCCATGCAGATATTGGCGTGTGGACATGCCTGTCGACGGGATGCGCGCGATCTCGCGCAGCAACAGAGAGCCGACCTCAGCCGAGCCCACCGAAGGCGCGGCTCCGACGCAATCGACATATTGGGCTGTTTGCAGCGGGGCGATCAGGCTGGCTACCCGGCTCGCGAGGTTTTTCTCCGCAGCGCGAAGGGCATCGGAAACCGCCGGCCAGCTGGCATCGATCGAGCCGCCGTCCCAGGCTTCGGCGATCATGCCGAGAGCAGCGATCGTCGCGGTATAACCGATGGTGGAGGCATAGCTGTCCGGGATATTGCCCAGCGATATGCTGACAGCAGAGGTTTCCTCGATCGGAGAGTTCTTGGCATTGACGACGGAGAAGCGCAGCCGCTGTTCGACCGTATTCAGTGTCGCCAGCGTTTCCGAACTCTTGCCGCTCTGCGAAACGCCGATCAGCGGATGGGAAGTGGCAGGGAAGGGAAGCGGATGTTCGCCGGCATTGAGACGCCAGCTGTGAATACCACGGCTCCTCAGCGTCCACACGGCAGCCGCACTCGCGGCAAAGCTTGCGCCGATGCCGAGAAATATGGGGCCTGCGCCTTCAAGGACGCCGCGACCTTGCAAAAGCTCAATATCTGCTGAAATCGCAGCGATGGCTTTGGCCAGAGCGTCGGCCTGTGCGGCGCGGGCTTCTGCGAGCGGGATATATCCTTTGGGCAACTGGTCTCTCCTTGCTTATAGACAAAACGAGGCCTTCCGCAGGCGCAAGGCGCCAGCGGCAATCCGTCGTCGATTGTTGCGAAGGCAGGCTTCACCCTGCCATGGTTTTGATCCTTCCTTCCCCCAGCCTATCCGCCTGTCTTGACGCGGCTGAAGGAGGTCCGAAGGCGATATCGATCGCCGGCATAGCGTATGGTCGAGGATATCAGCGGCTTTCCGGCGCTATCTTCGATGAGCTGATACATGGTGAGGATCGGCATTCCGGCCTCGATCCCCAGATGCTTGGCGGTCACCAGATCCGCCTCCTGCGCTTCGATCGTCGATTCTGCCCGGCTGAGTTCGATGCCGGCGTCACTCATCAGGCGAAAGAGTGAGGCCGAGCCGAAATCCGCTGACGAAAGGTTCAATTCGCTCAGGGCTGGGAAATAGGAGCTGTCGACAGCAACGGGTACGCCGTCGAGCTTACGGATACGCACGAGGTGAAACAGCCTTGAGCCCGGGGCGATCGAAAGCTCCTCCGCCTGATCGAGCGTGGCCGAGGCTTCCTCGGCCCTCAGGACTTCCGACGATGACTTGAGGCCGAGCCGGGCTGCGGTCTCGCTGAAGGACTCCAGCGTCTGCGGGAATTCCTGATGAGCCTCGGTCGCCACATACCAGCCGCGGCCATGAGAGGACACCAGCACACCGCTGCTGACCAGGCTCTGCAAGGCGCGCCGCAGTGTTACGCGGCTGATCGCCAGCCGGTCGATCAGATCGCGTTCCGGCGGCAGGCGGCTGCCCGGCGAAAGTTTCCCGGCTGTGATCTCTCGGGTAATCGCCTTGGCAGCCTGCTGCCAGAGCGGTTCGGGGGAGTCCGATTGAAGTGGGGCGACTGCGCCGTCCATCCTGACCATCAGCTTATCGTCACCTTTTCCCACATTTTCGTCCGCATCGAACGGTAGCAGGCGTCCAGGATGCGGTTGACCACGACGCCGTCCTCGAAGGTTTCCACTGGCTGAGTTCCAGCGGCAAAGCAATCAACAAAGTGGCGCATCTGCTGCGAGAATCCATAAGCACGCGTTTCCTCGGGAACGGGATAGACCCAGCCGGTATCGGCATTCGCCTTTTCCACAAGATATCCGACCGGCTTCTCAATGAAACCCCAGACCGGGCCGACGGAGCTGTCGGTGACGATGCGGCCGGCCGATCCCACAAGTTCGTGGCGCAATTGCATGCCGCCTTTTTCGATCCAGGAGGATTCGATTGTCGCAAGCTGGCCGCCTGCGAATTTCAAAAGCGCAATCGCGGTGTCTTCCCCGGTCGTCTTGTCGGAATGGGCAAGCGTTGCGCCCCAGGCCATAACCTCGACGACCGGATTGTCCTTGCCGAAGAAATGCCGCGCCGATTCGACCGTATGGCATCCCATGTCGAGCAGAGCGCCGCCGCCGGCCGTCTCGGCGTCCCAGAAATGCGGGGCATGCGGTCCCGAATGGGCCTCGCGCGCCCGCATGGTCAGCAGATCGCCAATGCCGCCGGCCTGCACCATCTGATAGGCCTTGGCGATATTGGGCGAGAAAACCGAGCTTTCGGCGTAGCCATGCCAGATGCCGGCGTCGATCACCACCTTCAGCATTTCGGCGGCTTCCTTTTCGGTGCGCGCCAGCGGCTTGGTGCAGACCACGGCCTTGCCGTGACGGGCGACGATCTTGACGGCTTCGAGATGCACTTCGTTCGGCAGCGCGATCACCACAAGCTGTACGGCCGGATCGGCGCAGAGCGCATCCATATCCTGATAGGCCGTAACGCCAGGTCCCCATTTCCTGGCAAGCTCGGCGGCGCGCTCGCCATTGCGCGAATAGCAGGCCACCAGCTGGCCATTGCGCACGTCGAGAAGCGCATCCGCATAGCAATCGCTGATGAAGCCCGACCCCAAGATCCCAACGCCAATCATAAAAACTACCCCCTGGACACCAATATCGCCAACCGTCACATGCGACAAATGAATACCACATAAGACAAAAATGGGAAGAGAAAAAACTTCTTGTCACATATTGTATTGAGATGTATCTTTTTGTCGTTCATTGCGAGTGCCAATCGGCGCTACGCAATCCAAGCACAAAAAGAGGGGAGCATTTCAGATGCGTTCGAAGCATGCATGCATCAAGGGCGCCGTCGCGTCGCTGGGCCTGGCACTTATGGCCGGCAGCGCGCTTGCCGCGGATCCCGTGACGATCAAATTGGGAAGCTGGCGCACGGAAGACATTGCCGTCTGGCAGGACAAGCTGCTCCCGGCCTTCGAAAAGGAGCATCCGGAGATCAAGGTCGAGTTCGCTCCGATCAATACCAATGAATACAATGCCGCCATCCAGTCGCAGATCGACGCCGGCGCTGGTCCGGATCTGATGACCTGCCGGCCATTCGACGTGAACCGCGAATGGATCCGTCGCGGCTATTTCGAGCCGCTGAAGGATTTTGCTCCGATCAAGGATTTCAGCGATACATCGAAGGCGGCCTGGGCTGATGCCAAGGGCGAGCCCTTTTGCCTGCCGATTGCCGCGGTCCTCGCCGGCTTCTACTACAATGTCGATATCTTCAAGGAGTTGGGCATTGAGCCGCCAAAGACGGCGGATGAATTCACCGCAGTCCTTCAGAAGATCAAGGACAACGGCAAATACACGCCGCTCGCCTATGGCTCGGCCGAAAGCTGGCAGCTTGCCTATAACGGCCTCTACAATATCGGTCCTTCCTATTGGAAGGGCGAGGAGGGCCGCCAGGGTCTGATCAACGGCACGAAAAAGCTGACGGATCCGGATTTTGTTGCTGCCTTCAAGGCCTTCGCTTCTTGGCGTCCGTTCATGCCCGATGGCCAGGCCAGCCTGCAATATGCCGACATGACGCAGCTGTTCACGATCGGTCGCGCGGCGATCCTGCCTGATGGTTCCTGGAACATCAATCAGGTGACGGCAACCGGCCTCAATGTCGGCGTCTTCGGTCCGCCGACGGCGACTGCCGGTGGCAAGCGCTATCTGCAGGAAATGCCTGACATGGCAATCGGCCTCAATGCCGCCGGCAAGCATAAGGATGCCGCCAAGGTATTCCTGACCTGGCTCGCCAGCCCCGCGTTTCAGGAGCTCTATGTCAATGAGGCGCCTGGTTTCTTCGCCATGGGCTCAAAGCCGGTCACCTACAAGAACGAATTGGCGCAGAAATTCGCCGATCTGAAGAAGGGTGCCGAGCTTACGCCGCGTCTCGCTCTCGATCGCCTGAGTGCCGGCAACCCTCCGCTCGACGACGAGATCTGGCGTGTGCTGCAGGTGATGATGACCAGCGACAAGCTGACGCCCGATACCGCCACCGCCGAGCTGCAGAAGGGCCTCGACTCCTGGTACAAGCCACAGAAGTAAATCTCTTGGGCCTGCGTGTTGTCCTTCGCGGGAAGACATGCGGGCCCTCTTCGCATCTACGACGTTCATACAGGAATGGGAGGCCTTCCGAGTGATACGCCCAACAACCGCGCGCATCAGCTTGGTGCTGTTCGTTTTGCCGGCTCTGACGATCTATGTCGCCTTTGCCGTGTTGCCGCTGGCTCTTTCCATCCTGATGAGCTTCTTCGATACCAAAAGCTCTGCGGGGCGTATCTTTGTCGGACTGCAGAATTACTATTATCTGTTCACGCATCCCGTCACGAGTGCTCGCTTCTGGAATGCGCTGCTGAACAATATCGAATATTTCGCGATCCACCTGATCGTTGAGGTGCCGATCGGCCTGTTGATGGCCGCACTATTGACCTCGGGTCTGCTGCGCCGTTCCGAAGGCGTCTATCGCACGCTGCTCTTCATTCCGGCCACCCTCTCCGTCGTCATTGTCGGCTTTATCTGGCGGTTGATCATCAATCCGCTCTGGGGTCTCGTGCATTTTCCATTGCTCGGCAATGAACTGACGGCGCTGCCGACGATCTCGCTGATGTCGGTCTGGCAATATGTCGGCATTCCGATGATCTTTCTCTACAGCGCCTTGCTTGCGGTGCCCGAGGATATCGTCGAGGCCGCCCGCATCGATGGTGCCAGCAACTGGCGCATTTTCTGGGGTATCAAGTTTCCGCTGATCGCACCACAATTCGGGTTGATCGTCATCCTGACCTATATCTGGACGTTCAACGGCTTCGACCTCGTCTTCGCATTGAATGGCGCAGCACCCGGCCCGAACTACAGCACCGATATTCTCGGCACGCTGTTCTATCGCACCTTCTTCGGGTCGAGTGGGCAGGTCGCCGATATCGACCTCGGTGCAACGGTTGCGACGGTGATCTTCCTGATCATCCTCGTCGTGACTGCGATCTATTTCTGGCTCGTCCAGCGCCGCCTGAAGCCCCACCAGATCTGAGGAGGATCAGGCATGACCATGACATTATCCGACGATAAGGCCGTGCACACCGCACGCAAAAGCAAAGATGGGCGGGCATGGACCGCCGACCGCATCGTCGTGCATGCGCTGCTGATCTTCTTTGTCCTGCTCGCCATCGGCCCGATCCTTCTCGTCATCATGAATTCGTTCAAGACGACGCCGGCGATCTTCGGCGGTCCGTTTGACCTGCCGACGACCAAGACATTCGGCATCGATGGCTATCTGCGCGTCTTCACGCGCGGCAATTTTCTTCTGAACTATCAGAACAGCCTGATTGTCACTGTCGTTACGATCGTACTCACGATCGTCACCGCGACACTCGCAGCCTACGGCCTTGTGGAATACAAGGTGCGGCTCGCGCCTATACTTGCCGGCCTTTTCATCGTCGGCATCATGTTGCCGATACGCCTTGGCACCGTGCCGATCCTTGAGATCATGATCTCGTGGAACCTGATCGACACGTTGACCGCGCTGATCCTCGTTTATACCGCGATGAGCATCCCGATCGCGGTCACCTTGATGGTTGCCTATTTTCGCACGGTTCCCACCGAACTGAAGGAAGCGGCGCGTATCGATGGCGCTGGCGAATTCCGCACTTTTCTGATCGCACTCCCCGTCGTCAAGCCAGGCCTTGCCGCGGTGGCGACGCTGACGATGCTGCCTGTCTGGAACGATCTGTGGTTCCCGCTCGTGCTGGCGCCCAGCAAAAGCAATCAGACCGTTACCCTCGGCGTCCAGCAGTTCGTTGGGCAATTTCTGAGCGACTATCCGGCGCTGCTTGCGGCGCTGACGCTCGGCGCGGTGCCTTTGATCCTGCTCTACGTGATCTTCTCGCGGCAGTTCATCAAGGGCCTGAGCCAGGGTGTCGGCAAATAGCATCCCGCATCATCATCCTCATAAAATTCCGAAGTGGAGTACCCCATGGCCGACGTCAAAATCAGCAATCTCTACAAGCGCTATGGCGCGGTCGAAGTCCTGAAGAACATCAACCTCGATATCAAATCGGGTGAGTTCGTCGCTTTCGTCGGGCCTTCCGGCTGCGGCAAGTCGACCCTGTTGCGCTGCATCTCCGGCCTGGAGCAGATTTCCGAGGGAACGCTCGAGATTGGCGGCAGGATTGTCAATGATATCGGTCCCTCGCAGCGCGGCATCGCCATGGTCTTCCAGTCCTATGCGCTCTATCCGCACAAGACGGTCTACGACAACATGGCCTATTCGCTGCAGTTGCAGAAGCTGCCGAAGGACCAGATCGAGAAGATGGTGATGGCGGCCGCGGAAAAGCTGCAGCTTGTGCCTTACCTGAAACGGCTGCCCAAAGCCTTGTCGGGCGGGCAGCGCCAACGTGTTGCCATCGGCCGGGCGATCGTTCGCAACCCCAAGGTCTTCCTGTTTGACGAGCCGTTGTCCAATCTCGATGCTTCGCTGCGCGTGCAGATGCGCATCGAGATCGCCCAGCTCAACAAGAACCTTTCCGACACGGCCATGATCTATGTGACCCACGATCAGGTCGAGGCCATGACCATGGCGGACAAGATCGTCGTGCTGCGGGACGGTACCGTGCAGCAGGTCGGTTCGCCGCTGGAGCTTTACGAAAACCCGCAGAACCTCTTCGTCGCCAAGTTCATCGGCTCGCCCGAAATGAATTTCATGACGGGCGAGGATGCCAAGGCTTACAAGGCCGAGACCGTTGGCGTCCGCCCGGAGCATTTGACCATAGAGCAGTCAGGCGGGGTATGGTCGGGCATGGTCATGCACTCGGAAAACCTCGGCTCCGACTCCTACATCTATATCGATATGGGTGGCGTGAAGCCGGTCATCATCCGCCAGGAGGGCAAATCCGACTATCGCGCGGGACAACGCCTTTCCTTCTCGCCGAAGGGTGATCGGTACCATCTCTTCGATGCAGGCGGACACCCGCTCTCCTGAGAGTCCGTTCAGGGCCAAAATCCGGCTGGGACGGCAATGCGAGACGAAAACGCTTCATGTCGTCCTACAGGGCGCTGATGTCGTTTTCCTGTGCGCGCCACATCACCGGGCGTGATCTTCTGGACATGTTCAAGGTGCCATCCGGATAGAGTCCGGATGGATAATTGGGAAACCGGTCATAGGCCTGTGCTGCCCCCGCAACGGTAGCGGACCGAAAGTCTCGACCAATGCCACTGGTCTCTTGACCGGGAAGGTGTCGAGGCCATCCAGAGGGATAGGTCCGAAGCCCGGAAACCAGCCTTGACGACAGACTCGATTGATCGCGGAGGGCGATCGGGAGGCGAAGGGAGGGGCCGCAAGATCACTCCGTTCACGTCTCGCCATATCGCATCAGTCATGGACGTGCCGGACAGGGCGCCGCCGATGCGGTCGCCGTGACCGATTTGCTGTTGTTCAGCCCGTTGAGGAGCGGGCCGATCCGAACATGCCCATGAGGAATTGTGGGCAATGATGATCAAGCGTTAAACCAAGGAGGAGATGGCATGACTGGGAACAGAGGCGTGGTCTATATGCGGCCCGGCAAAGTCGAGGTTCGCGATATCGACGACCCGAAACTGGAGGCGCCGGATGGCCGCCGCATCGAGCATGGCGTGATCCTGAAGGTGATCTCCACGAATATCTGCGGATCGGACCAGCACATGGTGCGCGGACGCACCACGGCCATGCCCGGCCTGATACTCGGGCATGAAATCACCGGCCAGGTCATCGAAAAGGGCATCGATGTCGAGATGCTCGAGATCGGCGATATCGTCTCCGTGCCGTTCAACGTGGCATGCGGCCGTTGCCGTTGCTGCAAATCGCAGGATACCGGGGTTTGCCTGACGGTGAATCCGGCGCGCGCCGGCGGCGCCTATGGCTACGTCGATATGGGCGGCTGGATCGGCGGTCAGGCGCGCTACGTCACGGTGCCTTACGCGGATTTCAACCTGTTGAAATTCCCCGACCGCGATCAGGCCCTGGCGAAGATCCGCGATCTCACGATGCTGTCCGATATCCTGCCGACCGGCTTTCACGGTGCTGTTCGCGCCGGCGTCGGCGTAGGGTCGACGGTCTATGTCGCGGGTGCCGGTCCGGTTGGTCTCGCTGCCGCTGCTTCCGCCCGCATCCTGGGTGCTGCTGTCGTCATGATCGGCGACTTCAACAAGGATCGGCTTGCACATGCGGCCAATGTCGGCTTCGAGCCGATTGATCTCTCCAAGAGCGATCGCCTTGGCGACATGATCGCGCAAGTCGTCGGCGTCAACGAGGTGGACAGTGCCATCGACGCCGTTGGTTTCGAGGCGCGCGGTCATGCGGGCGGCGAACAACCGGCGATCGTGCTCAATCAGATGATGGAGATTACGCGCGCGGCCGGTTCGATCGGCATTCCCGGCCTTTACGTCACCGAAGATCCGGGTGCCGCCGAGGCTGCGGCCAAGCAGGGCAGCCTGTCGCTGCGCTTTGGTCTGGGCTGGGCGAAGGCGCAGTCGTTCCACACGGGCCAGACGCCTGTTATCAAGTACAATCGGCAGCTCATGCAGGCGATCCTGCATGATCGGTTGCCGATTGCCGATATCGTCAACGCCAAGATCATTTCGCTTGATGATGCCGCCCAAGGCTATGAGAGCTTCGATCAGGGTGCCGCGACGAAGTTCGTCCTCGATCCGCATGGCGATCTGCTGAAGGCTGCTTGAGCGGCCTGAAGCGCTGCATCGTCATGTAGTGACAATCGACAAGCATGATGCCGGGAACCGAGAGAACCTCTCGGTTCCCGCTGTCGTTTCAAGCAGCCGGTCATGAGTTTGCCGAACAACGAACTGACAGATGCGCGCCACTTCAATGCGAGGTCACGTCGCTGCATTAAGCGGATCTCATGAAGTATGGATGCAGTAGAAGAAGAGGATTTCGCACCCAGGCGCGAGCTTGGCAGCCTTCGTGATTGTCACAGAGCACCGCAAAGCATCCAGCAAAAGATCAACCAGATACTATCATCAGCGGTCGAATGTACATCGACGTCCTTGTTAGCGCGATTGGAAGGCCAAAGCTTGCCTGCGCGGGAAAGCCGTTACCCGACAATTATGGCGACCAATATTGCCATTATATACGTATCTTATACATATAGCACGTTATCCACGTGGAGGAGTACCGTTTCGCTTTTCCAAAGCAGACGGCCGCTTGGACGGAACGCCAACTTGAAGGGAAACACACAATGGCAAACTTTCTGGAGAAATGGTCTTCAAAGAAGGCTGAAAAGCCGAAGGCTGGAGCGCGGAATGTAGTTGATACCTTTCGGGCTAGAGTAGAAGAACAGAAGGGATATCTTGAGGAGTATGAGCGAGACATCGCCGGCTTCAAGAAGTGGCGTTCCACATGGTTTCAGCGTGTTCCCGGCGGCTTCGGCGTCACGGTCGGTCGCGACTCTATCAATGCAGGCGCGGGGCTGAACTATATCGTTGTCGAATCCATCAAGCAGGTGTCGGAGTTTCTTGACGATCTCGCGCATCACGCGGAGAAAGATACTGGCTTCCAGCAGGCGCTTGAGAAAAACCGTTTGCGCCGTGTCGCGTCGTTGAATGCGGGCAAGGCAAAGGGAAGCGCGGCGGCTGCGAAGGCAAAGGCAAAGCCGGCTGCTGCTAGACCTGCCGCCGCCAAACCTGCTGCAACCAAAGCCGCTGTAACAAAACCCGCCGCAGCAAAGCCCGCCGTAGCAAAAGCTGTTGCAGCCAAGCCGGCTGCTGCGAAGTCTGCCCCAAGCAAACCGGCGCCAAAGGCCGCCAAGGTCAAACCGGCTGCTGTTGCTGCGACAGAGGTTGCAGCACCGAAACGAGGCCGAAAATCAAAAGCCGACGCACCTGCAGAATAAGGATAAAGCCCGCTTCGAGCGGGCTTTATTTTATCCATCAGATATCAACCAGTTCACCATCGTCCCACCCGCACATATCCACCACACTGCCTTCAATATGAAGGCGGGTGGGTGGAGGTTTTCTCAATTGCCGAAGCAAAACTTTCTTGAAACGATATTTTGCATCAACGCGGTACAAAATAATACAGATACCATCAATCCGTGGCAGCTCAGCGTCGTGGTGCGAATTGATTAATGGAGCAATTTATACATTCAAGATCCATCAATAATAGGCACAATTGCCGCGGCTTTCGCCAAGTCATTTTATTGATAACCGGTATTGGAAGCGCAATTGACTAGAATGTCTTCGGGGCAGAGGCAGATCGTAGTTTGACGGCTGCGGATGTAGCAAGCCCACATCATCAATTGAGAAGACTTCCATGAGTTGATGTGCAGCCTATAGACCTCTTCTGTCACCGATGACGTGAAGACATCGGCGCCTGATATCGGTAGGAGCGCGCGTAGCAAGATCCAGTCTGCCGTGCTGAGGGGGATGCCGCCGCTTACGGGTTAGAGCAAGTCAATGAATTGGCCAGCGCTTCTCGTTGAATTTGCCGACCGATCGTGGGGGCGCGATCGGTCGGCTTTGAGAAGGCTGCGTTTCAAAGGGTGTGGCTGATGCCGCTCCCTTCTGCTGGCTTTACTTTTTCTCGCTATAGGCCTTGATCGCAGCGGCGACTTCGTTGCGAGCGTTTTCTGCCGTCTCGAAGCCGCCGACTTCGACAACCTTACGGGCGTCCGGAAGCTGCTTGTAGACGCGGAAGAACGCCTGCAAGCGGTCCTGTTCCAGCTTTGGAAGATCGGAGATCTCCTTGACGTTGTCATAGGTCGGGTCGATCTTCGTCGTCGGAACGGCGACGATCTTGTTGTCGACCTCGCCGCCGTCGATCATCTTCAGAACGCCGATCGCCCGAACGCGGATGATGGCGCCGGGAACGATGGGCTCGCGCGAGTAGACGATGGCGTCGAGCGGATCGCCGTCACCACCGAGCGAGCTGGTGATCGAGCCGTAGTTTGCCGGATAGGCGACCGGCATGGACTGGAAGCGGTCGACAACGATGTGACCGGTCTTGGCGTCGATCTCGTATTTGGTGAAGCTGCCGGCAGGGATCTCGATCGCCGTATAGAATTCGCGGCTTTCGTCTTTCGGCTGAGGGTAATCGATATAGGATACATAATCGGAAGCCGACGCAGCCGTGCCGGACAGCATGGCAAATGCAATGGCAGAGATAAGCTTTTTCATAAACGCCCCCGCGTTAAGGTTGAACGCTATCGACCTAATCAGAGGTTGTTACGAGCTTGTGACATAAATTAGCGAATGCACAGGTCATCGCGCTTCAGCCCAAGCCTGATCTCGAAACTCAAGCGACAGCGCGAACATTGCGGCGGATTGTCTGAGGCGGCTGGCCGAGCACGCGCAGGAAGGCTCGCCGCATGCGTTCACGATCGGCAAAGCCGACTTCGATGGCGATCTCGTCCATCGAATGGCGGCCGTCCTCGATCATCAGCCGGGCTGCCTCGACCCGCATGTTCTCGATCGCCTTTGCCGGCGACTGCCCGGTCTCGCTGCGAAAGACGCGGTTGAACTGGCGAGGGCTGAGGCTGGCCGCTTCCGCCAGTTCCTCAACCGAGACGATCTTGCGCAGGTTTCGTCCTGCAAAATCGAGGGCGCGTTGAACCCGGTCCGATTTCGGCTCCAGTTCCAGAAGGGTTGAGAATTGCGACTGGCCGCCGGCGCGGCGATGATAGACGACCAGCTTCTTTGCAACGGCGCGGGCCAGTTCCTCGCCGTGGTCTTTCTCGATCATCGCAAGGGCGAGATCGATGGTGGCGGTCATGCCTGCGGATGTCCAGATAGATCCGTCGATGATGAAGATCTTGTCCTCGTCGACTTTCAAAGCGGGGAAACGATCGCGCAATTCACGCGCGTAGACCCAATGTGTCGTGGCGCGGCGCCCATCGAGCAGGCCGGCTTCCGCCAAGGTGAACGCGCCCGTGCAGGGGGCCGCGACACGCCGGCAGACTTTCGCCGACTGACGGATATAGTCGAGGGTCGCCGGTGACATGGAGGAGACTTGTGTGGCTGCGCCTATGAAGAGGGAATCAAACGAACTGTTGCCAAAGGGCTCCGTTTCGACACTGAACCCCGCCGAGGAGCGCACGAGCCCACCTGCCTCCGACAAGAGCGTCACGCGATAGAGTTCCCTTTCGCTCGCCAGGTTTGCAACCTCGAAGGCGGTAATGGCGGTGAAGCCCATGATCTGGAAGTCGGGGAAGACGAGAAATCCAATGGTATGCATGACGGCACTCGCGGCTGAAAAAGGTGCTTATAGTATTTACCGGACAGCCGATCCTGTCAAATAACCGTGGTTCCCCACTCAATCGCATTGGTGGATCGCGTGGAATGGCTGAAAACGTGGTGAATATGACATTTGGGACGTTAGCTTTCAGGCGTAATGTCTTGTCATGCGGATAGGACCTCCCCCGCGAGAAAAGGACATACGATGACAAATTCATCTCTAGGAAAAGCATTGGTAACAGGCGCCTCATCGGGCATTGGTGCTGTTTACGCACATCGGCTCGCAAAGCGGGGTTTCGATCTCATTCTGGTTGCGCGCAACAAGGAGCGTCTTTTGGCGATTGCCGATCGGTTGCGCGCGGAAACTGGCCGAAACGTCGAAGTCATCGCCGCCGATCTTGGTGTGGCAAGTGACCAGCATCGCATCGAGCAGGTGTTGAAGACGGATGAGGCCATCACGTTGCTCGTCAACAATGCCGGTTTTGGCGGCGGTGCGACATCGCTCGAAGCTGACGTCGACAAGATGCAGCAGATGATCGAGTTGAACGTCACGGCGCTAATGAGGCTGACCTATGCTGCCGTACCAGGCTTCGTAAAGCGCGGCGGTGGCTCCATCATCAACGTCGCCTCGATTGTGGCGATTGCGCCGGAATTGCTGAACGGCGTCTATGGCGGCACGAAGGCCTTCGTGCTGGCCTTCAGCCAATCGCTGAAGCATGAGCTCGCCGACAAGAACATTCGTGTGCAGGCTGTTCTGCCCGGTGCAACGGCTACGGAATTCTGGGCCGTCGCGGGTGTGCCTATCGAGCACCTTCCTTCTGAGATCGTGATGTCCGCCGAGGATATGGTCGATGCTTCGCTGGTTGGATTTGATGAGGGTGAGTTGGTGACGATCCCGGCGCTCGAGGATGCCGGGTTGCAGAAGGCCTATGAAGATGCACGACAGGCATTGATGCCTAATCTGTCCCGCACCGTGCCGGCCTCGCGCTATAAGGTGAAGTGAAGTAGTTGCTCGGATGAGCAATGCGTCCCAGCCACTACGGTTGGTTGAGATGCAAATCATTCCATCCTGGTAGAAGAGTTGATCGGCACTCCGATAACGAGTGCCGATCATCGGCAGCCCTGAAATAGAAGAACCTCAAGAAGACAAAGCGGATCAATATGATCCACACAATTGTGCTTGATATATTTCCGAGGTGCCACATGTGCCTCTAAGGCCAAGCCTGGGCGACAGGCGATTTGGCCATCAGGACCTGAGTGAGAAGGTTCGCCGCGACCACAGCAGAATTGCGAGGTTCAATGCGATGTATTCCATCCAAGACCATGTTCCCGTTTCCATTGTTATCGCGAACTACAACTACGCACACTTTCTTCGGCGCAGCATCGACAGTGCGCTTGAGCAGACCTACGACGATGCAGAGGTTATTGTTGTCGACGATGCGTCAACCGATGGGACAGCTGATATCATTGCTTCCTATGGCTCACGGATAAAGCCGTGTCTGCGAGAGGTGAATGGTGGACATGCTGCCGCATTCAACACAGGCTTCGCATCGAGCAGCGGGGAGATCGTTCTGTTTCTCGATGCGGATGATTATCTTTATCCGAATGCAGTATCCGATGTTGTCGATGCATGGGAGGAGAATACGGCACAAGTGCAGTTCAGGCTGCATATCGTTGACGAGCATATGCATGTAAAGGATGTATTTCCGCCTGCAGAATTGCCATTCGATTCCGGCGACGTTACATCGAAACTGCTGCGAAAGGGGCGCTATCAGACAACGGTAACAAGCGGTCTGGCATTCAAGCGCTCGGTTCTTAATTCGGTCATGCCTGTCCCCGAACAGGACTTTCGTCAGGGCGCCGATGGATATCTGGCGACGATTGCTCCGCTGCATGGCGAGGTCACCTCCATCGAGGAATGCCTCGGCGCCTACCGCATTCATGGCGCCAACCACTCCATGTTTGCGGACAAACTCGGTCAACGGGCGCGCTGGCGTATCGAGCACGATTTTCGCCGGCTGGAAGCGCTGTCGGGTCAGGCAACGGAGGTCGGTCTGGAAGTTCCTGATGATGCCGGGCTCCATGACCCCGTGCATATCGAGGAGCGTCTGGCATCGCTTTGCATCGACAGGGCGCGGCATCCGGTCGCCAGCGATTCCAGGCTTTCGCTTGCCGCCGCCGGCGCTGTTGCCAGTCTGGAAATGAATGCATCCCGAAGACGCCGTGCAATGCTGGCGGCCTGGTTCCTGTCGGTCGGCGTCCTTCCACGTCGCATGGCGAAAGCTGTTTTGTCATGGAAGCTCGTCGCATCGTCAAGACCGCAATTCCTCCTGCGCCTTTCGAAGGCCATTCGGCATGCCGTCGGGTAGGGTCGCCTCTGAATTGGCGAGGCTCTCCTACTCCGGATTTCCTGAATTGCGCGCAGGCCCAAGCAATGCGTCGATGGTAGCTTGATGGTGGATATTCCTGTCGAAACCGCTGTCTTTCGCCAGTTGCATCAATCCCGCGAAGGCGTCTTTAGCCGAGGGCTTCTTGCCTTCTCCGCGGAGATAGGCCGTCAGGCGGCGATAGTTCGCGTTCGCCTGGATTTCAAGCGGATTGCCTCGACCGATCTTCTTCAGCGGCCACCATGACCAGCCGATGCCGTTCTTCTCCTGTAGTGCGACGGCGCGGGTGTACCAGTCGTTGGTATTCTCGCCGGATTCGCCGTTCCATAGCGGCATGTCATATTGCTCGCGCAGCTTGAGGAAAGGCTCGATCGACTCTTGCGTGGTCGGGGTCCAGTATTTGTGAAAGCTCAGCACCGTGTTGCGATCGGCAACGGGCAGCACGCCGGCGTAGTTGTTGCCCCAGCAATTGCCCTCGATGATCAGCATGTGATTGGTGTCGATCGCGCGGATCGCGCTGATGGTACGCTCATAGAGATCGTGCAACGGCTGGTTCGCTGTTTCGCGGCAACCGCCTTTGTCTTCTGCGTCCTGAAAGCCCCAGTTTGGTTCGTTAAGCAGATCGTAGCCGGCAATCGTCGGCTCGTCCTTGTAACGCCGGGCGATCTCGCTCCAGAGCGCGATCATCGTCGCTTGGTGCTCGCCACTGTCCCAGAGCGAGGGGCTGTTCGGGTCACGGTCCGAAATAGCAATGTCGTGCCCCTGGCCGCCCGGCGCGGCATGCATGTCGAGGATCAGATACATATGGTTGGCTTTAAGCCACTCGATCAGCGCATCGACGCGGCGGAACCCTTCTTCGTTCCAGACGATCCGGTTGCCGGCATCCTTGCCGGGCATATCCTTGATGAACAGGTTCCAATGCATCGGCAGGCGAACGCTGTTGAAGCCCCATTTGCCCATTGCATCGATATCGACCTTTGTTACGGCATTGTCCCGCCAAGCCCGATAGAATTGCTCTGTCTTCGTCTCGCCGATGATTTCGGAAATACGGTGGCGAATGACGCGCTGCGCCTTCAGGTTGGGCAGGCCCATCATATAGCCTTCCTGAACCATCCAGCCTCCGAGGCCTAGGCCACGCAAGATAAGCGGATTGCCCTTGGCATCGATGATCTGCTTGTGGTCGGCACGCACAAATCCTTGCGCATGCAACGGAGACACGAGCCACATCATGGAGATGGCGGACAGGCTGACTAGCAACAGCAGAAAATGCCTCATGAACCTCCAGTCGCTTTAAACTTTGGCGCCATGTGGGCATGATGGAACGCGGGGAGTAAAAACTTGCGACGGCTGCGAATATCCGGGATTGGTGTCGCGGCATCACTCCGTAGCAGTCGAGCCATGCTGCGCCGGATTCAGTTTCTTGCGTTCCTGCCGTGGAGTGCGGAAGAACACTGCGGCGGCAAGATCGATTGTCAGCGCAAGGACCATCGCCGCCGTCCCGATGAAAAAGAGCAGCTGGTAGTTTCCCCCGCTGCGGGCGAAGGCGAAGGAAAGCCCGTAGGCCGCCGCCGCCTGGAACAGGGCAAAGAATACCGTTGCCACGCTCCAGGCCGCTTTCTGCTGTGCCGGGTGATGCGGCAGCAACTCGGCGATCCGCCCGAGCATCAGGGGCACGGTTCCGGTCACGAATGCGCCGACTAAAAGGCTCGAGGCGATGAGCCATGCCTGCCCGAGGCTAAAGGCGGGAATGGCGACCGCAACCGCTTCGAGCAGGAAAGCGAAACGCATGGCGGCACCGAAGCCGGTACGATCCGCGAGATGGCCGGCAAGGATGGGCCCGAGTGTCGCGCCGATCCCGAACAGCACCCAATATTCCGCACCCACCTGCAGACCTTTTCCCATCCCTCGCGCGACGAAATCGACGAGGAAAATCATGTGGGGAACCCAGCCGGCGGCATTCAAAGCATATTCGACGTAGAGGGCGCGCAGCATTCCGCGCGCCGGCGCATGAGTGGTATGCTGCGGAGAAGGGCTTGCTCCACTCTCCTGCGGCCATCCGGCCCAGGCAATAACGGTCAGCAGCAGGGAAAGTGCGCCGAGGCCGAGCCATGTGTCGCGCAGGCCCTGCTGAAGCAGCAGCGGCACCAGCGTGCCAGACAAGGCGATGCCCGCGCCAATGCCCATGAAGATCACGCCGCCCGCAAGACCGCGGCGGGAAGGCGCAACCAGCGGCAAGACGGTCGTCGCCGCCAATACCATCAAAGCCCCGCCAGCAAAGCCGGCTGCGAAGCGCCAGATAAAGAACCAGGCAAAGCCGATGGGGAAGGCGCAGGCAAAGAAAGCTGCGGTGGCTGCGAGCATCATGATCCGGAGCGTAGGGACAATGGAGATGCGCGCCGCGACGGGACGTCCGAGCAGTGCGCCGGCCAGATAGCCCGTGAGGTTTGCGGCTCCGAGATAGGCTGCGGCCGATGCTTCGAACCAATGTGCGTCGACGATGGCCGGCAGAAGCGGCGTATAGGCGAAACGCGCCAGCCCGATGCCGATCAAGCTGGCGCAGAACGCCGATAGAACGGCGCGCCGGGCAAGTCTTGCGTTGGAATGGCTTCTCTCGGCTTCATGTATGGCGGTGCCCGTCATAGGAACTCTCTCAGCTATCAGTGCTTGAGATAGTAGGCCGCTCGCTATATCATTAAAATTGATTTATTATGAGAATAGTTATCTCTATTGGAGATAGGTGAGGCATGAATATATCCGATCTCAGATTCTTCGAAGCGGTTTCCCGGCACGGCAGCATGAACCGCGCTGCGCAGGAGCTGCATACGGTGCAGTCGAATGTGACGGCGCGCATCCGGGTGCTCGAAGAGGAATTGGGTGTCAGCCTCTTTCAACGACACGCTCGCGGCGTTTCGACCACGCCGGCCGGAAAGCGCATCCTGCCGTTCGTTGGGCGCATCACCAAACTTCTGGCCGATGCGCGCGCAGCCGCGCAGGACGATGGTTCACCGAGCGGCGCGCTTCTTCTCGGCAGCCTGGAGACAACAACGGCATTGAGACTGTCTCCGCTGCTCAGCGATTTTGCCAAGGCCTATCCGGATGTCCGCCTCGTCGTCACCACCGGAACGACGCGCAAGCTTCTTGACGAGGTGATCGAATGCCGGCTCGAAGGGGCCTTCGTCGCCGGGCCGGTCAGCCATCCCGATCTTGATCAGGAGGTGGTATTCCAGGAGGAGCTCGTTCTGATCACCTCCCGCTCGATCCATTCGATGGATGAGCTCGCAAAAATCAACGACCTCAGGACCATCGTTTTCCAGATCGGATGCTCCTATCGCCAGCGGCTGGAAACCCTTCTGGCCGAAATGGGCATCGTCACTGCAAAACCGCTGGAGTTCGGCTCGCTCGATGCCATCATCAGCTGCGTCTCGGCAGGCGTCGGTATCGCCCTTCTTCCGAAAGGCGTTGTTGCCGCAGCCTGGCAGGACGGCCGGGTTGCGGTCCACGAACTCCCGCCGGAGCGATCGCTGGTGGACACGCTGTTCGTGCGCCGCTCGGATGCCTACACATCAAGCGCCATGACCGCACTTCTCGACATGGTGCGACCAAAATCTGTGACAGGATCGCTTAGCTCAAAGCCATGATCTTTTGCCAGGCGGCATACGCGGAGAGTACGGTTTCCATCTGCGCGGTGTGGCCGGCGACAAATTCTGGGCCGTAAATGGTCTCGTCCGGATATTCGGTGATCAGTGTCATCGGCACGCTGTGACGATCGTCAATGTCGGCAAGGCAGGGGAAGCCGTTGATGATGCGGAAACCCGTTTCACCGGCATGTGTTTCGTAGAGTGCGATCTGCCTGTTGTTATAGTCCAGCAGCCCGGGAATGGCGCCAAGATGCCTGGTCACCTTGTCCAGCAGTTGCTCGGCTTGGGTTGCCCAACCGGAATGATAGCGGGCAATCAGGAAAAAGCCCTTCGGCAGCGTCCACATGGCGAAATTGCGCGGGACATAGCCGGAGAGAGGACGCGTCCATTCATGGGCGGGATAACCATGCAGGTTGACGTGCAGTTGCGCGCCGCTCAGCGTCTCCGCCTGAATGCGGATCTTCTTTTCGCAGAGATAGGCACCGGAGTTTTCCTCGGTGCGGTATTCGAGATCATCGCCCAACGCCGTATAGCGGGCGGCATGATACATGTGGCGCGGGCTGCCTTTGCGCAGGCGCTGGTGAAGGGCGTAACCATCGGGGTTTTCGAGTGGCGAGATGGTGAAATGGGCGCCGTCGAGCGCAGCCAGCCGCCGCGCCGCGCGCAATGCGCCGGCTCCGCCGGTCGTCTCATTGGCATGCTGGCCGCCGCTGATCATGACGGCTGCGTCTCTGCCCTTGATATAACGTGCTCTCACCGTACGGCCGGAGCGCGTGGTGGCCTCAAACGGCACGCCGCCGATGGCATCGAGTTCGGCTTCGATCTGTTCTGCGGCCAAAGGCTCTTCGGCAACGTCAATCTGTTGCTGTGGGCCATCGGAGAAACCGGTTGAAAGGGGTCTGGTTTCGATCCGTACCGAGATGTCCCCCTCGGATTGAACGATTTCCGGAACGATCTGGCCGGGCTTCAATCCGCGATCGCCGAGCGGTCGCCCGGATTTCTTCTGGAAGAATTCGAGCAGCGAAAAATAGAAATCCTCATGCAGCGCTTCCCTGAGGCTCATGACCTCGTCGCCGACGGGCAGGGCTTCATCGGCCGCCGGTAGGGTGACGCGGATGTTGAGTTCACCGAAATAGGGTTCGGTGGTGCCCCAGTCGTGGCCGGTCACCGCAGCAATGGCATCTTCGAACAGCGTTTCGTAATCCGAGGGGAGGCGTATGCCGGCCGTGCCACTCTCGGTAACCAGACAGCCGGTCGGGGAGACGCTCGTCTCACCTGCCGCATCGATGTGGATGCGGTTTGGTGCTAAAACCTTCACAAGGCGCTCGCCTGCTGCGGCGGATTTCAGCAAGACATCATAGTGAAATTCGCTGTCGCGGCGGGCGAAAAAATCGATCTTGCGATCGCCGACCATCGCAGCAAGAGGATAGGCCTCCAGCCGGAAGCGATTATCCGGTGCATTCGGGTGTACGGGATAGCGGATCTCGATCGCTTCCACGCCCTCAAGGTCGATCTCTTCGAGGAAGGCATTGACCAGCGGCTTGTAAGCGCTGCGGATGCGCGCTCGTATGCCCTTCTCGCCAAGCTTGAGTTCCGCCTCACGACGGCTCTGGCGGTCGTCGAAGGTCCATGCCTCGATATTCTGACCCGGTTTTGCTTGCCCGACGAGCTGCAAGAGTGTGCGCTCAAAGCCTTTTTCGAAAATCAGCGTCATGATATCTTACCTTGTGGTTCTGCCTGTCGGGTCGAGGCTGTCGCGCAGCCAGTCGCCAAGTAGATTGAGGCCAAGCACGGTGAGCAGGATGGCAAGGCCCGGGAAAAGGCTGACCCACCATGCCGTCTGCAGATAGGTGCGCCCGTCCGCCAGCATGCCGCCCCAGCTCGGGATGGTCGGATCGACGCCGAGCCCGAGGAATGTCAGGCTGCTTTCCAGCAGGATGTTGGTGGCGATGTTCAGCGTCATCAGCACGATCACCGGGCCAATGAGGTTCGGTAGCAGATGCTGGAAGATGATGCGCCAGTCTTTCACGCCGATGGCCCGCGCCGACAGGATGAATTCGCGCTCCCGCAGGCTCAGCACCGAGCCGCGCACGAGGCGGGCATATTGCACCCATTGCGACACGATCAGCAGGATGATGGTGTTGGTAAGGCTGCCTCCGACGATGGCGATGAAGGTGATCGCCAGCAGGATGAAAGGCATGGCGAGCTGAATATCGGCAAAGCGCATGAGGATCATATCCCAGATGCCGCGATAATAGCCGGCTGCAAGGCCAACCAGCACGCCAAGAACGACACCGCCGATCACCGAGGTGAAACCGACCAGCAGCGATATCCGGCCGCCGGCCACGACGCGAGCAAGCACGTCGCGCCCGAGCGGATCGGTGCCGAAGGGATGGGCAAGGCTGGCAAAGGGTCTTGCCAGACGGGCCATCAGATCGATCTTCTCCGCGCCGCCCGGAAAGAGCATATCCGAGAAAACCGCGGCAAGGCATATGACGATGGTAAGCGTTGCGCCGAACAGGAATTCGAAGCTGGAGAGGCGCGAACGGCTGGAGGTGCTGGTGGCCATGGCGGTTACTCCGTGCGGATACGGGGATCGACGAGCCCGTAGGCGATGTCGACCAGCAGATTGACGCCGATGATGAAGAGAGCGAGCACGGTGATGACACCCTGCAATACTGGATAGTCGCGCGCGCCGACGGCGTCGAACGCCAGGGTTCCGAGGCCGGGCCAATTGAAGACGCGCTCGATGACGACGATGCCGCCGAGCAGCCCACCGAACTGGATGCCGAAATAGGTGATCAGCGGAATAGCGCAATTGCGCAGCGCATGCTTGTAGAGCACCTTGGTCTCGCTCAGGCCCTTGGCACGCGCGACCATGATGTATTGCGATTGCAGCGTCTCCAGCATGGCCGTGCGCACCAGCCGGACGTTGGTGGCCGTCAGGATCACCCCCATCGTCAAAGCCGGCATGACATAGCTCGAAATGCCGACCATGCCGCTCGGCGGCAGCCAGCCAAGCGTGATGGAAAACAGCAGCACCATCATCAGCGCCAGCCAGAAGTTCGGAAACGATAGACCGAGCAGGGAGAGAATGCGGATGATCTGGTCTGCGGTCTTGCCGCGTGCGGTCGCGGCTTTGATGCCAAGCGGAATGGATACCGCGATCGAGACGACCATCGAGATGAAGGCAAGCAACAAGGTGGCGGGCAGGGCATCGGCGATAAGCCGCGAAACCGGCGTTCCGCCAGTGAAGCTGCGGCCAAGGTCCAGCGTCAGCAGCCCCTTCATGAAGGTCAGATATTGCACGATGAACGGCCGGTCGGTACCGAGCGCCGTGCGGATGCGTGCCAGATCGTCTTCCGTCATGCTGCCACCGCCCTGAAACATCGTCACGGCGGGATCGCCGGTGAGGCGGATGGCGAAGGAGACGAGCAGTGTGATGACGATCACGACGAAAATCGCCTGCAGCAATCGCTTGATGAGAAAACCGGCCACGTTCTTTTCCCGAAAGTTTCTGGAGGGACGCCGCCGGTTCTGCCGGCGGCGTCACGTTTGACGACTACTCGACGGTGACTTCGTTCAGCTTGATGCGGGTATCCGGTGCAGGCACGAAGCCCTTCACCCGCTTGCTGACGCCGTAGATCGCATTGGAGTTGTAGAGCGGCAGTTCGAGCGCCTTGTCGGCGACATACTTGCCGATGTCCTTGAGGATCTTTTCGCGCGCGGCGCGATCGGTGAGCGGACGCTGGGATTCCAGCAGTTTGTCCAGCGTCGTGTCCTTTTCATAAGGATTCCACTTTTCGCCGGAGTGGTACATCGAATAGGCCGTGTTGTCGTAATCGAAGGTCCAGCCACCCCATTTCTGCTGGAACATCGCGCCGGTCTTGCCCTGCGGGATGATGTCGTTGAGCAAAACATTGGTCTCATAGGGCTTGATGGTAGCGGTGAGGCCGACCATCTGCAGATAGCTTGCTACGACCTGCGCCACTTCGTTCATGGTCGCGTCATTGCCGCGAATGTCGATCTGGATGGGGGCGCCAGGCTTAACGCCTGCCTCGGTCAGCAGCTTCTTGGCACCTGCGGGATCAAAGGGGATTGGCTTCAAGTCCGGGTCGTAGCCGAAGGACAGGGAGTTCTGGAAGCTGACGATCTCGGTTCCCTGGCCTGCGAGGATCGATTTGACGATTGTGTCGCGATCGACGGCCATGATGATGGCTTTGCGCACACGCGGATCGGCCGTTATGCCATCGCGGGTGTTGAAGCGCAGCGAGTCCACGGTTGGGCCGGGAACGCTGGCAATTTCCAGCTTGGAGTCGCCCTGGATGACTGGAAGCATGCCGATCGGAATGGTCGGCGGGATGACGAGATCGACGCGGCCGGCCTGAAGCTCGGCAACAGCTGTCGCCGGCTCGCTGATGAAGCGATATTCGAGCTCGGAAATCTTCGGCGCGCCGCCCCAGTAATCAGGATTGGCTTCGAGTTTGATGTTCACCTTCGGCGAATAGGAGACGAACTTAAAGGCGCCGGTGCCGACCGGGTTGAGATTGAAAAAGTCCTCGCCCTTTTCCTTGATGTATTTCGGCGGAACGATCATGGCGCCATAGCCGGCAAGCTTGGTCAGCAGCACCGGATCAGGCGTCTTCAGCTTCATGTCGACCGTGTAATCGTCGATGACCTCGACGCTGTCGATCGCGGTGTAGTTGGAGCGCTGTGGCCCCTTGGCGCCCTGCTCGCCGAGCAGGCGATCGAAGGTGAATTTCACCGCGTCGGCATTGAAAGGCTCGCCGTCATGGAATTTGACATTGTGGCGCAGCTTGAAGCGGATGCGCTTGCCCTGATCCAGCTCTTCCCAGGATTCGGCAAGGCCCGGCACCAGCTTGAGGTCGGGACCGCGATAGGTCAGGCCGTCGAAGATATTGGTCGATACGGCAGCCCATGCGACAAGAAACGTGTCAATCGGGTCCCAGCTGCCGGGATCTTGCGATGACGAAACCGTCAGTTTGCCGGCTGCGAGTGCCGGCGCGGCGTTGATGGCAACGCTCGACAAGGCAAGCGCCGTCAGGGCGGCTTTCAGTCCCCATTTCATTTTTTTCATTGAATCTGTTTCCTCTTCAGATCGTTGCTGTGGCTCAAACTGTTCAGGCGCTTCTTGCGATAAAGTGGCCCGAATTGATTTCCTCGCGCGCGAGGATTGGCGGCTCGTCGCCGACGCGACGCACGGGATTTGGAATCTCCCCCTCGATCAGCGCGGTCTTGCGCTCGACCGTCGGATCGGCGACCGGCACGGCGGATAGCAGGCGGCGGGTGTAATCATGCATCGGCGTTTCGAAGACCTGCCTGCGGCTGCCCATTTCCATGATTTGCCCGAGATAGAGCACGGCGACGCGGTGGCTGATCTTTTCCACCACAGCCATGTCATGGCTGATGAACAGGTAGGCGAGGCCGCGCTCGGCCTGCAAATCCATGAACAGATTGATGATCTGCGCCTGGATCGAGACGTCCAGCGCCGAAAGCGCCTCGTCGGCGATGATGAGCTTGGGGTCGGAGGCGAGCGCGCGAGCGATGCAGACGCGCTGGCGCTGGCCACCGGAGAATTCGTGCGGATAGCGATCCGCATAGGCGGAGGAGAGGCCGACACGCTCCAGCAACTCGTCCACCCGGCGGCGTATCTCTTTCGATCCGGAGATGATGCCATGCGTGTTGATCGGTTCCGCGATCGAGAAGCCGACGGTCTTGCGCGGGTCGAGCGAGGCAAAGGGATCCTGGAAAATATATTGCACGTCCCTGCGCAAGCGGAAACGTTCCAGCGCCGACATCGCGGCGAAGCTTTTGCCGTTGAAGGAGATTTCGCCGGAGCGAGCCTTCTGTAATTGCTGGATCGTGCGGCCGATGGTCGATTTGCCGGAGCCGGACTCGCCGACCAGGGCGAGAGTTTCGCCCGGATGAATGTCGAAACCGACCTTCTGGACGGCACTGCAGCGATGCGTAACCTGACCAAGGATATTTTTTCTTATATCGAAGCGCACGAAGAGATCGCGCACGGACAGAAGCGGCGGTTGATCATAGCGGGCGGTGTTTTGAACCCGTTCCTCGCCGACGATTTTCGGTTCGCCATCCTCAAGGACAGTCAGCGGCAGGCGCTTGGGAAAGTCCTCTCCTGTCATGCTGCCGAGCTTTGGCACGGCTGCAAGCAATGTGCGGGTGTAGGGATGCTGCGGATTGGCGAATATCTCGCGAACCGGGCCTTCCTCGACCTTCTTGCCTTTCCACATGACCACCACGTCGTCGGCCATTTCGGCGACGACGCCCATGTCATGGGTGATGAAAATCATGCCCATGCCGAGATCTTTCTGCAGGTCCCGCATGATATTGAGGATCTGCGCCTGGATGGTGACGTCGAGCGCCGTTGTCGGCTCATCGGCGATTAAAAGCTTGGGGCGGCAGGCGAGCGCCATGGCAATCATCACGCGCTGGCGCATGCCGCCGGAAAGCTGATGCGGATAACGCTTCAACAGCGCTTCGGCATCCGGCAGGCGCACCATTTCGAGAAGGCGCTGCGCTTCGGCCATGGCAGCGGATTTGCTGACATTTTCGTGCAGCAGAAGGACTTCGCAGATCTGATCGCCGATGGTGAAGACAGGGTTCAGCGAGGTCATCGGCTCCTGGAAGATCATGGCGATCTCCTTGCCGCGAATGGAGCGGACTTCCTTCTGCGAGAGCTTGAGCAGATCCTTGCCGTTGAAGGAGATACTGCCGCTCTCGAAGCGTGCGCCCATCATATCGGCAAGCCGCATGATCGAAAGCGATGTCACCGATTTGCCGGAGCCGGATTCGCCGACGACTGCGAGCGTCCGACCGGGTGCCACGGAAAGCGAAAGGCCTTCCACCACGCGGTTTTCGCCGAACCGGACCGTCAAGTCCTTGACCGACAAAAGCTGCCGGCTTGCGTCCGTCGCCATCGTCATGCGCTCACCTCGGTATTGGGAATGCAGGCCCTGGAGCTTCCGGAGTTCTGCGGATCGATGCGCGTGACCTGTGTTTGCATTTTCGCTGTTGCCTCGCCGAGATCACCGCTAGGATTGGATACTAGTGCGTTGATGCCTGCAATCATTCGATCCTGGAAAATCAAGCGATATTCTCCTCCAAATCAGACGGCTGATGGTCATCTGTATCCGCGTTCCCATTATATTTCTTGAAACACGAGATAGCATCAAACAACAATCTGGTCTACATTGTTGAACAATTTTAGCGGTGCGTGTCAAATAATGGGAGGAACTTGCGAGAAATCGTCCAACGGACCGGCGCCGTTGAGGAGCCAATCCAATATCTGTGATCAGAAATCCGATTGCTTGTGAGCCTTTGTGGCGATGCGTAGCTTGGCGGAGGATAGAGATGTTGAGCAGGTACCCGCAGTCCGATTTATCGCAAGCGCCAGGGGAGCAAATGAAGCAGACAAATCTTGCGAGTATCGAGCCGACTGCGGCTGCTGCGGAAACGGGTCAGACGGTAACGGAACTGACGGCGGCGCGGATTAGGGAGCGCGTGATCAGCGGAACCCTGTCGCCGGGCAGCCATCTCTCCGAGGCGGCTCTGTGTGAGGAATTGCAGATTTCGCGCAATACGCTGCGGGAGGTCTTTCGGCTGCTGACGACGGAGGGTGTGCTGCGCCACGAGGCCAATCGCGGCGTTTTCGTCACCACGCCGAGCATATCGACGATCATAGACATCTTCCATATTCGCCGGCTGATCGAGTGCTCCGCACTTGCCGGCGCGCATCATCGCCATCCGAGCGTCGGCAAGATGCGGGCGGCCATCGATGCCGCGATCCGGCATCGTGATGCGGGCGAATGGCTCAGCGTCGGCAGCGCGGATATTGCCTTTCATGCTGCCATTGTCGAGCTTGCTGATAGCCCCCGGCTCTCCGCATTCTATGCGCAGATATCGCTGGAACTGCGTCTTGTCTTCGGCTTGATACGAGATCCGGAATATCTGCATGCTCCCTATGTAGGGCAAAACGCCACCATCCTCGCTCATCTCGAGGAGGGTGCGACGTCGACGGCGGCCGAGGCGCTGGAGAAGTATTTGTATCAGGCGGAGCGCTTCATCCTGGCCGCTTATTCACGGGCCATGCCCGGTTGATGCCATTGGTGTGATGAATGATGTGGACAATCCGTGCTGGATGGGGCAAAGCGCGATGCAACCGTTTGCGTCCCGATCTGCTTTGGCGGAAGGGTATGCGGCACCCCGGATGAAGGCGTGATTTCCATCGGCAGCAAACAGCGGTTTGGCTGCAATCGATCGGGATAATCGTGTGGCGTTTAGCCGGAGCTGACATTTCGGCAACCGATTATGACGGGCGATGAGCTTATGGACACACAATTCCTGGCGGCCTCCAGCAAGGCCACGGCGCTTCAACAGGTATGGGCCTCGCCGCTATATCGCGGCGCGACGCTTGCTCTGTTTCTTTCGGGGGTGGGGGTCTCGGCTTCATTGCCGCAAATCGTCGTGTTCCTCGTAAAGGAACTCGGAACATCCCTGCCGGTTGCGGGGCTCTACTATCTCACGGGCCTTGCAGCACCGGTCGCCGGTTATCTGGTCGGCAATTACTCCGACAGGACCGGTCATCGCCTCGGTCTCTTCCGGCTGTGTGCTATGGCCGGGGCTCTTGGGTGGGCCGGATTTGCGGTTTCCAACGCGCCCTGGATACCCTTCGTCATCGGTGCCGTCGTGCTCGGCTTTTCCGGGTCGGCCACATCTCAGCTCTTTACCGCCATCCATGACGATCTGAGCAGAAACACGTCGGGAGCAAACGAGAGCGTGGTGGCGATCGTTCGGATAGCATTGACGGCAGGCTGGGTGGTCGGCCCGTTTCTCGGCACCTGGGTTGCCGCGGAAACGAGCCTGCGTGCCATGTTCTGGGCAACGTCGATCTGTTTTCTGGCGCAGATCATCCCGCTCGGAACCTTGCGCGTCTCGGCCAATCCCAGGCCGCGAGCAAGCCAAGCAACTGGCATGGGTAGCTCGACGCGCTGGTCCGAGATGCTGCCTCTGTTGGCGTTTACCGGCCTTTACGTTCTCGTCTATGCCGGTGAGCCGATCAAGTATGGCTTCCTTCTGCTTTACATGGAGGAGCACCTCGGGATCGACCCGGGCGTCCGGGGTGCCGTCATCGGAACGCAGCCCTTGATCGAACTGCTTCTGATGCCCTTCAGCGTCATGCTCGCGCGACGGATCGGAACGCTCTGGCTCATGTGCATCGCGGCAGCATTCGGCGTCGTCGCCAATTTGTGTTTTGCCATGTGGCCAAGCGCCATCGGCATGTTTGCCGGACAGGTTCTGATGGGCGGTGTCTGGGGCTTGTACATGGTTCTCGGCCTGATCGTTGCCCAACGACTTCTTCCGAATGCCGTGGCAACCGCTTCGGCAATTTTCATGAGCTCGTCGGCGCTGGCGAGTGCGCTTGGCGGCGGGATCGGAGGCGTCGGTGTTGCCTATCTCGGCCTTCCCAATGTCTTCTACATTCCCGCGGCGTTCTCACTGGTGGCGGTTATCGGTCTGGCCGTCATGGCGAGGCGCGGCGTCATCCGATAAGCGCCGCCGGCCGGTAGTTTAATATTTCGCATTGGGCGGCTTTCGGATCATCCCAAACCTGTTAAAGGCCCTTCGTCCGACCACCGGGCCTTGCCATTCTGCTCTACTGCGCTGGCGTCAGACGGCACAGGTAGAGAAATACGATCCTCGTCCGGCGATCCGGCATGGGCGCGAACACGTGTTGACGGAGGCGCACCTTTCAACTAATCATAAAGTCATCTGATGACTTGACAAGGTTGAGCCATGCGCGCCCTGACCAAAACCACCCTTGCGGATACTGCCGTGGAGGCCATTCGCAGCGAAATCCTCGCTCGACGCTGGCTTGTTGGTGAGAAGCTCCCCAATGAAGCCTCACTCTCCTCGATGCTGTCGGTCAGTCGCGGCACGATCCGCGAAGCCGTACGGGTCCTGGCCTCGCAAGGCTATCTGGAGACACGCCAGGGGTCTGGCACCTATGTGCGCTCGACAGCGGATTTCGGGCGTCCCCTCGACATGGCCCGCCGCGCCGGCTTGAGAGATCAGTTCGAAACCCGGCTGGCCCTTGAGATCGAGGCGGCACGGCTCGCCGCACTGCGTCGTACGCCAGAGGTGATATCCCAGTTACGAGCGTTGCTCGTTGCGCGCGGAAATTACGAGGGGGGAGGCAAGGCCGCCTTCATCGAACGCGACCTTGCCTTCCACAAGGCTGTCATCGCCGCTTCGCAGAACAGAGCGATGGTGGAGATCTACGAGTTCTTCTCTCTATCGATTGCCGACACCATCGAGGCGACGCTTGGCGCGGATATTCCGGAGCCGGATATGCAGGCGCATGTCGCGATCGTCGATGCCATTGAATCCGGTGATCAGGAAGCGACCGGTTTTGCCGTGCGCCGCTTCATGGCTCCCGTTATCGCTGCTCTTGATCGGTTGCTGATGTCATGACCATGCCTTCGCAGAATGCCTCCTCGCTCGATTTGATCGATGCCGAAGCCGATGAGCTGCCCCCGCCACAGCCGCACAGGGGCAAATCGCCCATTGGCCGGTTTGTTCTAGGCGCAAGCCTGGTGCTGATCGCTTTCAATCTCAGGCCGGTCTTTTCGAGCGCGTCGGCGCTTTTGCCTGAGATCAGAACCGGGCTCGATCTGTCCTCCTTCGGCGCCAGCATCCTGACGACGCTGCCCGTTGTCTGCATGGGATTGTTTTCGCCGTTCGCACCGAGGCTTGCACAGCGTGTGGGAACCGAGCGCGTCTTGCTGGGCCTGATCCTTCTGCTTGCGCTCGGAACGGCGCTGCGCGGCTTTTCCTCGATTTCCATGCTGTTCCTGGGAACCGCGATAGCCGGCGCCTGCATCGCCGTTGGCAATGTGCTCCTGCCTGGGGTCGTCAAGCGCGATTTCCCGGACAAGGCGGCGCTGATGACGGGTTGCTATACGATGGCGCTATGTGCCGGCGCGGCGAGTGCGGCCGGACTGACCTTGCCGATCGAGCATGCCCTTGGTGGATCGCTTGGCGGCGCGCTCGCTGCCTGGGCGCTGCCGGCCCTGGTGGTCGGGCTTTTATGGCTGCCGCAGGTCATCGGGACGCGCAGCCAGACCCGCCGCAGCGGTTTTCGCGTCACCGGGCTCTGGACCGATCCGATCGCCTGGCAGGTGACGCTGTTCATGGGGCTGCAATCGGCGCTCGCCTACTGCATCTTCGGCTGGCTCGTTCCGATTCTGCGCGAGCGCGGGCTCGACGGCGTGACGGCGGGTGCGATCGTATCGGTCTCGGTCATGGTGCAGGCAGCTTCCTGCCTGGTGGCACCTCATATAGCCGTCAAGGGTCGGGATCAGCGCGCCATCAATGTCAGTCTTTGCGTGATTGCCGTCGTGGCCTTGCTGGGCCTTCTCTTCGCGCCGCTTTGGACCGTGTGGTTCTGGGCCGTGCTGCAAGGCATAGGACAGGGAGGATTGATCGCGGTAGCGCTAACAGTCATCGTGCTACGCTCGCCTGACGCGCATGTTGCCGCGCATCTTTCCGGTATGGCGCAGTTTGTCGGTTATCTGCTGGCCGCAATCGGCCCGCTCGTCGTCGGGATGATCCATGGCTGGACGGGCAGCTTTGCCTGGAGCTCGGTTCTGTTCGTCCTGCTCGGCCTGGGTGCCGCCATTAGCGGCTGGTTTGCCGGGCGCGCGATTTCGGTCAATGCCAAGACGGTCGAAACGCCATAGTTTCGGTCGGCCATCATCGAAGGAACTGCCCCAGACGCGCCGCCGGGAGGCGGAGCGACGCCGGCAAGGCGCCGCTCAATCGGTGTTAATGGCACTGGTCCCAGCGTCGGGAGTTGCTGAGATAAAGCCGGCCGAATTTCAGCCGGCTTTTCGCCGCCGCCGCGCCGGAGCCTCGTCCGGGCTCTGGGCAGGTTTCGAGTGGCCCAGCAAGGCCTTCTTGGCCAGCGTCGACCTTGTGGCGGCATAGGATGCCGCAACCATCGGATAATCCGCAGGCAATCCCCATTTCTTCCGATATTCGTCAGGCGAAAGCCCGTATTTCGTGTTCAGATGCCGTTTCAGCGACTTGAATTTCCCGCCATCTTCCAAACAGATCAGATATTCTTCGGTGATGGATTTCTTGATCGGGACGGCTGGCTTCAGGGTCTTTTCCGATTCCGACATGGCGGGGGTAAACGATCCTGTTAATGCCGCGTGAGTCTCGAGAATGAGCCTGGGCAAATCTTCCGGCGCAGTCACATTGTGTGCAATATATGCAGAAACAATCATGCTGGTGAGTTCAACAAAGATTTTATTGTCTGCGGTATGCTCTTTTTCCATTTTCCAACGCCCTATACTATCTGCGCGTCATTATAACTAATGCTGCTCGCGATAAAATAAAAAACTTAGTACACAAAATGTTTTTATGATGGCGAAATCGATTCCTCAATAAATGCGCAGCATCGATAATACGGAATTATTTATATTACGATGGAATATATTAGGCTCAAATTTTTGTATTGTGGACCATGCAAGCAGTACGCGGCTTTCCGGTGTGGAAAAGATAGCGAATAGTTTTGCCGGGACGAATTTCGGTGCTTTCACCATTGGCCAAGTGGTAGTGGAGGACCAGCCGCAAGCTGTCCCGTGGCTGGCGGACTGTCTGCGAGGCCCGATAGGGGCATATCTCCGCCATTCCAGGATCGACACGTCGCTTGCAGCGCATCGCTGTGAGTGCGCTTAAAGATTTCTTGCACAAGTGGCGTGCATAATTTCGAAGGACAGTCTGCATCGCAAATATCGAGTTCTAGGCCCGCCGATGATTTCCCGCCTGATGAAGCAATCCCTGTTTTCGGCTGAAATCCGGTCGACCTTTGCGCGCTATCTCATAACCGGCGGGTTTGCCGCCATAATCGACGTGTCGGTGTTTTCCTACTTCAACAGCCTCCAGTTCGGAGTGCTCGCGGCCGCGACAATAGGCTTTGTCGTTGCCTGCCTCTTCAATTACATCGCGTCATCGATCTTCGTCTTCGCGGCGAACTGGCGCTCGGCGACACGCGCTCTGTCCTTCCTGGCCGCGGCCCTTATCGGCCTGTCGATCAACGTGTCGATCACGTTTTATCTCTCCGCCTATGGACTCTGGCCGGTCCTTGCAAAAATCATCGGGATCGGAATTGCCTTCATCGCCAATTTTTCGATGAATTCCCTCATCGTCTTCCGGCGGCGTTAGCCGACACAGCCTGTTCCGATGCGGGTTGCCTCATTGCCGATGGAACGGCAGGATATGGTGCTCGGTCAGCGGCGCCATTGGCAAATTGCCGGGACGGAGGGGAGAGACCCAGCGGATTTCCTCGATCTCCGCCGTCGCCCTGATCTCGATATCGCCGACCTCAAGCCGGAAGACATCCGCAACGACGATATGGTCAGGCTCATTGGCTGCTGGTGCCTGGAACTTGCCGAGGAATGTCAGAGCTTCCGTTTCCACGGCGAGCCCCAACTCCTCGAAAAGCTCTCTGGCGAGAGCCTGTTCGAGTGCTTCCTGCGGCTCGATCTTGCCACCCGGCTGCATGAAGGCCGTGGTGCCGCGCTTGCGCACAAGCAGCGTATCTCCGTCGGGGCGCAATAGCAGCGCCGCGGCTATCCGTATCGTTTTCGCCATGCGTCAATCTGATCGGATTCGCGGCGGGGTTTCAACTGTGTGGCTGCCTTCTCCGTCAGGGCTGTTTTTCATCCACCAGATGTTTGCGGAAGAAGGCAAGTGTCGCGGCATTCAATTCCCGATGAAATGCTACCCGGTCGAAATTCGGTGGGTCTGCGCAGATGACCGATGCGGTCTTTGCCAGTTCGTCAGGGCAGGGAGGCAGGAAGTCGAAATGCTGCGAGTTGGGCACGGCGTGAAATTCGGGCTTTTCCGGTAGCTGACTGGCTATCGCCACGACACTTTCCGGCGTCACGCCATCGCCGCCGCGTTCCGACCCCCAGAGCTGCACGGGCACCTTCACCGCGTTGAAGCTATCCGGCGTGAAAAAGACACTGAGTGGGTCGGCAATCACAGCGGCCTTGATGCGTGGATCATGGGTCAGTTCCGGAAGCGTGCCTTTGTGGATCTGATCGCAAAGTGCACTGTCGTTACCCTCGCACGCTCTCAGGCGCTTGCCGAAATGCGGGTTGGCACCGATGGCGACGAGGCCGGTATATCCGCCACGCGAAAAGCCGAAAAATCCAACGTGCGCGGCATCGATCTTGGCCGCATCCGGCCATGAGCCGAGCATGAAGTCGAGTGTCCGCTTGATGTCGGCTGGCCGCTCGACGAAGACCGAGGGATAGTCGATGCGGCTCTTGTCCAGGGCGTTGTCACCGGGGTGACTGATGGCGACGACGACAAAGCCTGCATTCGCCGGTGTCTCCGCCGTGTCATGGTGACCGATGAACGTGCCGCCTCTGCCATGCGAGATGATGACAAGCGGCAGCTTCTCTCCTTTGACCGGGCAATCCTTTGTCGCGGCCATGGTGAAGGGGCCGACCTTGATGTCGCCGACCGGCCGGGCGCACGGATACCAGACACCTCCCTTGATCGCCGGAAGGGAGCCTTCGCCCGCCACCTCGATCAGTTGGAAGCCGGCGGCATGTGCCATCGAGGTCGCGAGGGACAGGGAAGCGGCAAGAATGAAGCCAAGGCGGGTCATTGCAACAGCTCCTTTATTGAGAGGTGGGGGCCCGAAAGCGGGCGGTGCGCATGCATCACGAGGAAGCCTTGAGCCATCATTGTCCCGACTGGATGATGTGGCTCCGCCCCTGAATAGCCAGTACCTTGCATAAACAGATAGCTTGTTATATGTATTTTGTAAACCCGAGGCTTTCATGACCGACTCGATCCAAGTTCAACTGCGTAAAGGCGCCCTCGATCTGTGCGTCCTGGCCGTGCTGTCGCGGGGCGAAAGCTATGGTTATGAGATCGCCAGCACCCTGGTCGCGGCAGTCGGCATGGGGGAAGGTACGATATACCCGCTGATGCGGCGGATGCAGAATGACGGTCTGGTGGCAACGCGCATCGTCGAGTCTGCCAACGGACCGCCGCGTAAATATTACCGGCTCACGCCGCTCGGCCAGACGGTTTTTGAAGCTCATCGCCGTGACTGGCGTTCCTTTGCTGACGCTGTCGATAAACTTCTTGAGGATTTGCCATGACCAGGGACGCCTTCTTGCGCACGCTGAGACTGGGGCTTGCCGGCCTGCCGCCTCAGGAGATCGAGGATATCGTCGCCGACTATGCCGGCCATTTTGCGGAATCCGAGGCTTCGGGACGCAGCGAAGCCGATGTTGCGGCGGCATTGGGCGATCCGGCCAGAATTGCCAGGGAGTTGCGCGCCGATGCCGGGCTGCGTCGCTTCGAGGCGCATTGGAGCGTGTCGAACCTCCTAGCCGCCATGATGGCACTGGGGGGCCTTGCCATCGTCGACATTCTCTTTTTGCTGCCGCTGCTGATCGTCACGATGTTTGTCACCTTAGGCGTTGCGATCGGGCTTGTCGTGATCGGTGTGGTCGGTTTGAAGATCATCCTGACAACCCTGCTGTTTCACATCGGCGGACCTATCATCGGGATATTGGCGCGCCTGCTCATCGGCGCCGGGCTCGTAAGCTGCCTCATCGGCGGCGGCGCCTTGCTGCTCATGGCTCTGGGCGCGGGCACCCGCATGCTCGGCCACTACGCCCGCCTGCATTTCCGCTTGGCTCAACCCGAACATGAGCGGGCTTGAAGCTTTCGTCACGCTGCGTTGAAGGAGCAGGACAATGATTGGAAGGTTAGCACTCGTCGCAATAGCCGGAACGATCGGCGCAGTTGTTCTCCTATCGCTGGGTATCGGGCTTTCCGGGCGCGATCGGGTCGACGCCATGCATTTGTGGGGCACAATGCGATCCTCCTGCGAACCCACGGCACCAACACGCGAGCAGGTGACGCTGCCATTTACCGCGACCGACACTATGGTGGTCGATCTGCCGGCCTCCGTTCGATATCAGCCGGGAGACAAGGCAGAAGCCGTGGTGACCGGCGATCCGGCCCTTCTCGATCACGTGCGGATCGCAGGTGGCAGACTAAGCCTGGACTGCGATCCGGGCTGGGGTGAAGCCCGGGTCGATGTCAGCCTCTCGGGACCGGTAATATCGAATTGGAAACTGCTCGGCAGTGGTGACCTTACTCTGTCGCAGATCAATCAGCCGCAGTTGCGGGTGAGCATCAAGGGTAGCGGCAGTGTGGCTGCGAGCGGAGCTGCCGATACTGTCGGCCTCGACATCTCAGGTTCGGGCGCGGCGCGTCTCCAGGAACTCACAGCCAAGTCCGTGCAGATCGATATTCGCGGCAGCGGCGACGCACAGATGACCGCGCAGGCGGATGCTGACGTGTCGATTTCCGGGAGCGGCAATGTCGAGTTGTTCGGGCATCCGGTGCTGCGTCGTTCGCAGATCCGGGGCAGCGGTCGCATCGTGCAAACACCATAAAACTATGACTGGAAAGTGGGCACAGGGCCATGCCTTTGCTGTGGGCGCTTGTTTGAGATTTTGTGATCGTCTTGCACTGTATGATTCTCATGTTAATCAATGAGAAGAGTGATCTCAGCGAACATGCGAAACATGCCAGATAAAATAGATAGCGACGCCAGGCAGCCATCGGGATTCGATGCCGATAAGACAAAGTCCAAACGGCCGCTGCGCGATCGCCGCCGTTCCCTGGCAATAGGGCTCTTGCGTGCCCGCGAGGCGGTTATGAGCCATTTCCGGCCGATCCTGGTCGCGCATGATGTCACCGAACAGCAATGGCGGGTCATTCGTGTGCTCTCCGAGGCCGGTCAGCTCGATGCAACGGAACTGGCCGACAAGGCATCCATTCTGGCTCCAAGCCTGACGCGGATGATCCGGTCGCTTGAGGAGCGCGGCTTCATCACCAAGCACAAGGATGAGGCGGATGGCAGAAGGGTGCTTTTGCAGATCACGCCGGCGGGAGAGGCGATCGTCGAAGACGTCATGCCGGAGAGCCTGAAGGTCTATGCCGACATCGGTGTTCGCTTTGGTGCGGAACGCGTGGACCAGCTTCTCGACATGCTGGAGGAATTGGCGGCGCTGAAGCTGGATAACGGCTCGGTCGGTGATGAGTAAGGTCGCATTTCAATTTAATTAATGTGTTAAATATTTAATTGACGGACGAGGGGATCTGTAGCAGTCTTCGGCAGTGCTGACACTGTTGGGAGGCAGAGTTGGATCTATTGCAGAACCGCAGCCTCGTGGATCGAACCTGGTCGCCGACACCCTATGATCAATGGGTGGACGATCTCCAAGGTATTTGCGGAAATTTCAATCCTCATACGGTGAAACGCGGCGATAGCGTGATCGGGACCGCCAGTCGCATCGACGTGTGTGGCATGGAGTTTGCCCATGTCTCCAACGATCTCGATTATGTTCACCGCGATTGGGACGACATCCGCCGCGATGCCAATGAGCACCTGTTCCTGATCCTTCAGCTCGAGGGCGTCTGCGGGGTCGAACATTCCGGCCAGCAGAACATTCTTGATGTCGGCGAATGCATTCTCGTGGACTCCACGCGCCCGACCACCTTCTATTTCCGGGGCCACTTCTCCAACCATCTGTCGCTGCATCTGCCGCGTCAGCTGATGTATTCCGATAGCAGGATGGATTTCGATGTGGCGCGCAAGCTTGTCGCCAGCGATCCGATGGCGATGATGCTGCGGGCGCTGATCGCCAAGATGATGACGACGCCGGACAGCGAAGCGGCCTCGCCATTCCTTCGTCAGCTGATGTTCGATACGACGCGCCAGGCGTTTCTGTCGACCGGCATGCAGACGGCAAGTCTGAATTCACTGCACGACAGCGCGAGCAAGCGCATGCAGATGGTCGATATCCTGATCGACAGGCATCTGACGGATACCGATCTCAATGCCAAGTGGCTGGCGACGCGGCTGGGTGTGTCGATCCGCACTCTGCAGCAGGATTTTCAGGGCATGGGCATGACCTGCACGACCGTCATTCGCGACAAGCGCCTGCGCTTGGCACGCGAGAAGATCGAGCAGCTTAAAGAGCAACGCAATCCGACGACCATCGCCGAAGTCGCCTATTCGGCCGGTTTCAACGACATCTCCTATTTCAATCGCAGCTTCAAGGAGCTGTTCGATTGCGCACCGAGCGAGCTGCTTCGCCCCACCGAGCCGGCACATAAAGCAGGCTGACGCGCAGTCTGCGCTCCAGTCCAAGACGAGGCGCGTTTCTCCCCAAGACGGGTCTTCCGGCAAAAGTCATAGTCCTCCCATAAGTCACGGGAGGAGAATATCGTGAAGCAGTATACCCTGCTTATCGGCGGCGAGCCTGTCGCCACGTCCCATCATGCACCGGTTGCAAATCCGTCGAATGGTGACACTGTCGGCTATATGCCGCTCGGCTCGGAAGCAGACCTCGATCAAGCGGTCGCCGCTGCCGCCAAGGCCTTCAAGACCTGGTCGCAGGTTTCGAACGAGGAGCGCGCCAGCGCTTGCCGTGCCATGGCCGAAAAGATCAATGAATATGCCGAGGAACTAGCCCAGATTCTGACGCGGGAGCAGGGCAAGCCGCTCAACGGCCTTGGCTCCCGTTTCGAGATCGGCGCCGCGCTCGCCTGGACGCGCCATACCGCCGAACTCGATCTGCCCGTCGAAATCCTGCAGGACGATAGTGAAGGCCGGGTCGAGTTGCACCGCAAGCCTGTCGGCGTCGTCGGCTCGATCACGCCGTGGAATTGGCCTGTCATGATCGCCTGCTGGCATATCGTACCAGCAGTGCGCGCCGGAAACACCGTCGTCATCAAGCCATCTCCTTTGACGCCGCTTTCGACCATCCGCCTTGTCGAGATCATGAACGAGGTTCTGCCAGCGGGCGTCGTCAACGTTATCACTGGCGAAAACAGCATCGGCGCTGCCCTGTCGGCCCATCCGGGCATCGCCAAGATGACCTTCACCGGTTCGACGGAAACCGGCAAGAAGGTCATGGCCTCCGCAGTCGCGACCTTGAAGCGCTTGACACTGGAACTTGGCGGCAACGATGCGGGCATCGTTCTGCCCGATGTCGATCCGAAGGCGATCGTCGAAGGCCTGTTCTGGGGTGCCTTCATCAACAACGGCCAGACCTGCGCGGCGCTGAAACGTCTCTATGTGCACGACAGCATTTATGAAGAGGTTTGCCAGGGCCTTGCCGACTACGCCGCCAAGATCGTCGTCGGCGATGGTTTGGATGACGCAAGCATCCTTGGCCCGGTGCAGAACGAGATGCAGTTCAACAAGGTGCAGGAACTTGTCGACGATGCGCGCGCCCATGGCGGCCGTATCCTGACCGGCGGAGCACCGATGGATCGGCCTGGTTATTTCTACCCGATTACGCTTGTTGCCGATGTCGACCATGGCGTGCGTCTGGTCGATGAGGAACAGTTCGGTCCCGCCCTGCCGATCATCCGCTACAGCGATATCGATGAGGTGATTGCGCGCGCCAATCAGAACCCGGCAGGTCTTGGCGGCTCGGTCTGGTCCGCCGATGTCGAGAAGGCCAAGCATTATGCGATGCAGCTCGAATGCGGTTCCGTCTGGATCAACAAGCACGGCACTATCCAACCTAATGCGCCTTTCGGTGGGGTGAAGCAGTCCGGTATCGGCGTCGAGTTCGGCGCCGAAGGACTGAAGGAATTCACGACGATCCAGACGGTGTTGAGCTGACCATGACGAGTTACGACTATATCATCGTCGGTGGCGGCTCCTCGGGTTGCGTGTTGGCGAACCGGCTTTCCGAAAACCCGGCGCATAAGGTCTTGCTGATCGAGTCCGGTCGCCGGGATGCCGATCCCTGGATTCATATCCCCGCGACCTTTTTCAAGGTGCTGGGCAAGGGGATCGACATCCATCCCTATGCCTCGAACCCTGACAAGGGCTTGAACGGGCGGCCGAGCATCGTGCCGCAGGGCAATGTTTTGGGCGGCGGCAGCTCGGTCAATGCGATGATCTACGTTCGCGGCCATCGCAACGATTACGACACCTGGTCGCAAATGGGCTGCCAGGGCTGGTCCTATGATGACGTGCTGCCGGCCTTCCGCTCGCTTGAGAATAACGAGCGGCTGAACGGCCATTTCCACGGCAAAAAGGGCGGGCTGCGCGTCTCCGACCCTCGTCACCGCCATCCATTGAGCGAGGCCTTCATCAAGGCGGCGACTGAAATCGGCATTCCCCATAATGACGATTTCAACGGCGAGAATCAGGCAGGGGTCGGCTTCTATCAGAGCACGACCTATGGCGGCCGTCGCTGGAGTTCGGCGCAGGCCTTCCTGCGCGAGGCGGAGAAGCGGCCGAACCTGACCGTGCTGACGGAGCGCAAGGTCGCACGTATCCTGTTCGAGGGACAGAAAGCCGTTGGTGTCGAGCTGCTCGACGGCACGATATTCAAGGCATCCCGCGAGATTGCGCTGACCGCCGGTGCCATCGCCACGCCGAAGATCCTGCAGCTTTCCGGTATTGGCGATGGCGAGCATCTCGCCTCGCTCGGCATCAAGGTCGTCGCCGACCTGCCGGGGGTCGGCAGCAATTATCAGGACCATCTGGAAGTGCCGGTGCAGGGCGAGACGCGCGAGCCGATCTCGATCCTCGGACATGACAAGGGGCTGCGGGCGGCCGGCCATATGCTGCGCTATCTGACCTCGCATCGCGGCCTGCTAACGTCCAACGTCGTCGAGTGCGGCGGCTTTGTCGACACCTCGGGCACGGGGCAACCCGATGTACAGTTCCACGTCCTGCCGTGCCTGATCGGCTTCGTCGATCGCGAACCGGAACCTGGCCATGGGCTCAGCATCGGCCCATGCTATCTGCGGCCGAGGTCGCGCGGCTGGATACGGCTCAAGAGCGCCAATCCGGCAGAGCAGACGGATTTCAACGCCAACCTGTTGTCCGATCCGGCCGATATCGAGACCTTGGTGCGCGGCGTCGAGACGGCGATCCGTATTCTCGATGCGCCGGCGCTTGCCAAGCTGGTCAAGCGCCGGGTGCTGCCGAAGCCGGGTGTTGAGAAAGATCCCGAAGCTTTGCGCGATTACATCCGCCAATCCTGCAAGACCGTGTTCCATCCGGCAGGAACGGCCCGCATGGGTCGCGCTGACGATCGCATGGCGGTCGTCGGACCGGATTTGAAAGTGCGGGGGATCGAGGGGCTGCGCATCTGCGACGCCTCCGTCATGCCGACGCTGGTATCCGGCAATACCAACGCGCCAACGATGATGATTGCGGCAAAAGCCGCTGCCTTCATGACTGGAAAGGCGATTTCCGGCTGAGCCGGAGATCATCGAAGCAAAGATCCCGTGGGGAGCGGGACAACAAACTGGAGGAGACTATGCCTATCAATCTCAGAGGGCTGGCAATCGGCCTTTTCCTGACGCTCGTTTCGGCGTTCAGCGCAAACGCGGCCGCATCCTGCGGCGACAATAGCGGCAAGCCGGCAACCGGCGAGCCGATCATCATCGGCGCCATCACCGGCAAGACCGGTCCTGACGACTTCTCGAATTCGACCAAGGCGGCAAAGGCCTATTTCGATTGCCTCAATGCCAATGGCGGCATCAAGGGTCGGCCAGTCAAATATCTGGTCGAGGACGACCAGTGGAACCCGGAAATCGCCGCGCAGCTGGCCGCCAAGCTCGTCAATGACGAGAAAGCCGTGCTGATGGTCGGCAATTCCAGCTATGTCGAATGCGGCGCCAATGCCGAGCTCTACAAGAAGACAGGCATCCTGGTGCTGGCCGGTGTCGGCGTGCCGCGCGAATGCTTCTTCGCCGACAATATCGCCCCGACGAATGCTGGGCCACGCGTCTCCATGCTGGGTGCGATGGGCTATGCGCTCGACAAGCTCAACGCCAAGTCGGTCGTCTGCATCAGCCCGAATATTCCGAATGTCGGCACATGGTCCTGCGACGGTGTGATGTTGCTTGCCAAGGAAAAGGGCTTTGCCGCGCAGACGATCCTGATGGACCCCGGCTCTGCCGATGCCACGTCCATCATCCTGCAGGCGGCGGCGAGCAAGCCCGACGTCATCGTCCTCGGTCTGTCCAAGGGTGTCGCCGTGCCGCTGCTGACGGCCGCCGAAGAACAGGGGCTCAACCAGTCGATCACCTTCCTGAGTGCTGCCTCGGCCTATGATCTCTCGGTTCCCTCGACCATCGGCTCGGGCTGGGATGACAAATTCTATGTCAACATGGAATTCAACGACCTAAATGCGCAGACCCCGGACAATCAGAACTGGCTCGCGGTGATGGATCAGTACGGCCAGAAGTCCGACCCGCGCGACACCTTCGCCCAGGCCGGCTATCTGGCTGCGCGCATTGCCGAAAAAGCGCTGATGACGCTCGATCCGGCCAAGATCAACCGCGAGACGGCTTCCGCTGCCGTGCGTGGGATCAAGGACTTCAAGAGCGATATCTTCTGCACGCCCTGGTACTTCGGCGATGGTCAGACGCGTCACAACGCCAACTCGACGACGCGCATGGCCGTCAGCGAGGGTGGAAAGTGGAAGGTCGTCTCCGACTGCGCACCGTCGCCGGATCCGGAACTGAAGGATATCCGCGCCTTCGAAAAATCGGCGGGCATCAACTGAGCCCAGACGTTTGCCATCGGTTTCGCGGCTTAGAGGCCGCGGAACCGAACGACCACACGCATCGGCCCGAAAATCGGGATCGATTTTCGGAAGGCTCGATGCGTTGATCTAAAATATTACGGCGTCCCTTGCGCGTCTGAAGGACGCGCTGCGCCGTAGAGGATCGATCCATGAACCTTCTACCCTTCGTCATTTCCGGACTCGGGATCGGCGCAGTCTACGCGCTGTCCGGCGTCGGTCTCGTCGTTCTGTTTCGAGCGACCGGCGTTCTCAATTTCGCCTTCGGTGCTTTCGGCGCAATCGGTGCACATTGCGCCTGGCAATTGCTTGAGTGGAAGATGCCGCTCGCCGTTGCCATCCTTGCAGCCGTCGCGGTCTCGACGGCGATCAGCTTTCTCTATGGCCGGGTCTTCGCACCCATGCTGTCGCATCGTGATGTCGTCGTGCGTGCCGTCGGTACTCTTGCACCTGCGCTGATCCTGATCGCGATCATGGGTGTCATATGGGGCGAGCTGCCGCGCCGGCTGCAGTTCCCGACCGACCAGATGTTCGTCTCCATCTTTGCGGTGCGCCTCACCTTCACGCGCATCATCGCCATTATCCTGGCCATTCTCATGGTCGTCGTCATCACGCTGCTGCTGAACCGCACACGGCTTGGGCTCGATATGCGGGCGCTTGCCAATGATCGCGATCTCAGCGCAGTCCTCGGCGTGCGCATCCTCTACACGGAAACCGCCGCCTGGATCATGACAGGTATTTTTTCGGGGCTTGCCGGCCTGCTGCTCGCCGATCTCGTGCGTCTGCAGGGAACATTTCTGACGCTCTTGGTCATCCCTGCGATTGCCGCGGCGATCCTTGGCCAGTTGCGCTCGCTTTGGGAGACGGCTGTGGCCGGCATATTGATCGGTATCGCCGAAGCCGTGCTGACGCCGATTGCCTGGATATCGCCCTATCGCGCCGCCGCACCTTTCGTCATCGCGCTTGTTGCCGTCACCATCCTCGGAGGCACGGCGAGAGCCGCGTTGAAAGACCGATGACCGTTCAGGATCAAACAATCGCCTCCAACGCCGAAGGCCTCTCGATGGTGCGTCTGCCCAAGCAGCTTCTGCATGTTCCGGTGACGATGGCGATCTTCTCGATCATCGTCGCCTTGCTTGCCAATTCCTTCTGGCTCTCGGCCGCAACGTCAGCCGTCGCTCTGTCGCTCTCGATCGCCGGGCTTGCCATTCTCTACGGTCAGCTGGGTCTGGTGTCGCTTTGCCAATTTGCGCTCGTCGGTGTCGGCGGCTGGGTAACCCTTCGGGTCGGCCATGCCTTTCATCCACCCTTCGAAGTCAGCCTGCTCGCCGGCGGTATCGTCGCTTCGGTCGTGGGATTGGCATTCGGCTTACCCGCACTGCGTCTGCGCGGCCTCTATCTGGCGCTCGTGACGTTGATGCTCGCAGGCGCCTTCCAGATCATCATCAGCGCTTGGGGCTTTCCCGATGGCGGCCCGGGTTTCCTCGGGCGAGCCGATGGTGTCGGTCGCGAGATGCTGGCAAGGCCTGTCATAGCCGATAGCGAAGTGGCCTATTTCCTCTATGTCTGCGCAGCGGCGGCGATCGGTCTGCTGATCGCGCAGTGGCACAAGCTTGCGCGTCCCGGCCGGGCCTGGGCGCTGATCCGCAAGGGCGAGACCGTTGCGATCGCAAGCGGCGTCAACGTCCTGATGTACAAGGCCTGGGCCTTCGCGCTGAGCGGTTTTCTCGCCGGTCTTGCCGGGGGGCTGCTGGCCGGCAATGTCGGCCAGCTTGACGGCCGCGCCTTCGGTGCCTTCGACAGCCTCAATCTCTTTGCGCTTGCCATCGTCGGTGGCGTTTTCAACTGGTATGGCGCATTGATCGCCGGCCTTTTGCTACGCGCCGTGCCGGCGCTGCTCACCGATCTCGGCATCGACGGCTATGTCACCATCGGCATTTTCGGCATGGCGCTGTTCCATGCCCTAGCAACGGCCCCGACTGGTATTTCCGGTCAGATATCGGCTCTCATCGCCTGGCTGGGCAACAGGTTTTCCGGAGGAAAGGGGCGATGATCAAGATCGACAATCTCGTCGTGCAGTTCGGTGGTATTAGGCCGATCAATGAGCTCAGCGCCGTGCTGAAAGCCCCGGTCGCCGGCCTTATCGGCCCGAATGGCGCGGGCAAGACAACGCTGCTCAACGTGCTCTCCGGCTTCGTCAAGCCGGTGCAGGGGACGGTCTCGCTTGGTGAGCAAGCGTTGCTTTCTATGTCGCCGCTGCAGCGCGTGCGTGCGGGCTTGCGCCGTTCATTCCAGACTGAGCAGGTCGTCGAAGACTTGACGGTTGCCGGCAACATCACAGCAATCGCGGACCATGTCGTCGTAGCCGGACACCGTGCCGTAGCCGTCGAACTGGCTCTCGCCTTCGTTGGCCTGACTGATGTCGCTGATCGGCTCGGCCAATCCCTCAATCTATTTCAGCGCCGTCTTGTCGAGCTGGCAAAATGCGTCGTGGGAGAGCCGAAGCTCATTCTGCTCGATGAACCGGCAGCGGGCCTCACGGAAGAAGAAGGCAAGGCATTTCGCGAGCTGGTGCTGCGTATCCCGGCGGAATTCCGCGCACAGGTTCTGGTCATCGACCATGATGTCGATCTGATCCGCTCCATGTGCAGCGAAACCATGGTGCTCGATTACGGCAAGCTGCTGGCGCTCGGCCCGACGCATTCGGTGCTTGCCGATCCCAATGTGCGGCGCGCCTATCTGGGGGAGTTTTGACATGAGCGAGACATCGGAAATCCGTGTCGAAGGCCTCACCGTCGAGCGCGGCGGCAAGCGCGTCATCCATGATATCTCCTTCACAGTAGCGGCCGGCAAGATCACGACGTTGCTTGGTGCCAACGGCGCCGGCAAGTCGAGCACGGTCATGGCGATGGCGGGCGTTTTGCCCCGTGGCGGCTCGGTGCGCCTGGGGGATACGATGCTCGAAGGGTTCCCGCCTGATCGCATCCGCCGGGCCGGTCTTGCGCTGGTGCCGGAAGGGCATCGCGTGCTCGGGCAGCTTTCCGTCGAGGATAATATTCTCGTTGCGGCTCTCGAGGGATCGGCGGCCGTGCGGCGGCAAGGTCTCGCACATGCCTATGAGATCTTTCCAGAACTCGCCGAACGAAGACGCCAATCGGCATCGAATCTTTCCGGCGGTCAGAAGCAGATGGTGGCGATGGCGCAGGCCTTCGTCGCCAAGCCTCATTTCATGATCGTCGATGAGCTGTCGCTTGGCCTCGCCCCTGCCGTCGTCAAGCGTCTGGCGGAAGCCCTGAAGATTGCGGCCACCCGTGGCATCGGTGTCTTGCTGATCGAGCAGTTCGCCAATCTCGCGCTCGATCTCGCCGACCAGGCTCTTGTTCTGGAGCGTGGGCGCCTCGTCTTTTCAGGCACGGCCGCCACGCTCAAAGCCCAGCCGGACATTCTTCACGTCGCCTATCTGGCAAGCTGAATCGAGGGAGCCTTCATGACATTTTTTGTTGATCTTTTTGCCGGGCGAACGATCGTCATAGCCGGTGGTACATCGGGCATAGGCGCGGCGACCGCGCAGCGCTTTGCCGATCTCGGCGCCCGTGTGCTGAGTTTCGGGCTCGGTGCTTCAAAGGCGCCGGCAAGCAGCCGGATCGAACATCACGAGATCGATGTGTTGAAGCCCGGTGCGCTGGAAGCCTTCTTCTCTTCGGTCGATGCGGTCGACATTCTCGTCAATTGCACCGGCGTTAGCCGCGATCGGGGCGAGTGGGAGAAGGGCGTATTTGATGAGGTGATGGCGATCAATCTGACATCGGTGATGGATTGCTGCCGGCTGGCCCGTCCGCACATGCGGACGGGATCGGCGATCGTCAACATAGCTTCGATGTATTCGACCTTCGGCGCCGCCGATCGTCCGGCCTATGCCGCAAGCAAGGGCGCGATCGTGCAGCTCACAAAATCGCTCGCCCAGGAATATGCACAAGCCGATATCCGCGTGAATGCGGTGGCGCCCGGCTGGATCGTCACGCCCTTGAGCCGCGCACTGTTTGCCGACGAAGGGGCCTCGACGCCGATCCTCCGACGCATCCCGGCTGGCCGCTGGGGTGCTTCCGAAGAAGTCGCCGATGCGATCGTCTTCCTGTCGTCCGACGCGGCGCGCTATATCACCGGCGCCTGCCTGCCGGTCGATGGCGGTTATCTCACCTCTTGAGGGTATCGATCGTGGCTGTAGCACTTCATCGGCATGTCGAAAGCGCCAGCGGCCGGGAGTTCGCGGGGTTGGCGCGCAATCTTTTCGGTAATGTCCGGCTCGATTTCGGCGCTGCGGACGAACAAAAGAGCCGCATGACATCCGCCATGCTGGGCGCTTGCCGGCTGACGCGACTGGAGGCGGACCGACACGTCGTCTTCGGCGATCATGTCATGGCAGCACCGGATGATCCGGACGCGATCAAACTGATCGTGCAGACGGAAGGCAGTGCTTCGCTCATGCAGGGCGGATTGCATGCGCCCGTCTCGCGAAATGCGCTTGTCATCTACGATCCCAGCCGTCCCTACATGCTGACGAACAGCACGCCGGTTCGCCAGTTGCTGCTGCAATTGCCGCGCCATAGCCTGCCCGCGACGGCTGTGGAGCGATTGTCGCAACCCTTCACGGCACATGCCGATAAGGATGGCATGTGCCGGATCCTTCTGTCGCTGATGGATTCGACCATTCATGAGATCGATCATCTTGACGAGGCCAGGCGCGCAAGTGTTGGCCAGACCATGATCGAGCTCGTGCGCACCATGATTGGCGCAGACCTGCAGCAGGCAATACCGGTCGCAAACCCGCTTTACACTCTGCTGCAGCGGATCACGGATTTCATCGATATCAATCTCGAACGGCCGGATCTGACTGTTACCATGATCGCGCGGCGCATGGGCTGCTCGGTGCGTTACGTCTATCGCGCATTCGAAGCCGAGTGCCTGACGCCTTCCGATTACATCTGGGATCTGCGTGTGCAGAAAGCCGCGACACGGTTGCGGGATGCCGGCGGCTACGCCGGAGAAATATCCGAGATCGCCTTTGCGCTCGGTTTTTCCTCCAGCGCGCATTTTTCCCGCGCCTTCCGCCATCGTTATGGCGTTTCACCGTCGCAATGGCGCAAAGCGAATATGTCCTAGTGGTACAAGGCGGCCCTGCCGGAGCCGAGCCGCCCCGTTTCTTATTTCATGGATTCAGCCACTCTCAGCGTGTCCGTGAACTGCTCGAAACACCGGATCTTGTCTCCCGCCACGCCCCAGACGTGAACGACGCGAGCCTTGAACGCTTTGCCGGTTTGCTTGTTGGTGCCGCTGTAGTCGCCGACGCCAACAACCTCGTCGCCGGCGTCGAGCAGGCGTTCGAGCTTGAAGGTGTATCCGTCGAAGGCCTGTCCAAGCGCCTGGAAGACGTTCTTGACGATTTCCTGCGGGCCGACATAGGTGCCGGCGCAGGGAAAGCCATCCATCTCGGTCCAGCGGCAATCGGGAGCGATGTCGGCGAGCATGCCGTCCATGTCGCGGCGGTCGTTGGCGTCGTAATGCGCCTTTACGATATCGAATGCTGTGCGCATGGCGTCCTCACACTGGTTCCTGGCCGGGCAGGTAATAGGTCATCGAAGCTTTGCGGATGAAGGCGCCGGCCGGACTGTTCTGGATGCGCCCGTCACCTGTGATGCCTAGGAATTTGCCTGTCGAACGCATGTCGTTGAAATTGTAGAAGAAGGTCGATGCGACCGCGATCTTGAACTCGCGGAAAGTGAAGATGTAGAGATTGTCGTCGAACTTGTAGGTCGTGGTCAGATCGACATCGCCATGGCCGCGCTGCACGCCGACAAGGCATTGCCAGGCATAGCGCTGCGACGAGAGATAGGTGTGCTCGTAGACGTGGTTGGGGCTGTAGGTGAAGTGTGCCCGAAGTCCGATCAGATCGCGGCTTTCATGCGGCACCGGTCCGCTCGCGGCGCCACCTTCGATGACGCCCGGCCGGAAGATCTGCGTGACCTGCGGCTCGCCGACGGAATCCTTGACCTCGCGAACGACCGAGTAGATGGAAAGCACCCGGCGCGTTTCGGTGTTGAGGATCAGCGTCTCCGCTTCCTTGGGGCGGCCGGCAAAGATGATCTCGACGAAATAGGTCTTCGGCGCGACTTCGATCACCTCGGACAAGTCGGTGCCGCTGTCCTTGCCGTCGGACCATTTGGCCTCGCCCTTGGTAAAGGCAAGCTCCAGCGTGCGACCGTCGTCGAAGGCGATCTTGTGCGACGAGCCGGTCAGGGCTTCAGTGGCGGGCAGACGGTTGGTGTCGATGCCATAGGCGAATTCGTCGTAGGTTTTCCAGTCCTTGGGATTCTGGTTCATCGGTATTTCCTCTCCCTTATTCTACAAAAGCCAGAGTCGGCAGATCGACGGTGCCGGCACCGCCGTCGACGGTGAGCACTGCGCCATTGATCATCGATGCCTCGCCCGAAGCGAGGAAGCAGACGGCATTGGCGACGTCTTCGGCGGTTGCCGGGCGGCCGAGCGGCACGTCCTTGGTGACGAGCGCATATGCCTCCTCGATGCTGTTCAGCTTGTATTTCTCGACGATGAATTCCATCTGCTCATCGGCCATGGCAGTCGTGACCCAGCCGGGGCAGACGGTATTGGTGCGCACGCCCTTGCGGCCGTAGTCGCGGGCGAGCGATTTCGCGAGGCCGATGCAGCCATGCTTCATGGTGACGTAGCCCGCCGCATCCGGCCCGGCAAAAAGCCCGGCGATCGAGGCGAGGACGACGATATTGCCCTGGTTCTTGATGAGATGCGGCAGGGATTCGCGGGCGCTGACGAAGGCGGTGTTGAGGTTGAGGCGGACGGCGAGATCCCAGGTCTCGTCCGACATGCTGACCGTCGGCCCGACGCCATGGCCGCCGGCATTGGCAATCAGGATATCGAGGCCGCCATGGGTCTCGACCACCTTCTCGACAGCAGCCCTCATCGCCGCACCATCGGCAGCATCGGCCGCGACGATGGTCGCGCCGATTTCATCGGCAACACTTCTCAGCGGCTCGGGACGGCGCCCGACGAGCGCGACATTGCCGCCCTCCTGCCGGATGCGGCGCGCAACCGCCGCGCCGATGCCCGTACCGCCGCCGGTGATCAGGGCGGTCTTGTTCTTGAAACGCATGTTTCCTCCTCTTGGCTTTCGGGTTCATCATGACCGATGCTTGCAGAGGCGTCGCGTCCAGCTGTGCAGTCGGTTTTGACTGAGCGTGCACAACGCGTGCCTCATGCCGAAAATTTGCGTGACGAAACGCAGGGTCACACGACGCCGGGGAGGGTGGCGTCAGCGATCAGTAGACTTTGGTCTCTGCCGCCGGCTTGGCAGCCTCCGCCTTCTTGAAATCGTCCAGCAGCTTGGTCGTGGCATTGGCAAGCAAGGTGACGTCGTTGCCGATGGCGACGAAAGTCGCGCCAAGCTCGAGATAGCGTTTCGCAAGCGAGAGATCGCCGATCAGGATTCCGGCTGCCTTGCCGTGAGATTGAATTTTGGCGAGCGCCTTCTCGACTTCGGCTTGAACCTCAGGTGCACCGGGCTTGCCGAGATAGCCCATGTCGGCCGCAAGATCGGCCGGGCCGATGAAGACGCCGTCGACGCCGTCGGTTGAGGCGATGGCGTCGAGTGCTGCAAGCCCCGCACGGCTTTCCACCTGCAGGAGCAGGCAGATCTCGTCATTGGCCGTCGGCAGATAGTCGGGTATGCGGTTGAAAGCCGAGGCGCGGGCAAGGGCTGCGCCGACACCCCGCACACCATGCGGCGGGTAGCGAACCGCCTTGACCATGGTCTCGGCCATCTCCTTGCTGTCGACCATCGGGATCAGCAGGGTCTGAGCGCCGATATCGAGCATCTGCTTGATGATCCAGGTCTCGCCGATCGGTGGGCGGATGACCGCATGGCTTGTCGTGCCCTTCATCGCCTGCAGTTGCGAGGCGAGAAGCGGCACGTCGTTCGGCGCATGCTCGGCGTCGAGCAGCAGCCAGTCATAACCGGCGCCGGAGCAGATTTCGACGGTGTAGGGATTGGCGAGCGCCTGCCAAAGGCCGATCTGCGCCCGCCCTTCCTTCAGTGCCTGTTTAAAGAGGTTCTTGGGCGCCGGCATGGTTCACTCCTTCATGCAAAATAGAGGCTGACCGATCCATAGGGGCCGAAATCGGCATTGATCGTGTCGCCGTGCCGCGTCTCGATCGGCCGGATGAATGAGCCGGCGAGCACGATCTGACCGGCCTCGATGCCGTCGCCATATTGCGACAGGCGATTGGCGAGCCAAGCAACGCCGCGGGCGGGCTGGTTGAGCACGCCGGCGCCAAGGCCCGTTTCCTCGACTTCGGCATTGCGGCTGACGACGGCTCCCATCCAGCGCATGTCGATCTGGTCGGGCCGCACAGCGCGGCCGCCGGTGACGATGCCGGCATTGGCGGCATTGTCGGAGATGGTGTCGACGATGGTGCGTGCTTTTTTCGTGTCAGGATCGACCCGGAGGATACGGGTATCGAGGATTTCGAGGGCCGGCGTCACGTAATCGGTGGCATTCAGCACATCGAAGATCGAGACGTTCGGGCCCTTGAGCGGTGCCTTCATGACGAAGGCGATTTCGGCCTCGATGCGAGGCTGGATGAAACGATCGGCCGGCACGGTGGCGCCATCCTCGAAGACCATGTCATCGAAAAGCACGCCGGAATCCGGAATGTTGATGTTGAGGGCATATTGCATCGCCTTCGATGTCAGCCCGATCTTCCAGCCGATCGGCTTGCGTCCCCCGGCGATCTTCTTCTGCACCCAGGCGCTCTGGATGGCGTAGGAATCGTCCATGGTCATCTGCGGGTGCTTGAGCGAGAGGAGCCCGGTCTGGACGCGCGTCCGTTCAGCCTGGTCGAGGCTCTCGGCCGCTGCCTGGATTTCATCATGCGACAGCATCAGCGCACCTCATCGGCGATGGTGTTTTTCAGGATGCCGATTCCATCGGCCTCGACTTCGACGACGTCACCTGGCTTCAGCCAGATCGGCGGATCGAAGCGGGCGCCGGCGCCGGTCGGCGTGCCGGTCACGATGACGTCGCCGGGAACGAGCGTAGTGAAGGTGGAGATGTAGTTGATGATCTTGCGGAAGGAGAAGATCATCCGGCTGCTGCGGTCGCTCTGGCGCACCTCGCCGTTGACGCGGGTCGTCAGCGCTATGTCTTCGAGCTGGGCTGCATCGGTAAACGGGACCAGCCAGGGACCGATCGAGCCGGTATTGTCGAAGTTCTTGCCCTGGGTCACGTTGAACTTCGCATGGCGCACCCAGTCGCGGATCGTGCCTTCATTGCAGAGCGACAAAGCCGCTATATGGGAGAAGGCGTCCACCTCGGCGATCCTGCGCCCGCCTTTGCCGATGACGATGACGACCTCGCCTTCATAATCGAGCTGCGGGCTTTCCGGCGGCCGGATCAGGGGCTGTTCGTGCCCCGTGAACGACCGCGGAAAGCGGATGAACAGCGAGGGGTTGGAGGGGGCAGCCTGCCCATCCTTGTATTCCTCGTTGCGGTCGGGGAAATTGACCCCGACGCAAATGATCTTTTCCGGCGACGGAATGGGAATCTCGAAGCGGATGTCGTCGAGCGTGAAATCCGGCTTCAAAGTCTTGCCCTCCTCTGCGAGCTGAAGGAGGCGACCCGCCTCGATTACCTCGCGCAGGGTGGGCCATGTCGCGCCATGGCGGGCCGAGAGGTCGACGACACCGCCGTCGACCTCAAGCCCGTAGCCATGACGGCCGTTTCTGGAAAAAGACAGGAATCTTGGATGCGTCATGCTTTCATGGCCTTGTTTTGACCTCAGGCTATCCCGCCGAGGCAGACATATTTGATTTCGGTGAATTCCTCGATGCCGTAGCGCGAGCCCTCGCGGCCAAGGCCGGAAAGCTTAACGCCGCCGAACGGTGCTTCGGCCGTGGAGATCAGACCGGTATTGACGCCGACCATGCCGTATTCCAGCGCCTCGGCGACCCGGAAGACGCGGGCGAGGTCCTTGGCGTAGAAATAAGAGGCAAGACCGAACTCGGTGTCGTTGGCCTGGGCGATGACATCGGCCTCATCCTTGAAACGGAAGAGCGGAGCGACGGGACCGAAAGTCTCTTCCTTGGCAACGGCCATGGCCGGCGTGACATCGGCCAGCACGGTCGCCTCATAGAAGCGTCCGCCAAGCTGGTGGCGATGACCGCCGGCAATGACACGGCCACCCTTGGACAGCGCATCGGTGACATGCTCCTCGACCTTGGCAAGGGCCGCCTCGTCGATCAGCGGCCCGAGATTGATGCCCTCGTCAAAGCCGTTGCCGGTCTTGAGCGAGCCGACGGCCTTGGCCAGCTTCTCGGTAAAGGCATCATAGACACCGTCCTGCACATAGAGGCGGTTGGCGCAGACGCAGGTCTGGCCGTTGTTGCGGAATTTTGCGATCAGCGCACCTTCGACGGCAGCATCGAGATCGGCATCGTCAAAGACGATGAAAGGCGCGTTGCCGCCGAGCTCCAGCCCAAGCTTCTTGATGGTCGGCGCGCTCTGCTTGTAAAGCTCGGCGCCGACTTCGGTCGAACCGGTGAAGGTGAGCTTGCGCACGACCGGGCTTGCGGTCATCTCCGCGCCGATCTGGCGGGCGGAGCCGGTGATCACGCTGAACAGACCCTTGGGAAGACCGGCACGTTCGGCAAGGATGGCGATGGCAATGGCCGAGAACGGCGTCTGCGAGGCCGGCTTCAGCACCATGGCGCAGCCGGCGGCAAAGGCAGGCCCGGCCTTGCGGGTGATCATGGCATTCGGGAAGTTCCAGGGTGTAATGGCCGCGACGACGCCGATCGGCTGCTTCATGACCAGAATGCGCTTGTCCTTCTGGTGGCCGGGAATGATGTCGCCATAGACTCGGCGGGCTTCTTCGGCAAACCATTCGACGAAGCTGGCGCCATAGGCGATTTCGCCCTTGGCTTCCGGCAGCGGCTTGCCCTGTTCGGCAGTCAGGATGCGTCCAAGATCGTCCTGGTTTTCCATCATCAGCTCGAACCAGCGCTTCAGGATGCCGGAACGCTCCTTGGCGGTGCGGGCGGCCCATTCCCTTTGAGCAACTTCGGCTGCGGCGATTGCCTTCTTGGTCTCGGCAGCACCCAGATTGGGAACGATCCCAATGATCTCGCCATTTGCCGGATTGTCGACCTTGATCGCATTGGAAGGATCGGCTTCGATCCAATCGCCACCGACCAATGCCGCCTGCCGGAACAATGTTGCGTCTTTCAAATTCATGACTGCCTCCTCGCGCTTGCGAACGTTGATGAGGAGCGGGCGTTTTTCACCCGCTCTCAAGGGTAACGCTTAAGGAGCGATAATCGGCTGCGCCTTCAGATCGGGCTCTGCCACTTCCGCACCGGCAAACAGGCTACCATGTTCGAACCAGGATTTGGGAGCCGGTGCGCCCCAAAGCGTCTGGCGCTGGGGATCCTTCAGATCCCACTTGATCGGCTCAAGATCTGGATCGACCGTCTGGTAGTCAGAGCAATAGATCTCGATGCGATGGCCGTCCGGATCGAGGATATAGAGGAAGAAGGCGTTGGAGATGCCGTGGCGCCCCGGTCCGCGCTCGATATTGGCGACCCAGCCGGTGGTCGCCATCAGGTCTAGCAGGTCGATGATGTTGAGCGGTGTCGGCACCCAGAAAGCGGTGTGGTGCAGGCGCGGGCCGCGACCATTGGTGAAGGCGATGTCGTGGACGCCGCCCTTGCGGTGGGTCCAGGCAGCCCAGAGACGTCCGGTTTCTTCGTCCGCCGTGTATTCGGTGACGCGGAAGCCGAGCTCGTTGTAGAAGGCAACGCTCTCGTCGACATTGGTCGAGAAGCAGTTGAAGTGGTCGATGCGCAGAGGCTTCACGCCCTTGTAGAGGGCGTATTTCTGATGGATCGGCGGCAAGCGGTCCATCTTCGAATAGAATTCAAGCGGGATGCCGTGCGGGTCGCGGGTGCGGAAGGTCCGCGCCTGATACGGACGCTCGACCCATTTCACCGGCAGGTCCTTGCCCTTGAAGAAATGCGCTGCCTTGTCGAGGTCCTCGTCGCTGAAGACCTTGAAGCCGAGATCGCGAGCTTCGGCCTTGTCGGATTTCTTGAGCACGATGCAGTGATGACCGCGCTCCTCCATTGCCCGCAGGTAGATTGTATCGGTCGTCTCGTCCGTTACCTGCAGGCCAAGCGTGTCGACATAGAAGGCGCGGGACTTGGCAAGATCGGTGACACCGAATTCGACATGGCTGAGGCGCACGATGTTGAAGGGCGGATAGAGATTGGGTTTCGGCAGGGGCATTTGTTCCTCCTCTTTATGCGTACTTATTGTGTGTATTGGCAGCTCAGCCGCCGAGTTTCTGGATGGCGTGCGGCTTGGTGGCGAAGGCGACGTTCTTGGTTTCCATGTAGAAATCGAAAGACCAGTCGCCGCCGTCGCGGCCGATGCCGGAGCTCTTGACCCCACCGAAGGGGGTCGGCAGGTGGCGCACATTTTCCGAATTTACCCAGATCATGCCGGCTTCGAGATGATCGGTGAAACGGAAGGCGCGCGTCACGTCGGAAGTCCAGAGATAGCCCGTCAGGCCGTACTGGACGTCGTTGGCAAGGGCGAGCGCATCGGCTTCGTCCTTGAAGGGGATGGCCGTCAGCACCGGCCCGAAGATTTCCTCCTGGGCGATGCGCATCTGGTTGTTGGCGCCGGTAAACAGCGTGGGGGAGACGTAGCAACCGCCGCCCGGGCCGTTGACCTTCTCGCCGCCGGCGGCAAGCGTGGCCCCCTCCGAACGGCCGATCTGAATGTATTCCAGTACCTTCTTCTCATGCACAGGATGAACGAGTGGGCCGACGACGGTTTCCGGATCAAGCGGATGGCCGACCTTGATGCGTTTCGCCTTCTCGGCAACGATGGCGGTGAATTTGTCGTAGACGCTTTCCTCGACCAGCAGGCGCGAAGAGGACGTGCAGCGCTCGCCATTCAAAGAATAGATCATGAAGACGGCGGCGTCAGCCGCGCGCTCAAGATCGGCATCGGCGAAGACAATGACCGGGTTCTTGCCGCCGAGCTCGAAGTGAACCCGCTTCAGCGTGTCGGCACCCTGCTTCATAATCATCGAACCAGTGCGGCTTTCGCCGACGAAGCCGATGGCCTTGATCAGGGGATGTTCCGTCAGAGCCTTGCCGGCATCCTCTCCAAAACCGTTGACGAGATTCCAGACGCCCTTCGGCAGGCCGGCATCTTCGGCAATCTCGACCAGCAGACGCGCGGTCAGCGGCGAGAATTCAGCCGGCTTGTGGACGATGGTGCAGCCGGCGGCGAGAGCCGGCGCGATCTTCCAGGTCGACAGCATGAAGGGCGTATTCCAGGGCGTGATAATGCCGACCGGGCCGATCGGCACGCGCGTCGTCAGGTTCACCTGGCCTTCGGCGCGCAGCGTCTTGCCGTCACGGGCTTCCGGTGCGCGGTCGGCGAAGAAGCGGAAGTTCTCGGCGCCGCGAAGGGCGGCTTTCGCCATGAATTTCATGGATTGCCCGGTGTCCATGCATTCTACGAAGGCGATCTCTTCGGCGCGCGCAACGATAGCGTCTGCTATTTTGTGCAGGAGCTTCTTGCGGGCGTCGCCGGGCATGGCGGCCCATTCGGCGAAGGCAGCCTTTGCGGCCTTTGCAGCGCGGTCAATATCGGCGGCCTTGCCGCGGGCAACGGTTGCAAGCGGCTTCAGATCGACAGGCGAAATGGTCTCGAAGGTCGAGCCATCATCGGCCGGCACATCCTCGCCGTTGATGCGGTTGAGAACACCGCGATCCCTGAACTGGGCCAGATAGGTTTCGGCCTTTGCGATGTTTTCCTGCAATTTGGACATCGTCTCTTCCCTTGATGTTGCAGCATCCCGCTAGGGGACTGTTTTACTTGCCGCGCAGCCGCGGATGGATGGCGTTTTTCTTCCAGCTCAATTCCGCATCGATCTCGCGGATTTCCAGCGAAAGGGCGAAATGCGGCGTCTCAAAAAGTGGCCCGAGAACATCGATGGCCGCAGCGAAGACTGCTTCGCCGGTGCGCTTCTTTTCCTCTTCCGTGCGGCCTTTGCCGATGCGGAAGTTCAGATCGACGAAGGCGTTCTCGGGCAGCTTGTCGGCGATTGCGTAATGCTCGGCGCGAAAAGCGCGCACCCGCACGGCGCCGACCTCGAAAAGGCCGGTCTCCAGAACCGTCTTCAGCAGCCGTTCGCAGAACGCGCCGATATCGGCGCGGCCGTCGAGATTGGCCGAATATTCGATGGCGAGATGTGGCATCAAGTCCTCCCGAACCTCATTTACTTAACACGTTAACAATAATGGAAAGGATGTCAAGCGGCCGCGTTGAGCTTTCTTGCCATCTCCAGACTTTCGTTGACGTAGCGCGCCAGGCGCTCGGTGGCGCCAGGTATTTCCGGCCGCTCTGCGAGCCATCCGATATAGGTAAGACTTCTCAGGACCATGAAGAGCGGCAGGATTTCGAGCGCCGCATCGGAAAGCTCGCGTCGGCTGCGATAGCCGCTGATCAGGGCCTTCTCAATAGCGGGGTAGGCCGGCTCGTTGCGGTTTTTCAGCAGGGACGTCGCGAGATCGAAGAGGCGGAAGCCATGGCCGGCATCATCGAAATCGATGAAGGCGACGCTGTCCTCGTTCTCCGTCAGGAAAATGTTCTCGCGTACGAGGTCGGCATGGATCAGCCCGTAGTCTAGACCATGCCCGCTTGCCTCCGCGAGCGCATGGCGCAACTCCCCACGCAATGCCGAAAGTGCGTCCGTGTCATCACGCGAAAGCCCCGCGCAATCCCAGAAGCGTCCCCAAAGCGGCTTCTCTCCGACCAAGCCTTCGGCGTCCCATGCAGGGCGGCGGAATCGCTCCGGCGGTTGCCAGGCGTCGGCGAGGTTGTGCATGGTCGCCATGTCCCGGCCGATACAGAAGAAGATTTCCACTTGCCTTTCAGCCGGTATCGAGAGCGGTACGCCGCTCTGACCGAGTGGAGTGCCGTCGACCCAGCTCACCACGTCGGCATGCTGTTCGGCAAAATGCCGGTGGGCTGGCAAGCGGACGAGGCTTTGCCTGCCGCTCGTCGCAACCGGGCTCGGCACATTGAGGCCGCCGAGCTTCAGCGCCGCCATGAAATGCAGCTCCGAGCGCAGGCTCGTCTCGTCGTGATAGCCCGGCCGATGCAGCCGGAGCGCGGCGAACTGACCATCCTCCAGCGTAATCCGGAAGACGGCATTCTCCCGATATTTCATCAGGACAGGCTCATGTGCCTGCACCGGCCAATGGGCGATTGCCTCCAGCGCACGCTTCTGGAGAGCATCGCGGATGCTCTGCGGCAACTGATCAGCCATACCGCCTCACAGACCGGACAGCGCGTCGTCGAAGATCGACAACATGTAGTCGGCATTCTCTTGGGTAAACGGCATGGGCGGGCGGATCTTCGTCGCGCATTGGTGAATGCCGATCTTGCCCATCAGTACGCCGCGTTCGCGCATGGCGTTGACGATCCGGGTTGCCTGAGCGGCTGCCGGCTCCTTCGTTTGCCTGTCGAGCACGAATTCCGTGCCCATGAAGAGACCGCTGCCGCGCACATCGCCGATGATCGAATGCTTCTCGGCAAGCCGCTTGAAAGCGCTGCGTGTGTATTCGCCGACATTGCGGGCATTCTCGATGAGATTTTCGTCCTGGATGACCTCAAGCACCGCCATGGCCGCCGCGCAGGAGACTGGATTTCCGCCGAAGGTGTTGAAATAGCGGAACGCCTTGCGGAACGCATTGATCGTGTCGATATTGGCAATGACACCGCCGACCGGATGGCCGTTGGCCATCGGCTTGCCGAGCGTGACGATGTCAGGGACGATGCCGGCGTGCTGGTGGCCCCACATATGCGTGCCGGTGCGGCCGAAACCGGGCTGCACTTCGTCGGTAATCACGAGGCCGCCGGCCTTGCGCACGGCTGCGACCGTCTTGTCGATAAAACCGGGCGGCAGATCCGGAAAGCCTTCATTGGCGAAGAACGGGTCGATGATGATGGCGGAAAAGCCGTGTGGGCTCTCCTGAAGTGAGGCGATCGCCTTTTCCACTTCGGCCGCAAAAGCCGTGGCGAAGGCATCTCCGCCTTCGCCACCGAGCGGACGATAGCTGTCCGGTGCAGGCACATGCCGGACATGACCGCCGAAGCCGCCGACCGGCGGCATACGGGTCGACAGCTGCGATACGGCCGTCGTGTTGCCGTGATAGGTGTGGTTGGTGGCGATGACGCCCGTCTTGTCCGTAACAGCCTGCGCCATGCGCAGCGCCACGTCGTTGGCTTCGCTGCCCGTGCAGGTCAGGATCGCGGCGTTCAGGCTTTGGTCGAAAGTTGCCGTCAGCCGCTCGACATAGTCGAGAATGCCTTCGTGCAGGTAGCGCGTATGCGTGTTCAGCGTCGAGGCCTGCCGCGTGATCGCCTCGACCACGCGGGGATGGCAATGGCCGACATGCGGCACATTGTTGTAGCAATCAAGATATTTGCGCCCGTCGGCATCCCAGAGCCAGACGCCTTCGCCGCGCACCAGATGAACCGGGTCGTCGTAGAAGAGCGACATGTTGCGGCCGAGAAGCCGGTCGCGGCGCGCGATAAGGGCTGCGTTATCGGACATGATCAGGCTCCCGCTGCGGCAAGGCCGGCATCGAGCGCCGTCAGGATCGTCTGCACATCCCCGGCCGTCAGGATCAGCGGTGGCGACAGGATGACATTGGCGCCGGAGGTGCGGACCATCACGCCGGCATCATAGGTCGCGTCATGGACCTTCTGGACGGTGTCCTTGGCGGCGGCGCTCTTCTTCGCACGGTCGCTGACGAGTTCGAGGGCGCACATCAGGCCCTTGCCTCTGATGTCGCCGACCAGTTCATGCTTGTCCTGCAGCTTCTTCAGGCCGGCCAGGAGTTCTTCGCCACGGGCCGCGGCATTGGCGGCGACGTCGAGCCGCTTGGTTTCTTTCAATGTGGCAAGCGCAGCGGCAGCACCGACCGGGTGGCCGGAATAGGTGTAGCCGTGGCCGATATTACCGATCGAGTTCTTGTTGCTCTCGAAAGCCTCGGCGACCTTGTCTGAAATCATCACCGCGCCGAAGGGGAAATAGCCGTTGGTGATGGCCTTGGCGGTCGACATCATGTCCGGCTTGACGCCCCAGAGGCGCGATCCGGTCCAGGCGCCAGTGCGGCCGAAGGCGGTGATGACCTCGTCGGCTATCAGCAGGATGCCATGCCGGTCGCAGATTTCGCGCATCAGCGGCAGGAAGGTCTCGTGCGGGACGATGACGCCGCCGGCACCCAGCACCGGCTCGACGATCAGAGCGGCGATGGTATCGGCGCCCTGGAAGGCGATCTCGTCCTCGAAGAGCCGGCCGATGGCCGCTGCGATCTCCGCGCCGTCGGTCGTGTTGAACGGGTTGCGATAGGCGAACGGGGCGGGCAGGTGGATGACGCCCGGCAGCAACGGCTCATAGTTGCGGCGGAAATTCTGATTGCCGTTGACCGAGGCGCCGCCAAAATGCGTGCCGTGATAGCCCTTCTTCAACGCGACGAACTTGGTGCGCTCGGGTTGACCGTTGACCTTATGGTATTGGCGAGCCAGTCGCAGGCAGGTCTCGACCGAATCCGAGCCGCCGGAGGTAAAGAATGAGCGGCTGAGGCCATCCGGCTTGAACCATTCGGCAAGCTCATAGGAAAGCTCGATCAACGGCGAGTTGGTCGTGCCGCGGAAAGTCGAGTAGTAGGGCAGATTGTCGAGTTGGTCGCGGATCGCCTTTTTCACCGGTTCGCAGGAATAGCCGAGATTGACGTTCCAGAGGCCGCCGACCGCGTCCAATACCTTCTTGCCCTGTATATCGACGATCTCGACGCCTTCGCCAGAATTGATGATGCGCGGCGGATGCGCCTGCATTTCGGCGGGATGCGCCATCGGGTGCCACAGGTGACGGGCGTTGTTTTCGATGATGAAATTGGTTTCACGCATGTCTAATCCTCTTTTTTCAGAGCCCAAGCATGGCAAGGGCGCGGGCATAGCTTTCGGCGGGGCGGGTAACGTCGAAATGCACGTAAGGCAGGTTCACGGCTTCGGCGCCCTCGATGTTCTTCTTCTGGTCGTCGACGAAGACGCAGGCCGCGCGCGGCAGGTTGAGCTCGGCAAGAACAAGCTCGTAGGCGCGGGGATCCGGCTTGAGGATCTTCGTGTAGGTGGCATCGACGATGACGTCGAAAAGCTCGATCAGCGGGAAGCGCTGGCGGAATTCGACGCCGTAGAAAAGGTCGAGTTCGTTGGACAGGATTGCTAGTTTCAGGCCGGCCTCCTTGGCGCGCAGGATGGCATCGCGCGCTTCCGGTCGCAGAACCAGCTCCGGCTCGGCACCACGCGCCCGGCGCACGAAGGTTTGCATGTCGGTCCAGTCTTCGCCGATCAGCTTGCCGACTTCGGCAGTGCGCTGCAGCCAATAATCACGTTCCGTGATCTCGCGATTCTGCATCGCTACCCAGAGCGGGTCCGTCTTGGGATCGAATGGTCCGAGCCAGGTCAGCGATCCCTTTGGAAGGCCAAGCGTGCGCTCAGTGACGTCGTGCGTCTCGAACAGGGTGCGGGTGACGACCCCGCCGAAATCGAGAATGAGGGCGCGATCGACGTTCATCGACGTCCCTCCGGAATGATGCCTTCAGCCACCCATTGATCGAAGATGGCGAGTGCCGCAGCGGAGAAGGCCGGCGCGTTGATATGGGTATCGACCTCGTGCAGGGTGACGCTCGGCGGAATGGCGCGGCGCATCTCGTCGAGAAAGGCGTCTAGACCTTCCGGATCGTGCAACGGCTCATCCGGCTTGTCCCACTCCTGTAGCCCTTCGGTTGGCAGCAGGAAGGCAATCCTTGCGTCTGAACGCGCGAGTTTTTGTCCGATCAGCCGGGCGACTTCACGCCGCCCCTCCGGCGATGTCGTCACGGATCCGATCAGCCGGTTATGGGCATGATAGGGCCGATCGGTAAAAATCTCAGGCAGCACCTGCCAGGCCTGAATATCGACCATATCGATCGCACCGGGAGCGACGATCTGCGGGATGCCGGCGCGTCCGGCATTCTCAAGCCTGTCCGGCCCGGAGGTGACGACGCTGCCATAGTGATGATTGCTGACTTCCTGGATGCAGAAATCGAAGACGGCGGCAAAGTCGCCCTTGGAGGCGATGGCTTCATAGGCGCGGCCGCCCATGCCGGTGGAGTGAAATACGGCGACATCATAGCCGCGCTTTTCCAACTCGGGCCGCAGATACTTCATATATTTCAGGCAGGACGAACCGAGCGAGGTCATGCCGATGAGCGGTCGCGTGCGATCAGGCTTGGTGCCGTGCTTCGCGGCTCCGACGACGGCGCCGCAGGCCTGCGAGAGGACCGAACGGCAGATGCTGTTGAGGCCGTAGAGACCACCAGCCCACAGTATCATCATCAGGTCGGGCGCAATGCGTTCCGGCGGGATCAGATGCGAATAGGCGATGGTGGAGACCACGAATTTCGGGACACCGAGCGGCAGGACGGCGGCGACATCGAGCGCCAGATCCGTGCCCATGGAGCCGCCGAGTACGATGATGCCATCGACAAGACCATCCTCGTAGAGGCGGAGGGTCAGTGCCGTCGCGCCCTTTGCCATGGCAGCCATGGCACTGTTTTCGTCACCGCTTTCGGCGATCGCCCGGATGGTAGTTGCAGCGGCGTTGGCGATGTCGTGCCTGGAGTAATCCGGAGTGTATGGCGGGTCGCCGAGAATGCTGACATCCATCATAGTGGGCCGGCCGCCGGCTTCTTTAATGACGGATGCCATGAACTGCAGTTCGTCGGATTTGGTGTCGCCGGTTCCGATGACGAGTATCCTTGGTGAGGGAGCCGCAGGGCTCATCAATCTGTCCTCCTGATGTTTGCAATGGTTCCCGCGGGCCTTTCCGACCCGTAATATTTTTCTGAGATTGCATTGGCGGCGGCGATGGCCTGCGCGCCGAATTCGTTGATAGCCGTTTTCGTCGTGCGCGAGAGCGGCGCGGCGATGGCGACGCAGCCGATCGGGCGGCCGCTGGGTGTGCGGATGGGCGCGGCCGTGCTGATGACGCCGGCCTCGAGCCCCTGATGGCTGATCGAGAAGCCCCGCCCTCTGGTCTCATCGAGCAGACCTCGGACCAATTGCGGTTCGACGACGGTATGTTCAGTGAATTTCTCGAACGGCTTCTTCAGTGCTTTGTCGATCTCTGCCGCTGGGCAGAAGGCGAGGAAGGCAAGGCCGGATGCGGTGGCGTGAAAGGGCAGGAGGCTGCCGACATCGACGATGATGCGATGCGCGCGGGGTGAGTCTTCGACGTGGATGGTCGAAAGCTGCCCACCGGAAAATTCCGAAAGATGCACTGTCTCTGTCGACGATTCGGCGAGCGCCTTGATGAAGGGAATGGCGACCCGCAGGAAGGGAAAGCGCGCTTCGCGGATACGGGCGAGGCGAACGGGTGCGGAACCGATGCGATAGCGGCGCGTATCCGCGTCCTGCTCGACGAAGCCGTGCTTCTCCAGTTCCACCAGAAAGCGTCGCGCCGTTGCCTTGTCGAGCGCGCACAGCCGGGCGATGTCGGTCAGACCCGCTTCCTTGTCCAGTCGTGACAGGGTGTCCAGCAATGCCAGCGCCTTTCCGATCGTGCTCATCGTTCCTCCTCTTGGGTTGGTCAGGGTCTGATTCTGTGCGTCCAGCCATAGCTTTCGTCAAATCAGACCGCAGACCCTGCGCCGCGGCACGATAGCAGCGACCCAAGATACTTAACATGCGAAATAACTTGACAGAGGCCAGGAATGTTTGCAAGTCTATATTTGAAGCTAAGGTTCAAATAATGAACCATAAGCGCTGACGGCGGCAAAATCAGCAAAAGCCCAAGCCCCGCTCGTCAGTCCGGTTTTGATGGAGGTCGCCTGCGCGCAATCGCAGCGATGATCGGATACTCTCAACAAGGGGAACGAACGCAAATGAGCACACAAAATTCGCAAGGCGCGGCTGAGAACCAGCTGCGCAAAAACAGTCTCGGCGTGGGTGCCGTGACCTTCCTGGTGGTTTCGGCCGCAGCGCCGCTGACGGCGGTCGCCGGCGGCGTGCCACTGTCGATGATGCTCGGCAACGGGCCCGGTATCCCGCTCACCTTCCTGCTGGTAACGGGCATTCTGCTTCTATTCGCGGTCGGCTATGTCGCCATGGCCCGCCATATCCGCAATGCCGGCGCCTTCTATGCCTATACGGCCCAGGGTCTCGGCGGCCTGATGGGCGGTGCGGCAGCTCTCATCGCCATCCTCGCCTATAATGCCATGCAGGTCGGCGTTCTCGGGCTTTTCGGTGCCGCGACCAAGGGCTTTTTTGCCGAGCAGCTTGGCCTTGATCTGCCCTGGTGGGTCTGGAGCTTTGTCGGCATCGCTTTCGTTGCCGTTTTCGGCTATCGTCGTGTTGATCTCTCGGCCAAGGTGCTGACGGTGCTGGTTATTCTGGAATATCTCGTCGTCCTCGTCATCGACGCCGCGATCTTCGTCAAGGGGGGCGATAGCGGCCTCTCCGCCGTGCCATTTACGCCGACTGCCTTCTGGAGCGGCACGCCGGCCATCGGCCTCCTGTTCTGCTTCGCTGCCTTCATCGGTTTCGAGGCGACGACGATCTATAGTGAAGAGGCACGCGAACCGCACAAGACCGTGCCGCGCGCCACCTATATCTCCGTGCTGATCATCGGCCTCTTCTACATGCTGACCTCCTGGTTGATGGTGACGGGTGCCGGCGCTGACAAGCTCGTGCCCACGCTGCAGGGTCTTGCTGATCCCACGACCTTCTTGTTCGGCCTTGCCGAGCGCTATGTCGGCCACTGGATCACCGTCGTGATGAGCGTTCTCTTCATCACCAGCCTGTTCGCCGGCATTCTTGCGTTCCATAATGGCGTGGCGCGCTACATGTATGTCGCCGGCCGTGAAGGCCTGCTGCCGAAGTCGGTCGGGGTTACCCACCCGGTGTTCCAGAGCCCGCATGTCGGCTCGATCATCCAGACGGTTATTGCCGTGCTTGTGATCGCACTTTTTGCGGTGACAGGTCAGGACCCGGTGCTGGCGCTGTTCTCCTGGCTCACCAATGTTGCCACGCTGGCAATCATTCTGCTGATGGCCTTTACCGCCTTTGCGATCGTCGTATTCTTCAGCCGCAATCCTGGGCTTGAGAGCAACGTACTCGCAGTCAAGATTCTGCCTGTTGTCACCGGGCTGATCCTTCTGGCGCTGGTCTATTATATCTCGGCGAATTTCGGCGCGATCGCCGGTGCCAATGGCGTGCTCGCCGTGTTGCTGCCGGGCCTTGTCCTGATCGCCGGTATCATCGGATTTCTGGCCGCCATTCGCCTGAAGTCATCGGACGCCGTCGGTTTTGCCCGGCTTGGTGCCGGACAGGAAGCTTGATGTGATCCTCTAACAGCAGTGGCGGGTATTGTGCCCGCCACTTTCCTTCGTGAGAGAATGAGATGCAGGACAAGATCGATCAGCACCGGACAGTGTCCGTTTCGCCGCAATCGCTGTTTATCGATGGCGCCTGGCGGCCACCGGTCAGCGGCGCCTCCATGGACGTCATATCCCCGATCGATGGAACCCGATTGACCACGATCGCCGATGCCGGCACCGAGGATGTCGATCTTGCCGTCAGGGCTGCCCGGCGCGCTTTCGAGAAGGGTGGCTGGTCGAGGGCCGCGCCCGCCGAACGCAAGAAGGTGCTGCTGAAGATCGCCGAACTGATCGAGAAGAACGCGCTGGAACTGGCCGTGCTCGGCGTGCGTGATAACGGCACGGAAATTTCGATGGCCTTGAAGGCCGAGCCCGGCAGTGCGGCCGGCACCTTTCGCTACTATGCCGAGGCAATCGACAAGGTCTATGGCGAGATCGCGCCGACGGCGGAGAATGTGCTCGGCCTTATCCATCGCGAGCCCATCGGCGTTGTCGCGGCCATCGTGCCATGGAATTTCCCGATGATGATCGGCGCCTGGAAGATCGCGCCGGCACTTGCGGCGGGTAATTCCGTCGTGCTGAAGCCCGCCGAAGGCGCGTCGTTGACGCTGCTGAGGCTTGCCGAAATTTGCGCCGAAGCTGGATTGCCCGAGGGGGTGTTCAACGTCGTCACCGGCCGCGGCGCTGTCAGCGGTGAGGCGCTCGGACTGCACATGGATATCGACGTGCTTGCCTTCACCGGTTCCGGCCCTGTCGGACGGCGGCTTCTGGAATATTCGGCACGCTCCAACCTGAAGCGCGTCTATCTGGAGCTTGGCGGCAAGTCCCCGAATATCGTCTTTGCCGATGCGCCGGATCTGGATCAGGCGGCCAAGGTGTCGGCCTACGGCATCTTTCGCAATTCCGGCCAAGTCTGCGTCGCCGGCTCGCGCCTGCTCGTCGAGAAATCGATCCACGAGGCTTTTTCGGAAAAGGTCGCGCGGATCGCCGGCGCTATGAAGGTCGGCGATCCCCTGCAATTGTCGACGGAAGCTGGCGCCATCTCCAGCGAGATCCAGTTGAAGAAGGATCTCGGCTATGTCGGGCAGGCATTATCCGAGGGTGCGGCTCTACGTACAGGCGGCGCGCGCCTGCTTGAGGAAACCGGCGGTTACTACATGCAGCCGACGGTGTTCGATGTTTCGCCGTCGATGACGCTGGCGCGGGAAGAGGTCTTCGGTCCGATCCTGTCGATTATCCCGTTCGAGACCGAGGCGGAAGCCCTGCAGATTGCCAATGCTACCGAATACGGCCTCGCTTCGGCTGTCTGGACCTCGAACCTGTCGCGCGCGCATCGAATGGTGCGCGGCATTCGCGCCGGCGTCGTGCATGTCAACACCTATGGCGGTGCCGACAACAGCGTGCCGCTCGGCGGCGTCAAACAATCGGGTAACGGCCACGACAAATCGCTGCATGCGCTCGACAAATATGTCGATCTGAAAACGGCATGGATTCAGCTCTAGGGCGTAAAGGCCTGGAAAAACGACCGGCTCAAATTTGGTCTCGGCGTCCTCGAAGTATTCGCTTCGCGAGCGACCGAATTCGCATGCGCGCGGCTTGCCACTAATCTGGAGTCAGCAACCATCTTGTCAATATAATTAACGTGTGAACTATGTTGACAAACATCAAACCCTGCATCACTCTAATAATTGAATGATTGGTTCAAATAATGAACCGACACGGGAACAAGATAATGGATACTTTGCGCGGCTCTGCCGATCTCATTCTCACCAATGGACGAATCTATACTGTCGAGCCGACCCATCCGTGGGTGGAGGCTCTCGCCGTCAAGAACGGCCGCATCATGGCTGTCGGAAATCGAGCTGAAATCGAGGCGCTGAAGGGCGCTGAGACCAAGATGGTTGATCTCCAGGGCAAGATGGCGATGCCCGGCTTTGTCGATATCCACAATCACATCATGATGGGCGGGCAGGCCGACCTATTCGAGACGCAAATTGCGGCGGGCGCTTCGGTGGATGCGATCTGCGCCCATGTCCGTGCGCAGGTCGAGACGACGCCAAAGGGGCAGTGGATCGTCGCCAATCAATGGGGCGCCGATATGATTACGGCGCTCAATAGCGAGGCCGCGCTCAGGAAGCTTGATGAAGCGAGCTTTGGGCATCCCGTGCTTCTGCGCGACGAGACCATGCATAACCGCTGGGTCAACAGCGAGGCGATGCGGCTTGCCGGCATCTCCAATAACCAGCCCGATCCGCCGCAAGGCTCCTTTGGTCGCGATCCGGTGACGGGTCGGCTGACCGGCCTGCTGATCGAATCCGCTGCCGGCATCGTCGAGCGCACCGTCGCAGAAGCCTTTACCGAGGAGATGGGCGAGGCAGCCGTCGCCCGCGCCGTCGAGATCGTTAATTCCTATGGCGTCACGGCCTTTCAGGATGCCGCTTCGGTGCTGCCGATCCTCAAGGCGCTGAAGCATCTTGATATCAGCGGCAAACTTTCCGCCTGGGCTGTCACCTCGCTGCCGCTGATCGAGCCGAGCTTCATGTTCGGGCTCTCTGGTTACGAATTGCTGGAGCTGCGGGACGAATATCGCAGCGCGCATGTGAAGCCGAATTTCACGAAGATCTTTCTCGATGGCGTTCCCGGTGCCCGCACCGCTGCCTTCCACGATCCCTATGTGGCGGATGCGGCGCATCCAGAGGGATATCGCGGCGAGGTATTGGTCAGCTATCCCGATCTGGTGCGCCACATCGACAAATCAGAAAAGCTCGGCATGGGCCTGAAGATCCATTGCACCGGCGATTATGCCGTCACCGAGATGCTGGACGCGGTCGAAGCCGTCAGGCATTTCAACGGCCCGACCGATATCAAGCATCACATCGCCCATGCGAGCTACATTCGCGAGGAGGATGTCGGCCGCTTCGGCCCGCTTGGCGTCATCGCCGATCTCTGCCCGATGATCTGGTATCCGACGACCTTCCTCGAGGGCCATAAGGAAGTGATGGGCGAGGAGCGTGCCACCCGCTTCTGGCCAATCGCGGCGCTGAAAGCCACCGGCGCGCTGCTGGCCGGCGGGTCGGACTGGCCTGTCATTCCGATCCCGGACCCATGGAACGGCATCGAAGGACTGGTCACGCGCCAGAATCCATCCGGCGCTTTTCCGGGCGTATCGCTTTGGGCGGAGCAGGCGATCGATCTCGCCTCGGCGATCGAGATCTACACGCTCAATTCGGCGAAGGCGATGCGGATAGAAGCAGAGACAGGGTCGCTCGCCGTCGGCAAGTCGGCTGACATTATCGTGCTCGACCAGAATGTCTTCGAGGTGCCTGCCGAGCGCATCGCCGACACCAAGGTTCTCACCACTTATTTCGCAGGTGAGCCTGTCTACCAGCGCTAGCTGGCGCGGCGAAGAGGAAACGCCGCAATTCAAAAAAGGGAAGGGAACAAAATGAAATTGAGATCCGCATTCATAGCCCTGGGCTTGGCTACCGCCGGCCTGGCATTCACGGGATCATCCGCTTTCGCGGCCGGACCGACCTGCAAGGATGGTCCGATCAAGATCGGCGCCGTCTCGACAGTGACCGGCGTGGTCGATTTCTCCGATGCGCCGAAGGCGACCAAGGCCGTTTTCGAGCAGCTGAACGAAGCGGGCGGAATCAACGGCTGCAAGATCGAATATTCGCTGGCCGACGACAAGGGTGATCCCCAGGTGGCTGCCCAGGCGGCGCGTGACCTGATTGATAACAAGGGCGTCGTTGCTCTGGCAGGTGGCGCAAGCCTGCTTGATTGCGCCGTCAATGCTGGCACTTACAACCGCAACGAAGTGCTCGCCGTTCAGGGCGTCGGCGTTGATCCCCTTTGCTTCAACGCACCGAGCATCTCTCCCGTCAACGTCGGTCCTTTCACGCTGACCACGGTCATGCTCGACTATGCAACGAAGAACCTTGGGGCCAAGGAAGTCTGCGCTTTCTTCCTGATCCTCGGTGGTACGCAGGAGGCCTACGGCAATGCGGTCGCGGCCTGGCAGAAGCTGACCGGCAACAAGGTCGGTCTTGTCGACATGACGCTGCCGCCGCAGGGCGACCTAACGCCCTATGTCATCAAAGCGCGCGATGCCGGCTGTGATGCGGTGCTCACCAATCAGGTCGAGCCGGGTGTCGTGCAGTGGGTCAAGACCGCCGACGCGCAGAAGATTTCCGGCATCAACTGGCTGTTCCTCGCACCCGGCTATACCGAAGGCGTCGCCAAGGCGCTGGCCGACAGCAAGCAGCCGATCTATGTCGGCACCGAATGGGAGCCCTATACCGAAAGCAACGAGGCCAATGCCGACTGGATCAAGACCATGGACAAGGCCGGCCTCGCAAAGACTGCCTTCTCCCAAGGCGGCTATCTCGCCGCCAAGGTGATGATCGACACGATCTCCGGCATCGATGGCGACGTGAGCCGCGACGCGGTGACCTCCGCGTTGAAGGAAGGCAAGGAGCTGCATTATTCGCTGGCCGGCAGCCCCTATGTCTTTGGTGACGCCCGCGTGCACTCGCCGATGAAGTCGACGAAGATCATGCAACTCGTCGACGGCAAATGGACCGTCAAGACGCCGGATTGGTACACGCTGGCAAAGGCCAAGTAATGGCTCTCGTGCCCGATCCTGCATTCGAAGGGCAGGATCGGGCATCGGCCTCGATGCGACGATCTGATCTGGCGAGGCAAGATTTGCCCGCTTCCGGAGTTCTGCAATGAACGCTCTATTTACAGCCGCTGTGGCTGGTCTTTCCGCAGGTGGTGCCTATGCCATCCTGGGGGTCTGCGCCATTTTCACCTATCGTCTGGTGGCCGTGGTGAACTTCACAGGCGCCGCGATTGGTGCCATGGGCACCTTCATCATGGTCGCGCTGCATGAGGCCGGCATGCCACTGTTGCCGGCGGTGTTGTTGGGCATCGCCGCCGGTGCATTCGCCGGCGTTCTGATCGGCCTCGTGATGACCACATGGTTTGCAAACGCCAATGCCTCCACCAAGGCGGCGGTGACGGCCGCTCTTCTGGTCGGCATCATCGCCCTCGGACTGCGGCTGACCGGTGGCCAGCATCCGCATAACTTCCCCGAGCTGATTTCCGGGTCGGCCTTCCGTCTCGCCGGCGTCGAGGTGACTTGGGCCGCTGTCACGACCTTGGTTCTCGCCATCGTCTTCACCGTATTGACAGAGCAATTTCTGGCTCGCACGCGGATCGGGCTGCAATTGCGGGCGCTGTCGCAGCGGCCTATGGCGGCCGAGCTCATCGGCATTCGGGTAAGGCTTTTGGCGCTCGGCGTTTGGGTAGTGACTGGTGCTGTGACCTCCTTCGCCCTGATGATTATTGCGCCGCTGCGCTCTCCCGATTTTGCTTCGTTGAGCCTGCTTGTTGTGCCGGCTCTGGCCGCGGCCCTGATCGGCGCCTTCGCCAGCTTTCGCGCGGCCCTTTTGGGTGGCGTGACGATCGGCATATTGGAAGGCGCCGTCAGCGCTGTCGATTTCATCAGTCAGTATCGCAGCACCGTTCCGTTTATCGTCATTCTTGCTGTCCTCCTGTGGTCGCAAAGAGGAGCCCGCTGGGATGAAGCACGCTAGTTTCCGCGCAGCCGCCGTTACCGCCCTGTCGCTTGCCGCCATCGGCGTACTCGTTCTTTTGCTGCTGCCCAAATATTGGGTGTTTCTGCTGACCGCGGTTTTCATAACGGGCATTGCCCTGCAGAGCCTCGGCCTCGTCGCCGGGCGCACCGGCATGATCTCGCTTTGCCAGATGTCCTTTGCAGGGGTCGGTGCCTGGGTGACGGGATATCTGAACGTCATCGAGGCGCCCGGCGGCCTTGTCGTCTGGATGGTCATCGGTGGTCTCGCAGCCGTGCCTGTCGGCATCGCCATCGGCCTGCCGGCGCTCCGATTGCGCGGCATCAACCTGGCGATCGTCACTCTCGGTTTTGCCGCGGCTTTCGATACGGTGCTCGCGACGATTACCTTTCCGGGGCAGACGACGTTTACGCAGGTGGTCCGTCCCGCGCTCTTTGAGAGCGACTACGGCTTCTTCATCTTCGTGCTTCTGACTTACGGCGTGATCGCCGTGGCGCTCGAATTCGTCAGCCGATCGCGGCTCGGCGCCTCCTGGCTCGCGGTCCGACACTCGGAGCGGGCGGCGGCGGCACATGGCATCTCCATTCCTCGCGCAAAGCTAAGCGCCTTTGCGATCAGCGCCTTCATTTCCGGCGTGTCGGGCGGTTTGCTCGCCGGCTATCTCGGGACACTGGTCTCGGAAAACTTCTCGATGATGCAATCCCTGGCGCTCTTCGCGGTCGCGACGATGGTCGGCGCACATTTCACCCTCGGGGCTGTCATCGGCGGCATGTTGATCACGTTGTTTCCCGAACTGCTGCGCAGGCTCAACCTGCCGCAGGATGTCGGCAATGTCTTCTTCGCAATCGGCGCCGTACATGCCCTTTCCTCGGGCGAAACCATCAGCGAGACTTGGGCACGGCTTGCGCGCAAACTGCTTCCCAAGCGCCTTGCAGCCTGCACGCATAGGCGATCGAGCCATCTTCCGGCTGCCGGTGTGCACGAACCAGGGCTAGCGCTTGAGGTCAGCGATCTCACGGTCCGCTATGGCGCCGTCGTCGCGCTGGACAAGGTCAATCTGCAGGTGCCGGCAGGCACGGTCGTTGGCCTTGTCGGCCCGAACGGCGCTGGGAAGTCGACCATGGTCGATGCTATCGCCGGATTTCTCGCTGGCTATGATGGCTCGGTGAAGCTGAATGGCAAACCTCTGGAAGGCCTTTCCGCCACGAGCCGCGCCCGGCTGGGCATCCGCCGTACGTGGCAGACCACGCGCATCGCGCCGGAACTCAGCGTTGGCAACTATGTGCGACTTGCGGCCGGCGCCATTAGCGACGACGAGCTTTCCGCCATCCTGCAATGGTTCGATTGCCCACCGGCCGATACACCCATCGCTTCGGTCGATGCGGGTACACGGCGGCTGCTCGATGTTGCCGGCGTGGTCGCATCGCGGCCGCCCGTCATCCTTCTCGACGAGCCGGCCGCCGGCCAATCCTACGCCGATGCTGTCAGGCTCGGCGAACGGATTGCCGCCATTCCCGAGGCGTTCGGCAGTGCCGTACTTCTGATCGAGCATGACATGGATCTGGTGCGGCGGGCCTGCTCTGTGATTACGGTGTTCGATTTCGGACGCGTGATCGCCAATGGCGCGCCGCAGAGCGTTCTCGCCATGCCGATCGTCCAGAAAGCCTATATGGGCATCGAACTTGAGGAGGCCGCCGAATGACCGCGCTTTCCATCAAAGGTCTCGTCGTCAACCGATCCGGCATCCCTGTCGTTCGCGGCGTGGATCTTGCCGTTTCGAGCGGAGAAATCAGCGTTCTCCTTGGCTCCAATGGGGCCGGTAAGACCACGCTGCTCGAAAGCCTCTCTGGCATCATTCCGGCAGCGTCGGGGTCGGCCTCGTTGGATGGCACGGAGTTTCTGAAATTGCGCGCGGGCCTGCGTGCCCGTGCCGGCATCAGCCATGTCGAGCAGGGACGTGCCGTCTTTCCGGAGATGACGACCGAAGAAAATCTCAAGGTCGCGCTCGATCCCGGCGCAGATCTGCAGGAGGCTTACGACCTGTTTCCGGAGCTGCGTCAACGTCGCGATATCAAGGCCGGCATGCTGTCCGGCGGCGAGCAACAGATGCTTGTCATCGCCCGATCGTTGCTGACACGGCCGAAGGTGGTCATGATCGATGAAATGTCGTCCGGCCTGGCGCCGGTCATCGTCAGCCGCCTGATGCGGGCGGTCCGGCAACTGGCTGATGCCGGCATGGCGGTTATTCTGGTCGAGCAGTTCGCGGCCCTTGCCCTTGCGATCGGCGACCGCGCCTATGTGCTGCGCAGAGGTGGCATCGTCTATGACGGCGATTGCGCCACGCTCGCCAATGATCCGGCGCAGCTTCATCGTCTCTATCTTGGAGATGCTGCTGCCTGACGAGATAGTGACACTTTGCAAGACGTGATGGGGATGCCGTGCTTCACTGCATCCCCATTCGTTTCACGTTCTTTGGTAGTCTTGCACTCAGCCGCCGAAACTCCCTGCCTGCGTCGGCACGTGCACATAGTTGCGGTCGAAATAGAGCAGTGCATGCCCATCCTTGCGGCTGCGGATATCGATGACCTCGCCGATGAAGATGTGATGCGTGCCGACCAGCCGCGCTTCCGTCAGGCGGCAATCGAAGGAGACGATCGCATCCGATAGCGCCTGGCTGCCGGAGCGGAAATCGATCCAATTCGCGGCAGCGTAACGCTCTTCCATCTCGGCACGCTGGCCGGCGAAATAGCCGGCCAGTTCCTTGTGTTCCTGCGTCAGGACATTGACGCAGAAGCGGCGGTTTTCGAAGAAGAGGCCGGTTTGCGCCGAACGGCTGTTCATGCAGACGAGCAGCGTCGGCGGCTCGTCGGTGACACTGCACATGGCGGTGGCGGTGAAGCCGCCACGGCCGGCAGGGCCATTTGTCGTGATCACGTTGACCGGCGCGCAGACCCGCGCCATCGCGTTGCGGAATTCGCTTTTCGAGAGTTGCTCCTCCATCGCAAAGCCCTCATTCGGCGGCGTTGCGGATGGGGGAGGTTTGCCCAAGCGGCGGAAGCCAGGTATCTCCGGTCCAGCCGTTTTCGTCGTAGTCGCTCATGCAGCGATCGACGAGCGCCTCCATCTCCCTCAACCGGCCGCCGCGCTCGGCGCCTTTCAGCACCTGCAGCCGGACTTCCTCCGGCGCGCCGGCATAGTTGAGCTCGTAAAGAGCGTGTCGCCCGCCGAATTCCGTGCCTGTGGCGTCCCACAATAGCTTCATGATCTTGATGCGCTCGACATGGCCCATATTGTCGGAGCCGCGCACATATTGGGCGAGATAGCGATCGATCTCCGGGTTGCTGAAATCCTTGGCCGACGAGGGCAGGTAGATAAGGCCGGAGGCAACGACCTTGCGTACGGTCTCAATGACACGCGGATAGGCCTCCGACATGAAGGTGCGGTAGGAAAGGGCGGCCTCCATGTTCGGCAGTACCGCGCCGTTAGCCCAGGGCTGAGGATTGTAGGCCATGGCATTGGAGAACGACCAGAACATGTGGCGCAGCGCGATCACTTCGCCGAGTGCGGCCTGATTGCCGCGGAAGGCATCGCCACCCGTCGCGCGCAGCGCCTTCGCGAGCAGCCCGGCGAGGAAATCGAGCTTGACGGCAAAGCGCGTGCAGCCCTGGAAGCAATAGCCGTGCATGAAGCCGGAGGCCGGATGGAACGAGAGGATCTTGGCCGCGTCGCGCAGCACCAGCACGTCCTCCCAGGGCACGAAGACATTGTCGAGCACCAGGATCGCGTCGTTCTCGTCGAAACGCGACGACAGCGGATAGTCGAAGGGATGTCCCACGGTATTGGCTGTTTGCTCGTACGAGACGCGGCAGAACATCTTGATCCCGGGCGCATTCATCGGAACGATGAACATGACCGATAGTGACGGGTCTTCCGTCACGGTTGCCGAGCTCTGCGCGAGGAAATTATAGTGGGTGAGGGCCGAGGATGTCGCCACCACCTTGGCGCCCGAGACATAGATGCCGGCATCGGTCTCCTTGGTGATGTGGACGAAAACATCCTTGACGGCATCGGCCGGCTTGTGGCGATCGATCGGCGGATTGACGATCGCGTGGTTCATGAAGAGCACGGATTCCTGAGCACGCTTGTGCCAGGAAAGCGCGTTGTCCTTGAACGGCCCATACCAGTCGGCATTGGCGCCGAGCGTGTTCATGAGGGCTGCCTTGTAGTCGGCCGTGCGGCCCATCCAGCCGTAGGACATGCGCGCCCAGTCGGCGATAGCGCCCTGCTGGGCGACGAGTTCTGCGGAGGATTTCGCCACGCGGAAATATTTGTGCGTGTAGCCGCCCGATCCGGTATCGGTCGGCGATGTCAGACGTGCCTTGGACTTTTCGTCATGCAGCGCGTCGTACATGCGCGCGATCGAGCGGGCGGAATTGCGCATGGACGGATGGGTGGTCACATCGGCGATGCGTTCGCCGTTGATGTAGACTTCGCGGCCATCGCGCAGGCTTTCCAGATATTCGGCGCCGGTAAATGGGCGGGTCTTGTCGCCGCGGTGATCTTCAGCTCGCATCTCGTATTCCTCCCTTGAGATCTTGACCGATGCTACGTCTCCGCTGCTGCCGCGGCCATGGACAAAGGAGGCAATTCGCTGGTACTTTTTCCGGCATGTCGCAGAAAAACGAGATCCCGAATTTCTTTGTCTATGGCGAGCCAAGCCGCGCGCTCGACGTCGGATTCCTGCATGTCGAAACGGTCATGGACCGGAAAACGCTGCATTTTGGGCATGTGGCGTCCCACAAACATCCGTCGATGGGGCAGATCACCTATTGGTACAAGGGCGGCGGTCATTACCGGATCGAGGATCGGACTTGGAATTTTTCCGCTCCGACCATCAGTTTCATTCCGAGCAATATCATCCACGGATTCGAGGTTGACGATCAATCGGATGCCATTGTCGTATCCGTATCAGACGATACGCTGAAGGCGCTCGCGCCCCAGGTGGATCTCAGCCTGGACATGCCGACGTTTCTGACAGGCCGGCCAGAGGATCCCTCCTGGCAGAAGCTTGGTGTGCTGCTGGAGATGATCAGCTTCGAATACAGAGAGCGTGGCGGACAAAGCGAAAAAGTCATGCTGGGATTGATCGGGGTCGTACTGTCTCTGATGAGCAGGCTCGGCGGCAGCGCCGCCTTGCCGTCAGCTTCCCCCACAGTCACCCTTGCCTTGTCGCTGCGCAGCGCCATCGATCGGCATTACAAGAGCGATTGGCCGGTTGGCCGCTATGTCGAGCTGCTTGCGACGACGCCGCATCTGCTTGACAAGGCATGTCGCGAGGTTTTCGGGCTCACCGTCAAGGAGATGCTGCTCGAGCGGCGGCTGCTGGAGGCCAAGCGACTATTGATGTTCACCATCCGCTCTGTCGAGGATATCGGCCGCGAGGTGGGGTTCGAGGATCCGGCCTATTTTTCGCGCTTTTTCCGCAAGCGGATGGGGGAGGCGCCAGCGGCGTGGCGTCGGCGAAATTTGGAGCGTGGTCCTGCCGGCCGGGATGGTGAGGCGTAGACGGCGGCTTTGGTCGATCAGCTTGTTCGGTAGCGGGCACGGAACTCGCGCGGCGTGCAGTTTTCCCGCTCGTGAAACAGCCGCGAGAAGTAGAATGCATCGTCGAACCCGATCCTGGAGGCGATGATCTCGATCTTGTCATCCGTCGTCGCCAGCAGTTCCTTGGCGTGGTCCATGCGCACCCGAAGCTGGAAGCCTTTCGGCGGCAGCCCGACTTCCGCCGCCACCTTCCGGCGCAGCGTTGCGGACGATATGCCGTATTCGGCGGCGAAGGCCGCCATGTCCAGAGGCTCCGTCGCTCGCCTGCGCAAGGCCTCGATGATCTCGACGATATCAGGCCCTTCTTGCGGAGAAAGGGTTGTTCCGCTCGGTTGGCGGGCTGACAGAATGACGATCTGGTGCAGCGCCGATGCAGCTGAGGCTCTGGCGAGATTGGTGTCCTCCAGGAGATCGGCGTGAAGGCCGCTGAACAGACGCTGCACGCGATCGAGATTGCGGAGGGGGATGAGCGGAGATTGTTCGCTGATCAGCCGCAGACGCAGGAAGTCGCGCACCACAGAGCCCTCGAAAAGAGCCCATCGCTCGCTCCAGCCATCCTCATCCGGCCCATATGAATGTTGGCGATTTGGAAAGAGCCAGAAGAGGGCCGGCCCCTTCACGCTCTGCCGGCCGACGGCCTCGGTTTCGAGGAACCCTTGGCCATGCTCCACCAGGACGACAGCATAGTTCGGCAATTTTCGTGCCTTCACCGAATGCGTGACATGCTGCCTGCCGCTGCCGGTAACAGCCAGCCCTCCCATGGTCGCGAGGGGCGAGCGATAGATCGCATTCGTCGTTTTCATGATGAGCGAAAAGTCCAGTATTATTTTCCTCCATGTAGAAAATCAGTTTCAACAGCTAGATTCAACTGGTCTTCAATTCAGATTTCTGGTGAGTGAAATGTCGATTTCCATGCAGACGACGCAAGGCGATGAGGAAAGCTTCAGCCTTGTTGCCAACGGTAAAATCCTGTCGACGGCACCAAATCGGCTCGGTGATCTCACTCCCACCGATCCCGGCATCGGCGTCGCGGCAATCCGCCACCTCTATGAAGAGAATGGCTATGTCTGGCTCAAGGGCTTCCTGCCGCGACGCGAGGTCATCGAATTCCGTGGCTGGGTGTTCGGTCATCTGGCCAACACCGGATTGATTGCACCGGGAACAGATCCGCGGGATGGGATCGCCTCAGCGATCGCGCCGGACAATAGGGCCGTGGATCGTTATCTGATGTCTCTGGTGCGTTCGGTGGCCTATGAGGGCTTCTGTACACAACCCCGCATGGCCCGCTTCATGGACGAATTCCTGGCTGGCATTTCCTATCTGCACAAGCGCAAGATCATGCGCCATGTCCGGCCCGGGACGACGATTGCGACGCCGGCGCATTATGATCTCGTCTATCTGCGTGGCGGCACAAGCAGGGTTGTGACATCGTGGATTCCCATCGGCGATATCCCTGCTGAAATGGGCGGCCTGACCTATCTCGAGGGATCGCACGCAATCGGCGCGAGGATGGAGCGTGAGTTCAACGAGCGGAACGGCGATCTCAGCCCCGAGGAACGCGTAAGTGCCTATAATCGCAACATGACCGAGGGCGGATGGGTATCGAAGGACCTGCCTGAGATGGCGGAGCGTTTCGACACCCGCTGGCTGACCGCCGACTATGAAGCCGGCGACATCATGCTCCATTCGCCTTTCATGATTCATGCCTCGACCACAAACCAGGACAAGGGCCACCGTCTGCGCCTCTCCACCGACATCCGCTATCAGAACGTCAATGACGAGATCGACGCCCGCTGGAACAACCATTGGAGCCTGGACGACATGCTGTGATTTGAGCCCGCGATTGTCGGCTCAGCTGTAGTTGTTCAAGATACGCTCTATGTCTTCGACCCGGTCGCGCCGGCGCTTCAGGCGCTTGCCGATGCGGCCGAACCAGCGCTTGCGCTTTGTCGCCTCCCGGCTCGCCTGGAGCTGTTCGATGAAGACCTGGCTGACGGCTCCATTCTCGACGCGATCGAAGATCCAGCAGAAGGATGCGGGCAGCTTCACCACGCGGAACAGCGGAAGGGCGCTCGCCGCATCCTCGGCTATGATCTGCTCAAGAACGAGCTGATCCCACATCTCTGGATTGGCAAGGCATCCCTGCCGCCAGCGTTCCAGCAGCTGCGCGGCCGCGGGCGTGTCGTTGATGAGGATGGTCGCGCTGATCAGGCGTTGATTGCCTTCGTAGTAGGCGGCGATATCGCAATCGAGCTTGTGAAGTTCCGGCCAGGGATTGCGGTGAAAGACAGCATCGACGTCGACATAGAGCAGTGGGCCGTGCAGCCTTTCCCTTTCCTGCAACAGAAAACCTGGTTTCAGGCCGGCGTTCAACACCCAGCTGCCGGCACTCTGTAATGCCGTCGCTTGTACCTTGAGGCCGATCCGTTCGGCGGAGCGCGACATGCGCTCCTTTTCCTGTTCGTAAAAACTGCCTTCGGTGAAAAATGCAACGATCGGACCATCGGTGGCCGTCGTTTTCGATTTGCGTTCTGCCAGGTCTTGTTCTGTCGGGAAAGGAACGATCAACGCACGCTGCTGGGCAGTCCACGGGCGGATTTTATTCAGGATATTCAACAAGGCACCTTTGGGGTTAGATAAATACGTTCAAATGCCCGCTCGCTTGCCCTAGCAATTCGAGTTCGATGCATGTTTTTCTAAATCCCAACATTGGCGGAGAACTTGCTGGCACCGCCCCTGATGCGCCGCAGGTTCCGAAGACTTTAAACAGGTGAGCAGTTTTATTAGGTCAATTGTAGAAAGCTCACCTCGCTGACACCGGTTCCTGATTGGCAAATCGCCTGATCTTCGCTAATCGATTGCTCATGTCTGATAATGTTGTCAAATTTGAGCGCCGTCCCAAGCCGAAGCCACCGAGACAAACGCCTCCGTGGCTGAAGCGTTTGCTGGCGATCATTATCATTGTCGCGTTTTTCATAGCGGCCTACGCTTACTTCACCCTGAACGGCGGCGCAGCCGGGCCGACATTCTGATCGTAGCGCCTTCCCGGCGATTCCCGTCGGTGTCTCCTGGAGATCAAATGTCAGCCATGCACTTCACTGCTCACATCGTTGAGGCTTAACGAGGCAGCTTTTTCCCGAAATGGGCGAAACTTGGCATGAGTATGTTCGATATGCCATAAAATCTATAGAGTATGTCCGAGTGAGCTGCGGGACCTCGATCTTGCTGCTCGGCTGAAGAGCCTTCAAACCGGGAGATGTCAATGAGCGATGTAAACAGAGAGCCTTTGAAGTTTGCCTACTGGGTGCCAAATGTCTCCGGCGGACTCGTCATTTCGAACATCGAGCAGCGTACGAGCTGGACAATCGACTACAATCGCAAGCTTGCACAGATCGCCGAAGCCAATGGTTTCGACTATGCGCTGAGCCAGATCCGCTTCACCGCCGGCTACGGCGCCGAATATCAACATGAATCGGTTGCTTTCAGTCATTCGCTGCTGGAGGCGACGACACGGCTGAAGGTGATTGCCGCCCTCCTGCCGGGGCCGTGGGCTCCCGCGCTTGCAGCCAAGCAGATTGCCACGATCAACCATCTCACCAACGGCCGCGTTGCCGTCAACATCGTCAGCGGCTGGTTCCGCGGCGAGTTCCATGCCATCGGCGAGCCCTGGCTCGATCATGATGAGCGCTATCGTCGCTCCGAGGAGTTCATCCGCGCGCTGCGCGGTATCTGGACAGAGGAAAGCTTCACCTTCCGCGGCGATTTCTATCGCTTCACCGACTACTCGCTGAAGCCGAAGCCGATCGACCCGCAGCCGGAGATCTTCCAGGGCGGCTCGTCGCGCGCGGCGCGCGACATGGCCTCGCGCGTGTCGGATTGGTACTTCACCAATGGCAATACGCCGGAGGAAATCGCCAAGCAGGTCGAGGATATCCAATCAAAGGCGAGAGACAACGGTCATCATGTGCGCGTCGGCGTCAACGCCTTTGCCATTGTACGAGATACCGAGGAAGAGGCGAAAGCCGTTCTCGCGGAGATCATCGAGAAGGCCAATCCCGAAGCGGTGAAGGCCTTCGGGCACGAGGTGAAGAACGCCGGCAAGTCCTCACCCGAAGGCGAGGGGAATTGGGCGAAATCCAGTTTTGAAGATTTGGTGCAGTATAATGATGGCTTCCGCTCGAACCTCATCGGTACGCCGCAGCAGGTGGCCGAACGGATCGTTCGCCTGAAGCAGGCGGGTGCGGATCTGATCCTGCTCGGCTTCCTGCATTTTCAGGAAGAGGTGGAGTATTTCGGTAAGCAGGTCATTCCGCTGGTGCGCGCGCTGGAGGAGGCAGAAGGCACAGTCGCAGTGGCGGCCGAATAGGTTTCCTCCATGCTCCGAAGCTGCACTACTGAACTTTCCGAGGGCTTCGCCCGATCATCTATAGAGACTATTTGAGGTGGGGTCGCCTTCTGCGGGCGGCCCAACCCCATGTCCAAGGCGTTGATAAGACCTCTCTCAATTGCCAGTCACGTTGCTCATCCTATCTGTCTGATCCTGAAGTTTGCCGTTTCGGCGAACGCGGTTCGTTTTGAACTTGCTCTTGTGATCGCAAAAGGCAGACTGCAGTGACCAAATAGCCGGTCGCCTTCAACGTTCCTTCTCATTTCGGGCGGCTTGGAACAAAGGGCATTCGGCGGCAGATGGCGAAGGTTGCAGGGCATACGGAGCAGAGGGCAACATAATGGAAATCATCACCACGACTCTCGTCCTTCTCCTGGCGATTGTCGTTAGTGGCGCACTTTGCCGCGCAATACCGATTGTCCTGCCGCTGCCGCTTATTCAGATTGCGCTTGGAGCAGTCATCGGGCTGTCGGCCAATCTCAGCGTGAGACTGGACCCCGAGATCTTTTTTCTGTTGTTTCTGCCGCCGCTGCTTTTCCTGGACGGGTGGCGGATTCCGGCCGACGAACTCCGGCAGGACATGAACATCGTCGTGGAGCTGGCCCTGGGGCTGGTGATCTTTACCGTCGTCGGCGCCGGCCTCCTCGTTCATTGGATGATCCCTGCGATGCCGCTTCCAGTTGCCTTCGCGCTGGCGGCCGTCATCTCCCCGACCGACCCCATTGCCGTTTCGGCAATCGCGCAAAGGGTGCCGATCCCGCCCCGGATGATGCACATACTTGAGGGAGAATCCCTTCTGAATGATGCATCGGGCCTTGTCTGCCTCAGATTTGCGATTGCCGCGGCGCTGACGGGCAGTTTCTCGCTCTACGACGCCACGCTGAGCTTCCTCTGGACTGCGATTGGTGGCCTGGCGATCGGCGTCAGCGTCACCTGGGCCATCACCTGGCTGAGCACGCGAGTTTCGCTGCGTTATGGCGAAGAGAGCGGTTCGCAGATTCTGGTCAGCATCCTCATACCCTTTGCGGCCTATCTGCTCGCGGAACAGGTTCATTGCTCCGGCATTCTGGCTGCGGTTTCGGCCGGGACGACCATGAGCGTGGTTGAGAATTCCGGGCGCGCGATGGCGGCAACCCGCGTTCGCCAGCGCGCGGTATGGGACATGATCCAGTTCGCCGCGAACGGCACCATCTTCGTGCTTCTCGGCGAGCAGCTTCCTTCGATCGCGGCAAGAGCCTCCGCAACGGTTCAGGTGACGGGGCATAACGAATTCTGGTGGCTCGCGGCCTATGTTGTCGGGCTCACCTTCGGTCTTGTCGCGCTACGCTTCACCTGGGTCTGGCTGTCGCTTCATCTGACGCTTTTCCGCCAGAGGCGGCAGCGGCAGACATCCCCGAACTGGCGTATTCTGGCGGCCTTCTCGTTTGCGGGTGTTCGCGGCGCCATCACGCTTGCCGGTGTGCTGACCTTGCCTCTCGCGATGAGCGATGGCTCACCATTTCCCGCTCGTGATCTCGCTATTTGCCTTGCCATGGGCGTGATCATCATGTCGTTGATAACGGCAGCGCTCTTCCTGCCGCCATTGCTCAGGAATCTCGAACTTCCGAAAGATACCAAGCATGAGGAGGACGAGGCGGCGGCCAGGGTCGATGCAGCCAGAGCGGCGATCACAGAAATAGCGCGTCTTCAGCATTCATTGTCGAAGGGCCATGACGATGCCGACCTCTATGTGGACGTGGCGTCGAGAGTGATGGAGCTCTACCGCGAACGTATCCGTAATCAATCCGGCGAGGGCGAAGAGCTGGAACTCTCCAAGCGTATGACCCGCATCGAGATGGAATTACGACTGGCGGCAGTCCGGGCCGAGCGTAGCGAGATCTTTCGAAAGCTCCGGGCAAAGCAGCTCGGCAACGAAATCGCGACCAAGCTCGTGCGGGAGCTGGATATGTTGGAGGCACGGTACGCCGGTTGAAATTTCAAGATCTTGTATCCGGATTTCTCCCTTCTTAGCTGTAGGTTACCGAGGCTTCATGAGCTCGGTCACCGTCACGTCTAATTGGAGTGAGTGATCAAAATGGAAGACAGAACGAAATCTATCGAAACCCTGAGCGCGGAAGAGCGCGAGGAAATCCTGATCGATGTCGCCCGGACATTGGAAGGTGCTGCGCGCGAGGCACTGGTCGAAGGCGACCAGAAGTTTGCGGAATTTTCACGCAATATGGCGGAAGCGATCCGCATCAACGCTGATGAGCTCGCCCACGAAGATCCCGAGAACGCTGATAAGGTATTCCAGCAGGCGAGCGAAGTCATCTCGCACTTCAAGGTAACCCATCCGTACCGGTTGATCAGCACGGCTGTTCACTAACCGCGGCAGCGCGCTATTTGCGGACATGACAAAGGCGTGGAATGGGGCAGGTGTCCCAGTCCGCGCTTCTTCCACATCGCAAGAAATGCTGCCATGGTGGAAGCCGGATGCTGTCCATAGCGTCTGCGCTGCAGCAGGGAGGGGCAAGACCCGAGCGGCCATTGTCAAAACACGTTTCCATGCGGAAAGTTGCGCGATGACCGAGCCGGAATCTCGTCAAAGCGGGCCTCCGTCTCCGCCGAAAACCTCGTTGATCCAGACTAAACGCGCGGCGATACAGGCGCTGCGGGTGATGATTGCCTGCACGGTTACCTACAGCATCACCCAGTTCCTCAATCTTCAGCAGGGCTATTGGGCCGTCTTCACGGTGCTGATCGTCATGCAGACATCGGTCGGTGCCACGGCCGGCATGGCTGTCGACCGTCTGGTAGCGACGATCGCCGGCGCAGTGCTTGGCGGCGCAGCGGTATTGCTGACGCCGCACGAGCCGCTAGCCATCGGGATCGCCCTTATTTTCGTCGTCGGGATCGCCAGCTTCGCCTCGATGCGCGCACCGCGCCTGCGTAATGCCGGCTTGACCGCGGCGATCGTCATGCTGACCCACTCCCAGGCGGTTCCGGTCGAGGTCTTCATGATCGACCGGATTGCCGAGATCACGCTCGGAGGCGTTGTCGGCGTCCTTGCCAGCCTGTTCATCCTGCCGACCCGGTCACGCACCGTCGTGCTCGATCGCTTCGCATCGGCACTCGATGTGACGGCACAGATACTGCGAACTTTGGCGGCTGCCGTGGAAAAGGGCGAGGCGGTGTCGGCGACGGAGGCGAATATCGGGCTGCGACAGTCCCTTATGGCGGCCGAGGGGCTACTGGCCGATGCGCAGCGCGAACGGGCTCTTTGGCTCGCAAGGCAGGGCATATCCGACGCCATCCCGCGCTCGCTGTGGCGTATCCGCAATGACATGACCTATGTCAGTCATCTGGTGGAAACGCCATTCCCGGCGGAGGTGGTGAAGGCCATCGGGCCGCAGGCCGCGCAGGTTTTGCGCTCTCAGGCAGGCTTCGCCGAGGCTTGCGGGAAGGCTATGCGCAGCGGCGGCGAGATCGATTCAGAGCTCCTGACCGAAGCCGATAGTACTCTTGCCGCAGCCTTCGAAGTGTTTCAACATTCCGAGGCCGCCCAGTCGATCAGCTTTAGCGATACCGGCCGCCTGTTCGGCCTTGATTTCACGTTGGGCCGCATGCGCCAGAATTTTCTCGATCTTGCCGATCGTATCCGCGAAGGTCAGGGCAACTGACGACGATCGGCCGGCCTGGAAAAGCCGGCCGATCGCAGGAAATTACCAGCTCCAGAGCGTTCCGTCCGAAAGCCGTGCAACATCGAGATAGGCGCGTCTATAGGGGTATTTCTCTGCCGCCTTCTCGTCGATATCGACGCCATGTCCCGGCTTTTCGCCGCTATAGAGATAACCATCCTTCAAGTGCCATTCGTGCGGAAAGACATTCTTGGCTTCGTCGGGATGGAAGGCATATTCCTGGATGCCGAAATTCGGCACCCAGCGATCGAAATGCAGCGCCGCGCCCATGGTGATCGGCGACATGTCGGCCGCACCATGGCAGGCCGTGCGGATGTGGTAGAGGCCGGCGAGATCGGCGATGCGCCGCACATGGGTGATGCCGCCTGCATGCAGCGGCGTCGTGCGGATATAGTCGATCAGCTGTTCCTGGATCAGCTGGCGGCAATCATGGATTGAGTTGAAAACCTCGCCGAGCGCGAGCGGCGTGGTCGAATGCTGGCGGATGAGACGATAGGATTCCTGGTTCTCGGCTGGAACCGCATCTTCGAGCCAGAAGAGCTTGTGACGCTCGACTTCCTTCGCAAGGCCCGCCGCTTCCTGCGGCGTCAGGCGATGATGGACGTCATGCAGCAGATGCAGTTCGTAGCCGAAACGATCACGCAGATGGTCGAGAAGCTGCGGCAGAAAACGAAGATAGGCCGGCGTGTCCCAGAGCGTCTCACGCGGCTTGTCCTCAGCTTGCGCCAGGGAGCCGACTTTTTCCACGCCGTAAGTGATCGGCAGGCCGGGGACGGCGCTTTGCACGCGGATCGCCTTCCAGCCTTCCTCCTTGAAGGCGGCAACCTTGTCGGCCGTTTCTTCGATCGTTTCGCCATTCGCGTGGGTATAGGTCAGCATGTGGGTGCGGCTGGCGCCACCGAGGAGCTGGTAAAGCGGCATATTCGCCGCCTTGGCCTTGATGTCCCAGAGCGCCACGTCGACAGCGGCGATCGCTGCCATGGTGATGGGACCACGGCGCCAATAGGCACCCTTGTAGAAATACTGCCAGATGTCCTCGATCTGCGAGGCGTCGCGACCGATCAGGCAGGGGACGAGGTGATCCTGGAGATAGGAGGCTACGGCCAGTTCGCGGCCGTTCACCGTGGCGTCGCCGATTCCGTAAATGCCCTCGTCCGTCTCGATCTTGAGCGTGACGAAGTTACGGCCGGGCGAGCAGACGATGACCTTCGCATTGGTGATTTTCATGGGAAACCTTTCTTGGTCTTTAGGCGAAATCAGGCCTTCGGATCGGGGATCTGCTCGATGCGGCCGAGGACGAAGACGTAGGAGACGATGCCGATTGCCAGCATGACGCCGGCCAGAAGGAAGGCGCGGCTGAAGGATTGCGTGGCGCCGACGATGAAGCCGGTGATGATCGGCGCGGCGATGCCGGTCACACTGTTGAGGAAGTTCATGATGCCGCCGATGGTGGCCGCACCGCCCTTGGGCGCGATCAGCGACGGGATGGACCAGCCGGCCGGCGCGGCGGCCGCGAGCCCGCTCAGCGAAACCGTGATCCAGAAGATCGCCCAATAGGGATCGGCCGTCAGCCCTGCGCCGACAACAGCAAGGCCCATCAGCATGCCGAAGACGATGATCGTCTTGCGAACCTGCGATTCGTCGTGACCCTTGCGGATGAGATGGTCGATCAGCCAGCCGCCGATCAGCAGATCCGAGGCCGTGGCGAAGATCCACGGGATCGTCGTGAAGGTTGCCGATTTCAGGATATCCATATGCATCTCCTTCACCAGATAATCCGGCAGCCAGAAGATGAAGAGGGCGAAGGCGTAGCCATAGGCGGCAAAGCCGATCGAAAGGCCCCAGACCTTGCGATTGCGCAGGAGATAGCCGAGCATCCCGACGGCATTGGCAGCAGCTTCGCCTTCCTGGGCGGCTCCGCCGGCCTTGAGATAGGTCCGCTCTTCGGTTGATAGCTTCTTGTCGGCGCTGGGGTCGCGATAGAATAGCCAGAACATCGCGAAGAAGACGAAGCTGATGATGGCTGTGGCGACGAAGCCGCCGCGCCAGCCGAAATGCAGCATCAGGAAGGCGACCAGCGGGATGGCGATGACGTTGGAAAACTTCGCGGCGGCATCGAAGAGAGCCGTTGCGAGGCCGCGTTCATGGCGCGGGAACCAATAGCCCGTCGCCTTGGAATTGGCCGGAAAGCCTGGGGTCTCCGCCACGCCGAGAAGCATGCGGGATAGAAAGAGCGTCGACATGCCCGTCGAAAAGGCCGTAATCACCGAGGCAATGCCCCAGGAGAAAGTGCTCCATCGCATCACGCGCTGGACACCGAAACGGTCGAGCAGCATGCCCACCGGGATTTGCAGGAAGCCGTAGGTCCAGCCGAAGGCGCTGAACAGGATGCCCATCTCCGCCGGCCCGATGTGAAACTCATCCTGGATGAGCGGCGAGGCGACGGTGAGATTCACCCGATCAAAATAATTGACGAGAACGCCGATCGCGAGCAGCCCGGCAATCCACCAGCGGCGATTGCTGGATGGGCGCTGCAGAGCTTCGGCAGTGGTTGTGTGTTCGATTGTCATAATTCCTCCCCTTATGAAATATCACGCTAGTAATCTGAAATTTCACATGAGGCAATAAATTTGATATATGCAGCCGAAAGTCAATGCCGATCCCTGTGGATCGGATATGAGAAGCGACGGCCAGGCCGGGCGAGAGAAGATCGACAGCGCGATGACGAAGAAAGAAAAGCAATCCCGGAGCCTGTCTGAGGAAGCCTATGATCGCCTTGAAAGCATGATCGTTTCGACGGAGCTGCTGCCGGGCGCGCGCTACACAATCCAGCAGTTGCAACAGCAATCCGGCCTCGGCCGTACGCCCGTTCACGATGCGGTCAAGCGCCTTTCCAGCAACCAGCTCATTCACGTCAGCCCGCGCTCGGGTCTGCGTGTAGCGCCGGTCAATCTGGCGCAGGAGAGGACATTGCTGCCCCTGCGCACGGAGATGGAAGTGATCGGCTGCGGGCTGGCGAGCGAGCGGGCGACGCCACAGGATCACATGATCCTCAGAACCTTCATCGCGGATATGGAGGCTTCAAAGGCCGATCTCAGCCTTGAACGGTTCAACTTCACCGATCGGTTGCTCAACAAGGCAATCCTGACGGCATCCGGGGAGCCGCTTCTCGCCAACACGCTCATCCCGCTTCAAACGCTCTATCGCCGCACCGGCTGGATATTCCATACCTATCTCGGTCCCAGTGCATCGATGGAAACGATGATCGAGAGCCATATTTCGCTGCTCCGTCTCATCGTGTCGGGAGACCGCGCCCGCACCGAGAAGTTCGTGCGGGAGATGATGGTCGATCTCGGCGAGATGCTGCTGCAGGTGCGCCAGTCGATCGATCCCGCGACGCTCGACGTCAGTTTGGCCGAGATGTCCGTGCGAACGGGAATTGCCGGCCCGATCGCTTGATCTGGCCGGCATTTTGCAAAGCTCTGCGCGGTGTCCGTGGGGTAGCAGCGCAAGTGCTTCTATGATTTGCGGCAAAGCCTCCCAGTTCAGGCGTGTTCGAGGATTTTGCCTGTGTTGGCATCGGCGATGCGCCGCCCGTTGGCATCGAACAGGCAGACGCGCTCTGCTTGCGGCTGCAGCCAGACGATTTCATCGGGCTCCATGCTGATCCGCTCGTGGAAAACGATGACGATTGTCTGCTCGCCGACTTTCGCTGTCACTTGCGTTTCCGAACCCAGCGGCTCGACCACCACGACGCGGGCCGGAATGCCTGTATTGGCAGGCGAGATGGCGAAATATTCCGGGCGAATGCCATAGATAGCATCCGTGCCCGCCATCTCGGCGGCGCCTGCGGGCAGAGGCAGCAATATGCCGTCATTCGTTCTGAACACGGCCCGGCCGCCGGCATTGTCGAAGCGTCCCTTCAACAGATTCATCGCCGGAGAGCCGATGAACTCGGCGACGAATGTGCTGTGAGGATTGTCGTAAAGCTCCAGTGGCCTGCCGACCTGCTCGATGCGGCCACCATTCATCACGACGATGCGGTCTGCCATGGTCATCGCCTCGACCTGGTCGTGGGTGACATAGACGGTGGTCGTGGCAAGGCGTCGATGCAGGCTCTTGATTTCGGCGCGCATGGCCACGCGAAGCTTGGCGTCGAGGTTGGATAAGGGTTCGTCAAACAGGAAGACCTGCGGATTGCGGACGATCGAGCGGCCCATGGCCACGCGCTGCCGCTGCCCGCCGGACAGCTGGCGTGGATAGCGCCCGAGCAGCTCGGTCAGGCCGAGGATTTGCGCCGCCTGTGCCACGCGCTTCTGCTTCTCGGCCTTCGGTGCGCCGGCGAGAGTCATCGAGAAGGCCATGTTCTCGGCAACCGTCATATGCGGATAGAGCGCGTAATTCTGGAAGACCATGGAGATGTCGCGCTGTTTGGGCGGCAAGTCGTTGACCACGCGGCCACCGATGCTGATCGTGCCGCCACTGATGTCTTCGAGGCCAGCGATCATCCGCAGCAAGGTCGACTTTCCGCAGCCGGAAGGACCGACGAGAACGACGAATTCTCCATCTGCAATATCGGCGGAGACACCGTGGAGGACATCCACGGCGCCGTAAGCCTTGCGTGCCTTGTCTATGGTGACGGTTGCCATCATGCCGCTCCGATCCGGATCTCGTTGGACGACAGAGCGCCTTCGTGGACAAGCAGCCCAACGCCGCCATCGCGAAAGGCATCGGGGGAGGTGTCTTCGGCCGTCAGCGACACGCCGTCGGCCTCGAAGGTGATACGCGTGCCTTCCGCCTTGACCTTCATCGCGATGTGCTTCTCGAATTCCGTGTTGAAGGCGGTTTCAGCCAGCACCTTTGTATCCTCGTCGCGCACCCGCACGATCTGCATCTTGCCGTCGCGCGTGACACGGGCGCCATAGTAACGACGCAGGCCCTGCGCGCGCACGGCAAGGCCGCCGTAATTGCCGAGATGGATCATCACCTTGCCGGAGGCCTGATAATCGGTCCATTGACGCGTGCCGTGGATGATGATGCCTTCGCCGCGGTTCTGCGCGATGCGGAACGCGGCCGGGAAGCGCTTCGAGAAGAAGCTTGCGCCGTTGACCCAGGCCATGCGCCAGAAATCGCCATCGCCGGCCGGGCGCTTGAGCGTGAGGTTCGGTGCGCCGTCCCAGCGAATATAGTCGACGATCAGCCGGCCATCGGCGCGTTTGCCGGTGCCAGTGATGGCAATGCCAATCTCGGCAATCGGCTGACCGCCGGTGTCGGGAAGGGTCCATTCGAGCAGAGCTTCAGCACCAGGCTGAACGACAACCGGCGCTGCGTCGATATCGCGAAGCTGGTCGCGTTCGTCATAGACCCGGATGCGCAGCCGCGTTTCGATCGTGCCGCGATTGCGCTCGTCGGCTTTCACGCGCGCCTTCAGTTTCTGGCCGGAATAGAGGAGCGGCGTCGCCATCAGATCGTAGGTCCGCATGTCGAGCATTTCACGCGGCGAAAAGGTCGGTGTCGTCACGACGGCGCTTTGTGAGGGGCCGAGTGCTTCATAGTCGACAGTCAGCGCGCGGCTGCCTTCAAACTCGGTATTGCCGATGCGGACGGAGCCTGTGGCATCGAGACCGGTTTGCGGCCGGAAACCCTGTTGGCTGCCGGGAAGCGAGAAATGGAATTGCGCGCCATTCTTGGGCGCCTCAAGGGAGGGGCGTCCCGCCAGCTGCATGCCGAGATTGGCAAGAAAATACGCTTGGCGGACAGCATCGTTGATGGAGTTGCCGCCATCGGCTGAGGATATCAGCATGCGGTCGGCGATCGGGCCGCGGAAATCGGGACCTTCCGAGAGGCCGTCGAGCCCGTTCATGATGCCAAGCAGGCAGCCGACATTGCCAGCATTGCAGTCGGTATCCCAGCCCGACGTGTTGACGATCATCTGCGCCTTCTGGAAGTCATCCGGTGCATAGAGCACCGACATGATCATCAGCGCATGATTGGGCACAACATGGCAGTTGCCGGGATATTTGTCGTAGCCGTATTTGTCCTGGATCTTCTGGCGTGTATCGCGCCAATCCGGATGAGCCTTGTGCCACGCGCGGATGTCGGCGATCAAACGTGCAATCAAGCTGTCGCCTGGGATCTGCTTCAGGCCGGTATCGATCAGGTGGTCGATATCGGAGGCGACAAAGGCTTCGGCCTCCATCGCGGCCCAGAGCATGGCGGCATAGACGGATTCTCCGTCATGGCTGACCTTGCCCGCCTGGTCGGCGAGCCTTGCCGCCAGTTCCGGCTGAGCGGGGGCCACCATGGCCCAGCCATCGATGAAGATCTGCGCGCCGATCTGCTCGGCGACGGCCTGACCATTCGAGGCGATCGAGCCGGAATGCGGCGCGGGCACGCCCTTCTTGAGATTAAGCCAGGCGGTGTGCTCGGTGGAGTTGCCATTGCCGCCCCACCAGAGGATGGCGCGTTCCTCGACGATATAGTTGAGCCATGCCTTGCCGATCTCCTCGGCCGAGAGGTCGGGCTTGATGCCATAGTCTTCAAGCGCGCGAACAAAAGTGAAGGTGCCGGCTACGTCGTCGTCGGTCACAACAAGCGGCTGGTTCAGACGCTCATGCACGTAATATTCGATCGGCCCGAGCTCCTCCATGATCTTCTGATAGGTCCATCCCTCGAAAGGGCGGCCCAGATAGACACCGATGAGCTTGCCCAGGACGCCGGCATAGACGCGTTCGAGATAGTCGTTCGGAAGCTGCATTGCTAACTCCATATGTACTTGAAAGATGATTCAACCCTTGACCGAGCCGCCGGCCATGCCCTCGATGAAGCGCTTCTGCATGAAGACAAAAAGCACCACGACCGGCACGACGATGATGAGGGCGGCAGCCATGATCTCGCCCCAGTCGGAGCTGTATTGGCCGGACAGGAGAAAGAAGGCGATGACGGCCGTCGTGTTCTCCTGCTTCTGCAGGAAGGTGGTGGCGATCAGGAATTCGTTCCAGGAATTCAACCCGATGATCAGCGCCACGGTCAGAATGCCCGGTGAGACGATGGGGAGCATCACGCGCCAGAAGACCTGCCAATGCGTGGCGCCATCGACAATCGCCGCCTCCTCAAGCTCCTTCGGCACCGCGATGAAATAGGTCCTGAGCAGCATCACGGCGAAGGGGCTGTAAAGGGCTGTATAGATCAGCGCCACGCCGAAGATGTTGTTGATCAGGCCGAGTTTTGCGAAGCCGAAATAGAGCGGGAAGATGTAGAGCTGGATCGGCGCCGTTGTCGTTGCCAGAAGGTAGAAGGTGAAGATCTTCCAGCTTTTGATCTTGCGGCGTGCGATCACATAGGCGGTTAGTGACGAGGTCGAGCAGACGAGCGCAATGGTCGTGCCCGAGACGATCAGCGAATTGATGAAGGTCCTCGAGAATTTCGCATGATTCCAGGCATTGGCGAAGTTCTGCCAGCGGATTGGCTGCGGCAGGCCGAGCGGGTTCTGGACGATCTGCGCCGCCGGCTTCAGCGAATTGAGCACCAGAAGGGCGATCGGGAAGAGCGCGATAAAGGCGAAGATGCCCAGAAGGATGTAGCAGACCCAGAGGGTCAGGCGGCTTTCGACAAGTCTCATTGCTCGCCCTCCCTGGTTTGGATGCGAACATAGAAGAACGTGCCGACCAGTCCGAACAGGCTGATGACCAACGCTGCGGCTGCCGCCTGTCCGACGTTCAGATCGTAGAAGGCCTTGCGGTAGGCGAGCGTTGAAAGCAGCTCGCTCGAAAAGGCAGGACCGCCCTGCGTGAGGATATAGACGAAATCGAAGGCCAGCAGCGACCAGATGACGGTCATGATCATCAGCAGCATGATGGTCGGCTTGATGCCGGGAAGCAGCACGTAGCGCATCATCTGGAAATAGGTGGCGCCTTCGATGCGGGCTGCCTCGATCTGCTCCTGCGGCACCTGGCGGAGCGCCGCGTAAAAGATCACGCAGAGAAAGCCCCACCAATGCCAGAGGTCGACGGTGGCGACACCGAAAAGCGCGAGCGGCGGCTGGGTCAGCGGATTGGGGATCGGCAGGCCGTATTTCTTGAGAAGGCCGAAGACGCCAGTCACTGGGCTATAGATCATGCCCTGCCAGATGCGGGCTGTAATCGCCGTCGCGATGACGACGGGCAGGAAATAGACGACCTGAAAGAAGTTGCTGCCGCGCCGAACAATCAGCAGCATCGAGGCCGCCAACAGCCCCATGAAGATCGGCACGGTCAGGAAGACCAGCATCCAGATAATGTTGTTGCCAAGCGCCGACCAGAAGACGCGATCGGCGGCCAGGGCGCGGAAATTGTCGAGACCCGCAAAGGTGGGGGCCGAAATACCGTCCCAATTGCAGAATGCGAGCGCCACCGTCAGCAAAGCTGGAACGAGCACGATGGCAATGTTGATGATCATCGTCGGGACGAGATAAAGTCGATGCATAATATCCTCCGGGGAAGGGCGGCGCGCCTTGCGCCACCCTGCTGCGGTCTGGTTAGACGCGCGGCGGGACCGCGGGCGCCTTGCCGGCATCGCGTTCCTGCTTGAAGGTCTCGTCGAGCTTCTTGAGGAAGTCGGTAGACTTCGTCTTCTTGAGCCAGACTTCCTCCATCCCGCTGACCAGGTAGGTGTCTGTCGCCGGCGGAAGGAAGGTCCAGGTCGTATAGCCGTACTTGCCGTCGCCGACGGCAGCAGACAGTTCCTTCATTGCCTCCTCGTAGAGAGGCAGCACTTTGTCGGACAATTTGACTTTGGAAAGATCGGCCAGCGGCAGGTTCCATTCGCCCTGCCAGACGGAATTGATCTTGCTGTAGTAGTCATCCGAGTAAATGTAGTCGAGAACGGTGGCTGCTCCATCGGCGTTGCTCGATTTGGCATTGATTGACAGCGTCGAGCCGATGCCGAGTGCGAAAATGGGGTCGCCCTTTTCGCTCGGGAAGCCGACAAAGCCCGGCTCTGAATTGTTCTGCGGGAAATAGGTCTGGACGTTGGTGAAGTTCCATGTGCCCGTGGGAGCCATGCCGGCCTGGCCGGTGGCGACCTGGGCGAAAGCCTGCTCGAGCGTCAGCGAAAAGTAGTTGTCGCCGAAGTAGCCCTTGTCCCACCACTCGGCGAGCTTGTCGATCGAATGCACGAAGGCCGGATCGGTCCAGGGGATGGCACCCGTCAGCGCCTTGTAGACATTCTCCGGGCCAGCGATCGAATTGAAAGCGATTGAGACGTAATGCTCGTTGGCAGGCCGCCAATCCGCATTGCCGGCGCCGAAGGGAACGAGACCCTTGGCCTTCATCTCCTCGGCAAGCGCCTCGAATTCGGTGAGTGTCACCGGCACGTTCCATTTGTTCTGGCTGAACAATGTCTTGTTGTAGAAGAGGCCGAGGGTTTCATAGGTCTTGGCAAGCGCGTAGAGCTTACCGTTATAACGACCAAGGTCGAGGAAGAGCGGCAGCAGGCGCTCGTTCCACCCGTATTTCTTGGCGTAATCGTCCAAAGGCAACAATTGGCCAGCCTGCGCCATGGATGCAACGTAGCTCGGACCGGCCGTGAAAACGACATCGGGGCCGGTGCTGGCGAGCATGGCGACGCGCAGCTGCTTGTCGAGGTCGGAGCCGCGGAAGTCGATGCTCAAAAGGTCCTCGGGATGAGCAGCGTTGAACGGATCGACCAGGATATTCTTGAGGTTATCCTGGTTTTCCGGGGACGCGGACTCATACCAGAAGGATACGGGTTTCTGATCCGCCGCAAATGCGAGGCGGGACATGAGTGGCAGGGCGGCAAGGCCGAGGCCGGCCTTCAGAACTGTACGTCTATGCATCGGTTTTCTCCTCCCGATTTGCTTTTATTGGTTGTTCGTCGAGCCCCTGACGATGAGGTCGAAGGGCATTTCGACAGCGGTTCCTGCGCCGGTCTTCTCTCCGCGCAGGCGATCCATGAGGGTCTGCGCGGCACGTTCTCCCATTTTCCATTGAAACTGCGCGACCGTCGTCAGCGTCGGGGTAACGAGCTTGGCGGCGGAAATGTCGTCGAAGCCGACGACGGCGATATCCTCGGGGATTCGAATGCGGCGCTCGCGCAGGGATTGCATCACGCCGATCGCCATCAGGTCGTTTGCGGCGAAGATCGCTGTTGGCTGAAATTTGCCTTTAAGGATGCTCTCGGCCGCGCGAATGCCTCCCATTTCGGAAAACTCGTCGTCGATGACGACATGATCGGGATGCCCGAACCCGGCCAGCGCCGTGCGATACCCCTCGATCCGATGAGCCTGCGGACCGCCGCGACCGGCGACAAGCGCGATGCGCTTATGCCCGAGACCGAGCAGATACTCCGTCACCGCCTGAGCGGCCGCGCGGCTGTCGACATAGATGTCGTCGACGGGGATATCCCCGCCGCGTTTTTTCGATGATTCAATGCGCACCACGGGGACGCCGGCCTCGAGCAGGGGACTGAAGTCCTTCGCCTTCAAGGTGAAGAAGACGCCAATCACGCCGTCCACTCTTCCCTGCCGCGCCCAGTCGAGAAAGTGCCGCTCGCGTTCCGGCGTGCCGTCGGTATTGACCGTTATCACATCATAATTCAGCCCGTCGGCGATCGATTGTATGCCGCGGATCAGCGACGGATAGAACGGATTGGTGATATCGGGCACGATACAGGCGATGGTCATCGAACGGCTGGTTTTCAGCGCTTGCGCGAAGCGGTTCGGGACATAGCCGAGATCTTTCGCCGCCTTTGTGATCCGCTCCCACGTCTCCGCCGGAATGGACGCGCCGCCGCCGCTCAGCACCATGGAGACGGTGGCCTGAGAGACCCCCGCTGCTCTTGCGACATCCTTTTGCGTTGCTCGGCTGCTCATTGTCATCCAGTTAGTTATACGTATTAGTGATACGTATCAATAGGTGGCTGGGATTTTGCTGTCAAGCACCGCATGGTGGTGATCGGATAATCGTTGCGCGCGAGCAGAGGCCGGCCGAGGCCCTGAAGTCATGATGACTGCGGCCTCCGCCTAAGCGTGGGTCGGCACGGTCAGCTCCCTTGGCTTTTGCTCGGCCAGATTTCGTAATGATCTTTTTCGCAATCCATTAAGGGTTGCAATCTAGAATGCTAAATCATGTTGGGGATGTCACGCAGGCACGATCTGGACTTCGTCAGGGTTGCAGCATTTATGCTGCTGATCCTCTATCACGTCAGCTTGATGTATAATTCGAGGACCTTCCTGCTAAAGGCGCCGGACAGTTCGCCGGTCTTCGACGTGATCCATCTGTGGACACATCCCTGGCGCATGTCGTTGCTATTCCTTATTTCAGGCGCTGTGACAGGTATGCTGTTGAAGCGGCATTCTCCTGACGCTTTGCGGAGTGCGCGCACGCGGCAGTTGCTGATGCCCTTTGTCTTGGGTCTTCTGTTCCTAATTCCTCCGCAGATGTACGTGTGGCTGCGCGCCGGCCAGGGTGTCGACATCAGCTTTGCGGATCTCCTCTGGCACTATGTGACCTTCACTCCGGTCTCGTTACCAAGCGGCGGGCAGGCAGTGCTGGTTGGCATGCAGCACCTTTGGTATCTGGCCTATCTGTGGCTCTATACCGCGCTGATAACGCTTGCCGTATCCATATGGCCAGACCTGTTGTCCAAGGTTGGAAATCGCCTGGCAGCATGGCTATCGGGTTGGTGGATGCTGATAATGCCGGCCTTGCTTTTCGTTCTGCTCAAGCTCTTGCTGAGACCGGCCTTTCCGCCGACGCTGGATATCGTGACCGATTGGTATAGCCACGCTGCTTACCTGCTGTCCTTCCTGCTAGGTGCAATCATGACAAGCCGCGACGATTATTGGGATACCATCGTTCGTATGCGAAAGCCGGCGATGATCCTGGCCGTCACATGCGCTATCGGCCTGGTATCGCTCTTTCCCGCCCTGCCGTCGGATACGCCCGAAATCTGGCGTGTGCTCACGGGGAGAGTGTTCAGCGGCATCTTCCAATGGTGTGCCATCGTGGCGATACTCGGCTATGCGAGAATTTGGTGCCGGTCTGAAAATGCCGTTGTCCGTTATCTTAACAAGGCAATTCTCACCTATTATGTGCTGCACCAAACGGTCATGTTGCTCATCGCCTATGAACTGGATCGGGTAGGGCTGCTGTCAGCATCATCCTTCATACCGATCGCGGTTGCGACCTTCGCAGTCTGTGCTTTGTCATACGAGCTGAAGCGTCGCGTGGAAGCCTCCTGGAAAGCGGTGTTTCCCATGCGGGCCGCCTGAAGCGATCATCGGTTCGAATTTCCTCGTTGTCTAATGGGATGGCGAGCCGGTCCGAGCGACCGACTCCCTTCCGTAGAATGAATATCGCCTGTGTGCGGGGCTTAATGGACTGCACCGGAGCCGCCGGCCGCGACGATTGCAAAGGGCTGTCCTTCGACGGGAATGCTGCGGATCTCCTTCAATGTCTTGCCGTCGACCAAACGCACCAAGCTATGGCGTGGATCGGTAATGGCGATGAGATTGCCGGCCATGACGAGGCGTGGTCGCGGATCGCGCCAGTGACCATCCTTGCTGTAGGGTTCAGTCACGTTTCCAGATTTCGTTATGCCGCCTTTCACCACATCGATGCGATGCAGGTTTCCGTCTTCCGTGAGGACGTAGGCGTGGCGTGGATCGGCCGCATCGAGCACGAAGTCGATACGCCGTGTCGGCAACTCGATCAGCTTGTAGGGCTCGGCCTTGTTATCGGGGTCGATGAGGACGATGTTCCGTTCCCCATAATTGCCCAGGAAGAATTGCATGGACGTGCCGCCGAGCAAGGTCGCGACCTTGCCCTTCGGCATCTCGGAACCATAGGCGAGCATCTCGATCTTCGGGCCGTCAATACCGCCGGGGCGAACGACGAGGACGCCTTCCTCGCAACCGAAGGCAACCAGCCGGGCGGATGTCGCCTCACCATGTAGGCCGGTGCAGGTTTCGACCTGTCCGACCTGCTCGCCTTTGCGGTCGAGCACCCGCAGGCCCAGGCGCGGTGGCAATTCGCCATCCTTGACGGGGACGGCCATATTCGGCACGGACACCAGGAGATGGTTGCCCATCGGGACGGCAACGCCGTGATGAGCGGCAGTTGTGCCGAATGCGCGAATGTCGGCCTTGCCGTTGGTGAGATCGGTTTCCGAGAGGAGATCGAATTTGCCGCCACGATCATAGAAGATAGCCACATCGTCGCCATGGGTGACGACGTGACCAGGCTTATTGCCCTTGATGACTGTCGAGAGCAATTTCGGGTCGGAGAGTTCGATATCGCGATGCTCACCATGGTCGGAAAGCGATATGCCGGTGTCCAGCGTGTGCACCACATTCTTCTCGCCCTGCACGGCAAAGACTGTCCTGCCGGATTGGCTCAGCGAAAGTCCGGCATATCCGTCGATATCGAAGCGGCTGATTTCCTTGCCGCTCTCGAGATCTACGACATGGACGACGGGCAGGCTGTGATCGGCGATGAATAATCTCCAGCTTTCCGTCTTGCTTTCTTCATCTGCGACGGACGGAAATGGAAACAGCATTGCGCAGGCCAGCGACGAGGCCGCAAGGAGAGTACCGGGATTGAAGCGGGACATGAATGATCCTTTATGTAATAACATTACATAGTGATTGTTATAAAGTAACGCCACGGTTGTCCAGCCCCGCAGATGCAGGGTTTGGTGGTGCTATCCACATATTATCAACATTGAAATCCGTGGCGGCACGCGGAACCAGTTGACGCAATTTTAACCTCATATACTATATATAGTGTTCGAGGTTCCTTCGATTCGCAAGGATTGGAGGCTAAGACGGGAATTCGGTCGGCGGTCATGATGATTGCCAAGCCGGAGCTGCCCCCGCAACTGTGAGCGGCGAGCGTTCGTTCGACATGGCCACTGAGACACTTGTGTCTTGGGAAGGCGAGATTGAATGCTGCGACCCGCGAGCCAGGAGACCTGCCTCGAGCATAACGTCCACGGGCGGGGTGTCCGGATGGCGAGCGTGGATCTGTGCGGCATGATTGCTGTTACCCTCGCTCCCGCGAAGATCCCGCAAGAATAACTTCGGGGTGAAGTCCATGTTTTTGAGTACCGATAACCGGCTATGCGAGTGACGGCCCTCTAACCGGCCAGTCTTCGACCGCATCCGTCTCCATTTTCATCCTGCAACACGGGCATCGACCAGTGCCCGAACGCATCTGCACGCCTATCACTATACGAGGATATCCAATGAGCATTACCGTCTACAGCAAGCCTGCCTGCGTCCAGTGCACCGCGACCACCCGCGCTCTCGACCGCCAGGGTATCGATTACACCATCATTGACGTGTCCACCGATAGTGAAGCCTACGAGCTCGTGCAGGGTCTCGGCTATCGTCAGGTACCGGTTGTCATCGCCGGTGAGCAGCATTGGGCCGGTTTCCGCCCTGACATGATCAGCTCTCTCGCCTGAGGAGCCAGGCGGTGGGCGAGATCGTCTATTTCTCCAGCAGATCCGAGAACACCCATCGCTTCGTTGCCAAGCTCGCCCTGTCGGCCGCTCGCATTCCTCTCAATGCGGGAGAAGAGCTTCGAGTGGCCCGTCCTTACGTTCTCATTGTCCCTACCTATTGTGGTGAAGGTGGCAAGGGTGCCGTGCCCAAGCAGGTTATCCGCTTCCTCAATGATGCGGATAACCGTTCAAACATCCGCGGGGTCATTGCCGCGGGCAACAGCAACTTCGGGGCGACCTTCGGTATCGCCGGCGATATCATCTCCACCAAATGCCAGGTGCCTTACCTCTACCGGTTCGAGCTGCTGGGTACGGACGATGATGTCGTGAATGTCAGACACGGATTGGAACGATTTTGGACACACTAACGCTCGACCGGCCAGCGAAGGCCACGGAAACGGCACTGGACTATCACGCCCTCAACGCCATGCTGAACCTCTATGACGAGCAGGGGCAGATCCAGCTCGACAAGGACCGCATGGCGGCCAAGCAATATTTCCTGCAACACGTTAACCAGAACACCGTCTTCTTCCATAACTTGCGGGAGAAGCTCGATTATCTGGTGACCGAGGGCTACTACGAGCAGGAAGTGCTGGACCAATATTCGTTCAACTTCGTGCGCGATCTCTTCGATCATGCCTATGGCAAGAAGTTCCGCTTTCCGACGTTCCTCGGTGCTTTCAAATATTACACCAGCTACACGCTGAAGACTTTCGACGGTAAGCGCTATCTGGAGCGCTATGAAGACCGCGTCTGCATGGTGGCGCTGGCGCTGGCGCGCGGCAATGAGCAGCTTGCCCACGATATGGTGGACGAAATCATCTCCGGCCGCTTCCAGCCTGCGACGCCGACCTTCCTCAATGCCGGCAAGAAGCAGCGCGGCGAGCTGGTTTCCTGCTTCCTGCTGCGTGTCGAAGACAACATGGAGTCGATCGGCCGCGCCATCAATTCCGCCCTGCAGCTTTCCAAGCGCGGTGGCGGCGTGGCGCTGTCTCTGACCAATATTCGCGAGGCCGGTGCGCCGATCAAGCATATCGAGAACCAGTCCTCCGGCATCATTCCGGTGATGAAGCTGCTTGAAGACTCCTTCTCCTACGCCAACCAGCTTGGCGCGCGTCAGGGTGCGGGTGCGGTTTACCTCAATGCCCATCACCCCGATATCATGCGCTTCCTCGATACCAAGCGCGAAAATGCCGACGAGAAGATCCGCATCAAGACGCTGTCGCTCGGCGTGGTCATTCCCGACATCACCTTCGAGCTCGCGAAGAACAACGACGATATGTATCTGTTCTCGCCTTATGATGTGGAACGGGTCTATGGCGTACCGTTCACGGAAATTTCGGTGACCGAAAAGTACCGCGAGATGGTGGCTGACAGCCGTATCCGCAAGAAGAAGATCAAGGCGCGCGACTTCTTCCAGGTGATCGCCGAAATCCAGTTCGAGAGCGGTTATCCCTACATCATGTTCGAAGACACGGTGAACCGTGCCAACCCCGTTGCCGGCCGCATCACAATGAGCAATCTCTGCTCGGAAATCCTGCAGGTCAGCGAAGCCAGCGAATATAGCGAAGACCTCTCCTATACTCATCTGGGCAAGGACATCTCCTGCAACCTCGGCTCGCTCAATATCGCCGCCGCGATGGATAGCCCGGATTTCGGCAAGACGATCGAGATGTCGATCCGCGCGCTGACCGCAGTTTCCGACATGAGCCACATTTCGTCGGTGCCTTCGATCGAGAAGGGCAATGATGACAGCCACGCCATCGGCCTCGGCCAGATGAACCTGCACGGCTATCTCGCTCGCGAGCGCATCTTCTACGGCTCGGAAGAGGGTGTCGATTTCACCAATATCTATTTCTACACGGTGACCTATCACGCCATCCGCGCCTCGAACCTCCTCGCGGTCGAACGCGGACAGAGCTTCAAGGGCTTCGAGAACTCGAAATATGCCTCCGGCGACTATTTCGACAAATATACCGATCAGGCATGGGTGCCTGCGACCGAGCGCGTCGCCGAGATCTTCGAAAAGGCCGGCATCGCCATCCCGACGCAGGAAGATTGGGCCGAGCTGAAGCAGGCCGTGATGAAGGGTGGTCTCTATAATCAGAACCTGCAGGCTGTCCCGCCGACTGGCTCGATCTCCTACATCAACCACTCGACCTCCTCCATCCATCCGATCGTCTCCAAGATCGAGATCCGCAAGGAAGGCAAGATCGGCCGCGTCTATTACCCGGCCGCCTTCATGACAAACGACAACCTGGACTACTATCAGGATGCCTACGAGATCGGACCGGAAAAGATCATCGACACCTATGCTGCGGCAACCCAGCATGTCGACCAGGGTCTGTCCCTGACCCTGTTCTTCCGCGATACCGCGACCACGCGCGATATCAACAAGGCGCAGATCTACGCCTGGAAGAAGGGCATCAAGACCATCTACTACATCCGCCTTCGCCAGATGGCGCTGTCCGGCACCGAGGTGCAGGGCTGCGTTTCCTGCGCCCTTTGATTTCCGGTTTGAAAAAGGACATTCCCGTGAACATGCAATTCAAGCCGGTAAGCCGTATCCGCGCCATCAACTGGAACCGCATTGAAGACGACAAGGATCTTGAAGTCTGGAACCGCCTGACCGGAAATTTCTGGCTGCCGGAAAAGGTGCCGCTCTCGAATGACATCCCGTCCTGGGCGACCCTGAAGCCGGAGGAGCAGCAGCTCACCATCCGCGTCTTCACTGGCCTGACCCTGCTCGACACCATCCAGAATGGTGTGGGTTCGGTGAAGCTGATGGCCGATGCCGCCACGCAGCATGAAGAGGCCGTGCTGTCGAACATCTCCTTCATGGAGGCCGTGCATGCGCGGTCCTATTCCTCGATCTTCTCGACGCTGTGCTCCACGCCTGACGTTGATGATGCCTATCGCTGGTCGGAGGAGAACGAGTTCCTGCAGCGCAAGTCAACGCTGATCATGGAACAATATGCGTCCGGCGACTCGCTGAAGAAGAAGGTCGCAAGCGTCTTCCTCGAGAGCTTCCTGTTCTATTCGGGCTTCTATCTGCCGATGTTCTGGTCGAGCCGTGCCAAGCTCACCAACACCGCCGACATGATTCGCCTGATCATCCGCGACGAAGCGGTGCACGGCTATTATATCGGCTACAAGTTCCAGCGCGAGCTGGATCGGCAGTCGGAAGAGCGCAAGCAGGAAATCAAGGATTTCGCCTTCGATCTGCTGCTCGAACTTTACGACAATGAGGCCAAATACACCGAGTCACTCTATGACGGTGTCGGCCTGACCGAGGACGTGAAGAAGTTCCTGCACTACAACGCCAACAAGGCGCTGATGAACCTCGGCTATGAAGCGCTCTTTCCGGCGGAGGCCTGCAAGGTCAATCCGGCGATCCTTTCGGCGCTGTCGCCGAACGCCGATGAAAACCATGACTTCTTCTCCGGCTCGGGCTCTTCCTATGTCATCGGCAAGGCTGTTGCCACCGAGGATGAAGACTGGAACTTCTAAGGCTAAGCGACTGCTATTTAACAACAATCAATCTCTCTCGATCGCGGCCTGTTGGCTGCGATCGTCGTTTTCGGCGCTGCCTGCGATGGGCCCCGCGCTTTGCAAAGCTGACAAGATCGCATGATAGACCCTGCCCGGAGCAGCCAGTGGTGGATGATTCGCCTGGGGCTGGAAGGGCGCGTCATGAATTATATCGACTACGTCGCCGATCCCACACGCGACTGCGCGATCGTCGTTCATCGTGGGATCTGGCGCGCCGCACCGGAAAACAGCCTTCTTTCGATCGAACGGGCGATGTCTGCCGGCTACGATGTGGTCGAGATCGACGTCCGGCGCAGCAGCGACGGCGAGCTTTTCCTTCTGCATGACGATACGCTCGAACGCATGGCTGGCCTCAATCAGGAGCCGGAGGCGCTGACCTTGCAGCAATTGTCCAGCCTCAATTTGCGTGACCGGGATGGCGGCGAGGCCAACCCGATGACGGGCGAAAAGCTGCCGTGCCTGAAAGATGTCTTTGAGCTGACGCGCGATCGCATTTTCATCCATCTCGATGTCAAAGACAGGCAGTTGATCCCGGATGTCATTGCCTGTGCGCGTGCAATGGGCGTCGACCAGCAGGTCGATTTTTGGGGCAATCTGAAAACCGCTGACGATCTCGCCTGGATTCGTGCCAACGTGTCGTCGCAGGCCGTTCTCTTCATGGCCAAGACGCGCCTCGAAACCTCGGATGCGGATAGTCAACTTGATCTACTGTTTCAGCTGAACCCATTCCTGTGCGAGATCTATTTCGACAGGCTTGAACAGGTTGCCGAACGGAAGGCGCTTTTCCAGAAGGCCGGCATCGCGCTGTGGGTCAACACGCTCGATTCGGTTTCCTCTGCGGGCTTTACCGATTCCGCCGCGCTGAGAGATCCGGAAGCGATCTGGGGTCGGTTGATCGACGCAGGTATCTCCGCCATCCAGACTGATGAACCCGCGGCGTTGAAGACCTATATCGCGTCACGCTAGCGGGCCGGCCTCACTTCATGGGGCCGGCCGCTCGATGCCTTGAGCCCCAACGGCTCAAAACCCGGGATTACTTGTTGAGCGCATCCTTGAGCGCCTTGGCCGGCGTGAAGGTGAGTTTCTTTGCTGCAGCAACCTTGATGGTCGCGCCCGTTCCCGGGTTGCGCGCTTCGCGTTCCGGCGTGGCCTTGACCTTGAACTTGCCGAAGCCTGGAATAGAGGTCTCGGCGCCGGAAGATGCTGCTCCGGCGATGGACGCAAAAACAGCTTCGACGATTGCCTTGCCCTGAGCCTTGGTGAGCTTGTGATCAGCGGCAATCTTGTCTGCGATTTCATTTGTGGTGGTCATGATGCTTCCCCGCATTGGTTACAGCGGAATCATTTCCATTGCCGCCCGTCATTGTCACGCGGCCTGTTGCTCTTTCAGGTGCCAGAAGGGTGTATTTCCACAATTTCTAACGCCAAAATGGCTTTTGCACCGCACTTGCGAGAGGATTCCGAGAAATTGGACGCACTCTCAGTGCAGACGGAAACCTCGGCAAAGCCGGCCGATCGAATGGACAATATACGGTCGGGCGCCATATTCTAAGCAGACCGAAGCGCTCGCAACCGTCGTCTCGATTGCCGTGCGATCGCTGCTGGTCTTGCTCGGCATGAGCGTATAGATGCCTGACCACCACGAATGAACGGGACATGTAATGGAAGAAGCGATCAAGATAGATAATCGTGGCGACTTTGGTCTCTGGGCGATCGAGGTGGCAAAACAGATCGTCAGCGGGGAGGGCTTCGATCTCGCCAAGGCGGCGCGCGACGGTACGGATGACGATCTACGTGAGGCCGGCAATGCGCTTGGGCAGGCGATCACCAATGCGCTCATGGAGGTTTATGACGGCTTGCTCGATGGTGCCGAGGAAGGTTAGCCCTTCGCGGGAGATCGCCGATCGAAGCAGAATCCCTCGGGCAGGCGATGCACGATGCGATGTCGTCTAAAATTTTGGAGCGCACGAACTTACAATCGCAACTTGGCGTACCCACATACGGGCGGAATAGTTTCCGCCGTGTCACAGGGAGAGCCAATGCTCAGTGCAGTTCCTCGTTTTGCCAAGATCGCAGCTATCGTCACCCTCGCCACCGTATCCGTTCTGGCTACCTTCGCCGATGCTGACGCACGTCGCGGTGGCTCCAGCGGGTTCGGCAGCCGTGGAACCCGGACCTTTGACGCGCCAGCCGTAACGCGGACAGCGCCGACGCAAGCCGCTCCGATCGATCGGACGATGACGACCCGGCCGCCGCAGCAGCAAACTGCAACGCAGCCGCCGCTGGGCGCGCAACAGCGTCCCGGCTTCTTTGGCGGTTTCGGCGGATCGATGATCGGCGGATTGATTGCCGGCGGCCTTCTCGGCATGCTGATCGGACAGGGCTTCGGCGGCGGCTTCGGCTTCCTCGGCATGTTGCTGCAGATCGGCCTGATCATTGCAGCGGTCAGCCTTGCCATGCGCTTTTTTGCAAACCGCCAGCGCACGCAGTTTGCCGCGCCCGGAGCAGCCACGTCCTATAATACGAGCGCGATGAGCAATCCGAGCGCATCCCCGCGCTCTTCCTTCTCCATTCCGGCAATCGGCGGAGCAGCGGCAGCCGCCGCTACGCAGAAGACGCGGCAGGCCAATGACGAGATCGGGCTTCAACAAGCTGACCTTGATCGTTTCGAACAGCTTCTGACTGAGGTCCAGTCGGCCTATGGCAAGGAAGACTATGCAATGTTGCGTGGGCTGACCACGCCCGAGGCGATGTCCTATCTGGCCGAAGAGCTCGGAGAACACGCAACGAACGGCGTGCGCAACAGCGTTTCCGATGTCCACCTGCTGCAGGGCGATATCGCCGAGGCCTGGCGCGAAGACAATGCCGAATATGCGACGCTTGCCATGCGTTATTCCAGCATCGATGCCATGGTCGATCGCACGACGGGAAAGCTCGTCGATGGCGACGATCGCAATCCCTCGGAAACCGTCGAGCTGTGGACTTTCGTGCGCAAGCCGGGTTCCGACTGGAAGCTTTCCGCCATACAGGGGACAGAGGCTCATCAGGCCTAAGCCTGTGCCTTCGTCAAAGGATTGCCCTCGGCCTGTGGCGAGGGCAATCGATAGATGGCGCGTTCCCTATGGGCTGTAATCTCGTGTCATTTATCGGCTGGCGCAGGCAAGGGGAGATCGGGAGCGAAGTGACCGCCGCGGCCGGAATATCTTATGGTACCGGCTTCTTCTTCCTGCGCCGTAGCCCATAGCCTGTTAGCTCAAAAGCTGGTTCACACCACCTGCCTCGACGGACATCTCCAGACGAAACTCCGCCGGTCGAACTTGTGCAGGTCTAGTGATGGCCATGCCCGTGATGGTCACCATTGCCATGACCATGCTCCGGAGTGGAGGGCGTTGAGGCCGGATTGACGCCGACATTGCCGGCGTCGACGGGATACAAGGAGGCGTAGGCAAGTACCGTGGAGGCCCTGTTTAGATCTCCGAGACATTGTCCGTCCTGTCCATCGCGGCGCGCATTCAGTGCCGCTGAATAAAGGCCTATGGCTTCGGTCTTTTGCTGACCATCGGGGGCTTCGCTCAATTCTGTTCTGGTGAGCCGAAGGTCTGTCGCGCAGGTAGTTGCAGCAACGCCGGGAACAGATGAGACCGCAAGCGCGGCAAAGGTCGTTCCCACAAGGGCGAACATGATGGCTGGTTTGAACGTCTTGAACATCTCGATCTCCATTAGGAGCTGCTGCCGGCTCTCTTGAGCAGACATGGGTTCGTGTTTCCTAAGGTGCGTCGGTTTGAAGAAATCGAGCACGCTCAAGTCATGAGCCGTTTCGCGCGGGTTCGATATGATCTCAATCAATGGAGCTGATCACGTTCGTTTCACCAACAAGTGCAAGGGCCGTGAGGTGAAGTGTAACAATCCCGTGCGCCGATAACACGTTGTGAATCCTGGGTATTTCTCGCGACCGGGCGTACCGCACTCGTCACTTTCCTAACCATTATTTAATCTGGAGCCGGCTTGTGACGAGAGTGTTTCCTTACAATATCTGACCGGAGGGAGCCGTGAATCGAGCTTGATCAGTAACGAACCTTAGAGGCATCCCCATGCCGCATGATTCAAGTCAGCCCGGCGCAAAATCGAGAACTCTTCATCTCCCGGCAAGCCCGATGGCCGGGAAACTCGATGTGCATATTGCCTTCCTGCCTGAAGACAAGGCGATCCTCGACGCTCTCCAAATCCGAAAGCGCGTCTTCATCAAGGGATCCGATATCACGCATGAGGGGCAATCGCCTCAAAGCGCCTATATTCTTCGCGCCGGCTGGGCTTGTTCCTACAAGCTGATGCGCAACGGCACGCGGCAAGTCATCAGTTTCTATGTTCCTGGCGATCTGATCGGCATTCGGCGGCTCTTGCTGTCCAGTGCCGACGACAATCTTTGCGCCGTAACGCGCGTCGAGGTCGGCGAGATAAATGTCGAAGACCTCATTGAGGCGTTTGATGGCAATGGCCGCCTTGCCATGTCGATACTGTGGTCCACCTTGAAGGACGAAGCCATTCTCGTCCAGCATCTGGTCGATGTCGGCCGTCGTCGCCCCATCGACAGGGTGGCGCATTTCTTCCTCGAGCTGGGCTCGCGGCTGGCCCTCCTCGGATTGGGCACGAGGTGCACCTACCAATGCCCGCTGACTCAGTCGCTGATCGCCGATGCACTCGGCTTGACCGCAGTTCATTTCAACCGCGTTCTCAGGCAGCTGCGCGAATTGAAGGTGATGACCTTTCATGAGGGATGGGTGAGGCTTCTCGATTGCCAGCGGCTGGAGCGTCTGGCTGATTTCGACTCCTCCTATCTGCAATAGTTTGCGGGCGGTTCGTCTCAAGACGGCGGATGTGGAAACGATACCGCATCCATCTTGACTCATGACGCATGTTCTCTAATCTGAATGTGGAAACGTTACCACATTGGGAGGAACCGAATGAAATCCGCGCGGCTCAACCGCCTTTTTGGCGTGTCCGGAAACTGCTTCGACGTTGCCATCGATCACGGCATGTTCAATGAGCGGACTTTTCTTGCCGGCATCGAGGACATGAAGACGGCAATCAAGGTCATCGCCGATGCCGCGCCCGACGCCATTCAGCTTCCGCCGGGAACTGCGCCCATCCTGCAGGCGATCCCCGGCAAGCACCGTCCTGCCTTGGTGTTGCGGACGGATATCGCCAATATCTACGGCAATCCGCTACCCCAGACGCTGTTTTCCGAAATCATCGATCGGGGCGTGGAGCAGGCTATGGTGCTCGACGCCGCCTGCGTCGTCGTCAATCTCCTGATGCTGCCGAACCAGCCCGAGGTCTATCGCGCCTGCGTGCGCAACGTGAACAGCCTGAAGCGCGAATGCGAAATCTATGGCATGCCGCTAATGGTCGAGCCGCTGGTAATGCAGGACAACTCCAAGGGCGCCTATATGGTCGATGGTGCGATCGACAAGATCCTGCCGCTCGTCCGCCAGGCCGCCGAACTCGGCGCCGATATCATCAAGGCCGACCCGTGCGACAACGTCGAGGAATATCATCGCGTTATCGAGATTGCCCAGGGGCTGCCGGTCCTGGTGCGCGGCGGCGGTCGCGTTTCGGATCAGGAAATCCTCGCCCGCACCAAGCAGCTGATGGGGCAGGGCGCTCGCGGCATCGTCTATGGCCGCAATGTCATCCAGCATCAAAATCCGGCTGGCATGACGCGCGCCTTGATGGCGATCGTCCATGACGGAGCTGCCGTCGAAGACGCCTCGCGGCATCTCGCCTGACGCACTTTTGGGAGGAGGAGACATGACCAAGATATTCCGTTTCGGCGTCATCGGCTGCGGCCTGATGGGGCGCGAATTCGCAAGCGCCGCGGCGCGCTGGCTGCATCTTGCCGATGTGAAGGCGCGACCGGAAATCGTCGCCGTCTGCGATACCAATGCCGCGCTGCGCGACTGGTTTAGGGATCATGTGCCGAGCGTGCGGCAATCCACCGAAGACTATAAGGAGCTTCTGGCCAATCCGGAGGTCGACGCTGTCTACTGCGCCGTGCCGCATGTGCTGCATCAGCAATTCTATATCGATATCCTGAAGGCGGGAAAGCATCTGCTGGGCGAGAAGCCGTTCGGCATGGATGCAGCGCAGAACCGGGCAATCATGGAGGTGCTTGCCGAGCACCCGGAGCTTCTGGTCCGCTGCTCGTCGGAGATGCCGTTTTTCCCCGGCGCACAGAAGGTGATCGCGCTCGCGCAAAGCGGTGAGATGGGAGATATCCTCGAGGTCGAAGCCGGCTTTCTGCATTCGTCCGATATCGACCGGCAGAAGCCGATCAACTGGAAGCGCATGGCCGAGATCAATGGCGAATATGGCTGCATGGGCGATCTCGGCATGCATGTCCTGCATGTGCCGTTGCGTCTCGGCTGGCGCCCGACTACGCTGCATGCGCAACTTGTCAAGAAGGTCACCGGGCGCCCCGACGGCAAGGGCGGGATGGCGCCCTGCACCACCTGGGACAATGCCACGATCAGCAGCCGCGTGCGGACGGCGGATCAGGATTTCCCGATGGTGCTCAAGACCTGGCGCATCGCGCCCGGCGAATCCAACAGCTGGTACATTCGTGTTCTCGGCATGAAGAAGAGCGCCTTCTTCAGCACGAAATCGCCGCGTCAATGGCAGTGGATGGATTATACCGGCGGTGCGCAGGCCTGGAGTACCGAGGATCTCGGATATGGTTCGCTGTTTCCGGCCATAACCGGCAAGATTTTCGAGTTCGGCTTTGCCGACGCCATCCAGCAGATGTGGGCAGCTTTCGTCGATGAGCTGGCAGGCGGAAATGCCAACGGTTTTGCCTGCCCCACGCCGGCAGAAGCGCAGGCCCACCACGCGGTGCTGACGGCAGCTCTCAAATCCGGTCGCGAAAACATCGTGGTGCCCGTCGATTACCAAGGGGAGGCGCTCCGATGAAGCGATCCGAGATCAACGCGGCGTTGCGGCGGGCAACCAAGACGCTTGAGCACTGGCGGTGGGCGCTGCCGGAATGGGGATATTGGAATGCGGCGGATTTTGCCGCCAATCCGCAGGCGGCGAGCTACCTGCGCACCCATCAGCTCGGCTGGGACGTGACGGACTTCGGCTCGGGCGGGTTCGCCGAATGCGGCCTCGTGCTGTTTTGTCTTCGCAACGGCATCGTCGGTGTCGAGGGCGAGCGCACCTATGCCGAGAAGCTGCTGTTCGTCGAGGAAGGGCAGGTAACGCCGACCCATCGCCATGCCGCAAAGATGGAAGACATCATCAATCGCGCCGGCGGCGATCTCGTCATCGAGTTTGCAGCAACCGACGCCGATGGCAAGGTGCTGAATGACGATATAACCGTCCCCGTGGACGGATTGCCGCGCAGGCTCGCCGCATGGGAGCCCCTGGTTCTGTCGCCAGGTCAGAGCGTGACGATCCACACAGGGCTCTACCATCGCTTCTATGGTCGAAAGGGTGGCGGGCCGGTCTTCGTCGGCGAGGTCAGCCAGGTCAACGACGACAATAGCGATAATTATTTTCTGGAGCCGATCGGGCGTTTCGCCGCGATCGAGGAAGACGAGCCGCCGCTCAGGCCTTTGTGGAACGAGGCAGGTGGCTGATGCGAACCGGGGAGGAGGTTCGCGACAGCGAAAAGCAGAGCCGGGGAGGCATTGTTTGCGCGGGAAACTTCATAGTCGACCGCGTTCACACGCTGTCCTACTGGCCCGAGCAGGGCAATCTTGCCCATATCGTCCATCAGGATGTCGGTGTCGGCGGCGGCGCTGCCAACGTCGTGGCCGACTTGGCTTCGCTCGGCTTTCCCGGCGGGTTGGCGGCAGCCGGATGCATCGGTGCTGACATCGACGGGGAGATCGTCAAGACGCGCCTTGTGGATGCCGGCATCGATATCGGCGGTTTGCAGGTGCTTTCCGGGCGGGCGACGGCCCATACCCATGTCATGAATGTGCCGGGCCAAAATCGCACCTTCTTCTATCATGGCGGCGCCAATGATGCCGTGACGGATACGCTCATTTCACCAGCGGTTTTCGCGGAGGCGGGCTACCGGCTTTTCTATCTCGGCTATCTGATGTTGCTGCCCGGCCTTGACGGGATCGATGCTGATGGCCGGTCGGGAGCCTCGCGCCTTTTAGAGGCGGCCCGCAACGCCGGTCTGACCACCTGCGTGGATTTCGTATCGAGCGAGGAGCCGGAGTTTGCGGCGAAAGTCGGCGCTTCGCTGCCCTATTGTGATTTCCTGATCATCAATGAGATCGAGGCGGGGCGGGCAACTGGCGTGACCGTTCGCGATGCAAACGGGAACTTGATCGAGGCTGGTCTTTTGACGGCCGGTGAGCGTTTGCTGGCGGCAGGCGTTGCCAAAGGGGCGATCATTCATGCGCCGGAGATCTGCTTCTGGTTTACGCCCGGTGCCGCGCCTGTGGTCACACGCTCAAGGCCGGTCGATCCAACCGAGATCGTCAGTACGGTGGGTGCCGGCGATGCCTTCTGTGCCGCCGTGCTCTATGGCCTGCATGAGAATTGGCCGGTCGAGAGAATTTGCGCTGTCGCGCATGCCGCCGCTGCCCGCTGCCTTGGCGGGGCAACCGCGACAGATGGCGTTCCCCACATGTCGGCTCTCCTGTCGGATGTGAAGGAGATGCATCCAGAATATGACTAGCGGCTCGGTTTGAAGGCGTTACCAGGCATCATTCAATGCTACAGTGCCGCGGGGAGCGGTGCTGCCGCATGCGTCGACATAACCTTATGTCCGGAGGAGGAGAATGAGGGCAGTACGATTGGAATCCACCAGGACCATGGCCATGCGCAGCGTTGAGCGGCCGAGCGCCGGGCGGGGTGAACTCATAATCCGGGTGCTGGTAGCCGGCATTTGCGGCTCGGATCGCCACATGTTCAAGGGGGAGTATCCGACAGCAATCCCGGTGACCCTCGGCCACGAATTCTGCGGTCTCGTCGAGGATATTGGTGACGGCGTCACGTCCTTTGCCGGTGGCGAGCTCGTCACGATCGACCCGAATATTGCCTGCGGCACCTGCCCGGCCTGCCGACGCGGACGACCGAACCTTTGCGCGAATTTGAATGCTATCGGAGTGACGCGGGACGGTGGCTTTGCCGAGTACGTCGCGGTGCCGTGTGGCCAGGCATTCATCCTGCCTTCCGATCTCGATCCCGTCCACGGTGCCTTCTGCGAGCCTTTGGCCTGCTGCATTCATGCCATGGACAAGGCTGGGATCAGCCCGGGAGATAGTGTCGCTATCCTCGGCGGCGGCGTCATCGGGCTGCTGATGGTTCAATTGGCGCGTCAGGCCGGTGCCGGGCAGGTGATCCTGATCACGCGGCAGCTGTCGCGGCGCGAAGCCGCGTTGCGCCTGGGCGCCACACATGCGTTTGATCCGACGGGTTCCGACACGGTGGCTTTGACGCGAGAGGTGACCCAAGGTGGTGCCGATATCGTCATCGAGTGTGCCGGGGTCCCCGAGACGTTGCAGACGGGCGTGAAGATGCTGCGGCGGGGTGGCACGTTCGTCCTGTTCGGCGTGACGCCAGCGGGGCTTGAAGTGCCCGTTCTGCCTTTCGATCTGCTTGTCAACGAAGTCGAAATCAGGCCCGCCTATCTCAACCCGTTCACGCATGCGCGCGCTGCGGCAATGGTGGCGAGCGGGGCGTTGGAGCTGGATTCGCTGGTAACGAAGACCATCGCTCTCGAAGATGTTGCCGAAGTGGTCGGCAGCGCGCCGCTACCCGGTGAAATCAAGGTCATAGTACGGCCCTGAGCTTGCCCGCATCAGCTGCGGACAGGTCCGGTTGAATCACGCTCGATCAAGGCGACAGGTACCCTGACGATGGCGCCGGGCGCCGGCTTATGCCCCATCTGGTGATCCCTGATCAAGGCTTCCAACCGCCGGGTAGCTTGCTGGCCGACTTCGCGGATCGGCTGCGCCACGGTCGTCAGCCGGGGAAATACATAGGCGGTCTCGGGCAGGTCATCGAAGCCGATCACCGAATAGTCGCGCGGCACGGAGAAGCCGCGATCCTGGACCGCATGAATGACGGCGATGGCCGAAATATCCGATGTGCCGATGATGGCGGTGATATCAGGTTTGGAGGCAAGAACCTCGGTCGCGAGCCCATAGGCCGCCGAAAAGCTATGTTCGTCCGCCATGCCAACGGCTGCGGGCGAGATCCCGCTCTCGGCCATTTCGGCCGTAATGCCTCGGAGGCGAAGCTGGACGGGCTGACTATGTGACGGTGCGCCGACGATGGCAATCGAACGATGGCCAAGGCCAAGCAGATGGCGCGCCATCAGCCGTCCACCCTCCTCGTGATCGGCCATGATGGCATCGTCGGCGATGCCGTTCAGTTCACGATCGATGGCGACGATCGGAATATCGGCATCGCGAAAGACCGCGAAGTGCTCGATGCTGCCAAAGGCGCTAGCGACGATAACGCCATCGACGCGCTGGGACAGCAGCATGGAAATGTAGCGCGCCTCGTGTTCCATGTTTTCCGCAGTGCTGCAGATCAGCGTCTGATAGCCGCGCTGGAACAGTTCCTGCTCGATGGTATGAGCCAGTATGCCGAAAAACGGTACGTCGATCGACGGCAGCATGAGCCCGATCATCCGGCTCGGCGCGCCGCGCAGCATGCGGGCATCCTTGCTGGGTGTGTAATTCAGCGCGCGGATGGCCGCCTCGACGCGCTCGCGGAGTTCGGGGGAGGCATAACCACTATTGTTGAGGACGCGCGAGACCGAAGACACCGATGTTCCTGCGAGTTTGGCGATATGTCTGATGCTGGTCGTCACTGGCTCGCATTTCTTTTGTTTGGCGGTCGAATGTCTATGAGAGGCGCAACCCATCTCGTCTCGGACTAGATCATCGGCAGGATGCGGCATCAAGCGCGATACATACGGCCTTATATGTCATCACATTGATTCCAGCTATGTTAGCATTGACGCATATGGTATCGTGCAATCATTGAGGGTGGTCGACATCACTTGCTCGACCGTGGCGTTTTGGGAAGATGACCAAGGAAATTCAATGAAATAGCGCCTGCGCACTTGCGGAGCATGCCTGATTCTTCGGGTGAATTTGGCAACGCTGACGGGCGTCGGATCAGCGTGTTGGCATGCATACGAGCCGCCGTCAGCAGCATCGGCATTTATAAGATTTTTATATCTTCCTTCATCCCGCCGTCTCGAACGTTAATGCGGTTCGGCTGCATATAGTATGGCGAAGATACACGCAAAGTGGGTCTTCTCCCTCGGCAGAATGAAAAGAGGTGCTTCTCATCCGGAGCGCTCCCATCGCTTCTGCAGTCAACAATAACAAGCAAGGAATGCGATCGATGATGGACATCATTCTTATCGGGATCGGCGTTTTATTCTTTCTCATTTGTGTCGCTTACACCAAGGCCTGCGACAGCCTTTAGTCGGAGAGACGGCAATGCTTCTCGATTACATCCTCGGTGGCGGCGTGACGCTATTTCTCACCGCTTATCTGATCTACGCTCTCATTCGCCCCGAGCGCTTCTAACAGCGCTGGATAGGGAAAGTTACTTCCATGACCCTCAACGGATGGCTTCAGATCCTCATTTATATCGGGATCCTTCTCCTACTCGTCAAACCGCTCGGCGGTTATATGACGCGTGTCTTTACCGGCGAGCGCACACCTCTCTCTTATGTCTTCGGCCCGGTGGAGCGGGGACTTTATCGTCTCGCCGGCACGGACGAGCGCGAAGAGCAGCATTGGACGACCTATTCGATCTCCTTGCTTCTGTTCAGCCTCGCCGGCTTCCTCGTGCTTTACGCGCTGCAGCGACTGCAGGCCGGCTTGCCGTATAATCCGGCAGGCATGACGGCGGTTGGGCCGGAATTGTCCTTCAACACGGCCACCAGTTTCGTCACCAATACCAACTGGCAGAACTATGGCGGTGAAAGCACGATGTCCTATCTCGTGCAGATGGCCGGCCTGACGGTGCAGAATTTCGTATCTGCGGCAACAGGCATTGCCATCGCCATTGCCCTGATCCGCGCCTTTGCGCGCGCCTCGGGCAAGGCGATCGGCAATTTCTGGGTCGATATGACCAGAGCGACGCTCTACGTGCTGCTGCCGATCTGCATCGTCCTGACGATTGCCTTCGTCTATCTCGGCGTGCCGCAGACGCTCGGGCCCTATGTCAACGCGACGACGCTTGAAGGCGCACAGCAGACCATCGCTGTCGGCCCTGTTGCCTCGCAGCTTGCCATCAAGATGCTCGGCACCAATGGCGGTGGCTTCTTCAACGCCAACTCCGCACATCCGTTCGAAAACCCGGACGCGATCTCCAACCTCATTCAGATGCTGGCGATCTTCGCCATCGGCGCTGCGCTTACCAACGTCTTCGGCCGTATGGTCGGCAGCCAGCGTCAGGGCTGGGCCATCCTCGCCGCCATGGGCACTCTGTTCATTGCGGGCGTGATCGTCACCTATTGGGCCGAGGCTGCCGGCAATCCGCTGATCCATGCACTTGGCGTGCAGGGCGGCAACATGGAAGGCAAGGAAGTCCGCTTCGGCATCGCCGCCTCCTCACTGTTTGCCGTCATCACCACGGCTGCATCCTGCGGCGCGGTCAACGGCATGCTCGACAGCTTCACCGCGATTGGCGGCTTGATCCCGCTCATCAACCTGCAGCTTGGCGAAGTCATCGTCGGCGGCGTCGGCGCCGGTTTCTACGGCATCCTGATGTTCGTCATCATCGCCATCTTCGTTGCCGGCCTGATGGTTGGACGCACGCCGGAATATCTCGGCAAGAAGATCGAGGCCAAAGAAGTGAAGATGGCAATGCTTGCCGTGCTTTGCCTGCCCTTCGGCATGCTGATCTTCACGGCGATCTCCGTCGTGCTGCCGTCGGCAGTCGCCTCGGTCGGCAATTCCGGTCCGCATGGCTTCTCGGAAATCCTCTACGCCTACAGCTCGGCTGCGGCAAACAACGGCTCGGCCTTCGGCGGCCTGTCCGGCAATACGCCCTGGTACAACATCACCCTCGGCATGGTCATGCTGATCGGCCGCTTCCTGGTCATCGTTCCCGCTCTTGCTATTGCCGGTTCGCTGATCACCAAGAAGACCGTTCCCGCTTCGGCCGGCACCTTCCCGACCGATGGTCCGCTCTTCGTCGGCCTGCTTGTCGGTACGATCCTGATCGTCGGCGGCTTGACCTTCTTCCCGGCGCTCGCGCTCGGACCGATCGTCGACCACCTGGCAATGATCGCCGGCCAGACCTTTTAAGGGGTTAAGGCCATGAGCCAGCCGCTTTTGAGCAAGCTTAGAAAAGTCATCGACCCACGCCCCTTCGACAGGGGGCGTGGCCCGGCGGGAACGACCTGTGCTTCCGACGCCATTCTGTTGGCGATGGTCACCCTGTTTCTCGGCCTTGTCATCTTCGGATTTCTAATCGGCTGATCGGTGCGTTCCGATCTGACGTTTTCCTCTTCACGCTGGAGCCTCTTATGAGCCAGTTAAAATCAGCGAGTATTCTGGATTCTCGCATCCTCGTTCCGGCGGTCGGCGCTGCTTTCAAAAAGCTGAACCCGCGCACGCTTGCCAAGAACCCCGTCATGTTCGTGGTCGCCGTCGTTTCGGCACTGACGACCGTCCTGTTTCTGCGCGACCTGATCGCCGGCGGCGGCAATCTCGCCTTCTCCCTGCAGATCAATATCTGGCTGTGGTTCACGGTGCTGTTTGCCAACTTCGCGGAAGCTGTCGCCGAAGGCCGTGGCAAGGCGCAGGCGGATTCGCTGCGCAAATCGCGCACCGAGACCCAGGCAAAGCTTCTGAGCGGCACCAGCCGCGCCGACTACAAGATGGTGCCGGGCACCAGCCTCAAGGTCGGTGACGTCGTGCTGGTCGAAGCTGGCGACATCATCCCGTCGGACGGCGAAGTCATCGAAGGCGTTGCCTCGGTCAACGAAGCAGCGATCACGGGTGAATCGGCACCGGTGATCCGTGAATCCGGTGGCGACCGTTCGGCCGTGACGGGCGGCACACAGGTTCTGTCGGATGAAATCCGCGTGCGCATCACGGCAGCAGCCGGCTCCACCTTCATCGACCGCATGATCGCACTGGTCGAGGGTGCAGAACGTCAGAAGACGCCGAACGAGATCGCGCTCAACATCCTGCTTGCCGGCATGACGCTGATCTTCGTGCTTGCCACGGTGACGATCCCGAGCTTTGCGGCCTATGCCGGCGGCTCGATCCAGACCGTCGTGCTCGTCGCCCTGTTCGTGACGCTGATCCCGACGACAATCGGTGCGCTTCTCTCGGCGATCGGTATCGCCGGCATGGACCGTCTGGTGCGCTTCAATGTGCTTGCCATGTCGGGCCGTGCCGTCGAGGCAGCCGGCGACGTCGACACGCTATTGCTCGATAAAACCGGCACGATCACCCTCGGCAACCGTCAGGCTACCGCCTTCCGCCCGGTTCGGGGTGTCAGCGAGCAGGATCTGGCCGATGCTGCCCAGCTCGCCTCGCTTGCCGACGAAACGCCGGAAGGGCGCTCCATCGTCGTGCTTGCCAAGGAGAAGTATGCCATCCGTGGTCGCGACATGACGAGCCTCAAGGCCACCTTCGTGCCCTTCACTGCCCAGACCCGCATGAGCGGTGTCGATCTCGAGGGCTCGTCGATCCGTAAGGGCGCTGTCGATGCGGTTCTTGCCTATGTGGACGGTGCTGCCAATAGCGGCAGCGATGGCACCGCTGTCATCTCGCGTACCACCAGCGAGACGCTTCGCGAACTGCAGGGGATTGCCGACGAGATCGCCAAGGCCGGCGGCACGCCGCTTGCTGTTGCCCGAGACGGCCGCCTGCTCGGTGTCATCCACCTCAAGGACATCATCAAGGGTGGCATCCGCGAACGCTTTGCCGAATTGCGCCGCATGGGTATCCGCACGGTAATGATCACGGGTGACAATCCGCTCACGGCTGCTGCTATCGCCGCCGAAGCCGGGGTGGACGATTTCCTCGCCCAGGCAACTCCGGAAATGAAGCTGGCGCTGATGCGCGAAGAGCAGGCCAAGGGCAAGCTCGTCGCCATGTGCGGTGACGGCACCAACGACGCCCCGGCGCTAGCCCAGGCCGACGTCGGCGTCGCCATGAACACCGGCACCGTGGCCGCCCGCGAGGCCGGCAACATGGTCGACCTCGACAGCGACCCGACGAAGCTGATCGAGATCGTCGAAATCGGCAAGCAGTTGCTGATGACCCGCGGCGCGCTTACCACCTTCTCGATCGCCAATGATATCGCGAAGTATTTCGCCATCATCCCGGCAATGTTCATTGCCTTCTATCCACAGCTGAAGACGCTGAACATCATGGGGCTCGCCACGCCGCAGAGCGCCATCCTTTCCGCGATCATCTTCAACGCCCTGATCATTGTTGCTTTGATCCCGCTGTCGCTGAAGGGCGTTCGTTATCGCCCGATCGGTGCCGGCGCGCTGCTCAGCCGTAACCTGCTGATCTACGGCCTTGGCGGCATCATCGTACCCTTCATCGGCATCAAGGCCATCGATATGGCGATTACCGCCATTGGCCTGGTCTAAGGAGATTTCCCATGCTGAAACAAATCAGACCCGCCATCGTCATGATCGTCGCCACGACCGTTCTGACTGGCCTTGCCTATCCGCTCGCCATGACAGGTGTTGCCCAGGCTCTCTTCCCCCATCAGGCCAATGGCAGCCTGGTGGAGAAGGATGGGAAGGTCATCGGCTCCAGCCTGATCGGCCAGAGCTTCACCACGGACCGCTATTTCCACGGCCGTCTGTCGGCAACGACAGGAGCGGACCCGAATGACCCAACCAAATCGGTTTCCTCGCCCTACAATGCAGCCAATTCCGGTGGCTCCAATCTCGGTCCGACCAGCTCGGCGCTGATGACCCGCATCAAGGGTGACACCGCGACATTGCAGGCTCAGAACCCGAACATGCCGGTTCCAATCGACCTGGTCACGACCTCGGGCAGCGGTCTCGATCCGCATATTTCGCCTGAGGATGCATACTTCCAGATCCCGCGCGTGGCCAAGGCGCGCAACATGGATGAAGCCAAGCTCAAGTCGATCGTCGACGCGGCTGTCGAATCCCGGGAGCTCGGTATTTTCGGCGAGCCTGTCGTCAACGTACTGGCATTGAACCAAGCGCTCGATGCCTCTATGAATCAATAGGTTGAGAAGGTTGAGACGGCGATGGTCGTCTCAACCTTGTAACGGAAGACGAACCCACTGATGGCAGATGACAGCCGCGACATGATGAGCAGGCCTTCACCCGACGCGCTTCTGGAAAAAGCGAAGGCCGAGGCACGCGGGCGGCTGAAAATCTTTCTGGGTGCGGCGCCCGGCGTCGGCAAGACCTATGAGATGCTGATTTCCGGCAAGGCGAAGATCGCCGATGGAGTGGACGTTGTCGTCGGTGTGGTCGAAACCCATGGGCGGCGCGAGACGCAGGCTCTGATCGAGGGCTTCGAAATCATCCCGCGTGTCGATGTCGACTATAAGGGACGATCGCTCGAAGAGATGGATCTCGACGCCATTCTCAAGCGCCGGCCCCAGCTTGTGCTGGTCGATGAGCTAGCACACACCAACGCGCAGGGCAGCCGTCATCCGAAGCGCTACCTCGACGTCAAGGAACTGCTGGAGCGCGGCATTGACGTCTATACGACGTTGAACATCCAGCATGTCGAAAGCCTGAACGATGTCGTTTCCCAGATCACGCGTGTCCGCGTACGGGAGACCGTGCCGGATTCGATCATCGATCTGGCCGACGATGTCGAGATCATCGACCTCACTCCGGATGATCTGATCAAGCGGCTGCATGACGGCAAGGTCTATGTGTCGAAAACGGCCGAACGGGCGCTGACCAACTATTTCACACCCGGCAATCTGACGGCGCTGCGCGAGCTTGCGCTGAGGCGCACGGCGCAGCGCGTCGACGATCAGTTGCTCACCCATATGCAGGCGCATGCGATCTCCGGCCCCTGGGCTGCGGGCGAGCGTGTGCTGGTGTCCATCGATCATCATCCGCGTTCGGCGTCGCTGGTGCGCTATGCCGCACGGATGGCTTCGCGCCTGCGGGCGCCCTGGGCGGCTGTCTATGTCGAAACCAACCGTTCGATCAGCCTGACGGAGCCGCAACGCGACACCATAGCCGCGACCTTGCGACTTGCCGAACAGCTCGGTGGCGAAGCCATCACCATTCCGGGCCGCGAGGTGGCGGAGGAACTGATCCGCCATTCCGCCAGCAACAATGTCACCCATATCGTCATCGGCTCGCCGAAAATCGGGTCCTGGCGGGATTGGTCGCGTAGGTCCGTTTCCTACGATCTTATTCGCAAGGCCGGCGAGATCAGCGTCCATGTCATTTCCGGCAGCGATGCGGAGGCTCCGGCGGCCAGCCGCGGCGTGAAGGCAGCCCCTTCGCCTTCGCCCTTCCAGTTGCGCGGCTATGTCCTGGCAACGCTCTATGTCGCCGTTGCGCTCGGTTTCTGCGTCATCCTCGATCAGGTGCTGGATGTGCGCAATCTGGCGCTCGTCTTCCTGATGGCGGTGCTGGCAACGGCTGTGACGCAAGGACTGCGACCGGCACTCTATTCTTGCATTCTCGGTGCACTCGCCTTCAACTTCTTCTTCCTGACGCCGCGCTACACGCTGACGATCAGCGACCCGGAAAGCGTGCTTGCCTTTTTCTTCTTTCTGGGCGTGGCCATTATCGCCAGCAATCTGACGGCAACCGTGCAGCGGCAGGCAGCGGCTGCGCGCCAGCGGGCAAGAACGACGGAAGATCTCTATCTGTTTTCCAAGAAACTTGCCGGCACCGGCACGCTCGACGACGTTTTGTGGGCGACTGCCTTTCAACTGGCCTCGATGCTGAAGCTGCGGGTGGTGCTGCTGCTGCCGGAAGGTGGCACGATTGCGGTCAAGGCCGGCTATCCGCCTGATGATACGCTCGATGACGCCGATATCGCCGCGGCTCGCTGGGCGTGGGAGCATAATCATGCAGCGGGGAGGGGCGCCGATACTCTGCCGGGCGCCAAGCGTCTCTATGTTCCGCTGCGCACGGGCCGCACCGCCGTCGGCGTCATCGGTCTCGATAGCGACCGTCGCGACGGGCCGCTCCTGACGCCCGAGCAGCAGCGGTTGCTCGATGCGCTCGCCGATCAGGCCGCGCTTGCCATCGAGCGCGTGCAACTGGTGGCGGATGTCGATCGCGCCAAACTGGCCGTTGAGGCCGACCGGCTGCGCTCGGCGCTGCTGACCTCGATTTCGCACGACTTGAAGACGCCGCTTGCCGCCATCATGGGGGCCGCCGGGACGTTGCGCGATTATCTGGAAACACTGCCGCATGAAGATCGCGTGGATCTTCTGTCGACCGTCATCGACGAATCCGAACGCCTCAACCGTTTCATCGTCAATCTGCTCGACATGACGAAGATTGAATCAGGCGCGATGGAACCGAATTACGCCCTGCATTATGGCGGCGATATCGTTGGCAGCGCCTTGCGGCGCGCGCAGAAAATTCTGAGCCACCATCGTTTGGAGGTGCAGATACCTGTCGACCTGCCGATGGTGCGGGTCGATCCGGTGCTGTTCGAGCAGGTGCTGTTCAATCTGCTCGATAATGCCGCGAAATATGCGCCCGAGGCCTCAGCCATCCGGCTGGAAGCATGGGCGGATATCGACAATATCGTTTTCAGAGTGATGGACGAGGGGCCGGGCATTCCGCCCGCCGATCTCGAGCGCGTCTTCGACACTTTCTACCGCGTGCGCAAGGGCGATCAGGTGAGGGCGGGCACCGGCCTCGGCCTTTCCATCTGCCGCGGTTTCATCGAAGCCATGGGCGGCACGATTGCCGCCGGCAACAGAACCGATCGCCAAGGGGCGGTCTTCACCATCCGCCTGCCAAGACCAACGGATGTCCCAAAGCTGGATGAATTGAAATGAACACGACTGCCGTCAAGATTCTCGTCGTCGATGACGAGCCGCCGATCCGCAAGTTGCTGCGCGTCGGCCTCGGTGCCCAAGGTTACGCCGTCAACGAGGCGCAGAATGCCGCCGCCGCGAAAGCCTCCGTCGAGGAGGATCGGCCCGACCTGATCGTGCTCGATCTCGGACTGCCCGACAAATCCGGCCAGGATCTGCTGCTGGAATGGCGCGAGGATGGCGTGCAGATACCTGTGGTCATCCTGTCGAGCCGCACGGATGAGGCCGGCATCGTCAAGGCGCTGGAAAGTGGGGCGGACGACTATGTCACCAAGCCTTTCGGCGTCAACGAGCTTGCGGCGCGTATTCGTGTCGCTCTGCGCCACCGGCTGCAGCAGCAGGGCGAAAAGGCGATCTTCCAGACCGGCGCCCTCTCGATCGATCTCGTCAAGCGCATCGTCAAGGTCGAGGGCAAGGAGATCAAGCTTTCGCCGAAGGAGTACGATATTCTGCGGGTGCTTGCCCAGCACGCCGGCAAGGTGCTGACCCATCAGTTCCTGTTGAAGCAGATCTGGGGGCCGGCCGCGGACGTGCAATATCTGCGCGTCTATGTCCGCCAGCTCCGGCAGAAGATCGAGCAGATCCCCGACCAACCTCATTACATCACGACCGAGACAGGCGTGGGTTACCGCCTTCGCGAGCCGGAATAGACGCTGTCCGCCCCTGCGATGAGGCGCCCGGATCCTCATCGTAGTCGCAATGAATACCCGCTTTATCGATTGTCCGATCCTCAAGAGCGACCATGGCCCTCTCTAGTATCATCCTGCCCGAGCACGTCTTCATAGGGGTGTCAGCCCCGACCAAATGGCGGGCGCTGCAGATGCTGTCATCGAAGGCGGCCAGCTGTTTTGGCCTGGATGAGGGAATCGTCCTGAGGGCGCTTGAGACACGGGAGAAGCTGGGAACGACCGGTATCGGCAATGGTGTCGCGGTTCCGCATGCGGCGATCGCCGGCATGACCAGGCCGCGTGGCCTGCTGGTTCGCTTCGCGCATCCCGTGGATTTCGAAGCCATCGACGATGCCCCGACCAGATGGGCCTTTGTGCTGCTTTTCGGCGAGCGTGGTCGCAGTGACTACCTGAACGTGCTTGCCGCAATCGCCAGGCGGCTGCGGACGGAAGGCGTGCTGACGGCCATGCTGAAGGCAAAAACGGCAGACGAACTCTACTCCATCTTTATGTCCGACTCCATCGTTTGATACCGCTGATTGTGAGCTTTCGCGGCCAAGCGGGAATGTGATTTCACTTTTCTGGATTCTATGGGATGCTGTTCTCCGGAGTTCCTTAAAACGGGAACGGTCTTCGTTACTTTATACGACCAAGTTGATAGGGTTTAGGAACTAACGAAGGGGGTTTTCCATGCAGACGATAAGGCTTTCCCGGCTTCTCGCCACCGCAGTTCTGATCGGCAGTTTTTCCGTTGCGGCAGTTGCGCCGACATGGGCGGCCGACAAGACGCTTCTGAATGTTTCCTACGATCCGACGCGTGAGTTGTACAAGGATTTCAACACCGTATTCGCGGCGAAGTGGAAGAAGGATACTGGCGAGACCATCAATATTAAGGCATCGCATGGTGGCTCCGGCGCGCAGGCACGCTCGGTTATCGATGGTCTCGATGCCGATGTCGTCACCCTGGCCTTGGAAGGCGATATCGATGCGATCGCCAAGGCGACGCACAAGATCCCGGCCGACTGGAAAACCAAATTCCCGAACAATTCCGTTCCCTATACCTCGACCATCGTCTTCCTGGTGCGCAAGGGTAATCCGAAGGGCATCAAGGACTGGTCTGACCTGGTCAAGGACGGCGTAGAAGTCATCACCCCGAACCCGAAGACATCGGGCGGCGCGCGCTGGAACATTCTGGCGGCCTGGGCCTGGGCCAAGCAGGCGAATGGCGGCGACGATGCGAAGGCGCAGGATTATCTCACGCAGCTTCTGAAGCACGTCCCGGTTCTTGATACCGGTGCGCGCGGCGCAACGACGACCTTCGTACAGCGCGGCCTCGGCGATGTTCTGCTTGCCTGGGAAAACGAAGCCTATCTGTCGCTTGACGAACTCGGCCCGGATAAATTCGAGGTCGTGACCCCGTCCTTCTCGATTCGTGCCGATCCGCCGGTCGCTATCGTCGATGGCAATGTCGACACCAAGGGAACGCGCAAGATCGCGGAAGCCTATCTGAACTATCTGTACTCTGACGAAGGTCAGAAGATCGCCGCCAAGCATTATTACCGGCCGATCAAGCCGGCGGCAGCCGATCCCAAGGATATCGCCCGCTTCCCGAACCTGAAGCTCGCAACGATTGACGATTTCGGCGGATGGGCTAAAGCTCAACCGAAGTTCTTCGATGATGGTGGCGTCTTCGATCAGGTCTACAAGCCGGGAAAATAACTCTGAATGCAGTCCATAACCCGCAAACGGTGGCGGTTTCGGCAGCCGAGTGTCATTCCGGGCTTCGGATTGGCGCTCGGCGTTACCTTGGCTTGGCTCATCTTCATCGTCCTCATTCCGCTGTCTGGGCTTCTATGGAAGAGCAGCTCTCTCGGCTGGGATAAATTCTGGGCCTTGGCTCTTGATCTGCGTACGCTTTACGCGCTGCGCATGAGTTTTGGCGGCGCCTTCATCGCGGCACTCGTCAATGCCGTCCTCGGCCTTATCATGGCCTGGGTGCTGGTGCGCTACCGCTTTCCCGGCAAGCGCATCATCGACGCCATGGTCGATCTGCCGTTCGCATTGCCGACGGCGGTGGCCGGCATCGCGCTGACGACGCTCTATTCGCCGAACGGATGGATCGGGCAGTTTCTGGCGCCGCTCGGCATCAAGATCGCCTTCACGCCGGTCGGCATCGTCATCGCACTGATTTTCGTCGGTCTGCCTTTCGTGGTGCGCACGGCGCAGCCGGTCATGGAGGAGATCGACCGTGAAGTCGAAGAGGCGGCCGCAACCCTGGGGGCGACCCGGTTCCAGACGATCACGCGAGTGTTGTTGCCGGGGTTGGCGCCAGCTGCGCTCACCGGTTTCGCACTGGCCTTTGCGCGTGCTGCCGGCGAATACGGCTCGGTGATCTTCATCGCCGGCAACAAGCCTTATGTCTCGGAAATCGCACCCTTGCTCATCGTCATCCGCCTCGAGGAATATAACTACGCGGCGGCAACGGCGATCGCCACGGTGATGCTGTTCATTTCCTTCACCATGCTTTTGATCATCAATCTCATCCAGTCCTGGAGCAGAAGGAGGTACGGCTATGGCACATGATCTATCAGCCGCCTCCGCTGTGGAGCATCCGGTCATCACCGAAAGCCGTGCGGCACGCATCGTTTTCGTGCTGATTTCCCTTACCTTTCTGACGCTGATGGTGCTGCTGCCCTTGGCTGCCGTCTTCGTCGAAGCCTTCCGCAAAGGTATCGAGGCCTTCTTCGATGCGCTGGTCGACGAGGAGACCTTCGCCGCCATCCGGCTGACGTTGATCGTGGCCGGCATCAGCGTGCCGCTGAACCTTGTCTGCGGCGTCGCCGCAGCCTGGGCGATCGCCAAGTTCGAGTTCAAGGGAAAGGCGTTCCTGACGACCCTGATCGACCTGCCGTTCTCCGTATCGCCTGTTATATCCGGTCTGGTGTTCGTGTTGCTGTTCAGCTCCAGCAGCACGCTCGGACCCTGGCTGCAGAGCCACGGCATACAGGTCCTGTTTGCGGTTCCGGCACTCGTCCTGGCGACGATGTTCGTCACCTTCCCCTTCGTAGCCCGTGAATTGATCCCGCTGATGCAGGAACAAGGGAATGCGGACGAGGAGGCGGCGCTCTCGCTCGGGGCTAATGGCTGGCAGACCTTCTGGTATGTCACGCTGCCGAACATCAAATGGGGTTTGCTTTACGGCGTATTGCTCTGCAACGCCCGCGCCATGGGCGAGTTCGGCGCGGTTTCGGTCGTCTCCGGTCATATCCGCGGCGAAACGAATACGATGCCGCTGCAGGTCGAGATCCTTTATAACGACTATAATTTCTCGGGGGCTTTTGCCGTTGCCACATTGCTGGCCCTGCTTGCCCTTGTCACACTTATACTGAAGACGTTGCTGGAAATGCGCTATAGCGAAGAGATCGCAGCCAGCCGGCGTCACTGAAGGAATTTTTGATGGAAGTTCGCGTTCAAAACCTGCGCAAGGAATTCGGTCGCTTTCCCGCATTGCATGACGTCTCCCTGGATATTCGTTCAAGCGAGCTGATCGCGCTTCTTGGCCCTTCAGGCTCCGGCAAGACGACGCTTCTGCGTCTGATCGCCGGACTGGAAACGCCGACGGAAGGCCAGATCTTCTTCGGTGAGGAGGATGCTTCGCGAAAGACCGTGCAGCAGCGCAATATCGGTTTCGTGTTCCAGCACTACGCCCTGTTTCGGCATATGACCGTGCTGGAAAATATCTCCTTCGGTCTCAAGGTCCGCTCCGCATCGCGTCGTCCGCCGCGCGCGGAAATTCATCGGCGCGCCACGGAACTGCTGGAGCTGGTGCAGCTAAACGGACTGGAGAAGCGTTATCCGGCGCAGCTTTCAGGCGGCCAGCGGCAGCGCGTGGCGCTGGCCCGTGCCATGGCGGTCGAGCCGAATGTGCTGCTTCTGGATGAGCCTTTCGGTGCGCTTGACGCGCAGGTGCGCAAGGATCTGCGCAAGTGGCTGCGGGAAATTCACGATCGCACCGGTCATACGACGGTTTTCGTGACGCATGACCAGGAAGAGGCGCTGGAACTAGCCGACAGGGTCGTGGTTCTGAACAAGGGCGCGATCGAACAGGTCGGCACCCCGGACGAGATCTACGATACGCCGAATTCCCCCTTCGTGTATGGCTTCATCGGCCAGTCCAATCGCGTCAAGGTGCGCATCGCGAGCGGGGAAATATGGTTCGAGGACCGGCCGCTTGGATTGAGCACGCCGCATGAGCCGGATGGCGAGGCCTATCTCTATTTCCGGCCGCACGATATTGAGCTGCATGAAGGCGATGGCGGTGCGATTGCTGGCCTGCTCTTTTCAAGCCGGCGTGTTGCCGGCACGCGGCATCTCGAAATCAATATTGGCGAAAACCACGACCATATCGAAATCGAGCTGCCGCCGAACAAGGCCGATGCGCTTGACCGTAACCGCATCGCTTTCCGGCCGACCAAGTGGAAGCTGTTCCGCAACGGTGGCTGACGGCCTGCCGTTCGCCACAGATTGGTCGGCTTCGGTCAATCCTCGGGATGAGCAGCTGAGACAAAACCACCGCCCTGATAGATGACGGCCGGATCGTTGGGGTCTTCCTGCGGTGTTCTTGCGAGAACTTCGGCGCGCCATGGGGCCGAACTGTCGCGCGGACGCCAGCCCAGAAAGGCCGCTTGGCTATTGTCCCACCATTGCTCGTCATTGTCAGATGCACCGTAGACGATCGTATGTCCGAGCCGGGGCGCGTCGAAGGCGCAGCCGCAGAGTGACAGAAAATCCCTTGCGCTGAACCAGGTGGCCAGCATGCGCGGATTGCGGGGCTCGGGAAAGCAGGAGCCGATGCGTACGGTCAGGGTTTCCTGACCGAACTTGTCGAAGTAGAGGCTCGCGACCGCTTCGCCGAATACCTTGGAGACACCGTAGAGAGAATCCGGCCGGGTCGGCACCTTGTTGTCGATCCGCTCGTCGCGGCGATAAAAGCCGATCGCGTGGTTCGAGCTTGCAAAGACGATGCGCGGCTTGCCTGCTGCCCGGGCTGCTTCATAGAGATTGTACAGGCCGAGAATATTGCCTTGCATGATCAGGTCGAAGGGCTTTTCCACCGAAATACCGCCGAGATGGATGATGCCGTCGACGCCGGAAACCAGCGCATCGACACCGCTGCGATCGGCGAGATCGCAGGCAACGAAGCGCTCGTTGGGCCGCAGATCATGTATCGGCGTGAGATCGGAGAGAACGACGCTCTCGGCGATTTGAGACAGAAGCGGACGCAGCGCCTGGCCGACGCCGCCGGCAGCGCCTGTGAGCAGCAGAGTTTTCAGCATGGTTGTCTCCCGGATCAGTCTGGTCGATGGCCAGGTTATAATATGGCCTTTCCTCTAGCCATAGCGGAGGCGGCCAGCAAGCCGCGTTTGAAGGAGTTCTGGAGCTGAGCGACAAGAAAATGATCCCGCATTCGTTCCCGCACAATCATTCCCTGGTGCTTGCTTTCCGCTCTCGCGTACTTGATGTACTTTTGGTTGAGATATAAAGAAACTCTTATGTCCTTATATGGGAGCCGCCCTTGTCCTTGCCCCTCTTCGCTTTGTTTCTGGCAGCGTTTGCGTTCGGCACAACCGAATTCGTCATCGCGGGCATTCTTCCGGACGTGGCGCAGGGGCTAGGCGTCTCCATTCCTTTCGCCGGCTATCTGGTGTCCGGCTATGCGCTGGGTATTGCCGTCGGCGGACCATTCCTGACCATGGCGACACGACATGTATCGCGTCGCACGATTCTGATAGCCCTTACGATCGCCTTTTGCTTTGGGCAAATCGCCTGCGCGCTCGCGCCCAGTTTCGTCGCCATGCTCGCTTTCCGGGTTGCGACCGCCATCGCCCATGGCGCCTATTTCGGTATTGCGATGGTGGTGGCGGTCGGCCTCGTCCCGCCTGCGTTTCGAGGCCGCGCGGTGTCCGTGATCCTCGCGGGTTTGACGGTCTCCAACATTATCGGCGTGCCCGCTGGCGCGGCGATTGGCGGGCTTTGGGGGTGGCGGACGACATTCTGGGCGATGACCTTGGTCGGCGTCCTCGCATTGATCGCAATATGGGCTCTGATCCCGCAGACGAAAGCCGAGCCCCAGCAAGCCGGCCATCTGGGGCGCGAAGTCCGTGTACTTGGCCGTCAACAGGTTTGGACCTCGCTCATCATCATGCTCGCGCTGATGATCGGGCAGATGGTGCCGTTCACCTATATAACGCCTCTCCTGCGGGAGGTGACGGGCCTTGATGGCATGATTATTCCCTGGGTGCTCCTCCTGAATGGCGTCGGAGCAACGCTGGGTGTTTTCATCGGGGGACGACTGTCCGATTGGAAGTTGATGCCCGCGCTTATTGTCATGCTCGGCATTCAGGCCGCGATACTTGTCATTCTCTACCTGGTCAGCCCCTATCCCTTGCTGATGACCGCAACGATCTTCGTCTGGGGCGCCCTGAATTTTGCCATTGGCGCCCCGGTTCAGGCCCGCATCTTGATGTGGACCGCCGATGCACCAGCTCTTGCTTCCTCGCTCATCCCATCGGGGTTCAACATCGGCATTGCCATCGCGGCGGTCATAGGGGCCGGTTTGCTTGAGGGTGGCTATGGTTATCGCAGTTTGCCGGTGCTGGGTGCCGTAGCGCTTGCTTTGGCCTGCCTGGTCGCCATCTTCTCCGCGGCACACGAAAAGCGCAGCGGTGCTGCTCTTCCCCAAGCGGCGTTCACGTGATCTTGCCCGCGACGGCTTCAGCTTGACAACAAGCTGCCTGTCGCGCTAGACGCGAAACTGCAGTTGCTCCTGTAGCACTGTCGTAGGCGTTACCGTCATCCAACGCGTCCTTTGTCGAGAAGGTCCCAGCAGGGAGGTCTCGATGCAAGAGGCGTTCATGGTATGACATTGTTTTTCCCGATCCCATTCGCAAGCCGTTTGACGGCCCCCACAATGCTACCCGCAAAGGGTGCACTGCGGAGTAAATTCGCCCGATCTGAACGGGGTGGCTATGCGGTTGGCAGCATCCTCCTCGGCACGACCATGCCGAAGGGAGAGCCTGCGAACCCGCGGTTCGAGAAAACACGTTCCCCATTGGCGCCAGCGCAATCTGGTCTGCTGTCCATTGCTCCCTTCGGTTCAGCCGCAGGGAGCAATGAAAAGGCAGCGGCACAGCTATGCGCTCTCGACGGCCGTGGATGTTCGACCCTTCCGAAAGAGGTCAGAGCCACGGGCGAACCATCGGCTGACGGCCGACATTGAACAATGGAGCAAAAACTATGCAGATGACTGGCAATACGATCCTCATTACCGGCGGCACCAGCGGCATTGGCCGTGCACTCGCCGAAGCCTTCCACGGCCGCGGTAATCGCGTGATCATCACGGGGCGGCGGCGGGCCTTGCTTGAGGAGATCGCCGCGGAGCGCCCGGGCCTGGTTGGCCTACCGCTTGACCTCGATGACCCCGATTCCCTACCTCGCCTTGCAAGCGATGTTCGGCTGCTTTTCCCCGAGCTGAATATGCTGATTGCGAATGCCGGAATCTCGCGGTCGGAGGATATGACTGCGGAGGGCTGGGATGTTTCCGCCGCTCAATCGGTCGTCGATACCAATATCATGGGCGTGCTGCGGGTGACGGCGGCGCTCCTGCCGCTGTTGAAGGGCCGGCAAGGTGCGACCATCATGGCGACCAGTTCAAACCTCGCCTTTATTCCGCGCGCCGATTTCCCGACCTATTGCGCCAGCAAGGCCTTCCTACATTCCTGGCTGCAGTCGTTGCGGCATCAGCTTCGCAAGATTCCGGTCGAGGTGCTGGAGCTTTCGCCACCCTATGTGCAGACCGAACTGACCGGCGATCATCAGGCGTCCGATCCGCGCGCCATGCCGGTTGCCGCTTATGTAGCGGAGGTCATGCAACTGCTGGAGGCGGGCAACCATCCAGGGGGAGAGGTGCTGGTCGAGCGCGATCGTGCACGGCGGTCGGCCGAGCGGGAAGGCCGCTACGAGGAGGTTTACGCCGCGATCAACCCGGTTTGAAAGCCGGGGCGGGCCTGACGGAAGCAGACGGATCATTCACGGCCTTCCTTCGGAGGCCGTGAATGACATGCCGAATTAAACGACAGGCTCTGCGCTCAAGCGGTGTGCGAATGCATCTTGGCTCCGCCGTCGAGCGTTTCGAGGCTGACCATGGCCTTGATGGGCAAATGATCGGAGGCCACGCGGGCGAGCGGCGAGTCGTGTACCTCGACTGCCGAGATCATGCCACGCCGGTTTGCCATGATGCGATCCAGCGCCAGGAGCGGCAGTGTCGAGGGAAAGCTTGGGACGGCCGGAGGAAGGGGGCCGAAGGCTGCCTGGAAGGTATTGAGCGAGGAACGGTCGCCCAGCCGCCATTCGTTGAGGTCGCCGAGCAGGATGGTAGGCGTATCGCCGCCATCATTCATCAGTTCGACGATCAGCCGCGTTTGCTGGGCGCGCGAACGGTGCAGCAGGCCGAGATGGGCTGCGATGATCCGGATGCTGCCGCCATGCGCCAGTTCTATCTCGGCAATCAGCGCGCCACGCGGCTCCAGTCCGGGCAGTTTTATCTGATGCACATCGCGCACAGTGCCTTGTTTGAACAGGACGACATTGCCGTGCCAGCCATGCGCCTTGCTGGTTCCCGCGATCGGCACGGGAATGAGCCCGGTGTCGCGTTCGAGCCTGCGCAGATCGAGCAGGCCGGTACGTTCGCCAAAGCGCGTATCGGCCTCCTGCAGGCCGATGACATCGGCATCAATCTCATGAATGACGCGGCTGATCCGATCCGGATCGAAGCGACGATCGGCGCCGACGCATTTATGGACATTGTAGGAAGCGATCAGCGTGCCGGCCGCTTGGGCGGCCTTGGCGGCCTGCTTCGGGCGCGCCTGGTTTCTGTTCTTCAGGCTTTCCAGGATGCTCGCACGGAGACTTTCCTTCTTCTTCCGCATCTGTCCGCCGATCGTTTCCTTGACCAAACCATGCCGGGCACTCCCCTGGGAATATAGGAAGCGATGACGGGCCTTGTCATGTAAAAAGGCCGCGACCGCCGCAGAATGTCGATGTGAACTCATTCAGAGATAGGGTGAGCCGAGCCAGAAGACCTTCTCGATCAACCTGACGATGAAGGGCCGGGCGCGCAGTTTTTCGAGATCGACCGGATGTGCCGTCTCAAGGATTGTCGCGATATGAGCGTCGATCGTGCCGGCGAAGCCGCGGTCGATCACTTCCAGATCCACCTCGAAATTCAGCCGCAGGGAGCGAGGATCCAGGTTGGAAGAGCCGACATAGGCCCAGATGCCGTCCACAGCCAGAAGCTTGGAATGGTTGAACGGTCCCTCCGCACGCCAGATGCGGCAGTAATTCTTCAGCATCTGGTCGAATTGCGCGGTCATGGCGCGATCGACCAGTACGAGATTGTTGGCCGTCGGGACGACAATGTCGACCTCAACGCCGCGTCTGGCCGCCGTGACCAGGGCGCTGATCAGTTCCCGATCGGGCAGGAAATAGGGTGACATGATGCGGATCGACCTGTGTGCGACCGACAACGCGCCGATGAGCATCTTGTGGTTGGTCTCGACGCTGCGGTCGGGACCGGAGGTCACGACCCGCATGAAGACGGGTGCACCTGGCTCGTTGGAGGGCGCTGAAATCCGCCATTCGTCTCCATCAAGCACTTCACCGGTCGTGAAGCGCCAATCCTCGGCGGCCGTATTGAAGAGATCGGCAACCGCAGGCCCCGTGACGCAGAAATGCATGTCGCGGGCGCAATGATCCCCGGCGAACTCACGCGTGAAACCCTCGCGAATGTTCATGCCGCCGGTAAAGGCGATCCGCCCGTCGATGCTCAGGATCTTGCGGTGGGTGCGCAGATTGGCATAGGGCAACCGAAGACCGATGATAACGTTGCCGTTGAACACATCGGCGTCGACCCCGCCATGGCTGAGATAGCCCATGATGGTCGGCACGGAGTAGCGGGCGCCGACGGAATCGATCAGCACGCGAACACTGACACCGCGCTTGACGGCGGCGATGAGTGCGTCGGCAATACGCAGGCCGATCGGGTCGCGGTCGAATATATAGGTCTCCATCAGAATGCTGCGCTCGGCGCCATCGATGGCCGCCTTCATTGCAGCATAGGCCGCATCGCCGCTCGCCAGCATCTCGATGGTATTGCCGGTGCTCATGGTGTAGCGGGCCACGCGGTCGCCGAGCGTCTTCATCGAGCCGAAATGGTCGCCGAAAAGCTGCCGCACCCGGTGGTCGTCTGCATCGAAACTGGCAAGTTCCCCCGATGCGTCCTTGCGAAAGAACGCATCACGGTGCGAACTGAGGGAGGCCCGGCGCATACGGTTGATGCCCGCGACGGCATAGAGCAGGGCACCGATTATGGGCGACAGGATGATGACGCCGACCCAGCCGATCGCCGCTCGCACATCCTCCTTCGTCATGGCGGCATGAATTGCCGCCGCCGCTCCCATGGCAATGGACAGGACGGCAAGAATTTGGCCCCAATGGGCAACCAGAAGGTCGATCATGATGCGAATATATCCCGGCCCGCGAAAGCTGCAATCGGCGGCCTTACAATCCGCTTTATATGGCTGATAGCGGTGCGAAAAGCCGCCTTATTAGATATTTTTAATTGAACAGCCCTGTCGCAGTCTTCATATTGAGGGTGCTTAGGCTGCTTCGCTACCGTCCCCCACGGTATTCGTGTTTCTTGTGCGAAGCGCCACTGCGGTTCGGGAGTCGAGACTAGAGGAATCGTTCCATGGGCATTTTCGCCGCCATGGAGTCTTGGCTGCTCGGGGGAGGCACGAAGCCCGCATTTCAAGAACGGGCATTGTTCATCAACCATGTTCAATAATGCGAACGGAGAACAGCAGATGTTGGAATCTCGGGACGAATGGATCAAGAAACGCGCATATGCCATCTGGGAAGAAGAAGGCTATCCCGCTGGCCGTGACGGCATACATTGGGAACAGGCAAGCAGCGAACGCATCGCGCTTGAGAAAAGCGCTGGCAAGGAAGCGAAGCTCGGCGCCAAATCTAAGGCAAAGCGCAAGCCGACGGTCGCCGTCGCGGCAGTTGTCGATGAGCCCGTGGGCAAGCCTGCCGTGAAACGGACGTCCAAGAAGGCGGTCAAAGCCAAAGTCTGATGCGGGTCCTGCCCTTTGGATGTGGCGGAAGCGGGAGCGGCTCGACAACAACCAACGAGCCGCTCCTTTTTGGGTTGGAACCGACAGAATATCCGCAACAATTTCTGTAACTTGGGCCTCAGGCACAAAATAGTTGTCACACATCGGTGCTATCAGAGCGGGTAGGGAGCCCCGCCATGCGTCGTAGCCATGCTGATAATCTGGAAAATACTGTCTTGACGATCGTCGCAGCGCGCTGCCCTCAGGTTCCCGTTCATCGCGCGGAGGAAACGCGGTGACGTCCCTCCTCATTCTTGCGGCCCTCTATCTTCTGGCCGCCTTGATCCTCATCCTGATCATCGACCGTTCTGTGGGCGTATTCTTTCCTGCGTCCGCCAAACATCGGGCTACCCCACGGAGTGGTCGCCGGTCGTGGTTCGTGCCCGTCGATCGCAGCGCACCGAGCCGGATATCGGAACCTTTTCCCTGACCGTGGGTTGGTCTTTCATCCACAACAAGGAGAAAGACCATGCCCCGAGGAGACAAATCCGCTTATACGGACAAGCAGAAGCGCAAAGCCGAACACATCGAAGAAGGCTATGAAGACCGCGGAGTTTCCCATGAGGAAGCCGAGCGGCGCGCATGGGCGACGGTGAACAAGGAAAGCGGTGGCGGTAACAAGTCCGGTTCCGGCCGCGGTCACCCGGAAAATCATGATTCATCGGAGAAGGGCGGCAGGATCGGCGGTCGTGCTTCGGCAAACCGCCCGGCGGCAGAGCGTTCCGCATCGGCAAAGAAGGCCGCCGCGACTCGCAAGCGCCACGAGCATGATGCTCATCACTAGAGCACTTCCAGGAAAAGTGCGTAGCGGTTTTTCGTCCGGAATGCGTAAAGAACAAAAAGATGGAGCGTTTTCGCGATTCGAAGAAAAGCGGAAATGCTCTAGCCGCCGCGACTTTGTCGCGCAGGCTCCATGCCGCATATTGTCGGTTCAATCGGGGTCGTAGTATCACCGAGGCGTTGAGGCATGGCTTTCGGTCATGGCAACCGGCAAATAGTGCGGAGGCGGATTGATGAGAATGCTCACCGGACAATGCAGATGCCGGGCCGTCACCTATGAAGTTGCTGACGAATTTGTCTATGCCGTGAACTGTCATTGCTCGAATTGCCGGCGCACAACCGGGTCGGCATTCAAGCCCCTGGCGGGCATTGAGATTGAAAAAATCAGAATTGCCGACGGCCTGGAAAGCATCATGTCCTATGGGGACGATGCTTCGACATACATGCACTGTGGGAAGTGCGGCCCGCTATTGTATGCAATCGTCAAGAACGGAACCTACGCCCATGTCACCATGGGGACGCTAGTCGACACACCGAGCATACGTCCGACGCATCATGTTTTCGTCGGCTCAAAGGCCGAGTGGTTTGAAATCACCGATAATCTCCCACAGTATGAAGAGAGCGACTGATCGCCATATGCGCCAAGGAGTGACCGGAATGCCTTATGAACTTTACTACTGGGACGGTATTCAGGGACGCGGCGAATTCGTACGGCTGGCTCTGGAAGAGGCGGGTGCCGATTATGTCGATATTTGCCGTGGTCCTGCCAGCAAGGGGCAGGGCACAGGCGCCATGTTGGCCATCATGGACAGCAAGTCCGAACCCGCCGTTCCCTTCGCGCCGCCGTTTCTGAAGGATGGCGATCTGATCATCTCGCATGTGGCGAACATCCTGATGTATCTCGGGCCGACTCTTGGTCTTGCCCCCAGGGATGAAGCGCAGCGGCATGAGCTTAACGCGCTGCAATTGACTGTCACCGATCTCGTCGCCGAGGTCCACGACACGCACCACCCGATCGCCACTTCGAAATATTATGAGGACCAGAAGGAGGAGGCGAAGGCTCGGTCTGCCGAATTCATCGACAATCGTATCCCGAAATATCTCGGCTACTTCGAGCGTGTGCTGGAACAGAACCGGCATGGGCCTGCTCACATTTTTGGCGATGGTCTGACCTATGTCGACCTCTCGCTGTTTCAGATTTACGAGGGATTGCGCTATGCCTTTCCGAGCAGCACCGCGCATCTGGCCGACCACTATCCGCATTTCGCCGCTCTGCATGCTGCTGTCGCGAAACGGCCCAATATTGCTCACTATCTTCAATCGGATCGCCGCATTCCCTTGAACGAGGATGGCATTTTCCGGCACTATCCCGAGCTCGACAGGAGCGATGCATGACCGAAGCAAGGCTGCTGGGTTTATTTTTCCCCGTATGCTGGGGTATTTGGGCAGCCATCTGGTTCATCGCTTCGTTCGGCGTCAAAAAGGCGGCGCGGCACGAGGATCCATGGTCGCGATTGTCGAATACCGTCCCGATCTGGATCTGCGCCTTCCTGCTGGTCGTGCCGCCATCCTGGCTCGGGCCTTTGTCGTTCCGGCTTGTCCCGCAAAATCTGACTTTTTACGGCATCGGCGCCGTCATGACCGTCATTGGCCTCGGCTTTGCCATCTGGGCGCGCTATCATCTCGGTCGTAACTGGAGTGGCGTGATCACGGTCAAGCAGGACCATGCGTTGATCCGCACCGGTCCCTACGCTCTCGTCCGCCATCCGATCTATTCCGGCCTGATACTGGCGATCCTCGGTGCGGTGCTTGCGCGAGGCGATATCGCCGCGTTGCTTGCGTTTGCCTTCATGCTTTACGCGGTTCTGCGACGTGTGGGCATTGAGGAGCGTTGGATGAGCGAGACCTTTGATCCAGAATATGCCGACTACAAGGCCACTACGACGGCACTCATCCCATTCCTGGTCTAGCGTCAGGCTTTCAGCGGCGAAGCGGCCTTGAAAAAATCGGCCCAGGGATCGGCACTGGAATTGCCCAGCCGCGCTGCGGCGTTCTTGACCGTGAAGGAGGCCGGCCCGATCTTGTCGTTCAATTCTTCCCAGGCAATCGGCATCGAGACCGTCGCGCCCGGCCTTGCGCGCGTCGAATAGGGCGCGACCGCGGTGTTGCCGCGGCCGTTGCGCAGGTAATCGATGAAGATATGGCCGGTCCGCTTTGCTTTGCTGGCGACGGAGAGATACTCCTCCGGGCTGTCGGCGCTCATGGCGTGCGCCATCGCTTCGGCGACGTCGTTGATCTGCGGCCACTCCGCCTTGGGCTTGAGGGAGGCGACGACATGCAGACCCTTGCCACCTGAGGTCTTGACGAAGGAGGTAAGCCCCAGGGCTGTAAAGCGCTCCCTTATTTCCAACGCAGCCTTGATGACTTTGGCCCACCTGACATCTTCACCGGGATCTAGATCCATGATGATCATGTCGGGCTTTTCCCAATGATCGGTGGTCGTGCCCCAGGGGTGTATTTCGAGTGTCGCGGATTGGACGAGTGCTGCAAGCCCGTCGAAATCCTCGATCTTCAGGAACTTGGCGCTCTCCTCGTCGTCGGGATCGGCAATTTCGATGATATGCGGGTTGATGCCCTTCCAGGCATGTTTCTGGAAGAAGCGAGGGCCACCTATGCCATCAGGGCAACGCAGCAGTGCCAGGGGCCGATTGGCGACGAAGGGTGCCATGCGCGGCCAGGCCAGCGCATAATAATCAACGAGGTCCTGCTTGCTGACGCCGTCGTCGGGCCAGTAGACCCGCTCTGGATGCGTCAACTGAACGGAGGTTTCGATCCGGTTCTCAATGGGCGTCCTTGCCATTCGCATGCGCTCCATCTTGCTTCGACGCGAGATCTGCGCCGGGCGTAGATTAGCATTGCCCGGCGCGAAAAGTCGATCGTCCTACATGCCTTACGGCATGAGCTGGCCGCCATTGACCTCGATGATTTGCCCGGTGATGTAGCCGGACAAGGTCTGCGATGCCAAAAACAGATAGGCGCCGACACAATCTTCCGGAGTGCCGACGAAGCCCATGGGAATGGATTTGCGCTGCAATTCCATCTGCTCGTCATTGGTATAGCGCTCGTGGAACGGCGTCGCGATGACGCCCGGCGCTACCGCGTTGACGCGGATCTTGTCGTTGACGAATTCCTTGGCGTGACCATGGGTGATGGTCGAAACGAAGCCCTTGGCGGCAGCGTAGAGGATCGCGCCGTTGCCGCCGCCGTTACGGGCCGCAATCGACGTGGTGTTGATGATGAAGCCGCCCTGCTTCTTGAGATGGGGATGGGCTGCCCGGGTCGCGGCCAGCACCGAGCGGGCGTTCAAGTTCATCACGCGCTCGTAATGTTCGTCGGTCATGTCCGATGTCGGCAGCCGTCCCAACATGCCGCCGGCATTGTTCACCAAACCATCGAGGCCACCAAGCGCTTCGGCAGCCTTGTCGATGACCTTCTCGGTCTCGCCATCTTGCGAGACATCGCCCTGGATCAGGTGAACAGTACCGCCATCCGCCTTGATTTCGGCGGCCAGCTGCTCGGCCGGCTCACGGCTGGCATTAAAGTGAAGAGCTATCTTCATACCCTGCTTGGTGAAGGCGAGCGCAAGGGCTGCACCGATGCCTGTGGAAGCGCCGGTAATCAGCACACGCTTGCCGGCAAGATCGGGAATACGAATGGACGCGAGCGACTGCGCGAGTTCTGTCATGACGACTCCTCCTGAACCTCAATAATCATATGACGAATTCTCCCTGTCTTAACAGGTGCGGGCGCGGCAAGGCAATGCGACTGCGCCGGTAAATGGACACGATGATATGATCGCCGAACAATATTTCGAGCATTGTGCTGCGCCGAAAAACGATCTGGCGTGGCCGCGTCATGGCGGATATTGAAGAGCGCAGAGGAGTCGCGTGCCCGGTCCTGTGCGTTCGGGGTGTCGGCTGCGACTTTGGACAACAGAGAAAGACCGAGGATATCATGAGCAAGAACAAGCTGATCCGTTTCGATATTGCCGATAGCCAGGCCGGCGGCCAGCGCCGTCCTTTCGCGAAGGCCGTGCGCGCCGGCGATTTCGTCTACGTCTCGGGTCAGGTCCCGACTGTTAACGGCGAGGTTATCGTCGGCAATATCGTTGCGCAGACCGAGCAGGTCATCGCCAATATCAAGGATGTCCTTGCTCTTGCCGATTGCACCCTTGAGCATGTGGTGAAGGTCAATGTCTGGCTCGACGATGCCCGCGACTTCTCGAGCTTCAACGCCGTTTTCCAGAAGCATTTCATCGATCACCCGCCGGCGCGCTCCACCGTCCAGTCGCCGATGATGGTGGATGTGAAGATCGAGATGGATGTCATCGCCTACAAGCCGCTCGATTGAACTGACAATCCCTGATTATCAGAAGCTTCGTTGCCTGGTGTAAAAACCACTGCGACGGTACAGCTTTGTAACTAGCCGATTTCGAAGGCGCAGCAGCTGCGCCTTCGAAACGTGTACCCTTGATTGTTGATCCGTTAAATAGCTGCGCCGCCGATGGAGTTTCGGTCGTTCAAGCGCAGCGATCTCCCTAGTCTTCTTGCCAAAGCCGGTCGCTCGTTGCTCCGGTCGCAAATGCGCGCCCTGATATTGGCCTGCGGGTCCAGATTGGTAGGGCAGGGCAACGCGCAGTTTTTCCCGAATTCCCTATTGCCACAAATCGTTGTTCGGTCGGCCGCCGATGCGCCCCGACGCTCGTCCAATTGCCTGTTGATTTCAAATCAGCGGATTGACGAGCGCGCAAACTCACGATTAAATCAATTTGATTGACTACTCGAAATCAACGAGAGGGAACTGCAAATGGGAATGAAAAAAAGCAGATTGCGTAATTTCGTGTACCGGGCTCCATGGCTGGCAACGGCGGCATTGGGCGTCTCGCTGGCATTCGGTGCCGGTGTCGCCTCGGCTGCCGAATCCGTGCTCACGATGCACATCGAGGAGCAGACCAGCTGGGTCAGCAACTTCAATCCTTTCGATCTGGCCGGTCGCCGCCAGAGCACGATGGATTTCATCTACGAGCCGCTGGTCATCTTCAACGCCAATGACGGCGGCAAGCCGGTCTGGCGTCTGGCCACCAGCTACAAGTTCTCCGACGATCTGATGTCGATCACCTATGACCTGCGCCCCGGCGTGAAGTGGTCCGACGGACAGCCGCTGACCTCGGCCGACGTGAAATACACCATCGACCTGATGCTGAAGAACCCGGCGGTCGACACCGTTGGTGTCGGCCAGACCGTTGCCTCCGTCGAAGCGCCGTCGCCGACGCAGATCAAGATCAACCTCAAGGCCGTGAATTCGGAGTTCCCTGAATCGCTCGCCGACTTGGCTGTCGTGCCCGAGCATATCTGGAAGGACGTTGCCGATCCGGTGGCCTTCAAGAATGAAAAGCCCGTCGGCTCCGGTCCGATGACCGAAGTTCGCCGCTTCACGCCACAGGTCTACGAGCAGTGCCGCAATCCGAACTACTGGGATGCCGCATCGCTGCATGTCGATTGCCTGCGCCTGCCGCAGATTTCGGGCAACGACCAGATGCTGGCGCTGCTGCCGGAAGGTACTGTCGACTGGATCGGCTCTTTCCTGCCGCAGATCGACAAGACCTTTGTCGCACTTGACCCGCAGCACAATGGCTACTGGCAGCCGCCGGCTGAAACCGTCGCCTTCCAGATGAACTTCAAGTCCACGAACGCCGGCAATCTCGAGGCCTTCAAGGACTTGAATTTCCGTCACGCCTTCAGCCTGGCGATGGACCGCCAGTCGATGGTCGATATTGCCGGCTTCGGTTATCCGGTCGTCAACCTGCATGCCAGCGGCCTGCCGCCGCGTTTCGACAGCTGGCGCAACAAGGCCGCTGAAGGTGACAAGGATGCCTTCATGGGCTTCGATACCGACAAGGCGAACAAGATCCTCGACGACGCCGGCTACAAGAAGGGCGCCGACGGCTTCCGCACCACGCCAAGCGGCAAGCCGATCGCTTTCCCCGTCATCGTGCCGAACGGCTGGACCGACTGGATTGATGCCGTACAGATCGCCGTCGAAGGGCTGCGCGCTGCGGGCATCAACGCCTCTGTTGCCACGCCTGAATACGAACAGTGGCGCAAGCAGCTTCTCGATGGCAGCTTCGATGTCGTCATGAACTCGCGCGCCGACAGCGCCACCCCGTTCCAGGGCTATTATCAGAGCCTGTCGACGGACTATGCCGGCAAGCTCACCGTCTCCGCGCCGCGCTACTCCAACCCGAAGCTCGACGCGCTGTTCGATCAGTATCGCAAGTCGTCTTCCGATGCGGATCACAAGAAGATCTTCAACGATATTCAGGTTCTGATCGCGGATGATTTCCCGGTTGTGCCGGTCTTCAACGGTCCGACCTGGTACCAGTATTCCAGCAAGCGGTTCACCGGTTGGGTCACCGACAAGGATCCGGTGATGAACCCGGAAAACCACGACAATAATCGCATGCGCCTCATGCATCTCCTGCGTCTGAAGCCGGTCCAATAAGACCTCAGCAAGGGAAGCAGACATGCGTATTTCAAGCCGGCGCCTAGGCGTGTATGCGGTGGCTTTGGCCTTCGCGATCGTCGTGAACTTCATTCTTCCCCGGCTTATGCCGGGGAGTCCCGTCGACGCCATGGTGGCCCAGCTCGGGCCACGGGCAACGCCTGCCGCCGTCGAGGCGATCAAGGCGCGCTTCGGCGAGATCGATCAGCCGATCATGATGCAGTTCGTCGATTATCTCAAAGGCCTCGCAACGCTCGATCTTGGCGTTTCGGTCAAATACTATCCCCAGACTGTGGTGCAGGTGTTAAGCCGCGCCACGCTCTGGACGATCTTCCTGGTGGTAACGGCGATCATCTTTTCGCTGTGCGTCGGCGTCGTGCTCGGCGCGATCTCCGCCTGGCGTCGCGGCGGGCGGTTCGACACTGTCGTATCGCCTCTCGCCGTCATCATGTTCTCGATCCCGCCCGTCATCATCGCCCTGACGATCCTCTTCATCTTTGCGGTATCGCTGCGCTGGTTCCCCGTGGGTTATGCCTATGATCCCAATCTCGATCCGGGGTTCAACTTCACCTTCTTCAGCAGCGTGTTCATGCACGCCATACTGCCGGTCCTCACGCTCTCGCCATTTCTCATCGGCGAGTTCCAGACGACGATGCGCTCCTCGATGATCGTCGTGCTGGGTGAGGATTACGTCACCATGGGGCGGGCGAAGGGGCTGAGCAACCTCGCCGTCATGTTCAGCTATGGCGCCCGAAATGCCTTGCTGCCCGTATTGACCAACCTGGCGCTGATGCTCGGCGCTGTCTTCGGCGGGTCGATCGTCACGGAGATCGTCTTCAATTATCCGGGCCTTGGCCTGACGCTGTTCACCGCCAGTGTTGCCCGCGATTACCCCGTCATTCAGGGGCAATTGCTCCTGATGACCATGGCGACCCTCATAGCGAATTTCATGGTCGACATCATCTACGGCCTGGTCGATCCGAGATTGCGGGAGGGCAGATAATGGGCTTCGCGTTGAAATCAATTTTTAGCCAGAAGAAGGCCCTCGTCGGCTTCATCATTGTTGCTGCATTGTGCCTGATGGCAATCTTTGCGCCGATCATTGCCCCGGGCGAGCCTGGTGCACGTGTCGGTCGTTCGCACCAGGCGCCATCGGTCGAGCATGTCTTCGGCACCACCAAGATGGGCCGCGACGTCTATCGTCAGTTCGTCTGGGGCGCAAGAAGCTCGCTCTCCGTAGGCTTCGCGACCGGCATCGCCATTACGGTCATTGGAACTGCAATCGGTCTGATCGCGGGTTATGCCGGCGGCAAGACGGATGCGGTGCTCGATCTTGCGACCAACGCAGTGCTCGTCATACCGAACATGCCGCTTCTCATTCTGCTTGCCTCCTTTTCGGGGACGGTCGGGCCGATGACTATCATGACGATCATCGCCCTGACTTCATGGCCATGGGGTGCGCGCATGACCCGATCTCAGACGATGGCGTTGCGCAATCGCGATTTCGTCACCGCGGCCAAGATGATCGGCGAGCCGGCCTGGCGCATCATCTTCGTGGAGATTTTGCCCAACCTGACGCCGCTGATCGGCATCAACCTCGTCGGCAGCATCATCTATGCCATCGTCGCACAGACCACGCTTGAATATCTCGGCTTCGGCGATCCGCTGAGGGTCACCTGGGGCACCATGCTCTATAATGCGCAGAATGCTTCGGCCATCATGGTCGGCGCGTGGTGGGATATTGCAGTTCCGGCCGCCGGTATCGCCCTTACGGGCCTCGGCCTTGCGCTGATCAACTTCACCTTCGACGAAATCGCCAATCCGCAATTGCGCTCAGGCCCGGCACTGACCCGGTGGTTCCGCCTGACCCGCGCCCGCAACCGCATGATGAGGGCTGGCCAATGAGCGACAATCTGCTTGAGATTGAAAACCTGAACATCGACTATCTGGTCGACAAGGGCGACTTCCGTGCGGTGAAGAATGTTTCATTCAACATCGGTCGCGGCGAGATTTTCGGTCTCGCCGGTGAGTCCGGTTGCGGCAAGAGCACGATTGCCTATGCCATCACCCGCCTCTCCAAGGCGCCGGCATGGATCAGCGGCGGCAGCATCCGTCTGGATGGGCAGGATCTGCTGCGGATGCCGGAAAGCGAACTGCAAAAGATCCGCTGGAAGCGGATCGGCATGGTGTTCCAGAGCGCCATGAATTCGCTCAATCCGCTGATGCGGGTGGAAGCGCAGTTTCATGATGTGCTTCATCGCCATACCGGCTGCTCCAAACAGGAATCCCGCGCCCGCGCCGAGGAAATGTTCAAGCTGGTCGGCATTCCCACGCATCGCGTCAGCGACTATCCGCACCAGTTTTCCGGCGGCATGCGCCAGCGCATCGTCATCGCCATCTGCCTGGCGCTCAGACCCGAACTCATCATCATGGACGAGCCGACGACCGCACTCGACGTCGTCGTCCAGCGCGAGATCCTGGAGCAGGTCCTCGACCTCCAGCAGACCTATGGTTTCTCGGTGCTGTTCATCACCCATGACCTGCATCTGATGGCGCAGCTTTGCGGGCGCATCGGTGTCATGCTGAAGGGCGAACTCGTCGAAGTCGGCGACGTGGCACAGGTCAGCCAATCGCCCGTTCACGACTATACGCGCAAGCTCTGGAACGCCATTCCCCAGCTTCCAGCCAGCGCACACTTTTCCGGAGCTTTGGCATGAAACCGCAGATACAGGCAGTCGCTGCCGAACCCGTTATCCGGCTTGAGGATGTTCAGCGCCATTTCGGTTCGGTCCATGCGCTGAAGAGCGTCTCCTTTTCCCTGTTTGCCGGGCGCGCTCTGGCGCTGGTCGGCGAATCCGGCTGCGGCAAGACCACATGCGCCCGCATTATCGCCCGGCTCGACAGGTCGAGCGCCGGTAAGCTTTTCTTTCGCGGACAGGATCGCACCGCGCGCGCCACAGGCAAGGAAGAGCGGATGTACCGCAAGGACGTCCAGATGGTATTCCAGGATCCGTTCTCCTCGCTCAACCCGGCCTTTACGGTCAATCATCATATCGCTCGTCCGCTGCAGCTCCATGGCGAAGACAAGTCGAAGGCCGAGCGCGATGATCAGATATCCAAGCTGCTTGAGAGCGTTGGCCTCGATCCTGCCCTGACACGTCAGAAATTTCCGCATGAACTGTCAGGTGGCCAGCGCCAGCGCGTCAACATCGCCCGTGCATTGGCGGTTTCACCCAGCGTTCTGGTGGCCGACGAGCCGACCTCGATGCTTGATGTTTCGATCCGCAAGGACATCCTGGATCTGCTGGCGCGGGTGAAGCGGGAGAACGACCTCGCCATGCTCTACATCACACACGATATCGCCACGGCTGCCCATGTTGCCGAGGAGATTGTCGTGATGTTTGCCGGTCAGATGGTGGAGTGGGGCGATACCAACGCCGTGCTCGCCGCCCCGAAGCATCCCTATACCCAGCTCCTGCTCTCCGCCATTCCGGATGGCGGCCGCAGGTTCGTCACAGGCGGCAGCGCCCGCTTTCTCGAGCAGGCGGAGAAGATCCGCTCGCTCAGCCGGCCGATTTCGACCGTGGTGGAACAGCTCGGCGACAATCATTTCATGCGTGCGCTCGTCGCATCGAACTAAAAGGACTTCATCGTGGATTATCTGGTCAATCTATCGACCTTGCCAGTGGATACGCAGTCGCCCGAGCGGATGGCGAAGGCGGGTGTCACCATCAGAAGGGCATTGCCGCCGGAACTGAGACTTATCGTCGGCTGGGTCAGCAAGCATTTCAGCGAGGGATGGGCAAGCGAGACGACGGTGGCGATGACGCGCCAGCCGCCGACCTGCTTCATCGCCACGCGCAATCAGGAACTGGTCGGCTTTGCCTGCCATGAGGCGACTGCACGCGGCTTCTTCGGCCCGACCGGTGTCGACGAAAGCGTTCGCGGTCTCGGCATCGGCCGTGCGCTGCTGTTTGCCTGCCTCAACGACCACAAGGCGATGGGCTACGCCTATACCGTCATCGGTGATGTCGGCCCTTCGGAATTCTACGAGAAGACGGTTGGCGCGATACAGATCCCCAATTCCGCGCCCGGTATCTATGCCGGACTGCTCAAGCTTTGAACGATCCTTCAGATAAAGAGAGAATGCTAATGTCGACCCCGCGATCCCTAGCTTTGCGGCTTGAAACAACCTGGAATCCCCCCGCCGACGGCAAGGATTTTTCCTATGTGCTGCGGCTGAAAAACCTTTCGTCTGATGCGCTTTCGGACTTCTCGCTCTGCGTCAGCGGTCCCGGCCGTGTCGACCCCGCTGGCGTTGTCGATGGCGCGACGGTGACCAAGCGGCTGTCCAACTTCACTGAATTCCAGCCACCGGAAGGTTTCGTGTTGGCTGGCGGCGAAACCTGGACCATCACCGTTCGTGCGCTGAGCTGGCAGTTTCGCCACTGGAATGACGGTGCCAATAGCGCCTATCTGGCATTGGCCGATGGCGGGACGGTTTCACTTGGCACGGAGCCGACACGCACATCGTCAAGCAATGCGCCGTTGAAGCGCGGCGCGGAAATCTACCCTGTACCGGCCAATCCGCCGGTGCCGCTGTCGATCATTCCCTGGCCGAACCGCGTGGCCGTTTCCGCCCGTCGCCCGCTGCCGGCAGGCTTTGCCCTGAAGGCCACCGCGCCGGAAGCGCAGGCTGCTGCCGCAAGTTTCACCGCGCTTGTCGAGCATCTTTTCTCGGCTGAAGGTCTCATCCGTTCCGAGGCGGAAGGGGCTGTGCCCGTCGAGTTGCGCCAGGTAGCCGGTCTCGGTGCAGAGGCCTATAGGCTTGTCTTCTCGTCTGAAGCCATCACGGTCGAAGCGAGCGCACAGACCGGTTTCGTCTATGGCCTCGTGACCATTGGGCAGATCTGGCGCGGCGCGCGTCTGCACCCGCAGGCATTCCATTTCCCGGCGGGTGGCGAGATCGTCGACGAGCCCGCAATGAGCTGGCGTGGCCTGCATCTGGATGTCGCACGCCAGTTCTATGGCACTGCCGAGATCAAGAAGCTGATGGCGGTGCTTGCCTGGAACAAGCTCAACCGCTTCCATTGGCATCTGTCGGACGATGAATCCTGGCGTGTCGAAATCGACGCCTATCCGGCGCTGACGGAGATCGGCGCATGGCGCGGCCATGGTCTGCCGCTGCCGCCGCTGCTCGGTTCCAGCCCGGCTCGCACTGGCGGCTACTATACCAAGGCAGCCGTGCGCGACATTGTCAGCTATGCCAAGGGTTTCGGCATCGAGGTGCTGCCCGAGATTGATATCCCAGGCCATTGCTACGCCATGCTGCAGGCAATTCCCGAACTTCGCGATCCGAATGAAGCCGGCAGCTATTACTCGGTTCAGGGTTTCCCTGATAACTGCATCAACCCGGCGCGCGAAAAGACCTATGAGGTCATCGAGACGATCCTCTCCGAATTGATCGAACTCTTCCCGTTCAAGACGATCCACATCGGCGCCGACGAGGTTCCGCTCGGCGCATGGTCCGGTTCGCCGGAGGCCCTGGCGCGACTGCGCGAACTCGCCGGCGACGAGGTTGCGGAAGCACATGCCAAGCGGTTGAACGTCATCACCAACACGCATGGTGCCGACGATATTCACGGCTCCGGCGCGGCCTATCTGCAGGCGGAATTCCTGGAGCGCATCCAGGCCTTTCTCGCCTCAAAGGGCTGTATAACGGGCGGTTGGGAAGAGGCGGCTCATGGCGACAGGATCGACAAGGACAAGAGCTATCTCTGCAGTTGGCGCAATGTCGAAGTCGCGGCCGAACTTGCCGGTCGCGGATACGAGATCGTGGTTTGCCCGGGACAGGTCTATTACCTCGATATGGCGATGCGCCCGGATTGGGACGAACCCGGTGCGAGCTGGGCGGGCCACTCGGATCCGGAGAAACTCTACAACTTCGATCCCATCGGTGGCTGGACGGACGTCCAGAAGGAAAAGCTTCGCGGCATTCAGGCCTGCATCTGGTCGGAGTCGATGACGGACCGCGCCATCTTCGACCGGCTAGTCTTCCCTCGTCTCTCGGCGCTTGCCGAAACGGGCTGGACGAAGCCATCGGCAAAATCCTGGGAGCGGTTCAAGGCGCTTGTCGGCACGATGCCGCTGCTATACGGCCTGCATCAATTCTGACAGCTTGATGCGTGACCCTCGGGCGCGGCTTAGGTGCCGCGCCCGATTGCGTTTGATGGCATCGGCTGTCGTTACAGTTGCTGGGCAGCGCGATGGAGGATCGGCTTTTGCAGGACATCGAATTGCGGGTTCGTTTCCGAAAAGATCGGTAGTGCGGCGGCGCCGAGAATGGCCGTGTCCTTGCCGGAAGCGCCGATCATCAGGCGCGGGATCGTGCGCTCTTCCGACGGGTTCACCGGAATATGCAATGGCTCCACACGCGCTGCGAGCCGTGTCATCAAGGCCGTTGGCGCACTGCCGCCAAGCACGATCGTCTGTGGATCGAAGGCAAGCTCGAGAAAATCGATCGTCTGGCGCAGCGGCTGGGCCGCCTGCTCGACCCAGGTCTCCAGCCCCTGGTGATTGGCTGCGATCATCACATCGAGATCGTCGGGCGAAAGCTCCTGGGCGTTCTCGATGCCAAGATATTCATAGGCGACGGATGGCGACACATAACGATCGAGGCAGCCGCGCTTACCGCAGGTGCACAGCCGGCCATGTGGCTCGACGATGATATGGCCAATTTCGCCGGCATTGGCGCGGCTGCCCTTGTAGAGATGGCCGTCCAGGAACATGCCGGCGCCGATGCCGCCATCGCCCGCGAGAAAAAGATAGACGAAGCTTCCGAGGCCGCGGGCAACGCCATATAACCGCTCGCCGATCGCCGCAGCCGTTGCATCGTTTTCAACGAGCACAGGCACGCCGATACGTCGCTCCAATTCGCTGGCGACGGGAAAGTCCTGCCAGCCGGGCAGATTGAGCGGGCTGAGCGATGTAACGCCGCCATCCGCATAGCGCCCCGGCAAGGCAATGCCGGCGCCGAGCAACCGGTCGCGATCGAAGGAGAAGGCGTCCTGCAAATCCCGGACGATGGTGGCAAGGACGGGCATAGCTTCGGTCGGCCCGGGTCTGTCGACATGTCGTTCGATGCGGGCGCAAACCGTGCCGGACAGATCGGTCAGCACGCCGATCGCCCTCTGCCGGCCGAGTTCCAGACCGATGGAGTAGGCCCCGTTCGGATTGATGGTGTAGGGAATGATCGGCTGGCCGCGGGCAATCCTCTGCGCTTCCATCGGGATCAGCAGGTGTGAACGCGCGAGTTCCTCGACGATGTTCGAAACTGTTTGCGTGGTCAGCGCCGTTATGCGGGCGATCGCTGCCCGTGACATCGGCCCGTTGGTGCGGATGGCCTCGATCACGACACGCCTGTTATGCGATTTGGCCTGTTCGAGATTCGTGCCTGAAATTGTCTTCATGAGATGATTGGAAATTTCTGGATCAGCGTTCGTTAGCGTTGTTGCTTGTCACGGCTGCTGCTGCGTGACGGAGAGGGCGAGGCGCAAATTACCGTTGTTCGCCGGGTATTTGGGTACTTTCCATCCTTTTGTTCAACGGTTCAAGATGTGAGGGATCAATAGGCCAAAGGCTGGTGCCTTTTAGGCCCTTTTTCCGCTGCTTAGGTGAGTGCGCACGCCTTTACTATGAAGATTGTTAGGTTAGACTCCGGTTACCTCGGCTTTTGCGGAGGATAGCCCCTGGAGGATTTCGATGATCAGACTGCTCGGACTTGCGATTTTTTCTACCTGCCTTGCCACCGGAGCCATGGCCGCGGACGCCACCTGCAAGGCGCAGGCAGCCGACAAGAAGTTGGCGGGAGCTGCCTTGACGAGCTTCACCAATAAATGCGCGAAGGATGCGGCAGCGTCTTGCGATGCGCAGGCCGCTACCAAGAAACTTGCCGGTGCAGCCAAGACGAGCTTCGTCAAGAAGTGCAACGCCGATGCCGTCGGCGGTTGATCGCTGATATCAAGCTTTCGAGCGATTATCTCGAGTGCGCTGAGCGCAGGTTAGATAGTTGATTGTTACGATCGAGACGTAGCGATACGAATTGCCGTGTCGCTGCGTTTTGTACCCACATCGCCACGGCAATTTCCGCCTTGATTGGAGCCGGTTTCGTTATTGTTTCCGATAGGTGCCCTGCATGGTCACGCCATCGGCGAAATCGCACACTCCTGCGTGCGTAACCCGCCATGTTTGGGCGTTGAGCCGTTCGAAGCCGATGGAGCAATTGTCGACGGAAAGCTTGCCATGCCCGCCCTTTAGCGGAATGATACCATTGATGCTGCCGGCGTCGACATCGCCTGCATCGGCGCCGCCGGGACCGACATGGGTCGCGGTCAACAGGATTGCCGTGAGGCCGCCGACCGGGCCGAATATGGATAGATTGCCTTCGTCGCCCTTGCCGCCTTCGGCCAGAAAATTGGTGGAGACGCTTTGTCCGCCCTTTGTCGCCTGAAGATACCCGATCTGATTGTCATAGGCCTGCCGGATGCATGCCGCATCGTGGCATGATTGCACGGATTTGATCCAGCGTTGCTGCCGTCCTTCGATGGTGTTGGCATCATCGCTTTTGCGCGCGGCGGTGTAGAGATCGCTGGTCATCGCATCCCGTATTCGCAGCGATTGATCCCCGCAGATCATGCGGTCGCTTTCCGTGGAAGGCTTTTTGCAATCAATGCCCGCAGCCGAAACCGGCATTGCAAACAGGTTAGCTGCCAGCATCGCCATGGCGAATTTCGAAATAGTCATGGGGTCCTCCGTCCGCAATCATCCCTGCTAATTATGCCGCACCTCGTCGTCGTAAAGGCCTCGCAGCGCATATGGCAATGCGAGGGATTTGATCCGCGCCGCATTTGAAGATTGCGAGGAGGGACCTAGTTTTGCTGATCAAGGTAATTTGCAGATCGGCGGAGGAGTGGGGTGAAGGGCGAAACACAATTGTCTGGCAGGGTCACGTTCCTGGTCGTCGGATCGGTTTTTCTTGCCGTCACCATCGGAATGGCGGCATTGGGAATCCACCTTTACAGAACAAACGCCACGGCAACCGCTATGGCGGCTTGCGTGGTTTTTGCATGGGGCTTCGGCAGCATGGTCGTCGCCATGATGCTCGTGATGCTGACCTCGGGGAGGCAGACCAAAGGCAAGGTCGGTGTCAGGAGAGGCAGGGTTTCTATCCGGCTCAACAACGGATCGCCAGGCTCAAGCGGCCATATTACCGGCGGCGGTGTCGAAGCCGAGGGTGAAGCGGGAACGCGCATCACCAGCACGCTCCCGTCCATCTTTCTAATGCTATCCTCGGTCGGATTGGCCCTGCTTGGCCTCTTCCTGTTCGGCCATCACCGGCTCGATGTGATCGGCTCCGGCATGTTCATCGTCTTTGTGATCTACATCGCGAACTGGAGCAGACTGGCCTGGCCGCGCAAGGCATCTGGTGCAACGGCCAACAAAAGCGCGAAATGACAAAATGCCTTTGGTACGCCTATGCGGCGTCTCGCTGGTTCTTTTGCCCCATACTATCGATGCTGCCTGGACCCAAGGCTTCGAGATCGGCCCGATAGGCAAACAATTTGCGGCCCATCCTTATGCCGAGTGGCAGCAACAGGGGCAGAAGCAGGTCTCGCAGCAACAGCCCGAGCCGAGTGGACTTACGCTTCCTTGATGCGTTCTGCCTGGTAAGCTTTACGACGCGCTCGATCCTTGGGCGCCGCAATGCTTCATAGCGGGCGAAGGCGTCGCTGTGGTCGATCGTTTCGGCCAGGCATGACGACAGGACGAGCGCATCTTCTATCGCCATCGAGGCTCCCTGTCCGGCGTGCGGGCCTATCGCATGGGCAGCATCCCCGAGCAGAACCACGCGCCCTTTCGACCAGGCCGGAAGCGGTGGCATGTCGAAAATCGGATAACTGCGTTCGACCCTCTCAACTTCCTGCAGGATCACCGCATTGGGAAACGGATCCTCGGCATGCATCTCGCGAATGCGGTCCGCCAAGGCATGGGGATCCATTCCGCGCACCATATCGGGGGTATCCGCGGCGAAGGAGTTGAACCAGTAAACCGGATGCGATGCCGTCTTGATGTAACCGAAGAAGGCTTTCTCACCGAATGTCATGCGCATCAGGCCATCCGTTGCCGGTATATCGGCATCCACAATGCCGCCGGCGCCGATCAGGCCGGTAAAGTGCGGGGCCGGGAAGTCCGGGAACACCTGCGAACGGACCTGCGAGCGCAGACCATCGGCGGCGACGAGAAGGCCCACCGAAACGCTGGCCGCATCCGGAAAACTTAGCGAAACGGAATGGATACGGCTCTCGACGCCGGAAACGCGTCGGTCGAATTGCACGGCGATCCCGCGTGCTTCGCATTGCTCGATCAGTATCCGGGTCAGTGTTCCCCGCTTGACCGTGACGGACGGGGCGCCGAACGTCGACCGATGGTCGCTCTGGTCCACGAGAGCCAGCCTGCGGCCGCGCGCATTGCAAAGCTCGATGGCTTTGGTCTCCAGCCCCGCGCGCAGGACTTCATCACAGCAATCCACGGCCCGAAGCCCGTTCATTCCGTTGGGCGCGAGCGTCAGGAATTCGCCTTCGGAAAGAGCGGCTTCCCGCGAGCGGGCCTCGAACAGGATCGGACGAAAACCCAGCTTTGCCAGCCGCAAAGCGAGCACCAGCCCGCCGATGCCGGCACCGCAAATGCCGATCGTCAATTCTTGGCTATTTGTATCGGGAGTTGCAGCACCGTCCGTCATAGGGCACATTGTTTCTTCCTTCTAATTGTTAGATAGGTGAATTATTCGATGATCGAACAAAAGTCAAATGAGGAGTCGCAGCGCCTTGCCGAGGAGATCGGTTTCGCCTGCATGCGATGGCAGGAAGCGGTGGAGGCCTTCGATGAAACCTTCGGCAAGCTTTACGGGTTGAATAGCGCCGAGCGCCAATGCCTGAGTGTCATCATGAGAGCGCCACAACCGGCGAACGCCGTCGCCAAGGCCATCGGCCTTGCACCTCCATCGGTGACAGCGTTGATCGATCGCCTCACGGCGCGCGATCTTGTTCATCGCGTCGCCGATCCGAAAGACCGGCGCAAGATCCTGGTCGCTCCCTCGGAGAAGGCCGTAAAGCTCGGCAGGGAAATTTACGGTCCGATCCATGAGGCTGGCATGCGGATGCTTGGGCAGTTTTCAGAAGCGGAAAAGCAGGTCGTCCTGCGATTTCTGACGCAAGCGATAGAGATGCAGGAGCACGAACTCGAACGGTTGCAGGAGAGGGGAGCGAGCTGATCCCATCGGGTCGGAAGGGCGTTTAGTGGATACTGTCGCAGCCGAGGACATTCCTTTACCATCGGGTGTTATGATCGAAGACAGGTTCAAATTCGAAAGGCAAATACCGGGATAAGATGCTGAGCGCGGAAATCGTCGCATTTCTCCAAGCATATCCGATGGCGGCGCTTGTAGTTGACGCCGCTGGTGTCGTTGTCTTTGCGAATGCGGGGGCCTGTGATCTCTTTGCGTTTGGCGAAGTGCCTCCCGATCTCGCTATCTCGGCTCTGCTGCCGGACTGGCCATTACAGGCCACAGTATCCCACGCGCTTGTCGTCGCAGCCGGTGGCGATCGGCGAAACTGCCAGGTCAAGGTGACGACATGGCGTTCGGCATCCGATGAGCTGACCGCAATTCTCATCGAGCCGGAGAGCCAGGAGCGCCAGGCGGCTGTCGCGGCACGAGACGCCAATTTGCGCCTGCGCTATGTCATCGAGATGCTGCCGGAAGCCGTGTGCGTCTTCGATGCGAACGACCGCTATGTCCTATGGAACGAGAAATATGCGGAGCTCTATCCGGATATTGCCGACCATCTGAAGCCGGGGACTGCTTTCGAAGATATATTGAAGATCAGCCTCGCAAGCGGCCGTATGCCGGAAGTCGTCGGAGACAAGGATATCTGGCTGCGGCAGCGCATGCGAAAGTTTCGCCAGCCGGTTTCCCAGGAAGAGCAGCAACTGCGCGACGGACGATGGCTTCGGCATGACGACCGGCGCACGCCGGATGGTGGCGCCATCGGCATGCGGATAGACATCAGCGAGCTGAAGCAGCGCGAGGAATGGCTGAGCCAGCTTTTCGACGCCAATCCGATGCCGATGCTCCTGTGCGATGGCACCAGCCTCGATATCCTCCAGGCCAACCGGGCAGCATTGGACTTCTACGGTTTTGATGCGGCAACACTGCTTTCATCCAAGGCGTGCGGCATGCATGTCGAGAGCGAGGCCGACCGTTTCGCAGCTGCACTTCTTGAGCTCGAAGGTGATTGCGAGGCCAGAACCGTTTGGCGGCAGAGAATAGCCGATGGTTCGGAGCGCCATGTGCTCGTCTATGTTCGGCTGCTCCACGAGGGGCTGGAGCGCCGCCTGCTGCTGACGATCGCCGATGTCAGCGACCGAATTCTCGCCGAGGCCGAAGCCAACCGTCTGGCCGCACACGATATGCTGACCGGATTGCCGAACCGGATGTGTTTTTACAAGGCCCTCGGCGAAGCTCTGAAGACGAGTGGGGGAAAAGGCGTCGCCGTCTTCTGTCTCGACCTCGATGGGTTCAAGCCGGTCAACGACACGTTTGGGCATGCCGCTGGTGATGAGGTTCTCAAGATGGTCGCAGAGCGGTTGCGCGGCGCGGCGAGGGAACACATGGTCGCCCGGTTGGGCGGCGACGAATTCGCCATCCTGATGGAAGCAGCCGATGGAAATATCGGTGATGTCGCGCGCGGTTGCATCGCCGCCTTCAAGTCCTCTTTCTTCATCGGGGGCGTGGCGGTGGATATCGGCATCAGCATCGGCGTCTCGTCGTCGCCGGAGGACGGTCAGAGCGGGGAGGCACTCGTTCAGGAGGCCGACCGCGCCCTTTATCAGGCAAAAGCCAGCGGCCGGAATACCTGGCGGATGGCCGCCAGCGTCCGTCGTCGTCAGGCCGTCTCGAGGCGTATGAAGTAATGGGCCGGCGCCGCATGGCGGTGCATATTCCCAGCTCTTGAACTTGGTTCGTCGCCTCCTCATCTGAATATCAATTGTTTCAATCTGTCGAACTGACAGCCTCTCGCTTTTCACAGTAGCTGCCGGTCCTCGTAGCGACGCGCCCGCGTCGGAGGAGTTTCTATGGGATTCATTGATCGCGACATCCAGCCGTCACCCGATGCCGGGCTGCTGGATGCCTATTCCCAATCGGTATCTGGTGCCGTCGATATCGTTGGTCCGGCCGTGAGCCGGATCGAGCGCTTGGGCGGCCGTGCCGGGCATGGTTCCGGCTTCGCCATCTCGCCGGATGGCCTCGTCGTCACCAACAACCATGTGGTCGACGATGCCAAGACGGTCCGCATCAAGACGCCGGAAGGGGCAACCGTCGAGGGCAGGGTGCTTGGCCGTGATCCGGACACCGATCTTGCGCTAATCCGCGCCAATGACTGGCCCGGCGCATGGGCCCGGCTCGGCGATTCCAAGACGTTGAAGCGCGGCCATATTGCCATCGCCATCGGCAACCCGCTCGGCTTCGAATGGACAGTTACGGCGGGCATCGTATCCGCGCTCGGCAGGTCGATGCGCGCCGCGAGCGGCCGGCTGATGGATGACATCATCCAGACGGATGCGGCGCTCAATCCGGGTAATTCCGGCGGGCCGCTGGTATCGTCGGCGGGCGAGGTGATCGGCGTCAATACGGCGGTTATCCAGGGCGCCCAGAGCATCGCCTTCTCGGTCGCCTCGAACACGGCCAGGCATGTCGTGTCCGAAATCCTGCGCTTCGGTCATGTCCGGCGTGCCTATATCGGCATCGCCGCCGACACTGTCGAGTTGCAGCGACGCATTGCGCTTGAGGCCGGCGTCACGCATTCAACCGCAGTGCGTCTGCGCCGCGTCGAAAAGGATAGCCCGGCGGAAAAGGCTGGCCTGCAGGAAGGCGACTATCTGCTCGCCATCGAGGGCCACGCCGTCTCGGGCATAGACGATGTTGTCAGGCTTCTGGACGGCGACAAGATCGATACCGAAATCGAGGTTCTGATCTTCAGCGTCGCCGGGCTGATCGAGCGACGGCAAGTGAAGCCGTCGGCTCGTCCTGCGATCTAGGGCACCTCCAGGAAAAGTGCGTAGCGGCTTTCCGTCCGGAATGCGTCAGGAAACAAAAAGATGGAGCATTTCCGGTTTACCTGGAAATGCTCCGAGCCTGCCGGTCGCTAGCCTCTGCCGACCAATGGCATTTTGGTTGCCATGACGGTCATCGACAGCACATTGGCATCAAGCGGCAGGGTGGCCATATAGACGACGGCGCGGGCGACATGTTCGGCCGAGATCGTCGGCTCGGCAGCCACCTCTCCGTTTGCCTGCAGCACGCCGGCGCTCATCCTTGCGGTCATGTCGGTCGCGGCATTGCCAATATCGATCTGGCCGCAGGCTATGTCGAAGGGACGGCCGTCGAGCGCCGTCGATTTCGTGAGACCAGTGATGGCATGCTTCGTCGCCGTATAGGGTGCCGAATGTGGCCTCGGCGTCGTTGCCGAAATCGAGCCGTTGTTGATGATGCGGCCACCGTGCGGCACCTGGCTCTTCATCAGCCGGAAGGCCTGCTGCGTGCAGAGGAAGGCGCCGGTGAGGTTCGCGCCGAGGATGGCGTTCCACTGTTCGAAGCTCAGTTCCTCCATCGGTACGGCCGGAAGGCCCATGCCGGCATTGTTGACCAGCAGATCGAGGCGGCCGTATCGGCTGGTGATGGCATCAAAGAGGGCGCGGACCGAGTCGGGATCGCTGACATCGGCGGCAACCGCGAAAAATTCCGCGCCGGTCTCTTCGGAAAGCTCTTTGGCGGATGTTTCAAGCACATCCGCACGGCGTCCTGAGATCACGACCTTGAAGCCGGCCACTCCAAGCGCTTTTGCCATGGCGCGCCCAAGGCCCGTGCCGCCACCTGTTACCAGCGCTATTCCAGTTTGTGTTTTAGCCAAACCTTCGCTCATGCAAGCCTCCCGCCCAATTCGTCCTCGATATGCACCTGCAGGATCTCGTCGAAGCTCTGTTCCGCCTTGAAGCCGAGGTCACGCGCGCGCTCTGCATCGAACCGCTGCGCCCAGCCGGTAACGATCTTCTCGATCACCGGATCAGTCTCCCGCCGGATGAGGGCGACCGCCTTGTCGCCGGCCACCCGCCGCAGCGCGTCGATCTCGTCGGAAACGACGGCCGAAAGCCCGGGCATGGTGAGATTGCGTCGCGGCCCGATCTTCGCGGTGTCGAGCGTCGCGGCATGCACGAAGAAGCCGACCGCAGAGCGCGGGCTGGCAAACCAGTGCCGCACCGTGTCGCTGACCGGCAGGATCGCTTCCTTGCCGATCAACGGTTCGCGCAGGATATTCGAGAAGAAGCCAGAGGCCGCCTTGTTCGGAGCGCCCGGCCGCACGCAGATGGTCGGCAACCTGATGCCGATGCCATCGAAAATGCCGCGTCTCGAATAATCGGAGAGCAGAAGTTCTGTGATTGCCTTTTGCGTACCGTAGCTGGTGAGCGGCGCAGTCAGGAACTCGTCGCCGATAATCTCGGGGAAGGGCGTACCGAACACCGCGAGGGATGATGCAAAGATGACGCGTGGCGTATAGGCAGCCGCCAGACCTTGTTGCCGGATCGCCTCGAACAGCGCCCGTGTTCCGTCAAGATTGACCGTATAGCCCTTGTCGAAATCCGCTTCCGCTTCGCCTGAAACAACGGCGGCCAGATGAAAGATGAGGTCGGGACGTTCTTCGATGAGCTTATCCGCGACGCCGGCATTGGCGAGGTCGACGGTGACAGCCTTCGAGATGTCTCTGAGAGCTTCCGGTATGGGCGATTGAAAAGCATCCGCGAGAGTAAGTCGATCGATCGACTGTCCGAGCGCCTTCGGTTCACTGGCGATCCGTTCAACAAGCTTGCGGCCGACCATGCCGGCGGCCCCCAAAATCAACACATGCATTTCGGCTTTTCCTCCTCAAGGAATCGGTATCGGTCTTCAATGTGGTTCGCCGTCTCCGCGCCGGGTCGAAAACGATCAAATGGTTCAGCTGCGATATGCCTGCAGCCAGCCCAGTCCAGCCTCCGTCGTCGTGGCGGGTCGATATTCGGCTCCGATGGGCCTGTCATAGCCAAGCTTTTCGATGAAGCGGAAAATGTGACGATAGTCGATTTCGCCGTGATCCGGTTCGCGCCGGTCGGGGACAGATGCGATTTGGATATGGCCGATGGCGCCCAGAAGTGCTTCGAGCTTCTGGGTCAGGTCGCCCTGCATGATCTGGATGTGATAGCAGTCGAACATCAGCTTGATGTTCCCTGCGCCAACCGCAGATATGATGTCGAGCGCCTGATCGGTCGTCTGTAGAAAATATCCCGGCGCATCGCGGCTGTTCAGCGGCTCGATCAGCACCGTAATGCCCACCTCGCTGGCCCGCCCGCAGGCATGGCGCAGATTGGCGATGAAGGTGGCGCGCGCTTCCTCGCCACGGCTCTTTCCTGCCATCACATGGACATTCTGCGCGCCGATCTCCGCGGCATAGTCGATTGCCTGGTCGATCGCGCGGCGTGCCTCGTCCTCTCGCCCCGACAAGGCCGCCAACCCATTGTCGCCGGCCTGGACATTGCCACGGCTGGTATTGAGGCCAAGCATGGAAAGGCCTGTTTCGGCGAGCGCCTGCCGCACGACCTCAACTGGTGTGTCATAGGGATAATGGCATTCCACCGCATCGAAGCCGGCGGCCTTGGCGGCCCGGATCGCGTCGGGAAGCGAAAGCTCCTGCCAGAGAAAGCCGAGATTGGCGGAAAAGTGCAGCATGTTCAGTCCCACTCCACATCATAGGTGCGAACCAGATCGGCGATCTGGGCATCCGTCAGCAGGGAAGGGTTGGCCCCGCGCGTCAGAATGGCCAGCTTTGCCGTCTCTTCCAGTTCCTCGATCGCATACACCGCTGCTTCCAGATCCTTAGCCGAGACGACTGGTCCGTGCGCCGCCAGCATGACGGCGCTGCGTTTGCCGGCAAGGCCGCGGATCGCATCGCCCATGGCCGGGTCTCCCGGCATGAAATAGGGCAGAAGTTTCACCTTGCCGAGCTTCATGATCGAATAGGCTGTCAATGGCGGCAGCATATTGTCGCTGTCGACATCAGGCAGAACAGACAGTGCGACCGAATGGCTGGAATGCAGATGCACGATGGCTCCGGTCTTGTCCGGTCGCGTCTCGTAGAAAGCGGCGTGCAGCGGCATTTCCTTCGTCGGCTTGTCTCCGCCGATCAGGCGCAAATCATGGTCAAACAGCGAAAGCCGTGCCGGGTCCAGCCGTCCGAAGGAACTGCCTGTCGGCGTAACCAGCAGGCGTCCATCGCTGAGGCGCGCGGAGATATTTCCGGACGAGCCGGCGGTAAGGCCCCGATCGTAAAGCGACTTGGCCATCTGGCATATCTGCTCGCGCAGGCTGGCTTCTTCGCTCATGCTTCCTCCAGCCGCGCAAAGGCATCCGTGAAGAAGGTCTCGCTGCCGAAATTGCCTGATTTCAGAGCGAGCGCGATCATCTCGCCATCCACCTCCGTGAAAGTCCAGGGTACGCCTGGGGCTATTTCCGGGCCGATGGTAAGATGGGTGATCCCGAGCGCCTGCGTGATCGCCCCCGATGTCTCGCCGCCGGCGACGACGAAACGGCGAATTCCCCGTTGAAAAGCCTCGCGGGCGATCTCCGACAACGCTTCCTCGACAACCTGGCCTGCCTCCTCGCGTCCCAATCGTTCCTGCGCCTGGTGCACGTCAGCGGGCTCTGCTGTGGCGTAGATGATCTTGCCGGTGTCGGCTGGCTGCTGCCTCAGCCACAGGCATGCGGCTGCAGAACCCTGTTTGGAAAGGTTGATGGGGTCAAGCTTGAGGCCGGCGCTATGTGCTGTGTAATCCGCCACCTGCCTGCGTGTCATCGCGGAGCAGCTTCCAGACAGGACGATTTGGCCACCCCCAACATGTGGCAAGAGCTTGTGAGTGTCAGGCGCTGTTGCGAGGCCCTGTTCGACGTACAATCGCGGCAGCTGGCCGGCGATGGCGCTGCCGCCGGTCAGAAGCGGCATATCCACCGTCGCGGCGGCAATGGTGCGTAGATCGTCGTCACAAATGGCATCGACGATGACATGCTGCACATCGTCTTCCTTGAACCGCTCCAGCCTCGCCTTTAGGGCTGCCGGGCCTTCCGACACCACGACGCGACTGGCAAGGCCGACTTTGCCGCGCACCTGTGGCGACAGCAGTCGCACCAGGCTGGAATCGCGCATCGGCGTCAGTGGGTGGTCCTTCATCGGGCTTTCGGCAAGAAGCTGCTCGCCGACAAAAAGGTGGCCCATGAATATGTTGCGGCCGTTTTCGGGGAAGGCCGGGCAATAGATCGTTTGCTCCGCGCCAGTCTGCGCCATCAGCATTTCTGCGATCGGCCCGATATTGCCCTCCGATGTGCTGTCGAAGGTCGAGCAGTATTTCCAGAAGAAGCGCGTCGCTCCGGCGTCTTTCAGCCAGTCCAGCGCCTGGCGCGCTTGCTCGACGGCGCTCTGGACCGGCGATGTCCGGCATTTCAGGGCGATGACTTCGATGACGGATGCATCGCTCTCGTCTCGTTTCGTCGGCGGCACGCCGATCCGCAGCGATACGGGTAGACCGCTGCGCGACAGGAGGGCAGCGAGATCCGTGGCCCCGGTAAAATCGTCGGCAATGCAGCCGAGGAGGAGGGCCATAAGCTATTCCTCCATGCCGGGAAGGGTGGCGCCGCTCTTGCGAGCAAGGATCTTGGCGACGGCGGCGTCATCCTCCTGGCCAAGGCCCGCCTCCGACGCCTCGACGAAAAGGTTGAGCGCGGAGGCCGCAAGCGGTGTGATCGCCCCTGCCTTTTCGGCTTCGGACGCGACGATACCGAGATCCTTGACGAAAATGTTGACTGCCGAACGTGGCGCATAATCGCCGGAAACAATGTGCTCACCGCGGTTCTCGAACATCCATGAGGAGCCTGCGGAAACGCGGATCACGTCATAAAGCGTCTTCAGGTCGATGCCGGCCTTGGCGGCAAGTGTCATCGCCTCGGCCGTCGCGGCGATATGGACGCCGGCGAGAAGCTGGTTGATCATCTTCACCTGGGAACCTGCGCCGGGACGATCCCCCAGCCGGAACACCTTGGCCGAGATGGCATCGAGGGCGGCAGAAGCCCGATCGAAGGCCTCTTGCGAGCCGGATGCCATGACAGTGATTTCGCCGGCCAGCGCGCGAACATGGCCGCCGGAAACCGGCGCATCGATGACGAGCATGCCCGCTGTCTCAAGTCTTTCGGCAATATCGGTGGTGGCGCTCGGCGCCATGGTGGAGCAGAGCAGAAACACGGTGCCAGGCTTTGCCGTCTCCAGTGCGCCGTTCGGACCGAATACGACGTCTTCAACCTGCTTGCTGTTGATGACGTAGACAAGGATGACATCGGCGGTTTCGGCAGCCAGTGCCGGCGTTGTGCAAGCGTCCCCGCCGGCTTCCGTGAAGCGTGCGAGGGCATCGCTGCGAATATCACATCCCCGCACCGCGAAGCCTGCCTTGAGAAGGGACAGGGCTGCGCCCCAGCCCATCGATCCCAAGCCGATGACGGCTGCCTTCTTCGTTTCCTGCACGATGTTACCTCTGTAATTTAGGCCATGTTACCGGTACCGGTATCGTTAACATGGCCAATTTCTCCTGTATCTGTCAATAGCGCCAGTTTTCCTTTTCCCGGAAATATCCTATGAGGAAGAGCGACGCCGGCCGGAGTCGCTGCCAATGTCGAGGGTCGCCGGGGAATGCGCAAACCCACTCTGGAAGAAGTCGCGATCGAGGCTGGGGTCAGCAAGATGACCGCCTCGCGCGCCCTTCGCCGTGCCGGCGATGTGTCAAGCGAAACCCGCGACAGGGTGCTGGAGGTGGCGAGGCGGCTCAGCTATGTCGGCAACCGGCTGGCGCTCTCGCTTTCCTCGCAGCGCACCAACCTCGTCGCCGTGGTCGTGCCCAGCATGTCGAATATCGTCTTTCCGGAGGTGCTGGCCGGCATCTCCGCCGGCCTCGATGGCTCGGGCATGCAGGCCGTATTCGGTATTTGCGACTATGATGTTGCCAAGGAGCGCGCCATCATCCGCGATATGCTTTCCTGGCAGCCCTGCGCCATCATCGTAACCGGCCTCGACCAGCCGGAGGAAACGGTGAAATTGCTGAAGCACGCAGACATCCCGGTCATCCAGCTTATGGATCTCGATGGCACGCCAATCGATTTCAATGTCGGGTTGTCGCATGGCGAGGCCGGTGCCGATATGGCAAGGGCGCTGATCGCGGCCGGCCGCCGGCGGTTCGGCTATGTCGGCAGCGCGCTGGATAAGGATTTGCGCGCGGGCAAGCGCAAGGCCGGTTTCGAGCGCGTGTTGCGCGAGCACGGCCTGCATTTCGTGGAACAGGCGATCGATGATGCCTTTTCCTCGATCGCGCTTGGAAAGCGTCTGACGATTGCCATGCTTGCTGCCGTTCCCGATCTTGACTGCATCTATTATTCCAACGACGACATGGCGAGCGGCGGATTGTTCGCGTGCATGGAACTGAGGGTCGCAGTCCCCGAGAAGATCCTGATCGCTGGATTTAACGGATTGGATCTCGTCAACTCTCTCCCGTCGCAGATTGCGACCTCGCGCTCGCCAAGGCGAGCCATCGGCGAGGTAGCCGCACAACTGGTGCGACAGGCTGTGGCGGGTGAGCACGAGGCGGGGCAGCGAACCGTCAGGTTCAAGCCGATCATTACGGGAATTGCTGATTACGACGACGTTGTTGATGCTTCTTAACCCTCCCAGGGTGTCGCCTTGATAGCGCGAGGCTGAGCCGTAAGCCTTGTCAATGCATAGTTGAGACCAATATCCCATTCGTTCATTGCCCGAATTCTGGGGTGACGGTCACATTGTCCGGTGTGTACAGAGGGCAATTTCGTCATGGCGATCCTCTGACCGTCATCTGGTTCGGCGCAGCGGTCTTTTCCAGAGAAAGGGATCCAAGAGAATGCGTAGCCCCCAGCATGTGATTTTCGCGTTTACGGTCGGTGCCGTAACAATCATCTCGACAAGTGCATGGGCAGCCGGCATCGAAAACATCGTGATTTCGGCCAAGGAGGGTTCCAAAGCCGTTCAAACCAGTTTCGCCGCCGATACCCCGAAGATTTTCGTGTCAGCTCATCTGACCAAGGATGTGCCATCAGGGAGCGACGTGAACATTGCTTGGATCGCTGTTGACACCGGCGGAGCAGCGCCGTCGAATTACAAGATCGATGGCGTCGACCTGCATATTGGCTCCCTGACAAAAAACGTAAAATCTGCGATGACCAGACCAAACAATGGTTGGCCCGTCGGAACCTACAGGATCGAGTTTTCGGTTAACGGCAAAGTGCTGGAATCGGCCGACTTCACTGTCAGGTAAATTTGGCCGATCCGTCGCCTTGGAGAGCCGGTGTTGTCACGCTTGCAGAATATGTCGGCGTGTCAGCTCCTTGAGCATATCCACATCGCGCTTGCCTATCGCGTCGACCATCGATTGATGCTCGCGGCCGGATTGCTCGATGCGGGCGCGGGTACGCCATTGCGAAACCGGCGCCGATGAGGTCCGCTGCCGGATTTCGGTGATCAGGTCGACGAGTTCCTGGTTGCCTGCAAGCGCAAGCAAATGCCGATGAAAGGCGAGATTGGCTTCGTAGAGCTCGAGCATGGTGCCGGTCAGGACAAGTTCGTCGAAGCGCGTGGCCAGCGCGCGCAAGGCGACGATATCGGCCTCGGCTACGTTTGCGATGATGCGGTCGCTGACTGCCGTTTCAAGAATGACGCGGATGTCGCTGACTTCCTGCGCGCGGCGCCCATCCTGCTCGTGGACGTGGTAACCACGGTTGGGGATGTGCTCCACCAGCCGTTTCTGCACCAGCCTGTCCAGCGCCAGCCGCACCTGCGGCCGCGTACAGTGATATCGCCGCTCCAGATCGATCTGCTTCAGCCATGTTCCGGGCGGAAGCCTGCCGGCAAGGATGTCCTGGAGAATGAGCTCGGTCACATCCGGCGCCTCGGCCTCTTGTGCGCGCGCTGTCGCGTCAGCTTCCAGCGAATTCATGCAGCTCTCCCAAGCCTCCCGTTTTTGGCGATGACTATCATGGACCCGGTTCTTGGCCAACGGACCCGTAATCGGTGCCGAAAAAATATCCATGCACATCTCTTGCGCAGTTATTCTAATTGGCACATAAATTGGTACCAATTTGATATCCATTACATGAGGCGGATGCAAGTCCATGCAGAATTCTGATGCGGTATGGGACATTGTCGAGAGAAAACGCGAAGCGTTTTTTGAGCTCAGTGATCGGATCTGGGAAATTCCCGAGACGAATTATCTCGAATACCAATCCGCCGAGGAGCATGCCCGCATGCTCGAGAGCGAAGGCTTTCGGGTTGAGCGTGGGCTCGCCGGTCTGCCGACGGCTGTCATGGGCGAAGCAGGCGAGGGTGGACCGGTCATCGCCATTCTCGGTGAGTTCGATGCCTTGCCGGGACTGAGCCAGGAGGCCGGTATTGCCGAGGAGCGTCCCTTGATCGACGGCGGCAATGGTCACGGTTGTGGCCACAACATGCTCGGCTCCGGATCGATGCTGGCCGCCGCCGCCGTCAAGGATTTCCTCGCCGAAAACGGTCTGAAGGGCAGGGTGCGCTATTATGGCTGCCCCGCCGAAGAGGGCGGTTCCTCCAAGGGCTTCATGGTACGGTCCGGCGTTTTCGATGATGTTGACATCGCGATTTCCTGGCATCCGGCACCTTTCGCCGGCGTCAACAACCCGATCTCGCTTGCTTGCAACGAACTCAACTTCCACTTCTCCGGCCGTGCGTCGCATGCTTCCGCCACGCCTCATCTTGGCCGTAGCGCGCTCGATGCCGTCGAGCTGATGAATGTCGGCGTCAACTACATGCGTGAACACATGCCGTCGTCGGCACGTATTCACTACGCCATTACCGATGCTGGCGGCGGGGCGCCAAACGTCGTGCAGGCGCGTGCGACCGTTCGCTATCTTGTTCGCGCACGGACGCTGCCGGAACTTCTGGTGCTGGTTGCCCGGGTCAAGAAGGTCGCGGAAGGTGCTGCACTGATGACCGAGACGACCGTCCGCAGCGAGATTATCAGCGGCGACGCCAATCTGGTCGGCAACACCCCGCTCGAAGAATGCATGTTCTCGCACCTGGAGCGGCTTGGACCGCCGGTGTTCGATGATGCGGATCGGGAGACCGCCCGCAAATTCCAGCAGACTTTCAGTGCCGAGGATATCGCAGCCTCCTATGGTCGCTTTGCGCTGAAGCCGAAGAAGGGTCAGGCGCTCTGCGAGGAGATTTTTCCGCTGAATGCCGGTGATGGCACGTTGGTCGGCTCCACCGATGTCGGCACTGTGAGCTGGGTCGTGCCAACAGTCCAGATGCGCGGCGCCACCTACGCGATCGGCACGCCGGGGCATTCCTGGCAGCTCGTTGCCCAAGGCAAGCTGCCGGTGGCGCACAAGGGGACCGAGCATGCGGCGAAGGTGATGGCGAGCACTGCCGTCGAGCTTATCCGCAACCCGCAGCTTATCGAGGCGGCCAAGGCCGACCACAAGGCACGGCTCGAAGGAACGCCTTTCGTCAACCCGATCCCGGACGATGTCCAGCCGCCACTTCCGGAGAAGGCCGATGCCTGAGGAGGTCGGGAACTCCAGCAATTCTCAGGCGCAGACGTCGCTCTCTGCGATCGGTAAGAACTGCTGCTCCGGAACGACTTCATGAACCAGCCGGGCTTGTTCGAAATTGCCGGTTTCGGTCCGGACGGCTGGGGTAAAATCCTTCTCGCCGGGGCGTGGATGACCATCCTTATCGCCATGTCCGGCTACGCCGTCGGTGCTTGCATCGGCACTTTCGGTGCCTGGGCGAAGATTGCCGGCAATCGCTTTGCGCGCACGGTTGCCGATGCCTACACGACCGTATTGCGCGGTATTCCCGATCTTCTGGTCATCTATCTCTTCTATTTCGGCGGGAGCGCTGTCGTCACGGCGGTCGGCAAGTTTTTCGGTGCGGATGGCTTTCTCGGTTTTCCCGGCTTTCTTGCAGGCTCGCTGGCCGTTGGCGTCACTTCAGGTGCTCAGTTTACCGAGGTGCTTCGAGGCGGCTTCAAGGCGGTGCATCCGGGTGAAATCGAAGCGGCCATCGCCTGCGGCATGCCGCGCGGGTTGCGGCTGCGCCGTATCATCGCGCCGTTGACGTTGCGGCATGCGCTTCCCGGTCTCGGCAATGTCTGGCAGGTTGTTCTGAAGGAATCGGCGCTGGTGTCCATCACCGGCGTCGCCGAACTGCTGCGCCAAGCCCAGGTCGGTGCCGGCTCGACCGGACTGCCATTCGATTTCTACCTGATTGCCGGCGTCATCTATCTGATGATCTCGACCGTTTCGAGCGTCGTCTTTCAACGGGCCGATCGGCATTTGTCGCGCGGCGCGAGGAGACGCTGATGGATCTGTCCTTCCTCGAAGAAACCTTCGTAAGCCTCATCGGTGCACTCCCCCTGACGATCGAGCTTGCAGCGACGTCGATCTGCCTCGGCATGGTTCTGGCGCTGCTGCTGGCCTTGGCGCGGCTCTCCGGTTTCCTGGTTCTCGATTGGTTTGCGCGCCTCTATGTCTTCGTCTTCCGCGGCACGCCGCTGCTGGTTCAGATCTTCCTGATCTATTACGGGCTTGGCCAGTTTCCAGCCATCCGCCACAGCATCTTCTGGCCGCTCCTGCGCGATCCCTATTGGTGCGCTGTCCTGGCTCTGACCTTGAACACCGCCGCCTATGGCAGCGAGATCATTCGCGGTGGCCTGTTGTCCGTCCCGCACGGGCAGGTTGAGGCGGCCCGTGCCTGCGGCATGCATCGCATCATGCTGTTTCGCCGCATCGTGCTGCCGCTTGCCATCCGCCAGGCCCTGCCGGGCTATGGCAATGAAATGATTTCCATGGTCAAGGCGACCTCGCTTGCCTCCATCATCACGCTGATGGAAGTGACCGGCGTCGCCGCCAAGATCATCTCGGAAACTTACCGTGCGATCGAAGTCTTCGTCGTCTCCGGCGCCATCTATCTTCTCATCAACTTCGTGCTGACGCGTCTCATCCAGTTTGCCGAATACAGGCTGAGCCCGCACCTGCGTCCTGCTCCCTCCAGTATCGGCTCCACTACCGAGGCAATTGCCGCAGGAGACCCGCAATGACGGCCATGCCAATCGCACTTCGCGTGCGCGACATGCACAAGAGCTTCGGACCTGTCGAGGTTCTGAAGGGTATTTCGCTCGATGCTCTGGAAGGGGATGTCGTCTCCATTCTCGGTTCCTCGGGCTCGGGCAAATCGACATTCCTGCGCTGCATCAACCTTCTGGAGACGCCCGATTCCGGCGAGGTCACCGTAGCCGGCGAAACCATCCGCATGCAAAGCAACGGCCGGGGCGTGCATCGCCCGGCAGACGGCAAGCAGGTCGACCGTATTCGTTCGCAGCTTGGCATGGTGTTCCAGAGCTTCAATCTCTGGTCTCACAAGACCATCCTCGAAAACGTCATCGAGGCGCCGATCCACGTTCAGCGCCGTTCGCGAGCTGAATGCATCGAGGAAGCCGAGGCACTCCTAGCCAAGGTCGGCATTGCCGAGAAGCGCAATTTCTATCCGGCGCATCTGTCGGGTGGCCAGCAGCAGCGCGCCGCCATTGCCCGCGCGCTTGCCATGCGCCCGAAGGTGATGCTCTTCGACGAGCCCACTTCGGCGCTCGATCCGGAACTGGTTGGCGAAGTCCTGCGTGTGATGCGCGCACTGGCCGAGGAGGGGCGCACCATGCTCGTCGTCACGCATGAGATGGGCTTTGCACGCGATGTCTCCAGCCGGGTCATCTTCCTGCACAAGGGCGTCGTCGAGGAAGACGGCAAGCCGCAGGACGTCTTTGCCGGCTCGCGTTCAGAGCGCTTCCGCCAGTTCATCAGTCAATGACAGTCAAGCTCAATCAAAAAAAGGGAACCTAACGATGAAATATCTTACCGGGATTCTGGCGGCCGTGATGATGGTCGCCACGCTTACCGTCTCGACGGTCGTGCGAGCGGAAGAGAAGAAGTGGACGCATGTGACGATCGCGACCGAGGGCGCTTTCCGCCCATGGAACTTCACCAAGCCGGACGGCACTCTGGATGGTTATGAAATCGAGCTGATCAAATATCTCTGCGACCACATGAAGGTCGAATGCACGACGGTCATCCAGCCCTTTGACGGCATGATCCCGGCGCTCAACGCCGGAAAGTTCGATGCGATCATTTCGGGCATGTCGGCAACCGCCAAGCGCGAAGAGGTCATTGCCTTCAGTGATTCCTATGGCACCACCGGCCAGACCTTTGCCACGCTGAAGGATTCCCCACTTGTGGATCTGCCGCTGAAGGGCGAGGTCTTTTCGCTGGCGACGGATGAGCCCGGCGCGGCTGCAGCCGTGAAGAAGCTCGAACCGCTTCTCAAGGGCAAGACGATCGGCGTGCAGACGGCTTCGATCGCGGCAACCTTCCTCGACAAGTACTTGAAGGGCGTTGCCGACATCCGCGAGTACAAGACCACCGAGCAGCACGACCTCGACCTCAAGGCCGGCCGCGTCGATATCATCATGGCGTCGATGGCGTATCTCTCGACGGCAGCCGCAAAGCCGGGCAACGAGGACATGACGGTCGCAGGTCCGCGCTTCCAGGGCGGCCTGCTCGGTCGTGGCAGCTCCGTTGGCCTGCGCAAGGACGACACACAGTTGAAGGCGATGTTCAACGATGCGATCGCGGCTGCCAAGGCCGACGGCACGATTGCCAAGCTGTCGGCGAAGTGGTTCGGCTTCGACGTTACGCCGAAGTAAGGCCTTCCCGGCAAGGTAAATCACTGCACCGGACGACTTTCCGGTGCAGTGATTCAGATGGCTGTTTCATGGCGTGAGAGTTGCACTACCCCATGTTCAGCAACATGATTTCCCACAAACTCCACCGCATGGAAACATTCGGACACCATCGAAACCGGACAATCGAATAGATCAGCATGGAGGGCCATTCTCTTGCGGAGTTCGATCGTCGAATGCTTTTTACAAATCCGTGGCGGCGAGAACAATTAAGCCACGTCGTCGTGACGACCTTTCATGAAAAGGGCTATCGCGATTACGGCAAGAAATGCATCGAGACATTTCTCCGACATTGGCCGAAGGACATCGCTTTGGTTGTTTATGCCGAGGATGTCGATGTTGAGGAGAAAGATCGCCGGCTGCTGGTATTCAACCAAAGTGAGGAGTTGCCGCTGTTGCGCGATTTTCGCGCGGCCTATGGCGAGAACTTGCAGGCCAATGGCTTTCGGCCTGTGCGCAACGGCCTGATGCGTGATTTTCGCTGGGATGCTGTTCGCTTTTCCAACAAGGTGTTTGCGGTGGCCGACGCCGCCAGGCGGTACCGGACCACGGTCGATCAATTGATATGGCTTGACGCCGATACGGTTACCCACAGGCAGATCCCCCGAAGCTTCATCGATGGATTGGCGCCGCGCGGCAACCAGCTTGCTGCCTATTTGAACCGTCAAATATATCCGGAGTGCGGGTGGGTGGCCTATAATTTGCGCCATCCGGCGCTCCTGACCTTCGTGGACCGTTTTGAAGGCGCCTATTCCTCCGGCTATTTCCTGAATTTGAAAGAAAGCCATGACAGCTTCGTTTTCTGGAAGGTGCTCCAGCATATGGAGTGTGACAAGGAAGCCAAGTTCAAGCGCCTTGGATCTTGCCTGACGAAGACACATGTCTTCGTCAACAACGCTCTTGGCGGATATATGGACCATCTCAAGGGCGATCGGAAAGCGGCCGGAAAGAGCCGCAAGCGCGATTTGAAATGGTACCGGCGCGAAGCGTGGTGGCAATAATGGTGATCGGTCGCGTCGGGGAAGATTTTGCCAGCCCATGTCGATAGCGACTGCCCGCGAAAAGATTGTCATTTCAGGAGTGTGGCACTAATTTAGGTCGCAATAAGGAATCGGGGTTCATGTACGACGATTCGGTTCTGCCGACAGATGTAGCAGTGGTACTTGGGCTGGTATGCAACATCATTGCACCGCTCGTTGCCTTTTGGGCGGCGGGTCAACTTCCCCGGTGGCGGCTGGCCTTTCATGCGATCGCCTCTGGCGTGATCCTGCTTTCACCCTTTTTGGCCATGTTCCTGAGTTTGTCCGACCTGTTTCCGGATGACGAAGAGCCTCCAGGAACGCGCTTCGTTTTTCTGCCACTGATCTTCGAGGCCGCCATTATCCTGCTGCTGTATTTTCTGGCCGGAGCGATGCTTCTGTCAAAATCGCTTCATTCGGCAGTCGCGAGCTGGAGGAGCGGGGGGCGACCTCTCTAACCCGTGGCGGCAATAGGGGATTGCGGCCCTGGCGCACCCTTTCCGGCATGGAAACGCGATCGATATGCGATCGGCGATAGCCCGATATTGGCGCGGAAATGATTGCGGAAATTCGTGGCCGTTCCCAGGCCGGTATGAGCCGCAATGGCTGAAACCGATAGTGCCGTTTCCTCCAGAAGCTCGCGCGCCCGGGCAAGACGTTCATTCTGGAGCCATTCTCCGGGTGCGGTGCCCGTCGCTTCGCGGATATGTCGATGAAGGCTACGCACACTCACACGCGCTTCGTCCGCCATGCGTTGAATGGACCATTGTTCCGCAAGGCTGCCACGGATCGTGTCCAGCAATGCAGATAGGCGGGTTCCCGAGCGCTGCACCACCGGTCGCTCGATGAACTGTGCTTGCCCGCCTTCCCGATGGGCGGCGACCACAAGCCGCCGGGCCACGCTATTGGCCGCCTTCATCCCGAAATCCTTCCGGACCACATGGATGCACAGATCAAGCCCGGCGGCGCTGCCTGCTGATGTCAAAATGTTTTCGTCATCGACATAAAGGGCATGTGGTTCGACATTGATCTTGGGATAGGCGGTGGCAAGTCTGGCTGCGTGGTGCCAATGCGTGGTTGCCCGCCTGCCGTCGAGCAGGCCGGCTCGGGCGAGCACAAAGGCGCCACCGCAGATGGAAACGATCCGGACACCTTTTGCATGTGTGGTCTTCAATGCTTCTAGAAATAACCCCGGCACGTCGGTATCAGGGCCACGCCAGCCGGGAATGACGATCGTATCGGCTTGATCGAACAGTTCCAGCCCGCCATCGGGATCGAGAAGCAAGCCACCTGCACCTCGAATGGGTCCCGGCTCGATTGCCGCCGTCATGCAGCGGTACCAGCCGGGTCCCATCTCCGGCCGGGACAGTCCAAACACTTCGAATGCACATCCGAATTCGAAAGTGCAGAGCCTGTCATAGGCGACGATGACGATCAGCGGGTTCGCAAGTTTTGGCATGATCCTTTCGATAATGGCTAATTCGGCCACTGGCAAGGGCGATCCATGCCCGGATAATATCCATCATCGGACCAAGCCGGGTCCAAACGGTTGGGCAAAACAGATGGCGGTGACGGATATGAGACTGATTGGAATGCTGGATTCACCCTACGTCCGACGCGTGGCTATCTCACTCAGGATGCTGGAGATGGAGTTCGTGCACGAACCCCTTTCCGTCTTCAGCGCATTCGAGGCCTTTGCCGCCGTGAACCCGGTCGTAAAGGCGCCGTCACTTGTTACGGATGATGGCGTCGTCTTGATGGATTCGAGCCTGATCCTCCAGCATGCCGAGCGTTTGGCTGCGCCGGGACGCAGCCTCATGCCCAGCGATCCGGAAGGGCATACCCGCTCGTTGCGCATCATCGGGCTTGCGCTTGCTGCATGTGAGAAGTCGGTACAGATCGTCTATGAGCACAATCTCCGCCCGCCGGAGAGGCAGCATCAGCCTTGGCTCGATCGCGTCCATGCGCAGGTCACTGCTGCCTATCGAATGCTCGAGGCGGAAATGCCGCAGACCGATGTGTGGATCTTTGGCACTCGTCCGATGCAAGCTGATATCACTAGTGCGGTGGCAGCTCGATTTACCCGGGAAATGCTGCCGGATGTCCTCAGCGCCGAAAAATTTCCGCGTCTTTGCGGGCTCTCCGAACGGGCCGAGGTGACAGATGCGTTCCGCGCATTCCCCTTTAGCTGATGCCGGTGGATTAAATGTCTTGGCGAGGAAATAACCCATTCCGCCGCGGAGCAGGCTTGTTGGCGGCTGCTTCCATATGACGGCAGGTGAATCGGAATTTTCGTCGCGCGTTCAGGCGGAGTTCAGGCGAACCGTCGTATTGCTACCCCGTCCGATGGACAAAAATGGGGGTAAGGGAATGTTGGAACGATTGGTACGATTGGTACGATTCTCTCGCGTCGCCCTGGTTGGGGTTGCCGCGATGCAGCTGATGACCTCGGCCGCGATGGCGCAATATTATGGTGGTGACGACGATTACAGACCGCCACGCTGGCAGCGCGACCAGGGTCGGGATTGGGATCGCCCGCCACCGAGAGGCTGGGATAGGGACCGCGACCGCGGTTGGGATCGGGATCGCGGCGGTTGCGACCGGGGCGAACTCATGCGTGCGGCGCGCGCTGAGGGCTTCCGGCGCATCGATTCGGTTCAAAGTGACGGCCGGCGCATCGTCGTTCGCGGCTGGAATGACGGTGGCCCCGATCGCATGGTTTTTGCCAACCGGCGCGGCTGCCCAACTCTGCGCTAGAGCACTTCCAGGAAAAGTGCGCAGCGGTTTTCCGTCCGGAATGCGTGAATAAACAAAAAGATAGAGCGTCTTCGCGATTCGAAGAAAAGCGGAAATGCTCTATTGCCAGAGCTGAACTGAAAGCGGAGGTCGATCGCAGTCGGCCTCCGCTTGCTTAGGATTGATAGGTCTATTGACTGGCTGGAACGGTCTGCCGGCTGCTGCCTCTCGGCTTTAGCTTTGCATCGTTGCGCTCACGCGACGGAGCAGGCGGCCTCGGCAAGATCGGCAGTGTCGGATTCGACTGGCACATGGCTTCCACCATCCTGCTGCCTGACTATGAACTGCCAGGTCACGCCCCAGGCATCGCGCACCCGATCGCCCGGTTCCTCGGAACCATCTTCTGCCAACGCAATTTGCAGGCAATCTGCCTCAACCTGCGTCTCGCACTCGATGGTGATGGTGCAATTGTGTTCGGAACAATCCAGCGGGCCGGCCTCGAAGCCCATATATGGGCGATTGCCGAGTGTGAAGCCTGCGAACTTGGCGCTGCCAGCCGGTCCGTTCGGATCGCTGGTGAGGATGTTCGACACCCAACCGGTCGCCGAGCCGGGGATCAGCGACGTGTAAAATTCAATCGCCGATTCCATGTCCTGCCGGAACCAGAGATGCTGCCTGACCTTCATCATTTCTCTCGACTTCATTCTCTCATACGGATGGCGTTTGCCGCCCATCCATCAAAAAAATCCATGTCGCCAGTGGACCGCCTTCTATCGAGCGGTGGCACCGGCGGCATGGCTGAAGAACTGCCCAGACCGTTCGTGCTCACCCCTGCGGAGCACCGACGGACACGCAACACTATTTTTCGGCAACTCTACCAGCGAGAGCCATGACGTAATCGTCCGCAATATCGGCCAAGCTCAGGGCGACTTCGGGTTCATTCCAGCCAGCCGCGAGTGCAACCTGTACGAAATCGCGAAACGCTACCGCGAGAACTTCTTCACGCTCGACCGTGCGATAGGAATCGCCGGTGGAGTGCTGTGGCTTGCTGATCCGTACTGTCTGGCGGGTAGATACCATCGGTGTGTTCCCTAAAGCTCGCCTTGGTGCACGCAGGGTACATTCGTGATGCACCCAAGACTTGGTGTCCGAACGATTATTCGTTTCATTTTTAATAAGTTACGAGCCAGGTGTCGTTAGCTACGCATCCGGAAACTTGCAGCAGCGTCCATTTTCGCAACTGCTGAAGTGTGTTCCCGCGCTTTCGCAGGGAATGCGACGCGGCCTGCGCAATCCTTGAATGCAAGAACGCAATCTTGCACGCATTGAGGCGAAAGATCGAGTTTCGGTGATTTTAACGGCTATGGCCGAGTGTTCTCAGCCACTCGTCGAACGGGTGCGAGCTGCCGGCCGATGCCTGCGATGCCGCGTGCCTGAGATAGGGCGAAACGGTAAGGTTCCGCGCTTCGCGAGGGCTGTAGCCGAACTCCTTGCTGAAGGCCCGGCTGAAGTGCGCGGCCGAGGAGAACCCGACCGCAAAGGCAATATCGATGATCTGCTCCCGATTGGAGGGATCACTGAGGGAGGCATGCGCGGACAGGAGACGGCGCCGCTGAATATAGTGATGAACACCGCCCTCCTGTTCGAACACCTGGTAGAGCCTGGTGCGCGATATGCCGAGTTCCCGGCATATGCGCTCCACCGTCAGGTCTTCCGAGGAGAGATTGCTCTCGACGAACCGCCGTACCCGTTCCGTCAAGGCGAGTATGCTGTGTTGCTCGGTGCCTGCCGATTGGACGGCCGAAGATGCAACGCAAGCCACGACCATGTCGCGGACCGTCTGGACCACATGCGGCAAATCTGCCGCGATAAAGTGCGGAAGGTTGGCCTCGATAATATTCAGATATTCGATAAGCAGCTTGGTGAGGGTTCCCGAGAGGACGATGTTGTTCTTGATCTCGACCGAGGCGGGAACATCAAACAGCAGGGTGCGCGGCAGGATGAGCGACAGGACTTTCGCCTCGGTGGCACGCCCTCGAAATGGGTGTCCCAGGGATCTCAGCTGAATTTTGCCCGGCTCGCCTTCCGAAACCAGACCATCGACCTCAGTCCATGTCCGGCCGCTGCGCAGCACCGAAATGTGCCAGTGATCGATAAGGTCCGATTTCACCTTAGCCTGCGAGCGCATGTAGCTATGGGGCGGGGCGGCGTGCTGAAAAATCAGCATTCCGCCCAGATTCCAGGCCGTGTGATCGGCAATAAATCCGGCTTCCTGTGAGGTGTTGTCAGGCAGGCGAGTGTCGACGATGGGCGCCACGTAGCTCCGCCAGGCGGCAAATTGTTCGGCGGCGTCGAAATCCCGGGTCGAAAACAGTAATGGCTTCAAGGCCGGTGGCGGTGGCGGCTCATCGCTGGCTGGCCGTGTCGGCCGGGGAAAGCGGCGTCGTTCGCCCTGCACGGGCTTGCGGTCCTCGTGCCGTACTTCATCTTTTGCTTCGGTTGCCGCAGAAGCGGATCGTTCCTCGCATCGAAAGTCAGGCAATCCGGTCTCCTCAGATACCACCACGACAGAGCAAGAGCATCGCCATCGAATATTCGCCCACTATCCCGGCGGTAGACTATGCTCCGCTTCGATGGAATATGTCCCCAACATTACCCCCAAACCATCCTCCCGGGAGAGGTGCAGGTCCGACTCCTGGACTTTTACCACGCTAAAATATTCATTTGCAGCGTATTTCTGAAAAGGCAAGCCTCGCCGCCTCTCAACTTGTTGTTCCCATAGGGATTACCCTGAAGCCGGCGCACTCAGCGCCAAACACATTGCCGCCATATGGTGATGCTTGGAAGGTCGGTAATCTCTCGATGTAGAGCTGTGAATCACAGTATCTCCTGGAACCGGATGTGAAGGCCTAAAAATCATGATGATGGATCGCCGCTCTTTCCTGATCGCCGCCACTTTTGCCACGCTCTCCACGACCGTGCGGGCGGCATCATCGAATTCCATGATCGAGCTGTGGCCTGCGCAGCCTCCGGGCGGCGGCGGCCCCACCGGCCCTCTGCAGCGAAATGACAAGGGGGCGGTCAGCAACATCGCTGCGCCAGGCCTGGAGGTTTTCGAACCAGAAAAGCCGAATGGCGCCAGCATGTTGATTGCGGCCGGCGGTGGCTACAAGCGCATCGAGCTCGGTAATGAAGCCTATCCGGCGGCTCGCTGGTTGGCGTCGAAGGGCATCACCGCCTATGTTCTGGCCTATCGCCTGCCGCGCGAAGGGTGGGAGAATGGCCCCCTCGCACCGCTTCAGGACGCGCAACGTGCGATGCGCATCATACGGGCCGAAGCCGCGCGCCGTCGTCTGGATGCATCGCGCGTCGGCGTGCTTGGGTTCTCTGCCGGCGGCCATCTGCTTGGCCTTGCCGCAACGCGTTCGGCCTTTGCGTCCTATGAGGCGACCGATGCGATCGACGGTCAATCCGCACGTCCCAATCTGGCTTCTTTGATCTATCCGGTCATCACCCTGAAGCCGCCCTACGACCATACCTCGACCCGGCGCTCATTGATCGGCAGTCACCCGGATGCCGAAGCCAGCGCGGAATGGTCCGTCGAAACGCATGTCCGCTCCGGTTGCCCGCCCGTCTTTCTGGCGCAGGCCGAGGACGATCCGATCTCCGATCCGGCAAATACTTTGATCATGGCCGATGCCTGCCGCAAGGCCGGCATTCCCGTGGAATTGCATCGGCTTCCCAGTGGCGGCCATGGATTCGGCATGGGAAAGCCTGGCACACCAACCGCCGATTGGCCGGGCTGGTGGGAGCAATGGTTGCGCGGCAATCGCTTCCTGTGACTGGAGATAGCAGCGCGTGTCGGCGCTGATCGATGGCCTCCTAGGCTGCGGGCGGCACGCTCCTTTGCAAAGCCGGTCTGAAACTATTCCGTTTTTGTTATGCCTTCCGGCTACGCGGCGGAGTAATGTCGCCTCATCACTTTGAGGCATGAATAATGGACCAGAAGCGCCATAGAATCCGCGAGCTTGGTTTTGCACCCGGCCATTTTGCGCCTGGCCCGTTGAACGCGATCACCGATGTCGACGGCCTGCGTGTAGGGCATGTCACATGCCATGAAGGTGAGCGCATGCGCACGGGCGCAACGGCGATCCTGCCGCATGGCGGCAATCTTTTCCAGGACAAGGTGCCTGCCGGCTTTGCCGTCCTCAACGGCTTCGGAAAGTTCGCCGGCTCCACGCAGATCGTCGAGCTTGGCGAGATCGAGACGCCGATCGTGCTGACCAATACGCTGGCGGTCGGGCGAGGCATCGAAGCCGTTGTGCATCATACGCTTGCACAGCCGGGCAATGAGAAGGTGGTGTCGATCAACGCGGTAGTTGGGGAGACCAACGATTCTCGCCTCAACGATATCCAGGCGGCCCGCCCGAGCGTCGATGAAATCCTCCTGGCGATCGATACCGCGACGTCAGGCCCGATCGAGGAGGGGGCTGTCGGCGCCGGAACCGGGACGGTCGCCTTCGGCCTGAAGGGTGGCATCGGAACCAGCTCGCGCCTCGTGCCGGTCGGTGGCGAGACCTATCGGCTCGGCGTTCTCGTCCAATCCAACTATGGCGGTCGCCTTATCGTCGCCGGGCGCGACTACGCGGGATTGAGCGAGCACGACAAGGACGGCTCCATCGTCATCGTACTGGCAACCGATGCTCCGCTTTGTCCGCGTAATCTGGAAAGACTAGCGCGCCGCTGCTTTGGCGGTCTTGCCCGCACCGGCGCGGCATTGAGCAATGGTTCGGGTGACTATGCACTCGCCTTTTCGACGGCCGAGGCGGTGCGGCGTACTCCCGAGCGGCGCAAGGGCGTGAGTGCGATCCCGACATTGGGCAACGATGCCGTCTCGCCGTTGTTCGAAGCCGCGATCGAAGCCACTGAAGAGGCAATCCTCAATTCTCTCGCCATGGCAACCACGACGAAGGGCTTCAACGCCGCGACCGGCAAGAATTCGACTGTCGATGCCATAGATCTTCCCCATCCAGCTCATCGCTGACCGTCATTTCCCAGCTCGCACACTACGGAGTTTCCATGTCTGCCCCGACGATCCGCACCGTTTATCTCAATGGTGCCTTTTTGCCCGAGAACGAGGCACGCCTGTCCATCTTCGACCGGGGTTTCCTGTTCGGCGACGGCATTTACGAGGTCACTGCAGTGCTGGACGGCAAACTGATCGACAGCGCGCTGCACATGGCCCGGCTGGAGCGTAGCGTTGGCGAGATCGGCGGCCGCTTGCCCATCACGACCGACGAGATCGTGGCGATCGAGAAGCGCCTCGTCAGAGAAAACCAGCTTATCGAGGGGATGGTCTATCTCCAGTACACGCGCGGCGCCGAGGATCGGAATTTCTTCTATTCCGACAATTTGCAGCCGACTCTGGTGCTCTTCACGCAGGCAAAGACGCTCGAACATGTTGCCGCCGTGGAAAAAGGCCTCAAGGTAAAGTCCATGCCGGATCAGCGCTGGGCGCGTCGCGACATCAAGAGTGTCGGCCTGCTGCCGCAGGTGCTGGCCAAGCGCGCCGCCAAGGCAGAGGGCTTCGATGAAGCCTGGCTGGTCGAGGATGGCATGGTGACGGAAGGCGCGTCGTCGACGGGTTACATCGTGACGCGCGACGGCCGCATCGTCACGCGCGCCAATAGCCATGCGACCCTGCCGGGATGCACGAGGCGTGCTATCCTTGATCTGGCACACGAAGCGGGCCTAGTGCTGGAAGAGCGGCCATTCTCGGTGGAAGAAGCGAAGGCGGCTGCCGAGGCCTGGCTGACAAGCGCTTCGAATTTCATCGTTTCCATCACCAATATCGACGGAGTTGACGTCGGGAACGGGACGCCCGGACCGATGTTCAAGCGCCTGCGCACCCTCTACATGGAAAACGCGCGGCGCACCGCGATCTGAGCTGCCGCAAGGGTCGTCCGATCGTCGGGATTAGTCCAGCATCGACCAGATGCGCCCGACGATCGGACGGCGATTTTCGCGCGAGCGATAGAGGCGGATTTCCACGTCTATATTCCATTCGGGATCGGCGGCATGCACGAGCCGGCCATCGGCAAGCTCGGCGCTGACAAGGCTTTCCGGGATCCAGGCAAGGCCGAAGCCGGCGGCGACCATGCCCTTCAACCCCACAGACATGCTGCCGACATGCACGCGGTTTTCCGTGGGCAGTCGCTCGCCGATAACCCCCACCATCAGCTGTCCGAAGAAGGACGTCTTCTGATAGCTGACATGGCAAAAGCCGGGCTCGATACGATGCAGCGGGGCGCCATCCGCATTCGCTGCGCTGACCGGCAGGATCGTTTCGCGACCAAGCGTGTGATGTTCGAATTGCGGATCGAGCAGCATGGGCACGTGCAGGTGTTGATAGGTCAGCAGGAAATCGCAATCCCCATCGATGAGAGAATTCAGGTTCTCTTCCATGGTGCCGGAGTCCGGCCGCATGTGCGAGACGATGGGTCCGATGCGCGCGTTGAGCCGGCTTAGCCAATCGGGAAAGAAGGTGAAGGAGAGGGTATGCAGCGCCGTCAAGGTCACGGTGCGCGCATCGGTGCCGTCCTCATGCTGAAGATTGCGCCGTGCCTGGTAGAGCGCCTGCAAGGTCTGCTCGGCCACCGGCACGAAACGTTCGCCCGCGGCAGTCAGCCGCGACGGATAGGTGGCCCGGTCGATCAGGCTCGCACCCACCCAGCCCTCCAGTTGCCGGATGCGGCGGCTGAAGGCCGATTGCGTCACATGGCGTTCGTCGGCGGCCTTGGAAAAGTTCAGCGTCCGCGCCAGCGCCAGAAAATCTTCAAGCCATTTGACTTCCACTCGAAGCTCCCGAAAGAAACCGGCTATCAAAGCCGGGTTCTCCTTGGCCCGAATGGGCCGGGAATGCAATCAGCTTGCGCGGCGATATTCGATCATTCTGGCCCGGGCAAGCACCAGCTCCAGCCGATCCGCGCCGAGGAGATTGAGGCAGACCCGCTTGGTCCAGGGACCGTCCTTGAGGGTGAAGAGGAAGCGTCCGGAGCCGAGCGCCTGCAGCGGCATACGATGACGCACCGGGCCGACACCCATGATGACGCTGCCATTGTCGATCTCGAAGCTGGCGCCTTCCGAAGAGCTCCAGACGCCGGAGAGGGAAGGCGGCACGGCCTGCTTCTCTACAGGCAGGAACCGCCGCGCGGCATGACCTACCTCTCCGACGATTGCCTCACCCTGCATGGTCAGGCGCATTGGCGAGGAGGCCGAGCGCGAGGAAACCCAAGATCCCTCATCCTCATATAAAGTTTCGTCGGCATCGAGATAGGTCACGGTGCTGCCGGCAACCTTGATCCACCACGGTCCGTTCTCCGTCACATAGGTGCCGTCACGCAGGGCAGTCGAGGTGCGCGGCAGGGCCTCGCCCGTCAACGCTGCCATGGATTCGAGAGCGATCTTGTAGCCGTTGGTGTCTTCGCGGTTTGACACCACGACGAAGCCGGTTTTCTGAACGGGATCGAGCAGGAAATAGCTCTTGTAGCCGGGATGCGAGCCGCCGTGGCCGATGAAGGAGCGCTCTCCCAGCAGGGTGCGGCGTAGGCCAAAGCTGTATCCGCTCGGTCTGCCATCGACGAGATGCCGTGGTGCCGAGAGCTGTTCCAGCAATCCCGAAAAGGAGCCATTGCCGCCGAGGTGGCCAATCAGCCACTTGGCGAGGCTTTCGCCACTGCCGGTCATGCTGCCGGAGGCGGAAATATGCAGTCCGGCGGCCGAGAGCTGCCAGCGCTCTCCATCTCGCCAATATCCCGGTATCAGGCCGACGACGGGATCGTTCCAGACTTCGGGAGCGTCGAATACGGCACCCACTTGGGCACCCAGCTGGCGAACATAGTCGCGAAAGAAAACGCCACGGCGCTCAAGCGCTGCTTCCACGAGCCGGTAGCCCGTGTTGGAATAGGAGATCTCGGTTCCGGCCTCATAATTCAGTCGCGTCTGGCGGGCCAGGAAATCGAGCAGGGGGCCTGCCTTGGTCTCCGTATAGACGGACAGACCAAGCAGCGACAGGCATTCGCGCGTGTCAGGTAGACCGCCGCTCATGTCGAGGGCGCGGCCGATAGTGACGTCGCGAAGCGGCGACTGCAGCTCAGGCAGATGCAGCCCGAGTGGGTCATCGAGACCGATCTTGTCGGAATGGGCGAGCACCATGGCGCAGAAGGCATGTTTTGTCACTGAGGCATAGCGGACGACGCTGGCCGTAGTGAAGGGGGCGAGCGTCGAGAGACTTTCAACACCGCCGGCCTCGGCAAAGCGAATGCCATCAGCATCAAAGCCGATGACTGTGCCGCCCGGCTCATCGTTTCGCCAATCTTGCGCGAATTGGGCTGCGCGCGCCTGCGCGGCCTTCCAGTTTCCCGTTTCAGACATGCATGCCTCGCAAAAGCAGATTAGACCGGTTCGGCTTCCTCGAACTCGATGCTCAGACGGCGCAGTTCCTGCGTATGAGGGTGGGTGACGTTGCCGCGCCGCAGATCGTCGGCCGTTACTTGCTCTACCATCTGGCCGTCGATCATGACGCCGACCTCGGTACAGAGATGGGCGATCACGCCGAGATTATGGCTCACCATCACATAGGTAAGTTTCCGCTCGACACGGAGATCGGAGAGCAGGTTGAGGATCTCGGCCTGAACCGAGACATCGAGCGCGCTTGTCGGCTCATCGAGCAACAGGATCCTGGGGTCGGCGATCAGCGCGCGAGCGATGGCGACGCGCTGGCGCTGGCCGCCGGAAAGCTGGTGCGGATAGCGAAAGCGCGCACTCTGCGGCAGCGCCACATCCGAAAGTGCCCTGGCGATGCGCTGGTCGACATCGCCCATGCGGTGGACCAGCGGCAGCTCGCTCAGAATGCGGTCGATCGTCTGGCGCGGATGCAGGGAACCGTAGGGGTCCTGAAAAACCATCTGCACCTTGCGGAAGAAATCCGGCGTCCGATGCTGCGGAGCGGCTTCGCCGCCAAAGGCGATGCGTCCCATCCAGCTGGTGTTGAGGCCGGCCATGGCGCGCAAGACTGTCGACTTACCGGAGCCGCTTTCGCCAACGATGCCGAAGCTGCCGCCTTCGTCGACCTTGAAGGAGACGCCCTTGACGACTTCACGCTCACCGAAGCGGATACGTAGATTGTCGATCTCTATCGTCATTTCAGCCACTCCGGGTCACGCTCGAGAATGGGCAGCCGCTCTTTGGGATGCGTAAGCGAAGGAATGCAATTCAGCAGGCCGCGCGTATAGGGATGGGCGGCGGACAGCAGTTCCGATGCCTTCAGCTCCTCGACAACGCGGCCGGAATACATCACGGCCACCCGGTCACAGAAATGCGAGACGAGCGGCAGGTCGTGGCTGATCAGCATCAATCCCATGGAGCGTTCGGAGACAAGCTCCTCGATCAGCCGCAGGATTTCCGCCTGCACCGTCGCATCCAGCGCGCTTGTGGGTTCGTCGGCGATCAGCAGCTCCGGATCGGGAGCAAGCATCATGGCGATCATGACGCGCTGGCCCATGCCGCCAGAGACTTCATGCGGATAGGAAGCTGCGACCGCCTTCGGATTGCGGATCTTGACCTGCTCCAGCAGATTGGCGGCGGCTTCCACCGCCTCCCGGCGACTGCCGCCCTTGTGCGTGCGCCATGACTCGGCGACCTGATTGCCGATGGTCTTCACCGGGTTCAAGGAATATTTCGGATCCTGCAGGATGAAGCCTGCCCGTTTGCCGCGGATGGTGCGCATCTGCTTTTCGCTGGCCGACACGATGTCGATGCCGTCGAAAGAAAGTTTGTCGGCCTCGATGCGGGTTTGCCTCGGCAGGAGTTTCATCAATGCACGCGCTGTCAGGCTCTTGCCGGAGCCGCTTTCGCCAACGATGCCAAGCTTCTCGGAACCGAGGCGCAGCGACACGCCCTTGACGGCTGGGGCAAGGCCGGTGCGTGTCTTGAAGCCGATGCGCAGATTGTCGATCTCGACCAGCATGGATCAGTTCCCCTTCGGATCGAGCACGTCGCGCAGCGCATCGCCAAGGAAGTTGAAGGCGAGCGAGACGAGGAAGATGGCGATGCCGGGGATCGTCGCAACCCACCATTGCTCGAAGATGAAGCGCTTTGCAGTCGCGATCATTGCTCCCCATTCCGGCGAGGGCGGCTGTGCGCCCATGCCGAGGAAGCCGAGGCTTGCGGCGGTGATGATGATGGAGCTCATGTCGAGCGTGACGCGGACGATGAGGCTCGGCATGCACAATGGCGCGATATGGCGCATGATGATGCGCCAGGAGGAGGCGCCTGTGAGACGATAGGCGGCGATGAAATCGGCACCGCGCACGGTCAGGGTTTCGGCGCGCGCCAGCCGGGCATAGGGCGGCCAGGCGGTGAGTGCGATCGCGAGCACCGCGCTTTCGACGCCGGGCTTCAGGGCCGCCACGAAGGCAAGGGCCAGCACTAGCCGGGGGAAGGCGAGGAAAATGTCGGTCAATCGCATCAGTGCCGTGTCGACCACGCCGCCGAAATAGCCGGCGATACAGCCGATGGCGAGGCCGATCGGCGCAACGAGCACGACCACGGCGATGACCATGCCGAGCGTGACGCGGCCGCCAAAGAGCAGGCGCGAGTAGATGTCACGCCCGAGCTCATCGGTGCCGAGCCAATGAGCCGCGCTCGGTCTGGCAAGCCGATTGGCCAGATCCTGTGCGGCCGGATCGTGCGTGGCCAGCCATGGCGCGAAGAGCGCAAGCAGGATGAACAGCAGGATGATCGACAGGCCGATCATGCCGAGAGCGTTACCCTTCAGCCCCAGCCAGATGCGATAGCGATCGCCCCAGGCAGCCTGGCGCCGGGAGGTGGGGGACTCGTCGAGCGCCCAGTTGCGGAAGGTTGCCAGCATCATCGCACCCTCGGGTCCAGCAGACGATAAAGGAGATCGGCGACGAGGTTGAGCCCCACATAGATGATGCCGATCAGGAGTGTGGTGCCGATGACCGGGTTCATGTCGCCGTTCATCAGCGAGGCGGTCAGATACTGGCCGATGCCGGGCCAGGAAAACACTGTTTCGGTGACGACGGCGCCTTCCAGCAGGCCTGCATAGGTGAGTGACAGTACCGTCACCAGCTGCACGGCGACAGTCGGGAAGGCATGGCCCCAGATTACCCTGCTGAGCGACAGGCCCTTGGCGCGCGCGGTAATCACGAATTCGCCCTTGAGGGCGTCGATCATGAAGGCGCGCGTCATGCGGGCGATATAGGCCATGCTGAAATAAGCAAGGATGCAGACCGGCTGCGCCATGTGGGCAAGCGCATCCCAAAAGGCATCGAGATCACCGGCAAGCAGCGTGTCGACGGACAGTAGTCCAGTGACCGGCGTGATCATTCCGTCATAGATAATGTCCTGCCGCCCAGGCCCCGGCGCAATACCGAGCGCCGAATAGAAGATCAGTAGCGAGATGAGGGACAGCATGAAAACCGGAATGGAATGGCCGGCGAGGCAGACGACGCGGATCGCCTGATCCGTGATGGTTCCCTGCCGCACCGCCGCCCAGACGCCGAGCGGAATGCCGATGATGGCGGCAAGAATGAGTGCCGCGGTTGCCAGTTCGAAAGTCGCCGGAAAGAAGCGGGCGATATCCTGCGACACCGGGTTCTTCGTCAACACCGACACGCCGAGATCGCCATGCAGAAGCTGGTTCAGATAATGCAGGAATTGCACCGGAAGGGGCTGGTCGAGGCCCATTTCGGCCCGCACGCGGATGACCACCGCCTCCGGCGCATTGTCTCCGACGGCAGCAATGACCGGATCGACCGGCATGACGCGGCCGATGAGGAAGGTGACGACCGTCAACCCGAGCAGCGTCAATACGATGCTGCTCAGGATGGCGGAGAAGGATTTGAGCCGCCGGGTCAAGCCTTGCTGGTCTCCTGATAGGAATTGGCTTCCGAAAGGGCGCCGAGCTGGAAGCCGGATACGGCCTTGCGGCATGCCGCCGTCTTCACCGTCTGGAACATGAAGGCGAAGGGGCTATTCTGCATATGCTCGCGCTGCAGTTCCTCATAGAGGGCGATGCGCTTGGCCGGATCCTTCTCGTCGCGGGCGGCCTCCGCCTTGGCGGCGAAGTCGTCGTTCTTGTAGCGCGAGCGCCACAGGAAAGGCTTGCTCTTGGCGTCGTCGGAATTGTCCTTGTTGATGGTGAAGACTTCGCCGTTGGAGTTCGGATCGAAATAGTCCGTGCCCCAGGCCGAAAGCGCCATCTCGTGCTGGCGGCCGCGCATCTTCGTCAGCACCTGCCGATTTTCGGCCGACTGCAGCTTCACGCGAATGCCGATCTCGGCAAGGTTTGCCTGGATGGCCTGGGCAAGATCCGGATAGGGCTGGGCGGCATAGTGATCCATCGTCACGTCGAAGCCATCGGCAAGCCCGGCTTCGGCCATCAATGCCTTCGCCTTGGCCACATCCTTCTGGAACGGCGTGTCGCTGATCGCTGCCGGGAAGCCTTCCGGCTCGAAGCTCTGGTGCACCTTGTGGGTCAAGGGCACGATGTTTTCCTGCATGCCCTTGTAGTCGAGCGCCCATTTGACGGCCTGCCAGACCTGCGGCTTTGCCAGGTTCGGCACACCCTGGTTGAGGGAGATAAGCACCAGCGAGGCGATGCTTTTGGTGACCAGGGTGAAATCGACATCGTTCTGGATGGTGCGGAGCTGCTCGGAGGTCAGATCGCGGGCGATATCGGCATCACCCTTCTTCAGCATTAAAAGCTGCGAGGCGGGATCGGTGACGTGGCGCAGGATGACGCGCTTCAGATTGCCCTTGTAGGGGCCGTGTGGGTTGAGGGTCAGCGACACGGACTCGCTCGCCTTCCATGCCTGAAGCTGGAAGCTGCCCGAGCCGGCGCTATTCTTCTGCAGCCAGGCATTGCCCATGTCGCCATTTGCTTCATTGGCGAGCACCGTCTTCTTCTCGACGACCGCGGCGATGTTGGCGGAGAGGCAATAGAGCAGGAAGGCGATCGCGGTGGGCTTTTCGGTCGTCAGGGTCAGCGTTTCGGAGTCGGTGGCGACGATCAGGCTTTCGACATTTTCTGCGGTGAAGCCGAACTGATTGATGATGAAGGCTGCGCCCTTGTTCATCTTGATCGCACGCTGCAGCGAGAAGGCAACATCTTCTGCCGTCACCGGCGCGCCGCTGGCGAAGCTTGCCTTGGCCAGCTTGAAAGTGAAAACCTTGCTGTCCGCATCTGCCTGCCAGGATGCAGCCAGCACCGGATCGACCTTGGAGGGATCATCGGTGTTGGGATGGACCAGCTTCTGATACATGTTGCTGATCACTTCGCCGCCGACGGCTTCGAAGCTTTCATGCGGATCGAGGCTTGTCATGTTGTCGAGCTGCTGGGCAACGACAAGCACGTCTTTCGGCGTCGCGGCGAACGCCGTCTGAGCAAGATCGAGATAGGACAGGAACGGCAGCGTGCCGCTGCCGATGAGAAACTGACGTCTGGAAACCACGCGAAATCCCCTTTCACTCTTTTGACAACAGCTCTATGCCAAGCATGGCGGGACTTGGTACGGTTCTGTCGCTATCGTATTTTCGCTAGCTTCTCTAACAGCGCGTCTTGCGAGCGACTAATTCCGTTTTTCGCAGACCCTATGCGCGGTTTGCATTTGCCGAGGCAGGTAAGCTTGCCTAGGCAGGTATCGATAACAGTTTTTGGAATGGCACATGACCGAATCTTCGATAATCCCCGTCTTCGATGGCCATAATGATGTGTTGCTGCGGCTGCGCCGCGGCAGCTCGAATTCCGTGAACGCCTTTTTGCAGGGCGAGAGCGCGGGACATATCGATCTGCCGCGTGCGCGGCAGGGCGGCCTTGCGGGCGGGCTCTGCGCGGTGTTCATCCCGTCTCCGGATCAGCCCCGCACCGAGAACGACGATTTTCCAACGCCTTCGCAGCCGGACGCGCTGAACGAGACCCTGGCGATGTTTCGCCTTCTTCTGGCAATCGAAGCTCAGTCCAATGGCGCCGTGAAGGTTTGCCGTTCGGCTGCTGATATTCGAGGCTCCATTGCGGACCGCCGATTTGCCGCGGTGTTCCATATCGAAGGGGCAGAGGCGATCGCGGCGGATCTCGATGCGCTCTATGTCCTGCATCAAGCCGGCCTGCGCACGCTCGGTCCGGTATGGAGCCGGCCGAACGTCTTTGCCTATGGCGTGCCTTTCCGTTTCCGTTCGACACCGGATATCGGGCCCGGCCTTAGCGATGCGGGCAAGGATCTGGTCCGCGCCTGCAACGAGTTGCGGATCATGATCGACCTCTCGCACATGAACGAGCAGGGCTTCTGGGATATTGCGAAATTGTCGAATGCGCCGCTGGTTGCCTCGCATTCCAACGCACACGCGATTTCGCCCCACAGCCGCAACCTGACGGACAAGCAGCTCGATGCCATCCGCGACACGGGCGGTCTGGTCGGCATCAATTTCGGTGTTCTGTTCCTGCGTGACGACGGCACCAGAAATGCCGATACGCCCATTGAACTCCTCGTTCGCCATATCGCCTACATTGCCGAGCGGGTTGGCATCGAGCATGTGGCGCTCGGCTCCGATTTCGACGGCACGACCATCCCGCAGGCGCTTGGCGACGCTGCCGGCCTGCCGAAGCTGATCGACGCCCTGCGCGCCCATGGTTTTGACGATCAGGCCATCAGAAACATCGCCCATGAAAACTGGATCCGTGTCCTCGAACGCAGCTGGGGCGGCTGAGATCGGACTCTAACTCTTGGGGCGCAAGGCGCGATGCGAAGGCAGCGCCTTGCGCCCCAATTCAGTTCTGCTGCCTTGACATCAGCGCCTGGTAGATCGGCTCGACCCATTTGTTTTTCGCGACATCGTAAGCGCCGAAGCTGCCTTCGAATTGCCAATAGCTCCAGGCAAAATGGTTGCTCTCGGCTGCCTGCGCCACGCTGGCGGTCCAAGCCGTTCGCGATGCGATATCACCCTTGTCGTAGGCTCCGAATTCTCCGAGCAGCATCGGCCTGTTATGGCTGTGGGACCACGCGGCGATTGTTGAAAAATCTCGGGTGATCTGCGCGTGCTCGGCAGGGGTGCCCCATGTCACGCCGATCAGCTTTTCACGGCTCGGATTGGTCCAGGTGGCCCCCTGATGCGTGAAGGCGAACGGGTCGTAGTAATGGACCGTGACGATGATGTTGCGGTCGTCTTCCGGAAGCGACAGCTTGTCGAGTGAATGGAAGTTGTTGGAATTTGCCGGCCCGATCACCACGCTGCGATTTGGGTTGGTCTTGCGGATGACGGCCAGCGCTTCGCGCAGCAGCCCGTTCCAGATATCCGGGGTTATTGCCTTGTTCGGCTCGTTCAGGATCTCGAAGAGAACTGTATCCGGCTCGTCCTTGTAGCGCGGTGCGATCTGGTTCCAGAAGGCCATCAGCTTCGATCTGCAATTCTTGGCATCCTCTGCGCAACCGCGATAGTCGTGCTCGTCGAGGATGACTTTCAGGCCCGCTCCGGTCGCCTGTTTCACCACGTGATCAAGCGTGGCGAGCCATTGCGCGTCGAGGCGGCCGGATGCATCCATATGCGAGAAGGCCTGCAGATTGACCCGGATGTTCTGAAAGCCGCTGTCATGCAGCATCTTGTAGTAGGTAGGTTTGAAACGAGCCTTCCCGGCATCGGTCCACAGCGGATCGTAGCCGAGAACATTGACGCCCCGGCCCAGCTTTATGGCCGCCTGATCGGAAGGCGCAGCAAGGGTGGCGGTGACGGCAAGCAGCGAAAAGACGGCGGATAGCAACAGGCGCATGCTCATCTCCATGACATGTGGAGCGAACCTCAACTTGCCTTGTGTCCGAAATAGGGTGTTTCGCCGCCTATCGTTCGACGAGATGGATCGGCAGAGGGTGCATCGGCCGCAGCGTCACCTTCATGATCGGCTTGGGTGAGGGTTCGCTTGAGCCGGTCACGCGGAATCTTTGCAGCAGGACGGCGAGGATCGCAACCGCTTCCATCATGGCAAAGCCATTGCCGATGCAGACGCGCGGTCCCGCGCCGAACGGCATGAAAGCGAAGCGGTGGCGGCTCCTGGCGGTCTCGGGCTCGAAACGCTCGGGGTCGAAGATCAGCGGCTCCTCCCAGATGGCGGCGTGACGATGCACGGCATAGATCGGCACATAGAGGATCGTGCCGGCCGGGATCGTATAGGCGCCAAGGGTGAAGTCGCGCACGGCCGCACGAGAGATGATCGGCGCCGGCGGGTAAAGCCGCATGGCCTCGGAAAAGACCTGTCTTGCATAGGTGAGCTTGCCGACATGCTCGGCAAGGAGCGGGCCCCCATCGGTCACCGTGGCGATCTCGTCGACGAGCCTTGCCTGATAGTCCGGATGACGGGCCAGAAGATGGAGTGTCCACGCGAGACCAAGCGCCGTCGTCTCATGTCCGGCGGTGATAAAGGTCATCAGATTGTCGATGATTTCTTCGTCGGTCATCGTGCGGCCCGTTTCCGGATCCGCAGCACCAAGAAGCATGGAAACGAGGTCGTGACGTTCGATGCCGCTGCGCCGTCTTTCGGCGATCACCTTGGCGAGGGTGGCGCGCAGGAAGATGACGGCCGCCTTTGCCTTTTCCTTGCCTGGGTGTGGCATCCAGTCCGGCGCGCCAACCAAGCCCAGAGCAAACTTCCAGCCGGTCGGTTTGAGATAGTTCGTGATGTTGCGCTCGACCCGGTCGACATCGATGCCATCGCCGCCCGACATCATCGTCTCCACGATAATATCGAAGGTGGTGCGCATCATTTCCTGGCAGAGGTCGAAGGTGCCATCTTTCTGGGTGAGCCAAAGGTCGCGTCGACGCTCCGCCGCTGCGATCATGGAAGGCTGGAGTTCCAGGAGCTTTTCGTGGCGAAAGGCACCGGCCACGGATTGGCGCTGCCATTTCCAATGTGCGCCGTCCGAGGTGAGTATCCCGTCGCCAAGCGCCGGGCCGAGCAGGCGGCGAACATCCTCACCCTTGCCGAGCGCATCGGAATTGCGGACGAGCGCCTGATAGATCAGCTCGGGATCGGCGAGATAGACCCGCAATTTCCCGCCCATTTGTGTGAAGACGATAGGCTCCCTGAAAATCTCGGGCGGCAGCGCATCCAGGGGATTACGGATCAGCGAAAGAAGCACATGCGGCATCGAGCGTGGGGTCAGCGGAAATGTGCCCGGCGATAGATCGGCCGTGTTTACGCCTGCATTCATCCTTTAGGCCTCCTTGTTCAGCGTCGCGAATGCCTGTAGATCGACGTTAAGGCATTTACCTTAAAAGAGGTAAGGTGATTACCTTAGGCATTCAAGAGGAAAAATCGTGTCGGACAACAAAGGCAAGAGAATGGGCTCGGTAACAAAGCCCGATACCCGCGAGCGGATCCTTGTTTCGACGCTGTCGCTCTTCAATCAGAAAGGCCCGGAATCGGTAACGACGGCCGAGATCGCCAAGGCAGTCCATATCAATCAGGGCAATCTCTATTATCATTTCCGCACCAAGGAGTCGCTGGTGCTGGCCCTCTTTGGCCGTTTCGAGGCCGATGCGCTGACTGTTGTCACCGAGGCGGATGCGGTGCAGGGGGCAGACTCGAAAGCCTATGCCGGCTTTCTGCGCAAATGGTTCTCGCTGGTCTGGACCTATCGATTCCTGTTTCGCGATATTCCGGGCCTGTTGGCGACGGCGCCGGCATTACGAGAGCCGATCCTGGCTGTCAGTGCCGGCATGCGTCTTTCGGTCGATATCATCTTTCAGCGCATGGAAAGTTCCGGCTTGATCAGCGTCGCCGCTGATGACCGCAAACCGCTATTGACCAATATGTGGATCGTCTCGACCTATTGGGCCGTCTATCTCGGCCTGCAGGAAGGCGTTCACGATCTCGGCCCACAGCATGTCCACTGGGGGCTGAGCCAGGTTGCGAGCCTCTTGCGTCCCTATCTGTCGCCGCAGGCGAGGGCCGATCTGGAGGATGTGCTTTCAGAGCCCTTTTCTGGGCTCTGAATATTGCAGGCCGGATTTAAGATGCTTGCGCTACGACGTCGCGAAGATTGCGATAGCCGGTTGCCGGATGCGGCGCGACAAGCCTCGGTCCGCTGCCGCCGAGCTTTTCCCGCAGCGTTCCCGAGCGATAGTCTGTCTTGTAGACGCCGCGCTTCTGCAGCTCGGGCACCAGAAGATCGACTGCATCCTCGAAGCTTTCGGGCGTCACGGCATAGGCCAGATTGAAGCCGTCGACATCGGTGTCCTCGATCCATTCCTGCATCAGATCGGCCACCGTTTGCGGCGAGCCGACGAAGACCGGGCCGAAGCCGCCGATGCCGACCCAGTCGGCCATTTCACGCACCGTCCATTCCTTGTTCGGATCGATCGTGGTGAAGGTCTCGACGGCGGACTGCACGGCGTTGGTATGGCGGTGGCGAAGCACCTCGTCGGGCGAGAACTGGCCGAAATCAATGCCGGTCCAGCCTGATATCAGCGTCTGTGCGCCCTCGAAGGAGGCGTATTGGCGGTATTCGTTGAACTTGCGCTGCGCCTCGGCATCGGTCTCGCCGAGGATCACGGTCTGGAGGTTGAAGGCGAGAATTTCGCGCGGATTGCGTCCGACACGCTCGGCTGCCTCGCGAACATTGGCGACATAGCGCTTCAGTACCGGCTTCGAGGGAGCCGCCACGAAGATGCATTCCGCATGCGCGCCGGCGAAGTCCTTGCCGCGACTGGAGGCGCCTGCCTGATAAAGCACCGGTGTCCGCTGCGGCGATGGTTCGCTCAAATGGATGCCGGGAACGGTGAAATGCTTGCCGGAATGGCGGATCGGATGCACCTTTTCCGGCCGTGTGAAAATGCCCTTTTCCCGATCGCGGATAACGGCATCGTCTTCCCAGCTGCCTTCCCAGAGCTTGTAGCAGACTTCGAGATATTCCTCCGCCAGGCCGTAGCGGTCATCATGCTGCGTCTGCGCCGACTGGCCGATATTCAAAGCGCCGCTGTTCAGATAGGACGTGACGATGTTCCAGCCGACGCGGCCCTTGGTCAGATGGTCGAGCGTCGAGATGCGCCGCGCGAAGGTGTAGGGATGCTCGAAGGAGAGCGAGGCGGTCAGGCCGAAGCCAAGATGCTCGGTCTCATAGGCCATGGTCGGGATAAGTTGCAGCGGATCATTGACCGGCACCTGCGCGGAATGGCGCAACGCCGCGTCGACACTGCCGTTCTGCACATCGTAGACGCCGAGCACGTCGGCGATGAACAGCCCGTCGAACTTGCCGCGCTCCAGCGTCCTTGCCAGATGGACCCAGTAGTCCATGTCCTTGTAGGTCCAGGACTTGTCGCGCGGGTGGCGCCACAGGCCGGGCGACTGGTGTCCGACGCAGTTCATGTCGAAGGCATTGAGCCTGATTTCGCGGGTCATATTGTTATTCCTGCATGATGTGGATCGGCCGCACTCAGGCGCCGACGGCTTTCTTATTGATGAAGCTGAAGGTGAGCACGGCGAAGATCAGCAATCCCGTGCCGACCTGTTGCCAGTAGAAGTTCAGGCCCGTCAGCAGCAGGCCGTTCGCCACGATGCTGAGCAAGAGCACACCGAGCACCGTGCCTGCGACATTCGGCCGGCCGAGCGGCGAAAAGGTTGTGCCGATGAAGGTGGCGCCGATGGCGTTCAGCATGAAGCCGTTGCCGGAGGAGGGGATATAGACCGTCACCGTCGCTGTCAGGATCAGCCCGGCAAAGGCGGCGATGACGCCGGCGAGAATGAAGGTTGCAGCGACATGGGCTCTGAGCCCAATGCCCGAATAGCGCACTGTCCGCGGCTGGATACCGATCGCCAGAACCACGCGCCCGAAGCGCATCCTTGCAAACAGCAATGCGGCACCGGCGATGATGACGCCTGCGATCAGAAGCGGCACAGGAATAGTGCCGAGCGTTCCATGTCCGATAAAACGAAATGCTTTGGGCACGCCTGACGGAGGCAGATAGACCGGATTGCCGCCATCGGTCAGCAGTTGCTGGATGCTGCGGCCGATGAACAGCGTTCCAAGCGTTGCCAGGAATGGCGATACGCCGATCCCGGAAATCAGCACTGCGTTGAACGCCCCGACCAGCGCTCCGGCGCCCAGGCCCGCCAGAGCAGCCAAAGGCACAGGCACCCCAGCTAGGATGCTGGAAACGAAAGCAAAGCTCGCAAAGTCAACCGCCGTTCCCACAGAAAGATCGATACCACCAGCCGCAACCGCAAAGGTCATGGCGATGGAGACGATGGCGAGTAGCGTGAAATTGTTGACGAGAATACTCTGCAGGTTGCCGGGGCTGAGGAATGTCGGCGCCAATGCTGAAAACAGCGAGAAGACGGCGATCAGCGCGACTATGAGGCCATATCGAGCAATACCGGCAAGCGGTCGTCCTGAAGCAGCGGTAGCGGACATGGTCAGATCTCCCGTTTGCGCAGCAGGGTTGTCGCCGAAACGACGATCAGGATCAGCAGGCCTTGAACGCCGCTGACCAGCGTGCTGGGCAGGTTCAGAAGCTGGAAGCCGTTGATGAGGAATCCGACGAACAGGGTCGAAATCAGCGTTCCACCGATGGTCGGCACGAGCCGGCGCGAGAAGACCGAGCCGAGCAGGGCGGTTACGACGACGGGAAGCAGCATCTCGCCGGAACCGGTGGTGCTGCCGCTGAGATAGGACACCGACAGAATGCCGGCGACGCCACCGCAGAGACCGCTGGCGACGAATGCGCCGGCAACCAGCTTTTTCAGCGGCAAGCCGGCGGTGCGCGCAGCTTCGGGAAATTCGCCGACGGCGTAGAGCCTGAGGCCAAGCGGTGTATATTGCACGATGGCGGTGACGATGATGGTGAAGCCGATAAGCACATAGGCGAGGATCGGTATGCCGAAGCCATCTGACGCGGAAAGGACTGTCAGAAAGTCGGTCGCGGCGGGAAGAACGGTATTCTGGGTCAGGACCAGCTCCAGGCCGGCGACGACATTCATCACGGCGAGCGTTGCCAATAGTGGCACGATGCCCGCCAGCACGATCGCCAGCGCGTTGACGGCCCCGATTGCCAGTCCGGTGGCAAGTGCGCCCGCGCCGGCGGCAATATCATTGAAGCCCAGCTGGATCAGTGTCGCGTAGACGGCGGCGCTCAGGCCCATATTGGCCGCAAGCGAGAGGTCGATGCCGCCGGTGACGACGTTGGAGCCGCCGGCGATGAGCACGATTGTCAGGCCGATGGCGAGAACGCCCGAAATAGCCGACTGGCCGAGCACGTTGCCGATATTGCCGACCGTCAGGAAGTAGGGTGCCGTTAGGGCAAAAATCACGAGGATCGACAGGAAGGCAAGCAAAGAGCCGAAGCGCAGGGTTGCGGCCGCTAGCTTGCTGCCCGATGGCAGCGAACGCCCGGCCGGAGCCTCGGGGAGGGAGGCAAATTGGACATCAGCCGACATGGCGCAATCCTTCCACGGCGCCGGTCGATGCCGACAGCACTTCATCCGTTGTGGTCTGTGAGGAGATCAGCTCACGCGTCAGGCGGCCGCGAAAGAGCACAAGGATCCTGTCGGTAATGCCCACCAGCTCGGGCAGATCCGACGAGAGTACGATCACGCCGGCGCCTCGCGCGGCAAGCTCGCCGATCAGGTTATAGATCTCGACCTTGGAGCCGATATCGACGCCGACGGTGGGTTCATCGAGCAGATAGATTTCCGACTTGCGGCTCAGCCATTTGGCGATGGCCACCTTCTGCTGGTTGCCGCCCGAGAGCGTGCGAACCAGGGCTTCGCGCCCGGACGTCTTGATCTGCAGGCGCTTGATCAGATCGTCGGTATCGTTGGCCTCGCGTTTGCGGTTGAGAAAGCCAAAGCGGGTGTAGCGGGCAAGGCTCGATAGCGTGATGTTTTCGCGTACGCTGAGATCAAGGCCAACGCCATGGCCGCGACGATCCTCAGGCACCAGCGCTAGCTGATGGTTGACGGCCTCCACCGGGCTGCGCGGCTTCAGGGCCTGCGTCTCGATATCGATCTCTCCGCTTGTTGCTGCCTGCAATCCGAACAGCGTCCGCACCAAGTCCTTAGCTCCGGAGCCAAGCAAGCCGGTGATGCCGAGGATCTCGCCACGGCGCAGCGTGAAGCTAATGTCGTGGAAGCGGTTCGCTGCCGAGAGATTGCGAACCTTTAGAATTTCAGCGCCGAGCTCCACCTGCCGCTTTGGGAACATCTCCCCGATATCGCGCTCAACCATCAGGGTCGCGATACCGTTGGCAGACGTCTCGCTCATGGGCAGCGAGGCGACATCGGTGCCGTTGCGCAGCACTGTGACATCGTCGCACAAGGCCTCAATTTCGTTGAGATAGTGCGAGATGTAGATGATGGTCACACCTTCGCTGCGCAGGCGGCGGATGAGGCGGAAGAGGATATCTGCCTCCTGCCGCACCAAAGCGGCGGTCGGCTCGTCGAAGACGAGAAGCTTCGGCTGGTGCAGCAGCGCCCGGGTGATCTGAACGATCTGCTGCTCGGCCGTGGAAAGTTCGCTCATCAGGGCGTTCTTCGGCAAATCGACGCCGAAGTAATTGGCAAGAATCTCGCTGGCGCGACGCTGCATCGCGCTGCGATCGATGAAGGGTGTGCCGCCAACGCGCAGCTCCCTGCCGAGGAACAGCGTCTCGCCCACGGTAAATGTGGGTACCAGCAACCGGTCCTGATGAATGAAATGAATGCCGAGTTCTTCGCACAGATGCGGCGTCAGCCGGTCGTAGTCTCGGCCCTCGACCTCGATGCGGCCCTCATCCGGCCTGTGCAGGCCGGCAAGAAGCTTGATCAGCGTCGACTTGCCGGCACCATTCTGCCCGACAAGCCCGTGCACGGTGCCGCGCCGCACGGTCAGCGATGCACCGGCCAGCGCCTGCGCGCCGCCGAAACGCTTCACGACACGTTCGAAGCGGACGATGTGGTCCTGGCTGTCGGCCGCAGGCGTGGTTACTGTCATTGGAAAAGGCCCTCGCATCAAGCGGGGCGACGCGGCTAACGCCGCATCGCCGGTTCACATGTCAGCCGATGCCAAGTTTCTTGACGATGTCGGCGACGTTGCTCTTGTTGGCGAGGAGAGCAGGTACGTAGGTCTCGCGCGGCAGGGTCTGTCCTGCGAGCAGCTTGGCGACGTTGCGGATTGCGGTGCGGCCGATTTCCGCCGGCTGTTGGGCTGCGTCGGCGCCTGCAGGAGAGTTCGGATCGGCGACCAGCTGCAGCACTTCCGGGCTGCCGTCGACGCCATAGGTGCGGATTTCGGTGCGGCCAGCTGCGGCTAGTGCCTGCGTGGCGCCGAGCTGTGGAATATCCCAGGCCGACCAGATGGCCTTGATCGAGCCCTTTTCCGGGTACTTGTTGAGGATCGCGGTGATCTGGGTGAAGGCATCCTGAACGGTGTTGGGAATGACATCCCGCAGCTCGGGCTGAATGATCTTCACCTTCGGGAAATACTTGACGACATTGACAAGCTGGTCATAGCGGATCGCGCAGGGCGTCACGCCATAAAAGCCGTTGAAGGCGATGATATTGCCTTCGCCGCCAATATCGGAGACGAGCTGTAGCGCCAGATCCTTGCCGATGCCCCAGTTGTCGGATGTGGTGTTGTTGATCGAATTGGTGGAACCGACATCGACGGTCAGAACGGGAATGCCCGCATCCCGCGCCTTCTTCAGCCAGGGATCGATGACGCTCAAGGTGCCGAGGATCTGGACGATCGCATCCGGCCGCTGCGCAATCAGCGTCTGCAGCTGCGACACCAGCTTGCCGTCGTTCCGGCCGGCGTCAACGGCGATCGGCGTGCCGCCCAGCTTCTTCACTTCGTCGATCTGGGCATTATAGGCCTGTAGATCGAAATAGTGGTCGGTGCCCGTCGCGCTGATGGCGATGCGCTTGCCTTTCAGGGACAGGGCGTCGTCGGCAGCCGCTGCCTTGCTTGAGATGAGGCCAGCGGTTGCCAGCGCTGCTCCGGCGGCGGTCAGTTTCAGAATATCCCGGCGTCCAAGGCCGGTCGTGTGTTCGTTGGTCATGAAAGCATCCTCTCCAGCAATCCATAAATTCCAATAGGATACAAAATAGATAGATTTTAACATTTACGGAGGAACGTTTTTCCAAAACCTGAGCGGACAGGGGAATTTCCGTGGGTTGCCTGCCCAAAGCGCAGGTCGGTGTTTCTAGCCGACGAATAGAGTTAGGGGTGCGGTCGGTTATTTCCGACAAATGAGCCGCAGGCTATGAGCACATGGCGGCGCGCCCAGGAGGCAAGCCCTTGCCGCCAAGCCTTCCTCAAGCGAACAAAGAATCTCCGAAGGCCGCCAAAATCGGATGATTTACTCTACTAAAAACATAGGGATTATATCTAATAATTGCACACGTCGCGGGGGTTCCGTCAGACGACGTTCCAGATTGATTGAACGCGAGGTTCGCTACTATGAAGTCCCTTCTACGGCTTGCCCTGTCAGCCGCCGCCATTCCGTTTCTCTTCACGCAAGCCGCGATTGCCGGCGGTGTGAATGGCGCTCCTGCTCCTTTCGATAAGGGCGGCGTGAAGGTCGCTTTGATCAGCTATATTTCGGCTGGAGATTTCTTCCAGGCCTATCAGGCGGGTGCCGAGGCGCAGGCCAAGGCGCTCGATATCGACCTGCGCGTCTTTCCAGGCCGTCAGGATGCCGCCGAGCAGCGTGAGCAAATCCTGCAGGCGATCAACCTCGGCGTTTCCGGCATCGTCATCGATCACGGCCTTCCGGAATCCCTGAGTGACGTCGTCCAGCAGGCGCTGGACAAGGGCATCAAGGTCGTCGCCTTTGACGTCAATCTCAACAATCCGAAGATCCCGCAGGTCGAGCAGAGCGACCACGAGCTTGCCGATCTCGCTTTGAAGCAGGTCGTCAAGGACAACGGCACCAGCTTCAAGGCAGGCTATGTCTATGTTGCCGGCTTTGCGCCGCTCGACCGCCGCAACGAGGTCTGGGACACGTTCAAGAAGGCAAACGCCGGTGTTGTCGAAAAGGCCCGTTTCGGCAATGTCAGCGACACGACGGCAACTTCGACGGCCGACCAGGCAAAGGCGGCGCTGGCGGCAAATCCCGATATCAGCGTCGTCTTCGCCCCCTATGACGAATTTGCCCGCGGCGTGAAGCTCGCCGCCACTGACCTCGGCATTGCAAGCAAGCTGAAGATCTATTCGGCCGATGTCTCCACTGCCGATATCCAGGAGATCGTCGAGCCCGGCAGCCCGTGGGTTGCGACCGTCGCCACCAATCCTGCCGTCGTCGGCGCCGTCTCCATTCGTGCCGCCGCCCTGCAGATCGCCGGGCAGGACGTTCCGCATCAGATCAGCGTCAAGCCGACACTGTTGACGCAGGAAGCGTTGCGTGCAGCCGGAGTGAAGACGATCGAGGAACTGGCCCAGAAGGTGCCGGCCTTCAGCACGAGCGATGCGGTGACCGCAAGCTGGATCCCGAAAAAGCTTTTCTAGGCTGCCCGCCTCGAATTACCGGCGGGCTCATGTGCCCGCCGGACTATGCCAAAGAACCGGAGTGATATCATGAGCCAGTCCAACGTCGTCTTTGCGGGCCATCGGAATGCCACGCGGGAGGACCTTTTCGCCAGCGCCGAGGAAATTTCGGCCGATCTTTCCAAGCGCGCTGCCGAACTCGACCGTGAGGGCCGGCCACCGCTTGGCGAAATCGTCAAGCTGAAGAATGCCGGATTGCTGAATGCATTGCATGCGCCCGAGATCGGTGGTGGCGGCCTCGATTGGGTCGATGGGCTGCGGCTGACGCGCATTCTCGCTCGTGGTGAAAGCTCCATCGGCCAGCTTCTCGGCTATCACTATGTCAACAGCCAGTATGTCTACTGGGGTTTCGATGAAGCGCGTGCGCAGGAGCTCGGCAGCAAGACGGTCGCCAACAGCCTCTATTGGGGCGCGGCCGTCAATCCGCGTGATCCCGGCCTCGTGCTCTCCCGCCGCGGTAACGGCTATGTTCTGAACGGCCGCAAATCCTTCTCCACGGCCGCGCATGTCTCCGACTACATCAACGCCAACGCCGCGCTTGACGACAAGATCGTCGGCTTTGCCGTCCCCACTAGCCGGGCAGGCTACAAGGCCAATGACGACTGGGACAATTTCGGCCAGCGCCTGTCTGACAGCGGCAGTGTCGAGTTCCATGACTTTCCAGTCTATGAGGAGGATCTGGACAAGGTCGGAACGAGTGGCGGCACAGCACCCGTATTGGCGACATTCAATACGCCGCTCATCCAGCTGGTTTTCGTCAATTTCTATCTCGGAACCGCTGAAGGTGCGTTGCGCGAAGCGGTTGATTATGTCCGCACGACCACGCGGCCTTGGGTCACCTCCGGTGTCGAGCGGGCAGCGGATGATCCCTATATTCTCGAGCGCGTCGGCGAGCTGACGGCTGCCTTGAAGGCGTCGGCGGCGCTTGCCGACAGTGCTGCGGCAATTGTGCAGGCCGGTCTTGCCAAGGGCTCTAAGGCGACCGCACGCGAACGCGGCGAAGCAGCAGCCGAAGCCTACGCGGCGAAGGTGAACGCCACACATGTTGCACTCGACGTGACCAATCGCGTTTTCGAGCTCACCGGCGCGCGTTCAACGGCCGAGAAGTTTCGCTTCGATCGCTTCTGGCGCAATGTCCGGACACACACACTGCATGATCCAGTCTTCTACAAGGCCAAGGAAGTCGGTGAGTTCGTTCTCAACGACAAGATCCCCGAGGTTAGCCTCTACAGCTAACTGTCCTCAGCGCCGCAGACGCGGCCATCATATCCATCCTGCCGGTGCGCATCGAAACCCGGCAGGACAGGTCGGTTGCCAGCGCTTCCATAAGGTGTTTCGCATTTTTCTATAAAGTCATGCGGGGTTGAGCACCGTAACCTGCGTTTCTCGTTCGGAGGAAATGAGAAACGCAAAGGTATGGAGGAGTTTACCTTGGCAGCAACCACAGAGGAAAATACCGCGCATCTATCCCCTGAGGATGAAAAGCTCAGCCTCGGCGCCAATCTGGCCTATGGGCTTCAGCATGTTCTGACAATGTATGGCGGCATCGTCGCCGTTCCGTTGATCCTCGGACAGGCATCGGGTCTTTCGGCATCGGACATAGGTCTGCTGGTGACGGCTTCGCTGTTTGCCGGGGGCCTGGCAACCATCCTGCAGACGATAGGGGTGCCATTCTTCGGCAGCCGTCTGCCTCTCGTGCAGGGCGTATCCTTTTCCGGTGTCGCGACGATGATCGCCATTACCGGGCATGGGGGTATCCAGTCCGTCCTCGGCGCCGTTATCGCGGCTTCGTTCCTAGGACTGGCGATCACGCCGGTATTTTCGCGCATCACGCGCTTCTTCCCGCCGCTTGTTACCGGCATCGTCATTACGACGATTGGGCTCACGCTGATGCCGGTTGCTGCAAACTGGGCAATGGGCGGCAACAGGAGCGCCCCGGATTTCGGCAGTCAGGCCAATATCCAGCTCGCCGCCGTGACGCTCGTGATCGTGTTGCTGCTGAGCAAGCTCGGCAGTGCGTCCATCTCGCGGCTCTCGATCCTGCTGGCCATCATCATCGGCACCGGCATAGCCTATGCCTCGGGCCTGACTGACTTTTCGCAGGTAGCGAATGGGCCCTTCATAGCCTTGCCGAAAATCTTCCACTTCGGTTATCCGATCTTTGACGCGGCCGCGATCATCTCGATGTTCATCGTCATCATGGTGACGCTCGTCGAGACCTCGGCGGACATCCTCGCGGTCAGTGAAATCGTCGGAACCAAAGTCGATGCGCGCCGGCTCGGCGACGGTCTGCGCGCAGATATGCTGTCGAGCATCCTTGCGCCGGTCTTCGGCTCCTTCACGCAGAGCGCCTTTGCCCAGAATGTCGGCCTTGTGGCGGTGACCGGCATCAAGAGCCGCTATGTGGTGGCGACTGGCGGGCTCTTTCTTGTCGCTCTCGGGCTGCTGCCGGTGGTGGGCCGGATCGTGGCGGCGGTTCCCAGCTCCGTCCTCGGCGGCGCGGGGCTCGTCCTGTTCGGAACGGTCGCCGCGAGCGGCATCAGAACCCTCGCCAAGGTCGATTATGAGAACAACATGAATCTCATCATCGTCGCGACCTCGATCGGCTTCGGAATGATCCCGATCGCATCGCCGACCTTCTATGAGCATTTTCCGGCCTGGGTCATCACGATTTTCCACTCCGGCATCAGCTCGGCAGCCTTGATGGCCATCACGCTGAACCTGCTGTTCAACCACCTGAAGGTGGGCAATTCGGATCAGCAGTCGGTATTCGTTGCCGGAACGGAGCGTCTGATCCGGTATCAGGATATCGCTGTTCTCCACGACGGCGACTATTTCCTGAACGGCAGGCTCTTTGATGCCAACGGCACGGAGGTTCCGCTGATCCCGGCCGAAGCCCACTAAGGCCAGCAATGAACGACGGCGACTTGCGGGCGCTCTTACGCTCTCAAGTCGCCGTCTCTGGGCACTCGGTGACTGGTTATCCCCATCGATGGAGAGGACGCTTAGGCCTCGCTCAGAGCGCGCCGTTCTTCGGGGGGATGACGTCGTTCAGATGATAATTGCCGACGACGTGATATTTCCAGCGCACGGGATCATGCAGCGTGTGAGTGCGGGCATTGCGCCAGTGGCGGTCGAGGTTGAGATCCAGCTTGACCGACGACGTCCCGGCCAGTTCGAACAGCGTGTTCGTCGCTTCGATGGCGATCTCCGTCGTCAGCACCTTGGCCGCAGCGACCGCCAGCGTTGCCTCAATCACCCTCTTTTCTGTTGTTTCGACCTGGGCCGCATCCACCTTTCGGCCGGCGCGCTCGATGGTCGCGGTTGCTGCTTCCAGTCGAATAGCGATCTGTCCGATCTTGGTGATCGTCAGCGGGTCGTCCGATGCATGCTCCACGCCGCTGTCCATCCAGGGGCGTGACTTGGTTTTCACGAAATCCAGCGTTTCGGCAAAGGCCGCTCGGGCTATGCCAAGGTCGACACCGGCATGGATGATCTGGCCGACCGAGCCGATCGTCGTCGACCGCTCGAACCCCTTGTGGTGAAGGACGACATGGTCAGCATTCACATAGACATTGTTGAGGACCGTGGTGCCGCTGCCGGTGGTACGCTGGCCGAAGCCATCCCAGTCGTCGATGATATCGATGCCTTCGGTTCCTTTGGGAACGAAGGCCATGACCAGCTTGTCGCTTTCATCAAGGGCGAAGACGGTGACCCAATCGGCGAAGAGAACGCCCGTCGAATAGAATTTCCGGCCGTTGATGCGGTAGCCGGGGCCGTCTCGGGTGATGCGGGTATTGTAGTGGCCGACCGTTTTCGTGCCGCGTTCCGATAGCGCATTGCCGAAACGGTCACCGGCCAGGGCGCGGCCGAAAAAGTAGCGCTTCTGATCTTCCGAGCCGTCGACGCGCAAAGCTTCCAGTATATAGAAATGGTTCTGCGGGATCTGGCCGATCGAGCCGTCCGCCTGCGCCAGAATGGCGGTGATTTCCGCCAGCGTGGCATTCGAGACATCCAGGCCGCCATATTCCTCGGGAACCGTGATCGCCAGTAGCCCGGATTGCGCCAGAATATCCATCTCCGCGAAGGGAAGCTGCCTTTCGCTGTCGCGGTCGGAGGCCGTTGATGCAAAATGCTCGGCAAGCTCGCGTGCCACAGCCAATGCCTGCTGCTCCGTCTCCAGCAACGTGGCCTGCGGATGCGTCGAGTTGAGATGGTGCAATTGCGCGTTCATGGGCCGACTCCGATTTCATTCGGCGCCACGATGCAGCATTCAAAGGCGCGCTACGAGGAAAGCCATTTCGTTTTTGTTGAAGCGCCCGGTTCGTGTTTTCCTTATCTATAGAATGAATAGATAATATCTGCGTTGGAAGAGATATCCCGCATGAGGATTGGCTGCGCCTGCCGGTCAAAGCCGGTTAGTCCGCCAGTCGTCAAAACGCGCATGCGCAAGCGCCAGCGAGGCGACGAGCGGCGTGAGACCGTGAAAAGGCAGGGCGCGCGCGGTCTTGAGAGGGATCGGCAGGGACGCGGCAGGTTCGCCAAGCGCCAGTCTGGCAAGTACGCGGCCAAGCTGCGCGGTCATTGCGATACCCCGGCCGTTGCAGCCGATGCCGCCGAAAAAGCCGTCACCGAAACGATAAAGATGCGGCAGGAAATCCGGCGTCATCACGGCTACGCCGGTCCAGACGATTTCGACGCCCGGATGGCGGGGAAGGCGGAGTTCGGACACCAGGCGATCGACGACGGACCGACCCACCCGCTCGAAGGCGCCTATCGGATTGATCGCCATGCCGCCGCTGATCAGCCTGTTGTCGCGATCCAGCCGGTAGGTGAAGAGATTGGAACGGGTGTCGCCAACCGGCCGCCGGTGCGGCGCAATGCGTACAACGGTTTCTGCGTCGAGCGGCCTGGTTGCCACCTGGTAGACCCGGAGCGGCACACCGGTGCGCCCCATGCGCGATGCGATGCCGCCCGTGAAGGCGTTAGTTGCGAGAATAACCTGATCCGCCTCGATCTCTCTATCCGCGAAGACGACCAGCCAGCCATTGCCGCGCCGAACGACCTTCCCGACCGGGCTCTCTTCGCAGATAGTGCCGCCGCGCCGGGTTACGGCCTGCGCTAGGCCGTAGAGATAATTCAGGGGATGGATGGTTCCGCCGGAATGGTCGATCAACCCGCCGGAATAGATCTCCATTGCTGTCTCGGCATGGATCTGGTGCGCATCGAGGAATTCGACGGGGCGGCCGAGCCCTGCCCAGTCGCGGGCACGTTGCCGCAGAACACCCGCCATGTCCTCGCCATAGGCCGGCTGCAGCCAGCCGGTTTGCGCGGCATCGCAGGCGATCCCTTCCTCGGCGATCGTTGCATAGACCTGATCGGCCCCCGTCCCGACGAGCGATAGAAGCGCATCCGCCTTGTCGCGGGGCAGCTTTTGGCGAACCGTCGCCGGATCTGCCTTGGCAAAATTCGGGACTACAAAGCCGGCATTCATACCGCTTGCGCCAGCCCCTAGCCGTCCGGCCTCGAGAACGGTGACGGAGCGACCGGCGCGGAGAAGATGGAGCGCGGCCGTCAGCCCCGTGAAGCCGCCGCCGATCACCACAACGTCACAACGCGACGATGCACCGTGAGCGAGGTCAGGGGCAGGGCCGGCCGTCAGCGTCCAAAGCGTCGGATTGGTGGGGCGAGCAATATGGCTGGACATTTGCGGATATTCTTCCAAAACCTACGCCCGATAGCTGGCTCCATATGTCCGCCATCGAAAGAGATCGCTCGGGGATTTTCAGAGGCAAGGCGCTCCGATTGAAGCACCTCGCAGTTTTGTAGGGTGACGTCGCTGAGCTTACTTGATCTTGTCCTTGAGCGACGAGACGTCTTCCATCGACAGTTCGCCATCGGTCGCGACCTTGCCGTCGGCAATCTTCCAGAGACGGAACGGGCCGGTGATATCGCCATATTGATCGAAGGAGACCGGGCCGATGACGCCCTCGTAGTGGATTGGCTTGCCGTCCTTGATGAGGCCGAGGGCCTTGGCGAACTCCTCTTTGCCGGCATAGATCGGCGTGCCCTTCGGGTCGACGACCTTGAACATCGCATCCTTCAGCTTGGACGTGTCGTCGCCGGTGATCGCCAGCGCCAGCCCGACGATGGCCCCGGCATCATAGGCCCGGTCGGCGGCCGGATTGGAGGGCTCGATACCCGAGAACTCCTTGTAGTTCTTGTTGAAATAGTCGGTCGATGGCGTCGGAGTGGTGCCCGAGGAGGTGCCGTAGGCGTCCTTCAGGTAATCGGCGCCGACGGAATCGATAAAGTCCGGGCTGTTCATGCCGTCATTGAGCAGGAATTTCTGCGGGCCGCCCTGCGAGATCCAGGTACGGGCGATCGTCGCGCCGTCGACCGGCGTGCTGACCAGATAGAGTCCATCAGGATTGCCGGACATGCCGGCCGTGACTTCCGAGGCATAGCTCGACTGCTTCTCATTATAGGGCGTGGTCGAGACGATCGTACCGCCGAGCGCCTTGTAGGCCTTGGAGAATTCCGCGACCATGTTAACACCGAAGTCGCTGTTGACGTGGATGATCGCCAGCTTCTTGAAGCCCTTGTCGATGGCATATTTCGCCGCCGCGATCCCCTGCAGGGAATCCGAGGTGATGGTGCGGAAGAAGATGCCGTTGGTCTTGCCGTCGCGACCGAGCGCCGTCAGCGTCGGCGAGGAGGCGGCAGGCGATACCTGTACGATCTTGGCGGGTGCGGTCACCGAGGTCAGGATCGGGATCGTAACCGAGGAGATGATGCCGCCGATAATAGCCGGCACCTTCTTGACCTGCACGAGCTGTGTCGCCGCATCGACGGCGACATTGCCCTGGCTCTGGCTGTCGCGGGTATCCGTGGCCAGATCGCAGCCATGCACACCGCCGGCGGCATTGATGTCGCGGAAGGCCATCTCGACGGACTTGGCACCCGCCTGGCCGTATTCGCCGGCCGGGCCGGTCAGTTCCATCACCAGGCCGACGGTCACCTTGCAATCGGCGGCATTGGCGGCACCGGCAGCGGCCAGGAGAGTCAGGGCCGTGGTGATCTGAAATATCGTTTTTTTCATCTTTGTTCCCCTTGTTCGGTCAACGATTTTCATTTTGGTTTTTGAGAACCTGTCAGTTGTCCGGCATCTGCAACCAGGTTTCATGCAGATGCTGCCATTCGACGCCGTTGGGTGCCGATGAACTTGCGGTAAAGATCGCGCTTGCCTGACGCCGGCTGTATTTTCCGGCGCGCATCTGCGCCTCGACATAGGTCAGGACGATGGTGTCCCCGGTTTCGTAGCTCGCGCGGATATCTGAGATCTCAATGGTGAAGTTGCCCTGAAACGTCGCCCGGTTTGCACGGATGAGCTCGATGGTCTCGGCGCGGTCGAACATGCGGCCGGTCGGCGGGATCATGTGAAAGGCTCCGCCGAAGGTGCGTTCGCAGCGGCCGAAATCGGTGCTGTCGGCGGTTGCAGCGTCGTACCAGGCTTCGAAGAAGCGATGGAAATCAAGAACTTCGGCGCTGGCCTTCTCGAATAGTGTTGAACCCTGGCTCATTTCTTCCCCGCATTCAGGTTGTAGTGCATGATCGAACCGTGCCGGCCGGTGCGGTCGCGTTCCAGTGTATAGACATCGCCTTCCGGCCCACGGGCTCGGTCGATGATCGCTGCGATCTGCCGGCGGTCTTCGTCGGATAGTTCGATATCCATGATCTTCGCGTTGGCGAGGGCGTGCGCCTGATTACGCGCACCAACGATGACGGCGGCGACGAGCGGCTGCTCCAGCACCCAGGCGCTGGCGATGGTGGCGATGTCGACACCGTGCCGCGCGCCGATTGTCTTCAGCGTGCCGAGCAGCGACTGGAACAGGTCCCAACCGCCGAAATCGTCGATGATCAGCTTGTATTTGACCAGCGACCGGTTTTCGAGCGGCATCTCCGGCTCGGGCTGTCCCAGCCATTTGTCGCTGAGGAAGCCGCCGGCCACAGAGCCGTAGCAGAGGAACTTGACGTTATTTTCCCCGGCGAGTTGCGCGAGCCCATGGGTGGGCCGCTGATCGAGAACCGAATATTGCAGCTGCTGGCTGACCAGGGGGATGCCGGCATTGAGGATTTCGGCGATATGCGGCGTGTCGAAGTTCGTCGTGCCGACGTTGCGTACCTTCCCCTCCCGGCGCATCTCGTCAAGCCAACCAAGCGCGTCGAGATAGCCGGGCAATGCATAGTCCCACCAGTGGAACTGGACGAGATCGATCTGCTCGGTTTTGAGCTTGCGCAGCGACTTGTCGACGATGCCGCCGATATAGTCACGGTCGATGGTGGCAAGCTTCTCCAGATCCGGCACAAGCTTGGTGTGCACCTTCATGGCTTTTGCCGCTTCGGCGCCACGCTCGTTGAAAAGCCGCTCTCGCGCCTCGCCGATCAGCTCCTCGACGCCGGTATAGATATCGGCGCAGTCATAGGTGCGGATACCGGCATCGAAGGCAGCGATCAGATCGGTAACGGCCTGTGATCGATCGACGGCGCCATGGCCTCCGGCCAGCTGCCAGCCGCCGCGGATGACGCGCGAAATCCTGTATCCGGGGCTCAGTTCGAAGGTCTGGGCATGCATCTGTGTTTATTCTCCTTCGGGCAACGGCACGGCCGTTGTTTCGGCATGGCTGAACCGCCGCTTGTCCGTCCTGACGATCCGCAGCCGGCTTGCGCAGTTCGGGTCGGGGCAGGCGATTTCCGCGTCCGAAGTCATCCAGTCATTCTTGTGGGTCGGCCGCTGTTTCGCCGCCAGTAAGGGCAGCACGGCGGAAATGGAATAGATCGAAAAGCCCTGGCCCGGTGGCAGCGAGAGCATTTCGCCCTTGAGTTCGAAATAGTCACCGGCCTTGGCGCCGCAATAGATCGGCTTGCCTTCCGGAATAACGGCCTCGACACGGAGATCGAAGAGCTCGAAACTGTCGTCGGCTTCCGTTGTCATCTCAGATCTCCGCACGCTCGAAACTCACGTCGCAGGCACCGTTACGGCGGATGATGCCGCAGGCGGCAGCGAACTGCTCGCGCTCCTCTGGCCGGACCTGCGCGACGACGCTGCCGGCGAGCCAGCCAATCGGGAAGAGCAGCCGCGCACCCGGCCCATAGAACAGGCCGATGTCGAAGATCGCATCGGGATTGCCGCCCCACATGCGCGGCGGCACATAGCTCAGCACGATATCGCCGGGCTGTGGCGTCAGCGTCGCGTTTTCAGCCGGCAGTGCAGCGGCATAGGAGGCGCCCTTCAGGTGTGCGGCAGGGATCGGGCAGGAAATTTCCGGGCCGGTCCACATCGCATGAATGCCGGCAACGATGCGGGGCTCGCTCAGATAATTCCAGAGAAAGGCGGCATTATCGGGCGCCTTTGCGTCGAGAAGCGGTGCGAACACGCTAAGGCCGGAGCGCTGTTCGGAAATCTTGATGGCGCGGTGGCTCATACGGATGTGCCTTTCTTGGAATCGGCTTCCAGTTTGTTGCGCAGGAACACGAAGGGGCGGCTGATGTCGGCGACCAGTGCTTCGCGAGCTTCCCTGGCGTCCTGTCTGGCAAGTGCCTTGACGATGGTGCGGTGGTAATGGGCCGTGTCGACTTCGCCGGCATCCGAAAAAGCGTAGATGGCGACGCGGATGCAGGGTCCCGATTGCAGCCATAGGCTCTCGATCATAGGGATGAGCACTGCCGAGCCGCAGGCGCGGTAGATTTCGAAATGGAAGGCCTGGTTGAGCGTCACCTCGCGGTCGACATCCTTCTTTTGCTTCAGCGCGCGCATCTCGTCCCATTCGCTGAGCATGGTCTCGATGGTCGATATCTGCTTTGGGGTCATGCGGGTTGCCGCCAGCGCAATAGCCTCGCCCTCGATCAGGATGCGGGCGCGCAATAGGTCGTCCATGCGCTCCAGCGTGATGGGCGGCACGCGCACGGAGCGGTTGGGCAGAGCTTCGAGCGCCTTTTCGGTGATCAGTCGTCCGAGAGCTTCGCGCACCGGCATGGTGCTGGTCATCAGCGCATCGGCCAGCCCCCGGATCGTCAACACCTGGCTGGGTTCGAACAAGCCGCCGATCAAAGCGCGGCGCAGCTCGGAATAGACACGATCCTGGACGGTCTCGCGGCCAACGGGCGCAAGCTGTGCGGCAATCGGATCGCTCTTTTCGGCGGCGGCCTTTTGCATTCGAAATCCCTTTTTGGCTTGCGGAGAAGATTAAAGCTGATTAGCGTGATCAATGCAAGTGTGATCACAAATCAAATAATCAGGGTGCGGCATTGACCGTTTCCCGACCAGAGGGATCTCATGAGTACGACAAGTGAACGGCAAGGGGAGGAAGCCCGGCCTGTTCTGAGCGCCAGGAATGTGGTGCGGCGTTTCGGCGGTGTCACCGCCGTCAACGACGTTTCATTCCAGATACGGCAAGGCGAAATTCTGGGCCTCATCGGCCCCAATGGCGCAGGCAAGACGACGATGTTCGATCTGCTCGCCGGCAGCGTTGCGCCGAGCAGCGGCGATATCATTTTGAACGGCGCGTCTGTTGCAGGTGAGGCGGCTCATCGCCGTATCGGCCGCGGCCTCGGCCGAACGTTTCAGATCCCACGTCCTTTCCCCAATCTGACGCTTCTCGACAATATCATGCTCGCTGCCCAGGGGCAGTCCGGCGAGCGGCTATTGTCCAACTTCCTGCGTCCCATGAAGGTCGCCGCACAAGAGAAGGCGGCCCAGGCGAAGGCCATGGAATTGCTTGACCTCGTCCATTTGACGCGGCTGGCGCATGAGCCTGCGAGGGTGCTCTCGGGTGGCCAGCGCAAGCTTCTGGAGCTTGCCCGCGTGATGATGGCCGATCCCGCGCTCATTCTGCTGGATGAGCCGGCAGCCGGCGTCAACGCGACGCTTCTTGAGACGATCATCGACCGCATCCGCGACATCAACCAGCGCGGCGTCACTTTTCTTCTGATCGAGCACAATATCGATATGGTCACGCGCCTGTGCCATCGCGTCCTCGTCATGGCGAGCGGCCAGCTTCTTTGCGAGGGTACACCGGATGAAGTGGCCCGCGATCCGCGCGTCATCGAAGCCTATCTGGGAGGCGCTGCATGAGCGAGACCGTCCTCATCGTTCGCGATCTCGTCGCCGGTTACGAGCCCGGCGTGCCGATCGTGCGCGGCGCCTCGATCAAGGTCGCCGAAAAGGAGATTGTCGTCGTCCTCGGCCCCAACGGCGCCGGAAAGTCGAGCTTTATCAAGGCAATTGCGGGCCTGGTTCCGATCGAAAGCGGCAAGGTGGAGCTAGCCGGCAAGGATATCACGGGTGCGCCTGCTCACACCATGGTGCGGCTCGGTCTGGCCTTCGTGCCGCAAACAGAAAACGTCTTCCCGCTTATGTCGGTGGATGACAATCTGAAGGTTGCCGGCGGCATCCTCAAGGCGAAGGAAGTGCCCGCTCGTATCGAGGAAATGTACGCGACCTTTCCAGATCTGGCTCGTCATCGCCGCATTGCAGCCGGAAATCTCTCGGGCGGGCAGCGGCAGATGCTGGCCGTCGCGCGCGCGCTCATCGTGCATCCGAAGCTTCTCGTGCTGGATGAGCCCTCCGCTGGTCTTTCGCCAAAATTCGTCTCGATGGTCTTCGAGATGCTGACTGACATCCGGAGGTCGGGCGTCACCATTCTTCTGGTCGAGCAGAATGCCAAAGCTGCCCTTTCGATCGGCGACCGAGCCTATGTCCTTGTCGAGGGCAAGGACAGGCATGAGGGGGTCGCATCGGAATTGTGGAACGACCCTGTTGTCGCCGAACTCTATCTCGGCCAACGCCCAACCGTCTCTAGAGCAGGAGGTGCGGCATGAACCTGCAATTCATCGTCGACGGCTTGCTAACGGGCTCGATGATCGGCCTTGGTGCCATCGGCGTGACGCTGACCTATTCGATCCTGCGCTTCTCGAATTTCGCCCATGGCGATTTCATGGCCTGGGGCACCTATGCGACGCTGGCTGTCGTCAGTGCCATCGGAGCCATCTTCGGCAAGGTCGCGCCGATCGGGCCGTTGTCTTTCGGTTGGCCGTTAATCGTGGCGGTCATCGTCGCCATGGGTTTCACCGGCCTGCTCGCCCTGTCGCTGGACAAGATCCTGTTTTCCAGGCTTCGCTCCAAGGGGCAGTCGATCATCGTGGTCATGGCGAGCTTCGGCGCTTCCATGGCCCTGCGCAGCCTGCTCGAATTCCTCTTCACCTCGCGGCCGACCTATTTCAGCCGCGCCATCCAGATCGCCATGCCCGTCGGCTTCGGCATTCGCATCACGCCCGACCAGATCGTGCTTCTGATCGTCACGTCATTGCTCGTTCTCGGCGTGCATATGCTGATCACAAAAACCCAAACTGGCCGCTCGATGCAGGCACTCAGCCAGAACCCGGCACTTGCGCGTGTCGTCGGCATCGATGTCGCCAAGGTGGTTCGCGTTACCTGGCTGATCGGCGGGGGCTTGGCCTGCGTTGCCGGCGTCATGATCGGCATTCTCGTGCAGATCCGCCCGCTGATGGGCTTCGACATGTTGCTGCCAATGTTCGCAGCCACCATCCTCGGCGGCATAGGAAGCGTGCCGGGCGCTGTTCTTGGAGGCCTGATCATCGGTCTTGCCGAGGCTGGCGCAGTTCAGCTCATCGGGGCCGAATGGCGCGCCGCCGTCTCCTTCATCATCCTGATGGCGGTGCTGTTCATCCGGCCCATCGGCCTTTTCGGAGTGAGGGAACGATGATGGATATTCTCGGCTATGGCGCATTCTTCCTGACGACGGCGCTGATCTTTTCCTTCATCACCCTCGGGCTGAATTTGCAGTGGGGTCTGACTGGTCTCTTCAACGTCGGCCTTGCCGGCTTCGTCGCCATCGGTGCCTACACGTCGGCGCTTCTGACGACGCCGGAGACCGCGGGCCGCTTCGGCGGGTTCGATCTGCCGATTGCTGTCGGCTGGCTCGGTGCGATGATCGTCGCCGGTCTTGCAGCCGCCATCATCGGGATTGCGACGTTGCGGCTGAAATCGGACTATCTCGCCATCACCACTTTCGGCGTGGCGGTTGTCGTCCAGCTCGTGGCGTTGAATGCGCAGGGCCTGACTGGAGGCCCCTTCGGCATCGGCTTCATTCCGCGTCCTTTCGCCAGCCTTGCTGAAACGCCATTGCTTTTCAACTTCGCCAATCTTGGCGTCGTGGTCGTGGTCTTGTTGATCGTCTATCTGGCGCTTGAGCATCTGTCGCGCAGCCCTTGGGGGCGCGTGCTGAAGGCGCTGCGCGAGGATGAGCGGGCGGCCGTTTCGCTCGGCAAGAGCGCCCGCTTCTATCGCGTCCAGGCCTTCGCCGTCGGCGGCGCCATCATGGGGCTTGCCGGCGCCCTGCAGGCCCATTTCATCGGCTTTATCGCGCCGGATAATTACGTTCCGATCCTGACCTTCCAGGTCTGGGTCATGCTGATCGTTGGCGGCTCGGGCAGCAACAAGGGCGCGGTTATCGGCAGCGTCGTGGTCTGGGCGATATGGGCAGGCTCTGGCGCATTGACGAGCGCGCTCGTCTCGCCGGAACAGCAGGCGCGGGCCGCATCCCTGCAGATCGTGGCGATCGGCGTCATGCTCTGTATCATCCTGTTGGTGCGTCCCGGCGGTCTTTTCGGGGATATGCCGCGCCGCCGCCGCCCGGATGCGCAGGAGCAATTGCCGAAAACAGGCGAGAGGGGTGCCTCCTGACGGAGTTGGCGGGGTTGATGCAGGTGATGTCGGTTTGAGGTTTGACGACGCGAGAACCCATGATACTGAGAGAAATGGACAAGGTTCGCAGCACAGCCATGCAGATTATTCTCGCCATTCACTGAATGGTGGGTCGGATAGTTTGTCCAGTGATTAAACCCGCCCTCGAGGCGGGTTTTCCATTTCCGTCTTGCGGGCTTTACCGGAGTCGGAAATGTCAGACCAAGAATTCAACGACGTCCCCCAGGCCACCCACCGAGCGACACTGCATATGCTGTGCGGAAAGATCGCGGCTGGAAAATCCACCCTGACGGCTGAGTTGGGCCGTATGCCATCCACCGTGGTCATCAGCGAGGATTTCTGGCTCAGTCGCCTGTTTGGCCCAGAGATGAAGGATGTTGGCGACTATATCCGCTGCTCGCGCCGGTTGCGCGATGCCATCGGGCCTCATGTTCAGAACCTGCTCCGTTTGGGACTGTCGGTCGTGCTCGATTTTCCGGCAAACACGCCCGCCATGCGTTCATGGATGAGAACACTTTTCGAAGCGGCGGGAGCTGATCATTGCCTCCACTTCCTCGACGTGCCCGACGAGATCTGCAAGGCCCGCCTTCGCGCACGCAATGCGGCCGGCACGCATGACTTCGCCGCCTCCGATGCAGAATTCGAACTGATCTCCCGCTATTTCGTCGCACCCTCGGAACCGGAAGGGTTCAAAGTCATTCTATCGTAGGCATAAAAACAGAGGTTTGCCGATGATCGATAGCATCAACCGTTCATCGGCAAGTCCCAACTGTGACTGCAAACCATCGACAATCTCCAAGCCAACTTTGATGTCTCTGCCATAGCGACGCGGCTTTGACATGGAGCAACATTGGGCAATATAGTTTCATATACAAAATTACATTTACATATAAACCGATATATGTTCATCTTGATCTCGTCGGTCTTCCTGTGATCGATTGTAGGGAGAGCGTCGCGTAGCCATTATCCAACGAACAGAACGGGGAATGACCGCATGCCTTATGACGTCATCGTTGTTGGTGCCGGAGCCGCAGGCGCAGTGCTTGCCGCCCGATTGACGGAAGATCCGAACAAGAAGGTGCTGTTGCTGGAGGCCGGCCCGGATTATCGCAGCAGCGAGCAACCCGCAGAAATGCAAAGTCCGAACCCGTTCAATCTGCTTTTGCCGCGCCGCTTTCAGGACGCTTACATGTATCCGGATCTGATGGCGCGGCGAACGAGCAGGCAGCCGTACCGTGTCTATTGGCGCGGCAAGGGCATGGGCGGCTCGACCGCGGTCAACGGTCAGATCGCCATTCGCGGCATGCTTCATGCCTTCGATCGCTGGGCCGATATCGGTTGCAGCGGATGGTCCGGTAGCGATGTGCTTCCCTTCTTCAACCGGCTCGAAGACGATCCGATCGTCGCGGATTATCACGGTCGCAACGGGCCTACTCCGATTTATCGCGCTCCGGTCGAGACATGGGGCAATGTCGACAAAGCGATGCGCGAGAGTGCGCTGGCCCTTGGCCATGTCTGGAACGACGATCTGAACGATCCCGAAGCCGAAGGCGTGTGCTGCTACCCCATCAATAGCCGTGGCGGCAAGCGCGTTTCGGTCAATGATGCCTATCTGGAGCCGGCGCGTGGCCGTACCAATCTGACGATCGTCGGATCGGCGACGGTGGACAAGGTGATTTTCGATGGCCGCAGGGCGACCGGTGTAAGTGCCATCACCAATGGTCAGGCGAAGACATTTCTTGCGCCGCTCGTCATTCTTTCGGCTGGCTCCATTCACTCGCCGGTCATCCTGCAGCGCTCCGGTATCGGTCCGGCCTCCTTGTTGAGGAAGCGCGGTGTGGAGGTTATCGCCGACCTGCCGGTTGGGGAGAATTTTTTCGATCACCCTTACTGCCGCATCGAGCTCAAGCTGAAGAGCGAATTCAAGGCGACCGACGTCGATGCGCGGCATACCAACTGCTGCGTTCGCATGAGTTCGGGCCTGCCAGGAGCCGAACGCGACGATATTCTCTTCGTGTCGATGAACCATGGCGGTATCGGCGTCGAGTCGGATAGCGCGCAGTTCGGCGAGGCGATGATCAATCTGATCCTCATGGAGGCCAAGAGCCGGGGTTCTGTCTGCCTGCGGTCTGCCAATCCATTCGATCAGCCTGTCGTCGACGAGAACATGCTGTCCCATCCACTTGATCTGGCGCGTATGCGTGATGGCTACCGCCATCTCGGCAAGATGGCGGCGCAGGCATCGATCCAGGCTGTCACCGAAAGCATATTGCTCGGTGATTCCGATCAGCCTCTCTCCTGGCTCGATACGGCCAGCGATGTGGCGGTCGAGGATTTCCTGTTGACGCAATCCTCCGATGCGCAGCACGGTATCGGCGGCTGCAGCATGGGGCGCGCAGGAGCCGGCGTCGTCGATCCGGAATGCCGCGTCAATGGTTTCGAAGGTCTGCGCGTCATCGACGCCTCGATCATGCCGCTCGACTGTCAAGCCAACACGAATCTGACAACCATTATGATCGGCGAGAAAATGGCCGACAGGCTGCGTCGGGCCTCCCGCTGAATGTGGAGGGAGGCGACGTAACGAAGCATGCCCTACGACAGATTATGACTGCTTTCCCCACCTGGCCTTCGCTTCTTTATGAGCGAAGGCCGTCTTTTATCTCGTTCCGGTATGGGCCGGTCGCATCTGATTTACCGTGAGATATCGATCGTCATCGTCTTGAGATCGCACATATCCATCAACGTGTGACGGCCACCCGTTCGGCCGAGGCCGCTCTGGGTTCCCGCTGCACCACCTGCCGGAATATGCGGCTCCCAATAGCAGCTCTTCTCATTGACGTTTACGATGCCAACACGGAGGCTTTCGGTGAAGAAGAAGGCTCTCTTGATCGTGTTGGTGAAGACTGCGGCCGACAGGCCGTAAGGGCTGGACGCCGCAAGCTCCAATGCTTCTTCATCCGTGTCGAATGTTAGCACCGGGGCGACCGGGCCGAAGGATTCCTCGACGTTGAGGAGACTTTCGGGCGTCAGGCCGGTCACGACGGTCGGCTCGAAATAAAGATTGGTGGGCAACCCGGAAGCGATATTGCCTCCTGTCACGACGCGGGCCTGGCGGGCATGGGCATCGGCCATGTGGCTAACCATCTTGTCAAGCGAGGCGGCGTTGTTGAGCGGCCCCATCGTCGTCGATGGATCGAAGGGATCGCCCATGCGAACCTTGCCGGCAGCCTTGATCAGTCCGTCCACGAAGCGATCATGCACGGATCGATGCACGAGAACCCGCTCGGTTGAGGTGCAGATCTGTCCGGCATTGGCAAAGCAGCCGGCGCCGATCTCGGCGGCCGCCATGTCGATATCGGCATCGGCGAGCACGATGGTCGGGCCATTTCCGCCCATTTCGAGCAACAACGGCTTGCCGGCACCGCGACGGGCGATCGTCGCGCCCGTTGCAGAACTGCCGGTAAAGCCGATCGCATGCGTGCCCGGATGGATAACCGCTTCGTCGCCCACTTCCGCGCCGTCGCCGAGAACGAGGTTGATGACTCCATCCGGCAGACCGGCTTCGATCATGCATTCCATCAGCGCCACTGCGATAAGCGATGTTGTCGGTGCGGGCACCCAGACGACGGTATTGCCGGTCGCGACTGCGGGGCCGAGATAATAAAGGCAGGGAAGGGCCGCCGGGAAATTCCACGGCGTGATGATGGCGAAGACGCCCTTCGGCTGCAAGAAGCTGAAGGCGCGCTTGTTGGCATCGGCTACGGGGAAGGCTGCCGTCTCCAGCCATTTGATCTGTTCGGCAGCGTTGCGGAAGCCGAGTGCCGCCGCCGCAACTTCCCCCTTGGCCTCGGCATGAAAGGGCTTGCCCTGCTCCAGGCACAGGAGCCGCGCAAGCTCCTCGGCGCGGTGATCGATTTCGTCGGCGATTTTCATGCACAGGCCTGCGCGCGCAAAGACGCCCATCCTGCGCATGGTTTCGCGCGCGGCTTCCGCGGCAGCCACCGCACGCCCGACATCGGCGCGGGTCGATAGCGCCAGATATCCCAGCCTCTCGCCCGTTGCCGGACTATCGACCGCAAGGAATGTGCCGGCACTGCCCGCGACCCATTGCGAGCCGATGCGGTTGAGACCGATGCGTGCGCCGGCTTCCGTTTCCTTGACAACGGGTATGCCGCGCAGGTTGGGGCCGTCGATCGAGGATTTGAAATGGAATGTCATGGTGAGCTCCTTTGACCGTAGTCCGACTGGATCTTGAGGATTGTGGCGCGGCTGCGCGCGACGGCGGCGACAAACAGGGTTTCGCCGGCTTGTCTCGAGGCCTGCGAAGGGGTGCCGATGACGCCATTGTCGCGGATCGTCTCGAACGGCCGCCAGACGGTGACGGCTGAGCCGGCGAACAGATGCGGATCCGGCCAGGAGGGCGGAGTCGTGCCTTCCGGGATCAAAGACTCGCGAACGCTTGCCGGCACGACATGCATCATCAGGGATGTTTCGAGCGCGCAGGCGTGACCCGTGCCGCCGGCTGCGTCGGGCAGGACTTCGGCCGCCACATCGGCAATCAGATCGAAATAGCTGAAGCCGGCGGAGGTGATGCCGCGTTGACCAAGCTTGGTTATCGCCACCTGCATGGCGGCGCGGTTGCCGCCGTGTCCGTTGAGGATGACAGGCAGAAAGCCGTCCTCGTAGAGGCAGGTGCAGAGATCGACCAGGACAGCGATAAATGTGTCCGGGCTCAGGCTCATCGTTCCCGCAAAGGCGCGGTGATGATGCGAAGAGCCATAGGCCAGGGGTTCGCAGACGCGCATGGTCTCTTCGCCTTCGGCCGCAGCGAGCGCCACGGCATGGGCAAGCCAGATATCGACGCCGAGAGGCAGATGCGGACCATGCTGTTCGACTGCGCCGACCGGCAGGATTGCGACCGGTCGCTTCGGCCCGCTTTCGCTGAGCATCTTTGCATCCGGCGAGGTCATGAAGGCAAAACCGGTGGCGCCCTTGGTGCTGGTTTTGTCGTTGGAAGAACTCATCGCGCGGCCCCCACGAGCCGAGCCTTCGCATAGGTCATGCCGGCATCGACAAGAAGTGCTGCGATGATGATGGCGCCCTTGTAGAGCTCCAGACTCGACGGGTCCGTGCCGAAGATGCGCAATGCCGTAGTCAAGAGGCTGACGATCAGCGCGCCGACGACGGCGCCCCAGACAGTGCCGCGCCCGCCAAAGATGCTGGTGCCACCAAGAACGGCAGCGGCGATCGCATCGAGCAGCAGCGAGGTCCCGCCAATATTCGGCGTGACGATGGGAACACGGCTGATCATGACGAAGGCGGTCAGAAAGACGAAAAGGCCGGATGCGCAATAGACGAGGATGATGTGCCTGGTGACCGGGATGCCGGCAAGTTGTGCTGCCGCCGCGTCCGAGCCGAGGGCATAGGTCCTGAGCCCGAATGCGCTGCGGCGCATCAACACGGCAGCGATCAGGACGATGATGAGCGTTGCGAAGATGACGTTGGGTATGCCGAAGCTGCGCTCGACGCCGATGAACTTCAAGGTGGGCTCGCGCAGCACCAGCACACCCTTGGAGGCAACGCCGAGCGTTGCGCCCTGTAGTGCCACCATGGTTGCAAGCGTCGTGACGAAAGGCGGGATTCTCAGCAGCGCAATGACGAGGCCATTTATAAGGCCGACGAGGAGCATGGTGACGAGTGCTATTGCGAGCGCACCGGGCAGACCGAGGCCTGCATCGATCAAGGTCGCGATCAGCACGGCGCAGAAGGCAACGCCTATACCGGCAGAGAGGTCGATGCCGGCGGTCAGGAGCACGATCAGCGCTCCAATAGCGAGCACCGCAATGGGGGTCGCCTGCGACACGATATTGATCAGGCTCTGCGCCGAAATCACGCGCGGATCTGCGGCACTGAAGACCAACAGCAGCAACCCCAGCAGGATTACCGGCGAAAGGTGGAGAACGCGCCTCAGTCGAAGGTTGTTTGTCGTCGTCATCGTTGGTTTCGCCTCAAATCGCCCAATCTTCCACCGTTTCACGTCTGCCGGTCTCGACGCTGCGCAGGATGGCATCGTTGACGGCAACGGCCCGCAAGGCATCCTCGACCGGCATGACGAAGGGCTTTTCGGATCGGACAGCCCAAATGAAATGCCTGACCTCCTCGTAGAGATCGCCGGTGATATGCCCGTTTGTCGTCGGCCAGTGCTGACTATCGGGCATGGACCAGGACCCACGCGACAGCAGGCGCAGCCCGTGGTCGCGGACATCGAGATCAATCAGTCCTTCTGTTCCGACGACTTCGGTGCGCGCCCATATGCCTGTCGGAGTTGCATCCGGCAGCGTCCAGCCGAAATAGAGCTGGCCGCTCATGCCGTTCGACATTTCGACCGTCGAAAAGATTGCATCCTCCGAGGCGACGCCGAGCGAGGGCATGAGCTTGGAGACCGAGCGTGAATAGACCGCGGTGATATCGGCACCGCTGATCCATTGCAGCATGTCGATATCGTGGATGCCCAGATAAAAGCAGACGCTGGATTTGCCGTTCATCCGCTGGCCGACATCGCGCTTGGTGAAGCGGCCGCTGCTGGCGTGGATCGGTTGGCCGATGCGGCCCTCGCGGACGGCGGCAGCCGCCTCGCAATAGCGGGGATCGAAGCGAAGAATATGGGCGACGAGCAGACGCGCGCCGCTTCCTTTCGCGGCCCTGGCGATGGCCTTGGCCGCATCGAGCGTATGAGCCATCGGCTTTTCGAGAAGGACCGGCTTGCCAGCCTCCAGCAATTCGCAGGTGACGGCTTCGTGCAGCCGGTCGGGTGCGGCGACGATATAGGCATCGGCCGCGCCGGCACCGAGAGCCGACCCGGCATCCGCAAAATGCGAAACACCGAACTCTGCTGCTGCCTGTCTGCCAAGCTCGGCATTCGGGTCGACGATCGCGGATATTTCGGCAAGATCACTGTCGGCGACCACGCGGGCATGCAGTAGCCCCATGAAGCCGGCACCGACGATGGCTATGCGCAGTCTGTTCATCGAACGCTCCTCACGCAACATGTTGCGGCGCGCCAAGGGCGTCGCTCGGATTGATATTCGGAGGGCGGATGCTTTCGCTGAAGGCCAGCGCCATAACATCCTGTTCGCTGGCGCCGCGGCCAAGTTCGCCGACCGAGCGGCCCTCACGCATGACGATGATGCGATCGGCGACGCCGAGCACTTCAGGCAGTTCGCTCGATACCATCAGGATGGCGGCGCCCTGCCGTTTCAACTCGGCGATGAGGTGGTGCAGCTCGGACTTGGCGCCGACATCAACGCCGCGTGTCGGCTCGTCGAGCAGGATGATTTGCGGTTTCGTCGCCAGCCATTTGCCGATGACGACCTTCTGCTGGTTGCCGCCGGAAAGCTCGATCGTCCTCTTGTCCAGCTGGGCCGGCCGCACCCCGAGCGAGGCGATCAACTCACCCGCCAAACGGCTGATCCGGCGCGGTGACAGCAGGCCGAAACGGCTGTTCCCGCGTATCCAGGCGAGCGAGAGGTTGTCGCGGATCGACATGGTGCCGACAAAGCCCTCAAGGTGCCGGTCTTCCGGTATATAGACGATGCCGGCGCGGTTCGCGGCCTTGATGTCGCTGCCCGACTGGTTTTTGCCGAAGATCTCGATGGAGCCTTCATGCAGAGTTTCCAGGCCGGCGATGAGGCGCAGGACTTCCGAGCGGCCGCTGCCCATGAGCCCGGCAATGGCGACGATCTCGCCGCGATGGACACAGAGCGAGGCCGATTTCAGCAGCTTGCCGTTCGAGGCGTCGAATATCTCGATCGCCTTTTCGCGAATATCGGCCTTGAGGTAGGGAAAGATGTCGCCTAACTCGCGACCGACCATCATGGAAACGATCTCCGCCTCGCTCGTCAGCCGCGTCTCGCGCTCACCGATGAATTTGCCGTCACGCAACACGACCACGCGGTCACATTGGCTGAATATCTCCTCCATCTTGTGCGAGATGTAGAGAATGCCGGCGCCACGCTGCCTGAGCTTGGCAATCAGCTCGTAGAGATGATCGCGCTCGCGATGGGAGAGGGCGCTCGTCGGCTCGTCCATGATGAAGAGCCACGCGTCGGAGAGAATGGCGCGGGCGATTTCCACCATTTGCTGGCGTCCGACGGAGAGAGTCCGCAATTCTGCATCGATGTCGATATTGAGCGACAGCTCCCGCATGATCGCTGCCGCCTCTCGGCGCATGCGGCGGCGGTCGAGCAAGCCGAAGCGGTTGTGCGGCTCGCGGCCGACGAAGAGGTTTTCGGCGACGGTTAGATCGGGTGAAAGGCTGAAATGCTGATGGATGACGCTGATACCCTGCGCATCGCTCGGGGCATGAAAATCGACCAGGCGGCCGTCAATGGCGATCTCGCCTTCATCGGGCCGGTAGACGCCGGAAATGCACTTTACCAGGGTCGATTTACCGGCACCATTCTCGCCGGCGAGCGCTACGACCTCGCCTGACGATATAGCGAATGAAACGCCGTCCAATGCCTTGACGCCAGGGAATGTCTTGCCGAGGCCGCGCAGCTCAATGCGGCGACCCGCAGGCATCTTCGCCGCGTCGTTCTGAGGCATGGTGGGCTTCATCGTCTGGCTCTTGCGCCGACCACTACCAATGAATGTCGTAATACTCTCCGGCTGGCTGGCCAGAACTGCAATGAGGATGAGGGCTGCAGTGATGTAATAGATGGCGATCTGCGGCACCTGCAGGAATGAAAGTCCGGTATTGATCACACCGAGAAGCAACGCCCCGATCGCCGTGCCCCAGATGGAGCCTTGGCCACCGGAAAGCTTGGTGCCGCCGACGATTGCTGCGGTGATGGCGGTGAATTCGAGGCCGGTGCCGGCAAGCGGCTGCGCTGAGCCGAGACGGCCGATCGTCAGGATCGCGCCCAGCCCGGCAGTGGCGCCGGCAATCAGATAGACCGAGATGCGCACCAGGGTGACCGGCACCATGGAGGCCCGCGCCGCATCGGCATTGCCGCCGACGGCATAGATCCAGCGGCCATAGACGGTGCGGGCAAAGACGAACCACCAGGCAAGGAGGCAGATTGCGGCCACGACGATTGCCGCCGGAATTGGCCCGACGCTTTCGCGTCCTGCATAGAGGATGATCGGATTGTCGATGGCGATGCTCGATGCGCCCGAAAGGCTGAGCGAAAGGCCGCGTGCGAAGGCCATGGTCGCAAGTGTCGCAATGAAGGGAGAGATGCCGGCAAAGCCGATCAGCACCCCATTCAGCAGGCCGATGACGGAGCCGGCGAGGATCGCCGTTAGAAGCGTTGCGGCAGCCGAACCGGTCGATGCATAGACGAGGCCGGCGGCCACACCGGAAAACGCCAGCGTGCTGCCGACAGAGATATCGATGCCGCGGGCAATGATAACGGCGGTCATGGCGAAGGCGATAAGCGCGATGACGGCACTCTGCTGCGCGATGCTGACGAAATTGCCTGTCGTCAGAAAGCGTGGATCAATCCAGCCGAACACGGCGACGGCAATGGCAAGGACGATGACAAGAACCGGCTCGTTGCGGCGGAGCAGGGAAGAGATCTGGTTTCGAAGCATGGTTGGCCGCCTCTCGAACACGATACGCATCGCCCGCACGGGCGAGGATTCAGGATGTTCACGGAGTGGGGGCAGCCGGGGCGAATGCGCACCGGCAGCCCTGCGTCGACTTATTTGCCGACTGTCATCGCCGAGGTCGGGACCTTGGGTCCGAGCTGTTCGGTATAGTTCTTTGCTTCCACCGCTTCCTTGTCGGTGTTGATATGCTCGAAGCTGAGACCGGCCTTTTTCAGTTTTTCCGCCGTCGCGTCAGAGGTCACGAAATAGGTCGGCATGAAGAGATCGTTCGGCATTTTCTCGCCGTTGGCAAGACGCGCGGCCACGGCAATATTCCAGTAGCCGACACGATATGCACCCGTCAGGACGTCCATCACCATCTTGCCGCTCTCGATGAGGTCCTTCATTTCGGCATCGCCGTCATAGCCGCCATAGATCAGGTTGACGTTCATCGAACTGGCGACGGAATCGGCCGCAAGGCAAAGGCTGTCGGAAATGCAGGCGATGGCCTTCAGATCAGGATAGGTCGTCAGCCATGTCTGAGCGGCGTTGGTTGCCTTGGCGGCATCCCATCCGGTCGGCTCGATGCCGACGATCTTGATCTTGGGGAAGTCCTTCTTCATCGTCTCGACGAAGCCCTTTTCGCGCGTGTCTGACACGAAGTTGCCGCGAGAGCCGACGAGCAAGGCGATCTCGCCCTCGCCGCCGAGCGACGTGCCGACGGCGCGCGCAACCATCGACATGTTGTCATAGTCCGGATAGAGCGTCGAATAGTTGCCGTCGGCCTCGACCTTGTTGCCCATGGTGATGACCGGGATGCCGGCAGCCAGCGCCTTCTTGATGGCGGGCACGACCGCATTCTTGTCGATCGGATCGATCAAGATGGCGCTAACGCCCTGGTTGACGAAATTTTCGATGATGCCAACCTGCTTTTCCAGGCTGCCTTCGGCGCTCTGCCAGGTGGTCTTGACGCCATAATCCTTGCTGGCGACGTCGCCGGCTTCCTTCATGCGGACGAAAAATGAGTTTTGCAGATCGATCGCTGCCAGGCCAAGAACCTTGTCCTTTGCGATCGAAGGGGTTGCCAGCGCCAGCGCCAGCAGGGTGACGGATGCTTTCAGAAGTGTGCGCATGTTTCAGTTCTCCTCTGCCTTGAAGGCTTTTCGTGATCATGACGGGCGTTGTCTCGCCTCTTCTTCACATTCTGTCCGGTAAGTCATTGTTCCCAGTGACGCGACCTGCCGGGGTTTGGCGCTTTGCGCTTATTCTTATATAGTGTTTTCTAAAGATGCCAGAATTATTCAACCTTTACGCGTTAAAGCCATCGATGCCGGAGCCGCAGACAAGCCCGGCGATGCGGCTGCCCGGCGGTGGGCGGATCGCACCCGACATGAGCGCGGCCAGCGAAGCGGCACCGCTCATATCCGCGGCGATCCCATACTCGAACCACAGCAATGCCGCAGCACGTTGCATGGCGTCATCGTCGATCAGAACGATATCGTCGACATTGCGCCGCGCGATCTCATAGATACCCTCATCGGTGCGGCCGCAGGCCATCGTCGCGACCCTGGTGGTGACCTCGGCAAGCCGCACAACGCGGCCGGCGTCGAAGCAGGCGCGCAGTGTCGGCGAGCCGATGGGTTCGACCCCGATGACGCGCGCCTTTGGATTGACAGTCTTGATGACCTCGGACATGCCCGCGATCAGCCCGCCGCCGCCGATGGCGATAATATAGAGATCGGCCTCCGGCAGCTGTTCCAGCATCTCCAATGCAACTGTTCCCTGTCCTGAAACGATGGCCTCGTCTGCGAAGGGATGCATGTAGAATGCGCCCTCTTGCTCGGCAAAGATAACGGCCGCTTCATGCGCTTCGTCCCATACTTTGCCGGCATAACGTACATCGGCTCCCAGCCGGCGTAACTTCTCTTCTTTGACAGGACTGGCATTGCTCGGCAAAAAGATCGTCGCCGAAACACCGCACTGACGCGCCATATAGGCCGTGGCTAAGCCGTGATTGCCGCCGGAAGCCGCGACCAAGCCGCGCTCAATATGTTCGGGTGACAGCGACTTGACCCTGTTGGCCGCACCGCGGATCTTGAAGGAGCCGCTGACCTGCAGGCATTCAAGCTTCAGATGGAAATCGTTGCGCAGATCGAAGCCGGCACAATGTTCGAGTTTGAGTACCGGCGTGCGGCGCACGAAAGGTTGAATGCGGGCGGCTGCGGCCCTGATGTCTTCATAGGTCATCACTCAACGCCTCCGGATATTCGTTGGCCAGCACGAAGCAGCAATTGCCGGGGCGGACCCGGCCGGGCTGGCGCTTGGCGAAGACGATACCATCGATGGGGTGATGCAGGATCACCGGCTCCCGGGCGGGCGAACGCAGAAAATGGATGCGGCCGGCCACATCGCCGGCTTTTACTTCAGTGCCGAGCTCGCTGATCGGTTCGAAGACACCATCGTCGTCGGAGAGTATGTAGCCTTGGCTGCCCGGCACTTTAAGCACGCGGGCGTTCGCTTCCGCCGGCATGTCCGGAGCGCCTTTCAGCACGCCGGCATGCTTGAGGACATTGCGGATGCCGCGGCGGCAGATGGCGAGCGCATCCTGGCTGACCAGGCCGCCGCCGGCCATCTCGCTACCGATGACGATCAGGCCCTGCTGGTTGGCTGCTGCCGTGGATGTGCGCATCTCGCCGAGATTGTCGACCATGACAACGGTCGGCGCGCCGAAGGCTAGGGTGGCCTTGATGTTGCGGCGATGCCCTTCCGACGTCGGGGATGGCTCGATGATGGCGCTTGGGAGGATCATGAGCGACGAGCCGCCTGAATGCAGGTCGAGGAAGTAATCCGCAATCGGGAAGAGGTAGTCGTTCACATAGGCGGCGGTCTGGCTCGTCAGCGTGCCATTGAAGTCGCCCGGAAAGCTGCGGTTGAAATTGAGCCCGTCGACGGGAGATGTCCGCTGGCCGGCTTCGACGGCCCGGACATTGATGGCCGGAATCGCGATGATGCGGCCGGTCACGTCGGCCGGATCGATTGCGCGCAGAAGTTCGCCAAGCGCAATCGGTCCTTCATATTCGTCGCCATGATTACCGGCTTCGATCAGCACCGTAGGGCCGTCACCATTCTTGACGACGGCGAGCGGCACCTGAACCGTGCCCCAGGCATCGTCATTTGGTGATTGCGGCACACAGAAATAGCCGATTTGCTTGCCCGGGCGGTCAAGGTCAATGGATGTGAAAATGCTGTTGCGACGGGGTGTCTCCAGCTTTCGTCCCGGCGTCTCTGATTTCACCACGCTTAGATTGCTCATCGAAACTACTCGTCCTTGCTATTGGAGGCATCATGGAGGTTTTATATATAGTGTCAAGTTCAAATATGAAACGAATGACAAGAGCAGCGGCAATTTCTATGGTTGGCTTCCCAAGGAGGATTCGATGAGATGAGCAATGGTTCCAATGAGAGCGGCAAGCTTTCCTATTCGGCACCGGCCCTGACCAAAGGCCTGGAAGTCCTGGAGCTGCTTGCCGAAGCCGATACGTCCATGACGATGAAGGCGATCGCGGATGGCCTGGGCCGTTCGAAAAATGAGATCTTCCGCATGCTCGTAGCGCTGCAGGAGCGCGGATATATAGACCGGGATCCCGAAACGGACGCCTTCTCGCTGACCGACCGGCTCTTCAAGCTTGGCCTGCATACCCCAACCACGCAGGATCTGATGTCGGCCGCCATGCCTGAGCTTTCGACCATCGCCATGGAATGCCAGCAGTCGCCGCATCTTGTCGTCGTCAATCACGGATTGACCGTCGTTACCGCTGCCGTTCCGGGCGGGGAGGACATGTCCTTCACGCTGAAGCTTGGCTACGGACGCCTCGCGACGGATTCGACCTCTGGCCAGGTCATCCTGGCCTTCCAGTCAGCCGCCACGGCAAAACGGATTGTCGATGAATGCCAGGGACGATCTTCCACGCCCATCGACCGCAAGGCGCTCGACAAGGAACTGGCAGCCATCCGCGGAAGGGGCTACGAGCTGCACGACAGCCGCGACTTCGTCGGCATCACCGATATTTGCTGCCCGATCATCGGTGCCGATGGCAACGCGATTGCGTCCATCATCATTGCTTATGTCAATCGCCACACGCGGGAGAGCCGTCACGCGGCCACGTTGAGTGTCTTGCAGACAGCCTGCGACCGTATCTCAAGCCGGCTGTCGCCACGTCTGCGCTCTCCGAAGGAGATGACCGCCAGGGGATGATGGGCATCGAGGCGCGGCGGTTTCGGCGCGAAGGCGGCTAGCCCTTTACCGCGCCTGCCGTCATCGAGCCGGAGAGCTGCCGGTACATGACGAGGCCGAGGAGCGCCGGCGGCAGGGCACCGATGATCATGACCGCCGATGCCATGCCCCATTGCACGCCACCACCGCTGGCGGCAAAGAAGAATGAGGCGCCGACGGTCATGGGCACGGCGCGGCTGGTCGTCAGCATCAGCCCGAAAAGGAATTCGTTCCAGGCGGTGATGAAGCCGAAGATGAAGGTGGTCACGAGCGCCGGGCGTACCACCGGGCGGATGACCCTGATCATGATCTGGAAGACGCTGGCACCATCGACGGTGGCCGCTTCGTCCAACTCCAACGGTATGTCCGATATCGCATTCACCAGCATGACGAGGGCAAGGGGAATGTTGACGATCGTCAGGATCAGGCCGAGGCCGATCTGCGTGTCGAGCAGTCCGAGCCATTGATACATCATGTAGAGCGGGATCGCGAAGACGATGAGGGGGACAGCGCGCAGATTGATGACGAGCGGCAGCAGGAGCCTTTGCCCCATTTCGCCGCGGGCAATCACATAGGCAGCCGGGAAGGAGAGCAGGATCGCAAGGGCCGTGCCGATGAGCGCAACCACGGCGCTGTTGGCAAGATAGAGGAAGATGTTGAAGCGCTCGGTCTCCGTGAAGACCTTGATGTAATTGTCGAAGGTCGGCTGCTCGATCCACAGGCCGGGATTATTGGAGATCTCGCGCGTCGTCTTGAACGAGGTGATGAGCGTGACGATGATCGGGAAATTCATGGCAAGGACCACGATGCAGTAGACGATCCAGCGTAGCGACTTCAGCATCCTATCTCTTCCTTCGTGCACTCAGCCAGTTCAAGCCGGCAAGGACCAGTAGCGAGGTGACGAACAGGACGACGGAGGCCGCCACCGCCTTGCCGATCGCGCCCTCCTTGAAGAAGGCCTGATAGATGTAGATCGAAAGCGAGGTCGTCGATCCGCCGGCTCCGCTGCCGGTGAGCGCGTAGACATTGTCGAAGACGCGGAACCCGTCGATGAAGCGGATGAAGAAGGCGACAACCAGCGTCGGAAGCATCAGCGGCAGATCGATGCGCCATAGTCGCTGGAGGCCCGTCGCGCCGTCGAGTGCGGCTGCCTCATGCACATCCGCGGGGATGGCGATATAGGCGACATAGAAAAGCAGGAAGGCGAATGGTGTCCACTGCAGCACTTCGATGACAATGAGTGTGCGAAAGGCATTGGTGTAGTCGAGGAATGCGGGGCTGTCGCCGAACCATTCGTAGAGATAGTAGGGGACAGGTCCGGCGAACTCGTGCAGCACGAGCCGGTACATCAGGCCGACCATGGCGGGTGCGACCATGAGCGGCAGCATGAGCGGCGCCATCAGCACCGGCCGCGCCGACAGCAATGGTTTCAGGAAAATCGCCAGGAAGAGACCGAGCAGACACTCGCTGACGGCGGTGATGATGCCGAAGCGCAGCGAGAACCACACTGATTGCCAGAACGCCGCTTCCGTCAGGGCCGTGACGTAATTGCCAAAGCCGCTGATCTGCGGACTGCGCAATGTTTCGAACGAGACCGTCGACACCGAATAGACAAGATTGAGAAGGGCTGGAAAGCCAAGGAACAGCAGCAGAAACCCGACAAGGGGTGCCAGGTAGAGCCTGCCTTCGGTGCGTTTTACGAGAGCCATGGTGTCAGCAGCAGCGGCCGGATGCCTTAAAGCGGGCATCCGGTCCTGTCCTTATTTCTTCAAGAGGTCCTGCATGCCGGCCTTGGTGTGGGCAAGCGCGTCATCGAGGCTCTGCTGGCCGGACCAATAGCCTGTGAATTCCTTGGCCTGCAGCTCATAGACCGAAAGCGCCTTGGCGGAAGTAGCGCCGGTCATCACATAGCCGTACTTGCTGGCAAATTCCCCGAGCTTGACCAGATCGGGACGCTCCTTGGCCACTTTTGCAACGACGTCGGGTGTCAGCGCCGGGGAGCCGCCCGCGCGGGCATAGGCAAGGGCCGCGTCTTCGGAGGACAGCCATTTCAGAAACTTGACGGCGCCCTCCTTGTTCTTGGCGTTCTTGTTCAGGCCGAGGCCGAGACCGTGAATATGGTCGGCGCGCCCATTTGGCCCGGCTGGCGGCGCGACGACACCGGTGACATCAGCGACGGCAGGCGATTTCTTGGCATCGGTCAGTTCGGCCGCAGCGGCATTCCACTGCAAGGCGGTCGCCGCCTGTCCTGAGCTATAGGCCGCGTTGGTTTCGGCATATTCGTAGCTGAGTGAATCCTTCGGCGAGACGCCGGCGTCGTAGAGCGTTTTATAAAGTGTCAGAGCAGTCTTGTAGGCGTCGGAATCGACGATGATGTTGCCGCTGGCGTCCATCCAGTCGCCGCCATAGGCGCGGGGAAGGGATTGGAACACCATCATGTTGAAGAGCAGGTTCTTCATCTGCAGCACGGCGCCATAGCGCACGGGGCTCTGGCGGTTCACCTGCTTGCTGAAATAGAGCGACGTTGCCGCCCAGTCATCCCATGTCCATTCGTCAGGCTGCTTTGGAGCAAGCTCCTTGCCGAGATACTTCTTTGAGATCTCGGCATATTTGGCCTTGGCTTCGGGGTCGGCGATAAGTGCGTCGACGAGATCCTTGCGGTAGTACATGAAGTGCAGGGAGAGGTCCGTCGGCACGCCATATTGTTTGCCGTCGAACTGCATGGTCTTCAATACCGTATCGCCGAACACCTTTGTTGCCTCGGCGTTGAGCTCGATCGGCTCCATATAGGGAGCGTAACGGCCGATCGAATAGGTCGCGACGAGGTTGACGTCGAAAGCGTCCGAGCCGGCAGCCATATCGGCCTGCAGCTTGTCGAAGAAGCCGTCGCGATTGAAGAACAGCAGCTCGATCTTGTCGGCGTCGGACGCGGTCTTGTTGTAGAGGTCGGTGGTGGCGCGCAAGGCGGTTTCCTCAGAACCACCCGGCCAGCCGAGCACGACCACCTTGGCGTTTGCGAGGCCCGGCAATGCCGTTGCCGACAGCATCAGGGCGAGCATTGCAGACGATAAGTATTTGAATTTCATTATTGTTCCCTTTCCTTTATCGTTGTTTTTGACTTGCATTGGGCTTGTTTACCGATCGCGCCTCGCAAGATCGGCGGCACCGATGATGCCGGCATGGGGGCCAAGGCTGGCGGCGACCAGATGTGGTGCGATATGCGCGGAAAGTCCCGCCAACTGGGCCTCGACGGCATCGAGATAGCCGGGCGCCAGGCCTATGCCACCGCCGATGACGATGCGCTTGGGGGCAAGCATCATCTGAATGTCGCGGCAAAGGAGTGCGACGCGCGACGCCGATTGCGCGATGATGGCCTGCGCCCAGGCGGCGCCGTTGCGTGCTTGCCAGAATATTTCCGGGGCTTCGGCTGGATGTCCGACGCTCGCCGATTCGGCGGCCATCCAGCGGCCGGAAACGATGTCTTCCAACGGAGATTGGCCGAGCGTCGGGCTACGAACCAGGCCGAAATGGCCGGCAAGACCAAGCAACGGGCGTCCATTCACCACCACGCCACCACCGATGCCGGTCGAGATGGTCAGGAAGACGGTGTCTTCATTTTCGCCCGCTCCGAACCTGTGCTCGCCCCAGGCCGCCGCCTGGGCATCATTGACAGCGAAGGCCGGTTTTTTGAACAGCGCGCTGGCTTTCGCCACTAGCGTATAGCCATCCGGGATCGCAAGCGTCGCGGGATTGAGCGCCGACCAATGCCCGTCGCGGATGAGGCCGGTCGCTGCGATACCGATGCGGTCATACTGACCGTTCCAAGGCTCTGCCTGTTCGGCGACTGCCGCCAGCCAGGCGTCGGGTCCCGCCTCCCGGCTGGTTGCGATGGTTGCCTCGGCCAAAACTCGTGATCCGTGAACCAACGCTGCAAGCATCTTGGTGCCGCCGATATCAATGGCGAGCGTTGCTGCATCTTGCTCCGAAAAGGCGGCTGAAATCGCTTCGCGAAACCATGAGGTCACGTGCTCGGTGCGCGTGATCGCCGATCCGACGACGACGGCGCAAGCGCCGGCACGCGCCGCTTCGGCCGCCTGTTCCGGCGTGCGGATGCGGCCCTCGGCGATCACATAGGGCGTCAGCTGCCGGATGGCTGTGATCAATGCGATGTCCGGCTCCACCGGCTCGGGGCCGCCGACATAGCCGGACATGGTGGTGCCGACGAAATCGACGCCTGCCGCCAGCGCTCGCTTCGCATCATCCAGGCACGAGCAATCCGCCATCGATAACAGGCCTCTCGCCTTGATGGCGGCGAGAAGCGTCTCGATCGTTTCGGGCCGAGGTCGGTCGGTCGCATCGAAGGCGATGATGTCGGCGCCGGCATCAGCCAAAGCCTCGACATCGGCGACGAAGGGTGTGATGCGCACGGGGCTGTCATCGAGATCGCGTTTGATGATTCCGATGATCGGCGCGTCGACGGCAGCTCTAACAGCGGCGACATAGGCTGACGATTCGATGCGCAGTGCCCGCGCGCCGGCCGCCAGCGCCGCTTGCGCAAAGGCGGTGACGAAAATTGCCTCGTCCATCGCCCCGTCAGGCACGGGCTGGCATGAGACGATGAGGCTTAGATTGAGATATTCCTTGCGCATTCGGCACCCCTTTCAGAGCGCCACGATAGACGACACTTACCAGAAAGCAACCGGTTTTAAACTGGTATTATCTCTGAAGCTCGAAGACGAAATCATAGACTTCGCCCTTGTAGCGTGTTTCGCAATATTCGACGATCTCGCCGTCACCGAGAAAGCAGCGTCGCTCCGTCGTCAGGATCGGGGCTCCCGGCTCGCAACGCAGATGCTGAGCGTCTTCGAGAGAGGCCGCACGCGCCCGCATCCTCTGGATGGCACGCCGGGGTAGAAAGCCGCGCTGGGCAAGCGCGTCGTACAGGGAATCGCCGACCGAAGCAGGCGAGGGGAGAAAGCGCACCGGCACCGCCGCATGCTCGACCGCAATCGGAGCGCCATCGGCGGTTCGCACCCTGCGCATGCGCAAGACCTGTGCGTTTGCGGAAATGCCGAGCGCCATCATTTCAGTTGGCGAGGGACGAGTTAACTGTTTGGAGAGCCATATGCATCCGGGCTCCATTCCGCGGGCGCGCAGGTCTTCGGAAAAGCTGGTCAGCGTGGAAAGCGACTTCTCGACCCGGGAGCCGATTTCGCTGCGCGCGCCTTGCCGCCGGCTGAGCATGCCTTCCTCTTCCAGCATGGCAAGCGCCTTGCGAACGGTAACCCTCGATAGCGAAAGAGCTTCGGCGAGAGACCGTTCACCCGGTAGTACCGAGCCGGACTTGAACGCATGGTTGCGGACGGCCGCTTCGATTGCTGTCTTGAGCCGCTTGTAGAGCGGCATCCCTTGCGTGCCGGAGGCGAATTCGCTTCTGACCAGCTCTATAATTTCATTCGCCAAGGAGAACCTACCCTTCCACGGAGCGACCACGGATAATTTTCATCCTGTTCGCTACTGGTATTATTCTGAACAGCTTTTGATGATCTGTCGAGGGAGGGTAGGTAGATGCCGGGATGGGCAGAAGGTGAAAAGACTCCGCCAGGGCTTTTAGGAGGCGGCTGCGCGGCGTTGTGGCTGAATGGTGATACGTGGCTTGGTAGCGACCCGCAGCGGGGCTTTGGGCGCGGCGCGAGAAACAGGTGCGATAGGCGTCGTGGGGGTTTTGGTCGCTCTCAGCCAGCGCTGAATAGCGTCAAAACCTGGCTGCGCCGCTCGCTTGAACTCTGGGCTCATTTCCGCGTCCATGCCACAGAGCGATGCGATTTCCTGCCAGTCTACTCTTCCGGCGCGCAATGGAGGACGCGACTGGAAGACGACGAGCCCGATCATGAAGCCCTTGAGGTTTTCGAAGCTGCGGGGCTGCAGCAGCGGCGCGAGCCGCAGATCGCAAAAATCCGAGATCTTGCGTTGGAAAACATCGGAGGCGGAGCTTTTCTTTACGGGCATTATTTATTCCTTGCATGCGACCTCATCCAAAGGCCGGGGTGTGCGCGCTAAAGCACGGAAGTTAACGAAACGCAAACAACCGACCGTTTGGCCGCTTTCAATTTTTTGATGTGCCGGTATTCGGCAATTGAGGGGAAAATCACGCCGTGATTGGAGACAGCGTTCTTTCTTCGGTGCGATACATAGGCATTCGAGTCTGGATTGTCACCCGCTAAAACCATGAAAAAACTGTAACTTGCCTCGCATGCCAATGAGAGCGACATTTGCCTTGCGCCGGATTTGTGAGGTGAAAGACATGTCAGTCTTGGAAATGTTAGTAAGACGCCGGATGCAGGAAGAATATGCCAAGGGCACATCCCCAGAGCGGATTACCCGGCTCCTGCAGGAATTCTTCAACGGGACAGAAGCCTCCCACGCAGACGCTGCCCCGCGCCAGTCTTCCGGCAATCGATAGCAATCAACCCATAAACTGAAAGTGACCGGCCCTCGTTTTTTCCGAGAGCCGGTCTTTTGCCAGGCAGAGCAAACCCTGCAGCTGATACCGCTATTGCGCGTCGTTCTGCTCAGGCAGGTTTCCGATTGCCGTCATGATCTTGTATGCGGCCTTGACGCGTTCCGGGATCGGATAGTTCTTGTTCGCAAGCAGGACGATGCCGATCTGCTTGGACGGAACGAAAGCCGCATAGGCACCAAAGCCATTTGTCGAGCCGGTCTTGTTGAGCCAGCTGTCCTTGCGTGGCTGTTGCGGCGGCGAGAGGCGGGTGATCTTATGCGGGTCGAGAGCCATGTCCGACGAGTTGCCTTCCAGCAGTCGGGCAAGCGTTGTCGGGTAGGCGTAGATCTCCCAACCCAGACCCTGCGTCGTATCGCCGACCGTGTAGAAGCCGACATGGGTCGCCGCGATTGCGTGCTGCAGCGTCGGGTCGAGCTTGGAGCTGTCCATATTGGCTTCGAGAACGCTGAGCATGTCGGGTGCGGTGGTCTTTATGCCATAGGCCTGCGTGTCGAGAACGCCAGGGTTCACCCGGATCGGCTTGCCCAGCTTCGAATAGCCATAGGCGTAATTGCCCATCTCGCCGGGCGGGACGCGGACGAAGGTATTGTTGAGGCCGAGCCCTCTGATGATCTTGTCCTGCATCAGCGTATCGAATGGCTCGTCCATAGCTTGGGCCGCCAGATAGCCAAAGAGGCCGATGCTCGTATTGGAATAGAGCCGATAGGTGCCGGGAGCATAGGACGGGCGCCAGTTACGATAATAGGCAATCATCTTGTCGTTGTCGGTCACATCGTCGGGAAACTGCAAGGGCAGGCCGCCTGCGCTATAGGTGACGAGATCGAGAAGGCTTATCTTGTCGAAGCTCGTGCCGGAAAGCGCCGGCAGATATTTGGTTGCCTTGTCGGCAAAGGACAGCTTGCCGCTGACCTCAGCATAGGAGCCAAGTGCCGCCGTGAAGGTCTTGCTGATCGAGCCAAGTTCGAAGAGCGTGTCGTCCGTGACCTTCTGGCCGCTCTCTTTCGAGGCAACCCCATAATTGAAGGTATAGCGCTTGCCCTTGACGGTGATGCCAACGGCCAGTCCCGGGACATCGTTTTCCGCCATCAGCGGCTGAATAATTGCATTGACGGCCTGCTCCATTTGCGCCTGCTCGCTGCCATCGGCAGCGTGCGCGGCAACACCATAGAAGAGGCAGCTGGCGACGGCGCCAAGCTTCCGCAGTGAAATGAAATGCGTGTTCAAGATGATATCCTTTTGGCGGTGCTGGCCGTATGGCATACGTGGCGGCCGGAGCGGGGATTGAAGAGGGATGGCCATGACTGTGCTCGCCGTTACGCGGCTGCTGTTTCAGATCTCGGCGGCAATGCGGCCGATCTCGGCGATGATCGAATTGCGTGCGTCGGCGGAGATCCCCGGTATCTCGCAATAGGCAGTTACGATGATCGGTGCGCGATTTGTCGGCCATAGAACGGCTATGTCGTTGGCATTGCCATCCTTGTCGCCATTCGTCCCGGTCTTGTCACCCGCCAGCCAACCCTTCGGAACGCCGGCACGCAAGCGGGTGTCGCCGGTCTTGTTGGTCATCAGCCAGGCGGCAAGTTGAGATCTCGAAGCCGCAGACAGCAGATCGCTGAACAGAAGCCGCCGGAGATTTTCCAGCATTGCGGCGGCTGTCGTGGTGTCGCGCTGGTCGTCCGGCTTATCGTGATAATTCAGGGTGGGCTCCGTGCGATCGAGCCGGGTGATATCATCGCCAAGGCTACGGCAGAAGGCGGTCAGAGCCTTGGGGCCGCCAAAGCTAGCGAGCAGAAGATTAGCCGCCGTGTTGTCACTGAGCGTCATGGCTGCCGCACAGAGTTCCGCGATAGTCATGCTGCCGGTTTCGAGCTGAGCCCCGGTTGCCGGAGAGCTTTCGACAAGATCACTCTTCGAATAGGCAATGCGCCGGTCGAACTTCTCTTCGCCTTTGTCGACGCGGGTAAGCACCAAGGCTGCTATCAACGTTTTAAAGGTGCTGCATATGAGCATGCGCTCACCGGCGCGATGATCGACACGTCGGCCGCTTGCCAAGTCGAGAATGCTCACGCAGATGCGGCCGGGGTATTTGCTCTCGAGTGCGGCGAGCCGCTTTTGCTGACTGCTGCTCTCCTCGGCGCGGCCATTCGTCGTTGCTCCTGCCAGAACGGGAATCGCAAGCAAGCTGCCGGCAAGGGTCTGCCGGCGTGACAATAGGATCGTCATTCCTGTTTCCACTTCGATGTTCATTGGGTGGAGGCGTGCGCGATGGAGCCCGTGGACGTCATTGGGATCCTGCAATCACCTCACGACGCAGACTATGGCGCCGCTTCGTGCCCTAGACAAACGATCAATTTTGGGCTTAGTCATGAGAAAAACTTGGGCTTAGGACACAATGGACATTTCACAACTGCCGCTGAACGCTCTGCGGGTTTTCGAAGCCTCGGCGCGGCATTGCAGTTTTACGCGGGCAGGGCTGGAGCTTCGCGTGACGCAGACGGCCGTCAGCCATCAGGTGAAGGCGCTGGAAGACGTGCTGGGAGTGACCCTGTTCAAACGTCTCCCACGAGGCCTGGCGCTTACCGATGAGGGGCATGCTCTGCTCCCGGTGCTGACCGACGCGTTTCGCCGTATGAGCGCCACCTTGAGCCAGCTGGAGGAAGGCAATTTCGATGAGATACTGACAGTCGGCGTGGTCGGCACCTTCGCGATCGGCTGGCTATTGCCGCGATTGAGCGGCTTCAAAGCGCACTATCCGCATGTCGATCTCAGGCTGAAAACCAACAACAACCGCGCCGACATGGTGTTGGACGGCCTGGATTTCTTTCTGCGCTTCGGCGATGGCGCTTGGCATGGAACCGAGGCGATCCATCTGATGGACGCGCCTCTGTCCGCGGTTTGCACGCCGGCGATCGCCGAGCATCTGCGTGGGCCGGCCGATCTTGCGGAGGCTGAGCTGCTGCGCTCCTACAGGCTCGACGAATGGTCTCTTTGGTTCAGGGCGGCAGGCCTCCCGACGCCCCATCTTCGCGGCTGGATGTTCGATTCGTCGTTGACGCTGGTGGAGGCCGCCGCGCGTGGCGTCGGCGTCGCGCTCGTTCCTGTTGCGATGTTTTCGCACGAGATCGAAGCGGGCCGGATCGTCCAGCCGTTCCAGATCACGGCCGTCACCGGCAGCTATTGGCTCACGCGCCTGAAATCGCGTGGGGAAACGGCATCGATGAAAGCGTTCCGGCAATGGCTGATTGCCGAAATCGACGAGTTGCCATCATAGGTGGCGTAGATCCTTGCCAACCCAGGGCACTGCTTGGGGCTGGCGAATCCTCTGAGCCGCTACGCCTAGCTTGCGAGCTTCAGTCTCACGGCACCGGTCCGCGTGCCTGAGCGCACCGTCTTGAAACGGCCGACCAGACCGGCAAGCTCGTTGCTGATATCGGCGAGGTGCCGGGTCGAGGCATTCGTTTCCTCCATCAGCGCCACGTTCTGCTGCGTCATCTGATCCATGTTGCGGACCGCCGAGTTGATTTCGCTGATGCCGACGGCCTGCTCCTGTGTCGAGCGGGCAATAGCGCCGACATTCTTGTCGATGGAGGCCACCTGGTTACCGATGAGCTCCAGCGCTTCGCCGGTACGGTTGACCAGTTCCACGCCGCGGCGAACGTCGTTGGAGGAGCGGTCGATCAGATCCTTGATTTGCTTTGCGGCAGCAGCAGAGCGCTGTGCCAGTTCGCGGACCTCCTGTGCGACGACGGCAAAGCCCTTGCCCTGTTCGCCGGCCCGTGCAGCCTCGACACCGGCGTTTAGTGCCAGCAGATTGGTCTGGAAGGCAATCTCGTCGATGACGGAGATGATATCAGTCATCTTGCGCGACGAAGTCTCTATATCGTCCATGGCCGATACGGCCTGCTGGACGACATCCCGGGACCGCTCGGCCTCCGAGGCTGATTCCTTGACGATTGCCTGGACTTCGCGCGTCCGTTCGGCCGTCTGTTCGGAGATCGTGGTGATCTGCTCGATGGCCGCCGCACTTTCCTCCAGCGCAGAAGCCTGTTGCTCGGTGCGTCTCGCCATATTGTCCGCAGCCGATGAAATCGAGCCGGCCTCGTCGCGAACGCGGGTCACGGAATCGTCTATGTGCCGCATTGCCGTTCCAAGAGAGGCGAGAGATTCGTTGTAATTGCTCTTCAGGACCTCGAATTCGGCCGAGAGGGTTTCCGTGATCTCTGCCGTCAGATCGCCGTTTGCCAGGCCGGTCAAGGCGAGGCCGAGTGCGTTGAGGGCACGCTCCTGTTCCTGCTGCGCCGCTGCGCGCTCGGCTTCGGCCTTGTCACGCTCATCGGCCAGCACCTGCAGGTAGACCGAAATGCCGTAGTCCATGTCGACGAGCGCTGCCTTGATGATGGCGGACAGGCGGCGCGCGAGAGCCTGTTCGTGCTTGCGCAACAGCACGCCCTTCAGCTGCTGTGCGACGACCGAGCGCACGATGCCCTCGAGGATCACGGCATAGCCGCCAATATACCAGCGCGGCTCCAGCCCCAGGCGTGCATGGGTCCTGCCGACAGCCGAGACTGCTTCGACATAATCGGGGCCATATTGGCCCAATGCGATCGTCTTCCAGTGTTCCCGCTGCTTGGATTTGGCATGGGCTACATGCTGCTGCGACGAGAAAAATTTCGACATTGCCGGGTGCTTGGCGATCTTCTCATAGAAGACGTCAAGGGAATCTTTGACGGCAAGCTCGATGATCGGCTGCAACTCCGCAAGGGCCTGACGGGCGTCCTGCCCCAGTCCGACAAAGTCGAGCCGATCGTTCAGCTCGTTCATTTTCGATGCATGCACCATGGTCTGCTCCAGTAAAGAAATTACAAGAGGTTAGGGCACGGCCATGGTTAATAATTCATTAGATTTGCTGGCCATTTTCGGGGTGAGGAGTGCCGCGCAAGATCAGGTGGCATTGACTGCAAGAGCTCCCTGGCGTGTCACCTCGATCAACGACTCCATGCTCAGGAAAGGCCACGGCCGAGTGGCGCCCATCTTACATTGGGGACGATGCATTGGCGTCGCTCAGTTCCGCATGATGCCGATCGTGTGCAACCATAGTGCGGCCTGCGCTGGCCAGTCCGTGATGGGTAGCTCATTCCGCCGCAGCCCGAATGCATGGCCTCCATTTGCGTAAAGGTGCATTTCAGCCGGCACATGCGCTTTCGACAGCGCGGCGTAGTAAGCCAGCGACTGATGGATGCCATCCTCATAATCGTCTTCTGCCTGAACCAGGAATGTCGGCGATGTAAGACTGGATACCGGAATGTTAGTGTTGAACGTGTCGTCCCGGTTCGCAAGATGCCCGGGATAGATGGCTATGGCGAAATCCGGCCGAGCGCTTTCGTTATCAGCCTTGTCTACCTGGGGATACAGACGGTGCTCGAATAGCGAGCTGATCTCCGCCACAAGGAAACCGCCAGCCGAGAACCCCAGAACGCCAACCTTATGGGGGTCGACGTGCCATTGATCCGCGTGATCGCGCACCAGCCCCATTGTTCGCTGCAGATCCTGCAACGAAGGCTGCGATACCTTTAGATTATGGGGGCGGCAATCGCACTGCCAGACATATGGTGCGCTCGGAACCCTATACTTCAACAGCACGCATGTCATGCCGATGGAGGTAGCCCAATCGCAGACCTCGGTGCCTTCAAGATCAATCGCAAGGACCTGGAACCCTCCTCCTGGAACCACGACCAACGCCGCTCCGGTATTCTTTCCCTTGGGTGGGTAGACCGTGATCGTTGGGTTGGTCACATTGGTGACGTTGGTCACGGTTTTTCCCGCTATAAGCTCCGTGCTGACGGAGACATCCTCCGGTCCCCGTACAGGCGGTGCGTCCGGGACTGCCCCGGGCCATAGCGTGATTTGTGTAAGCCCTTCCGGGGCCTGCCAGATCATCGGTTTCGCCTGTGCGATCCCGCTTGCCGCCAGCAGTGCCAAGACGATACCCAAGCGCTTCATCGAGCTCCACTCCGTTTTGCACTCAAACCGGATCAATGGCCGAGCGATCAGCGCCAGCCGAGAGCCGGTGCGACGTGGGTCAGGATCGCCTCGATCACATGAGCGTTGTATTCGACGCCGAGCTGGTTGGGCACCGTCAGAAGCAGGGTGTCGGCCGCCGCAATCGCCTCATCCTTGGCCAGTTCCTCGATCAGCTTGTCGGGCTCCGCAGCGTAGCTGCGGCCGAAGATGGCCCGCGTCTTTTCGTCGATGAAGCCGATCTGGTCCGCCTCCTTGCCGCTGCTGCCGAAATAGGCGCGGTCGAGATCGTTGACCAGCGCGAAGATGCTGCGGCTCACCGAGACCCGTGGCTCGCGCTTGTGGCCGGCTTCCTTCCATGCTTCGCGGTAGATCCTGATCTGATCTGCCTGCTGGACATGGAACGGCTCGCCGGTCTCGTCGTCCTTGAGCGTCGAGCTCTGCAGGTTCATGCCGAGCTTGGCGGCCCACTTGGCGGTCGCATTGGAGCTTGCGCCCCACCAGATCCGCTCGCGCAGGCCTTCCGAATGCGGCTCCAGGCGCAGAAGGCCGGGGGGATTGGGAAACATCGGGCGAGGATTGGGCTTGGCAAATCCTTCGCCGCGCAGGATGTCGAGCAGGACTTCGGCGTGCCGGCGCCCCATATCTGCATCGCTTTCGCCCTCTGCCGGCGCATAGCCGAAATGGCGCCACCCGTCGATCACCTGTTCCGGCGAGCCGCGGCTGATGCCAAGCTGCAACCGGCCGCCGGCGATCAGGTCGGCCGAGCCGGCATCCTCCGCCATGTAAAGCGGGTTCTCGTAACGCATGTCGATGACGGCGGTGCCGATTTCGATGCGGCTGGTCCTGGCGCCGACGGCGGCCAATAGCGGAAACGGCGAGGCAAGCTGGCGGGCAAAGTGATGCACGCGAAAATAAGCGCCATCAGCGCCCAGCTGCTCGGCGGCGACAGCGAGATCGATCGATTGAAGAAGCGTGTCAGCTGCGGATCGCGTTTGCGATTGGGGCGAGGGCGTCCAGTGGCCGAATGAAAGGAATCCGATCTTCTTCATGGTCCCGCTCCGCTGCTCTGGTTCGCTCAGCTTTGTGTCATGACATGATTTTGGCCGCCGATACAAGCGGTGTGAAGGTATCTTGCCAATGCCGGGAGTGCCCCCGGTATCAAACAGAAAAGGGTCCGCCGATACGGCGAACCCAGGAAGATCGTTGCAATCGACCGCCGCTGCGCCGCGGTGGCCGTTTAGAGATCATTACTTCGCGGGCTTGATGGAGCCGATGATGTCGAGCACTTCCTTCTCGTGCTTGGCCTGATCGTCCTTGGAGCCCCAATAGGTGAGCACGAGGATCTTGTTCGGTGCCGGAGAGAGAACGCCGAGATTGATGTTGACGGGGCCGTCCGCATCGGTGCCTTGCCAGTTCAGGATCGACATCTTCATGCCGTTGACTTCGTTGCTGTCGTCGTCCTTGCGGGTGCTGGCGTCGATCTTCACACCGTTCTTGTCGAGGAAATCGACGGCATCGCCGATCACCTTTTCGACATTGTCGCCGCTGGCGACATCGAGCGCGAAGTAGATGGCGGCATCAGGCGAATTGGCGTCGATGCCGGTCTCGGTTTCCTGCGGCTTCCAGTTGTCGGGGATGGTGACGCTGGCAATCGGCGCTTCGCTCGGGAAGGCGAGCGTCTTGGCATTTGCGAGCATTGGAAAGGCCGCGAGCGCGGCCGCGATGAGCAGTATCTTTTTCATGGGGCTTCCATTCTGTCTTTGTATTGTTGGTCATTGTTCAACCTCGGCCGATGCGCGAGATTGGTAGCGTTTCGGCAGTCTAGAAACGGCCGCTCAAGGAGCACGGCCGATCAATCAGCCGGCCGAAGCGATCTCGAAATCCTGATCGAAGGAGCTCGTCTTTCCCGAGGTCATGTCATAAAGCGTATAGCGCAGCTTGTATTTGCCAGCCGGAGCACCGTCGACGTTCAGGGTCATGTCGAGCTTGAACTCCATGTTCTGCTTGTAGCTTTGAAGGGTGCTGTCCAGGAAGCCCTTCTTGCTCCACACGACATCCCCGCTGGCGTCGACAATGGCGAGGTCGGCAACGAGGTGAAGTTCGTAGCGGTTGTCCGCAAGCGGTTTCCAGCCGTAGCCGATCGGTTCGGCATAGGTGAGGATCGGTTCGCCGGGTTTGAAAACGTTCGAGTCCCGCTTCTTGTAAACCCCGTAACCGGTCGACGGCTCCGAGACAAAGGTGACGTTCTGCTGCGAGAACGGCACCTTGCTCCAGGCCTCGATCACTGCCTTTTGCGCCACCGCCAGATCTGCCAATGGATCGGCATGGGCGACGGCGGCAAACGATATCGCAAATATCAATAGAAGCACTTGCCGCATCGCATTCTCCAATCAGCTTGATATTATTTCATACCGGGAAGCGCCGGAAACCGGTAAGGCCGGCATGGTTTTCATTGTTTCGTTCCCAACCGCGCGCGAGTTGCATCAATCGGCTTGGTTGGTGTCGACGCTTCCCGGCTCGTCTTATTCGTGGATCGTGTAGGTGCCGAGCTCGCAGAGGTTCTGAGTGTCGGTCGTCGTATCGAGGTTGGAGCCTTCCTCGAATTCAAATTTCATGTCGTATTTGCAGACGGTCCGCCCGTCGCCGATGGTGATGTCCATGCTCTCGCCGGGGTTCAGCACCTGCTTGCCGAAGACATCGTCTTCCCAATTGTTGACGCCGACCGGCGAGGTGTAGAAGTTGGTGAGAACGGACTTGGTACCGTTCTTGAGGGTGAAGGTCAGGTCTTCCGCGCTCGCAACGCCTGCGAGGCAAAAGAATGCTGCCGACGCCGCGAGGGCGAAGCGAAATTTCGTCATCGAATTAATCCTTTAGTCCAAAAACGCCACGTTATTGTTTTAAAACTTTGGACGCCCGGGAGCCATATAAATTGCGCGTGGCGTCAGGCCCATTTTTGGGCGCAAGCATGGCGGGTTAGGTATCGGTCAGGAGCCTGTGTCGGACCTTTGGCGAAGGAAGCTCAAAAGACCTTGCGAAAGAAGAAACGTGCCATCCCTTTCGGATAGTCATCCATGGTTGCGAAGCGTTCGTAGCCCTGCCGCTCATAGAAACCCGGTGCCTGAAAGCTGAATGTGTCTAGCCAGACGCCGACACAGTTTTTTGCCTTTGCGATCTCTTCCAGCTGGGAAAGCAGTCTTGCTCCGAGATTTTCGCCGCGCAGATTTTCAGGAATGAAGAGCAGCTCGATGAAGACCCAGTCGAAATAGAGCTGCGCCCAGAGCCCGCCGACGATTTTTTCGGCCTCATCCCGAAGGACGATCGCGATCGGTTCGTAGTTTTCGTCACCGGCCTTGGTTTTGTTGAAGGCATCCAGGGGCGTGAGAATCGCACGGCGATCCGCGTCCGACGGATTGTCCAATACTACAATAGACGCGCTTGCCACCTTTAGTCTCCCCTGGAACCAGATACCCGCCAGACCTGTAACATGAACAAATTTTAACCGACACGTTAACAATCAGATAACGCACCGCACCGAAACTGTTGCGTGTGTGAGTACATCTCTCGCTTTCAATGTCCTTGAAACAAGAAATGGCAGGAAACTATGTTTGTAAGAAATTTCGCCCCCGCTCTGGTCTTCGTGGCAATCAGCGCCGGGATGGCGCATGCCGACGTGCCCGTTCGTATCGATCAGTTCGATAATTGGGGCGCATATTCCCTTAAATCCGGCGACAGCGTTAGTTGCTATGTCGTATCGCGACCGATCGCGCAGAAACCTTCCAGCGTCGATCATGGCGGTAATTTCTTTATCGTCTCACGCTCGTCTCCGGGCAATAAATTGGTTCCAGAAGCTGCAATGGGTTATGATCTGAAAGATGGCGCGGCAATGGTTGCGTCGGTCGGTGACAAGACATTTCCAATGTTCACCAAGTATCGGCATGGCTGGGTTACGGACGAGACGCAGGAGCCTTCTATGGTCAACGCCATGAAGGGTGGGGCACAGCTGGAACTGCAGGCGACGTCGAAGCGAGGCACGGCCACAAGCTACTCCTATTCGCTTTCTGGCATCACGGCAGCATTGAAGCGAATTGAAACCTGCAAATGAGGCATTTCGCCCAATACTAGCGTTTACACCTGTCCGTTCCAGGCGATCGTCTTTGATCGTGCATGGATAGCTATTGGGCGCCCCGGCCACGTGCCGGGGCGCCGAACGGGTAGTTGCTCCGGCTACCTCTTGTGAAATCAAAAATCCTGATATAAATGAAACTCATTGATGAGGCATTCAGGATTCGATGAAGCGCGGCTTTCTGACAATTTATGCGGGTGAAAACACGGCGGTTTTACGGGCGCTTTCGGCGCCGGCGCGTATCGACATGTTGAAGCTGCTTTGCGCCAGGGGCGCCATGAACGTCAATGAAATCGCCCGGGAACTGGACCTGCCGCAATCGACCGTCGCCACTGCCATTATGATCCTGGAAGAGGCTGGCCTTGTCGAAACCAAGGCAGCGAAGGCCCGCAAGGGTTACCAGAAGATCTGCACGGCGCTTTACGATGAGATTCTCCTGAGTTTCGATGAGCCGGCCTTCAAGCGCGTCGAGGACGTGATCGAGGTCGCTATGCCGATCGGCCTTTACACAAGCTGCGAGACCCATGCGCCCTGCGGCCTGTGTTCGACGGAAGGCGTGATCGGGCTTCTCGACGTCCCCGATTATTTCCTTGATCCGCAGCGTATGCAGGCTGGTCTGTTGTGGTTCGGTCGCGGGCATGTGGAATACAAATTTCCGAACAACGCCAAGATCTTGAACAAGGCTGTCAATGGCATTGAGTTCTCGATGGAGCTGTCGTCGGAGGTGCCCGGCACCAATCCTGACTGGCCGTCAGACATCACAATCTGGGTCAATGGCGTTGCGGTCGGTACGTGGACCTCGCCGGGGGACTATGGCGACAAGCGCGGGGCGTTCACGCCGGGCTGGTGGAAGCTTGAGGGGTCGCAATACGGCAAGCTGAAGACCTGGCGCATCTCGAAGAAAGGTACCTTCATCGACGGCGTCGCGGTATCTGATGTGACCATAGACGACCTGGCCATCAGCCAGCATTCTTCGATTCGTCTGAAAATCGGCATAGCCGAGGATGCTCGCCACACCGGCGGCGTCAACATCTTCGGCCGTGGCTTCGGCAATTATGGCCGAGATATCCTGATGCGCATCGATCTGGCGTAATTATATCCTGAATTGTGATATATAGCCGATAGCTGGTGGAATTTCCCGATAAGTCATATTTTTTATAATCGCTTGTTTTTGCGTGCAATTTCGCCGATTTAAGACTGCTTTTGCAGCTGTTTTTGGACTATTTCGCATTCCGGCCGCGTTGACGACCTTCCAAAAGTATATCAAGATCGACGTATAAGAACGAGATATATGATATATATGGGAGGATAGCCGTGAAGGCGAACGTGGTGATCCATCGCGATTTCCGAATTGCCGACATTGATGATCGGCTCTACAGCTCTTTTCTGGAGCATCTGGGCCGGGCGATTTATGGCGGCATCTACGAGCCGGGTCATCCGACCGCCGATGAGAATGGATTTCGCAAGGATGTGATCGAGCTCGTGCGCGAGCTCAACTCGCCCTATTGCCGCTATCCGGGCGGCAATTTCGTTTCGGCCTACAATTGGGAAGATGGTGTCGGCCCCCGGTCCGAGCGACCGGTTCGGCTCGATCTTGCCTGGCGGACGCGTGAAAGCAACCAGATCGGCGTCAACGAATTCGTCGATTGGTGCAAGAAGGCCAATACAAAGCCCATGCTGGCCGTCAATCTCGGCTCACGCGGGCTGGATGCGGCCCGAAACTTCCTTGAATATTGCAACCATCCCAGCGGCACCTACTGGTCGGATCTGCGGCGCAAGCACGGCTGGGCCGATCCTCATGATGTGAAGCTTTGGTGCCTCGGCAATGAGATGGATGGCCCATGGCAGGTTGGCCACAAGTCCGCTTATGAATATGGCCGTCTCGCCGATGAAACGGCCAAGGCCATGCGCGGTTTCGACAAATCGCTGGAACTGGTCGTCTGCGGCTCGTCGAATTCCGATATGAAGACCTACCCCGATTGGGAGGCTCAGGTTCTGGAGCAGTGCTACGACAGCGCCGATCACATCTCACTGCACATGTATTTCGCCAACCGCGAGAAGAACACGCTGAACTATCTCGCCAAGGCGGAAAAGCTCGATCGCTACATCGTCACCATCGGCGGCGTCATCGACTATATCAAGGCGAAGAAGCGCTCGAAGAAGACGATCGGCATCTCCTTCGACGAATGGAACGTCTGGTATCATTCCAACCAGCAGGACAAGGACATACTGGCGCGGAACGAATGGCCGGATGCGCCGCATCTGCTCGAGGATGTCTATAATTTCGAGGATGTGCTGCAGGTCGGCGGTATCCTCAATACCTTCATTCGCCGCGCCGACCGTGTGCGCATCGCCTGCATTGCGCAGCTCGTCAACGTCATCGCGCCGATCATGACGGAGGATGGCGGCCCGGCCTGGCGGCAGACCATCTACTATCCCCTTTATTTTGCCTCGAAATATGGCCGTGGCTACGCGCTGCGTTTGGTCACCGACGGTCCGACCTATGACAGCGACGAGGCCGATGACGTGCCCTATCTCGATGTATCGGCGGTTCACGACGAGGTGGGCAAGATGGTCACGCTGTTTGCCGTCAACCGCCATCCCGACAGTTCGCTCGATCTCGACACCCGGCTGGAAGGCTTTGCCGGCGCGCGTGTCGTCGAGCAGCACGAGATGGTTCATCCGGACCTGCAGGCGACCAATACGGCATCCCATCCGAATGCTGTCGTCCCGACCAGCACGGGTGATGCGAAAGTGGAAGATGGCCGGCTCCGCGCCACGCTGAAGCCGCTCTCATACACGGTGATCCGGCTGTCGGTATGACGGTCGGCGGCTACGGGATCGCGAGGAGGCGGTCCCGGTTGGCCTGGAAAGCATAAGGGGAAAAATCGCGGTCCGCCCGACACGGCTCAGGCGCAGCGCACAATCGATAACAATGGGAGGAGATCATGCAGCAGTGGAAGAAGCTTGCTTTCGGCGTCGCACTGGCCACGTTCGGCCTCATCGCGGCAGCCCAGGCTCAAGATTATACCGCCTTGCCCCGCAAGGAGACGCTGATCGTCGAAAATCCTGAGGGAACGATCAAGAATCCCGGCTGGTTCAACGTCTGGGTCAATGGCGGCGGCGGCGTTTCGACCGGCCTGCAGCAGCTGACCATGGACACGCTGTGGTACATCGACCCCGAGAAAGGGTTGGGCGGCTCGGCCTGGGACAATTCGCTCGCCGCCGACAAGCCGCAATATAATGACGACTTCACCCAGATGACGGTGAAGCTGCGCAAAGGCCTGTACTGGAGCGATGGCGTCGAATTCACCGCAGACGATGTCGTCTACACCGTCAAGACGCAGATGGACCATCCGGGCATGAACTGGAGCGCTGCTTTCTCGGTGCAGGTCGCAAGCGTCGAAGCTCCGGACCCCTATACAGTCGTCTTCAAGCTGAAGAAGCCGAACTCGCGCTTCCATGCCATTTTCACGGTGCGCTGGAATGGCGCCTGGATCATGCCGAAGCATGTCTTCGAAAAGGTCGCCGATCCCGTTCGCTATGATTTCGCCAATCCGGTCTCGCTCGGTGCTTACAAGCTGAAGACCTTTGACCCGCAGGGCAAATGGTACACCTGGGAAAAGCGTGACGACTGGCAGCGCACCTCGCTTGGCCGCTTCGGTGAGCCCGCTCCGAAATACGTCACCTATGTCGATCCCGGCCCGCCGGATAAGCGCACCATCGCCCAGCTGGAGCACAACCTCGATATCATTCACGACAACACGCCAGAGGGCATGTTCACGCTGAAGGAAAAGTCGAAGACTGTTGAAAGCTGGTTCCCCGGCTTCCCCTTCGCCCATCCCGATCCGACCCTGCCGGCGGTGATCTTCAACAATCAGGATCCGCTGTTCCAGAATGCCGATGTGCGCTGGGCACTCGCCTTGCTTATCGACATAAGGGCCGTGGACATGGCGAGCTATCGCGGCGCTGCGACGCTGTCCGCGCTCGGCGTCCCGCCAACGGCGATTGCCATGACGGATTATCAGGCGCCCATGCAGGATTGGCTGAAGAATTTCGAGGTCGACACCGGCAAACGCAAGATCAAGCCCTATGATCCGACCATCGGCCAGCAGATTGCCGATATGCTGCGTAAGCAGCCGAAATACAAGGATCAGATCCCGACCGATCCGGCCGCCATCAGCGCCGCCTTTGGCTATGGCTGGTGGAAGCCCGATCCGCAGGCGGCTGCCGAACTGCTGGAAAAGGCCGGCTTCAAGAAGGTTGGCGGCAAATGGATGACACCGGATGGCCAGCCCTTCAAGATCCGCATGACCGTCGAGGGCGATACACGTTCCGTCTTCACCCGCGCCGGCACGCTGATCGCGCAACAATGGGCAGCTTTCGGCATCGATGCCAAGGCCGTTCCGTCCTCAGCCGTATGGCAGGGGCTGGCGACCGGCGATTTCCAATGCGCCATCGCCTGGAGCGTGGAGACCTGGGGTGGCGATCCAGACCTGTCCTTCTTCCTCGACAGCTGGCACTCGGATTTCGTCGCCAAGAAGGGTGAAAACCAGGCGGCACGCAACTGGCAGCGTTGGTCCAATCCGGAACTCGACAAGATCATCGAGAATATTCGCCGCGTGAGTGCCGATGATCCGAAAGGTATCGAGCTCGGCAAGGACTATCTGAAGCTGGTCGCCAGGGAAATGCCGACCATCCCGCTGATGTCCTATAATGTCTTCACCTCGATGGATACGACCTACTGGAAGGGCTATCCGACCATATCGGACCCCTACACCGACCCCGTTCCCAATTGGGCGAATTCCCGATTGATGATGGTCAAGCTGAAGCCGGCGCAGCCGTAGATCTCCCACCTTGATGCGGCAGCTGCCGCGTCAGGCACCTTTCGCCGGACATTAGGCACGTCCGGCGAATCTTTTCAGTGACAGATAAAGCGCAAGCAGCAAGGAAGACGGCAGCATGACGTCCTATCCAGTGTTCGTATTGAAGCGATTTGGTCAGTTCCTGCTCGTTGTCTTCCTTGGCATTTCCGCGACGTTCTTCATCACCCATATGACGCCGATCGATCCCGTCGAGGAAAGCATCGGCGCGATACAGCAGATGGGACAGTCCGACCCTCGCGCCGTCGAATTGATGCGCCAGTCTCTTCGTGAGCTCTATGGGCTCGAAGGCTCGGTCTGGCAGCAATATCTGCATTTCTGGGGGCGTCTCGCGACAGGCGATCTCGGGCCGTCGCTCTCGGCATTTCCGACGCCGGTATCGGCTATCATCGCAAGGGCACTGCCCTGGACGATCGGCCTGATGAGCGTCTCGGTGATCATCACATTCGTGCTCGGCAACATGATCGGTGCGCTTGCAGGCTATTACCGCAAGAGCATGGTGCTGAAGGCCGTCAGCCTCGTCTTCATCGCCATGCAGCCGATCCCCTATTACATCCTGGCCTTCGTGCTCATCATCCTGTTCGGCTATCTCTGGCCAATCCTGCCGATCAATGGCGGCTATGAGATGAACACCGATCTGCGGCTGTCCTTTTCCCTGGTACTTGATATTCTCCGCCACTCCATCCTGCCGGCGCTGTCGCTGATCCTTGTCGGGACAGGCGGTTGGCTCATCGGGATGCGCGCGCTCGTCTCCAATATCATCACCGAGGACTATGTCGTCTTCGCCGAGCTCGGGGGCGTGCCGAAGCGCAGGATCCTGCGCTCCTATATCGCCCGCAATGCCATGGTGCCACAGTTCACCGGCCTTGCCATGTCGCTCGGCGCCGTCTTCACCGAAATCGTCTTCGGGTATCCGGGCATCGGCAATCTGCTGATCTCGGCCGTGCATGCCGGCGACTACAGTCTCGTGCTCGGGCTCAGCGCTTTGTCGATTGCCGGCGTCGCCGCCGCCGTTTTCATCATCGACATATTGGGTCCGCTGATCGACCCGCGCATCAAGGTGGAGTAGGGCCATGTTGACGATCGTTCGCGACCTTGCCCGCCAGAATACCGAATTCCTCTTCGGTCTCCTGCTGCTCGCCGTGATCGTCGGGCTGGTGGTCCTGTCCTACTTCTCGCCCTATGGCCCATCGGATATCTATCTGCTGCCCCCGGACATGCCGCCAGATGGGCAATATTGGCTGGGCACGACCTCTCGTGGCCAGGACGTTTTCTGGCAGCTCACGACGGCGCTCCGAAATACACTCTACTTCGGTATCGGTGTCGCCTTCCTCTCACGCATCATCTCGCTGGTGGTGGGACTGGTTGCGGGCTATGCCGGCGGCGTCGTCGATCGGGTGCTGATGGCGATCAATGACAGCATCATGGTCATCCCGCAGTTTCCGCTGCTGATCCTATTCTATTTCGTGCTGAAGGACGGGATGACCTGGACGGTGCTCATCATCGTCATGGCCTCGCTTGGCTGGTCCTATGATGCGCGTCTGATCCGCTCGGTGGCGATCAGCCTGAAGACGCGGCCCTTTACCACACAGAGCGTCTATTCCGGCATGAGCATGTCCAAGATCCTCGTCCAGGAGCATCTGCCCTATGTCCTGCCGATCGTCTTTGCGACGACCATGAACAACATGATCTGGTCGATCGGCATGGAGATCACGCTCTCGGTGCTCGGCTTCACCGATATCGAGACGCCGACCATGGGCATGATGATCTATTGGGCGAATGCGCATTCGGCGCTGATCGCCGGCACCTGGTGGTGGGTGGCCGCACCGGTCGCCGCCATCGTCGTGCTGTTCATGGCGCTCTTCCTGCTGTCGATGTCCATGAACGAATACAATGATCCGCGCAGTCGTTTGAACCGAATGGGGGGCTAGGAATGGAGGCTGTGGTCGAGGTCAACAACCTCAAGGCATATTACCGGGCCTTCCTTTATGGCGTCGATCGCGAGGTGCGCGCCGTGGACGATGTCAGTCTGAGGATCGGTCGCGGCGAGATCTACGGCGTCGCCGGCGAATCGAGCAGCGGCAAGACGACATTGATCAAGACCATTGCCGGCGCCATCCGGCCGCCGCTTCGGGTGGTTTCGGGCTCGGTCAAATTTCAATTCAACGGCGCCACGCAGGATATCTACGCCATGACACCGGAACAGCGGGCGGCGCTTCGGTGGCGGCATCTCTCCTATATCATGCAGGGCTCGATGAACGTGCTCAATCCTGTCCGGCGCATTCGCCACTCGTTCACGGATTTTGCCTTTCGCCACATGAAGGTCGATCGCGGGGCTTTCTTCGATCGGGTTGCAGCCCATCTGCAGCGCCTGAAACTCGACGCCGGCCTCCTCGACGCCTATCCGCATGAATTGTCCGGCGGCATGCGGCAGCGCATGACGATTGCGCTCGCCACTATCCTGACGCCGGAATTCATCATCGCCGATGAGCCGACGACCGCGCTCGATGTCATCGTTCAGCGCGATGTCCTGCAGATGATCCGCGAGATCCAGCGCGAGATGGGTTCCTCCTTTCTGTTCGTCACCCATGACATGGGCGTGCACGCCGCCGTCTCCGATCGCATCGGCATCGTCTATGCCGGGCGTTTGGTCGAGGAGGCGCCAACGCGCAAGCTTTTTCACATGCCGTTGCACCCCTATACGCAGCATCTGGTGGCGAGCCTGCCGCGCATAGGCGATCTCTCCACCCGGCCTTCGCTTGAGGGCAGGCCGCCCAATCTCGCCATGCCGCCGGAAGGGTGCCGGTTTCACCCGCGCTGTCCGAAGCGCATGGATATCTGCAGCCGCGAAGCGCCGCCGATGGTGACGGTCGAGCAGGATCGTCGCGTCGCCTGTTTTGCCGTGACAGGAGCACAGATTTGAGCGACCTGCTTTCCCTTTCGCATGTTACCAAGCTCTACCGCCAGGGCGGTATGCTGAGCCGCCGACATGTCACGGCTGTCCGGGATGTCAGCCTGAGGCTCGGGGAGGAGCCGGAAATCCTCTCCATCGTCGGCGAATCCGGTTCGGGCAAATCGACCATTGCTGCGATGATCCTCGGCCAGACGCCGCCGACATCGGGTAGCCTGAATTTTCGCGGCCGGCCCGTTGCCGTTCATGGGAAGGCTGAGCGGCGCGCCTTCATGCGTGAGGTGCAACCAGTCCTTCAAAACCCGTTCGAGGCGTTCAATCCGCTCAAGAAGGTCGATCGCTATCTTTTTGAAACAGCGCGAAATTTTTCACCTGACGGTGTCAGGCCAAGCCAGGCCGATATCGAACGCATGGCCGATAAGGCGCTTGTCCATATCGGCCTGACGCTTGCCGAAGTGAAAGGCCGGTTTCCGCATGAATTGTCGGGCGGTCAGCTGCAGCGCACCGCCATTGCACGCGCGCTGATCCCGCAACCGAGGCTGCTGGTCGCCGACGAGCCCGTCTCCATGGTCGATGCCTCGCTGAGGATGGCCATCGTCAATCTCTTCAGCCAGCTGAAGAGGGACCTCGGCTTGTCCATCATCTACATCACCCATGATCTGGCGACCGCCTATTACATCAGCGATCGCATCATCATCATGAAGAAGGGCGAGATCGTCGAGGAAGGCGGTGCGCGTGCTGTGCTCGACAATCCGCAGCATCCCTATTCGCGCGCCTTGAAGGAGGCCGTCCTTTCCGCCAGCCCGGATATAGAGCCTGTATCCTAAGCCCCCGGGCGCCGTGAGTTCAGCGCGAGATCCGCGTCGAAAGGACGATGGACGATAGCGTGCGTTCGACACCGTCGATCTTGCCGATTTCGTCGATCAACTGATCCAGCTCGGAAATCGACGGTGCGGCTACGATGGCGATCAGGTCGAAGGAACCGCTGACGGAATGCAGCGTCGTTACCTCATGGATCGCATCCAGCGACGCCGTCACGGCCGAGAGTGCTTTCGGCGCGATGGTAATCAGAACATGGGCGCGGATGAGGCCGGAGAGATAGGTTTCCGACAGCCGCACCCCATAGCCGGCGATCACGCCTTCTCTCTCAAGCCGTTCGAGCCGGGCCTGCACCGTTGTGCGCGATAGCGACAGCCTTTTGGCGAGTGTCGCCACCGGCATGCGGGCATTTTGGCCGAGCAATGCCAGCAATTCCCGATCTTTTTCCGTTACCTGCATCGTCATTCCTGCATTTTGCAAAAATATAGTGTCATTTTGCTTATTTTTATACGACGAAAAGCGCTTTATGTCGCTATGAATCGTCCAATCCCTGCCTACACTTATAAAAATCTTATCAATGAAATGCAGGGGATTTATATGAAAGAGATAGTGGTCATCGGTGCAGGCAAGATCGGCGGAGCGATCGCGCTGATTCTGGCTGATACGGGCGATTACAGGGTTGTCGTCGCCGACCGCAGCCCCGAGCAGCTTGCCAAGATCGATCGCCACCCTGCTATTTCCACGGCAGCCGTCGATATCGCCGACCGCGCCGGGCTCGTCGCTGTTCTCACCGGAAAGTTCGCTGTTCTGTCGGCCGCTCCTTTCCATCTCACCGGCTTTGTCGCCGAAGCCGCGCTCGAAGCGGGCGTTCACTATCTCGACCTCACCGAGGATGTCGCCACGACGAAGAAGGTCGAAGAACTGGCCCAGGGGGCCAAAACTTCTTTCATCCCGCAATGCGGCTTGGCGCCGGGCTTTATCTCGATTGTCGCCAACGATCTCGCCAAGCGTTTCGACAGCCTCGACAGCGTCCGCATGCGCGTCGGCGCGTTGCCGCAATATCCGTCCAATGCCTTGAACTATAACCTGACCTGGAGCACGGACGGCCTGATCAACGAATATATCGAGCCGTGCGAAGCGATCGTCGAAGGCAAGCTCGTGACAGTGCCAGCCATGGAAGAGCGCGAGGAATTCTCCCTCGATGGCGTCACCTATGAGGCGTTCAACACCTCCGGCGGCCTCGGCACGCTTGCCAAGACGCTTGCCGGCCGTGTGCGCACGATGAATTACCGCACCATCCGCTATCCCGGTCACCAGGCCATCATCAAGGCGCTCCTGAACGACCTGAACCTCAAGAACCGCCGCGATGTGCTGAAGGACCTCTTCGAAAACGCCCTGCCTGCGACAATGCAGGATGTGGTCGTTGTCTTCGTCACCGTCTGCGGCTGGCGCGAAGGCCGTTACATGCAGGAAACCTATGCCAACAAGGTCTATGCGGGCATCGTTGCCGGCAAGAAGATGAGCGCCATCCAGATCACCACGGCTGCCGGCATCACGACAGTTCTCGATCTGCTCTCCCACGGCAAGCTTCCCACCAAGGGCTTCGTCTGCCAGGAAGAAATCGACCTTGGCGACTTCCTCAACAATCGCTTCGGGCAGGTCTACAGCCTTGAGAAGCTTCGCATGAGAGAAGCCGTATAAGTATAAGCTTTTACTTGCTAAAATTATGGTGGGCTGACAGGCCCGCCATTGATCCGAATGTGGAATCGCTCAAAGCCGCGATTTCACATTTTGACACATCACTCCGGCGGTCCAATGCGCCGTCAGCTATCAGCCCGTAGTTGCGGTTCGGCAGTTTCAGCGAACCTCGTCACGTTGAAGGCAGAGAGATCACTTACATCCTCAAAGGCCTGGATCAGGTGATCGTCCAATTCTTGAGAGCCGCCATCGAGCCATGAGGCTACGGCGTGAGCAAGAACTGCCATGCCGATTTTCGCAATCAGTGAAGCGCGCCGGGCAGCCACGCCGCGCTCGCGTAATTCTGCAGCCAACGCTTCCGTCAGAGAATTGACCTTCGCCGCCTGTCTTTCCTGAAGAGCGGGGCTGGCAGCGACAATCCGGCGTCCCGGCTCGGAGATGTGGCGGTTTTCAATGAAGAGCTTTTCCGCCGAACGAAAGGCTTTGAATAGGGTTTCCCAGGGGCCGAGTTCACGCGGAGCGTTACGCACCGCCGCGGTTAGCATCTCGCCCAGCGCCGTCTCCCCGTGAAAGAACATCTCCCGCTTGTCCGGAAAGTGCCGGAAAAAAGTTCGCTCCGTCACGCCAGCCTTTTGTGCAATTTCGGCAGCCGTTGTCTGCTCGTACCCGCGCTCCTGGTATAGTTCCAGAGCCGCTTCCATGAGACGGCGACGCACCTCTTCACGATTTCGCGGCATCAACTTTCCCTATTGTCAGTGGCTGACTTTACGCTTATCGTCAGTCACTGACAATACTACGCAGCGCCGTGCAAGTTTGCAACCAAGGAACTGCGATCATCTTTGCTTGAGAAGAATGAAAGCGAGAACAGATATGACCGATACCAAGCCCTCAGACATGCGCAGCATCCGGTTTCATGACTATGGGGAACCTGAGGATGTTCTGGTTCTGGAGAGGGTGACTATTCCCGAGCCGGGCCAGGACCGCATCCTGGTAAAGGTACACGCCTGCGGCCTCAACCCGGCAGACTGGGCGCTGTGTCGTGGCCTGTTTCCCGGAAAAATGCCTCGCGGCATTGGCCTGGATGTCGCCGGGGTTGTCGATTCAGTCGGCGAGGGCGTTACAGGTGTCAGGATAGGCGATGCTGTGCTTGGCTCTGCCGATTTCGCAGGTTGTGCGAGCGCCGGCGCATCGGATTTCGCCGTGCTCAATCACTGGGCTCCGGTTCCGGAGGGGCTCGACATGATCCATGCCGCGTCACTAACGCTCGTCGTTGAAACCGCATTCCGAAGCATTGAAAGCCTTCGGGTCGAAAAGGGGCACACCGTGCTGGTGCATGGCGGCGGAACGATGGTCGGCTTTGCAGCGGTACAGATAGCCCTGATCCGTGGCGCGAAGGTCATCACAACTGCGGGAGAGACATTCGGCGAGCGTCTCCGCGGCTTCGGTGCAAAGGTGACGCGCTATGGGGAGGGGATGATCCAGCGAGTTCGCGATATTGCACAGGGCTCGCCCGATTTGATACTTGATACGGCCCCCGCCAACGGCGGGCTTCCTGACCTGCTGGAAATTGCTGGTGGTGATCCCAGGCGTATTCTGACCATTAGCGATTTCTCGGCGGCGGATAAAATGGGCATTCGCCACACGTTTTCAGAAAACACACCGCAACGATATGACGTGATCGGGGAGTTTGCCAAGCTCGCGGCTGTCGGCGAATTCTCAATCCCGCTTGCTCTGGCACTACCGCTGGCAAGCTGGAAGGAGGCGATGGATCTTAGCCTGAGCGGACATGCGCACGGAAAAATCGTGCTCCAGCCTTAGGCATCCGGCACAGGAAATGGTCACCCCATAGCTATCTCGCGCGAAAGCGGTTCCATGGTTGAGTTAGTGGCTGCCCGTGAGGGTGCCACACTCTCCTTGGGTCATGACTGTAGCGCTGCGCAGGCCCGTTCGATGCGATCAAGCGCTTCGACAAGATCTGCCTCGGATGTCGCATAGGAAATGCGGAAATAGGGCGACAGCCCGAATGCCGAACCTGGCACGACGGCGACATGGGCTTCGTCGAGCAGATAGGCGCAGAAATCCGCATCCGTTAGGATGGTCTTGCCCGAGGATGTCGTTTTGCCGAGCACACCAGCGCAGCTCGAGAATGTGTAGAAGGCGCCTTCGGGCACACGGCAATTCAGGCCTTCGATAGTATTGAGCCTGCCGACGACGAGATCACGCCGGCGCTGGAAGCTGGCGGTGCGATCCTTGAGAAAATCTTGCGGGCCATTCAGTGCGGCAACGGCGGCTGCCTGGCTGACGGAGGACGGGCAGGAGGTCGCCTGGCTCTGGATGACGGCCATGGCCTTGATCAGTGCCTTCGGGCCACCGGCGTAACCGATGCGCCAGCCGGTCATCGCATAGGCCTTGGAAACGCCGTTGACGGTCAGCGTCCGGCTCTTGAGGCTGGGCTCGATGGCGACAGGCGTCGTGAAACGGAAGTCGTCATAGACGATGTGCTCATACATGTCGTCGACCATCAGCCAGACATGCGGATGGCGTAGCAGAACGTCTATGAGCGGGCGGTAATCCGCTTCCGAATAGGCCGCACCCGATGGATTGGACGGCGAATTGAGGAGCAGCCAGCGCGTCTTCGGCGTGATCGCCTTTTCGAGCTGATCCGCCTTCAGGCGGAAACCGGCCTCGGCATCGCAGGGGATCAGCACCGGCACGCCGCCGCTGATCTCGACGATATCGGAATAGGAAGTCCAATAGGGCGTCGGGATGATCACCTCATCGCCCGGATCGATGGATGCCATGAAGGCATTGAACAGGATCTGCTTTGCGCCCGTCGCCACGGTGATTTCGTCGAGAGCATAGTCGACGCCATTCTCGCGCAGGAACTTGCCGGCAATCGCCTTCTTCAGCTCCGGTGTGCCGTCGAGCGCGGTGTATTTCGTTTCGCCACGATTGATGGCGGCTTTTGCGGCCTCCTTGACGTTGTCAGGCGTATCGAAATCCGGTTCGCCCGCGCCGAGGATGATGACGGGCAGGCCGTCGCGCTTCATCGCATTGGCGCGCGCACCGATCTGCAGGATTGTCGATACGCCGATGGAGGCGATGCGCGAAGCGGGTCGAAAACCCGCTTCCTCGATGGTGGTGGCGATCGTCATGAGGCTTACTCGATGTCGAAGGAAACGCCCTGAGCCAGCGGCAGGGCCTTGGAATAGTTCACGGTGTTGGTCGCCCGACGCATGTAGGCTCTCCAGGCATCCGATCCGGATTCGCGACCGCCGCCGGTTTCCTTCTCGCCGCCGAATGCGCCGCCGATTTCGGCGCCCGATGTGCCGATATTGACGTTGGCAATGCCACAATCCGAGCCGTCAGCGGCAAGGAAGCGCTCGGATTCCTGCATGTCGCGCGTGAAGATCGACGAGGAAAGGCCGGCCGAGACGGCATTGTGTTCTTCGATCACGGCATCGAAGTCGTCATAAGGCATGACATAGAGGATCGGCGCGAAGGTTTCTTCGAAAACGGGCCCGGCTTGCTTCGGCATCTCCACAAGCGCCGGCTTGGCATAATAGCCATCGGCATGGCCGACATCGATGCGCTCGCCACCGGTGACCGTGCCGCCATACGACTTCGCGGCTGAAATCGCCTTCTGCATGCCGTCGAACGCGGCCTTGTCGATCAGCGGGCCGACGAGAGCCGAGGAGTGCAGGGGATCGCCGACCGAGACGCTCTGATAGGCTTTCTTCAGACGCGGCATGAGCTGGTCGTAAACGCTCGTATGTACGAAGAGGCGGCGCAGCGTGGTGCAGCGCTGACCGGCGGTGCCCATGGCGCCGAAGGCGATGGCGCGCAGCGCCATGTCGAGATCTGCAGACGGGCAGACAATACCGGCATTGTTACCACCGAGTTCGAGAATGGCGCGGGCAAATCGCTTGGCGAGCCGTGGCCCGACATCGCGGCCCATGCGGGTCGAGCCCGTCGCCGAGACGAGCGGCACCTTGGGATGATCGACGAGCACTTCGCCGATGGCGCGGTCACCGATGAGGATCTGCGACAAGCCTTCTGGCGCATCGCCGAAGCGGGCAAGCGCACGGTCGAGGATGGCTTGCGAGGCCAGTGCCGTCAGCGGCGTCTTTTCCGAGGGTTTCCAGATGACCGGATTGCCGCAGATCAGCGCGAGCGCCGCGTTCCACGACCACACCGCGACCGGGAAGTTGAAGGCCGAGATGATACCGACGACGCCAAGCGGATGCCAAGTTTCCATCATACGATGGCCCGGGCGCTCGGTGGCGATCGTCAGGCCGTAGAGCTGGCGGGAGAGGCCGACTGCAAAGTCGCAGATGTCGATCATTTCCTGCACTTCGCCGAGGCCTTCGGAGCGGATCTTGCCGGCTTCGATCGAGACCAGGCGACCAAGGTCGTCCTTGGCGGCGCGCAGCTCTTCGCCGAGCAGGCGGACGAGCTCGCCACGCTTGGGCGCCGGCACCAGACGCCAGGCGCGGAATGCGGCGTGAGCCTTCTCGATCCGCCGGGCTGCTTCATCGGCCGAAACGGTCCTCAAATCGCCGATTTTCTCGCCGGTTACAGGCGAGTAGGAGGGCATGTCGCCCTGCGTATAGAGCGCCTTGTCGACACCGAGCTTTTCGAGGATTGCGGCGGTTTCGGCCGCGACGGAAAGATTCTTTGCTGCGATATTCATCTCATAACTCCACTTGTCTCTGATCCGGGCCTGCGGCGCGACCTCTATGGTCGCGCGATCTCACTCGGCCGCGTCTTGTTGGGATAGTGCCCGCAGGCACGCATCGATCGATGCCTGCTCGATGCCGGCATAATGGTCGAATTCGTTCACGACCTTCATTCCAAGGTCGGCTTCGAACCGCTTCTGGTTCGGGCTGGCGATGAATTCCTGCTGGGCGCTGTCGCCGAGGTTGGATTGGAAGATGCCTGCGGCACTGACGGGCAGGAAGTCTTCATAGACGATCGGATCGAACTGGATAAAACCTGCTTCGATCAGGGTTTCTAGGGAGCCATCGCCCCTTACGGTCGCAGCCTTGCCCTTGGCCGTCAGAGAATAGGCGAAATAGCCAAGCTCTTCGGCGCGGATCATTGCCCAATCATCGGGGAATTCGGCGAAGCTCTGCGCGAGCGCGGCCTCATACTCGCGCGCATTCGAGCCGTCGGCGGCGGGCCGCACGATCTTGCGGGACTGGTCTAGCAAGCGGTCGTAAAGGGCGCGGCCTTTAGGGGTGAGCGCAATGCCTCGCTGCTCGATCTCGCCGAAGCGGGCGGTATGCGACCCGGTTTCCCAGACGCCGTCTGCATTGCGGAAGGATACGGGCTCTTCCAGCGCCTTGAAGGAGGTCTGGCGCAAGAGGATCGGGCAGGCGCGTGTCGGCGGGCCTTCGACGATGGCCTTCGGCGCAATGTCATAATCGGGCATCAGCGCCTGCACCTGGTCGATATCCAGCGTGCGCGGCGTCAGATGGTTGATGTGCGGGCCCTTGAACGAAACGACATCTGCAATCAGGCGATGGGCATCATGGAGGCGATGGTACATTGCGGCATCGACGTTGGCTTCGTCGTGCCAGCGGAAAGTCTCAAGCACTTCGTCGACGAAACGGCTGGCGTCGGCCATATTCAAGCCGCCGTCGCGTTCGGCTTTTTCTGTGAGCGAAATGGCGTCTTCGGTGAAGATCCGGCGCTTCGAAAGAATTTCAGCCGATGCCGCGCGCAGGTCTTGATCTGCAATCAGATCGAGGCGCAGCAGCGAGGTGAACACACGGAACGGGTTGCGCTTCAGCTGGGCGTCTCCGACGGGCCGGAATGCCGTTGAATGCACGGGCACACCTGCCGTTGAAAGATCGTAATAACCGACGGGATACATGCCCATGACGGCGAACACGCGCGCCATCATTGCCAGCTCCGCCGGCGTCCCGAGCCGGATCGCGCCGTGCCGCTCCTCGGAAATGCGATCGAGATAGTCGGTTGCCTGCAGGCGTTCCTTCAATTTCGGCTGGGCGGCGAGCGTTGCATCGTTGACGCGGCCCACCAGCTCCATGAGCGTGCCGTAAGCGGGGACTTCTTCGCGATACATGGCGGACATGGCGGCCGAAAAGGCGCTTCGAATATCGCTTGTGGAGACGTGATCAGACTTCATGGGCGGTCGGTTCCTGAAAAGGCTATATCATTCCTATATTGCAGGATATCTCTTGTCCCACCGCCAGTCTTGTGAGAGAAAATTCTAACTTGATGCGGAAATGGAATGATCATGCGCAGACGCCTCATCCCCGACATCGTCAATCTGCAGGCGTTCGAATGTGCCGCCCGGCATCAGAACTTTTCGCGGGCGGCCGAAGAACTGAACCTGACCCAGAGCGCCGTCAGCCGTCAGATCAGCGAGCTGGAGCAGCAGACCGGGCTGAAGCTCTTTGAGCGCGTGCGACAACGTGTCGTCCTGTCGGAAGCCGGGCTTCGGCTTTTGCCGGAGGTCAAGGATCTGCTGCTGCGCTCGGAGCGCCTGATGATCGGCGCCGTCGCCGCGGGTCAGATGAAGCTGTCGCTGAAGGTGGCAACCCTGCCGACCTTCGGCACGCGATGGCTCGTGCCGCGGCTCGGCCATTTTCTTGACGAGCATCGGGACGTCGCGGTTACGGTGGAGTCGCGCTCCAAGCCCTTCAGTTTTGATGAGGATAATTTCGACCTTGCCATTCATTACGGCCTGCCGGCCTGGGCAGGCGCCGTTGCCACGTTTCTCTGCAATGAGACGGTTCTGCCGGTAGCCAGTCGGCAACTGGCCGGCCGATTGAAGCTCAGCGGTCCGGAGGATCTATCGCTCGCTCCGCTGCTGCACCTGACAACACGTCCGAAGCTCTGGGCGCAATGGTTCGATCTGCAGAAATTGCCGACGGAACATGCCTATCCCGGCGCCCGCTTCGATCAGTTCTCAATGATCATCGCCGCTGCCATCTCCGGGCTCGGCGTCGCGCTGCTGCCCACCTATCTCATCGAAGAGGAATTGCAGACAGGCGCGCTGCTGCCTCTGTTCGAACTGCCGATGCCGACCGAGAACAGCTACTATGTCGTCATGCCGGAAAAGAAGCAGACCAACGAGATCGCCATGCTCTTTCAGGATTGGCTTGTGAGCCAGGTAACGCCGCCGTCCCAAGCGACAACAGCCAAATAAATTTTAGGGTTGAAATTCTTTTCCGTGAGCGTCACACATTTGCGTGTCGCATCGTTGCCGGTTGCCGGAACGCTGCAGGATGGAGTCGGAGGAGAAGGCGCCATGAAGATGCATCCGCTGAAGGGGCCGAACCGGCTGAAGCTTGGCGTGTTCTCGACCAATGCCGATGGCGGGCTTGCCATTACCGATGTGCCGGAGCGGTGGACGGCCGGTTGGCAGGACAATTTGACCGCCGCACAGATCGCCGATCGCGCCGGTCTTGAATTCTTCCTGCCGATCGCCCGCTGGCGTGGCTTCGGCGGCAAGAACCGGGTGCGAGAATGGTCGTTCGAGACCTTCACCTGGGCCGCGGCTCTTTCTGCTGCGACGGATCGCATCGGTCTGTTCATGACGGTGCATGTCCCGCTCGTCCATCCGCTCTATGCGGCAAAGTCGCTTGCGACAGTCGATCATATCAGTCAGGGGCGGGCAGGGCTCAACATCGTCTGCGGCTGGAACCCGAAGGAGTTCGGCATGTTCGGCGTGCCACTTGTCGAGAAGGGCTACGACCAGGCGACGGAATGGCTCGAGATCGTTGAAAAGCTCTACGCCTCCGACGAGCCGCTGGATTATGCCGGAGCCTACTACAGCCTGAAAGAGGCCGTCAGCCGGCCGGCAAGCCTGCAGACGCCGCGCCCGGTGACCATGAATGCCGCATTCGGCGGCCCCGGCCGAGATTTCGCAGCCGGCCATTGCGACTATCTCTTCACCACTTTCACCGAGATTGCTGACGCTGGAAAGCATGTGATCGACATCAGCGAACGTGCGGAAAAGAAGGGCCGGCAGGTGGGCGTCTACACGGTCTGCCATGTCGTCTGCCGCGAAACGCAGGCAGAGGCCGAGGAATACTATACCCGCTACGCTGTCACCATGGCCGACCACGCCGCCGTCGACCAGCACATGGCCGGCAAGAAGGAGTTTTCGCAATCTCATGATCGCGATGCCTATGATCGTTATCGCCAGCGCTTTGCGGGCGGAGCGGGCAGCTATCCGCTGATCGGAACGCCGGAACGCATCGCTGACGAGATGATTGCCATTTCCGAGCAAGGCTATGCGGGCATCGCCTTGTCATTCGTCAATTACACCCAGGAACTTCCCTATTTTTGCGATCGGGTGCTCCCGCTTCTGAAGAAGGCCGGGCTTCGCGTGGAGTGATGTTGCGCAGCCGGTCTTGATGGCTGGCGGCAAGGCCGGCGTTATCACCACCATATGCGGCAAATGTGCACCGCAGCAAAAAACTTGGTCTCAAGGGGTTTACAAGCCCGGCGGTGGATGGGAGTCTTTAGGCGAAGGTGGCGCCCGTTTTCGTAGTGGCGATTTATCCTTCTAGCGGATGCCTGTTTTGGGCTCCGAAGCGCTTCCGATTTCGGGCGCTCAACCGAACAAATCAATCCGAGGCCTGAATGCGGCATTTGCCACGTGTTCGGCCGTTGTCTTGGTGCGCCCAAAGTTTTGGGCAGAGATGAGTGGGTTTAATAGATGGCTTTCATTGCACAGCGCGCCATTTTCGGCGTTCTTGCAAGCGTGATGTTGTTGCCGCAGGCCGCCAATGCCAGTGATCTGATGATCTGGTCGCCGGTCAAGGTTGCGCCGCGAACATATAAGACGACGCTGGGTTTTCGATTGCCGATGGCTTGGGAAACGAGTGCGGGCGTGGATCTCGGCCTGGGAGGTTCCTTGAATGGAACGATCCTGCGCAGCAGCAGTCTTGCGACAATCTGGGGGAGGGCAGTCGACAGCCAGGGCCGTTTCTCGACCAGCTGGCGGCGCGAAGTGGCACTGCGCGTGGACACGCTGAACGGTGCCGGAAGCCTTTGTTTTGCCCGCTCGCGCAGCTGGATCGTGTCCGACAACCTCGATATGCGCACCTCCAGATCATTGAATGTCAATTATGTGGGGGCGCGAAGCGCTGCGAATACCATCATCGCGACACAGGACGTGACACTTGCGGTTCCCTGGACAGGAACATCCATATCGGCAAGCGGCAATTTGAAAGATGTCGGCAATGCCTTTTCCAGCACGCTCTCGTTTCAGCAGCCTCTTGCGCAGAACCTGAATTTTTCTGCTTCCTTCTTCGATCCGCAGACGTTGACGCCAGCCGGCAATCTGCGCCTCGACTACCGGGTAAAATGGTAGCGTAGTAACTCGCACGATGGTCCCGATCGCGCCTGCTGATTTCGCTCGGGTGCGGAACAAATGTCTCGCGCTTCAGTTTGGAAGATAGCGGGATCGTTGGATCGCGCACGAGGCATTAAAACCTCGTAAAAACCTGCCGTCAGCCTGCTCCCGACTGGCGGCAGGTTCCAACGTCCCTGGTTGCGGCCTCACCTGCTATTTGATCGGAATATCGGCTTCGGCAAGCTTCGATTTCAGCTTCGAGATGATCTCGTGCCGGGCTTCCGTCCAGGCCGAGGTAATCGTCCAATATTGGATCTTCACGACAGTCTGGTCTGCCGTCAGGTCATCCAGATAGGCCAAAGGCGCGGGCTTGCTCTTCACGCGCTGGTCCGACGTCACGACGTCGAGAATGGTCTTGCGGGCGACATTGATGTCGACATCATTGCCGACGGCGATCGACAGTTCCTGCCGGCGATCGGGCTCGCGGCTGTGGTTGATGATGGGCGTGTTCCAGAGTGTGGAGTTCGGTGCCATGAGGTAGAGACCGTCTTCGGTCTTCATTTCCGTTGCAAAGAGCCCAATGTCCCGGATGAAGCCTTTGACATTCGTCGTCTCTATATATTCGCCGACCCGAAATGGCCTGAGCACCAGCAGCATGATGCCTGCGGCAATATTCTGAAGCGTCCCTTGCAGCGCCAGGCCTACTGCGAGGCCGGCGGCGCCCAATGTGGCGATGATGGAGGCCGTCTGGACACCGAACTGTCCGAGAACGGTGATAAACACGAGGACGAGCAGGCCATAATGCAGGACATTCTGGAAGAAGCTTGCCAGTGTCTCGTCAATGCCGCGGATGCGCGAGATGACACGATAGGCCGCGCGGCTGATGACGCCGGCCAAAATCCAGCCGACTACCAGTAGAATGACTGCACCGAGGATAGAGAAGCCATATTGGACTGCGAGTGCGGATGCCTGGTCGAGAGCGCTTCGAGTGGCGACGACGACGTTGGTCGTTTGATCTTCCATTTAAAACTCCATCTTTTTCCAGAAAGCCAAATGTTGAGTCCCGGCTTTTGTTCCTGGCCACGGGGTATTCCGGGATGCGCTGTTTGGTCAGCCGAAGGGAAGGAAATGCGGCACCGTTATCAGGCGCCGTGCTTTGCCTGGTGCGGGCCAAGGCCGGCGGTCGCGGCATAATGGGCTTTCTTGTGTTCATACATGCCCAGATCCGCGCGCTTGACCATGGCTTCCATGGTTTCTCCCGGCTGGCTTGTCGCAACGCCGACGGCGGTACTGAGCGGGGAGCTGGAATAGAACTGGTTGTTGATCTTCAGCAGCTCGTTGATGGTCTCAACCATGGCTGCGGCCGCAATCTCATCGGCGCCCGGCATGAGAACGGCAAATTCATCGCCGCCGATCCGTGCTGCATGATTTGGCTGGGAGACGACACTGTTCAACACTTCTCCCATGCGTCGCAGCAAGGAATCGCCGGCGTCGTGCCCGCTCTCGTCATTGGCCGCCTTGAGGCCATTGAGATCGATAATAATGGCCGAGACCGGCCGCAGCGATTTGCGTCCCAGCCTGTTGAGTTCATCCATGTAGAAGGCGCGGTTATAGAGCCGTGTCAGCACATCGTGCTTGCCGAGATATTCGAGATAGGCCTCGGCCTTCTTGCGGGCGGTAATGTCGGTCAGCGCCACCTGAACCAGCGACCAATCGTGCTCGTAGCCGGGGAAGACGGAAAACTGCAGAAGGACATGGCGCTCGGAGCCGTCGAGGGCGTAGTTCAGCACCTCGCGTTGATGGAATAGTCGCTCGTTCCACAATTCCACCAGCTGCCCGCGAAAATGCTTTTCCATGTCATCGCGAAAGATTTCACCGATCCGCTGATGCAGGGTTTGCCGATCGGGCGCACAGAACAGGTCGAGTGTCGCCTGATTGACGTCGAGCACGCTGATCTCGCTCATGCATTGCTGAACGAACTCGGGATGGACGTCGAGAAACACCTGGAAATCGACGATGCCGCGGTTGCGGATTTCATCGAGCAGGATCTTGATGCGGCTGAAATCCTCGACCCATAGCGATACGGGCGAATGTTCGAACATGCCTTCGGCATAGCGGCGCTGGCGCTCTTCCTGTCGCCTTGCTTCCTCGCGTGCCGTCACGTCTTCCGTGGTCAGCAGCAACTGGCTCCAGGACGTTTCATGGCCCGGCAGCACGATGCCGCGAAGCTGGATGTCCAGCCTGCGGCCGCCAAGCGTATAGTTGATCGCGGTGCCGGAAAATTCGGTCTTGCCCTCCCAGAGCGCGACCAGTTCATTCACATGGCTTTGCAGCATTTCGCCACGGAAGACATTGGAAAGCCCTTCCACCAGCGCCTCGAAGGATTGCGCCTCGAACAGTTCCAAAGTCTTGGCATTGACCGAGAGGACCCGAATCTTTTGCGAGCATGCCGCAACGCGCTGCTCATCCTCAAGCAGGAAGGAGCGCAGATCCGTCACCCCTTCGCTCCGCCACAGTTCGAACTGTTCCCTAACGCCGCTGAAGTCTTCCAGCCACATGGCGACTGGGGCGATGTCGAATACGGTGGTGCTCAGATCCTGGGCGTTCATCATGATTCCCTGCGCCGGTAATAAAAATCAGTCTGTTCGCGACAAAGACCAGCGGTTCGCTAAATGCTGCTTAGCGAAGATTTGTAAAGCTTGCGTTGATACCGGTTGATTGGTCAAGGCGGACAGTTATTGCCGGCTAATTTTCAAATCATTCTCGCCAAAACTGTGCCAAAAATGGCTCTTTAATTCTGTCGCTCAGTCATCACGTCCTCAGAAAGCGCTCGAAGGCTTCGAGCGTCTTTTCACTGACATGGTGTTCGATGCCCTCCGCGTCGTTTCGCGCGGTATCGGGATCGACACCAAGACGGCAAAGGACAGCTTCCACGACCTCATGGCGCCGGCGTGTCGCAACGGCCAAGCGATGGCCTTCCTCGGTCAGGAAGACGCCGCGATAGGGGCGCTGGGTGATCAGGTTTTCTTCGGCCAGACGCTTGAGCATCTTGGCGACCGTGGGCTGGGTTACTCCCAGCCGCTGTGCGATATCGGTCTGGCGGGCCTCTCCGGCATGTTCTATCAGATCGGCGATCAGCTCCACGTAGTCTTCCATCAGCTCCGTGCGCCGATCATCGCGGCTTTTCTGAAAGGCCTCGACATGCGTCTCGACTTCTGTCGAAGCAAGACGGCTTTCCGGGGCGGCAGGTGGTTTCGTCAAGGCGGCTTACCTTCATAAGATCACGAGTTGTGTGATGATGTTTAGCCTCGACTATAAATAATTCAACTCCGTTATGAAAGCCCAGCGCCTGATCCGGATCAACCGTTGCTGAGCCCGGGTATCGGGATGCCGAAGGTCTGCAGGAGCAGGATTGCATTCAGGCCCAGAATGACGATCGTGCCGACGATCGCGGTGATATCGGTCAACCGGCCATTGGCGAAATTGCCCATGATGGCGCGGTTACGAGTGAACAGGACCAGCGCGATCATCGGAATCGGCAGCGCAAAAGAAAGCACGACCTGGCTGTAGACCAGTGCTTCGGTGGTATTGACACCCATCAGAACCACCGCGAAAGCCGGGAGCATGGTGACCAGCCGGCGCAGCCAGACCGGAATGCGAAAGCCGACGAAGCCCTGCATGATCATCTGCCCGGCCATGGTGCCGACTGCAGATGAAGAGATGCCTGAGGCCATCAGCGAGATCAGGAAGATGCTGGCCGCCGCGCCGCCGAGGAGAGGGGTAAGCGTATGATAGGCGGTTTCGATCTCGGCGACGTCGGGATGGCCGGCATGGAAGGCGGCCGCGGCCATGATCACCATCGCCATGTTCACAGCGCCGGCGACGGCGAGGGCGATGACGCACTCCCAATTGGAAAAGAGCACCAGTTTCCGCCGCTCATTGTTGTTGCGCCCCGGTGCGCGGTGTTGGGTCAGGCCGGAATGCAGGTAAAGAGCGTGGGGCATGACAGTCGCGCCGATGATGCCGACTGAGATTGTCAGTGCGGTGGAGTCGGGGATCGATGGCAGGATCGTCCCGAGGCCTGCCTGGCCCCAGGCGACGGGGGCGATGAACATTTCCAAGACGTAGCAAAGACTGATGATTGCGACCAGCCCGCCGATGATCAGCTCCATTGGCCGGAAGCCGTGTCTTTCCATCAGCAGGACGCCATATGTCACAACAGCCGTGACGACCATTCCGGCGAGAAGCGGCATGCCGAAGAGCAGAGAGAGGCCAATTGCGCCGCCGAGGAATTCGGCCAGATCGGTGGCCATCGCCGCGATTTCGCTGACGACCCACATTGCAAGCCGAACAGGCGCCGAAAACTGATCACGACAGAGCTCGGCGAGATTGCGGCCGGTGACGATGCCGAGCTTTGCCGAGAGCGCCTGGAAGAGCATGGCAATGAGGTTCGCCACCAACACAACCCATAGCAGGGAATAGCCATAGCCGGAGCCAGCCTGGATGTTCGTCGCGAAGTTTCCGGGATCCATATAGGCAATGGAGGCGACGACCGCGGGGCCGGCGAAGAGTAGGATAGATCCGAAGCCGCGGCGCCTGCCGGCCAGTACTTCGCGAATTTGCATATCTGTGCGTTCCGACAATGTCTGCCGGACTATCGAGTCTGTCATGGGGGCTTTCTCCAGCTCGTTATTTAAAACATAGCCTTGGCTAAATTTATGTCAAGGCGCCATTATTGGAAGTTGGTGCTAATATTCAGCGAGGTGGCGAGATACGACAGATGGAGATTCGGCCACGCGGGGCGGTTTCGTTTCTTCAAGGAAAGGGTAGAAGAAATCTGGCCGAATGGTGGGCATGGCGTGTTGTCGGGATGAAATCTGTGCGATTACACCCAAGATATTCAAGTATAGATTTTATATTATTGGAATATCCATAAAAATTCTGGATTGAAAGAGCAGATTCCAGATGCAATTGGAAATTACATTTCCCTCAGGTCTAGATATATTGCGCTATAGTCTTGATTAAATTTATGTAATATTTTCCATGTTAATAGTTTTGTCAGGCTGCTGTGTTTTTTGAGGGTTGCAGCGCCTTTGGTGGTGAGCAGGAAGCTCCTTATCTGCAGTGCTCCCCATCCCGAAGCTGGCAATCATCGGTACTGCACATATTGTCGCATGCAGGCGATTGCCGCTCTTTACGAAGAGCAGGTCACATCATGTCATTTCTCCAGAACGCCAAAATCAGGACGAAGGTCCTTTCCATCATGATTCCGATTTGCCTGATCGGGATTGCAGGCGTCCTTTTCGTGTCGAACCAATATCGCCACAGCGTCACCACCTATTCCGACTTCATTTCGAAAGACGAGGCGGCGGCCGTAGAGATGTCGAGAGCCAGCCAACGGGTGACGGCGCTGAGCTACAATGCCTACCAGATCCTGGCCTACAGCTCGAAAGACCAGGAAATGGCCAAGTTCTCCAGGGATTATGAGGAGAACAAGAAAGTGCTTCTTGAGCGCTTTGCCGCTGTCAGGGAGTTGATGCCGGCCGAAGCGGATGCGGTGGACAAGCTGGCAGCGAAGGCGAATGAGCTCATCGCGGTGACCGATCAAGCCGTCAAGGCGGGGCAGGTGGACGATAATGAGGGCTCCCTCAAGCTGTTGAAGCAGGCGGATCCGCTGATCAATGACGAGGTTCTCGCCGTCCGCGCCTGGCTGGATACCTTCAACAAGAACATCGATGCAAAGAGCAATCTGCTGGAAGAAGAGGCTGCCGATACCATCAGGAACACGCTTATTGCTCTGGGTATTCTGTTGGGCAGTGCCATCCTGATCGCGGTTCTTGTATCGACACGCGGCATTGCTTCGCCCATCGAGCTGCTGCGTGCCCGCATGGCGTCACTTGCCAACGGGGATACCGACGAGGAGATCGCCGGGATCAGCCGTCGGGATGAGGTCGGCCAGATGGCCGCAGCCGTTGCGATTTTCAGGGACAACGCGATCGAGCGCATCCGGTTGGAGCAGGATGCCGTTGCCGGTCGTAGCCTTTCGGAAAAGGAACGGCTGGAGCGTGAGGCACAAAAGGCCAAGGATGCGGCGGATACGCAATTTGCCGTCGATGGTTTGGCCGGCGGCCTGGCCGAGCTTTCGAACGGCAATATGGTCTATCGCATCGAGAAGCCCTTCGTTGCTCACCTCGATCAGTTGAGGGCAACATTCAACGCATCGATGGAGAAGCTTGAGGAAACGTTGCGCGCCGTTGGTCAGGGCGGTCAGGCGATCGCCGCCGGCTCCAACCAGATCCGCTCTGCTGCCGATGATCTTTCCAAGCGCACCGAGCAACAGGCAGCCTCCGTCGAGGAAACTGCGGCAGCACTTGAGGAGATTACCACGACCGTCAAGGATTCGACCCGGCGCGCGGAAGAAGCGAGTTCGCTGGTCGGCCGCGCTCGCGTCGGCGCCGAGAAATCCGGCGAGGTCATGCGCGAGGCGGTTGCCGCCATGGAGGCCATTTCAAAGTCGTCGAGCGAGATCAGCAACATCATCGGTGTCATCGACGATATTGCCTTCCAGACGAACCTCCTTGCGCTCAATGCAGGGGTAGAGGCGGCGCGCGCGGGAGAGGCCGGCAAGGGCTTTGCCGTGGTCGCCCAGGAAGTGCGGGAACTGGCGCAGCGCTCCGCCAAGGCGGCCAAGGAGATCAAGGCGCTCATCTCGACATCGGGTCAGCAGGTCAACAGCGGTGTCGATCTCGTCACCAGAACCGGGCAGTCGCTCCAGCAGATCGTCAAGGAGGTCGAGGAAATCGACGGCAACGTCCGCGCGATCGTCGAAGCCGCCCGCGAACAGGCGACCGGACTGCAGGAGATCAACATGGCCGTCAACACCATCGATCAGGGAACCCAGCAGAATGCTGCTATGGTCGAGGAGTCCACAGCTGCAAGCTATAGTCTGGCCAAGGAGGTATCGGCCTTGAACGACCTCCTCGGGCAATTCACCCTGCAGGCTGGCCGAAGCAGCCAGGCCCGGCCGGCGGCTGCCACGCAGCAATCAAGCCCTGCCGCTTCGCCCGCCCGTTCGTTGCGGGCGAGGATTGCCGGTGCCTTTGGAGGCTCCGGCGCATCGGCTGCCGCCGCATCCTCATGGGAAGAGTTTTGATCTCGCTCGGGCAATGCGCTCGCTGAACAATCGGCAGGCTTAAAGTCGGGAGATCGCGGCCATGTTGGCCGCGATCTTTCTTATTTTATTACAGATGTTTAGAAAGCCATGCTCGCTGATTACCTGAAAATCTGCATGCCCCAGTAGGAGAGCGCCGAGATAATGGCGGCGGCCGGCAGGGTGATGACCCAGGCAATGACGATATTGCCGGCGAGACCCCAGCGCACAGCCGATACGCGCCGCGCCGCGCCGACACCGATGATGGCGCCGGTGATCGTATGCGTGGTGGAAACCGGAATGCCGAGCCATGTGGCCGCAAACAGCGTCAGCGCGCCGCCCGTCTCGGCGCAAAAGCCCTGCATCGGATTGAGGCGGGTGATTTTCGAGCCCATCGTGTGAACAATGCGCCAGCCGCCAAACAGCGTGCCGAGGGCCATGGCTGTCTGACAGGAAAGCACCACCCATAACGGAACATGGAAGGAGCCGCCGCTATATCCCTGTGAATACAAGAGAATTGCGATAATACCCATAGTCTTCTGCGCGTCGTTGCCGCCATGCCCCAACGAATAGAGCGACGCCGAAAAGAACTGCAATATGCGGAATGTTCTATCGACGGCGAAGGGTGTCTGGCGGACGAACAGCCATGTCACGATGAGGACCAGAAACAGCGCCAGCACAAATCCGATCAATGGCGACATGACGATCGCGCCGGCGGTCTTGAAGACGCCGAGCCAGACGATAGAGCTGACGCCAACCTTGGCGAGACCAGCGCCAATCAGCCCGCCGACCAGCGCATGCGACGAGCTGGAGGGTATGCCAAATATCCAAGTGACGATGTTCCAGACAATCGCTCCGAGGAGCGCTGCGAAGATGACGGAGGGGTCGACGATACTCGGATCGATGATGCCCGTGCCAAGCGTCTCCGCCACATGCAGCCCGAAGAACAGGAAGGCGATGAAGTTGAAGAATGCGGCCCATAGCACCGCATATTGTGGCCTCAGGACACGGGTCGATACGATGGTGGCGATGGAATTCGCCGCATCGTGAAGGCCGTTCAGAAAATCGAAAAACAAGGCGGTGGCGATGATCCCCACCAGCAGCGGAAAGGCGAGCGAGGCCTCCATCAGACGCTCTCGAGCACGATGCCGTTGATCTCGTTGGCGACGTCCTCGAAGCGGTCGACGACTTTCTCCAACTCGCCATATATCTCGCTGCCGATGATATAGGCCATGGCATTGGAGGCACCGTAATTGCGAAACAGGTCCTTCAGACCCTGTTCGTGCAAGGCGTCTGCCTGGCCTTCCACCTTGACGATCTCTTCCGTGAGAGTGCCGAGCTTCGTGACATTGGCGCCAATGCGATCCAGTAGCGGCACTGCCTCGGCGACCAGATGAGCCGCCTTGACGATGACGGCGCCCATCTGCTGCATGCCCGGATCGAAGCCCTTCTGCTCGAAGAGCCGTATGGTCTTCACTGTCTTATGCATCATGTCGATGGCGTCATCCATGGACATGATCAGGTCTTTGATATCGCCCCGGTCGAATGGCGTGATGAAGCTTCGCCGCACCGCAAGCAGCACGTCGCGGGTGATATCATCTGCCTGATTTTCAAGTTCGACGATCTCTCGGCATTTGGCATCGATGTCCCTGCCGCCCAGCAGCTCATTCAATGCTTCAGCCGCGCTGACGATCGTGCGCGAGTGCTGCGCGAAGAGATCGAAAAAACGATCCTCGCGCGGCATGAGTTTACGAAACCAGCCCAGCATCAAAGCTCCATGCATTCATTGTCATGAAACTGTCATAATTGACGAGGCCCGGCTTGGAAAGCCGCGAGGTGTCGTTGTTCTGTGGGTATAGCTATCGTCGGCTTAAACGATCAGTCGCGCAGAAGGGGCAGGAGTTGGTCCCCTTGGCGTTTGATCTCGGGGAGGTAGGGAGTATCCGAAAGGACGAAATGCGTGATGCCCAGATCCCGGTATTTACGGAGCGAGCGGGCGACATCTTCGGCGGAGCCCACCAGCCAGGTCGTACCGGCACCGCCGCCACCGAATTTGCCGGGAGCGGTGTAGAGATTGTCATCAAGCACGTCTCCGCGTGCGTTCAGATCCAGCAACCGGCGCTGGCCGACGGCGATGGACTGCAGATGGTCGTTCCAGCCGGCGCCTTTGATCTTCGCCATTTCTGCGACCTTCGCCTCGGCGTCGGCCCATGCCTGTTCGGTGGTATCGCGCACCAGCGTGGTAATGCGCAATCCGAATTCCAGCGGCGGAAGATCGCGATCGAGCGTCTTGCTCAATGACTTCAGGTGCTCGATCCGCTGCCTTACGCCGTCAAGCGGCTCGCCCCAGAAAAGCTGGACATCCGCCTCAGTGGCGGAAACGCGCTCGGCTGCCTCCGAGGCGCCACCGAAATAGAGTTTCGGATGCCGGCGTTCGCCGTTCTGCCTGATCCGTGGCGCCACGGTGGATTCGGTAACGCCGAAATGCTCGCCCTCATAGGTCACATTTTCCTCGGTCCAAAGCCGGCGGACAAGACGCATGAATTCCTTGGTGCGGGCGTAGCGATGCGCCTGGTCGCCCTCGCTGTCGCCATAGGCGGAGAGATTGTCCTTGCCGGATACGATATTGACGCGCACGCGGCCGCCGCTCAGGTGATCCAAAGTGGCGGCGGCGGAGGCGAAATGGGCAGGGCGCCAATAGCCGGGACGAATGGCGATCAGTGGTTCGAAGCTGGTCGTGCGGACGGTAAGAGCGGCCGCGACGGTTAATGTATCGGGCCGGCCCCAGCCGGTGCCGATCAGGGCTCCCTTCCAGCCGTGATCCTCCAAGGCCTTGGCGTGGCTGGTCAGCGTCTCCAGGCTGTTGTGGTTTTCGACGGCGGAATCACCACGGTGACCGGATTTGACGTCGTTGGGAATATACCAAAGAAACTCGCTGCTGCTCATGTCCTAGGGCCTGTATTGCATTGGATGGGAAATTCCCGCCGAATGCGGGCGTGATCGATACGTTGATTATCGCAAGTTCAGAGCTTGCCCTTCCATGGCACGAGAACGGCCTCGAGAATGCGGATTGCCGCCGTAAAGGCGAAGGCGCAGATCGCGATGATTCCAATGCCGACGAAGACGACGTCGGTTGCGAGGAACTGCGATGCCGACATGATCATGAAGCCGATACCGCGTGTCGAGGCGATGAGTTCGGCAGCGACCAGCGTACCCCAGCCGATGCCGAAGGCGATGCGGACGCCGGTCAGGATCTCCGGCAAGGCCGAGGGCAGCACGATGGAGAAGAAGAGCTGCAAGCGGCTCGCTCCGAGCGAACGGGCGGCGTTAACGCGCTCGAGCGGAAGCGAGCGGACGCCGGCCTGGGCCGATAGGCAGATCGGCGCGAACATGGCCAACACCAGGAGGGTGATTTTCGAGGTCTCGCCAATGCCGAGCCAGATGATCATCAATGGCAGGTAGGACAAGGGAGGCAAAGGCCAGTAGAATTCGATCGGCGTGTCGAGAATTCCCTTTGCCCAGCGATTGAGGCCCATCAGCAACCCGACGGGAATGCCGATGACAATCGCGATTGTCGCAGCGGTGATGATGCGAAGCACGCTTGCCAGAATGTGTTCGGACAGCGACGCGCCGGCATAGCCATCGCGATAGACCACACCGATCTGCGTCAATACTTCGTCAGGCCGTGGCAGGAACAGGTGGGATACCAGACCGAGCTTGGCGACCAGCCACCACAGCGCAAGACAGAGGATTGCGGTGACGACGCTGATGGCAACGGTGGGCTTGCCGCTGACGCCGAAGCTCGGCATGCCGACGAGCTTCGGTCCGGCCTCGCGGGAGACGACGATTGGGCGCGCCTGGGTAATGTCGCTCATGCCGCGCTCCTGAAATCATCAGCCTTATGGAGGATCGTGCGGATTTCTTCCCGCAGATTGGTGAATTCGGGAGAGGCGACGATCGCCTTGCTATCGCCGCTGGCGGCAAAGCGATGCACGAAATCAAGCTCGAAACGGGCGACGACGCGGCCCGGTCGCGGCGACATGACCAGCACCTCGGTGCCGAGAAACAGCGCCTCCTCAATCGAGTGGGTTATGAAGAAAATGCGTTTGTTGGTTCGCGCCCAGACTGAGATCAGCAGCTCCTGCATCTGCTCGCGCGTCAGGCTGTCGAGCGCGCCGAAAGGCTCGTCCATCAGCAGTATGTCGGGATCGGTGGCAAGAGCGCGGGCAATGCCGACGCGCTGGCGCATGCCGCCGGACAGTTCATAGGTCATCGAACCGGCAAAGTCGGCCAGGCCCACCAGCCGCAATAGTTCGAGGGCGCGGTCCCGCCGTTCCCGGCGACCCAGCCCAGCGAACTGCAGACCGAGGGCAACGTTGTCGACGACGGATTTCCACGGCAGCAATGAATCCTTCTGGAAGACGACACCGCGGTCAGCGCCGGGGCCGGAAACAGGTCGGCCATCGAGCGTGATCGTTCCCTCGGAAAGCGGCAGGAAGCCGGCGATCGCGTTCAGAAGCGTGGACTTGCCGCAGCCCGATGCTCCCAGCGCCACGACGATACCGCGCTCGGGAATGTTGAACGAAACGCGATCGAGCGCGTGAACGGTGCTGCCGTCGCGCGCTGCAAAAAATACACTGGCATGGTCGACTTGAAGCATGACGTCTCTCGGAAATTCGACACCGGAGCAGCGGCGGCTGCCCCGGTGTTGGGGGATCAGTTGCTGGCGCTGACGAGCGCGTCGGGCGTGACGAAGGCGCTATAGCTCGGCAGGACTTCGGAGACTTTGCCCTGATCCTTTAGGAAGGTCGCGGTGTCCTTCAGGATCTTCGCGGCGCCGGACTGCTCACCACCGCCGAGCCAGGCAGCCGAGGCCTGAACGTCGGGTGTCAGGAGGGTGAGGTTCTTGAGCGCTGCGGCCTGCTGATCCGCGGTGCCGCCGAGAAGCTTGGCAAGGGCCTTGGTGTTGTCGCTATCCGGTCCCCATGCCGCCTTGTCGGCTGCGAAGGAGGCGTAGTACTTGTTGATCACCGAAGCGAAAGCCTTCAGGAACTGCGGGTCGCTTGCGGCGAATTTCGAGGTCGCGACCCAGGCGGAAAAGGTCGGCGCGCCCTTGTCGGCGACATCCTTGGAAGTCACCAGCACCTTGCCGCCCTTCTTGAGTTCGGTCAGCGCCGGATCCCAAACGAAGCCGCCGTCGATATCGCCGCGATTGTAGCTGGCGACGATTTCAGGCTGCGGGATGGCGAAGACCTGCACGTCCTTTTCCGTCAGGCCGAGAGACTTGATGAGCGCGAGTAGCTGGTAATGGTCGGTGGAGACCGGTGCTGCCGCAAGCTTCTTGCCCTTGAGATCAGCAAGCGTGTTGATGCCCGAGCCGTTGCGCACCACAAGCGCTTCATCGATGCCCGAGATCGACGACAGGTAGAAGGCCTTGACCTCGAGGCCTCGCGATGCGGCGGCCGCAAACGGACTTGAGCCGACATAACCGATCTGGACGTCGCCAGAGGCGATGGCTGCAAAGATCTCCGCGCCGGAGTTGAACTTGCGGAAATCGATCTCGTATCCGGTTGCCTTGGCGAAATCGCCGTTGGCGATGCCGACGGAGGATGGCAGCGCGTCCGTCTGATAGCCGACGACGACTTTCTTGTCGGCGGCAGAGGCTGCCGTCGAAATGCTGGCGAGACCGACGATGGCCGCAGCGATCAGAGTCTTGAGGTTCATGTTTCTCCCTTTGGCCGGATCATGTTGTCCGGCGGCTTCCTGAGTTCTATGGTCTGAACCTAGAGAAGAAGGGTGCAAGAGCGATAGAAATAACAAACTATTTTTATAGACTATAAGCGGAATTGTTTGTCTAAAATGGCCAAGGCTGCAGCGTTGGCATCTTTCCGGAAGCAAAAATGGCGCCGCGCGAGCCTGTAGAAATCGAGGGGTGACAGGGGTGGCCGGCTCCCTCGAAAGCCGGTCGCTCCGTGATGGTTTGCAATCCCAGTGTTGGCCTAGTCCTGGGGAAAGTCGGTGCTGAGGGTGACGTCCTTCCAGGCCTCGAAGTTCTTCTGAAGGGCTGCCAGGCGCGACTCGGCAAGCCGGTAGGCGTCGGAGCCAAGCAGCAGCCGCAGAGGCGGTTCGGCCGAATCGACGGCCTTGATAATGGCGGCAACGCCGCGGGTGGGGTCGCCACGCTGCTTGCCGGAATATTCATGGGCGGCCTTTCGGCGTGCGCCTGCGGTTTCGGCATAATCGTCGATAATCGTCTTGGATTCGATCATTGACCGGCCGGCCCAATCCGTCCGGAACCCGCCGGGCTCGACGATGGTCACCTTGATCCCAAGAGGCCCGACCTCTTGCGACAGCGATTCCGAGAAGCCCTCAACGGCAAACTTGCTGGCATGGTAGTAGCCAGTGGCCGGGAAGGCCATCAGGCCGCCGATAGACGACACATTGATGATGTGACCGGCGCGCCTGGCCCGCATGCCCGCCAACGCGCGCCTAGTGACCGCATATAGGCCGAAGACGTTTGTCTCGAACTGGCGTCGGATTTCGGCATCCTCGCCCTCTTCAATGGCAGAGAAGTAGCCATAGCCGGCATTGTTGACGAGCACGTCGATGCGCCCGAAGTGAGCTTCGGCGTCGGAGACCGCCTTCTCGATTGCCGTCCCGCTCGTAACATCGAGCGGAAGCGTGATGGCCCTGCCTGGATGCTTGCTCGCAAGCTCGTCAAGGCTTTCGGGCCGCCGTGCGGTTAGCACAGCACGGTCGCCACGCTCGAGGACCTGCTTGGCCAATTCGTGGCCGAGTCCTGTGGAGCAGCCGGTGATGAACCAAATCTTTTCGGACATCGTGCAATACCTTTCTTATTTCAAACATGTTGCCGATCGTCGATGCAAGGTTAGGTGATGCAGACATCCACCTGCGGACCTCTTGACCTGCCAACCCGTTGATCAGTACACGCAGAATTTGGTCCATTTGGCTCCTTTAAACTACGGCGATCGTGCCAATATTTTGCACGATCCTGCCAAGGTTGGTGGGGAGGGACTTTTCAGGACTTCGGCGTCGTGCCAGGTTCGTTTCAAAGGATGCGCATCATGAAACAACTTCTGGACACTATGTGCGACGTCGTCGAGCGCCACGCCCATGTGCCACGCTACCCGACCGTCGTTCCCGGCCTGACGCTCTATCAAATGAGCACGAGCGTTCATCCCATCCATGCGCTGTACAATCCGCGTGTTTGCATCATCCTGCGGGGTGGCAAGACGGTCAGCCTCGGCGAGGAGCCCTTCTACGCCGATCCGTCGACTTTTCTTCTCGTCACTGCCGATCTGCCGGTCGCTTCACGCGTGTTCAGTGCCGACGACGGGCGCTCCCATCTGGCGCTCACAATGGATCTCGATCGCGCGCTGCTGGCCGAGGTCCTGCAGTGCCTCCCGACGCGTCAGGTGTCAGCCAGCCCATTGGCGGGTGTCATCGCCGCACCGCTGGAGAGCGCATTGCTCGAGCCGTTTGCAAGGCTTCTGTCCCTGCTCGATCACCCAGACGAAATCGATTTTCTCAGACCGTTGATTGCCCAGGAAATCCATTATCGTCTCGCTCGAAGCGGACTTGGCGAAGTCCTTGCGCAGTTCGCCTTCGCCGGCTCTCATCTTTGGCAAATCAGCAAGGCAACGAGCTGGATCAAGGCCAATTACAAGGAGCCGATGAGCATCGAGGACCTGGCGGATCTTGCGGGCATGAGCGTCACGTCGTTCCACCGCCATTTCAAGGCGATTACACTGATGTCGCCGCTCCAGTATCGCACGCAGGTGCGGTTGCAGGAGGCGAGGCGCATCCTGCTTTCGGAGCGGCTTACGGCCGGGATTGCCGGCGTCATGGTCGGATATGACAGCCAGTCCCAGTTCAGCCGTGACTATAAGCGGATGTTTGGAGCACCGCCGGGCTCGGACGCGGCTCGTCTCATGGGCGCGGTTTGACGGTAAGATGCGATAGGCAGGACCACCTTCATGTACCTTCGTCGAGCTCGGCGAGGGCCGTGACGCACCAAAGCATGGCGGCCGAAAACAAGCGATACGCAACCTCGCTTGCAGGTCTTCTCATTGATCGTCAGCAGCCGTCCTCCGCGTGAAGCTGTTTGCCAGCAAGCTCGGGGGATAAGATAGAGCTAGTTCGGTAAGGCATTCACTTGCTTTGTCCGAAGAGCCGCTATGAGCTGATTGGGAGGCCTGTCAAGAACGTCAAAGATCCCACGGAGCAATCGAACGAGTATCTGCTTTGTGACGGCTAGTCGGGCGTGAGCTTGCCGTCGGGATCAACTTCGCTTCGTTTACTGCCTCGGTAGAAATTCGCCAGCTTTGTCGTGGTGTCGAATGGAGCGGGATCCCGATATGATCCGAATTTGAAATATTGGCGCATGTGCGGGGCATTCTTCTTGAAACCCATTCGGCCGCTCGTCCTTCCAATGCGGACGCCGTCTGCCCAAATTTCGATGAGTGCCGAGCCATCAGGCGTGAGTTTTAGGTGGTAGACCATTGTGGTCCACTTGCCGAAGGGATCTGGAAGGCGGCCGTATTGCTCAGGTACAATTCCGACCGCGCACCCTTTGTCGGTGGCGACTACCGGCCCGTCAGTGACAGCATGCGACATCAGTGTTGCGATGTTCTTGGGGGGTGGTGGGTCCTTGTCGCCATGGGGCCAGCCCGCCGGCTTCGAGGCGAGGGAGCCTTGATCCGCGATGAGCACCCGGCAGAGATTGTCTTCCTCGCTATGACCCGACGCCAAGTTGTCCTGTTCGACCGTCACTGAAAAATTCCGGCCGTTGAACCGTTGTGCCAACAAGGGCGAGTTCCGCGCGGATCCTTCTTCCTTCCACTGCCCGATCACAAAGCGGCCAGTTGTCGGCGTGATGCTGTTGTCGACGAACATGTCGAAGCGATACCAGACATCGCTGCCGAGCTTCATCCAGGTGTCGCTGGCTTCCCACAATTCGGAGCGTTCATCACCGTCCGCCTTGTAGTCCTTCGTATCCTCATCGATGCAGCCGGTGTGCTTCTCGTGAAGGGCCTCGATCCTCGGCAAGGGGCTTACGACCGAAGTCATTGCCGTACGACCGCCGCTCGTGTCGCCGAAGGAAAATCTGTTTTCGGGGCGCTTGCAGACGAACCACTGCTTCCCGGGAGTCTTGTCCGAGAAATCATCCGTGATTGCGGCTGAGGAGATATCCGAAACGACCGTGATGCAGCTCGACATCAGGATAGCAAGCAAGAAGACACTCAGTCGTTTTGGCATAGGACACCAAGTTCAGGAGCTGCATTTACAGTCTGACGAGCTCTCACAAAAATCGAGAACCGAATACGGAATTGCGATAAAAGCCGAATGACAGATGCAAGAATAAATTGTAAATATATACTGTCAAGGGGTGGAATAGAATTCCAGGATATTGCTTCCGGAACCTGAAGAAAAATTTCAATGCCTTCATATCGCTGAATTATTTGGCATTTACTCTCAACAATCCAAATACATCTCACCATCTCTGGTGAAATTTAAAAATGCCGTCATCCGCAATGTATCTGTTTCGTGTGCTTCTATAGGTTGTCAAAGGAGGGACGCATGCCTGCAATCGCATTTTCCAACAACGACATCGCACTTGTGGCTTGGACGTACGACAAGAATCTCGATGGATGCCTTGGGTTTGCGGTCTTTCAGATCGATGACGAAGGCAACGAGCGGGCGCTTCCGGCTGTCGCCAGATTCCAGGGCCAGGATGAGAACGTGCCCCTCACCACCGAGGACGCTCCCATCCAGAAGTTCTGGTGGAAGGATCTCTTCGCGAAACGCGGAGGCACGTATCAATATCGCATCGTTCCCATGGGGGGACTGCGGGAAAGAAGCTGGAGCCGCTCATCGGCGTCGCACCGTTGCTTAGCAACAAGATCACGTTGACCGAGAAGCGCGGACCGTTCTTCAACGCATATTTCAACCGCGGCATTGTCGCCACGCAGGCCCTTAGCAAGGCCCTGAATCACAAACCTAGCGCCAACGCCCTTAGGCCGCATATCGTGAACCCGAAAGACCCGATCCGTCAGCGCCTCATGGGTCAGCTTTTCGAAGGTGTCACTTCGTTGCTCGATCGTGCGGATAAGGATGGCGGAGAGATCCATGCCGCTCTGTACGAGCTCGACGATCCAGACGGGCTGGAGCGCCGTCTGCAGGCCGCCGACCATGGCAATCCAAAAAGCAGGACGGTCATCCTGGGTAACGCCCGCATATCCAAAACAGAGGATCATCCGGAGATCGAGGATGGTGATGCGGAGAACAGGGAAAATCTGAAGAAGGCGGGTGTCAACGTCATAGACCGCATTCTCAAGAGTGGCAGCATCCCGCACAACAAATCACTCATCCTGAGTGAGAAGGGCAAGCCTACCGCTGTCATGACGGGTTCGACCAACTGGACCAGCAGCGGTCTTTGTACGCAGACGAACAACTCGCTCGTCATCGAGTCCCCAGCGGTGGCGCGGCACTACATGAACTATTGGGACAAGCTGAACAGCGACGTCGATCAGTCTGGTGGCGACCAGGACGAGCTTCAGGCGGAGGCCCTCAGGCAGTTCGCCCGCGAGGAAAACGAAAAGTCCATCGCAGACCCAATAAAACTCGATGATGATGTGAGCATCCAAGTCCTGTTTGCGCCCAGCACCGTAGATCTCCTGAAAAGCCCGCCCAAGGAGCATCCGGAGGACATGGAATATGTCTTCAAACTGATGGAGGGCGCAAAACACGCTGTGCTCTTCCTGGCATTCGATCCGGGAAACAATTCGATCCTTGATGCAGCGGGAAGGGCGCTCGCGAACAATCCCAGTCTTTTCGTTAGAGGAGCTCTGACGAGCACGCAGCGTGCGTCGAACTTTGCAGAGGCTCTCAAGAAGCAGAAGAAGCAGGAGCCGGACGAAGGGGGAATGCACGTCTCGGTGATCGGCGAGCCAGGCAAACCGAAGAAGAAAGGCGAAGCGGAAAAGCAGGAACCGGACTACAGGTCGATCCCGGCGGGTGCGATCAGCAAGAACGACGTCTTCGGAGCCTGGGAGGCCGAGATGTACATCTATGGCCATGCGATCATCCACAACAAAATCGTCGTCATCGATCCTTTCAGCAAGGATTGCACGGTGATCACCGGCTCGCATAATCTCGGCTATCGCGCCTCCCACAACAACGATGAGAACTTCGTCATAGTTCGCGGAAACAAGGATCTCGCGCAGGCTTATGCCTGCCATGTTCTCGATCTCTATGACCACTATGCATGGCGATACTGGCTGCGAAAGAATCCGGAAATTTTCGGAAAACCGCTCGTATCCGACCCTTCGTGGCAGAAGCGATACATTGATGGCGAGGAGGAGAAATCGCCCGAGCTTAGGTTCTGGCTGTCGGCGATGAACGCGTAGTTGTTCGTGTCTTTCGCACACCGTCCGGCGATCAGGTCCCGCATCGGCGGAGGAACTGGCCGTTCTTTTCGACAAGATCGCCGGAGGTGGTGTTTCGCCAGATCCTTTAAGATGTTTCATCAGTCTGGCTGATATTGAAGCATGTCGAATATTTCACGATGTAGTCGACTGCCGATTTTTTCCGCATCTGCGTGAAGAAAAAGAAAGCTGTTTCTTAAATTCCTTAAAATCTATGCTTTTTATAGATTATAGCGCCAGTGGTCGGCATTGGTTGCAAATATGGATGAAATGAAACGGCATGTCCTATCTTCTCAGCCTTCTCGACAAGAGCCCGATCGAGCAGGGCCTTGGCGCTACCGACGCGCTCAGCGCCACGACGCGATTGGCCGTCAGAGCCGAAGAGCTCGGTTATCATCGCTTCTGGGTTGCCGAGCATCACAACATGGCAAACCTCGCGAGTTCGGCGCCTGAAGTCCTGATCGCCTATCTTCTCGCCAGAACCTCGAAGATCCGCATCGGCTCCGGCGGCGTCATGCTGCAACACTACAGCGCCTATAAGGTCGCCGAGGCCTTCAATCTTCTGGCGTCGCTCGCGCCCGGCCGCATCGATCTTGGTGTCGGCAAGGCGCCCGGTGGCTTTCCACTCTCAACACGCGCATTGCAGATCGGCATCGATCCGGAGAAGAAGCCAAGCTTTGCCGAGCAGCTGTCCGATCTGAACCGTTATCTCGCCGCCGACTCACAATCCGACAGCGCCCTGGCGACACCGTTTCCGCCCCGCGCAGCGGAGCGCTTCCTGCTTGGTGCCAGTGTCGAAAGCGCCGAGCTTGCGGCGGAGAAGGGCTGGACGTTGGTTTTCGCGGGCCATCTGAACGGCGATCCCGAAAATCTGAGAAAAACTTTCGAGGCATACGGGCGTGCGACGGGTGGCAAGGTTCCGATCCTGGCGCTCGCAGCCTTTGCCGCTGAAAGCGAGGCTCATGCCCGCGAGCGTGTCGGCCAGCTTCGCATCGTCAAGCTTTTCCTGCCCAACGGGCAGAGCGTCAATGTCGGCAGCCTGGAGCAGGCGGCTGAATTCGCTCGTCAGGCCGGCGTCACGGATTATCGCACAGAAGAGAAGGTGCCGAGCGTGCTGCACGGCACGGCGGCACAGATCCGTGACGAACTCGATGCGCTCCACCGCCGCTATGGCGTTGAGGAATTCGTGCTCGATGCGCCGGCGCTGACTTCCGCCGAACGGCTCACTTCAATTGAACTGCTCGCCAAAGAGCGGCTTTCCCTCGTTGCCTGAACAGCCTGTCCCAGGAGGACCAATCATGGCTCAAAAACACGTCACTTTCGGTATCATGCTGCAAGGCCCGGGCGGCCACATGAATGCCTGGAAGCATCCGAGCGTCCCGGCTGATGCCAGCACCAATCTCAACTTCTTCGTCAAGACGGCGCGCAAGGCGGAAGAAGCCGGCATCGCCTTCGCCTTCGTCGCCGACGGGCTCTACATCAACGAACAGTCGATCCCGCATTTCCTCAACCGCTTCGAGCCGCTGACGATCCTGTCCGCGCTGGCCGCCTTTACGACGAAGCTCGGTCTGGTCGGCACGGTCTCCACCTCTTACAGCGATCCCTTCACCATCGCCCGCCAGTTCGCCTCGCTCGATCTGATCAGCGGCGGCCGTGCCGGCTGGAATGCCGTGACCTCACCGCTCGAAGGCTCGGGCCGCAACTACAGCCGCGAGCATCCCGAGCATGAGCTGCGCTACGAGATCGCCGATGAATATCTCGATGCGGCGAAGGGCCTGTGGGACTCCTGGGATGACGATGCCTTCCCTCGCGACCGCGAAACGGGAGTTTATGCCGACAAGGCCAAGCTTCACCGTTTGAACCACAAGGGTCGCTTCTTCCGGATCGAAGGACCGTTGAATATCGGCCGATCCAAGCAGGGGCAGCCCGTGGTCTTCCAGGCCGGTGCGTCCGATTCCGGTATCAGGCTTGCCGGCAAGCATGCCGATGCCGTCTTTACCAATGGCGGCCCGCTTGAGGATGCCAAGGTCTTCTACAAACAGGTCAAGCAGAGTGCGATCGCCCATGGCCGTAGTGCTGCCGAGGTCGGCATTTTCCCCGGCATCGGCCCGATCGTCGGCGCAACGCAGGAGGAGGCGGAGGCCAAGTACCAGGCAATCCGCAACCTCGTCACGGTAGAAGAGGCGCTGGCCTATCTCGGCCGCTTCTTCGACCATCATGATTTCAGCGCCTATCCGCTGGACGAGCCTTTCCCGGATCTCGGCGATATCGGCCGCAACAACTTCCGCGCCACGACCGACCGCATCAAGAAGACTGCGCGGGAAAAGGGGCTGACCCTTCGCGAAGTGGCGCTCGACGCCGCGACGCCGCGCACCACCTTCATCGGGACTGCCGACCATATCGCCGATGAGATCATCCGCTGGATCGATCAGGAAGGTGCCGACGGTTTCGTCCTCGGTTTCCCGGTCATCGGGGAAGGCTTTGACGACTTCGCCAAATATGTACTGCCGATCCTGACGAGCCGCGGCTATTTCGATCCGGAACTGAAGGGCGAGACGCTGCGCGACCATCTCGGCCTGCCGTTCCGCGAGAGCCGTCACGCGGCGCAGTCCGATCATATCGAACCCGCAAAGGCCGTTGGCGCCTGAGCCCGGACCGATCCCCATGAACGCCATCGTCAATACTGCTTCGCTCAATGATCCCGTCGAGAAGGGGATCGTCGCCTATCTCGACGAGATCATCGCGCTGCGGCACGATTTTCATCAATATCCCGAGCTGGCATTTCAGGAACACCGGACCTCCAAGCGGGTGGCATCGCTCCTGACTGACTGGGGCTATGAAGTCGAGACCGGTATTGCCGGAACTGGCGTTGTCGCGACCCTGAAGCGGGGCGATGGGCAGCGCAGCCTCGGCATCCGTGCCGACATGGACGCCTTGCCGATCGACGAGGCGACCGGGATTGACTATGCCAGCAGCAATCCCGGCGTCATGCATGCCTGCGGCCATGACGGGCACACCTCGATCCTGCTCGCCGCCGCTCGCTATCTCGCCGAGAGCAGCCAGTTCAGCGGCACGCTGCGGCTGATCTTCCAGCCGGCCGAAGAGATCGGTGCGGGCGCCCGCAAGATGCTGTCCGAGGGGCTTTTCGATCGCTTTCCGGTCGATGCCGTCTTCGGCCTGCACAATTGGCCCGGTGTTGCCGAGGGGCAATTCGGCTTTGTTGCCGGTCCGGCCATGGCCTCGGTCGATCAGGCGGTGATCAAGATCGTCGGCAAGGGCGGTCATGGTGCCGAGCCACATCGGGCCGTCGACCCCGTGCTGGCGTCGGCTTCCTTCATCACCGCTCTACAAAGCGTGGTCTCGCGCAATATCGATCCGCAGGACATGGCCGTGGCGACGGTGGGCTCTATTCATGCTGGCTCCGCATCGAACGTCATTCCGGAAAGCGTCGAGATGAAGCTCACCATGCGCGCTTTCAGCGAACGAGTGCGCGGGACGCTTCAGGAGCGCATTCCGGCGCTTGCCCGCGCTCAGGCAGAAAGCTTCGGCGCCGTGGCTGAGGTCAATTATCGCTTGGGCTTTCCAGCTTTGGTCAACCATGCAGACGAGACAGCCTTTGCCCGCAGCGTCGCGGTGCAAGCGCTTGGCCCGGCGGCTGTCGAGGCGGATTTCCGGCCGCGCACGGCTAGCGAGGACTTTGCCTACCTGCTCGAAGCCAAGCCCGGTAGCTACCTCTTCGTCGGCAATGGCGACAGTGCTCCGCTGCACAGTGCCCACTACAATTTCAACGACGCCATCATCGCGCCCGCCGCCCGCTACTGGGTGCGGCTCGCCGAAACCTTCCTTGCGGATGACAACAGGTGACGAACGACATGAGCGACACGTTTCTCTATACGACCACGCTCGACCCGCGCGCCAAGCCGCTGATCGACGAATTGATTTTCGAATATGACAGCCGCTACGGCACCTATTTCAACGCCGAAGGTGCGGCGGCGGAACTGAACCGCTATCCGCCCGAGGCTTTCGCGCCGCCGAACGGCAATTTCCTGCTTCTCCTGCGTGATGGAGAGACGATCGGCGGCGGCGCGTTCAAGCGCTATGACGAGCGGACCGCCGAGTTCAAGCGCATCTGGACGCGGCATGATCTGCGGCGTCAGGGGCTGGCACGCAAGCTCCTGCTCGAGCTGGAACTACAGGCCGCCAGGCAAGGCTATGAGCGCATCTATCTGACGACGGGCTTTCGCCAACCCGAGGCAGTCGGTCTTTATCTGACCAATGGCTACACCGCTCTCTTCGACACGACGGTCGATCCTGAAATCTACAAGAGCCTGCCTTTCGAGAAGGACGTCAGCCATCTGGCTCCGTCCTATTCCGTCGAGACCTCCGGCTCACCGCCGCGACTGGCCGCGGCGGGACGCTGACGGCGGATCGAAGCAACAATAATCATAAGGGGCAAGCATCATGGCACTGACAACGGATTTCGCCGGTATCGATCCTGCTGCCGGAAGCAACGAGACTAAGACCGATTATGCGCGCTATCGCATCGTGCCGGCGCGCCATCCCTGGCGCACGGCGGGTACGATATTCGCCGCCTTCGTTCTTGCAGCCGTCCTCTATTCCACCTTCACCAATCCCCGATGGGGCTGGGGCGTCTTTGCCCAGTGGTTCTTTGCCGAGCCGGTGCTCGTGGGCCTCGGCAGGACACTGCTTCTGACGGCACTTGCTGCCGTCTCCGGCTCCATCCTCGGCACGGCGCTGGCTCTGGCGCGCGTCTCGAAATCGCCGCTGCTCTCCAGTCTTTCCTGGGGCTATATCTGGCTGCTGCGCTCGATCCCGATGATCGTGCTGCTGCTTGTGCTTAACAATCTCGGCTATCTCTATGAGACGATCACCATCGGCGTGCCCTTCACCGACAAGGTGTTGTTCGACTATCCGACAACGCAGCTTCTGACGCCGTTTGCGGCGGCCTTTCTCGGGTTGACGCTGAACCAATCGGCCTTCTTCGCCGAAATCGTGCGCGGTGGCATCCTGTCGGTCGACCAGGGGCAGCTGGAAGCGGCCGCCGCGCTCGGCCTGTCGCGACGCCGCCAGGCATTTCGCATCGTCCTGCCGCAGGCCATGCGCTCCATTCTTCCCACGGGCTTCAACGAGATTATCGGTCTCGCCAAGAGCACGTCGATGGTCTAAGTGCTGGCCCTGCCGGAGCTTTTCTACACCGTGCAGGTGATCTATCGCCGCAATCTGGAAGTCATTCCGCTACTGATGGTGGCGACGGTCTGGTATCTCGTCATCATGACGGTTCTGTCGATCGCCCAGCACTATATCGAGCGCTATTTTTCCCGCGGGGCGCTGCGCAATCCCACCCCTTTGCCCTTCCAGGCCTTCTTCCAACGCTTCCGTCGCCCGCTGCCTATTGTTGCCACGAGCGCTGTTGTGGACAATGGAAGGCTCGCTGCTTTTCGCAGCGTGACGGGTCTTCGCGCCAAGGGCGGCGCAGTGCGTATTCACGGCATATCGAAGAGCTTTGGTACGTTGAAAGTGCTCGATGATATCGAGCTCAGCCTGCCGGCCGGCAGCGTGACCGCCATTATCGGCCCGTCGGGCTCAGGAAAGTCGACGCTGCTGCGCTCCATCAACCATCTGGAACGCGTCGATAGCGGCTTCATCTCCGTGGACGGCGAGCTTGTCGGATATACCCAAAAGGGCGAGGTGCTCTACGAGCTGAAGGAGAAGGACATCCTGAAGCGCCGGACCGATATCGGCATGGTCTTCCAGAGCTTCAATCTCTTCCCGCATCTGACCGTTCTGGAAAACCTCATCGAAGCGCCGATACAGGTGCGCGGCCTGAGCCGCGACGAGGCTGTGGCCTACGCGCAGGAATTGCTGGCGCGTGTCGGCCTCAGCGACAAGATCGACGCCTATCCCCGCCAGCTTTCCGGCGGCCAGCAGCAGCGCGTTGCCATCGCCCGGGCTTTGGCATTGCGGCCAAAGGTGCTGCTGTTCGACGAGCCGACCTCGGCGCTCGATCCGGAACTCGTCGGCGAAGTGCTCGATGTGATCAAGGAGCTTGCCCGCACCGGGACGACGTTGGTCATCGTCACCCACGAGATCGGCTTTGCCCGAGAGGTTGCCGATACCGTCGTCTTCATGGAAGGCGGCCATATTATCGAAGCGGGATCGCCGACACAGATCATCAACGATGCAAGGCATCCGCGCACGCGCGAATTCCTCGCCAAGGTTCTCTAGCAGACACAAGCTGGTGAAAAATGCCGGGCCGTGACGGGCACTCGGAAGACAACGACAACAATAACAACCTTAGGATGAATTGGAGAAGGGAAATGACATTCTTTAATAGAGCGAAGTACATGCTGGCAGGGGTCGTCGCCGCTGTGGTGATGAGCGGCGCGGTCGCCAATGCGGCCGAGAAATTCAATCTGAGCCCGGATACGTCCAATCGCGTGAGGGCGGAGAAGGATGACGCGGCGATCAAGGCGATCGCACCCGGCTTCAAGTTCGTCAATCCCGGCAAATTCACGGTGGCTATCAACGCCTGGGATCCGCCGATCGCTACTTACGCCACGGATGCAAAGACCGTTGTCGGCGCCGATCCGGATATAGCACAGCTGCTCGCCGATTCCCTTGGTCTTCAGCTCGAGCTGGTGCCGGTTGCCTGGGAAGACTGGCCGCTCGGCGTCTCCTCGGGCAAATATGATGCCGTCATCTCCAACGTAACGGTGACTGAAGAGCGCAAGCTGAAATTCGACTTCTCCACCTATCGTCGTGATGTGCTCGGCTTCTACGTGAAGGCCGACAGCAAGATCACCGAGATCAAGGAGCCCAAGGATGTCGCGGGTCTGAAGGTGATCACCGGAGCCGGCACCAACCAGGAGAAGATCATTCTCGAATGGGATCGCCAGAATGTAGCCGCCGGCCTCAAGCCGATCGACATACAGTACTATGACGACCGCGCCGCCGCCGATCTCGCCTTGCAATCGGGTCGCGCCGATGTCGAGTTCAATCCGAATGCGACGCAGGCCTATAAGGCGGCCATCAACGGCACTAGGAAGCTTGTCGGCACCGTCTCGGGCGGTTGGCCGCTTACGGCTGAAATCGCCGTCACGACGAAAAAGGGCGCCGGCCTCGCCGATGCTCTGACGCTCGCCATCAATGATCGGATCAAGGACGGCAAATATGGCGAAGTGCTGAAGCACTGGAGCCTGAGCGCCGAAGCGGTCGATCAATCCAAGACCAACCCTGCGGGCCTGCCGAAAAGCGGTTCGTAAAGTTGGTCGAGCGGACCGGTGCCGGTGGGGCCCGCGCCGGTCCGCTCCCATTTCTGCCATGGAGATACAGTGCTCGTGACGATCCTTCCCAACTTTAGAACCATGCTTGCCGCTGTGACTGCGGCCGTCTTGATTGGCCTCGGCCCGGCAAAGGCGGCTGACAATTTCGATCTCAGTCCGGAGCAGCCCGGTCGTGTTCACGCGGCAAAGAATGATGCTGCGGTCGCTGCGATCCCCAAGGATTTCAAGTTTGTGACGCCGGGCACATTCACCGTCGCGGTCGCGCCAGGCGGACCGCCGCTTGCGACCTACGCGACCGACGCCAGGACCGTGGTCGGCGCCGATCCGGACTATGCCTATGCCGTTGCCGATGCGCTCGGCCTGAAGCTGGAACTCGTTCCTGTCGCCTGGATTGACTGGCCGCTCGGGCTGACTTCGGGCAAATACGATGCCGTCATTTCCAATGTCGGCGTCACCGAGCAGCGCAAGGAGAAGTTCGATTTCTCCACCTATCGCCAGGGCCTGCACGGCTTCTTCGTCAAGACCGACAGCAAGGTGACCTCGATCAAGGAGCCCAAGGATGCAGCCGGCCTCAGGTTCATCGTCGGCGCGGGCACCAATCAGGAGCGGATCCTGCTGAAATGGAGCGATGAGGATGTCAAAGCCGGGCTGAAGCCGCTCGAACTGCAGTATTACGACGATGATGCGGCGAGCCTTCTCGCCCTCCAGTCCGGCCGCGCCGACGTCATCGTGCAGCCACATGCCCAGCTGGTCTACATCGCCGCCCGTGACAAGAATATCAGACGCGTCGGCACCCTGAGCGCCGGCTGGCCGGATCGGTCCGATGTCGCGATTACCACGCGCAAGGGGAGTGGTCTTGCAAACGCGCTCACCGTTGCCACCAATGGGCTGATCAAGGACGGTACCTATGCCCGCATCCTGGATCACTGGCATCTTGCCGAGGAAGCCTTGCCAGCGTCGGAAACCAACCCGCCCGGCTTGCCGAAATATTGAGGAGACAGCGATATGAGCCATCCAGCCCCATCGATCAGCCATATCGGCTTTCTGACACCAGGCAACTATCCGGATGAAGATCCGCTGGCTGGCCTCGAGCAGACCCTGCAGCTTCTCGAACATGGCGAACGCAAGGGTTTCGACAGTGCCTGGGTGCGCCAGCGGCATCTCGAGCCCGGCATCTCCTCGGCCAGCGCCTTCCTTGCGGCGGCGACGCAGCGGACGCGCCATATCGAGCTTGGAACCGCCGTCATTCCGATCGGCTATGAGAGCCCATATCGCCTTGCGGAAGACCTTGCCACGGTGGATGTCCTGTCGCGCGGGCGGTTGAATATCGGCTTGAGCGCCGGTCGCCCCTTGCATGCCGATCTCATTGGCCCGCTTGCCTTCGATGGCGATTGGGAAAGCCATGATTTCTCGCATCAGAGGGTGCTGCGCTTTGCCGACAATCTGCGAGGTACCTACATCGGCGATCAGCAAACGGTCATCAAGACGCCCTTCGGTCCGCAGCGCCCGCGTCTGCAGCCCTATGCGAAGGGGCTGATCGATCGCATCTGGTACGGCGGCGGTTCGCTGCGTTCGGCCGCCTGGGCAGGTAAGAACGGCTTCAATCTTCTGATCGGCAACGTGACGACGGGCGAAGAGACGAATGATTTCTTCCTGGCGCAATCTCGTCAGCTCGAAACCTACCGTGCCTCCGGCGGCGAGACGCGACGGGTGGCGCTCGGCCGCGTTATTGTGCCGTTCGACAGCGCCGATGCGGTGACGCGCAAGCGCTATACCGACTATGCCGCCGGCCGCTACGAACGCACACTTTCTCCACAGGGGGAACGCCGCACGCTTTTTGCGCAGGACATTGTCGGGACATCCGAACAGATCCTCGAACGTCTCTATGCCGATCCGATCCTGCCCTATGTCAGTGAATTCCGGCTGGAGCTGCCTTACGAATTCCATGACGAGGAATACCGGCAGATCCTCCACGATTTCGTGACGATCATCGCGCCGGAATTGGGGTGGAAGGCCGCGCCCATCTTGCACCGGGCAGCGTCCTGATCATCAAAAGACCGAGTATTTTATGGAACGCATCGGCGAGAACATTCACTGATGCGTTCTGTCCGTCTGGCTCAGCGATCAATCAGGTCGGGATGGCGACCGGGTGGCCCGAGGCCGGATGCTGGATGATGTGCATGTCGACGCCGTAGATGGCGCGCAACGCCTCGGTGGTGAGGATGTCTTCCGGCGGTCCGTTGGCGATGATCCTGCCCGAATGCAGGGCAATGATGTGGTCGCAGAAGCGCGCGGCCATGTTGACGTCGTGCAGCACGACCACCACGCCGAGGCCCCGCGCGTGGCTCAGGCTTTGCACAAGCGACAGTACCTCGATCTGATGGGCGACATCGAGCGCCGAGATCGGTTCGTCAAGCAGCAGGCATTCGGCGTCCTGGGCAACCAGCATGGCAAGCCAGACGCGCTGGCGCTCGCCGCCCGAGAGCGTGTCGACGAGCCGGTCGGCCATGCCGGCGACGTCGGTCAGCTTCATGGCTTCCTCGACCTTGTCGCGATCGGTCTGGCCGAAACGGCCAAGCGCGCCATGCCAGGGATAGCGTCCGAGTGCAACGAGTTCGCGTACCAGCATGCCGGCGGCAGCTGGCGTAGCCTGGGGCAAATAGGCGACCTTGCGGGCGAAGGGGCGATCGCCCCATTCCGTCAGCGGCTTGCCCTCGAAGCGGATGATGCCGCCGGCCGGCTGCTGCTGGCGGGCGAGCAGTTTCAGCAGCGTCGACTTGCCGGAACCGTTATGGCCGATGAGGCCGACGATCTGCCGAGGCGCGAGCGTCAGGGTGAGCGGCTGTAGCAACGTCCGGCCGGCGACTGCAAAGGAGACCCCTTCGAGCCGGAAAAGATCTTCGCCACCCATTGCCGAAATGTCGACAGGAGGCACGGCGCGTGCTTCGGAACCACTCGTCATCATCATTCATAGTCCTTCGTCTCTTCGCACCGGTCGACCCGCTGGCGGACACTCGATGGTACGCTCACGTCCTACCAAGATATGCGTCCGCATTGCTATAGTTATTCTTGAGTTTAACGCACTTGTTTTCGCATCAGCCAGAGAAAATAGGGGCCGCCAATCAGCGTTGCGACGATGCCGACCGGCAGCTGGTTTGGAAAAAGCGCGACGCGCCCGATGAAATCAGCACATGTGGTGATGGCGGCTCCAGTCAAAGCGGCGGCAATCATATGCGGAAGCGCGCGCTGGAAGCCGAGCGTTCGCGCAATGTGCGGCGCCATCAGGCCGACGAAGCTCAAGGGGCCGATGAGCAGGGTCGCCGCTGCAGCGGAAATGGCCGAGAGCAGCAGAAGTGCCGCCCGACTGGCCGATGTGCTGAGGCCAAGCGCCTTCGAGGACGCAGCGCCCAGCGGCAGCAGATCGAGCCAGCGGGTAAAGAATGGCGCGATCGGCAATATGATGGCGGCAACGGTGACTGCGATCGTCGCCTGCATCGGGGTCGTGCTGTAGGTCGAACCCGCCATCCACTGCATGACCCCGAATACCCTAGGCAATCCTGTACCGAGCAGGACCGCAATCAAGGCCGCGAAAGCGGTGTTGATCGCGATGCCGAAAAGCAGCACATGGTCGGGATTGTAACGGCTGCGATACCCCATGAGCAGAACGGCGATCAGGCTGACGATTGCGCCGGCAGCCGCAGCGGCGAGCTGTGATAGCGGCGTGAAACTTGGTGCGAGCAGGACCAGCAGCAGGATGCCGAGGGCGGCGCCCGTGCTGACGCCGATGACTTCGGGGCTTGCCATCGGATTGCTCGTCATGCGCTGGATGATCGTTCCCGAGAGCGCGAAGAGAATGCCGGCAGAAGCAGCGGCCGCCAGGCGCGGCAGACGCCAGATCAATAGCGATTGCATCTGTGATGGCGATGCGAAGCTCCAGCCACCCAGCGAAGGGCCGAGAGACAGCGAAACCCAGATCACCACAAGCAGCACGGCTGCAGTGATTGCGAGGTAGAGAAGGGGGCGATGGTTGCGGTTCTCGGCGATTGGCGCGGTGGGTGTTTCCACGACAGGCAGGCGCCGCAGGAAGATGGCGATAAGGGGCGCGCCGAGAAGGCCAGTCGCGGCACCGGCTGGAATTTCGCGCATGAAACGCGCGGCTTGCTGGAGCGCCTCGTCGGCGGCAAGCAGCAGGATCGCGCCGATCGCGACGCTGGCGACCATGCGGTGCGGCAATCTGCGAGCGCCCGCCGCGCGCGCGATAAACGGCGCGGCAAACCCGACAAAGCCGATGACGCCGACGGCGCTGACGGTAAAGGCGGCGAGCAGGACGGCGAGGACGATTGCCAGCAGGCGCACGTAAAAGAGCGGCAGGCCAAGTGATCTCGCGCCTTCGTCGTTGAGCGACAGCAATTCGAGCGGCCGCGTCAGAAACGCAGCAGCGACGCAACCGAACAGCGTGCAGGGAAACAAGCGCGAAACCGCCGACCAATCATTCTGCGTGAGCGAGCCGCTCGTCCAGACGAACAGCCCGGTCATGCCCAGACTGTAGGACAGACTGACGGCGGCCGAGACCGCCCCGCATACGAAAGTGACAACGAGACCGGCGAGGATCAGCGCCACCGGCGAAAGACGATGGGGCCATGCGATCAGGAAAACGAGCGCGAAAGCCACCAGCCCGCCGGCGAGAGCAATCAGCTCGCGCACCGACAATGCCAAGGCGGGAAACCAAAGGGTTGCAAGCGCCAGCGCAAGATAGGCACCGGCCGAAACGCCGAGCGTCGATGGATCGGCAAGCGGCGTGCGCAGCACCTGCTGGAAGATCGTGCCCGAAAGTCCCAACGCACCCCCGGCGACCAGCGCGATGAGGAAGCGAGGCAGGACGCTGTCGTGAACGAGAACCTGCACGTAGGAATTGAGATCGGGATTGGAGGCTACCTGCCACCAATCGTGCATAGGCAGCAAGTCCGAGAGCCGCATTGCAGCGGAAACCAGAGCGGCCAGAAACAGGCATAGGATGATCGCGGCCGGACTTGGACGAAACTTGTCTTGTGCCAGCATCACGGCGTTTCCTTGCCATTGTCGCTCAACGCGGCGGCGAGCAGACGCGCGAAACGAGATGCGGATGGCAATCCGCCGGAGCCCAGCACGGTGGGTATCGCACGCAATCGCCCCTCGCGGACAAAGGGGAACGTTCGCCATAGACGATTTTCCGTCAGCCGGCTCCCCATACCCGGAGCAAGCGGGCTATCGATCAGCACCATCGTGGCGTCGTTATAGGCTCCGAGCTTCTCAAGCCCGACGATCATGAATTCACCCGATATATTCGGCTCAGCGAGCGGCAGGCCGATATGCCGCAGCACGCCACCATAGAGACTATTGAGGCCGAACAGGCTGACATGCCGGTTATCAAGCGGACTTGCCAGCAGCACGGGCCTTCCGGCATAGCCCGAGAGGCGCTGGCGAGCTATGTTCAGTTCGACGCGCGTGGAATCAACGAGGCGTTCGCCTGCATCGCGGATGCCGATCCTGTCGGCAAGGCCGAGTGTCCCGCGCTCGGCGATTTCAAGAACGTCGGGTGCCGGCTGGAACAACAGGTCGCCATAGACGGGTGCGATGCGCTGAAGCATCGGCGCTGCCTGCTGCAAGGTTGGCGTGGTGACGATCAGGCTGGGAGCAAGCGCCAGCAGCACCTCGAAATTCGGCGTAAACAACAGCCCGACATCGACGACGGAAGCCGGCAGCACCGGGTCGACGACGTAGCGGTCACACCAGCGTGGTGCGGGCACGCCGACCGGCACGACACCCAGAGCCATAAGCGTCGCGGCAATGCCCCAGTCCAAGGCGGCGATGCGTGGAGCGTCTGCCGCTGGAGCGTCGGGCAGCCCGGCCGCCCGCAGGGATATGCCGCCCGCCCATGTGGCTACGAGACCTGCCAGCACCGCGCGTCGCCCGATGCCGGCCATGGAGCCCTTTGCTATTCTCGTCACCATTTGTACCCGAGCGTGGCGAAGACGGTGCGGCGCATGCCGTACACGCAACCAGCCGCGGTGCAATCGCTGATGAAGTGCTTGTCGAACAGGTTCGATACGTTCAAGGCAAATGTCGCTCCGCGCATCTCGTTTGAGAGCTTTCCGAGATCGTAGTTCACCGCCGCATCGAATACCACATGGTCGGGTATCTTCACCGTGTTGGCATTGGTGACGTAGCGGCTGCCGATGTAGCGGACGCCGAAGCCGAGGCCCAGTCCGTCGGCCGTTCCATCCTGGAACTTGTAGTCGGCCCATAGCGATGCGGTGTTGGCAGGCAGATTGGCGATGCGGTTGCCCGCCGTGCCGTCGCTCGCCTTCAGGATTTCGTTGCTGAGATAGGCGTAGGAGGCTGTCAGATTGAGCTCGTCATTGATGCTGGCAACGCCGGAGATCTGACCGCCCCGGCTTCTGACCTCTCCGACCTGTGTCTGGACCACGGGTGTCGTCAGGGTGCTGGTCAGGAAGTTCTGTTGCTTCAAGTCGTAGAGCGACGCGGTGATGAAGCTGTCATAGCCCGTCGGCTGGTATTTGAAGCCGACCTCATATTGATCGCCGGTGGTCGGCTTGAAGGGGTCGCCGGAGGCGTTGACGCCGAGCGTGGGGTTGAAGGAGGTTGCGTAGCTCGCATAGGGCGCTAAGCCATTGTCGAAGAGGTAGGTCAGGCCGGCGCGCCATGTGAAGGCGTGGTCGTTCTGATCGGTGGTCGCGTTTTTCAGGTAGTTGTCGCTGTCGGTCGAAGCCCAATCCTGGCGAGCGGACAATAGCAGCGCCCAATTATCAAGCTTGAGCTGGTCCTGCGCATAGATGCCGAACTGCTGCTGTCTCTGGCTGGCATTCTGGAAAATGGGGGGAAGCTTCACGGCCTGCGTATAGTCGGGATTGTCGAGATCGAGCGACGGGCCTGCGCCATAATGGGTGAGATTGTTCCAGTTCTTATACTGGTAGTCCAATCCCAGAATGGCCTTGTGCGCGACGGGCCCGGTATCGAAGTCCGCTTCGGCCTGGTTATCGATCGCAAGCGTGTTGAGCTGTTCCTGCGCCGTATAGGCCGATCGGCTCAATGTATGGCCATCGGCGGCTAGAGCGGCGGCCTGCAATTCGGCATAGTCGACGCTCATGTGCTGGAAGCGCACATTCTGCCGTATGGTCCAGATATCGTTGAAGCGGTGCTCGAATTCGTATCCGATGCTTTGCTGCTGGCGCCGCATGTGATCGAAATCCTTGTCGCCCGTGAAGAGATCGGTCGGGAAATAGGTGCCACGGCTGGTGGGCAATATGGTTCCGGTTCCCGGCAGACGGCTCCAGAATCCGCCCCTCGGGTCGTTGAGGTAATCTCCGAGGATGGTCAGCTTGGTATCTTCGTCCGGCTTGATCGTCACGGATGGGGCAATCTCGACGCGCTCTTCGCGCTGGTTCTCGACCTGGGTGCCGGTCGTGCGGCCCAATCCGGTCAGGCGATAGAGCAATGTGCCATCGTCGTTCACTGGTCCGCTGAAATCGAAGGCTGCCTGGGCGCGGTTGTAGCTGCCGGTCTGAAACTGGATCTCATGCAGCGGTTCATCCGTCGGCTTCTTGCCGACCATGTTGAGAAGACCGCCGGGCGATCCCTGGCCGTAGAGAACCGAGGCCGGACCCTGCAGGACTTCGATGCTGTCGAGGAAGAAGGGATCGACCTTCGGCACGGCCCAGGTTCCCTGCTGGAGCTTCAGGCCATTATAATATTGGTCGATCTGGAATCCGCGAACCAGAAAATTGTCCAGCCGGTTGTCAGGGCTGTCAGGCGTGGTCACGCCGGCCGAATAGGCAATGGCCTGGCGGACGGTCTGCGGCTTTTGAACCTCGAGCTGAGCTTTGGTGACGACCTGCACGGATTGCGGCGTTTCCAGCAACGGGATGCCCGACTTCGACGCGACATTGCCGTCGCTCGAGACGAAACCATTCTGCTTGGCCGCCTGCACCACGATGGGAGCGAGCGTCGTTGCTCCATTGGCCGCCGCCGCTCCTGCAGCTGCAGCGGCCGGGTTGGAAATCGTCACTGTCGTTGCGTTGGTGAAATGATAGGTCAGGCCTGATCCGGCCAGTATCTTGTCCAGCGCTTCGGTGCGGGTCAGCGATCCGCTGGCACCTCTCGAGCCTATGCCGCGCGCGACATCGGCGCTGAAGAAAAGCTGGATGCCGGTCACCTTCGAAAATTGAACGAGAGCTTGGGACAGAGGCAGCGGCGGGATGTTATACGCCGCACGGCCGGTTTTCTCGGCCGCTTGCGCGAATCCTGGCGCAGGGGCAGCAATGATGGTGCCGAGCGCGGTCGTGACCAGCAGCGCGAATGCAAGGGAGCGGTTACGGCGCAATTTGCCGGCTCCGTCGTTTTGCTGAGATCTCCGAGTATCATGTCCGCGGTACTGCATCGCCCACCTGCATCCTGTGCCCGCCAATGCGGGATTGCTGCTCAAGAAGGCCTCGGTTCGATGGCCTCGAAAAGTTAGACACCCGAGTGGGCGGAGCTAATGAATGAGTTGAGAAGAAAATTCATGTTTTTGGAACTTAGCCGGAGCGGTAGACGAGCGTGACATAATTGGCCGCGTTCAGGAGGCGGATGCCAAGTGTGTCTGCGATCGTCTGCAAAGCGCTCTCGGTACGGGCCGTTTCAAAAATCGCCGTAACGGGTATGTCGCCGATGCTGCTATCCACGAGAATGATGCGTCCGCGCCGATAGCGCTCCAGCTCCGCCAATACGCGTCGCAGGGGCACGTCCTGGAAGATGATCCGGTCGCTGCGCCATGCTTCGACGGTGTCGAGACTTGCCTCGGTCGGCTGGCCGAGGCCGTTGAGGCCATAGCTGACCTGCCATCCCTCTTCCAGTCGCAGGTTGGAAAAGCCGCCTCCCTGCACTTGCACGGCATGTTCGCTGACCGCGACGGTGACCAGATCTTCGACGAACTTCACATCGAACTTCGTCCCGAGCGCCCGAGTGCTGCCACCGCCGGCATCGACCAGAAAGGGGCGAGCCGGATCGGGTGACACATCGAAGAAGCCTTCGCCGCGATAAAGCTCGATCCGCCGCTCAGTCTCGCTGAAATGCGTCGAGAGCGCCGAATAGCTGCCAAGCTCGACTGTGCTGCCGTCGGCCAGGCCGATCGTCCGGCGTTCGCCTATATCGGTTTTGTATTGGGCAAAGAGGCCTGGCTGATTGATGGCATAGAGGCCTCCAAGTCCGCCGATGATCGCGACGGAGCCCAGGACGAAATTGCGTCGTGACAGCAGCGGTCGGCCGCGGCGCATTCGATCGAATTCCGGCTGCATGATGTCGAAACGTGCCCAGAGCGCCTGTGCGTGCTTCCAGGCCGCGACATGGGCGTCATTCGCGGTGAGCCAGGCCTCGAAGGCCTGTCGGTCGGCCGCCGTAACCTTGTCGTCGCGCATCCGCACGAACCATTCCAAGGCTTCCATGACGATCGGATCGGTGGCGTCCTCGTTCATATCGCTTCACAGTCCGGGCGTTCGGCCCGCTCCGGTGTGTCAAGGCCTCTATTCCCAATGACACTTCAGGCGAGCAATCTAATGAATGGGAAACCGGATTAATTGCGACCGATCTTCCGGTCGAGATCGGCAAGGGCGATAACAATGTGGGAAATCACGGTGTTGCGGGAAATGCCCTGACGGGCGGCGATTTCGTCGTAGCTCATGCCCTCGAATTTGTTGAGGACGAAGGCCTCGCGGCGTTTCGGCGGCAGCGATGCGACCGCCTGCAGAACGCGCCGCAACTCGCAGCGATAAACCGCCGTCATTTCCGGCGAGGGGCGGGCGTCGGGTACGACGTGGAGCTCTGCGTCCGGAATGCCGATTTCGCCGTGCCGCTTGAGATCACGGAGATGATTGAGCGCGAGGTTGCGCGCCGTCGTCGTCAGATAGGCCGGGCAATTGTCGAGATTGCCGGCATCCGCGGCTGCGAGCAGCTTGATGAAAGCCTGATGGACGAGATCTTCCGTCGTCGCCCTGTTGCCGACAAGGCGTCTGACGAGCTGGCGCAGGCGCCCTTGTTCGGAAACGTACAAACCAGCGATGTCAAAGGTCTTGGCATTCATCGACTTCATCCAGACTTCAAGCCTCGAAAGGCCTGAATGTCGGCTGTAGGTGATCGATAAATTCCCCGCAATCTCAATCTATTAGATCGTTTCTAAAATTGAGGTGCGCGCTCCATGGTTATGAGCGCGCCGCCCCGATAAGTGCTTGCTTTTGCTCGACTCGCTTGCCGCGCGGCCGGGACTTATCTTGACTATAAATTTCATGTTTTTAAACATCTGTTGCCATTGAGCAACGTATTGTTACAGGAGCCGGGGCAGATATCAGCCAGTAGCTCGGTCCTCTTTTGCCTTGAGGATTTTCTCGGCGAGTTCGAGCGCCTCGTTCGGCGAGGCGACAATTTCCATGCGGGTGCCGAATGCTTTCGTCGCCAGGCTCATCTGAACCTGGATGGCAGCGCGCTTGATGGCGCTGGCTTCGATGCCGATGACGGCCTTGCAGACCGTGGCAAGAGCCGTCTTGTTTCTCTTCAGCCAGATGCCTCTTGTCTTACGATCCTCATGATCTTCGGCCGGCTGGTCGCCTTCCATGATCACGACGAAGGGCATGGAGATGGCGAGGAAAGTATCCATCTCCCGCTCCCATTGTGCAGCATAGCCCGGCCGTACCGATTGAGCGCTCTGGCGGACGATCGGCCACAGGGAGACATCGTGAAAGGTGAAGGTGGTTGTGTCGATTGTCATGGTATTTTTCCCTCAAGCAATATCTTTGAACAGCATTGCTGCGCCGCGTTCGGACGCATCGATGGCGCGGCCCGCTCGTTCGCGCATATCGGCTTCGTAGTCGAGCAGCGCGATATTGGCCGGCCTTGCGGCCGCGCGGGCATCGGCAAGGATTTTCGCCAGCACACGCGCATCCTCGAGCGCCGTGTTCGCGCCAAGGCCTCCAGCCGGGCTCATGGCATGGATCGCATCCCCCAGAAGCGTCACAGAGCCGAACGGCCAGAGGGCATCGGGGCGTCCGCTTCGAACGGGCAGGGCAGCCACGGCCTCTGGTTTGCTGCGGGTGATGATCTGTTTGAGATCTGGATGCCAGCCGCGCAGCGCAGTCCGAAGCAGGATCGGCAGGTCTTGCGCGTGATCGTAGTTCTTCAGACCCAGTCGCTGAACCGGGCCGATCAAAGCCCAATAGAGATAGTCGGCCATCGGCGTCAGTTTGCAACGGGGCGCATGCCCTGCAGCCAGCTTCGAAAAATCGTCGGCAAAACGCATGGCGTCGAAGATCGCTGTGCAGCCATCGGCAAAGATCACGGTGGTGCCATCGCTGAACACGTCGGAATCCATCGCCAGTGGCAACTCGATCTTGCCATAAATGCAGATCGACCCTGTATCGATCGGTTCCGCATAGGGGATCAACTGTCGACGCACCGCCGAATTCACGCCATCCGCGCCGACCAGCAGGTTGCAGAATATTGGAGAGAGGCCTTCGAACAGAGCCTCTACAGATCCATCACCCATGCAGCGATATCTAGTGAATCCATGCCCGAAATGAACATGGTCTTCGAGCCCAGATAGCAGGATTTCGCGAAGGGTCTGCCGGTTGACGCTCACATCGCCTGCGTCCTCGTCCTCATCCGTGGTCCAGCTTGCGGGCGTTCGGCCTGAGATGGGCAGAAGCTGTGGCGTCAGGAAGCGTCCGGCCGAGGCGCTGACGGAGGCCGTCGCTCGAAAGAGGTCAAAGAGTTCGGGTGTCAGGCACGCCCGCAGCGCTCTTTGCCCGTCGGCGTCTATCCGGATGCGGTAGCCCTGAATGCGGCTATCGGGCGCCGGATCGCGTTCATAGACATCAAAACCGATGCCAGCACGCTTCAAACCCTGTGCGAGGCACAGGCCCCCAAGGCCCGCGCCGACGATGACGACATGAAAATCCTGCATGAATTCTTCGGTTCCATTCCGGTTGCAAACTCAGTTCGCAAGAACGATAGCGCAGGGAGCCGTGAACGTGATAATGACATTCGGACTATAAATATCGCAAACCGGTCAAACAAACGTGGACCTTGAAAACATTGGCGACAGCCTTGATGGACCGCCGCTTGTTACCTTCTGGGGGTCGGATGAGCCCGGCAGCCCATTCCGTCTCGGGACCTTCGAATATGACTGGCATTGCCATGCGCGCGGCCAGCTGTTCTGTATTGAAAGCGGGCTCGTGCACATGCGCACGCCGGCGGGCTCATGGTTGCTTCCGCCGCGCCGAGCAGGCTGGATTCCGCCTGGTGTGATGCACAAGGCAAGCACCAATGGCGTCTTGAGCGGCTGGGGGATCTTGCTGACGCCAGCGGCGAGCGCCGGCTTGCCGAAAACCCCATGCGTTCTGAGCGTCACCGAGGTCTTGCGCGCGCTGGTGCAAAGGACCGCCACCTGGCATTGGGAGGAAAGGCTTTCGCCGCCGCAGCGCCGTCTTGCTGCTGTGTTGATGGATGAGGTTCGCGCGGCGCCGACCGAAAGTCTGCATCTGCCCATGCCCGCGGATCGGCGCGTGCTCCGTATTGCCGAAGCCGTGCTCGCGGATCTCGCCCGCGAGCAAACCTTTCATGAACTGGCGCAGCAGGCCGGCATCTCCGAGCGGTCGGCGAGGCGGCTGTTCAATGTGGAAACGGGCATGTCCTTTGCCAGTTGGCGGCAGCAAGCCCGATTGCTGCTTGCACTCGAATATCTGACTGCGGGCCAATCGATCATCGAAGTGGCGGATGGCCTGGGCTATGCGAGCGCCAGCAGTTTCATCGCCATGTTCAGGAAAGCATTCGGCCTGTCGCCACGTCGGTATTTTTCCGTCAGGAAATCCTGACGGACGCCGAAGCTCGTTCGGCGTCCGCAGAGGATATCCTCCTGTTTTAGGCCGCCACGCGCCGCCGTTTGACGCGAAGGAGCCGCAGGGCGTTGATGGTGACCAGCACTGTTGCCCCGGTGTCGGCGAGGATCGCCGGCCACAGGCCGGTGATGCCGATGATCGTGGTAACAAGGAACACACCCTTCAAGCCGAGCGCAATGGTGATGTTCTGGCCGATATTGCTCATGGTCCGCTTCGAAAGGTCGATCATCTCGCTGACGTCGCCCACACGGCCATGCAGTACGGCTGCATCCGCTGTCTCAAGCGCGACGTCGGTGCCGCCGCCCATGGCAATGCCGACATCGGCGGCAGCGAGCGCCGGGGCGTCGTTGATGCCATCGCCGACCTTGGCGACGCGGAAGCCCTGGCGCTTCAACTCGCCGACGATCCGCTGCTTGTCCTCGGGCAGCAGTTCTGCCCTGACTTCGATGCCAAGCGTCTTGCCGATGGCCTCCGCGGTGCGTCTGTTGTCACCAGTCAGCATGATCGTCTTGATGCCGGCATCCGTGAGCGCTTTCAGGCCTGCAGCCGTATCGGCACGCGGCTCGTCACGCATCGCGAGCAGGCCGGCGGCAGCACCTTTGACCAGGAGAAGGGAGACGGTCTTGCCCTCGTCGTTGAGCTTGGCGATTTGGACGAACTGGTCCTCGGACAGTGAAACCCTGTCTGCCGCCGCCTGTGGCGAGCCGAGGAAAACCTCGATACCTTCAACGGTGCCGCTCACACCCTTGCCGCCGATTGCCTTTGCATCGATGACCTGAGGGATGTCGATGCCATCTGCAGCGGCCCGATCAAGGATTGCGCGGGCGAGCGGGTGGTTCGAGCCGGTTTCGAGAGCTGCCGCCAGCCGCAACACCGCGGCGCCGTCCATGCCGAGGCCGACGATGTCTGTGACCTTCGGTTTGCCTTCCGTCAGCGTGCCCGTCTTGTCGAATGCAACAGCGGTCACCTTGCCGATGTTTTCCAGCACGGCTCCGCCCTTGAGGAGAAGGCCGCGCCGTGCGCCCGATGATAGCGAAGCGGCGATGGCGGCAGGCGTCGAAATAACCAGGGCGCAAGGGCAACCGATCAGCAGGATTGCCAGACCCTTGTAGACCCATTCACCCCAAGGGCCGCCGAGAAACAGCGGCGGGATGACGGCGACGAGCGCGCCGACAACGACGACGCCCGGCGTATAGTAGCGCGAGAAACGGTCGATGAACCGCTCGGTTGGAGCCTTCGATTCCTGTGCTTCCTCGACCAGCTTGACGACGCGGGCGATGGTGTTGTCGGCGGCGGCGGCGGTGACGCGGATGCGAAGCGCCGCATCGCCGTTGACGGTGCCGGCAAAGACGGTAGCGTCAGTGCCCTTGCGTACAGGTATGCTTTCGCCGGTGACGGGCGCTTCGTCGATGGCGCTTTCGCCGGACAAAATGATACCGTCAGCCGGAATTCGATCGCCGGGGCGAACCAGGATAGTGGCGCCGACGGCCAGGCTTTCAGCCTGCACTTCGCGGGTCTTGCCATTCTCCTCGATGAGCGCGGTCTTAGGCACGAGATCCGTTAGCGACTGGATGCTGGCGCGTGCCTTGCTCGCCGCGACACCTTCCAGCAATTCGCCGATCAGGAACAGGAAGACGACGGCTGCTGCCTCCTCGCTCGCGCCGATGATGACAGCGCCGATGGCAGCGATGGTCATCAGCATTTCGATCGAGAACGGCATTCCGACCATAGCGGCCATGAAGGCGCGGCGCGCAATCGGAATGAGGCCGACCAGCATGGCGGCGGTAAAGATCCAGGCATCCAGCCCAGGCACCATCTTGCCGATGATCCAGGCGACTGCAACGGCTGCGCCGCTGGCTATGGTCAAACGACCCTTCGACGATTTCCACCAGGGCCCCGTGGTCGGCCCATGATCATGACCATGGAGACCTGCGACAGCCGCCTCTTGCTCCTGGGAGCCGTGGCTGTGTCCGGCATGATCATGCCTGTGGTCGCTCGCACCATGATCATGATCGCCGTGCTCGTGATCATGATCGTGCCCTTCATGGTCATGCGCCTTGTTGTCATGATGATCGTGGCAGCAGCCGCGGGCGTGGCCGTCTTCCTCGACCTTCACCACTGTTGGCGCCACGCTTTGGGGAAGCGGGATGACTTTGTAGCCCAGGCCGGTAACCCGCTTGGTAATGGCCGGCGCGAGGGTGGCATCGTCCTGATGCTTGACGGTCATCGTACCTGCCGTGACAGACACGGACACGTCTTCTACTCCCGGCATGCGCCGAATGGCGATGTCGATCTTCGTGGCGCAGGAAGCGCAGTCCATGCCCTCCACGCGATAGCGGCTCTGTTGTGTTGTCGAAGTCATGTTCAGGTTCCAATTTCGCTGTTGGAACCATTGCTACATCCTCTAGCTACTAGAGAGACAAGAGCGAATTTTAGGATTTTTGCATGGCGCCTGCGAATGGTGGGAATTCACCAAAATACCATGTTGGTCAGACGTTTAGGTCTCATGGCTGTGGCTCTTCATCGGAACATGTGCCACGGTAACAGTGTTTCGGCCCGCCCGTTTTGCCTCATAAAGTGCGGCGTCAGCTGTCTTGAGGAGGTCCTCGAGCGACTCTTGCGAGGTCTTGCCACAGGTGACGCCAAGGCTGGCGGTCACATGCCCGTCGTCGAGCCCACGATGGCGAATCCCGAGGGCTTCGATGGAGCGCCGGGTTCTTTCGGCGATGGCGTAGGCCACCTCGCAATTGGTATCGGGCAATAGCACTAGAATTTCCTCTCCACCGAAACGGAATGCCGTCCCGTTGGCGCCGATCTCCCGCGAGATGCACTGGCAGACGGCGCGAATGCAATCGTCGCCCTCCATATGCCCATGGACGTCGTTGAACAGTTTGAACCGGTCGATATCGAGCATGATGATCGCGACAGACGCAATCTCGCCGTTCGCGCGCCAGATCGATGAGCGCACGCGGTCGAGCGAGTGACGGTTGAAGAGGCCGGTGAGTTCGTCCCGTTCCGACTTCTGCTCCAGCTGCACATGCAGCAGGCTGCCGCGAAGCTGATTGAGGAAGTTCAGCCGGTCCTTGTGCTCGGTAAAATAGGCGCTCAGCACCAGGAAGATCGCCAAAGTCACATAGAAGGTGATGATGCCGGTGTAGACGACATCATCGAAGGCGCCGCTGAGCTTCGTGGTCGTGAACTGCACCGTACACATCAACACAAGCCCGATAAGGATCGTCGCGAACCGGGGCCTGAGGGCGATGACGAAGAACAGAAAGGCGGCGACATTGCCGTTCTGATAGACGAACAGATACGGGCTGCCGCTGTGCATGGCGACCGACATCGGCAGCAGCACGCCAAGCACGGCCACGCCGATGGCGAGAAGGTCGTAATTCAAAGCACTCGGCCATCGCCGCAATGCCACGACGCTGAACAGTGCAAAGGGCGTGAAAATGCCGAAGCGCACCAGCACAAGCTGCGAAAAGACGTCCGCCATCATGGTGCGGTCGCCGAAATAGACCAGATCATAGATCAACGTGCCGACGATGGCCCAGACAGGCGCCAATCTGACGCGGGTTACCGCATAGTCTTTGAGGAAGAGCGACTCTATAGCCGGTTTGAAACGAAGTAGCCGAAATCCGTTGCGGATTTGATCGTCAACCTCTTCCAATGTCACGGCGCTCACCAATGCTTCTCCGACTCATCAGACTTTTGCGTGTGATAACGCAAAAGTCTGATCAGGGTCTAAAGAATCGTGAGATGCCACGGGAGTCACATAGGAGTGAGATTACGGTTTCAGCAGAACCTTGCCCACTTTGCCGGGGGCGAGGGAAGATTTCACCGCCTCGGCAATCTCCGTCATGTCATAGGCCGCTTCCACCGGCAGCTTGACGTCGCCGGAGGCAACGCGTGAGATCAGTTCGCCGATCAATCGCTTGCGCTCTTCGGTGGGCATCGCCGCGCTGATCTTGCTGCCCCAGAACCCCTTGATGGTCAGCTGCTTGAAGATGATCGCACCCGAGGCAATGTGCATCGGCTTGCCCGCGGCCGTGCCGAAGGAAACAAGGACGCCGTTCTCACCCAGCAGATCGGCCAGATTGTTGCTTGCAACACCGCCAACGGAATCGACCGCCGCCCGGATATGGGCGTCCCCGACGATGGCGCGCACCTTGGCCTTCCAATCAGGCGACGCCGTCGAGACGACATTCTCGATGCCGAATTCGGCCAATTCCTCGACGCCGGCGTCGCGCCGAACGAGATTGACGATATGGACGCCGCGACTATGCGCCAGCATGGCCAGGGTCTTGCCGACGGCCCCATTTGCCGCGTTCTGGATGATCCAATCGCCCTTCTCGACGTTGAGGAACTCCAGAAGCGCGATGGCGCTGAATGGCATGGCGATGAGCTGTGCAGCGGCCTCGTCGCTGATGATGTCAGGCACGGGAACAAGGCTTGCGGCAGGTGCGGTGAAGTGCTCGGCCCAGGTTCCATGAACGCCGGCCACGACGACGCGCTTGCCGATCAGCGCCGCATCGACGCCAGCGCCGATCGCATCGACGATACCCACAGCCTCGCTGCCGCCAATGGCTGGCAGGACCGGCTTGTAGCCATAGGCGCCTCGCACCGTCCAAAGGTCATGATTGTGGATGGGGGATAGAATCGTGCGAATCCGTACTTGTCCGGCGTCCGGCTGCGGCAAAGGCATTTCGGCAAGACGAAGAACTGCAGCCGGGTCGCCGAAGACTTCGTGAATGGCGCTACGCATTTTGATTTCCTTGCATGTTGATATGTCGGTCCCGGCCTGGGTCAAAGACTGCCGGGAGCGGAAAGGGCTTGCTCGGTGGCAAACAGGGCCTGATCGAGTGGTGTCTTGTCTTTTCCAAGTTTGGCCAGGATCGCCGCACCGAGCCAAAGGCTATAGAGCGAGCGAGCCATTTTCTCCGGGACGCAAGCGGGGGAGATGGAGCCGTCCGCGCGCCCTTCGGTAAGCGTTGTAGTGATGCGTCGAAGGAGATCGTCGACACCGCCGAGCAGGATCACCCGCATGCTTTCCGAAAGATCGGAGATTTCCGCGGCGAGTTTCACGACGAGGCACCGATCCGCAAGGCTGCCGGCATTGCCGTCCGAAAGCCATGCGTTCCAGTAGTGCATCAACCGCTGGCGACCGGTTCCCTTCCAGCCGAAAAGCGTATCAAGGCGCTGGGCATAGTCAGCGCAATAGTCTTTCAGCAGGGCGCAGCCAAACGCCTCCTTGGAGGCAAAGTAATAATAGAAAGATCCCTTCGGCACTGCGCTCTGCTCGAGCAGTTCCTTCAGCCCCACGCCGCCAAAACCCTTACGCAATACGAGTTCCCGCCCGATTTCGAGAATATGATTGCGTGTCAGATCGGATTTCTTTCTGGTCACCATGGCCAGTGGGTAACAAATAATCGACCGGTCGTCTACAAGGCGGTCCTTGTTTGGTCCTATATCAACAGAAGGGCTGCCAGAGACAGGATCAGCGCCGGGAACATCACGACGATACCGAGCTTCAGAAAAGCCCAGGTGCCCATGTGAAGGCCTTCGCGGCGCAAGGCGGCTAGCCACAAAATGGTGGCGAGCGAACCGGTGACGGAAAGGTTGGGGCCGAGGTCAACGCCGATCAGCAAGGCGCCGGCAATCGCATCGGGAACATGGGCAGCCTGCACCGCGCTGCCGGCAAAGAGGCCAGCCGGCAGATTGTTGACGAGGTTGGAGACGATCGCGACAGAAAGCCCTGCCGCCCCGATTGCCTGCGCCTGCGATTGAGCCGCGAGAGACGCAAGCCTTTCGGATAGAAGAGAGGTGAGGCCGGTGTGGTTGACCGCCTCGACGATGACGAACAGTCCGGCAACGAGCGGCAGCACGCTCCAGCTTATCCCCCGGATGGTCTCGATTGGGCTTTGTCGTGTGATGGCAAGAACGATGACTGTCGTGAGGATACCGGCAGCAAAGGTGGGGATGCCGAGATCGAGATGCATGGCCGATGCGCCGATCAGGATCAGCGCCGTTACCAAAAGTCCCCATCCTGCCAGCCTGGCGCTTTGCGACAGGGCCGGTTGTTCGACGCCGGGCGCGATGGTGTCTTCGGCCAACGCTTGTCTTTGCGTCCAGTACAGGCAGACAAAGGTTACAACGATCGAGACGATCGACGGCAGCAGGAATGTTGCCATCCAGCGCGACAGCGGAGGCATTTCGCCGCCGGCGAAGATGACAAGATTGGCCGGATTTGAAATCGGCAGGACGAAGCTGGCGGCATTGGCGATGAAGGCGCAGACCAGCAGGTAGGGCATGGGGTCCTTGACCCGGGCCGCGCGGCAGGCGGCATAGACCGCGGGTGTGAGGACGACCGCGGTGGCGTCGTTCGAGAGGAACACGGTAACGACAACACCAACGACGTAGACGAGCAGAAACAGCCGCCGTGGTGAGCCTTTGGCATGGGAAGTGGCAATCGCCGCGACCCAGTCGAACAATCCCTCGCGGCGGGCAAGTTCTGATAGCAACATCATGCCGATCAGGAAGAGATAGACATCGAAGCCCTTGGATACGCCTGCCCAGACATCGGCGAGGCCGATCAACTGAAAGGCAAGGAGCAGGGCGGCACCAAGCACCGCCCAAACGGCTTCCGGCCACCGGAACGGGCGAGCAACGACGCCGAGGGCAGTCAGTCCGGCAATACTCCAGGTGATGGCGGCTTCGGTCATTCAGATCATCTTGGGTGCCGGATGGAAGCGGGTATGTAACACTCTCAAACCGCAAAGCAAGCAGTCACAAGGTTATTGCGCGATAGGAGGCGAAGTTCGCTAGTTTTTGCCTGCTGTTACCGACCTTTCGGCACGATCGATGAGGACGGAGCATTCGGCATGTCGGATGACATATTCCACGGTCGAGCCGAAGATGCGATCGAGAATGTCGGAGGCATGCGTCGCCAGGACGATCAGATCCGCCTTCCTCTCTTTGGCAATGATCAGCAAGGTTTTCGACGCCGTGCCGGTGCGCACATCGATCGTCGCGGTGATGCCGAGACGCCTGCAAAGGGTATTGAGCTTTTCCTCGGCTTCTCCGATCACCGACACGGCCCATTCGTCCGGGCTTTCATGTCCCGAGGGAAAGCGTTCGACGATGTGGACTACCGTCAGCTGGCCGTTCGGCTTGAGGAGGGCCTGGGACGTGCGCAGCAGATGCTCGGCACGCTCGCGTGATCCGAGCCCGATCGCACACATAACCCTGTCATACATCCCAATCTCCCTAAACGCCTGGACATCCGAACCGTCCGCAAATTCCGTTCGCGATCTCAGGCTGAATTTGCCTGCATAATTAGTCGCTTGTCCAGCACATCGATAATGGCGCCGCCCGTCAAGTCTCTCGTGAGGGTCGACATGGGCCGCACCGCGTTCGAGAACGCTTGCTGTTATCAAAAACGAACGCAACGGGAAGTATGGCTGCGAAGGGGTGATTCGGCGATCCGTGTCCGGAAGAACAATCATTGCGGTCAAAAATCACCGCTGTCACATATGCTTGTAGCGCGAGCAACCCGACCTTTCGGACATGCGCGCGGCACTCCATTGCTCATTTAGCCGGTGTTCACAGGTCGCGACATTATGTTGCATTGCAAAATTGTCCCGGCCACCGGTTGGGTTCTGACGATGCGGATGCGAGCTGCCGATTTCGCTATTTCGAAACGATAACAGGGTGTTCTGCGTCAATCTGTCATCGCCCTGAACATCTCCTGCGACATCCTGTGCGCTTTTGCGCAGTGCACAATCCGCCTAGAACCATGTCGCGAACAACTTGCTGCCTTATCAACCTGGCGGCGAGACGGGCTATGTTACTCTTGTCGCTGACAAGAGCTGGAAAGCCAGTCATATTAGCGGTCCGATATCTTCGATTGCGGCAAGTTTGTTCTGGGTTCGGCGAGGGAAAGATGCGTCCGCGAAGCGGATCACGCGTTCTTCGGCCGTCGACGGACCCATCCTTGATGGTACGAGATTGGAAAGGGTCGGCCAAGGTGAGTGTTTCCTCCGCCAGCGATGGAATGTTGGAAAGACGAGAGGCTCAGGGTTCGAGCATTTCGGCAAGCAACAATACTCCCGAGGCCGCGTCAGATCGATCCACGAAGCGGGTTGCCGGCCTGGGTCCAGCGTCAGCCATTCTCTGTCTTTCCTCGCTGCTGTGGGTCGGTCAGGCCGCGATGCTTTCAATCGGCGTCGGAGCGATCAGCCAGGGCGGCGGCGTGAGCGAGGTGGCAGTTCCCGCCGCGGTCGTTGCCGGACTTGGTATTTTGCGCGCTGCACTGGATGCTGTTGGTGGCCGATTGTGTTTCCGCGCGGCTCGCCGCGAATTGAGCGTCCATCGCGCCGCTGCCGCAGCATCGCTTGCGCGGCGTTCGCCGCTCGATAGCTCCAGGCCGGCATCGGGGCTGGCGGCAAGCGTTGTGGGTGAGCAGGCCGAGGCGATAGTTCCCTATCTTGCACGGTTTCGTCCCGCCCGCCTGAGGGCGAGCGCCGTGCCGCTGGTCTTATTCGCCTGCATTCTGCCGATTTCCTGGGTCGCAGCGCTCGTCCTGGCTCTCTGCGCGCCGTTGATCCCGATCTTCATGGCGTTGATCGGCTGGCGTGCGCAGGCTGCGAGCGAAAAGCAGCTTGCCGAAACCGGCGGTATCAACGCCTTTCTGCTCGACCGGCTGCGTGGCCTTGCCACCATTCGTGCGCTCGACGCTGTCGATGCGACGGCGTTGCGGCTGCGGGCGGATGCGGAATCGTTGCGGGTCCGCACCATGGCTGTGCTGAGGATCGCCTTCCTGTCCTCGGCGGTCCTCGAATTCTTCGCCGCCCTCGGCGTTGCCGCCACTGCTGTCTATGTGGGTTTCAGCCTGCTTGGATCGATCGATGTCGGCATCTGGGGGAGCCGACTGACGCTGACGCAGGGGCTGTTTATCCTTCTGCTCGCTCCGGCTTTCTTCGAGCCGCTGCGCGAATTGTCTGTTGTCTGGCATGACCGCGCCAATGGCGAGGCGGCTCTTGCGGCGTTGAAAGATCTGGCGACATCGCAACAGACCATTCTCGGCGGCAGCGATGCGAAATCCTTGGTGTCCAATGGCCCTGCTTCGGTTGACATGGAAGGGGTGGTCTTTCGCCACGAGCCGGAGCGCAAACCTGTCATCGATCATTTCGATCTGTCGATCGCATCAGGGGAACATGTGGCGCTGTGGGGCGCGAGCGGTTCCGGCAAGACCAGCATCCTTTCGTTGATCGCAGGACTGGCGCGCCACGAGGCGGGTATCATTCGAATCGGCGGCATGCCGTTGAGGGACGATACTGCAGATGAATTGCGCCGTCGCATGGCCTGGATAGGCCAATCGCCCCATGTCTTTGCCGGCAGTGTCATGCGCAATGTCGCTCTTGGACGCGCCAATATCGACCGGGGCGCGGTTACGGCTGCCCTTGCAGGTGTTGCTCTCGATCGGGTCTTCACTGCCGAGCGCGTAGCGGCAGTCGGGGAGGGAGGTCTTGGTCTTTCCGGCGGTGAAGCGCTGCGATTGGCGCTGGCGCGGATGATGGTCGATGAACAGGCCGATATCATTCTCGCGGATGAGCCAACAGCACATCTCGACGCCGAGACGGCCTCGGCCGTGACAGATGCACTGCTTGCGCTTGCCGAGGGACGCATCCTGATCGTCGCCACCCATGATCCGGTTCTGGCCGGACGTCTGGGCCGCATTATCAGCCTGGATGCACAGGCGCGGAGGGCGGCCGCATGAAACGATCGCTGACGGCTCTCATTCCTGTCATCAAGCTGTTCTGGATCGAACGCGGAGCGAGTCTTGCGCTCGGTGCTGGCCTCTCGGCCCTGGCGATGCTTGCTGGCGGCGGACTGCTGGGGCTCTCCGGCTGGTTCATCACCGCCTCGGCTTTCGCCGGCTTGGCGGTCACAAGCGCCATGGTCTTCGATGTCTTTGCGCCATCGGCGGGCATTCGCATGCTGGCAATCGGCCGCACAGCCACCCGATACGGCGAAAGGATCGTCACGCATGACGCCACGCTCAAGGCGCTTGCGGCGCTGCGCGAGCGGCTGTTTCGCGGTTGGGCCGCGCCTGCCGCAGCTTCATCGATGATCCGCCGGCCGGCAAAGCTGCTCTTTCGGCTGACGAATGATGTGGATGCGCTCGACTCCCTCTATCTGCGCGTGCTGGTGCCGGCCGTTGTCGCTGTCCTTGCCGCTATTGCCGTCACGATCGCGCTCTGTTTCATCGATCCGATGCTTGGCGGCCTTGCGGGACTATGGCTCGTGACCATCTGTCTTGGTCTTTCGCTTGTCGCTGCGCGCATGGCGCTGAAGCCGGGGCGGCGGCGCGCTCATGCGATGGAGGCCTTGCGGGCCCGCAGTATCGATCTTGTGGCCGGTCAGACCGAGCTGGCAATGGTCGCGCAGTTGCAGGCGCAACAGCAGACGATTGCCGAGGCGGATCGCCGTCTGACGCAGGCGGATGATGCTCTCAACCGTATCGACAGCGCGGTTGCGGCCGGCTTCTCTCTGGCGTCGACCTTGCTGTTGACTGCGACCCTGCTGACCGTCGCGCTGCTTGCCAAAGCGGGAACCATCGGCGCGCCTGCTGCTGCCTTCGCACTCCTCATTGCTTTCGCTGCCACGGAGCCGTTTGCGGCCATGCGACGCGGCGCCCTCGAACTCGGGCGCACCTTGCTTGCCGCCAAGCGCATAGCTCCACGGTTGAGCCCTGTTGCCACGGCACAGAAGATAGCTGTGCCGGAGGCGGGCTGGGCCTTCAAAGTCGAGAATGCCGTCGCCGGGCATGAAGGTGCTGCACGGCCCGTTCTGCCGGGTCTGTCTCTGTCGTTGGCAATCGGCGAACGACTGGCCGTCGTCGGGCCGAGCGGAGTGGGAAAATCGACACTTTTGGCATTGCTGGCGGGCGAGATCGCTGCGAACAGCGGCTCTATTGCCTGTCTGTCGACGGCGAGGTTGACGCAGCGCAGCGAGCTGTTTCAGGACACTGTGCGCGGCAATCTGCAGCTGGCCGCGCCGGATGCTGACGATAGCCGACTGCTGGAAGCGCTTGCGACGGCGGGGCTATGCGAGGACATCGAAGCCTTGCCGCATGGTCTTTCGACCCGGCTCGGCGAGGGCGGCAGTGGTCTCTCCGGCGGACAGTTGCGCCAGCTGGCGCTCGCCAGACTTCTGCTGCGGGAAACACCCATCTGGCTTCTCGATGAACCGACGGAAGGCCTTGATGCGAAGACGGCGCGCGCGGTTATTGAAAGATTGGCCGCAGCGGCGGCCGGTCGCAGCCTTGTCATCGCCACCCACATTCGCCGCGAGGCTGAAATAGCCGACCGCATCGTACTTCTGGATGGCGGTCAGATCACCGCGACAGCACGGCGCGGAACACCGGAATTCGAAACGCTTCTCGCCCGGCTTCGGCCGGACTGAGGAGCAGACAACATGCCCGCGGCGCGTCGAATGGCGCCGCATTCCTGTCAGACACACCGTAGGGGGTGGGAGAAAGACTATGGAACTTGATATCGTGGCGCTATCGCGCCTGCAGTTTGCCATGACGGCGTTGTATCACTTCTTGTTCGTGCCGCTGACGCTCGGCCTTTCCGTGCTGCTTGCCATCATGGAGACGACCTATGTGATGACCGGCCGTCAGATCTGGCGGCAGATGACGAAGTTTTGGGGAACGCTCTTCGGCATCAATTTCGTACTCGGCGTCGCCACCGGCATTGTGATGGAATTCCAGTTCGGCATGAACTGGAGCTACTACAGCTATTATGTCGGTGACATCTTCGGCGCGCCGCTTGCGATCGAAGGCTTGATGGCCTTCTTTCTGGAGGCGACCTTCGTCGGCCTGTTCTTCTTCGGTTGGGACAAGCTATCCAAGGTCGGGCATCTCGTGGCCACTTGGGCCGTCGCGCTCGGCTCGAATTTCTCGGCGCTTTGGATCCTAATCGCCAATGGCTGGATGCAAAACCCTGTGGGGTCGGCGCTCAACCCGCAGACCATGCGCATGGAGATCACCAGCTTCTTCGATGTCGTCTTCAACCCCGTGGCGCAGGCGAAATTCGTCCACACGGTTTCGGCCGGCTACGTTTGTGCTTCCATCTTCGTACTCGGCGTCTCTGCCTGGTATCTGCTGAAGGGCCGCAGCGTCGAGCTGGCGAAACGCTCCATGACGGTCGCGGCATCCTTCGGTCTTGCTTCGGCGCTTTCGGTGGTCGTGCTCGGTGACGAGAGCGGCTATCTGACGACGGAGCATCAGAAGATGAAACTCGCGGCAATCGAAGGCATGTGGACGACCGAGCCGGCACCGGCCGCCTTCACCGCCTTCGGCTTTCCGGATCAGGAGGCGCGCGAGACGCATTACGCCGTGCACATCCCCTGGGTCATGGGCCTGATCGGCACCCGCTCGCTGACGACGGAAATTCCCGGTATCGACAAGCTCGAGGCCGAGGCCAAGGACAATATTCGCCAGGGCATCAAGGCCTATGACGCGCTGATGAAGATCCGTGCCGCAAAGCCGGCAACTGCGGGCGAAACCACGCAGGATGTCGCCATCACCGAGGCGCGCTCCTCCTTTGAGGATATCGGTCATCAGCTCGGCTACGCGCTCTTGCTAAAGCGCTATGTCAACGACCCGCGCCAGGCGACCGAGGAGCAGATTGCACAGGCGACGCGCGATACCATTCCGCATGTGCCAACGCTGTTCTGGTCCTTCCGCATCATGGTCGGGCTCGGCATGTTCTTCATCCTGCTGACGGCGGTCTTCTTCTGGCTGTCGGCGCGGCGCAAGCTTGACCGATATCCGCTCCTGCTGAGGGTCGCGGTCTTCGCCATTCCGCTGCCCTGGGTCGCCATCGAACTGGGTTGGGTGGTTGCCGAGTTTGGCCGCCAGCCATGGATCATCGAAGGCGTGCTGCCGACGGCGGCTGCGGTCTCCAATCTCGGCGCCGGCACCGTGCTTCTGACCATTCTCGGTTTTGCCGCGCTTTATACCGCCCTCATCGTCATCGAGATGACGCTGATGATCAAGGCGATCCGCAAAGGCCCCGATCCGGATGACAAGCCGGAGGCCAAGCTGATCTCCGAAAACCTCGTTCCGGCTGCGGAGTGACCTATCATGATCCTGCATGAATTGATCGACTACGAGACCCTGCGCATCATCTGGTGGCTGCTTCTCGGCGTGCTGCTGATCGGCTTTGCTGTCACCGATGGTTTCGACCTTGGCGTCGGCACGCTTCTCCCATTCGTCGCAAGGACGGATACGGAGCGGCGCATTGCCATCAACTCGATCGGCCCGACCTGGGAAGGAAACCAGGTCTGGCTGATCCTTGGCGGCGGCGCCATCTTCGCTGCCTGGCCGCCGCTTTACGCGGTATCCTTCTCCGGCTTCTATCTCGCCATGTTTGCCATCCTATTTGCTCTGATCCTGCGACCGGTCGCCTTCAAGTATCGGTCGAAGCGGGATAGTGCCGCATGGAAAACCGGCTGGGACTGGGCATTGTTCATCGGCGGCTTCGTTCCCTCGCTGATCTTCGGCGTGGCGGTCGGCAACGTTCTCCAGGGGGTTCCCTTCAGGTTCGATGACGATATGCGGATCTATTACGAAGGGTCCTTCTTCGCGCTTCTCAACCCCTATGCTCTCCTTTGTGGTGTTCTGTCCGTCGCGATGTTGGTCATGCATGGCGCTGCCTGGCTCCGGGTCAAGACGGATGGTGTTGTCGCGGAACGTGCTCGCCGTTACGGCAGTATCGCTGCCTTGGTGGTGATCGTGCTCTTCGCGCTGGGTGGCGTGTTTCTCTGGATTGGGATCGACGGCTATCGCATCTCCAGCGTCATCGACGCGACCGGACCGTCCAACCCGCTGCTCAAAACCGCCGAGCATAGTCCGGGAGCCTGGCTTGCCAATTACAGCGCGCATCCCTGGATGATCGTTGCCCCGGTCCTTGGCTTTGTCGGCACGGCCGCCGCCCTGCTTGCGCTGCTCGGCCGGCGCGAAGTGACGGTGCTGCTGTTCAGCAAGCTTGCGATCTTCGGCATCATCTCGACAGTTGGCTTGTCGATGTTCCCCTTCCTCTTGCCATCATCGCTCGATCCGCGATCCAGCCTGACGGTTTGGGACTCTTCGTCGAGCCACATGACGCTGTTCATCATGCTCGTCGTCACGATCATCTTCCTGCCGATAATCCTGGCTTACACCGCCTGGGTCTACCGCGTGCTGTGGGGCAAGGTCGACGCGAAGACCGTCAACGACAAGGGCGGTCACGCCTACTGATTTCAAGGAGATTTCGCATGTGGTACTTCGCCTGGCTTCTCGGCTTTCCGCTTGCCGCCGCTTTCGCCGTCCTCAATGCCATGTGGTACGAGCTCGTCGATGATAGAGCAAAAGAGAAAGCCTCCGACACGCAGAGGCAATAATTGTCAGGCCAATGCCTCACGACGGCTTCGCTTGGAAACACGGCACGCCGACTAGACCGGCGTGCTGTTTCGTGTCCGTTGCGGGTATACATTCAATGTAGATCACAATGCATTCAATCCCGGCTTCGTCTTCTCGAAGCCGAATCTGGATACAGCGCTGCGACATTTGGTCATTCGGCTATCGAGAGACGGCCGCCATTTTTACATAACGTATGTGTTATGCAACAATGTACCATCAATGTCGGTTGGGTCGGTTCCCATCCGAACCAGATTCCGGAGCGCAGACATGAAGAATTGGCACCCTGATCTTAGCCGCTCCACAAACCCGCGCTATATCGCCATCGCCGATCTGATCGAGATTGATTTGCGCAGCGGCGTCCTGGCTGCGGGCGATAGGCTGCCGCCGCAGCGCGAACTGGCCAAGCGCCTGAATATCGATTTCACGACTGTCGCCCGCGGCTATGTCGAGGCACAGAAGCGCGGGCTGGTGGATTCGCATGTCGGTCGCGGCACCTTCGTCGCCGGCGGCACGGGCAGGGAGCGTCGAGGCTTCTCTCTTGATATGGCTGCCGATCCGCGTCGCGCTTCTGCCGTCGATTTTTCGATGAACTTGCCGCCTGATCTCACTGATCCGGACCTTGTTGCGCGCATGCATGAGGGAATGTCCGCGGTAGCCGCCAATCTCACATCGTTGCTGCGCTATCAGGATTTCGGCGGCTCGGAGATGGACAAGGAGGCTGCCGCCACCTGGCTCGGCCGCCGTGGAGTGGCGCCGCCACAGGAGCGCATTTTCGTCACGCCGGGTGCTCATCCGACCCTGCTTGCGATCTTCGGCATACTTGCAAAGCCCGGCGAGGTGGTGCTTTGCGAGGATATCACCTACGCCGGCATGCGCTCGATCGCAGCCCAGCTTCGCCTGAACCTTGCCGGTGTGGCGATGGATGAGGAGGGCATCCTGCCGGAAGCTTTTGAAGAAGCCTGTAAAGGGCGGCAGCCGAAGGCGCTCTATCTCAATCCGACACTGCAAAACCCGCTGACCTTGACCATTCCCGAGAAGCGTCGCGAGGAGATTGTCGCCGTTGCCCGCCGACATCGGGTGCCGATCATAGAAGACGATGCCTATGGTTTCATCCTCGCGCAGGGACCGCTGCCCTTTGCTGCGATTGCACCGGATTTGACCTGGCATATTGGCGGGCTTGCAAAATGCATCGGAGCCGGGCTTCGGCTTGCCTATGTCGTCGTACCCGATACCAAATCGGTGTGGCCGTTCGTCAGCGCCATGCGCACCGGCAATGTCATGGCCTCGCCGCTCAATATGGCGCTGGCGACCCGTTGGATCGAGGATGGCACGGCCGATGGTATTCTGCGATTCATCCGCGCGGAAGCCGCCGCCCGTCAGGAGATGGTGGCAAGCATATTTCCGTCCGGCAGCTATCGGGCCGATCCACTCAGTTTCAACATCTGGCTGCCTTTGACCAAAGGATGGACGCGCTCGACCTTCGGCAGCCATATGCGCAATTCTGGTATCGGCGTTGTGGCAAGCGATGCCTTTACGGTTACGGGACCGGCGCCGGAGGCCGTGCGCGTCTGCCTCGGCGGTCCGGTCAGCCGCGAGAGATTGAAAGTCGCGTTGGACTTCATGGCGCATGCCCTTGAAGGTCCGCCGGAAATGGCGGCTTCCTTCTTCTGATCTCAGTAAGTTATCACCGCGCACAAATTGAATGCGCAATGAATGGATTTCGGTTCAGCGCGGCTTTGCCGCCCGAGCCTTCACAGTAGGCTGCGTCATTCTGGCGAATGGACTCGCATCTTACATTCAATGTATCTATATTGAATGTAACCAATACAGCCATTGAATGCATCGCATCAATGGTTTCATTTGAAAGCGAGATTGCTATGGATACCGAATATCCGCCGCTGAGCCCGTTGCAGACCGGCTTGAGATGTCGTTGCCCGCGTTGCGGTCAAGGGCGTCTGTTTGATGGTTTCCTGACCCTGCGCAAGGAATGCGAAGCGTGTGGCTTGGATTATTCCTTTGCCGATCCTGCTGACGGGCCGGCTTTCTTCGTCATTTGCTTTGCCTGCATTCCAAGCGTGCTGCTCGGTGTGTGGCTCGAAGTCGCCTTTTCCGCGCCGATCTGGGTCCATTTCGTTCTGACTGGGCCGTTCATGCTGGCAACCTGCATTCCACCATTGCGGCCGCTCAAAGGCTGGCTGGTCGCAAGCCAGTATTTCTACAAGGCCGAAGAGGGCAAGCTCGTCCGCCTGCCGGAAGCAGAGACGCCGCATTCAGCGAACTAAGGTCTGCGGGGATGGGAATTCCATGATGGAAGTTGGATTCGACGATGTTTCGAGCCGCTGCCCCTCACGATAGATAGTCTCAAGTCATAGCCTGGAAATATTCAAAATGGTGGATTGGTTCCCTATAGTCTTCATTGTGTTCAAGGTTGTCGTGCTAGGCACCGGCATGTACTTCGCCATCAAGTGGCATCACGATCAAGGGAAGAAGAAATAACGAAACCGGCGAACCGTTGCTGGCGGCTGGCCAGCGGCACACCGGTCGTAGGCCCTTTTTGGCTCCCGGCAGAAATCTCTGCACTCCGCGCCGGATATCAATGCTTCGGCATCGCAGTGCCCATGCCGCACTGCACATTTGACCAAATAAGCCGCCCTTCATGTCAAAAAAGTATCGGTCGAGCGTACAAGGCGTAGTAGCGGCAGGTTGCCGCAAGGCGTAGATTTGACCTCATGGAAGACGTGATGGCCTCTGGGAGGAGGCGCCGCAGCCTTGGTAGCGTGCGGACGGACGAAAGGAGGCTGGCTGATGAACCCCGATTTGGAAGTTGTGGCGATCGGCAGTGGCGAGTCCTTCAAGGCCTGGGAGCACGGCTATCCCTACCGCACGGTCCGCTGGCATTTTCATCCCGAATACGAAATCCATCACGTCGTTGCCACGACAGGCCAATATTTCATTGGCGATTTCATCGGTGAGTTCGAACCCGGCAATCTGATTCTGACCGGGCCGAACCTGCCGCATAACTGGGTGAGCAACGTCCCGGCCGGTGTGACGCTTCCCTTGCGCTGCCGTGTCCTGCAATTTTCGGAATCCTTCTTTGCCGATGCCAGCAAGATCTTCCCGGAATTATCGGCCTGCGCCGAGATGCTGGAGACCAGCCGCCGCGGCGCGCTTTTTACACCAGAAACCGCAGCTGTCGTCGGGCCTATCCTCGGCGAGCTGGTCCAGGCGTCCGGCATTCGGCGTATCGAGCTTTTCATGAACATTCTCGACGCGATGAGCAGTGCCGAGGGCACCCGTTCGCTCGCCAGCGCGGGCTATCAGCCGGACCCTTCCGGCTTCATGTCAGCAGGCGTCAATCAGGCGCTGTCCTATATCAATGCGCATCTGACCGAACCTTTCAGCGAATGCGATCTTGCCGAGTTGACCGGCCAGAGCCCGAGCGCCTTTTCGCGCAGCTTTCGCCGCCATACCGGCATGGCGCTGGTGCAATATGTCAACCGCCTGCGGGTCAACTTTGCCTGCCATCTGCTGATGAGCAAGGCTGATATGTCGATCACCGACATCTGCTTTGCCGCCGGTTTCAACAATATCTCGAATTTCAATCGCCGTTTTCTGGATCAGAAGGGCATGGCGCCCTCGCGGTTCAGATCACTATTGGCACAGCATGCGCGCGCGGTGGAGGCCGCTTAACCGAAGGAGGAAGGGGAGGAAAGACAACAATTCCGGCCAAGCGAGCGGGCACCTCTGTCGCCCGAAGGAGAACGCTTGTCCGAAAAGTAGCCGTCACCCTGGTCGGATGATCGTCTCAGGGGACGCCAAACAAGAGCATCGCGTGCGGACAGCCGTGATGATCGAGGGAAACCATTACCATTTGGAACGGAGAATTTCCAATGAACCATTTCGCACTGAAAATTGCCGGCGCAGCCGCTCTTGCGGTCGGGCTTATGAGCGGCACATCCGCTTTCGCGCAATCCGCCAAGGTGACGGACGCAACCGTCGCTTTCCTGATGCCCGACCAGAGTTCCACGCGTTACGAAGAGCATGATTTCCCCGGTTTCCAGGCGGAGATGAAGAAGCTCTGCGCCGGCTGCAAGGTCATCTACCAGAATGCCAATGGTGATGCTTCGCGCCAGCAGCAGCAGTTCAACTCGGCGATCTCGCAGGGCGCCAAGGCCATCGTGCTCGACCCGGTCGATTCCACCGCAGCGGCCTCATTGGTCAAGATGGCGCAGAGCCAGGGCGTTCGCGTCATCGCTTATGACCGCCCGATCCCGTCGGCTGCGGCCGATTACTATGTGTCCTTCAACAATGAAGAGATCGGCAAGATGATCGCGAAATCACTAGTCGATCACCTGAAGGCAAAGAACGTCAAGGCTGGGGATGGCGGCCTGCTGGAGATCAACGGCTCGCCGACCGATGCCGCCGCCGGTCTTATCAAAAAGGGCATCCATGCCGGTCTCGCCGAGGGCGGTTATCCCGTGCTGGCGGAATTCGACACGCCGGATTGGGCGCCGCCGAAGGCACAGCAATGGGCAAGTGGTCAGATCACTCGCTTCGGCAAGAAGATCCTCGGCGTGGTCGCGGCCAATGACGGCACGGGCGGCGCAGCCGTGGCGGCCTTCAAGGCGGCCGGCTTCGATCCGGTGCCACCGGTCACGGGCAATGACGCCACCATCGCCGGCCTGCAGCTCATCATTTCCGGCGACCAGTACAACACGATCTCCAAGCCGAGCGAGATCGTCGCCGCTGCTGCCGCCAATGTCGCGATAGAATTACTGTCGGGCGAAACGCCAAAGGCGGACACGAAACTCTTCGATACGCCAACGAAGCTCTTCACGCCGGCGCTTGTCACATCAGACAATCTCAAGGCCGAGATCATCGACAAGACTGTCGCCGGCAAGCCGATCCAGACACCGGCCCAGCTTTGCACCGATCGCTACGCTGAAGGCTGCAAGAAGCTCGGTATCGGCGGCTGATCATAGCTCTTCGACAGGGTCCGGCCGCTTCGGCGGCCGGCAACAAACCAAATCTCATTGCAATCCGAACCGAGAGGGTGGCGAACCATGATTGACGCTTCCGATCAAAGAAGCCCCACAGGTGAACCTGTGCTCAGCCTGCGAGGTGTCTCCAAGCACTTCGGCGCCGTCTCGGCACTGACCGATATCAACCTCGATGTGCATGCCGGCGAAGTCGTGGCGCTTGTCGGCGACAACGGTGCCGGCAAGTCGACGCTCGTCAAGGTTTTGGCCGGCGTCCACCAGCCGAGCGCCGGCACGATTACATTTGCAGGTGAGCCGGTCACGCTCAGCGATCCCGCCACGGCGCTTGATCTCGGCATTGCCACCGTCTTTCAGGATCTGGCGCTCTGCGAGAACCTCGATGTGGTCGCCAATATCTTTCTCGGTCGGGAGCTCAGCCCGCTGAAGCTCGATGAAACGGCGATGGAAGTGCGTGCCTGGACGCTGCTCAATGAGCTTGCGGCCCGCATCCCCAGCGTACGCATCCCGATCGCCTCGCTTTCCGGCGGCCAGAGGCAGACGGTGGCGATTGCCCGCTCGCTGCTGCTGGAGCCGAAGCTCATCATGTTGGACGAGCCCACAGCCGCACTCGGCGTGGCGCAGACAGCGGAGGTGCTGAACCTCATCGAGCGCGTCCGCGACAAGGGGCTCGGCGTGATCATGATCAGCCATAATATGGAGGATGTGCGGGCCGTTGCCGACCGTATCGTCGTGCTGCGCCTCGGCCGCAACAACGGCATTTTCTATCCCGACACATCGAACCAGGAGCTTGTTAGCGCCATCACCGGTGCCACGGAAAATTCCGTGTCGCGGCGTGCGGGGCGGCTTCAGGCTCAACAAGAACAAAGAGATGGGAGCCAGCTATGAACCAGGATACGAAGCAGCCGACGGCATTGCTCGACCGCAGCGACGTCCGCGTCAGTCATGATACCGGCATTGCCGCAACGATCCGTTCATCCATCGACAAGGTGCGGTCAGGTGATCTCGGCTCATTGCCTGTCGTCGTCGGCCTCGTCATCATCTGGACGGTGTTCGGCACGCTCAATCCGACATTCCTTTCCAGCAGCAATCTGGCTAATCTGCTGTTTGACGCCTCGACTGTCGGCATCATCTCGCTTGGCATCGTCTGTGTGCTGATGGTCGGCGAGATCGATCTGTCCGTGGGCTCGATCAGCGGCTTTGCCTCGGCCATGGTCGGCATGCTCTGGGTCAACGAAGGCTGGCCTGTGGCTCTCGCTATTCTGGCCGCGCTTGTCTTCGGCGGCGTGATCGGCATCATCTACGCCTTGCTCTTCAATCGTCTGGGTATGCCGAGCTTCGTTTCGACGCTGGCGGGACTTCTGGCGGTGCTCGGCATGCAGCTCTATCTGCTCGGCGCCACAGGCTCCATCAATCTGCCCTATGGTTCGGGGCTCGTGAACTTCGGCCAGCTCCTGGTCATTCCGCGACCGCTTGCCTATGTGCTGGCGCTTGTTCCCGGCGCGGTGATGTTGTTTACCGGCTTTAGCATGGTTCGCCGTCGTCAGCAGGCAAACCTGTCGACCCCGTCGGTCGGCGGCCTCGTTGCGAAGGCTGTCGCCATCACGGTCGCGCTGGAGTTCGTCGCCTTCTACCTCAACCAGGATCGCGGCATTCCGTGGATGTTCGCCCTGTTCGTGGTGCTCGTTATCATCATGGATTACGCGTTGACGCGTACCCAATGGGGCCGGTCCATGTCGGCTGTAGGTGGCAACCGGGAAGCTGCGCGGCGCGCCGGCATCAATGTGCGGATGATCTATACGAGCGCCTTCGTGCTCTGCGCCATGTTTGCAGCCCTCGGCGGCGTGCTGGCGGCGGCACGGCTGGCATCTGCCAGCCAGCAGGCCGGCACGGGCGATGTCAACCTGAATGCAATCGCCGCAGCCGTCATCGGAGGTACCAGCCTCTTCGGCGGTCGCGGTAATGCCTATTCGGCGCTGCTTGGCATCATCGTTATCCAGTCGATCGCCAGCGGTCTGACCATGCTCGATCTGTCATCGGCGCTTCGCTACATGATCACCGGCGCTGTTCTTGCCATTGCCGTGATTGTCGACTCGCTGGCCCGCCGTTCTCGCGCTTCCCATGGGCGCGGCTGATTTCATCACAAGGTAAGGATTGATATGAGACAGGATTTTACCGGTAAAGTCGCCGCCATCACCGGGGCCGCCTCCGGGATTGGCCTGGAATGCGCCAAATCGCTTCTGAACGAGGGCGCCAGCGTCGCCCTTGTCGATAGGGCCGAAGACACTCTGAAAAGCCTCTGCGCCGAACTCGGACCGAATGCCCATCCGGTCGTCGTTGACCTTCTGAATCCCGCAAGTGTCGCCACCATGATGCCGCAGATCCTGGGAAAATTCGGCAAGCTCGACATCTTCCACGCCAATGCCGGTGCCTATATCGGCGGCGAAGTGGTGGAGGGCGATCCGGACGCCTGGGATCGGATGCTGGATCTCAATATCAATGCGGCATTCCGTTCGGTGCGGATGGTCCTGCCGTACATGGTCGAGAGGAAGACCGGCGACATCATCATGACCAGCTCGATTGCTGGTCTCGTTCCCGTAGTCTGGGAGCCGATCTACACAGCCTCGAAGCATGCTGTTCAGGCCTTCGTCCATACCGTCCGCCGCCAGGTTGCCAAGCATGGCATCCGCGTTGGCGCCGTTGCACCGGGGCCGGTGGTGACCGCACTCATCAGCGATTGGCCGCAGGCAAAGCTCGATGAGGCCATTGCCGCCGGCGGCCTGATGGAGGCATCCGAGGTGGCGGAGGCTGTGTTGTTCATGCTATCGAGGCCGCGCAACATTGTCATTCGGGATCTGGTGATCCTGCCATTGAGTACGGACCTCTGATGACGGCATCTTATTTCATCGGCATTGACGTCGGGACCGGCAGTGCCCGCGCCGGCGTCTTCGACGCGAGCGGACATCTGCTCGCATCGGCCAAGCGTACAATCACCATCTGGCACGAGGCCGGCAGCATCGTCGAGCAGTCCAGCGAGCAGATCTGGAAGGCCGTTTGCGATAGCGTCAAGGAAGCCGTCGCTTCGGCTGGAATAGCGGCATCAGCCGTTGCCGGCATCGGCTTCGATGCGACATGCTCGCTGGTGGCAGTCAAGGCAGATGGTGCGCCTATCGCCGTCGGCCCCTCGGGCGATCCCGCACGCAACATCATCGTCTGGATGGATCATCGCGCCGCCGGCGAAGCCGAGGAAATCAATGCCGGCGATCACGCCGTGCTGCGCTATGTCGGCGGCCGCATCTCGCCGGAGATGGAGACCCCGAAACTCCTCTGGCTCAAGCGCAACCTGCCGCAATCCTTCGCAGCGGCGGATCATTTCTTCGACCTCGCCGATTATCTGACATGGCGCGCCACTGGTTCATTGCAGAGATCGGTCTGCACGGTGACCTGCAAGTGGACCTATCTTGCGCATGAAAAGCGTTGGGATGCTCAGTACTTCAGGGATATCGGCCTCGGAGAGCTGGCGGATGAAGGTTTCGCGCGGATCGGCACCGAAGTCGTCGAGCCCGGCGCCGCCTTGGCCGATGGGCTGAGTGAAGCCGCCGCGCGCGATCTGGGTCTGGTTGCCGGCACGCCCGTTGGTGCGTCGCTGATCGATGCCCATGCCGGCGGTGTCGGCACTTTGGGTGGCCAGGATGCTGACGGCAACGCCGATATCAGAAAGAGACTCGCTTATGTCTTCGGCACCTCGGCGTGCTCGATGGCGTCCAGCGAGACGGCGGTTTTCGTCGATGGCGTCTGGGGACCTTATTATTCGGCGATGGTGCCAGGCCTTTGGTTGACCGAGGGCGGGCAGTCTGCGGCGGGAGCCGCAATTGACCATCTCGTCACCCTGCATCCGGCAGCAGCCGAAGCGCGTGCTAAGGCCGAGGCCGAAGGGCTCTCTCTTGTTGCCTGGCTCGACCGACAGGCGACTGCGGCCAGCAAGAATGCGTCGGATGCGATTGCGCTTACGAAATCCATTCAGGTCGTGCCGGAATTCCTCGGCAACAGATCTCCCTATGCGGACCCTGATGCTCGCGCTGTTATCTCCGGTCTGGCACTGGAAACAGCGATAGACGATCTGGTAGCACTTTACGTCGCCGGCCTTTGCGGCATCGGCTATGGCTTGCGGCAGTTGCTGGAAAAGCTGGCGCAGGATGGCATCGGCTGCGATCTCATCGTCGCCAGCGGTGGTGCGGCCCAGAGTGGCCTCGTGCGCCAGCTTCTGGCCGATACGACCAATAGACCGGTCGCCGTCACCGATACCGAAGAACCTGTTCTGCTCGGCGCTGCCATGCTTGGTGCCACGGCAGGCAAGCGCTACGGCTCTCTGACCGAGGCGATGGCGGCGATGTCGAGGCTGGCAGAAGTGTTTGTCCCGGCCGACGGGCCTATCAAGACGCAACACGAACGTCGCTATGCCGCATTCGAACTTCTGCAATCGGCCGACCGGAGCATCCGCTCGCTTATGGCGTCGTAGATGTCATCAACTCGCCTCCATCGCTGAAGCCGACGGAGGCGAGATCGGCATCTTGTTCAAAAATAGCTTCAAACGTCATTCGGCATCTATGCTGCGGCGGCATATAAACTAGATTACAGGTTCACCGCCGCAGCATGCGGCCCATCCCAACAAAGGAGTGGACCATGGATATCAAGAGGAACGGCTCGCAACTATCGGGCAAGGGCCCTGCGGACTGGTTTACCGGCACTGTGCGTATCGACCCATTGTTTGCCGAAAACGAAGCTCGGCGCGCCGCATCCAGCAGCGTCACCTTCGAACCGGGCGCCCGCACCGCGTGGCATACGCATCCGCGCGGCCAGACACTGATCGTCACGGCAGGCTTTGGGCTCGCTCAGCGCGAAGGCGGGCCGATCGAAGAAATCCGTCCGGGCGACGTCGTCTGGTTCGAGCCGGGCGAAAGGCACTGGCACGGCGCTTCGCCGACCACGGCCGTGACGCACATTGCCATCCACGAACATCTCGACGGCAAGGTCGTCGACTGGATGGAGCACGTGACCGACGAGCAGTATCACGGGAAATGATCCGTAACATTCCCGTCGCCAGAAACGGGTGAGGCCGTAAGAGGCCGAGGTTATCCCACTGCTCTGCGCGGCAGCCTTCCTGCGGCATCAAGGTCGGAATGTGCCTGCGTCACCGAAGGGCGTTCCAACTGAAACAAGCTCAGCAGCTCGAACAAATTTTCAGCCTCGGCCGCGAGGACAAGCGCAGCCGCCGCTGATTCCTGCACGAGAGCCGTCGTTTGCTGCGTACCCCGATCCAGCACGCCAACAGCGCTACTGACTTCCTTGAGGGTTACCGCCTGTTCCTTGGCCACACCCACGATCATCGAGACATTGCCATCGACGCTCTGAACCTGGGACTCGATTGTCGCAAGGGCAGAGCCGGTTTCCATAACCAGAGCCACGCCGCTCTGCACATTGCCGCTTGAAAGCGCGATCAGATCCTTGATCTCCTTGGCGGCGACCGCTGATCTCTGCGCAAGTTCACGCACCTCCTGGGCAACAACGGCAAAGCCCTTGCCGGCATCGCCGGCACGCGCAGCCTCTATGCCCGCATTCAGGGCGAGCAGATTGGTCTGGAAGGCTATTTCATCGATCACGCCGACGATATTGGTGATCTCCTGGGAGGAGGTCTCTATCCGACCCATGGCATCGATCGCGCGACGCACGACGGTTGCAGAATGGGCCGCACTTTCCCGAGTCTCCCGTACAAGCCTGCCGGCAGCATCGGCGTTTTGACTGGAGTCGGCAACGGTGGTGGTGATCTCCTCCAGCGCGGCGGCCGTCTCTTCCACCGAAGCCGCCTGCTGCTCGGAGCGCTTGGCGATGTCGTCGGATGCTTGATGAATCCTCTGGGTGCCCGAGGAAATCGTGCCGGCGGCGCGCGCAACGGATTGCATGGCCGCATGCAGTTTGCCGACTGCACCATTGAAATCGGTGCGCAATCTTTCGAGTGTCGGAATGAACGGTGTTGCCAGATGCTGCGTCAGATCACCATCGGACATCTGTCCGAGTGCGCCACCGAGCGCTTCGACGTTGTTGACGCGGCCGGTCACGTCTGTCGCAAATTTCACGATCTTGAAGACCCGGCCATCCGTATCGAAAATCGGATTGTACGATGCCTGGATGAAGACCTTGCGGCCACCCTTGCCGATGCGCAGGAACTCGTCGGCAATGAATTCGCCCTGGGCAAGCCTGCTCCAGAATTGGCGGTATTCGTTACTGCTGCTATAGGCCTTGTCGCAAAACAGGGAGTGGTGCATGCCCTGGATTTCCGACAGCTCGTAGCCCAAGGTTTGCAGAAAGTTCTCGTTGGCGCCAAGGATGCGGCCATCCGGTGTAAACTCGATAACGGCTTGCGAGCGCGATAGCGCGTCGAGCTTGCCGGCGTCCTCGATGCTCTTCAATTTGGCAGCGGTGATATCGGCGGCGATCTTTACAACCTTATGGAATTTCTTGCCCCTGCGCACTGGATTGTATGTAGCTTCTATCCAGATTTCCTTGCCGCCCTTGCCCAGGCGTCTGTACTGGCGGCTGTCGAATTCGCCTCGTGCCATCTTTGCCCAGAATTGGGCATACTCCGGCGCCGCCGCTTCCTCGGGCGCAACGAAGATGCGATGATGCTGGCCGATGATTTCCTTCAGATCATACCCGAAAGCGCGGCAAAAATTGGCGTTCGCCGTCAGGATTTTCCCGGACATATCAAACTCGATGATGGCCATCGACTTATCGATCGCGGTAAGTACAGCCGTTGCTTCGAAGCCGAAATTCAATGACATGGCTTTCATGTGAAAGTCTCCTAATTCCATGACGTGAATTGATGCGTTTTGGACGATGTAAAATCGATAAAGCGACTTGATTTCAGGAATGATCTTGCTGCCGACACCAAGTATTTTCGCATCGGTAAGTGCTCCAAGAAGCTTAATGCGTTCCTAACCCTGCATTTCCCGGTGGAAATTGCTGCGTGAAATGGACAGGAAGGCGGGAAGTGTACAATGTTGCCTTCTACCTGAAGCTTTATGTTTCTGAGCAATCGCCGCACCCTCGATCCACAATGTCGGTACGGTGACGACCGCAGCCGCAAGCAGATAAGCGTTTGAAAGCGGAGCCATGTTATCGAGTGGATCCGCACATATGAGGATTTCGAATGGAGTCTCCGCAGCGTCCCATGCCGACCGAGGCAGGCATCTTGCAGTTCATGGAGATTGGAGACTCCTTCTATCCGCCGGATGCCGTCTCAGCCTCGATAGAACAGCAGCGTCAATGGTATGATGCGTTATGCGCTCGCTTCGATCGGCCGTTGCCGGATGGCATCCGTATAAGTGACGAGGTCGTGTCGGGGACAATTCCCGTCAGGCGGTATCATCCGGCAGAGACCCGCACCGCGACCTGCCTGCTCTATCTCCACGGCGGCGGCTTCGTCGTCGGCTCGCTCGATAGCCATCATGCGATCTGTGCCGAGATTGCCGACCATGTTGGGGCGGAACTTGTCTCGGTCGACTATCGTCTTGCCCCGGATCATCGATGGCCGGCACAGACGGATGATTGTTTCAGTGTCCTCAGACAATTGCTCGCGGAGGGCAAAGAGATTGTGTTGATCGGCGATAGCGCCGGCGGCAATCTGGCGGCCGGATTGGCCATCCGAGCCAAGGCCGAGGGCCTTTCGGGAATTGTCGGCCAGATCCTGATCTATCCGGCACTCGGCGGCGATCTCGTTTCCGGCTCATATTTGGAAATGGCGGAAGCACCCGGGCTGACAACAGCCGATGTCAGCTATTACCGCAGCGTCTTGCAGGCTCCGTCAGGCAATCCCGTTGCCGAGCCGCTTGCCTTGCCTTCTGTTGCCGGCCTTCCGCCCACGTTCATCACGGTCGCCCATTTCGATCCGCTGCGTGATGACGGCCGCAACTATGCGGCGCGGCTGGCGCAGGCGGGCGTTGAGGTCTGGTTCCGTGAGGAGCCGCAGATGGTACACGCCTGGCTGCGGGCAAGGCACATGAGCGAGGGAGCCCGCGCCGGCTTTGCCGCCATATGTGCGGCGGCAAGCCGGTTTGCAGGTTCGCGATGATCTACATCAGATCGCGGGGGATACGCTTCTCCTCGAAGATCTTCTCAAAGACCTGCGTCTCGCCTTCATGGGCAATGACCGAGGCGCTGATGATCCAGTCTGTTGCCGTGCAGGATATGGCCGATGTCGCGACCGTGCGGACAAACCAATCCGAGCGTTTCATGTCGCAGGTCCAGATCGAGATACCCGTCATCGAGAGCGGGTCATCCGGTGCAATGGACCAGACCTCTTCACGCATCTGCCGCGTTGAAAGACCTGTAGCTGGATGTTCAAAAAGTCCCGTATCCTCTTGAATTTCATAGCGAGTACGCCCCGCTGAGAGATCACGGACCACCTGCCGTTTCGTCGATCCCGGCGCATGCTCGATGTATTTCGGCAGCGGATCGGGATTATCAGGCTGCTTGATGTCGATGAGTTCATGTGCGCCGAGCATTGGCAGGCCAAGGCCGATGGAAGCCAGATCGATTGTCAGGCCCGGATTTTCCGGTGGCGGCAGGACCATTGGCCAGTAGGACGTCGATAGGGACAGGCGAATGCGATGGCCCTTGCGGAAACGGTAGCCGCAGGCATCAAGCGTTAGCGTGATTGTGGTTCGCTCGCCCTTGCTCAACGGCTTTGGTTCGGCATTGCTGTTGCGATGAGCGAGATTGAGTACGCCAAAGGAGACGCGCGTCGCCGTACCGTCCGGATGGATATCAACTAGCCTCGCGCAGAGATTGGCAGTGTCGGCATCGCACCGCAGCGTTAGCGTGATGACCGGGCGGCCGAGATAGTCGTGATCCTCGGCAAGCGGCGCCGTCTGGAAGGTGAGGGAGCCGGCATCGTCAAGACGTTGGTCGATCGCCAGTTCCGCGTCCGGCTTCAGGGTGAACCATTCGCCCGAGGCCGTGCCTGTGTCGAGTGGCGAGCGCAAGTAGACGGGATGCTCCGGCGCATGCGGGATCGGCATGCCTTCCATCAGGGTACCGAACTGCTCGACATAGAAGCACTGCAGCTCAGGCTTTTGCCATTCTTCCTTGGCGATCCAGAAGCCGGGATCGAAATCGCGTCGCCTAGCGGGTTTGATGGCGTCAAGGATGTAGGCGCGAACTGACGGCATGTTTTCCGCGCCATTTTGCTCGCCGCGCAGCCAGCGGTTCCACCAGGCGATGGCCTCGCCATGAAAATCGGCGCGCGGCTTCGGCCAGGCGAAATGCGGATATTTGTGAACCCAGGGGCCGATCAGCGCCTTCGCCTTGTCGCCGAGGCCCTCGACAGCCAGCAGCGGCGTATTGCGATAGCCGTCGGCCCAGCCGGCGATGACGATGGCCGGAATATCGAACTCCGCGAAATTCTCGCAGATCGAGCCGTGCCGCCAGAAGTCGTCGCGGCGCTGGTGCTCAAGCCATTCCTCCATGAAGAAGGGCTCTTGCTCTAGGCGCTCCAGCCACATCTCCCGCCAGCGCTCACCGACGATGGCTGGATCGGGCGCGCGGGACTGATAGGCCAGCATGGTCGCAGCCCAGGAAAGCTGGGCGGAGAGGTGGCAACCGTTCTTGTAATGGATATCGTCGTTGTAGCGGTCGACGGTGGAGGCGATCGATATGACTGCCTTCAGCGCTGGCGGCTTCAAAGCGGCGACCTGCAGGCAATTGAAGCCGCCCCAGGAGATGCCCATCATGCCGACCGAGCCGTTGGACCAGGGCTGCGCTGCAATCCAGGCGATCAGCTCGCAGGCGTTGGCAAGCTCGAGTTCGGTATATTCGCCATCGATGATGCCGTCGGATTCACCGGAGCCTCTGATGTCGACGCGCACGCCGGCAATGCCGGCGGCGGCAAAGACCGGGTAGGTGGATTCGTCGCGAGGGCTGGTTCCGTCCCGCTTGCGATAGGGCAGGAATTCGAAGACGGCGGGCACGGGATCGCTGTCTGCGCCATCCGGCATCCAGATACGCGCGGCGAGCCGCGTGCCGTCCTTGAGGGTGATCCAGTGATTTTCGATAGTAGTGAAGTTGCGGTCTGCCATGATCATTTATCCCGGGGATGTTTAAGCATCGAACCAGACGCGGCTGCCGATATAGCCATTGGACATATCATTGCCGATGTCGTCGACATATCCTTTCAGCGTCTTCGAGGCGGCCATGATGTAATCGTTGAAGACGGGCAGGATCAGGCCTCCGTCGTCCCGCACCATCATGGCCAGTTGCCGGTAAAGCACCTTGCGCTTCGCCTCGTCGAGTTCGGATCTTGCCTGCAGCACCATCTTATCGAAGTCAGGGCGTTTGAAACGTGTGTCGTTCCACTCAGCGGTCGAAAGATAGGAGGTGGAATAGCGCGAATCCTGGGTCGGGCGACCGCCCCAGAAGGAGGCGCAGAAAGGCTGCTTGTTCCAGACGTTGGTCCAGTAGCCGTCTTCCGGTTCGCGCTTTACATCAAGCGTGATTCCGGCCTTGCGCGCACTCTCCTGAAACAGGATCGCTGCATCCACGGCGCCCGGAAAGGCTGCATCTGACGTGAGCAGCTGAACGGGACGGTCGAGGCCCGATTTCTTGAAGTGGAACGCGGCCTTGTCGGGATCATACGGGCGCTGCTCGATATCGGTCGGCGCAAGCGCGTAGTTGGAGTTGACCGGATAATCGTTGCCGATCGTTCCGTAGCCGGCCAGCACCTTGTCGAGGATCGACTGTCGGTCGATGGCATATTTCAGCGCGAGCCGAAGATCGGCATTGTCGAAAGGCGCCGTGTCGCAATGCATCAGGAAGCAGTAGAAGCCCTTGCCGGCGTTGCGGACGATATCGACTTTCGGTGCCCGCTTGAGCATCGGGACCGTCTTCGGATCGACATTGTTGACGAAGTGAACCTGACCGGAGGCAAGCGCTGCAATGCGGGCGGTGTTGTCGTTGATGACGAGTATTTCCACGCTGTCGACAAAGCCGCGGTCGGAGCGCCAATCCTGTGGGTTCTTCTCGAAGGTAGCGCGAACGCCGGGTTCAAAGCTTTTCAGGATGTAGGGACCGGTGCCGATAGCGGCCGCCGGCTTCTCGACGCCACCCTTCGGCTGGATGATCAGGTGGTAGTCGGTCAGAAGAAGAGGTAGGTCCGCATTGCCCTCAGAGAGCGTCAGGACAAGGTCACCTGCCTTTTCCTCGATACCGGTGATCGAAGCCATCAGCCCGAGAGCGCCTGATTGCGAATTCTTGTCCGCATGCCGCTTCAGCGTGGCGATGATGTCGGCGACGGTCATCTTGCTGCCGTCATGAAACTGCACGTCGTTCCGGATCTTGAAGGTCCAGACGGATGCGTCCGCCGATGGCGTCCAGGAAGTCGCCAATGACGGCAAAGGCGCGCCGGTCTTGGGATCGGATTCGACAAGCGTATCGCCCCAGAGGCGGCCAATGACGAACAATACAGATGCGCTGTAAGTCGCCGGATCGAGCTCATCGCTGGTGGCGCCGCCCTTGAGGCCGAGCTTCAGATGGCCGCCATGTTTCACTGCCTGCGCGCGAGCGTCGCGTGGCATCAACAAGCCGGAGGTGAGGGCCGGCAAAGCGCCCAGGGCGGCTGCACCGCCGAGAAAGCGGCGGCGGCCGATTTTCAGATCCGAAAGTTGATCTTTTTGATGCGTCATTGCAGTTCCCTTTTTCAATTTTGTTAGGAGGGAACGTAGAGGTCGGCTTCATCCAAGCAATTTCGCGACTTGACGCACTTTTAAGCGAGTTTACGCTAGTGTGATCAAGACGGAGCTAGCGATGCCTCACCTGGTCGAGAACCTGAAGATTGCCTGTGCCACGCAGCGTTCCATTTCACATGTCTGCCGTGCGATTGATATCAATCGGCAGCAATTCAACCGATACATCAACGGTGAAACGAGGCCGTCTGCCCATAACCTCGCTCGCATTGCCAACTATTTCGATCTAGATGCGGCGGATTTTCTTCTCGCACCCAAACTGTTTCGCGAACGGCTTCGGGGACCGTCAGTCGGGTCCAACGAAGGTTCCGAGCTTTTCAAGGCTTTTCCGGGAAATCTCACGGCTCTCAGACGCCATCTCGGCTATTTCCAGACCTATCATCGTTCCCCATCCTGGCCGGGGATGGTCGTGTGTTCCTGCAGTCGCTTGAGCGAGCAGGGCGGCTTGGTGCGTGTCAAGTCCATGGAGCGTCTCCGGGATCTTGGAAATGGCATCCAACAATTTTCGAAATATGTGGGTTTAGCGGCGTTTTATAGGAACCGGATCTTCATTACGGAGCGTGTGATCGGTCCGAATTCCATGTTGTCGCAGACAATCCTCTTGCCGTTCGACGAGCACCAGCGGGTCTATCTGCGCGGAACGACCATGGGTGTCTCCTGGCGAAAGGAAAACCTACCCTATGCTTCGCGGATGATCTGGCGGCATGTTGGCGCCGAGCCCGACCTGCGCGAACTTCTGTCGCGTTGCGGGCCGCTGCCGCTCTCGTCACGCAAACTGCCGCCCACCGTGCGCTCATTTCTCACGGACCCTTCCGCCGAAGTCTATGCGGTGCCGGCAGAGTATTGATGCCGACGATTGTCGAACGGGCCTGCGATCCAGGGTAGATTTCGAGGCTCAATGACGTGTGGTTTGGGCACCACAGATTGCGTGATGGAGCGTTTGTCATGGCAATGCCCGAGACGTCTATGACTTTATGTTTCGATTGTCCTTCGGTGAAAATTCTTAAAACCGAAGAATAAGCCGCGTCTTTACGCAATATATTAATGATCACTTTATAAGAATACTGTCTATCATATCGTTCGGCGGCGCATGCTTTGACATTTGGGGTGCCTAAATGCTTTTCTCCACGAGAGCGGATGTAGATTCCAGCCGGCCTGCTTATCTTGACGATCTGCTTCGCCAGGAAGCGAAGATCAATCTGGATCGCGCGGCAGACATTCCCGACGCTGTTTCAGTCAACCGAGCCTTGAATTTCATAAAGCACTGGTGGGGTGAAACCGGAGAGGAGATGGATGTCAACATCTTCTATCGTCACCGCACCCTCGAAGCTCTTGGCTTCGCAGTTTCCCATCACGAAGACCTGTCCGCCTCACACAAGATTATAGAGCTGCGGAACGGGCAAAATCATGTGGCGCCTTTGCTGGTATTTGCCGGGGGAGCAAGCTGCTTTCTGGAAATGCAGCAGCTCATCAAGGAAATCAGCTTCCCGGGGCCGATCCTCGGTGTCGCCCTGACGGCCTTCAACCGCGATCGTCAACATCCGGCAACCGTGCAAGATGAGGTTGAAAGCACGCTGCGGGCGCTGCAGTCGGCGGGGATCGAGGGGCCTTATCGATTGCTCGGTTATTCCTTCGGCGGTGTCTTTGCTCTGGAACTGGCGCGTGCGCTGCGGGCGCAGGGGCAGGAGGTTGCGTTCCTCGGGATGCTCGATACCCCGTTTGGCGAGCAGGAGTGGCCGCTGACGACCTGGTCCAAGTTCATGTGGCAACGCTGGCGAAGAGCGCGCAACAGAAAGAAGAACCTTAAAAAATCAGGCCCTCCGGCAGGCGGCCAAACACAGGCAAGGCCGAGCTTGCCGGCTATCGGGCGAAGAGAATACCTGGCAAGAAAGCTGAAACCCCTCTCTTTCCGCTATGCTGATCCATGTACCGCCTACTACCCGGAGCTGGCGCCGCAGTGGATGGGGGACTATCCCCCACTTTACGACGCCGCGGCCAGACAGCTTCTCCGGATGAAAGGTGTCTACAAGCCAAGCCGTTATGACGGGGAGCTCACCTTCTATCGCAGTCTTCAAGGCTCTCCGGTCGACTGCGATCCGAAGTCCATTTGGGGACGCTTTCTTGTTCATGCGGACTGGGTAGACGTTCCAGGCAATCACCAGAGCATGATTGTCGGGCGCAATGCCGGCACGCTAGGCCGCGAACTCGGTAACCGCCTCACGCGCTGAGCCCTCAGTTTCCCGCACTCTCCATCTTGCGCGTTGTCAAAACGCGCTCCAGCCAGCCGATTTCCATTTCCGGAACCGACTTCAACAGTAGATCCGTATAGTCATCGAACGGCGGCGACAGCGCTTGCGATTTCGGACCGAAACGAACGAGCTTGCCGCGATGCATGACGGCGACACTGTCGGCGATGGCGCGTACGATGGCGATGTCGTGGGTGATGAAGATATAGGAGAGATGCGTCTCCTCCTGCAGCTTCAGCAGCAGCTTCAAGATACCCTCGGCAACCAGCGGATCGAGTGCCGATGTCGGTTCGTCGCAAAGGATGAGCTCCGGCTTGGCGGCAAGAGCGCGGGCGATGGCGACACGCTGCTTCTGGCCGCCGGAAAGCTCGGCCGGATAGCGGTCGATGAAGCCGTTGCCCATCTCGATCTGGTCGAGCAATTCCTTCACGCGTGCCGTCTTCGCAGAGCCGCGCAAGCCGTCATAGAAGGTCAGCGGCCGGCCGATGATATCGCGCACGGTCTGACGGGGGTTCATGGCGGTATCGGCCATCTGATAGATCAGCTGTATCCGCCGTAGCTCCTCGCGCGAGCGGTTCTTCAGGGCCGGTGTCAGTGGTTTGCCGTCGAAGGAAATCTGTCCGTCGCTCGGCGGCAGCAGGCCGGTGATGACGCGGGCAAGCGTCGATTTTCCGGAACCGGATTCACCGACGACGGCCAGCGTCTGCCCCTTAGGGACATGTAGAGAAACATCGTGCAATACCTTGAAACCGTTTGAGTATTGCGCGCTGATATTCTCGACTCTCAGAATGGATCCAGATTGATCAGCAGCCTCCTCTCGCGCCGCCTGACGAACATTGACGAGCGCGCGGGTATAATCCTGACGCGGCTCTTCGATGATTTGTTGGACGGTGCCATATTCCACCGTCTTGCCGTATCTGAGCACCATGATGTCGTCGGAGATCTGGGCGACGACGGCAAGGTCGTGCGTGATGTAGAGCGCTGCCGTGTGCGTCTCCTCGATCGCGTGCTTGATGGCCGCCAGCACGTCGATTTGCGTGGTGACGTCAAGCGCGGTTGTCGGTTCGTCGAAGACGATCAGCTCGGGGTTGGAGCAGAGCGCCATGGCGGTCATGGCGCGCTGGAGCTGGCCGCCGGAGACCTGATGCGGATAGCGCTCGCCGAAGGTTTCCGGGTTGGGCAGGCCCAACACCTGGAAGAGGTAGAGCGCACGCTTTCGGGCCTCTTCCTTCGTCATTAGACGGTGCTTGACGGTGGCTTCGATCACCTGATCGCCGAGCCGGTGCGCCGGATTGAACGCGGCCGCTGCCGATTGGGCGACATAGCAGACACGGGCACCGCGGATCTTGCGGATGCCGGATTTGCCGAGCGGCAGGATATCCACTCCATCGAGCAGCACTTGGCCGCCGGTGATCTCGGCGCCGCCACGGCCATAGGCGAGGGCGGAAAGGCCGATGGTGGATTTGCCGGCGCCGGATTCGCCAATCAGGCCGAGCACCTTGCCCTTTTGGAGATCGAAGGACACGCCGTCGACGATGGTGACGCGTTTCGGCGGTTCGCCCGGCGGATAGCTGGTTGCCTCGATCTTGAGATCGCGAACGGAAAGAAGCTCAGGCATCGCCACGCCCTCCCTTGAGGCTGGAGGTGCGCTTCAAGAGCCAGTCGACCACCAGATTGACACAGACAGCGAGCGCCGCGATGGCGGAGCCCGGCACGAGAGCGGCGGAGATGCCGAAGATGATGCCATCCTTGTTGTCCTTGACCATGCCGCCCCAATCGGCCGAAGGCGGCTGGATGCCGAGGCCGAGGAAGGACAGGGTGGACAGGAACAGGATCGAGAAGGCAAAGCGCAGCCCGAATTCCGCCAGCAGCGGCGACAGCGTATTCGGCAGGATCTCGCGGAAGATGATCCAGATCTTGCCTTCACCGCGCAGCTTGGCGGCTTCCACGAACTCCATGACCGCGACATCGAGCGCCACGGCCCGACCGAGACGATAGACGCGGGTGGAATCGAGGATGGCCATGACGAGGATCAGCACGATCAGGTTCTGCGGCAGCACGGCCAGCACCACCAGCGCGAAGATCAGCGTCGGGATCGACATCATCAGATCGTTGAACCGCGAAAAGATCGTGTCGATCAATCCACGCGAGACGGCAGCGGTGAAGCTGAGGATGATGCCGAGCGAGAAGGAGATGATCGTTGCCGCCAGCGCCACGAACAGCGTCGTGCGAGTGCCATAGATCAGACGCGAGAGGATATCGCGGCCGAGATTGTCGAGACCGAAGAAGTATTGCGCGTCGGCAGGCTGCCAGACGTTGCCGACGACTTCAGTTTCGCCATAGGGGGCGATCCAGGGTGCGAAGATCGCACAGATGAAGGCGATCAGGATACCGATAATGCCTATCCAGGCGGTAATGGGGATATCTCTCAATCTCATCGTGGATGCCTCAGACGGGGGTTGGCAACGATGGCGAGAATATCGGCCGTCATGTTGAGGAAGATGTAGACGGCGGCGAAGATCAGCCCGCACGCCTGGACGACGGGCATGTCGCGCACCGTCACGGCGTCGACCATGTATTGGCCCATGCCGGGATAGACGAAGACCACTTCGACAACCACGACGCCGACGATGAGATAGGCAAGGTTCAGTGCGATGACGTTGATGATCGGCGCCAGGGCATTGGGCGCGGCGTGCTTAACGATGGCGCGGAAGGCGGACAGTCCCTTGAGCTCCGCCGTTTCCATATAGGCCGACGACATGACGGAGAGGATGGCGGCGCGGGTCATGCGCATCATGTGCGCGAGTACGACCAGCACCAGTGTCGCAGTCGGCAGCGCGATCGCCTGCAAGCGGTCCGTAAAGCTCATGCCGTCATAAACGGTTGCCGGAAAGGTTGCGATGCCGAACTTGACCGAGAAGAACATGATCAGCAGGTAGCCGATGAAGAATTCCGGCAGCGAGATCGCCGCCAGCGAGATGACGTTGATGATCTTGTCGGGCATGCGGTTCCTGAAATGAACAGCCAGCATGCCCAGGCCGACCGCGAGCGGCACCGAAATCAGCGCGGCGAAACCGGCCAGGAATAGAGAGTTGCCAAGCCGCTTGCCGATCTGTTCGCTCACGGAATTCTTGCTGGCCCAGGAAGTGCCGAAATCGCCCTGCACGGCATTGCCGAGCCATTCCACGTAACGGGTGACAACGGGCCGGTTGAGGCCGAGGTCGGCGCGAATATTGGCAACCGCCTGCGGCGTCGCCGACTGGCCGAGATAGGTGGTGGCGAAATCGCCCGGCAGGGCTTCGAGCCCGCCGAAGATCAGAATGGAGACCGCAAACAGCAGGACGATGCTGAGCAGGCAGCGCTCGATGATCAGGGACAGCAGCGGAAAACGCTGCTTGAACCTCAGCCCGGGCAGAACGGTTCCGGGGGGTGAATTGGACATGGCCGATGCCTCGCGCTCTTGTTGCTTTACGCAATTCCGGACGGAAAACCGCTGCGCACTTTTCCTGGAGTTGCTCTAAACGTCGGGAGGACCGCGAAGAGTCTCCGCGGTCCCGGCTTCGTCAGAGATGAGGGCGTTGCCGCCCGGCTTCCGGCATTATGCGTCAAGCCAGACGCGAGTCGCCACGTAGCCGTTCGACATGTCGTTGCCGATATCGTGGACGTAGCCCTTCACCTTCTTGGTGGAGGCGTTCACGAAATCGTTGAACATCGGCAGGATAACGCCGCCTTCGTCGCGCACCATCATTGCCATGGCGCGGTAAAGCTCCTTGCGCTTGGCCTCGTCCAGTTCGGAGCGGGCCTGAAGCAGGAGCTTGTCGAAGTCGGGGCGCTTGAAGCGCGTGTCGTTCCAATCGGCCGTCGACAGATAGGCGGTGGAGTACATCTGGTCCTGCGTGGGACGGCCGCCCCAGTAGGAGGTGGAGAAGGGCTGCACGTTCCAGACGTTGGTCCAGTAGCCATCGCCCGGCTCGCGCTTGACCTCGATGTTGATCCCAGCCTTTTTGCAGCTTTCCTGATAGAGGACAGCCGCGTCGACGGCGCCGGGGAAGGCGACTTCGGAGGTGCGTAGCAGCACCGAACCGCTGTGACCGGATTTCTTGTAATGGAAGGCGGCCTTGTCCGGATCATAGGCGCGCTGCTCGATCCCCTCGGGGAAGAGAGCATAGGTGCTGTTGATCGGGAAGTCGTTGCCGACCTTGCCATAACCGCCAAGGATCTTCTTGACCATGGTTTCGCGGTCCATGGCATATTTCAACGCCATGCGCAGATCGTTGTTGTCGAACGGCGCCGTGTTGCAATGCATGATGAAGACGTAATGGCCGCGGCCTGCCGTGGACAGGATGTCGACGGTCGGTGCGCGCTTCAGAAGATCCACGGTCTTCGGGTCGACGCGGTTGATGTAGTGGACCTGGCCGGACGAGAGAGCGGCGATACGCGCCGTCGCATCGTTCATCGTGATGATTTCGACGCTGTCGACAAAGCCGCGATCCGTGCGCCAGTCGTCCTTGTTGCGCTCAAGCGTGGCGCGCACGCCGGGCTCGAAGCTGACCATCTTGTAGGGGCCCGTGCCGATCGAGGCCAGGGGGTCGTCATAGCCGCCATTCGGTTGAATGACGAGGTGGTAGTCGGTCAGAAGCAACGGCATGTCGGCGTTGCCCTCCGTCAGCGTCAACACGAGGTTGTCGCCGTCGGCCTTGATCTCCTTGATCGACTTCACGACGCCGAGCGCCCCGGATTCCGATTTCGCATCGGTGTGGCGCTTGAGCGTGGCGACGACGTCGTCGATCGTCAGATCCTTGCCGTTGTGGAATTTCACGCCCTTGCGGATCTTGAAGGTCCAGGTGGCGGCATCCTTCGACGGTTCCCAGGATTCGGCGAGCGACGGGACGGCGGCGCCGGTCAGCGGGTGGGATTCCACCAGCATGTCACCCCAGCAGCGGCCGATGCAGAACATGACCTGAGACAGAAATTTCGCCGGGTCCTTGGAATCGGTTGCCGCACCGCCTTCGAGGCCGAGCTTCAGATGGCCGCCGCGCTTCGGTTCGGCTGCCATTGCACTTTCGGTAAAGAGTTTGTCGGCGAGCGTCAAAGTGACGCCAGCTGCCATGGCGCGTCCCATGAATTCGCGGCGGCTGAGCCCGCCCGCGGTGACGCGGCTTGCCAGATATTTCGTATAGTCGTTCATTCCCCTGTTCCTTCTTCTTGCCATGTTGACAGAATTCCCGGGCATCGTGCCTCACGAGACGGTTTCCTCTTCCGTGTGAAGCCGATTTGCCCGCGATCATGCGGGAAGATGTAGCGGTTGCTGCCGCTGTTATTTTCCTTTCCAGACTGGGGGCCGCTTTTCGGCGAAAGCCCGTGCGCCTTCCAATTGATCCTCGCTCGAATAGAGGATGTCGACGGTCGCAAACTGCCGTTTGGTGATCTTGTTCATGGCAGTCTGAAACGTCGTTCCCTCAGCTTCGCGAACGATTTCCTTGATGGCCGCATAGACGAGCGGTGGCCCGCTTGCGAGCAGCCGTGCAAGTTCCCATGCCCTGTCTATCAGCTTGTCGGCCATGACGATCTCGTTGACGAAACCCCAGCGATGGGCCTCTTCGACATTGAGCCAGCGGCCGGTCAAAAGCATGTCCATGGCGATATGATAGGGGATGCGCTTCGGCAATTTGATCGAGGCCGCATCGGCAACCGTACCCGAACGGATCTCGGGCAGCGCGAAAGTTGCATGCGGGGCAGCGATGATGAGATCGGCGGAAAGCGCGATCTCCAGTCCACCGCCGCAACAGATGCCGTTGACGGCGCAGATAACCGGCTTGTTGAGGTCGCGCAGCTCCTGCAGGCCGCCGAAGCCGCCAACGCCGTAATCGCCGTCAACCGCGTCGCCGGCGGCGGCTGCCTTCAGATCCCAGCCGGCGGAAAAGAATTTTTCGCCGGTGCCGGTGATAATGGCGACGCGCAGATCCGGATTGTCGCGGAAGTCGCGAAAAATCAGCCCCATCTTGCGGCTGGTCGCCAGATCGATGGCATTCGCCTTCGGCCGGTCGATAACCACTTCAAGAATACCGTTCTCACTTCGGGTGCGAATGGGGTCTTGCAACTTCTGCTAGCTCCTTCGCCGGATGAGAGCATCCGCGGCTACGACGCCACGAGATTCTGGTAGAACCATCAATGGATTAATGTCCAGTTCTTCAAGCCGTGCGGCATTCTTTACGACATATTCTGCCGCTGATACGACGGCGTCGGCAACCATTTCGATATTGGTGCCCGCACCGCCGCGATAGCCTTCGATCAATTTCCGGACCTTCAGCCGGGAAATCCGGTCCAACACCTCGGCTTTCGTCACGGGAAGCGGCAAAACGATGGAATCTTCGAGCAATTCCACGAGGATCCCGCCTGCGCCGACCGTGAGTGTCAGGCCGACGACGGGATCACGAACCGCTCCGACGATCAGCTCCGCGAGTGGGCGCTCGATCATGCGTTCGACGAGAAATCCATGCGCGACACGAGCCATGCCTTCGGCGGCATCTATAATGGCATTTCTATCCCATAGGTTGAGCTTGACGGCGCCCACCTCGGACTTGTGTTCGACGCCGAGCGCCTTGAGGGCGACAGGGAAACCGAGTTGCTCCGCGCAGTCGGCCGCCTCGCTCGCCGTAGCGGCGGTTTTTCCATGCGGAACTATAAGTCCAACAGCCGCAAGCTCGGCCTTGGCCGCAGCCTCGCTCAGGGTCTCCATTTCGCCCGCGTCGCTCGGGGTATTGAGGAGCGGCAATGGTTGCGGCCGCTTCCAGGCGTCGGCGATCCTGCTGGCGATATCAGCCGCCGCCAGTGCCTCGCTGATGCCGCAGAGCGGCACGATGCCGGTTTCGATCAATTGCTGCGCGATTGCCTCCGGCATGTTTTCAGGCAATGTCGCCAGAATGCCGGCGCGGGCACCAGTTTGCTTCGCCGCTGCGGCAACGGCCGCAACAGTGATCATCCAGTCAGCGCCGTCGCATCGATCTTCGCGCGGAAAATCGAGCACCAGCAGATTGAGGGCATAACCGCCTGCGAACATCGCGCTGAAAGCCTCCGTCTGTCGGGTCAGATCGCCCCAAACGAAGGTGTGGTAGTCGAGCGGATTGGAAAGCGTCACCATCTGGCCGAGGCTGGCGCGGAGCGCAGTCAGCTGTTCGGCCTTGAGGGCGCGGAACTCGATATTCAGACCGACCGCCGCATCGGCCATCAGCGAGGCCTCGCCGCCAGAACAGCTCATCGAGGAAATGGCATTACTCTCAAGCGGGCCTGCGACATGCAGCAGTTTCAGCGTCTCGATCAGCTCCGGCAGCGTCGTGACGCGGCCGATACCGAGGCGGTGGAGAACGGCCTCTGCCACAGCGTCGCTGCCGGCAAGCGATGCCGTATGCGAGATTGCCGCGTGTTGGGCCTGTTCGGACTTGCCGACCTTCAGCGCGATCACCGGCTTTTTCAGCTCGCGAGCGCGGGCGGCCAGAGCCTCTAGCGATCTTATATCGCCAAATCCCTCGATATGCAGGCCGACCGCCGTCACGCGAGGATCTTCGAGAACTGCCCGCGCGAGATCCGACAGGCCAATCTGCGCCTGATTGCCTGCCGTCATCAGATAGCTGATGGGCAGGCCGCGTCTTTGCATGCTGAGATTGATGGCGATGTTGGAGGATTGGGTGAGGATCGCGACGCCGCGCTCGGTGCGCACTATACCGTGCTGATCGGGCCAGAGCAGGGCGCCATCAAGGCCGTTGATCATGCCGTAGCAGTTGGGGCCGACGATGGGCATATCGCCGGCGGCTTCGACGAGAGCCTGCTGCAGCTCGGCGCCGTCCGCCAGCTCCGAAACCGCCTCGCTGAACCCGGAGGCATAGCAGACAGCGCCACCGGCGCCTTTGGCGGACAGCTCGCGAACGATCTGCACGGTGAGCGTTCTGTTGACGCCAACGAAGGCGGCGTCCGGCGCATCCGGCAGCTCTGCCACCGAGCGATAGCATCGGCGGCCGAGCACACTTTCCTGCGTCGGATGCACGGGCCAGATCTCACCGGCAAACCCCATGAGATCGCATTGCTCGATGACCCGTCGCGCCTCGCGGCCGCCGAAGACGGCGATCGTTCTGGGTCTGATGAGGCGGTCGAGCGGGCGTTGCGTCATGTCGTCATGCTCCGAATGGCCGAAGCAGGTCACGGCTTATGATATGCCGCTGGATTTCCGAGGTGCCGTCCCAGATGCGCTCGACGCGGGCATCGCGCCAGAAGCGGGCGAGCGGCAGGTCGTCCATCAATCCCATGCCGCCGAAAATCTGGATTGCCTCGTCGGTGACGCGGGCAAGCATTTCCGAGGCGTAGAGCTTGGCGGATGCGATCTCGCGATTGGCCGGGATGTCGGCATCCAGCTTCCAGGCAGCCGATAATGTCAGCAGGTCAGCCGCATCGATCTCGGTGATCATGTCGGCAAGCTTGAACGACACGCCCTGATTGGCGCCGATCGGCTTGCCGAATTGCTTGCGCTCGGCGGCATAGGGCAGGGCAAGATCGAAAACGCGGCGCGCTCGTCCGACGCAGGTGGCGGCCACCGTCAGGCGGGTTCCATAGAGCCATTGATTGGCGAGATCGAAGCCGCGATGCACTGCGCCGAGCACCTGCGACTTCGGCAATCGGCAATCGGTGAAGTTCAGGATGCAGTTGTGATAGCCGCGATGCGAGAGTGAATCGTAGCCCTGCAGAATTTCGAAGCCCGGTGTGCCGCGATCGACCAGGAAGGCGGTGATCTTCTTCTTGACGCCTTTCGCGGTCTCTTCCTCGCCGGTCGCCGCAAAGACGATGACGAAATCGGCGACATCGGCATGAGAGATGAAATGCTTCGTGCCGTTGAGCACGAAATCATCGCCATCCTGCCTTGCGGCGCATTTCATGCCGCGCATGTCGGAGCCTGCGTCCGGCTCGGTAATGGCGAGCGCGTCGACGCGTTCACCACGCACGGCTGGCAGCAGATAACGCTCACGCTGTTCGCCTTCGCAGGCCATCAAGATACCGGAGGGGCGGCCGAAGAAGACCGTCAGCGCCATCGAGCCCCGGCCGAGCTCACGCTCGACCAGCGTGAAGGTCAGATGATCGAGGCCGGCGCCTCCGATTTCCTCGGGAAAACCGCAGGCATAGAAGCCGAGTTCGATGCATTTGCGCTTGATATCTTGCCCAAGATCCGGAGGCACGATACCAGTGCGCTCGACCGCGTTTTCGTGCGGATAGATCTCCGTCTCCACGAAGTCCCGGACCGTCTTGACGATCATTTCCTGTTCTTCGCTGAGTCCGAAATTCACGATCGCTTCCTCCTAGCGTTTTTGTCCCACATGACGGCCGGCTCCCTCCGGCATTGGCAAGGCGGCATGCGCCGCGGCGATCGGCCTTAGTTTGGCCAGCACCTCCTCCGGTGCGGCCATGGCCTTGCCCGCCTTGGCATCGACATGCAGCAGCATGTGCTCGGCGGTGGCGATCAGGTCGCCACTCGCGCCATCGTGCAGTGTATGGAACACATGCAGCCGCTTTTCGTCCGACGTGAGAATCTGGCAGGTCGAATGGATGGCCTGACCGAGCTTCGCTTCGCCGATGTGGCGGATATGGGTCTCCACCGTATAGTAGCTGTGGCCGCCCGCGACGTAATCGAGATCGACACCGATCAAGCGCAGAAGCGCGTCCGACGTATCGCCAAACACCTGTAGATAGCGATGCTCGGTCATGTGGCCGTTATAGTCGACCCATGCCGGGCTGACCTTGGTGTCGATCAGGCGCAGCGGCTTTGCGACATCAAGCTCCTGCTTCTCTCCGCCTCCAACGGCCCAAAGATGATGCTCGAAATCCTTAAGTAGCTTGCCGGCGCCCCAGCCCTTGCCGCCATGGCTGCCTTTCAGGCTCTGCAGAATCCGAACGAGGTTTTCGTCGCGAATGCGCTCGAGTTCGCGGATCGACAGGCCATCGGCCTGCTCATCCGACTGCTGGCCGATCTTCTCGACGAGGGCATCGTCGAGATCGACGACATCCATCAGTTTGGTCCAGTTCCATTGAAGCGCAGGACCAAATTGTGCCAGGAAATGACGCATACCCGCTTCGCCGCCAGCGATGCGATAGGTCTGGAACAGGCCCATCTGCGCCCAGCGAAGGCCGAATGAATAGCGGATGACGTCGTCAAGCGTCTCGACGGTGCAGATGTCGTCCTTGATCAGCCACAGCGCCTCGCGCCAGAGCGCTTCCAGCAGGCGATCGCCGACGAAAGCCTCGATCTCCTTGGCGATATGCACGCCTTTCATGCCGATCGGCGGCAGCCTGTCCATGGCGGCCTGGATCGTCGCAGCACTGGTCTTTTCGCCGCCGACGATCTCGACGAGCGGCAGCAGATAGACCGGATTATAGGGATGGGCGACGAAGAGGCGCTCGGGATGGCGCATGTCGCGCTGCAGATCGGTCGGCAGAAGGCCCGACGTCGACGAGCCGATCAGCGCATCGGGCTTTGCGGCGGCATCGATTTGCGTCAGTACGTTGCGCTTGAGATCGAGCCGCTCGGGCACGCTTTCCTGGATCCAGTCGGCACCGTCGATGGCTGCCTCCAGCGTGTCCTTGAATACCAGCTTGCCACGCGGCGGCAGAGGTGCGCCGGTCAACATCGCATAGGCTTTTTCGGCATTGGCAAGCACTTCACCGACGATGCGGGTCGCCTCCGGATGCGGGTCGTAGACATCGACATCTATGCCGGCCAGCAGGAAACGGGCAATCCATCCGCCGCCGATGACGCCGCCGCCGATACAGGCCGCCTTGTTGATCTTGGTCATCGGTGCCTCAGCGCTTCGTCAATTTCAGTTTCTTGCGGACATCTTCGGGGCCGATGATGCGTGCGCCCATGCCCTCGACCACCTGCACGGCCTTTTCGACGAGCTGCGCATTGGTCGCGAGCGTACCCTTTCCGGCATAGAGATTGTCTTCGAGCCCGACGCGGACATTGCCGCCGGCCAGGATCGCGGCAGCCGGATAGGCCATGGCGTTGCGGCCGATGGAAAAGGCCGAGAAGGTCCAGCTTTTGGGAACATTATTGACCATCGCCATAAAGGTGTTCAGGTCGTCGGGCGCCCCCCAGGGGATGCCCATGCAGAGCTGGATGAGAACCGGATCCTCAATGAGACCCTCCTCGGCAAGCTGCTTGGCGAACCAGAGATGACCAGTGTCGAAAGCCTCGATCTCAGGACGCACGCCGAGATCGGTCATCTTCTTCGCCATGGCCCTCAGCATCGAGGGCGTGTTGGTCATGACATAATCGCCGAGGCTGAAATTCATCGTGCCGCAATCGAGCGTGCAGATCTCCGGCAGGCATTCGGCGACGTGGCTCACGCGCTCGGAGGCGCCTGCCATGTCCGTGCCCTTGTCGTTCAGGGGCAATGGGCGTTCGACATCGCCGAAAATCAGGTCACCGCCCATGCCGGCCGTGAGGTTCAGCACCACATCGACGTCAGCCGAGCGTATGCGGTCGGTGACTTCCCTGTAGAGATCGTTGCGGCGGCTGGCAGCCCCGGTTTCCGGATCGCGGACATGGCAGTGAACGATTGCCGCCCCAGCCTTGGCGGCGTCGATCGCCGAATCCGCGATCTGCTTGGGAGTAATCGGAACATGGCTGGATTTCGAAACCGTATCACCGGCACCGGTCACGGCACAGGTGATGAAGACATCGCGGTTCATCGCAAGAGGCATTTTGTTCTCCCTCGTATTGAGGACATTACGAGGCATGCGGCATCTTCATGCTTTGCATTATCGGAAGCAATCGATACATTATCGGAAATTCGAGACGATGCCGATGCTGAACCCTTCCAACGCACCCCTTGATATCGATCTGCTGGTCCTGCCGGAAACGAACCTGATCCTGATCGCGTCGGTGATCGAGCCGCTGCGCGGGGCCAACCGCATTTCCGGGGCGGAACTCTATCGCTGGCGGCTATTTACGCTGGATGGTTCGCCTGTGGAGACGACGAGCCTCATCCCGGTGCCTGCATCCGGCAACTTCAGACCGATGTCGGAGACAGCACCGCTCTTCGTTCTCGCCAGCTACAACTGGCGGCGCAGCGCCACGCAAGCCCTAAAGATGCACTTATCGCAAACCGCGCGTCATCGCTCGATGATCGCCGGCATTGAGTCCGGCAGCTGGCTGCTGGCCGAGGCGAGTCTTCTCGACAATGTCTCAGCCGCCGTCCATTGGGAGGATTTCGACGATTTTGCGCTTGCCTATCCGCAGGTGAAGGCCGTCAAGGACCGCTTCGTGATCGATGGCAAACGCATTACCACGGCCGGTTCTCTGCCGACGGTCGATCTGATGCTCGAAATCATCCGTCGGCGGCAAGGCTATTCGCTGGCGCTCGAGGTCAGCCGTCTCTTCATCTATGAACCGGCCAATACCCAGAGTGCGGCGGAGTTATCGCCTTCGACGGCCGGCCTGCGCATGCGGGACCCGCGCGTTGCCCAGGCCATCCGCCTCATGGAAGACCATATCGAACAGCCGCTGGTGCTCACGCGTCTGGCTCGCCGCCTCGGCCTCAGCGCCCGTCATCTGCAGGCGCTTTTCCAGGATAGCATCGGGGCGCCGCCGCATGTGCATTATCTGGCGCTAAGGCTGAATGCCGCCCGCCGCAAGGTGATCGAGACGAAGGATTCCTTTGCCGAGATCGCGGCGGCAACCGGATTCAACTCGGCCTCTGCCTTTTCCCGCAGCTACCGGGCGAGCTTTTCCGAAAGCCCGTCCGGTACCCGTCGCAGGCTGCGCGGCCGCGCTACGGCTGCGGCAGAACCGACATAGGCTGGAAGGCTTCCCGCACCCTCTCGGCGAGTTCCTGAATTGCCTCGCTCGAATGATAGGGATTGCGGCGTAGTACGACGCGCGAGGAATCGACGGGCGGAAAACCGTCCTCGCTCGTCAGCTCCCGGCAGCCATGCGGAATATTGCTGCGTGATAGGGTCGTCACCGCGAGCCCGGCAGAAACCGCGTTCTTCAGGCCGGAACTGGTATCGGCGATGAAAGCGATGCGATAGGAGCGGCCTTGCTGCTCAAGGGAGCGCAGAGCGAAATCCCGCGCCCATGTCGAATTCCGATAGGTCGCAATGGGTAAAGGCACGGCGTCGTGCAGCCGGTGGACCATGGCTGTTACCCAGACCGTGGGATCGATACAAAGGACTTCGCCTTTGTTCTGGTTGCTCCAATCGAAGACGACAGCAAGGTCGAGCTCATCCTTCTCCAGGGCGGCGAGATTGTGCGCAGTGTAGTCGCAGGAAACTGTGACTTCGACGGCCGGATGCCGGATGGCGAAAGCGGCCAGCGCAGCAGGCAGTATGGTCTGGCTGTACTCTTCCGGAATTCCGATCCGCACCGGTCCGTCGAGTGGCTTGGTACGGATGGTCGCGGCCGCTTCGTTCAGAAGCTCGATGACCCTCTGCGCGTAGGGAAGCAGCTGGTTGCCCGCCCGGGTCAGGACCGCTCCGCGTGCATTCCTGTCAAACAGCGTCTCGCCGATCGTTTCCTCCAGACGCTTGATCTGGGCGCTGACGGCTGACTGCGTGCGGCCGATGCGCTGCGCGGCTATGGAAAAATTCGACGTCTCGCTGATGACGAGGAAGGTCCGGAGCAAATCGCTTTCGATGGGATCGTGCATCGCAGGTCACAAATATTTCTGATAGCTACTATCTCTACTATTCGTTTGCCTGATGTCAAATATCGGCGCAAACAGGAGCCGTTCCTTCGGTTTCCTCACTGAGTCCATTACATGACATTCCAGTTTCCGGCCCGCTCCGCTTTTGCCAGCGATTATGAGAGGGGCGTTGTACTCGTGGCTACAGCAATGCTTGCGTGGAGCTGCAGCGGCATCTACGCACGCCTTCTGACCGCGGATATCTGGACGACGATCGCCTGGCGGTCACTGTTCGGTGGCCTGTTTCTGCTCATTCCCAGCTTTTTCCTCGAAGGTGGGTTTTCCAGGCGGCAATGGGCCTCGATCTTCCATCCGGCCGGCCTGGCGATGCTCGCCTGCCAGATGATCAGTCAGGCCTGCTTCATCGGCGCGCTTTATATGACCACGGTCGCCAATGTGACCATGATCTATGCGACGGCGCCATTCATCGCCGCGTTTCTCAGCTGGTCCATGCTGAAGGAGCGGGTGGCGAAGCGAACGCTGATTGCCGGCGGCATCTGCCTCATCGGCGTCTCTGTTATCGTAGCGTCGTCGATCGGTGGCGGCACAGGCATCGGCGATCTGCTGGCGCTTGGCATGACTGTCACCTTCGCTCTCATTATCGTCATCCCGCGCATGGACCGCAGCATTCCGATCCTGCCGTCGAGCGTTGTCAGTGGGCTGCTGACATTCGTGATCTTCGTGCCCTTCGCCTCGACAAGCTCGGTTGATGTCAACGACTGGCTGCTGCTGGCTGCCTTCGGGGCGACGAATTTCGCGCTCGCCTTCGTCCTTTTCCTCTTCGGCTCCAGGCGAATGCCGGCTGCCGACGCGGCCTTGATTAGTTCGATGGAGATCGTGCTGACCCCGTTCTGGGTCTGGCTGTTCTTTTCGGAGACGCCGCCTGTGGCCACGTTCATCGGTGGGGCGATCATCTTCGCGACGATCGTCTGGCATACGGCCGTCGATCTCCGGCATGGGCGCCGTGCCCGTGTGCCTGCATAATAGGCTATGGCCATCGGCCCTGGTCTCGGCAAAGATAGCGGCTTGAGCCTCGATTTCACAGAAGCGATGAGAGCGACATGACCTCCAACGACCCCTTGCTCCAGCCCTATAAACTCAAGCACCTCACGCTGAAGAACCGCATCATGTCGACGGCACATGAGCCGGCCTATTCAGAAGACGGCATGCCGACGGATCGATACAGGCTCTATCATCGCGAGAAGGCAAAGGGTGGAATCGCGCTGACGATGACGGCGGGCTCGGCGGTCGTCTCGCCGGATTCGCCTCCTTCCTTCGGCAACCTCCATGCCTATCGCGACGAGATCGTTCCGTGGCTGAAGAAGCTGACCGACGACTGTCATGAGTATGGTGCCGCCGTCATGATCCAGTTGACCCATCTTGGCCGCCGCACGGGCTGGAACAAAGGAGACTGGCTGCCGGTACTGGCGCCGTCCCCGATCCGCGAGCCGGCGCACCGCGCCTTTCCAAAAGCGGCCGAGGAATGGGATATCGAGCGCATCATCGCGGACTTCGCTTCTGCAGCCCAACGCATGCAGGATGCCGGCCTCGATGGCATCGAAATAGAAGCCTACGGCCATCTGACTGACGGCTTCTGGTCGCCGGCGACGAACAGGCGCGAAGACGAGTTCGGCGGTTCGCTCGACAACCGCATGCGCTTTTCGATGATGATGACGGAGGCGATCCGCAAGGCGGTCGGGCTGGATTTCATCGTTGGCATCCGGCTCGTGGCCGATGAGGATTGGGAGAAGGGGCTTTCGCGGGAGGAGGGTGTCGAGATCGCGCGGCGGCTGGTCGCCTCGGGCAATATCGATTTTCTCAACATCATTCGCGGCCATATCGAAAGTGACGCGGCGCTCAACAATGTCATTCCGATCCAGGGCATGGCATCCGCACCGCATCTGGATTTTGCCGGCGAGGTGAGGGCGGCGACCAAGTTCCCGGTTTTCCATGCCGCCCGTATCAGCGATGTCGCCACCGCCCGCCACGCGATCGCGGAAGGCAAGCTCGACATGGTCGGCATGACGCGTGCCCATATTGCCGACCCGCATATCGTCAAAAAGATCATGTCCGGGCAGGAGGCACATATCCGTCCTTGCGTCGGCGCCACCTACTGTCTTGACAGGATCTACGAGGGCGGCGAGGCGCTCTGTATTCACAATGCGGCGACCAGCCGCGAGGCCGAGATGCCGCATGAGATCGAGCGGGCAGCAGTGTCGCGAAAGGTCGTCGTCATCGGCGCGGGGCCCGCAGGTCTGGAGGCGGCTCGTGTCCTTGCCGAGCGAGGTCACACAGTCGACGTGCTTGAGGCAAGCGGCAAAGCCGGCGGCCAAGTCAATCTGCTGACCCGCAATCCCCGCCGCAAGGAAATGATCGGCATCATCGATTGGCGATTATCTGAGTTGGAACGCCTCGGCGTCACGATCCATTATGATGTCTATGCCGGAGCGGATGAGGTCATGGCCTTCGAGCCCGATCTCGTCGTCGTGGCGACGGGCGGCATTGCGCAGTCGCCCGAACTGGATAGCGGCGATGCTCTTGTCACCTCCTCATGGGATATTCTCGCTGGCGCCGTGAAGTCCGAGGGGCAGGTGCTGCTCTATGACGACAATGGCGGCCATCCGGGCATGTCGGCGGCCGAAGTCATCGCCAATGGCGGCGCCGAACTGGAGCTTGTCTCGCCGGAACGTTTCTTCGCGCCTGAAATGGGCGGCATGAACCATGTGCCCTATGCGAAGGCCTTTGCCGAGAAGAATGTGCGCGTCACCATCAACACCCGGCTGAAGTCGGTGCGCCGTGACGGCAATACGCTGGTGGCGGTTCTCGGCTCCGATTTCTCCGAAAAGACGCAATGGGAGCGACGGGTTTCCCAGGTGGTGGTGGAGCATGGCACCGTGGCCAATGAGGAGCTTTATCTCGAGCTGAAGCCGCTGTCGCGCAATCTCGGGGCTGTCGACTATCCGGCCTTGATTGCGCGCCGCGCACCATTGCCGGAAAGAAATGCGGCCGGCAACTTCGATCTGATCCGTATCGGTGATGCGATTGCGAGCCGCAACATCCACGCCGCCATCTACGATGCGCTGCGTTATTGCTCCTTGTTGTGACGTCTTGAGCATGGTGGTCAGCGCAGGGTGTCGACCAAGGTTGGTGCCGTGGCCAGATTGTCGATGAAGACAGTCAGCGCGTAGCATGCGACGAGCAAGTCCATCACATATAAGATCAGTGGCTTCCAGCGGGCTGTGGTGGGCGATGAATCATCGCGGGATGAAGAGCTTTCGGCGCGGGTCATGTCGTGAAAAGGCTTCGCCGAAAGTGTCAGCAATATCAGCATGTTGAAGAGTATGAACTGGCGCGGGCCAGCGCCGATAAGGCTGAAGGCGGCATTGCAGATGATGGCGCCGGCCCAGAGATGGGTGCGCCTGGCAAAACAGCGCCGCACGCATCTGAATGCGCCACCTGCGATCATGGCACGGCCTGATCGCCCATCGTAATGTTCTCGCAATGCCGGCCCTTATATTTCCATCTCGATGAATTGAGGAAATCAGGATTCGGGGATCGCGTGTGTGTTGTTATGTTGCGGCGTATTCTTTTAGTCATACGCGCTTAGGCGTCGCCAGCCGGGCCGTCATGAAGCTGCAACAAAATGTAACAACTCATAACACCGTTTCACATGCGAATCGGTATATTTGCCTCAGCTTGAACGAGAGGCAGCTTGATGCATTCAGACAATTCGCCGTCCCCTTTGCAAACCGATGTCCTGATCTGTCTGGATAATCAGCAGGTTGCTTCTCGCATCGGTTCCGTCCTGTCAGAGCAGGGTTTGACGGTGACATCGATGCCGGCGACCGGCATTCAGGAATGGATCGAACCGAACGGCTGCCAGGTGGTGATCACACATACGGCGATGATCGGCCAGGTGCGCACAAGATTGAAGCTGCCGGTCGTGAACCTCGAAGCCTTCATCTTCGATCGACCCGAACATGTCGCCGAGGGCGCCGCGCGCCAGTTCGATGGCGATGCGTTTATCAAACGGGTCTTCTCGGTCATGAGCGACGCGCGCAAACGCAGCCCGCAATGATCCGAGCGCGGCGCTTCGGGTGATTTACAGCCGCAGCTGACTGGCCTTGTCGAAGAAATGAAGGTTGGGCGATGACAAGGAAATGCGGACGGTCTGGCCCGGTGTGAGCTCGGCGCGTTCTCTCATCACCCAGGTGAGTTCCTTACCTTCCAGATCAAGCGCAACATGCGTTTCGGAGCCGGTTGGCTCGACGACCGTCACGGTAGCGGCGACGCCAGCATCCTGAGCAAAAGCGATATCTTCGGGGCGAATGCCAACGATGACATCCCGATCTGCAGCCTGGGCAGGGGCGTTGGAGAGAGCGATGCGCGTTCCTGAGGGCAGGGTGAGCGTCGGCGTGGCATCGCCTGTGATCCTACCTTCGAGGAAATTCATCGCCGGCGAGCCGAGAAAGCCCGCGACGAACACATTCTTCGGGCGGTCGTAGAGTTCGAGCGGAGAGCCGACCTGCTCAACTTTCCCGCCTTGCAGCACGACAATCTTGTCCGCCATGGTCATGGCTTCGATCTGGTCATGCGTGACATAGACAATGGTCGTCTTCAGGCGCTGATGCAGGGCCTTGATCTCGGCGCGCATTTTCACGCGCAGCTTCGCATCGAGATTGGAGAGCGGCTCATCGAAGAGGAAGACCTTCGGATCGCGAACGATGGCGCGGCCCATGGCGACGCGTTGGCGCTGGCCGCCTGAGAGCTGGGCGGGCTTGCGGCTGAGCAATGGCTGCAGCCCGAGAATGTTGGCGGCCTCGCCGACCTTGCGGTCGATCTCGGCACGCTTGGCTCCTGCAAGCTGCAGCGCAAAGCCCATATTTTCCGCCACAGTCATTTGCGGGTAGAGCGCGTAGTTCTGAAACACCATCGCGATGTCGCGATCCTTCGGCGGCAGGTCATTGACGACCCGCTCGCCGATCGAGATTTCGCCGCCGGTAATGTCTTCCAGTCCCGCGATCATGCGCAGCAGGGTTGACTTGCCGCAGCCCGATGGGCCGACGAGGATTACGAATTCGCCGTCCGAGATTTCGACATCGACGCCATGGATGATGTTGATCGCGCCGTAAGACTTCCTGACGTTCTTGATGGTCAATCCGGACATGAAATTTTTCCTCTAAATCAGTGCTTCTTGCGAATGCGCAGCGCCTGGTACGGCTTCCCCGGCAATTCGACGCCGAAGGCCGCATCCGCCTTGCCGCCTCGGACGATTGCGCCATGGCGCGTCGGGTGAGGGATCGGCGCCTCCACCTTCTTGGCCTGGGTGATCGTCATTTCCCATGTGTCGATGATGTCGACCTCGTAATCCGTGCCGTCCTTGGGCAGGCCCGTCGACCAGACGACCGGCTGGTGTTCGCCGAGATAGATGTAGCTGACATCACCGTCGCGAGCGCCGGAGACGCGCGTCCAGGGCCATTCGCCAGCTCCTGCCATCGGTTCGAGTCCGTTGACGACATCCTGCTCAAGCAAATCGCGCAGAAAGCCGATGCGCTTCCACGCTTCGCCGCGAAGCTCGCCGCCCTTGGCCCACCAGATCAGATCGTCCGGATGCGAATAGGTTTCGCCATGGCCTGCATAGCCGCCACGCGTCGTGGTGATCCAGAAGCGATGCACCAGTTCCTGCGCGGTCAGATTGCCCCAGGACTGGATGATGTTGCCTTCATATTCCGGCTCGTCGTTGACGACGGGCTTACCGTAAGCGTCGCGCCATTCCTGGGTCCGCTTCACATCCCAGTTCTGGATGCAGGTATGCGTCACCCACGGCTTGCGATGATCGAAATTCATTGTCGCTTCGCCGTTATGGATGGATTTCAGGTGACCGTAAGGGTCGTTTTCTTCGAGAATGTGGAAGTAACGGTCCCATTGCGACATGGGCTTGGTGTCGAGAAGGAAGTCATACTCGTTGGCAAGCGCCCACCAGACGTTGCGATAGGCCGCAAGGCGCGCCGCAAGATAGGCGACATAGCGGAAGTCCTGCTCGGCCGACATGTCGGCATAGCCCCAGCGATCATAGGGGTGGAACATGATGAGGTCGGCTTCGATGCCTAACTCGCAGAGGGCTGCGACCTGCTGCTCGAAATGGCGGAAGAGGACGGGATTGGGCCTGTCGAAATCCTCTTTGCCGTCTGCGCCCTTCTCGAAGCAAGGGTATAGGGGTTCATTGACGTTGTAGGGATAATCCTTGGGGAACACACCCATGCGGATCTTGTTGAAGCGTGCCTGCTTCAAGGTCTCGAGCGTCTGCGCCTGCATCTCCAGCGGCTGGTGCGTCCAGGCATAGCAGGTGGTGCCGAAGGAGAGGAAAGGTTTGCCGTCGGCATAGGCGAAGTGGAACTTGTTGCGCACATGCACCGGGCCGTGATTGCCCACCGAAGGCTTGATGGCGACGAAAGAGCCGGTCTTGCCATCAAGCTCTGTGGTTTTCGAGCGCGTGCGGAACGACCATTCCCCCTCGTTGTCGGGCATGAAGCGAACGCGATAGGTGCCGTCGCCGTCATAGAAGCCGGGTACGCGGACCTCGCGGCTGTGCTGGCTGAAAACGGCATCGAATGCCACATCGAGATAGGGATTGCCGCCCGAAGGGCCGTTGAAAGCCGCTTCGAAGACACCCCATTTTTCGACGGACGCATTGGACATGGTATTCTCCTCGGAAGATCTATGAATAGTTTGACTGTTCAGCCCTTGACGGCGCCGGAGGTAAGGCCGGAGACGAAGTAGCGCTGGAAGATCAGATAAACGATGGTAGCCGGCAGCACGGTCATGACGATGGCGGCGTTCAACTGCCCGTAATCATTGGAAAACTGGCCCTGGAAGGACATAAGCCCGAGCGGCAGTGTCCACATGTGCTGATCCTGCAGCAGCACCAGCGCCATCGCGAATTCATTCCATGTGGAGACGAAATCGAGGATCAGTAGTGCTGCAAGCACTGGCAGGCAGACCGGCAAAAATATCCGGCGGAATATGGTGAAATGACTGGCGCCATCGATCAACGCCGCCTCGGACAATTCCTTCGGAATGCCCCGGAAGAAGCCATGCAGAATGAAGACCTGATAAGGTACACCGAAGGCGATGTAGGGCAGGATGACGCCCGGATAGGTGTCGATCAGGCCGAGTGAATTGACCAGCGTGAACAGCGGCGCCAGCATCACCTGAAAGGGGATCATCGTGCCGAAGACGACAAGAAGCAGCAGCGCCTTGCCGAACCGCAGGCGGATCTTGGCAAGAGCGTAGGCCGCCATCGCCGACAGGATCAGCCCGAGCGGCACCTTGATGACGGTGATGATGGCGCTGTTGAGGAAGGCACTGGCGAAATTGCCGCGGCCCCAGGCGCTCTCATAGTTCCCGAAAGCAGGATTGAGCGGAGGCATGAAGGCGCCTGTCGTCGTCACATCAGCCTGCGTTTTCAGCGAGGTGAAGACGATGAAGATGAAGGGGGCAAGCCAGATCAGCGCGACGACAAGCAGCGCGATCCACAAGGCGATCAGAATGGGGTCACGCTTGCGCTTTGCCACAGCAATGGTTTCGAAGTCGCCGGACACAGATGTTGCCGTCATTGCGCGGCCTCCTCATGCTTTTGCGTCCAGCGCAGATAGGGAATGACGACGACGATGGTGATGAGGAGCAGGACGACGGAGATCGCAGCGCCGCGGCCGAAATCGAAGATCTGCATCGCCTGGGTAAAGGCCCAGAGCGCCAGCATCTGCGTGGATTGCGCCGGTCCGCCGCCGGTCAGGCCATAGACGATGTCGAAAGCCTTGAGCGAGGAGATGACCGACAGCACCAGCACGATGGTCATCGTCGTGCGAAGTGCCGGCAGCGTGACATATCTGAAGATGTTCCATCGCCCGGCGCCATCGATACGCGCGGCCTCCACCAGCGTCTGCGAAACATTTTGCAGACCGGCGAGAAACAGCACCATGGAGAAGCCGACCGATTGCCAGAGATAGGCGACAAAGACGGAGTAGAGCGCGACGCTCTTGTCTCCGAGCCAGTCCTGGATCCAGCTCTGCAGCCCCATCGAGGTCAGGATCTCGGTGAAGAGGCCGAAGAAGGGGTCGTACATCCACTTCCACATGGTCGCGACCGCAATCGGCGCGATGATGACGGGAAGGTAGAAGATGGCGCGAAAAGTGTTGCGCGCGAAAATCTTCTGGTTGAGGCTGAGCGCCAGCAGCAGCCCGACGATCGGCGGGAAGACCACGCACATGATCGTCCAGATGACAGTGTTCCGGAAAGCGACCCAGAAAACGGGGTCTTGCGCGAAAATATACTGATAGTTCGCCAAACCGACGAAGGGTCGTTGGGGATCGAGGCCGTTCCATTTCTGGAAGCTCAGCACGACCACGTTCAGCATCGGATAGAGAGCGAAGATCGCGTAGATCAGCATGGCCGGGGCGAGCAGGATCAATGCCTGGACGCGGGGATCATGGGTTCTGTTGCGGAGTGACATTCTGATAGCTCCCGGCGGCGGCTGGCGCATGGGCACCGAAGCGAGGGAAGCCGTCGACCATGATCTTTGATCCGGTTGGCGGCCTCCCTCGGAGGATCAGGTGCGGCCCGAGATGAAGGTCTGCAGCTGTTTGGCAGCATCAGCCGGCTTGATATTGCCGGCCGCGACATCGTTGATCACCCGGAAATATTCGGTGGTGACGTCAAGCGGGAACGCCTGGTCACCGTTCATGTAGACCTTGCCGTAGGTCTTGAAGATATCCAGCCACTTTGACTCCAGCGGCTTCTGGTTGGCATATTGGACGTTCTTATTGACCGAGATCGAGCTGATCTGCCCGACAAGATCCTGCTGGACCTTGGTCGACAGGAAATAATCAAGGAACTTGGCGGCGAGGTCCGGATTTTTGCTCTTGGTGCTGACGTAGTTGTACTCAGCAAAGCCATAGAGCCGGTTGGTGTTCGTCGGGAACGGCACGACACCGTAATCGTCGAGGTTGACGCCGCTGCCGCTCAGCTGGCTGACGAGCCAGTCGCCTTCCAGCATCATCGCTGCGCGGCCGGCGACGAACAGCGTGTAGGACTGCTGGTTGCTGATGCCCATGAAGGGTTTCAGCGTGTAGTCACTGGTCCATTTGGCGAATTCGGTGAAGGCGTCGGTGGCGCAGGGCTCCTTCGTCCAATCGGTCTTCATGGCCATAAGCGCGTCGTGCTTTTCGGCGCCGCATTTGGTTTCGAGCAGCACGTCCATCAGACGCATGACATGCCAGTTGACCGAACCGCCGAAGGTGAAAGCCGGAATGCCGGCGGCCTTGAGCTTCTCGGCGTCTGCGAGCAGCTCTTCGTAGGTCTTCGGTGCGTCGGTGATGCCAGCCTTCTGGAAAAGCTTCTTGTTGTAGTAGATCGCCTCACCCTTGAAGGTGAAGGGAACGCCATGCTTGCCGCCCGGATAGAGATCGGCAAAGGCGGCGGCCGACGGGAGCAGCTCGTCGTTCCATTTGTACTGGGTGTAATATTTGTCGAGCGGCAGCGACAGGCCGGCCTTCACATATTCACCACCAAGACCGAGACCGGCCCAGCTGAAATAGATATCCGGACCCTTGCTGGAACCGGCGGCCACGCGAAGGGCGGTCTTGTGTTCATCGACGCCACGCTGGACGATCTGGATATGGGTACCGGGATTGGCGGCTTCGAAGTCGCTCGCCACCTTCTTGAGGGCGGTGTTGGCGCCGCCATTGTCAAAATTCAGCGTCCATAGCGTCAGGTCTTCTGCAGCGGCATTGGTTGCCGCCAGCGCTGCCGCGGCAATCGCAACCGCGCCGAACCAACGCGTATATCCATAGCTGATAGCCATCTCCCATCCTCCTCCGAGCAAAGCTGAGGGCGGTTTTGGCAAATAGTTGTCAACATGTCAACTGGTATGATGAGTTCATCATCACTATGGCGAGAAATGCGCATGCAGGCACGAGATCACGACGACGGCCGAAGCGGCTCCCGGATCCATATGGCCCAGGGCGCGGTCACCAAGCCGGGATGAGCGGCCTTTTGCGGCGATCATGTCCTTGGTTGCTTCCGCTCCCACTTTTGCCGCCTCCAGTGCCGCGGTCAGGCAGGCGGCAAGAGGCTGGCCCTGTTCACGGGCAGATCGACAAGCCGCAGCGGCAGGCGCCCAAGCATCGACCATCGTCTTCTCGCCGACCTCCGCCTTGCCGCGGTCTTGAATTCCCTTGGCGAACGCCGCAACGATCTCGACCATGTCATCATCGTTCAAAGACGTTTTGCCTTTCGCGGATGCTCCTGCCCGCATGAGTGCTGTTGCATAAAGCGGACCGGAAGAAGCACCGACGGCATTGAGGAATGATTTGGCCGCCGTGTTGAACACGAGCGTCGGATCGGCCGTTTCATCCAGCTCAGAAACGGCCTTGGCAGCGGCCGCGAAGCCTAGTTCCATGGCGATACCGTGATCAGCATCGCCGATCACGCCATCAAGCTCGCAGAGGCGATCCTTTTCACGTGCCATAGCCTCGGCGATATCAGTAAACAGCGATTTCAGGTCTTCCACAGTCGCAACAGTCATTGCAGAGCCTCGCCGGAGCGGAACATGGCGCAATCGCAGGGATGGTCGATCAACCGCTGGAGCTCGTCATCGAGGTGCATCAGCGTGATCGAGGCGCCGGCCATTTCCAGCGAGGTACAGTAGTTGCCGACCAGCGACAGATGGATAACCAGGCCCGCATCGTCGAGCATCAATTTCACCTTGCGCATCATGATGTAGAGTTCCATCAATGGCGTCGAGCCCAGCGAATTGACGAGTACGGCAACGCGATCGCCGCGCGCGGGTTTCATCTCGTGCAGTATCTTGCCGAGCAGTTCGTCCACCACCTCATCCGCCGGTTTCAGCGGGCCGCGCGCAATGCCTGGTTCGCCATGAATACCCATGCCGATCTCCATTTCATCGGCCCCGAGTTCGAAATTCGGCTTTAAGGTCTGCGGCAGGGAGCAGGGGGAGAGCGCGACGCCCATCGTAAACGTCCGCTCATTGGCCCAGCGCGCAACGCGTTCGACCTCGTCGAAGCCATACATCATATCGCAGGCGGCACCCGCAGCCTTGAAGACGAAGACATTGCCCGCAACGCCGCGCCGGCGCTCCTTTTGCTCCGGCGATGCGGAAGCGATATCATCGGTCGTGACGACCGTGCGGACCTCGATATCATCCATGGCAAGCATCTCGGCCGCCATGTCGAAATTCATGACGTCGCCGGCATAATTGCCATAGAGGAACAGTACGCCGACGCCACCGTCGACGGCCTTGGCGCATTCGATGATCGGGTCGGGTGGCGGCGAGGCAAAGACGTTGCCGATCGCGGCTGCATCGGCAAGTCCCTTGCCGACGAAACCGAGGAAGCTCGGCTCATGTCCTGAGCCGCCGCCGATGACCACGCCGACCTTGCCGGGTCGCGGTCCGTGCTTCGCAACGATCGAGCGTGGCGATTGGTCGAGGGCGCGCAGGTGTCGTGGATGAGCTGCGAGGATGCCCGCCAGCATCTCGTCGACGGCGGCCGCACCCTCGTTGATCAGTTTCTTCGTCTTCACGCCGGTCCTCCCAAATCACTGCGATTGTTGGGACTAACATGCGCGTCTGCGAGTTCAGGTCAATCCATCAAACTCACGGAAGCGACCTCATAGGCTCGCAGCGTGAGGATGTCTTTTCCGGGGTGGTCAGCGAGGCGAAGGGCTCCGAGCTCGATACGGCGCGGCGCAGGGGTGATGTTGACCAGATGCAATTCTCGTTGCGTGCCTGTGCGCGCGGTGAGGAAGGCGAGCACAGAGGATGGGTCGGACGACAGACACTCGCGCCAGCGGCTGCCGGCAAGACGAGCAAGCGTCGCGATCGAGTTGAAGATCGGGCGATTGGCGCCTGCTGGGGATGGTTCGTTGTCGCCGGCGATGAGGCCGAAAGGCCCGGTCAGTGCGGAAAGCGTCAGGCACTCCAGCTCGGCATCAAGCACGCGAGCGGCATAGCCGAAAGCGAAGGCTTCGCCAAAACGGGCATTGTGGCGGGGGTCCGAATTGGCCATGGCCACGCGTGCGCCGCCAGGATTGTCCATCGTCCGGCTGCCATAAGGGTTCTGTCGCATGGGTATGGTCGACGGGCCAATGCGATAGTGCCTGTTGCCATAAATGGCGCGCACGGAGCGGGTGATGAACGGCAATGCCTCCAGCGTCTGCATGACGCTGAGGTCATCGGCTGCATGCACGATGGGATTGGTACAATGAGTGATGAAATCGAGCGGTTCTGCGGGAACCCGCTTGCGGTTGAGTTCCGTGAAATAGCTGAGCATGCCGCCACCCAGACGCATGCCGGGAAAGGCTGCATGTGCGGCCGAATAGACATCATCCAGCGGCGGACATTCCGGCCATTCACTGCCCGGCGGGGTCGATTGCCGGTCAACGGAGGGAGACATCACGATTGCATCGGGGTCGAAGTTGGCAGCGTGCATCCAGGCCGCGATTTGCCTTGCTTCGGCAAGCGGTGTCTGACGGCACGGCAGCGCAATTTCCAAAGTCGATTTGCCGGCGTGGAGTTTCGCGATGGCAGCGAAGGATTTAAAGGCATCACCGCCATGGCCGGCATTCGGGTCGAAGTGGAACAGCAGTTCCTGCGGCGTGATCTCGGCGAGCTTATCGCGAGCCCTGAGCGTTGCAGCCGCTTCCTCCGGCGTGATGATGAGCCCGATCGCAGGCATGATACCCGACCTTGCAGTAAGGCCAAGGCTGATCGGCGCTGTATTTTCGGAAGGAGGGAGCGGATTTGCCGGTGAACGGCTCATCTCGCCGACGGTCAGCACGACGCGCTGCCGTACTGGCTCGCCCACCGTTATCTGATAGGGCCATGGCAAGGCGAGGGGACGGACATAGGTCTTGTAGGACGCATCCGACCAGTTGCGCTGGTCTTCCATTTCGAAGGGGTCGCCCTCCATGCGGCATTCCGCCGTGACACTCGGCGTGACGCGATGGGTGATCGCGCGCATATCCTTGAAGGGCTGCCACGGGTCTATGAGGTCCGGGAAATGCGTATCTTCGCGAGTGCCATCGACGTGCTCGATCGACACTGGCATACCCGCGACGCCGACGATTGGATGCAGGATGCAGAAGCCGCAGCGGTTCGTTTCAAAACCGGTCGCAGACAGGGCGTCCGCCTCGAAGATCAGGGGCTCGCCCGCCTGCGCGGCGATCCGTACGTCAACGACAAGTTCGGTATCATCCGGCCCGGTGTAGCGGGCCAGATAGCTGACCGAGAAGCCGTTCGGCTGTTGCTGTATACGCAGATTTTCGACGTATGGAGCGTAGGTGCCCCAATCTCGATCGCGCACGAGATAGGAGATTGCGCGCAGCACCTCGGCGCCGCCATAGCTGATGCTGCGCAGGTTGCCGTTTTTGAAGTCAACGACAAGTTTTCCGGCCGTCAATTGAAGCGCAGGCGTTTCGGCTTCATGCGTACCGTAAAGCGGAAACGGATCGATGTCCGTCGTCATCGCAGCATTGCTCCGATATCGACGGCATGTCCGCCAGCCGCACTCTCATAGGCAGCCTCGACAAGTGCCAGAGTCTTGAGATTGTCGGCGCCTGATGTCGAGATCTCGCCGCCATCGGCCAGACGATCGGTCCAGTGTTGCTGGATCGCCAGAACGCTCTTCTGGATGTTGTGCCATGGGCGTGAAGCCCAAGGGAGAAGACGAGGTGACGCGTCGGAAACGATCAGCCCGTCAGGACCATTGACCTCCAGGCGATAGCCCTGGGAAAGCCGGATCGTGCCCTTCGTGCCATCAAGCTCGATCAGCGTTTCCGGAAATGGCTCGGTTGCGAGCTTGGTGGCATAGCTGACATCCACGATCGATGTCGCGCCGCTTTCGTGATCGAGCAGAATGGTAGCGACATCTTCGCCCTTGATCTTCGGATTGACCCGTTTGGTGCGGGCCGTCAGCGAGCTGACGTCACCAAGGATGAAGCGGGCGATATCGAGCGTGTGGATGCCGAGATCCTCAATGATGAAACGCTCGCCTTCGGCCAGATATGGCTGGCCGGAAAAGACATCGTAGCCCGATCGGAAGGAGAAGCGACCCCAGAATGGCTCCCCGATTGCACCCGATGACAGGACGCTTTTCACGGCTTGAATAGGCGTCTGCCAGCGGAAGTTCTCATGGACCATAAGGGGAATGCCAGCTTGTGCGCAGGCTTCCACCATTGCCTTCGCATCATCAAGCGTCTTTGCAAAGGGCTTCTGGCAGATTGCCGGCATCTTGTGGGCGGCGGCCATTTCCACTAGCGCGCGGTGGCTTTGCACTGTCGTCGCGATATCGACGAAATCGAAGCCGCCATCGGCAAACATCGCGCCGGCATCGGCATAGCGGCGCTCGATGCCAAACTGGTCGCCGACGATCTTCAGCCGCTCGGGATCGCGGTCGCAGATCGCAACGATATGGGCACCGTCGACGTTTTGCCAGGCGTGCATCTGATTGACCGCGAAGAAGCCGCAACCGATCAAAGCGCCCTTGATGTCTGTCATGTCAGCCTGCCTATGTCATTTGCATTCATGTCACTCAGTTTCGTCGCCTCCTTCCGGGTGCGAAACACGCGCAGTTCCCGACAAGGCGACAAAGGGAGGGCCAGAAGCCCTCCCTCGGATGTCATCAGGTAATGCGCTGGATGCTGGCGGCGATTTCCTGCGGTTCGAAGACATTTTTCCAGTCGTCGCGCATCAAGGCGGGGATGCCGAACTCGATTGCCTTGTTGCAGGCATCGGAGAATACACCGTCGACTTCCTTGAAGATCACCGCGCCGAGCACGTTCATATGACCAAGCAGAAAGTCACGGGCGGCTTCCGCCGGCACGCCGCGGGCAACGCATTCATCCATCGCCTGACGCATGACGACAAGCAGGGATGCGCACACCGTCTCGGAAAGGCCGGGCTCCAGCATCGCCATCTGCTCGACGGTGACGCGGTGCGAGCGCATGACCGGCGCCCAGATGACCTTGGCGATTTCCTCGCCGAGCGTATAGGCGCTTTCCGGTCCCTGCATCAGAGCCGAAACGATGTGCTGCTTGGCGAAGAGGCCGCCGAAATGGTCCTTCTTCGCCTGCATGTCCGTTTCATCGTTGAAGATCGGTGGGTGGCAGGGGTGGGTGACGAAATAGGTGAGATCTGCGCGCTGCGGCAGATGGCCGGCAAAGGGCGCGGCGGCGTCGAGAGCGACGACCATCGTGCCGGGCTTGAGCTTGTCGACAATGCCGGCAGCAACCTTGCCGATCGCCGTATCCGGAACGGCGAGGATGACCACATCAGCGCCATCAAGCGCGGCGTCCGCCGGGACGCAATCGATGGCAAGATCGTTCTTCAGGCGCGCCTTGCCAGCGTCGCCGACCTCGACATGGCGCACGTCGAAGCGCGAGCCTTTCAGATTCTTGGCGAGCCGGTAGCCCATTTTGCCGCCGGCGCCGAAAAGAGCAATTGCAGTCATGATAACACCTCGTTCACGTTCAAATCGTGATATCGTAACTGGTATGATGAGTCAATGAGTATGCCAATGTGTCGGCCAGAAAATGGCGCTTCCGCCTACGAACCTCTGCCGTCGCGGATCTGCGCGAAGTAATCATCAGTCCCGACCTGTCCACCCTTGAGGGCAATCTGCAAACCGTTTGTCGGTGCGTAGCTGCCATGCGCAGTGCAGAGCGGTGATCCTGGGGTTTGCGGCAATGGCAAAAGGGTGGTGAGTGCCTCGACGCGCAGTTCCTGTAGTGCGTGACTCGACGTATCGCCGCCGGCGATAACAGCGCGACCGAGGCTTTCCTGCTCGATCAGGCGTCGGAGAAGGATGCCTAGAGCTTGCCCGAGGCGGTGGCGAGCGCCGGGAATGCGATCGATATCGCCGCCTCGATCAGCCGAAGGTCCAAGGGCGGTATGGAGGATAACGCTGCGACCTTCCTTCAGACCGGCAGCGCCAGCATTGGCTGCTATCTCCAGCGCGCGCTCGGCATTTTCGCCGATCAACTCCAGCGGATCGACGGCGATCCCCTCGAAGCCCTCTGTCGTCGCCCGGCGAATTTGTCGCTCGGTCGTGGGGGAGACGCTGCCGGAAACGACGGCGAGGCGCTCGACTTTGCCTGGCTGCTGGAATTCCGGCTTCGGTCCGATCAACCCTTCGTCGCGCCAGGCGTTCAGCAGGGCATATTCGACCCCGGAAGAGCCAGCGACGAAGGCGTTGCCTTTGCCTTTAAGGTGCCATAGCTGGCGGCCGGCGGCTGCCTGCGTTTCCGGGCTATCGACGTCCATGAGCAGGATGCCGTCACCCTCCCTTGCAAGCACATCGATCCGCTCATCGGCGTCCGGGGCCACCATGGTCGTGAGATCGGCGAGGCTAACGGGCAGGGATGTCTGCTTGCGGAGATGAACAGCAAGATCGGCCTCATCCATTGGCGTGACAGGGTGCCGGCTCATGACGGGGTGGCGGTCGATGCGGAAGACCTGGCCCTGATAGGCGGCGAAGAGATGGCCGAAGGCGGTATAGCGCCTAAGCTGCGGCGCGCCGACGACGACCGGAACAATCGACGGATTAAAGAGCGCCCTGCCGATTTCGATGGCCTTGCCGATATTGCCGATCTTCGGGCTGGAATCGAATGTCGAGCAAACCTTGTAGTGGCAGATCGCAGCGTTCAGGCTCTTCAGCCATGAGAATACCGGCGTCAGATGGCGTCCCATCCATTCGGGCGTCTCGCTGCGGCTGGTGCCGGCGATGCCGATGGCGCGGCAATCCTTGAAACGCTCCAGCATGGCGGCGCTAGGAATGCCGAGAAACAGCACTGTCGGCACCCCATTCGAAGCCAGCGCCTCCATGACATCGGTGGAGCCCGTGAAATCATCGCCATAATAGCTGAGAAGAAGATTGGACATTGCGCTCACGCGTCCTTGCCGTCGCTGAATTTTGCGATCGAAGCGGCAAGCTCCGGATGATCCCTGGCATAATCCTCAAGCGGAATGTCGGAAACGGCGGCCTGCCACGCCTGCTGGATGGCGCGAACGCCAGCCGCCGGACCGAAGGGATGGCTGACGATGCCGCCGCCGCAAAGATAGAGGAGATCCGTGGTCCGCCCGGTGCGCTGGTAGGTTTCCGGCGCCTGACCGCCCCACTGGCCTGAGCCGGCCACGGGTAGGGGACAATCGGATTGATCGAAGAGCGGCGTGCTGATGGCCTTGAAGGACTCGACGAAGCTGTCGTCGGGCTCCCAGTATTTGACCCTGATGCCATTGATCTGGAACTGGTCGACGCCGAGCAGGCGCCAGAACTGCTGGTAGACTTTGAAGTCCATGCCGGCGCCGGGATGGCGGGTGAGCACGTCCCAGCCATTGCGATGGGCGTGCAATACCAGCCCGGAACGCTTACGCAGAAAACTCATGCCGCCGAAGCCGACTGAGTTGATGTTGACGACGGCGCAATTGCCACCGGCCTTCAGCACCAGATCATGGTTGCGCATCATCTCGTCGGGGTCGGCATGCGAAATACCAAAAGCGTACATCACCTTCTTGCCGGTCTTCTGCTCGTGATCGCGGATCAGCGGCATGATCGCCTCGACACGTTCCTTCAGCGGCGAATAGGCCGGGCTCATGAGCTTCTCGTCGTCCTTGATGAAGTCGACGCCCGAGCCGATCAACTCGCTGACGAGCGCTGCCGTCTCCTGTGGCCGCAATCCCAGCGCCGGCTTGACGATCGTGCCGATGATCGGGCGGCCGCTGACGCCGGTAAGCCGCATGCTGCCGGCAACGCCGAATTGCGGGCCGGGATGAGCATCGCGAAAGGCTTCGGGCAACTTCATATCGACGACGCGGATGCCGGTCATGCCCTTGATCGAATAGACACCGCCGATAGCAATCGTCATCAGTGCCGCGAGATCCGTGCCGATGGCATCGAGCGGAAAGGCGATATCGACATCAGCCCGACGGATGGGGCCGTGACCTTCCGCGACCTCGGGCCATGTCGGTCGCGCAGCGTCAGCAAGCGGCCGGATCGCGATTACTCGCGCGGCAACACGCGCCTTTAGCTCTTCCGTTTCACCGGGAACTGCGACGAAGGTGCCTGTGGACTGATCGCTGGCAATCTTGCGGGCCATCGCCTCGATGCTGCCCGGTGTTTCGATGCGATAGGTGATGGTGATGGTCATAAGTGGCTGATAGCTCCTTGCGCCGACGATTTTCGCGTGGCGTAAACTGGTAATCTGGTATAATGAGTATCCCAACTTCTGCAACGATTTTTTTGTTCGATAGCCGGCAAGCCGTTCCATATGGGCTTCCGCCACGCCAAGCAAAAATGCATAAGGGAGGCAGAGCTTTGAGCAAGCGGGGTTCCATGGGTCAGCCAGCCGAACAAATTGTACGCCGGAAGCTTTCCGATGAAGTCTTCGACCGGTTGGAGCGGTTGATCACATCGGGAGAACTCAAGCCGGGTGATGAAATGCCGTCGGAGCGTGTTCTTATGGAGCGGTTCGGCGTTGGCCGGCCGGCGATCCGCGAGGCCATGCAGTCGCTTGCCAATATGGGGCTGGTGAATATTTCCCACGGCGAGCGGGCAAAGGTGCTGCAGCTCACGGCACAGTCGATTTTCCGGCAGGTGGATCTGACGGCGAAGATCATGCTGTCGCAGTCGTCTGACTCTCTGGAGCATCTGAAGAGCGCGCGTATTTTCTTTGAGCGTGGCATGGCGCGAGAAGCAGCAGCGCGCGCAAGCGAAAAAGATGTCGCTGACCTCAAGGACATCATCGAGCGCCAGCGCGCCTTCCTCGGCCATGCCGAGGAATTCATCGCAGCCGACATGCAGTTTCACACACGCATCGCCCAGATATCAGGCAACCCGATCTTTGTTGCCGTCAGCGAAGCCATGCTGGCCTGGCTGAAGGCCTACCATACGGACATGCTGATCTGGACCGGCAAGGAGAAGTTCACGCTGGTCGAGCACGAGGAGATCCTCGGGCGGCTCGCTGAGAACGACGCCGATGGCGCCGAGGCAGCGGTGCTGAAGCACCTGGAAAGATCACGCGCGCTCTATACCAAATAGACATGTTCGGCTTGACGCGGCGGCCGTGCTACTTTCGGCAAGGCGCGTATATCTGTCGCAATTCCTCCTCAATCCTCGTGGAATCTCGGGAGATAAATAAGAGGTGCGTGATGACCAACTTCATCCAGCGGAATATGGCGCTCGTCCTGGCTCCCGTCATGACGGCGCTTGCGATAGCCATCTATAATTTGACGTGCCTTCTGATCAGGCATCATCACACGATGCTGCATGATCTCCATCGTGCAATCGGCGCCATCGTCCTCTTCATCGGATTTTATGGCATCATCCGTTACATGCAGTCGCTGCCCGAGGACGACGGCTAGGATCCCGTCGATCTTTGGAAAATCGAGCGGCGCAAGCATGATCGCGAGGAGACGGAGATGCATGACATTGCGCTCGGTGCCCTGACCCGGAACGGAACTGTTCTGCTCGCAAGGCGAGGTCCCAAACGCAAGGCGCATCCAAATTGCTGGAGCCTCCCGGGTGGCCACATTGAGGATGGCGAAGGCGCCGAAACCGCCATGTGCCGAGAACTGATGGAAGAAATCGACGTGACGCCGGAGCGCTGGCAGCTTCTCGGCACATTTGTTTCAGAAGGGCCGCCTGAGGTATCCGCCAGGTTCCATATCTATCACATCGATGGGTGGCGCGGCGTTCCACGCCTTGTCGATGATGAACACACCGAACTCAGATGGTTTACTGCCGCCGCGTTAGCGTGCGAGGCGGCATTAGCGCCAGCTCAGCTTGGTGAAATGCTTGGGAAGCTAGTCGCGAATAAGGCCGCGGCATCTGCTTGACCTTCATAATGACTCTTGAGCCAGGGATTTCATTGGCTCACAAAAATAAAGCCGGTAATTTCAGATAGAGTTCAGCCTCTCCACCTATCCTCCGCCTCGATTCTTGATGCGGGATCGGTAACGCATTCGACATGCGCGGCCGCTAACGTGCCAAAAATTGTTTCGCAGCAAGGTTCATCGCGCCATTCCGGCGCTAAGCCCCCACTTAAGAACTGAGGATATCGAAACGTGGCTGATGTTTGTACACAGGGCGTAGACACGGGCTTTGTCGCCCTGGGCTATGCCAAAATTGCTTTTCTGGGTGTCGTGCAGGGATTGACGGAGCTCCTGCCGGTTTCCTCCACCGCCCATATGCGCCTGGTGCCGGCTTTGCTCGGCTGGCAGGATCCTGGTTCGGCGTTTTCGGCGACTATGCAGCTCGCCGCGCTGGCGGCGATTGTCTCTTATTTCTGGAGCGACGTCCGCTTTGTCACCTTCGGGTCGCTCGACGCCGTAAGAAGCAGGAATTGGCGTTCACCCGCAATAAGGCTTGCGGTTGCCATTATCATCGCCACGATCCCGATCGTGATCGCGGGCCTGCTGCTGTCGTCTTCGCTGAATGCCTGCGGCACGTCGTTTCGCAGCCTGTGGGTCATCGGCATTGCCTGCCTTGTGATGGGCATTCTTCTGGCCGTCGCGGAACTTTACAGCCGCCACAGAAAGAACATCGAAGAGATGACCCTGGTTGATGCCCTGTTTGTCGGCATCACCCAGGTCGGCGCGCTTATACCGGGCGTATCGCGCTCGGGCTCGACTTTGACCGGCGCGCTTTTCCTTGGCCTGCAACGCGATGAGGCCGCTCGGTTCTCATTCCTGCTCGGGCTTCCGGCTATCGCGCTTGCCGGCTTGAAGGAGCTGTTCGAGCTCTACAAGGCCCATATTCCGATGGAAGCATGGTCTGTTCTGCTCGTCGGCCTCATTGTCGGCAGCATATCGTCCTTCGTGACCATCTGGGGCCTGATGCGCTTCTTGGAGCGCTTCTCCACCTGGCCTTTCGTGATCTACCGCGTCGTACTGGGTGTCGTCATCCTCTTCGGCGTGCTGACCATGGGCTGGGCCTGATCGTCCATCCAGAGATGGAGGCGGCGACCATGGGTCATCGCCTCCTATTGCGATCAGCCAAACACCAATCCGCCATCGACGATCAGGTTCTGCCCGGTCACCGCGCGTGCCCAAGGGCTTGCGAAGAAGAGAATTGCGTCGGCCGCTTCTTCCGGCGTGGTGACGCGACGCAGTGGCGTATTGGCTGCGATGATGTCGAAGACGGCCTCAGGTGTGGCGCTGCTGGCATCTGTGGTCCGGAGCAGACCGCCGGAAACCATGTTGACGGTAATTCCGAGCGGCCCGAGTTCCGCGGCAGCCGTACGGGTCAGTGACAAGAGCGCTGCCTTGGCCGCCGTATAGTCGTGATAGGGCACGACCGGATTCTGGAAGAGGTTGGTGCCGATCGTGACGACGCGGCCAAATCCCGCTGCCGCCATGCCCGGCCGCGCCGCCTGAATGAGGTTGAGCGCGCCCTGGAGAGCCGTCTCAAGCTGCTTCGCCATCTCGGCCCAGCTCAAGGCGTCCAGTTTCGAGCGTGCGTCACCATTGAAGCTGAAGTCTGCCAGTGCATTGTGAACGACGGTCGTCGGTGCGCCGAAATGGGCCGTTACGTCAGCAACAAGCCGCTCCGTTTCGGCGAGGCTGCGCATATCGGCCTGGAATGCCCTCGCGCGATCGCCCAGCTCTGCGGCCAGTGCTTCCGCTTGCTGGCGGCTTGCACGGTAGTTGATCGCGACTTTCGCGCCTTCGCGGGCAAAGGCTGCAGCGATGGCGGCGCCCAGACCGCGCCCGGCGCCGGAGACGATGACGACTTGGTCCTTGATTGGCAGGCTCATTTTTCAACTCCTTCATTGTTTGCCCATAGCGCATGGAAATGCTGCACGGGTCCGTGGCCGCTGCCGACCGAAAGCTGGCCGGCGGCGGCCACTGCGTTTGCGAGATAGTCTTTGGCGGAAGCAACGGCCTGTGGCAGCGGCCGCCCTTTGGCGATTTCGGCGGCAATGGCGCTGGAAAGCGTGCAGCCGGTTCCATGCGTGTTCTTTGTCGGCAAGCGATCGGCCTCGAACCAGGTGAGGGCTCCGGCGCTGGCCAGCACGTCTGGGCTCTCACGACCTTCGAGGTGGCCGCCTTTCACCAGAACGGCAGCGGGGCCGAGCTTGGCCAGGGCAAGGGCCTGACGCGCCATGTCTTCGCGGCTCTTTGCCTCGGTTTCATGCAACAAGGCCGCCGCTTCCGGCAGGTTCGGCGTCAGCACCGTTGCCAGCGGCAACAGCCGACGGGTCAGCACATCGACGGCGTCTGCAGCAAGAAGGGCCGCACCGCCCTTGGCGATCATCACCGGGTCGAGGACGATAGGAACGTCGCGATGCCGCGCCAGACTATCGGCAACGGCCTCCGCGATCGCCGCATTGGCGATCATGCCGATCTTGACAGCATCGACGCGTATGTCGGCGAAGATCGCGGCGATCTGATCGGCAACGAATTGCGGCGGTACGGGATGGACGCCGGTAACGCCTTGAGTGTTCTGGGCCGTCAATGCCGTGAGAACGGCCATGCCGTAGACGCCGCGTGCCGAGAAGGCCTTCAGATCGGCCTGAATACCCGCGCCGCCGGAGGGGTCGGAGCCGGCGATGGAGAGGACATTGCGGATCATTTGCGCGCCTCCTTGATGGCTTGAGCAATAAGGACTGTTGCAGTCTCGGGGTCGGGCTTGCCGCAGATTGCCGAGACGACAGCCAATCCATCGGCACCGGCAGCGAGGGCATCGGCAGCATGTTCAGCCTTCAGGCCGCCGATGGCGACTGTCGGAACCGGGCAGAGTTTGATGATGCGGGCCAGGCCGTCAAAGCCGATTGGGTGCTTATGGTCGGGTTTGGTCGGTGTCGCAAAGACAGGGCCGACACCGACGTAGTCGACGACATTGGCATCAATGGCCGCGGCGAGAGCTTCCGTCTCCACCGAGAGGCCGAGAATCATCTCCGGCCCGACCCGGCGGCGGGCCTCGCCGGCATCCAGATCTTCCTGGCCGATATGCAGGCCATCGGCACGGATGGCGATGGCAGCCTCGACATCGTCGTTGACGATAAGAAGGGCATTGCTGCCGGCCAGCGCTTGCTTGAGGGCAAGGCCGGTCTCGATCATGGCTGCGGTCGACGCATGCTTGTCGCGCAATTGCACGATGGTCGCGCCGCCGGCGACTGCGGCACGCGCAGTTTCGACCATGCCGATATCGGCGCAGAGTACGGGGTCGAGAACGAGGTAGAGTGAGAGATCGAAGGTCTTCATGCCGTCAAAATCCTGGCTTTGGCGGAAAGCGTTTCCGCATCGAGGGCGGTCAGCGCATCGAGGAAGCGCCAGGAGAAGGAGCCGGGGCCATCGGCCGCCGCTCCTGCCTGCTCTCCGGCAACCGCAAAGACAGCAAGCGCCGCCACCGTTGCGTCGAAAGCATTGTCGGGCGTGGTCGCCGCGAAAGCCCCGACAAGGCAGGTCAGCGAGCAGCCGAGTGCGGTGACCTGTGGCATGAGTGCCGATCCGCCTTCTATGCGCCGCGTCTTCTGTCCGTCAGTGACCAAATCGGTAACGCCGGTCACGGCAACGACGCAGCCGTGCGTTTGAGCGAGTTGTCTTGCCGCATCCTCGGCCAGTTCTACGGGATCGCGGCTATCGACGCCCTGGCCGCGGCTGGCGCCGCCGGCAAGTGCGATAATTTCCGAGGCATTGCCGCGGATGATCGTCGGCTGCAGCTCCAGCAATTGCGCCACCGCCTGGCGCCGGAACGCGGTTGCGTAGTGCGCGACCGGATCGAGCACCCATGGCTTGCCGGCCTTTTTCGCCGATTGCGCCGCTGAAAGCATGCCGGCGAGCCATCCCGCCGACAAGGTGCCGATGTTGATGGTCAGGGCTCCGGAAATGGCGGCGAATTCGGCCGCCTCTTCCTCTGCGTGAACCATGGCGGGCGATGCGCCGGCCGCGAGCATCACGTTTGCGGCGATGTTCATGGCCACGAAATTGGTGATGCATTGCACCAGCGGCGGATTCGCCCGCATGGCGCCGAGCAGAGTGGCGGGATTGGTGTCGTCTTGCATATCGCCCTTTCAGGCGGGCGAGACGCGAGGGGCGGCATGGGAAACTGCAAGGCCCCGAGCGACTCCCTCCGCCAGCATGATCTGGTTCAGGTTCAAAGGGTGCTTCTCAGCCCGCCGAACAGCGGACGCCCCTGTCTCTCAATCCGGCTGTTTTCGCAGACAAAGGCGGCTCTGTCATCAGCAAATCGCAAAGCAGGGCAGGCGGCGGCTCGATCCCGCACCCAAATCCTCCGGCAATCCATGCATCAGTTGCATGGGTGCAGTGCCACCTTCGCGCTGCAAAAAGAAAGGAGTTTGCACTATATATTCCTCATCGGAGCGAACGAAGCGCCAAGCACGGCAGCTCAGCTTCGAATACCCAAGGAAAGGGGATCATCATGAACGTAGCACGCTCTTTCAATAACTGGCGCAAGTACCGTCAGACGGTTGCCGAACTGGGTCGCGTGTCCACGCGCGAACTGCATGACCTCGGTATCGATCGCGGCGAAATCCGCAATGTCGCCCGCGCAGCCATCGCTGGCTAATAGCCCGACGACTGAATTTAGAGCCGTATTTCCTGGCGCCTGCTTCCTCCCGAGCAGGCGCTTTTGTTTTGTCCGCAAGGCAGCCGCCGCTGCTCCGGTTGCCGAAAAAATGCACGGCCCCAGCCTTAAGCTTTTCGCATAGCGCATAACTGCCCTGCAAAGAAATGCCTATGAACTGAGCAAAAGACTGGTATTTTCTACTCATCGAAGCGATGCACCTCCTCCCGCATCCCTTCGCTCTGCAGACGCCCTACTCCTCCTCCCAAGGGTCGTCTGCGCGAACAGCGCCACTCCTCCTCCCGTGCGCTGTTCATTATTGCCGAAAGCCTGCCGCACCTCCTCCCGCGGCAGGCTTTTTTCGTTTTATCCGGCACCATCCAAAAAGCGGCTCGCGCTCCTCTCGCAAAAATGAACTGCCGCTACTATGTGCGACTGACGTAGCGCGCTACATCGATGAGCACGCCCAATCTGATTCACTGAAAATGAGAGGATGCCCATGACCGGTTCTGCCGAATACACGCCCCCTAAAGTCTGGACCTGGAACAAGGCGAATGGCGGCCAGTTCGCCAATATCAACCGGCCGATCGCCGGGCCTACCCATGAAAAGGAACTGCCTGTGGGACGCCACCCGCTGCAGCTTTATTCGCTGGGCACGCCGAATGGCGTGAAGGTCACCATCATGCTCGAGGAACTGCTGGCGCTTGGCCATAGCGGCGCCGAGTATGATGCCTGGCTGATCAAGATCGGCGATGGCGACCAGTTCGGCAGCGGCTTTGTCGACGTCAATCCCAACTCCAAGATCCCGGCCTTGCTGGATCGCAGCGGCCCCACGCCGATCCGCGTGTTCGAATCGGGATCGATCCTGACCTATCTCGCCGAAAAGTTCGGCGTCTTCCTGCCGACCGAGCAGCCGGCCCGCGCCGAATGCCTGTCCTGGCTGTTCTGGCAGATGGGCAGCGCGCCCTATCTCGGCGGTGGCTTCGGCCATTTCTTCGCCTATGCACCGACAAAGATCGAATATGCGATCGATCGCTTTGCCATGGAAGTGAAGCGCGAACTCGACGTGCTCGACCGTCGTCTGGCTGAGAGCGAATATATTGCCGGCAGCGAATACACGATCGCCGATATCGCAATCTGGCCCTGGTACGGCGGTCTCGCCAAGGGCTGGCAGTATGGCGCGGCCGAATTCCTGCAGGTGCAGGACTATAAGAACGTTCAGCGCTGGGCCGAGCAGATCTACGCACGGCCGGCCGTCAAGCGCGGCCGAATGGTCAACCGCATGTCGGGCGACCCATCCGAGCAATTGCGCGAGCGCCACGATGCCAGCGATTTCGATACTAAGACGCAGGACAAGATCGCGCCCGCCAGCTGACGTTCGGATTTCGCTCCCGATCCTGATGAACTCGCGGCCCAAAGCCGCGAGTTTTTTGTTGCCTCTGTTGTTGAACGACTAGGCCCACGATCGCCAAGTCAGCCTCGCTCCATCTTGCTTGGCCTAATGTGCGGCTGCTGGCAACTTTCTGCTGGCCGAATAGAACGCTGGGCATTCATGCAAGGCGTTCCGAACCATGATGCCAGAGGATTGCTTCTCCATGCCGCAGATCGTTGACCACCGTGCCCAGGACAGGAATGTGGCTGCAGGCACACCGGTGCAACGGTTGGAGACGGGGGAGGCGGCTCTTCTGAGATGCCTGATCTCGGGTGGCGACGAGAGACTGGATTGCGACGAAACCACGGGCCTCAACATGTATGGCCATGGTCCGTCACCCCGCCCGCGCGATCTCGCCTTCGGCTCGTCGACAGCATCCACCATTTCCGCGGCGGCGTTTTCCGCCGTAAGCACCTATTATTCCGGGTTACGGCATGAGATGGAAAGCGGTTTGGCCACCGAGATCTACGAGCGCGAAATCGGACAGGTTCGCCATGATCTCTTGCGTCTGCTCGGCCTTAATCAATCGTCTGACCAGTCACGCGTCGATGCCATATTGGCGACATCGGGCACGGACATCCATCTCTTCGCCGCAGCTCTCCTGGCGCGCGAAGATGATCAGCCTTTGATGACGATCACTTTGATGGGCAATGAGACAGGCAGCGGTGTGATGATGGCCGCGTCCGGGCGGCATTTCATGGCGCGCGTCAGCAGCGACCAAGCCGTCGCGAAAGGCGAAGAGCTGAGAGAGGGCGATGCCACACGGAACGCGACCGTGGCCGTGCGCAACAAGGACGGCTCGCTACGCACCGATCTCGAAGTCGAGGAAGAGCTGCGGGGTCTGATCGAGCTTGCCCGCGCCGCCGGCCTCAGATGCCTGCTCGTCGTGACTGATGTGTCCAAAACGAGCCTGTTGGCTCCAAGTCTGGAAACGGCTCTGCGCCTGAAGGCACGCTTCGGCGCCATACTCGACATCATGATCGACGCCTGCCAGTTCCGGCTGTCGGCAGCAACAATCCGTGCCTATCTCGCGCACGATTTCATGGTGGCCCTGACGGGTTCGAAATTTTTGGCCGGGCCGATTTTCAGCGGCGCACTCCTTTGCCCGCCACCAGTATCGGAGCGCTTCAGGCACCGAGCCGTGCCCGCAGCGCTTGCCGATTACTGCGGCAAGGCGGAATGGCCGGAAGGCTGGGCAGCACGTGAAGCCTTAACTCATCGTGCCAATTTTGGGCTGCTGCTGCGCTGGAAGGCGGCTTTGTTTGAACTCGAACGCTTCTTCGCCATCCCCCAGGAAAAGGTGATTGCGGTTCTCACTGCCTTCGCGGAAGCTGTCACCGCACGGCTTGAGAGCGATGCCGCTTTCGATCTCCTGGATACAAGGCCGCTTGATCGAAGCAATCTTTGGGGCGCATCGTCGATCCGCCGCTGGGACGAGATTCCTTCGATCATCTCGTTTTATCTGCGCAACCCCCATGGCGCCGGCGTTTTGACGGCGGCCGAAACTGCAAGCGTTTACAAGCAGCTGGCAATCGAAGAAGGCGAGCTTGCCGCTGTTCGTATCGGACAGCCTGTTCGTTGCGCCGATTTCGGTGATGTTCCGGCAAGCGCCCTTAGAATCTGCCTGAGCGCGCCTCTGATTGTTGCGGCTTGCGAAGGCGCTGCAGCGCTATCGGATCTCATAGCGCAAGCCATGACTGTTCTTGATAGAACGGCCGACATGGCTGCCCGGATATCGGCCGAATCTGGCCACGGACAAGCTCTGCTCGCAAGCGCCTAAGCCATTGCTTCAGGAATTTCGGCTGTCATCCCCGTCGAAGCCGGCAAATTCGCCTCTCACGATGCCGTGTCGCTGCAGTTTGTCGTAGAAGGTTTTCCTTGGGATTCCGAGTGCTTCGATGGTGCGGCGAACATCGCCGTTGTTCTGCGACAAGGTCTCGCGGATGAGCTCCGCCTCATAACGTTCGATCCGTGCTGGCAATGTGAGTGCGGCATCCGTGGCAGGTGCGTCCCCGAGCTTCGGCATCGTCGTGCTCTCAAGGCCGAGCACAAAGCGTTCGGCAAAATGGGCCAGTTCGCGAACGTTTCCAGGCCAGTCATGCTGCTGCAGATGGCGGCGCACCGTGGTGGAGACAGCAGGTGCTTCGCGTTTGAAGCGGCTCGCTGCGCGCTCGGCGAAATACCCGAATAGCAGGGGAATATCGTCGCGCCGCTCGCGCAGCGGCGGAATGGAAAGAGTGACGACATTGAGCCGATAATACAGATCCTCGCGGAAGTCGCCGCGCTGGGCGGGGTCGCCAAGATCGACCTTTGCCGCTGCCACGACGCGCAGATCGATCGGCCGGACCTCGTTGGTACCGAGCGGCGTCACCTCCCGCATCTCCAGAACGCGTAGCAACTGCACTTGAATTGCAGGCGGCATGCTCTCGATCTCGTCGAGAAACAGCGTGCCTGAGCTTGCATATTCGATGCGCCCGATGCGCTTCTTCTGCGCGCCGGTGAATGCGCCGGGCTCATGACCGAAGAGTTCGCTTTCGATCACGGTTTCGGGAAGGGCGCCGCAGTTGAGCGCCACGAAATTGCCTTTCGCACGGCGGCTCCAGCGATGCAGCAGGCTGGCAACAACTTCCTTGCCGCTGCCCGTTTCGCCGGTTATCAGCACATCGACATCCGTATCGGCGATCTGCCGCAACGTGTGGCGCAGGCGCTCCATCGCCAGGGTCTGGCCGATGAGCGGAAGATCGCCCTGTGCCTGCTCCGCAGCGAGGCGAAGCGAGCGGTTTTCGAGAACAAGCCGGCGCTTCTCGGCGGCTCGCCGCACGCTCTGGACCAGCCGGTCGGTGGCGAAGGGTTTGGCGATGAAATCATAGGCGCCGTCCTGGATCGCCTGTACCGCCATCGGAATATCGCCGTGGCCGGTCACCAGGATAACCGGCAGATCGGCGTCGCGCTCCTTGATGTGAGCGAAGAGCTGCTGTCCGTCCATCTGTGGCATGCGGATATCCGAAACGACGACCCCAGCGAAGCCGGGGGCTAGGGCGGCGAGCGCGGCGAGCGCGTCACTTGCGGTCGCGAAGGCCGAGACGGCAAAACCGGCGAGCTCAAGCGTCTGTTTCGTTGCCTTCAACAGATCCTTGTCATCATCGATGAGAAAGACCGGGGAGCTGTCGTTCATGTCGTGGCCCTGCGCAAATGGATGGTGAAACGGGTACCGTCAGCATCGCTCTCGACTTCGATACGGCCGCCATAATCGACGACGATATCCTTGGAAATGACGAGGCCGAGCCCGAGACCCTTTTCCTTGGAAGTATTGAATGGCGTGAAGAGCGAATCGAGAATAGCGATGGGAATACCCGGGCCATTATCCGAGACGATGATTTCGACATCATCGGTCGTCTCCTGTACCGAAACCTCGACTTTCGCGTTTTCTCGACCTTCAAGCGCTTCAAGAGCGTTCTGAAAGAGGTTGATCAACACCTGCTCGAGCCGGATCCTCGTGCCGACAACGTTGAGGCCCGGCGGCGGCAACTCGATCTCAAGCGCATCGAGGCGACCGGCGAAGCGGCTTCTCAACAGAATGACGGCGCCTTCGATCACGCTTCTCAGGTCCACCGGCTCCGCTGCCGTTCGGCCCTTGCGAGCAAAGGCCTTGAGCTCTTCGGTAATCGTGCTGATCCGTTCCGTCAGCGCTGCGATGGCAGACAGATTGTCCTTGACCGGTTCGCTCTGCTGCCTCTCGAGAAAGATATTGGCATTCTCGGCATAGGCGCGGATCGTTGCGAGCGGCTGGTTGATTTCATGAGCGACGCCAGCGGCGACCTGGCCGAGAATGGCAAGACGGTTGGCCTGCACGAGATCCTGCTGGACCCCTTGCAGCTTCGCTTCGGTCGTGCGGTGGTCGGCAATCTCCGCCTCAAGTCGATCGCGAGCGCGGCTGAGGTCTTCGGTTCGCTCCAGCACGCGCCGCTCCAGCTCCTCGCGGGCAATCCGGCTCACGGCAATCTGCATCGCGGAAACATGGCGCCGGCGCAGCAGGAAGGCGGCGAAGGCCAGGATCGGCAAAAGGACGGTCAGCGCGAAAAAGCGCGTCTCGCGCACGGAGGATACAATTGCCTGATCGGTGGGAACCAGGTAGCCGAGCTGCCAGGGTGTCGACGGGATCGTGGTCGTCAGCCGCAGATATTCCGCGGCGCTGCTGCCAGGCAGGATGGCGCGGACGATGGTTGCGTCCGGACCCACTGCTTCCGGCCGGTTGATCGGCAGCGGCGAAAGAGGGGCTGTGCCAAACTGCAGGCTCTTGCGGATGGTTGCCGCCGCCTCACGCGAAAGCGGCGACGTGGTCATAAAGCGCCAGGAGGGCAGGCTGGTGATCAGGACGACGCCATGCTCATCGGTGACATAGGCGGGGCGGCCGGTCTCGCTCCAGTCTGCCTCCAACTGGTCGAATTCCATCTTGACGACCACGACGCCAAGGGCGGAACCGGGTTCGCCAACGCGGCGGGAAATATAGAGACCGGGGCGGTTGCTGACGGTACCAAGCGCATAATGCTCGGCCGTTCCCGTCTCCATGGCTTTTCGGAAGTAGTCGCGGAACGAATAATCATTACCGACGAAGCTCAGAGGCTCTCGCCAGTTGCTGGAGGCCATAGCGATGCCGTCCTTGCCGACGACGTAGAGAACTGATGCGCTCGTGCCGGAAACCAGGCTTTCCAGTTTGCGATCGAGGGACACGACGGCATCCGGCTCCCGCCCGGCGAGCGCGTCGCGCACCTGCTGGTCGTCCGCCAGCAACAATGGCAGCGCCCGCGGGCGCTCGAGCACCGCCCGCAAAAGAGCGACCTTGAGGTTTGCATCCGTATGTCCCTGCCGCTGCAATGTCTCCATCGCGGTGATGCGGCCGTAGAAATTGGCGCCGTACAGGGTAGCGCCAATAACGGCGGCGCATAGGAGTGCGAATATCAGCCAGACCCTGCGGGATCGTCGGCTCAATTGTTCCGGCGTCAAAAATCGTTCTGTGGGTGGGCGCTGCAGCATTGCGATATTGTGCATGTTTTCGCGCACATCGCAATCGGAGCTGTGTGGAATTTCGCACACGCCAACGAGCTTGCTGCGTCGGGCGAGAATTAAATCATTATAAATCAGTTATTTATCACTGCGTCACTCATCTGGCACGCTCGTTGCAAAGAAAGGCGGAACAGTCGGAGGCTGTTGAATTCTAGTCGTCGCCCGGAGGGCCGAGAAATCGGTTGGGCTTAACGGAGGACATCATGATTGCTCCCATCGCAGCCGCCGAAACGCGCGCTAAACTTCCTTTTTACCGGCATCTCTATGTGCAGGTTCTCACAGCCATTGCCGCAGGCATCCTGCTCGGCCATTACTATCCGCAGCTCGGCACATCGCTGCAACCGCTCGGTGATGCCTTCATCAAGCTGGTGCGGATGGTCATTGCGCCCGTTATCTTCCTGACGGTCGCGACCGGCATCGCCGGCATGTCCGACCTGAAGAAGTTTGGCCGCGTCGTCGGCAAGGCGTTCATCTACTTCCTGACCTTCTCGACCCTGGCGCTGATCGTCGGCCTCATCGTCGCCAACGTCGTGCAGCCGGGTGCTGGCATGCACATCAATCCGGCAACGCTGGATACCAAGGCCGTCACCAATTATGCCGCTCAGGCGCATGATGCCTCCGTCATCGGCTTCCTGATGAACATCATCCCGGATACGATCGTCGGCGCCTTCGCCAAGGGCGACATTCTCCAGGTGCTGTTCTTCTCGGTGGTCTTCGGTATCGCGCTTGGCGCTGCCGGCGAACGCGGCCGCCCGGTAACGGACTTCCTGCAGGCACTGACCACGCCGATCTTCCGCATGGTCGCCCTGCTTATGAAGTTCGCTCCCATCGGTGCCTTCGGCGCCATGGCCTTCACCATCGGCAAATACGGCATCGGTACGATCGCCAACCTGGCCTTCCTGATCGGCACCTTCTATCTGACCTCCATCTTCTTCGTGCTCGTGGTGCTCGGCGCCGTTGCCCGTTACAATGGCTTCTCGATCCTGGCCTTGATCCGTTACATCAAGGAAGAGCTGTTGTTGGTTCTCGGCACATCGTCTTCTGAAGCAGCACTGCCCGGCCTGATGAACAAGATGGAACGCGCCGGCTGCAAGCGCTCTGTCGTCGGTCTCGTCATCCCAACGGGTTATTCCTTCAATCTCGACGGCACGAACATCTACATGACGCTGGCAGCGCTCTTCATTGCGCAGGCGACCGATACGCCGCTGGCGCTTGGCGACCAGATCCTGCTTCTGCTCGTGGCAATGTTGAGCTCTAAGGGTGCAGCCGGCATTACCGGCGCAGGCTTCATCACGCTTGCTGCCACGCTTGCAGTCGTGCCTTCGGTTCCGATCGCCGGCATGGCGCTGATCCTCGGTATCGACCGCTTCATGTCGGAGTGCCGCGCGCTCACCAATTTCGTCGGCAATGCAGTCGCCACGATCGTGGTTGCTCGCTGGGAGAACGAACTCGATCAGACGAAGTTCGCCGCAGCCATGGCAGGCCAGTTGAGCGAAGAGATCGAAGTCCCCGCGCTGCAGGCCGCTGAATAGGCTTTGCGCTGATACTTCTGCTATGTGAAACGGCCCCTCCAAGGGGCCGTTTTTAATTTGCCTGGCGGCAGGCGCTATCGCATCCACAGGCGCCAACGGCAAATGCTGCGGCTCTCATCAACAGCCGTCTTCATAAAACTGTCATCGGAACGGCTCAGAGCATGAAGTAGAAAACTCCGAACTTCGGCAGGGTCCCAAGCAAGACAAACGGTGAGTGCATCGCAGAAGACTTCTGTGAATGCGTGCCCGACAGCTTGGGACAGTCTCGCTTCGGATGACATCATCGCGGGTAGCCGAGGGCATGGCATCTTCAATCTCAGCGCAGGAAAAAACCTCAAGGCATTCGGAGAGTTTCTTGTCTGAACTCGCCTCCCATACCGATGCGTTGTTTCAGGGTCGCGCCTATGAGCAATATGCTGCCATCTGCTACCGGAAGCTGGCCGAGCGGGGCGGCGCGGAAGTCCTGATCGTCACGAGTCGTGAAAGCGGTCGCTGGGTTGTTCCCAAGGGCTGGCCAATCAAGGGCAAGAAGCCGCATGAGGTCGCAGCCATCGAGGCGTTCGAAGAAGCCGGCGTGCGCGGAAAGGTGAAGAAGAAGCCCTTCGGCTATTTCACCTATATAAAGCAACTCGCCGACGGCAATGGTGTTCCCTGCGTGGTCGAGCTGCACCTGCTCGAGGTAGAGCGCACTTTCCAGGATTTTCCCGAACGTGGCCAACGCCGCAGCGAATGGGTCTCTTTCATAGAGGCTGCAAGCCGCGTGCGCGAACCAGAGTTGAAGGGGCTTCTGCTCGCGGCCGAGCGCAAGCTGGGAAAGATCAGAGCCAAGAAGTAGGCCGCCGGCTGCTTCCATCATGCCTCGGCCTATGTCTTGTCCTTCGACAGCACTCATGAAAGCGGTGAAAGCGACGGCCTGTGGCTGTAGCGCCAGCGATCATCCGCCCGCCTGATTGCGCCAAACGAGCTGCGAGCCAGGAGATTGGCTGCTATGCGCTTCCACGCTTGCCTATGCCGCATTGATGCCTATATTGACCCAGCATTCGGCCATATGTTTTTGGGTCGAGATGCTCCATGGCTGCAATAGCTGCCTTCACCCGGCAACCTTTGTCGGCGGACTTTGGAAGGAGAAATTTCATGTCCATTACTCAGAACAATATCGATAGTTCAAAGGCTTCCACCGTTCCCCATGGTGAAATCGCAGCTGCCGTGCGGCAGGCCCGCGAAGCCATTGGTTACACGATTGCCGATCTCTCTGAGACCTGTGGTCTCACCAGTGAGGAAATTGTTGAAATAGAGGCCGGAGCCGAGGCTGATCCGGCGAAACTTCGACGGATCGCTGCCGCGCTGCAGGTTCCGCCTTCGACTTTCTTCGTCGTTTAAGCAATAGGCGCACCCCGAGCAGGGTGCGCCATCATTCACTGCCGTTGAGCTCCATAACAAATCTACATGAAGACATCGCGCCATGAAGTCCGGCGCCGGTGATTGTCTCGTTCATCGTATAGCCATCGTAGCAGCACTCTTGTGCGACTCTCTATTATATGGCTATTCGTGAGCGCCTCGAGATCAGTGTCACATGGCACTTGCGACGCACCAGGTTCTTGTGTCGGCTCGAATTTCAGGAGTCCGGCTGCTTCCGCGAAAAGCGGTCAAAGCGGCTATTCCATTAGCGGAATGCAGCTTCAAATGTGAAACGAGCCGCTGGACTTTTAATAGAAAAATTCCTATATTTATACATGAAAAATAAGCCAAACGAGACGGCATCGACCGGTAATTATGTCTTCTGTTGGGACGATACTGGTCAAAGTCAACAAAAAGTTCTAATCTAGACGTCAAAGTTGCTTTGAATAATAGTACTTTCTGTTGACGCACTGTATCGCGATTGCCTGAGCCTGCCAGGGCTCGGTGAATACGTGTGGGGAAATGTTGCCATGCGGCAGAACAGCAATAACCTTGAAGCCGGTTTCGCTATCGGTGAAAAACTGGCCGATCCAGAAACCCCTGTCACCTCCAACGCCTCAATCCCTTCAGATAACAGCTCGTTGACCTCTCCTGAGATGGCAAGCGCGAGCGGTGTCATGGCCGCGAATGATGCTGGCGTCGGCGAGCAAGGCCAAATCGCGCATGATATGTCGATTTTGGCCGAGATGGTGACGAGGCGAAGGGCGGCCAGGAGAAATGGGCTCACGACGGAGGATCGGCGAGACTTCGGTTCCGCGAATGCGAGCAGCGCCAAATCTCCAACATTCCCGCCGGTTAGAATAGCGGTGCGTGGCAAAGACGCGGTTGAAGTTATCGACTCGATCGAGAAGGCCGTTGAGTACCTGACTACGCTATGGCCTGTACGCCATGGAGACGCATTTGAGGGCGCCCTTCAAAGCTGCATCGATGGCATCAAGGGCAGGGTGTCGACGCAGCAAGTTCGGGCGGCTTTCGTCAATGCAGCGGCTGCGGCCGGAATTCTGATACTTCCCTGAGGCGAATGCCATCCGCCAGACTGCGGCTATACTTTTCGATTTATGGCGTCAGTAGCGCGCAAAGGGCGCAATGAGCGGCTGCTGGCCGCCTCCGCTAGGAGGCCCGGCCGTTGCTCTTAACAAAGCGCCCGGACCTCCCGACCATCGCAATTTGGCGGTTGCGATAGTGACAAAGATGTGGCCTGCGGCGGTATGATCGTCCATGCGCGATACGACAGAAGAAGCCAGATTGCGCCTCACGGCGGAAAGCGCATGCCAGCGTAAGCAAAGGCTTAACTGTGGATTGCCATTCGTCCCAAAATATTACAACGCCAGCGCGATTACGGCCGCGAACGGGCGCTCTATCTCCATGCATTCGATTTAAGGGTAGGGTGCGCTATGTGGTGAGGAGGCTCGACGATCCTTCAAGGGTCCGCCCCGTCGAGCCTCCCACTGCAGAGGATGAATATCTGCAGTAGCGGCACAAACCTGCAGATTGCCGCCGGGCACGTCTATTTGAAAAACGACGTGGCGCACCAGATTGCGTCGCCTTCCCGATCGCACGCCAACGGCCGCTCTCAACGCGCGGCGAAACTCCCGAGACAACGACACCATACAGAATCAGCACATTTCAGGGGAACGGTACCGCCCACTGGCTCGATATTAATGCGTCGGTAAGTTGTAGTTTTCATATTTCGATGAGCGGCATGTATAATAGCAGTATTACAACAATACATATTGCGACAGCATTATACAAAAAAAGCATATATTCCGATAATATTTATTAGAGACTGCGTATTTACAGATATAAACACGTCTATATTATGGCCTTTGCGTGGACTTTCGCAAGTTACATGTTGATTCATGTGAATTCCTTCGAGGAGAAATTTCGAATGGGTAAGATTTTGGGATCTACCGCCTTCCTTCTGGCAACGGTTGCGGCAAGTGTAGGTTATGCGGCCGACCTCTCAGTCTCAACTCCGCCGCAGGCTCCGATTGAGGCGGCGCCGACGTTCTCATGGACAGGCTTTTACGTCGGTGTGAACGCTGGCGGTGGCTTCGGTGGCAACGATGAGGTTGGCTTCCATTCCTTCGGCAACTACCTGGGCAGGTACGGAAAGCTTGATGGGTCCGGCTTCCTTGGGGGTGGTCAGATCGGCTACAATTATCAGTTCGACCCCAATTGGGTGGTCGGCCTCGAAGCCGATTTCCAGGGCGCCGACATTAGCGACTCGTTCAGGAGCAGCACAGCAAGCGCTTCGTCGAAGATCAATTGGTACGGCACGGTTCGTCCCCGCATCGGTTACGCCTTTGACAATACTTTGTTCTATGGCACCGGCGGTCTTGCCTATGGCCATGTCAAATACGACGGCTCGGTCGCCGGTGTTGGCAGCTTCAGCGACGACAAGACCAAGGCAGGCTGGACGGTAGGCGCAGGTATCGAACACGCCTTCACGGATCACGTGACAGCAAAGCTCGAATACCAGTACGTCGATTTCGGTAGCAGCAACGTCGGTGGGGACGCGCTCAATTCCAAAGCCAGCCTCGACTTCCATGCCATTCGGGTGGGTCTGAACTACAAGTTCTGACGATTGGTTTGCCCAGAAGACAAGAGATTAGTCTAAACAGAGAGAGGATAATCGTATGGCTTTGATTGGCATCAATCTAATCAACAACGGCACGACAACCATCGACAGCAGCAATGCCGGTAATCCTGGGGACACGATCCAGCTCAATCTGGTTTCCAGCGGTACCGTGATCGTCGACGGCGTGAACATCGACATCAGCAACATCGCCGGCATCGGCGCTGTTTCGAACACCACGATCGAAGCGATCAACGGTGCGAACGTTACTATCGCTGCCGGTCTTGCGAACGTTGGTGCCGGGTCGACATACACGTATGGGATCGGTGCCGGATCGAGCATTACCGTCCAATCAAGCCTGCTGACAGTTGGATTGCTGAACGGCGTTACCGTTGACTTTGCCAGCGCAAATGGCACCGGCCTCTTCGCCTTTGACCCGGGCGGCATCAGCTTGAACCTCTCGTCGGCGCCGAATGTCGTCAACGTACAAGCGGGGGACAGGATCGAAGTCGTCGGTTCGAACGTGGTCTCGCAAACCGGCAATACCGTCAACTTCTTTGGCGGTCCGCTGAACCTTATCAACCTCGGCTCCTACACGATCCCGGCGGGTGTTACCTACACCTACGATGCCAACACCGATACGCTGACCTTCACGAGCTGCTTCCTGCGTGGCACGCTCATCCAGACACCGGAAGGAGATGTTCCGGTCGAGGACCTGCGTGTTGGCGACGTCGTCGTTACTCACAAGGGCGTTGCGGAAATCAAATGGGTGGGCCGTCGCCGGCTTGACCCCAAAGCGATCGATAAGCCGCGCGATACGCTTCCCGTACGCATCCAGGCGGGAGCCATCGCCGAAAACGTTCCCGCGCGGGATCTCTACGTTTCTCCTGACCATTGCATGTTCCTGGAGGAATCCCTGATCCCCGCCAAGTTCCTCATGAACGGCACGACCATCACCCAGGAGGCGACCCTGGTGCCGTTCGAGTACTTCCATATCGAACTGGACGAACACTCCATCGTTCTGGCGGAAGGCGCAAAGACAGAAACCTACCTTGATCTCGGTGGACGCCTGTCGTTCCTCGAACCCGGTGTTCTGCGCTTTGGCCCGATCCACGGGACACGCACCTGGAATGACTGGTGCTATCCGCCGGTCTATGCAGGCTCGGTGCTGGAAACAGCGCGCCTGGCTCTCGACGACCGTGCACGCGAACTTGGCTATGTCGTTCAGGAAGCCAAGGCTTCCTGACGAAACGCTCTGACAACAGGCGGACGGCTTCGGCCGTCCGCCCCATAAAAAGAATGGTACAGGCGGCGTTTCCTCATTTGAGTTTTCTTATGCTCTAGAAGCATCGGCAAATGCAGCGCAACGCCTGTCTGTTTGTCTCCAGGGCTTGGGAGAACTGAATGCGTTCAGACGATATCGTTTCGCCCTATTCGCTCAATGTCGGACAGACCGAGGAGCGATCTTTACTGAAAAGATTCGCCGGCAAAACGGTCTTCTTCGACGGCGTCTTCAAAGGCGATTACAGTCTGGCGATCGTCAATCGCCATCTCGCGCAGGCGCTGATCGACCTGGGCGTCAAACTCACCTGCTATACGGCGGAGAATGATTGGCAAGGTGACACCAACCTGTCGGCTGCCACCGACATCACACGCCGCATGCGTGAAGACTATCCATCCAAAGGCAGCTTCGATATCCATCTGCGCAACACATGGCCGCCGGCAACCCATAATATGGTCGGGCGCACCAATGCCTATGTCGCGTTCGCCTGGGAAGAACTCGAATTCCCGCAATATCTGGTGGATCGGTTCAACAGCGACCTCGATCTCATCACGGTGATCTCGAATTTCGTTCACGACAGTTTCGAGCGATCCGGCATCACGATCCCCGTGGAAGTCACCGGAAACGGTTGCGATCACCTGTCCGCCACGCCTGGAGACCTGCCCGCAGTGCAGTCGGACAGCGGGCGTCGACGTATCCTGCATGTATCTTCCTGTTTCGCGCGCAAGGGCATCGATGTTCTGATCGAAGCGTTCCTGCGCAGTTTCAGAGCCGATGAGCCGGTCGAACTGGTGATCAAGACCTTTCCCAATCCGAACAACATATTGGCATCGGTGCTTGAGGAAAAACGGGACAGGCTTGCCGATGCGCCACCCATCATCGTAATCGAAGAGCATTATGATACCGCCCAGCTTCGTGCGCTCTATAAGTCCGCAACGATGTTGGTGGCACCCAGCCGTGGCGAAGGTTTCGGCCTGCCTCTGGCGGAAGCCATGTTACTTGATGTCCCTGTGGTGACGACAAATTATAGCGGTCAGGTCGATTTTTGCCGTCCGGATACCGCATGGCTGGTTGATTACCACATGTCTGCCTCGCAGGCTCATGTCGCGGGCTCCCACAGTCTCTGGGCCGAGCCGTCGGTGGAGCATCTCGGTTCGCAGATGCGCGCCGTCCTCGAACATCCGGAGGAAGCCCGCATTAGGGGCGAGAGGGCGAAGAGGCTGCTCACGGCCCATTTCAGCTGGCGCTCCGTTGCGCTGCGGACACTTGCCGCTCTCACCAAGCCGGCTCCGATCGCAGCTGAGCCGCGGCGCGACTGGTCGCTTGATCTCATTTCGTCCTGGCAGCAGCAGTGCGGCATTGCCACCTATTCGCAGCACCTCTACAGCACGCCCGCCTTCGAGGACAGGATTGATCATATCTTCGCCCGGCGGATCATGAATGACGCCCTGCCGGAAGCGTCTTCCGACCCTGTCGAGGCGACGCCGCGCAGCATGTCGAGATTGTGGGGTTATGATCTTGCATCTCTGAAGCGCCTTGCCGGGCGTCTGGAGCAGGGGCGGGCGGATGTCCTGTGGATGCAGCATCATCCGGGGTTCTTTTCTGCCCCTGATATGGAGCTGCTGGTACAGCCGTTGGCGGCGACCAGCCATCGATTGCGGGCGCTGACCATGCATAGCGTCAAGGAGGCGCTGCGAGGTGGCGCTTTGGGCTGGACCCGTGCATTCGACGTGGTCTTCGTGCATTCGGCGGAAGATGCGGCGGCACTCTCGGCTGCCGGTCATCCAAATCCGGTCGTCATTCCGCATGGTGTGCTTCGCGAGCCGGAGGAGGCGTCGAAGCCGGACCCATCGAGCTTTACCATCGGCTCTTTTGGCTTCCTGATGCCGCACAAGAACATCGATCGGCTGGTGTTGGCCTTTGCCGAGGCGCTGAACTACGAGCCAAGACTGCGGCTGAAACTGTTCAACTGCATTGTGCCAAACGACGAATCGCGCGCGACACGGGCGATGGTCGAAAACCTGATCGACTATCTGGGAATATCGGACAAGGTGACGGCGCGTTTCGACTTCGTTCCCGAAGGGGAGCTGCGGCGTGAACTGATGACCTGCGATCTGCTTTCGTTCCTCTACGGCCATTCGACCGAGACGGCGACAGGGGCGGCCCGCATCGCGATGAGCGTCAACCGTCCCCTGCTATGCTCCCGCTCGCCCGTTCTGCGGGATTTGTGGCCGTTCAGCCATGTGGTGAAAAGCTCGGAGATTGATTGCATCGCCGAGGCGCTGCTGAGCCTCGCCCAAAATCCATCCCTGCTGACGATGCTGGATCAGGATCGCAGCCAGGCAGCGCATTGGTACTCGTATCCACGAACCGCGGCACGTTACGTCACGGCAATCGAAAAAATGTTAGGGGGCAATATTGACCGTCGCCGAGTTGCATAGGCAGCCTTTGAGCGTGCCTCCGAAAGACGTATTTTCCCTGCCGGCCGAATCCTTCATCGATGCTTGGGCGAAAGCGCTAGATTTGACGGAGAGCGATCTCACTTCGGACGATCGCCTTTCGCTGGCAAATGCCATTCGAGGCGGCACAAACCGGTTGCGGATAGTCGACGCCCTGAAGGCGCGTCGTCCCGTGCCGTCTCCGCTCAGCAGTTTTTCCGGCGTGCAGGCGCTTCGCCGGGAGCCTGATCAATTCGCCATGGTGGAGAATTTCGTTCGTTTCGCGCGTGAGGATGATAGTGCTTTCCTGCGCTTCGCCTTTTCCCGAATCTGCGGACGCGATCCGACGGCGGCCGAGCGGCTGGAGCTAGAATTCGATCTGAGGCGGCGTGTCCTTACCCGCACCGCAGTCGTGAAGAGGATCGTCGCCATTGCGCGCCGGGACGGCCAAACCGCCTATTGGGATACGTTGCTGCCCGACAGTGAAAACGAGGCGCGGGAAACGGCCGATTTCTCCAACGCGAGCATCACCCCCTCCGGACTGCTGGTCAACGCAGACGGGCAGGCGATGGTCGTCTTCGTCCGCGAGGTCGAGAATATCGGCTGGATGATCGGTCCCGATCTCATGCGGCAACCTTTGCAAATCAATGACGGCAATTGGCGCGTCCAGCCAGGCTGGCTGCTGACGGGCCCGAAACGCAGTTTCGCAGATGGAGACTGGCTCCTCGATCTGGATCTCATCCAGCCGCAGGCAGCCAAGCTGGATATCGAGATCGTTGCCAATTCGGGCCTTGATGTTCTTCAGGCCATGACTTTGGTTGGTTCCTTTTCGGGGACTGTGTGCGTTGCCATCAAGCGCGAGCATCGCTTCCTCGAATTGCGAATTCGCATCCACGAACGCAGCCTGGAAGATTCCTGGTTACGTCCCCGCAATATCTCCATGCGGCAAATATCATGATACGAGAGCTACGATTTGCATCGACGCTTCTGCGCGTCGGCCACGCAGCGACGGAAAACAAGGCGCCGGTGAATCTGCTGGCCGAGGCCGATGCAGCGCGAGATCGACAGGATTGGGCGACGGCCGCCTATTATTATGCGCAGGCAGTCGAGCAGCAGCCCGGTCGGCTTGGGTTGTTCGTGCAGCTTGGGCATGCCTACAAGGAAAGCGGCGATTACGAAGCGGCTCTCGAAGCCTACAGGCATTTCCTCGAAGAAGAGCCCGATGATGCCGAGATTCATCTGCAGCTCGGCCACCTCTATAATCGCATGAGCGATCTTGAAGCAGCCCTTCAATGGTATGATCGCGCCCACGCACTTGCGCCAAACGATGCCGACATAACCCAGCATGCAGAGGCTGCCCGCCGGCGATTTTCGCGCACCGATGTCGAACTCAAGCGGCGCAAGGCCATGGAACTCGTCGAGGCGAGGCGCTGGCATCAAGCTCGCACCGAACTGCGGGAATTGGTGGTCGAGAACGGTGAAGACGACCTGATCGCCGTTTATGCGAACGTGACAAAAGAAACTGGCGATTTCGACGAGGCGCTACAGCTTTACAACGTCTATCGCGAGTATGCCAAGGGCCGGGATCCGGCCTCGGTGATCGATGTCGAGATACAGACCGCGCATCTTTACAAGGCGATGCGGGATATCGAATCCGCCTTGCGCCACTATATCCAGGCGCGAGAGGCCGAATTCAACCTCTATGGCCATGTCCCCCCGGATTCGATTTCCGGACAGGAAATCCGCACTTGCATGGCACAGATATATACCTGCTTCTGGCAACCCAATTAAGGACGGATTTGCGGCACGGCATGAGCACCGCTCACGCCGTGCTCAGCCACTTTCGTGATCCCGGATAGCCGTGACCATCAGCCAGCCCAGAAGGTAAGCAAGGCTCAGCGACAGGAAGACCACGAGGATGTTCTTCAGCGCATAGGGCATCTCCGCCTCATCGGGCAGATGCGGTGGCACCAGGATTTCCAGATAGAGCTGTTGGCGACGTGCATCCGCCCTCGCAGCCTCCAGCGAATCCAAAGCCGACATGAGCGCCTTGTTGGAAAATTCCCGCATGAGCACGAGGCTCTCGTAATCGGCGATTCTCGGTGCGACCGAGCTGTCTGAACCCACCATCTTCGAGCGCTCGTTCTCGATCTGCTGTTCCAGCGCGGCTATCTGGCTCGTCAGGAAGGGGATGGAGTTGCTGTCGGGCGCGGTCTTGCGTGTTTCGGCAAGGCGAGCGCTGGTATTGGCCAGTTCTCCAGTCAGATTGGTAATGAGATCGACCATCGATAGGGAGCTGGCATTCGGGTCGATCATCAACTCCTTGTTTCTGAAATTCGTTATGTTTTTCTGGGCGTCGATGACGCGCTGTTGCGCCTCCTGCACTTCGTGGTCGGCGAAGCGAACCGCATCACCACGCGCACGGTCGTTCAAGCGGTCGAGCAGATCACCGCCGAGCGTCAACAGCGTATTGTTCAGATCGGCAGCGTCCTGTGCGTGAAAGGCGGTGGTGCGCAACACCGTGATGCCGGTGGTGTCATTGTGGATGACGGATACCCGCTCCGTATAATAGCTGTAGAGTTCTTCCTCGCTGTTGCTTTCCCAGAATCGCGGAAACCGCGTCAACCAGTCGGCCTGCGGGCTGCCGAAAATGGCCCGTACGGGAAGTCGATCGCCAAGCTCCTTCAGAGCCTGCCGCGAGCGGATATACTCCTGCACCGAGAAGGTGTCGTCCTGCGAGCGCGTGATGCCGCTGTTCTGCAGCAGGGAGCCGAATACATTGGATGAAGGCGGCGCCGCCATGCGCACGACGAAGGAGGCTTCCGATACGTAGATCGGAGCCGCGACGAACGCGAAATAGCCGCTGACAATCAAAGTGGGCGCGATGACCACAAGTCCGTAGATGGCAAGCCGATTGGTGCCTTTGCGGCGCTTCCTTGCCTTCGGGAGCGTGGTGAAGGACCGCGCGATCGCTTTGCGGAACGGCTGGCGGCCTGGCTTTGCATCGAGCTCCTTGCCCTTGGCCTCAGAGTTTATAAGAGCCATGTCGGTACCCTTCCTGTTGATTGCCTGCGATTGCACGCCGGCATGCATGTATCCGGTGCGGTAACTGTCCAAAGCTGACGCAATGAAGATTGAGTGGGCAGTCTTCGACGGTATCGTTGAGCGGCGGTTCGGTACGGGCCGCCTGCCGAACAGGAGCCTGCCGAATGAATCATGTGCCGAACAACTCCCATGCCCGTCCGCATTTCGTGACTGGATTGAAGATCCAGGCGCGTGTCCTGGGCGCGCTGATCATGCGTGAGATGCTGATCCGCTACGGGCGGGAAAACATCGGCTTTCTCTGGCTGGCCCTGGAGCCGATGATTCTGACCGGCGGTGTCATGTTTACCTGGACCCTGCTCGATCATGGCGCACACGGGCTGACGATCGCCGGCTTTGTTCTGAGCGGCTACATGCCCCTGACGCTCTGGCGCCACATAAGCGGACATGCCGTCTCGTGCCTGCGTCAGAACCTGCCCTTGATGTATCATCGGCAGATACGCCTCGCGGACGCATTGATTGCGCGAGCGCTTCTGGAGATCGCCGGCACGACGGCTGCTCTGATCGTGGTCTATACGATCGTACGTTTGGGGGGCTTCATACCACCATATCACGATCTCGGTTTGCTTCTGGCAGGCTGGCTGTACATGGCCTGGTTTTCCTTCGGGGTGGGGCTGATCTTCGCAGCCGCCTCGGAACGTTTTGAATTCGTGGATAAATTCATTTCGCCGTTCCAGTATCTCACGTTGCCGATTGGCGGCATGTTCTTCATGGTGGCCTGGCTGCCGAGCAGCCTGCAGAGGCTCGCGCTCTACGTCCCCACCGTCCACTGCTTCGAGCTCTTCCGCGCAGGCATGTTCGGCGATACGGTTGAAACCTTTTACGATTTCGGCTTCATCACCAAGGTCTGCCTCTTCACCACGGTCATCGGGCTCTTTCTGGTCAACCAGGCGCGCCACCACATCAAGTTCGAATAGGACGACGGCCACTGGATCCTGGGGAGCGCCGCTATTTGGCATAGAGCGGGACCTGGCTCTGAAACTCGAAGGACCGTAGCAGCGTTTCACGCAACTCCCTGCGGTTGGAAAGAGCATAGTGATTGAGGAAGGTCAGGGCCGACTCAGGTTCGCGCCCGAGGATCCAGCGAAAAGCCGCCACGACATCGTGTGAATCGATCGGATCGCCGAAATGGTTTTCGGCGGGGTTGCTGATCCTGGCAAAAAGATAGGGCAGGGCTCCATGCAGAATATCCAGGCTGAACCGCTGCAGGTTTCTGTTCGATAGCGCCGTCGTGGTGAAGGCATCCATCAGGCCGGAGTAATTCGTGAGTGTGGAAACCAGGTCGCTTGAGCGAGGCAACCCCTCGAAACCGCCGCGCGCCTGAAATTGCGTCGCGATCTCCCTCCAGACACTCTCCGAATAATGCATTGGCGCCGGCCCATAGGAGGCGGTGTCGTCGGAGTAGAGATGAAGCGACGGCGTCAGTACACGACTGTTGCTGATGCGTTCCAGACAATAGTCGATGAGCATGCGGGACATCGGATAGCGCATTTGCCAGCGGCAAAAATCCACCATGTATGTGTTGTTGTCGATAAGCACTCCGCGATAATCGGCGGTGGGTGGGGCATCGAGAAGGATCACTTCAGTTTCAGGCAGATCCTGGATGATGAAGTCGCAGAACTTCTGCATGGCGTCGACGACAAGCGTCCAAAACTCGCGGTTGCCGAAAGGAATGACCGTGAGAATGCTGAAGGCATTGCGCTGTAAATCGGGTGCGGCTTCCAGGAGTTCATAAGGAACCGTCAGTAGCGTGTTCTTGTAGCGCATCAACGAGGCGCGTGTGACACGGCTGAAATCGATGACGAGGGTCTTCGGAGCGGCCTTCTTCAATCGGTCGCAGAAGCCTTTCCGAGCCTCGAATTTCAGTCGCTTCTTGATCGGTTCCGGCCAGTCCTCGATGGTTTTGATAGTGACTTTCCGGTCATCCATGAAGCTGGCAACGTTTATGCCGTAGCAGAAGAACGAGATTTTACTGTCGGGGAATGCGTGTTTGACGAATTCCTCGCTCGGGCACGAGCCGTAGTACGCGATCTCACTCATATTATTGCCTCGCCCTGCTCAATAAGGTCTCCATGACGGACGCCAAGCGCGCCAGCTCTTCAAATCAAGGCCATATTGTTCAAAGACTATTGTCTAGAGAGCTGCCTCCTTCACTCGTTGTCGCTTGGCTTTTGCCGGTTTCAAGGTCAGCCCGAGGCGTTGCACGCGCTCGTCAACTTCGTCCATGCGATCCCCATGTACGGCCAGAATATTGGCCACCGCACCGACAGGGAAATTCTGGTCAAGTTCGTCGGCTGTTGCGATCTGCGTCAACTGCTTCTGTTCGCTTGTCCAGATATGATAGCCGCGTTCCGAAAGGTGGCGATAGATTCCGCCGGGAGAAGTCTTGGAAAGCACTCCAAGCATGTCCCGATTGATCTCCATCAGCAGCGAAGACTTGTGTGCCGTGATGGTTCGCTGAGCGCCCTTGAGGAACAGGCCCTCCGCACCCTCGATATCGACCTTCATGACATCGGGCCTGAGATTGCCGATGACGTGATCAAGCGTCTCGACCTTCGTCATCCGGCCGACCCTGTTGTCCGCGGCATTCGTCACAAGCCGCGTCGCGCCGGCGTTGACCGTGTTTTCGGCATCGTTGAGCTGCAGCTCTCCCGGAACATCCGCCAGCGCGAGCTGCCGGACACTGACACGATCCTCAAAACCGTTTTCCATGATGGAGCGGTTGAACAGATCCCAAAGCTTGGGCAGCGGCTCGAAGGCGAGGACCGTGCCTCTAAAGGACGGATGTGCCGCGGCGGAAAGGGAATAATAGCCGACATTGCCGCCGACATCGATCAACTGCCCCTTGTCGGGGAGGATCGCCTTGACGAGATCGATATCGAACTTCTCATATTCGCCGTTCATGATGCCGAATGAAATATGGTACTGGCGAAGATCTAGATACAATTTGAAATTGTACTTCGTTTCAAACAGCACGAAGATCGACTTCGGAACGAAATTGTTGAAAATCAGCTCACCGTGACGCTCGTGAAATTCATTCGAGCTCAGAAAACGCCTGCGATGTTCCTCGAGCGGAATGTCCGTGAGCTGCAGCAAATTTTGCCCGATCGCGTTGCGCTCATCCTCGTTTATCGGGCGGCCAAGGATAAACTTGTAACAATTCTCGATATCGTAAAAACTCGTCACTTTGTTGCCCCTTCGTCCTGCAGACGATCCAGATAAATTCTGATCCCTTGTTGCGTCTGTATTGTTGTTTTCCACTTTCATGTCGTCGATCGCTGCAGGGTCGCGCCGGATAGCAGTCCCCGCATGCGCTGTGGCGCTCGTTGTGCGGCATAGCGCCGTGCCGAAAAATCGGCTTCGATGAGAGCTTCCAGGTCGTCGAAATGCGTATCCCATCCCATGGCGAAGCTCGGCCTGGTTCGGTGTTGGCGGGCAGCGGCAATCATGTCCACCGCGGCTCTCCAGCTCAGCCCGTCGAGAGGATCGAGGAAAATCGCGGCCTGGCCGGCGGCAGCCTCGCGATGCGCGGATATGTTGGACGCGACAACCGGTGTGCCCAGAGCGAGCGCCTCGGTAATCGGCATGCCGTAACCTTCCGCAAAGGACGGTGAGAGCAAGGCCGCGGCTCCGGCCACCAATCGTGCCAAGGCGGCATCTTCCAAGCCTGGCACTTCGATGACGAGCCCCGGCAGGGCAGGGCAGCGCTCCAGCATCGCCAGGATATGGCTGTTTTCCCACCCTCTCTTGCCCACGATCACCAAAGGCGGCGCGTTCGGGCCGTCGCGTTCGGCCAGGTACTGCCACAGGCGAAGGAGCAACATGTGGTTCTTGCGCGGCTCGATCGTGCCGATCGCCACGAAATACGGCTTCTGGGGAAAAGCGAAATCATCCGTCGCCCCCTGGAAGCATTGTTCGACGCCCGGAGGCAGCACAGCGATGGAGGGCAGCCTCTTGTTGTTTTCTTGCGCGAAAGTGCGCAAGGCACGTGCCGTCACCTGCGAATTGCACAGAATGAGGCTGGCGTGCTGCAATACCGTTTCCATCCGTCGGCGATGCCGTTCCGGCTCTTCGGGCCGCACGAATTCGGGATGAGACAAGGGAATGAGATCGTGGACGTAGAACACGCTCTTCCTGCTGGTCTCCCCGAGCCAGGAAAAGGCGGATGTTCGCTCAAGACGGCTATGAGATACGTGCACGAAAGATGCGCTGCCGGGAAGCGTCACGCCTTGTGCGAAGTGGTTGGCGACGACATGCGCGATCTTGCGAAGTCTTTGCGACTGAACCTCACCCGTCTTTAGCTCCGCAGCCGTCTCCCACCGGATCTTGCCGTCAATGGCGGCGAAGATCCGTTCGAGAAGAGCCGCCTGAGGAGCCGAGACCTCGGTCGATGCCCAGCGGGTGTTGAGCATCGACACCAGCCTGTCGGCCCGCTCGCTCCCGACTGAAATTGCCCCGTGGTGGCCGGTTTCGACAAACCAGGGCGATTGCGGCTGCCTCGAATCATGCGTCGGCGCAGCGCGTTTGCGACGCTCGTTCAGCCAGTCCGCATAATGCAGCTCGTAGCGGTCGATGCCTGTCGGAGTCGAGCAATGCGCCCGTTCCATCAATCGCGATATATCCATTACAATCGGGTTCATCACGATTTTCTCTTGTCAAGCATGTGGATGATCTGCGTCATTAATCGGCGACGCGACGGATTGGGCGCGGTGCCCAGCCGGGCGTTGTAGAGCTCGGCAATAACGTCTTCAGGCTTGCATGGCAGATTTGTAATATTCGACCAGTAGCGCGGGTAGAGAATCAATGTGCCGGCAACCAGCGCATCGAGGCTCAACATGCGTTTGCGCCGAAGCGAGACCACACTGTCGCGCGTAAGACCCCAGCCAGCGTAAAATGGCAGGCCATAACACCAGACCGGCTTTTCCCGCAGGAGTGCCTCGAATCCAATCTGCGAGGTTGCGACATGTACTTCGTCGACAGCACTCAAGAGCTGATCCAGATCGACATTGCCGATGACCAGGTCCGTAACATCTATTGGCGACAACAAGTCCGACTGATTTGCCTCGGCCTTGGCCAGGAGATCCGGATGCTGCTTGTAGATGATGAACGCATTGGGCCTGAGGCGGCGAACGGCTCTCAGCAGTTCGATGTCGGAAGCATGGCTCGCCATGCCGAAGCGCAGGGAAGCATCATTGGGAACCTGCCCGGCTACGAGAACAATGGCGCGCTTCTCCGCCAAGGCCCGATAGTCGGGAGCCGGTTGCGGAGGAAGGTTGTATTTGGTGATGCCCATCGAAACGACGGCTTGACGAAGATTTCTAGCGCGCTCCAGGAGAGCGGCGTCGAAGTCCGTTTCGTTCAGGATCGTTTCGAGTTGGCTTGGCGCGGATGCGTTGAAATAGATGCCTTCCGCGTCGAAGCACAGAGACGAAGGGGGCACCAGCGAGGTGCCAAGACCCGCCGACCGAATGAAGCCGTCTTCGATGCGGACGATCGGCAATCTCTTGCCCTGTCTCGATAGCAGGCTTTCGTCTGGCGGCGGCGCATTCCCCCACAGGACGATAGTATCTGCATCTGCAATCTGGGCTGCGGTCGGATTGGTTGCGAACTGGACCTGCGATCGCGGTCCGGTCAGATAACGCCGCATGACCGAACGCTTGTGCAGAGAGAAATTTACGCAGAGATAGCGACCGGAAAGCGATTGCGCGCGGCTGCGCCATTCCAGCAGACGGTCGACTGCCTGTTCGGCGGTGATCGATCGACGTGATACCGGATCGACGTATCGCGAATATTGAAGGAATGCCGCATCCGCGAATTCATCGATGTTGACGCGCCGTTTGCGACGCGCGCGCGTAGCTGTCGCCACGACGCCTTCGGCACGATCCTCTGTAAGTCCCCATCCTGCATAGGCCGGCATGCCGAAGGTGGTGACCGGAATGTTCCGGAGGAGTGCTTCCAGCCCGAGCTGGCTCGATACGGTCCAGACCTCGTCCACCGCGTCCAGCACCGAATGGGCAGAAACGGCGCTATCGATGAGTTGTGCCCGACCGCCATGGGCGTGTGGAGCGAGGAACCCTCTGGCACGTCCCGCGACAACGTCTGGATGGCTCTTGATGATGATATCGGCATTCTTCTCGGCAAGCGCAGCATTCCACATTCTTTCGAATGTAGCGGCATCCGCGCCGGCGCCTTCAACGGAACGATCGCCCACGACCTGATCCACCAGCAGGATACGCTTATGGCTGCTTCGACGCAGCGACACTGCGCCTTCGGGCAGGTGATTGTACTTGGAAAGCCGCTCGCGAACGATCCATTGCCGCAGGTTCCGGGCGCGTTCACGGTCGCTATCGCAAAGGGAGCTTTCGATCAGCGCCTCGAGCCGAGACGGGCCATGAGCGGAAAAATGGATGCCGAGATCGTCGGTAACCATGGAAACCGACGGTGCTGAAGGATCGCCGCCGACCGATCGCAGGAAGCCATCCCCAAGTGCCCAGAATGGGAGCCGGTGAATGCGCGCATAGAAATGAGCAAGGCGAGCATGGGGTCTTCCTCCCCATCCGACGACACCGTCGGCGGCGCCCATCGCCAATTCGATCGGCCTTAGTGATGCGGAGATCGCAGGGCCGATCAGCGGAAAATGCTGACGGGTCGACAGAAATGCGAGCAGCCGTGAATTGGCCGGGGGCAGCCAGGACGCGCGTCCCTGTCGATCCGCGGATGAGAGCGGCATCTCCTGGGAAGAAATCGTCAAGTCTGAATGCATGTATATCCCCCCAAATGCCCCGGTCAGAAGCGGTCGTAGTTGCCAAGGCGCGGATGGCGCCGGCGCCGCGCTTCCGCGGGCAGCAAGAGCGGAATAGCTCCCTGGGGGATGGGAAGCCGTGTCCGAAAGCCCTGGCTGCGATCGCGGCCGAAAAGGCTCAGTTCAAGACGGGAAGCGCCGCCGATGAGAATTTGCGTCAGGAAGAAGCGGGGCTGGGAAATGAACAAGGTGCCAGTCCAAGCCTGGAATCGGCCGAGAAGCGGCCCCACCGCCTGGCGGCGCGGCTGGGCGATATCGTTGCCACTGTTCGAGATATCCCCGGGCTTTCCCATTCCGAATTCCTTGAGCCAGTAATGAGAGAGATTGCTAATAGAAGGGCAGTTATCGCCGCCGCAATTTCGCCTCGCCATACGGATCGCGTCGCCAAAGTATTAATTGCGACAGTTTTCCGTCTATTCTTAGTTGTTGAGATTAAATTTTGCGATTTTGAGAATTATATTTGACAAATCAAGGATATATGTGGAAGCTTTCCCGAAAATAAGGGCTTCTCGGATGTTGTACATGCGAGCGGAAATGCGACGAACAGCGGAGTTTCCGGCGTCTTGCGGGGATTTCGAAAATACGGGTGAAGGGCTCCGGCTTTTCTCGAAAAGAGAGATTTGATGGTCTTCAAATGAGCCGCATCGAGAACAACAGAGAGTTTGCGGATTTCGTTACTTTGGTAACGGCGCGCTCCTCCAGCGTGGTTATTGGTCGGCCGCTTTCGTGGCCGCAATCGTTTGCGAAATGGATCCGTTCGCAATTACTGCTGATTCTGATGGTCGTCATTCCGGGCGTGCTCGGAGGCATCTACTACGGCTACGTCTGCGCCGATCAATATATTTCCGAAACGCAGTTCGTCGTGCGCAGCCCGAACCGGAATAGCGCAGGCCTGCTGAGCGGATTCCTGCAGAGCACAGGCTTTGTCCGTGCCCAGGACGACAGCTATATCGTCACTCAGTTCATCAAATCCCGAGCAGCCGTCGACGCGCTTGTCGAGAAGGACGGTCTGAAGGAAAAGCTTTCTCGCCCCGAGGCGGATTTCCTCAGTCGCTATCCGTTGTATTGGAGCGAGGCCAACGGCGAGGGGCTGTTCAAGCACTATCTTGATATCATCAATATTCGCACCGATACGGGTAGCGGCGTTACCACGCTAAGCGTGCGCGCTTTTCGGGCTGAAGACGCCCAGCGCCTGGCAAGCGCATTGGTGCAGCATGCCGAGGAACTCATCAATCGTCTTAACGACCGCGCCCGGGCCGATGCCATACGCTACGCGCAGGTCGAGGTGGGCGACAGCCAGGTCAGGCTATCGAACATGCAGAAGACGTTGACCGATTTTCGTAATCGCGAATCGCTCGTCGACCCCACGAAGCAATCGACAGCGGCGCTCGACATGATTGCCCGGCTTTCGGACGATCTGGCCGCAAGCAAGACGCGTCTCTCCGCTCTTGACGAGCAGGCGCCGCAAAGCCCGCAAGGGGAGGCATTGCGTGCACGAGTGACTGCGATGGAGCGTCAGATCAGCGAAGAAAGGGCCCGCATCGTCGGCAATGATGGCTCGATGGCCCCGCGTATCGCACAATATGAACAGCTTTTGCTGGAGCGGGAGATGGCGGCCAAGATGCTGACTTCGGCCACGGTATCCCTTGAGAACGCAAAAATCGATGCGCAGCGGCAACAACTGTATCTGGAACGAATCGCTGACCCGAACCTGCCGGATCATGCGCTCTATCCGAAGCGGATCATCGCATTCCTGATGCTGCTCGCCATTTGCTTTGCCGGTTTCTGGATCACGCGCTTCTTTATCAATCAGGTCTACGAGCACGCGGCACAGCAATGAGCGGTCTTCCTTCCAGTCTTTCGCAATTCACCTCCTCCGATGTGCCGGCTCCGCAAAACCTGAATCCGGAGCTGGAGGACGGAATCGTCGGCGTCTTCGATCTCGTCAAGGAATATGAAGTGAACGGCCGCATGCACCGGGTGCTCGACGGCCTGACCTTCAAGATCGGTCACGGCGAGAAGATCGCTGTTCTCGGGCACAATGGCGCCGGCAAGTCGACACTTGTCCGCATGATCGCCGGCATAGAGGAACCAACCTCCGGCAAGGTGGTCCGAAACATGTCCATGTCATGGCCCATTGCCTTGAGTGGTGGTTTCGGCGGTTCGATGACCGGATACGACTGCATGCGCTTCCTGTCGCGAATCTACAACAAGTCGTTTGCCGAAATCAGGGACCAGGTCGACGAGTTCAGCGAGCTGGGCCGTTATCTGCGCATGCCCATCCGGACATACTCATCGGGCATGCGTGCGCGATTGGCTTTTGGCATGTCCCTTGCCATCGATTTCGACTGCTATCTCATCGACGAGGTACTGGCAGTCGGCGACAAACGCTTCCAGACTCGCTCGTTCGAGGAGCTTTTCGTCAAACGCAAAGACCGTTCCATGATCATTGTGGGACACAATCTCAACGTGATTGCCGATCTCTGCACGTCGGCACTTGTGCTAAAAAAGGGCCGCGGTCGCGTCTTTCATGACATTGAAGCGGCGTTTAGAATCTACTCTACATTGTAGATATGTCATTTTCGCGTTGCTGGCTTCGCAGGCTGGAGGCGACGCGGCATGCCGTGTTTCCAAAGTGATACAGTATCAGAGGCCGATCGGCAGAAGGCTCTTCCATGTTCGATCCGACTTTAAAGTCGATTCAACCGCCGCATGCCGTCGCGGAGACCTTGATGTCGATTATGTTCGTATATCGCACAAATGGAGTGACCTTACGCGCTCATCGATTGCTTGAATTGCATCGTCTGCTTTTCGGCGTTTCTCCGGCGGTGTTTTGATACCGCGCACGCAACTATCTCTACGCGTGGCTGTACTTTCTAAATTAGAATATCAATATTCAACCCTTGATAACATGCCCGGTCAATCTAGCTATTTGACTGGATGCATTTTGTCCGACGTTGTCGCGAGCGCGATTTCGCCTTCTGCGAGAATGAGAGGCGGTAGGATTCTGTATAACATCGTCACTATCTGTACTGTGCTGTCAAAAATTGATGTGCTAATTTAACAATGAATAATGTAAGGTAAGCTGAATGATTATACCCCGTTAGGACCATCGAAGGGGATGAGACAATGGAGTCATCGTAGCGGACGAAAAAAAATCTGACCTGGGTAGAAATCAAAAGTAAGTGATTTCTAATATGCAACTTGAGATTTTGAGTAGGATACCGGATGGCGATGCTGGGAAGAGTTGTCGAACAATGCGTTGGGACTTTTGAGGTATACTCTCGGGATGCAATAGTTCGCAATCTTGACGTGCTTGAGCCAAACTGGAAATGGTCGGTTCCCTCGGATTCCAGCGGTGACTATTCTTTCAAATTCAGCAAGCAACCCCTTCAATCCACCTCTATCATAAGCGCGGAACATTCCGGAGCGCTGGAAGGAGTGGCCAAACACGATCTGCCGCGCGTGAGCATCATATTTGTCCTGGCGGGAGAGATCGAGGTCAACCACAGGCGGATGCAGAAGCGATTGCGCATCCCCGCCAACAGTGTCGCCAGCATCACCGACCGCAATGGCAAGAGGCTGGATATCAAACCACGAAGCTCCTGGCTCGTGTTTCAAATACCGGAACCCGTTCTAAGGCAGCATTTCGAGGAATTGACGGGCAAGCCCTATGTGCAAGAGTTCTCTCTCTCGCCGGTCAGCTTCCGCCAGGGCGGTGCCCAAGGCCTCTACCAAACTCTTCGCCAGGCTGAAAAAGATCTCATGACCGCGCGCCCGGCCGAACGGGTGATGCTGGCAAAGGCCTATAGCGAACTGCTGCTCGTCAAGCTGTTTGCAAAGCTCCCGCATAATCTCACCGACGCCTTTAGCCGAGGTACATTGGAGGATGCACCGCGGCAGCTTCTGCGAGCCGAGGCATTCATGCGCGACAATCTGCATAACTCGATCATGCTGGAGGATCTGGCCAACGCCGCCAGCTGCAGTGCGCGCGCCCTGCAACGCATGTTCAAGACTTACCGCGGCGATACGCCGATGGGAATATTATGCAATTACCGCCTTGCCGCCGCACACGGGGCCATCAAGGGCGGGCAGGCGGAGAGCATCACCGATCTGGCGATGAGCCTGCAGTTCTCCAATCCCGGACGGTTCTCCGTTCTCTACAAGCACGCCTATGGCTTTAGCCCCTCTTCGATCCTTCGTTTTACCCGGGAGCATAGCGACGATGCCAGGACAGCATAGTGCGCTGAGCACATCGAAGCCCAGTCATAACCGCCTCCATGCCGTTCAGGATAGTCAATGCCATTGAAGTTCGGACTGCTATTTGTTCTTGCCTGCGTTCTTACGGGCTGTGCACTACCGGAGGCCGGACCCAAGGCCTCCCGAATACTGGACGAGGCGGCGGGACGCGCGGTACCGCCGTTTGCATTGGTCAACGTGACATCCCCGGTAATGATCAACTTTGCTGCAAGGCCGCAGCCAAGCCTGGCTGCCTATTTCGGCGAAGGCAGGAAAGATCCCGGGCTGCGGATTGCGGTAGGTGACGTCGTTTCGGTGAGCCTCTGGGAGGCGCCTCCCGGCAGCCTGTTTGGAACGGCCTCCGCTGTCTCCAGCCAACAGCAGGCAACGGGAAGCGCCGTAACGATCCCGCCGCAGACGGTAAATGCCGACAGGACGATCAGCATACCCTATGTGGGCCGCATAACCGCTGCCGGCCAGACCCCTGCCGCCGTCGAGCGTGCCGTCGTCTCCGGTCTTGCCGGAAAGGCCGTTCAGCCTCAAGCGCTGGTCACCGTGCAGCAAAGCGTCGCGAATACCGTCACCGTCACCGGCGAAGTTGCCGGCGGCGCTCGTGTTTCGCTTTCGCCGGCCGGCGATCGGGTGCTTGATGCAATCGCTGCGGCGGGAGGATTGCGCGCGGGCGTCAACGAGAGCGTCGTCTACCTGACGAGGCAGGGAAGAACGATGCATCTCCCATTCACCGCGATCGTTCAGAGCCCGCGCGAGAATATAAGATTGCGCCCGGAAGACGTGATCACCGTCGTCCGCTCGCCGAACACCTATACGATCCTCGGCGCGTCCGGCCAGAATGGCGAGGTGCCCTTCAGTGTGCAGCATCTCAGCATGGCCAATGCAGTCGCCCGTGCCGGAGGGCTGCAGGATACTCGCGCAGATGTCTCGGGTGTCTTCCTCTTCCGCTACGAACCGCAGGAAGTGGCGCGCCGTGTCGTCGCTCCCAACAATCCGCTTCTTCGGCGTGGCGGCATGGTTCCGATCGTATACCGCTTCGACTTGAAGAATGGTTCGACGCTCCTGACGATGCAGAACTTCGAGGTCCAGCCACGGGATATCATCTACATTTCCAACGCCTCGTCGATCGATATCCAGAAATTCATGGGTCTCTTCCAAGGCCTCACCGGAACAGCATTGAATGCGGCATCCGTAGGCATAGCGGCAACCACGGCGAACTGATGGCATAGGTTTGCCGGCAAGCCACCGACGCGGAAAGCGGAAATGACGTAGCAGAGATCGAGGGAGCCATCACGATGTTGTCCGGCCTACGGACTGCACTAAACGCAGGTTGGTTTGAGGGGAATAGAATGAGTACGTCCGCGCTGCTACACCTCCACGAATTGATGGCTTTCGATCGGCAGCAGGCGGAGATTGCCATTCTGCAGCGTGTGAGCAGCGCCTACCTCGGCAACGATACCGCCCTCGTACGCGTGCTCGGACGCTACAAGCTTTACGTCGATACCCGCGATAGAGGCTTTGGATCTCACATCCTTCTCGATGGTTTTTGGGAAATCTGGCTGACACTGTTCTGCGCCCGCAATGTGAAGCGTGGCATGACCGCCATCGATGTCGGCGCGAACTTTGGCTATTATTCCGTGCTTCTGGCCGAGCTCGTCGGCGCCAAGGGCCAGGTGGTCGCCGTCGAGCCCAATCCCCATGCTGCGGATTTCCTGCGTCGCAGCACCGAGCTGAACGGGATGATAGGGCGCACACGCATCGAAGGTCTGGCTCTCGGCAAGATCGCCTCGGGCGATGCGCCTCTCTACGTCCCCCACAATGAGCCGAAGAACGCGCAGATCGTTCTGGAGGGCTTTGTCCCCCACATCGAGCACGGCAAGCTCATCAGGGTTCCGGTCACGACACTCGATCGGCTGTGCGGATCGTGCGAGCGTGTCGATTTCATCAAGATCGACGCGGAAGGGGCCGAGGAATTCATTTTCGAAGGGATGAACGAAACCATAAGCCGTCATCGGCCGATGATCGTCGTCGAATTCAATCCGGTACGCTACAGCGACCCCGGCGGCTTTCTTGATCGGCTTGCCGCCATTTACGGCTCGATACGGCGCCTCGATTTCAGTGGTGAGGCCGTGCCGGTTGCGCGCGAGGACCTGCTGTCGAAATACGCAAGCGATGATTCCCTGCTTGTTCTCTCCCCCAACAAGCCGGCGTGAGACCGGCGACGGCTGAAACAGAGGAGGGCCAAGTGTGAGCAAGACGATCCTTTATGACGGTCTCAATCTTTCACTGAGCAAGGGAACCGGTGTCGCCACCTATACCAGGGGGCTGATGTCGGCTGCCCATTCGCTCGGATATCAGACCGGGGTCGTCCATGGACTGGCAGGAAAGGTTCCAAAGGATCCCATCCTGCGGGAAGTGGTGTTGTTCGATGATACCAGCAACCGAAAGCCTGGAGCCGCCTTTATCGCTCGCCGCTGGCTGCGCCGGCAGATCGGCGCCCCATTCGGAGTGAAGCCTGTTCCGATAACATTCAGCGGGACTGTCATTCTGAAATCGGTTCAGTCGCAGTTCGGCGATTCCGGCATGGTCTATGCGTCGAACGATGTGTTCCAGCTCGCACGCCATCATTTCAAACGGTACGGCAACAGCCTGTCCATGAAGTTCGACGCGCAGCCCGACCTCCTGCACTGCACCTATCCTCTGCCGCTCGTGGCGAAGAGGGCTCTGAACGTCTACACGATCCACGACCTGGTTCCGTTGCGCTTGCCCTATCTGACCGAGGACGACAAGCGCTATCATTACAGGATGCTGAAGGCGCTGGTGAAGCGCGCCGACCACATCGTCACGGTCTCCGATACCTCGCGGGCCGATATCATCAATGTGCTTGGCGTCGACGAATCCCGCATTACCAACACCTATCAGGCCGTCCATGTGCCCGAGTCGCTGCGGGAAAAGACGGAGGATGTCGTCGCCGATGAGATTGCCGGCATCTTTCACCTCGATTGGAAGGGATATTTCCTATTCTTCGGCGCCTTCGAGCCGAAAAAGAACATCTCCCGGCTGATCGAGGCCTATCTCGCGGCAAAGACGACAAAGCCACTGATCATCGTTGGCGCGCCGGGCTGGAAAGGCGCGGAGACGAAGGAATTGATCGATGACGATCGCTTCCGCTTCTACGTGCGTTCCGAAGATAGGATCGTCCCACAGCGGCAGATCCAGCGTTTCGATTTCGTATCCTATCCGCTGCTGATCAGCTTGATACGCGGCGCACGAGCGGTGCTTTTCCCCTCGCTTTACGAGGGGTTCGGCCTGCCGGTTCTCGAATCCATGCAATTGGGGACGCCGGTCCTGAGCTCGACCGAGGGATCCATCCCCGAAATCGCTGGAAGGTCTGCATTGCTCGTCGACCCCTACAACACCGAGGACATGCGCAAGGCGATCACCAGCCTCGATCAGGACGATGCACTATGCGACGCCTACGCCAAGGCCGGACCGAAGCAGGCAGCGCGTTTCTCGACGGAACGATATCAGCAGAAGGTGAGTACGCTTTATGATACTCTCCTCAACGGATAGGAATGGGAGGGTTCAACAATGACCATCCTCTTTGCTTTCGGCATGCCGGGCGTCATGTCTTCCTGGGGCGTCGCTGCCGTCCATGCATTGGCGCGTGAAGCTTTTGGGGAATACACGATCATCACGACGGATACGATCGAGGACCTAAAGCAGCATGTCCAGAGCCGGTCCGGCACGCATGCCGTGCTGGTCTCGCAATTTCCCGAGGCCAGGCTATCGGAGCTGATTGTCAGGATTAACGTGCCTTTTCTGTTGTGTCTCGAAGATCCGATCGATGCAGTCTCCTATCTGGCAAGGGCGACCGACCAGCGCGACTTCGGGCTGGTCAGGGCCGTTTCGGCCAGTCTCGCCTGCCTGGAACCGCTGGCAAGCGCGTCGGCCGGGCTCGTCTTGCGGCGCAATGACATAGGCCAGCGCAGCAGCATTGATCTGCTGCTGAAGAAGATAGACGAACATTTCAGCACCGAGCTTACCTTCGAGCAGATTTCCAGCGCGCTGCGGCATGTCGGCATGGGTTCTCCGGAGGCCGCCTCCGGCACGGGCGTACCGAAGCTGGAGGAAGCGGCGGCGGCGGTTATCGTGGGGTATCTGACACCAAAAGAGGAAGTGCCGGAGCTTAGCGAATCATTGCGTGAGCTCGCGGGCAAGGTTCTTCGGCCACTGCAGTTCGGTCACTCCGAGGCTGCGATTCCCTCCATCTTCTGGCCTCGTGAAACATTTCTGGCGGGCGACAGATTGGGAGAAGGTCTCGATAGTAGCCTCGACCTGACTGGCGGCGCTCGCTGCCTCATCTATGGCCCCTATCTTCATCTGCCTCCCGGCCGCTGGGATGCCAAATTCTTCTTCGAAGTGGAGGAAGATTGCCACGGCCAGATCTTCACCCTTGAGATCCACGCCAAGGAACTGCTGGGAAAGCTGCGCGTCTGCCCGCAAGGCACCGGCCCTTTCGAGACGGCGGTTCCGGTTGAAGTGCTCGATCCACGTACGCCGATCGAAATTCGGCTGATGATGGATAGCGGGGCTATCGAAGGGCGGCTCTCCGCCTGGAGCATCGAATGGCTCCGGGCCGCATAGCATAAGCGACACCCCTTATATCGTCGCTTTAAGGGTACCGGATACCGGGCGACTTCCCGCATTTTCTCGCCTCACTGGCCGCGCTCTACTTTGCCTGATGACATTATTGTATTGCTGAACGTTTCCGGCGCCGGGAATTTTGTAAACCAAGGTTTCCCGTGGCGGATTTTCCGTATTAGTGCCGCAAAACCCTCCTTTTCAGCAGGTTGATAACTCGTATAACGGTTGGGAAAAATGGAATGAAGCCTATGAATGCGACCGCCGCGCCGGATGTCCTGATAGTCGACGACGATCACGAGATTCGCTCACTCCTCAGCCGCTATCTAGAGGAGCAGGGTTTTCGCGTCTCCACGGCAGGCGATCTCCGCGGATGCAACGATGCGCTCAACCGTCGCCCTCCCGACCTTATTGTCCTCGACGTGATGCTTCCCGACGGATCGGGCCTCGATCTTTGCCGTGACCTGCGAAACCGGCGTCCACGGGTGCCGGTCATTCTGCTGACTGCCCTCAAGGAGGACATAGATCGAATTCTCGGGCTCGAGATCGGCGCGGACGACTATCTCGGCAAGCCGTTCAATCCGCGCGAGCTGGCGGCCCGCATCCGCGCCGTCCTGCGTCGTACTCATGAAGATCTTTCGGTCGAACCCGAACAAAGACGGTTTCAGTTTGGCGACATGATGCTCGATCCGCAGCTTCGCCGGGTCACCAGGGATAATGGCGAGGCGATCTCGCTGACCGGAGCCGAATTCGATCTGCTGAAAGCATTTCTGGAACGCGCTGGCCGGTTGCTGTCGCGCGACCAACTGCTCGATTTGACCCAGGGCCGCGATCGCGACCCCGCCGATCGCTCGATCGATGTTCTGATGAGCCGGCTGCGCCGCAAGCTTGGCGAGACAGCCGACGAACCGATCTTCAGGACGATCCGCAATGGCGGCTATCAGCTTGTCGTGCCGGTCGTGGCGGTCAAGGGTGATTCATGAGGTCGTTGGGCGCGCGTCTGGCGTTGCTCTTGCTGACAGCCATCGTCTTGGTCGTCATCTCCTCATCATTCGTGGCAAGCCTCGTGATGCGCGGTCCCCGACCCAACATGATGATCGAGCCGATGGCCCGTCAGCTCGCCATTATGGCGACCTTTGCCGAGAAAGACAAAGCAACGGCGGCTTCCGCCGGGTTGATTTTCGCTCCGGTGCCTGCCGACGGCCCGCGGGATGAGGAACTATCCCGTTTCCTCATGGAGGCGCTGTTCCGGATTTCCGGCATGCGCGAGGCGATCATATCTCACCAATCGGCAGGGGAGATGATTGTTTCGCTGAAGCTCTCAGATGGCACATGGCTCATCACGCCGATGCCACAACACGGGCCGCCGCCGGGAGGTTGGAAAATACTGGTGGGATGGCTGGGCCTGATCATCATCGGCAGCGTCCTTGTTTCCATTTTTGCGGCATCGAAAATCATGAAGCCGCTTCGTCTGCTGGAAGAGGCTGTGGCGGCCATCAATCCTGACGGCACACTGCCGCACATACCGGAAAGCGGCCCCGGAGAAATCCGCGTTACCGCCCAAGCGCTGAACGGCCTCTCGGCCAGGGTGAAGGCCGCCACCGAAAGCCGCATGCGGCTTGTCGCCGCCGCGGGGCACGATCTCAGGACGCCCATGACGCGCATGCGCTTGCGCGCCGAGTTCATCAAGGACGACGAAGAGCGGCAGAAATGGCTCGCCGACCTCGAGGAGCTCGACAGGATTGCCGACAGCGCCATCAGGCTGGTGCGCGAGGAGATTTCCAACGACAGCCTGGAGCAGGTCAGGCTCGATGCAATTGTCAGCGACATCGTTGGCGAGCTAAAGGCAATCGATATGAATGTCAGCAGCGGCGAGCTGGAGCCGACCACGATCAGTGCCGGGCCGTTGGCCGTCACGCGGGCGCTGCGCAATCTGCTGATAAACAGTGCGACGCACGGCCAATCGGCGACGGTGACGGTCACGCATCTTGGCAACAGGGCGGTGGTGAGGATCATCGACACTGGCCCGGGCATACCCGAGGAGCGGCTCAATCAGGTGTTCGAGCCATTTTTCCGGATCGACATCGCCAGGCAAAAATCCTTTCCCGGCGCCGGTCTCGGCATGGCCATCGCGCGTGAAATCGTCACCCGCTTCGGGGGGGAGATCGTCGTGCGCAACCGGCAGCCCACGGGTCTGGAACAGGTTGTATCGTTCAAGAGTGCCGACTGCAAATCCGCGAGCTAGGCTCAATTTGAGCCGAGGGGAGAATCAGCTCGGCCATTCCAGATGAAAAAGCGAAACATCCTCAGATTTTTCACTGGAACTTTGTATCAAAGCAGGATTTACTTGCATAGAATTTTCGAAAGTTTCAATAGATGGTAGTACTGCGTTAAGTTCTCAAAACTTATCAAATAATAACAGCGAGATAGAAAAGCCGAGACACTAAATTTCGCTAAAATGCCTCTTTTCAGCAACGTTCGGAAATGCTCGGCCAGCCAACTAATGTAGAATTGCAGTCGATCGGATGCTGTGCTCGAGCAGGCTTTGATCGCCCCGCATACCCGGCTTCGCCATGACGCCCCCAACACGACTGGCGAAGCCGGATTACCCTTGAAGCGGGACAGAAATTCCCTGAAAAATTGTTGTCCGGAGAGTGCCTTGATTGGATCAAGGCGTTGCGGGTTTGGCAAGCTCGACATGGTCCGATGCGGACCGGAGCTGGTATCGGCCGGTGCTGTCAGCGACAACCCAATGATCACCAGTAGAGAATTTTATTGATGAGGTCGCCAATGCGTCACCTCACGGGGCGGGATAGGACCGTCGGTCCTGACTGGCGTTCGGGCACGGCGGATGTTGCGCCAATGGCACAGGCTCGGGAGCACCGGGCGGGGTGCTCCCGAGCCTTTCGGCCCTTTGATGGGCCGCTCTGTCCAGCCGATGAGGGCGTCCGGGGGGAAACTCAATCGGCCGGATGCGGAGAGGAAGGCGTGTTCCGTCCGTGTGGCTGGATCAGCGGAACATGTGGGGACCCGGAACGAGCGAGCGCTCGGCGTCCTCGAGTTTGGCCACTTGATCGGCAGTCAAAACATTACGCAGCGCAGCGGCCTTATCCTTGAGGACAGTCGCCTTGGCGGCGCGATCCAGCACGCGATCGGCTATCCGCTCGCCAAAGAATTCCTTCGAACCATCGGCCTGATTGTTGGCACCCTGCGCGGGCTGTGACGCGGCGTCGTCACCCGTCTCTGGCTGACCCGGCTGCCAATGCTTTGGAAAGGCCAGCAGATCCGTCAGTGCGTTGGTGTAGTCCCTCCAGGCGTCAAGCTGGGTGCTGCGAATGCCGATCAGCGTTTCCATGGCCGAAAGCTTGCCGGCGAGTTCCAGCGCGGGATTCGGGCCATGGGGGAAGCCGCCGGGAGGTCCGAAGGGAGGCATGGGGCCACCTTCGCCAAAGGCCATCATTGGCGGATGCATGTGCGGGCCGGGCCAGGGCCAACCGGCCGGCGGCGCGTGATCCTGTGCGGGCTGTGCCGCTTCCGCGAGAGCGGGGTTTTGCGCGTCTGATGTGGCAGTCGGTTCGGCGGCGAGAGCCGAAGCAGTCATGCCGCCGATCGCTGTCACTAGCAAGGTTGCGATGATATATCGTTGCTTCATGATCAGTATTGCCTTTGTTGCGATTACTAACGCCAAGGCTAACGAGATCGTATGAACGCAATAGTTCTCGATATTTCCGAATATGTCCTGACGGGGGAATGTTGCGAACGAAGTTTGCTATGAAGCCCGAGGCAACAATTCATTACAACTTTCCGCCAATGAAGCCGAGTTCCGGGCCCGGCTTCATTGGCAGGCGACTCGGGTCTTTATTCCTTGCCGAGCGAAGACGCCGAAGTCGACTGATCGGCCTCCCTCAATGCCGTTGCACATTCCTCACAGCAGACCTCGACGGACTTGCCTCCGAGGTTGACCTTGATGACATCGGTACCGAGTTCGCAGTCGCAGGCGGCACATGTGGTTTTCTTCATGGCTTGATCCTTTTCGAAAATCCCTCAATCAGGGCAGGATCATCAGACCACCGACCGCCAGGTCGGCGCTGTCGGAATCTTTAGCGAGTCGTATAGTGCTTCGGCTTCAATTGCGCCGAACGCTGGAATTCTGCGGGCGTGAGGCCATAGGTCTGCTTGAAGCTGGCGCTGAAATGGCTATGGCTGGAAAAACCAAGATCGAGCCCGAGCATGGTCAGGTCGTTATATTGGCCAAGAAGATCGAGCGCACGCGCCAGCCGCAGCCGCAACTGATAACGATAGAGCGGCATGGCCTCGACCTGCTGGAAGACCTGCGTTAGGTAGACCGGCGAGACTCCGACCTCCCTGGCGATCTCGGCAAGCGTCCAGCGCCGGGCAAGATCGGAAGACAGGACGAGCTTTGCCCGATCGACGAGTTTCTGCCGCCCAAAGCTCGCGCCGGCCGCATGTGATGTCCGCTCACCGAGCGAGCGGCGCACGAGCGTCAAGGCCAGGGTTTCGCCTTCAAGGCTTTCGGCGATGTTGCGGCTCAACCCGTGACGAAGAAGTGCGACGAGGGCCTGGGCGCGCGGATCGACGCGACGGCGCTGCCGGCGAAAGACGACGCCTTCGCCGGTCTGCACCTGGTCCGCCGGAGCAAGTTCATGAAGGACGGACTCGTCGATCGAAAGGTCGAGACAGGAATCGCCGCCATCGACGGGATGGCTGATCCGATAGTCCTGCCCGCCATTGAAGAACACGACCTGATTGGCCTCGGCGACCACGTCATTCTGGCCTACATGGCGCTTGAAGACGCCACGATAGGGATAGACGAGGCTTGTCTTGTGCGCACACTCCTCGTCGCTCTTGTGACGGCATTCGCCGTTACACACGACATCGCGGATGATAACCGTATTCGTTTTCAGCAGTAGAGCTGTCGAAATCAGTGACATGCCGCAATCCCCATTATGCCGCATATGCCGGTCGCATTGCATGAAACTAACATGTTCTGCGCCATCTTTTTAGTAGCGGCTGTAAATATGAACGTCGCTCCCGGATTGGCCGCGCGAAAGGCCGATATCCTTCAGCTGATCGTCCGAAAGCTCCATCAATGCATTTCGGTTGCGCCGCTCGGCCAGCTTGCGCGTGAGCAACCGCATCGTTCCCATGAGAACCGAGAACGACGTGCGCCGGGATCTGCTTGAAGTCCGAACGCGTGCGGACTGGATTGCGATGCTTGGAGTTTGCATTTTGATCTCCTCGACCATGTGTTTCGATGGAGACAATCAACCACTCGCGGCCTATTCGCGCTGTCAGATAATTTAGCGATCGCAACGCCTGATGCGGTGATTTCTTTTTCCTTGTCGACATTTTGCCTACAAGATTATTAGTGTCGCTGTCACCGTGCCGATACGGCGCGAGGCCTATGCGATTTGGAATATTGAGGAGTCGAAAAATGTCGTGGCAACATCCAGTCCCCCGGATCACTGACGAGGAAAAGCAAGCACGTCTTGCATGGCTTCGCCAGTTGCTGGATGCGGAGGGTTTGGCCGGCATGCTGCTTGGGCCGAGTGAAAGCCTGCGCTACTTCACCGGCCTTGTCTGGCATGCCAGTGAACGCTTCCTCGGGGCGCTGGTGACGCCGACCGAGCTTTACTACATCGTTCCTGGTTTCGAACGTAGTCGCCTCGAGACGCTGACGCATTTGCCCGCCGAAATCCTCGAATGGCAGGAGGAGGAGAGCAGCGCAGCTCTCATCGCACGTCTGCTCGGCAACAAGGGCATTCTGGCGCTTGACGACAACATGCCGCTGTTCTTCTACCATGCGCTGGCTGCGGAACTCGGTGCCGAGCGGTTGAAAAATGGTGGGCCGATCATCAACCGCCTGCGCCGCATCAAGTCTCCTGCTGAAATCGCGCTCATTCAATATGCGATGAACCTGACGCTTGGCATCCACAAGCAGGCCCACACCTTGCTCAAGCCCGGTATCCGCGCCTCCGAAGTGGTTGAGTTCATCGATCGACGGCATCGCGAGGTTGGCGCTCACGGCGGCTCGACCTTCTGCATCGTCTCCTTCGGCGAGGCGACATCGCTGCCGCATGGCGCCAATGGTGACCAGACGCTCGCCGAAGACGATGTCATCCTCGTGGACACCGGCACCCGCATTGACGGCTATCACTCCGATCTGACGCGAACATACAAGCTGAAAGCCGGCGATAGCGTCTTCGAAGATGCCTGGGCGATCGAGCGGGAAGCGCAGCAGGCGGTCTTCGATGCCGCCAAGCTCGGCGCTGCCTGCTCGAGCCTTGATGATGCCGCGCGTTCGGTTCTCGCGAAACATTCGCTGGGTCCCGACTACAAGCTGCCCGGATTGCCGCATCGCGCCGGTCACGGCCTGGGGCTGGAGATCCATGAGGAGCCCTATATCGTGCGCGGCAATGCAACACCGCTTGAAGTCGGCATGTGCTTCTCGAACGAGCCGATGATCGTCTTTCCGCAGAAATTCGGCATCAGGCTCGAGGATCATATCTACATGACGGCGGACGGCCCGCGCTGGTTTACGCCGCCGTCCAACGGGCCAACGAACCCGTTTGTGGATTGAGGTCTGAAAGGGCGGCTCAGGCCGCCCTTTTTCCGTCCTCATCGAAGACGTGCAGATGCTGCGACGGGAAGGCGACATTGACGTGGTTCCCGGCGCTGAGCGCACTGCGGTCCAACGTAAACACCTTGAACGGCAGGCCATGCAGCGAAAGATGCAGGATGATGCCGAAGCCCGTGGGTTCGATGAGCTCGACGGTTGCGGCCATGTTGGATTGATCCGAGGACAGGACGACATGTTCCGGGCGGATGCCGAGAGTTACCTTTGCGCCGGGCGTCAGCTTTAGCGATTCAGCAAGCGGCACGAAGGTGCCATCCTTCAGCTTGACGCCACCCTCCTGATAGATCGCATCCAGAAAATTCATGCCGGGCGAGCCGATGAAGCCGGCAACGAAGAGATTGGCGGGGCGGTCGTAGAGTTCCAGCGGGCTGCCGACCTGCTGAACCACCCCGCCATGCATGGCGACGATCCGGTCCGCCAGCGTCATTGCCTCGATCTGGTCGTGGGTGACGTAGATCGAGGTCGCTTTCAGGTCGCCATGCAATTTCTTGATCTCGGCCCGCATCTGTTCGCGCAGACGGGCGTCGAGGTTCGACAACGGCTCATCGAAGAGGAAGGCTTTCGGCTGGCGCACAATGGCGCGGCCCATGGCGACGCGCTGACGCTGGCCGCCGGAAAGCGCCTTCGGCCGGCGTTCGAGCAGCGGATCGAGGCCGAGCTTCGTGGCAGCTCCTGCGACCGCCTTGGCAATGCTCTCCTTCGCCATTTTCCGGAGCCGCAGGCTGTAGCTCATGTTGCCGGCGACATTCATATGCGGATAGAGCGCATAGGACTGGAAGACCATGGCTATGTCACGGTCCTTCGGATGCAGCTCGTTGACACGATTGTCGGCAATGCGGATTTCGCCGCCGCTAATGTCTTCAAGGCCCGCAATCATCCTGAGCAAGGTGGACTTGCCGCAACCGGACGGGCCGACGAGGACGACAAACTCGCCGTCCTTGATCCTCAGATCGATGTCGTGCAGCACCTGCACATGGCCGTATGCCTTCTTGACGTTCTGGATATCGATCGATGCCATTTGACTAACCCTTGACCGCGCCGGCCGTCAGGCCCTGCACAAGATAACGTTGGATGAGCAGGAAGAAGAGCGCGGCCGGAATGAGCGCCATGACGCCCGCTGCCATCATTTGCCCGAAATCCACGGAGAATTTTGAGACGAAGGTGAGAAGCCCGACCGGGAAGGTCGCGGCCTGATTGCCATTGATCAGCATCAGCGCGAAGAGCAGTTCGCTCCAGGCAGCCGTGAAGACGAAGCCAAGCGTCGCGGCGATCCCAGGCAGCGTCAGCGGCAGGATGATCTGCCGGAAGGCGGTGAATTGCGTTGCGCCATCGATCATGGCCGCCTCTTCAAGATCCTTCGGAATGCCATCGAAGAAGGACTGCATCAGGAAGGTGGCGAAGGGCACGTTGAAGGCCGTATAGACGATGACGAGGCCGGTGAGACTGTTCGTCAGATGCAGCGGCGTCAGGATCTTGAAGATCGGCGCGACAAGCATGACCAGCGGAAACATCTGCGTCAGCAGCATCAACGCCACGATCCAGTATTTGGCGCGGAAATTGAAACGGGAGAGCGCGTAGCCGGAGAGCGAAGAGCAGATGGTCACCGCAATTGCCGTCGAACCGGCGACAATCACGCTGTTCTTGAAGAAGGTCGGAAAGTCGCTGTGCTGCAGCACGAAGGCATAGTGTTCCCACGTCGTGCGCGACGGCCACATGCGCACGCCTTCCGTATAGAGCAAGTCATTCGGCGTGACAGAGACCTTCAGCAGCCAGAAGAGCGGGAAGAGTGCGAAGAGAACATAGCAGAGGATCGCCAGCCGATGTGCGATGGTGGGAAGGATGGATCGTCTCATGGCTCAATCCTTGTTCAGCAGGGTCTGCCGCAGCAGGATGATCAGCATGGAATAGGCGAGAAGCAGAACGAGGAGCACCAGCGCAATGGCCGAGGCATAACCGAAGTCGAGCCGCTTGAAGGCCTGCGTGAAGATGTAGCTGGCGACGATCTGCGTGCGGTCCGCGGGACCACCGCCGGTCATGACCACGATCAGGTCGGCGAAGTTGGAGACCCAGACGGTGCGCAATAGCACGGTAATGGCGATGGTCGGTGCGAGGAAGGGAAGCGTGATCGAGCGGAAACGTTCGAACCAGCCGGCGCCGTCGATGGAAGCCGCCTCATAGAGATCGCGCGGGATCGCCTGAAGGGCTGCCAGCAGCGTGATTGCAAAGAACGGAATACCCCACCAGACATTGGCGACGATCGGTCCCCACATCGCATAGTTCGGGTCGGACAGAATGTTGCTAGGCTCGCTCATCAGGCCGAGCGCATAAAGCCAGTGCGGTATCGGCCCGATGACGGGGTTGAACAGCCACGACCAATTGAGACCGGCCAGGAAGGACGGAACGGCCCAGGGCAGAAACACCAATGCCTGCACGATCCCCCTGCCGTAGAAGGGCTTGTCCAGCAGTAGAGCCAGGATCAGCCCGAAGATGAACTGCAGCGCCACGGAAGCACCGGTCCACCAGAGGGTATTCTTCAACGCCCAGTAAAAGGCCGTGTCCTTGGAGAGATCACGAAAGTGCTCCAGGCCGATGAAGCCGCCGGAAAATGGATTGAGCAGCTGGATATCGCGGAAGGCATAGGAAATGCCGATCGCCAGCGGCACCAGCATCACGGCGATGATGAGGATGAGGGCAGGGGCGCTGTAGAGATACGGTTCCGAGGCGTCGGCGAGGCGCTTCAGCCACGGCCGGCGGTCGTGACGCCTGTCGAGCGTGTCGGTGATCGAAGTCATCTGTAAGAGTTCCCGTTCGCGACGTTCGGACGCCGTCTGTTTCAGGTGAGCAAGAGCGGCGGCGGATCGCTCCGCCGCCGAATGCGCCGATTATTTCTTGGCGAGGAACTTCTGCTGCGCCTTGGTCAGGTAATCTGCCCACTGGTCGGCAAGGTCCTTGGCCGAGATATCGCCGAGCATCGCCTGCTGCGACGTCTTGATGGCGAGCGAATCCTTGAAGAAAGCGAATTCCTCGAGGTAGGTCGGCATTACGGTCGGAACCGTGTCCTTGTCCGCCAGCTCCTGGAACCAGCCCTTGAACTGATCGCCGGCATAGAAGGGGTCCTTCTCAGCGGCGGTGTAGGCCGGCAAGGCGCCGATCTTCTTGTTCCAGGTGAGGTTGCCTTCCGGGCCTTCGAGCGTCGCGATCAGCTTCCAGGAGAGGTCCTTGTTCTGGCTGGTGGAGAACATCGACCAGCCGCCATAACCGATGGTCGGGAAGGACTTGCCGTCCGGTCCCTTCGGCAGCGGCGCAACGCCGAAATCGTCCTTGTTCATGCGCTCGGCGACGGCGATCAAAGCATCCGGGTCCTGATCGAGGAAGGCGCAGGTGCCGGAATAGAAGCCGGCGACGACTTCATTGAATCCCCAGTTGACGCTATCCTTCGGCGCCAGGCCCTTCTTGTAGAGATCGACCATCCATTCGATGCCCTTGGCCCAGCCGGCGCTGTTCATCGTGGAGGTGCCGTCATCCGTGAAGTATTTGTTGTCGCCCGCCATGGAGGCCGCGAAGATCATCCAGCCATTCAGGCCGCCCGGTCCGCCGCGCATGCAGTAGCCGTATTTGCCCGGCAGCTTGGAGACGGCTTCGGACGCCTTGACGAAGTCATCCATCGTCTTCGGCGGCTCGCTGACGCCGGCCTGCTGGAGAAGCTTCTTGTTGTAGAACATGGCACGCAGATAGAAGCCGTAAGGCAGCATATACGCGGTGTTCTTGACGTAGCGACCGAGCTCAAGCGCGCGGGGCGTCAGCTCCTTGGTGTGCTCCCACTTCGCCAGATAGGGCTCCAGGCTTTCGAGCATGCCGTTGTTGCCGTAGAGCGATACCCAGGTGTCGGGCATTTCCATGACGTCGGGCGTATCGCCGGCCGAGACCATGGTGGCGAATTTCTGGAAGGCTTCATTCCAGGGCAGGGAGATGATGTCGACCTTGGTGCCGGGATTGTCCGCCTCGAACTTGGCGACGATCGATTTCAGCGTCTCGGTACGCTCGGGGCTGGTGATCACTTCGACGAGCTTTAACGTCGTATCGGCAAAGGCGGTACCGCCCATCAAGGCGGTAAAGAGTGCTGCAGTTATCAGTCTTTTCATGTTGGTTCCCCTTTTTAGATGTTCCTCTTGGATTGACGACTTCACGAGGTGGCGGCGATGGCCTCCTCGAGCTCTCTCCACAGCGCCTCGGTTCCCTCAAGGCCGATATGAAGACGCACGGAGCGTGGGTGGATGCCGAAAGTGTGCGCGGAATTCGGCTGCGCCTTCTGTTGCAATACGACTTCGCCCGGGACGATCAGGCTTTCATGCCCGCCCCAGCTCACACCCAGCTTGAAGAGGTTGAGACGGTCGGCAAAGGCTCTGATATCGACGCCTTCGCGGAAGATGAAGGAAAACAGGCCCGAGGTGCCGTTCAGCCCGGTTGGCAAGCGATTGGCGAGGCCGGGATGGCAGACCTGTTCGACAACATCGAGTTCCTGCAGGCGCTTGGCGATCGTCATGGCCGAGGCTTCATGCGCCCTCATGCGGATCGGCAGGGTACGAAGGCCGCGGATCAGCAACCAGGCGTCAAAGGGTGAAAGCTTGCCGCCGAGGTAAGGGTAGGCTTCGGCCTTCAGCCGCGCGATCATCTCCTTCGAGCCAGCGACGATGCCGGCAACCACATCGCTGTGCCCACCAAGATATTTCGAGGCGGAGTGGATGACGAGGTCGACGCCGAGCTTCAGCGGCTGCTGGAAATAGGGCGTAGCCCAGCTGTTGTCGATCATCGAGACGACACCATGCTTCCTGGCGAGCGCGGCCAGCGCGCCGACATCATGCGCTTCCATGACCCAGCTCGTCGGGCTTTCCATGTAGAAGACCTTGGCGCCCGGCAACGCCTTGGCGACAGCTTCCTCATCCCGGCCGTCGACATAGGTCACTTCGACCTTCATGCGCTTCAGAATGGTGCCGAAGAGACGGAAGGCATCGGGATAGACATGCTTGACCGCGACGATCCGGTCGCCCGGCTCGACAAAGCTCAACACGGCCGACGAGATTGCGGCCATGCCGCTGGCAAATCCAAGCGCGTCCTCAGCACCCTCGAGCTTCGCCAGCATTTCCTCGAACAGGCGAACCGTCGGGTTGAGGCCGCGTGTATAGGTCGGCCGCACCTTCTCGCCGCGATAGGACGCGATCATCTCGTCATAGCTGGAGAAGGTGAACAGCGAAGTCTGGAAGATCGGCGGCACCACGGCATCGGCGAAGTTGCCGTCGTCATGGGCCGTAATGAGGGATGCAAGTTCGAACGGCTCTAGCCCGTCAGTCATTTGGACATTTCCTTGATGTCTTCCTCGACAACGTCGAGAATTTTCAATGTTTCGGCGCGCGCCGCCTCGGGATCCTGGTCGACGATTGCGTTGAACAGCGTGCGGTGAAAGGGGAAGGATCGGCGGGCGAAATCCTGCCGGTCGAAGGGATGGTCCCAGAAGCGTTCGAAGGTTTCACGCATCTGTTCGAGTAGTTGCTTGAACAACGGATTGTGCGTGGCGTCGTAGACCGCCAGGTGAAAGGCGAGATCCTCAGGCCCGGATGTGCCCTTGGCCATGTGGACGCGTTCCATCTCGTTCAGCTTCTGCTCGATGTTGGCGATGTCCTCGTCGGTGCGCTTCCTCGCGGCCACCATGCCGGCTTCGCATTCGATGCCGCGGCGAACTTCGAGCGTCTGCAGCAAGGCATCACGCAGATGCGGCGGATCGAGCGACAGGGGCATATGGATGGTGCCCTTGGAAACGGGCTTCAACAGATAGGTGCCGCTGCCCTTCCGGGTTTCCATCACCCCCAGAGCCTGGAAATAGGTGATCACCTCGCGGATGGTCGAGCGCCCCACGGAAAGGGCGACCATCAGTTCACGCTCCGTCGGCAGCCGCTCGCCTGCCTGGAGCTTCGACGATTCGATGAAGCTCGACAGCGCCTCTATGACTTGCTGCGTCCGGTCGATGGAGGGAAGGGGTGTGAGCATGGCCTTGGTCATGGGTCGATAAATTGGTCTGACATCTGCCATCAGGTCAATCTCTTTTTTCCGGCGATTTCATATTTTCTGTGGTCGATATCGTGAATGACAGGATCGGCGCGAAAGATGGCCGGACAGACAAATGGCATCGTTCTGGCTTCAAGAGCGCGGATAGCGCTGATAGAAAGATCGCAATGTGAGTCTCTGAGTTGGAAGAGAATGGCTGCGCGAGATCGATATTCACGGAAGCTGGAATGCGCGCGGTGCGGGCATATCGGTTTTGCCGAGGTGTCCGAGACGGACAATCGTCGGGCACCGAGCCGCGATTTCAAGATCGATCAGATGCCGCATGGTTTTGCCACCGAGCGGCCGTCGACTGATCCACGCAAGCACATGATGCGTTGCCGCTGCGGCTCGGTATTCCGCTTCGAGCAGGATACGGTCTATGCACCCGGCGGCGAGCCGCGCCGTTAAGGCAATTATGCCTGAAAACAAAAAAGCCTCGCATCGGCGAGGCTAAGCTTGTGCCGCTCCGGGGAAATCGGAAGCGACGCGGCGTTTTTTAATCGCGGTCATTCATTCCGACTAGGTCAGTTTTGGCGATAACGGTACGCTTTCATAAAAAATGGCCGCAAATTTACCACCACCGCCTTCGTCTCTTCGAAGGTTGTGTAGGGCACCAATATATTTTCCATGGTTGCGCGAACTACGCAATTAAAAACATCGTAACGTGCATATGTGTTCAGCTACCGTTCATTTTCGCAAGGGCAAAAGGCATCTGCCGCAACGCCTTGCGGTCCTCGAGGCCCGGCTTCCGATTGGCTTGCCAATCTGATCGTCGGGCCTCGTAGATATTGAAAGAGCTTGGAAATTCCCATGCGGCTGCTTCTCGCCTTCATCGACTGGATTCAGCGCCGCCGCCGACAGCGGCTTGAGGCCGAAACGATTCAATATTCGGCCGATGATCCATGGGTTCTACAACAGATCGAAAAATTCGAACGTGAGTTGAAGCGGTAAGAGATCGTCGCAATCCGGCTTAGGTGCCACTTAGCTTTTAGGTGGCAGCAGACGCGGCTGCGGGCGGACAAAAGTCTGCCTGCCATTCTTCCAGCCGGCGATTGGTTGGCGAATTTCGCGAACCAGCGACAATGGATCGGCCGCATCCACCACCACGATATCCGCAGTCACACCCGGTTCCAGCCGATAGTCACGCCGCATTAATCGCGCAGCATTGATGGTCACCATGTCGAACGCCCGCGCAATGTCTTCGTCCCGCGACAGTTGCGCCAGGTTCGCGAAGAAATTGGCCATGCGCGCAAGTGACGCGTCGCCGTAAGGAGTGAACGGGTTCAGGACATTGTTTGTTGCGGCGGTCACGTTGACGCCATGGTCGATCAGCAGCATTGCCGGCGCCAGGCCACGCGGGATCAGATGATCAGCAGTACGACCAAGCAGGAAGACATCCGTCGCCGGCAAAGTCGTCACGGCTACCCCGGCATCGGCGAGCCGTCTGGCAAATTCGCTGACCAATGGCGTCGGCATGGCGGAGAGCTTCGTGGCGTGGCCGATCGAAACACGGCCACCATAGCCACGCCGCTCGGTTTCCGCCAAGACAGCGGGGATTGCCGAGCCGGACGGGTTCAGGTCGAAATCAAGATGAAAATCGACATCGACGCCGTGACGTTCGGCAAGGTCGAATATCCGCGAGATATGGGCTTGAGGATCAGGGTCGGTATAGGGGCAACCGCCGATCATATCCGCTCCGCTTTCGAGCGCACGATCCAGCATTTCCGCCGCCTCGGGCTCGTTGGTCAGCCCTTCCTGTGCGAAGGCGCAGATCTGGATATCGATGGCCCAGGCATAGGTGTGCCTGATCTGCTTGATCGCTTCGAACGACCGAAAACCGGCGCGCGGATCGATTTCCACAAAGGTCCGCATCGCCGTTGTGCCATGGACGATGGCATTCTCGACCACGCGGGCGGCGCGGGCATAGACATCCTCGATCGTAAAACCGACCTTCGCCTTGGCAGTCTCGCGAACCGCTTCCTCAAGCGTGCCTTCGCATATGAGGCAGCGGTCTAGAATGCAGGCCTTGTCGAGGTGGATGTGGCTATCGACAAAGCCGCCGAATGCGAAGCGGCCGCACATGTCATGACGTGGCGCGTCGGTGGCCAAAGTCCGTTCAATGGCGGCAATCTTGCCGCCTCTAACCCCAATGTCAAAACAACCCTCTTGTCTGGCGAAGCGGACATTCGAAATCACCAGATCGAGCATGAAGCTACCGCTGTTATTGGAGGGTGGGATAGTTGTCTTGTCTCAGCTCCGCAGAACCGCGCCATCTCTGGCGACAAGCTTGCCGGCCTTGTAGACGGAGCGTCCCTTCGGAACAGCGACGACCGCCTCGGGCACATGCTCGGCCTTCAACGTTACAAAATCGGCTTTCGCGCCGACGTGCAAGCCATAGTCTTCAAGCCGAAGCGCCCTGGCGCCGCTTTCGGTGACGATGTCGAAGGCGGCCTTCAACTCGTCATCCGTATAGAAGCCGGAGCGATAACCGATCATCATCGCTCGCCCGAGCATGTCACCGTCGCCATAGGGCCACCATGAGTCGCGGATATTGTCGCTGCCGCTGAAGACGGTGACGCCGGCGGAGCGGAGTAGGGCGACGGGAGGAAAAGAGTAGCTGCCCGGCGCATTCGTCATGATGGCAATGCCACTTTCGGCGATCAGAGCTGCCGCCCGCTTTGCCACCTCGCTTGAGAGATCGCCGAGCCCATAGGCATGGCTGACGGCCACATGTCCGCCCATGGAGAGTGCGCGTGTGCGGGCACAGATCTGCTCGATGGTGAACAGGCCAAGCGTGCCGCCATCATGGAGGTGGATATCGACACCAACGCCATGTTTCTCGGCGACACCGAAAACGACGTCGAGATGCCTTTCGATATCGCGATCGAAGCTTGCGGGATCGAGCCCTCCAACGAGATCGGCACCCATCGTGATCGCCTCGTCCAGAAGCTGTGGCGTTCCCGGGCTCTTCAAAATGCCGCTTTGCGGGAAGGCGACGAGTTGGATATCGATCAGTCCGCGATATTCCTCGCGCACGGCCAGTATCGTCTCAAGCGATTTCAACCCGACGGAACCGTCCACCATGACGTGGCTGCGCATATGCGTGCTGCCGTTGGCAATGCAGAGGTCGAGCTGGTTGCGAGCCCGCACATCCATGGGCGCTGCCTGCGCCATGTTCTCTGCCTGAAACGCCACGCGTTCGTGGACGTCGAAGCCGTTGGTGCACGGCTTATGCGGTATCCAGGCGTCACCATAAAAGCTGGTATCGAGATGAATATGGCCCTCGACGAAACCCGGGACGACCAATGCACTCTCAAGTTCCACGATCTGGCCGGCCTCGACCACCGATCCCGTTGGCTCGATCGCCACAATGCGGCCGTCCGTGACGCCGATATCCCTGATGGAGCCATCGGCGAGCTTGGCGCGGGTAAAAAGCGTCTCGATCACGCTCAAATGCTTCTCCTTCACTGCGGAAACTCAATCGCTCGGGTGTGGTCCCGATATGGGTAGCCTTTAGCGCTCGAAGGCTTCCCTCAGGCCGAAGCTCTTGCGCTCGCGCAAATCGAGGTCGGCTTCGATATGCGCAATATGGTGAAGCATCAGATGGCAGGCGGTCTCGACGTCTTTGCGCTCGAGCGCGTCGATAATATCGCCGTGCTCTGAATGACCGCAGCTCGAAACGCTGGATTGACCATACAGCGCGATCACAAGCGAAGAGCGCGCAACCAGCTCTTCCATGAAGCGCTGCATGATGAGATTGCCCGATATCGAGGCCAGCATCAAATGGAAATCACCGGATGCCTTGATTTCGGCGCGGCGGGCAGGCTGACCCCGCTCGCTCATCAAGCGGCCTTCTTCCACAAGCAGCTGCCTTAACTGCCGAAGCTGGACCGGGGTAATCCGCTCGGCCGCGGACCTCAAAATGCCCGGCTCGACCAGGCGGCGGGCTGCGAATATCTGCCCGGCCTCTTCCGGGGAAGGGTAGGCGACAAAAGCGCCCCTGTTCTTCTCGACGCTGACAAGGCCCTCATAGGAAAGAGCCTGCAAGGCAGCGCGCGCCAGCGTGCGGCTGACATTGAACAGGTTGCCGACATCGCTTTCGGATAGCTTGGTGCCTGGCGAAAGCCTGCGCTCGACGATCGCATCGCGAATTGCGTCGCGAATCTGCTGGGCACCGTTTTCCGTGGAATCGCTGGGCGCCTGAAGCGCATCTGCTGAAGAGTTCATAAAGTCGCCGACCCGGTATCTAATGCAAATGATATCGTGGTTTGCTACGGAAGTTAAATGAAATCTGGCGCAAACATGGCGTTAAATTGTATACAATTACCTGCATATATCGAAGACAATAGCCTATAAAATGGGCAAATAGCAACCTGCCTAATAAAGGGCAAACATCTGCCACCCCGATAAAAATATCGGAATTACAGATATTTAGTGCGGCGCAGCAAAACTGGCACGATTGATGCAGTGTCTTTCCCAGACAAAAGGGGAAGATGATGTCGAAAGCGGCAGAGATAGATATAGCGTCCGTTTCGAAGGTCTACGGCACCACGACGGCCGTCCACGCGATCAGCCTGAAAATACCGGCAGGGTCCTATTGCTGCTTTCTCGGCCCTTCCGGCTGCGGCAAGACATCGACGCTGCGCATGATCGCGGGGCACGAAAGCATTTCATCGGGTGACGTGCGGCTTGGCAATATCGTCGTCACCGATTTCCCGCCCGCCAAGCGCGGCACGGCAATGATGTTTCAGTCCTATGCGTTGTTTCCGCATCTCGACCTTATCGACAACGTCGCCTTCAGCCTGAAGATGAAAGGCGTCGACAAGGAAGAGCGCCGCGCCAAGGCGCTGGAAATGCTGAAGCTCATGCAGATGGAGGCCTATGCCAACCGTCGCCCGGCGCAGCTTTCCGGCGGCCAGCAGCAACGCGTGGCGCTCGCCCGCGCCCTGATCACCGATCCCGAGGCGCTGCTGCTGGACGAACCGCTCTCGGCACTCGACCCCTTTTTGAAGATCCGCATGCGCGCGGAGCTGAAGAAGCTGCAGAAGACGCTTGGCATCACCTTCGTCCACGTCACGCATAGCCAGGAAGAGGCGATGGCGCTCGCCGATATCATCGTCATCATGAACGATGGGCGGATCGAGCAGGCTGGCTCCCCGCGCGAGGTTTTCGAGCGTCCCGCAACTGCCTTCGTCGCGCGCTTCATGGGCGATCATAACGTGCTGTCCGGGCGAGTGACGCTGAGCGAGGACGGCATCATCACCATGACGGCGCCGGAAGGGCAGAGCTTCTCCGTGCGAGGAACCGGTCGTCAGGTGGGAGAGGCGGTCGATATCGGTATCCGCACCGATCGGGTCCGCCTTTCCTCATCCGCCGACAAGGGTCTCGGCTTCAACGGCGTCGTTTCCAATGTCGAATACCGCGGCGCGACAGTGAAGATCACGGTCATCGGCGCCGGCAGCGACGATTTCACCGTGATCGCAAGCGACGACGACGTTTCAGCCAAATTCCTATCGGTCGGCGATGCCGTCTCCCTGAGTTGGGCTCTGGGGGATGCCATCCTCCTCGGCCGCATTTCCGCATGACTCCTAAACATCAAAAAAAGGGAACAGACATGACGAATGAAACGAAGACTACCAAGGCGACAAAGGGCATTTCCCGCCGGTCGCTGCTGAAGGGTGGAGCTGCCGCCGCCGGCGCTGTTGTGGGCTCCGGCCTCATAACCGGCTTTCCGACAGTCTGGGCGCAAACGAAAATCACGCTGCGCCAGTTCGGCACCGGCGTTTCGAACATCAATGCGATCGCCGAGAAGTGCAAGGCCGACCTCGGCATTACGCTGGAGATGACCGCGACCGATTCCGACGCCGCAGCGCAGCGCGCCGTCACCCAGCCTGATAGCTACGACATCGCCGATATCGAATACTGGATCGCCAAGAAGGTATTCCCGGCCGGCGTTCTGCAGCCGATGGACGTCAAGAAGCTCAAATATTACGACAAGATCGTGCCGCTCTTCATCAACGGCAAGCTGAAGCCGGATAGCGTCATCGCTCAGGGCACGGCTCCGCATACCGTCGGCTTCGTCGAAGCGCAGGGCTCGAAGAAATTCGCCAAGGAACCGACGCAGTGGATGACGATGGTTCCGACCATCTACAATGCCGATACGCTCGGCATTCGCCCCGACCTGACAGGCCGCCCGATCACCAGCTGGGCCGACATTCTCGATCCGGCCTTCAAGGGCAAGACCGCCATCCTCAACATCCCGTCGATCGGCATCATGGATGCCGCGATGATCATGGAAGCCGCCGGCAAGATCAAATATGCCGACAAGGGCAACATGACGAAGGCGGAAATCGACAAGACGATCGAGTTCCTGATCAAAACCAAGGGCGACGGCCAGTTCCGCGCCTTCTGGAAGTCCTTCGACGAAAGCGTCAACCTGATGGCATCTGGCGAAGTCGTCATCCAGTCGATGTGGTCGCCGGCCGTCGCCGCGGTCCGCTCGAAAGGCATCGCCTGCACCTTCCAGCCGCTGAAGGAAGGCTATCGCGCCTGGGGCGGCGGTCTTGGCCTCGCCTCGCATCTCAAAGGCGCCCAGCTCGACGCAGCCTATGAATACATCAACTGGTACACGTCCGGTTGGGTTGGCGGCTACCTCAACCGCCAGGGCTACTATTCCGCCTGCATGGACACCGCCAAGAACTTCATGTCGGCCGACGAATGGGGCTACTGGATCGAAGGCAAGCCGGCACAGGGCGATATCCTGTCTCCGGAAGGCAAGGTCATGGAGAAGGCCGGCGCCGTTCGCGACGGCGGTTCCTTCGAAGCCCGCATGGGCGCTGTCGCCTGCTGGAATTCGGTCATGGACGAAGACCGTTACATGGTCCGTCGCTGGAACGAGTTCATCGCCGCCTAAACAGCATACACGTCATTTCCTCTCCCCGCCGATACGGGGGGAGGCCCATCAATGGAGAGCCGAACCATGGCGACGATCGCTTCCTCGGACGCGGAGCAGGAAACACAGAAAGCTGGACGCGGATTTGGGGTGCCCGCCTGGGCCGTCGCCTATCTGCAGGCCACGCCGCTCTTTCTGATCCTCGGCTTCTTCTTCCTTTTGCCGATTGCGATGATCGGTATCGTCAGTTTCTGGGACTATGACTTCGCAAGCCTTTACCCGGCCTTCCTGACCACGAACTACACCGATACGCTGGGTTCATGGGTTACGTGGAAAACCTATCTCAACACATTGAAATTCACTGTCATTGTCTGGGGGCTGACGCTCTTCATCGGCTTCTGGGTCGCCTATTTCCTCGCCTTCCACATCCGCCGCACGTCGACGCAGATGATCCTCTTTCTGGTGTGCACCGTGCCATTCATGACGTCGAACATCATCCGCATGATCTCATGGATACCGGTGCTCGGGCGCAATGGGCTGGTCAACTCGACGCTGATCGAGATGGGCATCATCCCGCAGCCGATCGAATGGCTGCTCTACTCCGATTTCGCCGTGGTACTGGCCATGGTGCACCTCTACACCCTGTTCATGGTAACGCCGATCTTCAACACGCTGATGCGCATTGACCGCTCGCTTTTCGAGGCAGCTCGTGATGCCGGTGCCAGCGGGTGGCAGGTGCTGTGGAATGTGGTGCTCCCGCTTGCCAAGCCCGGCATGGCGATAGGCAGCATTTTCGTCGTTACCCTCGTCATGGCGGATTTCTCCACTGTCCAGGTGATGTCGGGCGGCCAGAGCGCTTCCATCGCCTTGATGATGAAGAACCAGATGTCGCTGCTGCAATATCCGGCCGCAGCCGCCAATGCTGTGGTGCTCTTGATCGTCGTCCTGCTGATGGTTGCCGCTATCCTGCGCATCGTCGATATCCGCAAGGAGCTTTGAGATGAACCGGGAAAAGCGCAGCCTCGAATTCTATGTCCTGGCGATCTTCTTCACCATTTTCGTGCTGTTCCTCTACGGCCCTCTGTCGGCGATCGTTATCCTGTCCTTCCAGGGGCCGGACGGCGGCCTGACCTTTCCGTTGAACGGCGTGTCGCTGCACTGGTTCGCCAACCTCTTCGAGAAGCAGGCGGTCGGCGATTTCGGCGCGTCGTTCCAGCGATCGCTGATCCTCGGCGTCATGGTGATGATCGTGACCGTCGTCGTCTCGCTGCTGGCAGGCCTTGCCTTTCGCCGCCGTTTCCGTGGCTCGACATTTCTGTTCTACGCCACGGTTGCCAGCCTCGTGGTGCCATCGATCATCATTTCACTCGGGATCGGCGTGGTCTTCCAGCAGGGTGGTCTTGGGCCTGCCTGGTATTCCTCGGCCTTCGGCGCGCATCTCACCTGGACCTTGCCTTTCGGCGTGCTGATCATGTTCGCCGTCTTCAACCGTTTCTCACCGGCATACGAAGAAGCAGCTCGGGATCTGGGCGCCACGTCATGGCAGACCTTCCGCCATGTCGTGCTGCCGATGATCGCACCAAGCCTTATCGGCGTCGGTCTGTTCGGCTTCACGCTCTCCTATGACGAGTTCGCCCGGACCTTGATGACCTCGGGGACCTACAACACCCTGCCGCTGGAAATCTATGGGATGACGACCAACGTCACGACGCCGGTGCTCTATGCGCTTGGAACGGTGACGACGCTGTTTTCCTTCACCATCATTCTCCTGGCACTCGGGATTATGACCATGCTTGGCCGCCGCCAGGCCAAGAAAAGCTGAGATCATGCGTTTATTGCTTATCAACCCGAATACGACGGCCTCGATGACAGAGAAGGCCGCGATAGCGGCCCGCGCAGTCGCGGCCTCCGGCACAGAGATCATCGCCGCCACATCGCAGATGGGGCCGGCCTCGATCGAAGGCTATTACGACGGGGCTCTCGCCGTACCCGGCATGCTGCGTGAATTGAAGGAGAGGCAAGGCGCCGGTTATGACGCCGCGATCATCTGCTGCTTCGACGATACCGGTCTCGAAGCCGCCCGCATGTTCTGCGACGTGCCCGTTGTCGGGCTTTGCGAGTCGGCTGTCGCGACGGCGGGCTTTCTGGCGCAGCGGTTCAGCGTGGTGACGACGCTCGAGCGTTCGCGCATCCTGATCGACAATCTCGTCCAGCGCTACGGCATGGGAGCACGCGCCAAGGTGCGCGCTTCCGATATCCCAGTCCTGGAACTTGAGAACGCGTCTCCTGGCGCGATTGGGAAACTGCGGGCGGAAATCGAACGCGCACTTGCCGAAGATAGCGCGGAAGCGATCGTGCTCGGTTGCGCTGGCATGACGGATCTTGCCCGAGAGCTGCAGGAGATCTATGGCGTCCCCGTGGTGGACGGCGTGGCTGCGGCGGTCAAGCAGGCCGAAGCACTGGTCTCCCTGGGCCTGTCCACCAGCAAGCGCAGTTCCTATGCTTCGCCTTTGCCCAAGCCCTTTTCCGGCGCAATGAGCAGCTTTGCTCCGATGCCTGCCTAACTCGCGTGTGTTGTCGGCTTGTTGGCGCCAATCTTCCAGGCGGGGTCAAGACGTCGGCTTCGGCAGCTTCCTCTGCCGGGCTTCGCGCAGGTGCTTGTAAACGGTCGGCCGTGAAATGCCGAGCACCCGCGCGAGATAGGGGACCAGATTGCGGATGGAGAAATAGCCCTCCTGTTCCAGCATCTCGACGAGAGCGGCATGATCTTCCTTCGCCAGCGCGGAAGCGGCCAGCCCTCGTTCGCCGAGAAAGTCCGCGATCGCGGCATTGACGGTTTCCTGCCAGTCTGAGCGGAATAGTGCGGATGGCTGCGGACCGACATCCTGAAAAGCCGCCAGAAGGCTTAACGCATCACGCGCTGCCTCGATCGGTGCGATGTCGAAATTGATACAGAGCAAGCCGAATGGCTCGCCTGCCTCGTTGCGCAAAACAGCAGTGATCGACTTGAGCTGGCGACCATCGAAATTCACCTTCCGATAGGGGCCGATGACATCGAGGCCGAGCGATCCGATATCCTTCAACTCGGCAAGGGAGGAGCCGCCGACTTCGCGCCGCGACAGGTTGTTGGCGATATGAGCAATCGTCTGCGTTCTCAGGTCGTGAAGGACGACCTCCGCATGGGGCTTGAGCAGGATCGCAACAGCATCGGCGACGGAAGCGAACCGCAGCAGGTCCTCGGAACCGGTTGATTGCTCATTGCTTGTGCCTGTCTTTCGCGCCATCGCCTCTTTCCTTCTGATGATTTACATTCACTATATATTTGACAATTTGTAAATGCGCTACTAATTATCGAGCCAGTAAGGGCCGGCACGAATGTGTGTCTGCCGCCGTTGGAGAATGTCGTCATGCCGCTGCTGCCAGATTTCAAGCTGGAAACTCATTTTTCGAAGTGGGAGTTCAGTGCGCGCTATCACATGACTGCCTCCGACGCGCAGAGCATGACGATGGCTGAGCTGCTTGACATGGCGACATCGGAGCAGCGGGCGGCCTACGACAATCTCTGGCTTGGTTATACGGAGACCTTCGGCGATCCGGCATTGCGCGACATCATCGCCGGGCTTTATCACCAGATGCAGCGCGCCGATATTCTATGCTTTGCCGGCGCGGAAGAGGGCATCTACATCGCCATGCATGCGCTTCTCGACAAGGGCGATCATGCGATCATTGTAACACCCAACTACCAATCGTCCGAAACGATACCCCTCAGCATTTGCGATGTCTCTGCTATAGCACTTGATCCGGAAGACGGCTGGTCGCTGGACATCGATGTGGTCAGCAAGGCAATCAGACCCAATACCAAGCTGGTCTCGATCAATTTCCCGCACAATCCTACAGGCAAGGTGCTGGAAAAGGAGAGGTTCGACGCACTGGTGGATCTCTGCCGGCGACACGGCATCTGGCTCTTCAGCGACGAAGTCTATCGCGGCCTGACCGTCGATAATAAGCCGGTATCGCAGGCCGCTGCCGACGCCTATGAACGGGGCCTCTCGCTTGGCGTCATGTCCAAGGCCTATGGCTTGCCGGGCCTGCGCATTGGCTGGATTGCCTGCCGCGATCACACCCTGATTTCGAAAATGGAGCGGATGAAGCATTATCTCTCCATCTGCAATTCAGGTCCGAGCGAGAGCCTGGCGAAGATTGCCTTGCTGAATGCCGACAGGATTCTCGAGCGCAATAACAGGCTGATCGCTTCCAACCTCGGAAAGCTGAAGGCTCTGTTTTCAGAGTTCGAGGATCTTTTCGAGTGGTATACGCCCGATGGCGGCTGTGTCTGCTATCCACGCTACAAAGGTGCGGATGGCGTGGAGACCTTCACGCGCAATCTGGTGGAACAGGCAGGCGTGCTGCTCTTGCCGGCAAGCCTCTATCACTCGGATCTCAGTGCGACGCCAGACGACCGGTTCCGCATTGGGTTCGGCCGCGCCAATATCGATGAGGGCATTGCGGCGATGCGCTCCCATTTGCTGCGCAATCACTCCTAGCGATTGTCTCGCCAGTTCTCTGACGCCACGAAGTGGGACAAAAAGAGAACGTATGGTGCAAATCGACGATCGACGCTACAATCTCGTCACCGAAGATCGAGAGTGACGAATTTGGCGCAAAGAACTGGCAAAGCTGACCTGCCGTTGCATGGCGGCCGCGTGCCGCGATGGCTTGGAGAACGGATGACGCGATTGGGCGCTGTCATCACCGAGGCGATCGTTCAGCACTATGGACGTGATGAGCTGTTTCGCCGCTTGGCCAATCCATTCTGGTTCCAGTCCTTCGGCGCCGTCATGGGCATGGACTGGCATTCCTCCGGCATCACCACAAGCGTGCTCGGCGCATTGAAGCGCGGCCTGACCCCGCTTTCGGGCGAACTCGGCATCCATGTCTGCGGCGGTCGCGGCTCGCATTCGCGCAAGACACCGGATGAATTGATCCATATCGGCGAGCGCGTCGGGATCGATGGAACATCGCTTGCCAGCACCAGCCGGCTGATCGCCAAGGTGGACAGCGCAGCGGTCCAGGATGGCTTCGACCTCTATCTGCATGGCTTCATCGTGGCCGATGACGGCAAATGGGTCGTCGTCCAGCAGGGCATGAACGGCGACCGCCGGCAGGCACGGCGATATCACTGGCTATCCGAGGGGCTGACGAGCTTTCTGGATTCACCCCATGCCGCCATCGAGGGACGGGAGCAGGGAGAGATCATCAATCTCGCCGATCGGCGGGCCGAACATTCCCGCAACCGCCAGCTCGATCTGCTTGCCTCGCTTGGTCCCGATAAAATCATTCGCGAATTCAATGTGCTGGAAGGACAAGCTCCGGCAATCAGCAAACAAGATGTGCAACCGATGCTGCCGTACCTCATCATGCCGGCGCATCATGATGTCCGCCAGGAAGATGTGAACATGCGCCGCCTGCATGGCAATCTCGCCGCTGCTGCCGATCGCGGCCCGGTGGATTTCGAGGATTTACTGCTGACGCCCGGCGTCGGCGCACGGACGGTGAAAGCTTTGGCGATGGTGGCTGAGGTCGTTCACGGCGCGCCCTGCCGCTTTTCCGATCCCGCACGCTTCTCGCTGGCCCATGGCGGTAAGGATCGGCATCCCTTTCCGGTGCCATTGAAAGTCTATGACGAGACCATCAGCGTGATGAAATCCGCGGTCAGGAAAGGGCGGCTTGGCCGAGATGAGGAACTGTCGGCCCTGAAGCGGCTGGACGATCAGTCGAGAATTCTGGAGCGATATGTCACCGGACCTGATCTCAAGGAGATCGTCGCCGGCGAATTTGACAGATCATTCTCCTATGGCGGCCGCAGCGTCTTCGGCTGGGAGCCTCCGGCAAATTCCGAGGACGACGCCGTGGCGGCGGGAAATAAGCCGTTGCAATAAACGGTTGCGGGACTCAAACTACAACCGGGATTTTCGCAACGTTGAAGCCGGGGGAGGCAGCAGATAGCCCATGTTCAATCTTTTCAAGAAAAAGAAACCCATGGTCGTTGTGGCCACACTGAACGCGCGCCTGCAACCGGATGATCGAGCCGATATTGAAGACGCTCTCGATGCGGCCATGGCGAAACACAAGCATGGCGTACGCGTCGTCGGCGGCGGTACATTGATGGCGCCCGACGGCGAAGTCAGCGAATGCGATATTGAGATCGAGTTGGATGACCCATCCGATGCGACGATCGAAATGGTTATGCGCACCCTTGAGGCCATGCTGGCTCCCAAGGGCTCGCGGATGAATATCCCCGATCAGAACCGGCGGATTGATTTCGGCCTGCAGGAGGGCCTGGGATTATATTTGAACGGTACCGACCTGCCAGACGAGGTCTACCGTGATTCTGATGTCAATCATGTCTTTGCGGAATGCCAGCGCCTGTTGCAGGGCATTGGAGCGGTCAGCAGCCATTGGCAAGGACCGGAAGAAACCGCCTTTTACATGTACGGATCAGATTTCAAAATCATGCGCGAACGGCTTGCGCCATTCCTGAATACCTATCCTTTGTGCCAGCAATGCCGCGTTGAGCAGATTGCCTAGCCGCTTCGGCATTGAAGCCTGCCAGAGATGGAGGGCGGGGCGATCCCGCCCAATCCTATTTATGGCAGCGTGTAGCCGATAACATAGTCGCCGGGCTTGGTTCCGACCGAGCCATGACCACCGGCTACCATGACGACATATTGCTTGTTGTCGCTGGCGGTATAGGTCATCGGCGTGGATTGGCCGCCCGCCGGCAGGCGCGCCTGCCAGAGCTGCTTACCCGTCGTGACATCATATGCCCGCAGGTAATCGTCCACGGCCGCACCCAGGAAGGCAACGCCGCCCTTGGTGACAATCGGCCCGCCGATGCCGGGAACGCCGACCTTGATGGGCAGCGGCAGCGGCGTCATGTCGTAGATGGTGCCGTTCTTGTGCTTGTAGGCAATTTTACCGGTCTTGAGATCGACACCAGCGACATAGCCCCAGGGTGGCGCCTGGCAGGGAACGCCTAGCGGGCTGAGAAACGGGCCCATATAGACGCCATAGGGGGAGCCATCATTGCGGTTCAATCCCTGTTCGCTGCCCTTGTCGCCCTCTCCCTTCGGCGGGATCTCGGCGCGGGGCACCAGCCGCGAGGTGAAAGCCAGATAGGTCGGCATGCCGAACATGATCTGGCGCTCCGGATCGACCGCGACGCTGCCCCAATTGAAGGTGCCGAAATTGCCGGGATAGATGATCGAGCCACGCAGGGACGGTGGCGTGTATCGGCCTTCGTATTGGTGCAGATGGAAGGAGATGCGGCACGCGAGCTGATCGAACAGCGAGACGCCCCACATGTCCTTTTCCTGCAGCGGCGGCGGCGAGAAGGTCAGATCGGAGATCGGCTGCGTCGGTGAAGAGTGATCCTCCGGAATGGTGCCGCCGGGCGCCGGAATTTCCTTGAAGGGAATGATCGCAGCGCCGGTGCGGCGGTCCAGCACGTAGAGATCGCCCTGCTTGGTCGAGGCGACCAGCGCGGGAACGACGGTGCCGTCGGCCTTGGTCATGTCGAACAGCACGGGTTGTGCCGGCACGTCCATGTCCCAGAGATCGTGATGGACGAACTGCTGCACCCATTTCAGCTGGCCGGTGTTGATATCAAGCGCCACCACGGAGGAGGAGAAGCGCTCGACATTGGCGCTGCGCGCCATGCCGAGCTGGTCAGGCGTCTGGTTGCCGAGCGGGACATAGACCATGCGCAGTGCCTCGTCAGCGCTGGAGACCGACCAGCTGTTCGGCGAATTGGTCGTGTAGGTCTGTCCGGCAGGCAGCGGCGTCGTCTGGTCGGGATTGCCCGAATCCCAGTTCCAGATGAGCGCGCCGGTCCTGGCGTCGAAGGCGCGGATGACGCCTGATTGTTCCTGGGTCGAGTAGTTGTCGTTGACAGCGCCACCGATGATAATCTTGTCGGCTACGATCACGGGCGGCGATGTCGAATAGTAGTAACCGGCCGGATTGTATTTCATGCCGGTTTCGAGATGCAGCGTGCCCTGATCGGCGAAGTTGGGGCATACCTTGCCATTGGCTGCGTCAAGCGCGATCAGCCGGGCGTCGGAGGTCGGAAGATAGACGCGATCGGCGCAAGGCGCGCCGGCAGGCACGGCCTTGTCGTGATAATAGGAGACGCCTCGGCAAGTCTGATGCTGGCGATTGGGGTTCATGCCGGCATTGGCGTCGTAACGCCATTTCTCCTTGCCGTCTTTCGCATCGATGGCGATCGCCAAACTATGCGGCGTACACAGAAAGAGCGTGTCGCCGATCTTGAGGGGCGTGACCTGATAAGTGGTTTCGCCGATATCGTCCGCGCGTTTCACATCGCCTGTCTGGTAGCGCCAGACCTCCTTGAGGTTGGCGACGTTCTGAGCAGTGACCTGGTCGAGAGGCGAGTAACGTTGGCCGAAGGATGTGCGCCCATAGTGATGCCACTCGCCATCGGGCACATCGCCTCCCGTCGGCGCATTCGCCGCCACCGTTGTCGGCAGATCGCCAGATAGGTCGTGAGGGTCTGTCGTCATCGAGTAAACAGCGATCAGGACGGCAATGATCAGGGTTACTGCCAGCGGCCAGGGATTGGCGCTATAGTGGACACCATCAAGGCTGCGGAAACCGAGCGGCCGCCTGATCCATGGTGTCAGCAGCCATAGACCGATCAGAATGATCAATCCGCCGCGCGGACCGAGCTGCCACCAGTCGAAACCGACTTCCCATATTGCCCAGGCAAGAGCCGCAAGCACGAAAGCCGCGTAGAGCCAGAGAGCTGCGGCCTTGCGCATGGCAAGCAGGATACCCGTCACCAGGAAGGCGAGACCGGCGAGAAGATAGAAGACGCTGCCGCCAAGCAGCACGAGCCAAAGCCCGCCGCCGCCGAGCGCCAGACCGATGAGTGCCAGAATGATCGATGTTATGAGTATGGCCATGATCCGCTCCAGTCTATCCGCCGATTTGACAGTGATTGATCGCAGGCACGTAGAGCTCGGCTTACCTCTAATGGGTCACGCACCGAACGAAGTCGAAATTCATAAAATTGCGTTGACTACGACAGCCGGCGTCGTGTCCGGTGCCAACTGTATCGATGCATCCGATCTCCAATCCGACTCGGAGACTAAACGCCTGGATTGCAACAATGGCGCAATCCAACCAGCCGTTCAAGTTCGATACCACGACGCCCAAATTCATTAACGGACGTAGTTAATTTTTTAACAATTGTGCGGATACTAACGGAACAAACCATGGAATCAAGGGTTTCCGTGCCAAGCCGGAGGACTAGAGATGAATTTGAAGATCGTCACTGCGCAGTCGGAAGTCGAGACCGATGACACCGGAACCTATCCGGATGGTATGGTCGAGCGCAGCCACATCGAGTTCTCCGCAAGTCACGAGCAGCAGCACCGTAAGTCTCACGAGCGTGACTATGGTGCGCGCAAAGTGATGAGACCCATTCCGGTCGGCCTGGTCTGATTTGACTGGCAGCGACTACTGATCAAGCCCGTAGGGCGGTCTCAAATATAGAGCGGCGCCATCCTGCGCCAGGCGCCTGCGCGATGCGCTCGGCCATCCCAGACATGCAAACGATGATCGATCTGTTTGCTGGCCAGGAGATGGCTCAAATGGCGGTTGTTGGCTAGAAACGGATCGGCATCGCCGATCGTGAGAACGATATCGACCTGCCGCAGCTTTTCCAAATGCCAGTCCGAGCCTAGTCCGGGCAGGAAGTGCGTCGGTGTGTGGAAATAGATGTCGTCGTCGTAATAGCCGTCGAAGAGATCACTGAAGGATTCCACCTGCATCGTCAGGTCGTAGCGGCCCGAGAAGGCGACGAGTTTACGAAAGAGGTGAGGGTGGCGAAAGACCAGGCTTGCGGCCTGGAAGGCCCCGAGGCTGCAGCCATGGACGATGGTGCAATCATGCGGGTTCTTTTCCGCCATCAAGGGCAGCACTTCATTCAGGATATATTCCTCGAAAGCCCTGTGACGGCGAATGCGCTCGGCCGGATGGCGAGCCGACCCGTAAAAGGTTTCGCCGGCGAGCCCCTCGATACAGTAAAGCTGAAGATGTCCCGCGTTCAATTTTTCCGCGAGGCTGGCCACGATCCCGATCTGCTCATATTGCCAGAAGCGCCCGTCTCTGGTCGGAAACATCAGGACTTTGGCGCCTGCATGGCCGAACACCAGCAGCTCCATGTCTCGTTCCAGCCGCGGGCTGTACCAGCGCAGATATTCTCGGTTCATGACACCTTGAAAAATTGCCCTACCTTGTCTCGCAGAATTGCGTTCTGCTCCTCCATGCCAGTGTATTCGAAATGACCGGCGTCGAGAATGAAGATTTCGTTAAACTTCTGCGTCGCATTTGCGACGGCGAACTGGCAGGGCGGCGCAACCGCGGGATCGAAAAGAGCCGGAGCAATCAGCATCGGCACCTTGATGCGGCTTGCAGCGATGGCGGCATCGAAGAAGCGCAGCGTCTCAAACACGCTTCCATGTTGCTTCTGATAGGCCTGGACCGAGTCGGCGCTGCCGACGGTGGGCAAGGTCAGCCAAGCCTTCCGATCGCCGAAGGTCGGCACCATCAGATGGCCGCGATCGATGCGCGCATCGAAAGGAATTGCCAGAGCGCCGAGGCCGCCCCCGAAGCTGATGCCGCTATAGCCGATATGACCGGCAATCCAGGGATAAAGCGTCTCCAGCGCCGAAACCGCAAGCCAGAGATCTTCGACACAGCCGCCGATGACATAGGTATCGCGGCTCTCTATGCCATGCAGAACATGGCTCGGCGCATCTGCCGGAATTTCCGGAGTGGCGCTGAGGGACAGGCCGCGTGAACACGGAAACAGCACCGCCGTCTCTTGTAGAGGAAGATCAAAGTCGGGCTGGTCCCTGCCGCCATAGCCATGCCCGACAACAAGGCCACGACTGACCTGCCCATGCCTTGGAATAAGAAGCCAGCCGTTGATTTGAATTGAATCGGTGGAGGTGTAGCTGACATCGAAGACATGCCACTTGTCATGGTGCGGTTTGCTATGGCGAAGTCTTGGCTGCGGGTCGACTGCAATGGCGGCGGTGTAGCGCTTCTGCCAGAAATCATCGAACCCATCAGGCACTTGCGGTGGCTCGATGGCGCGTAACTGCTCGAGCTTAAGGCCATAGGTGGGATCGAAGGCGAAGGGATGGATTGTCGGTATGCTCATGGGGGAATTGTCGCGTGAATGCCTCGGCGGCGCAAGGTCGTGATCGGCGGCCCGACCCCGCGTCTGCTACTTGCGGTGTCTACGGCGCCGGCCTGTCGATGCGATAGAGCACATGTGGCCGCAGAATATGTCCCGGCGGTACGGTGATATCGTCAAAATCGCCATCCTCGACGCGAACCATGCCGATCTTTTCCATCGCCTGCCGGGAGGGAAGATTGATGTCCGAGGTGTAGCCGATGAGGCAATCGGCCTCCAACTGCCGCCAGGCAAAATCAAGCCAGCAACGGCTGATCTCCGTGGCGTAGCCCTGGCGCCAATAGGCGCGCCCGAGAATCCAGCCGATCTCCAGCGCGAAATCACCGGGCACTTCCGGTCCGGGACGGGACAGACCGCCGCCGCCGATCAGCGCACCATCGGCCTTCCGTTCGACGGCGAGGAAACCGTATCCGTCCTCTGCCAACTGTTCATTGGCTTCATCGATCAGCTCATCCGTCTCAGCCGCCGTCAGCAGGCTCGGATAATAGTATTTCCTCACTTCGGCATCGGCATTGATGGCTGCAAAAGGCTCACGATCACGATCCTGCCATGGCCGCAGAATGAGCCGAGACGTTTCGAGAGTAAGCATGGCAGGCCTTTGTAGCGAATGGTTGATATAGCGGTGCTTTGAACGACATGTTGCGCAAAGCCAAAAAGCTTCGCCGCATCTCCATCCACGAATTCTCTCGGAATGTCCACTAGAGCGTGTAACCGCGCCCGGTGGACAACGCGCAAGCAGCATCATTGGCGGCTAGGCCACAGGCAACGAAAAGATCATGCAAAAGGCTGGCTTTCTTGCCGACCAAGGTCGCCTCCGCGCCCCTGTTGGGATATACTGCTGTAATGATCAGGATCTCAGCAGCACTTGTCGGAATCTCGATAGCAGGCCCGGTATTGGCGGGGCAGGGTCAGGTTGTTCAATCCGGCGACCAAATCCAGGATTGCTCGAATGCCGCTGACCAGGTTCTGTCAAAGACAAAAGGGCGGCTATTATCCGTCAAGCCGCGTGAAAATCGCTGCATCGTTACTGTAATAGTTCCGCATAGCGGAGACCGGCCAGAAAAGATTGTCGTTCGCGTCGATTTTACTGATACTGATAGTAATCAGGACAATGGCCAATAGCCGCGCGATAAAAGGGAGCCTATGAAAATGGGCGAAATCATCCAGTTCAGGCCCTTGATGAAATATGGCAAGCGCACCGACGCACAAGCGCGCTTGGAACAGGAGTTGCAGATCCCCCTTAAAGCGACGCCAAAGTCTGACATCAACCGCCCGCTTGCAAATGCGCCGAAGATTACCCCGCCCAACGCCCCCGCCACAACGAACCTTCCGCTCAACGGCATAGCCATCGTCCTCGGTTCGATTCTGGTCTACGCTTTGATGATCTCACACGTGGTCGGCCAGCCGCATTATTCGGCACGCGCGAACCTTCTGCCCCCGGTTTTCGAGCAAAATTAAGTCTTCGCGACGACGAACACTTTAAGCTTCCTGCGTTTCGCCGCAATTTGTTCCCATCGCTTAATATTCATGGACCACGGCCAAGACCTGCTGCGAAACGCGGAGGCGGCAGGGCGTGTGGGAGAAATATTTAGGTCTATTCGTTAAGTGAAGATTCTATCAAATCTGGTGTAATCTGAACCGGATATTTGCTTGCGGAGTGCATTTCTTGTGGCGGCTTAAAATTCAACAGCTGCAATGGATAGGGGCCATAGCCGTTATCATGGTTTGCTTGATAATGGCCGGCTCGACGATTGTCTTCAGCTTGTCGGACTACAATAACTACAGGCGGGGCGTAACGGAGTTCAATCGCTTTCATGTCGCCCTGCATGCCGCTGCCGCGATTTCGCGAGAACGTGGGCCTGCAAACAGCCTCATGGGTGCCTCCGATGCGCAACGGCCTGAGTTTACGGCCGCCCTGCTGGAGAGCCGGAAACAAACCGACCACGATGTCGCGCTGCTCGAGACTATTTTTCAGACGGAAATAGGCGCATCACCGGAGATGCGCAGCTCGTTCATGGCGGTTAAGGCCCAGTTGCAAGCCGGCAGGGCCGCCGTCGACGCGGCGGCGGCAACTCCGCGCAGCGAACGCAGCGGCGCAAAGATAGCCGAAGCGATCCAGGCCATGTTCCGCGCTGCGGACCGTGCCCAGGATTATCGCGACGTTGCGGGACGGTCGATTATCGCGCTGGCGCCCGAAACTGGTGCCGAAGTGATGTTGACCTCCATGGCCGGAACGCTGAGGGAGCGAGCCGGACGAGTGGGGTCCTATGTCGTCATGATGATGACTTCGGAGGGGCAGGCGCGCTCGCATTACCGGGCGGCATTCAACAGCGAGTTGAACCGGCTTTTCGAGGTGAACGCGCTTTTGAAGACCTATGCACCTGCTACCCTGGAGTCCAAGGCCATTGCGCAATTGCTGGATCAGGTAACGGTAAACTATTTCTCCGGCTCATTGCCCTATGCCCAACGGGTTGCCTTTGGATTGAATGGCAACAATTCGCCAACCCCAGCAGAATTTACCGCGAAATACGTTCCGGGCATGAAATCTACCGAAGTCCTGCGCGAATTGATCGAGGAGACGGCGCTCACTTCCCTGGAGACCGCGCGCGAAAAAGCCTTCAACACCATGCTGGTTTCGACGCTTCTGGCCGGCGTGGCGATATCCGTGGTCGTCGGCTTGGCCTATCTGCTCGGACGATCGCTTTTCCGGCCTATGCTTGCGGCTATTCGGCAGATCGACGATATCGCGGCCGGCAATCTCGCGCAGCCAACACCGATGCCTCACGCAGGGCATGAAGTGCGCGAGATGTTCCAGCGGCTCGATCTGCTTCGGGAACAACAGCGCCTCAAGCGGCATCTGGAGATGGAACGCAAATCGATGACGGAGGAGTTGCGACGCCTCTCTCAAACGGATGCGCTGACCGGTCTCCTCAATCGTCGTGCCCTTGGTGAGGCAGTTGGGGAATTGCTGACTGTGCCGAGAGGCGGTTCCCGCGGCATCGGAGTCATCATGTTCGACATCGACCATTTCAAGTCGATCAACGATCGGTATGGCCACCTTGTCGGAGACCTGGTGCTTCAAAGGGCAGCGGAGATCCTGGCCCCGTGCCTTCGCTCGCAGGATCTGTTCGCTCGCTATGGCGGCGAGGAATTCATCATCGTCTTGACGGACGTCACCGAGGCATCCGCACAGGCAGCTGCGGAACGGCTGCGGGAGACACTGGCGAAAACCATCATCAACGAAGAGCATCAGCTGACGGTCACAGCCAGCTTCGGCGTCGACTGGCGGGTTCAATGCACATTCGACCACTGGGAAGAATTAGCCATTGTTGCAGATAGGCGGCTCTATCAAGCAAAGCGTAACGGCCGCAATCTGGTTTGCGCTTCCGACTTACCCTCGGAAAAGACAACGGCACCGACTGCGGGAGACGGCGACCATGGCTCAGGTGGCGCGGATGCAGCGTGATGGAGCTGCAAGCGTCCGGCGCTAGACAACGCGGCATTTGATCCGGCCGGATGTCTCCGCGTGTCGCTATTCCAGTTCAGTAGGTCAAGGTGACGATCACCGTATCGGTGTAAACACCAGGAGAGGGCGTCGTCTGCGGCGGTACACGGCCATAGACCGTCAAAAGTTGAGCCAATCCGTTTCCCGTTCCAGCGACGGTGCTCCCGGGCGTGCTGGCATCTCCCCACGGCTGCAGCCGGTTCAGATCCTTGTAGAGGCCGTAGGTCACCGTCTCCGCGCCCTTCGCCATCTTCCGCGCCGTCGGGGCGGCATTCGCCGTGCCGCCATTCAGCGAGATCGTATAGGTCGTGCCCGGCGTGCAGGTCGCAGTCACCGAGCCCGTGGCATCGACGTTGGTTCTCAATACGCCCTGCGTGCCGAAGTCGATATTCTGGATATTGATCAGGCAGTTAGCGGCAACACTTGCATTGACGGTAAAGGGAGCTGATCCCAGGGTTCCCGAGGGAGCTGCGCAGGTGGTGGCGCTGCTGTAGCCGTAAATGAAAGTGGTGTCGGCAGCCGAGAAACTGGACGTAAAAGCCCCCGTCGCCGCCGTCGGTTGGTTGCCCAGAGCGGAGGCATATACGGTGAAGCTGCCAGAAGCCCCGATCAATGAACCTCCGCTAAGCAAAGCCATGGTCAGGGCATAGGCCGGCGCGCGCGCTGGATAGGACCATGTGTTCGAGCCCCAGATCACACTGTAGCCCGGATCGGAATAAAGCTGATAGTTCAATGGATTGGTTCCGTTCAGCATCTGCCGGGCGGTTGCCGATGTCGCGCCACCGCTGCCTGTGCCCATATTCGGGCAGATCAGCAGGCGCCTGCCGATATCCAGCAAGCCTCCCGTACAGCTGGCGGTCAATGTCGACGTGGTGTTGACGGGGTTGTTGGACAGGGTATCGACGGGACCGAAATTTACGTTGGCCACACTGAAACTGCAGCTTTGCGCAAGGGCGAACGAGGGCAGCAACAGGACGAGCAGAAAGGTAATCGAACGAAACACTTTTCCAGCTCCCTCTCAAAAACACCTGACATTATCGATCACGACCTGCTGTCCCCGCTGTGGCTTGTAGGCAAACTGGGCATGGCACTTCGTTCCGTCTTCCAGGGAGACTTCGATCGTGTTTTGCCCGTGCAGGCCGCGAATATAGGCCTGGCCGTCATAGCCGATGACGAACTCCTCATCCGCGCCCTGCAATTTGCCGGTGAGGCCGGCACGCAGGAATGCACCGGTCTTGTCCTCGATCGTAACAAGCGCCGCCTGCGGCGCTTCAGCCACGCCGAACTTGACGACGACGCCACTGCGGTCGGCCGGAACGACGATTTCCTTGGTTGCCGGCACATCGGCATCGACAGGCAGATTCTTCGGATCGAAGGAGACCGTGTTCGGCTCGTAGGAATTTAGGTTGGGCACCAAGATGCGGCCACTTTGATTGGTCTTGCCGACAGGCCTGTTCTGCTGCTGAACCTCAACATCAGGGGCGCCGACATCGACAACAGCAAATGCATCATTGATGCGGTTGGTGGCAAAGACGCTTCCCCCGGCCACGGCGATGGCGCCATCCATTCGTGCCGTGGCGCGGGCGTCCTTATCCTGCTGCTGAACGCCGGCCTCGAACTGGGCAAAGGGCGCCCGATAGCTGACTGCTGCTTCCCGGTTGGTGTCCTGGCCTTCGGATGTACGCAGCCGCCAGCCGAAGCTGCCATTTTCCTGCTGCAGCGACTTCGAGACATCGGCGACGACATCGAGACCGTTCGGGCCGCTCTGAACGCCGGTGTTTGCATTGATGTTGCCGCCGAAGGGGACTGAAATTCCGGCGAATATGCCGAAATTGCTGCGGTCCTCAAGGTCGGTAAACGCGGTGGCGTAGAGCGTCATGCGCTTGAACGTCTGGCTATAGGAAAGGCTGGCGATATTGCTCTTGGTGCGATCGGCGCTTTCAAGCCGCGTGTAGGAAAGGTTGAGGCTGGAAAGGTCGAGCGGCGTGGGCACGCTGAGGGTGACCTGATCTATGGCGCGCGGCACGCCGGCGCTGAATATCGTAAACTCTCCCGAGGTACTGGCCGTTGGCCTGGCGGACACGGATGCAATATCGTCGTAATCGTCAAAGGCACGCTGCATGCGCGCATAGAATGACCACCTGGCATAGTCCAGTTCCAGGGAGGCATTCAGAAGCGCGCCGGACCGGTCGCCGCTCTTGCTTGCCGCGCCCGCGACCGAGGCCACACCCCAGGTCCCCACCGGAAAGGCGACGCCCGCACCACCGTTCAGCAGGTCCGAGCCGCCTTCGAAATGCCCCTCCAGTGTCAGCCAATCGGTCAACCCGTAGCGAGCGGTGGCGACACCCATGATGCGGCCGTCATAGTCGTCGGATTCCGTTCCGAGGTTCCGCCGGGGAGTGCCGAGTTCCGCGGAGAAATCCATAAGGCCCTGGCGCAACAGCAGATTGGAAGAATAGAACGGCAATGTCTGTGTCGTTTCTCGCCCGAGGCTGTCGCGCAACACGACGGTTGCCTGTCCTCCGCCGGAGAAGACGGGCAGGTTGGTGACTTCGAACGGCCCGGCGGGGACATCGCCGGAATAGGTCCTGACATTCTGCGTATAGATCTCGAGGGTCGAAGGAACGGCAGCACTTCCGGCGAAAGCGGGCAGGGGTTCGGTCACCAGATCGGAGCGCAACGCGAAATTGCGTTGGAACTGGATGCCGCCGAAATAGACCGGCCGCGTCCAGGACAGGCCACCAGTGGTCAGATCGCCGGCGCGATAGGTGACCAGCCTTTTCGGATCCGAATAGCTCCAGGTGGTGTTGAGGCGAGTCAAGCCGTCGAGACTGCCGTTGGAATAGCCGGCAATGAAGGATTGGCTGAGTGTGCCGTACGGGCTGAAGATGCGGGCATCGAACGAGCCGGATATTCCCTGGAAGATGTTGGTGTCGCTTTTCGTCAGACTGTTGGAGCTCGCAAAGAGGGAGTAGTTGAGCACAGCGCCATAGCCGGATTGCGGTGTCGGAATCTTGCTCTCCTCCTGCTGCCTGACATTGATGACGTGGGGCGTACGGCCCTTGTCGGTCGCCTGGACATAGAGCCGCTGGGTTTGGTCATCGACCTGGTATGACAGGCCGGACAGGGCGCCGAGTTCGATAAGCTTGCCGTCGCCGGTGTCTGCCGGGGGCTTTATGCCGACTTCGCGCAATTCCTCGGCCGTTGCTGCGAGCGAACCATTCGGGCGCTGTTTGAAATTGCCGATCATCTTCATCGAAACATTGTTGATGAATACTTCAAGGTAGACGTCGCGCACGCCCGCGGGCTGGTCGGCGGTTACAGCGGCTGCCGGCAGATTGGGAATTTCCTGAGCACGCAGCACCGAAACCGAAAGAAGGACGCTTACAAGAACGGTGCCGGCCCTAACGCTTGGTAACGGCGACGTTGGCATTGAACGGCCCAAGATCGCTCTGGCCTTGCAAGGTAATCGCAGTGCCGGAGACAGATTTTGCTGTCGTGATGGGCCATTGCATCGTTGCGCCACTCAGGACGTATCCGACCAGGCCGCTGCGACCACCGATCTTCGTGGCTCCCTGTACTAGTGTTACATTCGACAGCCGGAAGCGGCTTTCGCCATTATTTTTTCCGGTTAGAAAGAGACCGTTGCCTTGTCTGCTGATATTCCATGAGACATCCGCCGGCTTCACATCGGCTTTTTTGAAAAAAATCGGGATGGAGTGGCGCATGATCAGCGTAACTGTTCCAGCCCGAGCGCGCGTTGCGTCCGGCAGTTCGTCGACGATGACCCGATAGCTTTCTTCCGCTCTGACCGGGGCCTTGCTCGTGCGAACTACTCTCACGACATACTGGCCGTTCGGGCTCATTTTCGCGGAGGGCGGGCTGGCGACCACGTCTCTCGTCGGTTCGAGCCGCTCTACGCCGCCCGCCTGGCTCCATTTGAAGACGCGTAGCTGCACATTGATGGGATGATCCCCATCATTGCCGAGATTGAGGACGGCGGTTCCCGAGGGCGCGATAAGCTCAAGGCTGGTGGGCGCCACTCGCAACGATGCGGCATTCACGCTGTAGGTACTCAGAAGCAAAAGCATAGTCGCAGCAATGCGTGGCAACCTGCGTTGCATGGCGGCCTCCTGGGCTTTTCGGTTTTCAGTAGGTGACGGTGATCGCCACTGTGTCGGTGTAGACGCCGGGAGCAGGTGTCGCCTGCGGAGGAACCCGACCATAAACGGTAGCATTCTTGACGCTGCCGTTACCGGTGTCCGATACCGTGTCTGTACCGATCGTCACGCCCCAAGGCTGCAGGTGTGCACTGTCACGGTAAAGACCATAATTTATGGTCGCCGACGCCGGACCCGTCATGACGCGGACGGCCGTCGTCGCGCCAGATCCTGCGCCAGCGCTCAAGCCGATATTGTAGGTCTGCCCCGTTGTGCACTGAACGCCGATGGTGCTGGTCTGGTCGATATTGGTAGCGATAACGCCGTTGGTGCCAAAATCGAGATCACTGGCGGTCTGGATCACGCATTGAGCCTGAATGGTGATGCGAACATTCATATTGCCGGTCGCAGTGGCGGCCATGGCGGATGGTTCTGCGATGGTCATAGCGGCACCCAAAAGAACGGCGCCACGTAATACTCTCAGCATTCGCATTCCCCCTAACCACATTCTCGAAAACATCAGAATATAAGAAACTAATCATATGTTATCGATTCTGGCAATGAGGTAGAAACCGAGTGTATGTGGTGAGGCAGTATCAAAGAGCCAAAGCAGTAGTATAGGCCAAATTTATTTAGCGAATACTTGTATATAAACGTTATTTTTGAGAAAGATGGTTAATGTTATGTCGATTCACCAGTCTTGCGATTCAACAATTACAGCGAGAATACCTTTTTGACTTCTAGCGGCCATCAAGTTTCAACAATGATAATAGCTAGAATGTGATTCCATTAGGCCGCGACAAAGACATTATGCTCCGAGCGCTGGATGTCGCCTATTCTTGGCGCCTTTATGAGACGAATGGGTGAACCGTAGATCGTCAGTTGCTGGTCAGTCCCAACATTGCCGCATCCGATCTCTCGCGACTGCAGCTGAAGCCGGAAAGCATCGAATGGCTCACGGCGTCGATCATCGCATATTTCTCGGCCTGATAGTTCCAGTATTCCGAGACGAACGTATGGGATAGCCAAAAGCCGCTCTTGCCGGGCGCACCGACCCAGCCAACGCTGCCGAATTCGGCTGCCCGCTTGAACAGCCGCTTCAGATGCGTTCTGGAAATCATGAACTGGCTCTGCATGACCTTCATCGACAGTGGGCCGATCAGCACCTTGTCGGCGCCGAAATCGATCGAGCTTATCCGTGAAATGAGGTAGTCCATGACCGCACCGCCCGATGTCGCCCAGTTGAACAGGCTGAACGTCACGCCAGGATTGCGAAGAATGTCGCTGTCCATGATGCGCTTGGCGATGATCGGATGCATCCGCCAGATGACATCCGGATCGATGGCGACCTTGGCCATCCGCTCGCCGCCGTCGAGCGTGTCGAGCACGATGAGATGTGTGTGAAGCCAACGTGCCATATATTCACGGGTGAGAGCGGACGGTTCGAACAGCGTGATACGGCGATCCGAACTGCGCGGCACGGGCTGAATGAACTTGTAGGCCTGCATTTCCTTGAGGAAGGCAGCTGCCGTGTTGCGGCTGGCAAGGCCATGTTTCACCGCGAAATCGATGAAGCGGCTGCTATAGAGCCCCGGTATCGGCTCGTCGGGGTAACCGAGCGACAATGAGAATCCGGCATGCGCAAGAAGCCATCGCTGCTGAGCAGCCATAATCGAGGCTATGCGAGGATTCTCGCTGTAAATAGCCATAAGCTCATGTGCGTTTTGCAGTATAGCCGAAAGAAAATGCTCGTTACGACCAAGCTCTTTTGCCGTTAATACCATGGGCGCCGCAGTTCGTTGCCTTGAGGTTCATGAAGGAATCGTGGTCAGTCCCCAGCTCCAGCCACGGCATAATAAGATCACAAGATCATTTGCTTGTCTGCTGACTGTCCGGATTAACTTTAAAGATAAAGCTTAATGATGCGATCCTGCATCAAATGCTTGCTCGCAGGGCTCGGAAAAACGCGCCCATTCCCGAATTGTAGCAATGACAATTTAGCAATTGCTTCGCGATGCAATGCCGCGACTATCGCGCTGAAGCGAAGTGAAGGTATCACCCGTAATGTTGACGATTTTTGGCTATCGCGGATCTATCAATGTACGCAAGGTTCTATGGCTTTGCGCCGAGCTCGATCTGAACTACAGCACCGAAGATTGGGGCGGCGGCTCGCGCCCGACATCGTCTCCGGAGTTTCTGCGCCTCAATCCGGCCGGTATGGTGCCCGTCATCGATGATGACGGTTTCATCCTTTGGGAATCGAACACGATACTGCGCTACCTTGCGGCGAGCCGCGGCCGCACGGATCTCTTGCCGGATGATCTGAAACAGCGTGCTTCCATCGAGAAATGGATGGACTGGCAGGTCTCGGATTTCAACAATAGCTGGCGCGTCGCCTTCCAGGGTCTGGTGCGCAAGAATCCGGCGTATCAGGACAAGGCCGTCATCGCTCAATCTCTGGACGTGTTTTCCGATCTGGTCGGTCGCGTCGCTGCGCAGATCGATCGGAATGGTGGCTATATCTGCGGCAGTAGTTTTACGCTTGCCGATATTCCCATAGGCCTCTCGATCCATCGCTGGCGAGCATTGCCGGCAGCCAAGCCAGACTTCCCGGTTATCGAGGACTACTACGAACGGCTATGTTCGCGGGTAGGCTTCAGGGAATTCGGATTGAATGGCGGCCTATAAACCTTCTGTGTTGAACCGGCTAACAAGCCATCCCCATCAACATTTCTTTGCAAAAGGTCTGCAATTAGCCATGTTTCGGTAAAAGCCGCGCCACAGTTCTCGCCAAAATGGCTGGCTGAGATCTTGTCAAAAGGAGCGGTCGATGGATACGCAGCCTATGAGATGGTGGAATGGCCAAAGCGAGGCGACCCGAAGGCTGGGTTCCGCGCTTGCGGTTTGCGGAACGGTGGTTGGCGCTCTCTATCTGATCGTTGAAACCGCGCCGACGGAGCGCGCCATGCGGTTCTTCGATGAGAGCGGTCGCATCACGATCAGCAACGCGCAATCCTTGCAACATCCCACGACAAACGAATTGCAGGTCGCGATTGATGCAAGCCCCGCCCGCCAATTGATGACTGTGCCGGTTCCTACGCCATCCCCCTTGGCGTCCGTGAAAAATCCGGCGCCGGCGAAACACGTTGCCTCGCGTTCCGATACGGTCAAGATCAAGGTCGCAGCTTCCGGCGATGCCGAGCGGTTCGACCGTTGCCTGCCGCAGTGTGAAACACGCGACCCCTTGATTGCGGGCGCGGAATATGCCCAGGCCGAGCAGCCTCTCGTGGCCAGCGAACCACCTCCCGTGGTGGAGGAAAGGGTAGGATTTCGCCCACTGGCTGGCGCGCGCCACCTGTTGAGCCGCGCCGTGGATGCTCCTGTCATTATGCTCCGCCGCAGTCGACAGGCGCTTGACGATGTCGCGAACGCAGACTGGTAAATCCTCAACTTCGAAAGCAGATATCAGCAGCCGTTGCCGTGTTTGAACAGCAACGGCTGCGTATGCTTTGACTTAGCCAAAAGCGGCTGGAGCAGATGCTTATAGTCCGCCGGCACTCGCGGTACTGCGCAGCAGCCGGCAAAGGCTGACAAGGCCCGCGTCGAAATTGCCGGAGGCCGTTACCTGGCGACAGGCGATCAGCATGCGCTTCTGCTCGGCGCTCGACATCGTGCGGAAAGCGGCCAGCGTCCGTGTGCTTGTGCCGGTACGTCCCGAGCCGAAACCGCCCGTGCCGTTCGTTCCGCCGGTTGTCACGCCAGTACCGCTGCCGGAGCCCGTACCAGTTCCAGTTCCAGTTCCAGTTCCCGTGCCGGTCCCGGTTCCTCCGCTACCGTTACCTGAACCGCCGCCGACTCCCACACCGACCCCAACGCCGACCCCGGACCCGCCGAGAGAGACGCCAGCGCCGGCATTGACGCCGCTGGCCCCACCGACAGAGGCTCCAAGACCTGCGTTGACACCGGCTGTATTGGCCGATGCGCCGACGCCGGCATTAATGCCGTTGGATCCGCCGACGGATGCACCGACACCCGCATTGACGCCACTTGTTCCGGATACCGAGGCACCCAGGCCGGCATTGACGCCATTCGCGCCGCCAACGGAAGCGCCGGCACCGACACCAAGTCCCTTGGAGCCGAGGCCGGCACCCAGGCCTGCATTGATTCCACCAATGGAGACGCCAAGACCCGCGCCGAGCCCACCGCTGCTTCCGGACCGGCCGCCACCGTGATCCGTACCTCCGCCGGGCTCTGGATAAGCAGTCGAAGTCAACAGAAGAAATGCGGATGCGACGATCGCTATCCGTGAAGATCCTACTCTCATGACTAAACTCCGTTTCAGTTTAGGCTGCTTGAATAGCCAGTTTCTGATAGTCGGAGCGCGCGCGCCGTAGAGTTGGAATGAATGGACAAACTTATTGTTCTTTCCTCCCAAGACCAACTTATAGTATAATCTAATTTAGTAATGCTGCAATAACAAATTACACGAATGCCTTGCGCAATGACAACGCTACCAACCTCAAACCGGTAGAGATGCCTTATTTTGCAACAGGGCCGTTATGCTTGAGTATTAGGAACGAAATCTATTCCGAGGGAGCGCGCGACTATGCGCGCTCAGCCCAGATCTTCGCCAATTCGACAAGTGTCTTGACCGATTTCTCCATGTCCTGCCGGCTGACCCATTCGAGCGGAGAGTGAAAGGCATGACCGCCGGCGAAAAGATTGGCGCATGGAAGCCCCATGAAGGAGAGCCTTGAACCGTCCGTACCGCCGCGAATACTGCCGCGCACCGGCGTCATGCCGGCACGTTGGATCGCCTCCACGGCATAATCGGCGATCTGCGGATGGCGATTAAGAAGCGCCTTCATATTGCGGTACTGATGCCTGACCGTGAATGTATAGGAAGAGCCGGGATAGGACATCATGACGTCCTTGACGATCTGCTCCAGCATGGCCTCCTTGACGGCGAGCCCTGCGTCATCGAAATCGCGGATGATGAGACCGAGCGAGGCCTTTTCCATCGAACCGCTGACACCAGTCGGGTGAATGAAGCCATCTCGGCCAGCCGTCGTTTCGGGAGCCAGGTCCTTCGGCAGCCTGTCGATGATCGCACCGGCAATCTTGATGGCGTTTTCCATCTTTCCCAAGGCAAAGCCTGGATGGATTGCCACACCCTGGATCACAATTTCGACGCCGTCCGCCGAAAAAGTCTCGTCCTCGATATGCCCGGCAGTCTCGCCATCCACGGTATAGGCAAATTCCGCGCCAAGCTTCTTCAGATCGACCTTGTCGACACCGCGGCCGATTTCCTCATCGGTCGTGAACAGGAGTTTGATCGTGCCGTGGCGGATGTCGGGGTTGTCTACGAGATATTGAGCAGCCGTCACGATTTCGGCGAGGCCCGCCTTGTCATCGGCACCCAGCAGCGTCGTGCCGTCCGAGGTGATGATGTCGTTGCCGAGCTGATCGCGCAGGGCAGGGTGCTCATCGACGCGGATAATCTGTTGCGGATCGCCTGAAAGCCGGATGTCGCCGCCGCCATAGTTTCGCAGGACCTGCGGCTTGACGTTCGTGCCCGTGAAATCTGGCGCGGTATCCATATGAGAGCAGAAGCAGATCACCGGAACCGGCTTGTCGACATTGGACGGAATGGTCGCGTAGACATAACCGTGCTCGTCCAGATGCGCATCCTTCAAGCCGATCGCCAACAATTCTTCGACCAGAATCCGCCCGAGGTTCTTCTGCTTCTCCGTGGACGGCTGCGTGGGCGAAGACGCATCGGACTGCGTGTCCACGACGACGTAGCGAAGGAAACGATCGGTGACGGTATCGGTCATAGGATTTGGCTCCGGTATGGTTTTGGCCTTGCGCTGACAGCTATAGCCGCCGAAGACGCAGGCGTGAATCCATTATTGTAAAAGAAAATCGACGATCCTGGGGACGATCAGATATCCGCTGGCGGCCATTGCGAAACAGCGACGCCGGCCAAATGAAAAGGCCGCCCCGTCTTGTAACGGGGCGGCCTGATGTTCATCCGGGCTGTAAAAGCTTACTCGGTCGCGGTCAGCGTTACCGAGGTGCCGGTCGCTGCGACGTTGAGGCCAAGCTGACCCGTCACGCTCACGGTCTGAAGCTGGATGGAACCAGCCGTGCCGCCGACGAGGATGTTCGTGCCGACGCCGGCACCCACGGTCGCTTCAACGGTTGCGCCCTGATAAAGGCCGCTCAGAGAGCCGCGATGATAGCCGGCTGTCGGTGCGAAGACGAGCCAAACAAGCCGGCTGCGAGTCGTAAAGCCGAGATCGACACCCATCTTCCTGATCGCGCCGGTGTAATGATCAACGCGTGCGCGTCCGACCGTCGAATGGAAGGTGCAATCCACTTCCTTGGCCGAGCCGAGGACATAGCCGACACCGCCACCGATTTCGCAATCGAGGTAGCCGATCTTGACGCCATTGCGCTGATCCGTGTCGTCCTCGCGGTAGGTCTGCAGGTCCGCCGCGCGTGCCACTGCCGTGCCGGCGATAATCAACGATGCGGCCGAAAACGCCAGTGTCAGAATTTTTCTCATCTGTTTTCTCCTTGTCAGAGTATTTATGGGTGGCGGGCACCCTCGGGTCGAGCCGATAGAATCAACCACTACCTAACGCTTGTAATCGCAGAACGATCCCAAAAATAAGGCGGCTATCGTCATGATCCCTCAAACAATATAGGGAGCGGCCGCAGCAGTGGCAGCCCCTTGCCTTTCACGTTTTGCAACCGACTGAATCGCGCCGCGTCAAATCGGCCGCGCGAAACAGACGATTCCCCGCGCTTCTTCGGTCACGCTTCCTGCAGCAGCTTCTCTTTGGCCGTGAAGGCAAAGACGTCGACCGGTTCGCCAAGTCCCTTGAGCGGGAAGGCGCCGAGGCTTTCCATATCGCGCTGGCAGCCGGCCATTTCGACGAAGGCCTTGGACAGGAGCACCGGCCGTTTCACTTCCTTGGTCAGGGTTTCCAGGCGCGAAGCGATGTTCACGGCCGGACCGATGACGGTGAAGTCCAGGCGGGTGCGAGAACCGATATTGCCGTACATCACGTCGCCGACATGGACGCCGACCCCATACCGAAGCACCTCGCGACCGTTCTTGCGGTTCTCCTCGTTGAGCGCGGTAACCGCCGTCTGTGCCTCGCTGATCGAAAGGAGGAGATTATGGCAGGCATTTGGGTCGCTTAGCGGGAAGATGGCGAGCAAGCCGTCGCCCATGAATTTCAGGATTTCGCCGCCATGCTTTTCGATAGGATCCACCATTGCATCGAAGTAGCCGTTGAGCAATTCGATGACATCGTCGCGCGGCCACATGTCCGAGATGGTGGTAAAATCGCGAAGATCGCAGATCAGGATGGCCGCGCCGACCGTAGCGCCGCTGCCGCGCGTCGTTGCGCCGGCAAGGATCTGCTCGCTGGCATGCGGACCGACATAGGTGCGCAATAGCGTGCGCGCCATGATGTTCTTCAACCTGATTTCGGTCACCATCGTCAGGGCCGGGAGCAAATCCTTCAGGACGGTGATGTGCGCTTCGGTAAAGCCGCCAGGCGCATCGGAGGAGAAGGTGACAATGTGGCGCTTGCCGAGCGTGTGGTAGATCGGCCAGGCGATGTAGTCGGTCAATCCTTCGGCATGCAGCTCCCTATACAGCGGATAGGCGAACTGATCGCCATCCGGAACCTCGAGATTTTTCCGGACCTCGGTTGCGCCGTTGAAGATTTCGTTGATGGGGCTTGCCAAAAACTGCGGCGTCTTCTCGACGCCATAGCTGAATGTAGCAATGTCGCCTTCCTTCATGCCCGGACGCCAGAGGATCCGCGCACCAAGCCATTGCGGATGCAGCGTCCTGAAATGCATGGTCGATCGCGCCACCGGAATCCCTGCGGCCACGAGCTTTTCGCACAGTTCGACGAGGATATTGTCTATGAAACGCTGGTCGCGAACATCATTCATCAGCCAATCGAGAATCTTGTTCTGCTTTGTCGGCCAGCAGCCTTGATCGTTAATTTCCGAGCTGGTCGCTGCTTCAATGGAAGATTGCATTTCCTTTACCCCACAAAATTTCTTCGCCTGCCATCGGCTGTCTTAACGCCCCGGTTCAAGGTATGAACATACGCCCCTTGTGATTTACCGGGAACGGCACTTGCCCCGATTTCGCAATTTTGTCAGCCGTGCGCTCGACTATGGCGCGAAAACGCTGAATCGGTCATATGCCTCATATGGTTCCGCAGCTTCCGCGCTGCAACGGTCTGTCGGAAAGGCAAAAAGCATTGAGAGCATATTTGGCAGGTCCGGAGGTTTTCCTTCCCAATGCGAGGGAAATGCTGGACCGCAAGATTGCCCTGGCGCGCAGCTACGGTTTCACTCCCGTGTCACCCGGCGATCTGACCATCCCGGAAACGGAAACGAGATACCAGCACGGCCTCGCCATCAGCGCCATCAACGAAAGCCTGATGTCGAGCGCCGATCTGATCATTGCCAATCTGACACCGTTTCGCGGCATATCCGCCGATGTCGGCACGGTCTTCGAGCTTGGCTTCATGTGTGCCCGCGGCTGCCCCGCCTTTGCTTTCTCCAATTGCGCGGAAAACCATTTCGAGCGAGTGAGCCATCTCCATGGCGGCGAGGTGCATCTCGGTCCTGACGGACGCCACCGCGGACCGGATGGATTGTCGCTGGAAAATTTCGACATGATCGACAACCTGATGCTCGACGGAAGCATCGCGGCGCGCAACGGCACCATAATCACTCGCAAGGTGGCGCCGGATCAATTGTTCCTCGACCTGACAGCGTTTGAAGAGTGCCTGAATCTGGCCGCCCAAAGACTGCTGAAGACGACCGCTCGAGCCTGAATCGAGCCTTTGGCCGATTTGCCCCGGATCCTGATAGGCTCAGGATGCAAGGCGCTCGGCACCCAGCGAAAGCGCCAGCGCCTCAAGCTCCTCATAGAGAGATTCCGCGAAGCTGCGCAGCACCGTCAACTCGAAGTCTTCGGCGCCGGTACGTGCCAGCTGTATTGAGATATGGCCGAAGAGGGTCATCGCCGCGTGTCCCTCAGGAAAAGCCGAGGCGTGAAGATCGACGGCTGTGCCCCTGTTCAGCAATTCGGTGGCAAGGGGGCCTGAAACGCCGATCCGGATGCGGCCATGGCTCTGATCGGAGACGAAGGCGCGGCCGGCGAGGGCGCTGGAAAGCTGGTTTACAATCGCATTGGGAAGCACGTCTTTGCCGGCGACGAACCATTGCCGGTATCCGGCCGGCCGTACGGAACTTTCCTTGATGCCCACTGCGGAAAGATGCGCCTCAAGCCCGTCGGCCGTGAGCGCTCCCATCACATGCAGCATATGCCCCTCCGGCAAAGCTTCGAGCCGGATGCTCGGCCCATGCAGAGCGGCCTTGCCAGCGAGTAGGGGTTTTCTTTCGAGGAGATCAGGCATGGAGCTTCTCGTTTTCGGGATCGATGAAGACGGGGCTGCAGAGCTGCCCTTCGGTGAATTCATTACGCAGTCCGTTCCAGATCAAGACCTTCTCGCCAATCCGCTCGGGTCCGTTCTTGACCAGTGCGAGGCCGATCGTATGGCCGAGGCTCGGTGAGAAGGCGCTGGAGGTCACATAACCCTGATCGTTTTCGAGCGTCGCTGCCGCGCCCTCCGCCAGAATATGGGCGCCAGTGCGGAAGCTTGTTGCCGGATCCAGCGGCTTGACGCCGACGAGGCGAGGGCGATTGGCGGCCTGAAGGCCCTCGCGCGCAAGCATCGCCTTGCCGATGAAATCAGCCTTTGTTGAGGAGACCATGCGGGCAAAGCCGAGATCGCCCGGCGTCACCGTGCCGTTGATCTCGGCATGAGTGACATGGCCCTTCTCGATGCGCATGACGCCGAGCGCTTCGGCGCCATAGGGGCAAATTCCATGCTTCTGTCCTGCGTGCATGATCGCATCGGCGACGGGTTCACCGTATGCGGCGGGTACGCCGAGCTCATAGGCAAGTTCACCCGAAAACGAGATGCGAAACAGTCTGCCCTCGAGCTTCCCGCCGAACAGCGTGACCGCGCGTGCGCTCATGAAAGGGAAAGCCGCGTCCGAAATGTCGTCATCGACCATCTCGGCAAGGATGGCGCGGGATTTCGGCCCCGCGACCGCCATCTGTGCCCATTGATCGGTCGATGAGGCAAAGTAGACCTCGAGCTCGGGCCAAAGCGTCTGGGCGCAGAATTCGAGGTGTGTCAGCACCCCGGCGGCCAGCGCCGTCGTCGTGGTCATGAAGAAATGATCTTCGCTCAAGCGGCTGGTGGTGCCATCGTCATAGATCATGCCGTCTTCCCGCAGCATGATGCCATAACGCGCCCTGCCGACCGGAAGCTTGGCAAAACCGTTGCAGTAGATGCGGTCGAGGAAGGTCGCCGCGTCCTTGCCGAAGATCTCGATCTTGCCGAGCGTCGAGACATCGCAGATGCCGGCATTCCTGCGGATGTTGAGAACTTCCCGATCGACGCTTTCGCGCCATGTCTTTTCGCCCTCGCGTGGGAACCAGGAGGAGCGATACCAGAGCCCGGTCTCGACGAAGACCGCGCCATTCTTCTTTGCCCAGCCATGAAGAGGCGATTTGCGGGCTGGCTGGAAATGCTTGCCGCGCGACGAACCGGTGAGGGCCCCGAAGGAAACCGGCGTGTAGAAGGGCCGGAATGTCGTGGTGCCGACCTCGGCGGGCGAGACGCCGCGCGCCTCGGCGAGAATGCCGATGGCGTTGATATTGGAGAGCTTGCCCTGATCGGTCGCCATGCCGTTCGTCGTGTAGCGCTTGGCAAGCTCGACATGACCGTAGCCTTCGCGCACGGCAAGACCGAGATCCTTCAGATGGACGTCGTTCTGGTAATCGACAAAGGCCTTGCCCTTGCCTCCCTTGACGGACCAGAGCGGCGAGGCGGATGACTGGGTATCGTCGCCGGAAGCAAAGGCCGGCTCTGCCTTGGCGAATCCTATCTCCTGGAGCGCTTCCACTGCCTTACTCGCACCATCACCAAGGCACGCCTCTGTCGAGGCAAGACCGGCTGCAGAGCCCGCGACAAACAGCCCCTCCTGCCTTTCCGGCGCAAGGAAGGCTGCATGCCTGTCAGACCAGACGGGCTTTCCTCCGCGATGGCAGGCGAGATGAATGATCGGGCTCCAGCCGCCCGATATGGCAAGCGCATCGGCCTCGATCTTCTGCGTGCCAGAAGCACTCGCGATGCTCACGCCGTGCAGCTGCTTGCCGCCATGCGCATCGACGATGCTAGCACCTGTCAACACTCGGGCCTTACCCGCCCATGCATCGTTTCCGCCGGAGCGGCTATCGATGATGGCGGCAACCTCGACGCCGGCGGCTTCGAGATCGGCCGCTGTCTGATAACCGGATTGGTTGGTGGTGAACACAACGGTCCGCTTGCCGGGGGCAACGGCCTGACGGTTCAGATAGCTGCGCATGGCGCCCGCCATCATGACGCCCGGAATATCGTTGCCACCGAAGACGAGCGGCCGCTCTTCTGCACCAGCAGCGAGAATGGCTTGCCTTGCGATGATGCGCCAAAGTCGCTCCACCGGCCTCCGCGTGTCGGGTGTCGCGACATGTTTCTGCACGCGCTCCACCGCGCCGAAGACGTTGTCATCGTACCAGCCGATAACAGTCGTGCGCGGCAGGCACTGGACGTTCGGCAGGCTTTCAAGTTCCGTCAGAATATCACCGAGTGGCGACTCGCGTTCTGCAAGCAGACCGCCACCAAAGGCAAAGCCCTCATCCGCAAGCAGGACTCGTGCGCCGGCACGCCCCGCCGTCAATGCGGCGGCAAGCCCTGCCGGCCCTGCGCCGATGACGAACAGATCGCAATGCGCCCAGCATTTTTCATAGGAGTCGGGATCGGGTTCGTAGGAAGCCTTGCCGAGACCGGCAGCCTTGCGGATGATCGGTTCGTAGACTTTCTCCCAGAAGCCGGCCGGCCACATGAAGGTCTTGTAGTAGAAGCCGGCGCTGAGGAAGGGGGAGAGCAGGCTGTTCACGGCGCCGACGTCGAAGCCGAGCGAAGGCCAGCGGTTCTGGCTGCGCGCGATCAGCCCGTTATAAAGCTCGATCATCGTGGCGCGACTGTTGGCTTCCGTTCGCCCGCCTACGCCAGTCGTGACAAGAGCGTTGGGCTCGGCGGCTCCCGCCGTCAGGATGCCGCGCGGCCGATGATATTTGAAACTGCGGCCGACGAGTTGGATACCGTTTGCGAGCAGGGCAGAGGCTAGCGTATCGCCAGGGTGGCCCTGAAGGTCGCGACCATCGAAACTGAAGCTAAGGGTCTTGGAACGATCGATCCGGCCACCGGAAGAAAGGCGAGAGCTGGTCATCCCTGGCCTCCGAGCTTGGCAAGCGCTGCGTCGCTCACACCATGGACCTTGTGGGTGACCGTATCGCGCTCGACGATCAGCCAGCGCCGGCAGCCTGAGGAATGGTGCCAATATTCCTTGTGTCGACCCCTCGGATTGTCGCGCAGATAGACATAATCATACCAGACGTCGCAACCGGCATCTGGCGCGGGACGAACAAGGTTCGCGTCGCCCTTGATGGTGAATTCCTCTTTCGGGCGAAGACCGCAGTGAGGGCAGGAAATCAGGCTTGCCATGTCGTTACGTCCTCAATGCAGGTTCGGCTGTGCGCCGACGCCTTTTTCATCGATCTGATAACCGCGCCGGAAGCGATCGAGGCGCAGTTGCGTGGCCGTTTCGTGCGGCTCGTTGCGAGCGATCAGATGGGCGTAGCAGTAGCCGGAAGCGGGCGTAGCCTTGAAGCCGCCATAGCACCAGCCGGCGTTCAGATAGAGATTGTCGATATGGGTGCGATCGATGATGGGCGAACCGTCCATGCTCATATCCATGACGCCGCCCCAGCTGCGCAGGTAGCGCACGCGGGTCAGCGACGGGATCAAGGCGACACCTGCTTCGGCGACATGCTCGACCGTCGCGAGATTGCCGCGCTGCGCATAGGAATTATAGCCGTCGATATCGCCGCCGAAGACGAGGCCGCCCTTGTCCGACTGCGAAACGTAGAAATGCCCGGCACCGAATGTAACGACGCAATCAATGAAAGGCTTCAAGCCCTCGGAGACAAAAGCCTGCAGCACATGGCTCTCGATCGGCAAACGTAGCCCGGCCATGTCGGCGACAACGGTGGAGTTCCCGGCTGCCGCAAGTGCCAGCTTGCCGCAGCCGATGAAGCCCTTCGTCGTCTCGACGCCGGTCACCCGGCCATTCTCGCTGCGAATGCCTGTGACTTCGCAGCCAGTGATGATATCGACGCCGCGGCTGTCGGCGCCGCGCGCATAGCCCCAGGCAACGGCATCGTGGCGGACCGTGCCGCCACGCGGCTGCAACAGGCCGCCCATGATGGGAAAGCGGGCATTATCAAAATCGAGGAAGGGCAGCTTCTGGCGAACCATTTCCCGGTCGAGAAATTCGGCATCAACGCCATGCAAACGCATGGCGTTGCCGCGCCTCGTATAGGCGTCCCGCTGTGCATCCGAATGAAAGAGATTGATCACGCCGCGCTGCGAGACCATGGCGTTGAAATTAAAGTCCTGCTCCAGCCCCTCCCAGAGCTTCATCGAAAGCTCGTAGAACGGGTTGTTGCCGGGCAGGAGGTAGTTGGACCGGATGATCGTCGTGTTGCGGCCGATATTGCCGGAGCCGAGATAGCCCTTTTCCAGAACGGCAACGTTGGTGATGCCGAAGGTCTTCGCAAGATAATACGCCGTCGCCAATCCATGGCCGCCGCCGCCAACGATGATGACGTCGTAATGCGGCTTCGGCTCGGGCTGACGCCAGGCGGGAGCCCAGCCGGCATTGCCGCGGAGACCGTTGAGGAGAATGGAAAGAGCGGAATAGCGCATGGATTGATCCAGGTGGAATTGCGTTGATGATGACAGAGCAGGAAATGTCGACTTGCCTATTCAGGACATATTTCGATAGAAAAGGGACATGTCTTCGATCGATGCGAAAAACCTCCAGCATATCGGTTTCATCCTGATCCCGGGATTCGCGCTGATGTCCTATGCTTCGGCGAGCGAGCCGCTGCGCGCCGCCAATCTGCTGGCCGGGCGCGAGATCAACCGACTGTCGACCTTCTCGCCGGATGGTGCATCCGCCTTATCCTCCGGCGGTGTACCCGTTCCGGCAGCCCCGCTTCCGGGGCGAGGTTCCGGCCTTGGCACGGTGTTCGTGTGCGCAGGCGGATCGCCACGCGACTGGCACTATCCGGCGGTGCTGGCCTGCCTCAGGCAATTGGCGCGCGAGGGGGTGCGCATCGGCGGCATTTCAGGTGGCCCCTATCTACTTGCCGCCGCCGGTCTTTTGGCCGACCGTGATTTCACCATCCATTGGGAACATGCGCCGGCACTCCTCGAGTCGTTTCCAGCCCTTTCGCCACGCCAGGCCCGTTTCGTCGTCGACGGTAACCGCATCACCTGCGGCGGCGGCATCGCGCCGCTCGATATGATGCATGCGCTGATCTCCGAGCGGATGGGACCGGATTTCGCTCGCCGCGTCAGCGACTGGTATCTGCACACGGAAGTCGGCGAACCGACCGCCCCGCAACGCGGCTCGCTTGCCGAGCGCTACGGCGTCCACCATCCCGGCCTGCTGAGCGTGCTGGAGAAGATGGAGGAGACGATCGAGATGCCGCTCGATCGCACCGCCATGGCGCGGATCGCCGGCGTTACGCCGCGCCATCTCGACCGGTTGTTCGCCGCGCATCTCGGTTCGACATTCCTCGACCAATATCGCCGCATCCGGCTGCAGCATGCCCGGCGGCTCCTCGAACAGAGCCCGCTGTCGATTTCCGAAATCGCTGTTGCCACCGGCTTTTCCAGTGGCGCGCATTTCTCCCGCGCCTTTCGCAACCTTTACGGTATGGCGCCCAGCGAAACGCGAAGAGCGTAATTTTCGTCGCAGTTGAGAAAATTTCACCGTGAGGATAGAATGGCCATGACAATAAATGGCCGTAAGGATTTATGAATGAAGAGCAAGCCGGGGAAGACATCGATCGAAGAGCATCCGCATGGCGGACGACCGGCTTTCTCCCAGGATCCGCACGCAGTGCGCGAGCCGAAGGAAAACAATCTCGAAATGGCGATCGGCCACGAGGTGCGCGCCTATCGCAAGAAGCTCGGCATCACGGTGACGGACCTTGCGGCGGCGACCGGAATTTCACTCGGGATGCTCTCGAAGATCGAAAACGGCAATATCTCGCCGTCCCTGACAACACTGCAATCGCTCTCCCGCGCGCTTGGCGTGCCGCTCACGGCGTTCTTCCGCCGCTATGAAGAGCCGCGCAACGCCGTTTTCGTCAAGGCTGGCCAGGGTGTGGAGCTCGAACGGCGTGGCACGCGCGCCGGCCATCAATATAATCTGCTCGGCCATATCGACAACAATTCCAGCGGCGTCATCGTCGAACCCTATCTCATCTCGCTGACGGTCGATTCCGACGTCTTCCCGACCTTTCAGCACGAGGGGATGGAGTTTCTCTATATGATCGAAGGCGAAGTGGTCTATCGCCATGGCGATCAGCTTTTCCCCATGCAACCCGGCGACAGCCTGTTCTTCGATGCGGATGCGCCGCACGGCCCGGAAGTGCTGGTAAAACTGCCGGCAAAATACCTCTCGATCATCAGTTACCCACAACGCGGCAAGATCGACTGACTTGCCTTAAAAGAAAAAATTATTCTTTCCAGTTGAAATTTAAAAACGGACCTGATAGCCATTTTGCAGACGCGAAATGGAGGGTCTGATCATGTGCGGAATTGTGGGTCTCTTCCTGAAAGACAAAAGCCTTGAGCCAAAGCTCGGCGCGCTTCTTTCGTCCATGCTTGTCACGATGACGGACCGCGGTCCAGACAGCGCCGGCATCGCGATTTACGGTGGCGCTGATGGCAAAAATGCCAAGATCACTGTCCAGTCAGCCAATCCCAAAAAGGACTTTGACGGTCTTGAACACGATTTGAGACGCGCGCTGGATGCGCCGATTTCGGTCGAGGTCAAAAGCACGCATGCCGTCATCACGCTCGCCAGCGACAAGCTGGATGAGGGCAGGACGGCGATTACGTCACTGCGGCCCGACATCCGTGTCATGAGCAGCGGTGATGCTATCGAGATCTACAAGGAAACGGGCCTTCCGAAGGACGTCATCTCGCGTTTCGGCGTCACCTCCATGTCCGGAACGCATGGCATCGGCCACACCCGCATGGCAACAGAATCGGCCGTCACCACGCTTGGCGCCCACCCATTCTCGACCGGCTCCGATCAATGCTTGGTCCATAACGGCTCCCTGTCGAACCACAATAATCTCCGCCGTGAGCTCGTGCGGGAAGGCATGACCTTCGAAACTCAGAATGACTCAGAAGTCGCTGCCGCCTATCTGACGGCCGAAATGGCCAAGGGCAAGGACCTCGGTGAAGCTTTGACCGGCGCGCTCAGCGATCTCGATGGCTTCTTCACCTTCGTCGTCGGCACGAAGTCAGGCTTCGGCGTCGTTCGCGATCCCATCGCCTGCAAACCGGCCGTCATGGCCGAAACCGATCAATATGTCGCCTTCGGCTCCGAGTACCGCGCGCTTGTCAGCCTGCCGGGTATCGAAGATGCCCGCATCTGGGAGCCGGAGCCGGCCACCGTCTATTTCTGGGATCACGAAAAGGCCGCCTAGTTCAGTCCTGGTGCTATCGAGAAAGTTCTTTCATGCCAGTTTTCGATCTATCCGTTACTTCGCTGCGCGAATTTAACAGCATACTTCACAGCCTCTCGGCCGGCGCCAATGATAACGCCTTCGAAGTGGTCAATCCGCGCGGCCATCATGCCGTTGCCGTCGGCATCGACACACCAGTCACCGTCGATATCAGAGGATCGGTCGGCTATTATTGTGCTGGCATGAACGACGGCGGCACGGTCACCGTGCATGGTTCGGCAGGACCGGGTGTCGCGGAAAACATGATGTCGGGCACCGTCGTCATCGAGGGCGATGCCAGCCAGTATGCCGGAGCAACAGGGCAGGGCGGCCTTCTGGTCATCAAGGGAAATGCCGCTTCGCGTTGCGGCATCTCGATGAAGGGCATCGATATCGTCGTGCACGGCAATATCGGCCACATGTCCGCCTTCATGGGGCAATCAGGTCATCTGGTCGTGCTTGGCGATGCCGGCGATGCCTTGGGCGACAGCCTTTATGAGGCAAAGCTCTTCGTTCGCGGCTCGGTGCAGAGCCTGGGTTCGGATTGCATCGAGAAGGAGATGCGCCCGGAGCATATCGCCAAGCTCTCCGAACTTCTCGAAAAGGCTGGCGTCAAGGATGTCAGGCCGGAAGAGTTCAAGCGTTACGGATCGGCGCGTAAGCTCTACAATTTCAATATCGACAATGCCGACGCGTACTGAGGCGAAAGGGACATCATGAGCTATCACAACCCGCTGACGCCGCCCCGCAAATCCGCAACCTTCGACAATCATACGCTGGCGGAAATCCGCCGGGCGGCAGCAACGGGGATCTACGATATCCGTGGCGCCGGTACCAAGCGCAAGGTGCCGCATTTCGACGATCTTCTCTTCCTCGGCGCGTCGATCTCGCGCTATCCGCTCGAAGGCTATCGCGAGAAGTGCGACACAACAGTCGTTCTCGGCAGCCGCTTTGCCAAGAAGCCCATCACGCTCAAGACCCCGATCACCATCGCCGGCATGAGCTTCGGCGCCCTGTCGGGTAATGCCAAGGAAGCGCTCGGCCGCGGTGCCACGATTGCGGGCACGTCCACCACCACCGGTGATGGCGGCATGACCGACGAGGAGCGCGGCCATTCGCAGACCCTGGTCTATCAGTATCTCCCCTCGCGCTATGGCATGAACCCGAAGGATCTGCGTCGCGCGGATGCGATCGAAGTCGTCGTGGGGCAGGGTGCCAAACCGGGCGGCGGCGGCATGCTGCTCGGCCAGAAGATTTCCGATCGCGTCGCCCACATGCGCAACCTGCCGAAAGGCATCGACCAGCGCTCGGCCTGCCGCCATCCGGACTGGACTGGGCCGGACGATCTTGAAATCAAGATCATGGAACTGCGCGAAATCACCGACTGGGAAAAGCCGATCTACGTCAAAGTCGGCGGCGCGCGTCCCTATTACGATACGGCCCTCGCGGTAAAAGCCGGCGCGGACGTTGTCGTGCTCGACGGCATGCAGGGCGGCACGGCCGCGACCCAGGACGTCTTCATCGAAAATGTCGGCATGCCGACTCTCGCCTGCATCCGTCCCGCCGTTCAGGCGCTGCAAGATCTGGGCATGCACCGAAAGGTGCAGCTAATCATCTCCGGCGGCATTCGCTCCGGCGCTGACGTTGCTAAGGCGCTGGCGCTGGGTGCCGATGCCGTTGCCATCGGCACGGCGGCGCTTGTTGCGCTCGGCGACAACGATCCGCGCTGGGAGGAAGAGTATCAAAAGCTCGGCACGACGGCCGGCGCCTATGATGACTGGCACGAGGGCAAGGACCCTGCCGGCATTACGACGCAGGACCCGGAACTTGCCGCGCGGCTCGACCCGGTTGCAGCCGGTCGACGCCTCGCCAACTATCTCAAGGTGATGACGCTCGAAGCACAGACGATTGCGCGTGCTTGCGGCAAGAATCATCTGCATAATCTCGAACCGGAGGACCTGTGCGCGCTGACGATGGAGGCCGCAGCCATGGCACAGATCCCGCTTGCCGGCACCAACTGGTATCCGGGCAAGGGAGGCTACTAATCATCTGACTTTTTCCGATCGGGCCGAAGAGCCCGGCGGCTGCATGCATACATCGAAGTGTCTCGAAGAAATCCAAAGGGGAACGAGAATGACACTGGATCTTGCTGCTTTTGCGAAAGACAAAGGCATCAAATATTTCATGATCAGCTACACCGATCTTTTTTCCGGTCAGCGCGCCAAGCTGGTGCCGGCCCAGGCGATTGCCGGAATGCAGGAGGATGGCGCGGGCTTTGCCGGTTTTGCCACCTGGCTCGACATGACGCCTGCCCATCCCGACCTCTTTGCCGTGCCGGACCCATCCTCTGTCATCCAGCTCCCATGGAAGAAAGAGGTTGCCTGGGTTGCCGCCGATTTGATGATGGATGGCGAGATCGTCGCCCAGGCGCCTCGCAACGTGCTGAAGAAGCTGGTCAAACAGGCCGAAGCGGAAGGCAAGCGGGTCAAGACCGGCGTAGAAGCCGAGTTTTTCCTGATTACCGCCGATGGCGGCAAGATTTCGGATGAATACGACACGGCCGAAAAGCCCTGCTACGATCAGCAGGCCGTGATGCGCCGCTACGATGTCATCGCCGAGATCTGTGATTACATGCTTGAACTCGGCTGGGGCGCCTACCAGAACGACCACGAGGACGCGAATGGCCAGTTCGAAATGAACTGGGAGTTTGACGACGCTCTTCAGACGGCAGACAAGCATTCCTTCTTCAAGTTCATGGTCAAGTCCATTGCCGAGAAGCATGGCTTGCGCGCGACCTTCATGCCGAAACCCTTCAAGGGTCTGACGGGCAATGGCTGCCATTGCCATATCTCCGTCTGGAGCAATGACGGCAGGACCAATGTCTTTGCTGACAGGGAAGCCGAATTCGGTCTTTCGGCCGAAGGCAGGCACTTCCTCGGCGGCATCATGAAGCACGCTTCATCGCTGGCGGCGATCACCAATCCGACGGTGAATTCCTACAAGCGCATCAATGCGCCGCGCACGACGTCGGGCGCCACCTGGTCGCCGAACACGGTAACCTGGACCGGCAACAACCGCACTCACATGGTGCGCGTGCCGGGCCCTGGCCGCTTCGAGTTGCGCTTGCCTGACGGTGCGGTCAATCCCTATCTGCTCCAGGCGATCATCATCGCTGCCGGCCTCGACGGCTTGCGCAACAAGGCCGATCCCGGTCCGCATCACGATATCGACATGTATGCGCAAGGGCATCTGGTGAAGAATGCACCGCGCCTGCCGCTCAACCTGCTCGATGCGCTGCGGGCCTATGACGAGGACGAGGGCCTGAAGGAGGCCATCGGCTCGGAATTCTCCGCCGCCTACCTGAAGCTCAAGCATCAGGAATGGAACGCCTACTGCTCGCACTTCACGCAGTGGGAGCGCGACAGCACGCTCGATATCTGAGTGCGGTAGCGGACGATTGCCCGGATAAGCGCGTGTGCCGGAGTTTCATGCTCCGGCGCGGCGCAGCTTTGGCCTAAGACGGCGGAGGAAGATCATCATGAAGAGCTATGTACTGACAGTTGCGTGCAAGTCGACACGCGGGATCGTGGCGGCGATATCGAACTATCTGGCCGACCAGGGCTGCAACATCGTCGATTCCAGCCAGTTCGACGATCTCGATACCGGCATGTTCTTCATGCGCGTCTCCTTCATCTCCGAGGAGGGCATCGGTGAACCAGCGCTGGTCGAAGGCTTCAAGCCGATCGCCACCAAGTTCGACATGGCTTCAGAGTTCCACGATGCCAAGAAGCGCATGAAGGTGCTGCTGATGGTCTCGCGCTTCGGCCATTGCCTGAACGACCTTCTCTACCGCTGGAAGATCGGCGCGCTGCCGATAGACATCGTCGGCGTCATCTCCAATCATTTCGACTATCAGAAGGTCGTCGTCAATCACGACATCCCGTTCCACCATATTCCGGTAACCAAGGCCAACAAGCCGGAGGCGGAAGCTCGGATCATGGACGTGGTCGAGCAGACCGGCACCGAGCTGATCGTGCTTGCCCGCTACATGCAGATCCTGTCGGATTCGATGTGCCAGAAGATGTCGGGCCGCATCATCAACATCCACCATTCCTTTCTGCCATCCTTCAAGGGCGCCAACCCCTACAAGCAGGCCTATGAGCGCGGCGTGAAGCTGATCGGGGCGACGGCGCATTATGTCACCGCCGATCTCGACGAAGGTCCGATCATCGAGCAGGACACGGCGCGCATCACGCATGCGCAATCGGCTGAGGATTACGTCTCGATCGGCCGTGACGTCGAGAGCCAGGTGCTGGCGCGCGCCATCCATGCGCATATCCATCACCGCAATTTCATCAACGGCAACCGCACCGTCGTCTTCCCGGCAAGCCCCGGCTCCTACGCGTCCGAGCGGATGGGCTGAGCCATGGCTCGCGCGACAGTGATCGACGGCAAGGTTGCAGCGGCTTCGGTGATCGAGGCTGTGAAGGTGGCGGCGGCAGGGCTTGAGGCGGAGACCGGCGTGAAGACCGGGCTTGCGGTCGTCATCGTCGGCGACGATCCGGCCAGCCATGCCTATGTGAACTCCAAGAGCAAGATGGCCAAGGAATGCGGCTTCAAGTCGGTGCAGCACACGCTGCCGGCGGAAACGACGCAGGAAACGCTGGCACAGCTTGTGGCATCGCTGAACGAAGATCCGTCCATCCACGGCATTCTGGTGCAGCTGCCGCTGCCGAAACATCTCGATTCCGATCCGATCATCCAGTCGATCCGGCCGCACAAGGATGTCGATGGCCTGCATGTGGTCAATGCCGGCAAGCTGGCAACCGGCGATCTCGAGACCGGGCTGATCTCCTGCACGCCGGCCGGCGCCATGCTTCTGGTGCGCCGTATCCATGGCGACGACCTGTCGGGTCTCAATGCCGTGGTCATCGGCCGTTCCAACCTGTTCGGCAAGCCGATGGCGCAATTGCTGCTCAATGCCAATGCGACGGTCACGACCGCGCATTCGCGGACGAAGGATCTGGCCTCGGTCTCGCGCGGCGCAGACATCTTAGTGGCGGCTGTGGGTCGTCCGGAGATGGTCAAGGCCGACTGGATCAAGCCTGGCGCGACGGTCATCGATGTCGGCATCAACCGCATTGCTGCACCGGAGCGGGGCGAGGGCAAGAGCCGGCTGGTGGGCGATGTCGCCTATGCGGAGGCCTCCGATGTCGCCGCTGCCATCACGCCGGTTCCGGGCGGTGTCGGGCCGATGACGATCGCCATGCTGATGGCCAATACCGTCATTGCAGCTCATCGCACTGCCGGTCGGAAGCCGCCGAAGTTTTGAACAAAATGCCGTCCGGGCGATGACAAAAAACCACTCGGATCGGCTTGCCAAGGCATGAAAGACGACTATAGTCAGGAAATAATTATTCCATAGAAGAAAATGAGGGAACGAAATGGCATTATCATGGCGTTTCTCCGCCTTGGCGGACCGGCACCGTGCTCTCGGATCAAAACTCGAAGACTGGAGCGGCATGGGAACCGCCTGGACCTACGAGAAGGACATGTCGGACGAACATGTCGCGATCCGTACCAAGGCCGGGCTGATGGACGTTTCCGGCCTCAAGAAGGTGCATCTGGTCGGCCCGCACGCCATCGCCGTGCTCGACCATATCACCACCCGTGACATGTCGAAGATCTATCCCGGCCGCTCGGTCTACGCCGCGATGCTGAATGATCGCGGCTACTTCACCGACGACTGCATCGTCTACCGTACCGGCCCGAATTCCTGGATGCTGGTGCATGGTTCTGGCTCTGGCCACGAGGAACTCGTCAAGCAGGCAGCCGGCCGCAACTGTGCCGTCCTATTCGACGACGATCTACACGACCTCTCATTGCAAGGCCCGGTCGCCGTCGATTATCTCGCCAAATACGTGCCTGGGATCCGCGATCTCAAATATTTCCATCACATGCAGACGACGCTATTCGGCGCCCCTGTGATGATCTCGCGCACCGGCTATACCGGTGAGCGCGGCTATGAAATCTTCGTACGCGGCCAGGATGCCCCGATGGTCTGGGATCGTATCGTCGCTGAGGGCAAGGAGATGGGGATCATTCCCTGCTGCTTCAGCGTCCTCGACATGCTGCGCGTCGAAAGCTATCTGCTCTTCTACCCCTATGATAACTCGCAGATGTATCCTTTCGCCGATCAGCCACCCGGCGACAGCCTCTGGGAACTCGGCCTCGACTTTACCGTCAGCCCCGGCAAGACCGGCTTCAGAGGCGCCGAGGAACATGCCCGCCTCAAGGGCAAGGAGCGCTTCAAGATTTTCGGCATGCTGATCGATGCCGACGGCCCGGCCGATCTCGGCGACGAAGTCTTTGCCGATGGCAAGAAGGTCGGTGTCATCACCTGCCCCTGCTATTCTGCGCTGACAAAGAAATCGATGGCAATCGCTCGTCTCGACGTCGACAAGGCGGTACAGGGCACAAAGCTTGAAGTGCGTGGCAAGAGCTTGAAGGCAAGCGCCATCGCGCATACGCTGCCTTTCGACGATCCGGAAAAGAAGAAGAGGACGGCCATCGGCTAAGGAGGCGCTCATGCTTGTCGAAGGCATCAAGAGCCGACCGGTTTACCGTGGTCTCGCAATCCAGCCGCATGCCCGCCGGCACCTCTTCGTTCTCGAAGGGGAGGGCGCCAACGCCCTTCTCGATAACAGGCCTACGCTTGACGAAACGATCTTGTCGCGCAGCGAAATTCTTTACGTTGCGCGCGGCTCTCAGGGTAAAGGCCATGACGAGACCCTGCGCGGGCTCGGCGCCGACATGTTCTTCACCGCGCCGACCATTGCAACGCTGCTCTTTCGTCTGAAAGGGTCGTTGTCGACGGCGCATATGGGCACGCGCCTCTATATTTCCGGCACCGAAGGCTTCATCGGCCAGGCGATGATGGTGGCGCTCGATTACGGCATGGATCATGCCTCGATCATCTCGGAGCATCGCGGCTCGCTGGCGCGCCGCGTTCAATGCGTTCATTGCAAGGGCATCACCGAGGATGTCACCCACAGTCCGTTCAGCTGCAGCCATTGCGGGCTTCCGCTTCTGGTGCGCGATCACTATTCGCGCCGCCTCGGCGCCTTCCAGGGCGTCAATATCGATGCGGAAGAGCCCGGCAGCGCGCCTGATCCAGAGGAGTTGTTCCTATGAGCGGTGGTACGGAAATCCCGGTCCGCGTTGCGAAGGTCACTCCCATCGCCGAGCGCATCAAGCGGTTTCGCTTCGAACGTCTCGACGGCAAACCCATGCCATATTTCTCCGGCGGCGCGCATGTCATCGTTTCGATGAACGATGAAGGGCATATGCGCCGCAATGCCTATTCGCTGATGTCGCCGCCGCATGATTGTTCGGCCTATGAGATCAGCGTGCTGCGCGTAGAGGATTCACGCGGCGGCTCCGCCTTCATGCATGAGAAGGTAAGCGAAGGTGACGAACTCAAGGTCAGCTATCCCGTCAATCTGTTCCAGCCGGATTGGCGTGGCCGCAAGCACCTGCTGATCGCCGGCGGCATCGGCATCACGCCTTTCATCGCGATGATGCAGCAATTTTCCCGCGAAGGTGCCAATTTCGAGCTGCATTATGCCGTTCGCTCGCTGGACCGGGGCGCCTATTGCCGCGAGCTTGTCGAGCAATATGGCTCGCAACGGGTGAAGATCTATTGCGATTCCGACCGCAATTTCATCCCTGTGGCACGTCTGCTCGAAAGCCAGCCGCTCGGCACGCATCTCTATGTCTGCGGCCCGTCGGGCATGATCGACGGTGTGCTGAAAACGGGCATCGAGGCCGGCTGGCCGGAACAAAACCTGCATTCCGAACGCTTCCTGTCCTCGCAGCCGGGCAAGCCTTTTTCGATCGAGCTGACACGCTCCGGCAAGACCGTTCATGTCGGCCATCACGAAAGCATGCTGGAGGCGATCGAAGCCGCCGGCGTCGACGCGCCATTCCTCTGTCGCGGTGGCGCCTGCGGACAATGCGAGACTAGCGTTGCCGCCTGCGACGGCAAGCTTCTGCACAATGACGTCTATCTGACCGACGAAGAAAAGGCTTCCGGCCGAAAGGTGATGATCTGCGTTTCCCGTTTCGAGGGAAGCGCGCTGCATCTCGACCTTTAGGCATCCCGCCGATACCCAGGAGAACGGACATGGCAATCGCTTTCAAGCACGAAACGTTCCGGGACGATTTCAGCTATCGCAACAGTCCGGAAAACATCCGGCGCTTTCCGTTTCCCTTCGATCGCGACGAATACATGTATTCCGTCAATATGGAACCGCATGTGAAGGGGCAGAAGAACACCGTCTACGAAAGCCTGATCGACGTCGACGAGCATTATGTCGCCGAGATGCGCGACCGGGCGCTGGTATTGAAGGAAGATCCGCTGCGCTATCAGGCGCTGCCGCACATGATGTCCGCGCAATGGGATACGCTGGAACTGCTGATGGAAGAGCAGGCAGCCGGCTATCCCGAGCACTTCACGCTCACCAGGAACGGCGATCAATGGCGCTGGATCAACCGGCCGCTCGGGATCGACGACACCTTTACCTTCGGCGACGCATCGACGCTGCCTTACGAGCCCTTCGAATACATCACCCGGCAGGCGCAGGGCGATTTCTGCATCGTCGACCAGCGCGACGGCAATCTCTGGATGGATGCCGGCATGGTGACGACCCAGGCCGATTGGTCGCTCGACTTCGACATCGGCATGAATTTCATGGAATGGCACGGCCCGGTGCCGCTCGCACACCAGATCGGCGTCTTCGACCGTGCGTTGAAGTTCCTTTTAAACCTGCAGCAGGGTAAGCCGACACGCCGTTTCAATTGGACGATGACGATCAATCCACGTCTCGACACCAGCCCTGAAAACTATCCGAAATGGGGTCCGGACCGCACCACGGTGACGCCTGACAATGTCGGCGAAAAGGTGCACCTGCGCGTGGAATTGCAGAGCCTGTGGCGTCTGCCGCGCTCGAACGCCATCCTCTTCGTTATCCGCTGCTATCTGATGAACATGGACGAGCTGGTGACCGTGTCGAAATGGGCGCGCCGCTTTCCGCGCGTGCTGCGCACCCTGCCGCCGGAGCTCATTGACTATAAGGGCCTGACGCGTTTCCGCCAGACCACCATCGACTGGCTTTCGGCCTATGACGACGGCGCGCCGACCAGCGCCGGCACCTTCCCGGATTGACGCAGGCGACGCGCCAAGACGACCGCATACGATAAGAACTTCGATACAATCGAGAAGGGGAATGCTTCATGACAAGAGTTGCCGTTATCGGTGCCGGGCCCTCGGGACTGGCTCAGTTGCGGGCCTTCCAATCGGCAGCGCAAAAGGGTGCCGAGATTCCGGAAGTGGTCTGCTACGAGAAGCAGTCCGATTGGGGCGGGCTTTGGAACTACACCTGGCGCACCGGCCTCGACGAATATGGCGAGCCTGTCCACGGCAGCATGTATCGATACCTCTGGTCGAACGGACCGAAAGAATGCCTTGAATTTGCTGACTATTCATTCGAGGAGCATTTTGGCAAACCGATCGCATCCTATCCGCCACGCGCCGTGCTGTGGGATTATATCAAGGGTCGTGTCGACAAGGCTGATGTGCGCAAGTGGGTTCGTTTCAGCACGCCGGTGCGCATGGTGCGGTTCGACGAGGAAACGAAGAAATTCACCGTGACGGCGCATGACCGCGCCCAGGACCGTATGTATGATGAGGAGTTCGATTATGTCGTGATCGCGAGCGGCCACTTCTCGACGCCGAACGTTCCCTATTTCGAAGGGGTAAAAACCTTTAATGGCCGCGTCCTGCACGCCCATGATTTCCGCGACGCACTGGAATTCAAGGGTAAGGATGTCTTGCTCGTCGGCCGCAGCTATTCGGCCGAAGATATCGGTTCGCAATGCTGGAAATACGGCGCGAAATCGGTGACGACAAGCTATCGCTCCAAGCCAATGGGCTTTAAATGGCCATCGAATTTCGAAGAGCGGCCGCTGCTCACCCGGCTGGAAAACAAGACCGCGCACTTCCTCGACGGCTCATCCAAGGAGGTCGATGCGCTGATCCTCTGCACCGGCTACCAGCATCATTTCCCATTCCTGCCGGACGAGCTTCGGCTGAAGACCGCAAACCGCCTTTGGGCCGATCATCTCTACAAGGGTGTTGTCTTCGACAGCAATCCGCAGCTCTTCTACATCGGCATGCAGGATCAGTTCTACACCTTCAACATGTTCGACGTTCAGGCCTGGTGGGCACGCGACGTCATGATGGGCCGCATCAAGCTGCCGCCGGAAGAGGAGTTGCAGGCAAACTTCGACAAGTGGCGCGCCCGCGAGGAAACGCTTGAGGATGCCGAGCAGATGATCTGGTACCAGGGCGACTATGTGAAGGAACTGCTCGCCGAGACCGACTATCCGAGCTTCGATATCGAAGGCACGAACAAGACGTTCATGGAGTGGGAACACCACAAGGCCGAAAACATCATGGGCTTCCGTGACCATGCCTATCGCTCTCTGATGACCGGCAACATGTCGCCGAAACATCATACGCCATGGGTGGAAGCGCTTGATGACTCGATGGAGGAATATCTGCGCAACTGATACGGGAGCAAATTTTTGCGTAAGCCGGCAGGGGAGGCTGAAGCCAGCCCCTGCTGGCCTGTTTGAGTTGAGACGAAGCAATTTGATCAGCAACTTTTTCTTCGGATACCGCCTTCATGGATTTTCAAAGCAGCGTACTGAGCCGCATGAGCGGCTTTCTCTATCGTTGTCGTGCTGACGAGAATTATACGATGCTAGAGATGACCGACGGCGTCGAACGCATCTTCGGTTATCCTGTCGATGAGATCGTCGGCAATCGCACGCGCACCTTCACGTCGATCATGTTCGAGGAGGATGTTCCACTCATGGACGAAGTTGTCGGCAGGGCGCTTGAAGGCCGCACCGACTGGACGATGGAATATCGCATCCGCCATCGCGACGGCCACCTCGTCTGGGTGACGGAGACGGGCGGCGGCGTATGGGACGAGACAGGAGAACTGCTCTATCTTGAGGGTAGCATCATCAACATCGAGTCGCTCTACCAGCGCATCGACGAACAGACCTCGGGCATGCGGGTCACGGCCTCCAAGACCAACGAAATCCTGCAGTCGCTGCGTTATCTGAAATTGCTCGCGGTCAATGCCGGTATCGAGGCGGCGAGAGCCGGAACGGCTGGCTCGGGCTTCGCGGTACTGGCGGCGGAGATGCGCACGCTTGCCAACTCTTCCGAAGAGGCGGCACGAGCGATCTCCAATGCGCAGCGGAAAGCGGATTAGGCGGTCCATCCGCAATTTCGGTGCAACTCAACTTGCAATAATGCATGAGTGAAGGAGTCTGGTCGCAGCTCCCCGGCAGAGCCGGGTTGCTTTGCGATGACCTTCAAGGAGGACGGGCGGAGGTGGCTCATGGTTCGAAAATCACGGCCACGCCCAGTCGACGTGGTCAGACGCTACTTATGATGACCTGAAACACCTGGCATGCTCTTCGCCTGCTCCAGACCCGCCTGCTCGGGAGTAAGTTCGTCCGCCAACGCGACCCACAGGCACTGCAGCGTTCCACTGCCATTCAGGTTCTGAATGTAGGTTGCATTGCCATTGGCGGCGTAGGAATTTGTGTGTCCCGTTTGAAGATGGACATTCTGCCAATTGTTGACGTTGATTATCGTCAGATTGTACGTCGAAGCATTTGGACCACGATTATAGACGTGCAAAGTTCCGGGCACTCTTCCCAGCGCATAGATCTGCCCATCTGGTGGTATGTTGACGACTGCCATTTTCAGCTCCTCCTGTTGAATATCCTATCCATGTCCTGCGCGAAGGGTGTGAGTGTCCTCCTCGCTTGAGACAGCCACATAATGGAGGTCGCCGCCTCAACGATATGTGCGGAACATCACAGACAGAACGGAATATCGGTGTTCGAGAACCGCGGCATGCCGCGCGACAAACTCATTTGCGCTGAGAATCGGTCATCGTCCGCCGCCGTCAATGAACGGAACGACAACGCGTGGGGTGGGTGTGCGCCGGAAGACTTTAGGAGCGCGGTCGCGTCTTCTGCGGATCGTAGTGAGACAGCGGCACGATTACGGCCGGCAGGCGCTTCTGATGGCCGTCTAGCTTGCCGATCTCAACGTTGGTGCCGACACCGGCATGCAGGACATCGACGCGGGCAAGCGCGATCGTCTTGCCGAGGATCGGCGAACGGGTCGCGCTGGTGATCACGCCGACCTGGGCGCGGCCGATATGGATACAGTCGCCATGGCCCACCGCTTCATTGGCCTCGATATCGAGCCCAACCATCAGATGACGCGGGTTTTCCTTTCGCCGGATCAGCGCTTCACGGCCAATAAAATCATCCTGTTTGGACTTCAACGGCACGGTGAAGCCGATACCGGCCTCGAAAGGATCGGTCTGGTCGGTGAATTCATGATGGGCGAAGATCAGGCCCGCCTCGATGCGCACCATGTCGAGCGCTTCCAGACCCATGGGTTTCAAGCCATAGGGCTCGCCGGCTTTCCAGACGGCATCAAAGACAGTTGCGGCATCCTTCGGATGGCAGAAGATTTCATAGCCGAGTTCGCCTGTATAGCCGGTGCGTGAGACAACGACCGGAGCACCTTCGAAATGGCCGATGCGGCCCACTGCGAAACGGAACCATTCGAGCTCGCCGATCGTCGGCTGGCGCGGCGCCGTCCAGATGATCTCCTTCAGGATGTCGCGGCTTTTCGGACCCTGCAGCGCGATATTGTGCATCTGGTCCGTGGAGGAGCGGACCCAGGCCTTGAAGCCTTTCTTCTCCGCCTGCTCGCGCAACCAGATACCGCTGTAGTCATCGCCGCCGATCCAGCGGAAATTCTTGTCGCCGAGGCGGAAGAGCGTCCCATCGTCGATCATGCCGCCATTTTCGTAGCACATGGCGGAATAGACGACCTGGCCGGTCGACAGCTTGCGGACATCGCGGGTCAGGCAATATTGCAGCAGTTCTTCCGCATCCGGTCCCGTCACCTCGAATTTGCGCAGCGGCGAGAGGTCGATGACCACGGCCCTTTCGCGGCAGGCCCAATATTCCTCCACCGGTCCCTCCGAAGAGAAGCGGTTCGGCAGCCAGAAGCCGCGATATTCGGTGTAATCCCGCGTCAATGCGGAGAGGCGGGGGTGGAATGCGGTTTCCCGCGTGAGTTCGGCGTCAGCGTCAGGGGTCATGCGATAGGCTACCGCTCTTGTGAATTTCTCTTTGCCGGAAAAGGTGCGGACGTGAATGTCGGTCGGGTCCCAGCCATTGGCTGCGTCGATATCGTCGGGACAGGATGAGGAGACGCAGACAAGGTCGGTCAGCGCCCGCATCAGCACATAGTCCCCCGGCCGCGACCAGGGTTCGTCGAGATAGAGCTGATTATTGTGGTCGATATTGGTGTTGTAGAAGTAGTTCAGCGCTTCCCAGCCCTTGCGCGCGGGGACGCCGTAGGGTGCGAGCGCCGCATTGAAATTGTCCGTGCAATTCACATGGCCCGGATAGCCCATATCGTCGTAATAGCGCGAATTGCAGGCCGTGGCGAAAGCATCGTGGCGGCCGACCGTGTCCTGGACGATTTCCACCAGCGGCTCGAAATCCCGATCGAAGGCTTTGGAAGGCAGGCCAGGGGTGGGATAGCTGCGGCTGAGCAGGGTGCGCGTGACGGTGGAATCAAGCGCAAGATCAAGCCCCTTGTCCACCTTGCGGGCAGAGAAGGCCTGGAAGTCGGTGCATTGCCGACCATAGACATCGATGATCTGGATGAATTCGCCGGCACGCACGAAATAGGCTGACGCCGTGGCCGCCTTGATGCGGATATCCTCGATGGGGTCGGCTAGCGGTTCGGGCAGGGCGGAAGCATAGTCGCGGATGATCGCGGTGCGCCGTATCCGGACTTCTATCGGTGTCGCCGTATCCTGTGCTTCCGGCGACATGGCCGCGCCCGGAGCGCAGACGATCAACAGGCCCTTGAGAGCGATTGTGAATTCAGCCGCGCTGCCGGGCGATGAAGTTTCGCCGAAGATTCTGAGCGCGCCGGCCGAGGCGAGATCGGCGCCGCGTCGCTGCAGCGCGGTGCGCACACGCGACGCGCTCTCCTCATCGGAGGACAGAATGGACTTCAGTCCTTCCGCGGCACTGGTGAAGGCGGTCCCCAATCCGGCGGATTGAAACCGACCTTTCTCATCGAGAAAAGAGAGTTCGCAAACCTGGCCGCCTTCGCTGTCGGTGAGCATGACCTTGTCACCCGCCTCGACACGCAAAACGAGCGTTCCGCCGCCCTTGCAGCGATAGCGTTCCGTATCGTGCGGCAATGCAGGGATGCCCGGATAACGGACAATACTCGCCGAAGCAGGCCGCACTCCGGCGATCGACGGATGGAGTTCTCGCATATGGCCCTCTCGGGAAAACGGGGTGCGTCAAGGCACCGGATTCATGCTGACAAAATGCCGTGGGAAAGTAAAGTGATGTTGACTAAAAAGAAAATATCTTCACTATGCATAAAGGGCTTGCCACTGGAAATCCGCGCATAGACGCGGCTCGCGAAAACCTCCAGCAAGCCTGGAATGCCATGGGAGGCACGTTCAGGGAGACGTACGAGAGATACGTCCGGAACAAAGATGGGGAATTTCACTGATGACAGATGTTGTGGAGGCCGGCGTTTCCGCCGGCACGGAAGGTAAGCTTATACGCGCGCTTGATTGGAAGGGCGCGTTCTGGGTGGCTGCGGGCGTGCCGCCGCTTGTTCTCTTCTCCATCGGCGGTATCGCCGGTACGACAGGCAAGCTCGCCTTCGTCGTCTGGATCATCTCGATGATCATGGGGTTTCTACAGTCGTTCACCTACGCTGAAATCGCCGGCATGTTTGCCAACAAGTCGGGCGGCGCCTCGGTTTACGGTGCGACCGCCTGGTTACGCTATTCGAAGTTCATCGCGCCGCTTTCGGTCTGGTGCAACTGGTTTGCCTGGTCGCCGGTGCTATCGCTCGGCTGCGCCATCGCCGCCGGCTATATCCTTAATGCCTTCTACCCGATTCCCGCCGCGGATTCGCAGGCCGTGCTCAGCTGGATCAGCGCGCATGCAACGTCCATTGCGGCCGATAGCCCCCGGGTTGCCGAATATATCGCAGCTCACGCCGGCACATCGCCGCAAGATGCCGTGACGGCATTGCTCAGTGCCGATGGCGTGGCAGCACTAACGCCCGCTATCCGCAACTGGTCGGTCATCAGCTTCAACATTCCCTTCCTCGCTACCGCCAATATCAATGCCACCTTCTTCATCGGCGGTATCCTGATGCTGATCATCTTCGCGATCCAGCATCGCGGTATCTCCGAGACGGCGAGCGTGCAGAAGTGGCTGGCGATCATCGTTCTCGTGCCACTGCTCATCATCGGTCTCTATCCGATCGTCAGCGGCCAGATCATCGCCTCCAACGTTACCGGCCTGGTACCGCCCACCGCGGCCTATGCCGGAACGGACGGCACCTGGAGCAATGGTGGCTGGACGCTCTTCCTCGGCGGCCTCTATATCGCGGCATGGTCGACCTACGGCTTCGAAACCGCAGTGTGCTATACCCGTGAGCTCAAGAACCCGAAGACGGATACGTTCAAGGCAATCTTCTATTCCGGCCTTGCCTGCTGCGTCTTCTTCTTCCTCGTGCCCTTCGCGTTCCAGGGCGTACTCGGCCATGCCGGCATGCTGGCGCCCGGCATCGTCGACGGCACCGGCGTTGGCGAAGCGCTCGGTGGCCTGATCGGCGCCGGCCGTATTGTCACGCAGCTGCTCGTCATACTGATGATCATGGCGCTATTCCTTGCGATCATGACCGCCATGGCCGGTTCTTCGCGCACGCTCTACCAGGGCTCGAAAGACGGCTGGCTGCCGAAATATCTCGACCATGTGAACGAGAATGGCGCGCCCACCAGGGCGATGTGGACGGACTTCGCCTTCAACCTCTGCCTGCTCGCAATCGCTTCGGACACCAGCGGCTATTTCTTCGTACTCGCCGTTTCCAATGTCGGATACATCATCTTCAACTTCCTGAACCTCAATTCGGGATGGATCCACCGCATGGATTCCGGTCATGTCGAGCGCCCCTGGAAAGCGCCCACCTGGCTCATCGGCCTCAACACCATCCTCGCCTTCGTCAATGCGCTTTTCCTCGGTGCCGGTGCCAAGGTCTGGGGCTATGCGAATGCGCTCTGGATCGGTTTTGCCTTCGCTGCATTGATCCTGCCCGTCTTCGCCTACAGGCATTATGTCCGCGACGGCGGCAAGTTCCCGGCAGGCGCCATGGATGATCTCGGCCTTGTCGGTCAGGACCTCGGCGTGAAGAAAGCCGGAATTCTGCCCTATGTTGCCATTCTGGGTGGCCTCGCCATCGTGCTGATCGGCAACTGGGCCTTCCAATTGCCGGCCTGAAGAAGCCGGGCATCTGAAATGACAATCCCCGCCACGGCGCTGCCGGGCGGGGATTGTTTTTATGACGTGCGGAAGAGGCGGGCTTACCATGCCCCTCCAAGAGCATGATCAACAGCCTGCGCTCTGGCCGGAAGTTGATCATAAGCAGCCAGATCTGGCTCGGCAAAGGCCGCCAGGCCAAGCGAACCGAGGATATCGCGTCCGCTAGGATCCTGATGCATGGTCAAAAGAGCGCCCTTCAGCGCCGTGATCATTTCGGCAGGCTGCCCTCTGGCCGCAACGAGGAGCGGGAAGGGTGCGGGCCTTGTCGTTCCGACCACACGCAGCGGCGCGATTATCTCCGGCTCGTGCATCTCCATCAGCTGAAAGGCATAGGCGTCGATAGCGCCGACATCGATCGCACCCGTACGGATCGCCTCGACCACGCCGCGCGGATTGAGGAGCGGACCGACAGTCTTGTGCACCGAGGAACCGTTCGCAAGCTCGGCAACGAACTCCCGGGGGGCATTGTAGCCAGACTGTGAGTCCCGCACGGTCCAGCCCCAGCGCACCATCGAAAGATCAGCCTCAGCAAGTGGCCTGTCGCGCGCAGCAACGATATGGCTTGCATAGACTGGCTGTCCGCTTGCCCAGTCCGCTAGGGATACGGGTGCAGCCAACGGCACCGGACGCTCATCGGCTGCCAACCCAGAAAACGGAAAGCCGCACATGAAGACCGCGCCCATGTCCGGCCGTGCCCACAGCTCCGACAGCGGCGCAGGCGCCGCATGGGGAATGACCTCGAGATCCACACCCGATTGGCCGGAAAGCCAATGAAAGAGGCGATCCCAATGCCCCGATATTTTCGGGCTGAGATTGTACATTCGTGAGCAGGCGATGGCGGGCGTCGTCATGGCGGTCACGCGAAACGAAGGCGTTGGCCGATATTCATCCGCCTGGCCTTCTCCACCATGGCAGCGCCCAACGCGACGTCCGTGGTGCTGAGCCCGCGATGCCAGAAGAGGATGGTCTCGTCGTCGCTTTCGCGGCCGGGCCTGGCGCCGCAGACAATCTGGCCGATCTCGGCGTGCAGTGTTTCGGCCGTCACCTTGCCTTCGTCGACATGGCGGCGCAAAGCGCCGAACGGACGGCCGGGACCGCATTGACCCCAATCGTCAACCACGACCTTGTCCATGATGTCGGTCAGGTCGAATTCGAGTGCGCTCATCGTGCCATAGGGAACGACGAAGGCACCTTTCTTGACCCAGGCGGTCTTGAACAGCGGCGTCGGCTCCGGCAGACGGCTGGCCTCGATCATGATATCCGCACCCTTGAGGCAGTCTTCCCAATTGTCGGTGACGATGATCTTCTTGCCGAGGTCCTTCTCAAGCCGTGCGGCGAAGGCATCGCGGCTTTCCGGGCGGCGCGAATGTACGCGGATTTCGTCGAAATCGAAGATGTGGTCGAGCAGGCGGACGTTCCAATAGGATGTGCCGCGCGCGCCGATATGGCCGAGTATCTTGCTGTCCTTGCGGGCAAGATGGCGGGCGCCGATGGCGGTGACGGCGCCGGTGCGCATGTCCGTGATGGCAGTCGCGTCGACAATTGCCTTCGGTACGCCGGTGTGGGGATCAAACAGGTTGAGCACGGCCAGTTCCGAGGGCAGGCCCTGCTTGTAATTGTCGACGAAATCGCCGACCACCTTGACGCCAGCATAATCCAATGGTTTCACATAGCCACGCAACACATTGAAATGACCCTTGTCCGAGCTTTCGGGCACAAGATGGACGCGAGGCTCAATCACCGTCTCGCCGCGCCCCTGGGCATCGAGCGCCTTGGTCACCGCATCGAGAATTTCATCGTTGGAAAGTGCCAATGCCTTCGCATCAAGGGCGTTCAGATAGTCGATCCAGATTTCCTGCATTGCCATTCTCCAGGCCTGTCCCGGCTACGCCGGTTTCTCGTTGGGTGCAGGCCACATGCGGCCTGCCGGAAAGTTTCGGTCGAATACGGCGATGGGCTTTCGGCCCAGCCGTCCCCGATCTCGTCATGAATGATGGTCGGACTCGCTGCTCCAGGAAGTGTTCCCTATGAATTCAGACAGTCTCTGGAAGTCCACCCCCTGCGCACGGTCCTCCTCGAGCGGCGGCACGAGAGCGCGAACCCACCGATAGGCTTGCCCGGTGCCCGTGCCAAGTTCGCCCTGTACGCCGCGAAGCTCGACGGCCTGCGCCGACGCTGCGAGCTCGATGGCAACGAGATAACGTAGCCGCTCGATGATCGCCTCCGTCTTCGTCAGAACGCTCGGTGCCATCGATGCCTGATCCTCGACACCATCGGCAACGGGAATGGGCGCAAGCGATATCGGCACCGCGAAATGTCGTATCTCGGCTTCGAGTGCCGAGACGGTTTTTTGCACCGTCGCAAAGCCACTTCGGCTCTGGCCAAGTGGCGTGAGAAACCGCGGCAGTTCGGACATGGCGGCCGACATGATCTTCATGGTGCGATAGGCGGTCGCCGCCGCGCAATGCGCCAGCGCCTGGCCGAGGCGTTCCCAGGCAAGCACGAATGCCGTCATGTCGAAATTGCCGTGCGAGAGAATGAGGCCTTCATCGGCGAGCACGACGGGATTGTCGCCGGAGCTGGCGATTTCGATCTCCGTTATCGCCCGCGCCTCGGCTATCGCGTGGTGAAGGGCGCCCCAGACCTGCGGCGTGCAACGGTAACTCAGCGGGTCCTGCAATCGCCGGGCTGCTCCCTCGGCCAGCAGCGAGCTTCCGGAAAGCAGATCGCGGAGCCTGCTTGCGGCCTCGCGCTGGCCGAAGGCCGGTCTTGCCGCCAATGCGCGGTCGTCAAAAGCGGATACGTTGGCGCGGAAGGCCTCGAAATTCAGCGCGATTGCCGCGAGCGACCAGTCGAAGAGCCGCTCGGCATCTTCCAGGCAAAGACAGGCCTTGCCGACCGACAGGCTGTTTGCGACCACAAGAACGTGGCCGTCCTTTGGCCCGATCGGTAGCGGCTTCAAACCTGCCTTTTCAAGCGCGTCTGCCGCCGCCGTTACAGTGCCGCCCACTTCGGCCTCGCCATCCCCCAGCAAAGCCCGCCCCATATGCGCAAGCGGTGCAAGATCGGCGGCGCCGATCGACCCGAGTGACGGTACGACAGGATGAAAGCCGGCATTGAGCGCCGCCACCAAACCTGAGAATACCGGCAGCGACACGCCGGAACCGCCAGCTGCCATGGCGGCGACACGCGCCGCCATCATCGCCCGCACAACGTCGCGCGGCAGCGCTGCACCGACGCCGACCGCGCGCGCCTGTGGCACACGCATCTGGAACGCGACGAGATCGTCCGAACCAAGCCTGGTGTCGACGCCGGCACCCAGCGCAGTCGTCAAACCATAGACTGGCTTGTCATCGGCCAGGTAGCGTTCCACGACAGCGCGGGCGGCGACGATCTTTCCTTCGACTTCCGGTGAAATCTCGATCCGGGCGTGGCGCCGGGCGATCGCGGCGATATCGCTCACCGTTGGGGCTGCTCCAGTGAAGGATACAATGTTGCCCGCCTTGCTCATTCCTGCTTGCCTCCAAGACACGCGATCGCTTTGCCGCAATCTTCGCCGCTGCGCTCTTCCAGCCGATCTCTGCCGCCAGAATAGGTAGGCATCACGCATATCACGGCACAGGGGCTGCAACAGTCATATCGATTGAAGAACACTGCTATCTCATTACGACGAAATCGCCGGAGTTGAGAAAAGGCCATGCGAGCCGCGTTGCCCATCTCTGGACCTAAACGCAAGAAAAGCGGCGACAGCCAGATCTGCTATCGCCGCTTTGGTTTCAAAGGACCTTGGATCGCCGGCGGTGTTAGCCACCAATCATGAGTTTGACCACTTCCTCGTGGTTGGTGTCGGCGATGTTTCGTTCGCCGGCCACAATGCCGCGCCGCAGGACGACGATGCGATCCGACACTGCGAAAATATCCTGGAGATTGTGCGAGATGAAGATGACGCCGCGGCCCTGCGCCTTCAACGACTTGATCAGGGCCACGACCTTGCGTTGCTCGGGTACGCCGAGCGCCGCCGTCGGTTCATCCATGACCAGGATGCGGGCATTCCAATAGACGGCACGGCCGATGGCGACGGCCTGACGCTGGCCGCCCGAAAAGTTGCTGACCGGAGCGTCGAGCCTCTTCACATGGAAGTCGAGCTCCGCCATCGTCTTGCGCGCGGCTTCCGCCATCGCCTTGCGATCGAGAACCGGCAGAAAGCCAAACAGCTTCTTCATCGGCTCGCGGCCCAGGAAGATATTGGCACCGATGGTCAGATTGTCGGCGAGAGCCAGGTCCTGATAGATCGTCTCTATTCCCTTTTCGCGCGCATCCTGTGGCGAAGAAAAGGTGACGGGCTTGCCTTCGATCAGGATTTCGCCCGATGTCGGCGGATAGACACCGGAAATCGCCTTGATCATCGTGGTTTTGCCGGCGCCGTTGTCACCGGCGAGGGCGACGACTTCGCCGGGGCGGACCACAAGCGAGCAATCGTCCAGCGCACGCACGGCACCGAAATAACGCGAAAGATTGCGGACTTCGAGGAGGGGAGTTGCGCTATTCATCCTGTTTCGCTCCGCTGAACCGGCGCTGCGCCTGGTCGATGAGCACCGAAATGATGATGACGACGCCGACGGCGATGAACTGCCAGAACGGCTCGACGTTCATGAAGACGAGGCCATATTGAATGACGGCGATGACAAGCGCTCCGGCGACAGTGCCGATGATCGTTCCTGAGCCGCCGAACAGGCTCGCTCCGCCGATGACAACGGCGGCCACGCTATCGAGCAGCAGCGGTTCGCCCGCCTGCGCCGCACCGGCGGTAAAGCGGGCCGCATAGAGCGCACCGCCAAGACCGGCGCAAACGGCAGACAACATATAGAGCCGCAACAGATGGGACTTGATATTGATGCCGGCGCGGCGTGCAGCCTGCGCATTGGCGCCGATCGCGTAATTGTGCTGGCCGAAACGCGTCTGGCTCAGGAGATAGTGCATGATCAATACGAAGACGAGCGTGACGATGACGAGATAAGGCACCCCAAAGAAGCGTCCGTTGCCAAGCTCGGCGAAATAGGAATTCTTGACCGGCACCGTCGTTCCGCCGGCAAGCAGGAAGGCCGTTCCGCGGGCAACGCCGAACATGCCGAGCGTCCCGATGAACGGCGGAACCTTGAGGCGGGAGATCAAAAGACCATTGATGAATCCCGGCACGGCAGCAGCCAGCATGGCAACGAGGATGCCGAGCACCATCGCGATTGGAAGAGGCATGTAGAGACCGGAAATACTGGCGACATGCGCGGCGACAACGGCCGCAAGCCCCATGATGAAGCCGGTCGACAGATCGATGCCACCTGAGATGATGACGAAGGTTTGCCCGACCGCCAACAGCAACGGCGCCACCGCGAAGATTGCAACGGATTGCCAGTTGAAGCTCGAGCCGACAAATGTGCCGCCGAAATCGATCTGCGCCCAGATCTCGAAAGTTACGATCAGCGCGGCAAGGAAAAGCCAGGCGCGCAATTGCGCGATACGGCCAAGGATGGTCTTTGCCTGATCGCCGTGGTCCGCCTGAGGCGCCACATGTTGATCCGCCTTGCGGACCTCTAGATTGTCAATTGTCATGATCCGTCCAAACTGGAGCCTGATGGCGCAACGAATGCGGCGCCGTTAGCTCTATCATCGTTGGAAGTGTGCCTCGCTCATCAGCGAGGCACAGGCTGCATCCGATTAATCGGAGTAGATGAACTTCGCGACTTTCTTGTCACCGACATTCGACTTGTCGATAACAGTGAAGCCGGTGCCGATCGCGGTCGGGATCGAATTCCCGGTCAGATGCGCATAGGCCGCCATCACGCCGAAATAGCCGATTTCCGCCGGATGCTGTGCAATCGCCAGATCGACAAGGCCGGAGTTGATGTTGTCGATGATCGATGTCGGTGCATCGAAGGCGACCACACGGATCTTGCCCGTCTGGCCGGCCTGCTGCACGCCGTTGGCAGCGCCAAGAGCGGAGAACAGGTTGGCGCCGAAGACACCATCGAGATCCGAGTTGCGGGCATAGACGGCCTGAAGCTGAGACGCGGCCTTGTTGGCATCGTCGTCATTGTATTGCGTATCTAGAACGGTGATGTTCGGATACTTCTTCATCTCTTCCTTGAAGCCCTGCTCGCGCTGGTCCGTTGTGGAGACGCCGGGCTTCACGTTGGAGACGTAGACCTTGCCCTTTTCACCGACAGCCTTTGCAAGCGCGCGCGCAGCGATCGCACCGCCGAGCAGATTATCGGAAGCGATGTAAGCCAGCGGGAAATCCGCATCGCCATTGCCGGTCTGGTAGACGCCGGTGCCGATGAACGTATCGACGGTGATGATCGGGATGCCCGCGTCGGCAGCCTTTTTCAGAGGCTGGATCAGCTGATCCTTGTCTGTGGGTGCGATTAGAATGAAATCAGGTTTCTTGGCAATCACCGCATCAAGCACCGGCACCTGCGTGACCGGGTTGAAGTCGGGGCCGCCCTGAAACACGAGCGTCGCGCCAACTGCCTTGGCGGCGGCTTCGGCACCCTTGCGCATGGTGATGTAGAAAGCATCGGTGGTCAGCCCCGGAATGAGGGCAATGGTAAACTTCTTGTCTGCTGCTTTAACGGTGCCGGCAACTGCCGCGACGCCAGTCGCAAGCGATGCCACGGCCGAAGCCTTTAGAAATGAGCGGCGCTCCATAATTTTTTCCTCCTCTTGAAGCCGAACCTCCCCTGTCCGGTAAAGCGATCATTAGTGGGATAGTTGCGCACGTCAAGTAATTTTTTTCCGCAATGAATTTCAAGTATCCATTTGATATTATTGGACAACTCTCGATTGAGCACGACATCGTGAGCCGCCGGGAGACATTGTGTCGCTCGGCGATGCAGGATTAGTCCGAGCTCATTGCGCTCGTCAGGGCAGTCGTTTTGTCACCGACGATCCAACACTCGCGAAACCCAGGCAAGTATGGCTTCCATGTCGGGCTCCTTCGTCTGGTCGATAGTCATCACCGCGCCGCACCCCATGGGCTCGGCCCGATCGGCAAGTGCAACCAATTCCGGCACATATTCGGCGCCGGGATGGCCGGGCAACCGATCCTTGAGACGGCCGGCATAACGTTCTCCGGCGACGCTCCCGGGTACCTTGCACCAGAGCTCGGCAACACTCCCGATCCCTGTGTCGCGAAGATAGGATTCGAGCTGTGCCTTCGGCTGAAAGCCGAACCAGGCATCGACGATAAAGGTCGAGCCGGCCGGGGCGTCGGCGATGATGGACCAGATGGCCTGATAGCTCGCCTTGCCCAAGGTTCGATTGAAATCGCGCTCGACGGGGCCAATATGCTGCAGGAACGGATTTTTGATGCCATCGAGCGAAAGGATCGGCCAGCCGGTGCGTTCCGACAGCGCCTTGGCAAGCCGGCTTTTTCCCGAGGCCGGCACGCCATTGACCAGCACCACATGTTTTCCGGCCGGCTCCGATGCATCGCCGAAATTTGCAAGGCCTGCGCCAATGACCCCGGCATCGTCGGCGAGCTTCGCCGGCAGGATGGCCGGGCAAAACCAAGGTGCGACCGCCGGAAGGTCGGCAAGTGCGCGCGCTGCGTCACAGCCGAGGCCGCCTCCGAGCAAGATGACTTCTGGGTCCATCGTCGCCGCGATATTGTCGAGAGCCGCTCGCAGGGGCACCGCCCATTGATGCAGCACGCGTCGAGCTGCTTCGTTTCCGCTGGCTACCATCTCGAAAACATCGCCGATCGTCGCCGCCGTCAAACCGGCTTCGGCAATATGGCGGCGCAACGCAGTTCCCGAGCTGAAGGTTTCAACGCAGCCGCGCCTGCCGCAAGCGCATGGCGGCCCATCCTGTGACACGCAGATATGGCCGAGCTGCCCGGCAGCCCTGTGGCCGTGATAGATGCTGCCGGCATGGGCGACGGCGCCGCCGATGCCTGTTCCGATCGTCAGCATGGCAACGTTCTTATAGCCCTTGGCGCCACCGATCCGCATCTCGGCGATCAGCGCCATGCTGCAGTCGTTCTCGATGACAACGCTCTTGCCGAGTGCCGCTTCAAGCCGATCCACAAAGTTAAGCCCGGCAAGATTGACGATGCCGCCGGACAGGATCTGACGGCTCGCAATATCGACCCGGCCTGGGATTCCGACACCGATGCCCCGAACATCCGGTCGATCGAGCTGGCGTGACATGGAGATCACGCGGTCGAGTACCTGCTGGGGATCGGCCGGTGTTCGCTCCGATAGTTTCGTGAGGATCTCGCCGCGACCGGAGACGAGAGCAGCGCGAATATTCGTGCCGCCAATGTCCACGCCGATGGCGACATCAGCCATTGGCGCGCTTTCCGGCTTGAGCGCTCTGCAAGTCAGCGCCCTTGAAATACGTGGCAATGACTGCCTGGATCTCGCGAAGCCTGGGCACGGCGACGGTCTCCAGTCGATCTTTCGTTACGCTGCGATCAAGGGAAATGCAGTCCTTCCAAAGGGAACGCCCGGCAATGACCCCCGATGCGCCATTACGCATGGCGTCTTCGACTTGCGAGAGGAACGTGGCGTGGTCGACGCCGGCGGACAGAACCGCCCAAGGCACATCGCCAGCCAGTCGCGTTACCTCCGCACAGGCCTCAGATGAACCTGGATAGGGAATTTTCAGAACCTTGGCGTTGCAATCCAGGCAAATCCTGCTGCCGCCGACGATCAGAGATGGAATCTTTGCCTTGTATTCGGCCTCATCCTCATCGTCGAACTTGTAGGTCAGGAACTCGACGACGAGCAGCAGGTCCTCGCGGGCGAAGTCTTCGATGCATGTCCGCATAAGCTCGATATTATGAGCATTCGCTTCTTCGCGATCGGAACGGAGATAGACCATGATCTTGCCGCCGGTCGCGCCCAACTGACGCACGCGACGGGCGGAAATGCCCGGAACCAGCTTCGACAGACGATAGCCCTCGGGAGACGTATCCCAGCCGGAAGCATCGAGGCCGATCAGCAGCGCGGTATCACGCTGGAGAACGCGATCGTCGACGAGTGCCGGCACCGCGCAGATCGGGTCGACCAATACGCAGGATGCCTTGCTTGCCAGAAAACGGGCGATGTCGGCCTTGGTATCTCCCAACACCTTGTCGGAGATCGCCGCCTGTTCGGCCGGCTCCTTGGCCAGCAGACTGCGCATGCCGCCGCGCTGGTCGCAGGCAATCACCATCATGGCACCATCGCTGCCGCAAATCTGCTGGTAGCCGCGCATTTCCGCTGTCGTCAACTTTGTCATATGAACCTTCCTCCGGCCGCGCGAAGCGGCGATGATGCAGGCTTGCCTTCCCCACTCCCAGGAGAGGGCAAATCTCTGGTATTGAGGGTGCGCAGTCGCCGCCGCATGGACATTGCGAAACCGGCTGTTTTGAGCGATAACTCCTCAAGTGAGATAGGTGTAACACATTGCAGAAAGGAATTTCAACCTGAATTCGTCTCAGTCGCAGGAGGCCGCGGCAAATCGTGCTTTGCTGCACACGGTCGCCAAGCTGCACTACCAGTCCGACATGTCGCAGGTCGACATTGCGAAGAAGCTGGGCCTCTCGACGGCCACGGTCTCGCGGTTGCTGCAGCGGGCCCGTTCCGTCGGGATCGTCAGGATCGAGGTGATCGATCATTTCCCGTCGGAGGATCTGAGCGCTGCGCTGATCGATGGGTTGAAACTGCGCGCGGCCGCGGTGATCGATACGCCGTCGTCCAATGTGTTGAGCGCGCTTGCCGCGCCGGTCGGCTCGCTACTGCAACAGGCTGGCCTGCATTCGGGCTCAGCGCTCGGCATCGGCTGGGGAAGGGCGGTTCGTGAGGTGACGCTAGCAGGTCTGCCGCAACTGCCAGGCATCGTCACCGTCGCTCTCAATGGCGGCATGCCGCAGGCCGCGCTGCACTTTCAGATCAATGAATTCGTGCGTCAGGCAGCTGCCCAAATGAACGGCACGCCGCATTTTCTGCACGCCCCCTACATCTCGTCGACCGAACTCAGGGATGCATTCCTTGCGGATCCGACAGTACAGCAGGTGACCTCACTCTGGGACAGGCTCGACGCAGCGATCGTCGGCGTCGGCCTGACGCATGCAGCAAATCCATCCGAGGCGGCGCTCCCGGGCGAAAAGGCACTGAGCCACGCGGCTGGCGATGTGCTTCGCCACTATGTCACCGAAGCCGGCGAAATCCTGCATTGGGATGGCGAGGAGGGGATGATCGCGGCTTCGCCGGACCAATTGCGGAAGGTGCCTCTCTGCATCGCCGTTGCGGCCACCCCCGGCAAGGCGGCCGGCATCATCGGCGCGGCGCGGTCAGGAATGATCAACGCACTGGTCACCGACGCCAACACCGCCCAGGCGATTCTTGACCGGCTATCATCCAGCCAGAAAACGAAGGATCAACCCTGATGCTCTTCAACGGACGCTCCTTCGGCGCCTTCCTGTTCGACATGGATGGAACAGTGCTGAATTCGATCGCTGTTGCCGAACGGGTCTGGACGGCATGGGCGGAGCGACAGGGTATCGATGCAGCAAGCCTGCTTGCCACCGTTCACGGCAGAAAGGCGATAGAAACCATTACCCGGCTCGACCTGTCGGGGATCGATCCGGCCGAAGAGGTAAGGCTTCTCACTCAGGCCGAGATCGACGATGTCGCTGGTGTCGAAGCCATTGCCGGCGCTGTCGACTTCCTGGAGCGGTTGCCCAGGGATCGTTGGGCGATCGTCACATCTGCCCCACGGGAGCTGGCCAGAGTTCGCCTTGAGGCTGCCGGGCTTCCCTGGCCGCCGGTCCTCATTGCCGGTGAAGACGTGCAGAACGGTAAACCCGCACCGGACTGCTTCGTGTTGGCTGCGAGCATATTGGGACAACCCATTGAGGAATGTCTTGTTTTTGAAGACGCGCCTGCCGGTATCGAGGCAGGCGATGCATCGGGCGCTTCCGTGCTCGTCGTCAGCGCAACACATAGTGTCCCGCTATCGACGCCGCATCTGAGCATCGAAAACTATGACCATCTGGCGCTCGATGTCAGCCCAAACGGCGCTCTTCGTCTATCCAAAAAGATGGACTGAGACGTAGTGGACTTTATGCTCGTACCGCGGAATCGATAGCATTCGCATAAATGTCGAGCACGCGGGAAACGCTGGCGATAAGCAGGGCAAGAGCCTCAGGAATCACCGATCCATCGGCAACCGCCGGCTCCAGATGACCGAGATATTGGCTGATCAGCGGACGAGGGATTGTATGTCCGTCCAGAGCAGACAGCAGCTTATCGACGGCAGCTTGCGCGTCAGGCAACGCCCAATAATAGCGAATGCGGTCGCTGAAAGAATAATGCCGCTGAATGAACTGCTCGTTGGCATCACCGGGATAATATTTCTGCCAGTGCGCTGGTGAGGCGAGCATGATGCGTTCCATGGCGGCAGGTAGGGCCTCCTCCATGGCGCCCTGTGCGAGCACTTCAGCAATGCTGCTCAAGCCGTAGAGGGTTTCGCGGAGGGCGAAAGTCAGCCATGGGCCGACCTTCAGGATCGCAAAGCCATCGCTGACGAGATCCCGAAGCGCTTCGCCGCTCTGATAGTCCGTGGAATGCGCCTCAAACACGAATTGCGGCATGTCTTTCAAGGACGCAGCCAGGCTGGCGGCCGCTGGTCGCCTATAGCCGATAACGTCGGCATTGCCGAATTCGACGCCTGGCTGGACGACGACACCGATTGCGCGATCGAATGCCGCCTGCAGATCGAGGCGTGCAAAGGCCTGGCGATGCAGATCCACCGTCGCGCGCGCGTCATCCGGCGTCGTGACATGCATGTGATCGAGCGCTTCGACTGCACCGCCGGGAACGGGAACTTCAGTGCCGATGATGTAGCTTGGAGCAGGCAGCCCCGACTGGCGAATTCTGACCTCCGACACCTCGGCCAATTGCGCCGCCCTGGCTGCAATAGTTACATCCAAGAGGGCCAGCGGGTCGTCCGAGCAGGCCATGCTGGTATCGAGATGCAGCTTGGCAAAGCCGGCGGCGGCGAAAGCATCGATCATCACTTTCGCCTTTGACATTGCCTCGTCGGCAGGCAGATGTTTCCAAGGGTTCGGGCCGAGATGGTCGCCACCCAGAATGAGCCTATCTCGATGGAAGCCAACCTTCGTGGCAATCGCTTCGACGAAACGCCGGAAATCGGCGGGCGTCATTCCGGTGTAGCCGCCATCCTGATTGACCTGATTGCAGGTTGCCTCGATGAGCACATCGGCATCCCTGGCTTTGCCATGCCTCAACGCTGCCTCGATAACAAGCGGATGCGCCGAACACACGGAGGTGATGCCGGATGGCAATCCTCTGGCCCTGTTCTGCGGCATGGCGGCAAGGCGTTGCGCCGCGCTCACGATGCCACCTCTTGCGGAGCACGAGCAAGAAACGCCTGCACTTCGGCAAGTGCCGCAATCCCTTCCATCGGCCCCTTGCGTGTGACGGCTAGAGCGCCGCATGCACAGGCAATCCGAAGCGCATCGTCCGGCCGCTCTCCACGAAGCCAAAGAGAAACAAATCCCGCGCCAAAACAATCACCTGCGCCGGTTGGATCAACCTCCATCACAGGAAAGCCGCCGACCGTCGTCTGGCCGTGCCTGTCGTAGTAGGCAGCACCTGCGGCGCCTTTCTTGACGATCACGGCGGACATGCCTCGCCCGAGCATTTCAGCTACGGCCACGGCCTCATCGGTAGCCTCGGTGAAGATGAATAGCTCCTCGCCGCTCGGCAGGAAAATATCCGTCAGCGTCAGGACTTTGGTCAGCGCCTCCCGCATGCCAGGCAGGTCGATCATCTCCTTGCGGATGTTGGGATCGAAGGAGATCGTACCGCCCTTGCGCTTGACCTTCTCGATAGCCGCAAGAATGACGGATGTGGCCCGCTCGGAAAACAGCGAGGAACCCATGACGTGAAAATGATCGGCGCCATCCAGAAGTGTGGCGGCCCGTTGATCCATCTCGATCGACCCGGCCGCGCTGTTCTTTATATTGAAGACGAAATGGCGGCTTCCGTCGGCACGATATGAAACGAAGGCGGAGCCCGTTGCCTGCTCCTTGTGCACGGCAATGGCCGAGACATCCGCGCCCCAATCCCGCAATCGATTAATGTTGAGATGGCCGAAATCGTCATCACCCACAGCACTGATGAGGCCAGCCAGCTGCCCAAGGCGAGCGGCCTGCGCGATGAAAATCGCCGGCGCTCCGGACGGGAAGGGGCCGTGCAACAGTCCGGGTTCCGCAAGGCTTTGATCGACGCGATCCGCCATGATTTCGACGACGATCTCTCCGGCGCTGACGAGCTTCTTCATGGCGGTTGAGCTTACTCCTCGAATTGAACCTGGCAGCTTACCGCTCAATCGGCGAGCTCGCTGCAATCAGCTTCGTTCTATGGATTGCTCTTTTTCACGTCAACTAATAAGTTATCGCACGTAATATTTTAAGTGTCATAAAACTCGGAAAATTTTTACGGGAATTTTGTCATCGCTTGCACTTCTTCTCACGAATTCGCATAAGGCAGATGGCAGATAATTGCGCAGCGAGAATGGTCGGTTTCGATGGAAAAAATGACGCACAAAACAATGGAGGATTTTGCCAGGTCCTGCGGCGTTTCCCGACCGACGCTTTCGAAGTATTTCGATGACCCCACAAGCGTAAAGCCGGCGACTCGCTCATTGATCGAGGCAGCCCTGCGCTCCTCGGATTATCAGCCGAACATTTATGCCCGGAATCTCAATCGCAAGCGCACGCGTAATATCGGCATCCTCGTTCCAACCCTGACGGATCCATTCTACGCGGAAATTGTCAATCGCCTGGAGCTGCGGCTGCGCAACGAGGGCTACTGGCCGATCGTGTTTTCCTCGCATGGCCTGCCTGAACTCGAGGCGGACGCGATCAATACCATTCTCTCCCTCAAAGTCGCCGGCGCGCTTGTCGCGCCATTGGGGCAGATATCCGATCCAAAGGCGTTCGGGCGGCTGGCTCAGAATGTGCCGGTCGTGTGCTTCGACACTTATATCGAGGGGAATACGCCCTTCATCGGCAACGATAACAGCCAGAGCGTCGCGACGATGGTCGAATATCTCTGCCGGTCCGGCGAGGCACCCGCCTATCTCGATGGACCGCATGTCAATCACAACTCGCCGGAAAGACTGGCGAGTTATGTCGCCACCATGGAAGCTTCGGGTCACGAACCTTTGGTGATCAAGACAATATCGCCCTATACGTGGGAATTCGAGCGTGTCGGCTACGAGCAGATGGACGATATGCTGAAGACGAATACTCTGCCGCGCCAGACGATCCTTTGCGCCAACGATCGCCTAGCCTTCGGTGTCATGGCGGCTGCTTTCGCGCATGGGCTGAAGGTCGGTCGCAAGAGTGGCGATGATCTGCGGATCGCCGCACATGACGACCATCCGCTCAGCCGCTACGCGTGCCCGCCATTGACAACGATGGCCCAGGATTTCGGCGCCATGACGGCTAGGAGTGTCGAGGCGCTGATGTCACTATTGGGTGACGTTGATACATCGGACAGAACGATCGCCTCCATCATTCGCCCGCATGGCACGCTGGTCATGCGGCAATCGGCCTGACACTTCTCCAGGCGAAGATCCGAAAAGATCAGAGGCTCTTTGGTGGCTTTGGAAATGGTAACGCCGGAGCCTGCGGAAGGAGGGCCCGCAGGCTCCGGCATTTCCCGCCATCAACAACCAGTTAAGGCCGGCGGCGGGGGGAGAACCAAATAAGGCATATGGAGCGCGATACGCCTTTGACAAGAGACGGCTCAGAGCATTGCCTGTGGGGTGATTTTGATGAAAAACCCTCACATCTGCGGCGCAGCCTGCATGAATACATCCGCCTTGCAATGAAATAGCCCGGTGCACACAAGTCGTCGGCATATCCGCTGGCAATAGCACGGAATTCATGGTGAGACCTTCGCAGCGGTACGGGAGGCACTATGCAAAATATGCTCATCTTTCAATCGCTCTGGGCCATGGAGCGGCGCAGCGCGAGATATCCGGAGCTCACGCTCGAGGAGAATGTCAAAAAAATCGCAGCGGCCGGCTTCGATGGCGTCAGCACGCATTGGCATGATCGCGACGCTGTTCGACGGGTCGCAGTCTTGCTCAAGCATCATGGTCTAAAGGCGGAAGGGCAGTGTTTTCCCAAGACCGTCGACGATCTTAAGCCCGTGCTGGAAATCGCCGCTGAATACAATGTCCACCACATCTGCCTTCAGCCTGATGTGAGGCCGCGCCGCCTGGAGGACTGCATTCCCTTGCTAGAAGGCTGGCAAGCCCTGGCGGAGGAGGCAGGCATCGATGTGTTGATCGAGACGCATCGGGACCGCATGACAACCGATCTATTCTTCACGCTCGACCTGCTCGATCGCCTGCCGGATCTGAGGCTGCTCGGCGACATCTCGCATTTTCTCGTCGGGCGTGAATTCGCCTGGCCGGTATCCGACGAAAATCATGCGCTCATGCACCGGATACTCGATAGTTCATGGGCCTTCCACGGCCGGGTTGCCTCGCGTGAGCAGGTCCAGATCGAAATTTCCTTCCCGCATCATCGCCCCTGGCTCGATCTCTTTCTGGAGTGGTGGGAGTATGGATTCAAGAGCTGGCGAAAGCGCGCCGGCGCAGATGCCACTCTCGCTTTCACTTGCGAGCTGGGGCCGAAGCCCTATGCGATCACCGGGAGGGATGGCGAAGATTCCACGGATCGCTGGGAAGAGTCCCTGCTGTTACGGCAGGAAGTACGTGATCTTTGGGACAGAGCCGCAGGCTGACAATCCAGCGACCCCAGGCGATGGGTGACCCTACAAAATTTATTGGCCTCCCAAACGACGGATAAGCTCAAGCCGACCGTTCAAGTAGACCGTCGAGCATCGAAAACGCCCGATGGCACGAACATGAAGAGCCTTTCAGGCAAGAGGATATGCCAATGACCAGTAAGCTTCTGAGTGTGGCTGCAGCCGCCCTATTGACCCTGTGTTCGACCACCGCTGTCTTCGCGCAAGCGGCAGCACCTTCGACGACGACACCGGCCGCTGCCACCACTCCTTCAGCCTCCGCGCCATCTGCGGCAATGCCATCGAAAGCCGACATCAAGACTGCGCGGCAAGCCTGCCAGCAGGACGCGACCGGGCAGGGACTGAAAGGCCAGGCACGCAAAGACTCTGTCAAAACCTGCCTGCAGCAGAAATATCCCGTCCTCGCAAAACGGCAGACCTGCCATGATCAGGGAACAGCCAAGGGCCTGGAGAAGAAGGCGCTTCATGCCTTCGTCAAACAGTGCATCGCGGCGGGTTGACCCGGTGAAACAAGCGGCCTGAAGGGGTTATCATCCTTCAGGCAATATAGCCCGCCTCCATTGAGCGCGGGCTATGCTCACTCGGTGTGAATGGCATGACCACCCACAAGCCGCAGACCAGCCCTTTTTCCCGGGCGCAATCGTCCTTATCTCCTTGCCAAGGCAATATGTTCCGGGACGCGACGTGTTTTTCCATCCAGATCGACTTTCATTCGGCATAGTCCTGCCGGCGCAAACAAGAACCCATGCCGACGTGGATTTTGATGCTCAGTTGAGCATCACCAGACATGCCGACGAGCTGGGTTTCGATGCGTTGTGGGTGAGGGACGTTCCCCTAAACAGCGAGAGCTATCCCGACCCGATCGGCCATGCCGATCCGTGGGTTTTCCTCGGGGCGCTGGCCGCATCCACGTCCAATATCGCCCTGGCGACAGGCGCGATCGTTCTTCCCCTGAGGCATCCTCTCCATATAGCCAAGGCGGCGCTTTCGGTAACGGCGCTGTCGAAAGGGCGGTTCGTGCTGGGTCTGGGTTCCGGCGACAGGCCGACGGAATATGAGGTCTTCGGACGAGATGTCGAGAACCGGAAGGCGCTCTTTCAGGCGGAGTGGGAACGTCTTGCCGCCGCACTTGCCCCGGATCAGAAGATCATCGACGACAGCGGTGATGCGCGAACCGAGTTCGCCATAAGGCCGGCACTGCGACAGCCCAGCATTCCGATGATAGCTGTCGGCTCTTCATCGCAATCGCTCGAGTGGATCGCCCGACATGCGTCGGCCTGGATGACCTATTACCGCCCACTCTCCGTTCAAAAGGACCGTCTGGCGCTTTGGCACAATGCGCAAACGAAAGTGACCACGGAGTTCCGGGGCTTCGGCCAATCCATGGTTTTGGATTTGCTCGACAATCCAGACGCGCCGTATGAAGAAATAAATCTCGGCGGAAGGACGGGCAGGCGAGGCCTGATCGGTGCGCTATCGGCAATGCGCGAAGCTGGCATCCATCACGTCGCCTTCAACCTTATGTCGGCGGGCAGGCCAACCCGCGACGTGATGGAGGAGATTGCTCACGACGTAATACCGGCGGTCGAATAAGGCGGGACCTGAGGAGACATCGGCGGAAATCACGGGGAGAAGCTGGCTTTTACTGTTCTTGCAACCTATCTTTGTGCTCAACACAAAAAGGGCCGGCTTTGCTTCTCGAAATTTCAATCGTCATCGTTCTCACCATTCTCAACGGCGTTCTTGCCATGTCGGAACTGGCGATCGTGTCGTCACGACCCGCGCGCCTGAAGGTTCTCTCCGATCAGGGAAGCCGAGGGGCCGCAATGGCAATCCGGCTCGCCGAAGAACCGGGCCGCTTCCTCTCGACAGTGCAGATCGGCATCACGCTCGTCGGCGTTCTCTCGGGCGCCTTTTCCGGAGCAACGCTTGGCGCAAGATTATCGGGCTGGCTCGCCACCAAGGGCTTGTCCATTGCAGCCGCTGACGCCATCGGCGTCGGCTCGGTCGTCGTCGCCATCACCTATCTCTCGTTGATCATCGGCGAGCTGGTACCGAAGCAGGTCGCTCTGCGCGCGCCGGAAGCCGTGGCGAGCAAGGTTGCTCCCGCCATGGTGTTTCTCTCCCGCGTGGCGGCGCCGCTGGTCTGGCTTCTGGATTTCTCGGGACGATTTGTGCTTCGTGCGCTAGGCCAATCCGGGAAAACGGCCGATGGCGTCAGCGACGAGGAGATCAAGACGATCCTGGCGGAGGCCCAGAGTGCGGGCGTTATTGCAAACGAAGAGTCCGCCATGATTTCAGGCGTCATGCGTCTGGCCGATCGAAATGCCAGGGCGCTGATGACCCCGCGCCGCGATGTGGAAGTCATCGATATAGAAGACAGCTTCGAAGAAGTCCGCGACCAGCTACGCCGCAGTGAAAAAGCACGTTTACCGCTGCGCAAGGACAGTTCTGACGAGATTGTCGGCGTGCTGGTGACGAGGGATTTCTTCGATGCAGTAGCGTCGGGCCGCGAAGTCGATATTCTGGCGCTGGCGAAACAGGTGCCGATCGTTTCCGATCTGTCGAGCGCGCTGGATGTCGTCAAGGCATTGCGCAAATCTCTGTCGCACATGGTTCTCGTCTATGATGAATATGGCCACTTCGAAGGCGTCATAACATCAGGCGATATTCTGGATGCGATCCTGGGAGCCGTTCAGGACGAACCCGATTCCGCTGGCGAACAGGCGATCGTTCGGCGACACGATGGCAGCTATCTCGTCTCCGGCTGGATGCCCATCGACGAATTCTCTGATTTCATGAGCTTCCCTGTCGAGGACGATCGCGACTATCAGACCGTCGCAGGCTTCGTCCTCCAGGAATTGCGTCACCTTCCGGAAGTGGGGGAATGCTTTTCCAAAAACGGCTGGCAGTTCGAGGTCGTCGACCTCGACGGGCGCAGGATCGACAAGCTGCTGGTGACAGCGGATGAAGCAAGCAGCGTTCGCGCACGGAATCCGGACTGATAAATGGGGCAAGACCTCTGGTCTTGCCCCGAGTTTTCACCATCTGCGCCCTTCAACCCGGTTAACTTGGCCAAGTCGGCCTAGTGAGCGCCGGCTCCGCCACCAGGTGCGGGCTTGCGCGCGAAGAGGACGGCGACCGCCGCTGTTGCCAGCAGAATGCCGATCACGGCAAAGGTATCGCTAAAGCCCATGATCAGCGCCTGCCGCTTGATGATGTTGCCGAGAGCAACCGTTGCTTTCTGGGTGGCAAGGGCGTGATCCGAGACGCCATGCGACACGAAGTAATTTGTCACCTGCGTCAACCGCTCGCGCACCTCGTCACGGGATAGGGTCACCGACTGTCCAATGATATTGGAATGGAACTGCTCGCGTTTGGTGAGCACCGTGCCGAGCGTTGCAGTCCCGACAGCGCCTCCGAGATTTCGCAGCATGTTGGTGAGACCCGACGCGGCGGCGGCATCGGCGGCAGCGATGCCCGCTGTCGTGATGGCAGTGATCGGCGTGATGACCATGGCCTGGCCAATGGCGCGCACGATATTCGGGATCCAGAACTGGTCGCCGGCGGTATCGGCTGAAAGCGTCACGTTCATGAAGCAGCTGATCGCGAAGATGGCGATACCGAGAAACCCGATATAGCGGACGTCGAAGCGCTTCATCATCATCGGCACCAGCGGGATGAGGATGAGCTGCGGCAGACCTGTCCACGCAAGCACGTTGCCGATCTGCTCGGCATTGTAGCGCTGCACCTGACCGAGATATTGCGGCAAGATATAGACCGAGCCGAACAGGGCGAAGCCGACCAGGACGTTGACGAGAACACCGATGCCGAAATTGCGCTGCGTCAGCAGCCGCAGCTTCACCAGCGGGTTCTTGACCGTCAGCTCTATCCAGATGAAGGCGCTGAGCGAGATGACGGCAATGGCACTGAGCTTCAGGATGAAGGGCGACGAGAACCAGTCGTCCTTGTTGCCTTCCTCAAGCACGGTCTGCAGCGCCGAAAGTCCGATCGCCATCGTCGCAATCCCCGCCCAGTCACCTTCCTTGAGAAGACCAAGCCGCATCGGGCCTTTTTCGAGCGTCAGCGCAAGGGCGATCGCCATGATGGCGCTCGGCAATGCGTTGATGAAGAAGATCGTCTGCCAGCCGTAGTTTTCCGTAAGATAGCCACCGATAGTCGGGCCGATCGCCGGAGCGACCGTGACCGAAAGCGCGAAGAGCGCCAGCCCGGTCGGCTGCTGCGACTTCGGCAGCTTGGTAAGGATCATGGTGAAAGCCATCGGGATCAGCACGCCGCCGGCAAAGCCCTGTAATCCGCGCAGTACGATCATCGTTCCGAGATCATGCGCGAAGGCGCAGGCGATCGAAAAGAGTGGAAACAGGATCGAATTCACGAGGATATAGCGACGAAACGAGAAGACGTTGCTGAAGAAAGCCGTCAGTGGAATGACGACGATCTCGCCGATCAGATAGGAGGTCGAAATCCAGGCGCCGTTGTCGACGCCCGTGCCGATGCCGCCTTCAATATCGAGAAGCGAGGCATTGGTGATCTGAATGTTGAGGATCGCCATGAAGGCGCCGATCATGCCGGCGAGTACGGCGATCCATTCTCTGGTGCTGGCCTTGGCGCTCGACTGCGGCACGGCGGTGGCTGCGATGGTGGACATGGCTCAATACTCCTCATCCCCCACCGGTCAGGCCCCAGGGCCCTGATCGGCCGTCTTGATGTCGATGCTCGGCTGTACCGACATGCCCGGGCGCAGGTCGCCTGATGTGGCGCTATCGCCATCGAGAACGATCTTCACGGGGATGCGCTGCACGACCTTGGTGAAATTGCCCGTGGCGTTATCCGGCGGCAGCAGAGCGAATTCCTGACCGCTGGCGGGCGCGAGACTATCGACATGGCCGTGATAGACCCGACCGGGGAACATGTCGACCTCGATGTCGACAGGCTGACCGGCATGCACGTCGGTCAACTGGGTCTCCTTGTAATTGGCGATGATATAGGCAGCCGATGTCGGCACGACAGACATCAGCTGCGTGCCCGCCTGCACATACTGGCCGACGCGCAGCGTGCGGTTGCCGACGACGCCGTCGAGTGGCGCTACGATCGCCGTGTAGGAGAGGTTGAGTTCCGCCTGGCTCTGGACGGCCTGGTCATGGGCAAGCGTTGCCCTGGCCTGCGCCAGTTGCGCCTTCAGCAGGTCAACCTGCTTGGTGGTGGCGGCGAGCGATGCCGTATCGCGGTCGATTGCGGCGCGGGCGGCAGCGATCTGCGAGGCGGCCTGCTGTGCCGTTTGCACGGCGGCATAGCCGTTGACCGAAAGGCTGGCATAACGCTTGTCGTTCTGCTCGGCAAAAGTCTCGTTGGCCTTGTCGACATCGACGGTCGCCTGGGCAGCCAGGATCAGCGATTGCTGCATCTCAAGAGAGGCCTGCTTGGCTTCGACGTCGGCCTGCGCGGCAGCAACATCGGCCTTGGCCTGGTCCAGCGCCGTCTTGAAATCGCGATCATCGATGCGGGCGAGCACCTGGCCAGCCTTGACCGTCTGGTTGTCGTTGACGAGGACATTGGTGATGTAGCCGGAAATCTTCGGCGCGATGGCGCTGTTGTCGGCTTGCACATAGGCATCATCCGTGGAGACCTGAAAGCGGCCGACCGTCCAGTAGTTATGGCCGTAATAGGCGGCGGCAGCAATGACCACGAGCGCGGTGGCTCCGAGCAGGAACGACTTGCCGCGCTTCGGTGCAGGCTTTTCCTCGGCCGCAACGGCTGCCGGTTCCACCGCTATGCCCGGCTTGCCGGCATCCATGGTCGGGGCCGGCGCTTCAGCTGATGGCGCCTGCTTGTTGGCGTTCAATACATGAACCTTGTTTTCCACTGTTGCTTCTCCTGATGAGCCGATCGCTTTGGGATGCGAAAAAATTCGGCCTGCTATTTAGGAAACTTGATATTTTCCAAAATATGCACTATAAAATGGAAGTCAACAAAAATTTGGAAAATTGAAATGGTCGAAATTCAATTAATTGAGAAGAGGTCGAGGGGCCGCCCCCAAATCCGTTGCGACGACGATACGAAAGGCCTGATCATCGAGGCTGCGGATGTGCAGTTCCGGGAAAATGGCTATGCGGCCACGAGCATCAACGTGATCGCACAGGCGGCCGGGGTGTCGACGAAGACGCTTTACCGGCTGTTCCCCGCCAAGGAGGATCTGCTTTCGAGCATCATCTCCGATCGAATCAATCGGTTTTTTCTGGCTCTCGACCAATCTACGCTCGCTACAATGGAGCTGCGGGAAGGGCTGGAGCGGTTGCTGACGGCCTACGGCATGCTGACGATGTCGCCGGACACGATCGACATGATGCGTCTCATCATTGCAGAATCAGACCGTTTTCCCGAGATCGCCAAGGACTTTTACCAGACCGCTATCATCGGCTCCAATGCCGTCATGGAGAAATGGCTGACAAGGCAGGTCGAGCGCGGGCTGATCAGGCTTGAGGACCCGCATTTAGCCTCCGGCATGCTGCGCGGCATGATGATCATGGAGCCTCAGCGCGCCGCCATCCTGCGGCAGGAGAAGCCACCGGGCATCGAGGAGATCACCCAGCGTGCCCGGATTTGCGCCGATATCTTCCTGAGGGGCTGTCAGGTCTGAGCGAGCGCGCGTCTGGCGAAGCCGTGCGTTTCACCGTTCAACGCCAGGCGCAGATCTTTGCCGTGTCGTTGACCCAGCATCCGCCATTTCTATGAAGCTTGCCCAGATCTTCGTGTGCATGCGTCCCGCCCGCGGTCCCATTCCAAAAACCGGTCGCCTCATTGGGAGCACTGGTCGCCAAATAGGCGAAATACTTCCCGGCGGGGTCATCGGTCCCGATGGAAAACGAGCCATTGGGGTCTGGCACGTAGGTACAGCGGCCCTGAAGGTAAATCTGGCCATCCACTTCCAGGAAGCAGATAACCTGCGCTGCATTTGCTGTGCTTGAAATCGCGAGAAATGCAATCGCGACTATCGCCCTGGCTATCAAGATCCATCCCTCCATCCCGTGACCCGCTGACGCCACTGATTGAAGATTTCTCTTTCAGCAGCGGTTTGCCCGATCATACGATCCCTTGCGCGAAAGTCGAACGCGGAAAACGTGATCGGCCGGGGGGAGGCGGCGTGTTCCTGGGGATCCAGAGCATTTCCAGGAAAAGTGCACAGCGGTTTTCCGTCCGGAAATGCGTAAAAACAAGAGGATAGAGCTTTTTCGAGATTCGAAGAAAAGCGAAAATGCTCTATTGCTACCACGCGCCAGCGAGGGAATTGCCGATGAGCGGCACAAGGTTGGTTTTACCGCCGCGATCTTGAACGGTGATCGACGCCTGTATTTTCTTCGGAGACTTCCGAAACCAGTTCGTTGCGACAATCGCGAGATCTCCGATCATCGGATGCTTGCGCCAGTCCGCGAAACGCCGGCTCGTCGCGTCAGGCTCGGGATGATAGAAGAAATCGCCGCTCTGAGCGAGATCGTTGATGGACGCGGCCATTGCGGAGAGCGGACGCTGAAACATCTTAGACGGTATCAGCAAACCCGGCGCACTCTCCGAAAATGCCGGGGCCATGAAGTCAATTGCCCAATCATCCGCTTCAATCCAGCAATGGAAATTTTCACCAGCGCCGGAGACATGGCCATCTTCGCGCTGGTCCGCAAAAAGGATGTGCTTTCCGTCAAGATTATAGGCCGCAAGGCCGCCTTTCGGCTTTGCCTTGACCTTGAAATGATGTTCGAGAATGAAGGCGCCGAAGGTGCTGAAATACATCGAAGCCGTGGCGGGATTGGCGTTCTCGTTGATCAGCAGGCTATTGATGACCCGGTAGATCCGATGGTAGTCGCTTTGCGTGATCAACATGATCCTTCACCCTAAACCCATGACTTATGCCATCCCGTAAGTGATGGCGGCCGCGATGTAAACGACGCACCGCGGATGGATACATGCCATGTCGTCTCACAGGCTAGTAGCAGTCGGTTTTTCCGGGCCAGGATGGCCGCCCATGTTTGACGGGCGGCCACAACCGTTTGAGGATTACTTCTGGGCTGTAGCAGCAGCGTCCAAGATCATTTCGCTCGGCGCGATTTTCGCGTTGCGCTGCAGGAGGTAATAAGCCACCGCAGTCACGAGGAGGCCGACGGCCCATGAAATGTCGGCGTCGTTGAGCATGATTGCAATCGGCCCCTCATAGAGCGGCTGATTGAGAAGCGGTATCTGAACCACCACACCCAGGATGTAGCATCCCAGAGCAGTCCAATTATACGCACCGTAACGGCCGTTTGGATCGTAGAGGGCGGGAATATCCACCTTCTCCTTCGAGATGAGATAGTAGTCGACGAGATTGATCGCGCTCCACGGGACGAACACCGCCAGCAGCATCAGGACGAAGTTCTTGAATGCCGAGAGAAAATCCGAGCTTGCCAGCACCGCGATCAGCACCGACAAAACAACGAAACCGATGATATAGGCCGCCCTGGCGCCCTTGGAGATACGGGTCTGATTGCTGAACGAGGTGAAGGTCGTGAGGATCGCCATGAACCCGCCATAGGCGTTCAGGCAATTGATCGTGAGCTTTCCGCAGACAATGACGAGGTAGACGAGAATTGCGCCTTGGCCCGCCAGCGTTCCAAGGAAACCGACCTGGTTTGACAGGAATTTCGCGCCGAGAGCAGCGACAAGCACGCCAAACGTCATGGCAAGTTGCGAGGCGAGCGCCGAGCCGAACAGCGTATAGAAAAACGCTTTGCCATCAGCCGTTGAGGACGGAAGATAGCGGGAGTAATCGGCAACATAGGGCGCATAGGTAAGCTGCCATCCGGCAGACAGCGAAACGGCGAGCAGGAAGGTCGCGACCGTTGCGGGTTTTTGCCCGAAGGCCGAGTGAATGTCGTACTGATGAAACAGCTGGTAGGCCAGATAGGCAAAACCGATGATGCTGATGACCGTGGCGATCCGTCCCATTATATGGATGACCTTGTAGCCGACGAGCGCGATCACGCAGGTGAGCACCCCGAAGACGATCATGCCGACGGCCGGATTGGATGAGCCAAGCAGAAGATTCAGGGCTTGGCCAGCAAGGACGGTGCCCGTTGCGGCAAAGCCCAGATACATCAGGATGACCAGAAGCAGGGGGAGGGTCGCGCCTTTGACGCCGAACTGCGCTCGGCTGCTGATCATCTGAGGCAGCCCAAGACGAGGACCCTGCGCCGAGTGAAGCGCCATCACGATCCCGCCAAGGATATTGCCGATGGCCAGCCCGATGATTGCAGTCATCGCCTCCGCTCCGAAGACGACAGCCAATGCGCCATCGAGTACCGCCGTGATCTGCAGGTTTGCTCCGAACCAGAGCGTAAACTGGTCCCGCGGAGAACCATGCCGCTCGGCCTCCGGTATTCTGTCGATTGTTCTGCGTTCAGCGAGCCCATCGCTCGTTTTGACACCACTCATTATGCGCTCCTCCTGGGGGAATTCGAAACTCACAACCCGTTTTATATAAATGAAGAAGACATTTTGTATATACATTTTGCCTGGGCAGGCGCCCTCAATCTTGGCTCGCTCTGTACATGTTCTTCGAGAGGTTTCGTTCCAACGGCGCCAGCATATGGACCATCGCGACTGTTACCACATTTTCTTGTCGCACGGTTGAGCTGGGTTGAGGTCAACGCGATTCTAGACAATTCAAGGTTGCGGAAATACTCCTGTGCATGCTCATAAAACACAGCAGTCGCAAAGCAAGAGCCGGCCACACACGGGTGTCGCCGGCTCGAATAGCTTCAACACGATTGTCAGCCAAAGGCGGCTATCAGCGAAGATCTGCTACGCGCATCATTTGCGCTTGATGATCGCGGCGGATCGCCATGCGCCGATCGCGGAAGTCCTGGCGATCAGCCCTTGGCAGATAAGCTGCTTCGTCCTTGTCAACAATTTCCGCATGCCGCTCTCTCCTCAACTCAGGCTGTCGGATTGGCGGCGTGAACGTAGTTCCGCCACCCGCCGAATTCGGTAATCTCCCGCGCGCCGGTGATGGCATGGACCTCGCAGAGAAAGCCGGAAATGCTACTTCCATCGTCGAGCGTGATTTTGCCCACGCCGAGGGGTGCCGGAATATTCTGGACGAAACGAGCGAATGCCGCAGGGGGTAGGGCCCAGACCTCGACCTCCACGCCCTTGCCCGCAAAACCAGGATCACGCACCAGACCCGGCTTGGGTGGGGTGGTGTCCGGAAGCGCGAAGAGACGATAGCTACCATCCGTCCGGCAAGTCTTCACCCGATATCCGCCCGGTCCGGTCAGTTGGTGGTTGAGCGGCATGTCCGTGAGATGCGCGCCGACGACAACGATCGGCGCGAAGTCGTCACCCGCCGGCGCTACACGGCTTGACTCGGGCAGCGCGGCGGTGCGGTCCTTGCCCATGCCCGCATTCAAGGCGCGGTGCATGGCGTCGGCGAAGGGAGCCAATGCCTCATCGGTGAAAGCGGGGCCGACAAGCATCACGCCGGCGGGCAGATGACCGTTGGCATCAAAGCCGGCGGGTATGGCGATCGCCGCGCAGTCGAGCAGATTGGCGAAATTGGTATAGCGGCCGAAATGGCCATTCTTGACGATCGGATCGGCTCGCATCTCCTCGACGGTGTAGGTAGTGGGGGAGGTCGGCAGCATCAGGAAGTCCACCTTCTCCCATTCCACCTTCGTCCTCTGCCGCAGGGCTTCAAGCCTGTAGCGCCCCTCGAAGGCGGCGACGGCGTCATAGGCCTTTGCCCCTTCGATGATGGTCCGCACCGTCGGGTCGAAATCGCCGGCATTCGCCGCCAGAAAATCCTTCACCGCCGCCAGCCGCTCGGCGACCCACGGGCCGTTATAGAGCAATTCGGCCGCCTGCCTGAAAGGCGCATAGTCGAAGGGTACGATAACCGCACCCAGCGACTTCGCCCGCTCGATGCCGGCGTCATAGAGAGCCTCGACTTGCTTGTTGCCGTAGAACTCCCGTTCAGCGCCAACGAGCACGCCGATGCGTGGGCCTGACGATGGCAGGCTTGCCGGCACGGCTTGCCGCGAGAATGGATCCCGGACGTCATAGCCTTCCATGATCCGACGCACGGCAATGCCGTCCCCGACAGTCGCGGCAAAGACGGTGACGACATCGACGCTGCGGCAGGCCGGCACCACGCCGACGTTCGGCACCAGCCCCGGCGTCGGCTTGATGCCGACGAGATTGTTGAACGCCGCCGGCACACGGCCCGAGCCCGCCGTGTCGGTGCCGAGGGAGAAGCTTGCCAATCCGCTCGCAACGGCAACGGCCGAACCGGAGCTGGAGCCGCCGGAGACATAGTTGCGGTCGAATACCGAGCGCGGTGCACCATGCGGCGAGCGCGTGCCGTTGAGGCCGGTTGCGAATTGATCGAGGTTGGTCTTGCCGATAACGACAGCACCCGCCGCCTTCAGCCGTGCGACCACCGTTGCGTCCTCTTCAGAATGGTAGGCGAAGGCCGGGCAGCCGGCTGTTGTCGGCAGTCCGGCGACGTCGATATTGTCCTTCACCGCGAAAGGAACGCCCCAAAGCGGCAGGCTGTTCGGTACCGGAGCTTTTGCCAAAAGCTCGCGGGCTGCCGCGCGCAGATCACCGTCCGGTGTCATGGTGATGAAAATCGCCGGATCGTCCGATGCCTTGCGCCTGGCGATGATCTCCTCCACCAGGTCGAGGGGCGACAGACCTGCCGCATAGGCAGCTTTCAGCGAAGCGAGGTCGAGAATGGTGGGAAGCATCAGATTTCCTCCAGTATGACGAGCACATCGCCAGCTTTGATATTGTGTCCTGGGCCGGCGCGCAGATCGCGAACGCGCCCGGCGGCGTGTGCTGTGACGTTGATTTCCATTTTCATGGATTCGATGATGGCCAATGTATCGCCGGCCGCAACCGGCTGGCCCTCTTCGACGAGTATTTTCCAGACATTGCCGGGCACGGCACTTTCGATACCGAAGCAGCCTTCGGGTATGTCGCCGCCCAATCCGGGGCCGCCACCTTCGTCAACGGTGAAGCTGTCGAGGCCGAGTTCCTTCCAGCGCTGGCGTTCCGCTTCGAAGGCCGCCTGCTGCCTGGACTTGAAAGCGCCGATGGTAGCCGCGTCGCGGGCAAGCCCTGCTTCATAGGCACCGTAGGAAAATTCCGTCTCCTCGATTTTAACCGGATAGCCGCCATGCGGGAAGGCGGCACGGGCCTCGGTCAGCTCCTCATGAGTGACAGGAAAGAAACGAACCTGATCGAAGAAGTTCAGCAGCCACGGTTTGCCCTCTGAAAAGACCGGCGTCTGCCGCCAGCTGTTCCAGACCTGGATGGTGCGGCCGAAAAGCTGGTAGCCGCCCGGTCCCTCCATGCCATAGATGCACATATAGGCGCCGCCGATGCCGACGGCGTTTTCCGGCGTCCATGTGCGGGCCGGATTGTACTTCGTCGTCACCAGTCGATGGCGCGGATCGACCGGGGTTGCGACCGGCGCGCCGAGATAGACATCCCCGAGGCCGAGCACCAGATAGCTGGCATCGAAGACGATGTCGCGAACGGCCTGCTCATCGGGCAAGCCGTTGATGCGGCGAATGAACTCGATATTGGACGGGCACCAGGGCGCGTTCGGGCGCACGAGTTCCTGATATTTGCGCATTGCGAGCTCGGCGTCCGGATCATTCCAGGAGAGCGGCAGATGAACGATGCGGCTCGGGACCTTGACCTGCTGCGCGGCCGGCAGGCTTGCCTCGATCTCGGCCAGCAGACCCAGCAGACGCATTCGCGTGAGCGCGGTGCCGTCATAATGGATCTGCAGCGATCGGATGCCGGGTGTCAGGTCGATAATGCCGGGTAAACGGGCCTCGATGATCGCCTGCATCAGCAGGTGCACCCGCAGGCGCAGCGCAATATCGAGGGTCATCACGCCATATTCGACCAGCAGATTGTCATCGCCCTGGCGTCGATAGACGACGGGTACCGGGCCGCTCTCGCTCTGGCCGATGACTGCCGATCCCGCTTCATCGCCGATGCGCTGCACCACCGGACCGGCAATGGGATCTTGCGCACGTGCGGCCGGATGAAAGCGGATTTTGTCGCCGGGCTTGAACTGCCCCATCTTCCATTGCTCGTCGCGCGCAATGACGGCAGGGCAGACGAAGCCGCCAAGGCTTGGGCCATCCGGGCCAAGAATGATCGGCATGTCGCCGGTAAAGTCGATGGCTCCCACAGCATAGGCGTTGTCGTGAAGATTGGAGGGATGAAGGCCGGCTTCGCCGCCATCGCTGCGCGCCCATTTGGGCGCGGGGCCGATCAGGCGTACGCCGGTGCGGGCACTGTTGAAATGCACCTCGTATTCCGTCGAGAACAGCGCCTCGATATCATCTTCCAGAAAGAAATCAGGCGCGCCATGCGGACCGTAGAGAACGCCGACCTGCCAGCTTCGGCTCAGCGGTGCTGGGGAAGCGGCCGCCTTGGCCCGCAGTTGCGGAGCGCGTGCCAGTCGCAGCACATGGCCGGTCTGGAGCGTGCCGGTGGCGTGGCCCCCAAATTTCCCGAGGCCGAAGGTCGCTCTCGAGCCGAGCATGACGGGGGCTGCAAACCCGCCCGCAACGGCAAGATAGGATCGCTGGCCCGCACCCTCTATTGCGCCAATGGCAAGCGTCTGACCTGCCTTGATGGTGACGGCTTCGTCATGCGGCAGAGGGAGGCCGTCGAGGCTCATCGGCATGCGCGCGCCCGCGAGCGCAACGGTGATGTCCGAGAAGATCCTGAGTATCGGTCCGGATACGGTGAGTTCAAGGGCCGCCGTCTCATCTGCGTTGCCGACGAGCCTGTTGGCATGGCGGAACGAGCGCTCGTCCATGGGGCCGCTCGGCGGCACACCGACATGCCAGAGGCCCAGTCGTCCGGGCAATTCCTGAATGCTCGACTGCGCGCCCGGCGCCACCACTTCGATGATATCGGGCACGAAGGCGAAATCCTTGAGTGCGGTCGTCGCCACATCGCCGCTCGACAGCAGATCCGATCCTGCAATCGCCTTGAGGTATTCGAGATTGGTTTCGATGCCGGCGATTGAACTCTCGGCAAGCGCATGTTGCAGCTTCTCGATTGCGGCCGGCCGGTCTTCGGCCGCGACGATCACCTTGGCAAGCATGGGATCATAGAAGGGCGTGACTTCCGTGCCCGTTTCGATCCAGCCGTCCACGCGCGCATTCGCCGGGAAGATAACTTCGGTCAACAGGCCGGCGCTCGGCCGGAAGCCGGCATGTGGCATCTCGGCATAGATGCGGGCTTCGATCGCAGCGCCGCTTGGCTTCAGATCCTCATTGCCCGATATCACATCCTCGCCAGCCGCTTGGCGGATCATCCATTCTACCAGGTCGATACCGTAGACGGTCTCCGTGACCGGATGTTCGACCTGCAGGCGAGTGTTGACCTCCAGAAAGTAGAATTCCTCGCGCAGCGGATCGTAGATGAATTCCACCGTCCCGGCGGATTGATAGCGTGCGGAGGTGCCGAGTGCCACGGCCGCGGCATGCAGGCGCTCTCGTACGGCCCGCGAAAGACCGGGGGCGGGGGTTTCCTCGATCACCTTCTGGTTCCGGCGCTGCAGCGAGCAGTCACGCTCGCCGAGCGCGATCACCCGTCCTTCGCCATCTCCGAAGATCTGCACCTCGACGTGGCGGGCCTTGGAGACGAAGCGCTCGAGAAAGACGCGCGCGTCGCCGAAGCTTGCCTTGGCGGTGCGCTGCACGCTTTCGAAGGCAGACTTCAGACTATCGGCATCTTCGCAAAGCTGCATGCCGATACCGCCGCCGCCCGCTGTCGATTTCAGCATGACTGGGTAATCGATCTCCATAGCGGCTGCGAGCGCGGCTGCGCTCGTCTCCACAAGACCGCTGCCGGGCAGCAGCGGCACGCCGCTCGCTCGCGCCAGCTCGCGCGCCGTGTGCTTCAGGCCGAAAGCAGCAATGTTTTCCGGCGTTGGGCCGATGAAGACGATGCCTTCCGCGGCCAGCCGCTCGGCAAAGCCGATGTTCTCCGACAGGAAACCATAACCCGGGTGCACGGCTTCGGCGCCCGTTGCCTTGCAGGCGGCGATGACGGCCTCGACGTTGAGATAGCTCTCGGATGCCGGCGCGGGGCCTAGTCTTACGGCCTCATCGGCCATCAGCGATGCCTTGGAAAAGCGGTCGGCGTCCGAATAGACGACGACGGAGGCGATACCCATGCGTTTCAATGTCCGGATGATCCGGACGGCGATCTCGCCTCGGTTGGCGATCAATATCTTCTTGAACATCTCAGGCCTCACCATCCCAGACGAGAACCCGGATCGGCGTCGGATCGAAGCCGTTGCAGGGATTGTTGATCTGCGGGCAGTTGGAAATGACGAGCAGCACGTCCATCTCCGCCTTCAGCTCGACATAGTCTCCCGGCGCTGAAATGCCGTCGACGATCGTCATCTCGCCTGATGGTTCGATCGGCACGTTCATGAAGAAATTGATGTTGGGCACGACATCGCGCTTGCCCATGCCGTGCCTGGAGACCTCCAGAACGAAATTGTCGCGGCAGGCATGGAGATATTTCGTGCCGTGGCCGAAACGCACGGTATTGCTCTCGCAGGAGCATGCGCCGGCCGAGGTGTCATGACGCCCGCAACTGTCGGCGCTCATGGTCAGCATCACCCGTCCTTCATTGGAGACGATGCGAGTCCCTGTGGTGATATAGGCTGCACTCTGCTCGCGCATGGTGTCCTGGCTGGAATAGCGCTCGGAGTGATCCTCAGCATTGTAGAACAGCGTATCGATTGCCTGCTGGCCGTAACTATCCTCGATGCGCAGGGTCTGGCCCTCGCGAATGATGGTCGAGAAGGGTGCTTCGGCAGCAATCGAGTGATCCTGCACTGTGTTCTCGAGGGTGCGGCTGGATGCAGTCTGGATGAAAGTGGTCATGATATCGCTCCTCGCTCAGATCGCCGCCAGCGCGTTGTTTTCAAAGCCGCGCACGGCTTCGGCGGTTGCCGTCCGGCAAAGGTCGTCGGCGCTTGGTTCGAGCGCGCCGATGCGGGTGACTGTTACCGGATTGGGCCGATAGGCAGGGTTGGGGTCGAGCGGATGCGGGCAATTGGAGAGGCCGACGATCATGTCCATCTCGGCGCGAAGCTCGATATAGTCGCCATCTTGCAGCAGGTCGGGTTTCCACACGAACTTGCCGGCCGGATCGACGCGGACCGGAGCAAAGAGCGAAAGCGCCGCCGGGATATCCCGCCTGTCGAGCCCGGCCTTGGTTGTGAGCAGAACGAGGTTGTCGCGGGTGTTGCGCGTGCCCTCGCCATATTTCGCGAGATTGGACGCGGCCGTGGAGCCGCCCATCAGGCAATCATGGGCGCCGGACGAATCTTCCGTCACGGAAAACATCACCCGGCCCATGTCGGAGAAGATCACCCGGCCTTTCGACAGGGCGGTGGTCCACTGCATCTTCACCGTATCGGGCAGGTTCAGCCGCTCGCTGGTATCTGCCGCATTCCAGGCGACGAGCGAGACGGTCGAAAAACCCTGCTGCAGGGCGATGCGCAATGTCTCGCCGTGCTTGATGCGCGTCGACCAATACCAGCCGCCGGGAATGATCTCCTCGTGAACGATCAACGCCGCGTCGATCGGCGGGGCGGGAAGGGGGCTTGGAGCCGGCAGTGCCTTCGGCGCGAATTCGAGGCCCTTCCTCTGGTGTTCCTGATAGCGCGCGCGATTGGCGGCGATTTCTTCCGGCGAACGTCTGATATGTTGCATGACTAAATGTCTCCCAATGGTGCCAGGTCGTCCCGGCTATGCCCCAGGGAAGTGACCGGGCCGTCCCGGTCGGGGCTGAAGATCGAGGCTGCGCCGGCAATGCGCGGCGGCCAGATGGAAATGTCCTTGGTGATGGTCGCGCCGTAGCGCTCCTTTTCTTCCGGCCGGTCGCGGCGGCGCTCGAAGGCGACGACGCGGGTGGCGAGCGTGAAGGCCTCGCGCATGTCATGGGTGACCATGACGACGGTCATCTGTGTTTCGTGCCATAGCCGCTTCATCAGTGTATGAATTTCGGCGCGGATGCCCGGATCGAGCGCACCGAAGGGCTCGTCGAGCAGCAGCACCTTCGGCCGCATGATCAGTGCCTGGGCAAGCGCGAGGCGCTGTTGCATGCCGCCGGAAAGCTGGGCCGGGTACTTGTTTTCCGCGCCGGCCAAGCCGACTTCTGCGATCAGCTGACGGGCTTCATCGAGGGCGCTCCGGCGCGCCGCACCGAAGAGCCTCGCCTTGTAGCGCGAAGCGGTGAGCTCCTTGCCGAGCAGGACATTGCCGAGCACGGTCAGATGCGGAAAAACCGAGTAGCGTTGAAAGACGACACCACGATCGGCGCCGGGCTCTGACGGCAGCGCGGCGCCGTCGAGAAGGATGTTGCCCCTGGTCGGTTGTTCCTGTCCCAAGAGCATGCGCAGGAAGGTCGACTTGCCGCAGCCGGAGGGGCCGACCAGCGCCACGAAGGCGCGGGAATCCACGGTCAGCGACACGTCCTCGAGCACGATCTGGTCGCCATATTCCTTCCAGACCTTTTCGATCCTGAGCTCGCTCATGCCTGCTTCTCCAGTTCCGACCAGGGGAAGACGGCGATGCGAATGCGATCGAGCAGATAGTTCATGAGCACGGCGAGCAGCGTGATCCAGACGACATAGGGAAAGATCACGTCCATCGACAGGTATCGGCGGACGAGGAAGATGCGGTAGCCGAGGCCGGCGTCCGAGGAGATCGCCTCAGCGGCGATCAGGAACAGCCAGGCCGGACCGAGCTGCAGTTTCAGGCAGGTGATCAGCCGTGGCAGGATCTGCGGCAGCACGACGCGAAGGGCGATCTGCCAGGAGGAGCCGCCGAGCGTTTCGGCCTTGACGATCTGCTCGCGCGGCAGTTCCAGAGCCTTCAGGGCCAGATCGCGTATCATCGTCGGGGTGACGCCGATGACGATCAGCGCGATCTTCGACGTCTCGCCGAGGCCCATGGCGATGAAGAGAATCGGCAGAAGCGCCAGCGGCGGCACCATCGAGATGACGGCGACGAAAGGCGAGAGCAGGGCCCTGAGATAGGGCAGCATGCCGATGAGCATGCCGATGCAAAGTGCGATCGCCGTCGATATGCCGAGCCCGGATAGCAGCCGCACCAAGCTTGCCCCCGTGTCTGACCACAGCAGATAGTCTCCCGTGCGCGGATCGGCGATGAAGGCCATGCGGTTGATGGCGTCGGCAAAGCCGGCGAGGCTGGGTAGCAGCTTGTCGTTGGCATTTACGGCAAGTCGTTCAGCCGAGCCGATGGTGTAGGCGATAATCAGCAGCGCGAAGGGCAGCAGCGTCAAGGCAAGCTGCGCGCCCGGGCTCGGCCTGGTGTTGATCCAACGCATGGGAGTGCTCCGAAGATGAAGGAACGGGGCGGCGCCATCGCGCCGCCGGTGGGCCTTTTGCTCAGAGCGAACCGTCGGCGGCGGCCTTCATGTAGGTCTCGGTGAAGCGCAGCTTGATGTTGTTGCCATCACCGAGAACCTTGTCGTCCGGCATTTCGATGCCGATGACATCGGCGGAGGCAGCGCCACTGCCGAGCAGGCCCTTCTGGAACAGGAAGTTGCGAACGAGATCCATCGTCTTGGGCAGGCTCGGCGATGCGGTGAAGGCAACGGCGTCAGCCGGCTTGTCGAAGAGCTTGGTGGCAGCCAGCTGCGCCTCAAAGCCCTTGAGATCGGTACCTGAAGCCGCGCCCATCGCCTCGCGGGCGGCCTTGCCTTCCGGCGTGTCGGCCTTCATCAGCGCTGCCGTTTCGTACCAGATGCCGGCGAGAGCCTTGCCGAAGTTCGGATTGTCCTTGAGCACATTGCTGTTAGCGACCATCAGATCGATGATCTCGCCCGGCACCTGTGAACTGTCGAACACCTTCTTGGCGGTGGGATCTTCCAGGATGGTCGAGACCAGCGGGTTCCAGGTGACGACGGCGGAGACATCCGGTGTCTTGTAGGCTGCGACCATGTCGGCGTCCGAGGTGTTGGCCACCTTCACGTCGCGTTCGGTCAGCTTGATGCTGTCGAGCGCGCGGGCGAGCAGGTAATGGGAGACGGAATATTGTACAAGATTGACGTTCTGGCCCTTGATGTCAGCAAGGCTGGTCTTGTCCTTGAGGATGACCGCGTCATTGCCGTTAGAGAAGTCGCCAACGATGACGGCGGTCGTGTCGACGCCGCCCGCTGCCGGGATCGAAAGTCCGTCCATATTGGTGAGCGTCACGGCATCGAAGGCGCCTGCCGTGTACTGGTTCATCGACTCGACATAGTCGTTGAACTGGGTGACCTCGATGTTGATGCCGTATTTGTCGGCCCATTTCTTGACGATGCCGTGGTCGGCGGCGTAGCCCCAGGGCATCCAGCCGACATAGATCGACCAGGCCACCTTGAAGCTGGTCTTGGGTGCGGCACTGGCGGCGGAACCAAGGCCGAGAGCCAGCGACATCGAAAGAGCGGTTACGGAAAGGATCTTCGAAAAAGTCTGCATAGAAATTCCCCTTTTGCTTTTTTCATCAAAAGGGATCGGCAAAGACCATCGCGCCGCCAATCCCTTGGCTTACGAGGTCTCCCGGGCTTTTATCCCGCCGTGCACCCGGTGGGATTTCTCCCCCAACCGGTGGCAGCTCTCGGACCAGTCACGCTCCCTACGGAAGCGCCGGAACCCTAGCCACCAACTCGGCAGAGGAGAAGCAAACGGCATGCCAGATTGTAACACATTGATTTTATTTGATTGCCTATTGATCTTCGGCCTGCTGAAAGCGAGGATAGATCCAGTTGCGCGAAAATTATGCAGCCCATGATGAGCAAATCATCAGCAGAGTTCCGCAGGCTCTGAGCCACAGACAGCAAGACATCGCCGTATTCCAGAGTGAGTTTGGATTGCCGAAATCGTCAATGGGAGGCCAATATGGACGATCGAACCTTACGCGTGGCGTTGGAACGCCATTGGGATGCTTCCGATGCGAGCGATTTCGAAATCGAGCATGACATCTACCGCGAGGATGCCGTGCTCCACTATCCGCAATCAGGCGAGCGGATTCGCGGCCGGCGCAACATTCAGGAAAGCCGATTTCTCCAACCCAATAAAAAGCGCTTCACGGTGCAGAGGATTATCGGCAGCGGCGATTTCTGGGTCACCGAATTCGTGCTTTCCTATGACGGTATCCCATCCTATGCGGTGAGCATCATGGAGTTCAGCGACGGACTGGTGGTGAACGAGACACAATATTTCGCTGATCGCTTTGACGCCGCACCGTCGCGTGCCCATCTTGTTGATAGGGCAGGTGAGACCTGACCGTCTCGGCTGCATCCGCAGAGGAGAATGCTGAGGGGCGGCTGGGAATGGTGCTCAACCCGACAGCGTGTTGGACGCTCGAAGAAGCCAGCCTCTAGCGTCCCCTTCGCCTCTCTCGTAGACTTCATTCAGGCAACAGCAGGACAATATCCATGACCAAAGGCTCCGATCTTTTAGTTGCGGCGCTGGAGAACGAAGGTGTCGACCGCATTTTCGGCATTCCCGGTGAGGAAAACCTTGATGTGGTTGAATCGATCCGCAAGTCGTCGATCGAACTGGTCCTCACGCGGCACGAACAGGCAGCAGCTTTCATGGCGGCGGCCTATGGCCGGCTGACAGGAAAGCCCGGCGTTTGCCTGGCGACGCTCGGGCCGGGTGCGCTGAACCTCTCGACGGGTGCCGCCTATGCGCTGCTGGGCGCCATGCCTATGGTGATGATCACCGGCCAGAAGGGAATTCTTTCCTCCCAGCAGGCGCGTTTTCAGGTGGTCGACGTCGTGGCATCGATGAAGCCGCTTACCAAGTCATCCCGGCAGATCGTGTCGCCGCTATTGATCCCGACCATGGTCAGGGAGGCATTCCGCATCGCCATGGAGGAGCGGCCCGGACCCGTGCATCTCGAGCTGCCGGAAGATATCGCAGCGGAAGAATGCCGCGAAGTGCCGCTTATCGCTCCGCACCAGCTTGAACTGCCAACTGCAAGCGACGCGGCGCTGGACCGTGCTGCGGAGCTTATCATCGCGGCCAAGCGACCGCTGCTGATGTTCGGCGCGGCCGCCTCGCGCCCGCGTTCGACGTCCGATATCGGCCAGTTCGTGATCCGCACGCGGATACCGTTCTTTACTACGCAGATGGGCAAGGGAACGGTCCCGGGTGGGACCGAACTTTACATGGGAACCGCCGCTCTATCCGAGCGCGACTATGTCCACGAGGCCATAGAGCAGGCGGACCTTATCGTCACGATCGGCCATGACACCGTCGAGAAGCCACCATTCATCATGGGCAAGGGTGGGCCGAAAGTTGTCCACATCAGCTATCAGCCGGCGACCGTCGAGCAGGTTTACTTCCCGCAATTCGAGGTAATCGGCGATATCGGTCCATCGCTCAGTGCATTGGCGGATCGGCTCGAAGGCAAGTTGCCGAATGCCCAGGCTCTGGTTCATCTGCGCCAGCGCATTCTCGACCGCATTGGCGCAAGGGCAACCGAAGACCGCTTTACACCGCAGCGCATCGTCCACGACATCAGGGAAGTCATGCCGCATGACGGCATCCTGGCGCTCGACAATGGCATGTACAAGATCTGGTTCGCACGAAACTATCGGACGCAGATGGCGAACACTCTGCTGCTCGACAATGCTCTTGCAACCATGGGCGCGGGCCTGCCGTCCGCGCTCGTTGCATCGATGATTTATCCGGGACGGCGCGTTATGGCGATCTGTGGCGATGGCGGCTTCATGATGAACTCGCAAGAGCTGGAAACCGCCGTACGGCTGAAACTCAACCTCGTTGTCCTCGTCATCGAGGATAACGCCTATGGAATGATCCGCTGGAAACAGGCCATCGAACAGTTCCCGGACTTCGGAATGACGTTCGGCAATCCCGACTTTGTAAAATATGCAGAATCATACGGCGCCAGGGGCACCAGGGTCGATGATATCGGCCAATTCAAGCAGACCCTCGAAAAGGCATTTTCGGACGGAGGCGTCCATCTGGTGAATATTCCCGTCGACTATTCGGAGAACGAACGCGTTCTGGTGAACGAGCTTCGCGAACGCCTTCCGATGATATTGGAGGACTGAAGAGCCGTTTGACGAAGGCTGATGCGATTTGGCGCATGCGTTCTGGAGGTCGCCAATGAGCCAGCGATTAGTTCCATAACATAGATTATCTGACTTCCTGATTGGTGTCGGTACATTCTATTTCCAAGCGCGACTAGCCACAGACCAAGCGCGACCGCCCTCGCCGCACAGTAGAAACCGGTCGTTCTGGAGCGTCGGAACTCCACGTGTCATTCACACTTTATATATACGCGCCAAGAAAAGTGCTGTTCATCCATCGAGGACAAAATGGGCGTCAGAAACTATCTGGTCGAAGGCATATCCGGATCGGGCAAGACTTCGGTCGCCACCGAGCTGCAACGGCGCGGTTACCATGTGATCCACGGTGACCGCGAATTGGCCTATCGGGGCGATCCCGAAACAGGCGAACCTTTGGACGGGTCAGCGCTTGAACAAGGCGTTCCGGATGTGGCCTTCGCGCATAGGCATCACATTTGGGATCTCGGCAAGGTCAGATCCCTGTTGGCCGATCAAAGCCACCCGATCTCCTTCTTCTGCGGCGGTTCAAGGAACTTCCATCACTTTATCGATCTGTTTGACGGTGTTTTCGTTCTCGAGATTGATTTGCATACATTAAATACCCGGCTTGCCAGCAGGCCAGCAGACGAATTCGGCGGAAAACCGGCCGAACGAGACTTGGTGATGCGACTGCATGAAACGAAGGAAGACATTCCCAGGAATGCTGCGACCATCGATGCCACAGCACCGCTCGACCGCGTTGTCGACGATATTCTGATGAGGTGCACAGAGGCCAGCTAGGAGCTCGCGCGCCCTGGGCCAATTTCTTGCCGAGAGCACCAAAGTCGGCTGACGCGATCAACCTGCCCGCACCTTATTTACAACCTTAGGGGGTGCATCAGATCCAGGGCTGCGCTGCGAATCCTGAGGGATTGCATGGCTCATTTAGGTGTGGAGCAAGCCCCCAAGGCATCAACCAAAACCCGGTTCCGGGCTCCCTGCCCTGACGATGCCGTTGACTCTCACTCTGATGAAAAGTAGTAAGACTCCGCGTTAAATTAACCCGTGCTAATGGCATAAGGCACGATATTTGTGGCATTTATCGATCCAAATGTGATCGACGTGGATTGAGTGCTGATGTCAGTAAATCGCATGCAGACAGTGATTTTGGCGGGTGGACTTGGGACAAGAATTTCCGAGGAATCCGCGCTTCGCCCTAAGCCGATGATCGAAGTTGGCGGCCGGCCGATCCTCTGGCACATCATGAAGATCTATTCGTCCCATGGGTTGAATGACTTCATCGTCTGCTGTGGCTACAAGGGCTATATGATCAAGGAGTATTTTGCGAATTACTTCCTTCATATGTCTGACGTGACGATCGACATGGAGAACAATGTCGTGGAGGTTCATGCCAAGAAGGCCGAGCCTTGGCGCATTACACTGGTGGATACCGGTGAAGCGACGATGACCGGCGGACGCCTGAAGCGAATCGCCCCCTATCTCACCGGCGATTTCTGCATGACTTACGGCGACGGAGTCGGCTCTGTGGACATCACGAAATTGGTCGAATTCCACAAGGACCATGGAAAGCTTGCAACCATGACCGCGGTCCAACCGCCAGGTCGCTTCGGTTCGCTCAACATCCAGGGTACCGCCGTAACGTCGTTTCTGGAAAAGCCCGTCGGCGACGGGGGCTGGATCAATGGTGGCTTTTTCGTCCTGTCGCCCGATGTAATCAACCGTATTGCCGGCGATGAGACTACCTGGGAGCGGGAACCCCTGGAGGGGCTGGCTCGCGATGGCGAGCTCAGGGCTCATTTCCACGATGGTTTCTGGCAGCCGATGGACACGCTGCGCGACAAGAACAATCTTGAGGAAATGTGGCAGAGCAAGAAAGCTCCGTGGAAAATCTGGCAATGATTGATTCCACATTCTGGCGGGGAAAACGTGTTTTCCTGACGGGGCACACCGGCTTCAAGGGAAGCTGGCTATCCCTTTGGCTACAAGAGCTTGGCGCAGTGGTGACCGGCTTCTCCCTTGAGGCGCCAACAAAGCCGAGCCTGTTTGAAGCGGCCAATGTCAGTGCCGGCATGACATCCGTGATCGGCGATGTTCGCGATGCGCAGGCGCTGTCGGAGGCCGTCGCGCGCAGCAAGCCGGAAATCGTCATTCATATGGCGGCTCAGCCGCTCGTTCGCTATTCCTATGATCATCCGGTTGAAACCTATTCGACCAATGTCATGGGACTTGTGAACCTTTTCGAAGCAGTGCGCAGGTCCCCCGGCATCCGCTCCGTGGTCAATGTGACGTCCGACAAGTGCTACGAAAATCGCGAATGGCCCTGGGGTTATCGCGAACAGGAAGCCATGGGCGGGTATGACCCCTATTCATCGAGCAAGGGCTGCGCCGAGTTGATCACCGCTGCCTACCGCCGCTCCTATTTCAACACCGATACCTATACGCAGCACGGCATTGCTCTGGGCAGTGCGCGCGCCGGAAATGTTATCGGCGGTGGGGACTGGGCACTCGATCGCCTGATCCCGGATATCATGCGGGCAATTTCCGGCAACAGGACCGTGGTGATCCGCAACCCGCACGCCATTCGGCCATGGCAGCATGTGCTGGAACCATTATCCGGCTACCTTTTGTTGGCCGAACGTCTCTACAAGGACGGCCCTGCGTTTGCGGATGGCTGGAATTTCGGCCCGTCCGATGACGATGCAAAGCCGGTTCAGTGGATCGTCGAGTACCTCACCAAGGCATGGGGAGAAGGTGCTTCCTGGGAGCTGGATTCCGTTCAGGGCCCACATGAAGCCACATTCTTGAAGCTTGACTGTTCAAAGGCAAGAGCGTCGCTCGGCTGGTCGCCTGCCTGGCGGCTGAGCGATACGCTCGACAGAATCATCCAATGGTATAGAGCCTCCGTTCAGGGGCAGGACATGCGTTCGACCACCATTTCTCAGATCAACCAGTATCAACAGGCTCTTAGGGAGATTTAAGACAATGAACAATTGCGAACGCGAGATGCTCGATCTCTTGAAGTCGCTGCGCCAGGAATTTGGTGCGGTTTCGGTCAAGGCAGAGTTCGAAGCTGAAGGCACGCGAACCGACGAATTGCTTCGTCTCATCGATTTGGCTCGCCGTGCGGACCTCAAGGTCGGCTTGAAGATCGGCGGCTGCGAAGCTGTGCGCGACCTTATCGAATCCAAGCAGTTCGGCGTCGAATACATCATCGCACCGATGGTCGAAACGCCTTACGCTCTGAAGAAGTTCATCGAAGCGAAGAACAAGGTCTATACCGACGAGCAGAAGCAGGACACGAGCTTCCTGTTCAACATCGAGACGATCACGGCGTTCAACAATCTGGAAGGCCTTGTTAAGACGGCAAAGGGCACAGACGGCGTCCAGGGCGGCGTTTTCGGCCGCGTCGACTTCGCTGGATCGAACGATATGCCCCGTTCGTCCATCAATGAATCCGGTGTTACGGACTATGTCATCAAGTCTGCCGAAGCACTGAAGGCTGCTAATCTGGAGCTGGTTGTCGGCGGCGCAGTCGCCATCGAATCTCTGCCGGAACTGAAGAAGATCTACGCGGTGCATCTGACCCGCTTCGAGACCCGCAAGGTCATCTTCCAGGGCGCGGCTCTCGACAATCCGAATATGGCTCGGGGCCTTGAGAAGACCGTCTATTTCGAACTGCTCTGGCTGAAGAACAAGCGCGACTACTACGGCTCGATCCAGATCGAAGACGCACCGCGCATCAAGATGCTCGAAGACCGTTGGTCCCAGCTGGCCAAGTAATCCAAAACACGGGTAGAAATGAGAGCCTCGCCTCGCGGCGAGGCTGAAAACGGGGGCAAACCGGCGTGAGCTATACGATCGCGATCTTTGGTGCGAGCGGCGCAATCGGCCGGTCCCTTTGCAACTGGCACCTCGAAAGACAATGTTCGGTCGTGGGCATAGCCAGGCATATAGATGCCGACGCCGACCCGCGGATCCATTGGGTAAAATGGGATCCGTGCCATGAGCCCATGCCGGACGCCAAGCTTGGCCTGGCGCCGATTGATGCGGTCATCTGGGCTCAAGGCATGAACCTCAACGACAATGCCCGCAGCTTCGACGCGGAACTGCACAGACGCGTCTACGACGCCAACGTCGTTTACATACTTGCCAGCCTGAAGGCGCTCCTCGATAGCGACCTCCTCAGCAAGACGGCCCGACTGGTGGTCATCAGCTCGATCTGGCAGAATATAGCGAGATCGAACAAGCTTACCTATGGTGTCACCAAATCGGCGCTGCTCGGCCTCGTTCAATCCTTGAGCCTTGATCTCGGCGCCGAGGGCAAACTGGTGAATGCCGTTCTGCCGGGAGCTCTGGATACGCCCATGACCCGCGCAAATCTTTCCGCCGAACAAATTGGCCGGCTGGAAGGCATGACGCCCCTGGGATCCCTCCCCGCTCTTTCGGATGTCTGCAATCTCGCAGGCTTTCTCTGCTCACCCGAAAATACTGGCGTCACGGGCCAGTTCATTGCCGCCGATAGAGGTTTCTCGCATGCCAAAATCCTTTGATATCTCGTCGTCGACCGGGCGTTATACTGTCGAGGTCGGCACTGGGCTGCTGACCCGCACCCTCGAAAACAATCCGAATGCCATCATTATCTGCGACCGCAACCTCTCCGGTCACCTGCCCGCGACAGCCATCGATCCCATCTTTATCGAAGCGGTCGAGTCTAACAAATCGCTTGAAGCAATCCCCGGCGTCATCGTCGCCCTGCGGCAGCGCAACGCCAATCGGAATACCCACCTCGTGGTCATCGGTGGCGGCATCATCCAAGATATCTCGACCCTGGCGGCGTCCATTTATATGCGCGGCATCAGCTGGACCTATCTGCCGTCCACAGTGCTCGGCATGGTCGATTCGTGCATCGGCGGCAAATCCTCGATCAATGTCGGCGGCTACAAGAACCTCGTCGGCAATTTCTACCCGCCCCGCGACATTCTGATCGACACGGCATTCATCAACAGTCTCGATGCGGAGATGGTGGTAGGCGGTCTCTATGAGGCGGCCAAGATCTGCTACGCGCGCAGTTTTGAGGATTTCAACGAATATCTCGGCAACAATCCCGGTTATCCATTGACCGAAGCCAACGCCGAAGCCGTGATCCTGAAATCGCTCACGACGAAGAAGTGGTTCATCGAAACCGACGAATTCGATAATCGGGAGCGGCTGCTTCTGAATTTCGGCCACACGTTTGGGCACGCGATGGAAGCGGCGACGAATTTCGGCGTGTCGCATGGTATAGCAGTCGGCGTGGGAATGCTGATCGCCATCAACTATGCCACCCGCCGTGGAGAAATGGATGCCGTTGGCATCGAGCGGACCCGGCAGCTTGCGAAACATGTCAAGTCGATGCTCGGTCATGGTGAAGGATCGGTCGTCCCCAATCCTCCGGTGATACCGATCGACGTTGTTCTGGAGAAATTCAGCCACGACAAGAAGCATCGCAGCGATGGTTACAGAGTGGTGATCCCAAGAACCGGTGGCGCGCTCGAACTGGTGTCGCAACCACGCAGCGACGAGGTGCATTCCGATATTGCCCTGTCCTATCGGGAGGCGCTGAAGGACATCGGCTGGAGCTTCACCTGAGCCGGCACCTGCTTGCCCTTCTGTTCTCTTAGTTTTTGAAGCTGGATCGCCTCTGATGAATTGGAATCTCGAACGTGACCTCGAAGACGTCTTTGCGCAGACGACTGCGATCTGGCCTCAGCTTCGCGGCGCCCGGATTTTTCTGACCGGCGGTACCGGCTTTATAGGATGCTGGCTGCTCGAAAGCGCGCGTTATGCCAACGACAAGCTGGACCTCGATCTTCACATAACAATATTGACGCGGAGTGCTTCGGCCTTCGCTGCAAAGGCGCCTCACCTTGCCGGTTATCCGGCCTTTACCTTTGTGGAAGGTGACGTCGCGAATTTTGCCTCGCCAGAAGGCTCATTTACGCATGTGATCCACGCCGCAACGGATGCGAGCGCCGACCTCAACGAAAACGATCCCAGGAAAATGTTCGACACGGTGGTGTCGGGAACGCGCCGCGCGCTGGATCTGGCCGTTGAAAAAGCTGCTTCGCGCGTGCTGTTTCTGAGTTCAGGCGCGGTCTACGGATTGCAGCCCTGGGACGTGACGCATGTTCGCGAGGATTGGACCGGGGCGCCGGACTGCACCAATCCACGCAATGCCTATGCCGAGGGCAAGCGCGCGGCGGAAATGCTATGCGCCATCTATGGCAAGCAGTTCGGCCTCGAAATCGTCAATGCGCGCATATTCGCGTTGCTCGGGCCTTATATATCGCTCGGCATACATTTCGCTGCCGGCAATTTCATTCGCGATGCGATGGATGGCAGGCCGATCGTCGTAAAGGGCAACGGCATGCCTTGCCGCTCCTATCTCTATGCCAGCGACCTGACGGTCTGGCTGTGGCACATGCTTGTCAGAGGCGATGCGGGCAAGTCCTACAATACCGGCTCGGATGAAACGATTTCGATCCGCGATCTCGCCGAACGAGTGGCGACCGTGATCGGAAACGGTGAATTCACCATCCTGGGTGCTGAGGACAAGGGATGGAATCACGGTCGCTACGTTCCGGATACAGGCCTTGCCAAGGCGGAACTGGGCCTGGAAAGGACGGTATCGCTGGACGAGGCCATCCGCAGGACAGCATCATGGAATGGCTGGAAGCCGGCGCGATAACGGCCATTGTTCGCCTATCGCTTGCGCGGTGGGCGAAACGTATACCGGGATAGATAGCGCAGCAGGCTCTGAAGATGCCAACGACGGAAGCGCCAACTTTTGTGGCTTGCGCGCTGCGCATCATGAATGACCTTTTCCGACGGCGACAGAACCACCTTACGGCCGCTCTTCCACACGCGAGCACAGATATCGACATCTTCGTAGTAGAGGAAGAATGCCTCATCGAAACCGTCGAGGCTTTTATAGTCGGCGGATCGAAACAGCATGATCATGCCGGCAATCCAATCCGGCTCGATATCCGCCTGTCCGAACTCGACCGGATAGCGTCCATCCGCCCGTCCGGCAAGCTTTGCCATCAGCGAGAAAACCGTTGGGAAATGTCTGGCACTGTCTTCGGTTCGGCCGCCAGACGTGACGACGAGAGGCGCAACGACCGCTGCCTCATGCTTCTTCTCAAGCACGGACAGAAGCTGCGGGAAAGGGTCCTCAAAGAACAGGACATCGGGGTTCAGAACGCAGAAGAACTCTGTTTCACACTGCCGGAATGCCGCGTTGTGGTTCGCCCCGAAGCCGTGAGGTCCATCATTGCGTATGACGAGGATTTTCTCCGATACCGGCACGGCCAGCTGTTCGGGGATGTTCAAAGTGAGGATGATCTTCTGCACGCCTTGAAAGGACAGCGCCTGAGAAAGCAGGCGCTCCACCATCGCACCGTGCCCATGACTGACGATCGATATCGTTATCATTCTTCTCTTGCTTCCATTCCCTGAACCGGACCGAGCAGATGCGATAAGCGCCGTTGTACTCGAAAGCAATATCCAAGCCATAGCGGGCATCGACCTGCGTCGTCCACGATCAACACTGGACACGTGGAAACGGGCAACATCGCGCCACATTTGCATGGCAGCGTTCCACAGTTCGCGAGAGCGGGCGGCGACGGGGATGTGGGGAAGCTGGCAATCGGACCGTGGATGACGTTGAGACGTCGACACAGCCGGGGGCGCCCGACCTGCATCATCATCCCCTCACCTTATCGTAGAGACTAATGGAAAGCGACGATGCAAAGGGCGGTCAGTATATTTTCGACCATTCGTGTACTTGGTGGAGGCCGCGATTTAAACGATCCACCACACCGTGCATTCCCTCGAAAGACATCCAGCAGCTTCAACGCTCGTCAGGGCCAAACTCTTCATGTAGGCGGGGGATGCGCACCGCAGCTCCTTGCCGATTCCCAAGGGGATCGATGAGGCTGAAATTAATGGTGTCGCCCCGCATATCTCGGCCTGATTTGGCGCAAAAGTGCAGGGAAACCAGCCTTGCAAGCGCGGAACTGCACTTATATAAGTTCGGCGTGTTGGATGAAACAATGTGCCGCATGAGCCTATGGAACGGATTCAAGAATGACTAAAATGAAATTGTCGAATTGGGTTGCTGAGTTTTTGGTGGCCCATGGGGTCAGGCACGCTTTCATGGTCACCGGCGGCGGTGCGATGCACCTCAACCATTCCATTGGCACGCACAAGGACATCGAGTGCGTTTTCAACCATCACGAACAAGCATGCACGATGGCGGCAGAGGCATATTACCGCCTGACGAATCGACTGCCGGTCGTGAACGTGACATCCGGCCCTGGCGGCACGAATGCGATCACCGGCGTTTATGGCGCCTATGTCGATTCGATCGGAATGCTGGTGATTTCCGGCCAGGTGAAGATCGAGACCACGGTCCGTTACACCGGCCTTCCCCTGCGCCAGTATGGCGACCAGGAACTCGACATCGAGGAACTTGTCCGTCCGATCACCAAATACGTTCACATGGTAACGGACCCGAAAACCATCCGCTATCATCTGGAAAAGGCTCTCTATATCGCGACGTCGGGACGGCCCGGCCCTTGCTGGCTTGATATTCCGCTGGATGTCCAGGCCGCCCAGATCGAGGTCGACGACCTCCAGGGCTTCGATCCGAGCGAACTGGACGAGCCGTGGAAGAAAACAGACCTGAACAAGGCTGCCGCCGAGGTGCTGGAAAAGCTGGCGACAGCGAAGCGTCCCGTCATTTTCGCCGGCGGCGGCGTGCGTCTCAGCGGACAGCATGAAGCTTTCATTCGCCTTGTGGAAAAGCTCGGCATCCCGGTCGTCACCGGCTGGAATGCACATGATGTCATCTGGAACGAGCATCCGCTCTATAGCGGGCGCCCGGGTACGATCGGCGATCGCGCCGGAAATTTCACTGTGCAGAATTCCGATCTGCTCATCGTGCTGGGTAGCCGCCTGAACATTCGACAGGTCAGCTACAACTGGAAGACCTTTGCGCGCGAAGCCTACAAGATCTGGGTCGAGATCGACGAAAACGAATTGAAGAAGCCGACCGTCATACCGAACATGCCGATCCTGGCGAGCCTTACCGACTTCATCCCCGTTATGACGAAGGTGGCTGAGGAGAAGTATAGCGGCCCGACAGCAGGCCAAAAGGAATGGCTTGACTGGTGCAAGGAGCGGCAGAAGCGCTTCCCGGTTGTTAAGCCGGAATATTGGACCAACCAGCTCGTCAATCCCTATTGCTTCATGGAAAAGCTTTTCGAGCAGCTGGAAGAAGAAGAGATCGTCGTCACGGGCAATGGCAGCGCCTGCGTCACCAGCTTCCAGGCAGCCTATCTCAAGCCGGGACAGCGGCTCTGGACGAACTCTGGCTGCGCGACGATGGGATATGATCTGCCGGCCGCGATCGGCGTCAACAAGGCATCCGGCGGAAAGCGTGTCATCTGCCTCGCCGGCGATGGCTCCATCATGATGAATTTGCAGGAGTTGCAGACGATTGCCGGCAGCGATCTGCCGGTCAAGATATTCCTTCTGAACAACAACGGCTACGTCTCGATCTTCCAGACGCACCGCAATTTCTTCGGCGGCGTCGAAGTTGGCGGCGGCCCGAAGAGCGGCGTCAGCTTCCCGAATTTCGAACCGGTCGTCAAAGCCTTCGGTTTTCCGTTCATCCGCGCGTCGCGTCATGACGAACTTGAAGAGGCAATCAGAAAGACCCTCGAGATCGACGGCCCGGCTGTTTGTGAAATCATGATCGACGAGCATCAGGCATTCGCACCGAAACTTGGGGCGAAGCAGCATCCGGATGGACGTATCACCTCGCCTGCCCTCGAGGATCTCTCCCCGTTCCTGAGCCGCGAAGAGCTCAAGGAAAACATGATCATCGAACTGCTGGAGGATCAGTGAGCGTGGCGCTGGCGAGCTCGGCTACGGATATTCTAAAGCTTGCGCGTCAGCATGAGACGAAGATCCGCTTTATTGCAGCCGGCGGCCTGAATACATTATTCGGGCTGGCGGCTTTCCCTGTGCTGATGTGGACGCTTGCGTCCATGTCGATGCATTACCTGATCATATTGACGATCGCCCAGATCCTGAGCATCTCCTTTTCGTTCATCACCAACAAGTTCCTGGTGTTCCGGACAAGCGGCAACTATCTCGCCGAGTTCGGAAAATTCATCACTTTTCACGCAGCCTATTTCATCGCCAATCTTGTAGCGCTTCCGATCATGGTCGAGCTGCTTGGCGTGCCGCCGATTTGGGGCCAATTCGGCTTCGCGGCTGCCGTGATTGTTTCCAGCTATTTCTGGCACAGCCGGATTACGTTTCAACGCAGGGGTTCTTGAACATTGAGCAAGCAATTTCTTTCACGCGGATGTCCGGCTTGCGGAGCTTCGGCAGCACTGGCAGTAAAAGATGTAGCATCTGAGCCAACGGCCGAGGCAACTGCCTATTCGGAGCTCATTCCGGTTTGGAACGGCTTCTTCAAGGATAAGGTATTCTTCTCCTATCAGCGGTGCGGACAATGCGGCTTGCTCTATGCGCCCCTGTTCTTCACGCCCGAGCAGTTGGAAGAGCTTTATGCCCAGATGCCACCCAACATGGACCTGGTGCCGATAGAGGCTTTGCGGAAGACGCAGCGCGGATATTTTCAGTCCCTCAAGGAGCTTTCCTCTCTTCAGGGCGACTATATCGAGATTGGCCCGGATATCGGTCTCTTCACGGAGAACTGTGTTCGCGAGGGTCAATTCGGCAAATATTGGCTGTTCGAACCCAATCGGGATATCATTCCGGCGCTGACCGAGACGATGCAGGGCAAGCAGCATGAAATTATCCATGACATGTTTGGCTTTTCGCAAGTGCCGGACAAGGCAGCCGGCGCGGCTGTCATGGTGCACGTGCTCGACCATCTGCTGGATCCGGTCGCCACACTGCGCGAGCTGCGTGAAAAGCTGATGCCGGGCGCGCGGCTAGCGATTGTCACCCACGACGAGTCATCGCTGTTGCGACGTGTCTTTGGCAAGCGCTGGCCGGCATTTTGCCTGCAGCACCCAGAGATATACAATCCCCGCTCGATGAAGCGCCTGCTGGACACGGCTGGATACGACGTTGTGCAGCTGCGCAAAACGGTCAACCATTTTCCGGTCCAGTTCCTCCTGCGTCACCTCCTGTGGGCGCTGGGGCTGAAAATCAAGTCGGTGCCTTCTTTCGGCGGTATTACCGTAGGATTGAAGCTTGGCAATATGATCACCATCGCCACCCCGAAGGCAAACTAGTCATGCAGGAAACCAACACCTTGGAGAATACTCGCGCACCCGCCGACGGTGGCAGACGCCTGATCAGCATCGTGACCCCCTGCTACAACGAGCAGGACAATGTCGACGAGCTGTACGTGCGGATCAAGGCGGCGATCGCTTCGCTTGATTACGACTTCGAGATCATCTTCATCGACAATCATTCGGCCGACCGGACGGTAGAGAAGCTGAAGCTGCTGGCGAAAGCGGATCCGATCGTCAAGATTATCGTCAATACCAGAAACTTCGGGCACATTCGCTCGCCCTATTACGGCATCATACAATCGACCGGCGTGGCGACGATTTATCTGGCCTCCGATCTGCAGGATCCACCGGAATTGATTCCGGAATTCATCAAGCACTGGGAAGAAGGCAAGAAGCTGGTCCTGGCGGTGAAGCCGGTCAGCCAGGGCTCTCCCATAGTCCACGCCATGCGGAAAGCCTATTATCGCATATTGGACCGTATATCCGAGATCACGGTATTGAACGACTCCACCGGCTTCGGTCTCTACGATCGGGAAGTTCTAGACCAGGTTCGGGCGGTCAACGACCCCTACCCCTATCTGCGAGGCCTGATTTCGGAACTTGGCTACGAGGTCAAGGCGATCCCGTTCAACCAGCCGCGCCGTTTGCGGGGCATATCCAAGAATAACCTGTATACCCTCTATGATATCGCGATGCTGGGTATCGTCAGCCATTCGAAACTGCCTATTCGGATCGCTGCCTTTATCGGCTTCCTCATGGGTATCGTCAGCATAATTGCGGCCGTTGCCTTTACGGTCCTCAAGCTCGTCTTTTGGTATTCCTATCCGATGGGTGTTGCTCCGATCGCAATCGGCATCTTCTTTCTGTTCGGGATGCAATTCCTGTTTGTCGGCATACTCGGCGAGTACATCGGGTCGATCCATACCTATGTGCAGCGAAGGCCGATTGTCGTCGAAAAGGAACGGATCAACTTTTGAGCCGACGCCTCGCGCAGCGATCCCCATTTTGAAATATTCCTTCGGATCATTAGGCTAATCCACGACAGCACTCGTTATGACCGCGGCATTGTTGGCAAAACCTCGCCGCGGTTATACGGATGGATTAAAGATGGGCCTTAACTCAGAAACGATCGCGTGCGCGCAACTCTCCAGAAAACGTCTCCGCTTTTTCTCATCGTGGCCCAGCGCCTCTGGCAGGGTGGCGCCGGCGTACTGACGATCATAATCGTCACGCACGTCATGAGCGCCGAAGCGCAGGGATGGTATTACAGTTTCCTGAGCTTTGCCGCGCTGTACACGCTTTTTGATCTGGGCCTGTCTCTGGTTCTGGTCCAGACTGCCGCACATATATCGGTCGACACGAAGTGGGGAGATGGTGGCAAACTGGAGGGCAGCGGCGCCGAAAGATTGCGGTCCTTATTCGCGTTTTCCAGTCGCCTTTACCTTCGCCTGGCCGTCGGATTTCTCGTTTTGGTCGGCCCGGCCGGGTGGTTTTTCTTCAACGCCGCTACCGCGCAGCCAATCGCTTGGCAGCACGCCTGGATAGGTCTTGCGGCCGTTACCGCCTTTTCACTGCTTCCTTTGCCTATGCTCGCCATCGTCGAAGGCAGTGGCGAGGTCGCAACCGTAGCGACCGTCAGGCTAACGCAGGCGATCATCGGATCCACGGCAACATGGATCGTCCTGCTCTGCAACGGCGGCCTTTGGGCAACGGTGATGACGCCGCTCGCGGCCTTTTTTACGACGACTTGCTGGATCTGGCTCCACCGGCGCGGCATTTTCAACGCGATCAAGATGGACCATCGGTTGGTCAACTGGCGCACGGAGATATGGCCGCTGCAATGGCGCCTGGGAATAAGCTGGTTCAGCGGCTATCTGTTGACGCAGATTCAGGTTCTCGTGCTCTTTTCCGCAAAAGATGCGACAGCGGCGGGTCAGATGGGGCTTTCATTGACGATCGGCAATATGATCGGCCTGATCGCCCAGGCTTTCATAGCCCGGCATGTTCCCGCCATGGCAAAGGCAGCGGCGCGGCGCGACTGGAAGCTCATGGACAAGCTTTTCCATCGAGATCTCGCTTTGTCGTGTGGATTCTTTATCCTTGCCGCCAGTGGTGCGATCCTGCTGGTAGGCATTCTCGCGGGAACCAGCTATGTCAATCGCGTATTGCCATTGATACCCTTCAGCGCACTGGTTTTGGCTCTCTTTTTGGCCCATGTCCAAGGTGCGCTTGCAACCCAGCTTCGTTCCTACCGCAGGGAGCCGTTGGTATGGATCACCGTTGCCGGCGCGACGGCGACCCTGCTTCTCGGGATGCTCGCCGCGCATATTTGGGGTGTAACAGGCGTCGTCATGGCTATGCTCGGCGTTCAACTATTGTTTGTTCTTCCCAGCTCGGCGCTGGCGTTCAAACACCGCAATCGCATATGGAGAAGAGATGACGTCGCCTATTCTTAGCATTGTCATCCCCACATTTAACCGTGCGTCCTATCTGAAGCAGACCCTCGAAAACCTTCGCAGGGAATTGCCAACCGTGGCCGCAGGCACTGTGGAAATAATTGTATCCGACAATGCGAGCCCCGACGACACGCCCACGGTTGTGAGTGCTGCGGTGGCAGATGGTCTTTCGATCCGCTCGATCAGAAATGCAGAGAATATCGGCTCCGACGCCAACATTGCGCAAGTCTTCAACATGGCGAAAGCGCCTTATGTCCTGATCCTTGGAGACGACGACGTGCTCGTTGCCGGCACGCTTTCGTTCCTCATTTCGACATTGCAAAAGGAGACCTATGGCGTCGTCTGCCTGAAGTCATATGGATATGATTCGGATTTGCTCGCCGAACATCCGGGAGGTCACGGCAAGAGTTTGGTGTTTGAGGACAGCGGCGATTTCATCGCTGCCATTGGTGCCTACATTACCCTGATCTCCGCCTGTGTGATCAACAAGGGTCTTCTCGGCGACATCGACGCGCGCCAATTCTGCGGCGGAAACCTGGTTCAGGTCCATCTGGTCTTGAAGGCCGCATTGAGCGCCAGACAAAATCTGTTTTACACGGGATATGCCGTCGCCTGTAAGCGCAACAATTCCGGCGGATATGATTTTTCCAAGGTATTCGTCGAGGAGTTGGGGCGAATTCTCGACAGCTACGTCGCGGACGGATTGCCTCGTTCGGGCATTCGCAAGTTCGAGCGACGAATGATGTTCGGCTATTATCCGTATTATCTGCTGCGCCAGCGCCAGAACCAAACGGCTGGATTGAATGACACGTACGGCAGGTTTTCCACCCGATTTGGCAACCGGCCGCTCTTCTGGATCTGGCTTGCCCCGATCCTTAAATTGCCGCGGCCCCTTTCGCTTCTCTGGGGCTCCCTGACTGTCGCAGTCGGCCGATCCCTTAGCGGAGACTTTCGTCGCGGGCTGACGTTTCTTCAGAAGCAATTCTTGCGCTAGGCGAATTCTTGCTCACTAGGCCAAGCCAGCGCTTTCTGATCCCGCAGACCACGTCGATGAATGAGCCGACATTTTTTGCCGGACAATTACTATTCACCCTTGCTTGCCCCTCCAAACGGATTCGTGGTAGGGCGTGACGTCCGTTATGGGAGACATGAGGAACGCCTTGCAGAGACTTCCACTCCGCGTAACATGGGTTTTGGTTCTAGCGCTTGTCGTGCAGTTTTGTGCAGTCGGCTATTACGCCACCTACCTGCGTTATTACGGATATCTCCCATCGCCCTTCGTTTACGATAAATCCGATACGTTCATGGATTTATACAATACGCTGTGGTGGGCAGGAGATGACGGCCGATACAGCGTCTGGGGTTCGGTCTACCCGCCTCTTAATTTCCTGATATTGAAAATCATTCGGATTCTGTCCTATCCGAACTTGCAAATTGCTTTGCCGATTGAATTGCGCCAATTGCAATTGGGGCCTGCGATCTTCCTCTGTGCCCTCCATCTGTTAGCGCCGTTTGTCGTGGTGAGTTTCCCAAGCTGGAAGATCGGCACGCCGGTATTTCGGATTGCCGTTGCAGTTGTTGTCGCGATCTCGCCCCCTCTCCTGTTTTCCATGGAGAGAGGAAACCTGATCATCATCTGTCTGTTCCTGCTGCCGTTCGTATTTGACGAGAAGAGCAATGTCCGGACGGTGGCGATCGCTCTGCTGATCAATATCAAGCCCTATTTCGCCGTTCTGCTTTTCGGCTTTCTTATCGCCGGCGATATCAAACGCTTCTTGCAGGCGACGGCGTTTGCAGGAGCAATTTTCATCTTCACCGGACTGGCGCTGGACGCGAACTTTCCGTTGTTTCTGACCAACCTCGTCGGATTCGCCCAGAACGACACCGTTCTGTCGGGACGCGAGGTCTTGGCACTTCCATCCAGCATTTCCGCGTTTTCGCATACGCTGGACACCATCGTACGCACATCTACAAATCCCGGCATATACGTTAGTGGCATAACGCAACTATCAACACTGATCGAGTTGGGGAAAGCGGCTCTGCTGCTCACCACACTGACGTTGGTAATCTGTACCAGGCGGTATCTTAGCGTACCGGAAATCATGGTTGTGTTGCTTGCCATCGTCGTCAATGCCGGGGTTTGGGTGGGCGGTTACAGCCAGATTTTCTATTTTGCATGCATTCCCGTCTTCTTCGGCATGCGCCTGCGCGCGCTCCATATTGCGCTCGTGGCAATGATGTTCATGCCGCTCGATCTCATCACGCTGGCCAATGACCAATTGAACCCTTCATGGGCTTATCTTTCCAATAGTATTGTTGACGTCGTATGGCAGATCGGTCTCGGATCCCTGATCCGCCCGATACTCAACGGCCTCCTCCTTTTCACACTCGCCATGGAATGCGTCACCCGCATTTCACAGGCCTCTCCCCGTTCGACCCATATGAGGATCAAGTATTCATGACCCGCACCGTTCCCTTTTATCGAGCCCTGATTCCGAGCTGGAGAGGCGTTATTCTGGGTGCAGTCATCGGTGCGGCTATTGGAGGCCTGCTCTACAAAACGGTCCTCAGCACCACATTTGCGATCACCGTCATTCAGGCGGGGCGAATTGGAGCAACCGAAAGCAGTCAGGTACGCGTCACCCCTCAGCTCGTCATCGACCGACGCGGTGCGCCCGATGTGCTGATCGACAGGATGCAGACCCCCGAATTTGCCAAGCGCGTCGCGGATGCCATTGGCGATCAGAGCGTCGCCACATCTCTTCCCGCCCGCCAATATGGCGGCAACGGAGCTTTGAAAGTACGACCGATCAGCGACAGCACGCTCGTTGAAATTCGTGTCACTCTTAGAGATTCGGCAAAAGCACTCGAAGTAGCCGGTGCTGCCGCCAAACTCGCGTTGGTAGACGACACCGCAATGCTTTCGCAGCTTCGAAAGAGCTACGATGATCGCCTGGATGCACTGCATCGCCAGTTGGCGGATGCCGAGACGATCTCGCAAACTTTTGAAAAGACGCTACAAAAGATAACATTGGATGGCGGCGTTCCGGATAATGCGCTTGCAGCGGCGGTGACTGATAGCCAAACAAAGGTGTCAAGCCTCTCCCAAGATATCTGGTCTATCCAGACAGCTTTGGCGCCCCCCTCGTCGCAAGAGAGCGCCATATTCGCCGCACCGTCTCTGGCGCGGCCACTCCTCAATAGTATCTGGCTTGCATTGATCGCCGGCGCCTTGGGCGGGGCTTCCATCGCCTATGCTATCGGCCTGTCATTGAATTATGCCAAGCAAGAGGACGCCTGAAATTTTGCTCGGCTAAAATCAGCCGGTAGTGGGCAGGTTTCCGCGATCTAGGCCGCGATTTTCGACGTAACCCGTGAAATGTGAGCGCAGGCAATCTCTGCACCACATTGCGGTTTATCAGTACGGAGCCGGAAATATCCTGGCAAAGAAGCGTTCCGGGAAGCGTTTGGGCAGGATCGAGACCGACGAAAAACCATCTTCATGGATCTCGGCCAGAGCCATGCCTCAATGCCCATCCCGCGGCACGGCATCCTTGGGTATGGTGTCGGTAAGATTTTTCCGATGGAAGATGAAGAGGCCGGCGAGCACGATGACGATCGACCCGACGATGATCTGAGCGTCTGGAATATCGCCGAAGAAAAGAAAGCCCAGCGCGATCGCCCAGATCAGCAGGCTGTATTGCAGCGGAGCGAGTAGCGATGCGGGCGCGAGCTTCAGCGATCGGGTGATCATCATGTGCGCGCTGCCCGCAACGACGCCAAGCGCAAGCATGGCGGCGTAGTCGAGCGTCGATGCGGAGCGCCAGTTGCCGATACTGAGCACGATGCCCGTAGCGAGAGCGGCAACCGTCTGCCATGCGACGAGTGTCGCGTCGCTGGTTTGACGGAGCCGCCGGCTCAGGACCAAAGTCAACGCGAAGGCGAGACTGCCGCCAAGGCCGAAAATCGATGGCCAGGAGAGCATTGCCGCTGATGGCCGCAAAGCGATCAACACGCCGGCAAAGCCGACCAGAACCGCCAGCCAGCGCCGCCAGCCGATCCGTTCGCCGAGGAAGAAATGCGAAATCGCGGCGACGTAGATGGGCCCCGCCATGTAGAAGGTCATGACATCGGCAAGCGGGAGATAGGCGACTGCGGCATAGAAAAGAGCCACATCGGCGGTCGTCATGACGACCCGCAGAATCTGCAATGGCGGCCGCTCCAGCCGAAACAGGGCATCGCTTCCCTGCCTTGCGATCATCGGCGCGAGGATGATGAAGGAACCGAACGAGCGTATCACCAGGATTTGGCCGACGGAAAAACTCGCAACCAGCCACTTGCCCATGGCATCGTTCAGCGAAAACATGAAGTCGCCGAAAAGCATCAGAAGCACGCCGGCAAGCACGAGATTGCCGCTCGTGCCGGCTTTGCGAACGTTCATGATATTTCCTCTTGCGATTCCGGGCTTCTCTCTTGCCCGGCTTTAACCGGTTTTACCCCCGGCACGCAAGGCGCGCTTCAACTATCACGGTACGCCTCAGTCGTTGTAAACCTTTGCCTATAAGCGTTAAAATGGTTCTGAGCTTTCATGCTTGCATAACTGCTTGCCGATATTGTCTGTCTGCCAAGTGAGAGAACATTGATGACGCAGCAGCCGGATAAACCCTCGAAACCAACAGGCGTGGATCCGAACGATGACAACCGGCATATCCGGGAGTTGTTCGAATTGCTCCAGGCTCAGTATCTGGCGTTGAGCGAGCGATATGAGTGGCTCGAAGCAATGATCAATTACGTGCCGGATTTCATCTATGCCAAGGATAGAGAGGGCCGGTTTCTCTTCGCCAACCGGGCGATCGTTGCCAATAACGGCTTCCTGGATGTCGAGGAGCTGATTGGGCTCACGGACGCCGAAATTCACCCCATGGCCGATGCTGAAAAGATCGACGTGGTCGAGCAACGCGTGATGGACACGGGCAAACCCGATCTCGGCGTCGAAGAACGGCGCATGAAGGGTGAAGGGTGGCTGATGATGTCCCGCGTGCCGCTGCGGGATCGAAACGGCAATATTATCGGCGTCGTGGGCGCATCCCGAGACATCACCGCCCGCAAGCGCGCAGAGGAGTTGATGAGCGCGCAGACCAAACTCCTGCAGGATGTTGCCAGAGGAGTCGACCTTTCCTCCTTTCTCAAGGACGCCCAGATGCTCCTTGAGCGGCTGCTGGACGGGAGGCACGTCAGCTTTGCCGTCGACGGCGGCCAAACGGAAACTGTCGCTGAAGGCGCCATGGAATTCCCGATCTTTTCGCGGGATGGCGGCAGGCATGGGACCCTGGTGGCCGAAACAGCCAATGGTGACGAAACAGGCCTCCTGGAATTTCTCGCCGGCGTGGCCCAGACCGTGGGAATCGCCATCGATCGGCATCACGATATCGCGCATATCGCCTATCTTGCCGAACATGATGCGCTGACCGGCCTGCCAAACCGCACCCGGCTCGACCGCAAGCTGGTCGAACTTCTCCAAAAAGCCTCGCGAGACCAAAAGCATGTCGCGGTCGCCTTTGTCGATCTGGATAATTTCAAGCTCGTCAACGACAATCTCGGACATGCAGCCGGCGATGAGCTGCTGAAGGTGGTCGCGCAGCGAATATCGGCACGGGTCGGAAATAGCGGTATCGTATCGAGGATCGGTGGCGATGAATTCATCATTGTCCTGACAGAGAATCTCGATCCCGTTCATCAGAGGTTGCGCGCTATCCTCGAAGGCATCTCCGAGCCGCTGACAATCGATGGCGTGGAAATTCGCGTCACCTGCAGCATGGGCGTGGCGTGCTCCATCGAGCATGGCGACACGGCGTCCGAACTCTTCGCCAATGCCGATATGGCGCTCTATCGTGCGAAGGAATCCGGCCGCAACGGTATTCAGATGTTCAACGCCGCCATGGGGGAAGAGGCTCGCAACAAGCTGACCCGCATCGACGAACTGCGGCGCGCAGTGGAGCGGGACGAGTTCGTGCTCCACTATCAACCGCAGAAAGACATCCGCACCGGAAATGTGATCGGTGTCGAGGCGCTGGTGCGATGGCAGCACCCGGTCGAAGGCTTGCTGCTGCCGGGTGCTTTCATACCGCTCGCCGAGGAAACCGGGCTCATCGTTGCGATCGGCGATATCGTGCTGCGGAAAGCGTGTCAGCAAGCCCAGGTCTGGCAGGACCGAGGCCTTGCGGCACTGCGGGTGGCTGTGAACGTATCCGCGCGCCAGTTTCTGGAGAAGTCCCTGACACATCAAGTTGCCTCAGCACTGCAATCTGCCGGCCTCGATCCGCAATGGCTCGAACTCGAGCTGACGGAAAGCCTGATCATGCATGACGTGGAAGGCGCCATAGAGCGCATGCACGAGTTGAAGCAACTCGGCGTCAGCCTCGCGATCGATGATTTCGGCACGGGATATTCGAGCCTGAGTACCCTTCGACGCTTCCCTCTCTCCCGCCTGAAGATCGACAGATCCTTCATTGCCGATATTCCGAGCAAGACCGGTGACATGGCGATCACCTCCGCCATCGTGTCGCTTGGCAGAACGCTTGAGCTGGAAGTCGTTGCTGAGGGCGTGGAAACTGAGGAGCAGGCGCATTTCCTGGCCGGCGCCGGATGCGAAATGTTCCAGGGTTACCTGTTTGCCAGACCCCTGCCCGCTTCCGAGGTCGAGGAGTTGATCGCCGGGATGGCTGCGCTCACAGAGCGCGGCTGAATTGCTGCGGTCGGGCAAGATCGCCTTGCCGGATCACTGGAACGTCACGATTTCGATCCAGTTCGCACCGGCACTGACCGGATATCGTCCGGCGGGAGTCAAAACACCATCGGTCTGGTCAATGGCGTAGACGGATAGTCTGTCGGATTTTTCGCCCGATGCCACCAGGAACCGGCCTGACGGATCGATACAGATACCGCGAGGTTGCTGCTCCGTCGGGTAACTGGTGACATAGGCCAGCCTGCCGTCGGGCTCCCCCACGCGAAGGAGTGCGATCGTGCTGGTCGTCCGCTCGGTCGTGTAGAGGAACTTGCCATTTGGCGTGATGCCGATATCCGCCGCCCATACTTTCGGCTTGCCGTCATCCACAGGGGCCGTGATGGATGCCATAGAGTTGGATGACGCTGGTGCCGGCGGTGCAATGCCGGGAGATAGTCCGGCATCGGCCGGAACGGAGGCGATGCTTTCAACCTCGCACAATGTTCCCGTGTCGGCATCCAGCGCGTAGTGAATGACATGGCCGGTCAGCTCGGTCAGGACATAGATCGACTTATTGTCCGGAGACACGGCGATGTGACGCGGACCAAAGCCGGCCCCGGTGGCGACCTGCGGCGGGTCGTTCGCGGTCAGCAAGCCGGTTTCGGCATTGAGGATGAACTGCAGCACGGCATCGGAACCGAGATTGGTCGCAAAGACGTATTTGCCGTTCCGGTCGCTGACAATCGAATGAGCGTTGCGGCCTGTCGGGATCACCTGCCCTGCACCTTCCTTGACCAGCCCATCACTAGCGATCGGCAGCGCGGCAATCTTGTTGCCGCCATAGGACGCGGCAAGCAGTAGTCGACCCGACGGATCGGTCGAGATATACGCCATGTTGTCAGGCAGAAGCGCAACGGCCATCTGCTCCAGTTTACCGGTTGCGCGGTCGAGCGCCAGCGTCAACACCCGATAGGGCTCCGAACGGAGAACGGCATAAAGATGCCGCTTGTCCGGGCTGACGGTCATCGGCATGACCATCTTGCCCGCATCGAACATGGAAACCGGCTTCAGCGCGCCGATCGCCTCATCCATCTCATAGATGTCGATCGTCCCGGCGGTCGCCGCCGAGACATAGACGAAGGTCCGGGCCGGTGCTGCGGCCGAAGCTTCAATCATGGGTCACCTCACCAGAATATCGGCTGCCGACTCCATCGGCAGCCATGGGGCTCTTCTAGCAAATATCACGCGGCGACGGCGATGATCTTTTCCAGCGCGGCCAACTCGTCCGCCGTCAGATCGGTCAAGGGCGGCCTCACCGGGCCCGGATCCTTCCCGAGAACATGGAGCCCTGCCTTGATGATCGATACGGCATAGCCCTTCTTCCGATTGCGCAAGGTCACGAGCGGGAAGAAGAAGCGCTTGAGGATATCGTCTACCACTGCCTGATCGCCACCGCGCAGAGCCGCATAGAAGCGCTGCGCCAGCGCCGGCACGAAGTTGAAGACCGCCGAAGAATAGGTCGTCACGCCGGCACCGAAATAGGCCTGGGCATAGACTTCATGGGTCGGCATGCCGCCGACATAGACCAGGCGATCCCTAAGGGTCGTCGTGATCTCGATGACCTTGTCGACATCGCCGACACCATCCTTGAAACCGATGAGGTTCGGGCATTCATCGGCAAGCCGCTTCAGGCTCTCGGCTGTCAGTACGGCATTATCTCTGTTGTAGACGATGACGCCGATGCCGACAGCCTGGCAAACCGCCTTCACATGCGCGATAAGACCGGCCTGCTCCGCAAACATCAGATAGGGCGGCAAAAGCAGCAGCCCGTCGGCGCCCGCTTTCTCGGCCGACTTGGCGATTTCGACGGCAAGCGAGGTGCCGTAACCGGTTCCCGAAATGATCGGCGTATTGCCGGCAGAAGCCTTGGCGGCGCGCACCACCTGCGGGACCTCGGCAGGATTGAGGGAGAAGAATTCGCCAGTGCCGCCGGCGGCAAAAAGCGCTGCCGCATCATAGCCCGCCAGCCACTCGACATGGCTACGATATTTGGCCTCGTCGAATGTCAGGTCCTGCTTAAAATGCGTGACGGGAAAAGACAGCAAACCGCTGCCAACCGCCTGCTTCAATTCATTCGGGTTCATGGCGAAATCCTTCTGTAGATCAATAGGGTGAGAATGTCTCAGACCTGTTCGAGCGATTGAACGAGGGCGGCGATATAGCCGTAGCAAAAGGCGAAGGCGACGCCCGTGGGGTCGCGGCCGCTGATCGTTGGAACGTGATCGGGCATCAGCATGTAGCGATAGCCGACTTCCTTGTAGATCCAGGCGGAGCGGACCATGTCCATGTCACCCTCCTCCGGGAAAGTCTCCATGAAGGACAGCTTACCGCCCCGGATGTTGCGGAAGTGGACGTTGAAGATCTTGTCGCGCGTGCCGAACCAGCGGATGACGTCGTCGATCTCCTCACGCGGATTGTCGAGCATCTCGCCAATCGAGCCCTGGCAGAAGTTCAGCCCGTGATAGGGGCTTTCGCGCATGAGCACGAACTTCTTCAGCCCCTCCACCGTGCCGAGAACACGCGTAACACCACGATAGCCCGGCGGCGTATAGGGATCGTGCGGATGGCAGGCGAGACGGACGCGATTGCTTTCCGCTACGGGAACGACGCGCTCCAGAAAATAGTCGATCCGCTCCCAGTTCTCGTCTTCCGACAGCACACCCGCAAGGCCGGGGGATGCCTGATGGTCGGCCTTCTCCCAACGGAAGCTCGCATTCATCGAGCCCCCTCGTCCCGGCTCGTCCGGCGTGCGCGGAATGCCGATGAGGTTGAGATTATACTTTACGGAGGGAATGCCGGCGCTAGCGGCATCCTCGATCAGCTTGCAGACGGCGTCGATCTGCCGGTCGCGATCTGGTCCGGCAAGCAGGATATCGGGATAGGAAGCCTTCTCGATCGGCTGCGATGGCAGCGGAAGCTGGATCATATCCAGGATTAGATCGAAACTTTCAATCTTGTCGCGATGGCGCTTGAGGTCGGGCAAGGTCCAGCTGTCAGGCTTCCCCGGCGGATCAGCGCAGATGCGCTTCAGCCCCAGCTGCCTGAAAACCCGATAGTCGTCATCGTCCCGTGCTTCGACCTGCGTTCCTACATACACCTGCCGCATCTCCCCTGAGATTCATATCATATGACATAATATGACTTGTGTTGCGAGTCGAGCCTTATTGCTGCTGCTCCGCAAGGAAACGATAGCGCCTCTGGCTTGCCATCATATGAGCCCGCATCGCCTGGCGCGCGCGCTCCGGGTCCTGATCCGCGATCCCGGCCAGGATCTCCGCGTGCTCCGCATGAACCTTCTCCAGATAGGTCCGATCATTGGCTTCGGGCAGGGTTGGGAACTGGCCGCGCGGGATGGTGCGCGCCCCGAAATGCCGGAGAACATCGACGTAGAAACGGTTGTTGGTAGCGATGGCGACAGCCAGGTGGAATTCGTAATCCGCTTCCACGGTCGGAAGCCCCTGCTCTATCAGCGTCGCCATTTTGCGATTGGCCGCCGCGATCGCGGCTTCCTGCCCGGCCGTCCTGCGATAGGCCGCAATCGCCGCCGCCTCACCTTCGGCCGCCATGCGAAATTCCAGCAATTCCAAGGTTTCCGGAATGCTTCGGATCTCAACCGGGGTCAACATCAATCCTGGACGGGCCGTCGCCTCGGCAACGAACACGCCCTTGCCCTGCATCGGCTTGACGAGCCCGGCGGCGCGGAGATCAGCGATCGCCTCGCGCACGACCGTGCGGCTGACCCCGTAAGTCGCCTCCAATTGCGGCTCAGTCGGAAGCTGATCGCCTATCCGAAGATGGCCCGCTTCAATCTGCGCACGCAACTTGTCAATGACTTGTTGCGCCAATCTCTGCCGGCCGCCGCTGACTGATGTCATTCCCTACCTCTCAATCGCTTGCCTAAAGGCGACCATTCCGCCGGTCAGTCAAACGATCCAAAAATTCATAATATGACATCAACCTATCATAGTGAAGCGCCTTTCGACAGGGCCTCGGTGCCCTGGAAATACAGCAGATAGCACCATCCCGCGAGAGCGCTTTGTCGATTTCAAAATCACCATATTGACATTTGTCGAAAGCATCTCGAATATTGTCAACATTGGTGCTGAGAGACGATAATCGGCTTCGGCCGGCCATTCGGCGCAGCATCGGGAGTGCGGAGGGGAACGTGGAATTCCTGCTTGAAGTAGAGGGGCTGAAGAAGTCCTTTGGCGGTGTCGCCGCGTTGCGAGATGGGCGCTTTCAGTTGCGCGCCGGCTCGGTCCACGCCTTGTGCGGCGGCAACGGCGCGGGCAAGTCGACGTTCCTGAAGATCCTCATGGGCATTCACAAGCGCGATGCCGGCTCCATTCGCCGCCGGGGCAAGGACGTGGATTACGCCAGCCCCGCCGAAGCGCTCGCCGCCGGTATTGCCATCATCGAGCAGGAACTCAGCCCGATCCCTCATATGACGGTTGCGGAGAACATCTATCTCGGCCGCGAGCCGTCGGCCCGTTTCGGCGGCATCGATTTCAAGACGATGAACCGCAACGCCCAGGCGCTGCTCGACCGGCTGCAGTTCAATATCCGCGCCACGCAATTCATGATGAACCTCTCTGTGGCACAGGTTCAGCTGGTCGAAATCGCCAAGGCGCTCAGCCACGACGCCGAAGTGATCTTCATGGACGAGCCTACCTCGGCCATCGGCGAGAAGGAAGCGCAGCAGCTGTTTGCGACCATCGAGCGACTGAAGGCCGAGGGCAAGGGCATCGTCTATGTCTCGCACCGGCTCTCGGAAATCTTCCAGATTGCCGATTCCTATACGGCCTTCCGCGATGGCTCCTATGTTGGCAGCGGTGCGCTTGCCGATATCGACCGGCCCGGCCTTATCCGCATGATCGTCGGCCGCGAGCTCGGCGAAGAATATATCAAGACCAACGTGCCGACAGACACGCCCGGACTGGAAGTCTCGGATCTGACGGCGGCAGGCAAGGTGAACGACATCTCCTTTACAGCCCACAAGGGCGAGATATTCGGCATTTACGGGCTGATGGGCTCGGGCCGCACCGAGATCTTCAACTGCATCTTCGGTCTCGATGCCACCGGCTCCGGCAACATAAAGCTCGGCGGCCAGCCGATCACCGTGCGCAAGCCGGCGGAGGCAATGCAACACGGTATCGCCTTCGTGACCGAAGACCGCAAGCTGACCGGGCTCAATCTCATCGACAGCGTGCGCAACAACATTTGCCTGGCAAGCCTGCCGGAAATGAGCCCACGTTTCTCGATGGATCGGCGAGCCGAGGCCGAGGCCAGCCAGGAGATGATCAAACATTTCGGCATCAAGGCCGCACGCGACAGCATGCCGGTCTCTGGTCTCTCTGGCGGCAACCAGCAAAAGGTCGTGCTCGGCAAGTGGTTCCTGCGCAAGCCGAAGGTCCTCCTGCTGGATGAGCCGACGCGCGGTGTCGATGTCGGCGCCAAGCGAGAAATCTATCGCATCATCTGCGACTTCGCCGCCGAAGGCGGCACAGTCATCATGATCTCATCGGAAATAGACGAGGTTCTCGGCATGTCCGATCGCATCCTGGTGATGCGTCAGGGGCGCTCCGCCGGAATTCTCAAGAGGGAGGAGGCCGACGCGCAATCGCTCGTGCATCTGTCGACCTGAACACGGCAGGCACGAAGCTCAAAAGAACGCGTCCGGCAACAAAAGGTATTCGCAATGTCCGCCACAGAAAACAATCAGTCCAATTCTTGGTTCGGCTCCGACCGGCGCCGATTGATCATCCAGGAATATGGGATCTTTCTCGCCTTCCTTCTGCTCGCAATCGTCCTCTCATTTTCGAATGAGTACTTCCTGACGGCCGGCAACATCTCCAATGTGCTGTTGCAGACGTCGATCAACGGCGTGCTGGCGATCGGCATGACATTCGTCATCCTGACACGCGGCATCGACCTGTCCGTAGGCTCGGTCGTTGCGCTGACCGGCATCGTCAGCGCCAGTTTCGCCACGACCTCGGCGACTGCCGGCATACTCGGAGCGCCCTATCCGCCTTATGTCGCCCTGTCCGTCGGAATACTGGTCGGCGTTGCCTGCGGCGCTGTCGTCGGCCTCATCGTTTCGCGCTTCGCCGTTCCCGCCTTCGTCGCCACGCTCGGCATGCTCTCGGCAGCGCGCGGCCTGACGTTGATCTATGGTGGCGGCAAGCCGGTTCCGGCTCTCACGCCAGATTTCCGCTGGATCGGCACTGGCAATGTCTTGTCCGTTCCGATGCCGGTCATCCTGCTGGCCATCGTCTTCATCGTCGCCTGGTGGGTCCTCAATCGAACCCGCTTTGGCCGGTATATCTATGCCGTTGGTGGCAATCCGCACGCCGCCATTACCTCAGGCATCAATGTCAGCAAGCTGCGCTTCCTCGTTTATGTCATCTCGGGTGGCCTTTCCGGACTGGCTGGCATGCTGCTTGCGGCCCGCACCGGCTCGGCCTTGCCACAGGCAGGGATCGCCTATGAACTCGATGCTATCGCGGCTGTCGTCATCGGCGGAACCAGCCTTTCCGGCGGCGTCGGGCGCATCACCGGCACGCTCATCGGCGCCCTGATCATTGGCGTGATGAACAACGGCCTCGATCTGATGGGTATCCAATCCTACTACCAGCAGGTCCTGAAGGGCGCCCTCATCGTCGGCGCCGTCATGCTCGACCAAAAGCGAAATCTGGGCGGCTAAGCCCGAAGACATCCTGGTGCTACGCACTCGGAAACCAAACGGCGCGTCATGACGACCGCCGGACTTTTCAACGGAGGAGAATTATAATGAAGAAATTACTGATTGCTCTTGCTGCGGCCACCGCACTTCTGGCCTCGCCGACCCTCGCCCAGGAAAAGAAGCTGAAGATCGGCGCCGCACCCTACGGCCTCAATGCCGAATTCATGCAGATCTGGTCGGCGGCGCTGAAGGAACACCCCGCCGTCAAAAACGGCGACGTCGATCTCACCATTTTCGATGGCCGCTATGATGCTCTCGTCCAGCAGGAGCAGGTCAACACGATGATCACGCAGAAGTTCGACGCGATCATCTTCGTGCCGATCGATATCGAAGCTGCTGCTACCGCGGTTCAGGCTGCCCATGATGCCGGCATCCCGGTCGTCGGCTCCAACACCCGCGTGAACTCCGATCTCCTGACCTCCTATGTCGGCTCCGACGATACGATTTCCGGCTACATGGAAGCCAAGACGGTGCTCGATAAGCTTGGCTGCAAGGGCAATGTCGTCATCCTCGAAGGCCCGGTCGGCCAGTCCGCGCAGATCTCGCGCCTGGAAGGCAACAAGAAGGCGCTTGCCGAGTGCCCGAATGTGAAGGTGCTGGAAGACCAGACCGCAAACTGGTCGCGTGCCGAAGCCCAGACGCTGATGGAAAACTGGCTGACGTCGCATCCGGGCCAGATCAACGGCGTCATCGGCCAGAATGACGAGATGGCGCTTGGCGCAATCGAGGCGATCAAGGCCGCCAAGCTCAACGTCAAGGATTTCGCCATTGCCGGTATCGACGGCATCACCGATGCGCTCCATGCAGTCAAGCAGGGTACCATGACCTCCATCCTGCAGGATGCCAGCGCGCAGGCGCAGGGCGCGCTCGATCTTGCGATCTTTGCCGCCAAGAAGGGTAACTACAAGCCGGAATCGAAGATCTGGACGCAGTATCCGGATATGCCGTTCAACGATGGCAAGGACAAGAACTACAATGTCCCGTGGACCCCGGTAACGGTCGACAATGTCGACAAGCTGCTTGAGACCCGCAAGTAAAATCAATGCAGGTGGGGCGAAGACCTCGCCCCACCTAATTCCCAGCTAGAGGCTTGAACAAGATGACCGAGACATCCCCAGACATTGATTTGAACTTCCCGCTGTCGGGCAAGATCGCCCTCGTCACGGGCGGCGGATCCGGCATCGGCGCCGCGGTCGCAACGGCATTTGCATCCAAAGGCGCAAGGGTCGCCGTTCTCGATATCAATGTCGATATGGCAAAGGCCAAGGCTGCCGAAATTGGTGGCGGCGCTGAAGCATTCGTCTGCGACGTTTCCGATCCGGCCTCGGTCAACAAGGCAGTCAGCGATGTCGTCGGGCACTTCGGCGGCATCGATATTGCTGTCAACAGCGCCGGTGTCGTCTTCCTTGCACCGGCTGAAGATCTGCCGCTAGACTATTGGGATAAAACGATAAATATCAATCTCAAGGGTACATTCCTCGTAACACAGGCCGTCGGTCGCGCCATGATCGCCGCCGGCAAGGGCGGCAAGATCGTCAACCTCGCCTCGCAGGCCGGCACGGTCGCCATCGAGGAGCATGTCGCCTATTGCGCCTCCAAGTTCGGCGTCATCGGCATGTCCAAGACCTTCGCGGCTGAATGGGGCAAGCACGGTATCTGCGTCAACACCATTTCCCCGACCATCGTTCTGACCGAACTCGGCAAGAAGGCCTGGGCCGGCGAGAAGGGCGAGGCGGCAAAGAAGCGCATCCCGACCGGCCGCTTCGCCTTCCCGCAGGAGATCGCAGCCGCGGCTGTTTTCCTCTCGTCCGCAGGTGCGGACATGATCAACGGCGCCGATCTTCTGATCGATGGCGGCTACACAATTCTTTGAGCGCAAGCGCTCGGCAATTCGACAGGAGAGACCATGCAGCGGTTCATCAACAACCCCGATGAAGTCGTTGAAGACACTGTAAAAGGCTTCATCAAGGCGCATTCGGATATCGTCCGTTTGGCCGAAAACCCACGCGTGGTCGTCGCCAAGGATGCACCCCACGCCGGGAAGGTCGGTGTGATCACCGGCGGCGGCTCCGGCCACGAACCGGCCTTCATCGGCTATACCGGCAAGAACATGCTGGATGCGGTCGCGGTTGGCGAACTCTTCTCGTCTCCCACGGCCAAGAGTTTTTACGATGCAGTTCGTGAAGCCAATGGCGGCCGCGGCGTGATCTGCCTTTACGGCAACTATGCCGGCGACAACATGAACGTGAAGATGGCGATCAAACTCGCGGCAAAAGACGGCATCGAAGTCGCGACCGTGGTCGCGAACGATGATGTCTGCTCCGCACCGCCCGAGGAGCGCGAAAAGCGCCGCGGCGTGGCGGGTGAGATCTTCATGTGGAAGGTCGGAGGCGCCAAGGCAGCGACCGGCGCGAGCCTCGAAGAGGTACGCCTTGTCTCGCAGAAGGCGATCGACAGCTGCCGCTCCGTCGGCATCGGCCTTGGCCCGTGCACCCTGCCCGCCGTCGGTCATCCGAACTTCCAGATCGAGCCTGGCACGATGGAAGTCGGCATCGGCCATCATGGCGAGCCTGGCGTTCGTGTCGAGCCTTTGAAGACTGCGGCCGAGATTGCCGAGGACATGTGCCAGATCGTTCTCGACGATCACAATCTGGCTACCGGAACGGAAGTTGCGGTCCTTGTTTCCGGCCTTGGTGCGACACCGGTCAATGAGCTCTACATTCTGAACGACACGATCGAGGCGAAGATCTCCGAACGCGGCCTCAAAATCTACAAGACTTACGTCGGCAATTACTTCACGTCGCTTGAAATGGTCGGTGCAACGCTGACCGTGATGGCGCTCGACGATGAGCTGAAAGAGCTTCTGGATGTCGAGGTCCAATGCACGACGTTGCTCTGAAGGGGGACATACATATGCAGACATTCAACAATGCAGCGGCCGGAGACATCGTCCTGGCGATGGCTGAGCGCATCGTCGAGAACCGTGCCTATCTGAGCGAGATCGACGGCAAGATCGGCGATGGCGACCACGGCGTGAACATGGCCAAGGGCTTCGGCATGGCCGCGGAGCGGCTGAAGGGCAAGAACCAATCGCTGGCAGCTTCGCTCGACACGCTGGGCACCGTGCTGATGACGGAGATCGGCGGCTCGATGGGCCCTCTTTACGGGGTCATGTTCACCGAATTTGCCGAGAAGCTTGAAGGCGTCGACGCGATCGACAGCGCCACCTACAGCCGGATGCTGCATGCCGGGCTTGAGGGCATACAGTCGATCGGTTCCGCCAAGTTGGGCGATAAGACGCTGCTCGATACGCTAATCCCGGCTATTGAAGCTTTCGATGCTGCCGATGCCGCCGGCAAATCCTTCGCAGAAGCGCTCGATGCGCTGGTGGCGGCCGCCGAGGCAGGGCGCGACTCCACGCTCAATCTGGTCGCGAAAATCGGCCGCGCCAGCCGGCTGGGCGAGCGCTCGCTCGGCGTATTGGATGCCGGCGCCACGTCCTGCGCGATCATCCTGAAGGAGCTTTCCTTAGGCGCCCGAGCGCTGCTGCAATAGACAAGGATGGTTGATCTCCCAAGGCTGCGCGATCCCGTGACCCTGCACGGGGTCGCGCGCCGCCCGTCCCTCGAAGAAGCGATTGCAAAGATGCGCCATTGCTTTCATCTTCGCGCGGAACAGGGGAACCGTGAATCGTCATGACAGGCAAGGCATCTTCGGTCAGCAAAACAGGTGGAAGCAAGGCGAGTGTGCCGGACGCACTCGACGCCATGCCGCTGCGCTATGGCGACGACCCTTATGTATGGGCTTGCTGGCTCTATTATGAGGACGGCAAGACGCAGGGCGATATCGCCGAGATCATGGGCATTTCGCGAGCAACCGTGAACAGCTATCTGGCCGATGCCCGCAGCCGCGGTATCGTCAACATCTCGCTCGAGCCTTCGCGCCTGAGTTCGCTTTCCATCGCACAGGAACTCAAGCGCCATTTCGGACTGCACGACTGTCTCGTGGTGCCGAGTGATGACGGGACACGCCCGTTGATCGACCGTCTCGGCACGGCTGGTGCGCAGGCGATCGCCAAGCTGCTGAAATCCGGCGACACGCTCGCCGTTGCCTGGGGCCGGACAGTCCTGGCGATAGCCGAGCAATCCAATGTTCCGAACCTGCAAGATGTCACCATCGTTCAGGCGACCGGCGGCACACGGGCGCGCTTTGCCTATACGCCGGAGCTCTGTGCAGCCGCCTTCGCCAATGCCGTCAGCGGCAAGCTCATCAATATTACCGCTCCGGCCATCGTCTCAACCGCCGAAGTACGCGACATGCTGCTGCGCGAACCGCTGATCGAAGATCAGTTTTCAACGCTCGCCAGAGCCAACAAGGCCCTCTTCGGCATATCCTCGCTGCGGCCGAATTCGACGATCCACAGCAGCGGCTTCTTCGAATCCGTCTCGCTACAGGATTATTTGGCCAAGAACGCCGTTGGTGTCGTTGCCGGCCGCTTCATCGATCCGAAGGGCCGGCCGGTCGCCGGTCCGCTTGATGATAGAACCATCGGCATCTCCCTCGACATGCTGAAATCGATCGGCATGCGCATCGCGGTCGCCGGCGGCTTTGACAAGGTGCCGGCCATTCTTGCGGCATTGCGCGGCGGCTATATCAACGTCCTCATCACCGACGCGGCGACCGGCCGGGGCATTCTGAACGCTGACGGTGTGACCGAATTCGACCCGAAGGCAACACAGCGGCCAAGAACGGACAATAGCGTAGCCCTGCCCAGCAGCTATCGCACGCACATCAAGAAATTCCTGAACAATCCCGATGATGTCGTTGATGAAATGCTCGACGGCGTCGTCAAGGCGCACGCGTCATACCTTGCGCCGATCAAGGGTTCTAACCGTGCGCTGGTGGCGCGCAACGGCCCGAGGTCAGGCAAGGTCGGCCTAGTCATCGGTGGCGGCACCGGCCACGAACCCGGCTTTCTGGGCTATGTCGGCAAGGGCCTGGCCGATGCAGTCGCTGTCGGAAACATCTTTTCGTCGCCACCGCCGACGCCGATCCTCGAATGCACCAAGGCCGCTTCCCGCGGAGAAGGCGTGCTCTTCGTCTATGGCAATTATGCCGGCGATGTCATGAACTTCGAAATGGCTGCGGAATTGGCGCAGGAACAGCAGATCGAGGTTCGCACGGTCCTGACGACCGACGACATAGCTTCATCCCCCATCGAGGACAGAGAGGGACGGCGCGGTGTCGCCGGCAATTTCTTCATCTTCAAGATCGCCGGCGCCGCTTGCGACAAAGGCCTGTCGCTCGATGCCTGCGAAGCTGCGACGCGCAAGGCCAATGACCGGACGTTCACCATGGGTGTCGCACTGGAGCCCTGCTCCCTGCCGCAGACGCGACGTCACAATTTCGAGATCGGCCCTGATGATATCGAGTTCGGCATGGGCATCCACGGCGAACGCGGCGTCACCCGCGAGAGAATGATGACCGCCGACGAGATCACCGACCGCGTCATGGACCGCATCTTTACGGAGATGAGGCCTGCTGCCGGAGATCGGGTGGCGGTCTTGATCAACTCCTTCGGGGCGACACCGCTGATGGAGCTTTACATACTGTTTCGGCGTGTCGAGCAGAGACTGAGCGCCAAGGATATCAAGATCGAGGCGAACTGGGTGGGGCACTACTGCACGTCGCTCGACATGGTCGGCGCATCCATATCCATATTGCATCTCGACCAGGAGCTGACGGAGCTGTTGCACCATCCGTGCGACACCTTCGCTCTGCGGGTCGGATGATCGTATAAGAATGTACCCGGCGGCTTCCGAGACTGCTGGGACCGGGAGGAAGACGATGTCGGAACAAGCCGCACGATGCCTGGGCAATATGTTTCAGCGCATATCCATCGCGATCAATGCCGAGAAAGATCATCTTTCGGAGCTGGATGGCGCGATCGGTGATGCCGACCACGGGATCACCATGTCGCTGGGCTTCATGGCGGTGAATGCCGAACTGGCAAAACTCGATGCCAGCCAGGCCCTGCCCTCCGAAATTTTCGCCGTTGCGGCCTCGGCCTTTCTGGATGCCGTCGGCGCTTCGACCGGACCTCTCTACGCCACCGCCTTCCGCAGGGCTTCGCAAGCGATGAAATCCGATGAATCGCTCTCGCTCGCCTGCCAGGCAATGATCATCGATGAAATGCGCGCTGGCATTCAACAGCGTGGCAAGGGACAGCGCGGCGACAAGACCATGCTGGATGCCTGGATACCCGCCGCAGAAGCCGCCATCGATGCCTTGTCACACTCCCTTGACGTCGCTCCCATGTGGAAGGCCATTCTGGAGGCAGCCGAAACCGGCGCAAATTCGACAAGCTCCATGGTCGCTGCCCGTGGCCGGGCAGCCCGCCTCGGCGAGCGATCCCTCGGGCACATCGACCCCGGAGCGGCATCCGCCGTGATCATATTGCGCGCTATGCGGGATACTTTTGTCGACGCTGGAGCCGGTGCGCATCCGTGACCGGAGAAAATCACGGGTCAGAATCTGCCATTTATGAGCGTTGTCTGAGATAGACATGTTCCCGGCAGGATAGTATCTCTTTCGCCGCAATGGTTTGACCGCCCCCACTCAACCAAGAGGCTATATGATGACGCTTACAAGAATAGGTTTTGCGTTCGCACTTGCAGTTATTTCGGCTTCTCCGGCGCTGGCAGATGCCTGCGCGGATCACTATGAGAGCAGCGGCGTTCCGTTAGTCACGGCCATTACCTACAAAACCTGGATGGTTTTCCCGTCAGTCAATCCCAATGCCGCCTTCGACAAGGTTTCCCGCGCCGTTCTGGCCGAAGGTTTTGTCGATGTGAACGCGGAGAAGAAGCTCGGCACACTGACTGCCCAGCAGGAAACCAGCGGCTCCGGCCGGCCACAAACCCTGCGTGTCGTTGTCCGCAAGAATGGCAAGGGCAGCCGCGTCGATGCTCTTTTCATGGTGCAGCCAGGACAAGTCGCCCCGGGCGTCAGCAAGAATCTTTGCCGCATCGCCAACTCGGCCGGCGAATAACCGTACTCCGCCGCGCCCGGTCGAACCGCAAGGGTAAACCGAGCCTATCTCTGTCCCCGGCGGAGCCTTGCCGTATCGGAAGGCATCTCGCCGAAGGACAGGTGATAGAGGGCCGCAAAACGCCCCATATGGGAGAACCCCCAATCGCGCGCGACTTCGGCGACCGATTTCGAACATCCGGGATCGGTCAGGCTGTTCCGCACGCCCTTCAGACGGATCGTGCGCAGATAGTTCAGGGGCGTCGTTTCCTTGAATTGCTGAAATACCGCCTGCAGCGTCCGCACGCTCACGCCAGCTTCCCGCGCGATATCCGCGATCCCCATGTTCGATCCCGGATTGGCGTGCATATAATCGACCGCCCGCTTGAGCGTCTTCGGGACTGCCGGTGACGCGGGCCTGAGCAATCGCATTGAATAATTGTTGGGGACCACCTCAAGCAGCGCGATCATCATCGCCTGCAAGAGCCGCTCGCTGAAAAGCGAGGAGGATCGCTCGGCATCCTCTGCCGTCAGGCTCTCCCAGATGAGCCGGCCCAGGCTCGCAATCTGGAGGCCCTCTGCAACCGACAGATCGATTGTGCCCGTAAACTCCAGACCGTCGACCACGGGGGCGTCTAACAATTCGCTCAATTGCCGGGTCACCATGGATTTCTCGAATGCGATGCCGATATGGCTGCGTTGCTCATGCAATATGAGCCTCTCGAAAGACGACATGTTCCCCATCAGGCCCCTGCCCGGCTCGGACTCAAGCCGCTTGCCGCCGATATCAACAGCCATCTTTCCCGAGGATGGAAGGTAAAGCACGTAGGCATCAGGGCCGCCGGACAATGTAACGCTCATCCCCGAACGGCATTTCCCATTCCAGACGCTGAAGTCGCCCAGCGCGTAATGGCGGTCTTCCACTGACACGAACGTACGCGGATGCAGGGGTTCCACTACCGCCGGAAACAGGGTCCTTTCGTAGTGCGCCGTCATTTCTTCGGCTTCCGCACCCTCTATCTCAAAGACCGACTGAGTAACGTACCTCAAATACTATCCCCTTGTGGAGCCCGGCTTGCTTTCTGAGGCATTTCTTAAGTTATGATAAAATAATATTTCCGCCTAAAATACGGATATGCGCCCACTTTAGCGGATTTATGGCGGAAATGCACGAGATGAAATTAATACACTCCAGAAGTGCGGCAGTACACTTCCATTGATATTATGAATTAATCCTGCTCAATACCAAAATCTGCTGTAAAAGATTCAATCAAGTTCGAAATTTATTTCAACTATAAAGAAATCCATGGTTGTCTTTGCATAAAAAATTCCTCGCCAAAAACGAAAATCCAGCATCTGGATGATGTCATCATCGCAGCACTTGACGAGATGTTATCGATAACATAGCCTCTTTCCATCGAAGCTTTGGGAGGAGCCAAATGGACGACAGGAAGCTGCTCGAATTTTGCGACATCACCAAGGAGTTTGGTGGCACGCGCGCATTGGCGAATGTTTCGCTTGATTTGAAGCAGGGAGAAATTCTCGCGCTTCTCGGCGAAAACGGCGCCGGAAAATCGACTTTGATCAAGACATTGGCGGGCATCTACAAGCCGGATGGGGGCGAGATCCTGTTTCGCGGCAAGCCCTATCAGCACCGCCCGCCGCAACCCAATCAACGCCAGCCGGTCGCCTTCATTCATCAGGACCTCGGCCTGATCGAATGGATGACGGTGGGCGAAAACGTCGGTCTTGCCCAGGGTTACTCCCTGCGTGCCCGGTTGATCGACTGGCGGGCTACCGAGCGCCGAACTGCCGAGGCGCTGAAGCTCGTCGGTTGCGATTTCGACCCCTCGACCCGCGTTCAGGAATTGACCCGAACGGAAAAATCGCTCGTGGCGATCGCCCGCGCGCTCGCCGTCGAGGCGGACGTACTGGTTCTGGACGAGCCCACTGCCAGCCTGCCGGCCGATGAGGTCGAGAAGCTGTTCGCAGCCATCCGCCCGCTCAAGGAGCGCGGCGTGGCAATGATCTATGTTTCTCACCGGCTCGATGAGATCTTTCGCATCGCCGATCGTGTGGCCGTGCTGCGCGACGGACAACTGGTGGGACAAAAGCCGGTTTCCGAAACCACGCCCGATGAGCTGATCCGCATGATCGTCGGACGCAAGGCCGATCAGCTGTTCGTCAAGGCGGAGCGGGCGATCGGCCCCGCCATTGTCTCCGTCAAGGATCTGTCCTGCCGTGGCGCCGGACCAGTGTCCTTCGATATCAGGCAGGGTGAGCTACTCGGCCTTGTCGGTCTGCGCGGCGCCGGTCAGGAGTTGATCGGGCGCGCCCTGTTCGGCTGCGAGCCATCGAACGGCACAGTACGCCTCAACGATGCCGAGCCCGATCTTTCGAGCCCGGTCGCCGCCATGGCGTCCGGCATCGGTCTGATTGCTCGGGACCGCACCGAGGAATCGGTCGCCATGTCGCTCAGCCTGCGTGAAAATACCTTTCTGAACCCGGGGGCTTCCGGCCGCAGTCTGTTCTCGTTCCTGTCGCCACGCCGCGAAGCCGAGCAAGCCCATTCGCTCGGCAGTCAGGTCGGCCTGAGACCCAACGACCAGAGCCTTGCCATCGAAGCCCTGTCAGGCGGCAACCAGCAGAAAGTCGTTGTCGGACGATGGCTGGCAACCGGCAGGAAGCTGCTGATCGCCGAGGACCCGACCGCCGGCGTCGATGTTGGCGCCAAGGCCGATATCTATCGGCTGATTGCCGAGGCAGTCGAAGGCGGTCTGGCCGTCCTCGTTGTATCAACCGATTTCGAGGAAATCGCCCATATCTGCCATCGTGCCCTTGTGTTCTCGCGCGGCCGGATCGTGCGCGAATTGAGTGGTACGGATCTCACAACACCGGCGGTCATCGCCGCCGCATCTGCATCCGAAGCGGCCTGAACCGGAGAGGAAAACCATGCAATCGATCGAATCCAATGCGCTTGAGCCCACTCGCTCCGAACTGTCTGCCATGAGCTTCGGACAGAAAATCCAGCGCCTCCTGCCGGTCTACGGCCTCGTCATCCTGACGGCTCTGCTGATCCTGTTGTTTTCCATCATGCTGCCGCAGACCTTCCCGACGATGCTCAATCTGCGCTCGATCGTTTCCGACAAGACGATCATCGCCATCCTGTCGCTCGCAGCGATGATCCCGATGGCGGCGGGTCGCATCGACCTGACCATCGGCTATGGCATCGTGCTCTGGCATGTGCTGGCGATCAGCCTGCAGACGATGTTCGGTCTGCCCTGGCCCATCGCCGTGCTGGTGGTCATCCTGCTCGGTGCCTTCACCGGATTTCTGAACGGCCTTCTGGTTGAGATCGCCAAGATCGACAGCTTCATCGCCACGCTCGGCACCGGCACCGTTCTCTATGCCATCGCGCTCTGGCATACGGGCGGCCGGCAGGTGGTCGGCATGCTGCCGCAGGGTTTCTATGCGCTGAACGGCACCATGGTCTTCGGCCTGCCGATCACCGGCATTTACGTTCTGGCGCTTGCCTTCGTGATGTGGATCGTCCTCGAATATCTGCCGATCGGCCGTTACATCTATGCCATCGGCGCCAACCCGAAGGCCGCTGCCTTGAACGGCATCCCCGTCCGTCGCTTCGTCATCGGCGCCTTCGTCACCTCAGGCACGCTTGCCGCCATCGCCGGCGTCCTGCTCGCCTCCAAGCTTCGCATCGGTCAGGCGAGCGTCGGGCTTGAATATCTTCTGCCGGCGCTGGTCGGCGCGTTCCTCGGCTCCACCACCATCAAGCCCGGCCGCGTCAACGTATGGGGCACGATGATCGGCGTCATCATCCTGGCGGTCGGCATTGCCGGCATCCAGCAATTCGGCGGCTCCTTCTATGTCGAGCCGCTGTTCAACGGCGTCACCTTGCTCGTTGCCATCGGCATTGCCGGCTATGCGCAACGACGTCGCAGTCACGCAGGGCGCATGGCTCCGGTGCAGGCGCCGCAATTGTCAACCAAGCCGACGGAAAAGTGAAAATCATCTCAGTTTGAATATCCAAAGGGAGGAAAAGACATGAAACGCAGACAATTCCTGCAGACTACAACGGCGGTGCTCGTATTGTGCGCAAGCCAGGCCTATGCCGATCCGATGACGGATGCGAAAGCCGTCGTCGATAAATATGCGACGCCGGTCACCAAATGGGACGGTCCGACGACCGGACCGAAAGCGCAGACGGGCAAGACAATCGTCGTTCTCGCCGGCGACCTCAAGAATGGCGGCATTCTCGGCGTCAGCAACGGCGTCGAGGAAGCGGCAAAGACGATCGGCTGGCAGGTGAAGGTGCTCGATGGCGCGGGCTCCATCGGCGGACGCACGGCCGCCTTCGGTCAGGCCATGGCGCTGAAGCCGGACGGCATCATCATCGATGGCTTCGATGCAGTGGAGCAAGCGCCGGCGCTGGAAGAGGCAAAAGCTGCCAAGATCCCGCTCGTTGCCTGGCATGCCGGCCCCACCATCGGCCCAGACGACAAGAACGGCCTTTTTGCCAATGTCAGCACGGATGCCATGGAGGTCTCCAAGGCTGCGGCCGATTGGGCCTTTGTCGATGCGAAGGGCAAGCCTGGCGTCATCATCTTCACCGATTCCACCTACGCGATCGCCATCGCCAAGGCAGACAGGATGAAGCAGGAGATCGAGCGGCTGGGCGGCAAGGTGCTCGAATATGTCGACACCCCGATTGCGGAGACTTCGCAGCGCATGCCGCAGCTGACGACATCCCTTCTGCAGAAGTACGGTGACAACTGGACGCATTCGCTCGCCATCAACGACCTCTATTTCGACTTCATGGGTCCCTCCCTCGCCTCTGCCGGCAAGGGCGGCACGGACGCGCCGATCAACGTTGCCGCCGGCGACGGCTCGCAATCGGCTTATGAACGCATCCGCGCCGGTCAGTATCAGAAGGTAACCGTTGCCGAGCCCCTCAATCTCCAGGGCTGGCAGCTCGTCGATGAGCTCAATCGCGCCTTCTCCGGCGAAAAGTGGTCTGGATACCTCTCGCCGCTGCATGTGGTGACATCGGACAACATCCAGTCCGACGGCGGCCCGAAGAACAGCTTCGATCCGGACAATGGTTACAGGAACGAGTACAAAAAGCTCTGGGCCAAGTGATCCGAGTTTGAAAAGAAAATGGCGCGGTCTCGGATCGCGCCATTTTACCAAGGAGAGTCAATCGCTATCGCCGACTGCTTTCACGCACGATCAGCTGCGGCGAAATGCCGACATCGCCGGCCGGCTGGATATCGTCCAATATATCGATGATCAATTGTGCAGTGCGCACGCCTATTTCCCGGGCAAAAACATTGATCGTCGTCAGCGTCGGCACACAGACCTCGCCGATCTCATAATTACCGAAGCCGCCGATGAAAAACCGCTCCGGCACGGGAACGCCGAGCCGGCGGCATTCGGTGAGCGCGCCATAGGCGGCAAGATCCGAGACGCAAACGACGGCCTCAGTATCCGGATAGAGATCGATCAGCTTCGCCATGGCATTGGCGCCTTCGCGCATCGAAATCGGCGGTGAGCCGGCGGCGATCAACCTGGTCGCATCCAGGCCGTGCGCCTGCATCGCCGCGACAAAACCAAGCCGGCGTTCGCTGCCGCGTGAATCCCTTGCGACATCGCCACCGATAAAGGCAATGCGGCGGCAGCCGAGGGAGACGAAGTGATCCACCATGTCGCGCATGACGGCTCTATTGGAAAATCCGACATAATGGCCGATGGGATCGACCGGGATGTCCCAGGTCTCGATGACCGGGATCGCCACCGTCTGCAAAAGCCGGCGCGCGCGATCCGTATGGGTTCCGCCGGTTACGACGATCGCCTGCGGCTTGCGGCGCAAAAGCTGCTCGATCAGCCGCTCTTCCTCATCGATATCGTAGTTCGTGTAGCCGAGCAGGATCTGCATATCCCGCTTGGCGAGCGTATCGGAGAGACCGCCGACCGTATCGGCAAAATTGGCGTTGTTGATGGAGGGAATGGTGACAGCGACAAAGCCGGATTTTTGCGAGCGCAGATTGGCAGCCGTGCTGTCGAAGACATAACCCAGCTCTTCTGCCGCCTTCAAAATGGCTTCTCGGGTCTCCGGGCTCACAAGGCTGTCGGCCTTGAAGGCTCGCGACACGGTCATCGGCGAAACGCCCAGGACGCGGGCTATGTCTGCCATGGTGGGTGTTTTGCGATCGTTACTCATCAATGGCCTATGTTATCGTTACCATAAGAGTAGTATGCCTCATCCCTGAATGGCAAGAGCTGCCCTCCATGCATCTCTCTATACGAGCACGGAGCCTCACGGCTCCGTGTCGAGAAGAAATGGGAGGAAGACCGCTCAGAGCTCGAACTCATGAGCGAGAGTGACATGATGATGGATCCGCCCCTCGAAAAAGCGCGAGAGTACGGCTTCCGTCGCCGCCCGGGCCTCGGTACGCACGGGACTGGCGAGAGCCGTCTCAACCGCTGCCATATCCGGATAATTGACGGCCAGGATCATCGGAAATTCCGGGGCGCCTTCATCGCGCGCTTCGCCAAATGTCACACGCACATCGAGCGCGCCTGGAAACTGCTTCCATTTCGGCAGGATCGTCTCCATGACAGCGGTGCGAAAGGCCTCGGCTTCCCCATCCCTGACCTTGCCTTCGAATAGTGCGTAGCGGGTAATCATCCGGCGATCTCCTTGTTCGGACCCTTGAAGAATTCCATCAATGCCGCCTGATCCTCGCCGCCGAGGCCGGCGGCCGTCAGCATGCGGTGGATCTCGGCGCAGGCAGCCGTCAGCGGCATGGCCGTATTGGTGCGCCGGGCAAGATCCTGGGCGCCGTTCAGATCCTTGACCATGTTGTCGATCCGGCCGGTACGCCGATAATCCTTGGTGACATAACGCGGCATATATTCCTGAAGGATGGCGCTATCGGCTCGCCCTCCCTTCAGTGCCTGCGGAATCTTTGCCGCATCGACCCCGGCATCGAGCGCCAGTTGTGTCGCTTCGGCGACCGCAAGGAAATTCAATGCGCAGAGAACCTGATTGATGAGCTTTGTCGTCTGGCCTGCGCCGACAGGCCCCATGTGGGTGTAGTTCGAAGCGACATGCTGCAACACCTGATGCGCGTCCGAGACATCCCGCTCGTTACCGCCGGCCATCAGCGTCAGCTGTCCGATCAGCGCCTTTGGCGCGCCGCCCGAAAGCGGGCTGTCCACCCAGCGCAATCCCTTTTCCGCTGCGTCCGCCGCCAGTGCCTTGGTCGCATCGGGATCGATCGACGACATGTCGATGATCAAGGTACCTGGCTTTGCCCCTTCAACGACACCACGCGGGCCGAAAACCGCCGCACGGACGATCCCGGGTGAATTCATGCTCAGGATGACGAAATCCGATGCCGCGGCGGCCGCGGCGGCTGTGTCGGCAGCACTCGCCCCCTTGCCGGTGAGCGCTGCCACCTTTTCCCTATCGAGATCGAAAACCGTCAAGCTGTTGCCGGTCTCCACCAAACGGGTGCCGATGGCTCCGCCCATCGCGCCGGCGCCGATCAGCGCCACTCTGTTGCTCATGATTATTTCTCCTCCAATGCGGCGATGATCGCAGCCACGTTCGCATCCAGCGGCTGGTCGATATCGACGGTAATTGCCCACTCGTCGGCACCGGGTGGTTCAAGCGTTGCAAACTGACTGTCCAGCAATGCCGGTGGCATGAAATGATCCTGCCGCGCCTCCATACGTCGCAAAATGATCTCTCTTGTGCCGGCAAGATGAATGAAGAAAACCGGTGCACCGACCGCTGCGCGGATCCGGTCGCGATAGACGCGCTTCAATGCCGAACATCCGATCAGCGCCGTATCGTCTGCCAATGCCAGACACGCACCAACCTTATCGAGCCAAGGCCAGCGATCATCGTCGGTCAATGGGATGCCGACGCGCATCTTGGCGACGTTAGCGGCCGTGTGCAAATCGTCGCCGTCGACATAGATGCCGGCAAGATGGGCAGCCAGTATCGCGCCCACTGAAGACTTGCCACAGCCGCTGACGCCCATGACGACGAAACGGTGTGGTGGCCGTTCGTCAGAGCGAGGCAGTAATGCCACCATCGACATAAAGGACATGTCCGTTGACAAAAGAGGATGCATCGGATGCAAGAAAGATGCAGGCGCCGACGAGTTCTTCGACCTGCCCCCAGCGGCCGGCCGGCGTGCGCTTTTCCAGCCACGCCGAGAAATCGACATCCGCGACAAGCGCCGCGTTCAATGGCGTATCGAAATAACCAGGCGCGATGGCATTGCATTGCAGCCCATGTTTCGCCCAATCCGTCGCCATGCCCTTGGTGAGATTGCCGACGGCGCCCTTGGTAGCGGTATAGGGAGCGATCGAGGGACGCGCCAGCGCCGTCTGCACGCTGGCAATGTTGATGATCTTGCCGGCCTTTCGCTTGATCATGTGCCGTGCCACCGCCTGCCCGACATTGAAGACGCTCGATACGTTCGTGCGCAGCAGCCGTTCAAAGGCATCGGCGGGAAAATCCTCCAGCGGCGTACGAAACTGCATGCCGGCATTGTTCACCAGAATATCGATCGCGCCCGTATCCGCCTCGAAAGTATCGACGGCGCGGCGCACGGCCTCATGATCAGTGGCGTCGAATGGCAGGATATGGGCCTTGCCTTCGAAACCTTCAGCCGCCTTGGCAAGCTTCTCCTCGTCGCGACCATTGAGCACCAGTTCGGCACCGGCGGCCGCCAGTCCCCTTGCGAGCGCAAGCCCGATGCCTTGCGATGAACCCGTAACAAGGGCGCGCCGCCCTTTCAGATCGAAGAGGCCAAGAGACACCGTTTCCTCCGTTTTTTATCTCGACAAGCACTGTTGGTCTTGTTTATGTTATCGATAACATTCGATGTCAAGGGAAGATGCGAAAGATGAGCAAGCCATCAGTCCTGCAGGTCGGGCCCTATCCGCAATGGGATCAGGAACCGCTCGATGCAGCATTTCAGGTCCATCGTTACTTCGAGGCCATCGACAAGGCCAAAATGCTAGCCGAAATCGGGCCGTCGATCAAAGCAATCGCCACGCGCGGCGAGCTCGGCGCAAACCGCGCCATGATCGAGGCCTGCCCCAATCTGGAGCTCATTTCGGTCTATGGCGTCGGCTTCGATGCCGTGGATCTGCAGGCTTGCCGCGAGCGCGGCATCCGGGTGACGAATACCCCCGACGTGCTCACCAATGACGTCGCCGACCTTGGAATCGCGATGATGCTCTGCCAGTCACGCGGCATGCTCGGCGCCGAAACCTGGGTGCGTGACGGCAGCTGGGCTGAAAAAGGTCTCTACCCCCTCAAGCGCCGCGTCTGGGGGCGGCGTGCCGGCGTGCTCGGCCTTGGCCGCATCGGTTTCGAAGTCGCCAAGCGCCTGAAGGGCTTCGATATGCAGATTGCTTACTCCGATGTCGAGGCAAAATCCTTTGCATCCGACATGACCTTCGTGGCCGATCCAATTGAATTAGCAAAGCAATCGGACTTCCTGTTCGTGACACTCGCAGCATCGGCTGTGACTCGCCACATCGTCGGGCGGCAGGTGATTGAGGCGCTCGGCCCGGAAGGCATGTTGATCAACATTTCCCGCGCATCAAACATCGATGAGGAAGCGCTGCTGGAGGCGCTGGAAGCCGGCAAACTCGGATCAGCTGCGCTCGATGTCTTCGAAGGCGAGCCGAAGCTTAATCCTCGCTTCCTGGCGCTCGACAACGTGCTGCTTCAGCCGCATCATGCCTCCGGCACAATTGAGACGCGCAAGGCCATGGGTCAGCTCGTTCGCGACAATCTCACCGCCCATTTCGCCGGGCAGGCATTGCCGACACCCGTTCTTTGAGGAGAAAGACATGAAGGCCATCGTCGCTCACGCCGCCAAGGATCTGCGGATCGAGGATTATCCGGAGGAGGAGCCGGGTGCGGGAGAAGTCAAGTTGAGGCTTGCCACCGGTGGGGTATGCGGCAGCGACCTGCACTATTATCATCATGGCGGCTTCGGTGCAGTGCGCTTGAAGGAGCCGATGATCCTGGGCCACGAGGTCAGCGCGACCGTGATTGCGCTCGGGTCCGCCGTTCAAGGCCTCGATATCGGCCAACTCGTCGCCGTTTCCCCGTCGCGCCCCTGCGGAGCTTGCCGCTACTGCCTGCAGGGATTGCCCAACCAATGCCTCAACATGCGCTTCTATGGCAGCGCCATGCCCTTCCCTCATATTCAGGGCGCGTTTCGCGAGACGCTCGTCGCCGACGCCATCCAGTGCGTGCCGGCCGATGGCCTGACGCCCGGTGAGGCGGCCATGGCTGAACCGCTGGCCGTGACCCTGCATGCGACCAGGCGCGCCGGCGAGATGCTCGGCAAGCGCGTCCTCGTCACCGGCTGCGGCCCGATCGGCGTCCTGTCGATCCTCGCTGCACGCCGCGCCGGTGCGGCCGAGATCGTGGCGACCGACCTTTCGGATTTCACCCTGTCGCTCGCCAAGGAAGCGGGAGCCGACAGGATCATCAACACCAAGGACGATCCCGAGGCGCTGGCCGCCTACTCGGCCGACAAGGGCACCTTCGACGTGCTCTATGAATGCTCCGGGGCCGCAGCGGCTCTCGTTGGTGGCATTGCGGCCCTAAGGCCACGCGGCATCATCGTGCAGCTTGGCATCGGCGGCGACATGAGCCTGCCGATGCTTGCAATCACCGCCAAGGAATTGGAACTGCGCGGCTCTTTCCGCTTCCATGAGGAGTTTGCGGTCGGTGTTGACCTGATGCGCAAGCGTCTCATCGATGTACGCCCACTCATCACCCATTCGGTGCCGCTTGCCGATGCGATCAGCGCGTTCGAGATTGCCTCGGACCGCAGCAAGGCCATGAAGGCGCAGATCGTCTTCGCCTGATCTGCAAGGAATAGCATGAGATCCGTCTGGGCAAGGCGGATCTCATGTAACAGGTTTATCTATTCGAGATCGGCGCCAATCGCCTTGAGGGCAGCAAGCGCCACCTGCTCGTCCTGTTCACCGGAGCCTGATCCAACCCCGATACCGCCTAAGAGCACACCGGCAACTCGGATCGGCAAGCCCCCGTGCAAACCAGTCATCCCGCCATGCGTGGCGATCGCCAGGGGTACCCTCGCATGTTCCGGCAGGGAGCTGCTCGGCGCACCGATCGAGGCGGCCGTCTGCGCCTTGGAAAGCGCGCTTTTCAGTGACTGGAAGCGCGAGCCGCGCATGCGGAAGGAGCCGAGCGTCACACCGCTTTGATCGACGATGACGATGCATTGCGGCTGCCCCATCGCGTTGGCGGCGGAAATGGCCGATGTCAGCAGGGTCATAACACCCTCGTCACTCAAGACACTCGACGTCAGAATATGGCTCATGCACTATTCTCCCAGCTTGCGGACTCATTTGGATATGTTATCGATAACACATCGATCATGCGATGTAACATTATGGGAGGTATTGTCACAATGTCGTTCTTCGAGATCATGGATCCCGCTTTCGGGAAATTCGTCCTCGGCAACGCTCCCGTCAAGCAGATTGCCACCGGCTTCGACTGGGTGGAGGGCCCTGTCTGGTTCGGAGATCTGAACTGCCTGCTCTTCTCCGACATTCCCAACAATCGGATCATGCGCTGGATACCCGGCATCGGTACCAGCATATTCCGCGAGCCATCGAACTTCTCGAACGGCCATACGCGCGATCGGCAGGGCCGCCTCGTCAGCTGCGAGCACGGCGGCAGACGCGTGACGCGTACCGAATATGACGGATCGATCACCGTGATTGCCGATAGCTATCAGGGCAAGCGGCTGAATTCGCCGAATGACGTCATCGTCGCCTCGGACGGCGCCATCTGGTTCAGCGACCCACACTATGGCATTGCTACGGATTATGAGGGTCACAGAAGTGAGCAGGAACTGCCCTGCAACGTCTATCGTGTCGACCCATCCGGCACGATGCAGGCGGTGCTGACGGACTTCAATTGCCCGAATGGGCTCGCATTCAGCCCGGATGAAAAGAAGCTCTATGTCGCCGATACCGGCCGCATGCATATCGGTGATCCCCAGCACATTCGAGTCTTCAATGTCGGGGAAAACTGGAGCCTGTCGGGCGGAGAGGTATTCCATGTGATTTCGCCTGGATGTGCCGATGGCATGCGGCTCGATAGCGATGGCAATCTCTGGTCATCAGCGGCCGATGGCGTTCATTGCATCGCGCCTGACGGCCATGTCATGGGCAAGATCCTGGTGCCGGAGACGGTTTCCAACCTGTGCTTCGGCGGTCGCGGCAAACACAAGCTCTTCATGACCGCAACCACCAGTGTCTACGCGATTTCGCTCAACCGCAGCGGGGCACTTTGACAACGAACCGGCCGGCGAACCGTCGGCCGGTTTCTCCTTGGTGGAGGCGCTCGGAGAGATGAGCAGCAACGAAACTAGCGCAGATCGATCTGAGTGTTCGGCCGTGTCGATGTCTTGGCGATCGACGCGCGGCCAGCCGACAAGGCGAGCCCTTGCGCAAGCTTTTGCCTGTGCGCAGCGTCCTGCAACAGATTTGCCATGCCGGCAACTGAGATGCGATCCGCCCGCATGACCTGCCGGATCAAGGGGTCTTTAAGAACTTGGGCGATCGTCAAATCCCTATGGGTCATCATTATCTCCTGTTCGTTACTACAGAAGATAAGCCGTTTAATTTGCAGTGCGATGTCAGAAGCCGGACGAAAACAAGGCAGTTCGTTCGATTTTGTTACAGAATAATTGCAAAACGGCTGCTTCACATATTCACAAATCACAATACGACCCTACTTGTCGATTGACGAAGGGTTGATCAATGCCGATCTGCCTGAGTGGGAGGACTGGTTGCCCCGCGAGGAGCGCAGCATATTGCAAATAATTCCGAACATAATTTTGCAACTTTTGCGTTTTTTATCGCGTGACATCTGACCTTCGAAGGTCAACAGCTTTCGCTATAAACGACGGACCGCGTCATGTACTCAGATCAAACTACAGAAGACGAGCGTCTCACATATCACGCAGATCTTCTCAGCCAGCTTGCCAATCCGAAACGCCTGGAAGTTTGCATCTACTTGTCCGGGCACGAGGAAGACGTAAACAGCCTGGCTAAAAAGCTAGGAATATCTCAGTCTGCACTGAGCCAACATTTGACGCGACTTTATCATTCCGGAATTGTCAAAGTGCGCCGTCAGGCGCAGTTTAGATACTATACTTGCGACCATCCGGGCGTGCAGCAGATCCTGAAAACGTTGTCGGAAATCTTCGATGGCGACGTGAATCACACAACGAGCGAGGCCTCGGATCGTTCCGAGCAAGACTAATCCTGACGAGATTGAGCGCTCGTTGCGCGAGCGACCCAAGAACCGGTAGGCTGTTGCCTCGCCATAGCATTCGTGGCGGCAAGGCGGCCTGCCGGGCTCTGATCTGCTACTTGATCTCTGCAAGCAGAGCTTCGGCCCCCTTGCGAATGCCGATCTTCGAGGCTTCCAGCGATGAGAAGCTCGCGCCGATATTGAGCGCGTTCGGATACTGCTTGGTCACGTAGGCGAGCAGTAGGCGGCTGGTCGAGGCATCGTAGAGTTCCACTGCGTAATTGACAGAGCCCGTCATGGAGCCTTCGCGGCCGCGAGCCGACTGTACAGTGTTATAGACCCCGCCCCCAACGTCGATATGCGTGAACGGGCCGAGCACCGGCGTCGTGGTCTTGGCGCCGGTCAGCGTCAAATGAAGCCGAAGCGTGCCAGGACCTGGAGCAGTGGCGATCGCAAAGCGGGCTCCAAGCTTCTCGACGAATTGCTGCTGCATGTAGGCTGCAAGCAGCGACTTGTCCGTATCCGCGATCTTGACGAATTGGCTGTCCGGGCCGCCATAGACGGAAACGGGGTCGACGATGATCTTGCTATAGGATCGCCAGTCGACGGGCCCCTTATATCGATAGGGTGTGCGACCTGTCTGATCCTGGGTGTTGGGTCGGAGTTGTGGCGCTGAGGCCAAGCCTGAATAGACGGTCGGGTCGGCTGTCGTGCAACTGGCAACAGCCAGGCATACGGCAATCAGCGTGCCGCTGGCGAAAGATGGTCTGAGCAACGATCTGGCTCCTGGAGGAATGTGAATGGAATTTGCCAGGGCCAGCTCTATTGCTTCGCCGGATTGCGGTGTTTTCTTTAATGTGCGGAAATGTTCGCGGGTCTTGCATCGGCGTGCGAGCAAGCCGCCTGCCCGCAAGTATCGGAGGATGATAGGCCTAAGGCGTGGGCTACCTGCGTGATGCGCCGGCCAGCCTGACCTCGCCCAGGCCCTGCCCGGAGGGCAGATTGATTTCGACGATCAGGCCATGGGGCTTGCGGTCGCTCAATGTCATCCGTCCGCCATGGCCCTTCCGAACAATTCCTTCGGCGGTCGGCAGGCCGAGGCCGAAACCACCGCCTGTACCCGTCGTGCGGGCCTTGTCGACCTTGAAAAACGGCTCCAGCGCGCGCGCCTTGAGTTCGTCACTCAAGCCCGGCCCGTCGTCGCTGACCTTGATCAGCACACCGCCGTCGGCTGCGCTCTGCAATTCGATCTCAATGTGATTTGCGTAGCGCGAGGCGTTTTCGACGAGATTGTTCACTGCCCGCGTGATGGATTCCGGCCTGCATATGCAGGTGAGCCGCCGAGGCCCTGTGAAGCTCACATCAATGCCCGTCTCGGAAAAATCGGTCGCGATCGTCTGGAGCAGGCTTGAGATATCGACCTTGCGGGACGGCACGCTGTGATAGGCATTCGTCAGGAATGCCAGGCTTTCGTCGATCATATTGCCGAGAGTGGTGATGTCGGCGAGCATCTGACGCTGCAGATCTGGCTGTGCGCAATGCTCGGCCCGCATCCGCAGCCTGGTCAACGGCGTCCTCAGATCATGACTGATCGAGCTCAGCATTCGAGTCCGGCTGTCGACCATCTCCAGGATGCGGCTGCGCATGATGTTCAGCGAGGTGGCAAGGCTCCTGATTTCAGCCGCTCCTTCCGTGGCAAAAGGCTTTTCCAGATTGTCGTCCATGCTCGCCTCTTCGGCGGCAGCCGCGAAGCGGGCAACCGGGTGGGTGATCAGCCGGCTGCTGAAATAAGCCATAAGCGCAAGCGGAATGACGATCTTCAAAACCCCGCTCGCCACGGCCGGCAGCAGCCAGAGATAGGGCGAAAAGACCGGCATGTGAAAGACGACTGCGCGCGTGGCGTCCACTTTCAGCAGGAGCACATGGGATTGCGACGCGCCTGCAAGCAGCCACTCGACAGTTTGGAAAAAGCCGCCCTCGAGCAGAGCACGAACGCGCATTAGGATATCACCCGGTTTATCCACACCATTTGCGTCCCGTACTTGTTCGGGAGATGCCTTTTCCACCTGAATGCCAAGAGTCGCTGCAGACGAGAGAACTGCTGCTTCCTCTTCCTCCGTGCGAGTGCGCCGGAACTGGTCCATGACCAGCTCGATCCTGCCGGCGAGCAAGCCGATCTGGATACCCTTGTCATGGCGACCATAGATGTACGGCTCGGAGAGCGTGGCGACGACGGAAACGAGGATCGTCAAAAGCGTCGCGAGCACGAGGATCTGCGTGCGTATGGAGGCGGTACGAAAGTTGATCATGCCAGCCGCTCCACCTTGGATGCAAAGAGATAGCCACCGAGCCGCACAGTCTTGATGAAGGACGGCTCCTTGAGATTGGGCTCAATCTTCTGGCGCACACGGCTGATATGGGCATCGATGCTACGCTCCACCGGCCCGGCGGAACCGGCGTGCGTCATCGACAGAAGCTGCTCGCGCGTCAATATCCGATTGGGATTGCGGCAGAACGCGAGAAGCAGGTCGAACTCCGCCGTCGTCATGGAAACTTCCGCGCCATCGGAATCGAACAGCTGCCGGCTCTTGGGGTCGATGCGCCAGCCGGAGAAGGACATGGGCATAAGGCTGTCATCCGGTTGCTGAGCATAGGAAGCTCTTCGCAGAATGCTTTTAATACGAGCCATTAACTCCCTGGAATTGAACGGCTTTGTCACGTAGTCGTCTGCGCCGAGTTCGAGGCCAAGAATTCGATCGATATCTTCTTGCAGGGCGGTCAGCATGAGGATCGGAATGGTTTTATCCGCACGCAGGCGCCGGCAGATGCTGAAGCCGTCTTCACCGGGCAGCATGGCATCGAGCACGATGAGATCGAATCCTTGCCGCGCCAGCATGCGATCCATTTCCGCACCGTTCGAGGCGGATACGGCCCTGAAGCCATTGCTGCGCACGAGCTCGACCAGCATCCCCGCTATGTCGGCATCGTCCTCGACGATGAGAATATGAGATTGATCTGTTGTCGCCATGTCGCGCTCGCTGCTGTCGCTGGAATGCCGGATACGCGAACCATCGCGCGCAAAACTATCTCACCGGACCGCGCAACTGTCACGCAGGCGCCTGCGATGCCGCTCCGGCGAGAAATAGCAGGCGCTTCATGTAGCTGTATTCGAAAATGTTGAGTTATGTTGCGGCCGTCGCGACATCAAGCTGGCAATAAGACGCGGTTCGCGCTCAGACGCCGCGCCTGTTGCCCCAGATGAGCACATGCAGCTGCGGGAGAACCCGCGCCTCGAACCACCTGTCATCGCTGACCTTGTCCACCAGCCAGCGCATCCGGTCCATGACACCTTCGATGTCGACAACCGCATCCTCTTCATCCGGCGGCGGCGGTGTATGGTTGCCGGGCTGCAGATAGAGCGGCAGATGCGGATAGCGGGAAGCGGCTTCCTTTGCGTAGGCATAATCGGCGTCATCGAACACGACGATCTTCAACGCGATCTGCGGTCCGCTCGCCGCCATGCGCAGACAGTCGTCGAAAGCGGCCCAATCCGTCAACATGCCACTCGATGGCGGCTTCGGGCTCAAGACCAGCGTATCAAGCTCGGCAAACCACTCTTTGGCAACACTTCCCTGCGTTTCCAACGCGAAGCGATAGCCTTCGGCATGACCATGCGCGATCAGGGCCCCGAGCGGCTGGATTGCCGGATTGCCGCCCGAAAGCGAGATCGTCAGCGGTTTCCCGCCGGAAAGGCGCGTTACCTCTTGCCAGATTTCATCGACCGACATCGGCTGCCATTGGTCGCGGTACTCGCTATCGACCGCATGCAGCGTATCGCACCACGAACAGCGGTAATCGCAGCCGCCGGTGCGCACGAAAACCGTGGGAAGGCCGATGAGGACGCCCTCACCCTGGATCGTCGGCCCAAATATCTCGCTGACGCGAATGCGCGCCGCACTCATGGCCGATATTCCGCCCAGGTCTTCGGCGTCTCGCTGACACGCACCGCGGAGGTCTCCGGCAATCGAACCTTGCACCAATCATAGAAATGCTTGGCGAGATATTCCGACGTTATGCGGTCGTGGCCGAGGACATCGTTGAGATGGCGATGGTCGAATTCATCGTCGATATAGCGCTTCAGCGGCTGAAGCTCGTGATAATCGCGCACGAAACCATTGGCATCCAGTTCGCCAGCCGAAAGTTCCACGACGACGACGTAATTATGCCCGTGCAGCCGCGCGCACTGGTGATCGTCGGGAAGATGGCAGAGCTGATGCGACGCAGAGAAGTGAAATTCCTTGGTAATACGGAACATCATTTCACCTCTTCGGCCGAAAAGCCTGATGTCGCCGACACCCAGAAATCCGGGTCTTCATAATCGGTCGGGTCGGCAATGCCGGCGAGATGGAAGGCCTCGCGCCGCTCGACGCAGGTGCCGCAACGCCCGCAATGACGCTCGCCGCCCTTGTAGCAGGACCAGGTTTCGGCAAATGGCGTCTGATGTCGCGCGCCATCTGCGACGATATCGGCCTTCGAGACGGTCACAAAAGGCGCATAGAGCGAGACGCTGGCATAGCCGTCCAGCGCGTGGTTCTGCATCTGCTGGAATGCATCGATGAAGCCCGGGCGACAATCCGGATAGATGAAATGATCGCCGCCATGAACCGCAACGGCAACCGCATCCGCCTTTTGCGCGGCCGCGAGCCCGAAGGCGATCGCGAGCATGATGGCATTGCGGTTCGGGACCACGGTCGTCTTCATGCTCTCTTCGGCATAGTGCCCGTCCGGCACGTCAATGTCGTCGGTGAGAGCCGATCCGGTCAGGTGTTTGCCGATGGCCGTGATGTCGATGATCTCATGGGGCACGCCGAGGCGTTTTGCGCAGGCTGCGGCGAATTCCACTTCCTTGCGATGTCGCTGGCCATAGTCGAAGGAGACGAGGCCGATAAGCTGATGTTCGGCTGCGACCTTATGGGCGAGCGAAACGGAGTCCAGTCCGCCGGAGCAGACGACGATAGTCTTCATAATTCAGGATCCCTTGTTTTGACCGGGTGGGCTGCGACCGGATTTCATGGCTCCCTGAAGCCACGGCGGGCTCAGTAGCAGCAGAAATCGGAAGAAACAAGGCGCACTTGCATTATAGGAGGCTTGATAGGAGGTTTGCGCCGTCATCGCTGCCGGTGCAAACCAAGCCCCGTCTGTACCCTCAACTGACGCCGGCAAACTTTCCCGAAATATTCAGATCCGGGTAGTAACCGGCCGGCTTGTCGCCGACGGTCTGGCCACCGGTCATCGCTCCCTGGATTTCCGATCCAAAGAAGGAATAAGGGAAGGTCGGCTGCAGGGCGCTGACGTCATCGAGCCGTTGACGCAACTCCGCCGGAATCTGAAAGTCCAAGGCGCCGAGATTGTCTTTCAGCTGCTCGAGCTTGGTGGCGCCGATGATGATCGAGGCCAGGCCCGGCTGGGTCATCGCCCAGTTGACCGCCACCTGCGCCATGCTGCGGCCAAGCTCGGCGCATACTTTTTCCAGCTCGGCAACGATTGCCCAGTTGCGCTCGTTGAACTTCTGGAAGCCGGGGTTTGTGGTGCCGCGCACCGTTTCAAGCCGGCCATCCGTCTTTTGCGCAGCGCTTGGGCGATATTTGCCGCTGAGGAGGCCGCTCGCCAGCGGGCTCCACGCCATGATGCCGGCACCATAGCGCGTGCCGAAGGGTACGAACTCGTTTTCGAGATTGCGCTCGGCCAGCGAATATTCCAGCTGCAGAGCCGATATCGGCTCGTAGCCGCGGTATTCGGCGACAGCCTGGGCTCGGCTGGCATACCAGGCCGGCACGTCGGAGAGACCGACATGAAGCACCTTTCCCGCGCGGACAAGATCGTCGAAGGTACGCATAACCTCTTCCGGCGGGGTCAGGCGGTCCCAGCAATGCATCAGATAGAGATCGATATGGTCGGTGTTCAGCCGCTTCAGCGAGGCTTCGACGGCCCGCAATATGTTCTTGCGACCATTACCGGCTGCGTTGGGTGTTTGAGCCGAGAGATTCATGGTGAACTTCGTCGAGATCACAGCGTCGTCGCGCAGTCCCCGTTCAGCGATGAATTCGCCAAGCCAGGTTTCCGATGTTCCGCCGGTATAGGCATCGGCGGTATCGAAGAAATTGCCGCCGGCATCGACATAGGCGTTGAAGATGGCGCGAGCCGCTTCCTTGTCCGATCCCCAACCCCATTCGGTGCCGAAGGTCATGGTGCCAAGGGCAAGCCGTGTCACCTTCAGGCCGCTATTGCCGAGTGTATAGAATTCCATGCTCATGGATGTACTCCTCTTTGGGATGCCAAAGCTCATTGGATCGTGTGGAGTCCGGCGACTTGATGAAGGCAAGTTCGCCGGTTTTTGGCTCTTCGATAAGGCTGTTTAATTCGCATGCATTATGCGATATCACTCAGCAATGGACCGCGATCTGCTGACACATTTGCCCGTGATCGTCGTCGTGGCTCGCCGCGGTGGTTTCGCGGCCGCCGCCAATGAACTGGGCATGAGCGCGTCGGCTGTCAGCCATGCCGTCCGGCTGGTGGAGGAACGGCTCGGCCAGCCGCTCTTTGCCCGCACGACGCGCAGTGTGGCGTTGACGGAGGCGGGCCGGAACCTCATTGCCACGGTCGCACCGGCCCTGCAGGATATTCACGAGCGGATGGAGCGTATCCGCGCGGTCAAGGGAAGGCCGAGCGGCCTGCTGCGCATCAACGCCTCCCGTGTCAGCCTGCCGCTTGCGCTCACCCGCCTGGTCGCAGCCATGAGCGAGCGCTATCCTGAAGTGGAAGTCGAGATCTTTTCCGACGAGAGGTTGACCGATATCGTCGCGGAAGGCTTCGATGCAGGCATACGGATCGGCGAGATGATCGATCAGGATATGGTTGCAGTCCGCCTCACTCCACCCTTCCGATCGATCGTCGTCGCCTCACCCGGCTATATCGGGCGTTTCGGCCGTCCCATGACGCTCGGCGACCTTTCCAACCACAATTGCATCGGCTATCGGCTCATCCGTTCCGGTGGTCTCTATCAATGGGAATTCGTCGAGGACGGGCGCGACGTGGCGGTCACTGTTCGAGGACAGGCGATCGTCACGGAGTCACATTCGGCAATCGATCTGGCCCTGGCAGGCGTCGGGCTCGCCTATGTCTTCGAACCCCTGGTGCAGGCAGATATCGCGGCGGGCCGGCTGATCGAAATCCTGGGCGATCACGCTGTAACTGAGGCCGGCCTCTTTCTCTACTTCCCCCGTCGCGCCGAGCTCGCACCCAAACTCAGAGCCTTCATCGATACGATCCGGCAGATCGCGCGCGAATCGGCTGCCAGCTAGGTCACGACGCCATCGAGTGGGCACTTGGCCACCCGCACGTCCTCCTTCGGAAAAGTTCAGATAGCGCGACCATTGTCCCGAATGCGCATGAAACGAATGTGTGTGACGGCAAGCCGCATCGCTTGACATTGCGGATTCATATCAGACCCGGCAGTCCTTAATAGCGGGCTCAGCTGACATGATGTCTAGGGGCCTCGCTATCACCGCCCATCGACGCCTCATGGCTCGATGGGCGGCTCTATCGTCTGAAAGAGGGGTCAGTGCGAGATATTTCCAATAATAAATCACCGAGTCCGATCGATGTTGAAGTCGGGAGGCGCATCCGCCTGCAACGGCATGTACTGGGAATGAGCCAATCAACGCTTGCAAAGGGGTTGAATGTGACGTTCCAGCAGGTTCAGAAATACGAAAGGGGCACGAACCGCGTCGGCGCAAGCCGCCTGCAGCGCGTTGCCGAATGTCTGGGCGTGCCGATTTCTCATTTCTTCGACAGATCGATCGACCAATCCGTTATTTCCACGGATCAGACGATCAGTGCGGGAAATGATCTGGTTTGCTTCCTGTCTTCCGAAGAAGGCACCGAACTCAACCGGGCCTTTGCAAACATCAAGGATGCCAAGACGCGGCAGAAGATCGTGGGCTTGGTCAAGTCGCTGGCCACAAGTTAGAGCGCTGCCGGCATTAACACCGCGGGATCGGGCGGGAGCCCGTGGTGGCGAACGCTATATCCTCTGACCAGAGCGTGACTAGCCCGTGAGCCGTGGCGTGCGGATGACTTTCAGGAACAGCGCGTTCATCGCGTCGTTAATCCCCTGCGTCGGGCTGACTTCGAAGTAAAGCCCCGGCGATGCGCAGTTTTGCAGATCGGTACCGATCTGCGATTGGAACGGCGCTATCCAGGTGTTGTACCAGGCATTCTGCGGCAGCGGCAGATAGGTCGTGTAGAGAATAGCGATCTTGATATTCTGGTTCTTCAGCGGCTGACAGAACGATATATCGAGCGGTTCCTGGCAGCGACCGCCCGTGGTCGGCTTGGTGCATGTGTTCGGCTTCGCGCTGTCACCCACACCATCAGTCACGAAGAACAGCACCTTCGCCCGATCCGCGCTGGTGGTTCCGCCACCACCGGTGCCGATGATCGGTTTGATCTGCGTCAGCACCGTATCGAAGCTTGTATCCTGGTCGCTATTATAATTCTGACTGGGAGTGGTCATCAGGTCGACGGTGCTCGTCGATGCCTTGACTTGCGTCATATCCGACGAAAGTGCTGATACAGCGGTCAGGCCTGCCGCCTCGGCCTTGGTTCCGAACGTGTAGACAGCCATCCGATACTGGTCGGGTGTCTGGCGGTTTGTCGTCGCGGTATCGGTTAGCGATTGGGTCGCTTGCCGCACCACATCGATGCGCATGTTAATTTTGAGGCTCTTCGCCAAGTTGTAGTAGTTGTTTGTCGTATCCAGATTGTGGCAGGCAAAGGCGCAGGTGTCACTTGTATGCGTCTGCAGCATAGTAATATCGTCCGCCGTCGCGCCAACGCCCATCGATGGCGTATTATCCAGCAGCATGTAGAAATCGATGAAACTTGCCGTCTGATATTGAGCCGTAGCCGAGCCGCTAACCGGGATCGAGGTTTTACCGAGGATCTGCATCAAGGTCGTCGGCACTGTGGCAGAGAAATTGACACTGGACGATACGACGTTCGCGGCTCGCGTCACCGCTATGTTCACGTTGATAGGCATGGCCTGCAGATCGGCCGATGCCTGGCCGAAGAACAGTTTTCTGGCGTCATCCTGACCAACGGTAACCGTTCCGTCACTGGTCATGGCCATGGCGGCAGCAACCGCAGGAGAAGAGGTTGCAATGGCGCCGACCGCAGCTGCATCGGCCGCACTGTAAAGCTCGCTCCGGACCACCAGCGCATCGGTGACATCAATGGCAAGGCCGGCAGCCGCGATCAGGGGAACGGCAAGCAATACCGTCATCGTCGCAAAATTGCCTGACCTGTCGGCGACATATTTTTGCGAAAGCTTACATATGGAGTGAAAGGCTTTTGCGCCGACCTTCAATATCTTCACCTACAAACTCTCTATAGTAGAAATTGCAAGAACAATTGCTGCGCATGGTGATTGCAATAGTATTTCAAGATATACTTACAAATATTATCGCGGATAAATATTGATATTCGGATAATGACTATATTTCTATTTTAGATTTTACGAATTTAAAGAATATTTACCTAGAAACAAAAATATACTTACGCAGCCTCAGAATTAATCGGCAACGGCAAAGTCGTGCAGACGATCTAAGCTAATTGACGCTGGCAATTGATCTTTCCGCGAAAAAGGCAGCGCGTTCGCGGCCAGGTAGCAGCCATGAAATCCGCCTGAAGCCCCGTTTTCGCGTTATTTTGAACGAGGCGTCTTTACTCGATTTTCAATGTTTACCCGTGAAAGCACTGAGCTATTGATCCAGGCTGGCGGCCGCGATATTGCGACGCCATCGAGCTTGGTGGCCAAATTCGGGATTGTCTGCGTGCGCGTCCTTTCATGTATCGTCACAGAACATAATCTGTGGCTCGTTATTCTTGCGGCATTTGTCTGCGTCAGTGGCGGATGGATAACGCTCAATCTGCTGAAGCGAGCCGAAAACACGCATGGCATTCAGCGCGGCGGCTGGATCTTTCTGACAGGGGTCGCCGCGGGGTCATCGATCTGGTGCACGCATTTCGTTGCCATGCTGGCCTATGAAGTCGGCGCACCCGTTGCCTTCGATCCGATCCTTACCATGGCTTCCTTTCTGCTGGCGGTGGCCGGATGTGCAGCAGGCTTTGCGGTCACTCTATCGCGCCTGCCACGGGTGGCGCCGGAATTGGGCGGAGCCGTGGTCGGCCTCGCCGTCACGGGCATGCACTATACGGGCATGATGGCCTATCATGTCGACGGCATCGTCGAGTGGGACATGGGCTATGTCATCGCCTCCGTTGTACTCTCCGTGGCATTCGCTGTGTTCGCCCTCAATCAGGCAATCCGCCGGCCCTGGCGCTTTGCGCCACAGGCCGCACTCGTCTTTTTCGTTTTTGCCGTGGTCCTGCTCCATTTCACGGCAATGACCGCCGTCTCGGTCACGCCGCTGGCAACCGGCGCCGGCATTATCGATACCTATGCGTTGAAAGCCATGGCGGTCGCGGTTGCTGGCGGCGGATTGCTTATCATCGGCACGGGCGTTGCCAGCTATATGATCGACGAGCGCGCCTCGCGCGAATCCATCGAGAAACTCCAGCACATGGCGCTGAACGACCTGCTGACCGGCCTGCCCAATCGCGGCAGCTTCAGCGACTATCTCGATAATGAAATCGAGCATGCCAGAGAAGACGGGCTCAAGCTTGCGGTCATCGGCATCGACCTAGATCGCTTCAAGGAAATCAACGACCTGCGCGGCCATAAGGCAGGCGATCAGGCGCTGAAAGCGATCGGGCGTCGGCTTCTGCGTCTGGTCAAGGACGGCGAGTTTGTTGCGCGCGTCGGCGGCGATGAATTCGCCGCGGCCAAGCGGTTCCAGAGCCAGGGCGAACTTCTGGATTTCGTGGCCCGACTGGAAAAGACCCTCTTCGAACCCATCCGCATCGACGACTTCGAAACCGCGACCGGCGCCAGCATTGGTGTCGCCGTCTATCCTGATGACGGCACCGACCAGGAACGTCTCGTCAGCAATGCCGATCTCGCAATGTATCGCGCCAAGGCTGATGTCGGCCGCGCCGTCTGCTTCTACGAATCCAAGATGGACGAGGCTGCGCGTGCACGCCACACGCTTGCGCAGGATTTGCGCCGTGCCATCGAACTGGATCAGCTTGACCTGCACTATCAGGTGCAGACCTCCGTGCGCACGGGAGACATCTGCGGCTATGAAGTGCTGCTGCGCTGGAACCATCCCGAACGCGGTGCGGTGCCCCCTTCGGAATTCATTCCCATCGCCGAGGAAAGCGGTACGATCCTCGTCATCGGCGAATGGGTCTTGCGAACGGCATGCCGCGAAGCCGCCTCCTGGGACAAGCCATATAAGATCGCGGTCAATCTCTCGCCTGTGCAATTCGCCCACTCGGATCTTGCCAAGCTTGTCCATTCGATCTTGCTTGAAACCGGCCTATCACCGGCCAGACTCGAGCTGGAGATCACCGAGTCGACAATCATCGCCGACAAGACGCGGACACTGCATGTGCTGCGACAAATCCGGACGCTTGGCGTGACGATTGCCATCGACGATTTCGGAACGGGCTATTCCTCGCTCGACACCTTGCGCTCGTTTCCCTTCGACAAGATCAAGCTCGATCGCTCCTTCATGAGCGAGGTCGACAACAGCATTCAGGCAAAGGCGATCGTCCGCGCCGTTTTGACCCTTGGCAAGAGCCTCGAAATCCCGGTTCTGGCCGAGGGCGTGGAAACCAACCATCAGCTGGAAATCCTCCGCGTCGAGGGCTGCGACGAAGCACAAGGCTTCTTTCTGGGAAGACCCCAGCCCATCGGGCAGATCTTTCAAACGGAAGAAATCGCAGGCGAAGATCAGACGTCCCCATTCTCCGGCCGCGTTCCGCCACATCGCATGCGCCGCCGCTGAAACCGGTTACACGCTGAAGATGCTCGCCTTGGCGAGCATGTCTTTGGCGTCTCGTCATCAATTGGTTGATGCGGCCGGCTTCAAGCGTTGGCAATTGCAACTTTTGCTGAGCCTATCCGCTGCGCGAGGCCGTGGCCATTATGCGCACCAATGTTGCGCCGCGGCTGAAGTTATCAGATCAATTTAATAAATATTTACCCGCAGGAATGCTTGGCTCCCGTGCATCAATACGATGTTTTTGATCACGTTATAATTATTAGGAGCGGCATAGAATGCGTATCAGCATCAGGTTTACATTATTTGGTCTTTTCGGCAGCTTGGCTGCGGTGTCCATCGGTCAAGGCGTCGTCGCGCTTCATTCTCTTTCTGCCATCAGCGCGGCCACGCATTCCATCTCGGAAGACACCATACCATCCGTCCTGGCTCTCGGGCAGCTCAACTCCGATTATGGCGATCTGCGAGTGGAGCATTTGGGATACATGCTTGCATCCCCGGAGAAGCAACAGAAAATCCTGTCGGAAATTGCACAGACACATTCTCAGATCGACAAAGATCTGAAAGGCTCTCAATCGACGCTCAGCAACGATGCCGAGCGAGCAATCTATCAAAAATATATCGAGGCCGACGCTGCCTATCGACAGGTATGGGAGCAAGCCAAGTCTCTCAAAGACAATGGCAAGGATAGCGAAGCTATTACTCTGCTACTCGGTGACGGCAAGACGCTCTACGACAAGGCAGGCGAGGTCATTCAGCAGGAGGTCGACCAGAACGTTGCGGACAACACGCAAAATCTGGAAACCACCAACTCCGCCGTCCAATTCAGTATTCTGTCGGTTTTCACCGCACTTGGGCTCGCCATCATCATCGGCGCCAGCGCGATCCTCTTGACCCTGCTCAGGGTGATCAGGCCATTATCGCGCATGACAGCCTATATGACCCTCTTGAGCACGGGCGACACCACGAAAACTGTGCCCGAAAGCAACCGCAGAGATGAGATCGGCGAGATGGCCGGCGCTGTTGAGACCTTTCGGCAAGCTGCCATTGAAAACAGGCGTTTGGAAGCCGATGCTGAAGTCAGTCGGCAACGCGCCGAGCAGGACCGGCTTGCTGTGCAGCAGCAAGCGGAAGCCGATGCCGCCGAGCGACTGCAATTGGCCACATCCGGATTGGCTGCTGGCCTCAAGCGATTGGCATCCGGTGATCTGGCCTTCCAGCTGAACGAGGAGTTTTCCGCTGATTTCGAAGCTCTGCGGCATGATTTCAACAGCTCGATCCAGCAGCTGGGCGCAACCCTCTCCGCAATTTCGAATGCCACGGTGACGATTGATAGCGGGACCCAGGAAATCAGCCACGGCGCAAGCGATCTCTCCAGACGCACCGAGCAGCAAGCGGCCTCGCTGGAGGAAACGGCAGCGGCACTCGACCAGATAACCGCCAATGTCGGCAGCTCATCGAAGCGGGCTGAGGAAGCCCGGCAGGTAGCCAACCAGGCGAACGTGAATGCCATGAAATCAGGAGAAGTCGTCGCCCGCGCCGTAGATGCAATGACCCGGATCGAACAATCGTCAAACCAGATATCCAACATCATCGGCGTTATCGACGAGATTGCATTCCAGACGAACCTCCTTGCGCTCAACGCCGGTGTCGAAGCCGCAAGGGCGGGTGACGCGGGCAAGGGCTTTGCCGTGGTGGCGCAGGAAGTGCGCGAATTGGCGCAACGCTCCGCGCAGGCTGCAAAAGAGATCAAGGCCCTCATCCGGTCGTCTTCGGCGGAGGTCGGCAATGGCGTGAAACTCGTCAGCGAGACCGGTGCGGTCTTGAAGACGATCGAGGCCCAGGTGCTGACCATCAACCATCACATGGAAGAGATAGCGACATCGGCACGGGAGCAATCGGTCGGCCTGAGCGAGGTCAATACCGCCGTCAATCAGATGGATCAGGTTACCCAGAAGAATGCGGCCATGGTGGAGGAGACGACGGCTGCCAGCACTTCGCTGGCAAATGAAGCCGCCAATCTCGCGCGCTTGATCGCTCGCTTCAAGCTCGATGCTGGCCCGTCATCAACACTCCCGGCGGTGGTCACTGGCCAACAGACGGCCTCGCCGGCCCGCGCGCTCCGACAGAGGCTGAGCCGCGCCTTTGGCGTCAAGACGGCAACAGCTACCGCAGCGAAGGAATGGTCGGAGTTCTGACAACCGCGTCGAAACCGAAGGCCTGTCGAAAACTGACGATGCACGGCACAATCGCGCATCGTCAGTTTATCCGTGGCTCATGGATGGTTGTTCCACGAATTCAAATCGAGCGATCCGTAGTCTCGCCGATCCATTCCGTTCCAAGCTCCACCGTGACCGCCGAGCGGATATCCGCGGCATTGGCGGCCACCAGCAATTCATAGAGGCCGGCAGGCGCACGGAATGCTTTCGTCTCTTCGTCGAAATAGCTGAGATCGCGCGGGTGGACGAGCAGCGAGGCTTTGCCGGTTTCACCCACCGCCAGGTGAAGCTTGGCAAAAGCCCGCAACTCCTTGTCCGACCGCTCGATTGTGGAGCCGAGCGGTCGCACGTAAAGCTGCACAAGCTCGGATCCTCTTCTCCCGCCGATATTGGTGATGTCGACCGTGACGGTGATACCATCCGGAGCCATCCGTGTTGTCGACGTTTGCGCCCTGCCCCAGGAAAAGCTCGTATAGCCGAGCCCGAAGCCGAAGGGGAACAAGGGCTCTATGCCGCGCGTGTCATGATGACGATAGCCGACAAAGACGCCCTCGGCATAGTGCACATGCCCATCCTTGCCGGGATAGACGGAAGCATCACCGGTTATCGCGGAATTATCCGAGAGGCGCTTGGGAAAAGTCTGCGGCAAGCGGCCGCCGGGTTCGGCATCGCCAAAGAGAACATCGGCAACTGCGTGACCGAGCTCCTGGCCCGGATACCACATCTGCAGCACAGCCTTGACCTTGCCGAGCCACGGCATCTCGACGGGACCTCCCGTCTGCAGCACGACCACGGTGTTGGCGTTGACCGCCGCTACCCTTTCGATCAGCTCCTCCTGACGGCCCGGCAGCCTCATATCGGGCAGATCGAGCCCTTCGGTATCCCATTGCCCATCGCGGCCGACGAACAGCAATGCCACATCCGCCTTGCATGCCGTTTCGACGGCCTCTGCCATATCCGCCTCACCCAGAGGCTTTTCCACGCCGAAGCGCACGGCCGTCAGGTTGATGCCCTCCTCTGTCGCCGCCGGAGAGCAGTATTCGACGACGATGCGGGATCGCTGGCCGGCCTCGAGATGGATGGCCTGACGTTGTTCGACATTGGCAGTGCCGAAATAATTGTCGCCGCGGGTCCAGCCGTCTGAACCGTTGATCACCAGCCTGCCGTCAACATAGAGCTTGGCAAGGCCTGCATTGGTCATGCCGAAGACGTGTTCACCGCTTTCGAGCGGCGTATAGAAAGCCGTCATCCGCGCAGAGAAATCACTGGGGTCAAGCTCAGGGGATGGCAAATCGAACCAGAAGAATTCACCCTTGTTCGCCGGTTCGGCCGCCACCGGCGAGCCTGCCAGGGTCCGGCCCCGGAAATACTCGACGCGCATCTCGCCGGAAAAGACATTGATGAGCCGATTGTTGCGGCAACCGGCTGCATATTGAATGCTGTTGGCATTCGACAAAGCCTCACGGATCCCGTCCAGCGGACTGATCCTGTAGTGCGCGGCGATCTGGGCGCTACCGCCACCCATGACGCGAGCTTCCGCAGCGTTTGGTCCGATGACCGCGACATGTCCGAGCCCTGTCTTCTGCAGCGGCAAGATGCCGTCATTCTTCAGAAGAACCGCACCTTCCGAACCAAGCTCGCGGATCAGATCGCGATCCTCCGTCAAGTCTACCGCATGCTCGGTCAGATCAGGCGCCTTCTCGAAGGCTCCGACACGCTCCAGCAATGTCAGGATGCGCCCGGCGGCCGCGCGAATGGTCTCAGGCTTGACCCTACCATCGCGCACCGCCTGCACGAGCTTTTCGCCGCGGTCGCGCGTCGGCCCCGGCATCTCCAGATCGAGGCCGGCATTGACGGTTGCCGCCGTCGAATGCGAGCCGAACCAATCGGACATGACGATACCGTCGAAACCCCATTCCTCGCGCAGGACCGTCGTCAACAGCCATGGGTGTTCGCTGGTATAGGTGCCGTTCAGCTTGTTATAGGAGGACATGACCGCCATTACGCCGGCCTTTTTCACGGCCTGCTCGAATGGCGGCAGATAAATTTCGCGAAGTGCCCGCTCGCCGATATCCGACGACATCGTTTGCCGTTCAATTTCGGATTCGTTGCCGGCAAAATGCTTGATCGTCGCGGCAATACCCTGGCTCTGCACGCCCTGGATATAGGCGACGGCGAGTTCGGCGGTCAGCATCGGATCTTCCGAATAGCATTCGAAATTGCGTCCGTTCAGGCCGGAGCGATGAATATTGACGGTCGGTGCCAACAGGACGGAGGCACCCTTGCTTTTGGCCTGGCCGGCGAGCGCAACGCCCATACGCTCGACGAGCGCAGGATTCCAGGTTGCACCGAGCGCAATGGCGACGGGAAAACAGGCCGCATTGACGCCAGCAACCAGTGAGCCAGCACCCCGTGCACCATTCGGACCATCGGTGACCTTGATCTTCGGAATGCCGAGACGTTCAACCGGCACTGTGGTCCAGAAATCAGCCCCGGCAAGTAGCGAAACCTGCTCCTCAAGCGTCATCTGGTCGAGAATATCGTCGATCATAAGCGTCCCTTAATGTTCCCCGGCTGCTCTCCATGCGCTCGGTGCCGGAGATTCGTATTTGAAGTAAGCAAATCATAAACGCGTTCGAAACACTTCAGCAATCATGATATGTCGATGAAATAACATATCTTTTTCCAGCGACGGCGCGTAACAGCCCCAGGGACCTCCCGGCCTCCGTCCGGGCAAAATCACAAATTCGGCGCCCAGGCTCGTGCGCGAAGCGTGCCCGTCCCCCGAAAAACGCTGCTTCGCTAAAATGCGAATAATCTTGTTCCGAATAAATTTGACCGCGTCGGATTTCATGGCCCCAGTTCATGGAGCCGAGTATGCGTTCGTTTCTAGCCGCTGCAAGCTTTCTCTTCGTTGCCGGTCTGTTGTTCTCGACCGCGACAACAGCCAAACCCGTGGCAAACTTGGCCGCAACCAATGCGCACCAGTTCGCGAGTGTCATTACGGATGCGAGCGTACCCGTAGGCTGGGCCGGCTTCTGTGCTGCTCAACCCGCCGAATGCGCGACCGGACCGAAGAGCGCCGAAAACGTCACCATCGACCGGGAGCGCTGGACGCAACTGCAGCAGATCAACGGCCTGGTCAATCACGAGATCCAGGGCATCAGCGACAATGACCATTATGGCATCTACAAAATGGGCATCATCAATTGGTGGACCTACCCCGATGATGGCGCCGGCAACTGCAACGACTATGTCCTTTTGAAAAGAAAGCTGCTCGTCGAAGCAGGCTGGTCACCCTCTGCATTGCTGCTCACGGTCGTTCTCGACAAGCACAATGAAGGCCACCTGGTGCTTATGGTCCGCACGAATGACGGCGATATGATCCTCGACAACCTGACCGATACGGTCAAAGCGTGGGACGCGACCGGCTACACCTTCATCAAGCGCCAGTCCGCCGACAATCCGAACAACTGGGTTCGCCTCGAATCCGGCCGCACGCCTGAAGAACTCGCCATGATCAGCAAGGCGTTTGCCTCTCATTCGCAGTGATTGGCTGACCAATAGCTGTCGACAAGACTTTTGCCGTCCTGATCCAGCACAGCAAAATTGCCCGGTATGATCACGAAGAAGCGCTGACCGTCCTCTCCTGTAGAGGGCGTGTCAACGCGACCGCAGACGACAAAACCCGGCATACGTTCGCTGGGCTTGGCAGCCAGGATATGAATGGCGGCTGCCGGCACTTCGATCCGTCGCTCGATCGCGGCCTTGGCCAGGGCCGGTACATCGGCCATCGTCGCCGGAGCCTCGCCCGGGGCGGCGGCAAGCAAGATACTTCCTGCCACAACAAGATGTTTCAACGGCACCCTCACGACGGTGAACACGGCAAACTCAAACCCGCCGCGGCGGTATCGCCTTGCGTCTTTGCAGCCGCAGGCTGTCCTGACCCAAGTTTATTGTGATTCGCCGGGCAGAAGAAGCACCAGCCCTTGCCTTTGCAGGCCGATCGATTATGAAGATCGTCCCCGTGCCGGGGAATATTTTTGAGAGTTAACTTGCGAATGCGTACAAGCCTGTCGAAAATTCCGGCACTCAGTCTTCTTGTTGTCCTGACACTGACAAGCGCCTGCCTCGGGCGCGATCTGGTGAGCGTGCCTCCCGGCAATCGCAATAGCGAGCAGCCGCCGATACCCAACACATCGGCATTGCGGGCCAAGGCGTTCAACACGACCTATGACGAAAAGTACCAGAAGATCGTCGGTGTGCTTCGCGACGACAAGGATCTGATGGCGTCGATCAAGAAGGCCGCGCAAGCCTATCAGATCGATCCCATCCATATCGTTGGCGCCCTGGTCGGTGAACACACCTACAACATCACCATCGTCAACAGGGTGAAATCCTACTACGTCAAGGCGCTGGCCTATTCGCAGTCCGATTTCAAGTTCAGCTACAAGGACGTTACCGTTCAGTCCTTCCTGAAGAAGCCGGAATTCGCCCATTGCGACGCCTTCACGGGCAGTGCGGAATTGTGGGAGTGCCGCGACGAGACCTGGGACAAGAGTTTCCGCGGCAAGGTCATCGATGGCGTCACCTATGAGAACATGACGTTCCAGCGCGCCTTCTTCCAGCCCTTCTTCGCTGGCCAGACCTTTGGTCTTGGCCAGATCAGCCCGCTAACGGCGCTCGAAGTGACCGATCTTGTCCATTCCACTAGCGGGCTGGCGAAGCTTTCGGCCGATGACCCGCAGGCAATCTATCGCGACATCATGGATCCGGACCGCAGCGTCATCTACATCGCAGCAATCGTTAAGGATGCGATGGACGTCTACAAAGCCCAGGGCTTCGACATTTCCGACAATCCCGGCCTGACCGCGACGCTTTACAATGTCGGGCAGCCACGGCGCCGGGCACTTGCGCTTCGGCAGGCGGCGGATGCTGCCGGCGGCAAGAAACTGCCTGAGGAAAATTATTACGGCTGGCTGGTGAATGACAAGCTGACTGAGTTGCGCGGCCTGCTGGGAGAGTAACGAGGCGAGCCACCGGGGCAGCCCATGCGCCGGGCCGGCCTGCGTTGCGGGCTTTAGGCGATCATCTCGATACGGCCGTCCGCCAGTTTGCTCTCGACCCATGCGCGCTCATTCTGCCAGTCATGTCGCTTCCATCCCTGCCAGCCGAAGCCGCATAGTTTGATATCCCAATCGGATGCAGGGAAATTTGCCAAGGCATAACAGATGCCGAGGAAGCCGGTGCTTGGAAAGACCTTGTGCATCCTCGGCCCGGCAATGCCGAGTTCGGCGCAACCGTCAGCGTAAAACTGCGGCGGCAGGATGCGGATTTCCTTGCCGGCATGCCCCATGAGTTCAATCGTATGCATGGTCCAATCGGCCCGCCGCCCCCGCAAACGCTGGAAGATATTCGGTCGAGGGTGATATTTGCGGATGATCTCGGGGTGATAGGCGAGCATCAGCACGCTCGTGGATTTGAGCGCGGCATTGTCCAGAAAAGACGGATCGATCATCCGGCGATGCAAGGTCTTGCTCGAAGCGGCCACCATCAGCATGTCCGTGCGCGAACCACTCATCTCATCAGCAAGATTGGGCTCGTTAAAACGCATGACGAATTGCCCGCTCTCCACGATGGCGGAGATATCGCGCTCGAGCTTTCCATTGCCGATAATAATAGCAGTCTTGCGCGCCACTTCCGGTCGTCCAGCAAACTCTGACGGTGAACTATCAATGCCTTCTGACAACGCGCTGAACCGATGATGAAGCGGAACTGAAATCCGGTCGCCTGTCCGGGGGAGACGAAGCAATCTTCGAGCGGCTGGCTATGCCCGCCCCTTCACTTTGTCGCGGGGGGTCGGGAGGACCTTGCTCATCAAAATGCGCGCCGATTAAGGCCGCTATGTTACAAAAAGTAACGGAACTTGAACGGCAGGAGCGCGGCGCCGGTGGCGGCGGCATCCCCATTCACTTCGCTGAGGAGCAGTTGCGCCTCCGCCGGCGCCACGCCATAGCGGTGACGACGCCCGGAGGGCATGCTTGCACGCGATATCATCATCCGTCCAAGCTCCGCCGGCAATTGTCCCCCGAACACGATGGCCTGCGGATCGAGCACGCCGATCAAGGTGGCGATCAATCGATCGAGCATCGGCATGGTTTCATCCAGCCAGTCTTGCACGCCCGGCCAGGACGGATCGAAGTTCTGGCGCAGGTCCTCGATCGAAGCTACGTTGATGCCATTCTCCCGCAGGGTTGTGATCAGGTATTGCAGGGCCGGTCGCCGTGGCGACTCGTCAGGATTATAGATGACGCTGAATTCCCCAGCATTGCCGTGGAAACCGAGATAGGGCCTGCCTTCCAGCACGAGGCCGCCGCCAAATCCATAGTTGAAGGAGAGATAGGCAAAGGTCTGGCACCGGCGCCCGACGCCACGCAGGCTCTCGCCGATCGCCCCGGTCGTCGCATTGTTTTCCAGCCAGACGGGCAGTTGGAAGATTTCCTCCAGTTCCGGGCGCAGATCGATCAACGACCAGTCCCGTAAGGGTTCCGGAGCGTTGAAGACATGATTGTCCAGAACGAAAAAGCCCGACATGGCAAAGCCCAGCCCGGCAAGACGCTCGCGCGATATGCCATGCCTTTCAAGGAGCGACTCAAGCGATCGAGAAAGTGTGGCAAGTGTTGCCTGGCGATCGCCCGGGACCATCTTCAGCGTCTCCTGCGCAATGATATTGCAGCCGAAGTCGGCAAGAGACAGGATTGCGGAATCGGTGTTGATGGAAATGCCGACGGCACAGGCCGATTCCTTTACCAGCTCGATCGTCGGGCTGGGTTGGCCGCGCGTACCCTTGAGCGGTGCCGCGGCGCGAAGCAAACCGCGTGATATGAGCGCCTCGATCAGACGATGGACCGATTGCTGTGCGAGATTGGTATGTCCGGTAATCGCCGCCCGTGCAATCGGCTGGTGCCGGCGAACGATATCAAGGATGAGCCGTTCATTTTCACTCGCCAATGGAGATGTTTCAAAGGCACTCATCGATACAATCCCGGTCTTTCCGCTTGCGCTTTAGCCGCTTGCGTGCCTGCCAGCAAGCCAGCAGCATTGCAATTCCATACGGCTCGTCATAAATATTACACTTTGCGTGTATTAATGAAAACATGCTGGCGGCGCCTGCAAGCAACGGGTCGGCGCCAGTACCGTTCGCTTTGCCTCCCACACCCATCAGACATTCAATTCGCCCCAGAAAGCCATATCATGCCCAGCCAGACTGCCGCCTTCCCATCGTCCCGCCCTTCCGATGTCTACGAGCTTCTGTCGCGCGCCAATCCGGACATTCTTACCATCGCGCATCGAGGCGTGTGGTCGGCCGCGCCTGAGAATTCGCTCAACTCAATCCGGGCCGCCGCCGAACTTGGCGTCGAATTCGTCGAACTCGACACGCAGGCAACGGTCGATGGGCATCTCGTCCTCATGCACGATAGCACCCTCGACCGCACCACTTCGGGCAAGGGTGTTGTTGGTGCAAGCAGCTTCGCGGCGGTTCGTGATGCGCGCCTTCGCGTGAGCGCAGGCGGCGAAACCGCGGCCTTGACGGATGAGCGCGTGCCAACACTCGAGGAAGCCCTGGAAGAGGCGCGCGGACGCGTCTTCGTCAATATCGACACGAAGTTTCCGCATGAACTGCCGCTGGTGATTGCAACGGTGCGCCGGCTTGGCGTGGAAGACAATGTCATCATCAAATCGGATATCGAGCCGCAGAGCGGCAGCTTTGCCGTGCGCGATGCCGATTGGTTCGGCTCGATCCCTTACATGCCGATGTTCCGCGTCAGGCCCGGTAAGTTCGCCGAAGACCTCCGGCTGATCGAGCCGCTGCACGTGCCGATGGTCGAGGTGAAATTCACCGATATTGCCGATCTGGCGGCTGGGCGCGAGGAACTGGAACGCCAGAACATCCGGCTGTGGATCAACACGCTCGATGTCTCCCACAACCAAGATTTCAACGACAGCCGCGCACTCAAGGACCCGGAGGCTGTGTGGGGAGCCCTGGTCGCAGCCGGCGTCGGCGCCATCCAGACGGACATCAATGTCGAGTTCAAGCAATGGCTTGCAGGCCGCGCGGGAAGATAACCGGCGCGCATCTAGAGCGTTCCTCCACGCATTCCGGACGGAAAACCGCTGCGCACTTTTCCTGAAAATGCTTTAGCCACCATACACAGACAAGCCCGGCCGAGATGATCGACCGGGCTTGCTGCGTCTTGGGAGACTGGCCTTAGCGAGCGTTATACTTCGCGTCGACCTCGTTGATGGCCTTGACGTTACCAGCGGACCGGCCCTTCTCGTCGAAGGTCTGGGCCAGGAAAGCGTCCGCAATGGCCTTGGCCAGTTCGGTGCCGATAACGCGGGCGCCCATGGTGATGATCTGGGCGTTGTTCGACAGCGCAGCGCGCTCGGCCGAATAGGTGTCGTGGGTCAGGGCCGCACGAATGCCCGGCACCTTATTGGCGGAAATGCTGACGCCGATGCCGGTGCCGCAGACGAGGATCGCCTTGTCATAGGTGCCGTCGATGACGCCGGAGGCGACACGGTCGGCAAGGTTGGCGTAGAAGTCATCCGGGCCGTCTTCGGTGCGCGATACTTCGCTCACTTCGAAACGGTCCTTGAGGTGATCGGCAAGAACCTTGGCGAGGCCTTCGCCGGCGCTGTCTCCAGCAATTGCAAGCTTCATGGTAGTCTCCTTAGAGTTTGGCCGCGCACTTGGCGAGAATGTCGAGATAGCCTTCGACGTTCCAGGCTGAGCGCCCGATGAAAAGCCCGTCTACATTCGGGCAGGAAATGAGTTCTTCACAATTCTGCGGATTGACCGATCCGCCGTAGAGGCATGGAATCTTCCGGCCGAGCACCTTCTGCGCGACTGCGATGATCTCGGCCTGGCGGGCATCAGCATAGGATGGCTCAGCGGGAATTCCCTTCTCGCCGATCGCCCAGACCGGCTCATAGGCCAGCAGGATCTGCGCCTGCTTCTGCTGCGCGGAAAGCTTAGAGAGCGCTCCGATCACCTGCTCGCTCAAGATCTCCGTCGCGCGGCCGCTTTCGCGATCGTTCAACGTCTCGCCGATGCAGATGAGCGGGATCAGGCCATGGCGAACGGCCGCCTCGGTCTTCAAGCCCACCGTCTCGTTGGTCTCGCCGAAATGCTCCCGGCGTTCGGAATGGCCGAGTTCGACGATGTCGAGATTGCAATCCCTCAGCATCAATGGCGAAATCTCACCCGTCCATGCGCCCTGCTCAGCCCAATGCATGTTCTGGGCGCCGACCTTGACCGAGCTTTCCGAGAGAATGGTCTTGACCTCGCGCACGGCGGTAAACGGCGGAATGATGAAGCGCTGGATGCGCCCATCCCTTAACGCATCGGCGGCGCGCAGAGCCTCGGCAAAGGCGCGTGCTTCCGCCAGCGTCTTGTTCATCTTCCAGCTCGTGCCGATCCAATAGCGGGGTGTCTCTGTCATGTCATATCCTGATTGGAAGCAATGGTAAGCGTGATGCCGTCACGGCGGAATTGCTCGAGAATGGCGGCATCAGGCGCGTGATCTGTTATCACCGCGTCGAAATCGGCAAGATCGGCCATCACATGCAGGGCGGTGTGTCCTATGCGCTGATGGCTGACGAGCAGGCAGCTCTTGGCGGCCGACGCGATCATCGCCCGCTTTGTGCGCACGACATTGTCGTCCATATGATAGGCGAGCCTGCCCGATATGGCCGGCGTCGACAGGAAGGCGATATCGGCGCGTAGCCGCGACAGCGCCTCCTCGGTGACGACGCCCAGAAAGGCGTTGAACTTGGCGGAATAGATGCCGCCAAGCGCGATCAGCGTGATGCCACTTTCGTTCTTCATGCGATCTATGATGGCGGCATTGTTGGTGATCAACGTTAGAGGCCGCTTCTGCAGCAGCATCTCGCCCAGAACGGCCGCCATCGATCCATCATTGACCATGACAGTCATGCCGGGCTCGACCAGTTCCAGCGCGCAATGCGCCATGCTCAGCTTTTCGTCGTGCCCTTGCCGCTCGCGAAAGCGAAAATCGCTTTCAAACTGCGTGCCGGCATCGATCGTCGCGCCACCGCGGACCTTGCGCAGCACGCCGGCCTGCTCGAGATCGTCGAGGTCGCGATGAATAGTCATCTTGGACACGGTGAAGCGATCGGCCAGATCATCGAGATCGACGGTCTTGTGCTCGATGAGCAGATTGATAATCGCTTGCTGGCGCTCTTCTCGTTTCACCTTGCCCTCCGGCCATTGGCCCGAATGGTAATGAACAAGATATAACATTAGAATCTCTCAATTCAACATTTCAATTGTGATATTGAGATGAAATTATGTTGTTTGAGCTGAAGCCAGGTTAGGTCTTCAGCAGGGCTCTCGCTGTTCTTTCGTCCGTGATCAAGCCATAGAGACAGCGGCTCTTCAGAACCGCCCGGATAGCCTCCACCTTCGGCAGGCCGCCCGAGAGCGCCACCAGCCGCTCCTTCTTCGAACGCGGCAGCGATGCCGACAGCGTTCGCGCCGTCAGCGTCGTCTCAATGATATTGCCATCGGCATCGAAGAAGTGGCCGAGGATTTCGCCGACGCCGCCGGCGGCGGTGACTTCCTTGATCTCGCGTGGTTCCACCATGCCCGAGAGCACGAGTTGAGCATCCGTATCGACCGTGCCCAAGCCGACGAGTTTCAGCTCGGCGCCGTTTGCGAGCTCGAAGACTTCCTTGACGCCGCGCTGCGCCAGCAGCACATCGCGATCCTCGTGCGTGTTGGCAAAGAACGGCACCGGCATCACATGCGCCTGCATGCCCGTCTTCTCTGCGATGCGATGCATCACGTCATAGGGGTTGGCGGCGTAGTTTCGCGTCAAACCGCCGAGCAGAGAGACGAAGCGCAGGTCCTTGGCATTGACGCGAGACAGATGATGGACGGCAGACGACAACGTACGGCCATGGCCGAGGCCGATGACCTTGTTGTTGCCGCTCTCGATCTCACGCCGCAAAAAGCCGGCACCCGCCTGCCCAAGGGCGCGGAATTCGAAGCCTTCCTCGCCGAGGTCGGGCGCCACCTCGCAATATTGCAGGCCAAAACGTGCCGCGAGTTCCGTTTCAAGCTCAACGCATTCGACAATGTCGCCGTCGATCGTCACCTTGACGACACCTTCGGCAACCGCGCGTGCGATCAGCCGATGCGCCTTGACCGAGGGAACGCCAAGGCGCTTGGCCACCTCGGACTGCGTCAATCCCCCAGCATAGTGCAACCAGGCCGCCCGCACGGCCAGCGAAGCGTCAGCATCCGTCATCGACCGTTCCTCTTCGTTTCGTTGCGCATATTACTCCACCCGCTTGCGTCAGATCCCGACTTGTTTCCTCCGACATCACCTCATCACTGATTTGACTGCAGAATCGGGACTCAGTTGCTTCTGCGGCTAGATATGCAAGTCACTGACGCCCGTGTCGATATGAGGCGCCCAGAAGGCGATACTTTCGGCGATCTGCGAGATGACCTCACGATCGTTGGGCTCGCGCTCCTTGAACGACAATTCCAGGCAGATCTCGTTGTCCTTGGCGCCACCCTTGGCGAAAGCTTCCAGCAGCGGCGCCGGCTGGATACGGCCCTTGGCGTTGAACTCGGCAGTAAAGGGCCGATGGCCGCCTTTGTCCATCAAGCTCTGCTTGATATGGATGATCGGCGACACTTTGGGAACGGCGCGCGCCCAGGCATAGGGATCGTAATCGTCTGGATTGGCCGAGGTCACGTCGCCATGGTCGATATCGGCCATCATCCGCATCGGCACGGCAAGCTGCGCCTTCGTCAGCCGATCCTGCAGCGCCAGGCAGGATTCGATGGTCTCGCCGAATTCACGGCCGATGCTCATCGGTTCCCAGAATACGTAGGAGAGGCCGGCGGCGCGCGCATGCTCTGCCACCTCGCCCCAGCAGTCGATGGCAATCTTGATCAGCTCTTCGCGGCGTGCCGGATCGTCGTAATCCTTATAGGTGAAGATCGCGAATTGCGTGCCGACCGAATGGCCGCCGAGATCAGCCGTAATATCGGCAAAGGTCTTGAACCAATCGACATAGTAGCGCCGCACATCCTGATCCGGATGGCCGAAATGGTTGAGACGGCCATAGGGGCCGGTCATGCCCGAGGTGACGCGAACGCCGGTGCGTCTCAGAGCTGCCTGCATATCGCGCGTCAAACGGCGAATAATCGGAGCCTGCCAGCTGGGATTGATGAATTCATGCGTCAGCTGCAGATCGCGGATGCGCAAATCCCGCGCCACCGTTTCGATCAGGTCGGCGGGTTCCGCAAAGCGGTTTACCAGCGGGTTCGTATTGAGTGAAAGCGTCAAGGGCATGGATATCGGTTCCCGGCAATGATCGAATGGGTCAGGCGGCCAGCGCCAGTTCGGCGTCGAACCAGGCGGAGAATGCTGCCTTCTCCTCAGCCGTCATGCGCAGCCCCTCCTTGGTACGGCGCTTGATGACGTCTTCTGCGGTCTGCGCCCATTCCGAAGCGGCGAGATAACGGGCTTCCGCCTCGTAGAGATTGCCGCCGAAATGCCGGCCGAGCCCTTCCAGCGAAGTCGCGTTCCCGACGATCTGTTTGGTGCGGGCACCGTAGAGATGTCCGTAATGGTTCAACAGCGCTCGCGGCATCCAGGGATAGGCGGAGCGCAGGGACTCGGCAAAAGCCACATAGTCGGCGTTTGGAATGTCACCGCCCGGAAGCTTGGCATCGCGCGTCCAGTCGCCGCCCATCTTCGGGAAGAACTTGGCGAGCTTCTGCATCGCGTGCTCGGAGAGCTTGCGGAATGTGGTGATCTTGCCGCCGAAGACATTGAGGAGCGGCGCACCGCCCGTCTCGTCGAGGTCAAAGACATAATCGCGCGTCACGGCCGAAGGATTTCCCTTGCCATCATCGAACAGCGGGCGAACGCCGGAGAAGCTTTCCAGCACGTCGGAGCGACGCAGCTTTTCCTTGAAATAGCGATTGACGGCAGTGATCAGATAATCGATTTCCGTCTCGTCGGCCTTCACCTCTTCAGGCTTGCCCTCATAGGGAATATCGGTGGTGCCGATCAGCGCCTTGTCACCCTCGTAGGGGTTGATGAAGATCACGCGCTTGTCATGGTTCTGCACCAGATAGGCGTGCGGCCCGTTCCAAAATTTTGGAACGATGATATGGCTGCCCTTGACCAGACGAACGCTGCGGCGGCTGTTGGAGCCTGCGACGCGGTTGATGATATCGTTGACCCAGGGGCCTGAGGCATTCACCAGAACCTTGGCGCGTACCGTGCGCACTTCGCCGGAATGCCCATCGCGGATCTGGATCGTCCAGTTGCCCTCTTCCCGGCGAGCGCTGATGCAGGCCGTGCGCGTCAGGATCTGCGCACCTTTGGCGGCGGCATCCAGCGCATTGAGGACGACAAGCCGGGCATCATCAACCCAACAGTCAGAATATTCGAACCCCTTGGAATATTGATCGAGAATCGGCGCTCCTTCGGGATCGCGATGCAGATCGAGCGAACGTGTGCCGGGCAGTTTCTTGCGGCCGCCGAGATGGTCATAGAGGAAGAGGCCGAGGCGCACGAGCCAGGCCGGGCGATCCGTGGGGCTATGCGGCAGCACGAAGCGCATCGGCCAGATGATATGGCTTGCCGAGTTCAGCAGCACTTCGCGCTCGATCAGCGCTTCCCGCACAAGGCGGAATTCGTAATATTCGAGGTAACGCAGGCCGCCATGGACCAGCTTGCCGGAGCGGGACGACGTTCCCTCCGCGAGATCTCCCTTTTCGCACATCATGACCGAAAGGCCTCGGCCGGCTGCATCGCGGGCGATACCGGCGCCATTGATGCCGCCGCCGATCACGAAAAGATCCAAGATTTCCGGTTCAGTCATGTCATGCTCCTTCGGATGCCTCAGGCATCATCAAATCAAACTTCACGGGCGGCGCCGGCCTAGTGCTGCGCCAGCTTGTCCCAGGCGGGCGCAATCGCTTCCCGTACGTCCTTGTAGGCGTCGAACAGCCTGTCATAGCGAGCGACGTCCTCGGCATTCGGCGCCTCGGCTTCGCCAAGCAACGGCGTCACCCATTCAGCGATGCAGCTGTCCATGTCCGGATAGGCGCCAATCGCCACGGCAGCCATCATTGCGACACCGGCGGCCCCCGCTTCTTCGCGGTCGGAAATCCTCACGGGTGCGTTGACGGCTGCCGATAGAGAGCCGCGCAGAGCGCGTGAGCGGGCCGCGCCGCCAGTAATGCGCAGTTCCGAGGGCATATCGCCCATGGCCGCATAACAATCGCGCGTCGCCATGCCGAGGCCCTCGACGACGGCGCGCAGCATGTCGGCAAAGCCATGACGGGTCGAAAGCCCTGTGAAGCCGGCGCGCGCATGGGCATTGACGAAGGGGCCACGCTCCCCTGCTTCCGAGATGTATGGATGATAGAGAAGATTGGTCGGGCGGCTTTCGGCAAACCAGGCATCGATGCGCGGAATGAGGTCCGAATAGGACACTTCACGCCCACCTTCGGACATCAGATCGGCGGCAATTCTCAAGATCCAGTCGACGTTGATCGTCGCGCCCATATTGGTCTGAACCTGCGTAACGATACCCGGAATCGGCAATGCGATGACATAGCCGGTGCCCTCGGCATTGAGCTGAACGTCGGGCACGGCCTTCGCCCGCATGTGGACGCCGGTCGAACCGATCGTCGAGCAGGCGGCATTCTGGCCACCTGTTCGCACACCGGCGCCGAGTGCGGTCATGACCATGTCCACGTAGCCGAGGCAGACCGGCGTTCCCGCAAGCAATCCCGCTGCCTGGGCGGCTTCGGCGGTCAACGGATGACTGATCTCGGTGCCATCGATGATTTCGGGAAGAAGCGAACGCCGGCGTGCAAGGCCGAGCGCATCGATCACAGTCGAATCATATTGACGGTTGCGGAAGTTGCCGAAGGTAAAGCTTGCCTCAGACGGATCGGTCGCGCGCACGCCGGTCAGGTTCAGATAGAGCCAGTCCTTGCAATGCAGCGATGCCTCTGTCCGATCGAGAAGCTCCGGCATGAAGCGATCCATATGGGCAAGCTGTGCGCCTTGCTGGCAGGTATTGAGGCCGGTTCCGGTCGCTTCAAAACGCGCGCGGTTACCGGATCCCGCGCTAAGCCGCGTCACGGTTGGTGCCGCGCGGGCATCAAGCCAGAGCCAGGCATCACCAACCGGCCTATCGCCTGAACCGACAAGCCAGGTGCCGTCGCCCTGCCCCGTTACCGCAATAGCGGCGGTTCGAGCGGCGAGATCCGCCACCTTCTCTCCGAGACCACGCAAGGCGCTGAGGCAATCCGACCAGGTCTGATCCAGCGACTGCGTCACCGAACCGTCGTCACCTGTCTCATAGCGATTTCGCGCCGAGGCCGACGCAATCTGCCGCCCGGACAATTCGAAGGCCACGGCCTTGAGAACGGAGGTTCCCGCATCGATCCCGATGATGATCCCGTCACCCTTAGGCATTGCGCGCCAACTCCACCATCACGCACCCCGCGACAGGCGCATTCAATTCCGCCAAAAACATTTCCATTCCTCCCGGCTCGCCCCTCGACACAAGACCCACCCCGAGTCGCTTGCCTCACGACTGGACAAGGACGAATAGTGATAGGGCATCAGTCACACCCGATACCAACGCATCACCGGATTGCGCGCAACGGTAATCCAACATAGTGGCCACAGATATATAACATAGACATACCATATTGGCAGTAAAATTTTTCTGGTATTGTAATTTTTTTCATATAAAATGAGTGATGTCAATTCCCACAGGACGCCGAAGAGGAGACATTGCGGCGAATTGGGGAAGAGAATGGCGAGGACAACCACCACCCGAAGCGAATCTTGGGCGCAGCCTGGCAAACTCGCCGGAGCGTTTAATTTTATTATTTATTATCAGTTACATATAGCACCACCCTCGCAGCGAATGAACCAAAACTTCAAGGCCGGCGGCGATTCCGGGAATAGATTGCCGAACCGAAGCTGCAGAGCACCTGGCGCAAGAAGCACTCGCCTGCAGAATGATCCGCATCACACAGAAGTCAGCAAATGGCGATTGACACACTCTGAAATTTATAACATATGAATTACGGTTATTAACATACTTATATCACAATGGTCGGATGAATGGCCACTTGTGAAACCGAGCCGGCGACCAGGGGAGACAGTCGCCTGCATGATGAGGAGGCTCCTGATGTTGAACTCTCTTTCCGGTAATGGCTTGAAGCAAAGCCGAGCGGAACGTCCGCTGATCCGAATGCGCGGGCCCGGCCTCCGCTAGATCTTTGCTAGGATTCCAGCACCTTTCTCCCTCTCCATCAGGCAATCCGGCTGATATGCCGAAGGTCGTTTGAACATGAATACGCAAACTCAATACGCAACTGCCAAGCCGACCGGCTCCAAGCTCAAGATCGCAGTGGGCATCGCCGCCGTCGTGATCGTGATTGGCGCCATCGCCGCCGATACCAAGGTGGTCCAGATCGGCTCTGCCCATGATGTGCGCGAACAGGGCTTCCAGCCGGAGACCTATGGCGCCCAGGAATTTCCGAAGGTCCTGGCCAATGTCTCGCAGCGCGCTGTCGATGCAGTGACGCTCGCCAATGCCGTGCTTGCCGACAAGAAGGCCGCCGGCGAGAAATACGGCGTCGCCACCAGCACCGGCCCCGTGGTCCCCGTCACACTGACCGGCACGTTTGGTGACCGCAAGGCCAATCTGAACGACTTCAAGGTCGAGGGAATGCCCGACGGCGTAACCGTTCGCGTACAGACCGGCCCGGCGATCAACGGCACCGATCTGCGCGATGCCACCGGCAAGATCGCATTCGGCCAGTTCACCAATCAGATCGAATATCAGGATGCCGGCTCGGCCATCAACAACGAGATGAAGAAGGCGACGCTCGCCAGCCTCGACCCGGAGAAACTGACCGGCAAGACGGCAACCGTCGTCGGCGTATTCAAGCTTATCAACCCCAAGAACTGGCTCGTCACTCCTGTAAAGGTCGATGTGAAATGAGCCAGACGCAAGAGAAAGACGCCGGCACGGGCGAAGTCGTTCTCGCCGCCCGCAATATCGCAAAGTCCTATGGCAATGTTCACGCGCTGAAGGGTGTGAACTTCGACATCCGCCGCGGCGAAGTCACGACACTGTTCGGCGAAAACGGCGCCGGCAAGTCGACGCTGATGAAGATCCTCTCCGGCGTGATACAGCCGACATCGGGCGAAATCATCCTCGATGGCACCCCGATCTCGTTTGCCTCCTCGACGCATGCGCGCTCCTGCGGCATCTCCATCATTCACCAGGAATTGAGCCTCGCGCCCAATCTCAGCGTCCGCGACAACATCTTCATGGGTCGGGAGATCATGAAGGGTGGCGCAGTCGATTTCGCCGAGGAAGAGCGCCAGACCCGGGCGCTGATGGAAGAGCTGGAAGAGCATATCGACCCGCTGACGCCAGTCGAGGATCTGCGCCTCGGCCAGCAGCAGATCGTCGAAATCGCCCGCGCGCTTTCGGTCAACTCGCGCATCCTGATCATGGACGAGCCGACATCGGCGCTCAGCGCCACGGAAGTCGAGGTTCTGTTCAAGGTCATTCGCGACCTGACGGCCCGTGGCGTATCCATCGTCTACATCTCGCACCACCTCGAAGAAGCGCTGCAGATCACCAACCATGCGGTCGTTCTGCGCGATGGTGCCATGACGGCCTATGCCGAGCGCAAGGACATCGATCTCGAATGGATCGTGCGCAACATGGTCGGCGAGAATTTCGATCTCGGCAGCCCGCCAAGCGGTTACACGATGGGCGACGTAGCTTTGACGATCGACAATCTCACAGTTCCCGGCCCGTCGGGCGCTGCCTATAAGGCCGTCGACCGGATGTCGCTGCAGGTTCGCGCCGGCGAGATCGTCTGCATTTACGGGCTCATGGGAGCCGGCCGCACGGAACTGCTCGAATGCGTCGCAGGACGGCTGAAATCAAGCGGCGGTCGCGTATTGCTGGGCAAGAACGATCTCGGCAATCTCAGCATCGCCGGCCGCATTGGCCAGGGCCTGGTTCTCGTGCCCGAGGACCGGCAGCGCGACGGTCTGGTCCAGACGATGACCGTTGGCTCTAACCTGTCGCTCGCCAGCATCGGCGCTTTCACCAAGGGCCTCTTTACGTCAAGCGGGCGCGAGCGGACGTTGGTCAACGAGTCCATCCGCAAGGTTCACATCAAGACCGACGGTGGCGACGCTGCGATCGGCTCGCTTTCGGGCGGCAACCAGCAGAAGGTGGTCATCGGCAAGATGCTGGCGACGCAGCCGAAGGTGATCCTGCTCGACGAGCCGAGCCGGGGCATCGACATCGGTGCCAAGGCCGAAGTCTTCAAGCTGCTGGCCGAGCGCGCCAAGGAAGGCCTGGCGGTGATCTATTCGACCTCGGAAGTCGCCGAATGCCTCAGCATCGCCCATCGCATCATCGTCATGCACCGCGGCAAGATTTCAGCCGAATTCGGTCCCGACGTCCCCAAAGAGAAGATCATGGCCGCCTCGGGCGAAGCAGTGGTCGCGCACTAGCCGCATTCATGGAGCACTGATTATGTCAGTCACGAACATCACAGATAAAAAGCCAGTTTCCAACGGACAGCGGCGGAATTTCAGTCTCGTGCGCCTGATCCTCGAGGGGCGCGCCTTCTTCGCGCTGATCGTCATCATCGCGGTCTTCTCCTTCCTGTCGCCCTACTACTTCTCGCTCAGCAACTTCCTGACCATGGCCTCGCATGTGGCCATCTTCGGCATTCTGGCTATCGGCATGTTGCTCGTCATTCTCAACGGCGGCATCGACCTCTCGGTCGGCTCGACGCTTGGTCTTGCCGGCTGTATCGCCGGCTTCCTGATGCAGGGCGTCACGCTTTCGAGCTTCGGCGTAATCCTCTATCCGCCGGTCTGGGCCGTGGTGATCATCACCTGTGTGCTGGGCGGTGTCGTCGGCGCGGTCAACGGCGTGCTCATCGCCTATTTGCGCGTCCCGGCCTTCGTCGCTTCGCTCGGTGTGCTCTACGTCGCTCGCGGTATCGCATTGTTGATGACCAACGGCCTCACCTATAACAATCTCGGCGGCAATCCCGATCTCGGCAATACCGGTTTCAACTGGCTGGGCTTCAACCGCCTCGCCGGCGTGCCGATCGGTGTCATCGTACTCGCAGCGCTCGCCATCATTTGCGGCATCGTTCTCAGCCGCACAGCCTTCGGACGCTGGCTCTACGCCTCGGGGGGTAACGAGCGCGCCGCCGATCTTTCCGGCGTTCCAGTCAAGCAGGTCAAGATTGCCGTCTATGTTCTCTCAGGCGTCTGCGCCGCCATTGCCGGCCTCGTGCTGTCGTCGCAGCTGACATCGGCCGGTCCGAACGCCGGGACCAGCTATGAGCTGACCGCGATTGCTGCTGTCGTCATCGGCGGCGCCGCATTGACAGGCGGCCGCGGCACGGTGCGTGGCACCATGCTCGGCGCCTTCGTCATCGGCTTCCTGGCAGATGGCCTGGTGATCATCGGGGTGTCGGCCTACTGGCAGACGGTCTTTACCGGCGCGGTCATCGTGCTCGCCGTGCTCATGAACAGCATCCAATACGGACGTCGGACCAAATCCAGCTGACGTCTTGCATGAACTTATCACCGACCGGTGAAAATAACCGGTCGGAGAAAGAACCGCCGGTTCGCCGGTATCATCTGAGCTCATCAAAGGGAGAGAGACTAATGTTTAAAAAAGGTTTGCGCATTGTCATGGCAGCGGTCGCCGTTGCACCGCTTCTGACGGGAGCAGCATGGGCCGCCGGCCAGATGACGATCATCGTCAACGACCCGTCGAACCCCTACTGGCTGACGGAAGGCAATATCGCCAAGGCGACGGCTGAAAAGCTCGGCTACACCGCGACGGTCGGCGCTCACAAGGGCGATACCAACACCGAAAGCAACCTGATCGACACGGCCATCACCAACAAGTCGGTCGCCATCATCCTCGACCCGGCTAATGCTGACGGTTCCGTGGGTGCGGTCAAGAAGGCCGTTGCTGCCGGTATCCCGGTTTTCCTGGTCAATGCTGAAATCAACCAGGAAGGCCTCGCCAAGGCACAGCTCGTCTCCAACAACGCCCAGGGCGCCGCCGTCGGTGCGCAGCAGTGGGTCGAAGCTGTTGGTGACAAGGGCAAGTATGCCGAACTCTTCGGCTCGCCTTCCGACAACAATGCCGCTACCCGTTCGAACGGCTATGAAACCGTTCTGACGCAGTACCCGGACCTGCAGAAGGTTGCCAAGGAAGTTGCCAACTGGGACCGCACCCAGGGCCACAACAAGATGCAGTCCATGCTGCAGGCTCACCCGGATATCATCGGCGTGATCTCCGGCAATGACGAAATGGCGCTCGGTGCGATTGCCGCTCTCAAGGAAGCCGGCAAGCTCGCCAACGTCAAGGTCGGCGGTTTCGACGGTTCGCCTGATGCTGTTGCGGCCATCAAGGCTGGCGAACTGCAGTACACCGTTCTGCAGCCGGTTGCCGTGTTCTCCGAACAGGCGGTCAAGCAGGCTGACAGCTTCATCAAGACCGGCAAGACCGGCGCTTCGAGCGAAAAGCAGCTTTTCGATTGCATCCTGATCACCAAGGACAATGTCGACAAGTACACCGCACCGTTCGTTCTGTCCGAGTAATGAAATCGGGGGCGCCGGAAACGGCGTCCCCATCCCCAAGCCCGATGGCGGCACATAGTCCGAACATCAGGCGCAGCTTTCAGAAATACCGATAGCGAACTGTTATTTTTATCCTTTCCTAGCATGACATTCGCTGCGGCAGATACAATCCGCAAGGCTCAGCGTCAGAGGCCAACGTGACAGACAAGACAAGCCCCGTATCCTTCCTGCAAGACGAACTGCCGAGCGACAGCCGGCATTCGCGCCAGCTCGCCCGGCGCCAGATGATCGCCGAAGCCGTCATGGCGGAAGGTTCGATGCGCATAGAGGATCTGACGGAGCGCTTTGGCGTCAGCCTGATGACGGCGCATCGCGACGTTGATGAGCTGGTGAGCCGCGGCCTCTTTCGCAAGACGCGCGGCATCGTGACGGCAGCGGCTACCAGCCTGATAGAATCCAGCGACGTCTATCGCGCCAACCGTCAGGCCAGCGAAAAGAAGATGATCGCCGCCGCGGCCATGCAATTCATCGAGCCGGGTCAGGCGATCTTCCTCGACGATTCCACCACCGTACTGCAGATGGCCTCGCATCTGCCCGCCAAGGTGCCGCTGACGGCGATTACCAATTCGCTGACGCTGATGAATGCGTTGAAGGACATGCATGACGTCAATCTGCTGGCGCTCGGCGGGCAGTATTACAATTGGTGCAACGCCTTCATGGGGCGGATGACCATCAACGAGATCAATCGCTTGCGGGCCGATGTTGCCTTCATTTCCATGTCGGCGATCATCGATGATGCGGTGTTTCATCAATCGCCCGAGATCGTGGATATCAAGCGGGCGATGTTCGACAGCGCCGCCAAACGCATCCTGCTCATGGATCATACGAAGTTCGAACGGCGCGCGCTTCACAATTTCGCGGCCCTCAGCGAGTTCGACGTCGTCATCGTCGACGAGAAGACACCGGCCGCTCATCTCGAGCGCATGCAGAGCAAGAATATCAATGTGGTCGTCGCGAGAGGCGACAAGGAACGGTCCTGATGGCTTAGCCCCGTGCGGGCAGCCCGAGATCGTTCACCATCGGGAGTAACAGGAATGCCGAGTCTGCTCGGAATTGACAGCGGTCTCACCGTCACCAAGGCGGTGATCTTCGACATCGACGGGACGCCGATTGCTGTCGCGCGCCGCCGCGTGACGCAGTTCATGCCCAAGGCCCGTCATGTCGAGCGCAACATGGACGAACTCTGGTCCCAGACAGCCGATGCCATTGCCGAAGCGATCAGCCTCAGCAATCGTCCGGCAAGCGATATCAAGGCGATCGCCGCCACTGCCCATGGCGACGGGATCTACCTCCTCGACAAGTCGAAGAAGCCGCTGGGACGCGCTATTCTCTCGCTCGACAGCCGTGCCGGATCGATCGTGGACCAATGGCTGAAAAGCCCCGTTGCCGACGCAGCCCTGGCACTAACAGGACAGTTGCCGCACGTATCCGCGCCCTCGGCGCTGCTTGCCTGGATCAAGGCCAATGAGCCGGCGCGGTTCGCCGAGATCGGCCATATTCTGAGCTGCAAGGATTGGCTGCGTTTCTGCCTGACTGACGTTGTCGGAACCGACCGGACCGAGGCCAGCACCTCCTTTACCGATGTCTCCACCCAGGACTACTCGCAGGATGCCCTGAAACTTTTCGGCGTGGCCGAATTGGCGGGCGCGCTGCCGCAGGCTTCACGATCGGACGAGGTCGTGGGCCACGTAACGGAAGCCGTTGCCAAGCGCACCGGCCTTGCCGAGGGAACGCCGGTCGTTGCCGGCCTGCATGATGTGACGGCTTCCGCACTCGGTGCCGGAGGCTATGCCGACGGTGTCGTCGCCGTCATCGCCGGCACCTATTCGATCAATGAAACGCTGTCCGCCGAGCCGCGCGTCGATCGCCGCTGGTTCTGCCGGAATGCCATTGCGCCGGGCCAGTGGAACAACATGTCGATCTCGCCGGCGTCGTCGGCGAATTATGAGTGGTTTCTGGACAGGCTGTGCGCCAGCGAGATTGTAAGCGCCGAGGCCTCGGGTCAGTCCATTCACGCCTTGCTGGCTCCCGAGATAGAGGCGGCCTTCAACCGCCCGTCGAGCGCCCTTTTCCATCCCTATCTGTTCGGCTCTCCCTATGGCGCCGATGCCAGCGCCAGCTTCTTCGGGCTTGGCGGATGGCACGATCGCGGCGACATGCTGCGGGCCGTGCTTGAAGGCATCGCCTTCAACCATAAGATTCACGTCGACGCTCTAAGTGACGGTTTTTCCTTCGATCAGGCAAGGCTGGCCGGCGGCGTCTCTCGCAACCCGATCGTCGTGCAGATGTTTGCCGATGTGCTCGGAATCCCGGTTACCGTGACGGAGACCGACGAGGCAGCCGCCTGGGGCGCCGCGCTTTGTGCCGGTGCCGGCATCGGCTTTTATGCCGATCCGCAGAGCGATCCCCGAGACGTCGACAAGATCGCCAGGACCTATTACCCGGATACCGAGCGCAGGGCCGAATATCGGATCCGCTACCAGCTCTTCAAGGATATCGCCGAAGCCATGACGCCGCTCTGGCCGCGGATCGGCGATCTCGCAGTTCAACACTCCCAAGACTAGACCGTCAAATGCGCTGCGCGGGCATACGCCTTCGCGGCAATTCAGCAGGACGATAATGCTATGACCGATATGGCCGCCGATCTGAAACAACGCTTCTCGCAACTTCAAGACGGAGATGTCGACGTCGTCATCATCGGCGCCGGCGTCAATGGCGCGGGGCTGTTTCGCGACCTCTGCGCCCAGGGCGTCAACTGCCTGATCGTCGACAAGTCGGATTTCGGCTCGGGAACGAGCGCGGCTCCGTCGCGGCTCATTCATGGTGGCCTCAAATATCTGGAGACCGGTGAATTCGGGCTGGTCGCACAGTCGGCGCTGGAGCGCAATCTGCTGCTGAAGAACGCGCCGCATTGTGTCGAGCCGCTGCCGACATTCGTGCCGATCTTCTCCTGGACACGTGGCATATGGGCCGCCCTTCGCACGCTGACGGGTTCGACGACAGCGCCCCGCAGCCGCGGCGCCCTGCTCGTCAAGATCGGGCTGGCGCTCTACGATTTCTTCGGGTCGCGCAATCGGGTCATGCCGCGCCACAGGTTCCTGCTCAAGCGCCGCGCTCTCAAGGAAATGCCATATGTGACGCCTGATATCGTTGCCGGCGGCATCTACTACGATGCCAAGATCAGCCGGCCGGAACGGCTGGTCTACGAGTTGATCAGTGATGGACTCCGCACCAACGAAAAGTCATTGGCAGCAAACGCAACGCGCCTGGTATCCGCTTCAGACGGTATTCTCACCTTCCAGCGCGCCGACGGCTACGCCTTTTCGGTCAAGCCGAAGGTCGTCATCAATGCCGCCGGCCCCTGGATCGATCATGTCAACGCCGCGCTCGGCACACCCTCGCATATGATCGGTGGAACCAAGGGATCACATATCCTGCTCGACCATCCGGAGCTGGTGCGCAGCCTTAACGGCCACATGATCTATTTCGAGGCCGATGACGGCCGCATCTGCCTGGTCTACGGCTATCTCGGTCAGGCGCTTGTGGGCTCGACGGACATTCCCTGTGACGACCCTGACAATGTGCACTGCGAAGAGCCGGAAATCGAATATTTCCTTGATAGTGTCCGCTCGCTGTTGCCGGGCCTGCGCTTCGAGCGGGAACAGGTGACCTACAGCTATAGCGGCATACGCCCCCTGCCCGCCTCGGACGCCTCCTCACCTGGCCTGATCAGCCGCGATCATTCCGCACCGGTCGTCGAAGCAGAGGCAGGACGTCCCTTCCCCGTCATTTCCCTTGTCGGCGGCAAGTGGACGACCTTCCGCGGCTTTGCCGAGGAAGTCGCCGATACCGTGCTGAAGCGTCTTCAGCGTACGCGCAAGACCTCCACCGAGCGGCTCGCCATCGGCGGGGGGCAGGATTTTCCGATAACGTCAAACGAACGGGCAAGCTGGATTCGCTCCATCGCGGCCAAGACCGGCGCCGAGGCGAGCAGGGTCGATGAACTGCTTGGCCGATACGGTACCACCGCCGCGGCAATCCTCGCCCATCACTCGGACTACGCAGACAGCACACGCATTAGCGGGGCACCGCGCCATAGTGCTCTGGAGATCGATTGGATCGCCCGTCAGGAGCTGGTCGTGCATCTCTCAGACATCGTCTTCCGCCGCACGACCTTGGCGATCGAGGGACTTCTGACCATGCAGGGACTGCATGAGATCGGTGCAATCGCCGCCAAAGCCCTGCAATGGGATGGGCAACGGCTGGCCAAGGAAATCGATGATGTCGTGACGTCATTGTCGAAATTCCACGGCCAGACCCTGACCGAAGAAAGCGCGCGCCGGGCGGCAAGCCCGGCGTCGCGCTGATCTCTCACTATCAGGAGAAAACCGGGTCCAGCGAGCCGGACTTGTAGCGCTTTGCCATTTCGGCAACGGAAAACGGCTTGATCGCCGGGGCATGACCGGCGGTGCCGAACTGCTCGAAACGCTCCTTGCAGAGCTTCGTCAGCGCCGCCATGGCCGGCTTCATGTATTTGCGCGGATCGAACTCGCTCGGATCTTCCTGCAGTACGCGGCGGATCTGCCCGGTCATCGCCATGCGGCCATCGGTGTCGATGTTGATCTTGCGCACGCCATTCTTGATGCCACGCTGGATCTCCTCGACCGGCACGCCCCAGGTCGGCTTCATCTGGCCGCCATAGCGGTTGATGATCTCCTGCAATTCTTCTGGAACAGACGACGAGCCGTGCATGACGAGATGCGTATTGGGCAGCTTGCGGTGGATCTCCTCGATCACGTTCATCGCCAGCACAGAACCATCCGGCTTGCGGGTGAACTTGTAGGCGCCGTGCGAGGTGCCCATGGCGATTGCCAGTGCATCGACCTTGGTTTCGCGAACGAACTTCACCGCCTCGTCCGGATTGGTGAGCAGCTGGTCGTGTGAAAGCTTGCCTTCCGCACCATGGCCATCCTCGGCCTCGCCCATGCCGGTTTCGAGCGAGCCGAGCACACCCAGTTCTCCCTCGACGGAAATGCCGCCGAGATGTGCCATGTCGGTCACCGTCCTGGTCACGCCGACGTTATAATCCCAGTCGGCTGGCGTCTTCGCGTCTGCCTTGAGCGAACCATCCATCATCACGGAGGTAAAGCCGGCCTGAATGGCCGTCATACAGCTTGAGGGATCGTTGCCATGGTCGAGATGCACGCAGACCGGAATATGCGGATAGATCTCGACGACGGCATCCATCATATGCTTCAGCATGATGTCGTTGGCATAGGCTCTGGCGCCCCTCGATGCCTGCATGATCACCGGTGCAGCAGCCGCGTCTGCCGCCTCCATGATGGCGAGCGCCTGCTCCATATTGTTGATGTTGAAAGCCGGAACGCCGTAGCCGTTTTCAGCGGCATGATCGAGCAACTGCCTCAAGGTGATACGTGCCATTCAATTCTCCCTTGGTCGTGATGGGTGGCTAGGATTGTTCGGATGATGCCCCAAGCGATACGCGGCGTAAGACCACGGGAACGCGGCGCATCGGCATGGAAAATTCGGAGAATGTCGGACGCCGTCCGTTTCATAGGCGAAGTTTCCCCTGCGGCGACGCATCATCGTAGGTATTTATAACAGATAATAACAACAAAATCACATTTTTTATGACATTTTCTTGTGATTTCCATGAAACTTTTGCCGTCGTCATTGGCGGCATATGGCACGGCGATCCACGAAGCTCTTGTTGGATCCGGCTGAAAATGCTTGACGTCAAAGCCCGAAATGTTTTCTATAGATAAAAAACATTCATCGGGAGGAACGATCGATGTCGGCGTCTCAGGCTAGTGGCCGAAGCTCCACCCTATACCTTGTATGCACAAGGAGCTTGGCGTGACCTCCCGCATCATCCAGTTCGGCACGAGCAGGTTCCTGCAGGCGCATGCAGCCCTATTTGTTCACGAGGCGAGGCAATCGAGTCAGAATGCCGGTCCGATCGCAGTCGTGCAGATTTCCGGAGAGAGCAGCAGAAGCGGACGCGTCAGCGCTTTCGGCAGTCAGCATGGCTATCCAGTCATCATCCGTGGCATATCGGGCGGACAACCAGTCGATCGCACTGTGCAAGTCACCAGCGTCGATCGCGGCCTTTCCGCCGTCGCCCATTGGGAAGAGCTTTCGCAGCTTTTCGCGCAAGAGGCCGAATTCGTCATCTCCAATACCGGCGATACTGGCTATAAAACATGGCCGGACGAGGATCGGTTTGGCGCAGACGGCCAAATTCCGCGTTCGTTTCCGGCCAAACTGGCAGCCCTTCTCGTCAAGCGCTGGCAAGCAACCGGCCGGCCGTTGGTGATCCTTCCGTGCGAGCTGATAACCGGCAACGGGCGGCTCCTGAAACAGGTCGTTGTCGACTGCATCAGGCGAAATGGCGTGCCTCCTGATTTTCTTGCCTGGCTGGACAAGCATGTCGCCTTCGCCGAGACGCTGGTCGACCGGATCGTCTCGGAACCCATAGAGCCTATCGGCGCGGTCGCCGAACCCTATGCGCTCTGGGCAATCAAGCGCGCACCGGGCGTCCGGCCTCCATGCACGCATGAGAGCATCGTACTCACCGACGACCTCGAACCCTACGAGCGCCTGAAGCTGCACATCCTCAATCTCGGCCATACTTTCCTTGCCGAGATTTGGCAGCAAGAAGGTCGACCGTCCGATGAAACCGTTCGCGCCATCCTTGCCGACGCTGATATTCGCGCCAGACTGGATGAACTCTATCGCAGTGAGGTCTTGCCCGGCTTTGCCGCCAACGGCATGGACGGCGAGGCGGAGACCTACGTCGCGACGACGCTCGACCGCTTCCTCAATCCGTTCCTCGACCATCGCCTTGCCGACATCGCCCAGCATCATCGCGAAAAGGTTGCGCGGCGTATCGGCGCGTTCCTGCATTGGGCCGAACAGGCGGGCAGCGTCTCGAAAGCGCCTATCCTACGGCAAATTGTAGAGCGATATCCCTTGAACGAGGTGGTGTCATGAAGCTGCCGGAGGCTCAGATACCGAAATCCCGGCATGCTTCGACGGGACGTCTGATCAGCAAGTCCGGATGCCGTCAGACGTCCGCACGCTGCACCGCCAATTTCCAATAGTTACCTCAGCCGTTTTAGTCCCTTCGAAAGCCATCACGATGAAAACATTGATCTGCAACGAACCCGGCAAGCTCTCCCTGATCGAGCGCGACGTCCCTACTCCTGCCAAAGGCGAGGTGCTTGTGCGCATCAAGCGTGTCGGCATTTGCGGCACGGATTTTCACATCTATCAGGGCAAGCACCCCTTTCTCGAATATCCGCGTGTCATGGGCCATGAGCTCTCCGGCACGGTCGAGGATGCCAATGGTTCGAGCCGCCTGAAAAACGCGGAGAATGTCTATATCGTCCCCTATCTCTCCTGCGGCAAATGCATTGCCTGTCGCCGTGGCGTAACCAATGCCTGCCAGAACATTGCCGTCCTCGGCGTGCATCGCGATGGTGGCATGACCGAATTTCTCTGCGTACCCGAGCAGAATGTCATCTCCGCCGGCAAAGCCTCGCTCGACGAAGCTGCCATGATCGAGTTCCTGGCCATCGGCGCCCATGGCGTCAAGCGCGGCGGCATTACCGCCGCCGACCGCGTCCTCGTCGTCGGCGCCGGCCCGATCGGCATGTCAGCCATCATCTTCGCCAAGGCGCGCGGCGCCGACGTTACCGTCATGGACATGCGAGAGGACCGTCTCGATTTCACGGTAACCTCCCTCAGTGCCGACCGAACCCTGCTTGCCAACGCTGAGGCAGAAGCCAATGCCAAGCGGCTTACCGACGGCGATTTCTTCGATGTTGTCATCGATGCAACGGGCAACGCCAAGGCCATGCAACGTGGCTTCGGCTTCGTCGCCCATGGCGGCCGCTACGTCCTCGTCAGCGTCGTGCGCGACGACATTACCTTTTCAGACCCGGAGTTTCACAAACGCGAAACCACCCTCTTCGCCAGCCGCAACGCACAGCCGGATGATTTTGCCGAGGTCGTGACGCAGATGGAGAACGGCCGGGTTCCGACCGCAGCGCTGAATACGCATCGGGGTTCATTGGACGACGCCCCCGCGCTGTTCGGAAAGTGGTTGAGGCCCGAGGCAGGGGTTATCAAGGCTATTCTGGAGGTCGGTCCGTCATAAGGGCCGCCTTCAATCCTTGAACAGCTTATTGAAGGCGAGCTTGCTCGTATCAAAAGCTCGCAGCGGAATATCTCACTCGAACATGTCAGCCTGTGCCAACAATGGCTGCAGCTGGTCCTTTTGGGAAAGCGTCAGGACATCGCCGACGCTCCAGTCGATGGCAATTTGCGGGTCGTCCCAGCGAATGCCGCGATCGCTTTGCGGTGCATAATATTCAGTGGTCTTGTACAGAAACTCGACATGGTCGCTCAGCGTCAGGAAGCCGTGGGCAAACCCTTCCGGAATCCAGAGCTGTCGCTTGTTGTCCGCCGACAGGAGTACACCGACCCATTGTCCGAATGTCGGCGACGACTTCCTGATGTCGACTGCGACGTCGTAGACTTCGCCAACCACGACGCGCACCAGCTTGGCCTGGGCATGCGGCGGCAACTGATAGTGCAGGCCACGCAGGACGCCCCTACCCGACCGGCTGTGATTGTCCTGCACGAAATCGGCGCTTCGCCCGATCGCCGCCTCGAACTTCACCTTGCTGAAGCTTTCGAAGAAGAAGCCGCGGTCGTCGGCAAACACCGTCGGCTCGATGATCTTGACGTCGGCTATGGCCGTATCGATGGCTTTCATTCGTCTTCCTGTTCAATTTTCTCATAGGCCAGCAGCAGCGTGGGTGCGCCGCACGGCTCAGAATATCTGTTCGCTCAGCATTCGCAGAAGATATTGCCCATAGCCGTTCTTCCTGAGCGGACGCGCCAGCGCCTCGACATCGGATGCATTGATCCAGCCGCTGCGATAAGCCACTTCCTCGGGGCAGGCAACCTTTAGTCCCTGCCGGTTCTCGATGGTGGCGATGTAGTGGCTCGCTTCCAGCATCGATTCATGCGTGCCGGTATCGAGCCAAGCATAGCCGCGGCCCATGGTTTGCACATCGAGCTGCCCGGCATTGAGGTAATGCACGTTGACGTCGGTTATTTCCAGCTCGCCGCGCGGCGACGGCTGGATGGATTTTGCCACATCGACGACGCTCTCATCGTAGAAGTAGAGTCCGGTGACGGCGTAATTGCTCTTCGGCTGTTTCGGCTTTTCCTCCAGGCTGATTGCCCGGCCCGCACCGTCGAATTCGACGACGCCATAGCGATGCGGATCCTGCACGTGATAGGCAAAGATGGTGGCGCCGTTCGCCTTGCCGCTAGCCTCGTGGAGCAGTCGGGTAAAGTCATGTCCGTAAAAGACATTATCTCCCAGCACGAGCGCGGATGGCGCGCCATCCAGGAACTCTTCGCCAATGAGAAACGCCTGAGCAAGTCCGTCCGGCTTCTGCTGGACCGCATAGTCGAGCTTGATGCCCCACTGGCTGCCATCACCGAGCAATTGCTCGAAGCGCGGCGTGTCCTGTGGTGTCGAGATGACGAGGATTTCGCGGATGCCGGCAAGCATCAGCGTCGTCAGCGGGTAGTAGATCATCGGTTTGTCGTAGATCGGCAGAAGTTGCTTGCTGACGGCGAGCGTCACCGGATAAAGGCGCGTTCCCGATCCGCCAGCAAGTATGATGCCTTTGCGTGCTTTCGTCATGGTCCACCGTCTCTTGTTGCATTCCGGCTGCGGCGGTCATCCCACCACCCGTAGATGGCGTTGCGAGCCATCACAGGATCTTGCCGCTTCAATTCGTTGCAGGTTTTAGCCTCGCCACCACATCGTCCACGCCCGCCTGCCAGGCGGGAAGAGCGATATCGAAACGTTCCGCAAGCTTTGTGCAGTCCAACCTTGAATTGGCCGGCCGCTTCGCTGGCGTCGGATATTCAGCTGTCGAAATCGGCTTCAGCGCATCAGATGCGAGCGCAAGCTTGAAGTTTGCCTCTGATGCCCTGCGAACGATATGCGTCGCATAGCCGTGCCATGAGGTGCTGCCTTGTGCCGCAAGATGATACGTCCCCGACACGGTGCCGGATGCTTGCGAACCGGCGACATGCTCGACGATGGTGCGGGTGACATCGGCAATCAAGGCGGCCGATGTCGGCGCCCCGATCTGGTCGGCGACGATATTGAGGGTCTCGCGTTCCTGTGCCAGCCGAAGAATGGTCTTCAGGAAATTGCTGCCGTGATGGCCGTAGACCCAGCTCGTCCGCAGGATGACATGGGGAGAACCGGATGCGCGGATCGCTTCCTCGCCCAGCCACTTGCTTTCGCCGTAGGTAGATTGAGGGTTGACCGCATCAGTCTCGACATAGGGTTCCGCCTTCGTGCCGTCGAAGACATAATCGGTGGAATAATGCACCAGCAGAGCGCCGTTATCGGCTGCCCAGCGCGCGATGATACCGGGTGCTGCGGCATTGACCGCCATTGCCTGCTCCGCATCGCCCTCCGCACGATCAACCGCGGTATAGGCCGCGGGATTGACGATGATCTTGGGCTTGTGCTCGTTGAGAACGCTCAGAATATTTGCCTCGCGCGCCAGATCCATCTCTGCGCGGGTCACGGCCGCTACGCTTCCCAGTGAGGCGAGCGAGCGTTGCAATTCGAAACCGACCTGCCCGTTAGCGCCGGTAATCAGGATGCTACTCAAGACTGCCCCTCATATTGCTTGCCGAGCCACTCGCGATAGGCGCCGCTGGTCACGTTTTGCACCCAATCCTGATTGGCCAGATACCATGCGATCGTTTTGCGGATGCCCGTCTCGAAAGTCTCCTCAGGCTTCCAGCCCAGTTCGCGTTCGAGCTTGCGTGCATCGATGGCATAGCGACGATCGTGGCCGGGGCGGTCCTTCACGAAGGCGATCTGGTCGCTGTAATGGCCGCCATCTGCCTTCGGCTTCAGCTCATCGAGGATCGAGCAGATCGTCTGCACGACCTCCAGATTGGCCTTCTCGTTCCAGCCGCCGACATTATAGGTCTCGCCGACCTTGCCCGCTTCCAGCACGCGGCGAATGGCCCCGCAGTGATCCCGGACATAGAGCCAATCGCGAATCTGCTGGCCGTCGCCATAGATCGGCAGGCTTTTGCCCGACAGCGCATTTAGGATCACCAGCGGGATCAGCTTTTCCGGAAAGTGATAAGGGCCGTAATTGTTGCTGCAATTCGTCGTCAGCACCGGCAGGCCATAGGTGTGATGCCAGGCGCGAACCAGATGATCCGACGCCGCCTTGCTTGCCGAATAGGGACTGTTCGGCTCGTAGCGATTGAGCTCGTTAAATGGCGCGTCATCGGCCGAAAGCGTGCCATAGACCTCGTCGGTCGAGACGTGCAGGAACCGGAAGGCCTGCTTTTCCGCATCAGGCAAGCCGTTCCAATAGTCGCGAACCGCCTCCAGCAGATTGAAGGTACCGACGATGTTCGTCTGGATAAAATCACCGGGACCATGGATCGACCGATCGACATGGCTTTCGGCTGCAAAATTGAGGATAGCCCGTGGCCGATGCAGCGACAGCAGATCCGCGACCAGGCCACGATCACCAATATCGCCATGCACGAACACATGACGATTGTTTCCCTTCAATCCTCGCAGCGTATCCAGATTGCCGGCATAGGTCAGCTTGTCGAGATTGATAACCGTTTCATCGCATCGCTCAAGCCACTCAAGAACGAAATTCCCGCCGATAAATCCTGCTCCGCCCGAAACCAATATCGTCATCGAAATTCCATTCACGCCCTAGGTCGTACAACCAAGCAGAAGCCGTAGGAGCTATATCTCAAAAAAGCACGATCGTGGAGAAACTTTCTCGTTCACAAAGGTACAACAAAGTCCGAAAGCAGAAGGTAATTTTACTTGGCGGAGTGTTAACCTAAACGCTAACGCCCTTCAATCCGTTGCAACCCCAAATTCACTTGCCTCGGTGGAAAATTCTATCTGCACATTCATCACAGCAATCGATTGTCCACAAAATACCATTGCTCCAGGCGTTCGCGAACAATGGGTTCGATCACCGCATTCAAGGTGCGAACATCCTCTGCAATTGGATCTTCCGACCCCATGGGAGCTGTAAGCTTGAAAGGCTCAAGCGCCCGTAAGGTAAAATTCGCTGCGTTGTCGCGGGTTATGAACAGCGGATAGATCAGCGCATCGGTCTTGCGCGCCATACGCGCAACGACCGCATAATTCCCCTCCAGATGAACCGGCCTGCCGAAAAATGGCGCCCGAATGCGGCCATTGAAGCCTTCATCGCAGAACATCAGCAGATTGCCGCCGCTTTCCAGAATGCGGAGCGCCGGGCGTACGAAGCTGCGGCCCGGCTTGAGGATGCCGAGGCCGGCACCCTTGCGCAGGCGATTGACGATATAGTGACGGGATCGCCGCTTCGGAGGATCGTAGTTCATGGTCACGGCCAGCCCCATGTCGAGCAGACAATGCCAAAGCACCTCCCAGTTGCTGACATGCGGCGCGATGAAGATCACGGGGCCTTTAGCGCAACGCTCGACCAGGCTTGCGGTGCCGATCATCCGGACGTGATGCCGCGCAAGCCGGGGCACCACGGAATATTCGGCCATCTGACGGCCCTGTGAATCGGCGTAGCGCTCCAAGCGTATCTCAAGCTCGGCATCGCTGAGATCCGGTCTTATCGCCTTCAGGTTTGCAGCGGCGCGGGCATAGGCGCCTTTGTGGAAACGCGGCGCGAGGAACCGTCCGAGCCAACCGCCAATTGCGGAACATGCCCGCGCCGGCAAAAGCATGAAGACGAAGTAGAAAACGAGATCTATCGCGTTGTCGATATTCTCGTAGAGCCAATAGCGCAGGAACACCTTGCGCCGTTCGCCACCAGCCACGAGATCAGCGATGGGCGGCGTTTTTGGCGGCTCATAGATCCATGCCTTACGTTTTCCGCTGGCGGTTTGCTTGCCCTCTTCATTGTCAGCGGACATCGGATCAGCGCCTATGCAGGGTGACCGGCATGCCGCCGCGAGGACGCAGGGTCAGGCGGCATTGCGGCTGGACATTATGGCCGTCCTTAACTCGTACGCGAAAGCGTTGAGCGAGGATCGCCAGACAAAGGATCGCCTCGGTGAGACCGAACTGCAGGCCGGGGCACACGCGGGGGCCGGCGGCAAAGGGGATGTAGCTATAGGGGGTCGGGCGTGTCTCACCCAAGAAGCGCTCCGGATGGAACCGATGCGGCTCGGGGAAAAGCGAGTCCGTGCGGTGCAGAATCCACGGGACGATCAGGACGAGCGCGGCCTTGCGCACTTGTACAGGACCGATCTGGTCCGCCTCGGCTGCCTGTCGGGCCAAAATCGGCACGGGTGGGTAAAGCCTCAGCGTCTCCTCGATGACGGCTCGACACCAGTCAAGCTTGGCAACGTCATCGATCGACGGCACACGATCGCCGCAGACGGCATCGATTTCCGCGTGAATAGCCTCTTCCACCCAGGGCGCACCGGCTAGCAGATACCATGCCCAGGTCAAAGTCGCGGCCGTCGTCTCATGTCCGGCCATGAAAATGGTCGCCGCTTCATTCCTGAGCGCCACGACATCGAGCTTCAGCTCGGGATTTCGCTTCTGGCGCCGGATCAGCAGCTCGACCATCGAACTGTTATCGCCCTTGCCGGCCAGATGATCTTCGATCACCTGATCGATGATCCGATGGATGCGCTTGACCGACCGGCGCAGGCTCGGTGTCTTGACGATTGGCAGCCCTTCGTCGAAGCCGAGGAAGTAGCCGAGATTGATGGAGTCCACCAAGGCCTGGTAACTGGCAAATCCCTCGGTGACGGCATTGGCGCTTTCCTCGCCGAGATCATTGCCGAAGACGCTGCGTGAGATGATCTCCGCCGTCAGACCCGCCATCTCGAACAGGGCGTTAACCTCCGCCCCCTCGCCGAGGCTCTGCCAACGGTCGGCAAGCTCGCTTGCCGTGGTCTGCATGATCGCCCCGAAGGCTGGGACGCGGTTCTTGTGCACGATATCGGCAACCAGCGGCCGCCGTTGCTTCCAGGTCTCCTTGTCCGAAATGAACAGGCCGTCACCTAGCAGATGTTCCAACGCGCGGCGCATCTGCGGCGTCTTGCGCTCGAAATTCTCATGGCGCTTGGCGACCACGTAACGGATCGCTTCAGGCGAATTGACGATTACGAGCTGACGGCCGAATAGCTTGAATTCGGCGACATGTTCCCGATAATCCGCTTGCCGCCAGATGGAGAGAAAATCACTGCGCGCCTGCAGCAGCAGTTTCAGCGGCTGGCCAGGCTTGCCGCTGTAATAAGCGGAATGCGCCGGCTCGAAAAATTGCGCCGCCTGATCCGCGTGCTCGACGATTTCGGTTCTCTGATCAAGCCAGGCCAGCATATCGGTGCAGAACTTTCGCGCCTTGCGGCTGGTGACAAAGGAACAAGAACCGAGCCTCACGACGCCCGGTGGTGCCCACTATATTCATTTCGCAACCGCGGAAAAGCCCCCGCGCCAACACGCGTCAACGGCGGGATGGTTGCCGAACCTTGCCAGCACCATTCGATTCGCCGCGCCCGAAAGCCGAAGCACCTGTTTAGAGATCTTCCAGGGCCAACAGCTCGTCAAAAGTCTGGCGTCGGCGGATCAATCGATGCGTTGCGCCATCGATGAGCACCTCCGGGGCATAGAGCCGGCTGTTGTAGTTCGACGACATCGTTGCGCCATAGGCTCCGGCACCGTGGAAAACGAGATAGTCGCCGACATGAGCCTCAGGAAGATCGCGTTGCTGAACTACGCCTGATTCCGTCTGGGTGAAGACATCGCCCGATTCGCAAAGAGGACCCGCAACCACCGTCGGGAAGATAGCTGCTCCCGCGCTTCGAGGCGTCTTTCCCGGAATGACCGAGATGTGGTGATAGCTGCCATACATGGCCGGCCGGGCAAGATCGCTGAAGCCGGCATCGACGAGCACGAAGCGGTTGCGACCCATGTTTTTGACGGCTCGCACCTCAGCGAGCAGTACGCCGGAATCCGCGGTCAGAAAGCGCCCGGGTTCTATCTCCAGCCGGATCGGATGACCAAAATGCGCCTCAACCTCACGCCGCGCCGCGTCCCAGAGTGAAAAATAATGCGACGGGTCAATCTCTTCCTCGCCTTCCCTATAAGGGACGGAAAGGCCGCCGCCGGCTGAAATCGCCTCGATATCGACGGAAAGCTCGCGGCAGAAGCCAACCATTGCGCCGCAGACACGCTGCAGGTGGCTGTAATCGACGCCAGAGCCGATATGCATGTGCAGGCCGACCAGCGTCAGCGAATATTTTTGTGTCAGCGCCACGGCTTCCTGCAACTGCTCGAACCAGATGCCGTGCTTGCTGTTCTCGCCGCCGGTATTGGTCTTGTTGCTGTGGCCGTGGCCGAAACCCGGATTGATCCGCAACCATACCCTGTGGCCCGGCGAACGCTCACCGAGTTGATGCAGCATATCGATCGAACCGATATTGACTTCGATCCTCCTGTCGGCAATGACCCGCTCCAGCGTCTGCCGGTCGAAGACATCGGCGGTGAAGACGATTTCCGCAAGTTCGGACGTGCTGCCCGCTGCAAAGCCCGCGCGCATCGCCCGTTCGATCTCGCCAAGCGATACGGCATCAATCTGGACGCCGGCGTTGCGCATTTCCCGCAGGATGTGGATGTTCGAACAAGCCTTCTGTGCGAAGCGCACGACGTCGAAGGCGGACAATTGCTCGATGCGACGGCGCATCGCGGCAACGTCGTAGATCCAGAGCGGCGTCCCATATTCGCTTGCAAGCGAGCTCAGCATTTCGTTGGAAGGAATGGTCATTTTTTCTCGGTCAGCACGGGGCGGGAATGAAATCAACAACGGATAATAGTATGGGCGGGGTGGTAGTGCCACTCCGCCCATATGGCAATATGAAACGTTGACGCGACCTACCGTTTTGACGCCAGCAGTGCCTGTTGCAGATCCGCAATGATGGCAGCTGCCGTGTGCAGCCCGACATTCAGGCGAATGGTGCGGTCGCTGACGCCAAATCGTGCGAAGACATTGGTTTCGGGCGAGATGCTGAGCGCCGCCTTTGCCGGAACAACCAGGCTCTCCGGGCCGCCCCAGCTGACGCCGATGCGGATGAGACCCAGCGCATCGACGAAGCCTGCAACGTCGATGCGATCGGAAACCTCGAAGGAGAAAAGGCCGCCGAAACCGCTGAAGGTCCGCTTGCCGGGATGTTCGCAGAAGGCCGGATGCATGACGTTGGTCACCTCCTCATGTGCCTTCAGCCAGGATGCGACCTCCAGGCCGGCTTCGTGGTGATGACGCAGCCTGAACGGCAGGGTCTCCAGGTTGCGAAGCACCAGCCACGCCTCGAACGGCGCCAGCTTCGCACCCGTGTAGGGATAGATTTCGCTGTTGATCCGATCGATATGCGCCTTGGAGCCGGCGACAAGGCCCGCCACCGTATCGCTCTGACCACCAAGATATTTCGAGGCGGCATGGATGACGATATCGATGCCGAGAGCAAGCGGGTTCTGATAGAGCGGTGTTGCCCAGGAGTTGTCGACGATCGTCACGACGCCATGGCGACGCGCGGCTTCGGCAATGGCAGGCAGATCCTGCAACTCGAACACCATGGAGGTGGGGTTTTCGAGATAGGCCAGCTTGGCGCCGGGAAGGGCCGCAATCATGGCCTCGGTATCGGTGCCGTCGATATAGTCGACAATGACGCCGAAACGCTTCAGGACTTTTTCGAAGAAACGGAAGGCATCGCTATAGACGTGCCGCACGGTAACGATGCGATCTCCTGGGCCGACGAAGGCAAGGACTGCGGCAGCAATGGCGCCCATGCCGCTTGCAAAGGCGCGCGCCGCCTCGGCTCCTTCCATCTCGACGATCCTGCTCTCCAGCAGCTGCACCGTCGGGTTGTCGCCACGCGAATAGATCGGCTTCTTCGAGCGGCCGGCGAAGACATCTTCCAGCTCCTTGTAGCTATCGAACAGGAACAGCGAAGTCTGATAGATCGGCGGTACGGCCGCATCGAAGGGGTCGTTGCGTTGGGGCAGCAGCGGGTCGGGAATGGCGTGCCGATAGGCATCGAATCTCGGTGTCTCGTTCATGACGTTCCTCTGGTCAGGTGTGAAGTGTCGATTGGTCGGCCAATTGGGGCGGCTGTTGCGTAGGCAGAATCGTGAGCCATTCGCGTCGCGCGACGAAAAGGCCGAGCACGGCGGCAAGAATTGCCGCGACTGCCGGTGCGGCGGAGAGACCCGCAAAGCCCGTCCATAGCGGCAGCAGGAGGAGAAGCGGGATCAGCAGATAGCCTTGTGGCGCCAGCCCGACGACGGCGGACATGCCCGCCCGGCCTCGAGACTGCAGCATCACCAGCAGTACCGATTGGAAAGCTGCCAGCGGGAAGACCGGAAACAGCGCGCGCAACCACACCACGGCCTCGTCAACCACCTGCGGGCTATCGGTGAACAGGCGCACTATCGGTTCTGCCGCAACGAACAGCAGCATGGAATAGAGCGAAGCGACGGGTATGGTTATCGCCAGCATGAAGCGGATCACGGCCTTCAGCCGCTGTGAATCGCCGGCACCGAAGGCGTGGCTCACGACGCTCTGCGCACCTAGGCAAAAACCGAAGATCGGAAGCTGGCCCAACGTCATCAGCCGCACTGCAATGGCAGTGGCCGCTACCCCGGTATCGCCGCCATAAACAGCAGCTTCGCGCATCAAAATTAAAAGGCCAAGACCGGTCATGATGCTGGTGGCCGCAGCAGGAACGCCGATCCTCGCCATCGGTCGCAGCAGGTGCCATCGCACCAAACCGGCTGTCAGGCTGACCGTGCCCCATTTACGGGCGAAATAGACGACATAGCAGCCAAGCGCCGCCACCGAGGAAAGAATGGTGGCCGCTGCCGCACCGGATGCGCCAAGCTTGAAGAAAAAGATGAAGATGGGATCAAGTACGGCGTTCAGCGCAAAGCTTGCGATCAGTACGATCATCGAAAAGCGCGAATTGCCCTCGGCAATCGCAATGAAATCGCAGACCGCCTGCAGCAGACCAAGCGTCACGCCGAAGGCAAGCAACCGTCCATAATCGAGGCCGGGCACTAGCAGACTGTCACTTGCACCCAGCACACCGACAAAGTCGGGCAGCCCGAGATAGATGAACACGGACAGCGCAATACCGAGAGGAACTATGGCCACGAGCGCCGTGGTGGCAACGGATGAGGCGGCCATAGGGTTACCCTCGCCGAGATGGCGCGCCAAAAGCGTGGCAAGCCCGATACCAAGCCCCTGCCCGGCTGCCGCGACCAGCAGGAACAGTGGCATGACGAGACTGATGCCGGCCAATACATCGGAGCCGAGAGCACCGAGAAAGATCGCGTTGATCGCATGGTGCCCGGCGCTGGCAGCCAGGCCGGCCACCGCCGGGAGTGCGACCGTCAGAACGAGCCGCATGATGCGCGGGTCGTTCATGTCGACGGCTGTTTTCATCACGCGGCGCCCCGTGGCAGCGAACCAAGCGCAGGCAGGCCATCTTCCCCCAGCAGACCGGAAAGGTCGGGCGACAGGAGCCGATCCATGAAGAAGCGCTCACGCAGCAGCATGACCAGGAGCGCCTTTTTGTGCGGGAACTGAATATGCTTGACCTTGGCGAAGCCTGAGCGATCGAGGTTGCGGATCTGCTGGGCGTGGTGATGGATCGGTTCGCCGACGATACGCCGGGTGCGGGGATCTGCGAGGAACATGTAGTGCATCAATGACGGCAGCCACGCACTGACAAAGGCCTTGCCACGGAAGTCATCCTCGCCGATCGCAACATGCCAACCGCGATCGAAGCCATCGGCGTCGTAATGCGGTCCGATCCGGTCTTCCTTGGCCCAATAGAGTTCGAAATAGCCGAACGGAACGCCGCCGAAGGTTCCGATCAGCGGCAGAGTCCGAGGATCTGCAAGACGACTGGCAATAAAATCGCGGTGATAGGAGAGATCGCCGCTGTCTTCCCATATGGCCGACACCCGTGGATCGTTCATCCAGCGATGGAAATGCGGAAGATCGGCTTCGACATCGGCGACGTGGAATCCAAGCTGCGTATTCAGCCAGGGAATGAAACGATTATAGACCCGACCTGTCGGCTTCGGCGATCTTTGCGGATGAAGCGCGCCGTTCGTCATGACGGGTATTTCCGGATAGTTGCTCGGAATACCGCCGAGCCAGAGCTTCGCTTGCTGAAACAAGGATTCGGGGCGAGCGATGAGGCGATCTCCGCGCTGCTCGATCGCGCCGGCGCTCAGCAAACGCCTCACAAGGGCTTCATCGGCGAGTTCGATCTCGAAGCAATTCAGTGCCGGATTGCACGCCAGAACGGCCTCAGACACGGCATTGACGATATCTTCAGCGGCAACGGCGGAGGTGGCTGCTGATAGGGTATCGAAGACCAACAGATTGACGGCCGGACCCGACAGATAACCGGAGCCGACTTCCACTCCGTGATACCCGACATGAAAGCTGCCCGGTTCTCGCCCCGAAGACACCACGAGCGGCTCGCCGCAAGCAAGCGAATGGCTGGCAAACCCTGCCGATGGCAGGCGCAGATCCAATGGCTGCACCGCCGCCTTTTCGCTCCTGATCGCTACGGAGGCATCCATAATTCTTCTCCATTTTTGAAACCGGGCGCCATCGGGATCGCTAGATGATGCGCAGCGCTAGTTCCGCTGTGACGAATGATGCCCACCCAAATTCAAAATATTTTTCAAAAATAAATTTTACGATTTTCCTGAATTTTCATCATCGCCGTTCGTTATGCAAATGCTTCGACGTAATTACAGGATTATCTGAATTATACGGCGCTAGAAATGCAACATCGTCGAAATTATAAAACCAATATCTATTATAGATACTGGTTTTAGTACGCTATTCCATTTCGGCAATGCGAATTAATATTACTATATCTTCGAGGAGATCTGTGGGGAATGACGATTCATGACCGGAACGCCACAGCAGCAAATGACTCCGATCTTGTCGCGAAATGCTCGTTATCACCTGCGCAATCGCGAATCTGGCTGTTGTCGGAGACCGGCAATGAGGTCATCTACGGGCGCCAAATCCTTGGCTTCGTCTTCCCTTCAGTTTCACTAGCCACAGCGCATCAAAGCCTGTCGTCGCTTTCGCGGCTACATCCGCTCGTCACCTCGGAATTTGAGGCACGCGCCGGTGGAGCCGTGCAGCAGATCCTGAGACATGGCCGCCAAGTCGAAATTGTAGAGGCAGATTTGCCGACCGGGGATGATCTCGACGAGGCGCTGGCAGCAGCAGCCTCTGCGGAACGACAACACCCGATGGATCTTAGTGGAGGTAATCCGGCCCGTTTCACTCTCCTGTCGAGAAACGGACAAGCGATGGGCCTGCTATTGTCTCTCCACGCCGTCCTTGCGGATGCCGTGACACTCGATCTTCTCGCGACGGATTTCCTTCGCGGCCTCCACAACGAGGCCAACGCCACGCTCGATATTGCCGAAACAGCACTGCCTGACGCTCTCGCCTGGATGGCCAGCAACGGTGCGTCCCGCAATCCGGCACCGGAACTGGTCGACTTCTGGTTCCAGCGGCTGACGGCACAGGAAAACATCGCTTCGCTCATCCCGCAGATTTCGACCGGAAAAGAGCTCGTCGATGAAGCCTGGTTCGAGCATACGCTTGAGATACCGATGCCTCGGGGCCAGGCACAGCGTACCGCCGACGTATCCAGGGATATTCTCGCCGCATTGGGCGTGACTTTGCGCCGACATTCCGGCCATGGCACCCAGAGGATCGGCCTTGTCACCCGACCGGAGACGCAACTAATTGCTGCCCGCAGCGAAGATGTGCTGATCCTGACACCGGAATTGAACGGCGCCATGTCGCTCGGGGATGTCCGCAATACATTCGTTGAAGACATCGAAGCCGCTTCGCGTCGATCCTGGCCGTTTGAAGCTCTCACAGATGCCTTAATACGGCGGGACGAACTCTTCGACACGACCGGACTGGTGAAGACGCTTCTCGATGTGAGGCCAATTCAGCGGTTCAAGGACGCGGCCGAACACATAAGCAGCCTCTCCCAACCCCCGTCACGCCGCGACGCCGAGCTCGTTATCACCGTTTCCCAAACATCCGGGGGCGAGTTTCATATCGGCTTCGGCTTTGATCCTCAAAAGCACGACAGAAAGCAGATCGCCCGCTTTGCTGACGACCTTGCCATCGCACTTGCCCGCCTGGGCAGCCATCCCGGCGAACAGATCAAGCATATTCCCTTCGTATCGCCGGCAGAACTGGACAGGCTGTCGGCGCCCTACCCCGACGCGCCCCAGCCGGACGATGGCACGCCGATCCATGAGGTTATCGCTGCGCAGGCCAGACGGCGCCCGAACGCGTTCGCCGTGGCGCAGGGCGAAAAATCTGTGACGCATGGCGAACTGGAGGCAGCGGCCAATCGGCTGGCGCATCGGCTGATTGCCATGGGTGTCGGACCGGAAAAGCGCGTCGCCATCGCGCTCGAAAAATCGATCGACGCCATCGTTGCCATTCTCGCCGTACTGAAATCGGGCGGCGCGTTTACACCGGTCGAGCCGGATCATCCCGAAGCCCGCAATCGCCATATCCTGACGGCACCCGGCCTCTCGCTCGTCATCTCCCGCGCGAAGCATATCGCAAACCTGCCGAGCGATATTGCGACGCCCTTCCTTAATCTCGACGCGACGGACATTTCTTCCGAGAGCAGCGAAGCGCCAGCCACGGCGATCGCTCCACGGCAGCTCGCCTATGTGATCTACACTTCCGGCTCGACCGGCGTGCCCAAGGGCGTCGCCGTCGAGCACGGTCCATTGGCGCATCATTGCAAGGCGACCCTGCGCATTTACGAGATGAGCGAGGACTCCTGCGAATACCCGGTCCTCCCCTTCACCTCCGATGGCGGACATGAGCGCTGGATGGTGCCGCTGATGGCGGGCGGCGGCGTGGTGCTGACGCAGGACAAGCTCGCGACACCCGAAGACGCCTTCGCCCAGATGAAGCGGCATGGCGTCAACAATGCCAGCCTGCCGACAAGCTATGTGCGCGGACTTGCCGAATATGCCGGCGAGAACAGCGCGGTACCGCGCCTGCGGCTCTACTCCTTCGGCGGCGAGGCGCTGTCTCAGGCGGTGTTCGACATGATCACCGAAAACCTCAAGGCACAGCTGCTGATCAACGGCTACGGGCCGACCGAAACGATCATGACACCGATGATCTGGAAGATCCCGGCGGGAACCCGCTTCGAGGGGACGGTCGCGCCGATCGGCCGCGGTGTGGGCGATCGACGCATCTATGTGCTCGATGCCGACCTTGCACCGGTTCCGGTCGGCGTGATCGGCGAGATCTATATTGGCGGCAGCGGCCTGGCGCGCGGCTATCTTGGCCAGCCGGAACTGACGGCGGACCGCTTCATTCCCGACCCGTTCTCGCAGGGCGGGCGGCTCTATAAATCAGGCGATCTCGGCCGATGGCGGGAAGATGGCATCGTCGAATTCGCCGGCCGCGTCGATCATCAGATCAAACTGCGCGGCTTCCGCATCGAGCCCGGCGAGATCGAAGCCGTGCTGCGGTCGGACCAGCGCGTCGCCGAGGCGGTCGTGCTGCTGCACAATGAGGGCGGTCGTAGTTCGCTCGTCGCCTATGTAGTTCCGCGTGAAGGAGAAGCCTTAAGTGTTACCGAGCTGCGCCGCGCGGCCATGACCGCCCTTCCGGATTATATGGTCCCGCAGACGATCATGATTATCGACAGGCTGCCGATGGGGCCGAACAGCAAGCTCGACCGCGCCGCCTTGCCGGCACCTCGCATCGAGCGCGAAATGGTCGCGCCGGCCAATGACAAGGAAAAGGCGATCCTGGACACCTGGAGAGACATTCTCGACATCGGCGATATCGGTGTCACCGAGAATTTCTTCGATATCGGCGGACAATCGCTGGCTGCCGTGCGCATCGTCTCGCGTCTGAAGATGCGTCATCCCGAATGGCCGCTTTCGATTGCCGACATGTTCAATCACCCGACCATCCGCGACCTGGCACTCGCCATCGAGGGCAGCCGCGACGAAGCCGGCGTCGATGTCGTCTATCTCCGCCGCAATGGCGACCGGCCGGTTCTCTATTGCTTCCCCGGCCTCCTTGTCAGTACGCGCGAATACATGCGCTTGGTCGACTACCTCGGCCCGGACCAGCCGGCGACCGGCTTCATCTGCTATTCGCTCACCGAAACGAAGACACTCAGCACCCGTGTCGAAGATATCACCGCACGCTATGCGGAAGCTGTACGCAAAAAGGCCAAGGGTCGCCCCTGCGCCTTCCTTGGCTGGTCATGGGGTGGACTTCTTGCCTACGAAGCAGCCAGACAGCTGGGCAACGACATCGACCTGCGCATGATCGGCATGGTCGACGTCTGCGACATGGACGAGGAATTCACCGTCGGCATCATGCCGCGCTTCGAGGATGGCGTCCGGGACCGAACCCACGCAGCCGTACAAAACTGGCTTGTGACGACGCCGATGCGTGAGGATTGGGAGAGGCTGTTTGCGGCGATGAACGCGGAGGTCTACGAACAGTTCCTCCATCATATCGTCAAGCATAACGTCAAGCTGCCGACTGATGGTCCGGATATCGGTTCGGAAGAACATACATTCTGGATCCTGATCGACAACGGAATGATCTTCCGAAACTACCGCCTCGAGCCTTCGGATTTCCGCATCCACGCCTTTGCGGCCGAAGATTCCCTTACGCGTGCGCTTAATGTCATCGACTGGCGCCGCTACTCGCCGAATGCCACGGCCTCGGAGATCGTCACCGGCACCAACCATCTGACGATCATCGGCAAAACGCCGTTCCATCAGCGTTTCGCCCGACGGCTGGACCATGCCTTCGCGCCGACGACCATCCTGCCCACGGGCAAGAACAACTAACCTGCATCATCCTGGAGCTGCATCATGACATCGCACGTGCTCGACCTCGCCGGGGCCGGAATTGGTCCGTTCAACCTCAGCCTTGCCGCCCAGCTCGATTCCGTACCGCAACTGTCGGTCCGCTTCTTCGAACGGCGGTCTGCCTTCGCGTGGCATCCCGGAATGATGCTGCCGGGCGCAGAGATGCAAACCTCCATCCTCAAGGACCTGGTGACCGCGACCAACCCGACCAGCCCCTGGAGCTTTCTCTCCTATCTTGTTGAACATAAACGCTTCTATCAGTTCCTTAACGCAGAATATGAAGCGGTTCCCCGCAAGGAATTCGCCGATTACCTCGGATGGGTCGCACGCGGCCTGACATCGCTTCGCTTCGGCACGAGCATGCGCGAAGTCCATGCGAATGATGGTCTTTTCTCCATTGCCACGGATGATGGTCCGACCAGTGCCCGCAATCTTTCCGTCGGCGTTGGCAAGCTGCCGGCTCGCCCGGCCTGGGCCGAGCAACTGCCGAAATCAATGACATTTCATAGCAGCGAGGCAGCCCATCGTATCGGTGATGTCAAGGCACCCCGCGTCGCTGTCATCGGTGGCGGACAGAGCGGGGCGGAGATCGTCGACGCTCTGCTTGATCTGAATGCCGTCTCTTCTGTCCATTGGATCAGCCGCCGGCCGAATTTTGAGCCGCTGGACGCGACGCCCTTCACCAATGAGCTGTTCACGCCAAGCTACATGGAGCGCTTCCATGGACTTCCCGAGGAACTGCGCCTCATCCATACGCGCCGGCAGGTATTGGCAAGCGATGGCGTTTCCGCCTCGACCTTGAAGAAACTCTACCGCCGTCTCTATGAAAGAAAGCTGGAGGCCGGCGGCAGCGCCGACCACGGAATATCGCTGCGCCCCTTCCGCGATGTCATCTCAGCCGAACAGGACGGTCCGGAAATCGCGCTGACCATGCGCAACGGTTTCGACAACAGCATCGAGACGCTGGCCGTCGACATGGTCGTGCTTGCCACAGGCTATCGCTTCGTCCTTCCTGAATTCCTGCATTCCCTGGAAAATCGGATCGAGCTGAACTCCATCGGCGAGCCGGTTCTCGAAAGTGACTTCTCGCTTGCCTGGGATGGCCCGCGCGAGAACCGCATCTTCGTGCTCAATGCCGGGAGACACAGCCACGGTATCGCTGAACCGCAACTCAGCCTCGCCGCATGGCGCAGCGCCGTGATCGCCAACTCCCTGCTCGGGCGCGAACATTTCAAACTCGGTCAGCTCGATCCCATCGTTCAATGGGAAACCCAGGAACACTCATCGACGCTTTCTTCACATCTGGGGCAGGCTGCTGAATAAGGTGGATGCTTTTGAGACGAGCGACGAGATCGCGCAGATCGAGCTTCACAGCCTGCATCTGCGCGACGGCCTTCACATCCCGGAGCAATTGTTAAGTGAAGCGGAAAGGCAACGCGCGGCCGGGTTTCGCTCAATGGAGGCGCGACGCCTGTTCGTCGCCGGGCGAGCTCTTTGCCGCGGCATTGTCGGGGCCATTGCTGGCTGCGCGCCGCAGGCACTCTCTATTACGATTACGCCGGCCGGCCGGCCCTTTCTTCCCGACTATCCGGAGATCGACTTCAATCTCTCCCATACGAGAAACACGGTGGCGCTCGCAATCTGTCGCGGCGGCCATGTCGGAATAGATATCGAACGGCTCGATGCATTTTCCGAAGCCCAAGCCCGCGAGATCATGCCGCTGATTCTTTCCGGGCGCGAGCTTGACGATATTCACCGACTGGCCTTCGAGCAGCGCCACAAGACATTTCTGTCCTATTGGGTTCGCAAGGAAGCGGCTCTCAAGTGTCTTGGCGACGGTTTTCTCACTGACCCGCAGCACGTGATACTCGGCGCCGATGATACAATCATAGATATCAAGAGCCAGTCACAGGCGAAGCCAACCTCCATACGGTCCGGTCAATTTCACGGCGAAGAAACCAACAGTTTTCAATGGGCTACAGCCGTTTCGAAGACCACGGTGGAACCGATCTGGCAACACCATGCCAACCTCGCTTCCTTCATGAGGTTCATTTAAAATTAAAATAAAATCATGGAGATAAATAGTGGAAGTGAAGAAGATCCGCTTTCCTTCGATTCTATCTTGACTATGATTATCATGTTTTATAGGGTCCCCCAAAAAAGAGGGGCACACGAAATGCAACTTTGGATTTCAGCGAGAGCCCGACATGATTGCCAACCATTCGCAGTCGACTTCCAATGAACAACTCCAAACCGCACTTCACGCCTACCCGAAGCTCCTCTCCGTCGCGCGCAGGATCACAGGTTGCATGAGCTTGGCCGAAGATGTCGTGCAAGAGGTCCTGCTGCAACTGGTCTCGAAGCCGCTCAGGCAGGATATAGCGGCGCCGACGCCCTATCTTATGCGCATGGTACGCAATCTGGCGACCGATCATATGCGACGCCTGCGATATGAAAGAGGCCTCTTCGTCGAAGAGGAAGTCGGCGACAACACCTCCGCCTATGGAAGTCCCGAGGAACACCTGCACGAGGCCGAAGCCTATAAGGCTTTCCGTTGCACGGTCGAGGCGATGCCGGCCAGGACCCGCAAGTTTTACGAGGAACATTACTTCGATGATGTTCCCCAAAATATCATTGCCAAGGAGGCGGGCGTATCCTGCGCCCTTGTTTGCGGCCTTTTGCGAGAGGCGCATTCACGCTGCCTGGCGGCGATTGCGCTCGAGGCCGATCAGACCATGGCTTCCGGTCGCGGTCACAAGCGAGACCGATCTTCGCGCCCGGGGGAGTTGCGTGTCTGATGGCGGTACTTCGCCATTTCGGCAAGTCGTTGCCAGCAAGAGAAAGAATAGATGCAGGAAGCAGTTGAGATAACCGAACGCAAAGGCCAAATCTGTCGTGACATCATGTCGGAATTGACGGATTGGTTCACGGAGCCGGCCGTCATCGACGCCTGCGCCAAAGCGGTGGAAACCCTCCCGATGTTCGGCTGTATCGAAGAGGATAAAATCGCCGGTTTCGTTGCCGTAAGACCGCATCCCCCATCTGCCATGGAAATCCTGGTGATCGCCACGCGGCGCCGATATCACGGCGGCGGCATCGGCAAGCGCTTGCTGACTGCCGCCGAACGATTTGCCCGCTCCGCCGATTGCAAGCTTCTGACGGTGAAGACGTTGGCCCCCCGAGGCAGGAACGAGCCGCAATATGATGCGACGCGCACCTTCTACGACAGAAACGGTTTCATCCGCGCGGAGATCTTCCCCACCCTTTGGCAGGAAGACAATCCGTGCCTGTTCTTCGTCAAACCATTGATGGCCATGCACTGATCCCGCCCATTTGCAGATACGCGATACATGACCGAACCATTTGCTTCCCGAGAGACAGCCATGAAAGCCCAACCCATTGCCCAAGTCGACACTGAGCCGCACCCTGTCTTCACGACAGAAAGCCTGCGCTTCGATGTCGATGGCAAGATCATTCTTCATCCGCTCGATCTGACCTTCAATGCTGGCGAGATCTCCGGCCTGATCGGGCACAACGGCTCCGGCAAGTCCACCCTGATCAAATTGCTCGCGCGGCAGATCCAGCCGACGGGCGGACGGATCGTCTTTGATGGCGTCTCGGTGAATTCCTATGACATGCGTGCCTTTGCCCGCGCCGTCGCCTATCTGCCGCAGGATACAACATCCGCGGCCGGAATGACCGTCGAGGAACTTGTCGCCTGCGGCCGCTACCCCTGGCATGGAGCTCTCGGCCGTTTTACCGATGCCGATCGCGAGAAGGTCGAGACGGCGATGCGGCTCACTCATGTGGATACGCTGAAAGGCCGGATGGTGGACACGCTTTCGGGCGGCGAGCGCCAGCGAGTGTGGATAGCCATGCTGGTCGCACAGGACAGCCGCTGCCTGCTTCTGGACGAGCCGACCTCGGCGCTCGACATCGCTCACCAGATGGAAATTCTCGGCCTTGTGCGCGAGCTTTGCCAGACAAAGGGTTTGAGCGTCATCCTCGTGCTGCATGACATCAACGTCGCCGCGCATTTCTGCGATCATCTGCATGCGTTGAAGCACGGCCATCTGATCGCCGCCGGCCCCTCGTCCAGCCTGATGACGGCGGAAACGCTGCATACGATCTACGGCACGAATATGGGTGTGACGGCCCACCCGGTGCATGGAACGCCGCTCGCCTATGTCATTTGAACCACGATTTGAAAGCCTGAAACTTTCACGCCGCCAGATGCTTCTTGCCGCGGCGCTGTTTGCCGCTCCCGGAATGGCCCAAGCGACCGAAACAATATCCGGCCCGATCGTTTCGCTCGACTATGGGCTGGCATCGACCCTCCTGGCCCTCGGAGTCACACCTGCGGCGATCGCGTCGCTTGCCGATTGGGACATATGGGTCGTCGAGCCGAAAATGCCGGCCGGCGTTGTCGATCTCGGCACCACCAGCGAGATCAATCTCGAGGTTCTCGCAAGCCTGAAGCCGGCATTGATCCTGACCACGCCCTATCTCGCCCCCCTGAAGCCTCGCCTGGAAGCAATCTCGCCGGTGCTTGAGCTGACGATCTATGCCGAAGGCGGCGAAGCTCTGCAGCGCTCCATCGAAGCCACGCGGCTCCTCGGCGCGGCCATCGGCCGGCAACGGCAGGCGGACGACTTTCTGGCTCGATCCGAGCAATTTTTCGACGATTGTGCCCGCCGCGTGAGCAAGCTTCAGCCGCCGCCGCTGGCACTGATCAATTTTGTCGACGACCGTCACGCCCGTATCTATTGCGGCGCCGGCCTCTATCAGAATGTCATGAGCAGGATCGGCCTCAAGAATGCCTGGACAGGTTCGGGTGATTATTGGGGCTTCGAAACGATCGGGCTGGAGCAACTGGCGACGCTCGACCCAAGCCTGCGCCTGATCGCCTTCGAACCCCTTCTTCCGCCCAACATACTCGACAAGCTGCAAGACAGCCCGCTCTGGACCAGCCTGCCCTTCGTACAGGCCGGACGCGTCTCGGTGCTTCCGGGGACGCTGATGTTCGGCATGGTACAGGAAGCGGAGCGCTTCGCGCGCATCCTGCTCGATCATCTGGAAAAAATCGCATGAACCGCACCGAGGCAAACACAATTCTCGGCGCACCCGCCGTCGCGTTGACGCTGTTGGTGCTGGCTGGGTTGCTCGCCTGGCATCAGGTGGCCCCCGACTTTTCGCGACTGCTGGTGCAGGAGACCGCCTACGATCCTCAGCGTCTTCTCCTGCTGTATTCGACGCTGCCACGCATCGTCACCGCGCTTCTTGCCGGCGCTGCCCTTGCCCTTTCGGGAAGCCTTTTGCAGCAGGTGCTGCGCAATCCGCTGGCCTCGCCCGAGACCCTCGGCATTTCCGCCGGTGCGAACCTCGCGCTCGTCGCCGTCATACTCGCCTTTCCGGCATTACAGGGCCTTGGCCGCGATGTCGTTGCGCTGTTTGGAAGTGCTGCCGCCGCTGGAGTCGTTTTTCTGATCGGCGCGAGACGGGGTTTCTCTCCGTTTGCCCTGATACTATCCGGCTTGATCGTCAGTGTCTGGAGCGGAGCGCTTGCCGCCATTCTCGTCCTGATGAACGATCGCTATCTCTCCGGTCTTTTCATCTGGGGAGCGGGATCACTGGCACAGCAAAGCTGGAGCATTCCGCTTTCCCTCCTGCCGAAGATCGCCATTCTCGCGGCTGCCGCCTTTCTGATGGCACGGCCGCTATCGCTTATGGAACTCGGCGACGGCGGTGCCAGTGGGCTCGGCCTCTCGGTCAAGCGGATACGCATTGCCGCTGTCTGCCTTGCCATCGTACTCGCCGCGATCGTCACCAGTGCCGTCGGCGTCATCGGCTTCATCGGCCTGATCGCTCCGCGTGTCGCCCATCTCGCCGGTGCGCGGCATATGAAGAGCCAACTCATCTGGTCGCCGCTCATCGGCGCCGGCTTGCTGCTTTTGACCGATCAAGCGCTGATGCTGCTTTCCGGCGCGTCATCGACATTCCTGCCCACAGGCGCCATCACCGCTTTACTCGGGGCGCCGCTCCTGCTCTTGATGTTGCCGCGCTTCAAGGCAATGCAGCGTAACGTGCCCGCGCCGTCGCAAGGCTCCAACCGGGCAGCAAATGCCTCGCGAACGCTTCTGCTTGCGACGGTCGTCGGGCTTGCTATCCTTCTTCTGGGCGCAATCTTCTTCGGGCGTGCCCCAGATGGCGCCTGGACAATTCTCGCCTATCTGCAATGGCCTGATGTGCTGCCCTATCGGTTGCCGCGCGTTGTCGCCGCCTTCGCTGCCGGCACGATGCTTGGCGTTGTCGGTGCGATCCTGCAGCGGCTCAGCGGCAATGAAATGGCGAGCCCGGAAGTGCTGGGGATCTCCGCCGGCGCAACAATCGGTGTTACTGCCGCCCTCTTTATCCTGCCCGCTCCCGGCATGGCAGCCCAACTCGGCTTCGGTGGCCTCGGCGCGTTCGCCGTTCTAGTTGCCATTTTCATTTTCGGCATCCGTTCAGGCTTTGCGCCCGAGCGGGTCCTGCTGACGGGCATTGCCCTTGGCGCCATGCTTGATGCCTTCATCAGCGTGCTCGCCGCCAGTGGTGATCCACGCGCCATGATCGTCATGCAGTGGATGAGCGGGTCTACCTATCTTGTTGATATACCAAAAGCGACTGCCGCAACCGCCGCGGCCTTCGCGGGCGTGGCGCTCGCCTTCCTCGCGCATCGCTGGCTCGATCTCCTGCCACTCGGCCCGCAGGCGGCGCAAGCAATCGGAATCCGCGTCAATCTCGCTCGCGGCTGCCTGTTTGCTCTGGCTGCCGCCATGACCGCAGCCGCCACTCTTGTCGTCGGCCCCTTGAGCTTCATCGGCCTCATGGGTCCACATCTGGCGAGAGAGTTGGGATTACGGCGGGCGACACCTCAGCTTGCCGGCGCAGCCCTTGCCGGTGGCGGTTTGATGGTGCTTGCGGACTGGTTCGGCAGAATGATCGCCTTCCCCTATCAGATCCCCGCAGGACTGGTTTCCGCCCTCGTCGGCGCCCCGTTGCTGCTGATCCTGCTGATGAAGCGGCGCAGGACGGCATAATCTTAAGAATAAAGCGTTGTTGCGGAACCACGTCTGCAGCCCAAGTTGGGTCAAGACGCCGGCGTGGATCAGACGCGATCCAGGAACTCAAGTACTCGCCTCGTCAGCAATGCGGTTGCGCCCGCATCATACGACGGGAGCGAGCTGTCAGCGAAATAGTGCTGATCACCGGGATAAAGGAAAAGCTCCGCATCCTCGACCTTCGCCACGATCTCGCGGGCGGCATCGATGTCGGCTTCGCCAGCGAAGATCGGGTCGTTTTCCATGCCGTGAATCTGAACCGCAACACCGTCCGGCCAAGGGCCGAAGGCCCATTCGCCGCTGATCGGCAGGCAGGAATGGAAGAAGAGAGCGCCTCGGGCTCCGGGCCGTGTCTGCGCCAGTTTTTGCGCCGGCAACACACCGAACGAGAACCCGGCATAGACGAGCGCGGAAGGCAGTTCATCTGCGATGCGAGCTCCGCGCTCCCGCATGTCGTCGAATCCGACCTCGCCTATATGGGCGAGCCCCTCCTCGATGCTCTGGAACGTGCGCCCGCCGAATAGATCCGGCGTATGCACAATGTGACCGGCGGCCCGCAACTCGTCAGCAAAGCCGCGCACACCCGGGGTCAATCCTTGTGCATGGTGGAACAACAAGACCTCGGCCACACGAAGCCTCCGGATGGGATGGTCGGGATATTTTCAGCAGGCTACAGCCTCATCGCCGCAGCAGCAAGGCTGAGGACACCCTATGAAATAGGCTTAGGCTGTAAACTAGCCTTCCTGATGGGAAGACCGCGTTCAGCCAACGAAACGCGGCCATCGGGATGAAAGCGGGCACCGCAAAAAATCGGCGCCCGCAGGAAGCTTACCAGCGATACTTCAACGACGCCGTGATGTTACGGCCCTGTCCGAGGTAGCAATAGCCGCTGTTGCACACCGTCAGGCGGCGATTGGCGATATTGCGGATATCGAAGGAGGCTGTGAGGCCTTTGTATTTCTGGTCGATCGCGCCAAAATCGTAGGAGAGCGCCGCATCTAGATAGATGCTGGCATCGTTCTTGGCGGTGTTGGCCGTGCTTGTGTAGTTCTCACCCGTGTAGCGAATGCCTGCACCGACCTTGAGACCATTGGCCACCGTATCTTCCTGGAAGCTGTAGTTCGACCATAGGCTGGCGATATTCTTCGGCGTCACCGCGGGCGCATTGCCGGAGTCATCACCACGCGTGATTTCAGAATGATTGTAGGAATAGGAAGCGATCACATCCCAAGCGTCGGTTACGTTTGCCTTTGCTTCCAGCTCGATACCCTTGTTGGTGACTTCACTGAGCGAGGCGTAGACGAGCGTTACAGGATCGACGAGGACAGGCTTGTTCTTTTCGACGAGATGATAGGCAACGGCCGACAGCAAAATGTCGGTACCCGGCGGCTGATACTTCACGCCCAGTTCGTATTGTTCGCCCTTCGTCGGATCAAGAATGCTGCCGGAGGCGGAGCGTTGCGTGACCGGATTGAAGGAGGTCGAATAGCTGGTGAAAGGCGCTATATCATTGTCAAAGAGATAGAGCGCACCGGCCTGGTAGGAAAATGCATTCTTGTTGAGGCTGTCATTCGTGGTCGTATTGGAGGAGACGATGGTCGTATCCGTCGATTGCTTGACCCAGGTCTGGCGCCCGCCAAGGGTGAAGCGCCATTTATCCAGCTCGATCTGATCGAGGGCATAGGCACCGAACTGCTGCAGGCTGGCATCGACACGGCTGAAATTATAAGACGGCGTAGGCCCCGATACCCCGTAGGTCGGATGATCGATGTCGAAATCATAGGCGGGGCTGGTCGTCGCATCCATCCCATAGGCGAAGTAATCGCTCATACGGGTATAATCGAGGCCAAACAACATGGTGTGAGCGGCCGGACCCGTGTCGAATTTGGATTCAAGCTGGTTGTCGACCTGAAAGACATTCATCCGGTCGCCAATCGCAGTCGCACCGCGTTGGGCGACGTCGCCGACCCAGCCGAGGGTGCTGAGATAGCGTGCCTTCAGATCCAGGTGCGAGAAACGAAGATTCTGGCGGAAGGTGAAACCTCCGTCGAACTCGTGCTCGAACTGATAGCCAACCTGCTGTTGCTTGGTCTTCTGATAGTCGTAGTCTGGGTCGCTGTCGCGAAAGTCGAGAACATTGCCATCAGGCCCGGTCATCGCGCCGACATTGGCATCGGTTTCCGTGGACTGGGCCGAGCCGTAAACGGTAAATTTCGTCGCGTCATCGGGCTTCCAGGTGAAGGACGGCTGTATGAAATAACGGTCGTCGGCGATATCGAAATTGGTATCGCCCTTTCGCGCGAGACCGACAATCCGGTACAGCATGCTGTCATCGTCCTGATTGACCCGGCCGCCGAAGTCGAACATCGTCTGAGCACGGTCGGATGTTCCGTAGAGAACCCCGACCTCCCGGATGGTCTCGTCCGTCGGCAGCTTCGAGATCTTGTTGACGATACCGCCCGGCGAACCCGCGCCATAGAGAACGGATACCGGCCCCTTGATCACCTCAACCCGGTCCAGCGAATAGGGATCGGTGCGGAACATCCCGTAATTCATATAGGGCTGCCGCAGTCCGTCGCGATAATCGCCGTCGGTCGTAATGTCATTGCCGCGGATAATGACCTGATCGAAGCGCGGATCGAAACCATAGGAGCCGGTCTGGACGCCGGCGGAGTAACGCACAGCCTCGATGACATCCTGCGCGCCGCGTTCTTCCAGCTCCTTCCTGGTGATCACCGAAACGGATCGCGGCGTCTCAACCAGAGGCGTATTGATCTTGGTGGCGCCACGGCTCTTCTTTGCCGCTACCGTTGTATTGTCGCTGGCATCGCTCGACTGACCGCTGACAATAATCGGCGCGAGCTGGGTTGCATTGCCGCTGTTCGCGCTGGTAGCGGAATCCTGCGCAAAGGCATTTCCGCTTAATGCAAACAGGGTGACGAGGGCCGTGGCACTACGCGAAAGACCGATTTTAGTGTCCGTCAAATAATTGATATAATTAAGTGATCCCTGCGTCATGGTCTCTTGTGCCCACCCGTTTCTGAAAAAGATGGCGCAAACTAGTTTGCAGTTGCGGCTCCCGTCAAGAATACATGATTATAATAGTCATCTTTTTCATAGGATTCGGACCGATCGTGATATTTTCGCCGGCGCAAGTCGCGTGTATCGGCGAAATAATGCAATCATTGATTATATCTGTGAGACACTTGAATAGCTTGCCAGATCCTGAACCACATAATATGACGAATCCTGTCATCTTTTAAGAAGCGGTCGCCGATCTGCCGATCAACCGCGTTTTCATCACTCGGGGAAATCATGTCCCAATTGCCATCAAACAGCACGGCGACGCCGCCGGTGCCGGTTACCCTTGCAGGCGCGACCTATGTCGACCTGAAATTCGACAACGCCGATCAGCCGCACAGGATACTTATCTACCGCCCCGACAAACAGCCGCCGCCGGAGGGGTGGCCTATCCTTTATCTGACCGACGGGAATGCCTGTTTTGCCACGGCGGTCGACGCCCTCAAGGTCCAATCCTCCTATCCGAATGGAACCAATGTTCAGGAAGGCGTCATCGTCGCCATCGGTTACCCAACGGACGGGCCTTACGATCCGCTTCGGCGCTCGTGGGACCTGAGCCCGCCTCCCGGGCAGGTCTATCCGCCGTTCTATCCCGATACACCCGATGTTCGGACCGGCGGCGGCGCTGGTTTTCTGAAACTGATCGAAGACGAGCTCAAGCCCTGGATAGAACAGCAACTGCCGATCGACCGATCGCGCCAGACGCTTTTCGGTCACTCATTCGGTGGTCTTTTCACGCTCTATGCGCTGTTTGCGAAACCCACCGCCTTCAACCGATGGATCTCCGCAAGTCCGTCGATCTATTGGGAAAACGGCAACATTCTCGCACAGGAAAAGGAATTTCTAGCCAGCCTCGACGCCCCTCTCGACATAGAATTTCACCTTTCCGCCGGGGAGTATGAAGGGGAGAAGCTCGCGCCATTCCACAAGGGCACGGCTGACGAGCAAAAAAGGCAGCAGGGCGCCAAGGAAACGCGCACCATCGAACTGGCGCAGGAGATGGCGCAGAGATGGGCAGCACTCGCCTTGTTCACGGGAATGGTCACATTCGAAGAATATGCCGGCGAGAACCACATGTCGCTCCTGCCAGTTGCCCTTAACAGAGCCGTGCAGATCGCGTTCCGCAGAGCGAAATAGCATTTGATTGCCAAAGACATTGAAGGGCGGCAATAGCCGCCCTTCGGTATTGCGGTTCAAGCAATTGCTCATGGTAATCCAAACCCGCAATACCCAATAGTCCTGCATGGGACATGCGACCCCGGCGTTAACACTCGGTTAACCATAATCCTGCTTATTCGTCTTATCAAATACAAGGGTTTGATTCCCAACCCTGCCGCGTAATTCAGCGGACGATATAACGCAGAACAACTTTGTCGCGATCCAGAAACATGCACCTTTTGAAGACGATAACCCTGATGACGTTGGCCGGCCTGACCGCCGGCTGCTCGACGACAGGGCATGTTCGGCAATCCATCGGGGTGGAGACGGTTACGAGCGACAAGGCCCTGGCTTTTCCGCCCCCCGGTGGTCCGGCGATCGTCAATGTCGTCGAGAACCGACATGGCAAGGACGTCGATCAGACGATATCGCTCGCGACATCCTCTTCGGTTCCCGGCCAGAATTTCCTCAAGGTACAGTTTCTCGGGATAACCGGATCAAATCCGGCGCTCGGCAGCAGGCCGTTCAATACCATCAACGATCGGACGATCGCTCGCGAAATGGCCGCGGCCGTTCCGGGAGTGCGCCTCGCCCGCTCGGCGATCTTCGTTCAGAACAGCTACGGCCCCTTTGGCTATGCATCCGGCCAAAGTCGGGCTGGAGATACCTGCCTTTATGCCTGGCAGCAGGTTCAAGCGGGCTTCGCGCCGCCGCAGGAGCAGCGCAATTTCGGCACAGTTCAGGTAAGGGTCCGGCTCTGCGATGCGCATGCAACGGAACGCCAGCTTCTGAGCACCGTCTATGGCTATACGATCGCCGGCCGCTTCGATGGTGCGGCATTGAACCCCTTTGGCGCACCGCGCGGCGCTGATGCCGTCCTCGGCAAGCCCGGCGAAATGGTCTATCCGGATGCAGCGCCATACCGCACGGCGCCGATCACCATCGGCTATCAGCCCCGGCCGGTGCCGGCCGTCATAGTCCGCCCCGCCCTGACACGACGGCCCGCCGTCGTTCAGCCTCAACCCGCGCCGGCTCTGCCGCCGATGATTGGGCCGCGCGTGCCGCTTCCCGATGGTCAAGGCGACCAAACACAAACAGCTCCCGCCAATGGCTCATCTTCCCTGACCGGACAGCAATTACCTGCGATCGCGGGACGTAATATTCTCGTGCCTTTACCGGACTGTAACGGACAAGCTGGCATATCTGAGACATGCCGCCGCTAGGCGGAGTAATCTCGGGGCGCCAGGATGGCGCTTGGCAATGCCTTTGAAGGAACACCGATGCAGACAGCACGCAGCATCTTGATATGGGCCGTAATAGCGCTCTGCGGGGTCGTGCTGATCACGCTGCCCGTCAACCTTCAAACCCAGTTGATCGCCAGTACCGTCGTCGTCACCATGATGGCGATCATCAAGATCCTCAAGCGCCAGGGCACCTGGCGGCTGGTCGCCCTTGCCTTCGGCACCGCCATCGTGCTGCGCTATGTGTATTGGCGCACCACCAGCACGCTGCCGCCCGTCAACCAGCTCGAAAACTTCATCCCGGGCCTGCTGCTCTATCTCGCCGAAATGTACAACGTCGCGATGCTGATGCTCAGCCTGTTCATCGTCGCGACCCCGTTGCCTCCACGCACGGCACGCCCATCCAAGACGCAGAACCTGCCCTCGGTGGACGTTTTCGTGCCGTCCTATAATGAAGACACCAATCTTCTGGCCAATACGCTCGCCTCCGCCAAGGCGATGGATTATCCGGCTGACAAGCTCAGGGTCTGGCTGCTCGACGATGGCGGTACGGAGCAGAAGCGGAATTCCACCAAGGTTCTGGAAGCCCAGGTGGCAATCGCTCGCCATGATGAGCTGAAGCAGCTCTGTGCGGATCTCGATGTCGAATATCTGACCCGCGCGCGCAACGAACACGCCAAGGCCGGCAACCTCAATAACGGGCTGGAACATTCCGACGGCGAGCTGATCGCCGTTTTCGATGCCGACCACGCGCCGGCACGCGATTTCCTGCGCGAGACGGTCGGCTATTTCGAAGACGATCCGAAGCTGTTTCTCGTCCAGACACCGCATTTCTTCATCAATCCGGATCCGCTGGAACGCAACCTGCGCACCTTCGACACCATGCCGAGCGAGAACGAAATGTTCTACGGCATCATTCAGCGCGGTCTCGACAAGTGGAATGCCGCCTTCTTCTGCGGCTCTGCCGCGGTCCTCAGCCGCAAGGCGCTGGAATCGCAAAGCGGCTTCAGCGGCATCAGCATCACCGAGGATTGCGAAACGGCGCTGGCCCTTCACGGCGCTGGCTGGAACAGCATCTATGTCGACAAGCCGTTGATTGCCGGCCTGCAGCCGGCGACCTTCGCCAGCTTCATCGGCCAGCGCAGCCGCTGGGCGCAGGGCATGATGCAGATCCTGCGCTTCCGCTTCCCGTTGTTGAAGCGCGGCCTGACCTTGCCGCAGCGCCTCTGCTACATGTCCTCGACACTCTTCTGGCTCTTCCCATTCCCGCGCGTCATCTTCCTGTTCGCACCGCTTTTCTATCTCTTCTTCGATCTTGAGATCTTCACCGCATCCGGCAGCGAATTCCTTGCCTATACGCTTGCCTATATGCTCGTGAACCTGATGATGCAGAACTATCTCTACGGCTCGTTCCGCTGGCCATGGATTTCCGAGCTCTACGAATATGTCCAGACGGTGCATCTGCTGCCCGCCGTCATCTCGGTCATGCTCAATCCCCGCAAGCCGACCTTCAAGGTCACGGCCAAGGACGAGTCGATATCCGTCAGCCGTCTTTCCGAAATCAGCCGTCCGTTCTTCGTTATCTTCGCCGTGCAGATCATCGCGCTTGCGGTAACAATATACCGCATATATGCGGAGCCCTATAAGGCGGACGTCACACTTGTCGTCGGCGGCTGGAATATTCTCAACCTCATCCTCTCCGGCTGCGCGCTGGGTGTGGTCTCCGAGCGCGGTGAGCGTGCCTCATCCCGGCGCGTTCGCGTCGATCGCCGCAGCGAGTTCGGTGCTGGCGACAGATGGAACTCCGCCTCGATCGAGGACGTCTCCGTTCATGGCGCCAGACTGAACGTCTTCAACAAGGATCTCGGACCGGTCAAGGTCGGCTCCGAAGGCACCATCCGCTTCCAGCCATATAATGGTGCCGAGATGGTGATGCTGTCGGTCATCATCCGCAATATCGAGCAGATGGGAGACATTACTGCTATCGGATGCCAATATGTGCCGAAGGGTGCCGCCGATCATCGCCTCATCGCCGACCTCGTCTTTGCCAATTCGGATCAATGGACGAAGTTCCAGCAAGCCCGGCGGCGCAACCCCGGCATCATCCGTGGAACGATCTGGTTCCTGGGCCTGTCGCTCTATCAGACCAGCCGCGGTCTGCTTTATCTCTTCAAGGGTGTTGGAGCCGAGCGCGCGACGCAACGGCAGGACGCGAAGGCGAAAAGCTGATGAACCGCATCCTCCCCATTCTCATCGTTCTCGTCGGCGCTGCGGCCGCCCAGGCGCAGTCGACACCCTTTGACATGTCGGGCGAGCGTCCAAAAGGCGAACCAGCCGTCACGCCGCGGATCGTCGCTCCGCAGACGCTAACGCCACAGGCAGAGCCGCCGAAGACAACCACTGCGCCGGTAACAGCGCCTCAGGCCGCCACTCAGCAGGTGAGCCCACCCCTGGTGTTGACGCCGCCGGCTGCTACGCCGCAGATTGCCGCTCCGCCGGTGGCGACACCCGGTGCCGCAGCCCAGGTGCCATCGCAGTCGGCACCGAAGGTGCAGCAGGCAGCCGCGCCGACGCCGGCCTTCCGCCGTTATGTCGTTCCCTACGCGAAGCTGCGTCTCGAGGGCGAGAATGATCGCAAATCCTGGTCGATCTACCTCACTCCAGAACAGGCGGCCGCACCCGCGAAGCTCAACTTTTCCTATCAGAATGCAGTCGTAGTCGCCCCTGAAGCGTCGCAGCTGACCATTCTTCTCAACGACCGGGTGGTGCACCAGCAGCAGATCGGCTCCTCGGACAATCCGTCCGACGTCAATTTCGACATACCACGCGGCCTGTTGCAGCCCGGCGCAAACCTGCTGACCTTCGAGGCGACGCAGCGGCATCGCACCGATTGCACCATCCCCTCGACCTACGAACTCTGGTCCGATATCGACCCGGCAAAGACCTATCTGACCTTCGCCGGACGCGAAGCCGAGAAACTCTCGACAACAGACGCGATACGCGCCATCGGCGTCGACGAAGCGGGCAAGACCCAGTTCAATGTGGTGGTGCCGGCGCTGGCGCAACCCAATACGACCAAACCCATATTGCGGCTCGCGCAGGGTCTGTCGCTGCTGGCAGGAATGCCAAACGAAATCTTCTCGTTCGGCACGGATGCATTGCCGCAGTCGGGTCCGGGCAAGATGACCGTTATCGTCGGCACGCCCTCTGAATTGCAGCCCCTGTTTGCCGTGCCTGCCGCGGCCCAGAATGGAGCGCTGGCAACCTTTGCGACCGATCCGCGCAGCGGACAGCAGCTTCTGCTCATCAGCGGCCCATCCTGGCAGGCAATCTCCTCTGCCATCGACATGGTGGTTGCCCCGACAGACCGCGACCCGAGCACTCGTCGCGACCTGCTGGTAACGCAGCGATGGACTGCACCGGACGCGCCCATCATCTATTCGGGAACGAGCCTGTCCTTCGAACAATTGGGCGTCAGAACGACGGAATTCTCCGGACGGCGGTTCCACACGAGCTTCAACGTGGCAATCCCATCCGATTTCTATGCCAATGCCTATGGCGAAGCCACCATCCTGCTCGACGCCGCCTATGCAAAGGACGTTCGGCCGGGCAGCCATATCGACATCTATGTCAACGGCAGCATCGCCACGACGAAGCCGATCACGGCGACCGGCGGCGGGATTTTCCGGCAACTGCCCATCCGCATCACGATGCGTCATTTCAAGCCGGGCCTGAACACGGTGACGCTTGAGACCCTGGTGATGGCGGACGAGGATTCGAGCTGTGCGCCAGCGGCCACATCGAGCACGACGCCGCGCTTTGCATTGTTCGACACCAGCCAGTTCCGCATGCCGGATTTTGCAAGGGTCGAACAACGTCCAAACCTCGCGGCGCTTGCCGGCACTGGCTATCCCTATAACCGCGATGGCGAATCCACCGCCTTGTTCCTCGATCGTGTCGACGCCGAGATGTTGTCAACGACGGCGACCATCCTCGGCCAGATGGCGCTCGTTGCCGGGCATCCGATCGCGGTGGAGCCGACAGCATCCCCGGGCGCAGTCGGCAGCCGCAACGCGATCTTCATCGGCTCCATCTCGCAATTGCCGTCAACGGTGCTCTCGCAGCTGAACATTGCCGCAACCAGCCAGGTGGCCTGGCGCCCGGCCGCTCCCGGACAGGGGACCGCCCAGGATTCCTCCGTCACCATTGCCGATTGGCGATCGCGCATCAGCGGTGGCGTGTTGCAGGGACAGCTCGATCGCTTCCAGCAATGGATGCATCGCAATTTCGATATCTCGCTGAGCTCGCTGCGCTTCATTCCGGGTTCCGAGCAGGTGTTCACGCCGTCGAATGCAAACACGTTCCTGATCGCGCAGGAGGCAAACCCCACGAACGACGCCACCTGGACCATGATTACGGCGCCAAGCGCCGGTGATTTGCGGGCAGGCGCGGAAGCGATGACGGCGCAGTTCAACTGGTCGCAGATCGACGGTCGCATCACCGCCTATTCCGGCAAGACGGGTAAGATCGACACTGCGCCGGTCAGCCGCTTCGACTTCGTGATGACACAACCCTGGTCGCTGACCAATTATCGCCTGATCGCCGCCAATTGGCTCTCCAGCAATATCCTTTCTTACGCATTCCTGCTGGTCATCGGTTCGCTGCTGCTTGGCATCGCCACGGCAAGCATCCTCTCCAGGATCGGCAGGCACGAATGAGACGCTGGCGCTCCATCCTTGCAATATGCGGCGTCGCCATTCTGGCGGTCGCCCAACCGGTCGCGGCTCAACGTGCCGCCATCGATGCGCAGGCATGGACCGCCTACAAGGCAAAGTTTCTCGATCTGAATGGCCGTATCATCGACGATGGCAATGGCGGGATCAGCCATAGCGAGGGACAAGGCTATGGCCTGCTGCTCGCCTATCTTGCCAACAGCCCGGCTGATTTCGAACAGATCTGGTATTTCACGCGTACCGAGCTTCTGTTGCGCGATGATGGTCTGGCCGTCTGGAAATGGGACCCTTCCGTCACGCCGCATGTGACGGACACCAACAATGCTTCGGATGGCGATTTGCTAATCGCCTATGCACTGGCGCTTGCGGGCTCCGCCTGGAATAAGAAGGACTACTTGCAGTCCGCCGCGACCATGGCGAAAGCGCTTCTCTCCCATGTGGTGATCAGTACCGGTGGCCGAACGTTGCTCATTCCCGGTGTCGAGGGGTATCGCGCTCCGGGACGGAAAGACGGACCGATCATCAATCCATCCTACTGGGTTTACGAGGCAATCCCCGTCATGGCTCTCCTGGCGCCATCGGATCGATGGCAGAAGCTGACGGATGATGGTCTAGCCCTGTTGCGCTCGATGCAGTTTGGCCCACGCAAGCTGCCTGCCGATTGGGTCAGCCTGCGGGCAAAGCCTGTGCCTGCCGAGGGCTTCGAGGCGGAGTTCGGCTACAACGCCATCAGAATCCCGCTTTACGTGGCGCGCGCCGGCATAAACGACAAGAACCTGCTGACGCGACTGCAGCAAGGCATGACCGTCGAAGGCGATGAACCGGGCACGATCGACCTGACGACGGGCAAGCCGAAAGAGCTGCTCGGCGACCCCGGTTATAGGATTGTTAACGATGTTGTGGCGTGTGTGGTGAGCGGAACAAAACTACCCGCTTCGGTTCGCCAATTCGCTCCGTCGCTCTATTATCCGTCTACCTTGCAACTGCTAAGTCTGGCTTTCGTCTCGGAGAAACACCCAGAGTGTTTATAAAATCCACCCTGATCATGGCTTTTATGGCCGTCGCCGTGGCGGGATTTACGCTCGCGACAAAGGATCACGATTCGCCGGAAGACAAGATCAAGCTGGCAAAATCACATCGTATCGATCCTTCCGTGACGCTCGTCGCAGATGCGAAATCTCCCGGCGCGCCGGAGCAGCCCATCGATCTGCAAGCGATCGCCGATCACATACAGGCGACCGCGCCGTCCCCGGTTATCTCCGAGCCATCGGGCGCCCCGCAGATCGAGACAGCAAAGCCTGACGCGATAGCACAGGCGGCACCGCAGCCTGCTCAGCAGCAGCCGTCACAGCCACAACCCGCGCCGACCCAGGCAAAGCCCGACAATACGCCCAAGGTCGATGAAAGCGCGTTGCGCTATTTCGCCAGCCGCGGCGACAAGGCGCGACTTCAGGCCGAAATCTCGCGACTGCAGACGCTTTATCCGAATTGGACGCCGCCAGCCGACCCATTGGCCATTCCACAGAACAGCGACAAGCAGCTGGAGGCCATGTGGCAGCTCTATTCGGAGGGCCGCTATGCGGAGGTGCGCAAGGCAATCGCCGACCGCCAGGCCGCAGAAACAACATGGCAGCCGCCCTCAGACCTGCTCGATCGCCTTGAGGTCGCTGAAGCGCGCACGCGGCTCGTCAATGCCTCCGATCTCAAGCAATATGCGACTGTCATCGATATCGGCTCCAAGAACCCGAGCCTGCTGACATGCAGCGACATCGATGTCCTCTGGCGCGTCGCCGAGGCTTTCATCAGCACGGACCGGGCAAAGCGTGGCCAGGATGCTTACAGCTACATTTTGAAGACCTGCACCAACCCGCAGGAACGGCTCGCGACTATCCAGAAGGCGTCCGCGCTGCTGCCCTATCAGCCGATGCAGGACTTGCTTGCGCTTGAGAAGCCGGACGGCAATGGCGGACGGGAGTTCGACAGCATAAGAACCGACCTGGCCCGGCGCTTCGTGGCTCAGGGCAATGACGACCCGAAACTCACGGTATCGCCGGACTATCTCTCTCAGGTCGAACGCATCGCGCGCAGCCAGGGCCTGGCATCCGACGACGCTCTCCTCGGCTGGTACTATCTGCGCCGCAGCAACTACACCGATGCCGAACAATGGTTCAAGGCGGCCCATGAGAAGGAAGATTCCGCGACCATCTCTCAAGGCCTGGCCTTGGTCCTGATCGCCGATCATAAGCCGCAGGAAGCCGAAGACGCCATGTACAAGTGGCGCAACGAATCCAAGGATGCGATGGCGACCTATCTCGCGGCAACTGCAAACCTGATGGCCCTCCAGCCGCCCGCCAACCTGACCGAAGAGGTCCTTGGTCGCGTTGCAGCCGAGACGGTGAAGCAGAAATATGTTCCGACCGCGCAGCAATTCGGTTGGTACGCCCGCACGCTGAACCAGCCCCAGGCCGCCGCACGCTGGTTCGAAACAGCACTGCGCTGGAAGCCCGATGACGAGCCTTCGGCCTACGGCCTCGCGATCACCCGCGATCAGCTGAACGACCGACAGGGCGTCGCCGAAGTCCAACGGCTCTGGGCCGGCCGCTCGCAACGCATCGCCGTTCTCGGCGAACCCGCACCGCAGACACCCGTTTACACGCCATTGCCGTCTCCGAACCAGGTTTCGCAGGCAGCACCTCAAATCACACCGCAGACCGTGCCTCAAGTCACCCCGCAGGGCACGCTGACAAGCGCGCCACTGACAGCGCCTCAAGCGCTGCCGCAGGCTCCCCTCGCCCAGCCCTATGGAAATGTACAGGCAAATGTTCAGCCGGTGACGCCCGTTCGTCGTGCGCCGTCCGTCGACTATGTCGAACCGGAAACACGCGTCAGAACAGTCGCGCGTACGGTTCGTCGCCAGGGAGGTTGCACCACCACGACGAATGCGGAGCTGTTGACACCGGCCAGCGCCTTGTCTCGCGGCTGGTGCCTCATGAACCTCAACCGCCCGATGGAAGCCGTCGAAGCCTTTGGCGTCGCGCTCGACAACAGCGATACGAAATCTCGCGAAGAGGCGGCCTACGGACAGAGCCTTGCCTATCTCCGAGCCGGCCTTGCCAACAATGCCGCTGTCGCCGCCACCAAGGCGCCGATGAACCATCAACGCGCCGCCGAATTGCAGGTGGCTATCCTGGCGGATCGCGCCCTCTCCGCTTTCACGGGCAAGCGCTATCACGAGGCGCTTCTCTATCTCGACCAACGATCGCAGCTCCAGCAGGAGCGCGTCGACCTGATGGTGTTGCGCGGTTACTGCTATCTCAATCTGAAAATGTATGACGACGCCCAGCGCATCTTCACCGCGGTCGCCGCGACCGGCAACCGCGACGGTAGCCGTGGCCTGAGGGATCTCAGGCTCGCCACCCATCCGGAACCGGGCGCCGGCTAAAACATTTCCGCTTTTCTCCGAATCGCGAAAACGCTCTATCTTTTTTTGTTTCTTGACGCATTCCGGACGGAAAACCGCTACGCACTTTTCCTGGAAGTGCTCTAAACCCGTCGGCGTCCCGGCAGCAAAATACCGGACGAAACCCTTAAGGCGCCTGCACACCCGTCGCCGCGGTATAGACGCGATAAAGCGACTTCGTGGCGGTGATGAACAACTGGTTGCGGCGGGGGCCGCCGAAGGTGAGATTGGCGACCGTCTGCGGGATCTTGATCTTGCCGATCAAGGCGCCATCGGGGGCAAAGCAATGCACCCCGTCACCGGCGCTCGTCCAGATGTTGCCGTCTATATCGGCGCGGAAGCCATCCGGAATACCGGCGTCGATGTTGCAGAAGACCTGACCATTGGCGAGCTTTCGCCCGTCGACGACGTCGAACACGCGGATGTGCCGCGGGAGGCTGGCATCATGGCTCGCGGCGGAGTCGGCCACATAAAGCTTCGTCTCGTCCGGCGAGAAGGCCAGACCGTTCGGCTGGCGGAAATCGTCGACGACGATTTGCAGATCTCCCGTCGAGGGATCGAGTCTATAGACATTGCGCGTCGCCTGTTCCGGCTCGGCCCTGTAGCCTTCGTAATCCGACATGATGCCGTAGGTCGGATCGGTGAACCAGACCGATCCGTCCGAGTGGACCACAACGTCGTTGGGGGAGTTCAGCCGCCTGCCCTGGTAGCTGTCCGCAAGAACAGTGATTGAGCCGTCAATTTCGGTGCGCGTCACCCGGCGGGCGCCGTGTTCACACGAAACCAATCGCCCCTGGCGGTCACGCGTATTGCCATTGGCGAAATTCGAGGGCGCGCGAAAGACCGACACATTGCCGCCAGGTACCCAGCGCAACATGCGTTCGTTCGGGATATCGCTCCAGATCAGGCATCCGGTGTCTGCGAACCAGACCGGTCCTTCGGCCCAACGGCAATCGGAATAGAGTTCTTCCAGGCCGGCGCTCGGAACCACAAGGTTGCGGAAACGCATATCGTAGATTTCGAAAACGGACGGGGCGTCGTTTGGCATTGCTATTGTCCTGTAAAAACTGCTGGGGATCAGTGTCAGCGCCCGCCGACGGGACGGCCGCCAGCGACGAGAATGACGGCTATGATGATGAAGCCGGTGAGAATGAGCCTCGGGCCGGCGCCGAAACCGTATGTGTTCAGCATCGAGACGACGAGGAACATAAAGAGGGAAGCGCCCCATATGCCGGGCACGTTCGAATCTCCGCCGGCGACCGCCGTGCCGCCGATGATGACGACGGCGATCGACATGAGCAGGTATTCCGCACCCATATTGAGGGCAGCACCACCGGAAAAGCTGGCGAGAAGATAGCCGCAGATCGAGGCAAGGACGGCGCATAGCACATAGGTTGCCAGCCGCGTTCCGTCGACGGGGATGCCGGCCATGCGCGCGGCAAACATGCTCTGCCCGATTGCCGAGATCCAGCGGCCGTAGATCGTCTTTTCGAGCAGCAGCCAGGCAAGCGCCGATAACAGCAAGGCGACAAGGGCGATGTTCGGAATGCCGAGCACGCCGGAGGTGGTGAAATCAGCCAGTTGCTCCGGCGGCTTGATGCGCAGCCCGCGATTGCTCCAGATGGCGGCCGATTGGATGATGAAACTCATCGACAGGGTAGCGATGATAGGCGGAATGCGCAGCAGCTTGATGAGCGCATAATTGCCGACGCCAATGCCGAGACCGATCAGGATCGAGACCAGAAGGCCGGGCACGATCATGCTGTCCTCGACATTCATGAGCTTCAGCGCAATCGTGCCTGCAAGCGTCATTGTGGCAGGCACGGAAAGATCGATATTGCCGGGACCAAGCGTGATGACGAACATCTGGCCGATGCCGACGATGACAGAGAAAGCGGCAAAGGTGAGCGCGGCCTGCGACAAGCCGACCGAGCTGGCACCGCCGGTGAAAAGCACGGTAATAATCCACACGAGGATGGCGGCGACGAAGGACCAGATCCAGGGCTTCCGGCCGAGCGCGCGAAGAGCGATCATGATTGTTTCTCCCGCTTTTCGACGCGATTGAGCAAGAGCCGCAGGGCGAGCACGATAATCAGGATCGCGCCCTGCGCGCCGATCTGCCAGTCCGGCGAAATCCGCAGGAACGACAGGAAGGAGCCCGCCAGGGTCAGCGTCAGCGCGCCGATGACGGCACCAATCGGCGAGATGCGACCGCCGGTGAACTCGCCACCGCCGAGGATGACGCCGGCAATCGACAGCAATGTGTAGCGAAGAGCGATATTCGCATCTGCCGAGGTCGTTAGCCCGACGAGCGCAATCCCGGCCAGCACCGCGAAAAGGCCTGCCAATGCGTAGGCTGCGGCCCGCAAGCCGACGACCGACCAGCCGGCACGCTGCAGCGATCGTTGATTGCCGCCGACGCCGCGGATCAACACGCCGAAGGAAGAACGCATGACGATCAGATGGGAAATCAGCGCGATGACGACGCTTGCGACGATCGCCATAGGAACGAGCGGCGGCTTGGAGGTCATCAGCCAGCGCGCCCAATCGGGTGCGGTGCCGCCTGGAGCGGGCAGCAGCAGGACCGCCAGACCACCCCAGACGAAGCTCATGCCGAGCGTCACGACGATGGAGGGCAGATCCCTGATGTAGATGACGACGCCGATAACAGCGTAGACGGCAATCGCCACCAAAAGGATGAGGATGCCAATGAGCGGGGAGGACTGCAGATAGGTCGCCGCCACGCAGGCGGTGAAGCTAACGAAGGTTCCCATCGACAGATCGAGATCGTTGACAGACATGATCATCATCTGCGCGATGGTCGCCAGCGCAATCGGCACGGCGAGATTGAAGAGCAGGTTGAGGCCGATATAGCTCATGGTGCGCGGCTGCAGATAAAAGACCGCAATGAGCAGAACAGCCAGCGAGAGCGCCGGGATGAGCAGACGCAAGGTAGCGGCGGAGGGGCGGTTCATGCGCCCTCTCCCGCAAAAGAAGCGGCCAGCACATTTTCCTCCGTGATTTGCTCACCGACCAGCTCCGCGACAATGGCGCCGTCCCGGAAGACATAGGCGCGATCGCAAAGCCGGATCTCATCCATCTCGGTCGAATACCAGATGAAGGTGCGGCCTGCCGCTGCCTCATCGCTGAGAATTCTATAGACTTCCTGCTTGGTGCCGATATCCACCCCGCGCATCGGATCGTCCATCAGCACGATCGGTGTTGTCGTGGCCAGCGCACGGGCAAACAGAACCTTCTGCTGGTTGCCGCCCGAAAGGGACAGGATGCCGTTTTCCATCGTTGGCGTGCGGATTTCGATCCGCGCCTTCCAATCAGCCCCGAGACTGTTTTCCTGCCGCCTGTTGACGAGGTACTTCTCCGAGAGATCACCGAGCGATGCGATGCTGAGGTTCTTCAGAATGCTCCACAGCGGAAAGGTGCCGTTCAGGCTTCTGTCACCGGCGACGAAGGTGATATTGTTGTGCTTGCCCGGCAGCCAGTTGTTCGACAGGGAGCGGTGCAGATCGAGCAGCATGTCCGTCTGGCCATGGCCCGCGAGACCGGCAAGGCCGATCACCTCGCCCTTGCGGGCCTCGAAGGCAAGCCCTTTGCCGCCTCGCGCAGGCAGCGCCAGGATGGACGCTGCCGCGACGCTCTCCCCGCCACCGCGCTTGCGATCCTGTTCCTTGACGACGCTGCCCATCGCCTGGACGAGGCTGTGCACACTGAAATCCTGGGCGGCGCGATCGGCGACGACACGGCCATCCTTCATGACAAGGATACGGCTCGCGGTCGACAGGATCTCGCCAAGAATATGCGAGATCAACATCACTGCGCCACCGGCTTGGACGAAGGTCCTGACATAGGCCATCAATTGCGCCGCGAGACCGGCATCGAGCGAAGATGTGGGTTCGTCCAGAATGACCAGCTTCGGCTTTTCGCCGACAGCACAAAAGGTGATCGCGATCTCCACCATCTGCCGTTCCGCGATGGAGAGCTCGCCAACGGTGCGCATCACATCGATCTTGTGACCGGCAAAAATCTCGTCGAGCTTGGCGCGGATGACCGCGGCCGCCTGCCGGCGCCAGCTCCAGCCGGCAAGGCCGCGGTGGACGACCCGCATGTTCTCGACAACGGTGAGGTTCGGCGCCAGCGACAGTTCCTGGAACACGCAGCGAATGCCATGCGCACGGGCAGCGTTGATGCCATGCACCTTGTCGTCGCCTTCATAGGCGATCGAGCCCTCATGCGGACTGAGACCGCCATTGATGACATTGACGATCGTCGACTTGCCGGCGCCATTATGGCCGACGAGCCCGATACATTCCCCGGCATGGACAGTCAGGTCGGCACCATCGAGTGCCTTGACGGCGCCGAAATGCACCTTGACGCCACGGGCGGAAACCACTGCCGGCCGGACGGGGTCTTGCTTTATCGAAGAGTTGTCTTTGGCTGCAATCATGGATCGTCCGGTCGGGCGTTGCGTGTGGCCGGCACCATCTCATCGGTGGTGCCGGCCTTTAATCGCTTGGGAATATCGATCACTTCGCCGTGGCGATGACCTTCTTCGCATCGTCAAGGGAGTATTCGACGTTGGCAACGCCGCCGGCCTGGGTGGTGGCAAGGTTGGTTTCGAGATTGTCCTGATCGATCCGCAGGAACGGCACGACCAGATCCTTCTTCACGTCCTGACCATCGAGGATCTGCTGGGCGACCCAGAAGGCGAGCGTCGAGACGCCGGGCGCGATCGAGACGGACATGGTCTCGTAACCGCTCGCGTCCTTTTCCTTCTTCCACCAGGCAAGTTCATCCTGACGGTTGCCCATGACGATGGTCGGCATGGTGCGCTTTGCCGCCGCGAAGGCCTGCGCAGCGCCATAGCCGTCACCGCCTTGCGTCACGACCGCGGCGATATCGGGAAGGCTCGGCAGGATGCCTGCGACGGCGCGCTGGGCGACATCCTGCGCCCAATCGCCATGGACCGAACCGACGATCTTGAACTGCGGATATTTCGCGGCCGCATCGTGAATGCCGGCGGAAATCTCATCATCGACGGAAACGCCGGCAAGCCCGCGGATTTCGAGGATATTGCCACCCTTCGGCATCTTCTTGGCGAGATATTCGACCTGGCTTGCGCCCATGCCCTTGAAGTCGACGGCAATGCGCCATGCACAGGGTTCGGTGACGATGCCGTCGAAGGAAACGACGACGATCTTGGCGTCGCAGGCTTCCTTGATCGCGCCGTTCAGCGCGGTTGGAGACGCGGCATCGATGACGATCGCATCGTAGCCCTGCAGGATCATGTTCTGGATCTGGGCTGCCTGCTCGGTCGCCTGGTTCTCGGCCGTCGTGAACGGATCGGCGGCTGCAACGACGCCTGCTTTCACGGCTTCGCCGGTCACCTTCTGCCAGCTGGTGAGCATGGCCTGGCGCCAGGAATTGCCGGCATAGTTATTCGACAGGGCAATTTTTTTGGATGACGTATCTGCAAAGGCAGCACCCGGCGCGGCAACGCATGCGATGACGGCGGATGCCAGAAGCATCTTGGTAATATTCATTTTTTCCTCCCAAAGAGCCTGTACTTCCCGTTCCAGGCCAAGATTTTCGAGCGCGCTCCTCAACGATCGGTCGAAAATAATATTTGCACTGAAGGTTCCCCTGTCAGTACAAACAGGATGTCGGAGATTGTGACGCTTGTACAGGCGCTTAAAGGGCAAGGCCTTGCGGGATCCCGCAGAAAAAATGCGCAAGTCCGCAAGACGAACCGCATTGATCGGCGCTTAATAGAGTCGGAAATTTGCATGCTGCGTTGGCCGGAGGAGTATAGGTCGGCGCAATGCCTGGGAGGGCGTACCTTGCGCGATCTGGCGCCACAATCGGTTTTCGACCATTACCTTAACATTTCAAGGCTTCTCGCCGGGCGATTGGAATTTCACTCCGTCATCCAGGCGGTCGCGGCAGAGATCAGCCATGTCATTCCGCATGATCATCTCGACGTCTGCATCATCCTGGTGGATGAGAAATTCCATACGGCCTACGAAAGCGGATTGGAGACAGACTGGGGAAAGCGCTTCCCGGCGCCCGTCAACAACAGCCCCATTCGCTCGCTTCTCTGGGGTGAAACCGACTATCTGCTGACCGATGATGCCTGGAGCGATCCGCAATTCCATTTTCAGGGCGCTTTCTCCCATCCCATCTTCCATCAATCGCTGCACAGCCGCCTGCATGTTCCCCTGAAAGTGCAGGGCCATGTCATCGGTGCGCTTTCCTGCTCCAGCCACCAGATGGCTTTCTACGACATGCGGGATGTCGAAAGCGCGCGCGAGATCGCCGATCTGCTGGCACCGCATTTCTTCGCCATCCGCGCTGCCGACCAGGCAAAGCGGGCTGCCATCGTCGAGGCGGAGGCACGCGCCCGTGAAGAGGGCCTGCGGCTCGGCGCACTGAAGCTGACGGAAGCGCTTGAGGCGGAGCGCCAGCGCATCGGCATGGATCTGCATGACCAGATTCTCGCCGATCTCACCCGCCTTTCGCGGCGATTGGAGCGGCTGGCACGCCAACCTGACGTCACCGGTGAAGCGCTTGAGCCGCTGTTCAGGGGTCTGCAGCACAGCATGCACGACCTTCGCCAGATCATCGAGGAGGCCAAACCCTCGGTGTTGCAGCTCTTCGGCTTCGCCCAGGCGGTGGAAAACCACCTTGAGCGTTCGATCCAGGAAAGCGGAGCAACACTGGCATGGACCCTGAACGACGAGACCGCCGGCGCCATCGATTGTCTCGAACAGCCCGTCACCATCGCACTCTTCCGCATAGCGCAGGAGGCCATCAACAATGCCATCCGCCACGCGCAGGCGGGTAACATCATGGTTCACCTGAAAGCCGCCGAGGGGGCCGTTACCATAGAGGTCGTCGACGATGGCCTGGGGCTGGGTAATGCCCGCAGGCCATCCGGCGGCGGCATCGAAAACATGAAGACCAGGGCGCGTCTGATCTCGGCGCGCTTCGGCGTCAAGGCCGCGAGCGCATCGGGAGGCACGCTCGTCAGTGTCAGCCTCCCCGCGAAGCCGCAAGCGGCCGGAGGAGCAGCAGCATGAAGGTCCTGATCATCGAGGACGATCCCCTGCATCGCTCCTATCTGAACGAGGCCGTCCGCGCCGCCCTGCCCGAATGCGACGGCGTGCTGGAAGCTGAAAACGGCAATGCCGGCGAACGGCTGGCGCGCGACTGCAAGTCGGCCCATGTCGTCATGGATCTGCAGATGAGCGAGCGCAACGGCATCGAGGCCGCCCGTACCATCTGGAAGGAGCGGCCGGAGACGCGGATCCTGTTCTGGTCCAACTATTCCGATGAAGCCTATGTGCGTGGTGTGTCGCGCATCGTGCCGATGGGTGCCGTCTACGGCTACGTCCTGAAGTCGGCCTCCGACGACCGGCTGAAACTCGCGCTTCGCAGCATCTTCATCGAGAGCCAATGCGTCATCGATCGCGAAGTCCGCGGCATGCAGCAAAAGAGCCTCGGCAACATCAACGGCTTTACCGAGGCCGAATATGAGATCCTTGTCGACATCGCGCTCGGCCTTACCGACCGGGCAATTGCGCAGAGACGCAATCTCTCGGTTCGCAGCGTGCAGAACCGGCTACAGCAGCTCTACATCAAGCTCGGCGTCTATCAGCCACTCGGCGGCCAGAGCGATGATGGCCGGTTCAATCTGCGGGCTCGGGCCGTGGCTGTCGCGCTTCTGCGAAAGCTGCTCAATCACAGCGCACTCGAGCGGGCAGAGGCGGATCTTAGCGCGTGGCTCGCCCGCCAGCCGCACAACTGATGGATAGAACTTAGCCACAAGTGCCAATCGTGCTTGACGCCTTCCCCCGAATAATTGTCTATTGCTAGCAATAGACATTAATCCAACCTCACGGAATCGCTTATGTCAGCCGCCGTTTCACCTGTCATCCTCCTCAACTCCATTGACGACGTCGCCGTTGCCCGCGCCATGATCCGCGCCGGAAACCCGACAGGCATCGAGGGATTGACCGCCGTCGATCAGATCCCGCGCGGACACAAGGTAGCTGTACGCGATATCCCGGCCGGTCAGGAAATCCGCAAGTTTGGCCAGCCGATCGGCGTGGCGACGCAGTTCATTCCAGCCGGCGGCCACGTGCATCTGCAGAATCTCGCCGTCATCGAATCCGACCATCCCTACCAGTTCAGCGTCGACATCGAAGAACCGGGCATGCTGCCGCGCGAAGACTGTCGCACATTCATGGGGTTCGATCGCGGCGCCGGCGGCGTCGGTACCCGCAATTTCATCGGCATCATCACCACGGTCAACTGCTCAGCCACCGTGTCGAAATACATCGCCGAACACTTTAACCGCACGGGCGGCCTCGAAGGCTTCGACAATGTCGACGGCGTCGTCGCGCTCACCCATGGCGGCGGCTGCGCGATCAACACCAATTCCGAGGGCTATCGCTATCTGGCGCGGACCCTGCAGGGCTATGCCCGCCATCCGAATTTCGGCGGCATCCTGATGATCGGCCTTGGCTGCGAAACCAACCAGATCGCGCCCATCCTTGAGCACTACAAGCTCGAAGAGGGGAACCGGCTGCGCACCATGACCATTCAGGATCTCGGCGGCACGCGCAAGACGATTGCCGCCGCATCCGAAATGATCCGTGACATGCTGCCGGGGGTCAACGCCGCCAAGCGAACCGTGCAGCCACTCTCGGGCCTCAAGCTTGCGCTGGAATGCGGAGGCTCTGACGGTTATTCCGGGATCTCCGCCAATCCGGCGCTCGGCTATGCTTCCGATCTTCTCGTGCGCAATGGTGGCACGTCAGTTCTTGCCGAAACACCCGAAATCTACGGCGCGGAGCATCTGCTGACGCGGCGGGCGGCAACGCCTGATGTCGCCGAAAAACTGCTCTCGAGGATCGATTGGTGGCGCGACTATACGCGCCGCAACAATGCCGAACTCAACAACAACCCCTCCTACGGCAACAAGCTCGGCGGCCTCACGACCATTTTGGAGAAGTCGCTCGGAGCAGTCGCCAAGGGCGGCACCATGCCGTTGAAGGCCGTCTATGAATATTCGGAGATCGTCGACAAGCCCGGCTTCGTCTTCATGGATACGCCCGGTTACGATCCGGTTGCCGTTACCGGCCAGGTCGCGGGCGGCTGCAACGTCATCTGCTTCACGACGGGCCGAGGATCGGTCTCGGGCTTCAAGCCGGCGCCCTGCATCAAGATCGCCACCAATACCGAGATGTATAATCACATGCGTGAGGACATGGACATCAATTGCGGTGACATCGTCAGCGGCGAGGATACGATCGAGGCGGCCGGCGAGCGGATCTTTGAGGACATCATTGCTGTCGCCTCGGGCAAGAAGACGCTGAGCGAAACCTTCGATTATGGCGACAATGAATTCGTGCCGTGGCAGGTCGGCGCCATAACCTGATCTCAGGCCGATGCTCTAGGTGATAAAACTATAGTCATCCGGCTGATAGTGCTCGCGAATATAGGCAGCACGTGCCTGGACATTCGGCTGCGAGCCACGGATGTGGTCGCGCATTGCCTTGCGCAGCCCCTCCTTGTCGCGCTTCATCATCATCTCGAATACGCCGATATGCTCAGCGAGAAACGGCTCATATTCCGGCCTCTTGATGCGGCTGCCGACGACATGCTTGCTGAGCGTCAGGATGCAATGGGTGCGCTTGAGGATGTTCAGAAACTCCTTGTTCGGGCAGGCCTGCAGGCTGCGAAGGTGAAGGTCGAGCTCCAGCTCGTACATGGTCGAAGCCGAAACATCCGGATAGTCGGCAAGCGCTTTCGAGAGCCGCGCCAGCATCGCGTCGATATGATCGTCCGAGAGGCTGCCAAGGGCACTTGCGAGCGCTAGCGGTTCGATCTGCTCGCGCACCTCGTAGAGATCGCGAATACGCTGGCTGTCGAGCGGGACGATCGACCAGCGGAAATTATCGTCCTTCTCGGTAATCCCCAGCGTTTCAAGCTTCAAGACCACGTCGCGCGCTACCGCCCGGCCGACTCCGAAATGCCGCGCGAGCTCGTTTTCATTGATCCGGCAACGCCCGAAGAAAGAACGATAAACAACGATGCGTTCAACGTTTTCGTAAAGTGCCTGCCAGGCAAACATTGGCCGGGCGTCCGTCTCGATCAGCTTGCCGAGATAGTCGGCAAGGTTCGCCCGCTTCGGCGGCGTTCCCGAGGAACCGACGACAAAACCACGGCCATCGAAACGATTGATCAGCCCGTCATCCTCGAGCATCTGCAGTGCCTGCCGCACCGGCGCCCTGCTGCTGCCGACGATACCGGCAAGGGCGGCCTCCGTCAGCACGATGCCTTCCGGCACAGCCCCTTCCAGGATCTCAGCCTTCAGCCGTCCGTGAAGCTCCTCATAAAGGCTCCGCTTGCGCGGACTGCCGCCGCTCTCCAAGTCCGCTACGCTCATGCCATGCTGCTTCCCAATTGCCTGGATCTCCCGCCGCGGCGAAAGCATTGCACAATTGCGAGAAGCACAACAACCCCGGAAAGTTGGTCAACGCCAACCTGCGACGGCCCGCATCGCAAGCGCACGCAAAAAGGCAGCGGCACGGCCGCAAATTGATGCTTTTCACCGTCATCATGCTTGCCGTATCCGTTACTCACGAATGCTGACGCGAGGACACGGCAATGGCAAAGCCCTTTTACTGGAACGAACTCAACACCTATGACTTCGCCGGTCTCTCGCCCGACACCACGATCGCCATCCTGCCGATCGCCTCGACGGAGCAGCACGGCCCGCATCTGCCGATCGCAACGGATGTCGCGATCGCCGAAGGCATGCTGGCGGAATTGAAGGTTCAGCGTCCGGAGGATCTGGATTTCCTCGTGCTGCCGACGCAGGAGATCGGCAAGGCCAATGAGCATATCTACGGTCCCGGCACGCTGTCGCTGAGTGCCGAATTGCTGATCCCGGTCTGGACCGCGATCGGTGCGAAGGTCGCCGAGGCCGGCATCCGCAAGATGGTGATCGTCAATTCCCATGGCGGCAATCTCGATATCATGGGCATCGTCGCGCGCGAGCTGCGCGTGCGCTATCAAATGGCCGTCGTCGCTACCCAATGGACGCGCTTCGGCACGCCTGATGGCATGATCGATGAGCATGAGCAGCGCTTCGGCATCCATGGCGGCGACGTCGAAACCTCGCTGATGCTACATTTCCGCCCCGAGCTGGTGCGGATGGACAAGGCTGAGAACTTCGCCTCCAAGGCGGAATGGATGAAGGCGCATTCCAAATATTTACAGCCGCTGCCGCCGCATTCGCTCGCCTGGATCGCGCACGACCTCAACCCGAATGGCGTCGTCGGCAATGCCGCCAACGGCACCGCGGAAAAAGGCGCCCTCATCTGCCGCCACGAGGTCGCCGGCTTCATCGAAATGCTGCGCGATCTGCGCGACTATCCACTCGCCAACCTCTATTCGAAATAGGCATCCGCGCGGCGGCGCTCCGAAGGCGGCATGATATGCCCCTTTGCCTGCAGTTCTTCGACCATCCCGGCCAGTTCGGCGAGCAGATATTCGACGAAAAGGCTGGTGGCGGCGTCGAGCGACGCTCGTGTGCGGGCGAATAGTTTCATCGGCTGAGGCCGCGAATGCGGTTCAGCGATCGGCCGAAATACCAATTCGCCGCGCCGACACTCGGTAATGACATCGAGCGGATTGAGCAGCGTCAGCCCTGCTCCGCACTTCACCAGCTGCTTCAGCATTTCCGATGCGCTGCTTTCCAGCACCGGCTCGACCTGCACGGAAAGGCGAGCAAGCGTCAGATTGATGACATCCCTGAGGCTGGTGCCCGGCTGCGCCAGCAGCAACCGCTCTTCCACGACGTCGGCAAGGTTGATCGGTCCCGGCCCTATCAGGGGGTGGCCGGGCGGTAGAACGACGCCGATCGGAATATCGAAATTGCCGAGTGAGCGGATGCCAGGCGTCGCCGGTATGTTGAAGCCAAGGCCGATATCGACTTCACCCGAAAGCACCGGCGCCATTGTCGTCGAGCCGGAATCGTTGCGCAGCTGAATGAAGACGCGCGGATGTTCGGAAAGAAAGCGGGCGATGATCTCCGGCAGTGGCCCAGACGCCAACCCAACCGTCGCCACCATTCGAACCTTGCCGGCCTGTTGCATCTTGAGGCTGCGGATGCGCCCCTCCAGCCGCTCGTAGTTCTTCAACACCTCGCGGATGTGCTCGATACAGAGCTCGCCCGCCGCCGTCAGCCGCAGGCCGCGCGGCAGCCTCTCGAAGAGCGGGGCCCCCATCTCCTCCTCCAGCGCCAGAATCTGGCGGTTTATCGCCGATGATGCCACATTGAGCCGCGCCGCCGCCTTGCGGATCGAGCCGCAGCGGGCGATTTCATGGATGTAAAGAAGCCGTCTCGAGTGCAGCATGCGCATCCCCATTGCATAAATTTTACCCAGGCCGCACAATTTAGGCACAGACCCGGGAACAGATGCCTAAAAGGCATCAATGCGCACGAATTTTGATGCTTTTCAAAGCGCAAGGCAATCGCTCAAATGCAGAAAATGGGCGTCACTGGCGGCGTCCCATGGCAGATAAGGGGAACAGTCAGCCATGTCCAATGCATTGAAGATCAAAGCATTTCTCGCCGTCATCGGCCTCTCGGCTGCCATCGCTGCGGCAGAGCCGGCAAATGCCCTCGACAAGGTGACCTATGGCACCAATTGGCTCGCCCAGGCAGAACATGGCGGCTTCTACCAGGCCGTTGCCGACGGCACCTACAAGAAATACGGCCTCGACGTAACCATCGTCCAGGGCGGCCCGAACGCCGCCAATCAGGCATTGCTGATCTCGGGCAAGATCGATTTCTACATGGGTGGCCCCCAGCAGGAAATCGACGCGGTGAAGCAGGGCATCCCGATCATCGATGTCGCGGCGATCTTCCAGAAGGATCCGCAGGTGCTGATCGCCCACCCGGATGCCGGCGTGGAGAAGTTCGAGGATCTTGCCAAGCTGCCGAGCCTGTTCATGAGCAAGGACGGCTACATCACCTATTTCGAATGGATGAAGGCGAACTTCCCGGGCTTCAAGGACGAGCAGTTCAAGCCCTACAACTTCAGCCCCGCACCGTTCCTTGCTGACAAGCAATCGGCCCAGCAGGGTTATCTCACGTCTGAACCTTATGAAATAGAGAAGCAGGCGGGCTGGAAGCCGAAAGTCTTCCTCATCGCCGACGCTGGCTATTCGCCCTATTCGACGATGATCACGACGCAGACCGCGCTGGTTCAGAAGAACCCGGATCTGGTGAAGCGCTTCGTCAACGCCTCGATCGAGGGCTGGTACAATTATCTCTACGGCGACAACAAGGCGGCCAACGATCTGATCAAGAAGGACAATCCCGACATGACGGACGGCCAGATCGCCTATTCCGTCGCCAAGATGAAGGAGTACGGCATCGTCGAGTCCGGCGACGCCCTCGACAAGGGCATCGGCTGTATCACCGACGCTCACTACAAGAAGTTCTTCGACGAAATGGTGCAGATCAAGGTGTTCGACGCCGACATTGACTACAAAAAGGCCTTCGATCCGCAGTTCGTCTGCAAGGGGTTTGGAATGGGATTGAAGAAGTAAGTCTTGGTACCTCCCCCTTGAAGGGGGAGGTCGCCGCAAAGCGGCGGGTGGGGGTGACGACCCGGGAATTCGAAGGATCACCCCACCCCGGAGCTTTGCTCCGACCCTCCCCATCAAGGGGAGGGTGGATCAACAGAGAGCCGAGCGATGACCCTGTCTGACGTAACCACGATCACCAAAGCCGAAGCCCGCAAGCGGCCGCTTGTCGTCATGGAGCAGGTCTCCAAGGTCTTCTCGAACGGCACGCTCGCGCTTTCCGGCATGTCGATCAATGTGGAGAGCGGCGAGTTCATCAGCCTGCTCGGGCCTTCCGGCTGTGGCAAGTCGACGGCGTTGCGGATTATCGCCGGCCTCGGCGGCGCAACCGGTGGCAGGATCGACTGGCCGAGTTCGCGCATCAATGCCAAGGGCCTTCCGGACGGCGATATCAGCTTCGTTTTCCAGGAGCCAACGCTGCTGCCCTGGAAAACCGTGTTCGGCAATGTGCATCTTCCCTTGAAACTCCAAGGGGTATCGAAGGCAGCAGCCTACGAGCAAATCATGGAGACCCTCGAAACCGTTGGCCTTCAGGATTTCGCCGAGGCCTATCCGCGGGAATTGTCCGGCGGCATGAAAATGCGTGTCTCGATCGCCCGGGCTCTGATCACCAAGCCGAAGCTGCTTTTGATGGACGAACCATTTGCCGCGCTCGACGAGATTACCCGCCAGAAGCTTAACGATGACGTTCTGCGCCTCTGGCAGACGACTGGCATTACCGTGATCTTCGTCACCCATTCCGTCTATGAATCCGCCTATCTCTCCAACCGCATCGTCGTCATGAAGGCGCGTCCTGGCCGCGTCCACACGGATTTCCCGCTTGTGACCAGCGGCGAGCGCGATCCGCTTTATCGCTCGTCGGAAGAATACCGGCAGGTCTGCGAGAAAGTCTCCCTCTCCCTGATCGAGGCCATCGGCTGGCCGGAGGCCCATTGATGAGCGAAAGCACCAACCTGCCCGCCCATCTCTCAGCCGAGCTTCCCCATGCAGCACCGGCCGCGGCGGCAAGAAAGAGAAATGCCGAACGGGCGCTCGGCGTCACCGTGCCGATCCTGACCGTCATCGTCCTGGTCGTCCTCTGGCAGTTCCTCGTCGTCGGCGCCGACATTCCCCAATATATCCTGCCGAGCCCGATTGCCGTCGCCAAGGCGCTCGTCTCGGACTGGGGCATCCTGTGGCCGGCATTGTGGGTGACGACCCAGATCACCTTCATCTCGCTGGTGCTGGCGCTGATCGGCGGCGTCGGTTTCGCCATCTTCCTCGTGCAGTCGCGTTGGATCGAGCTTGCCTTCTATCCGCTCGCCGTCATTCTGCAGGTGACGCCGATCGTGGCGATCGCGCCGCTGATCCTGATCTACGCGCCGACGCGCGAGTCAGCGCTCCTGATCTGCGGCTTCCTCGTCGCCTTCTTCCCGATCCTGTCCAACATGGTGCAGGGATTGAAGAGCGTCGATCATAACCTGCTCAACCTCTTCGATCTCTATGGCGCATCCCGCTGGCAGGCGCTGCTGCATTTGAAGCTGCCGGCCGCCCAGCCCTATTTCATGACCGGGCTTAGAATCGGTGGCGGCCTGTCGCTGATCGCATCCGTGGTCGCGGAATTCGCCGCCGGCTCCGGCGGGCCCAATTCCGGCCTCGCCTTCCGCCTGCTCGAAGCGCAGTACCGCCAGAACATGCCGCGCCTGTTCGCGGCGCTGCTGCTGCTGTCGGCGCTCGGCGTCGCCATTTTCGCCTTCACCTCCTTCATCTCATGGCTGAGCTTGCATCGCTGGCATGAGAGCAGCCTCAAGCGGGAGAACTGATGTCCCACGCCTTCATGTCGCCGCCGAATGCTGCCCGCTTCGTGCTGAGCAATGCCACCGTTCCCGCCGTGACACTCTCCGGCTTTCGCGGAACCGCCAGCGAAGGGCTGGTCAAGGCCGATATCGTCGTCGCCGACGGCCTCATCAAGGATATCCTGCCTCCTGGCGCTGCACCCGCCGAGTTCGCCAGGGTCGATATGCGAGAGGGCATGGTCTGGCCGACCTTCGTCGACATGCACACCCATCTCGACAAGGGCCACATATGGGAGCGGCGTTCCAATCCGGACGGCAGCTTCATGGGCGCGCTCGATGCCGTGCGCACCGACCGCGAAGCCAATTGGTCGGCCGATGATGTACGCAGGCGCATGGAATTCTCGCTTCGCTCGGCCTACGCCCACGGCACCGGCCTGATCCGCACCCATCTGGATTCGCTGGCGCCGCAGCATCGCATTTCCTTCGAGGTCTTCACCTCGGTCCGGGAGGCCTGGAGGGACAAGATCGCGCTGCAGGCCGTCGCCCTCTTCCCGCTCGACAGCATGGTCGACGATGCCTTCTTCGCGGATCTGTTAAGCGTCGTGCGTGATGCCGGTGGCCTGATGGGCGGTGTCACGCAGATGAACCCGGATCTCGACGCGCAGCTCGACAAGCTGATCCGCGCCGCCGCCGACAACGGCCTCGACATCGATCTGCACGTCGATGAGACCGAGGACAGAGAGGTGCTGACGCTGAAGGCGATCGCCGAGGCCGTGCTGCGCAATGGCTTTACCGGCAAGGTCACAGCCGGCCATTGCTGCTCACTCGCCCGACAGGATGAGGATGTCGCCCGCGCCACCATCGATCTCGTCGCCAAGGCCGGGATTTTCATCGTCTCGCTGCCGATGTGCAACATGTATCTGCAGGACCGCCATCCCGGCCGCACGCCGCGTTGGCGTGGCGTCACCCTGCTGCACGAGCTTGCCGCCGCCGGCGTGCCGACAGCCGTCTCCTCCGACAATACCCGCGATCCCTTCTATGCCTATGGCGACCTCGATCCGGTCGAAGTGTTCCGCGAGGCCGTGCGTATCCTGCATCTCGATCATCCGCTGGACACGGCCGCGAGAGTCGTCACCACCTCGCCTGCCAGCATCCTCGGGCGCCCCGATATCGGCCGCATCGCCGTCGGTGGCCCGGCCGATCTCGTTCTTTTCAGCGCCCGGCGCTGGAGCGAATTCCTCTCTCGCCCACAGTCCGACCGCGTCGTCCTTCGCAAGGGCAAGGTGATCGACCGCAGCCTGCCGGACTATCGTGAACTCGACAGCGTCATTGGAGCTTAACATGCCGGATTATCAGCGCATCAAGAAGGAACTCGAAGGCATCGCCGTCGAAGACAATCCGGCGCTCGTGCGCCAGAAGAGCCGGGATTTCTACTGGTATTCGCCGATCCTGAAAGCGCAGCTCGACAATGTCACCGCCGATCTTGTCGTCACGCCGAAGACCGAGAAAGAGGTGATCCGCACCTTGAAGGTGGCCTATGCGCATGACGTGCCTGTCACGCCGCGCGGCGCCGGCACCGGCAATTACGGCCAGGCCATGCCGCTCTCCGGCGGCATCGTGCTCAACCTCGCCGCCATGAACAGGATCAAGGAAATCCATCCCGGCCGCGTCATCTGCGAACCCGGCATCGTCATCGCCGAGCTCGACCGCCAGACCAAGGCCCATTCCGGCCAAGAACTGCGTTTCCACCCCTCGACCGCCCAAACGGCGACGATCGGCGGCTTCATTGCCGGCGGCTCCGGCGGCGTCGGCTCCATCACCTGGGGCGGGTTGCGCGATCTCGGCAATATCCTGCGCCTGCGCGTGGTGACGATGGAGGCCGAGCCGCGCGTTCTCGATCTCACCGGCTGGGACCTGACCAAGGTCAGCCATGCCTATGGCACAAACGGCATCATCACCGAGATCGAAATGCCGCTCGCCCCCGCCTATGACTGGGTGGACGTGCTGGTCGGCTATGACGATTTCATGGACGCCGTGCGCTTCTCCGACGCGCTCGCCAAATGCAACGGCATCCTCGTCAAGGAAATCGCGCCGATCGCAGCCCCCATTCCGCACGAATATTTCACCCGCCACAAGCCCTATATTCGCGAAGGACAGTCGGTCGTGGCGCTGATGATCGCGCCGCACTCGATGGAACCCTTCGTAGCCTTCGCCGCGCAGCAGAGGGGCGAGATTACCTTCCGCTCCGACAAGGTGGAGAGCATGAAGGGCATCCCGCATGCCTACGAGCTCGCGTGGAACCACACGACGCTGCGGGCCATCAAGGTCGATCCAACGATTACCTATCTGCAGGTGCAGTATCCGGGGCCAGATCATGTCGCCAAGGTGCAGAAGATGGTCGAGCTCTTCGGCGACGAAGTGCCCGGCCATCTCGAATTCATCAGGTTTGACGGCCAGATCCAGTGCGCCGGCCTGCCGCTGGTGCGTTACACCTCCGAGGCGCGGCTTGAAGAAATTATCAAAATCCACCAGGACCACGGCTGCCCGATCTTCAATCCGCATCGCTATACCCTCGAGGAAGGCGGCATGAAGCAGACGGATGCCGTCCAGCTCGCCTTCAAGAAGGAGACCGATCCCAAGGGCCTGCTCAACCCCGGCAAGATGATCGCCTGGGACAATCCGGACTTCGATTTCAAATCCGGCAAGAACTACCTCTTCCCGGGTTTGGCGGCACTGATGGAGGCCTCATGAAGGTTCTCGTCCTTCATTCGCATCCGGTCGAGGAAAGTTTTGGCGGTGCGCTGCATCGCCAGACCATCGAGAGCCTCAAGGCCGCCGGCCATGAGGTCGACGACTGCAATCTCTATGCCGAGGGTTTCGACCCCGTGCTGTCCCGTCATGATCGCCTGATCTACCATGACTATCCCGAGAATACGGAGGCGCTAAAGCCCTATGTCGAGCGGCTGGAGCGCACCGAGGCTCTGGTGATCGTCACGCCGGTCTGGAATTTCGGCTTTCCGGCCATTCTCAAAGGCTATTTCGACCGGGTCTGGCTTCCCGGCGTCTCCTTCGAACTCGTCGACGGCAAGGTGCGCTCCAAGCTGCGGCATATCCGCAAGCTCGGCGCGGTGCTGACCTATGGCGCCGATCCGTTCCGCGCCTTCATCGCCGGCAATCCGCCGAAAAAGATCGTCAAGCGTGTGCTGCGGGCGCAGATCAAGCCCTTCGCTCCGGTCGTCTTCCTTGCTCACTACGACATGAACCGCTCGACCGACGAAACGAGAGGGCGCTTCCTCGAAAAGGTGAAGCAGGAAATGACGCGGTTCTGACAGTTGCGCCGATCGGCACGTATTGCCCCCGACAATGTCGATACCAAGGGCAAGGCCCGCTGAACGCATCCAGACAAAAATATAATATCGCTCAGCGCCTCATCCGATAATAAGCGGGATCGGGGACCGGAACCGCGGCCATGAGGTCTCGCGTATAGTTGTCGCTGGGATTTTCGAACACCTGTCGGCGCGTGCCCATCTCAACGATCCGGCCGCCGCGCATGACAGCGACATGATGCGACATTTTCTCGATGACAGCCATATCGTGAGAAATGAACAGATAGGCGAGGCCCATCTGCTCCTGCAGCTCCAGCATCAGATCCAGCACGCGCGCCCGAACCGATACATCGAGTGCTGCAACGCTTTCGTCGGCCACGATGAGTTTCGGTTCGAGTGCCAATGCCCGCGCGATGCAAATGCGCTGGCGCTGGCCGCCCGAGAATTCGTGAGGATAACGGCTTGCAGCGTCTGTCGTCAGCCCGACGCGCTTCAGCAGTGCTGCGACGCGGTCTTTTCGTTCGGAGGCATTGCCGACATTGTGGATGACGAGGGGCTCGGCTACCGCCGAACCGACGCTCATCCGCGGATCGAGCGAAGCGTAGGGATCCTGAAATATCATCTGCGCGGCACGACGCGTTGGCTGCATTTTCGAAGGGGAGAGACCGCTGGTCTCGCGGCCTTCGATTTTCACGCTGCCTGAAAAAGCGATAAGACTGAGGATCGCCTTGCCCGTTGTGGACTTGCCCGATCCGCTCTCCCCGACCAACCCGAGCGTTTGCCCCGCCTTGATCGCGAAGGAGACTTCGTTGACGGTCGGTGCGTTTTTTGCGCCCCTGCCGAACAATCCCGCTTTTGCGCCATAGGTCACGCTCAGCTTCTCCACCTCAAGGATGGAGCCAGCGGCTGGTGTCGCCTTCTTTGGCATGTCCGAAACGCGCGGCGGCTCATCGGTGCCGGCATGCGCGCCGAGACGCGGCACCGCAGCCAGCAATTCGCGTGTGTATGTCTGGCTTGGCGTACCGAAGATGGCAAGCGCATCGCCCTGCTCGACAATGCGGCCGTGCTGCATGATGGCGACGCGATCTGCCATTTCAGCCACCACGCCCATGTCATGGGTGATTAGCAGGATCGAGGTGTTGAATTCGTTGCGAAGCTCGCGCATTAGCGTGAGGATCTGTGCCTGCACCGTAACATCGAGCGCCGTGGTCGGCTCGTCGGCGATCAGCACCTTGGGACGGCAGGACAGAGCCATCGCGATCATGACGCGCTGGCGCATGCCGCCCGAAAGCTCATGCGGATATTGCTTCAGCCGTTTGGCTGCGTCGTTGATCTGGACCGCATCCAGCATCGACCTGGCAATCTGCACGGCGCTGCCGGCGGTGTCGGCTTGATGTTCGCGAATGGCTTCGACGAGTTGTTCGCCGATTGTCATCACGGGATTAAGGGAGGTCATCGGCTCCTGGAAAATCATCGCCACTTCACCGCCGCGGATCTGGCGAAGTGCGCGATGCGGTATGCCGACGATATTACGGCCTTCCAGCAGGATCTCGCCGGATGCGACCTTGAGCGAAGCCTTGGGCAGCAAGCCCATGATCGACAGGGAGGTCACCGACTTTCCCGATCCGGACTCGCCCGCAAGGCACAGCGTCTTGCCCGGCTCCAGGTCGAAGCTCACATCGTCGAGGATGCGCTTCAACCCTTCTGGCGTTCTGGCATCGACGCTCAGATTGCGGACGGAGAGAACCGCAGGACGGTCGCTTTGACTGGTCACGCGAAGACGATCCTTGGAAAGTAGAAGGAGACCACCCAGTTGGGCATGTCGACGATTTCGCTGATCCTCAGATCTCCGCAAACCGAGCAGAGCATGTAGGCATCGACGGGATTAAGGCCGTGCTCGGCGGTAAGAAGATCGATCATGCGCATGACCGCCTCTTGTGCGCCGGTCATCAGATCTGGGCCGATACCCGTCGTCACTTCGTAGCCGGCACCATCGAGATGCCGCGTCACCGGCTCGGTTGTCGTAAAGCGCGGCGTCTTGAGGTTTGCGCCCTTGACCAGATCAAGGGTCAGTTCCACATTCATCTGGCTCTCGATTGCCGTACCGCAGACTTCGCCATCACCCTGGGCAGCATGAGTGTCGCCGACGGAAAAGAGCGCGCCTTCGGTTTCGATCGGGAGATAGAGCGTGACGCCCGCCGTGAGATCGCGAATGTCCAGATTGCCGCCGACGCGACGGGGCGGCACGACGGAATGGAGACCAGGCTCGGCGGGCGCGACACCGATGGTGCCGGCAAATGGCTTGAGCGGCACCCGACCGCCCGGGCCGAATGCCGATGGCGCCATCGTCACGCTATCGTATTTCCAGACGTGCAGAGCCGGTTCCTTGAATTGGTCCGCCAGAAGGCCGAAGCCGGGAATATTCGCCGTCCAGCCGTGGCCGCTCGGGTGGAATTTGCGGATCGTCACCTTGAGAGCGTCACCCGGCTGAGCACCCTCGACATAGACCGGACCGGAGACCGGATTGATCTTGCCGAAATCCAGATTTGCAAGCGTCTCCAGCGTAGCGTCGGCACCCAGCTGCCCGCCCGATGAATCCAGACATTCGAACAGGATGGTTTCGCCGGCCTTGGCCGTCAGCGCCGGCGGAAAGTCCTTGTTCCAGCCGAAATTATGCTGTGCGCGATGAATGGTGTGGGTGCAGGCGATGCACATGATAGTCTCCGGGTTCAAATCCGCTGGCGATCATCTCCCCCGCGCACTGCGAGGGAGATGGCTTGGTTTCTTTGACTTATTGCTTCACGAAGATCGCGTCGTAGTTGATGACGCGGGTCGGATCGACATAGATGCTGCCCGAACCACCCATGCGCGGCGACTTGGCGACCACGCGGCGCTCGTTGATCACAGGCACCCATGGAGCATCCGCCATGATGTCGGTGAAGATCTTGCCCCAGGCAGCCTGGCGGTCGACGACCTTGGCCGGGTCCGACATGGAGTCGGCGGCGACGGCGCGCTCGTCGAGGGCCTTGTTGCAATACCACGACCAGTTCCAACCGCCGGGAACGGCACCGGAGCAGCCGAGGATCGGGCCATAGAAGTTCGACGGATCCGGGAAGTCGGCAATCCAGGCCATGCCACCGGACCAGATCATCGGCGCTTCGCCTTCGGTGCCCCCGGCGGAGATAACATTGGCTTGCGCAAGCGCGCGTACTTCAGCCTTGATGCCGACGGCTGCCAGATCCTGCTGGATTGATTGGGCGATGCGCGGCTGCGGATCAGTATTGGTGGAATAGAGCACCGTCGAGAAGCCATCGGCATAGCCTGCTTCGGCAAGCAGGGCCTTGGCCTTCTTCACGTCATAGGCAAAGCCCTGAAACGACTTGTCGTATCCCGGCATCAGCGGCGGCAGGACCTGGTTTGCCGGCGTTGCACGGCCATTCAGGATGCGCGTGATGCGGTCCTTGTTGACAGCCATGTTGACCGCTTCGCGGACCTTCAGATTGTCGAACGGCTTCATCCTGGTGTTGAGCGTGATGTAGCCCGTGTGAAGCTGCTCGCCGTCGACGATCATGTTTGCGCCATCGGCAGAATTCTTGATCTCCAGGAACTTGGCCGGCGGAATGCCGTCGCCGACGATATCGACCTCGCCCTTCTGCAGTCGCAGCAGCGCTACGAGCGGCTCCTGCCCGACTTCGACGGTGAAGCTGTCGACGTGCGGAACATCCTTGGCGAAATAATCCTTGTTGCGCTCGAAGACGAGCTTCTGGCCGATAGTCCAGTCCTTCAGGACGAAGGTGCCGGAGCCGACCGGCTTCTTGCCGAAATCGCCGTTCGCAGCCTCGACGGCCTCCTTGGGCACGACGGAGGCGAAGTTGATCGCCAGCACATGCAGGAAGGTCGCATCCGAGCGGCTCAGATGGAAGACGACTGTGCTTGCATCAGGCGCTTCGATGCCCGGAAGATTATCGGCCTTGCCGGCCGACATATCGTCATAGCCCTTGATCGCGCCGAAGAAACCGGCGCCGGGACCCTGTGTCTTCGGATTGACCGCGCGCTCGATCGAATATTTGACGTCGGAGGCGACGACCTCACGGCCGTTCGAGAACTTCACACCCGTGCGCAGCTTGAAAGTATAGGTCTGGCCGTCGGGCGAGACGGTGAAGCTTTCGGCGAGCGACGGGACGAGCTTTGCCGTACCGGGCTCATAGTCCATCAGCCGCGAGAACAGGCTCTTGATCATCGACCAGTTCACCCAGTCATAGCCGATGGCCGGGTCGAGCGTCGTGATATCGTCCTTGTAGGTGACGATGATGTCGCCGCCCTGCTTGGGCTGATCGGATGCGTGAGCCGCCAATGGCATAAAGGCCAGGACGGCGGCTGTCGTCGCTCTGAGTAACCAGCTTTTGAACATAGGTTAGTTCCCCTTCTTGGTATGATTCAATGCGAGCGGATACGTGGATCGATAAGCGGTGCGATGAGGTCGGCAACGAGATTGCCGAGAATGATGGCCAGCGCCGAGGTGAGCGTGACGCCCATGATGATCGGGATGTCGACCTGCTGGATCGCTTGCCACGCAAGCTGCCCGATCCCCGGCCAGCCGAAGACGGCTTCCACCACCACAACGCCGCCCATGAACTGGCCGATATCGATGCCGATCATGGCGATGATGGGCAGGATCGCGTTGGGCAACGCATGGCGCAGAATGATGCGGCGTCCGGACAGGCCCTTTGCGCGTGCCGTGCGGATGAAGTCCTGGTTCAGCACGTCGATCATCGCCGAGCGAACCATGCGGGCATACCAGCCGGCGCCGAGCAACCCGAGCGTGGCGGCCGGCAGCACGATATTGGAGAAGCTGCCGTAACCGCTCATCGGAAACCAGCCGAGCGTCGCGGCGAAAAGATAGAGCAGGAGCAATGCCACGACGAATTGCGGCGCAGATACCCCGACGAATGCGGAGGCCATCACCAGACGGTCGGTTGGGCCGCCGCGATCGAGCGCTGCGATGATGCCGAGCGTCAGGCCGAGCAGCACCTCGACGAAGATGCCCGCGGCCATCAAGGTGATCGTGGCCGGCAGACGCGCCAGGATCAGCGTCATAACTTGCGTCTTCTGGGCATAGGAACGCCCGAGATCGCCATGAAGCAGGCCGTTCAGATAGTGCAGGAATTGCGTCAGGAGCGATTGGTCGAGGCCAAGTTCGCGGCGAATGTTGTCCACCGTCTGCGGTGTGGCGCTGCGGCCGGCGATCATGCGCGCCGGGTCCGCCGGCAGCGCATAGAGCAGGACGAAGGTGATGGCGGCGACGCCGAGAAGGATGAGTGCCGATTGAACGAGGCGCTTTGCGAGAACGTTCAGCATCAGCCTCTACCCCGCTGGGTCGGATCGAGAATATCGCGCAGTGCGTCGCCGACGAGATTGAAGGCAAGAGCCGTCAGCAGAATGACTGCGCCGGGGAAGAAGACGAGCCAGGGGGCTGCCTGGAAATAGCTCTGGCTTTCGAAGATGATGTTGCCCCAGGACGGTTGTGGCGGTTGAACCCCAACGCCCAGGAACGAGAGCGTCGCTTCCAGAAGAACGGTCGTGGCGATGCCGAGTGTCCCCCAGACGATGGCCGTGGGCACGAGATGCGGCAAGATATGCAGGATGACGATACGGATGCGACCAGCGCCAAGCGCCCGCTCGGCCATGATGAAATCCCGCTCCACCAGTCCGCGGGTTTCGGTGTAGACGATACGGGCCACCTGGACCCAATTTACCAGCGCGATGACCATGACGACGATCCAGAGACTGGGCTTCAGGATCGCGGCGAGCACGATGGCCAGCAGCAATGCGGGAAAGGCCATCATCAGGTCTGTAAAGCGCATCAGCACGCTGCCGGCCCAGCCGCGCAGATAGCCGGCCATGACGCCGACGAAGAGGCCGATCGCGACCGCAACGCCATTGGCCACCAGACCGATGATTAATGATGTCCTCGCCCCAAACAGCAGCCGCGAAAAAAGATCACGCCCGAGCGTATCGGTGCCGAGCAGGAACTGGCCGCTCGGCGGTATCGGCGCACCCTCCAGCGTAAGGCCATCGAACATCTGATTATCGGGGTCGAAGGGCGCAAGCCATGGTGCGGCAAGCGCCATCGCGACGACGGCCACGACGATGATGAGACCGAACAGCCCCGCGGGCTGCCGGCAAAGTTCCTTGAGCACCCGCATCAGCCGACCTCGGACAGGGTTTCGGAGCCGACGAGAAAGAAGGCGGCGATCTGTTCGACCGGGAGACGGCGGCGCATGGCGCAGTTTCTCAATATGGCATAGGCGCATTCGTCGTCGATGTGACGCTCGGCCTTCAGCCTCTCGATCGCAGAATAGACGACTGGACGCAGCTTGAGGCGTTCCTCCAGATGGGCGATGCGGCCGGCTGCCTTGATGCGCTCTTCATGGATGGAGACCGCCAGCACAAGCGCGGGGAAGACGGCCGATGCCATCACCGGCTTCGGAATGATCGCGCCGGCACCCTGACGCATGGCCCAGGCGATGCGGCCCGGCGCTTCCGAACCGAGCACGGCAACCACGGGCCGCAGCGGCTTGTCGCCACTCCACGGGATGAGCTCATCCCAGCCACGGTCGACGTCAACGATGACAACATCGGGCAGATCGCCTGTCGCGATGGGCTTCCATTGGCGGTTCACCCGCATGCCGAGAACGATGAGCTGTCGGTTCAGCCTCTCGGTATTCGTATCTTCCTCGGCGAGGATCGTGACGTGCCATCCGGCGAAATTGGGCGTGCCGTTCATGACTGCACCACCCGAAGATGCCGGGCAGGCTTCTGCCTGCTGGTGATCAGATAGGGATCGGCGGGAATGGCCTGCTCCGAGGCGATGAGATCGAATCCCTGCTGTGCATTAATCCGCCCGAGATAGAAGGGTAGCGCGGCGTGGTTTGTCGTCGGATCGACAACGAGGTCACCAAGAACTGACGGCCATGAGCGTGAGACGACTTCCTGCCTGACCATAACGGGATCGTCACTGCCGCAGGCTTCGATCGCGGCGATGCAAAGGGCGACGGCGGTATAGGAGCTGGCAAAGATGGTGGAAACCTTGCCGATTTCCGGGCGCCATGCGTTGAGGCGGGATTTGAAGGCAAGATTCTCGCTGGAGTTCAGACCGTCGAAATAGGAAAGCGCCGAAAGCTGTCCCACCGCCCCACCTGCGATATCGGCCAGCTCGCATTCCGTCAGATCGCAGCTCGCAACCGGGCAGTTTTCCGGCAGGAAGTGAGGGTCGCGCTTACCGAGTTCACCGATGGCAGCGAGGAAGGCATAGCTCGACGGGCCGATCAGATTGTTGAGGATGAAGCTCGGCCGCTTTTCGGCGATATCGGCAATGATACGCTCGACCGCGGTCTCTTCCAGCGGCAGATAGCGCTCGCCGAGAATAGTCCCGCCGGCATTGACGATCAGCTCGCGGGCGAGCCGGTTCATTTCCCAACCCCAGACGTAATTCGCCCCGACGAGATAGGGTCTCGAGCCGTGGCGAGGGATGAGATGTTCGAACAACGGAATGAGATGCTGGTTCGGACATGCGCCGATATAGATGACGTTTTCGTTGGCCTCGAACCCCTCATAGGGGCACATATACCAAAGCAGGCCATCATGCTTCTCGACCAGCGGGATGACTTCCTTGCGGGCGGCCGAGGTGATGGTGCCGACAATATGCCGGCAACCGCTATCACGCATCAGGCTGCGCGCGCCTTCGAGATAGGCGGCAAGGTCGGCATGCGGATCGAAGAAGACGAGCTCTGCCTTCCCGCCGCCATTCTGGTGATAGTCGTGAAGCGCGAATTCGGCGCCGAGCCGGGCCTCGCGGCCAAGCGAGCCATATGGCCCTGTGGTCGAGTAGAGAATGCCGATCTTCACGACGTCTTGCATCGAAACCCCAAAAATAAAAAATCCCACAACGCGGGTCCCGGAAACCGGGGCGTTGTGGGGCGCTATTGCCCTTCGACGAACGAAGTCATGTCAACAAGACGAGCAGATATGCTCATATCTTGAGCGTGATTAAAATACGGTCATTCCCGCTTTGTCAATGCGGCCGTTATCGTTTCTTGCTGCTGTTCATGCCGGCCTTGCGCCTGACATGTCGTGGATGCTTCTCTCGTCGTATCATGGAGAATGCCTTGGCAACCTAGGCGTAAGAGGACCGATCGACGGCCACCTCATTGCCAAGTTTGTGGATGGATCTGATCTCCTTCGCAACAAGCTTTTGAAGTCGCCACAGATTGCGATCGCGAATTCCCCACTCTTCCAGATGCTTGACCGTCAGATAGAGATATTCCGCGCAGGAGCCTCTATGCCCGCAGGCTCGGGCCAGAACTCCGGCCACCTTCTCCAAGGGCAATTTCGATGTGACGCGCTTTCCTTTCGGGCCAGCCCAGAAGACCAGGGCACGCACCGGACCTTGCTGCGTCTGAACCCGGATCCAGCGGATCGTCGCTGCGTCCTCAAGCGTACCGATCTCCCGGCGAAGCATGCGCCGGATCTGGCCCAACCGGTCACCGTCATCAAGTCTGAAAACGACGGCCTTGCAATGACCGCCCCGCTTCAGGGCGAGCATGAGCCCCGGCTGCGTCTGCGAACCACGCCAACGTGTCATCTGCAGACAGAACGATCGATGCCATCCTTTAACAGTTCCGACGCGCGCCTCGACCGCATCGAAATCCGGCTTCCATATCAATGAACCATAGGCAAACACCCAGAGCGGGGCATTACCCGATTCCTCGTAGAGCCGCTTTGCCAGCGCTTCGGTCTCGCTGTCGGTGATCGGTATTCGCAACGGGTCGGGGCCAGGATCGATTTCCACGCGCAGGCTGAGGGAAACCAGCTCGTCGGTCAGCTCCATTTGCGATCTGCTCGCCGAGACAATGTCGGCTCGGCGAGCCGTCGTATCCGCGCCTCCGATGCTGCCGGTTATCCCGATTTCGCAATGATTGACCGAAGCACTTGCCATGCGTCTCACTGCCCGCCCCATCAAGCCAATTCGCTTGTCGTGTCAAAGGGCGTGATGATCTTCCGGTAGCCGACGGCGACCGGCTTCTTGCCGGATACGGCAAATTCACCGACGACGCGGTCGTGATAGATGCGCGGATTGTGGGACGTGATCGTGCGGGCGTTGCGCCAGTGTCGATCGAGAGCCGTAGCCCGCTTGGCGGCCGACGCGCCGAGCGCATCGAAGAGTACCGTCGTCGCCTCCAGGATCAGTTTCGAAATGACGGTTACCGACTGGCTCAATTCGATTTCCGCAAGCAGATGGATGTTCGTCTCGTCCGGGTCTATTCCGGCGAGATTGGCGTCATGGGATCGCTGGAGGGCGGCGGCAACATTCAGCACGATGGCGCCGGCGGCATAGGCCGGCCCCCTCACCCGTCCGACCACTTCGAGAACCTGAGGATCGTCCGCGCTCGCAGCGCCGTTGCCGCGGGGATATATGCGGGCTCGCGCGCCAACATGTCGGGATAGTTCCGTGGCGGCGGCTCGACCGATGCCGGCAAGGCTTGCAAGGTGCACAAGCTGGAAGAATGCCGTCGTATAGGGAAAGCGCGCGGAGTTCGGCTTGATATGGAAGTTTTCCAACCGGACATTCTTGAACCGTGCCGTGCCGCTACCGCTCAGCGCCTGCCCAAAGCCGTCCCAGTCGTCGAGAATTTCGACACCGGCTGCCGCCGTCGGCACCAAAGCGGCCACCGGCTCTCCCGCTGCATCGACGGCACCAAGATTGATCCAATCGGCATAGATCGAACCGGTCGTATAGAATTTCTCGCCGTTCAGTCGATAGCCGTCGCCATCCGGAACAATCGTCGTCGCATAGTCGCCGACCTTGGCCCCGGCAAGCTCCGAGAAACCGCTGCCGACCATCTCGCCACCGCCCAGACGGGACAGCCATTCGTCTCGCCATAGATCGCGGGGAGCGTTGAGCAGATCCTCCGTAAAGCCTTGGTGACTGCGGAAGATATTCGTGATGTTGGGGTCTGCAGCCGATAGCTCGATCAGAAGAGCAAACAGCTCCGGCAGCGTCACTTCACTTCCGCCGTAGGCCTTGGGGATTCGAAGTCCGCCAAATCCGGCCTCGCGCAGCCACTGCACCTCCTTGAAAGGCAGGCGCCGCTCCTGATCGCGCTCGATGGCGGAGCGGGCGATCTGCTCGAAAATCGGCCGGAAATGCGCGGCGATCTCTTCATAGCGAGCACTAGGACCGCTGCCCCAGCCTTCATTGATCCGGGTCATGAGATGTTCCTCGATTAGGGGCCTGTGCGAATTGGCGACGTATCATAAGCTTGCCTTCCAGCGATCTGACCCGCCTGTCGATTGAGGGCGCGGCAGATAAGATTTGCGCTACCGAGAACGTCGCTGTTCAATGATACGAACACTAGGAAAGCATCGACCTCGCCGTAAGAAAATTTTATCTATAGATTTTATAGACTAAGAAAACGCTTTTTCATTTGGCAGGCGATCGCGCATGCCGCCGCCGTCGCCACGCTCCACCGCGGAGACTACGCTTGCCTGTGCAAAACAGCACCACACGGGAGCGAACCATGAGCCGGAAGACAATTTCCACCGATACGCTGCGCAGCTGGCTGCGGGACGGCCGCGAGCTGGCCGTGCTGGATATTCGTGACGCTGAACTTGTCGGATATGCCTCGCCGCTGTTTGCAACCAACCTGCCGGCCGAGCGCGTCGCCGGCGAACTTATCCGCTTCGTGCCGCGCAAGGCCGTTCGCACGGTCCTCGTCGACGGCGGTGATGGGGTCGCCTCGCGCGTGGCAAACGAACTCGAGATCGGCGGCTGGCCAAATATCTTTGTGCTTGAGGGCGGCATACCAGCCTGGACGGCGACGGGCGATGGAGCACCACTACCCACATTCGACATACCTGGCGTCGACTTCGTCAAGGCCGTCGAAAAAGAAAAGAAAACACCGGTCATCTCGGCCCTGGAACTGAAGAAGCTGCAGGACGCAGGCGAAGACGTCATCGTCATCGATACGCGCACCGTGGCAGAATTTACGCGCGATCACGTGCCGGGCGCAGTCAGCGTGCCGGGGGCAGAGCTGGTTTTGCGGTACAAGGACCTGGTGCCCTCCGAAACCACAAGGGTCGTCGTTTCCTGTGCAGGGCTACCGCGCGCTATTCTCGGGGCTCAAACCCTCATCGACGCACAGGTTCCAAACGAGGTTTCATACCTCGATGACGGAACGAAAGCCTGGACCGCCGCAGGCCTTCAGCTGGAAAGCGGAAAGACGCGCATCTATCAGGACCCAAGCGATGAGGCCCGGGACTTTGCACGCGAGCATATTGCGACGCTGAGCAGCGACGATCGCTTTCCCGAAATCGATATCGATACGGCGAGAAAATGGGCTGTTGATTCCGAGCGAACGACATACCTGCTTGATGTCCGAACACCCGAAGAATTCGAGAAGGCTCATCTTGACGGAACCTTGTCTTCAGAAGGCGGACAGTTGCTGGGTGTCGCCTACCGCACCATTGCAGTGCGAGGCTCGCGGGTCGTTCTGGTCGACGATCTGCTTGGCGTTCGCGCCCGCACCGTCGCCCATTGGCTGCAACGCCGCGGCTATGAAATAGCCTTGCTGCTCGTCGATTTTCGCACGCAGAATTGGCAAAGCGCCGCAAGGTCGGGCGAACTGGTGACTTAAGCGGCTTGCTTCGGCCGCCAACGCAACAAGTATGCCTCCAACGTGTAGGCGAGACGATTGAGCGTGAAGCCGACGAGGCCAAGCACGAGAACGCCGACCATGACAAGCGCCATATCAAACCTCTCGCGTCCTGCGATGACCAGACCACCAACGCCTGGGCCGATCGCGAGGAAATATTCTGCTCCAACGGTCGCCAGCCACGCATAGATCAAGCCCAGATGGACGCCCGTGGCGATCGAGGGCATCGCCGCCGGGATATAGATCCGCAACGCCTTTTGCCGCGCATTGAACTTCAGCGCCCTCGCAACCTCCAGCAGATCGGCTGGCGCCTGGCGCATGCCGTCATAGGTGTTGAGAACGATCGGGATAAAGGCGGCCAGAGCGACAAAGACGATCTTCGCCTGTTCGCCAAAGCCGAACCAGACCGAAATCAGCGGGATCCAGGCAAGCAGGGATATCTGCTTCAGCCCGTTGAAAGTCGGCATCAGCAGCCGATCGGCAATGCGCGACAAGGCAAGCACGCTTGCGAAGCCGACACCGAGCACGCAGCCGATCAAGAATCCGGCGATGTTTCGCATCAGGCTGAAGCCAAGCTCGCCGATAAGATCATTGTCGATCAGTTCCCGCTTGGCGGTGGCGGCAACATCTTCCAGAGATGGCAGGAACCGCGCATCGACGAGACCGGTCCGGCTTGAGACTTCCCAGGCAACGAAAAGAAGGATCGGCAATGTAATGCCGCGGCGAAAACGGACAAAACGGCTAGCACTCGCCATCCTCAGATCTCCTGCCGTTTCCAGCGCTGGATCGACAACTCGACGCGATCCAGCCCCCTGTCCATGATGAAACCGACAAGCCCGATCGCGATCATCGCGACGATGACCGTGTCGAGCCAGAACATCTGCCGCCCCCAGACCAAAAGGTATCCAAGCCCTTCCGAGGAGGCGAGCAATTCGACCCCCACCAGGGCCGTCCAGGAATGCGTAAGTCCGTAGCGGATACCGGTGAATATCGAGGGGATGGCGCCGGGCAATATGATGAGCCGCAACGTCTGCCAGCGACTGAAGCGCAATGCCCTGCCGACCTCGATATATCTAGGCGAAACGCCGCGAATTCCCGTCAGCGTATTCAGCGTCATCGGCACGATGGCGCCCTTGGCGATGATGATGATCTTCAACGTCTCCTCGATGCCGACAAACAGCATCAGGAGCGGGATCCATCCGAGTGTCGGGATCTGCGCAAAGGCCAGGAAAAGCGGCTTTACGTAGTCCTCCACCGTCTCGGAAAGCCCCATTGCGATGCCGAGTAGCAGCCCCAACCCCGCGCCGATCGTAAAGCCGATAACGACGCGCACCAGGCTCACCCCGGTGTGATAGGGAAGCTCGCCGCTTAGAATCATGTCACGGCCCGTCTGGTAGACATAGGCAGGCGCTGGCAGGATCTGCTCAGGCAACCAGCCTCTGGTGGAGGAGACCCACCAGAGACCAAGCAGCCCGAGTGGAAAGATCAGGCCTGTCGCAAGCACGACGAGACGCTTCAGCTTCGCGGAAGACAACTGCGTTCCGGTACGGTTGGCCGCCTCAATCACAATGCTCATGCCAACATGCTCCGCTGAGGTCGATAGCCATGACTCACGAGGAAACCGGCTTGCCGTCCGCGCCATAGGACTGCCAGAACTTCTTCAAACCAAGCCTTTCCAGAGCACTGTCGAGATACTTAGGTTCGAACCAGCCATTGAGATCGACGTCACGACGGATGAGGCCGTATTCCTTGCTCTTGACGGCCTGTTCCTTGTACTGCGAGACGAGCAGGTCATCGATCAGCGGTGAATTGCGATAGGCCAGCGTATCGTTGCGGAAATACTCCTCGAGGATCGGCACCGGCGTACCGGACTTGTGCCAGAGTTCGAAGAGCTGAGCGCGGTTCGGCTCTTCGGAGGACCATTGCGCCGCCTTCACGAAGGCATCGACAACGCGCTGCGTGATCTCCGGATGGGCTTCGATGAAAGCCTCACGGCCGATAATGCCGGCATTGCGGCCGAAGCGCGGATCGTCACCCTTGGTCGTATAGATGATGTCGGCGCTATCCTTGGCCGCCAAGTTGATGAGCTGCGTGTCGCCGAATGCGGCGTCGATGTCCTTGCTGGTCAGCGCCGCCACGGTTCCGGCGCTGTCGAGATTGACAACCTGCACGTCCCGTTCGGTCAGCCCATGTGCCTGCAAAACCTTGATCGCGGCAAGGTGGCCATTGGTTCCGCGCTGCAACGCGATCTTGCGGCCCTTCAGATCCTCGATCGTCTTGATGCCGGATCCCTTGGCGACGGCGAGATAAAGCGGCTTGCGGGCGCCGCTTGCCAGCAGGAACCTCGTCTTCAGGCCGGTCGCCCGCCCAATCAGCGCCGGCAGATCGCCCTGATAGGCAAAATCAAGCTGGTCATTGGCAAAGCCTTCGTTCACGGCCGGGCCGGCGCCCTTGAAAAAGGTCCATTCGATCTTGACATTGGGGTCGCCGGCAAATTCCTTTTCCAGAAAATCACCAGCGCGCGCCGTTGCCGCCGAAGTCCCCTCCGAGTAAGGGCGATTGTCGATGCCGATCGCGGCGTAGCCGACATGAATGACCAATGGGTCCTCAGCCCGGGCGGAGACCGAAAGCATGGTCAGGGCAATGGCGGCCCCGGCAACCAAACGCGGGATGGATAGCAGCTTCATTCTTATTCTCCGTTTATCTATTCTGCGGCAGCGATGGTGGGTCGCGTCTCGGTGACGCGGCTGCCTGCCACGGGTATGGCGCGAGCACCTGCAGGTATTGAGGTTGTTGCGTTGAGGCTTTCGAGAACGCGGTTGCGGACCTCGACCAGCCTCGGTGAGGTTCGGGCGCGCGGCCGCGGCAGGTCCACCGGGATGATGTCGCGAATGCGGCCGGGCTGCGGTGACATGACGACGACACGATCGCCGAGGTAGACAGCCTCCTCGACATCATGCGTCACCAGGACCATGGTGATGCGCTCCTTGGCCCAGATGTCCTGAAGCTCATCCTGCAGCCTTGCCTTGGTAATCGCATCGAGCGCTCCGAACGGTTCATCGAGAAACAACGCATTCGGTCGATTGACCAGGCCTCTGGCAATGCCGGCGCGCTGCGCCATGCCGCCGGAAAGCTGATGCGGATAGGCGTTGGCAAAGCCTGATAGACCGACAAGCTCGAGGTGGGATTCGACCAGCCTTTTCTTTTCCGCTTTCGACAGGCCGGAATTTTCCAGGCCGAGAGCGATATTGCGCGCGACCGTCAACCAGGGGAAAAGCCGCGGCTCCTGAAAGACGATGCCGCGCTCGAGGCTCGGTTCGGTGACCGGCCGTCCGGCATGGCCGACGAAACCGGAGGTGGGAGTATCGAGGCCGGCGCCCAGGCGCAGCAATGTGGATTTCCCACAGCCGCTCGCGCCGACGATGGTGACGAATTCGCCCTCGGCAATATCGAGGCTGACATCGTCGAGCGCGGTCAACGTCTCGCCATTGACCTTGAACCGACGCGTGACGTGACAGATCTGGAGATGCAGGGAATTGCCCATCGCCGCCTACTCCGCAGCCACGGCGTGCCGCGCCGGATGCCGCGGCACCTTCAGCCCGAGATTTTCACGCAGCGTCTTGCCCTCGTACTCGCTGCGGAACAGACCCCGTCGGCGCAACTCGGGCAGCACATGCTCGATGAAGTCGTAGAGGCTGGTCGGCAGTTGCGGCGGCATAACATTGAACCCGTCAGCCGCACCCGCCCTGAACCACTCCTCCATCTGATCGGCGATCTGAACGGGCGTTCCGACGATCTGCCAGTGTCCACGCGCGCCGGCAATGCGAAGGTAGAGCTGCCGGATGGTCAGATTTTCACGCCGTGCCAGGTCGAACAGCAGCTTTTGGCGGCTCTTGCTGCCATTGGTCTCCGGCAACTCGGGAACGGGGCCGTCGACAGGATATTGCGACAGGTCGACACCGCCGGACATGCCGTTCAAGAGGGAAAGCCCGACAGCCGGATGGATCAGCTCCTGGATCTCAGCGAATTTGTCCTCCGCCTCCGCCCGTGTCCTGCCGACGACGGGAAAGATGCCCGGCATGATCTTGAGATCATCCTGGTCGCGACCGTATCTCCCCAGCCGGCCCTTGAGATCCGCATAGAAGGTTCTCGCATCTTCAATTGTCTGATGCGCGGTGAAGACGACCTCGGCGGTGCGGGCCGCAAGCTCCCTGCCCGGCTCGGAGGAACCCGCCTGCACCAGAACCGGATGTCCCTGCGGCGCACGCGCGACATTCAGCGGGCCTCGCACCTTGAAGTGTTTGCCCTTGTGGTTGAGGATGTGTTGCTTGTCTGGATCATAATAGACGCCGCTCTGCTTGTCGCGGGGGAATGCGTCCTCTTCCCAGGTGTCCCACAAGCCGCGCACCACATCGGCAAATTCTTCCGCCCGCTCGTAGCGTTCGGCATGGGCATAGTGCTCGGCCCGACCGAAATTATGCGCCTCATGGTCGCTCGAGGACGTCACCAGGTTCCAGCCGGCGCGACCACCACTGATATGGTCGAGGGAGGCGAATTTGCGCGCGATGTGGTACGGCTCGTTGAAGGACGTCGAGGCGGTGGCAACGAACCCTATATTTCGCGTCACCGCGGCCAGCGCCGACAACAGCGTGATCGGCTCGAACTGCGCGACGTAGCGGATCGCCGTCCGATGCAAGGCCTCAGTGTCTGCTCCACGCGTTCCAACACCGTCCGCCATGAAGATGAGATCGAATTTTGCCGCCTCGGCGATTTGCGCAAGCTCGACGTAATGGCCAAAATTGGAACCGGCATCGGCTTGCGCCAAAGGATGCCGCCAGGCAGCAATGTGGTGGCCCGTCGGATAAAGAAATGCTCCAAGCTTCAGCTGGCGTCGTTTACCCGTCATCGTCTTCTCCCTCATGGCAGCGGGAGGAAGGCTAATCATTAAATCTAATAATCTATAGAAATTATATTCTATTTAGCGGCGCTGCCTCGGATTTGTCGTCGCGCACAGCAACGATCGGACGGAGAACGTTTCGCAGCGACCTCTCATGAAGTCCGGGCATTCATATTACCATCCGCCCGCATCCTTGCTCGGGAAAGAATTTCTTCCCGCGGGATCAAATAGATATTGCTGGACTTGCGACGACACTCGCCGAACCCTTCACACCACCCGCGGCTCAGCGCCGTGACGATCCATCGGCGTGGAGCAGACATGTCTTTCAATTCCGACAGTTCCGATCCTTTGGTCGCCAAAGCCATCGAACTCAGGCACGCATTCCATCAGGACGCCGTTGAGCGCGACAAGCTTGGCGGCAGGCCGACAGAACCGATCCTTTTGCTGAAGCAGAGCGGGTTGCCATCCGCACAAATTCCCGTCCAATACGGCGGAAAGGGCGCTTCCTGGCTTTCCATCCTGCGTGTCGTCAGGGAATTCGCCCGCACGGACGGTTCGCTCGCCCATCTGTTCGGCTATCACCACTTGCCGCTGAACCTCGTTCTTTTCCGCGGTTCGAATGCTCAGAAGGACCATTTGCTGCGTGCCTCGGCTGCCGGAAATCTCGTCTGGGGCAATTCCGGCAACGCCATGTCGAAGACCTCATCGGGGCGGCGGATCGACAAGCGCTGGCTTGTCAACGGCAAACGCCCCTTCTCCTCGGGCTCCCACATTGCCGACTATATCCAGATCTCATTCGAGACCGCAAAGGGCGATCGCCTCACGGCTGCCGTTCCAGCCGACCGTGACGGGATCGTCATCGAAGACGATTGGGATGGCATCGGCCAACGCCAGACCGGCAGCGGCACGGTCAGCTTCCATGATCTCCAGATCGAGGATGATGAGCTCATCAGCTCGCCCGCCATCCCGCTGACACCCTATACATCGCTGACCTCCCTGCTGCAGCAAAGCGTGCTGCTCAACGTCTTCGTCGGCAGCGCCCAGGGCGCGCTGGAAGAAGGTAGGGCCTACACGACGACATCGTCGCGCCCTTGGATCTATTCCGGTGTCGAAAATCATACCGACGATCCCTGGATCAAGCGGCAATATGGCGATCTCTATATTCGCGCGCTGGCCGCCACCGAACTGGCCGACAAGGCTGCCCGCAGCCTCGACGCGGCATTCAACCAGGGGCCTGGTCTGACACATGAAGACCGTGGCCTCGCTGCCATCGATATAGCCACCGCCAATATCTATGCCGGCGAGGTCGGACTTGCCGTCTCGAGCGAGATCTTCGAGGTCATGGGGGCGCGGTCGGCGACGACTGCCAATGGCTTCGATCGCTTCTGGCGCAATGTCCGCACCCACACGCTCCACAACCCTGCCGAATACAAGAAGCGCACGATCGGCACTTGGCTGCTGACCGGCGAGCTTCCGACGCCGGCAATGTACCGCTGAAAGGATTTCCCATGGCGAGACGCAAGGACCAGATCAAGCTCGGCGCCTTCCTGCTCTTTACCGGCCATCATGTCGCGGCCTGGCGTCATCCCGAGGCGTCCGTCGGCACGGAATTCGAGAATTATCTTGAACTTGCCAAGCTTGCCGAGGCCGCCAAATTCGATACCATCTTCTTTGCCGATGGGGTTGCGGCGCGGTTGAAGGATGTCAACGCCGCCAGCCGAAAGGCGCATAACGGCGTTTACCCGTTTGAACCGATCACGCTTCTATCCGCCCTTGCCAGCGTCACCCGCAATATCGGCCTGATCGCCACCGCCTCGACGAGCTTTTCCGATCCCTTCAACCTTGCCCGTCAGTTCGCTTCGCTCGACCGTCTGAGCGGCGGCCGCGCCGGCTGGAACCTGGTGACCTCCTCCGACCCGGAAGCCGCCTTCAATTTCGGCCACGACACGCAGGTCTTGCATGCCGACCGCTATGACCGGGCGGAGGAATTCGCAGATGTCGTGCTCGGCCTCTGGGATAGCTGGGAGGACGATGCCTTCCCCCGCGATCGTCAGAGCGGCCGTTATTTCGATCCGGAAAAACTGCATCGGCTGGACCATAAGGGACGTCACTTCAAGGTGCGCGGGCCGCTGAACATTCCGCCCTCGCCGCAAGGACGACCGGTGGTCGTGCAGGCCGGCGCCTCCGAGCCCGGCAAGGAGCTCGCGGCGCGGACGGCGGAAGCGATCTTTGCCGCGCAGATCACGCTCGACGAGGCCAAGGCCTACTATGCCGACGTCAAGGGGCGGCTCGGCAAATATGGCCGCTCTCACGACGACCTGAAGATCCTGCCGGGTATCTTCCCGGTGGTCGGACGCAGCGAGGCGGAAGCGCAGGACAAGTTCGAAGCCTTGCAGAACCTGATCCAGCCCGAGGTTGGCCTCAACCTCCTGTCGCAATTGACCGGCGTCGATCTGAGCTCCTATCCGCTTGATGGTCCCGTGCCGCCCAACCCGCCGGCCACGAATGCCGGCAAGAGCCGCCAGGAACTGGTGCTCGATCTTGCCCGCCGCGAGAACCTGACCATTCGTCAGCTCTATCTGCGCATCGCCGGCGCGCGCGGTCACTGGCAGGTTGTGGGAACACCCACCCAGATCGCCGATGTCATGGAAGAGCGGTTCGAAAATTATGGCGCCGACGGCTTTAACATCATGGCACCGATCATGCCGGGCGGGCTTGCCGATTTCATCACGCTCGTGGTGCCGGAGCTGCGCCGTCGCGGCCTGTTCCGAACCGAATATGAGGGTACGACGCTGCGCGAAAACCTTGGCCTCAAGCGCCCCGTCAATCGATTTTCCGCAGGCAATGCGGCTGCAGCAGAATAGGAGAAGATCCATGGCACGCGACAAACTGTTTCTGATCTCGCCGGGCTTTGCCGACCCCAAGCATCCGGGCGTCAGCTTCGTTTGCCCTTACTGCAATTCCATCGAAGGCCTGCTTGCCGCATTTCCGAACCTTGCTTCCAGGATCGATGTCGAGCGGGTCGCTTTTGCGCGGCCGCGACGACAAGTGATCGACGTCGTTGGCGAGGAAAACCAGTCGCTGCCGCTCTTCATTCTGGCGGAAAACCCTCCTGCAGATGCGAGCGAGCGCGAGGGAAAGCGGTTCGTCAATTCGACCGATCGCATTCTCGAGCTGCTGACCGAACGGCACGGATTTCCGCGCCTGCACAAATGAACGGGGAGCGACATGACTATCAAACCAAATGGCTTCGAGCCGCCCCACCTGTTGCCGGCACTGTTCGAAACCGACAAGACCAATCCCCATCTCGCCAAGGCGGCCGAACTGCGCGAAATCTTCGCCAGGGATGCTATCGAGCGGGATCAATTGGGCGGCAGGCCTGACGAGCAGATCGGGCTCCTGAAGGAAACCGGCCTCGTCAATCTGCTGATCCCCAAAGAGTTCGGTGGTGCCGGCGAGCGCTACTCCACCGCCATGCGGATTGTCCGCGAATTCGCCAAGGTGGACGGGTCGGTGGCCCATCTCTACGGCTATCACTTCAGCCCGCTGCAGAATGCTGTCAACACCGGCCCCGACGAACGTTCGCGTGATATCCTGCGCCGCTCGGCCGCCGGTCGCTGGTTCTGGGGCAATACGACCAACAGCTTTTCCAAGAGCCTTTTCGGTCGGCGTGATCAGGGCAGAGTCATTCTCAATGGCTTCCGGCCATTCGCCTCCGGGTCGCATGTCGCCGACTATCTGATGGTCGCCTGGGAGGATGAAGAAACCAACCAGCGGAGCTTCGCCTATATACCGGCGAACCGAGAGGGCATTACCATCGCTGATGACTGGGACGGGATCGGCCAGAGGCAGACCGGAAGTGGTCGTGTCTTCTACAAGGACGTTGTCATCAATGCCGGTGAGATCCTGCCCGAGCAACCACAGGATCCGATCACCCTGTTGGCCCCTTTGCAGCAGCAGAGTGTGTTGCTCAATGTCTTCGTCGGCACAGCGCAGGGCGCGCTGATTGCCGCCCGAGACTATACCATTACGCAATCGCGGCCCTGGATCTATTCCGGTGTCGAACGGCATTCGGACGATCCCTGGATCAAACGGCAATATGGCGAGCTCTGGATCAAGGTACAGGCGGCAACCGCACTCGCCGACCGCGCCCTGGCGGCGCTCGATGCCGTTTACGCCAAGGGACCGTATCTGACGGCAGACGACCGTGGCGAAGCGGCGATTGCCGTCGCCTCGGCCAATGTATTGGCCGGCCGCGTCGCTCTTGACGTCACCAGCGAGATCTTCGAGGTCATGGGCGCCCGCTCCGCCGTGAGGCCACTTGGGTTCGACCGCTTCTGGCGCAATGCGCGCATCCACACGCTTCACAATCCGGCTGAATACAAGACCCGCAATGTCGGCACATGGTTCTTGACTGGCGAGTTTCCGGAACCGGGGATATTTCAGTGAGCCAGAAACGCGAGCTTCATCTCAACATCAACATCCTGCATTCCGGCTTCTCGCCGGCAGCCTGGCGAATGGAGGGAAGCGACCCACGCGCGTCCTTCGATATCAACCACTACATCAACGTTGCCCGCATTGCCGAGCGCGGCACCTTCGACGCGGTCTTCCTCGCCGATCAGGCGGCCATCTCCGATCGGGTCGACTTCAGGCCGCTCACCTCGCTGGAACCAACAATCGTGCTGGCCTCCGTGGCCGCCCACACACAGCATATCGGCCTTATCGCCACGGCTTCGACCACCTACAACGAGCCCTACAATATCGCCCGCCGTTTCGCGACGCTCGACCATGCAAGCGGCGGCCGTGTTGGCTGGAACATCGTCACCAGCGCCGACCTCTCGCAAAGCCGGAATTTTGGACTGGAAAAACCGGTAGAACACCAGAGCCGCTATGAGCGTGCTGCCGAGTTCACAGACGTGGTGAAGGCGCTCTGGGACAGCTGGGAGGAAGATGCCTTCATCGGCGATGTCGCCAGCGGCCGTTTCGTCGATCCCGCCAAGGTCCATCCCATCGCCCATCGCGGTAAGCATTTTGCCGTTCATGGCCCCCACAATGTTCCGCGCCCGCCGCAGGGCCATCCCGTTCTCGTCCAGGCGGGCGGTTCCGACGATGGCCGGGAGCTGGCAGCGCAACATGCCGAAGCCGTCTTTTCCGCCTCACAGTCCTTTGAGGAAGCCCTCGACTATGCCCGGGACTTGCGGGCACGCGCGGCCCGCTATGGCCGCACACCCAACAGCCTGCTGGTCCTTGCCGGCCTCGCGACGATCATCGGTAGCACGGAGGCTGAGGCGAAGCGGCGGCAGGAAGAGTTGCGTGAACTCATCCCGCTGGAATACAGCCTAGCACGGCTCTCGGGAGTCTTACAGGTTGATCCCAAGCGGCTAAGGCTGGACGAGCCTCTGCCGGATGATATCCCGCTGCCACCAGACGGAGGTCACACTTTCTTCCGGGCAACCGTTGCCCTTGCCCAACGCGAGAGACTGACCGTGCGCGGCCTGATCCGCGCATTGAACGGCGGCACCGGCCACCGCACCATCGTCGGCACGCCGGAGGCGGTCGCTGACGACATAGAAAGATGGTATCGCGCCGGTGCCGCTGATGGCTTCAACCTGATGCCGGATGTGCTGCCGCATGGCCTGGAGGTGTTCGTCGACGAAGTCGTACCGATCCTGCGTCGTCGCGGTCTTTTCCGCCAAGCCTATACCGGCCAGACTTTGCGGGATCATCTGGGTCTCGCCCGGCCCGCCAATCCATACGCCATCGCCGCCGAATGAAGGAGAATAGAGCATGACGTCATTTGCGACCGCCAAGGTTTCCGCGCCACATCGACTGGCAAGCCTTGCCGAAGAGCGCTATCGCGACGCTGAGCAACAGCTTGGTGCAGACTGGAACGAGACCGTCGAAACGCTTCTGTCGCATCGCACCGTCCGCAGCTATCTGCCAAAAGCGGTCCCGGAAAGTGCTGTGCGTCTTGCGGTGGCTGCCGCGCAATCGGCTCCGAGCTCATCCAATCTGCAGGCCTGGAGCGTCGTTGCTGTCGAAGACGAGGTGCGTAAAGAGACGCTGAATACGGTCGCCGGCACACAGCGGCAGATCACGCAGGCACCGCTGCTGCTGATCTGGCTCGCGGACCTTTCAAGACCGCGCGGCATTGCCACGGACCAAGGGTCTCCGGCAGAGGGCCTGGACTATGTCGAGAGCTTCCTGCTTGCCGTCATAGATGCAGCCCTTGCAGCGCAGAACGCAGTTGTAGCGCTTGAATCGCAGGGCCTTGGCACCTGCTACATCGGCGCGATCCGCAACGATCCGGAAGTGGTCGCGCAGGAGCTGGGATTGCCGGAGGGCGTGTTTCCAGTCTTCGGTCTGACCGTCGGCTATCCCGATCCGGCGGTGCCGGCCGCAGTTAAGCCGAGGCTGCCACAGACCACCGTTCTGCATCGTGAGCGCTATGATGACAGCCGGCGGCCGGACGATCTGAAACACTACAACGCGGTTTTGCGCGACTTCCAGACTGAGCAAGGCATGCCGCTTTTGGACTGGACCGAGCAGGTAAAGAACAGGATCGGCACGGTCGCGGCCCTGAAAGGCCGGCATCTGCTTGGCGCCGCGGCGCAGCGCCTCGGCTTCAAGCTGAAGTAGTCCCCCTACTCGGCGGCGGCGATGTCGAGCCTGCGGGGTGAGTTCCACAGCAAGACATCGCTGATTGCCCGCAGCGCCTTGGTCTCGGCCTGAAGCCAATTACGAAACAACTCCACGCGCGCGAGCCGTGCCTTGGCCGGCGTCGTCACGAAGAAATAGGAAAAGCTGACGGGCTGCGGGCTGCCGAAAGGACTGACCAATCGTCCCGCCCTCAACTCCGCTTCCGCCAGACGCACCTTCCCGAGGCCAAGCCCCTGCCCCGCCAGCGCCGCGTCGATGACGAGGGATGATTGATTGAGACGGAAACCACCCTGCGAGGGCCGATAGGAAAGACCCTCGGCGCGCAGCCAGGCGTTCCAGTCTGGGCATGACTGATCATGCTCGGCGCCATCCTCATGCAGGAGCGGCACACCTTCGATCGCCTGCGGATCGTTCCAGAGCCAGTGCCGCTCTGCAAACTCCGGATTGCAGATCGGCACGACGGACTCGGAGAAGAGATGATCGACCACAAGACCCGGATAGCCGCCGCTGCCGTAACGGATAGCGCAATCCGTGTCATCCGTGTTGAGATCGCTCAGCTGCGTCGATGCGTCGACCAGAACCTGCAGGCCCGGTGCGGCGCGTCTCAGACCGTTCAATCGCGGGATCAGCCACTTGCTGGCAAAGGACGGAGCCACTGAAACGCGGATGGGCAGATCGTGATCGCTGGCGACGAACTGCGTCATCGTTGCCAACACGGCATCGAATGCATCCGTCAGGCCGGGAACCAGAGAAAGGCCGGCGGTGGTCAGTTGCAGCTGTCCGCGTGTCCGGTGGAAAAGCGGCTGCCCGAGATAATCCTCCAGCAGCCGGATCTGCTGGCCGACGGCCGCCGAGGTGACGTGCAATTCATCGGCAGCACCGAGAAAATTCAGGTGCCGCGCGGTGGCGACGAAGGCGCGCAGCGACGTCAATGGCGGCAAGCGCGCCAAGGTCGGCTGGATGGTTTTTTTTCGTGTGCTGGCAGGAGTGTTCATGAGCCGATTGCAGCACAAACCGACCATCAAAGACGAGAACGCGCTTTGCGTTTGTCTGAAAGACGACGAACATTTTCTTCCATGCTGCACCAAGGCAGCGGAAGCAAAAACTAAAATCGAGAAATAGTCTATATTTTTACTAGATTACAGGACTCGTAGCTGCGCCAACAAGACGGAGCGTGAAAAGCTTTTCTTCGCCGACGGGTGAGAAAAACATTCTTCCGTTTTGCACGCCCGCACCCTGAAGATGGTCGGGCTTTCGGAACTGGCGGTCTCTCCGCCACCTATCCGATCGCGGATGCTTCAGCTTCAGCAAGGGACCACGACATGACCATCAACCGCCGCCGTTTCAACCAACTGCTGCTGCTGTCCACCGCCGCGATGCTGCTGCCATCTCTCAAAACCCATGCCACCGAGACGCAGCCACCGCGAGGCGGTACGCTCAATTTCATCGTCGAGCCTGAACCGCCGACGATCCTCGCTCTCGCCCATACAGCCGGCGGCACACAGAAGATCAGCCCGAAGATCACCGAGGGATTGCTGACCTACGATTTCGACTTCAAGGCGAAGCCGCAACTGGCCACTGAATGGTCTGTGAGCGCCGATGCGCTGACCTATACGTTCAAACTTCGTGCGAACGTCAAATGGCATGACGGCAAGCCCTTCACCTCCGCCGATGTGGCCTATTCGATCGAGCTTCTGAAGCAGGTCCATCCCCGCGGACGTGGCACCTTCGCCAATGTCACGGCAGTGGAGACGCCGGACGATCTGACGGCGATTTTCCGCCTCTCCAAACCGGCACCCTACCTGTTGAAAGCACTCTATGCGGCAGAATCCCCCATCGTGCCGAAACATGTCTACGAAGGCGTCAAGATCGCCGATGTTCCGATCAACCCGAACGGCAGCGCCCCCATCGGCACCGGCCCCTTCATCTTCCGGCAATGGGTTCGCGGCTCCCATATCATCCTGGAACGCAATCCAGATTATTGGGATACGGGCAAGCCCTATCTCGACCAGGTCGTCGTGCGTTTCGTGCCCGATGGCGCCGCTCGCGCAGCAGGCTTCGAGACCGGCGAATTCGATCTCGGTGGCGATAATCCCATTCCGCTTGCCGATCTCGAGCGCATCAAGGCGCTGCCGAACATCGGCATCGATTCCCGCGGCTACGAGACCAAGGGTGACCAGACGCAGCTTATCCTCAATCTCGACAACGACTATCTGAAAGATGTCCGCGTCCGACGCGCGATCGCCCATGCGATTGATCTCGACGTTATTCTCAATACGGTCTGGTACGGCTACGGCCACGTCTCTCCGACGCCGATCAGCACCTTCCTGCCTGATTATTCCGACGCCTCTATCAAGCCCTATGCCTTCGATCTCAAGGCGGCCGAAACATTGCTCGACGAGGCAGGCTACAAGCCCGATGGCAGCGGCACCCGCTTCACGCTTCGTCTGACCCACAATTCCTACAATGAAGGCTTCAAGCGCGTCGCCGAATATTTGAAACAAAACCTTGCGCGCATCGGCATCATTGCCAGCATCGATTCCTACGATTTTTCGACCTATATCCAGAAGGTCTACAACGAGCGCGCCTTCGATCTTACCGCCGAATATCTCGGCAATCAGTTTGACCCGACGCTTGGCGTGCAGCGCGTCTACTGGTCGAAGAACTTCAAGATCGGGTTGCCGTTTTCCAATGCCAGCCACTACCAGAACGCCGAGGTCGATCGCCTGCTCGAGGCTGCATCCGTCGAGGTTGACGAGGCGAAGCGCAAGCAGGAATTCAACGACTTCCAGAAGATCATTGCCGACGACCTTCCGGTGATCAATCTGATCGCGCTCGAAAACGTCACCGTCTTCAACAAGCGCGTCAAGAATCACACCACCGGCATTGAAGGCGTGCAATCGAATTTCGCCGATGTCTACATCAAGGAAGGCGAAGGCTGAGGCACTACCTGTCAGACGATTATAAAGGGGCGATGATACGCCCCTTTTTTATTGCCATGCTTTAAGAGGCAACAAGGGCAAGCGGCGTAAGCTTGCCCAAAATGCGGTCGGCAAGCGCGATCGCCTGGGCACGCTGTTCCGTGATCGAACTCGATTCCCAGGCCACGCCGCGCAGCGGATGGCCGATCGCGCTGATGTTGCGATGAATACGACCCTCTTCGGAGATGATATCGCCGTCAACAGTGGCATCGATGCCAAAGCCGGTACTGTGTGGCCTAACTTCGCCGCTTTCGAGCAGGCTGCGGACAAAGGGATCGGAAATGCGCCGCCAATCATGCAGCTGATGGCCACGGCAATCGATGACCCCGCCGAAAGAGCGCGTTTCAACACCGGTTCGGCTCTTCAACGTCGCCGAGATCCGGCGGCCGGCGGGCTTCATTGCGATCAATCTCGCCGTCTGATGCCGGAGGCGGCCCTCGGCGATCGCCTGAGTGACGGCACGGTAGCTGTCCGGTGCCGCGCGATGCGCCGTCACATCCCAGAAAGCGCGAAGGTGGCGGGCAAAGCGCAAGCGCTCGACATCGTCAACCTTTTGCCAAAGCGTCAGAATATGCGGTCTGATGGCGATTGGGAGACCTTGCCAGTCCTTGCCGGCTGCGGCAAGCGCGCGACGCTCCGACTTGACGATCGATAGCAACGAGCGTGCCGTTGTCGGAAATGCTTGTTCGGCAAGGAAGTCTCGCGCCGGTTCGGCATCCCGTCGGTCTTCGATGAATTGGCCCCGACGGGATATGACATGATATTTGCCGCCAAAACCCCGCGCCTCCATGCTGGCCACCGCGTCGACCATCGACAGGCTGGAGCCGATCAGAAGAATCTCTTCAGCCTCCCGAAGGCGGTCGAGTGCGGCCGCATCCCAGGGTGAAGCAGCAAAAGCAGTATGGCCTGCAACAGGCGCTTCCCTCGGCGCGGGGTCGGGCTGGAACACGCCAAGAGCGAGCACCACTTCGTCCGCTTCGATCTGTTCGCCATCCTCAGTCTTCATACGAACCCTATGCGGCGCGGCAATGAGTTCGGATGCCGAAGATCTGATGTGCCGCAATGTCGACCCCGCACGCGCCTGCGCGCTCGCGCGGCTAAGCTCGTCACGGACATAAGTGCCGAAGAGATGGCGCGGCGGAAAGCTCGCAGAGATATCCGCAGGCAGCGTCCAGCCATAGCGCGAGGCATTGTCGGCAAGCCAGCGCGTCAGATGGTCCGGCTCTTCCGGATGAAGTGAAAATGTGCCGGCCGGACCGTTGACGAGATGGACAGCCTCGGTCGTGCTGTAGGCGACGCCGCGTCCAAGCTCCTCCCGGGGTTCCAGGATGGTGATCGATAATGGCACCTCCGTCCGGTCGAGCAATTTTATCGCCGTCAACGCGCCGGCAAAACCGCCACCGACGATGACGATCGAATGGTGTGAGCGTAAATCCGCGTGCATGGCTTAGAAGACCTTGCCTTCTTCCAGATGCGTTGTCGTGCCGTTGATGTAATAGTCGCCCACCACGCGCGCTTTGTGCAGAAGCGGGTTATGGTTGAGCACGGTACGGATATTGCGCCAGTGCCGGTCAAGATTGAGATGGCGCGATGTTGCGGAGCCACCGCCGAGTTCGAACACATTGGTCGCAGCCGCAAGCGCCAGCTGTGATGCCACGATCTGGGTGCGCGCCGTCGTCAACGCACTTTCGATCAGCGCCGCCTCCAGTCTTTGCGGGTCGTCGCCCGCGAAGGCTTCTGCCGTCCGATCGAGCGCACGAGCGCTTTCGCGGATCAGCGTGTCGACGGCAAAGGAACCGGCTGCGATCTCGCCCAATATCTTCTGCACGAAGGGATCGGCATTGGCCGTTTCGGCCAAGCTATGGGCGGCCGAGCGCGCCTGTTTGCGCACATAGTCCGTGCCCTCGGCTAGCACCCCGCGAACCGCACCCGCCATCGAGGCGGCCAGGTGAAGTTGGCGTAGCGTCGATGTATGACGGCCGATCAGCGTGTTCAAACCGCGCGTCGAGATTTCATGCGGCAAGACTTCGACATCTTCCAGCAGGACGCCGCCGCTCGCCGTCAGGCGCTGCCCCATGCCGTCCCAGTCATCGAGGATGGTGATGCCCTTGCGGTCGACGGGCAATAGCACGCTCGCGAGCTGATCTTCATCATTCCTGGCGCTGAACGAGGCAAAATCGGCAAAGGCGGTGCCGGTCGCATACCATTTTCGGCCGTTGAGCCTGTAGCTTTCCCCTGATTTCGTCAGTCGCGCCGTCACATCACCGGGGCGTTTGGTCCCCTGCTCGGTATGGGCACCGCCAAAGAGCTTGCCGGCCAAGACGCGAGAAAGCTGAGTGCGGTCGAGCGCACTGTTGGGATTGAGCAGCAAGGCCTCGGTGAAATTGAAGTGGCTCCTCAGCGCATGGGCGACGTTGGAATCGGCAGCCCCGATCGCCATGATCATGTCGATATAGTCGACCACCGAGCCGCCTGGCCCGCCGAGTGCTGCGGGGATACGCAGGGCTCCGAGCCCGGCCTCCTTGAACAACCGAAAAGCCTCATGCGGCAGCTCACGTTCGAGGTCACGGCGTGCCGCTTCCTTTGCGATCTCCGCTGCAAGATCGGGTATCTTTGCCAGAAGTGCCGCGCGATCATTCGCGGCGGGAGCGGTTGGAATGGCGGATGAGGCTGTGTTCGGCATGGGGGCTCTTTCGGCGCCAGGAGGAAACAAGCCCCACCGAGGTGGGGCCTGAGGCACGATCATTCAGGCAACGGCGCGCGCAAGCGGCACGACGTTTTCCGCGTCGGCAGCGCCGCTAAGGGGAACACGGCCTTCGACGGGATGGCTCGGATCGTTGAAGCCCGGCGTCGACGGATGGCCTGTTGTAACCAGCCGGTCGACCAATGCTTCATCCTGTGCGTCGAGCTTCACGGCGAGGGCGCGGATATAGCTATCCCAATGCTCCTCCGTGCGAGGGCCGGTAATGGCGGAGGTAATCAGCCTGTTGTTGAGCACCCAGGCGATCGCAAATTCGGTGGGCGTAACGCCCTTGGCCTTGGCATGGTCGGCGATCTCCTTGGCGATCGCGATCGATTCCGGGCGCCATTCGGTTTCGAGAATTCGCTTGTCGCCACGGCCGGCGCGGGTGTCGGCGGCCGGCGCCTGACCCGGCTCATACTTGCCCGTCAATACGCCGCGCGCCAGCGGCGAATAGGAGACGACACCAAGGCCGTAGTGATGGGCTGCCGGCAGCTGCTCGGCCTCGGCCGTGCGGTTGACGATATTGTAGAGCGGCTGGCTTGCGACCGGGCGATCGATGCCAAGCTGATCGGCCAGATGGGAGATTTCGGCGATACGCCAACCTCGGAAATTCGACACGCCGAAATAACGCAGCTTGCCAGCGCGGATAAGATCGGCAATGGCGCGCACCGGCTCTTCCAGCGGTGCATCGAAGACGGCGCGGTGGAAATAGAGAATATCGATATAGTCGGTGTTGAGCCGGCGCAGTGAATTCTCGACAGTCTCGATCACCCATTTGCGGGAATGGCCGCCAAGGTTCGGGCCTTTCGTGTGCGAGTTGACGAATTTTGTCGCGAGAACCCAGTGATCCCGATGTGCCTTGATGCCGCGACCGACCACTTCTTCCGACTTGCCGTCGTGATAGACATCGGCTGTGTCGATGAAGTTGATCCCCTGCTCACGGGCCTTGTCGATGATGCGGAAGGCAACATCATCAGGTGTCGGACCACCGAACATCATCGTTCCGAGATTGAGCGGCGACACTTTCAATGCGCTGCGTCCGAGATAGCGATAGTCGACCATGATTATTCTCCAGTTCTATTGGGCGTGATGGCAGGCGACGGTGTGACCGCCGCCAAATTGCGTGTAGGTGGGGTCATCAGTCCGACAGATGTCGGTCGCGAGCGGACAGCGGGTGTGGAAACGACAGCCGGAAGGCGGATTGTGAGGACTCGGCAGATCGCCGGTAATCGGCGCTGCCTGCTTGCGCCGTGACGGATCGGGCACGGCGGCGAGAAGCGCCCGCGTATAGGGATGCTTGGCCTCGTTCCAGAGCTTTGCGGTGGGAGCGCTCTCGACGATGCGCCCGAGATACATGACGAGCACACGATCGGCGAAATAGCGCACGACAGAGAGATCGTGAGAGATGAACAGGTAGGAGAGAGAAAGCTCCGACTTCATCTCGACCAGGAGATTGAGGATCTGTGCCTGAATGGAGAGATCGAGCGCAGAGACCGGCTCGTCGCATATCACCAGTTCCGGCTGCAGGATCAGCGCCCGGGCAATACCTATGCGCTGGCGCTGGCCGCCGGAAAATTCATGCGGGTAGCGATTAAGCGAATCGGCCGGCAAACCAACATGGGCGACCATCGAGGCCGCAATGGCTTCGCGGCTCTTGCGATCGCCGATTCCGTGAACGGCGAGTAGCGACGTCAGGATGGTCCGGATCGTCTGGCGCGGATTGAGCGAGGCAAACGGATCCTGAAAGATCATCTGGATATGCCGGCGAACAGACCGCAATTCCTTGCCCGTCAGCGCGGCAACATCACGCCCCTTGAAGGTCACCTGACCGGATGTCGGGTTGACGAGACGCATCAGCGATTTGCCGAGCGTCGACTTGCCGCAACCGGATTCGCCGACAAGCGCGACCGTCTCGCCCTCGACGATCTCAAGCGAAACGTCATCCACGGCGCGCACGGTTCCATCCCTCGCCGGATAATGCGTCGAGAGCCTATCGACGGACAGAAGCGGCATAGGATGCCTCCGCAATGGCTGGAACATAGGGACAGGCAACCTCACGTTCAGCCGAAAGCTGCACCAAAGCCGGAACAGAGGAACCGCAGGCGGATCGCGCGACCGGACAGCGCGGAAGGAACGCACAACCAAGCTCTGCCGCCGCCGATACGATCGAACCCTGAATTTCCGTCAGTGGTCCATCGCGATAATGATAATCGGCCTTCAGGCGCGGCGACGCCGCAAGCAGCCCTTGCGTATAGGGGTGGTATGGCGTTTCGAAGAGCACGTCCGGCAGGCCCTGCTCGATCTTGCGGCCGGCATACATGACAACGACCCGATCGGCCCATTGGGCGACGATGCCGAGATCATGAGTGATCAAGATGACGGCCATGTTCAGCTGGCTGCGCAGACGATCGAGCAGTTGCAACACCTGGGCCTGGATCGTCACATCGAGCGCCGTTGTCGCCTCGTCGGCGATCAGCAGCCTCGGGCTGCAGGCAACCGCGATGGCGATCATCACGCGCTGGCGCATGCCGCCGGAAAGCTGATGCGGATAGTCGTCCACCCGCTTTGCCGCATCGGGGATGCTGACGAGATCGAGCAATTCGATGGCGCGCAGGCGAGCCTGCTTTCGATTGAGCTTCTCATGGATGCGCAGGACTTCCACGATCTGATCGCCAATCGTCATGACCGGATTGAGCGAGGTCATCGGCTCCTGAAAGATCATGGCAATGTCGCGCCCGCGAATGCCGCGCAGTTCTTTCTCGGGCAATTTCAACAGATCGCGCCCATCAAAGTGGATCTCACCACCCGTCTTGGCATGCCGCGGCAACAGCCCCATCAGCCCCAAGGCCGTTAGTGATTTTCCCGAACCGGACTCGCCGACGATCGCCAGCATCTCGCCCGGCGCGGCGGTGAAGCTGACACCCTTGACGGGTTGGGCGTTGCCAAATCCGACGGAGAGATCGCGGACCTCCAGAAGCCTCGACATCAGCGCTCCTCCGAGAAACGAGGATTAAGCGCATCATTGAGACCATCGCCGATCAGGTTGAGCGCAAGCACCGTAAAGACGATGGCAAGGCCTGGGAGCGCGGTCAGATACCAGGCCGTGCGGATGACATCGCGCCCGGAACCGATCATCGACCCCCAGGAGACGCGGTTGGGGTCGCCAAGCCCCATGAAGGACAAAGCCGATTCCATCAGGATGGCGCTTGCGACCATGACCGACGAGGTGACGATCAGCGGCGGCAGCGCATTCGGCAGTATCTCGCGGAAAATGATACGGGCATGCCCGAAGCCGAGGCTGCGGGCGGCAAGCACATAGTCCTTTTCCCGGATCGCCCGGAATTCGGCGCGCGTCAGGCGGGCGACGGTCGGCCAGCTAACGATAGCGATCGCGGTGGTGACGGTTGTGGTGGTCGGCTGTGCGATTGCGACCAGCACCACGAGGAGCACGAAGCTCGGTATGGTCTGGAAGATTTCGATGAGCTTGACGAGAAGGTCGTCGACCAGGCCACCGAAATAGCCGGCGAGTGCACCAACGGTCACGCCCACACCCAGCCCGAGCAAGGTTGCGGCAATGCCAACAGTCAGCGAGATCCATGCGCCATGCAGGATGCCGGCAAGAACGTCTCGTCCCATGGAATCCGTACCGAGCGGATAAGCGGCATTCTGACCGGGCCAGAGGAAGGGTCGCGCCACCATTTCCAGCGGATCGCCGGGATAGAGCACCGGCGCAAGCAGTGCGGCGATAGCAATGATCGCCAGAACGACAATGCCGAAAAGCGCATTCGGATTTGACAGGAAGACCTTCAGCTCCCGGCCGCGTCCCTGCCGTCGCGCATCCGCCGCCGCTGTCGTGCGCGCATCGGGCGCGTGAATATGCGTCCAGCGACTGCCCGCCACAGGAGCAGAATTCGGTTCCAACTCCGCTGCGCTGGCGCTGATCTCACTTTCCAAGCCGGAGTAGATTTTAAGCTGCTGTGCTTTCATCGGCTTGCTCCGATCCTGGGGTCTAGCCAGGCCTGCAGAAGATCGACCGCGGCATTGGCGATGATGACGAGAAACGACGAGAGAAGCAGGATGCCAAGCAGGACGCTGAAATCGCGGGCCATGACCGCTTCGAAGGCAAGCCGCCCGAGACCAGGCCAGCTATAGACAGTTTCCACGACGACGGCGCCGCCCAGCATGCCGCCGAAATGCATGCCTGCCATGGTGGTGATCGGGACCAGCGCATTGCGCAGCATGTGGCGCGTTGTCAGCACGAAGGGAGAGACGCCCTTGGCCCGCGCCGTGCGCACAAAATCCTGCGACCTGACTTCCAGCATCGCTGCACGCGTCAATCTCGCGTAGATAGCGAGATAGAACAGCGCCAGGGATGTCGCCGGCAGGATCATGTAGCGGACGCGATCGAGAAGCGCCGGCACACCCGTCAACCGCGAGCCGATGGTACTGTCGCCTCCGCTCGGCAGCCAGCCAAGCTTGACGGAGAAGAGCAGGATCAGCATCAGGCCGATCCAGAACCCCGGGATCGAATAGAACAGCAGCGAGATGATGGAGATCAGCCGATCGGGCAGTCGGCCGGCGAAGACCGCCATCAGGGATCCAAGGAAAAGGCCGACCACGATGGCTATGGCCAGCGCGACCAGCATCAGGGTAAGCGTGCCCGGCAGGCGCTGTCCGATGAGATCTGCCACCGGCATGCCGTAGCGTGGCGAAAAGCCCAGGCTGAAATGGGCGAGATTGTTCAGATAGTTTGCAAGCTGCACCAGGATTGGATTGTCGAGGCCGAAACGTTCTCTCAGCGCGGCCATCGTCTCCACGGTCGCCGACCCCGCCTCCGCCGCCATGACATCCGCCGCGTCGCCCGGCGCCAGCTTCAACAGGAAGAAATTGAGGATGACAATACCAAGCACGGTCGGCACCGCCTGAATGGCCGTTCGCCGTATCGTTCGTCCTATGCGCTTGTAAGCTGACATCGCAACTCCCGGGCGGCGCCTTGGAATTTGTAGACGCTGCATCGCAATAGTAGTTGACTAAATCTGTAGCTTTTGTCAAATCAGTATTGGTAAATATTTCCAGAAACTGTCTTTTCTGTCGTATGTTTTAGCAATTTTTACCGCATAATATCCGGTATCTAGGTCAATCTTCCAATTTGCCGGTGAGACGAGACAAAAAACCCTACAGGATCCACTTCTTCGGGAAGATAAAACCAGGGACCACCGCCAACGCAAAAAGATGGTCCCATTTTGCAAGGCCAGACCCAGATGACAAAATTTCCGGCAATCACCCGCCGCAATCTTCTGCTTGCTTCCGCAGCCTTCGGCGCGACCATCGCAGCCGGTCTGCCGGCATTTGCCGCCCCGGCCCGCGGTGGCACGGCTGTCTTCCTTCTCTCGGCGGAGCCGCCGGTCCTGACGACGATCGCCCATACGGCATTCAACTCGGTCTATGTCTCGCCCAAGACGACCGAAGGACTGCTGACCTATGATTTCGATCTCAATCCGCAGCCATTGCTCGCCACACAATGGAGCGTGAGCGCCGATGGGTTACGCTATACGTTCAAGTTACGCGATGGCGTCAAATGGCATGACGGCAAACCGTTTACCTCCGATGACGTCGCCTTTTCGATCAAGACCCTCAAGGAGGTGCATCCACGCGGACGCAACACCTTCCTCAATCTTGTCGACATCGAGACGCCCGATCCGCTGACCGCGATCCTGGTTCTCTCCAAGCCCGCGCCTTATCTGATCACGGCCCTGGCCGCATCCGAATCCCCGATCGTGCCGCGCCATCTTTACGAAGGCACAAAGATTGCCGAAAATCCGGTCAATCTGGCGCCCGTCGGCACCGGTCCGTTCAAGTTCAAGGAATGGGTGCGTGGCAGCCATATTGTCTACGAGCGCAACCCCGACTATTGGGACCAGCCTCGGCCCTATCTCGACCAGCTGATCGTCCGCTTCATCCCGGATGCGGCCGCACGGTCCATCGCGATCGAGACGGGTGAAATCGATCTGGCGCCGTCGACACCGGTTCCTCTCAGCGATCTCGAACGTTTCAAGGACCTGCCAAATCTGGCGTTTGAAACGCGCGGCTACCAATATTCCAACGGCGTCAGCCGCATCGAATTCAATCTGGAACGCCCGGTCTTCAAGGACATCCGGGTACGGCAGGCCTTCGCACACATCATCGATCGGAAGGTGATCCGAAATACCATCAACTATGGTTATGGCGAGCCGATCCCCGGGCCAATAAATCCCAATCTGACGAAGTGGTTTGTCGCCGATCTGAAGACCTATCCAATCGATCTTGCCGCCGCCGAGAAGCTGCTCGACGAAGCCGGCCATCCCCGCGGCTCGGATGGGGTGCGCCTGCGCGTCAGTCTCGATTACGTGCCGAGCGGCGAACCCTATAGCCGCGGCTCCGAATATATCCGCCAGGCGCTTGCCAAGGTCGGCGTCGACGTTACCGTGCGCAGCCAGGATTTCGCCACCTACACCAAGCGCATCTACACCGACCGCGATTTTGATTTTGCCTACGAGGGAATGAGCAATCTCTTCGACCCGACGGTCGGCGTGCAGCGGCTTTATTGGAGCAAGAACTTCAAGCCCGGCGTGCCGTTTTCGAATGGATCGGCCTACAGCAATCCGAAGGTCGATGCCCTGCTCGAGGCCGCCGCCATCGAAGTCGATCCCAATAAGCGTGTCGAGCAATGGCGCGAGATCCAGCAGATCCTCGTCGAGGATCTGCCGGCGATCGACATCGTCAGCCAGCCAGAATTGACCATCTACAACAAGCGCATAGCCGACCACACGCTGGGTGGCGAGGGCGTCGGCGGCAGCCTTGCCTACGCCTATATCGCCTCCGCCTGAAGGTAGCAGCCAAAGCTCGAACCATCGAAAGCAAGCGAACGCCATGTCCATCCAACACGCGCCCGGCTCCATCGTCGGGCTTCCGAAATTTCCCGCACCGACGGATTTTCCGGACAGTCCTCTGTCGCAGGCTCTGGCGACGCAACCGGTTCTGCTCGGCCTGTTTCTGCCGATCCAGGCCGGCGGCTGGACGCAGTCGACGCTTGAACGCTCGACCGACTGGCGCTTCGACTACAACAAGGCGCTGACCTTGCGAGCGGAAGAGCTGGGCTTCGATCTGGTCTTCGCGCTGTCGCAATGGCTCCCGAAGGGCGGCTACGGTGGCGTGTTCGATGGACAGGCGCTCGATAGTTTCGTCTCGACGGCCGCCCTTGCGGGCCTCACGAAGAAGATCATGCTGATTTCGACCATGCATGTCCTTTATGGGCCATGGCACCCGCTGCACCTTGCCAAGTTCGGCGCCACCCTCGATCACATCACCGGCGGCCGCTGGGGCATCAATGTCGTCACCGGCCATAGGGCCGTCGAACACGAAATGTTCGGCTGGCCGCGCATCGAGCATGACAAGCGCTATGAGCTGGCGGCGGAATTCCTCGAAGTCGTGCAGCGCCTGTGGGGTGATAGCGAAAATTACTCCTTCGAAGGTCAGAGCAGCTGGAAACTCGGCGGCGGCTTTGTCACGCCGAAGCCGAATTTCGGCAGGCCTATCCTGGTGAACGCCACCGGCTCGGATGCCGGCATCGCCTTTGCCGCCCGCTATTCGGACATCGTCTTCATCACCAGCCCGACGGGCGCCGATATCGACAGCGCGCTTGCCTCCCTGCCCGCCCACACGAAGAGAGTGAAGGATGCAGCCACCGATATCGGCCGCACTGTGCGCACGCTCCTGAACCCGATGGTCATCTGTCGGCCAACCGAGAAGGAGGCCTGGGAACTGGCCGACCGCATCGTTGCTCATGGTGACCAGCGCTCGCCGCAGGGTTTCCAGTCGTTAAGCTCCGATGCGCACGCCTGGAAGGGCCGCGACACGCAAGACCCCTATCGCTTCATCGGCGGCAATATCCGCGTCATCGGCTCGCCGGAGCAGGTGGTCGATCAATTCGTCAAATTGAAAGCCGCCGGCGTCGACGGCCTTCAGCTCAGCTTCTTCGATTTCCGCGACGATCTGGAATTCTTCGGCAGCGACGTGCTGCCGCTGATGAAACAGGCCGGCTTGCGCAACTGAAAGGGACGATTATGACCAGCAATGCCATTTCCGAAATCTGGTACACACGCTGCCCTGTGCCGACACCCGTCGGTCTCGCGGCTCAGCTCGGCTATCTCGAAGAGGGCTTCCGCGCCGAGGGTGTGACGTTGAAATCGATCATCGATTCACCCGACCGCAATATCCGCCAGAGCCATTTCAACCATACGCTCGACTGGTCCTTCCGCCATGGCGGTAACGTGCCACCCATTCGCGCCCGCTCGGAAGGCCGCCGCACGCGCCTTGTCGGCATCACCTGGACGGACGAGTTTCAGGCAATCATCACCCTGCCCGAAACCGGGATCAAGACGACGAAGGACCTGAAAGGCCGCCGCTTCGGCATCGCTCGCCGTCCGGAAGGGATCGTCGATTTCATGCGCGCAACCGCGCTGAAAGGCCTGATCTCGGCGCTATCGCTCGAAGGCCTGTCTCAGACGGACGTGGAGGTCGTCGAGATAGCGCTTGCCGATTCCGTGCTTGCGAGCCAGGAGGGACCATCGCTCTTCGGCCTGAAACGACGGCAGGCCTACGGCGAGGAGATTGCCGCTCTTCTGCGTGGCGAGGTGGATGCGATTTACGTCAAGGGAACGGCTGGCATCAATGTCGCCAATCTCATCGGCGCCGTTCAGGTTGCCGAGTTCGGCTTTCATCCCGATCCGAAGATCCGCATCAATTCCGGCTCACCGCGCGTGCTGACCGTGGATGAACTGCTTGCCGAGGAGCGTCCCGATCTCGTTCGCAAGCTCATCGAGGCGATCTTCAAGGCGAGCGCCTGGGCGCAGGCTCATCCCGAAGAAACCCGACGTTTCGTGGCGCGCGAATCCGGCGCGACAGAAGAGCAGGTTCTTGCCGCCAATGGCCCGGAGGTTCATCGACATCTGGGCCTTGGACTGGAGCCGGCGCTTGTCGACGCCGTGGAGCACTACAAGAACTTCCTGCGCGACTTCGGCTTTCTGGCCGCGGATTTCGACATCGCGGATTGGGTGGACCGCCGGCATATCGATGGCTTTGCGGCTCGCGCAGTCGCCTGACGAGAGGCGACACGACCGATATGACCGAAGAGTTTCATCATGTGATCGGCAGGGCGAGGTGCCTTGCCGAGGATTTTTCAACGACAGCCGCCCATCACGATGAGACCGGTGAATTTCCGTTCGAAAACTTCGACAGGCTTTTCGAGGCCGGTCTTTTGGGACTGGTGAGCGCACGGGAATACGGCGGGCTTGGCGAGGGCCTGACCGCAGCCCAGGCCGTTATCAGCGAGATCGCCCGCGGTGAGCCCTCGACCGCGCTCGTCCTTGCCATGCACTACAACTCGCATTTTACCATCCGGCGCTTCGGCGAATGGCCCGCGCATCTTGCGCAAAGAGTGCTTTCAGCCAACCAGCGCGGGGTCGCGCTGATCAACAATGCGCAGGCCGAGCCGCGTATCGGCTCCCCTGCCCATGGCGCCCTCCCCGAAACGATCGCGCGCCGCGATGGCCATCGCTGGCGCATCTCAGGCCATAAGAGCTACGTCACCGGTATCCCCGTCTTGAAGTGGGTATCACTTCTCGCCCTGACCGACGAAGAACAGCCGCGCCGCGCTTCGTTTCTGGTGCCAACGGACGCTCCGGGGCTTCGCGTTCAGAAGAGCTGGAACGCCGCTGGCATGCATGCCACTGCTAGCGATGATATCATCCTCGATGACGTGTCGATCCCGTTGGATGACCTCATCGAAGCGCAACCGGCGAGCGAGCCGATCCGGCGCGACGAGCATGCGACCGCCTTCTTCTTCGGCCTGATCGGCGCCGTCTATCACGGCGTGGCGAGGTCGGCGCGCGACCGTCTGATCAGCTTCGTCAGCCATCACGCGCCAGCCAGCCTTGGTGCACCCATTGCCACGGTGCCGCGCATCCAGGATGGGCTTGGCGACATAGAGGTGCGGCTAGCGACCAATGCGCGGTTGCTGCGATCGCTCGGAGAGGATGTCGATGCCGGCAGGCCGGTGGGAATGGACGGCATGAACGTGCGTCATGTGGTAATCGACAATGCCGTTGCCATCACCAGTCTGGCGCTCGATCTTGCCGGCAATCCAGGCCTCAATCGAGACTTCCAGCTCGAGCGCCATCATCGCGATGCGATCACCGCCCGCTCCCATGCCCCACAAAGTCACATGATCCGCACGATCGCGGCGAGGAATGCGTTGAGCCGGCTGAACGTAGCCGGCTCCTAGTTCCACCGCTTAGGCGCTCGGGCTAAGCCATATCTGTCCGAAGCTGTTGTTGATCCCCTGCGCACCCGGCGCAAAATTCTTCACACGCTTGTTGGCGACGATCTGCGCGCCTGCCGCGACTAGGTCAACCGACACGACGTCGTCGTGGATGATATGCTGGAATTTGTACCAAATCTCGCGACGCTTGGCTTCATCCGGCTCGGTGGCGGCCGCCTCCAGCAGCGCGTCGACCTCCGGGTTCGCGTAATGGCTGGCATTGGAGAATACCAGGCCGATCTTGAAGTTCTTCGACCAATAGGCGCGCTGTACCCCGAGCGTCGGGTCAAAGGTGTTGGAGAGGGATTCGATGACCAGATCCCAGGCACGATCGGTGTAGACAGTCTTCAGGAAGGTTGCGAGATCGAGCTTCAGGATTTCGGCATCGATGCCGACAACGGCAAGCGACTGCTTGATGAAATCGGCATAGGAAGGCTGCAGGAACGAATTATAGGCGAGCCGTAGCTTGAAGCGCGTTCCGTTGGCACCGCGCGGATAGCCGGCATCGTCCAGAAGCTTGTTGGCAAGCTTGGGATCTGGTTCGCGCGCCTTGATGCTCGGATCGTACCATTTCGGAAGGGCGGTGCTGATCGGGCTTGGCGAGACCTGGCCATAGCCGAAGAGGGCGATGTCGACGAGCTTCTGCAGATCGATGGCATGGGCGATGGCGAGACGCACATCCTTCTTCGTCAGGATCTCGTTCTCGTAGTTGAAGAACAGCTGCTGCTGCGGCCCCGAATAGGCATAGGTCGTGGTATCGACGACGAGATTGGCATTGGCCTTCAATCTCTCGATGTCCGATAGAGGAACCGGGTTCGCCCCGATGTCGATTTCGCCGGTCTCCAGTGCAGCCGCCCTCGCCGCCGGATCGAGAATGACCCGCAGGACGACGCGGTCGAGATAGGGCTTCGGAGCATCCCAGTAATCCGGGTTTCGATCGAAGATCAGATGGCTGCCGGGCACCCATTCCTTGAGAATGAATGGACCTGTGCCGATCGTCTGCGCGAGGGTCGGTTGCTCGGTCGGCTTGAAGGTCTCGTAGACATGTTTCGGCACGATCGGCGATTCCGAACTGCCGAGCGCCGAGATCAGATAGGGCGCCGGCTTGGAAAGCACGATGACGGCCGTCAGTGGATCGGGTGTCTCGACAGCGGTGACGTTCTGATAGGTGATGCGCCCACGCGGATGCGCTTCCTTCAGGCGGAAAATCGTGAACTTGACATCCTCAGAGGTGAAATCCTTGCCATCATGCCATTTGACGCCTTTGCGGAGCGCGAACGTATAGCGAAGGCCATCGGTGCTTGCAGACCACGATGTTGCCAGGAGCGGAGTGGGATTGAGATCATAGTCGAAATCAAGCAGCCCCTCATTCACCTTCGGCCCGATCGCCTGGCCTGTGCCTGAAGAGGTGTTGATGGCAATCAGCGCGGTGGGGTCGGGGTAATAGGCCCAATTCAGGGTTCCGCCACTGACCGGCATGTCTGCAGCATCGGCGCGTTGCGGAATGCCGAACGCCAGACCGGCGCCCCCGAGCAGCAGCAATTGGTGGAATTGGCGGCGATTGATCGACATAGGCTTTGCTCCGATGGATTGGCGTGGGCTTTGGGCGCAGCGTCCCATTCCCTGCAGGATTCTTGGGAAAATCCGAAATCCAAAGGCAGTTTTTCTCGCGCATAGCGAAAGTAATGCTTCGCGCGGTGCAAGATATTTGCATGAAGGCCGGAAGGGCTCCGCGCCATGCTCCCTCCCATCGAAAGGCTGGAAGTTAATTCCTTCTGCTCCGGCAATATTAGTCTATAAATTCTGTAGGGAATTGATGTTACGAACTAGCGTGCATGGCCTTCCAGAACGAAAGCCCAGCCGCATGACAACTTCGAAACGACAGCTCAATCTCAATGTCGGCATCAACACAACAGGATATCTCGGCAATGCCTGGCGGTATCGCACCGGCACCCGGCATGACATCAACGATCCCGGCTATTATCGGCGGCTGACCCAGCTGGCGCACAAAGGGTTGTTCGACGCGGTGTTCTTCTCGGACCACCCCGCATTGATGACCGACCCGAACGGTCGCCCCTTCCACACGATCGATCCCCTGATCCTGTGCACGGCCCTGGCCGCGCAAGTGCCCGACATCGGTTTCGTCGCAACCATGTCATCCACCTATAATTCGCCCTATAACCTTGCCCGGCGCACCCAGTCGACGGACATCATTTCCGGCGGTCGTCTGATCATCAACATCGTCTCGTCCTTCAACCCTAATGTCGCCGCCAACTTCGGAGCAGAGCCATTGCCGCCGCGCAATGAGCGCTATGCGAAAGCATCCGAATTCCTCGATGTCGCCAAACAGCTCTGGTCGAGCTGGGACCCTGCACGCGAAGGCGATATCCCCGAAAACCGCTTCTGGGATGCGGCAAGCGCACAGGCAATCGACCATGCGGGTGACTATTTCACGGTGAAGGGACCACTCAATGTCCCGGTCGGCCCTCAGGGCCATCCCGTCATCGCGCAGGCAGGTGCTTCCGAAGGCGGCATCGAACTTGCCGCCCGGCATGGCGAGATCATCTATTGCAACATTCTCTCGCGCGCAGCAGGCCAGGCTTTCGGCAAGAAAGTCAAAAATCGCGCCACCGAGCTTGGACGAGATCCCGCCGGGATCCGTATCGTCCCGGGTCTTGTCGCAATCCTGGGGGAAACGCGGGCCGAGGCGCTGCGCAAGCACGAGCTTTTCAGCGGAGCGGGCTCGGAAGAGGGACTGCTCGCCCGCTTTGTCAAAGACAACGGCATCGATCCGCATGATTTCGATCCCGACGCCGTTCTGGAGGCCGAACGTTTCATCCCCGATCCCAACCGCATCCAGGCTGTCGGAATGGGCCTCGGCCTGTCCGATCTACTCGCTCATGAAAAGCTAACGGCGCGTCAGGCCGTGCGCCGTTCCGAAGGCCATCACCGGCTGGTGCTGGGCACGCCTGATGAGGTCGCCGATGCCATTATCGATCTCTGGGCCGATGGTACGGTCGACGGCTACACGCTGCAGCCACCGCGCGCGCCTGATGATATCGAGGAGTTTGTCGACAAGGTCATCCCGATCCTTCAGGAGCGAGGCGTCTACAGGACGGCCTATGAAGGCAAGACAATTCGGGACCGTTACGGCCTGCCCTACCCCTTCAAAGATGGGGCAAATGCTGCCGTGTTGCGATGATTGCCTCGAGGTGCCTCTTCTGAAAGCCTCAAAGGTTTCACTCAACACTGCCGGCAATCGCCTGCCCGACATTTCTGGCTTGTACACGAATATCCGGTACGGTGGTAATCTCCCAGAATTGGCCGGCTGTCAGCGCGCCCACGGCATAGATGGCGTGGCCGCCGCTTGTCGTGCGCGGAATACGCGATTGGGCATCGACAGTGATCCCAAGGTTCAACGGATCGGCCGCGATCAGTCCCTGATGCTGCATCTCGCGCAACAGCGGGGAATGCGAGATACCTGCCCGTTCCATGCCGGTACAATTGACGACCCAATCCGCCTCAAGCGACGAGATATAGCTTCGTCCTCTCGGACGATAGCGCAGCGTCAGACCATTGGAGCCCTCGACATCAAGCAGATAGCCGGCGCGGATCGAGACCTGCCTGCTTCTTATCATCGAGTCGAACTTCCCGAAAACATCGGGCGCGACGCGATGGCGATGAATATTCCACCACGGCAATGCATGGCGCAGAAACCGCCGCCGCTCGACTTCAGGCAATCCCAGCCAAAGCGCCTGGCTCTTCGGGCGCAACCCATCCATGACGCTCCGCCAATCGCCGGAGACCCGCGCTGCTCGACGCAGAGCATGCAGAAGCTCGCTCATCCGCGTTGGCAGCGCAGCAACGTCGATTTCCATTGCCGGCTTTGGTGCCTTGATGTGATCGAGTGGCGCGAGACCACGGCGCGATAGCACCGTGACTTTTCCGGTGAACCCATGCGCCGACAGGGCCAGGACCTGGTCGATCATGGTGAGGCCGGAGCCAAGAATGCAAACCCTGTCGGTCGCCTCCACACGTCTCAACCAGGAGAGCCGCCACGGATTTTTGACGACATGCGCCTGCGCGCACGGCGGCAATGCCGAGAGATCGATGGGCAATTTGGCATTTCCGACGCCGAGACAAAGAACGATATTCCGGCCCGCGATCTCATTGCCATTATCCAGCAGAAAGCCGATCACCGTCCCGTAGCGCTCGACACAACCAGTTGCCTTCGCTTTGATGAAATCGACCCGGCAACGCGGCTTCTTGTGGCGCAGAAGCTCCGCCAGACTATCGCGAATATAGAGGCCATAGTCCTGACGCGACGCGAAATCGCCGGCTCCGAGAGGCCGTTTGCGCTCACGCAACCATTCAACGAAATTGTCCGGCCTGTCCGGATAGAGGCTCATGCGGCCAGCCGGCACGTTTAACCGGTGCAGATAGAGCTCGGTGCGATAGGCCGTTCCACGCCCAAAGCCGGGATCGTCGCCGACAATGGCAATCGAGGCGGAAGCGGGCAGGAGTTCAATGAGATTGCAGACAGTCGCGATCGCAGAGAAACCCGAACCCGCGATCACGGCGTCATAGATCATTGAACGTCCTTCTCCGTCTTCGCGGACCACATGACCCTATAATTTAGGACGCCACGCTGTTCGGGCCAGCCCCCAAGCCAATGTGACCGCCCTATGCCGGGAAAACTTTGGCCCTTCGAAATTGGACAAAACCATCCTCGCCGGCTTCGACCGCCCTCTCCGGCTCGACGTCGAATTCCAGCTGTTCCCCGTTCCCGGTCGTCACCAGGACGCGGCGTCCATCGACGCGATCGAGAACCCGGCCAACATGGGCCGGAATCCCCGGTCCTTCGTCGGACCAGATCAGATCGGCAGGGCGAGCGTGGATCTCCGCCTTGCCGTTGGGCAGGCCAGAGGCTGCAATCGCTACGTCGCCAACGTGGGCCTCGCCGTCCCGCACTTCCGCGGCAATGACATTGGTATCGCCCAGGAAGCGCATGACGAAAGCCGATTTCGGGTCCCGGCAGACCTCTCCAGGCGTACCCTGCTGAACGATCTGGCCGTCTTTCAAAACAACGACCCGGTCGGCGAGATCAAGCGCTTCCTCCTGATCATGCGTCACGAACAGCGTCGTGATCCCGAGTTCGGAATGGATCTCCCGCAGCCAGCGACGAAGATCGCGGCGAACATTGGCATCAAGTGCGCCAAACGGCTCGTCGAGCAGCAGAACCTTGGGGTCGACAGCCAGAGCGCGGGCAAGCGCTACACGCTGCCGCTGGCCGCCGGAAATTTGCGCCGGAAAGCGTTCGGCAAGTCCGTCGAGCCGCACCAGACGCAGGAGCTCGGCAACCCGCGCGTCCACAGCTGCCTTTTCGCGCTTCACCTTCGAGACCTTCAGTCCGAAGGCGATGTTCTGCGCGATCGTCATATGTGGGAAGAGCGCGTAGTGTTGGAACACGAAACCGACGCCGCGGTCGCGGACCGGAATGTCGGTCGCATCCTGCTCACCGAAATAGATATGGCCTCCGTCAGCATATTCCAGGCCGGCGACCATGCGCAGGATCGTCGTCTTGCCGGAGCCGGACGGCCCGAGCAATGCGACGAGCTCGCCGCTTTCGATCGTCAGCGATACATCCCGCACTGCCCGAAAGGTCTCGAAGGTTTTGACAACATGCTCGAGGCGAATTTTCATGATGCTTTCTCTGCGGAATTGACGGCGGCGCGGGCGCGGCCGGCGCCCTGACGCTCCAGCGCTACCTTGGCAATGATGGTGAAGACGGCGATGATTGCGAGGATGGAGGCGACGGCGAAGGCGCCTGCCGCCTGATAATCATGGTAGAGCAATTCGATGTGCAGCGGCAATGTGTTGGTCTCGCCGCGAATATTGCCCGACACGACCGAGACCGCACCGAACTCCCCCATGACGCGAGCATTGCAGAGCACGACGCCGTAAAGCAGCGCCCATTTTATGTTCGGCAGAGTGATCGCGAAAAAGGTACGCCAGCCGGAAGCCCCAAGCGAAGTCGCAGCCTCCTCAAGATCGCGGCCCTGCGCCTGCATGAGCGGGATCAACTCGCGTGCGACGAAGGGCGCGGTGACGAACATCGAGGCCAAGATAATGCCCGGAACCGCGAAGAGGATCTTGATGCCATAATCTTCGAGGGTTGGACCCAGTATGCCCTGCAAACCATAGACGAAGAGATAGGCGACACCCGCGACGATCGGCGACACCGAGAAGGGTATTTCGATCACCACAAGCAGAAGCCGCTTGCCCCAGAAATCGAATTTCGTAATCGCCCAGGCGGCGGCGATGCCGAAGACCGTATTCACGGGAACGGCAATCAGCGCCGTTACCACCGTCAGTATGATGGCGCTAACGGTATCGGGATGAACGATCGCCGCAACATAGACCTGCCAGCCCTTGGAAAGGGCTTCGACGGCGATGACAATGAGCGGTGCCAGAATGAGGAGACCCGCAAGGATCAGCACCACGGCAATCAGGCTGCGCCGGAAAACAGGCTGGTCGCCGACGCGTGGCGGCTTTCGGCGGGTTTGAGCGACACTCATGGTCAGTTCCTCACCGTGTAACGCAGCGCGCGCGCCTGCAGCCAGTTGGTGACCGCGAGCATGACGAAAGCAGCGAGGAGCAGCACTGAGGCGATAGCGGCAGCGGCCACGTAGTCATATTCTTCCAGCCGGATGAAAATCAGCAGCGAGGTGATCTCCGTCGACATCGGCTGGTTGCCGGCGATGAAGATGATCGCGCCGAATTCGCCGAGGCAGCGGGCAAAGGAAAGCGATACGCCAGCAAGGAGCGCCGGCGTCAGCAACGGCAGGATCACCTTGCGGAAAATCTCCCAGTCGGAACCACCGAGCGATTGTGCCGCCTCCTCCAGCGCCGGATCGAGATCTTCCAAGACAGGCTGCACCGTCCGCACGATGAAGGGCAGCGACGTAAAGCACATGGCGATGGCAATGCCGAGCGGGGTATAGGCGACCTTGATACCGATCTGGCTCAGCAGGGAGCCGAACCAGCCATTGGGCGCAAACAAGGCTGTCAGCGAAATGCCGGCAACGGCCGTTGGCAGTGCAAAAGGCAGATCGACAATGGCATCGAGGAGGCGTCTGCCGGGAAATCGATAGCGGGTCAGCACCCAGGCAAGCGCCAAGCCGAAGAAGAGATTGAAGATGGTTGCCCCGAAAGCCGAAGAAACCGTAACGCGATAGCTCGCAAGCGCGCGCGGGGAAGAAACGACACGCCAATAGTCCTCGAAGCCCAGGCTCCCCGTTTTAAAGACAAGCGCGGCCAGCGGCAGAACGACGATGAGCCCCACATAGAAAAGGGTGACACCGAGCGACAGCGGCAATCCCGGAAGGATATTCCGTCTCAACCTGCTATTTCCTTTTATGGCAAAGCCCGGCAGGACCGAAGTCCGCCGGGCGATATCAAAAGCGAATTCCAATCAGGAGTTAGCGGCTGCCATAAAGCTTGTCGAGCGTACCGCCCGAGGCAAAGTGTTCCTTCTGGACTTTTTCCCAGCCACCGAAGACATCATCCACCTTGACCAGGCGGATATCGGGGAATTGGCCCTTCACCTCGGCGGCGACTTTTTCGTTGTTGACCCGATTGCCGAACTCGGCGGCAATCCGCTGTCCTTCTTCGCTGTAAAGGAAGTCCAGATAGGACTTGGCAAGCGCCTCGGTGCCGTGTTTCTTGGCAACCTTGTCGACAACCGCGACCGGAAACTCCGCGAGCAGGCTCACCGATGGTATGACGCTTTCAACCTTGTCCTTGCCATATTGCTTGACGATGCCGCGGGTCTCGGCCTCGAACGTGATCAGCACATCGCCCGTCTCACGCTCGACGAAAGTCGTCGTGGCAGCGCGGCCACCCGTATCGAAGACGGGAACATTGTTGAAGATCTTGGTGATGTAGGCCTCGATCTTCCCCTGATCGCCCTTATAGGCCTCTTTCGCCCAGGCGTAGGCGGCAAGGTAGGTATAGCGGGAATTGCCTGATGTTTTCGGGTTGGGGAAAACGGCGTGAACATCGTCACGAGCAAGATCGCCCCAATCCTTGATGTTCTTCGGATTGCCGGCACGCACGAGGAATGACGGGAAGGAGTAGAACGGAGACGCATTGTTCGGGAAGGCCTTTGTCCAGTCCTTCGACACAAACCCGTTCTTGGCGAGGAAATCGATATCCGTCGACTGATTGAAGGTCACGACGTCAGCTTCCAGCCCCTCCACGATCGAGCGAGCCTGCTTGGATGTCCCGGCATGCGATTGATCGATGGTGACGCCGGGATGCTGCTTGATGAAAGCCTCGTTCTCGGCGGCAAAGAGCTCGCGGGAAACATCGTAGGAGGCGTTCAGCAGCTTCGTCGGCTGCTGCGCCAATGTCGGGCTGGCAAGAAGGGCGGCAAATGCGGTGCCGAGAACAAGTAGGCGGATCATGCGTGTCTCCGGTCATTTATATCATGCGGGAAACTACCGATACGTGCATTGGATCGCGAGGAACTCTGCACCCTACTTGTGTGGAACCTTAGAAATTTTGTCCTCTTTCTGCCATATTTCGCGCAGCTCTTGCCGGAACTGGACGCGCCGAGCCGTCAGCGCAGAGAAATGCGCAACTCACATTGCCTCACCCAAATCTCAAGAGACATTTAGCCGGCTTTCGACAAGACGGGCGAACAATGTCGCCCCAACGGGCAGAATATCGTCGTCGACGACAAAGCCGGGATTGTGAGCGGGAACCGTGCCGGTGTGCCCGAGCGTAAAAAAGGCGCCGGGCGCGTGCAGGAGGAAATCCGCAAAATCCTCGCTGCCCATAGCTCGCCGCGGAGCGGTCGACACTTGATCATCCCCAAGCACCTGACGCCCGATATTCGCGACGATCTCGACGTGCTCGCGGTGATTGGTCAAGACCGAAAAAATGTCCCTAATATCGACTTCCGCCTCAAGATCATGAGCAGCGGCGACATTCTGCGCGATGCTCGTCAGTCTTTTTCGAATAAGGCCCCGGATCTCATCCGAAAAAGTGCGGATGGTTCCGCCGATAGTCGCGGTTTCCGGAATGATGTTGTAGGCCGAACCACCACCGATCTTGGTGACGGACAGAACGGCTGGCTCGGTCGGCGGCACATTTCGGCTGACAATGGTCTGCAAGGCCTGGATAAGTTCGCCGATTGCAGGAATCGGATCGCGCCCGACATCCGGATGGGCGCCGTGAGCCCCCTTCCCGCGCAGGGTTATGTCGAAGAAGTCCGCACCGGCGAGAACGGTTCCTTCCGAGACATGCAGGTGGTTGGGCGGCAATTGGGTCGCGTTATGCAGCCCGTAGATCTCATCGACGGGAAACCGTTCGAAAAGGCCGTCGCGGATCATCGCACGGGCGCCGCCGAGCCCCTCTTCGGCCGGCTGAAAGATGAAGATGACCGTCCCGGCAAAATCCCGGGTTTCGGCGAGATAACGTGCGGCCCCTAAAAGTATGGTCGTGTGAATATCGTGACCGCAGCCGTGAAACCGGCCGGGATAGACGGATGCATATGGCAGGCCCGTTTCCTCTGGCATCGGCAAGGCATCCATATCTGCCCTCAGGCCGACTGAGCGATTGCCGGGATGGCGGCCGACAAGCCGACCGACGACACCGGTCTTGCCAATGCCCCTATGCACTTCGATGCCCCAGGATGCCAATTTTTCGGCGACAATTGCAGAGGTGCGCACTTCTTCGAAGCCGATCTCCGGATGTGCATGAAGATCATGGCGAATGGCAACGAGTTCGGGGAAATAGGCCTCTATCCGATCGATAACATCAGCCCGATTGCTCGTGTGAAAGGGCACTGTCGACTGGTTCATTGAATGGCGTCCTATTCAGGTTGGATTTCAGGTGAAGTCTGTCAATTTTCATTTCGCTCGACGCCCATAGCATCGGATAGATCATTCCTTTCGACGCGAAAGATGAAACTAGGCAATCTCGGGATAACCCATGCGAGCCGCTTCGCGCCCAAGGTCCAGCAGTGGCTGATAGTCAGCATCTTCCAGCACACTGAACTTTCTGAGCGATAGGATATCGCGCACCTCATCCAGCCGGCGATCATCGGCGACGGCCGCCAATACCGCGCGCAAGATTGAAAGCTCCTCGTCGGTTGCCGTCGCGCGCGTGATGTAGGGTAGTCCCGGCCCCTTCGGCGTTTCCGCGATAATGCGGACACCCTCAACCAAACGGGGCTCGAAGCGCAGAATATTCCCATAGGTTATGCAATCGATCGAGGCGACGTCAGCCAGCCCGCTGCTGACGAAGTTCAGGCTCGCATTGTGGCTCCCCGTCTCGACAACGGAGGAAAAGAAACGTCCATTTTCCGCGTGAGGAGCAATGAGCGCACGAAAGAAGTTGGTTCCGGAATTGCTTTCGGGATGATTGATCGCCGCGCGAGCGCCCCGCAAATCCGCAAGCGTCTGAAACCCGGATTCTTTCGGCACGACGACAAAGCTGCATTTGAGAGGGCCGACGCAGCCCGGATAATCATACTCCGGTGTCGCGACCAGACGAACATGGCCGCGAAGCCGCAGTACATAGGGGTAGCCGCAAGTCTGGGATAGCAGCAGGTTCGGCTGAAGCCAGGCATCATCGTGCTGCACCAGCTTATCAAGCCTGTCGGGTACGTGTCGCAGTCCGGCGGCGCGCAGCTCGTCCCGGATGTACGCCCATAGAAGATCGGTTGCCTCCTCGAGGGCCGGTGGACTGGCATACATGGCAAGGCTGGCGAGAAGCATTGATAGCGGCTTTCATAAAATAAGCGTCAGAACAAAGAAAAAACTTAACAGGTGTCATCTCTCTACGAGATTTGGCTTTCCAGTTTCTCCAAAGCCTGCGGAATGACCGCGCGATCCAGCAGCACCTCCCGGTGCAGCACGGGATGGGCCACTTGCTCCTTCGGTTTCAGGGCATAGGCGCGCAGAATAGCCAGATAGCTCGGGAAGACATAGCCGCCATTGACGCGCTGCCACTCCTCGCGCGTCGTCTCATAGAGTTCCGGCAGGCGATACCACGGCACCCACGGCAACTTGTGATGAACGATGTGGAGGTTGTTGTACAGAAATAGCGGCGCAAGAAGAGAGCGCTCGACGATGATGGTGCGGCCATCCGGATCTTCCGACCACTGATGCTCGCAGTAGGAGCGGATCGCAACGAGTGCCAGTCCGAGGTATCCGACCGTCAGCGCATAGAACCAGATCGGCATGGCAAAGAGAAAATGTATGGCGAGCCCCACCGGCACGAGACCGATAAAATGCAGGATCCAAGCCGTTCTTTTTTGCTTGTCACCGGCGGCAATCAGACGCCATTCGCTGATGGTAAAGCCAATGACGTTGAGCGGCGGTCCGAGAAGCATTCGGCCTATCAGCGTGTTGTTGATGGTAAGGAGAAACTGAAAGGCTCTGGGCAGGTTCAGCCAATCGCCAAGGGTGCGATAATAGCTTTCGGGATCGTCATAAGGGTCCGTCAGGCGCTCGTCGGTATGGTGTTGAAGATGCGTGTCCCGGTAACTTCGGTAGGGATAGAAAAGTCCGATCGGCAGAAAGACCAGCAGCTCGTTCAAGCGTTCGTTGCGGAAGGGGTGACCGTGAAGGACCTCGTGCTGCAGGGAGGAATGAAAGGCAATACAGATACCCAGCAGGATGAGCGATACGTTCGGCAAGACCGGATACAGGAACACGCCGATCATCAACCAGATGAGATGACAGCCAACCAGCAGGAATAGTGTTGGCCACTCCACGGCGGGAACGGATTTTCGCTCGCTCAGATGACGAACGATATGAGAGTCGGCCATGGCATCTCTTCCTGAAGGCAGGATTGCAGAACTATGCGCTGCGCCAACGTGTGGGCCAGTCGTCATAGTCAGGCGCTTGTTGCCGACTGGCCAGGTTGCTGATGGTCGACCTGGCCACGCACCTCGTTTCCACGTTTCAGAAGATTGAGGATCGGGCACAGCTTCTCCACGGTCGCCTGCAGTCGGGCGATCTCCTCGCCGCTTGCCGGAGATACAAGCGTGACCTGATAGCTGATGTCCTGGGGATAGACGGGCACATCCTCATGTCCCTCCGCCCCGGCACGACCATCGATGGTCGCAGAGACTTCCGCGTGAAGCGATTCGAGCGGCACGCCCTGGTCGGAAGCATGGATCAGATAGGTATGGGTCAAACAGCTCGAAAGAGCGCCGAGTAACAATTCGGGCGACGACGGGCCCAGATTATAGCCGGCAAAATCGGGCGGGCTGTCCGAGATAACCTGGAAATCCCGAATTCTGATCCGGCGCACACCGCTGCGACCCTCGGCGCTGGCGCTCGCTTTCAAGGTAACAGCGCCCACTTCTCCCGATTTTACGCGCGCGCGCCGGTTAAGCAGAGCTGCGCGCTTCTGCCCGAGATATTCATTCAAGGTTGTCATTGCTGTTTCGCCCTTTGACCATCAATTCAACTCGTTGTCGGCTCCGGCTGGATCCACAACGAATGTCCAATTTATAACCGTCGGACGATTGAGTAGTCGATAAAATTTATAGACTTTATGGCGACGTAAGGCAAAGAATATTGCCGATATACGACCATCCATGAAAATTTTGATCGCCAGGATCGGGGAAGAAAAAGAAAGGGCTCTCGGCACAGCCGGAGCCCTTCAAAGTTTGAAGGTCAAAAACCTCCAGAGGGAACAGCCAACGCAGCGCAACAGGGAGGAACGAAACGCTAGTCGCGTTGACTGCACTCACAATGCATCCGCCTGGCTTCGAACGCGACAGATAGAGTGACCGAATTTGCGCCGATATCCGACATATATGTCTAATATTCCGCGAGAACTTGGAAAATACCGGCCTGACACAGGCGACGATCGATCGGTCTTTTGAGATCGGGGAAGAGATGCGCCTGGGAGCACAGACACCAAACCGCGGATACGCCAACGCCCAATTCGCGCAGGCCTTTCAAAAGATAAAACTCGATAAGATATGGAATTCTTTTCTACGATTGCCGGGTTCGTTTGGTATCAACCGGAATGGTCATCCATAACAGCATATTATATAGTCTACTAAATTAATAGACTAAAGACCCTACCCTTTGTCGAACATGCCCGGCAAAGGGGGCTGACAGGATCGGGTGACCCCAATGGCGAAACAGGTGATCGAATATGCCGGCGTGCCTGTCGGCATCGTAGTTCCCGATAGGGACTCGTTGAAATTCATCGCCGTGAAATTTCATGTGCATGAGCTCGATGGCCAGCATTTTGCGTCCTCATCGGACGTGCTGCGCGCGATCCATAAACTGATGTCCACTTCACGCGCAAGCGTTCATCACGCAGCTTGAATGGAGGGAAATGATGGGCAGGCTACGCCATTTCTTTCGTCTCTCCGCCGAGCGCGACGACCTTGAAACGAGGCTGCTTCTTCGCGAGTTCCGCTCGCTGTTTCTCGACGACCATTTCGAAGATGGCACAGAGAAAGAGCTCCAATCGAAATGTGCCGAGCTCTCCACGGCGATCTCGTCGCGCCGCTTCAGGCACCGCCATTGATCAGAGATACTGATCCCCACCTCACATTGAGATGCCCCCCTCGCGGCCATCTAACAGATCTAATCCTGGAGACTCCATTCATGTCCGTTACGGCCCAGCCCCTCGTCCTCGATCACGCGGTCATCGGCGTACTCGACCAGCTCGACACCGCTGCGGAGCTCTATCGCAAACTCGGATTCGCGCTGACGCCCCGGGGCTATCACACGCTCGGCTCCATCAACCATCTCGCCGTCTTCGCCGACAACTACATCGAGCTGCTTGGCTTCCCACCGGAGGGCGACAAGAAGAGGGCCGATCTCTGGTCCTATCCGGTCGGACTGAACGGGCTAGCCTTTCGCACCACCGATGCCGCTGCCCTGCAAGGCGAACTGGCGGCCGCCAACAAACCGGTGACGGATTGGAGAGATTTCTCGCGCCCCGTCAACGTGGATGGCGAGCAAAAGCCGGCAAGCTTTCGTACCTTTCAGATTGGCGGAGACACGATTTCGAACGGCCGCTTCTTCTTCTGCCAGCACAATACGCCGGAACTCGTCTGGCGTCCGGTTGATCAGAACCACCCAAATGGTGTTTTGAACATCAGCGACGTCTTCATCGTCAGCCGCGCGCCTCAAACCATCACCGAACTGCTCGACGGATTTCCATCGGCAGCCACTCCGCAAATCCACGAGGGCGGAATCTCGATCCAGGCGGGTATTGTGACCATCCATCTCATATCCGAGGCAAGCGCCCTCACCCGCTTCGGCCAGGCCATTCCGCAGGGCTTTGCGGGCAATGAGCGCAAGGTGGCACTCGGGCTGAAAGTCCGCTCATTGAAGACCGCAGCGGATGCTCTGGCGCTCGGAGGTTTTTCACCCCAGCCCTTCGAAGGCGGTCTGCTCATTGATGCAGACGCCGCCAATGGCGTCGCGCTCTGGTTCAAGGAATAGGCAAGGTTCAGCCATGTTCGCAGGAATATCGACAGGCTGATCGCCGATCGCCCAAAACGACGACGAGAGACATCCGGCTGCGAACTCGCAGTCGGCAGCGCTCGCTAGCGTTGCAGCGCAGGAACAGACATTTTCTGAACAATGAGCTGAAGGCAGCCACCTGGACGGCTTACCTCGCTGCGGCCTCCTCACCGCTCCACTAGGGCGGGGCAATAGTCTATGGCCGATATCCCGCCTGCCCGCAGTCGATGCCAAATCGCGTCAAATGTTACTTTTATCCCCACTATTTTGTGGTTAGCGAATCGCGAAAATCATCTAATGATTGCAACGGGGCTTAAGTTGGGGGCGAAAAATGAGCATCTTGGTTGAAGATCACGTCAAACTAAATCATTGCAACATCTTTCCGCAGGTGAAAGTCGGTTACCGATCATACGCGAATGAAACGATGATCCGCAGCCACACGACGATAGGTCGCTATTGTTCAATTGGGCGTAGATGCACTCTAAATGCGGCGCGCCATCCGACGAACTGGTTGTCGTCTCACCCTCTGTTTTGGAGTCCGGAAGAAAACACTTATTCAAGACCCTATCCTGACGGGGAGATGGCACTCACTATCGGCAACGACGTGTGGATCGGCGACAATGTCGTGATCATGGGCGGCCTTACCATCGGGGATGGCGCAATAATCGGTGCGGGCGCAGTCGTGACAAAAGATGTCGAACCTTACGAGATCGTCGGAGGAGTTCCGGCAAGGCACATCCGATATCGTTTTGAGAAGGAAACTGTCTCGAGACTTCTTGAGATGCAATGGTGGCAGTACGGCGAGGAGTTCATCGTGGCTCTACCGCACGACGATATCGAAGCCGCAATCCAAATGCTCAAAGCGAGGATCGGCGTAACCGCCGTCGACATGATCCTGCCTCCGCATTTTCGACCATTCGGCACGGCATCGATTCCCAGAATCGTTGGCCATGCCTATGGCACTGTAAACTCACCAGCATCGGCTTAAGATACGACACGAGGCATGGGATCGAGCGAGCTGCCGGAGCGACCACGCTCCGCAGCTCGCAATCCTGACGCTGGCGCGTCTCTACGCCCCATACTCGGACTGGCGGACAGGCGACTTGGGACTGCTCCATAAGTCTCAGGGCATTTGCATCCCACAAATCGGGAGCATAGTCTTTCGATTTGAAGATAAGAAGCGGAGCGACCCGAAGCCCTATTCGTGTAGATTGGCTGCGCGGCGTGCTGTCGCGGGCAATCCTGCCGTGTGGTCCGCACTTTCCCGACCACCGGGATCAAAGCGCCAGAAAAGATCCGGAGGGGCATATGTGGAGAACCACACTATCCATCACTTTAGTGTTTGGCTTTGCTGCGTCAGCTATGGCGATCGACAAGTTCGACAGCCGCGCACAGAACTGTGCGAGCGTCCATGCGCTCCTCGGACGAGACCGTCAGGCAATCCTGCGTTTCCCATCCCGTGATGGACGAGTGGCGCTCTACGATCGCTACGTCTCGACCCCTGCCCAATGCGGCCCTGGTCAATATGGCATTCGCGCCTCTGTCCCGGCAGCCGACGGCGCTTGCCCCGTCGTGAGTTGCCGCCCTCTCAACGATTTCGCGCCTTGACTGGGACAGCGGCGTACTAGCCACCGAACAGCGTCTGGCGCCGCGAGGACCGCGGCGCCAGTATTGTTTCCTCACCGGGCATCGTGGAAAATGATCCCGACAGTGTGACGCATCCCAGAGCGAATACGGCTCACACCGTGGCGGAGGTTGACGCGATAGTTGCCTTTCGTTCCCTGAACCGGCCGATTGTGAACCGCAAAGGCGACGGCGTCTCCCTGGCGTAGCGGCACGACCTCGACGCGGCTCTGCATGCGCGGCCGCTGCTCGGTCAGAGCGAATTCACCGCCCGTGAAATCGCGGCCCGGCTCGGAGAGCAGGATCGCCACCTGGATCGGGAAACACAGATCCCCATACAGATCTTGGTGCAGGCAATTGAAATCACCGGGAACATATTGCAGCAGCAGCGGCGTCGGCCTGTTCTGGCCGGCATCGTGGCATTGTCGCAGATACGAGGCGTGATCGTCGGGGAACCGTTGAGCCATTCCCATCCGCTCGCTCCAGTCGTTGGCGACGCCGGCGAGGCGTGGATAGAGCGCCGTGCGGAGACCGCCGACAAGGCCGGGCAGCGGATAGTTGAAGTAGCGATACTCGCCCTTCCCGAAACCATGCCGCGCCATGATGATATGGCTGCGAAAATGGCTCTTGTCACGATAGAGCGCGGCGATGTGGCCGCACTCCTCCGGCGTGAGAAGCTTCGGCAGAACGGCGCAGCCGTAGCTGTCAAGCTCGCCTGTCAGCGCCTTCCAGTCATAGGCGGCAACGCGCACCTCTGCAGACATATCCGCAGAAGCCGAAACGGTGGCGGTGACGAATGACTGGTTCATGCCATGGCCTCCTTACGGATCAGCTCGCGCTTGCGCTCTATGCCCCAGCGATAGCCTGCGAGCTCTCCATCCATACGGACGACACGGTGGCACGGGATCGCCAGCGCGATCGGATTGGCCGCGCAGGCGCTGGCGACGGCTCTCGGATTCGTCAGCGGGCAGATCGACTTGCCCAATTCCGCGTAGCTCACCGTCCTGCCGACAGCGATTGTCTTCAGCTTTTCCCATACGCGGCGCTGAAACGGCGTGCCGCGCAAATCGAGCGTCAGATGAAGGCCGGCGGAGGGCTCCGCGATATAGCGCAGGACTTTCATGACATCGCCCTTCACCGCGGCTTCGCTCGCAATCAGTGTCGACTGCGGGAAGCGATCGGCGAGATCCGCCGTCAGCTCTTCGGCATTGTCGCCGACAAGGATCGCGCAGACGCCCTTTGTGCTGCGCGCGACCAGCACCATGCCGAGTTCGCAGTCGGTGATAGCGTAGGAAAGAGTATCGGTGGCCGTTGAAGTGGAGTGCAGGGCGTCAGTCTCAATCGCGAGGTTCATTGTCGTATCTCCTTGATTTGTCCTCATGATCGAAACTACGTCTTCAGCCGCGTTTCCAAACTCCGATCCTTGCTTTCAAATCGAAACTTTGCTCGATCAGGCAAGTCTGAGAATGGTGGTTTCTGCGAGTAGATAGGTCTCACCTGAGGTAAAGCGGACTTCGATTTCCCCACTATCGAGCATGGCCCATTCCGCATAACCATCGGCCACGAGCTGGCCGATATATGTCATGACAAGCGCCTTATCCGCGTTATCCTGGGCAAGCGCGACGAGCGCGTCGGTAGCCTCTTTGGTTCCGGGTAGCTTGCCCCGGCTCGCCTTTGCGTCGAATCCGCCGCGCGAGAACATGGTAGCGGGTGTCCTTGTTTTCGTCGTTGCAGCTCACCGGCCGTGTACGGCCGGCGCCTGAGGCCCTCTATCGTCATCACGCGATATCGTTCGCCTGCGGGATCAGACGACCGGCCTCAGGCGGATCTAAGCTTCAATCTCTTCATGAGGCGGCCATCGATGGCGGCGAGTGCCATGCCGATCAGCATCATGCCGATGAACTGCTTGGTATCGAGCTGTTCGCTCAGCACCAGAGCGCCGAGCAGAATGGCACTGACTGGAATGAGGAAGGTGACCAGCGTCAGGTTGGTCGTGCCGGCGGTGGCGAGGATGCGGAAATACAGCACATAGGCAAGCGCTGTGGAAAGTGCTGCGATTCCGAGCACCGCTGCCCAGACCGACACGCCTGGCATTGCAAGCGTCCAGGGATGGTCGACAAGCAGTGCGACTGGCAACACCATTAGCGTCGAGGCCGTGACCTGGCCGGTGGCAGTCACCATCGGCGCCACGCCCATACGGCGGAAACGGCGGCCGAATAGCGCTGCGAAAGCATAGGATATCGCGGCGCCCAGCACGGCCAGCTGCGCCAGAATGGTTGCGCCCAAGCCGTCGAACACATTTGGGCTGATCATGACGGTCACGCCAATCAAGCCAATCACGACACCGGCGAGACGGTTGCCGGTCATTTTCTCCTCCGCCGTGAAGAAATGCGTAACGATCACCGTCCAGAGCGGCGTGGTGGCGTTGAGGATCGCGGCAAGACCGGAGACGATATGCGTCTGACCCCAAACGATCAGGCAGAACGGGACCGCATTGTTGAGCAAGCCCATGCCGAAAAAGGCGATCCAGCTGCGAGCATCGGTCGGAAGCCGCAGGCCCAGCAACGGGATCGTTGCATTGAGGATGACTGCAGCGCCGGCAACGCGCAACAACACCAATGTGAATGGCGGCAAGGCTCGCAAGGCGACATCGGTGAAAAAGAATGACCCACCCCACAGCGCTGAAAGTGCAAGCAGCATTGCCCATTCATGCGACGTCATCGGGCGATTTATGGCGGGGGTGGCGGTCATGGCGCGGCTCCTTGAGTTTCGCTGCACCGTGCGACGCCAGCATGCAGCCTGCACTCCGATTCTTGCTTTCAAATCGACAATCACGCGGCGGATGCATGAAGCTCAGGACACAATATGGGGTTCAAACAGTCTGCGCCGCCTCGCGATCGAGCAGCGCCCGCTTGCGGTCGACGCCCCATGCGTAGCCGGAAAGCGCGCCGTCGTTGCGCACCACACGATGGCAGGGAATGGAGACGGCGATATTGTTTGCCGCGCACGCACCGGCCACCGCCCTCGTCGCGGTCGGAGATCCGATGCGACGAGCGATATCGGAATAGGACACACGCTCGCCCACCGGGATTTCCTGCAACGCTTGCCAGACGCGGCGCTGGAATGCCGTGCCGCGAACGTCCAATGGCAAATCAAGCCCGATGCCGGGATTCTCGACGAAGCCGACGATGCGAGCGATCAGTGCCTCATATTCCCGATCCATGCCGATCAGGCGGGCTTTCGGGAAGCGGTCCTGAAGATTGCGGACCAGCTCATCCGGATCGTCGCCGAGCAGGATCGAGGCGACGCCCTTCGCGCTCGAGGCAACGAGGATCGCGCCCAGATAGGTCTGGCCAACCGCAAACTTGATGTCTTCGTTTGCTCCGCCGGTACGATATTGCGTTGGAGTCATGCCGAGCATGCCGGTCGATTTCTCGTAGAAACGGCCGCTCGAATTGAACCCCGCATCATAGATCGCTTCGGTGACGCCGGTGCCGGTTTCCAGACCCTCGCGGACCTTTTTGGCGCGATCGGCAGCGGCGTAGGCTTTTGGCGTCAGTCCCGTCGAAGCCTTGAAAATACGATGGAAATAGCTCGCGCTGCAATCGACCGCCGCCGCCAGATCATCCAGCGACCGCTCTTCCTCGCTCTCCTCGATGATGCGGCATGCCTTTGCCACAAGAGCCGCATTCTCGCTCTCAAGAGAGAGACCTTCCGGATTGCACCGCTTGCAGGGTCGGAACCCCGTCGCGCGTGCGCTCTCGATCGTGTCGTGCAGCGAGACGTTTTTCGGATTTGCCGTGCGCGACGGGCATGAGGGCCGGCAATAAATGCCTGTGGTCGAGACAGAATACCAGAGCTGGCCATCGGCGGATTTATCGCGTGCGACAACCCGCGCCCAGCGCGGATCATCCACGATGGAACAGAATGAAGTACGAAGTGCCGGCTGAGGCTGTGTCCTGTTCGTCATTGCCATCTTCTCTGGTTGTTCCGGCTCGATCTTGCGTCCGATCTGCGCTCGTCACACTCCGATCCTTGCTCTCAAATCGGAATGATACCCACCCGATTCCTGCGCAAAGACTGAAAAGGACCAGAAAGCAAATGAGGCTCGCACCTGGGTTGGCGCGAGCCTCAATTCTTCATTCGGAGAAAAGCCCATCGTTCCAGGCGGACTATCTCCTGTTCGATCAGTCCTTGTTTATGAGCCCGAGCTGCATCATCGCCGTCAGCCCGTCGTCCAGGCCATTCTCTTCGACGATCAAACCATTGACGACCTTCAGGACCGTCTTGCCGGTGAAGTGCATCCTGCGGCCGGTTGCGGCAGGCAGGCCACCGAGGAGAAAATCGTCGAATGCCGGGCCCGTATGCGTGCCTCCACCTTCCCATTGGCCGACGACATAATCACCTTCGGCGATCAGATCGGCAGTGCCCCAGAAGTTGAGGTCGGGGAACGCGGCGCGGAAGTCGGTCATGAACGACTTGATGTCCGCGCGGCCGCGACGGGGCTCGTGCAGCGAATACTGCAGGAGCATATCGGGTGCCGCGATCTCATCGATAACGGCAAGATTGGCGTCCTTGCCCCAGAATTCGGTGAACCAGCGCACGACGACGGCCTTGTTGTCTTCTTCCTTGCTCATGGAAATAATCCTCTTCTCGCTTCGAGCTACCATCGAAACCACTCGATGGCCTGGATGAGAGGTATTGGAGCGAGAAAACCACCAAACTCCGGTTCTTACCTTCGAACTGGAAACCGGGTCTCGAGATGCGACTGCTGTCGTCAAAAGGGGTGGTCCTCAAGGACGGCGCCCTTTTGTTTCGAGAGCCACACCATGAGCATCCCTGCAGGTTTGCGGCTCCTGGTAAGGGGCCGCATTCTCTCCATGCGTTCAACGCAAGGGCTTGAAGGCTGCGCGCAACTCCTCGGCGAACAGCTGAGGCTGTTCCCATGCCGCAAAGTGACCGCCCTTGTCGACCTGGTGGTAGTAGTAGAGCGTTGGGTAGGCCTTCTTGCTCCAGCTCTCCGGGGCGCGATAGATTTCCTGAGGGAAGACCGAGATGGCCACGGGGATCTTGATGTCCCTGGTCTTCTGAGCCTCGGCGCTGAAGTTGTTGTTGTTGTTTTCCCAATAGAAGCGGGACGACGATGCGCCCGTATTCGTGAGCCAGTACAGGGTAATGTCATTCAGCATTTCGTCGCGGGAAAAAACACGCTCCGGTACGCCGCCGCTGTCACTCCATTGGGCGAACTTTTCATACATCCATGCCGCCAGACCGGAGGGTGAATCGGAAAGCGAATAACCGATAGTTTGCGGCCGCGTAACCATCATGGCGCCATAGGCGGCGTTTCGCCCGAAGAAAGTGCTGAGCGAGTGGAACGCCTCTGCCTCCGGCTTCGAAAGGCCTGCCGGGACCGAATCACCGCTGTTAATGGGCTTCACCAGGTCGCCCGGAATGGTTGCGGGCATGTTGAGGTGGATGCCGAGCAAGCCCTTCGGCGCCTGGCGAGCCAGAGCATCCGATATGACCGAGCCATGGTCGCCGCCCTGGGAGACGTAGTGGTCATATCCCAGCCGCTTCATCAACACATCCCATGCCCGCGCCGTTCGGTCAGGCCCCCAGCCGAGTTCGGCGGGCTTTCCGGAAAATCCATAACCGGGGATCGAAGGAATAACGACATCGAATGCATCCTCCGCACGCCCGCCATAAGCGGTGGGATCGGTCAATGGGCCGATGGTCTTGATGAATTCGAACGTCGAGCCCGGCCAGCCATGGGTCAGAATGACCGGAAGCGCGTTGGGATGACGGGAGCGAACATGGATGAACTGGATGTCCAAACCATCGATCGTTGTGACGAATTCCGGCAAGGCATTGAGTTGCGCTTCAGCCTTGCGCCAGTCGTAATCCGTGCCCCAATACCGCACGAGATCCTGGACCTTTGCCAGTTGAATGCCCTGCGAGGAATCGCCGACTGTTTCCTTGTCCGGCCAGCGCGTATCCGCGATACGCTTGCGCAGGTCGTCCAGTTGCGCCTGCGGAACATGGATCGGGAACGGCCTTATGCTTTCATCCGAACTCGCCTTTACAACGGCCGTCTGAATGGCGTCGGCCGCGTTGGCCGGCGTCAGATATCCGACAGGCACGAGCATAATAGAACCGACGGCGAATGAGACCACCCGCGCGGTGAGACGATTTCGGCTGGAAACCCCTTCGATCTTTGACATGAGATACTCCTTGTTTCGTGCCGCACCTGCGGCACCCGTTGACGAAGGGACCTTGAAAGGTCGACGTATCCCGCATGTTTCGGGAACGGCCCGAATTGTATCGGCATGTAGGAGAGGCGCGGTCGCCCGACGAGAATTGATTGACCGGCTGAATGCTCCGGTCGCGGAAAGCGACGGTTTCCCTTGCGCGGGCGGAATGAATTTCCAGAGGCTTCGCGGACCTAAGCGATCAATTTTGGCGCCGGATTTACAGAACGTTAACCATAAATGTCGTTTCTACAGATGTGCAACATCACGTTGTAGGAAGCATTTTCAATGTTGGCTGCGGCTCGCGCCATCTTGCGCATCTCGACCTTTCTCGTGCCGATTTCGGCCTGCATGACGCCGGTAGCAGCCGGCGCGGCGTCGTTGTCGTGGACGGGTGCCGTCGATAGCGACTGGAGCAACGCCGGCAACTGGTCGACAGCATCGGTCCCGAGCTCCGTTACCTCCGTGGTGATCGACGGCGGCAATCTTCCCGCCGAAGTCCTGGGTGGCAGCTCGGTTTCCGCGAGCGACCTGACGGTCGGCCTTGACAGCGACGGCGCCCTGACGATTTTCGCCACCCTACATACATCGTCGGCCGCCTTGGGCTCCCACGCCGGCGCTACCGGTCTCCTTGACCTGACGGGTGCCGGTGCCAGCTGGCAAAATGACGGTACACTTGTCGTAGGCGATCAGGGAGCGGCAACATTTACGATCAGCGCCGGAGCGCAGTATCTGGGCGATGGAGCTGCCTATATCGGCAACGCAGCCGGCAGTGTCGGCAGCATCGCCGTGAACGGCCAATCGACCTTCACGCTCTCCGGCGGTCAGCCCCTGTTCATCGGCTATAACGGGCAAGGCTCTTTTGATGTGACATCGGGCGCAACCGCCAGCACCGGCGATGCGACACTCGGCTATGGCGCGGGCAGCACTGGCAACGCCTCGATTTCCGGCTCCGGTACCAGCTGGCTGATCAATGGCGATCTGATCGTCGGAGGCAACGGCACCGGAACGATGGCCATATCCACCGGTGCAACCGTTTCGAACGACAATGCCACGATCGGCCTTGGGAGCAGCAACGGCACCAGCTCCCTGACTGTCTCGGGTCTCGGCTCGCAATGGACCACGAGTGGCATCTTGACCGTGGGATCAAGTGGCGATGGTGCTCTCTCGGTTTATTCCGGAGCAACGGTTCTAAGTGCCTCCGCCGTCATCGGGCGCTTCGCGAGCGGCGCCGTCACGGTTGGTGGCTCCGATTCGCTTTGGGATACCGGCGCACTGCTGGTCGGCGGCGATCATACCGACGCCGATAGTTCCGGCGCCAACGGCAGGCTTGATATCAGCACCGGTGGGGAAGTCAAAAGCACGTCGGCTGTCATTGCCGACGGCAAGAATTCGATCGGGGCGGTGACTGTCGATGGCGCCGGCTCGCATTGGGATATCAATGCGGATCTCGGCATCGGCAATCAGGGTGACGGATCGCTGACCGTGTCGGGAGAGGCAAGCGTCAGCGCTGCTACGGCAACGCTCGGCAAGGAGAGCTCATCGAGTGGCAGCGTGGTCGTCGTTGGAAGCAACAGCCATTTCGATATCAACGGCGACTTTGAAGATGGCGTGGCCGGCTCCGGATCGCTGAAAGTCCTGTCCGGGGCCACCGCTTCCACTGGAAACGCCTCGCTCGGCACTGCCTCGGGCGGCAATGGCCAGGCACTTGTCAGCGGCGCTGGCAGCCACTGGGATATCAATGGCGAGCTGGAGATCGGCAGCGCGAATGGAGGAACGGGAGACTTTGCGGTTTCATCGGCAGGCACGGTGACGAGCCAGGGCGCCAGCGTTGCGACATCATCCGGCTCAAGCGGTTCGGCGACTGTCACGGGTGCCGGCTCAAGCTGGAGCAATCAGGGCACGCTTGCCGTCGGTGATGCCGGAAACGGCAGCCTGGATGTCATTCTCGGGGGTAAGGTCAGCACGGCAAACGCTATCATCGGCAACGCCGCGGGAAGCAGCGGTGCCGTGACCGTGACCGGCGAAGGATCGACCCTTTCCGTCGACAATGCGCTCACCGTCGGGCAGGCCGGCAATGCCGCCCTCACCGTGAGTGGCGGCGCCACGCTTTCCGCCACGAGCCTGACAATTGCCGCGCAGACAGGATCGACGGCCTCGGTCAATGTCGGATCGGCGCTTGGCCAGACCGCGACGGGGGCTGCAACCCTTGACGTCGATGCCATTCATTTCGGCAGCGGCAACGGCTCTCTCGTTTTCAATTTCGCCGGAGCTCCCCAATCCTTGAATGCCGCAATCGATGGGACCGGGTCCCTCTATGTCGCATCCGGCAACGTTACGCTGACCGGCAATTCGAGCGCCTTCAGCGGTCTGACGACGATCACGGGCGGCAGCCTCATTGTCGATGGCACCTTGGGCGGCACGATTGCCTTGAGCGGCTATGGACAGCTCGGTGGAACAGGTACCGTCGGCTCGACGGTTGTCGGAGCCGGTTCGACGCTAGCACCTGGCAGCAACGGCGCCGGCACGCTGACCATCGATGGCGATCTTACCGCGCAAAGCGGCTCCACCATTCTCATCGAAGGGAATGGAACGACTTCCAGCCGGATCGACGTTACCGGGGCCGCCAACCTGACAGGCGGAACGCTTTCGCTGGTCGGCGCTGATCTGAAGGCCTTCACGAATTATACGATCATTTCGGCAGGAAATGGCATCTCCGGCAGCTTTGATGCCATTCAATCGAACTACGCCTTTGTCACCCCTGTTCTTGGCTATTCCGGCAACACGATCGACCTCACGCTGGAACGCAATGGCATTTCCTTTGCCACCGCCGGGGCAAATGCCAACCAGCGTTCAGCAGCACACGGTATTGAAAGCCTGGGGGCGTCGAACACGCTCTATAATGCCGTCGCCGTGTTGACCCTCAATGAAGCGTCCGCCGCGCTGAAGCAACTGGCCGGCGAGATTCACACGTCACTTGCCAGCACGGCCTTCGACAATGGCCGCTTTGTCCGTGACGCCGCAATCGATCGCCTGCGCGGCCTGCAAGGTGGTGTCGCCAACAGCACCGCGCAGACACGAATATCGGGAGATGCAGGCCTTGCCTATACAGATGTCGGCCAGCGCCAGAAGACGGGATCGGAACGAGCGATCGATGACATCCTTTCCGATCCCGCCAACGGCCTCGCGACATTCTGGAGCACGCCTTACGGGGGTTGGACGTCTTCGGACAATGGCAGCAGCAATACAGGCGGTATATTGTTCGGTTTCGATACCATGCTTGATGGCTCGGACTGGCGCGTTGGCGCGCTTGCAGGTTACGGCCGCAGCCGGTTCAGCCAGTCTGGTGTCTCGGCCCATGCCGATACCGACAATTACAATGTCGGGCTCTATGCCGGCAGGCAGTGGGGCGCCCTGGCGCTTCGGCTCGGCGGCACCTACACCTTGCAATCCGTTTCAACTCTGAGAGACATTAATTTCTCGGGTTATTCGGACGAACTCGGAGCCGACTATTATGCGCATACGGCGCAGGTGTTTGGCGAGTTGGCCTATCAGGTCTCCGTAGGCGAGACTCGCCTCGAGCCTTTTGCAAACCTCACCTTCACCGATGTGCGGACCAATGCTTTCTCTGAGCGCGGAGGGGCAGCGGCCTTGAGCGGAAGCGCCGATCAGTCTGCCATTACCTTCGCTACATTCGGTGCTCGTGCGGAGCGCGAGATCGCTCTGGCGGGCATGCCCGGCAAGCTCTACGGCTCCCTTGGCTGGCGGCACGCCTTCGGTGATCTCGACATCACGTCCCGCATGGCCTTTGCCGGCGGCGATATTTTCACCGAAAGCGGCACGGTGGTCGATCAGGACTCACTGGTGCTCGATGCCGGTTTCGATATTGCCCTTAGCCAACAGGTGTCACTCGCATTGAATTACAGCGGCAGTTTCGGTGCTGAAAACCGAGCGCATCTATTCAGGCTGCTCTTGCAAGCGCGCTATTGATTGCCGCCGAAAGGCCGACGCCGTGTGTTCAGCGTCGGAACTTGCATCAATCAAAATATCCGGGCCACATTACGTGGACGCCCGGTCAGGCACACCATTTCTGCACGGCGAGTGCGATGGCCTTGGTGCAATCGACGAGGTCGCGAACCGATACGCGCTCGTTCGGTTGATGCGCCTGAGCGGGGTCGCCCGGTCCGAAATTGACGGTCGGCGTATTGCCAAGAGAGGTCGGCAGCCCGATATCGCTATGCGCCCCGAACCCGGAAAGTACGGGCGATAGTTCTGCGGTTTCGACCGCTTCCTGAAGCAGCTGCACGAACGGATTATCGGCCGGCACCTCCGCGCAATCGGCATCGAGGATCCATTCGACCCGCGCCGGATGCTGGCGAAGATAGGGATCTGCCTGGCAGATGTTGCGGACATGCTCCTCGATCTCTCGCTTCACATGACCGCCAAGGCCGAACTCGTCCTTTTCACTCGGCAGATATTGCGCATCGATGATGATCTCGGCCTTGCCTGCCATGGACGATGGATGCTCGCCGGCCTTGAGCTGGGTGACGATGATCTGGTTCGGCAGGTCCATGAGCGGATGGTTCTTCTTCGGGTCGAACATCCAGCGGCGGTTGAGGATATCGATGCCGTCAAGCATCTGGCGGCAAAGCTGCACCGCATCTACCGGGCCGCTCGTGTACCAGGAATTCGGCGTCAGCTCGGCATGACCGCCGATCCCGTCGATGATGATCTTGCCCCACAGAATGCCGTGGCAGAGCGGAGCGATGCGGTTGGCTGTCGGCTCCGTCATGATGCCCGCATCCGCTCGGAAGCCGCGATCGACCATGGCAAGAGAACCCATGCCGCCGATCTCTTCATCGACCACCGTCGTGAAGACCACGTCGCCCTTCAGCGGGATATTCATCTCCTTCAGGATCTCGACTGCCATGAGCATGCAGGCAACCCCACCCTTCATGTCGACGGTGCCGCGTCCATGCAGGAAACCGTCCTTGAGCACCGGGCCGAAAGGATCGGTCGTCCAATGCTCGGGCGCGCCGGGCGGCACGACATCGATGTGACCGGTCAGCATGATGGAACGGCCACCGCCTGTTCCCTTCAGCACGCCGCCGAGGTTCGGCCTTCCCTCGAAGGTCCTGCCTTTGTTTGCACCCGGGCGCCCCTCATATTTGGCATAGAGCGCCGGACCATCCGGATCCCACAGATCAGTGGTAAAGCCGAGGCTTTCGAGACGTTTTTGAAGATAGAGCTGGCAATCGCGCTCGCCGGGCCCGGCTTCCTTCGGGTTGGATTTGACGATCGACGGGAAAGAGACGAGATCGCTCAGCGTTGCGACGATGCGCTCATGTGCGGCCTCGACCCGTTCGGCAATCAGTTTTTCAATGGATGGCATGGTTATCTCCAGCGTTTCGAAAGGCGGTCTATCAACAGAACAGCGATCAGCAGCGCACCGACGATGCCGACCTGCCAAACCGTGTTGACGTTCAGTTGCAGCAGGCCGGTTTTGAGAGTGATCAGCAGAATGACAGCGGCGAGAATGCCGCCAACTCCGCCGACGCCGCCGGTAATGGCTACGCCTCCGAGCATCACGGCCGTCAGGGATTCAAGTTCGAGGTTCTGCCCGATATTCGGCCGGGCGCTGCCAAGCCAGGCAATCGAGACGAGCCCCGCAAGGCCGGCCAAGGCGCCGCTGAGCGCATACATGGTGAGCCGGGCGCGATCGACCGGGATACCCACAAGCCGCGCTGAGCGTTCGTTGTAGCCCATGGCGAAAATCCAGCATCCCCATGCGGTTCGCATCAGCAGCAGGGAACCGACAGCAAATACCGGAACGACGATGGTGATGAAGGGGACCGGCAGACCGAAGACCACTCCCCTTCCCCATGTCAGCAGCCAGCCGGGGACGCCGGACTGCGCGGCTCCACCCGTCAATGCGACGGCGAGGCCCGAGTAGATGAAGAGCGTCCCGAGTGTGGCGATCAAGGGGAGTATGGAGAGGCGCGTCACCAGCAGACCGTTGAAGGCGCCGAGCGCCGCTCCGGCAACGATGCAGACAAGCGGGATGGCAAGCACCGGCATGCCGCTCTTGACCGCAAGCATGGTGATGACGGCCGATAGAGACGCGATCCCGCCGACCGAGAGATCGATACCCGCACCGCCGGCCAGTACGACCAGGCCCTGCCCAAGCGCCACAAGCGCCAGGATGGTCGAGAACTGGAGGATGGTGGTGACGGTTGCCTCGCCAAACATGGATGGTTTGAAAAGCGCAAGCAGTATGACCACCGCGATCCAAAGGGCCGCCAACAGAAACAGGATGCGAGAGGAACCGTTCATTGCTGGATTGCTGGTCATCCGCGCATCCACTTCGTCTTCAGTGCAACGAGTTGCGAGGTCGGCATCTCCAGCGCGAGGACGCCGATGAGAAGAGCGCCTGTCACCACCGGCTGCCAGAGCGAGGGGACGCCGACCAGCAGCAGGCCGTTCTGCAGAATTCTGAGAAGAATGACGCCAAGGGCCGTGCCGATGAGGCTGCAACGGCCGCCCATGATGCTGGTGCCGCCGAGGACGACGGCGGCGATTGCATCCAGCGCCAGTGTCGATCCGATCGCCATTTCCACATTGCGGTAGTTGGCGACGTAAAAGCTTGCGGCAAGCCCGGTCAGTGCGCCGCTGACGACGAAGGTCGCAAGACGTACCTTCGTCACCGGAACGCCGGACAGACGCGCCTTCTCCTCGGAATTGCCAATCGATAGAAGGTGCGGGCCGAAGGGCGTGCGCCGCAATGCAAGCCAAAGCGCGAGATAGACGATGGCGATGGCAATGGCAGCAACGGGGATGCCCAAGACCGTCGCTGCCAGGAAACCTGTCAGGTTGGTCGGCAGGCCCGACAGCCACTGGCCGCCGAGCAATGCAAAGACCGCCGTTCGATAGACACCGAAGAGACCAAGGGTACCGACAATTGCCGGGATGCGCCCGATGACCACAACGCTGCCGGTAAACAGGCCGAGGGCCGCGCCGATGGCCGGGCCCAGCAATGCCGCGGGCAAGGCACCCCAACCCGCGAGCAAGGCATTTGCGACGCCGATTGCGGCAAGACCCATGACGATGCCAATGGAGACATCGATGCCGCCCATGGCAAGCAGCAGGGTCATGCCGAGACCGACAAGCATCAATTCGATGCTGTTGCGGATGATGGTATCGATATTGCCCATTGTCGCAAAGAAGGGCGATGCGACGGTGAAGACGAGCGCGGCGAGAATGATTGCGCTGAATAGCGCCCATTCACGTCCGCCCATGGCTAGGAAGTGTGGACTAGACCGTCGCATTGCCTGATCATCCACGTTCAGAAGTTGAACTTGTCGACATTGTCGGCAGTGAAGATCGCTGGAGGTCCGAGCAGCAGGATGCCCTTGGCTGCGTCGTAGGTGACGGGAGCAGCAAAGCCTGGAACCGTATTCTCAGCCGCAAAGACCTTGCCGTCGATCAGCTGCTTGCCGGCCCAAACAGTCAGATAGCCGAGTTGCGCCGGATCCCACAGAACCGTGAAGCCGAAGGCGCCGCTTTTCAGGTACGCGCGTGCGGTATTCGGGCTGCAATAGCCGGTTCCGATAACCGTGCCGATCTTGCCCGCCGTCTCGATGGCCTGCGCCACGCCAGGGCATGTCGACGAGGCAACCGCGATGATCGCCTTGAGATCGGGGTTGGCCGTCATGAGGTCACCGGCAATCTGGCCGGCGCGCTGTGCGGTGCCGCCGGCATATTGCGGCTCGAGCAGCTTGAGCTTGGGATATTTGGCAGCAGCCCGCTGCTTCATGAAGCCGATCCAGGCGTTGAGGTTGGACGCCGTTGCCTCACCGGAAACGATCCCGATCTTGGCGTCGTCGCCGACCCGCTTGACCAGTTCATCGATGATGGCGCCGCCGAGGCCTTCATCGGTCGCCTGTGCGACATACACGGCACGGCCGCTATCGGGAGCATCGCTATCGCTGGTGAACAGCTTGACGCCCTTCGCCTTGGCGGCCTCGACCACGGGCGCAATCGAGGAAGCATCCAACACGCTGACGGAAACAGCATTGACGCCCTGGTCAATCAGGTTCTGCACGATCTGGAGCTGGTCGACGGGGTTCGTATCGACGGGGCCGGAATAGATGAAATCCACGCCGAGGTCGTTTGCGGCACGCTTGCCGCCCTCTTCCATGGCGTTGAAATAGGGAATGCCGATCAGCTGGGGCACGAACGCAACTTTAGGCTTGTCCTGAGCGACAGCCGCCGATGCGAGGGCCAGGCCCAGTGATGATGCTATGAATGCCTTCTTGAATTGATTGAACATTTTATGATCCTCTGGAGATTGAACGCGCTTTTTTATTTATTGTTTTCAAGCGCCCGCACGTCGGGATGAGCGCCTGTTATGAGGGAGACAATTTCTTCGGGTGTCGTTTCGAGCCGCCGTCTTTCGGCGACCTTGCGGCCTCGGCGGAAGACGACCATGCGGTCGGCAACCTCGAAGACGTCGGCAATGTTGTGGCTGATCAGCACGACGGCGCAGCCGCGCTCGGCAAGCCGCCGCGTCAGCGACAGCACCTTGCGTGTCTCGGCAACCGCGAGCGCTGCCGTAGGCTCGTCCATGATGACAAGCCTGGCATTGAGATTGAGGGCACGGCAGATGGCGACCGCCTGGCGCTGACCACCGGACAGACTGCCGACCGGTGCCTCCGGATCGGAAATATGGGCCTCAAGCTCATGCAGGAGGGCATCGACGCGCTCGCGCATTTCCGTCCGCCGCAGAAAAGGAATGCCCAGCACGGATCGCTTCAATTCGCGGCCGAGGAAGACATTTTCGGCGATCGACAGGTTCTCCGATAGAGCAAGCTCCTGGAAAATCGTGGCAATACCGGAGCTTGCCGCATCCTTCGGCGAGGAGAAATTGACCGGCTGCCCCTCGACAAGAAGCTCCCCGTCGCTCTGGGCATGCGCACCTGCCAGGATCTTGACGAATGTCGACTTGCCGGCGCCGTTGTCGCCGAGCAGAGCCAGGACTTCGCCGCTGTTGATATCGAGATCGACGCCGGTCAGCGCCGCCAGTGCGCCGAAGCGTTTGCTGATGCCGTTTGCCCGCAGGAATGGCTGTGTCATTGTCGATCCCCTTGCTTGATGGGCTTCATGCCGCATGGCTGACCCACCGCAGGATGTTCTTCCAGAGAGTGGCGTAGCCCGGCCAGGCGACGAATTCGTTCGGCAGCCAATGCGGCCCGATATCCGAGGTCCAGGCGACCGTGCGGCCCTTGCCGTATCCGCCGGTCACGAGCAACGGATGGCCACCCTCGGCTTCAGGCAGCGTGGCAAGAACTTCGACGCCGGGCTGCTGCTTGACGACGACCTCATTGGCGCCGAGAAGCAGCGGCCATTCGCCGTCTATACCGGCCAGAATTGGATGCTTCTGCTTGATGTCAGCCCGAAATCCCTCCGGAATCTCAAGCCGATCGTCATAGGGCAGGCAGGTCACAGGCAGCGCTTCTTCGACCGGCGTCCGGCGCCAGCGCGCCTTCCCATCGATGCCCTGGAAACTGAAATACCCGCCGGCCATCACCAGGCCGCCGCCCGCTGCCGTCCAATCACGAATAATCTTCAGCCGGTTTGCCACCGGCTTGCCGTGCAGCCAGACGGCCGGCGGCAGAAGCAGGGAATTCGCGCCGATATCCGAGAGGATGATGGCTTGATAGGCGGACAGTTCCTCCAGCGAAAACGGAAATTTCTCCACCGTGTCATGTGCAGTCATGTAGGTGATGTCGAATTCGCTGCCCTGGAGTGCTGCAACCAGCGGCTCTGCGCCCAGATGGAAGGTGACGCTGCCAAATTGATCGAAGCCCTTGTAATGAGTGGCCGAGCTCACCCAACTCTCTCCGACCAGCAGAACCCTAATCGTCATCATTATCTCCTTGCGTAACTTCTGTTGGACATGGCGGTCACATTTGGACCGCGGTTTTTGCTTCGATCGATGGCAGCAGGGCCTCGATCTCGTCGGCGCTTGCCGGCCGTCCCTGTGCGCCTTCGGCAGTTGTCGTCAGGCTGGCACCGATCGCGGCGTGGCGCGCCGCTTCGGCAAGCGACTTGCCGTGCAGCCAAAGGCTTAAGAATATCCCCGCGAAGGCGTCGCCGGCCCCCGTGGCATCGACCCGCGTCACGGGTAGTGCCGGAACCTCGATGGTCGTGCCGCCGCCTTTCTTGAAGACGACAGCTCCGAATTCACCGAGCGTCAGCACAACGTCGCCACGCGTCTTGATCCGTTTGAGAATGTGTTCCGCTTCATCCAGCATGGATGCCAGCGGCGTGCGTATGCCGAAGACCTCCCGAAACGTCTCATCATTGATGAAGGTCAGATCGACTTGCCCGATAAGATCCGCAAAGGCTGCCGGCGTCCGCGAGCCGGCGGGAAGCCCGGCTGTGTGCAGGCTCACCTTCCAGCCAGCGGCATGAAACCTGGCGATCGAAGGGATCATCCGTTCGTAGTGAAAACCTTCAATGTGAACGCAGGAACGGACATTGGCCGGAGCTATCTCCATATTTTCGGTCAAGTCGATCTCGCTCAGCTCGAATGTCTCGTGGATGATCGTCCTGCTGCCATTGGCCTCGATGATCACGATCGCCCGCGGCAAGCGGTTCTTGATGGGCCGGCGAATGGGGAGAACATTGACGTTACGTGCCAGCAATTCGGCCAGCGCCCATTCGCTGTCCCCGTCATCTCCGATTGCCGTCGCAAGATCGATCTGAAGCTCGTAAGGGGCGCCGACGCCAGCGGCGGCAACGGCCAGATTGGCGGCGGGGCCTCCAAGCGCCTTGTTGATATGCTCGGCCGCCACACGGTCGTCGCGATGGGGAAGAACGGGAACACGGCAGAGATAATCGAGGCAGATATGGCCGACGACAAGCAGACGCGGATTGCCCTCCTTCGCCTGAACCGTCTTTGCGGACAGCATCGGCAGCGACCGGGCAAACACACTCGGGCGATAGGCGAGCTTCTGTATCGCTGACTGGATCCGCTCGGCCGTCTCCGCTTTAACGGGAACCGTTTCGTTCAGGAAATTGGACACGGTTCCGACGGAGACACCGGCGGCGTGTGCAACATCAGCAATTGTCGGACGTCCCTTTTTCATGGCTTCCCGATCCATTGAAACGCTTCAAATGCTATGGAGCCATCAGGGGTACGTCAAAGAAATCGAAATCTAATTTTGGCCTGCATTTCGCTTGCAGAGGCGAGAATTGCCGATTTTCAGAAGAAAATTGACTAAGCCGGGCAGAAATTGAATTTCCTTCAATTGATCGCAAAGTGCGTGCCAGGTCGCCGTCAGCTCTCAAGGTTACTCCGAGAGGGGCTATGCCCCGTACTCATTGACACTTATGGATGTGCACCGCTGAGAAGCCGTTGAATTCGTATCCAACACGCGCCATGGTTCCGCGTCGGTTCTTGGGAGGAGCAATCGTTGACACTACGCAACCAGATTATTGCGCTCGCGCTTGCGCCTCTCGTCATTTCTATCCTGGCAATCACCGCCTTTATTACCTGGCAATCGATCACCCTCACCAGGAGCAATATCGAGACCTTCGAGCAGAACATGCTGAAGGCGAAGGAAAAGGAAATCGTCAACCTTACAAATCTTGCAGTGTCGGCCATTCAGGCGACCTATCGGGATGCAGCGCCGGACGACCAGGCAGCGAAGGACAAGGTTGCCGCGATCCTGACATCCCTTGACTACGGCCCGGACGGCTACTTCTTTGTCTACGATTATGATGGGAACAACATCGTTCATCCGCGCGAGAAATTTCGCAACGGACGCAATTGGCTCGATTTGACCGACCCTGACGGTGACAAGGTCATCGCGGAGCTCATCAAAACGGCAAAAGCCGGCGGAGGCCTGCACCAATACAAATGGGAGAAGCCCTCCACCGGCCGTGTCGCCGATAAGCTCTCATTCGCTGTCGGGCTTGATAAATGGCACTGGGTAGTCGGAACCGGCGTCTATCTGGACGATATTTTCATCCAGACCGCGGCTGCCAATTCCGCCATGCGAGCCAACATAAGAGGAACCTTCATCGTCGTCACACTCATTGCCGTTCCTGCCGTTCTGGTCGTTTTCACGACCTGCATGCTGCTGACCTTCCGTGAGCGACGCATGGCCGATGGCCGGCTCAAGGAGCTGACGCAAAGGGTAATAGATACGCAGGAGGAGGAGCGCGCGCGGCTTGCCCGTGAATTGCATGACGGCGTGTCACAGAACCTCCTCGGCGTGCGCTACGTCATGGATCTTGCCAACCGCAAGGTACGAAACCACGTCGATGATGCCGCCACGACGATCGAGAAGGGTATCGATACCCTCAACAGCGCGATTAAGGACATTAGGCGACTTTCGCATGATCTCCGTCCTCGCGTGCTCGATGATCTCGGCCTGACGGCAGCACTCACGGCGCTCGCGAACAATTTCGCCGAGCGGACGGGGATCGCAACCGAGATCGATACTTCGGGCTTCATCAGCATGCTGAAGCCCGAGGCGAGCACGGCACTCTACCGTGTCGCTCAGGAGGCCCTGAATAACGTAGAACGCCATTCCGGCGCGACGCGTCTCACGATCAAGCTCTGGAGCGATCGGGGACGCGCACGCCTGCGAATTTCGGACAACGGCATTGGTTTTGACGGCACTGAGGACAGCAAGGGCGGGCTCGGGCTCAGGAACATGCAGGAACGGATGGCGCATTTCCGCGGCCTGCTTCTCGTTCAAAGTACAGCCGATGGCACGACGCTCATTGCGATGCTGCCGAAATCGGCCAATGCCTCGCCAAGAGCAAGGGTGGACGCAGCATGAAAAGAGACAGGATCAGCGTTCTGCTGATCGACAATCATCCCGTGGTGCTTGACGGATTGAAAGCCGTGCTGGAGACCTTCGATCATATCGAGGTGGTGGGTACGGCAGGCCTTGCGCAAATCGGCCTGGAGATTGCCCGAAGGACGCTGCCACAAGTGACCTTGATGGATATCAACATGCCGAAGCTCAGCGGCATTGATGCGATCGAGCTCTTTCGCCGCGAGGTTCCGCAGACGCGGATCGTGATGCTGTCCATGCATGACAGCCGCGAATATATTTCTTCGTCGATCATGCACGGCGCAGTCGGATATATTCTCAAGGACGTGTCGACCGACGAAGTCGTCTGCGCCATCGAGACAGTGGCTGGCGGCGGGACTTATTTTTCATCCGGCGTGCGCGACATATTGATAGCGGACCAGATCCAAAAGGAAGCCGACCCGCTGACGGCGCGCGAGCGCCACATCCTGGGTTTGATCGTCATAGGCCGTAGCAACCGCGAGATCGCCGAAGAACTCGGAATTACACCCGCAACGGCCGAAACGCATCGCAAGAATTTGAAGAAGAAGCTCGGCATCGCCACAACAGCCGGTCTGATCCGCTACGCTCTTGACCACGGGATCGCGGCGGGAGCGGCCTAACGTCCGTCTACCCACTTCTGGGTAGGCCCGCACACTTCGCCTCTGCATGCATCTTGTTCGGGCAGCAGGCTCGCCGTAGGACATTGTCAGCGGCTGGCCATCGGCGGGCCGTTGGGAGGAATTCACATTCGTCAGTCTGTTTTCGCGTAGGCAAAGCTTCTTGGCTTTCGCTAGCGGGCGCGCACTGCGATCGCGGACTGACGCGCGCCACCTTCCACTCTGACAACTGCAACATGGTGGCGCGGACGCGCCGCCTGAGAGGTATCGGATATGGACAAACGCTTTGGGACGGCGGCCTGCTGGCTGCTTGTGATACCGTATATAGGCTTGCTCTGGGTACCGTTTTACAACAGCCACGATCCGGTCTTGCTGGGCTTTCCCTTCTTCTACTGGTACCAGCTCGCCTGGGTGCCGATCACCGCGTTCCTGACCTGGATCGCCTATCGGAGCATGCGCCATGATGACTGAGATCGATCCGAC
>NZ_LXKN01000017.1 GCF_001692325.1 Rhizobium sp. AC27/96 | reverse complement strand
TGCCTCGGGCGACAAACGGCTCATCGCCTATGTGGTGATGAGCGACGAGATTGTAGGCCTTGCGGGGGTATTGCGGGGACATTTGTCGGCGTCCCTGCCGGATTACATGGTTCCTGCGGCCTTTGTGGTGCTCGACGGATTGCCGTTGACGCCGAACGGCAAGGTGGATCGTCGTGCGCTGCCGGCACCTGCAGACGAGGCTTATGCGCGTGGGGCCAGCGAGGAGCCGGTCGGCGAGATCGAGACGATGCTGGCCGACCTTTGGAGCGAGTTGCTCGGCGTCGAACGAATCGGACGCCGCGACAACTTCTTCGAACTGGGCGGCCACTCACTGCTGGCCGTGCGGATGGTCAGCAGAATTCACCAAAAGCTCGGCAAGGTAGTCACGATTCAAGATATTCTAACGCAGCCAAAAATTGATGGCATAGCTTCACTCATTCAAAAGGAACAGATCAAGCCAAGTCCGGTACGAGGCCTTGTTCAGCTAAGCTCGACTGGTTCTCGGCGCCCGCTGTTTATTGTCCATCCCTCGTCGGGAGAGGTCGGTGCCTACCCACCGCTCGCCTCGGCTATCGGGAAAGATACGCCTGTATTCGGCTTGGAGGCAGCCGGCCTGCACGAAGACGAAATACTCAAGGATACGGTGGAAGAGATAGCTGAAGAATATCTTTCCCGCATGCGTCAGGTCCAGCCCACGGGGCCTTATCGTTTAGCTGCCTGGTCACTTGGAGGTGCGATCGCCTATGAGATGGCTAGGCAATTGAGGTTCGCGAATGAGAACGTAGAGTTTCTCGGCCTGATTGACTGCGCCAGCAACTATAAGGCGCCTCGATATGTGAGCGATGTTGATGACCTATTGCTGCGCCTACCGGAGCTCATTCCCACTTTTAAAATCGGTCGATTGAGAGCGTGGAAACGAGGACCGCGTACGATCGAAAATCTGCTCGCTGCTTGCCAAGAGGCCGGTTATTTCGACGAGGGTCTAACGGCTCAAAATGTGCTGAGGCGAACGAAAGTCTGGCGGAATCTAGCCTCGGCCGTTGAGAGATATGTTCCATCGCCCAGTTCGCTGGCTATTCATCTTTTCCTCGCCAAAACACCGGGCGATCGAAAGGTTATCGACGGTTGGCGGTTGCTCGTGGCTGGTCGCTTGACGGTTGAGCAAATTGAAGGCGACCACTTGTCCATCATGAAAATTCCTTTGTGCAACCCTTTGGGTGCATCAATCGCAAAAGCCCTAATCTTTAACGATCCGAAGCCAGCCGCCGCCCCAAGTGAGCATTCCGGTGGAACAATAGCCTTCGTTCTCTTTCCCGAACAAAGTGCGCTTAACGGAAGCCATAACCTGGCACGTGCGCTAAAAAGTGCTGGTCATCGGATTATCTATCACGGGCCATCCAGGTATAGCTCGCGGGTAACTGCTCAAGGCTTTGAATATCGCTCCCTCGACATGCCGCTCCTTCAAGGAGAACGGATAGGAAGACGGGGAATTCGCGGGGTCCTCGATAAATGGCGCGCCGCCCGTCTACGGATGTGGCACTTGTTGGCACAAATAAGGGCGTCGGACATCCGTTGTGAGACTGCGTTGCTGGCGGACAAAACAGATCTCGTCATTTCTGATCCGCTGGCAAGAATTGGTGTCATACCGGCTCTAAAACACAAAATTCCAATGGTCGCGCTTAATTCGACGCTGGCATCCAGGCAGGCTAAAGATATACCGCCGGTTTTTAGCTCGCTATTGCCTGCCGGCGTTGACACGCTTGGATGGAAGATCCGCAATTCCTTCGCATGGGGTAGATGCCTGTTGGTGGCGTGGCGCAGCCAAGCCGTATCGGTCGGACTTCGAACCATGATGGGGTTCGGGAAAGATCGTTTCTGGGTTGAGGTACGTAGATGGGGGGGAGAAACTTACTGGAGCGAGTATGGACCACGTGTTTCCATGCCTGACCTTATCACCACCCCGAGGCAATTTGACTTTCCGCACTCGCAGGTTGACTCCTCAAGGACATATCTCGGCAACAGTATCGATCTGCGGCGGTCCGATGGCGGCTTCCACTGGGACGGTTTCGACGCCGAAAAACCGCTGATCTATTGTTCGCTGGGTACTTACAGCGACAAATATCGCCACAGCAAACGACTTTTCACGGCCGTAATCAATGCTCTTAAGGCTAAAGATGACATTCAGGCGATTGTTCAAATCGGCGCTGCGGCTGAAATCTCGGATTTTGGTGAACTCCCCAGTCGAATTCGCGTTGTAAAATTTGCGCCGCAGCTGGAAGTATTGGAAAGGGCGAATGTCTTCATTACGCACGCAGGGCATAGCTCAGTTATGGAAGCATTATATTTTGGCGTCCCAATGCTGACATTTCCATGCTGGTTTGATCAATTTGGCAATGCTGCACGTGTGCAGTATCACGGTGTCGGCGTATGCGGGGATATTGCCACCGTAGACGAGACGAAAATTGCAAACATGCTTGAGCAACTCAGTCCTAGTGAAATTAAGGACGCGGTGCTGAGAATGCAGAAGATTTTCCGGGCTGAGACAAAGCCTTTGGCAGGAGTCGAGTTGATTGAGCAAATGATGAAGTCCGCCGAGCCTTGAGAATATTAGTGCACTCCTTCATGACCCAATCCGCCACTTGCCTCTTTCGTCGTTTGGCACCTAAATGGGCTTTTCTTCACTTTCTGTGCTCCAGGGTCCGCATTCTAGGCGCAACACAGCCATTGTGGCCTTAAAGGGATCAGAACCGGTGTAAATCAGATCTGGCTTTCGGACATCAACGCGATTTTGCAACAGAGCACGATTGATCGCCTTGTAACCAACGAGCCCTCGCCTCCTTCCTTGAGTGCCACAATTTGCGCTGAGGGTGTCGAAGTTATCAGCTTCTGACTTTAGTCATTTGAAATGACCGACCTGCCTTTGAGATTAACCATCGAAGATTCGGTGACTTTTATCGAGCGTCATCACGGATGATCAACTTGATCCTTTCCGCCAGGCATTTCTCTTTGCCGGTTACCAACGCAGACTAAGTTTGCCGACAACGCTTCCCAATAACCCACTCAGCAGAATGCCAAGGGTGTACCAGATTGCGATAAAGGGGATGCCGTTTTCGACGCAAGCCAATGCGTATACCCACGCGCCAATCGCGCCAGCACATGCGCCGGCAACGAAGCCGGCAAGTCCCGGATTAAAGGGAGCCGCGCGGTGCAAAAACCACATGTTCGCGAAGAATGCAGGAAGACCGAATACAACGATGAGGAACGGGCAAAAAGGGGCCGAAAATCCGAATATCAAGCTTGGATAGGATGACGTCGGCGACAAGACGAGCTGACCAATCGCCAGTAGTGCAATGACAGCAAACGCTGCCGTCGAAACGCGAATCATATTGCCGATTCGACCGTCAGGGCGAGCAACCTGATCAAGCGCAATTATCGTCGCGCCCATCAAACCTGCCGAATATAGAAACTTGACCCAAAAGGCAGCCACCGTGACGTGGTGCAAATGCGAGCGTAAAGCGAACGATGCGAACAGAGCAACAGCCGCGCCGATCACACCGAAAATTATGGCAGAGGCAAGCCGCATCCGCAGCGCATGCCGGCTTACCGGAGTAAGCTCACCCGCCAGAGTGTCTATGAGATTATCAATCTTCGTCATTGGCAAAACCCAGCTTGCGTCCAATCGCGCGCATCCCTCGGTGAATGCTGACACGAACCATTACCTCCGACTGCCCCGTATCGGCCGCGGCTTCAGCGGTCGTCTTTCCAGCGATCTTGACCTGCCGCAGGAGCTCTTGCTGCTTGGCGGGCAGCTGATCCAAAAGCCGGTCGACATCCAGATGGGCAAACAGCGCCTCCTCGCGAAACTCTGCCGCAATCTCATCGAGCAATGCAACTTCGACACCGTTTTTTCTATCGCTTGCTCTGAAGTGGTCGATCAGCTTGTATTTCGCGATTTTGAAGAACCACGCGGTAAACGGCCTTTCCCGATCATAGGTAATCCTCCGGCTATGAACCGCCAAAAGTACCTCCTGGACCAAATCCTCTGCGTCCCGTGGGGCGTTAGACCCAAGCCTCTTGCGAAAAAACGTTAAAAGGAGATCCCGGAGAATAGAGAGCAAACGCCTGTATGCTGCCTCATCGCCATCAAGCGATAGAAGCATCAAACCTTTCAGGGCCTGCTCCGATACCGATTTAGTCATTCACGGACCATCATTCGTTGCCTGAGGCGACTTGTTACACACCAAGCTCAGTTTTTTATCGCCTCTGTCGTGATCACATCCGCGTGACCGCTGCAACACAATCGCACGAACCCCGAATGAGGGTACGGAATTGAAGACCAGATTGCTTTCGTCGGTTGGACGCTACTGCAAGCTGGCCAGCTTCTCCAAAGCGATCACTTCCACGCGCCGTGCCCGTCGGCCGAGCGGGGATCACATAACAAACGATGAAAGATATGGAGAGCAGAATGTCGCTATCAAAAATGAAGATCATCGGCGTAGCAATTGCCCTTGGCACACTGACCGCGGTGTCTGCCCACGCTGCCGATAAGGCCCGTGTTCGGGGTGTTGTGGAAAGCCTCAACGGCGATACGCTGGTGGTCAAGTCGCGCGAAGGCAAGGACGTCACGATCATGCTGAAGTCCGGCTGGGCGGTCAACGGGATCGTCAATGCCTCCGTCACGGACATCAAGCCTGGCGATTTCGTCGGCATCGCTTCGGTGCCGACGGATAGCGGCGTCAATGGCGCACTTGAAGTGCTAATCTTCCCGGCCGCCATGAAAGGCACCGGCGAAGGCGACTACGGCTGGGATCTGAAGCCGAAGAGCTCGATGACCAATGCGACGGTTGCTAGCGCCGTGACCTCGGTCAACGGTCCGACCCTTTCACTGACCTACAAGGGCGGAGAGAAGAAGATTTCCATCCCGCCGGGCACGCCTGTCGTCACCTTTGGCAAAGCCACCAAGGACGATATCAAGCCGGGCGCCGGCGTCATCATCAACGGTACGACGACGGGCGACAACATGGTCGAATCCGACCGCGTCTTGGTCGGCATCAACGGCGTCGTCCCGCCGATGTGATCTGCTCCAAGGACTGCAAGACGGCCCGACGGCAAATAGCGGTCGGGCCGTCAGCGCGCGAAAAATCGCGCCGGTTGATCTTAATCGAACGAGCCGTTTCCAGGCAGCATCATCGGGGTAACGAACATGGCCAGTATAGAGCAGATCGGCACCGCGCCGCCGCCGCGCCCGGCAAAAATCTTCATCCGGCGGCATTCGGTTCTGACCCGGATCACCCACTGGATCAACGTCCTCTGTCTGACCCTGCTGCTGATGAGCGGTATGCAGATTTTCAATGCCGATCCGCAGCTGCATTGGGGTAATTACGGCGCCGTCGAAGACCCGTCCTGGTTCGAGATCGCAAGCGAGCAGGACGGCAATAATATTGTCGGTCGACTGCGCATAGGCAGCCTGTCGATCACGACAACAGGCATTCTCGGCGCCTCCGTGGTCGACGGCGAGATGACACCTCGGGCCTTTCCCGCCTGGGCGACCATCCCGAGCTTTCAGGATCTGGCAACCGGCCGTCGATGGCACTTTTTCTTTGCCTGGCTCTTCGTCATAAACGGCTTGCTTTATGTACTGTATAGCCTGATTGGGGGGCATTTCCGCCGTGATCTGCTACCGACAACAAAAGATGTTGCGCCGCGCAACATCTGGCACGAAATCAAGGACCATGCAGGCTTGCGTTTTCCGAAAGGCGAGCAGGCGCGGCGCTACAACGCGCTGCAGAAGCTGACCTATCTCATTGTCATCTTTGTCCTGTTACCGCTGATGATCGGCTCGGGGCTGACAATGTCTCCCGCGATGGATGCGGGCTATCCTTTCCTCCTCGACATGTTCGGTGGTCGCCAATCAGCCCGCGCCATCCATTTCATAACCGCCTGGAGCCTGGTGCTGTTCGTCATTGTCCATGTGGCAATGGTTATCCTCTCCGGCCTCTGGAACAACATGCGTTCGATGGTGACCGGCCGCTATGCCATCACCAATGAGGAGACAAAGCGATGAATTCGATCCTGACCCGCCGCCGCTTCCTCATAGGCTCCGCCGCCGGTCTTGGCGCGATCGGCCTCACGGGCTGCGATGACGTCGTGCAGAACCAGCACGTCCAGCAGGTTCTGGCCATGGCCGAGCGTCTGACTATGGGCACCCAGCGGCTGATCGTCTCGCCGCAGGCGCTGGCGCCGGAGTATACGGAGGCCGATATCTCGCCGAGCTTCCATCCGAACGGATCGACCCAACCCGGCAGCGCCGAATACGCCCAGATGACGCAGACGAACTTCGTCGACTGGCGGCTCAAGATCGACGGCCTGGTCAACAGGCCGATGGAGTTATCGCTGGAGGACCTGAAAAAGCTGCCGTCCCGCACGCAGATCACGCGCCACGACTGCGTCGAAGGCTGGAGCGCCATCGGCAAGTGGCAGGGGGTGCCACTCGGGCTGATCCTGCAGAGTGCCGGCTTGAAACCGGGCGCGCGTTATGCCGTGTTCTACTGTGCCGACGAACTCGAACAAACGCTCGACGGAAGCGGCCGCTATTATGAAAGTATCGACCTGATCGATGCTTTTCACCCACAATCGATCCTTGCCTACTCGCTGAACGGCAAGGATCTGGCAGTGGAACACGGCGCACCTTTGCGCCTGCGAGTCGAGCGCCATCTCGGCTACAAGCATGCCAAATATGTCATGCGCATCGAAATACGCGACAGGTTCAACGACCTGTGGGGCGGTAATGGTGGGTTCTGGGAGGATCGTGGCTATGAATGGTATGCCGGTATCTGAGGCGTACGTGCAAAGCCGCTCCGCTCGCTCATCGCTTTCTATGCGAAATCTGAGGCACGTATCCATGATAGTTCGGCAACCGTTCGCTGGCCGGCTCAAGGACAGCGATTGTTCTCCAAGAAGCCGGATATTCGGCCCACCGCCGCAATGCCAAAAACGATGACGTTTCTAACGGCGCAGCTGCCATCCATTGAACTCCAGAAATGAGGGGCAAAGCCGATTAAGCTCGCCGATCGAATTCGACGTCACCATCTCATGAAACCGGTGAACCGACGTGGTCTTGAAATGGAACCGAACCGGCAACCCTGTTGTTAGAAACAGGCCTCATCCTCCAATTTTTCAAAAGCATACATCGGCATGACCTCGATGGAATGACCGTTTTGGGGCCGAGTGCAGTCAGGCCGCTATGAAATGAAAAGGCGCGAACAGCGGACTTTTCTTAAAGCCAAAAAGTCCGCTGTTCGCAGATCCAGACGGTTGGGCGGGAGTAGACGCTCCTCGTCTCGATTTAGCTGCTAAATGGTTCCCGCGACGCGTCCGACGCAGAGGCGTGTGGTCTCCGTCATACTTGATCCGTCCGGGGACTTACGCCTTAGCAGCGTTCTGTGCAGCCTCGAACACATCGCGTGCGGACGTCGTGCCCGCGATGTGCTCCGTACCCTCGGCGCCGAGGTCCATCCATCCTGCATTCACGGCCTCAAACATTTCTTCGGCAGGTGCGGTGCGGCCCTTCGGGATACCGAATTGCTCGAACGCTTCCGCCCAACCCGCACGCGGGACTGCAAAGGCTTTCACGTCGAGCTTCAGGACTTCGCCCAACTGCGCCGCGACTTCATCCGCGCTGACCATCGAACCAAGCTCGACGACGCGCCGGCCTGACCATGCCGGCCCGGTCAATAGGGTCGCAACCTCCGCGCCGATGTCGTTCGTCGCGACCATGGTCGATTTGCGATCTGTCGGATTATAGTAGACCGGTAGCATTCCACCTTGGGCGACGTGCAAGCCGTAGAGGAAGTTTTCGAAGAAACCGCCTGCGCGCACAAATGCGGTTGGCGATATCAGGTCACGAAACCCTTGCTCCAGAAGCCGCAAGGCCGTGATCATCCCGAGCCCGCTGGTTCTGTTCGCACCCATTGACGAGAGCGCGACTACCCGTGGCGGCGCTGCCATGGTGAGCGCCTTAACATAGTTCGCAATCACGCCTTTTGCTTCTTTGTAATCGGGCGAGGGCGCCCATACAGAAGGCAACATGACGAACGCACCTTCAACGCCTTTGAGCGCCTGCTCGATGGCTGCCGTGTCATTCCAATCGCCCTCTACCAATTCCACGCCCTGGTCCGCCCAATCAGCCGCCTTTTCGCGATTACGGACAAGCGCGCGTACTTTCTTGCCTTGTGCCAACAGATGTTGTGCCGTTGCACCACCGACTTTTCCGGTAATTCCCATGACTAAAAACATGCGTTTTCTCCTGATTTTTAGGGACAGAACAATGCCCCTGTTCGTTCAACGGATGAGCGGCAAAATGGCCCGGATACGGGGATCGCGCAGATAGAGGCCGCCCCATGTCATCGCGCCCAGAGCCAAGGAAATGAGTTCCGGCGGCGATCCCAACTCACCAATGCGGACATGAGCGCAGATCGCCCCTCCCAGAAAGCCAGTCACCAGGATTGCGCCGAGGACGGCGGTGGCCGGGATGGCATAAAGGATGGCACAAGCGAGGATGATCGGACCCACGACGCGGGTCAGGTCCATCGCGAAGCCGGTTTCCTGCAACATGCTCGCAATCTGTGCCGGCGCTAAAAGCTGAATGGCGCCATCTGCCAGCAGGACGATAACGACAATCGCGCTCAAGATCCGGCCGGCCCACAGGGCGCGACGGAAGGTCATAGTTTGAAGCACCTGATGTAGGTTCATAGTTTCGGACATTTGTCATTCTCCGATGGAGGATCCCAGTATTCGGAACTTACTGTGTCCTCTGAATGTGATAAATGCTGAGGAAATGAACTCACTGTTACCCCTGAAGAGAACAATACCGAGGCACGAAATGCAGAATCTCGAACCCATCCTCATTTTCATAAGGGTAGCGGAAATGGGGAGCTTCACCCGCGCAGCCGATAGCTTGGGCATCCAAAAAGGGAGGGCCTCAACGGCGATCCGGAAGCTGGAGGGAGATGTCGGCGTCAGGCTCCTGCACCGGACGACGCGCAGCGTGCAGTTGACGGAGGACGGACGCGCATTTCATGCCCGCGCCCGCGATCTGCTTGCTGAAGTCGATGACCTACACTCGATGTTTGCAGGCGATGGCTTGGCACTTCGCGGGCGTTTGCGGATCGATCTTCCGACCGAGGTGGCGCGCACAACGATCGTGCCGGCCTTGCCGGATTTCATGGCGGCTCACCCCGAGTTGGAGCTGGAGGTGTCGAGTACGGATCGGCAGGTCGATCTGGTTCAAGAGGGGTTCGACTGTGTATTGCGGCTCGGACCCGTCAGGGACGAGACGCTGATTGCCCGCCCACTGGGCTTGTTGCGGATGGCCAACGCTGCCAGTCCCGACTACTTGGCGCGCTATGGCGTCCCTCGATCGCTGGAAGATCTCCAGCGCCAGAAACATCGGACAGTTCATTTTTCGACGATGCTGGGCGCAAGGCCCTATGGATGGGAATATCCGGACGGTGACCGCTACGTGACGCTTCAGTTGCCAGGGGCGCTGCACGTCAACAGCGCGCAGACCTACGATGCCGCTGCCCTCGCCGGCCTCGGCCTGATTCAGGCGCCACTCATAGGGATTGGCCAATACTTTGAGAGTGGAGCGCTTGTGGAGATCATGCCCGATTTTCGTCGCCGGGCGATACCCGTGTCTCTTGTCGTAGCACATCGGAGCAATCTGTCGCGCCGAGTCCGGGCATTCATGAAATGGATCGAAGATGTGCTGAGGCCGTATCTGGAATAGATGGCCGCTTTCGGAACGGGTCACTTTGCCCGGGAACGGCGAGGATGAGGGCAAAGCCGTCATAGAGCCGAACCACCTTCGCTAATGATCCCTTGGATTTTATGCTCTTAAAGGGATTAGAACCGGCGGTAAAATGCCTGATTGGATCGCTGTCCGATAAAAATCAACGTGCAGCTCTCCCCTGGCGCCAGCATTCCCGCAAATATCAATCTTTGTGTTCGGCAGCAGTCATTCAAGATCCGCATCAATGCGTTCAATCAAACCGTCCGGGTTGATTGCGATCTTCAAAACTCCGATCTCGTGGCCAAAGTCGCCTGTGAAATCGAGTCGAACGACAGCGTTGAAATCGTCCGATTGCTTGAGTGACAGAAGCCTACTCTTCGTCTTGTAGCCAACGAAAAATCGCTCGAGATAGAGGCGAATGCCCTTGGTACCGACGAAGGCGTCGCCAACTGAAACGTCGTCGATGACTGCATCGGATGAGAATAGAGACAGCGTGCCCTCAACGTCGAAGAGATTGGCGGTCTGGATGAAGGTATCGACGAGTTTCTGCACGGGCGGTTCCTCACACATCGACAATCGTGGTGTCGGCGATCGTCTCGGCGAAGCCGTTGCCAAACAGCATGGAAGGGGTCTGGAAGCCGACTTGAGCCTCGCCGGCAAGTACGCGTCGCCCAGCCTCGGCGGCAGCCGTTGCCGTGAACGTATAGCCGTTGACTGTATCGAGTACCGATCGGACAACTTTACCCTCGGCATCGGTCACCTCGACGACGGCCTGATAACGATTGGCCAAACGCTCCTGCTCGCTTGGGCCGTCCGGAAGTGCTGAGAGATCGCCCTGCGGGAAGCCTTCGCCCGTCACATGAACGAAGGTCTCGATGTTTGCAACCTTCGTCGCCCGCCAGATCGTGGTGAGATCGGGAAGCGTCACCTGGAAGCAATCGACGCCACCGCTGCCGAAGTCGAATTTCCGAATGCTTCCGGCAGCAAGGGCAACCAGCTTGCCGTCAACGCGCGCCAGGGTTTCGGCGGTGACGCTACCCATGGCGCTGACGGCGGAGCCTCGCGACAGACCGCCGGAGACATGCATGGCAACCCTGATGCTCAACGGGTTTTCCGTTCTGGCGATGGCATGCCCGGCAAGGCACCCCAGCATCGCCACGCTGCCGCCGCTGCCCGGCAGGATCATGACGCCTGCAATCCTGGCTTTACCATCGAGCGCTTCAGCCAACCGGTAACCATCGAGTTCCGCGGCAACGTCCAGGTAATGGACGCCATTGCGGATACTCGCTGTCATCAGGAGTTCGGCTGTCTTTGAGAACGGACCGGCACAGTTCAGAAGGACGCCAACGTCCTCCAGTGATCGATCTATCATTGCGATGTCTTCGAGCCCGAAGACCCGATACTCCACGCCAAGGCTTGCCGCGAGCGATGCGAGCGTCGCCTCTGTGCGTCCTGCGAGGATGAGCGGCGTACCCGCTGCCGAAGCGTGTTCAGCCGCCATGCGACCGGTGTAGCCCGTCGCACCGTAAATCATGAGCTTCTTCATTTAGTGCTGCCATTCCTTGTAAACGAATTCGAGGCTGTAGCCGTCGGGGTCGCGGACCTGAGCCGCGTGGTAGCGGGGATCGTAATGAAGCTGTGGTCCGGGCGGATGAATTTCCGAGGCACCTGCGGCCATCGCCGCCGCAAAGGCGGCATCGACCTCCCGCTTGCCGTCGGCGATGAAACCGACATGAGCGGCGAGCCCTTCGACAACACCTTCGCGCAGCCAGAAGAACAAGCGACCGTTCGCGCCAAAGCCCTTGAGATCGGGATGGCCCGGAGGGCCGTTTCTGCCGTCGTAATCGATCGCATGGACTATACCGAGCGGCTCAAGCGCCTTCTCGTAGAATGCGATCGAGCGATCAATGTCACTGACGGATATGAAGACGTGGTCAAGCATAATGCGCGCTCCTCTGTCTAGATGATGTAGCCGCCCGATACTTCGATATTCTGGGCGTTGATCCAGCGGTTTTCCTCGCAGAGCAGGTTCGCTATCATGCCGCCGACCTCTTCTGGTTCACCAACCCGGCCAAGCGCGGTCTGCCCTGCAAGCATGGCTTCGAATTCATCGTTCAGTCCGCCGCCCAGTTCTGTTCGGATGGCGCCCGGAGCGATGGAGTTTGCCCTGATCCGGCGCTCACCGAATTCCTTTGCCATGTAGCGTGTCAGAACTTCGAGACCACCCTTGAAGGAAGCGTAGGGAGCAACGCCTGCTGTAGCGACGCGGCTGGTCGCACTGGTGACATTGACGATGTGCCCTCCGTCCTCCATCAACGGCAGGAGCGTCTGCGTCAAAAAGAACGGACCCTTGAGGTGAACGTTGAACAGGCCGTCGAACTGCTTCTCGGTGACGGTTGATATCGGAGCATAGAGCCCGTAGCCGGCGTTGTTAATCAGGAAATCGAAGGTCTTTCTGCCCCAGATAGCATTGAGCCGTACAGAAACTGCCTCGCGGAACTCGGGAAATGAGCTGCTGTCGGCGACGTCAAGCTTGAGTGAGACAGCCCTCTCACCAATCTTAGAGATGGCCTTCACGACGTCTTCCGCCTTCTCGGGATTGCCGTTGTAGGTGACGACGACACCCATGCCGCGCTTGGCGCATTCAAGAGCCGTACTGGCCCCAATGCCCCGGCTGCTTCCGGTCACAATGACGATCTTCAAATGTCTCTCCTATATGTCTGGTGCGAGACGAACTTAAGACTATCGATCGCGGGGCACTCACCCAATCCTCCTCAAAGCTTGCCTATTTCTGCTTTTGCCTTGCGCGCCTTCATCACCTCTGTCAGGCTCGGATCATGGAACGGCAGCTGCAAGAACTGAGAGCCTTGGCCTCAAAGGCCGAGAACAGGCGCACGGAAACAGGCATTCCGCGCATCGCCATGGTTCAGGGCGAAATCCCGGAACACCAGCTCGCCGCAGTCTACGATCCGATGGTCAACCTGATCCTGACGGGATCGAAGACAATGACGGTCGGCGACAGGAACTTCCACTATGATCCCGCCACCTATTTCGTCATGTCCGTGGATCTTCCGGCCATCGGGTCGATCCACCCTGCCGCAACGGGTGAGCCGTACTTGGCGGTCAGCCTGACCCTCGACACCACAATCGTCGCGGCGCTCATCGATGACTTGCCGGCGCAGGTCCGCAGCACTTTGTTCGGATCGGGATTCTCGGTTGCACCGGTCAATGCCGAGCTTCTCGATGCCTGGATTCGAATGCTGAGACTGATGGAGCGGCCGGACGAGATCGCTGTACTATCGCCCGTCTACGAGCGGGAAATCCTGTTCCGCGTGCTTCAAGGCCCGCTCGGCTGGATGCTGCGAGATATCGCATCGCCGGACACGGCACTCGCTCGTATCAGGGTCGCAATCGAGTGGATCCGTCGGAACTTTGCCCAGCAGATCAGGGTGGAAACATTGGCCGAGATGGCAGCCCTGAGTGTGTCAGCCTTCCATCGTCACTTCAAGGCGGTGACAGCGCTGAGCCCGCTTCAATATCAGAAGAGAGTAAGGCTCCTGCATGCGCGTTCACAGCTGATCGGTGGCCAGGGAAGCGCGACGTCCATTGCCTTCGGTGTCGGTTATGAAAGCCCGAACCAGTTCAGCCGCGAATATGCGCGCCTGTTTGGATTGCCGCCGTCAAGAGATCTGGCGAAGGTGACGCGCGATCTCAATGCAGCGTAGGGACGCGGTGTCCTGTATGGTCGAGCGCGGGTCCGGTTGGCGCTGGCTCAGCCGTGGTCTTGAAGGCATCAGAACCTAAGTCCCACACCTCCGTTGAACGATCAAATTTTCCGACGAGAATCCAGATAACGACGTAGGCCTTTCGGTTGGAATACGAAGCGGCTTGCCGAGTTAGTAGGATCAATCGGCTGATGAAGCCTTTTCGACCCGAAGGGACGACCTCTCAATTCATCCGCTACATATAATAAAAGCAGCAACTTAAGCTATATTGTATTTTCATGAAACATCTAATGTGTACACAGAGTATACAATTTCATTGACTCGTCGATTGGGCTGTGCGACCTTTTCCTCATCGGCAAGTTCCGATGGGTTCAATTGCCTGCAGAATCTTAAGGAGGGCGTCGCAATGAAGGGTGGGAAAAACAGTCTTTACGACGATCTGAAGCGTCAAATTCTGACGATGGAACTCGATCCGGATCAGGATTTGGACGAGGTCACTCTTAGTGAGCAATACGGGCTATCCCGCACGCCAGTGCGGGAAATCTTCCGGCGCTTGGAAGGTGAAGGTTATATCGACATTAGGGCAAACCGCGGTGCGCGCGTCAGCCCGATGAACCATCAGACGCTCAGGCACTTCTTCCTGGTAGCGCCGATGATCTACGCCGCGATCGGCCGCCTCGCGGTCCAAAACTTCAAGCCGAAGCAACTTGTCGACCTGAAGGAAACGCAGGATCGGTTTCGATCAGCCAGCACCTCCGCCGACGTTCTCGCCATGGTGCTCGAGAACAATCGCTTCCACGAGATCATCGGAGAAATGTCGTTCAACGCCTATCTGCAACCGAGCCTGGGGCGCCTGCTGATCGACCATGCGCGAATCGGCCACACCTTCTTCCGACCGAAGAACGACGACATGCGCGAACGGCTTCAACTCGCTGTGGAACACCATGACGGCTTCATCGAGGCGATCGCAAAGCACGATGAAGATACCGTCGTCGACCTGGTGTTCGAGCATTGGGAGCTGTCGCGCGAAAACATGGAAATGTTCATCGCGCCGCAGGGAATGAAGGCGGACGCGCTTGTCGACGTCCCCGCCGCATCGATGGAGAAATCGTCTTGAATTTCGAAGGCATCTATACCCCGGCGATTACGCCGCATGGGCCGGACGGTCAGATCGACAAGGTGGCGTTTGCCGCTGTCCTGGAATCGCTCATCGAAGCCGGGGTCCACGGCATCATCATAGGCGGCTCCACGGGCGAATATTATGCGCAATCCACGCAAGAGCGGCTCGACCTTGCAGCCTATGCCAGACAGGTCATCTTAAACCGCCTGCCGTTGATCGTAGGAACAGGAGCAACCCGGACCGAGGACTCGGTTGGCTACGCCGCGGCAGCCCGAGAAATCGGGGCGGATGCAATTCTCGTGACGTCGCCGCCCTACGCTCTGCCCACCGAGAAAGAAAATGCCATTCACGCATTGACGATTGATCGTGCCGCCAACTTGCCGATCATGCTCTACAACTACCCTGCCCGCATGGGCGTGATGATGGGTGACGAATATTTCTCGCGCGTCGGAAAATCCAAAAATGTGAAGGCCATCAAGGAAAGTTCCGGGGAGATGGCGAACGTCCATCTGCTGGCTCGGAAGTTTCCTCATATCGCACTGTCGTGCGGTTGGGATGATCAGGCCCTCGAATTCTTCGCCTGGGGCGCAAAAAGCTGGGTCTGCGCCGGCTCGAACTTCCTACCGCGCGAGCATGTCGCGCTCTATGAGGCCTGCGTAATCGAGAAGAACTTCGACAAGGGCCGCGCCATCATGTCGGCGATGCTGCCGCTAATGGATTTTCTCGAAACCGGCAAGTTCGTGCAATCGATCAAGCATGGCTGCGAGATCATTGGCCTCAAGGCGGGGCCGGTTCGCGCGCCGCTGCGTGGAATGACCTTCGAAGAAAAGAGAACCCTCCAGACTGTCGTTACCATCTTGAAGCGCACGGTCGCGCAGATCACGTCGGGAGCCAATCATGCATGAACCTCTGACCGCGGCCGAATACAAGGCGATTGCCGCTGGCCTTGACCTGCCGACGAACGCCTTCATCGACGGCTCCTTCCGCCCTTCCCATTCCGGCAAGACGTTCAAGACGACCAATCCAGCCACAGGCGAGACGCTTGCCGAGATCGCAGCTTGTGACGCAACGGATGTCGATTATGCGGTCGCAAAGGCGAAGCAGGCATTTGAAGATGGTCGTTGGCGTCTCCAATCACCAGGCGATCGCAAAGCCATACTGATCAAGTTCGCCAAGCTGCTGGAAGACAACCGCCATGAGCTTGCTGTCATGGAAAGCCTCGATAGCGGTAAGCCGGTCCGCGAATGCCAGACGGTCGATGTTCCCGACACGATCCATACCATCCGCTGGCATGCCGAACTGATCGATAAGCTCTACGACAGTACTGCCCCTGTCGGCGCGAATGCATTGACCATGGTCGTGCGCGAACCGATCGGCGTCGTCGGTTGCGTACTCCCCTGGAACTTCCCGCTTCTGATGCTCGCCTGGAAGATCGGACCTGCACTTGCGTCCGGATGTTCCGTCATCGTCAAGCCTGCACAGGAAACGACGCTTACGACCCTTCGCGTCGCCGAACTCGCCCATGAGGCAGGCATCCCGGCCGGAGTCTTCAATGTCGTCCCCGGCGGCGGCAAGGATGTCGGCGAGCCGATCGGCATGCACATGGATGTCGATATGGTGGCCTTTACCGGCTCCACCCCGACCGGACGGCGCTTCCTGCGCTATGCAGCGGATTCCAACCTCAAGAAGGTCGTCTTGGAATGCGGCGGAAAGAACCCCGCCGTAGTGCTTGACGACGCCGAGGACTTGGACCTCGTCGCCGAGCAGGTGGTCAACGGCGCCTTCTGGAACATGGGCGAGAATTGCTCCGCGACGTCCCGTTTGATCGTGCAATCGAGCGTCAAAGACGAATTGCTCAAGCGCATCGGCGCCTATATGCGCGAATGGAAGACGGGCGATCCGCTCGACCCGGAAAACCGTATCGGCGCCCTTGTCAGCAAGAACCACTTCGAGAAGGTGTCGTCGTTTCTTGACGACGTGAAGACCGAGAAGCTTTCGGTGGCCTTTGGCGGCGAAACCCAAAAGGGTATCTATATCGAGCCGACGGTCGTCGATGGTGTCACGCCGTCGAGCCGACTGTTCCGGGAGGAGATATTCGGGCCGATCCTGTCGGTGACGACCTTCGAGACCCTTGCCGAGGCCATAGCGCTTGCCAACGATACCAATTACGGCCTGACGGCATCGGTCTATACCGGAAGTCTCAAGAAGGCGGTCAGGCTTTCGCGCGAGATCCGGGCTGGCGTCGTCACCGTCAACTGCTTCGGCGAGGGCGATGCGACGACGCCGTTCGGCGGTTACAAGGAGTCGGGTTTCGGCGGGCGCGACAAGTCGATCTTCGCGCATGACAATTATTGCGAACTGAAGACGATCTGGATCGACGTCTCCGACCGTTCGGTGGACGAGACGATCCGATGATCACGACGTCCGTCAAGCGTCTGCCGGCCGAAAACGGCGTCTCGGGCTGGGAGGCGATCAGCAAGCGTTCGCTCCCGGTCCGAAGCCTGGAAGGCAACGTGACCGCGGACTGGCTGATCATCGGTGCGGGCTTTGCGGGGCTTTCGGCCGCTCGCCGGCTGCTGCAGCTTCGCCCCGATGACAACATCGTCGTGCTTGAGGCAAGCGAAGTCGGCAAAGGCACCTCGGGCCGCAATTCGGGCTTCATGATTGATGTCCCTCACAATCTGTCATCGAGCGAATATTCGAGTGGCGGATTGGAAGCCTCTCGACTGGAGATGGCTCAGAACCGGGCTGCGATCGCTTTTGCGAAAGATGCCGCGGATGAATACGGCTTGTCGCCCGAGGTTTTCGATCCGGCCGGCAAGATCAATGCGGCAGCAACTGCGCGTGGAATGAAGCTGAATATCAGCTTTGGCCGATCCCTGGCGAGCGCCGGCGAGAAGCATATGTTTTTCGACGCCCGTCAAATGCGGGAAATTACCGGCTGCGATTACTATCTCGGCGGCCTCTTTACCCCGGGCGCCGTCCTGATCCAGCCGGCCGATTATGTTCGCGCCCTTGCCGCCGGGCTTTCGCACAAGGTCCATATCTTCGAACGTTCGCCCGTCTCCTTCCTCACGCGCCAGAATGGAAACTGGATTGCCGGTTCCGCTCGCGGCAAGGTCACCGCGCCGAACGTTATCCTGGGTGTCAACGGTCACATCACGGATTTCGGCCACTTCGGCGGCCGCCTGATGCATATTTTTGCCTATGCCTCGATGACGGCGCCATTCGCGGCCGATGATCTCGGCCGTAGGGCTTCGGGACGGGATAGATGGGCGCTGCTTCCGGCCGACGCCATGGGAGCGACGGTGCGAAAGATCACGTCAGGCGGCCGGTCGCGCATCGTCATTCGAACGAAGTACACCTATGAGACGACGATCACCGTTTCTGACAGGCGAATGGCCCGGATGGCCGAAGAGCACAGGAATTCGCTCGATGCACGGTTTCCAGGACTGAAGAATATTCCTTTCGAACACAGCTGGGCCGGGCGTCTGTGCCTGAGCCGGAACCACGTGCCGGCATTCGGCGCGCTTGACGATGGGCTTTTCTCGGCATGCTGCGAGAACGGTCTGGGCACCGTCAAAAGCACATTGGCCGGCATGATGGCGGCCGAACTGGCGACCGGAACAAGCTCCCGGCGCCTCGAAGAATACATGGACCACCCGGAGCCATCCAGGCTGCCACCGGAGCCGTTTGCATGGCTCGGAATCAATTCGGTGATCCGCTTTCAGGAATTGCGCGCTGGCCGCGAAGGATGATCCGTCGCCGCGCAATATGAAGACTGAGCCGAGTGCAGGTCTTCAATAAAAACGGGAACGAAAACTAGGAGCAACAAGATGAAGGCTTTGTGGAAAGCGCTTTGCGCAGCCGCCATGGTCGGAATAACCGCATTCTCCGTCCATGCGGAAGACAAGAGCATCACCGTCGGAACCATGTCCTGGGAGGATCTGACGCCGATCACCGGGATTACCAAGAAAGTGCTGGAGGATGCCGGCTATACTGTGAAGGTCGTACCATTCTCCGAATGGGGCATTGCTTATGCAGCCCTCAGCAAGGGCGATATCCAGATTCTCGCCTCTCAGACCGATTATGTCGCGCAAGACTATTGGGATAAGAACAAGAAGCGCCTTGAGAAGATCTCACCCGTGTCGCACGGTCTTTACCAGGCAATCGCTGTCCCAAACTACGTGACAATCGACTCGATTGATCAGTTGAACGCCAATGCCGACAAGTTTGGCGGCAAGATCGTCGGCATCGAGCCGGGCTCGGGTCTGATGCGCGACGCCGCCAATGCCGTCAAGCAATATGATCTGAAATTGCAGCTGGTCGAGGGCAGCACCGCAGCGATGACAGCTGCGCTTAAGTCGGCGATCGATCGCAAGGAATGGGTCGCCGTGACCGTCTGGGAACCCTCCTGGATGATGCAGAAGTATCCCGTCAAGTTCCTGAAGGACCCCAAGAGCGTCTTCCCGCCGCCACAGAGCTACTACTGGATCGGCAAGAAGGGCTTCTCCGCCGACTATCCGCATGCTCGTGAAGTCATCGCCAGCGTCTATGTCCCGCTTGCCGATATCACGGCTATCAACGGCGCCGTCAGCGACGGCAAGACGATGGATGAGGCGATCAAGGACTGGACCACCAGCCATGCTGATCTCCTGAAGCGGTGGGAAAACATCAAGAGCGAGTAAAGCAATCAACGGGTCGCGACAGTCGCGGCCCGCATGTTTTCGAGAAGGAAAACAGGTCCGGCAAAAGATCGGCCAAGGGGAAAGCAAATGACCGCTGTCATGGATAATGCCAACGAAATCCTGGTCGACTGCCGGAACGTTTGGAAAATATTCGGCGCACGGGCGTCTGCCGCGGTCAAGGCAGTGTCGGAACGAGGACTTTCCAAGAAGCAAGCCCTTGAGGAGTTCGACTGCGTCGTCGGTGTGTGTGATGCCAGCCTTCAGGTACGCCGCGGCGAGATCTTCTGCATCATGGGCCTGTCTGGAAGCGGCAAGTCCACCCTGGTCCGCCTTTTGAATCGTCTTATCGAACCGAGCCTCGGCGGAATCACGATCAAGGGGAAGGAGATTGCCAAGTTGAACGCGGCCGAACTGCGCGACATGCGCGCCCGCAACATCGGCATGGTGTTCCAGAGCGTGGCGCTCCTTCCCAATCGCACCGTTCTTGAGAATGCTGCTTTTGGGTTGGAGGTCCGCGGCGTTTCGAAAGATGAGCGCAACAAGACGGCCCGCGCAGCGCTCGACAAGGTCGGTCTCTCCGACTGGACGTCCCGATATCCCTCGGAACTATCGGGCGGAATGCAGCAGCGCGTCGGCCTCGCCCGCGCACTGGCGGCCGATCCCGAAATCATTCTCATGGATGAGCCGTTCAGCGCGCTCGATCCCCTCATTCGCCGTCAATTGCAGGATGAGTTCCGGCAGCTGACGAAGTCGCTCGGCAAGTCGGCTGTCTTCATAACGCACGACCTGGAGGAAGCTATTCGCATCGGCGACCGGATCGCCATCATGAAGGATGGCGTCATCGTTCAGGTCGGGACCGCAGAGGAGATCGTGACCCGGCCGGCCGACGATTATGTCGCCGATTTCGTCGCCGGCATATCGAGGATTCATCTCGTCAAGGCGCATTCGGTGATGCAGCCGATCGCAGAATACAGGAGCCTGCAGCCGCAGCATGACCTGGACGCGTTACCGAAGACTTCGCCGGAAGCCGATATCGGCGCGCTAATAGAGCTCACGATGGAGTCGGATGGCGATGCCCTGGCGGTGGTCAACAACGGCTCCATTATCGGCGTCGTTACCACCCGCGGGCTGCTTCGCGGTGTCGCCGGCGCTCCGATGCAACAACATGCGACGGCATAGGAGGACGCACGCAAATGGACATCTCAGTCATTGCGGATACCTTCGATGCCTGGACCGACGACACGCTAGGCTGGATCAGCGACAACGGCGACTGGTTGTTCACCCCCTTAAGGGCGATCCTTGAAGGAATCTACGACAGCGTTCTTTGGCTCCTCGACCTCGCGCCCTTTTATATCGTCGTGGTCATCCTCGCGCTTGTCGCCTGGCGTCTGATCAACGCCCCGTCAGCAATATTGACAGGACTGGGGCTGCTGTTGTGTGCGGTCATGGGGCTATGGGACGAAACCATGAGCACGCTTGCGCTGGTAACCACCGCCACGATGCTCGCCCTCGCCGTCGGAATTCCAATCGGCATCGCTGCGGGCTTCGTGCGTTGGTTCGACAGTATCCTGCAGCCGGTCCTCGACCTCATTCAGACCTTGCCGCCGTATATCTACCTCCTTCCGGCGATTGCTCTTCTTGGTTTTGGGCCTGCGACCGCGCTGATGGCGACGTTCATTGTGGCGATGCCGCCGGCAATTCGCCTGACCTCGCTCGGTATCCGCATGACGCCGCAAGCCTTTATAGAATTGGGACAGGCAAGTGGCCTGACGCCATGGCAAATGTTCGTGAAGATCAGGCTGCCATTTGCGATCCCGAGTGTTCTGGCAGGCATTAACCAGAGCCTGATGATGGCATTCGGCATGGTTGTGATCGCAGGCATCGTCGGTTCCGGTGGCCTTGGCGAAACCATTTATAGCGCTGTGCGCACACTCGACGTCGCCACCTCCATCAACGCTGCTATCGCAATCGTCATCTTGACGATGGTCCTCGATAGATTGACGCAGAGCGCAGCCGGCCGCGCTAAGGCAGGTGCAAGATGAGCCTCGACCTTCTCCGGTTTTCGCCCGGTACCTATCTTGCTCCTGTTGTCGATTGGTTGAACACAAACTTTCATCCGGTCTTTGAAGGCATCACAAGAGTGATCGAAGCGGTGCTCGGCGGCATCGAATCGACACTTCTTTACCTGCCGCCCTATGCGGTGATTGCCATAGCCGTGGTTTGCGCAGCCCTTGCTATCAGCATAAGGGTTGCGGTGGTGACTGCCGTTGCACTGACCTTCTGTTTGTTCACCGGCTTCTGGGCCGCATCCATGCAGACTCTGGCCCTGGTGGCGGTTTCGGTTGCCATCTCCGTAGCGATCGCCTTCCCGCTCGGCATTCTTGCGTCACGCCACAAGATTTTCGAGACGGCTGTCAGGCCGTTGCTCGACATCATGCAAACCGTCCCGCCGTGGGTTTATCTCATTCCCGCCGTCATGATATTTAGCCTCGGTCGCGTTCCGGCGATTATCGCGACGATCGTCTATGGCGTACCGCCGATGTTGCGTCTGACGACACTAGCATTCAACCAGGTGCCGAAAGATCTCCTCGAACTTGGCCAGGCGACAGGCGCGCCGCCGCGCTCGATCCTCTTCAAGATCGAGATTCCATCTGCAATGCCCACCCTGCTTGTCGGCCTCAACCAGTGCATCCTTCTGTCTCTGGCCATGGTCGTTCTTGCCGGGCTTGTTGGAGCGGGCGGGCTTGGAGCCGAGGTGACGCGGGGCCTGACCAGAATGGAAATGGGACTGGGGTTAAGGGCGGGGCTTGCCATCGTCGCCATCGCGATCCTCCTCGATCGACTGTCAAAAGGCGCCTTACAGGGTCGTGCCCGGTCATCGGCAAAGCGCGGCTAAGGAAAGACCTCGAATGCGTCACAGCTTCTTCTGCATCGACTCCCACACCTGCGGCAATCCCGTAAGGCTCGTTGCCGGCGGCGGCCCCTTGCTTCCCCATCTTCCGATCGCAGAACGTCGTGAGATATTCGTGCGCGATCATGACTGGGTTCGGCAAGCCTTGATGTTCGAGCCGCGCGGGCATGATATCATGTCAGGTGCAATCATCTATCCGGCCTTTCGTGAGGACTGCGACTTTGCCGTGATTTTCATCGAAGTCAGCGGATGTCTGCCCATGTGCGGCGCCGGGACGATCGGTTTGGTAACCGCGGCAATCGAGGAAGGCCTCGTCACTCCGCGCGTTGCCGGCAAGCTTTCTATCGAGACGCCGGCGGGCCGCGTGGACATCAACTATGAAAAGCCCGGCGAATTCGTCGAAGCCGTCCGCATGTTCAATGTTGCAAGCTACCTGCACGCGGCTGATGTCGAAGTGGAAGTGCCGGGGCTCGGCGCCTTGACGATCGACGTCGCCTATGGCGGCAACTACTACGCTGTCGTCGAACCGCAGGGGAATTGGCCCGGATTGGACGGCATGTCGAGCGACGACATCGTCGACATCAGCCGGAAGCTACGGGATGCGCTCGAACCGATTTGCCATCCGGTTCATCCCGAGCATGAATTGATCAGAGGCGTTCATCACGCTTTGTGGTGCGATGCGCCGACGAGCGGCAAGGCCGATGGACGGGGCGCGGTGTTCTACGGTGACAAAGCGATAGACCGTTCTCCAGGCGGCACCGGAACTTCAGCACGACTGGCGCAATTGCATGGCAAGGGCCGGCTGAAAGTTGGCGACAGCTTTTGGCAGGAGAGCCTGATCGGCACGATGTTCGAAGGTCGCGTCGAAGCAGAGATCGAAGTTGGCCACTTCAAGGGTATCAAGCCCAGCGTTGGGGGCTGGGCGCGGATCATCGGCCACAACACGATCTTCGTCGACGATCGCGATCCCTTGGCCTATGGTTTCCAGATAAAATAGAAGGGCTCGGCCGGGCGAGGCGTTTTATGAAATCCGTCAAAGATGAAGTTAGACAAAGCCCCCTGAAAGTCGGGTTCATCCTGGCGCGATCATTTACTCTGTCCGCCTTCGCGCTGTTCGTCGATACGCTGAGACTGGCAAGCGACGAGGTTGACAAATCCGGCCGGATTCTGGCCGACTGGCAGGTGTTGGGTAGTACTCCCCATCTCATCACGTCGAGCTGTGGCGTGCAGGTCGCGCCGACGTCCGATTTTATCGATCCTCACGAATTCCACTACATCGTCGTGGTTGGCGGGCTTCTGAACTCCGATATCACCATCGACAGCCAAACTTCGAATTATCTGAAGAAAGCCGCGGCGCAAAAGGTTCCGCTGATCGGGCTCTGTACTGGCACATTTATTCTGGCCCGACTGGGGCTTATGAAAGCGCATCAAGCCTGTGTCAGCTGGCTGCACTATCAGGCATATCGGGAGCAGTTCCCGGGCCATCCGGTTCGCTCGGACCGCCTGTTCAATCTCGACCGGAACCGCGGCTCCTGCGCCGGCGGTAGCACAGCTGCCGACATGGCCGCTTTTCTGGTCCGACGACATATCAGCAGGGACGCGGAGCGAAACGCTTTGGAAGTGCTGCAGATCGAGCGGGCGCGATCCGGGTTGGACATACAGCCGCGCAAGCCGCTTGACATCCAATGCCGGGACCCGCGCCTCAAAGCTGTCCTGATAACGATGGAGAGACATACTGAAGATGTCGTGCCGACCGAAAACCTCGCCGCATCCGTTGGATTATCACGGCGACAGCTCGAGCGGTTGTTCATGGAGGAAATGAAAACGTCTCCCGGAATTGTCTACAAACGCATCCGCATGGAACGCGCACGGCAGATGGTCCTCCAGACAAAAGCGCCGCTCATCGAAATCGCACTAGAGGTTGGCTTTGACAGCGCTTCCCACTTCGCACGGCTCTTCCGCAGGCTCTACGGGCAGTCGCCGACTGAGTTACGTCGCGCACGAACCTAGGACGTTCACCGGAAACCCATCTCGTTAAACAGACGAGATTTCGGCAAGGCGATCGTGGCGGCTCTTGAATAGATTCAAACCGCCGACCCACTAATTGCTTATTTCTTAAGCGCGCAGCTTTTCTACCATACCATCGTGGGCGTATTACGAACTGGTACTTCCAGCGGCCGTGCAAGGAGGGCATTGCCGATGCCCAATCTATCTGTCAAATAGACGGCAATGTGCAACAAATGAGCAAAGATGATCTCATATGCCTCGGCGCCCTCTCCAGAAACTGCAAGCCTCTCTCGTCGCTCGCCGCTTTTATATAGAGCAGCAGACCAAATCCCAGATTGCTGATGAGCTTGGAATATCGCGGTTCAAGGTGGCGCGACTGCTCGATACGGCTCTGGCTGACGGGATCGTTCGGATCGAAATCAACGATCAGGGCGACATCAACACGGAACTCGCGGAAAGGCTGCGGCAGAAATTCGGTCTGAAGGCTGCCCTTGTCCTCGATGGTCCGGACGTGCCCACCAGTGCACTCTTTGAATCTCTGGGCTTGTTGGCGGCAGATTATCTTGAGGAATCCCTGACAGACGGTCAATTGCTCGGGATCTCTTGGGGGCGAACCCTATCGGCGACGGCCAAATCGCTGACGCGCCTTCCCCGGGTGGATGTGGTTCAGGCAGGCGGAAGTCCCGCAGGTCTCGATCTGTCGCAGAACCCGACCGAACTCGTGCACCGTTTCGCGCAAGCCAGCGGCGGCGTCGCTTATCCCCTGTTCGGCCCCATGTGGGTCGACGACCCGGATCTCATCACTCGCCTTCGCAACGAAACCTCGATTGCGAAAGCAATGTCCCGCTACGACAAGATCGACGTCCTGGCCGTCGGCATAGGCTCGTGGCGGCCTGAAGAATCCTGTCTCTGCTCGGGCTTTCCCGAAGACTGGCGGCGCGACGCGCTGAAGAAGAATGTCTGCGCCGACGTCTGCGCCACCTTGATCGACGAAAATGGCGCGAGCGTCCCCAGCCCTCTGGATCAAACCGGTCTGTGCCTCTCCACCGAACAGCTTCGGCGGATACCGGAGCGTGTCGGGATCGGCGGCGGGCTGGAAAAGGCCGACGCCATCAGGGCTGCACTTAAAGGGAACTGGATCACGACACTGATTACGGATGCAGGCGTTGCAAGGAGGCTTGTTGCCTAACATTCAAATTGCTCAAATGAGCGAATATATACTCACTTGACGATTTTTGAAGCTTGCCCTATGACTCCGTTCATCAGGGAGGCTTTTATGCAGTCAGAACATCAGTGGGTCAGCATTGCCAAACAGGTCATCCGTGCGGATGCCGCGGCGGTTCTGGGAGCGCTCGAATGGGTCGATGCGGCCTTTCTCGAGGTCGCGAGGAAATTTATCGAGTGCAAGGGCAAGATCCTGGTCACGGGTAGTGGCACCTCCGGCGCCGTCGCCAGTCGCGCTGCGCATCTTCTTTCGGTCGGCGGCACTCCCGCCTTTTATCTTCCGCCAGCTGACGGCCTTCATGGAGGTCTCGGCGTCCTGCAGCCGGAAGATTTCGTCCTCGCCCTTTCCAAGGGCGGAAGCTCAGACGAGCTCAACCACTTCTGTCAGCGCGCAAAGACGCTTTGCTCCGGCCTGATCGCCATCACGGCCGATCCAGAGTCCGCGTTGGCAAAGATGTCCGACCACGTCATTCAACTCACCCTGCCCGCTGGTATTGATCTCGGAGCAGTCGTGGCGACGGGCAGCTCACTGGCAACGGCTGCGATGACGGACGCCCTGGTCGAGGTGTGCCGAGTGGGCCGGGGATACGGTTGGGACAAGCTACTGTTCACGCATCCGTCGGGTGCCGTTGGCCGGGATGCAGAAGAAAGCCTCAAGCGCCTGCACAGTGTAGAGGACTAAGACGATGTCACGGGATCTCGTCGCCGGCATCGACTCCTCGACCCAATCCTGCACAGTCGTGCTCAGAAGACTGGAAGACGGGGTGGTCGTCGCGCAAGCACGCAAGCCGCACCCTCCGACGACGCCGCCGCGCAGCGAGCAGGCTCCAGAAGCATGGTGGCAGGCTCTCGTCTCGGCTTTCGGCGAATTGGAAACGTTCCTGCCTCGCACCGCGGCGATTTCCGTCGGCAGTCAGGGACATGGTCTCGTGATGCTTGGGGCAGACGGGCTGCCGCTTCGCGACGCGAAACTGTGGAACGATACCGAGTCTGCAGCCGATGCGATGGAATTGCGCCGCAAGCTTTCGCTTAAGGATTGGGCGGATCGAACTGGTTCCGTCCCTGCTCCGGCCCTCACCATCAGCAAGCTTGCCTGGACGGAGCGCGTCTATCCCGGTCTGGTCGCCAAGGCGCGGCACATCATGCTCCCGTCCGACTACCTGTTGTACCGGCTCAGCGGTCGGGCAGCGACGGAACGTGGCATTTCCTCGGGAACCGGCTGCTTCAACCCCTTCAAGAACGAGTGGGACTATTCGCTAGCGGCGCTCGCCGTTCCCGGCATCGACTGGGAGCGCGTGCTTCCTGACATTATCGGATCAGGTGAGGCGTCGGGGATCGTGCAACGGATCGAGGGGCTGGAACAGCTTCAGGGAGCAATCGTCGGCGCCGGATCGGGCGATAACATGACCGCAGCGCTTGGCATGGGTATTCGAAAAGGCGATGTCTGCATCTCGTTTGGGACAAGTGGCACGGTCTACGGCCGGACGCCAGTCGGGATCAAGGATGAAACCGGCGCCATCAATGGCTATGCCGATGCCGCGGACGCGTTTCTTCCAATGATCACAACACTCAATTCGGCGAAGGTGACCGACGCCTTCCGCCGCATCCTGCGCGCCTCCACCGACGAATTCGATGCGATGGCACTGGCAACGGAGCCGGGTGCGGGCGGACTTGTGCTTGTTCCCTATCTCGACGGTGAGCGCACGCCAGATCTCCCGAATGCGACCGGCGTGCTTGCCGGCATCCGCAGTGATATCGAACCCGGACAGATCGCCAGGGCAGCCATCGAAGGCGTCATCTGCGGATTGCTCGAAGGCGGAGACCTTTTGGCCTCGCACGGTCTTGGGATGGACGGTCGTTTGATCGTCACAGGAGGGGCTTCGCGTTCCAAGGCCTATCGCCAGATACTGGCCGACCTTACCGGCAAGCCCGTCTGGACCTGCGATATTCCAGAGGCAGCTGCAGCCGGAGCAGCCGTTCAGGCCGCTGCCGCAGCAACCGGGCGCAGTACTTCCAAGATCGCAGAGGAATGGCGGCCACAATACAACATCGTGGCCGAGCCGCTCGAACGAAACGCCGCACGCATCGAAGAGGTGCGGAGCGCCTACAGGGCAGCCCAGCCCCTCGCACAGTGGAGGAAGGACAATGACGGACATGACGCAACTCCAGCCGCATGAAGGCAAGGGAATAAGAATTCCCACCGAAGCAGGAATAGCCTTCGTTCTTCTGGTTGTGATGATCGGGGGCGCCATCGCGTCTCCCAATTTCCTGACGCTGTCGAATCTCTTTGTTCTCCTTCTGAATGGGGCAGTGATCGGTTTCCTCTGCCTCGGTCAGTCTTTCGTTCTCTTCACCGGCGGCATCGATCTTTCATGCGGGTCCATCGTGGCGATGACCTGCGTGCTTGCCGCAGTCTTCATCGAATATCTCGGGCTGCCATGGCCGGTCGCCGCGGTATTGGTTCTCGCCTCGGGAGCGCTTGCAGGTGCACTGAACGGCGTGATCATCGACAAGACCGGTGTGCCGCCCTTTATCGTTACCTTTGCGATGATGGGCGTGGCAGCTTCGATCCCGCAAATCATTACGGGCGCGGAATCGATCCGTGTGATGGATTTCGGCTACCGGTTCATCGGCCAGGCCAAGATCTTCGGAATCCCCTTCCCCGTCATCGCTCTGGCAGTCGCCATCATTGCAGCGGCCGTGTTCATCAAGCGCACGGTGACCGGCACCCACATCTTTGCGGTCGGCGGCAATGCAGAAGCAGCGCGGCTTGCCGGCGTCAGCACATCCCGCATTACCGTCCTCGTCTATGCAATCTCCGGCTTCTGCGGCGCCTGCGGCGGGCTGATCTACGGCTCACGGCTGATGACGGGCTATCCCACAGCCGGGCGCGGCGACGAGCTCTTCTTCTCGATCGCCGGGGCCGTCGTTGGTGGTGTCAGCCTGTTCGGCGGCATCGGTTCGATCTACGGCGCGATGATCGGCGCGATGTTGATCGCGACCATCTCCAATCTCATGAACGTGCTGAATGTCAGCGCCTATTGGCAGCCCCTCGTCATCGGCGTGATCATTCTGGTCGGCGTGACCTTCGATACCATGCGGTCTTCCAGCCGGCTTTCCCTCCCCTGGGTCGCTCTCATCAAGCAGAAGTTTTCGGCCAACGCCTGAGGCGTGAAGCGAGACGGAGCCGGCCGGTCCGGCAATCGAATGACATTCATCAATCATAAAGGAGGAGAACGATGAAGAGAGTTCTGAAGAATTCACTGTGGGCCGCATTGGGTATCTCACTTGCGATGTCGGCCGCAGCCGCACACGCTCAGGACAAGAAGGTATTGGGTGTTGCCCTGCCGAACCTGACGAATCCCTACTACGTCGCCATGAAGAAAAGCTTCGAGGAAAACGGCACGAAGCAGGGCTTCGAAGTCCGCGTCCTCATCGCCGATAATGACGATGCCAAGCAGCTTTCCCAGGTGCAGACGCTCGTACAGCAGGGCGTATCGGCCGTTGCCCTCAATTGCGTGTCATCGGGTCCGTGCGTTGCCTCGATTTCAGAACTGAACCAGGCAAAGATCCCGGTCTTCACCATCAATCTCCTGCCTGATCCTGCGGGTCTCAAGGCTGAAAACCTGAAGGTCGAGCAGGCCGTCCAGACCGACCAGAAGGCCGGCGGCGTCTATATCGGCAAACAGTTGCTCAAGGACATCGGTGCTGACGGCAAGGCCGTTGTCGGCATCGTCGGTGAGCCGACGTCGGTGGCCGCCAATGCCCGCGATGATGGTTTCAAGGAAGGGCTGGCTTCGAACCCGAACGTCAAGTTCGTCGCCCTCGTCAACGGCAAGGTCGAGGAAACCACCTCGCTCAAAGTCACGACCGAAATGCTGCAAGGCCACCCGGACATCACTGTTGTCTACTCCGACACGGAGCCATCAGCTCTTGGCGCCCTGGCCGCGATCCAGCAGCTTGGCCGCGACGACGTGAAGCTCTATGCCTTTGTCGACAAGCTCGGCGTCAAATACATCGAAGATAATTCCGTCCTCAAGGCGGGCGCGATCCAGGAGCCTGCGAAGCTCGCCCAGATCCAGGTCGAGAACATCAAGAAGTTCTTCGATGGACAGAAACTGGAACCGGTGATCAACAACCCGCCGCTTCTGGTCAACAAGGACAATGCCGCCGAGACGGCTGACAAGGCGTACTAACGCTCGCAAGGGTGCGCGGCTGCCAGCCGCGCACCCCTTTCCATCGAAACCTGGAGGGAATGCCACATGTCGAGCTACAAGGCCGAAGGCGTTACAAAGTCCTTTGCAGGCGTCGGCGTGCTGCATGGCATTGATTTCGAGGTCAAACCCGGCACGATCCATGGCCTGTTCGGACATAACGGTGCGGGCAAGTCGACCTTTCTGAAGATCCTCGCCGGCGCCCAGCCTCAAGACGATGGCGCGCTGACGGTGGACGATGAAGCCGTGCGCTTTGACTCACCGCGAGAGGCGCTCGCCAAAGGCATTGGCTGTGTCTATCAGGAGCTGCGCCTCATCCCGAACTTGACGGTCGCCGAAAATCTTTTCCTCGGCCGCGAAGTCACAGTTGGCGGTTTCAAGCGCACCGCGGAAATGAACAGCTATTGTAAGAAGCTTCTTACAGGCTATGGCCTCAACATCGATGTGACCCGAACCGTCAAGGGGCTCTCCCATCCGGAAAAACAACTTCTCGAAGTCATTGCAAACCTTGAAGGCAAGGTTCGCTATCTTTTTCTCGACGAACCCACGACAGCACTGGATGGCAAGCAGTCGGCAGACCTGCTCACGCATGTTCGCCGGATTGCACTCGAGCGCAACATCGGCGTCGTTCTGGTTTCGCACAAGCTCGACGAAGTCCTCACCGTCTGCGATGAGGCCACCGTCCTCTCGGGCGGAAAGGTCGTCTATTACGCCTCCGGCAAGGATGTCAGCAAACAAGCCATCGTCGCTGCCATCGTTGGAGACGCCCATGGAAAGCACGTAGCCACGCGGCATGAGGAAAGGCCGGGGGGCGACATTTTTCTGAGGGTGCGGGGACTGACAGGCAAGCGGCTCAAGGGCGCCGATATCGAGGCGCGGCGCGGTGAGGTTCTTGGCCTCTACGGTCTGGTGGGCTCCGGCCGGACCAGATTCCTGCGAACATTGTACGGAATGGAGCCGATTACTGCCGGGACGATCGAAATCGCTGGAGAGCCATACAGACCTTCGAATCCGAGGCAAGCCATTAGAACGGGAATCGCGTTTCTCACGGAAGAGCGCAAGATCGACGGATTTATCCCACTGATGTCCTCCTTCCAGAACGTTATCCTTTCAACCCTGCCGAAGTATCGAAGAGGCGGGTTCGTCGACCTCGCCGGCGCGCGCGCCTCTGCCCAACGTACTCTCGGCTCTATCGGCACCCGTGGGCGCCTCGATGAGCCCACCAAGTCCTTGTCCGGCGGCAATCAGCAAAAAGTTCTGCTTGGCCGTATCATCGAGCAGAATGCCGACCTCATCCTGTTGGACGAGCCGACCAAGGGCGTCGATATCGGCGCCAAGTCGGATATCTACGACATCATCCGCCGCCTCGCCGATGAGGGCCGTTGCATTGTCGTCGTATCCTCCGAAGAGGAGGAGTTGATCGAGATCTGTGATCGCATCGCGATCTTCCAGCACGGCTATTGCAATTCGGTCCCCAAACCGGTTGCAGACTGGTCGCTGCCGAAGCTTCGTGAAGCTGCATGGGCACCAGCGGCATGACGGCTCTTTCAGCTTCGGTTTATGCTGCAAATCCCTTTCGTCTGGCAGAGGAGATCGAGGCCGTTGTCGCCAATGTCGAATCCTTGCATCTCGATGTCATGGACGGCACGTTCGCTCCCGAATACGGTTTGAACGCGCGCGTCATCCACAGTCTTAGCGAGTGCGCGCCGGTACCACTCGATGTCCATCTCATGGTCGTGCACCCAAGGAGGCCGGCGACGCGTTTCGCTGAGATGGGCGTAAGATCCGTCGCAATCCATCTGGAAACAGAAGACAATTTTGCAGACCTCTCCCGGATTGTCCGCAGCAATGGTGCGAAAGCATACGCAGCACTCCGCCACACGACACCTCTAGCAGCCCTGGATCCCCTGCTTGATCACATTGACGGCTGTCTTCTTCTCACGGCGCCGGCCGGTGGGGGCGCATTTGACGAACATGCCTTCGAACGCCTCTCTCGGCGTCCGGATGGCCTTCACACGGTTGTCGACGGCAAAATCGGGCCTGATCATTTCGAGCGCTTGCAAGATCTAAATGTCGACGTTGCTGTGGTCGGGGCCGCTCTGTTCTTCGCTGGAGAAACCAGGAGAAGAGCAAGGATATTCGCGGGAATGCTTGACGGCAAGCTCGGTAGGTAGATAGGCTATTGAATTACATACGAAAATTACCGTATTTTCCGCTTTGCGAAAGCCAACAACTGCTTCAGAATAGTCGCGCATTTCATATGCCCGCCTCTGGTCAGCAGGGTCAATGCCAAGCGGAAAGGCGGGGATGCGGGCGCGACTATAAAGTGTCGTGTTCACAGCGCAATAGGCGTGCGTAATGTCCGCCAGGACCCTTCAAATATCTATGATCAACCCTTTGGCCTTTAGAACCGGTTCAAGCCTGCTGACCTCGATGACCGATTTTCCCTGCTTATAGGCTTCGATATAGGCAGCCTCCGCATCGTCTCGCTCCTGCGAGAGCCGCGCAACATCAAGCGCTTCTTCCCGACGAACGACAACGAGACCGTCTGCATCGCCGACTATAATATCACCGGGGTTGATTGTCTCTCCGCCGACGATGATCGGATCGTTGACAGCTGCGATCGTCTCTTTCACCGTGCCCTTGATGCAGACGCTGAACGAGAACACGGGAAAGCCGAGTTCCCTCAGGTGAAGCGTGTCGCGCACGCCGGTGTCGGTCACCAGGCCGCCGATGGCCTTGGCAAGGCAGGCATTGGCCAGAACATCGCCGAAGGATCCCGCTTCTTCATATTCGCCCGCGGATACAACGATGATATCGCCCGGCTTGGCATAGTTGATGGCCAGCTGGAGCATGATGTTGTCGCGCGGCGCGCACTTCACCGTAAACGCCGGGCCGCAGAGCTTCATGCGATAGTCCACGGGCTTCAGGCGCGACGAAAGCGCGCCGCGGCGACCCTGGGCCTCATGGATCGTCGCCGGCGAGAATTTCGAAAGTGCGGCGACCTCTGCCTGGCTCGGCCGTTTGCTGATATCTTTGATGTGGGTCACGGAAACCTCCCATGGTTAAGCGGGCGGCGCAGATATCCGCCGCCTGCGATCAATGACAATTTTGGGTTGGATGATTTCTAACGGGTACGGGAACGCAGCCCTATGGGATCGGGTCGAATTTCAATTCGGAGATCGGCACCACCTTCTCGGTGCGGGTCATCTTGTATTCGGTGTTCGGGCCCAGCCACTTTTCCCAGATCCTGTTGATCTCGCCAGTGTCGTCGAGCTTATGCAGGATGGCGTTGATCTTTGCGGTCAGCGCAGGCTGCTCCTTTTGCATGCCGATGCCGACCGGCTCCAACAGCAGGGGATCCTCGATCATACGCATCTGCTTGCCCTTCGTCTTCGATTGGTTGACGAGCAGTGTCGTCGTCATGGTATTTGCGACCATGCCGCGGGCTTTCCCCTGCTGGACGGCCAGATAGGCCGATCCCGTATCCTGGAACGTCAGAGGGTCGGATTTGTTGAGCTTGATCGCCAGTTCGGAAGTTGAACCCTTGGTCGAGGCGAGGCGCTGGCCCACGTAGTCGGTCTTGCTCTTGCCTGCGTCATCGCCCAACACAACCAGCATTTCCTTGGCGATATAATAGGGATCGCTGAATTGGATCTGCTCGGCCCGGCTTAATGTATAGGCAAGATTTGCGACCGTGATGTCGACCCTGCCGAGCTTGACTTCGGGCACACGGGCTTCGACCGAAATCGGCTTGATCTCGGCCTTGACGCCAAGTTCATTTGCGATTGCCTTGCACAGGTCCACGTCGAAGCCTGCCATTTCGCGGGTCTTCGGATCGGGTGAGGAAAACGGCGGAACATCGGCATAAGTCGCGCAGCGAAGCGTCTTTGCCGACATGATCGTATCGAGCTGATCGGCCTTGGCCGGCAAGGCGGCAGCGAAGCCCGCCAGCGCGGATATGACAGTCACGTATTTCCAGTTCATTGCTGTTCTCCTTGTTATTGGTTTCTGATGCTTAGTGGCGCAGATCGGAAAGAAAACGCTGAGCTCTGGGATGCTGAGGGTTCTTGAAGAATTCTTCGGGAGGAGCGGTCTCGAGGATCTCACCGGCATCGATGAACCAGATTCGGTCCGCCACATCGCGGGCGAAGCCCATTTCGTGCGTGACGCACAGCATGGTCATTCCTTCGGCCGCCAGGCTTTTCATGACACTGAGGACTTCGCCGACCATTTCAGGGTCAAGCGCACTCGTCGGCTCGTCGAACAGCATAACCGGCGGCTCCATCGCAAGCGCCCGGGCGATTGCCACGCGTTGCTGCTGGCCGCCGGAAAGCTGGGCAGGATAGGCATTCGCCTTGTCGGCCAAGCCCACTCTGTGAAGCAGCTTCGTGGCCTTGTCGCGGGCTACGTTTGCCGGCACGCCCTTGATCCGGATAGGCGACATGGAAATGTTGTCGATCACCGACAGATGCGGAAACAGGTTGAAATTCTGAAAGACGAAACCGATCCGGCTGCGTAACCGATTGAGCGCCCCACTCGCCATTGGCGCGTGGATGTTTTGCCCCTCGAAGTTTATCGAACCGCTATTGATCTCCTCCAGCCTGTTGATCGTGCGGATGAGGGTGGACTTGCCGGAGCCGGAAGGCCCGCAAATGACAACCACCTCGCCACGACTGACCTCGGCATTGATATTCTTCAACACCTGATAATGACCGTAGCTCTTGCAGACCTCGTGAAGGCGTATCGCCTGAGCGTCGTCCTGCGACCCGGAAACTGGGATGCTCATGGCTGCTCCGTAAATGTTTTCAAGGGAACGACATCCGTGCGAAGACGAGCCTTGCGTGGTCCCGCACGTCGGCGGGAAATTCGCTTCTCAACGCTGTTGGCGATCTGGGTCAGGCTCCAGCAGAGGAGGTAATAGACCACCGCAAGAATGAAGAAAACCTGGAAGGGTTGCGAGAGCAGCTGGTTGTTCACCTGGCTTGCCGCAAATGTCAGGTCCGGCACGTTGATGACATAGCCGAGCGTCGTATCCTTGATGGTTGAGACAAATGTCGAGATCATACTCGGGATCATGTTGTAGAGCGCCTGCGGCAAGATCACGGAGCGCATCGCGCCGATATAGCTGTGGCCAAGTGCCCTTGCCGCATCCATCTGGCCTTGGCCGAGCGACGCGATCCCGGCCCGCACGACCTCACTCAGGAAAGCGCCCTCATATATGACCAGCGTTACCAGCAGGATCAGGAAGCTTGGCACGTCAGCGCCAGTCCAAAGCGGGACGATGAAATAGCACCAAAGGATCAACATCAGCAGCGGAACACCGCGCGTGATGTAGACGAGGCCGGTCACCGGCCATCTGAGCACCGACCATTTGGAAAGGCGCGCCAAGGCGAACAGGATGCTGACGGGAAAGGCGAGTGCAATGGCGAGTGCTGAAAGGATGAGCGTATTGGCGAGGCCACCCAGCGGGCCATTGGGATATTGGCCGACGAGCAACAGTAGCCAGTAGTCGTGGATGATCGTCATGACATCCTGGATCACGTGCGCGCCCTCCGCACCGGGTCGGCTCGCATGGAAAGGTGTGCGCCCAAAGCCATTATGATGAGGGAGAAGAATAGATAGATGACAGTACCGATTAGATAGATCTCAAAGGTACGAAAGCTGACATTGTCGATTTCCTTTATCGCATGCGTAAGCTCTGATGCACCAATGACAATCGCGATGCTGCTGTTTTTGAAAAGGGACACACTGTGATTGATGAGCGGCGGCAGCGCGTTGCGTATGCCCTGAGGCATGATGACGAAACGCAGTGCGGAGACATAGCCATGACCGAGCGCCTTGGCAGCTTCCATCTGTCCCGGGCTGACCGAGCGCAGGCCGGAGCGTAAGTCTTCGCTGAAATAGGCCGCCTGGCACAATCCGAGCCCGATGACGGCGAATATGGCCTCGGCGTTGTGATTGGCGAGCCAGTCGGTAAGGCCTTGCGGCATCAATGAATAGATCCCGAAATACCATAGCATGAGCTGCACAAGGGTCGGGACATTGCGATGATAGGAGACGTAGGCCTTTACGATGGGGTCGCCAATGCGGAATGGCGAAGTCCGCAACGCAAAAAGCAAAATGGCGAGCAGCATCGCAAGCAGCCAGGAGCCGATAAAGATGACAAATGTCATGCCGATGCCCTGCAGGAGCATCGTGAGATAGTCCGGATTGGTCAGGATCGCGGAAAGATCGAACCCGCTCACGGCTTCGTGCCTTCTGCATCCGATGTCGCTGTGGGCATTTGCGGTTTTGCCGTCTGAAGACCACCCATCACCTGCAATGTCGGGGTGATCTCCATATGGCCGATATTGACCGCGACCGGCGCCGAGATCGCGAAGGCGATCGCATCCGCGATATCGGTCGCCTGCGGCAGCTCAAACCCGTCGATGAAGCGCTCGCGCACAGCCGGATCATCGCCGTGGACGTGATTGAAAATATCGGTCGCAATGCGGCCCGGGCAGATTTCGGTCACGCGCACCCGTTTGCCAAATGCGTCGATGCGCAGCTGGTTGGACAGCATGGCGACGCCGGCTTTCACGGCATGATAGGTGGAATTGCCGCCAAAATTGTAGTTGCCGGCGATCGAGGAAATATTGACGACATGCCCACGATCGCGAGCAACCATGCCAGGCACGATCAGGCGGCAGATATGCAGGACGGCACGAAGATTGACGTCGATGAGGAGATCAATGTCCTCTTCGTCCGCTTCAAGGAATTTCTTCGGGCGATCAACGCCGGCATTGTTAACCAGAATATCGAACTGAACACGGTTTGCGAGATCGGCGATGGCGGCACGATCCGTCACATCGATGACATGCGCGATACATCCCGTACGCTCGGCCAGTTCCTCCAGCGCACCGGCGCTGCGCGCAATCGCATGCACCTCGATGTTCTCGCGGCGGAGGCGCTCCACCACTGCAGCGCCGATGCCGGAGGAAGCGCCGGTGACCAATGCGGTCTTGTAATCGGAGAATGGCATTCTGGTTCCCTTATTGTTGCTGCAGACAGTAGCGAAGCTTCAACGGCTTGCCTAAGACCGATTAGTTTTGGAGCAATAAGTAAGTTTTATGGAGGCCGGCCAACCACCCGCGAAAATGCTGCCGCCGCAGGTAGTTGCGCTCTTTTTCGGCAAGAGCGCGCCTGGCTTTCCGACCCCGATCCGCGTTGCAAAACAGATGCGCGTCTGCAAACATGACCCCGCAGACTAAACAGCAGCCAATGCCATGGACATCAGACGTTTCAAATCCTTCATCGCGATCGTTGATAGCGGCAGCATCACGCGGGCCGCCGATATCCTGCACCTCGCCCAGCCGGCCCTGAGCCAGCAGCTGGCGGCGCTCGAGGAGCATTTCGGTCAGAAACTGCTGATCCGAAGCCAGCAGGGCGTCAGCATGACCGACGCGGGACATGCGGTCTATCGGCACGCCCAGATCATTCTGCGCCAGATGGAGCAGGCCCAGGCCGATGCGGCCGCCGCCGGAAACTCCCTTGCAGGGCGTGTTTCGGTCGGCCTCGTGCCCTTCAGCAGTGCCGCCACGCTCTCGGCCGACCTTCTGGCGGAAACAAGAAAGAGGCACCCGGGAATCCTCCTTCATCTGACGGAGAGCGTCGGCCAGACCTACAGCCAGATGATCATGAACGGGCGGCTGGAAATGGCGCTGATCCACGGCGTTGGTCCGATCAAGGGCGTACGCTTCGAGCCGATCCTCCGGGAAGAATTCTATTTCGTTGCCCACCGCAATCTCGCGGTCGACTCGGACCCGAAACCCCTGCCCGTCGGCGCGCTGGATGGCATGCCGATGTTGTTGCCGCCGGCTTACAATTTCGTCCGTCGTGCCGTCGATGCCGCATTCACCCGTAGCCGCATCAATCTGAAGGTCGTAGCCGAGGTCGAAATTGTGCGAACACTGGCGCGCGCCGTTGGTAGCGGCCTTGGTGCGACGATCATGCCAAAGGCCATCGCCGATCGTATCGTGGTGGAAACGAACGAACCCCTCGTGTGCCGGCTCGTCTCTCCCCGGATCGAGGAAACCTTGTCGCTGTGCACATCCGATCAGAATTCGCTGTCGGAACCGGCATTTGCCGTCAAGGATATCCTCGTCGAACTGACCGAACAGCTGAAATTCCAAAACCTCTGAATTGCCTTCGCCGCCCGCCACCCCAAAGACCCGGGCGGTGGGCGCTTTCAACGCATGCCTTGGCAGAACTGGGCGATACGCGCGCAACCCTCGCGTAGCTTTTCCATGCTTGTCGCATAGGAGATGCGGAAATAGGGGCTCATGCCGTAAGCCGAGCCCTGCACCGTCGCGACGTGATGCTCATCGACAAGCGCCATGACGAAATCGACATCGGTCTCGATCCTGCGGCCGCCCTTGGTGGTCTTGCCGATCAGGCCGGACATATTGGGATAGAGATAGAAAGCGCCTTCGGGCTTATGGCAGCGCAGCCCCTCGACCTTCGACAACTCGTCGAGAACGAAATCGCGTCTTTCCCTGTAGATTGCCGCCCGCTCTCTCAGAAGATCCTGCGGACCTTCCAGCGCCGCGATGGCAGCCGCCTGAACGACGGTCGCGATGCCGCCGGCATTCTGGCCGTTGACATTGCTGATGGCGGCAATCAGTTCCTTCGATCCGCTGGCACAATAGCCCAGCCGCCAGCCGGTCATGGCATAGGCCTTCGAGATGCCGTTCATCGTCAGGACGCGATCATAGAGCCGGGGTTCGGCATCGGCGATCGTGCAGAATTCGAACCCGTCATAGACCAGGTGCTCATAGATATCGTCCGTGAGGATCCAGACATGGGGATGGCGCAGCATGACTTCGGCAATCGCCACCATTTGCGCGCGCGAGCAGGCGGCTCCCGTCGGATTGTTTGGAAAGTTCAGAACAAGCCATTTGGTGCGCGGCGTGATCGCAGCCTCAAGATCCTCGGGACGCAGCTTGAAACCCGCCTGCTCGAAGCAAGGAACGGGCACCGGCACGCCGCCGGCAAATTTGACGATATCGGCGTAACTGACCCATGACGGAGTGGGAATGACGACCTCATCACCGGGATTGCAGGTGGCAAGCATGGCGTTGAAAATGACCTGCTTGCCACCGCCAGAGACGACGATCTGGCTGGCATCGTAGTCAAGATTATTGTCCCTCTTGAACTTTCTGCTGATTGCCGCCTTCAGCATCGGGGTGCCGTCCATCGGCGGATACTTCGTATCCCCACCGAGTGCGGCGGCGTGCGCTTCCTCGATGGCATGACCAGGCGTCGGAAAATCCGGCTCTCCGGCCGATAGGCTGACGACCTTGACGCCGCTTGCAGCCAGTTCCCTGGCACGCTGGGTCATGGCAGCAGAGGCAGATATGGAAACATTCTTGAGGCGATCGGCGATAGAGGGCATTGGCGTGATCTTTCGATAGGAAAACGGGAAATCTGGTTATCGCGGGCAATCAGGCGGCAAGCTCGGCGGCGGGCGCAAGTGTTGCGCCGGAAACCTCGATTTCGCTGCGGATGAGCCGGGCAAGCTCCAGGGAGCCAGGCGTATCGCTGTGGACGAGGATCGACCTTGCGGACATCGCAATTATGGTGCCGTCGATTGTCTCGACCGTCCCGTCGCGGAGGAAGCGTCTTACCCGCGCACGGACAGAAGCCTCGTCTTTGACCAATGCGCCAGGCTGGCCACGCGCAACGAGCGTGCCATCCGTCTCATAGGCACGATCGGCCAGAAACAGCGCCAGCGTCTTGAGCCCGGCACGTCTTGCCGCTATCTCGATCACGCTGCCGGCGGTAACAAATATAGCCAGGCGAGGATCGACGGCAGAAATGGCACCCATCATCAGGTCGGCGAGCGCGGGATCACGATTGACCATATTGCCCATGGCTGCATGAAAGCTGAAATGCCCGACCGTCATGCCTTCGCTCTTGGCGATCGCAATCAGCGCGCCGAGTTGATAGAGCATCTGCTGGCGCAGTTCATCCGGCTGAAACGGCATCTCGCGCCTGCCGAATCCGGTTCGGTCCGGCAGGCCCGGATGCGCGCCGATACCGACGCCATTTTGCTTCGCAAGACGTACCATGCGCGCCATCGTATCCGGGTCGCCGCCATGAAAGCCGCAGGCGATATTGGTCGACGAGACGATCTTCATCATCGCTTCGTCATCGCATAGCCGATAGGGGCCAAAGCCCTCGCCCATGTCGGAGTTCAGATCGATCTTCACCATTTCCCTCCCCATGATCCCCTCGAGCGCGTCAGGCCATCGCCTTCAAGGCGCGCTTGACCATCTGCGAGGTCTGCCTGATGTCCTCGACATAACGGGTAACTGCCTGCTCTACAGTGCGTGCCTCGGCATGCGTCGAGCGGACGAACCGCAAACGGTTGCCGATGCGAGCCTGGCCGAGACGCCACAGATCGCATTCGATGACGCCCGCGATCTTGGGATAGCCACCCGCGGTGTTGGCATCGCTCATTTGAACGATCGGCTCGCCACTCGGCGGAACCTGGATCACCCCAGGCACGACACCATGAGAGCGCATCTCGATGGCCTTTACCGGCCTGATCGGCTCGCCGGAAAGGCGATAGCCGGTGCGGTCGCTACTCGATGATATCCTCCAGGTCTGGCCCCAGAAGGCCTCGCCATCGGCGGCAAACAGATCATGTTCGCCAGCGGCGATCGCGCGGACTGGCAATACCCCATCGACCATAGCCGGGAAGGCGTCGCGCAACGCTACCGCCGGCTCGATGACCGCCATGCCGCTTGGCAGCAGGGGGAGCGCATCGCCAGATATGCCAACTCCAATTCTGTCGCCTTTGGCAAGCGGCCGGCCGGCATTTCCGCCAAATCCGCCGCGCAGGGCTGTGCTTCGCGAGCCCATGAGAACCGGCACGTCCAGACCGCCGCCGAACACGATGTAAGCACGCGCCAATCTCGGTGGTTGCCTGAGTTCCAGGATCTGACCAGGCTCGGCGACATAGGCACACCATGGCAGCAACTCACGGCCGTCCAGTATCGGATTGCCATCGGCACCCGTCACGGCAAAGGCCATGCCGGCCTCAAATCGCAGCCTGAATGGAAATGTCTGAACTTCTATCGCTGCCGCATCATCGCCGTTGCCGATCAGGATGTTGCCGATCCTGACAGCCAGGCAATCCATAGCGCCGCTGGCCGATACCCCGATGTCACGATAGCCGGGGCGCCCAAGATCCTGGACGGTGTTGAACGGACCGGTTTCGATGATCTCGATCATAGCTCGATCCTTGCCGGCAAAAACCGCACCGTATCGCCGGGCGCCAAAAGAGCCGGCGTCGAGGAAGACGGATCAAACATCTGCAATTCGGCGTGGCCGAGGGAGTTCCATCCATTCGGGCCGGTCAGCATGGCAATGCCCGTCTGCATTCCGCCGATTGTCACGCTGCCCTTTTCCATCTTCAACGAGGGCACGGTCTTGCGAGGCATGTATATGCGCGGATCGAGGCCATGCAGGTAGGCGAAACCGGGCGCGCTTCCCAGGGCGAAGACGCGGTAGCTTGCCTCATGGTGAATGCGCACGACCTCGCGGTCGCTCAATCCGCAAAAATCGCAGATGGCTGGAAGGTCGATTGCGTAGGGACCACCGTAATGAACGGGAATTTCGACAATCTTTCCCGCCAAATCGAGACTTCCAGCGGCATCCCACGCCTCAAGAAGCCGGCTCACGATGGCTTCCGGATCTTCAGGCGTCTCCTTGAAGATCGCCAGGAGATTGGTCATTCCGGGGATCAATTCAGCGATATCCGCCCAGCCCTTTACCGCTTGTGCCAAGGACCAGATCCATCGCTGCGCGGGAAGATCGAATTCACCTGGTGCTTCGAGCAGGAAGGATCGAGCACCGATGCAGGAAACCTGCGGCGCGCCTTTGGTAGCGGAAATGATCTGCCTCGATGCGGCGAGATGGTTCGAGGTCGCAATCATGATATCGGCTCGATTTCGAACAGGGGATCTCCAAAACCGACGAGGGCGTTGGGCTCAGCCAAATGCCTGGTCAACGATCCCGCCCTTCCAGCGGCGATCGGAAGCAGAATCGAGCCGATGCGGATGAAGCCGATCACGTCCTGTTCCGAGACCATGCGTGGTAGATGCAGTGCTGCGTCGGAAGCGGTAGGATGCGAAGGGCAGAAGTGCCCTGCCATCGGCGCTTTGACGATCAGCGGCAGTATTCCTGCCGGATTTTGCTGGGTATTTCCTGTCAGGCTGACTTGAGCGCCCTCAAGCTTCGAGACCACGATGCGCAACTTGCCAGCGGGTTTCGAGATTTCTATCCCATCTACGCCGGCTACCGTCAGTGCATCGGTCAGCACGGCAATAAGCGAAGGATCGCTGAAATCGAGCGTGCTCATTGCGCCCTGCTCCGCTTTAACCATTGCTCCAGGTAGTGGATGTCCGTCTCGCCACAGGCAAAGGCATCATCTTCGAGCAGCGCGCGCAGCAATGGCAGATTGGTGGAGACGCCTTCTATCCGCGCGGCGGCCAACGCCTCGCGCATTTTCGCCATCGCCTCCGCGCGCGTCGGCGCGTGAACGATCACCTTGGCGATCAGCGAGTCATAGTAGGGCGAGACCCGATAGCCGGGATGAAGGTGGGTATCGACCCGGATACCCGGCCCCTCGGGTAGGGCCAGATCAGTGATGGTGCCGACCGAAGGAAGGAAATTGTCGGGATCCTCGGCGTTGATACGGCATTCGAAGGAATGACCGTCGCAGGTTACGTCCTCCTGATGCAGCGCCAGTGGAGCGCCTTGTGCCGCCATTATCTGCGCATGAACGATATCGATCCCACTGGTCATCTCGGTAACGGGATGTTCGACCTGCAGACGCGTGTTCATTTCGATGAAATAGAAAGCGCCGTTCTCGTAAAGAAACTCGAAGGTTCCAACGCCATTGTAGCCGATCTGCCGGCATGCTTCGACGCAGGCTGCGCCGACAGGCTCAATGGCTTCAGGCGAAATTCCGGGTGCCGGCGCCTCTTCAACGACCTTCTGATGTCGGCGCTGCATCGAACAATCGCGGTGCCCAAGCCAGACGGCGTTGCCATGGGTATCGCATAGAACCTGTATCTCGATATGGCGGGGATGCTGGAGGAATTTCTCCATGTAGAGCGCCAGAGAACCAAAGGCTTGACGCGCTTCCTCGCGCGTAAGCGCAATCGCCTCGTGCAGATCTTCAGCGCGCGGAACTACGCGCATACCCCTTCCGCCACCGCCCGCAGCGGCCTTGATGATCACGGGATAACCGATCTCCTGCGCGATGCGCTCGACGGACGCCGGATCGTCTGGAAGTGAGGTATCAGGACCGGGCACGCAAGGCACGCCCGCCGCGATCATCGCACGCTTGGCCGATATCTTGTCGCCCATGGTCGCGATCGACGCAGCGTCAGGGCCGATGAAAACGAGGCCAGCTTTCTCGATGGCTTCAGAGAACCCAGCATTCTCCGACAGGAAACCGTAGCCTGGATGGATCGCCCCGGCTCCGGTCAAACGCGCCGCCAGGAGGATCGCATCCTGGTTGAGGTAGCTTTTGGCCGCATTCGAGGGACCGATGCAGAGAAAACTGTCGGCGGTTTCGCCGTAATGCGCCTGCCGGTCGGCCTCGGAGCAGATCGCAACCGTCTTCAGGCCAAGTTCGCGGCAAGCACGCTGAATTCGTGTGGCGATCTCGCCTCGGTTGGCAATGAGGACCGTATCAAAACGCCGTTCCACTGTGGCTGTGCTGTCAAACTCCGTCACCTCGAAATCTCCGCCAGCACGTCGCCTGGTTCAACCTCTTCGCCCTCGATCTCGGTCAGGGACAAGACGCGGCCAGCATGCGGCGCAGCGATTTTGTTGAAGACTTTCATAGCCTCGAGGACAAACAGGGTTTGGCCTTCCTGCACCGCGTCGCCAACCTCGACGAAAGGCTCCTGGCCGGGCGCCGGCGCGCGATGCAGGATGCCGAAGATCGGCGCCTTCACGGTAATGATCGAAGCGCGCTCATTTACAAAGGCGTCGCGATCATGCTCTGCAGATCCAGTTTCCACGCCCTCCAGCGCCTGCGCCAAATCAACGCTAGCCAACATGCGGAAAATTCGGACAGAGACATCTTTTTCCGTTACCGTGAGTTCAGTAACGCTGGATCGCCCAACAAAATCGATCAATGTTTTTATCTTCGACAGGTCCATGCGGAGGCTCGCGATTTCGCAGTGCCTCCCGCAATCCAATCGGTGACGACTGCGTTTGGCTGACCTCCTCCCTACACGATGGCTCTCGCGATGGGGTCAAACGAACTTTTGATGGCACTGGCTATCAACTGGTGCGCCAGCCGGTTCGAGAAGAGTCGCCGTGCGATCTTCGTGATTGCGGCGTTCGGTTCGTGTGGAAACTCTATCTCCAGCAAACAAGCGGCGGTCTTGAAGGGATTCGAACACATAGTATCAGCAAGCACCGTGAAGCCGAAACCGCCAGCTGGCTCCCGGTTCAGCCTCGATATGGGCCTCGCTGTCGGCGATGCGGCTGTTTGTAACAGAGGTGTTTAAAATGCCGTACCGACAATATGATCCGCGTTTCGGAAGGCCAAGGCTAGAATCGTCAGGACGGGATTGTAGCCGCCATTGGTCGGGTGCAGCGAGGCGTCGCATATGAAAAGATTGTCATGGCCCCACACCCTGCCGAAACTGTCGGTAACCGAGGTAGCAGCATCTTGTCCCATACGACAGGTTCCTGCCTGATGCTGCCCAGCGGATAGACGAAGTGTCTGCTTTTTGCTCCATGTGCGAACTGCTCCCGCCGCCTGCATCCAGGCATCTGCCTTGCCCAGAATATGGTTGGCGGTACGCACCGTTTCGGGATGGGTGGTCCCCGACAGCTGAGCGACTGGCCTCCCGTATTTATCGCGAACATCGGGATCAAGGCTAACGCGACAATCGGCGTTCGGAATCTCGTGCACGGGCCCCTTGATTTGTGCGATGCGCGTGAAATTATCACGCATGAAGTGTTTGGCCTTTAGTCCATAACGCGGCAGATCATCCGGCAGTCCGGATTTCCATAGAATGATGGGTAACAAGACGAAATCGTCGGCCAACATCGCGCCGCCGATCACACCTTCATTGTCGTGATTATAGTCAGTCGTTGCAATCGTGACGCCCGGGCCCCTGCTGTCTTGAACAGGCTCGTCAAACAGCCCGAAGACCGTCGGATAGTAATGGCCCTGCAGATTGCGGCCGACCTGATCGTCGTTATTGCCGAGCCCGTGCGGCTCCCGGTCGGTGCGCGTCAACAGCATGAGACGCGCCGTTTCAATAGCACCGGCCGACAGGATGACGACGCGGGAAAGAATCCTGCGGCGTGAAAGCAGCCCGCCCTCGCCCGCCTCGAGAATATCGACACCTATGACATTGCCGCGATCATCGGTGGCGACCCGCTCCACTACCGTCTTGGTCAAAAGATCGCAGCGCCCGGTCGCCAGCGCGCGCAGCAGGACGGTGTTCTGGGTGCCGTTCTTGCCATTGCTTGGGCAGGGAAAGCCCACGCATGAACCACAGCGCATGCAGGCACCGCGTCCGGCACGAGGCACGGTATTGACGAGAAGCGGCGGTGTGAAGGTCGAGAGGCCGAGCGTCTGTGCCCCGGCCCTCAGATGGACGCTTGTCGCATTGTCAGCGACAGGAGGCATCGGATAGTTGCTGCCGCGAGGCCCGGAATTTCGATCGCCTGTGCTATCGCCCGAAACGCCGATCTCCTGCTCGGCCTTCCCGTACCACGGCTCCAGATCCTCGTAGGAAATCGGCCAATCGACCAGAGAGGAGCCTTTGGGGCGCCCATAGGACGACGCCATGCGGAAATCCTTGGGATGAAAGCGCCAGGCGAGGCCGCCGTAGACGAAGGTGCCACCACCGACGACCGCGGCGTTGACGTGGTAATTGTCCTGATGCGGCCTGACAACGTGCCGTCCACCCTGTTGATCGACAAAAACGCGCGGATTGCCGTCGAGTTCGGGACCTGTATTAAATCCATAGGCCTGAAGGCGGTGATTGCGAAGATGGTCGCGATGCCCGTCCTCGGTATAATTGCGTTGCTTGCCGCGCTCTATAAGTAGGACGCTTTTGCCTGCCTCGGATAAGACGCAAGCCGCGACATTGCCGGCAGCGCCGGCGCCCACGATGATCACATCATAGCCGATTTTCATGCCCACAATCTCCCGCGCACAGCATCTTGCGGATTTTCATCCGGGCCGCTTGGTCCTTCCGGCAGGCTTGGTCGATAACCGATCATCTGCCACGAGACCGCATCCGGATTCGCACCGTTGCCGGGGTCGGCGTAGAAGCCTTCGGCCGCAAGTTCGCAAATTGCAAGGAACCACGCTTCCCCCTCGCATTCGGCAAGCAGCCCGTCTTGTTCCTCTGCCGTAAGAGCCTCGAAGGCGGTCGATGCCTGCTCGTCCAATGCAAGAAGGCCTGACTCAATTGCCGCAGGATCGGCAATCAGCCCTGCATCCAGGAGCGCGAGAATGAAGCGGTCCACGCCATTGTCGGTCGCGCTGGGAAAGTCATCCCTCGGGATGATGCGATCAAGCACGGCACGAAAGGTTTCGGGCCTGAAGGCATGGGTATTGGAATGAGACATTTGAAACCTCGTGTCAGCGATCAGCGATCAGCGACCGGCGAGCGAGCCGCCAATGCCCCCGACGCTGAAGAAGCGATTGAGCACGGCAAAGACGATAACCGGCGGCGCCAGCATGATGACGGCACAGGCCATGACGGGTCCCCAATCGGTCTGGTTCTGCTGGAAGAAAGTCTGCAAGCCCACGGGCAAGGTGAAACGGCTATCGGTGCGCAGGAATACCAGCGCGACCAGGTAATCGTTCCACGCCACCAGAAACCCGTAGATCGCGGTGGATAGGATGCCCGGTAAGGAGTTTGGCAACACGATGCGCAGGAAGGCGCCGAAAACGCTGCAGCCGTCGATCCAGGCCGCCTCTTCAAGATCTGCCGGAATTGTGTCGAAATACGCCGCCATCATCCAGCAGGCCACGGATACGCTGGAGGCGACGTAGATGATGGCGACCCCCGGCAACGTGTCGATGAGCCCGATCTTCGACAGCATGATGAAAAGCGGAATGACGAAGACAACGATCGGAAAACTCTGAATGACGAAGATGAGCATCGAATAGGCAGACACGGCCGTGCCGCGCGCTCGCGACAGCACGTAACCTGCGGGAGCTGCGACGAACAAAGCCAGACACGAGGCAATAACCGAAACGAGAAGGCTATTCTTCAACCAGACGAGAATGTCGGTATTCCGGATCACGTAGACAAAGGTTTCGAGGGTCGGACCTGTGGCTTCGGAATAAAGACGCGGTCTCAGCGCCAGGCCGAAGATCACCAGGATCGGGCTTAGTGCGACAAGCGAAATCAGCGACAGAACCGCCGTGCGCGCCCAGCCGGAGCGCTTTACCATCATCGACATGATAGCCTACCTCCTAGAAATTGGATTTCCGCACCTGCCTGAAAAGCAGAAGCGAAAGAGTGACCAAGATGATCGTCATCATGAAGGAGATCGCGACGCCGTATCCGGGCAGGAAATCCTGGAAGACCGAACGATAGGCAAGCACGATCAGTGACGTTGTTGCGTTGACGGGACCCCCGCCGGTCATAAGGTAGATCGTGGCGAAGTCGTTGACGGAAAACATCGTCATCAGGATCCAGCTGATGTAGGTGGATTTCGCGGTCATCGGTAGAACGATGTAACGGATCTGCTGACGCGGCGTCGCACCGTCGAGTGTCGCGGCTTCATAGACGCTGTTGTCGATACCCTCGAGTGCAGCAGCCCCTATCATCATCATGAAGGGGTAGCTGATCCAGATCTTGAAAAGACAGACGGTGACAATCGCCATCGTTGGATCGGCAAGAAACAGGACCTGTCCGAGACCCAGCGTCTCGGCAAGCTCGGGCAGGATGCTGCGCGGCGTCGCAACGAGCCAGTTCCAGCTCATCGAGGTGACGACGATCGGAACGATCCACGGCAGCAACAAAAGCACCTTGAACAGGCTTCGCCCCGGAAATTGCGGTTTCAATAGGATGGCGAGACCAAAGCCAACCAGCCAGCTGCCGAAAACACCACAGACGGTGAACAGAAATGTGAACCAGGCGGCCGACCAGAACGCGGGGTCGGTGAGAACATTCTGATAGTTTCCAAGACCAATGAATTTGCCGAGCCGCAGCAGGCCGCCATTGTGCAACGACTGCACAAAGGCGAACCCCAGCGGATAGGCATTGATCAGTGCCATAAGCACAATGGAGGGCATGGCGAGGCCGGCCATCGTCATCCTGCGCCCGGTCTGGGTGCTGGAACGAGCACGAGCAGATGCCTTGCCGCCCTGCCCCGCGCCCACCAATACCTGCGCTTCAGCCATCTTACTGCACGACCTTTCGCAGCGATGCCTGCAGCGTCTCTAGGATATCCTTGGACTTGGTCTTTCCCTGGATAATCTGCTGGACAAACGCCGCACTTGCAGCGCCGCCATCAACTGCGTTAAGTGCCGCAAAGGCATGCGGTGCCTGTGCGCCGATCGTCTTGCCGACCGGCTGCCATTCATTGATGGAGCGGACCAGATTTGGATTGCTTTGTATAACGGGCAGATCCGCGATGCTCTTCTTGACCGGAACGTCGATCGCGACGCCGCTCGTCCAAAAGACATGCATATTGTCGAGATACCATGCCAGAAACGCTTCTGACGACTCTTGCGAAGGCGTGGTCGTGAACATCCAAAGCGAGTTGATGTAGTAGACGGTGCCGAGATCGCCATGGCGAGCTTTGACGGGATGGGCGACGACTGCGTCCGCTTGGGTTTCCTTCGGAAGCGTCTTGTCGAGGCCAGTTTGCCCGAAGCCCATCGCGACCCGGCCGGATTTCCAGTCCCCCGCCAGATTGTCCGAGGTGTAGCTGGCGGCATAGGGATCGATGATGCCCTTGCGCACGAGTTCGTTGATGAAATCAAGGGTCTCGATATTGCGGTCGCTGACGCAATCCAGCGAGCCGTCAGGGGCAAAGAAACCGCCGCCATTGTTGATCATCAGGGCCGAGACGGTGTGCTGCGCGTCGGTAGTCGTGCTGCCGGCGGCGAGGCCGAGGCCAACAAGGCCGTTCTTCTTGAGCGCTTCGCCGGCCTTGATGTAGCTGTCCCAATCTGTCGGTGGTTCTACACCCGCCTTTTCCAGCAGCGATTTGCGATACCAGATGACGCGCAGATCCATGGACCAAGGAACACCGGCATAACCATCGTCCGCTTTCATGGCGGGCAACAATCCCGGCAGAAAGTCGTTCTTGCCGTCCTTGTCCAGTTTGGCGATCAGATTGTCGGCCGAAACCGACGCGCCTTGCTCGAGAAAGTAGAACGGCAGGAAGGCCGCGCCGGAACTGACGGCGGGCGTGGTTCTTGACGCCGACGCCGAGGTAAAAGTCTGGTACCAGTTGGCCCAGGGGATCGACTGATAGCGCACACCAAGCGCGCCGTTGGCGGGCGTATATTGGCCGGTAAGATCTCTTGCCGCTGCCGTATAGGTCGCGCCCGTTCCCCAGACCATGTCCCAAAAGGTCAAGGTTTCACCGGCCGCGAAGCTTTTACCGGCAACGCTTGCCGCAAGCGCCGCTGCCGAAGCGCCCAGGAATGATCGACGGTTCATTGTCATGCTATCCGACTTGCCGTTCATGTGTGGTTCCTCCCCCTTATTGAACGAAATCGATCTGCATTGATTTTGATGGTCCGGCTAACGGACCTTCTGAAGATAAACGAAGCTCCTGGCAGCAAACCCCGCCGGATCCTTCGGATTATCATGCTCGACGACCATCAGGCGGGCGCCGTATCCGGTCGCGGATACCCAGAGATCGACCCAATTCAGGATGCCGGCACCGACATCGCACCAACCATCCTCGTCTTCATTCTCACCCGCAGGCGCTTGATCTTTCACATGAGCCGAGACCAGCAGCCGCGCATATTTTTGCAGCAGGGTTTTCGGATCAGCGCCGCCGCGTGCAAGCCAGGCGATATCTGCCTGCCAGACAAGCGGGCTGCCTCCAGCACCCTCGAAGAGACAGTCGAGCGGTAGCTCTCCATTGCTGAATGCCGCAAGCTCCCAGTGATGGTTGTGATAGCCAAGCGATATGCCGCGATCTATCAGCCGGCTGGCGATTTCGCCGAGTTCCGCGCCAGCACGACGCCAGTCATCGGCATTGCCGCCGCGCTCGTCGGGTGGAAATGCCGGCATGAAGAGTTGCTTTATTCCGGCCTCGCTCGCCGCATCGGCGACGCGTCCAAGATCGCTGCGCAGAGCCGGCATGCCGATATGGCCGCTCGGCGCATCAAGACCTCGACCGGAAAGCGCGGCCTTCAGCGCCTTTGGATCGTCCAGATGGCTGCCGATCGTTTCCACATGGGTAAAGCCCGCCACTGATGCAGCGTCGAGCTGAGCATCCAGGCCGCCCAGATGGCGAAGTGAATAAAGCTGAATCGAAAGTATTGGCGCCGTCATCGCATCTCCTCCCGGAATGCATAGCCAGCGTCTCCTCGCCTGACCGTGCATCTACGCAATCGATTGCGTAAACCTAACAGCGCAATCGATTGCGTGCAAGAGCATCATGACATATTCATGCTAGGAAGGATGAAATGATCCCGTCGCAGAGGGCCGATGCCAAAACGCAAGCCGACCATAGCCAATGAGGCACGCATTCCAACGATGGCCGATATTGCCCGCATTGCTGGCGTATCCGCTTCGACCGTCAGCCGAGCGCTCGCCGGCCTTCCGCCAATTACGGAAGAGACAAGACAAAGGGTTGCTCAGGCTGCGAAGGAGGCCGGATATGCGGTCAATCGCCACGCGCGCTCCCTGCGGTTGAAGCGCAGCAGGTTGATGCTGGTTCTTATTCCGAACCTTGCCAATCCCAATTTTCCCGACCTTTTGATGCACATCGATCAGGCCGCCTATGATTGCGGTTACGACATCATGATCGCTCATATAGCGGTCGATCCGCATCGATCGGACCGCTATGTAGACGAACTGCTCGCCGGAAGCATCGACGGCGTTCTCCTGACCTCCAATTACTGCCCGCCGAGGATTCTTGAATGCATCGCTGCAGGACGGCGTATGCCGATTGTCCGAACGTTGAGCCCGACACCCAACCTTGACGGCATCAGCGGCGTTCAGATCGATGAGGTAAAGGCCGCTTACGATGTCGTCGATCATCTTGCAAAGCAGGGCTACAAGCGCATCGCCCATCTTGGTGGCCCACCCAAGGAAGCAGTCGCCATCGCCCGTAAGCAAGGCTGGAAACTGGCACTTGCTGACCACGGCCTGCCATCTTCCCGCGACCTCTTCATCCAGGCAGGTTTCAGGATAGAGGATGGGCGACAAGCCGCAGCCCGGATAAGCGGCATGCCGCCACGACCGGACGCCATTTTCTGCTCGAACGACGAATCCGCTTATGGCCTGATCGCAGCTCTGAAAGAACAGGGATTGCGGGTACCGCAGGACATTGCCGTCGCGGGCTTCGACGACCTCAGCTTTTCGAACGTTATGGATCCACCGCTAACGACAGTCCGCCTTCCCCGACGCGATATGGCGGAACTATCCGTGCGGAAGCTGAAGGCGCTTATCGAGGATGAGACGGAAAACGACATCACGGTCCTAGCTCATGAACTCGTGGTACGGGCAAGCAGTCTGAAAACTTGAGTGGACAAAATGGCTTGCAACGCCGAAAAAACAACGCGGCTAAAGGGAAACGCTCCAAGCGTAGCGGCGCGGAAGGTACCAGCCTAGAGATCGACAGCCATTATCTGCTCTTCCCTAAGCATGTTGTCAAACTCGACTGCGGGCTGGCGCCGGATCTGAGCCTGACACGATTGAAATAGTAAGGATCATGACTTGCGTTGCTCGTGACCTTACCGCCACATAGATTTACGCACAAACATCAATAAGTTGCGTGCCATCTGAAAGGCGTCCAACCTAGGCTTCGTTCGAAAATTTGTCAGCCCGCTGCATTTTTGAAGCGCATCGGAGGACGCCCGGTGACGCGCTTGAAGGCGTTGCTGAACGCGCTCTCCGACGTATAGCCGAGCGATCGTCCAATGTCGCCGATATGGACCGAGTTTTCGCGAATGGCTTGCTCCGCAAGTCGCATCCGCCACTCCGTCAGGTAGGACATCGGCGCAATTCCCGCGACGGTTTTGAAATATAAGGCGAACGTCGCGCGCGACATGGCCGCAGCCCTCGCCAATTCTTCGAGCCGCCAGGATCGACCGGGGTCGTTGTGCATCAACCGGAGCGCCGGAGAGAGGCGCCTGTCGGTCACCGCTCTTAGCCACCCCGCCGTCAAGGGTTTGGTCGTCTCGAAGTGAGCGCGCAATATCTGGATGAACATCAGATGGGCTAGCTGCGTTGAGGCAACGTATGCACCCGGTGGATCGTCCTCACGTTCTTGGATGAGTTGGTCCATGAGCCAACAGAGTGTCTGCGCTCGTCGCGATCCCGCGTGAACGTGAATGAATGGTGGCAGGGCTCCGGTCAGAAGCTGACCATATTCTGCATTCAGTTCAACATTCCCGCCGATCACGAAGCAATCGTCGCCGGTTCCGTGGTGGGCAACGGCACCCACACGGTATTTCAAGACATCGTCCAGGTCGACTAGGGGCGCAGCCAGGTCGCTGGCCATGACGACTGCGCGAGGGGCGGAGAGGAGGAACACATCGCCTTCCTCAAGATGGATCGGTGCTGCCTCGCCCTCAATCAAGAGCCAGCAGTTGCCTCGTACGACGCCCCAGAACTTGATCTTATCGGGCGGTGGAATGGCGATCGCCCATGGGCCACCCGCCACCAATCCACCCGACAGGACAGACCGCGCGCTGATGAGATTGAGGAAATCCGAGAATGGGTCATCCTGCATAATCAGACGATGGCGCTAAAAATTGAGAAGATCAAGCATTAATAATCTGATCCCCCAGCACTACTATCCACTTGCTGGATGTAAGGGGCGCCGCCAGGCGCCGGTAACCAGTCACTGATCTAAAAGGATTGAACAATGACACAACGCACCTGGTTAATTACCGGCGTGAATAGCGGTTTCGGTCGCGCCATGACGGAACAACTCCTCGCACGCGGCGATCGCGTCGCCGGCACCACCCGCAAGATGGGTGCGATGGACGATTTAGCGGAGAAGTATGGCGATCTGCTGTGGCTGGACCACCTGGATATGACGGACACGACCGGTATCCAACGAGTCGTAAACAAGGCTTTCGCTGATCTCGGCAAGATCGATGTCATCGTTAGCAACGCCGGCTACGGCTTGTTCGGCGCTGCGGAGGAGTTCAGCGACGAACAGGTCGATCATCAACTGTCGACCAATCTTATCGGCCCGATCAGGCTTGTGCGTGCGGCACTGCCTCACCTGCGTACTCAAGGCGGCGGCCGGATCATCGGTCTGTCCACGTTCGGTGGCCAGGCGGTCCTTCCCGGTGGATCATTGTATCATGCGGGAAAATGGGGGCTGGAAGGCTTCCTGGACGCGTTGTCGATTGAACTCGCACCCTTCAAGATCGGGGTGACTATCATCGAGCCGGGCAGCGCCCGCACGAATTTTCGTTTCGGTGGGGCACAGCTTGGCGAGCCTTTGGAGGCGTACAAAGGTACGCCGGCGGCCATGGTTCACGCGATGATGAAAGACACGTCACGCCAGCCTCTGGGCGACCCTGCAAAGATGTCGGCAATCATCCTCGCAAGCGTTGATCAGGAGCCGGCGCCGAAGCGGATCGTCCTTGGCTCAGATTCCTGGGGGATCATCTTCAAGGCGCTGACTGATCGCCTGGCAGCGCTCTCGACACAGAAGGACATAGCCGCGTCAACGGACATTTCCACAAACGCCTAACCTTCCTTACCTTCTCGTGGGTTCATTATATAAAGTGTCCCCACGAGAAGAGCTGCTTGAGCTTTCAGATGGAAGTCGCAAATGATGCGTTTGGGAGGACGCGTACGCGCCTCCGAGTTGCACGCCTCACTCCTAGGTCAGGCAGCATCTCACAGCGTTCGCAAGGCCAAAGGAATTTCGGTCTCATAGTCGCCACTCCGACGTTAAACTGTGCCTTTCTATCAAGCCCGCACTTCGCCCCAGCGGTTGCCAATGGCGACAAGGGGAATACGTCTTTACACAACTTTACGATGGTCTAACGGAGCTTAACAAAAGATCTGCTACATCCGGTTTCGAACGGCGACATAGCGGGATGCAATTTTCCTATGCCAGAAACCGATCCAAGTAGCCAATGTCCCCTCGTTTCGTACCTATTCAATACTCGAAATTGTGTTCCGCCTCTCTTCCATTGGAATTCGGGAAAATGCGATCTGAAGAAGATTTTGGCCGACTGCCTGCTCTCAGCCTTTCATCTGTCAGTTCCAACATAACGGATGGAAACCTTTATAAAAATTGCCACGTAGACCCCTTACTAAAAGAGAGTTTATGTATCCGGTGAATCAAAATCCTCAAGATTGCAACCTCCGACCTACGCAGGCCTCGGGAACGAAACTAACAATGTCTGTCGCACTCATGATTTGCCTTTCAGGCTGCGCCAGCATGCCTCTTCAACGGGGCACGACGCTTTCATCCTATCAAAACCTGAAACCATCGAATGGAACCATGACCAAGAGCGAGATGAGCGTAGACCCTCACGCACTTGCAATGGCAAAGACCGTCCGGATTGTCCCAACTACCATCTCGGTCAACGTGGCTGCCACGGTTCCAAATCTTCGCGAACAAGCTCTTACATCGAATGCGGTGGACAGAGCCTTATGTGTGGCATTGAGTGACAGGTTTGAGATTGTAGGGCCTGGTCAGCCTGCAGATTTGACAGTGCGTGCATCAATCGTCGCGATCAAACCTACCAATAAGACCGCGGCAGGGGTGTCAACGGTAACGTCACTTGGAACGGCCGCGGTACTGCCAGTGTCGGTGCCGCGACTACCAATCGGAATGGGTGGCCTTGATGCAGAGGCAGAAGCGATAGGCGCAGACGGAGCGCAGAAGGCGGCCATGGTCTGGTCGCGAGGCGCGGATTCCTTTACAACGGCAGCACGCGTCTCGGCGGTGGGCGATGCTTACGCTCTTGCTGGTTCATTCGGAAATGACTTTGCCAAAATGCTGGTAAAGGGGGACACACCCTTCAAGGGTGTCGGTTCACTCCCTTCAAAGCAGAAGGTCTGGTCGGCACTCGGCGGACGGAATAAGTATACTGCATGTGAGAGCTTTGGCCGAGGCTCCGGTATCGCGGGTGCCATAGGCGGAAAACTTGGTCTGCCGCCAGGGTGGACCGACAAGAAGAGCCAAGCCAACAGCAAAACCTGAGTGCCCATCGCGGATGCGGTCAGTATTTACAAAAATTGCCCGGCACGCGTTTACTGATCACTCCAAAAGGCTTGGGATTACGTCAATGACAAAAGTTCTTCTCATCGATGACGACAGGGAGCTGACAGGGCTGCTCGTCGAATATCTAGCAGAAGAAGGCTTCGACGCCAGAGCCATCGACGATCCTCGCCTTGGCCTTCAGGAAGCCACCTCAAACTCATATGAGATCGTCATTCTCGATGTGATGATGCCGCGCATCAACGGCATAGATGTCCTTCAACGCATCCGGAAGACAAGCAGTATCCCTGTTCTCATGCTGTCTGCCCGAGGAGAAAATGTCGACCGAATTACAGGGCTTAACCTTGGCGCCGATGATTATGTCTCGAAACCATGTTCGCCGGGCGAAATCGTCGCAAGGCTGAGGGCGATCATGCGTCGTCTCAATCGAGGTACCGACCCCGATCTCGACATTAACCTCGTCCAGGCTGGAGACCTCATCCTCTATCCGTCCACGAGAAGTGCCGAATGGAAGGGACAACCCCTGGATTTGACGGGCGCAGAATTCAATCTGCTTGAGGTTTTGGTGAGGAATGCCGGGCAACTCGTCTCCAAAAGCGAGATCTCCCGTCGAGCGCTTGGGCGCGCATTGACCCCGTTCGATCGAGGCATCGACGTCCATGTCAGCAGTATCAGGCAGAAACTTGGGTTGCGCAACGACGGCCAGTCCTGGATCAGGACGGTGCGAGGCCAGGGATATCAACTGGTCCAGGATCGATGAGCAAGCTGTTCTGGAAACTATTCGTTGTTGTCTGGCTATCTATTGCCGGCCTGATTTGCGTTCTCATCCTGTTGACCAATGTCTTTGGATTTCAGCCGCCGCAGCGTGAGTTCGATCTTCGAAAGCAGCGTTTTCTGATTGAGATCGCAGAAGCACTGGTTGTCGATCACAATCTGACCGCTCTTCCCTCGGTCGCCCGTATGGCGCGAACCTCGGGCTCTCCAATCGACCTGAAAGTCAGCGTTTCAGATGATGTCAGTTGTGCGAAGGCGAACGGCTATCAGCGAAATGAGCGATATTTGAGTGCCGATCAGAAATGCTATCGAATCACTGCCGATTTTATTGATAATGGTGCGCAGACATACGGTTTTCTGATCTTTCCGTTTCTTGTCGATGCCGTGGCAAGTTTGATCGCGGCCTGTGCCTTGGCATATTATCTCGCCGGTCCGATCGTGACCTTGAAAGACGGCCTCAATGCCTTGGCGCGGGGGGATTTTCGCATCCGCATTGGTAAAAAATTCGGTGGCCGCCAGGACGAAATTTCCGACCTCGGGCTGGACTTCGATTCCACCGCATCCAAACTGCAGGCACTTCAGGAGATCCAGCAGAGACTCTATCACGATGTGTCACACGAGCTTCGATCGCCACTTTCCCGCATCCAGGCCGCGATCGGCGTGCTGCGGCAAAACCCGTCCAAACTGGATGCTATGATGGAGAGGATGGATCGCGAAATCGAACGATTGGATACACTGGTCGATGAAATCCTGACCCTGGCCAAGCTCAACACCGGCTACGCTTCGTCATTCGAGAAAAGCAAGATCGATATCATTGATCTGCTGGGTGCCATCGTTGACGATGCCGGGTTTGAAGCCAAGGCGAAAGGCGTTGTCGTCAGACTGGAAGGCGTGGCATCGTTTGTCAGCGATACCAACGGTGAACTGATTTATCGCGCGCTCGAAAACGTCGTGCGAAATGCCGTTAAATACACTGCGGATGAAACCGAGGTGATCGTCGATGCACACTTGGACCAAGCCCACCCACATATGCTGCGAATAACTGTTTGTGATCATGGGCCTGGCGTGCCGGACGACGAGATCGAGCGCATTTTCGAGCCGTTTCAGCGCGGTGTGGACAGCGCAGAGGTCACCGGCCATGGACTTGGCCTTGCCATTGCGCGTCAGACTTTAGAGATCCAGGGTGGGAGCGTTCGCGCCGAAAACGGCCCCAATTCGGGGCTCAGGATCATCATTCAAATTGCAGCCTAAGTCTGTTGCTCCGGATCTTTACATAACTTTACGCATTCCTAACAGCACTTAGCGGTCGAGCCATTATCGTCTGTCCAATTAGCGTTCCGTGTGATCGAGCCTTGTCGCGCCTCGACCGATCATTCGAACGTTGGATCACGCAGGACAAACGATATGTATCGCCCGATCTCATGTATGACCTTCGCTTCTTTTCTCTTTGTCGCCTATGGCGTCAATTCGTCCGTTGCACAGCAGACCTCTACGGCAGCTCCTGCCGCACTCACGGTCGAACTGGTGAAGCCGCTCGTCCAGCAATGGCCGCAAACGGTACCTGCCTCCGGGTGGTTGGCACCATGGCAAGAGGCTATAATCTCATCCGAGACCGGAGGCTTGAAAATTGCCAGTATCGCAGTCGACATCGGCTCCAAGGTCAGACGCGGAGAACTGCTGGCAGAGCTCGCGTCGGAAAGCGTTCTTGCGGATCTTCATAAGCAGGAGGCGGCTGTGGCGACTGCCGAGGCAAATCTCGACGAGGCCAACGCAAACGTTGATCGAGCCCATAAGCTCTCGGGTACCGGCGCGCTATCAGATCAAACAACGACACAGTATCTGATCACCCAGCGGACGGCCGCAGCCAGTGTCGCCTCGGAAAAGGCAGCCCTTGAAGGTGAAAAAATCAAGCTGCAACAGACCAGGATCATCGCTCCAGACGATGGCATCATTTCTTCAAGGTCAGCAACGCTTGGTGCGGTGGTTTCGTCGGGAACAGAGATGTTCCGGATCATCCGTCAGGGTCGCGTCGAGTGGCAGGCGGAGGTGCCGGCGCAATTCCTGAACTCGGTCCGGCAAGGACAGACAGTCCAAATCGAACTGGCGAATTCTTCTAGGCTGTCGGGCGTGGTGAGACTCATCTCGCCGACCGTCGCAAAGGAAACCGGTCGCGCTCTTGTCTATGTCTCGCTCAAAGACGCCGCGGCCCAATCAGGTCAGTTTGCGACCGGCTCCTTCGATATCGCAGTCACAAAAAGCATTGCCCTGCCGCAAACCTCAGTGATCCAGCGAGATGGCATGAGCTACGTTTTTGTCATGACGGACACAACCCACGTGGAGCGCAAGTCCGTTTCGATCGGCAGGCGCCAGGGAGACCTCATAGAGATCGCCAGTGGCATCGATGCGGAAGCAAATGTCGTGAAGGCCGGTGGCGCATTCCTGGCCGACGGCGCCACCGTGAAAGTCGTGACGACGTCGGAGGCCGGCGAATGAATTTCTCTGCCTGGTCCATCCGTAATCCCGTTCCCTCGATCCTCCTGTTCGCGCTGCTAAGCGTCTGCGGCATTCTCGGCTTCATGGGCCTGTCGGTGCAGAATTTCCCTGACATGGATCTACCGACGATCAAGATCGCGGCAACGCTGGACGGGGCAGCGCCCGATCAGCTCGAAACCGAAGTTGCACGCAAGATCGAGGATAAGCTCCCTTCCCTCACCAAGCTTGACCACATTACAACGAAGATCACGGATGGGTCAGTGTCGATCACCGTGACGTTTGAGGTCGGCAAGAACACCGAAGCCGCGCTCAATGAGGTTCGAAATGCAGTCGACAGCGCGCAGGCGGATCTACCAAAGGAGATGGATCCGCCCACCGTCTCGAAGGTGACAGTTCAGTCGTCCCCACTTCTGACTTACGTGATCAAATCTGATCGCCTGAATGAGAAGGAGCTATCTTGGTTCGTCGACAATGATCTCTCCAAGATGCTGTTGTCGGTGAAGGGTGTCGGAGAAGTCGACCGAACGGGGGGCGTCGACCGCGAGGTGCATGTCGACCTCAATCCGTCTGCCATGCGATCGCTAGGTGTAACGGCCTCCGATATTTCGACGCAGCTCAAGGCGGTACAGGTCAACCAGTCCGGCGGGGTCGGAGAGGTTGGAGACGCGCGGCAAACACTGCGCACACTCGGCGCCGTCGCCTCGGTCGACGAGCTGAAGGCGGTTGCGGTTCCCCTGTCGAATGGCCAGCATATTCGCCTGGACCAGATCGCCACGGTCAGTGATACCTTCGCGGACAGGACATCGCTTGCCTATGAAGACGGCAAGCCGATGATCGCCTTCCAGATAAAGCGATCGAACGGCTATTCCGACACCGGTGTTGCAACCGCAGTGCGAAAGGCGGTTCAGAATTTCAAGGCAGCATACCCTCTGATCGTCATCAACGAGGCGAGCAATACTGTCACCCCCATCGAAGACAATTATCATGCGTCGATGGAAATGCTCTACGAGGGGGCAGCGCTCGCCGTGATTGTTGTCATGCTTTTTCTCCGTGATTGGCGCGCTACCGTCCTGTCAGCGGTCGCACTGCCGTTGTCGATCATTCCGACATTTCTGATGATGTATCTCGCCGGCTTCAGCTTGAACATCGTTTCGCTACTGGCGCTTTCACTTGTTGTCGGCATTCTCGTCGATGATGCGATTGTGGAGGTTGAAAACATATCGCGTCACATCGGCATGGGCAAAAAACCCTATGAGGCAGCGATGGAGGCCGCAGACGAAATCGGCCTGGCGGTGATCGCAACGACGTTTACCCTGGTGGCTGTGTTTCTTCCAACGGCATTCATGGCCGGAATTCCCGGCCTGATATTCCGCCAATTCGGAGTGACTGCAGCTGTGGCAGTGCTTTGCTCACTGCTGGTCGCACGTCTGCTAACGCCGATGATGGCCGCCTACTTCATGAAGGCCCATCCCGTCGAGGCGAAAGATGGCTGGCTCATGTCGGTCTATCTGAGGATCGTGGGCTACTGCCTTAGCCACCGCAAAACGACGGTACTAATCGTCGCTCTCTTCGTCGCCCTATCCTTTTCCATCATTCCATTGTTGAAAACCGGATTCATTCCGGCATCCGATAACGCCCAAACGCAGGTATCGCTGACAATGCCGCCTGGCAGTTCTCTTGAGCAAACAAAACTGACCGCGATGAAGGCAGCAGAAGTCGTCTCGAAAATCCCGAATGTGACGCATGTTTTCAACGCTGTTGGAACGGCGCAATCCGGTAGCGGTGCACTTGATGCTTCGACGACAAGCGACGCAACCGCTGCAACCCTGATCGTTGATCTGACGCCCATCGGCAAGCGCTCTGAAAAGCAATGGCAGATTGAAAACGCGATCAGAGAGGCGCTGACAGCACTGCCAGGGGTGCGTGTCCAGGTCGGATCCGGGGGCAATGGAACGAAGCTGGACATCACCTTGGCGGGCGACGATTCAACGATCCTGGATAATGTTGCTGCAGATCTTGAGTCTCAGCTCCGCACGCTTCATGGCATCGGGAACGTGACGTCCAGTGCAGCTCTGCAAGCGCCGGAAGTTCAAATCAGGCCGAATTTTGAGAAGGCGGCGGCGTTGGGCGTAACGTCGCAAGCGATTGCCGATGCGATCCGGATCGCGACCAACGGCGATTATTCATCATCAATGCCCAAGCTCAATCTTCCCGAGCGACAGCTTCCGATTCGCGTCCAGTTCGACCAAGGCATCCGCAACGACCTCTCGAGGATCTCCGAATTGACCGTGCGCGGAGCCGGCAACGATATCGCTCTCTCATCCGTGGCCTCAATCGCGATCGGTGGCGGTTCGTCGCAGATTGACAGAATAGACCGGTCGAGGAACGTCACCCTTTCCGTCGAACTCAACGGCCGCATATTGGGCGATGTCATGAAGGATGCGCGCCAGCTGCCCGCCTTGAAAAACCTCCCGGTCGGCGTTCATCTGGTGGAGCAGGGAGAGCTTCAGCGCTCGTCAGAACTGTTCGCAAGCTTTGCCATCGCGATGGGCATTGGCATCTTCTGTGTCTACGCTGTTCTGGTCCTGCTCTTCTCCGACTTTCTGCAGCCGATCACGATCCTGATGGCGCTGCCCCTGTCTCTTGGGGGGGCATTGCTCCCCTTGGTCATCACGGGCACGAGCTTCTCGTTCCCGGCCGTCATTGGCCTGCTGATGCTGATGGGTGTGGTGACCAAGAACTCCATCCTCCTGGTCGAATACGCCATCATGTCCCGGCGGGAGGGTGTTGAGCGAATGGCCGCTTTGATCGACGCATGTCACAAGCGCGCCAGGCCAATCGTCATGACGACGATCGCGATGGGCGCCGGAATGTTGCCTGCCGCTCTGAGCCTGAGTGGCGGAGATCCGAGCTTTCGCCAGCCGATGGCCATTCTCGTCATTGGCGGGTTGCTGACCTCGACGGTCCTGAGCTTGCTGGTGATCCCGGTGATCTTCACCTTCGTGGACGACCTGCTGCTATTGTTGTTGCGGCCGTTTCGAAAGGAGAAGCGGCTCGGCGAACCGGCAAGCAACGCGGACGTCGACGCCACGACAGTTGCGGAGCTGCCCCGCTCCGCAACGGCTCGGAGGTAACAAACGGAATACCGTGGAGAAGAATGGGATTGCCGGTAGAATCCGTTGAACTATTTCTGAATCGGAAACTGTCGTTTCCAGTTCCAAGGATGCGGCAATGGTGGGTAAGCCGGTCGAGCAGCGCGGTTGTCATCTGGGCATCATCGAAGACGCTGGCCCATCCGATGAAGTCAGCGTTGTAATCAACGCGCGAAGGCCGGAGGAGACATGACGGTGGCCCGGATAGTACAGACACAGACCCGGAAACTCTGGACACCAATCTTCCAGGACCCGCTCCAGGCGGCCATCGCGTAGCCCACCGATTGCAAGGTGGTCTGGCACGAACGCGATGCCGAGCCCGTCCATTGCCGCTTCGACCATCAAAGGTTGATCGGTCAACGTCAGCCGTCCCGTAACGTTGATCCGTTCGGTGCCCCCTCGACGTTCAAACTCCCAGCGGTAGATTGCACCGCTCTCAAACCGGAACCGAATGCAATCGTGATGGAGTAAGTCTTGAGGCACGGACGGGCGTCCACGCTCAGCAAAATAGCCTGGCGATGCGACCGCCGCAAAACGTACTGGCCCCATAACGGTAACGGCGATCATGTCTTGCGGCACGGCTTCCGCCAGACGTATCCCCGCATCGAAGCCCTCGGCAACGATGTCATCAAGTCTTCCATCACTGACGATGTCGAGATGAACGTGAGGATAGGCCCTAAAAAACCGCGCAAGCACCGGCTTCAGTACCAGGCGGATTGCACCCTCGCTGGCGTTAATCCGCACCGTGCCGCTCGGAATATCTCGATTGCCTTCAATCTCCTGAATGGCCTCATCAATCGCAACCATTGCGGGGCGCAATTTGTTTGCTAGGCGCTCCCCTGCATCCGTCAGAGAGACGCTACGCGTCGTTCGATTGAAAAGCCGAGCCCCCAGCCGACGTTCCAGCGTCTTGATCGAATGGCTGATCGCCGATGGCGTAATGTCGAGTTCAATGGCCGCGCTGCGAAAGCTGCGATGCGCAGCAACCGCCAGAAAAGCGACGTATGCCGACAGGTCATTGGTTTTTGATTGATGAATTTCTTTCATTCCAACATCAAATATTAGCGAGATTGTTTCCACAGTCAAGGCGACTTAAATCTCAAAAGGTTCGCATGAAAAGATCGAAGACGGACGACGCGGTTGGATTGAGTTTCCCGCTTTGCTGAGGCGAAGACTTGCGTCCCCGCCCCGCGGTCGAGAGTAAAACAAGGAGCTGACGATGAAGATGAAAGCTGTCGTGATGACGGGTGCCAACCGACCCTGGGAGATTCACGAGGTGCCTGTTCCCAAAGCGGAACCGGGAAAGGTACTCGTCAAAGTTCACGCGTCGGGAATGTGTTATACCGACATATGGGCCACACAAGGCTATGGAGGCGACATCTACCCACAGACGCCAGGGCACGAGGTCGTCGGCGAGGTCGTCGAAGTGGGTGCGGGCGTCCGCACGCGAAAGGTCGGTGATCGCATCGGGACGACTTGGGTGCAATCCGCTTGCGGTCGCTGCCCCTACTGTCAAGAAAACCGTCCACTGACTGGCCAAACGGCAATGAAGTGTGACTCTCCCACGACGACGGGATTTGCGTCACAGGGAGGGCACGCGGAGTATATCGCAATTTCCGCCGAAGGTACGGTGCTTCTGCCTGATGGGTTGGCTTACACGGACGCCGCCCCCATGATGTGTGCCGGTTATACCACGTGGAGCGGGTTACGGGACGCGGCACCCCAGCCGCGTGAGAAGATCGCCGTTGTCGGCATAGGCGGCCTGGGGCATGTCGCCTTGCAGCTTTCCAAGGCATGCGGTTTCGAGACCATCGCGATCACACACTCAGCCGACAAGCGCGACCTGGCCATCCAACTCGGCGCGGACAAGGTCGTAGCGAACGGTGAAGAGCTTCGCGACATCGGCGGCGCGGATATCCTTCTCGTCACAACCAACGACTTCAACACCGCCCATGATGCAATTGCGGGCCTAAGGGTCGATGGACGGATCGTCCTTTGCGGTTTGGATTTCACAAAGCCGTTCTCCATCTCGTCGGAGGGCGTGCCGTTTCATATGATGCGTCAGCGCGTCATCGGTTCGACACATGGTGGTCAGCACTATCTGAGTGAAGTCCTCGATCTCGCCGCCAAGGGCAAGGTCAAACCGATCGTCGAGACCTTTACACTTGACCAGGCCACAGAGGCATATGATCGGCTGGCTTCCGGCAAGATGCGCTTTAGGGGCGTGTTCATCCCCTCGGCGGGTTGATGTCAAAGAGCGCTTGCTGCTCGTAACTTCAAACTCCGGGTACAATTCCTGCACTGTGCCCGGAGTGATTTGGAAAAGCTAACCCAAGTGTGCATCATGCCTGCCGATATGCGCAGCCGCTGTCGGCCGCCATGGCAGGACTTGGAGTACCTCGACAGACTTCTGTGTCTGCCGAGTTGCAGATGGAGATCTTGAAAAGATCAGAGCCGACGACCCTGTTGTCACAAAAATCCTCCTCCTCAGATTTTCCAACAACATACACGGTTTAGCCCCGAGGGAATGGCTGATTTTGGAGCCGGAAGGGGACTGACAAGCTCCTAAGAAGGCTATCGCGAAAAGTAGGCATCCAATGCGCTGATGCGGACGGTCGGGATCGGCCCAAGGCGGATGTCAGATATCTCGCGAAAATCCCACATACTTGATGCCGTAATTTCCATCCATTCGTTCGATGCGCGCAAAACCGAGTTCGCCGAGGTGCATACCGGCGATCAGAAGCCTCTCCGAGCTGACGAGATCCAACAACCTCGACCGTGTGGCTGCTGCGAGATGTGCATCCTGATCGAAGGCGATCGACACATCCGGTCTCGGCACCTGAATCCGAGGGAAGTGGACCACATCTCCCCAAACCAGCAGATTCCGGCCGCAAGATTCCAGACGAAAGCCTGTATGCCCAACCGTATGGCCCGGAAGCGGCATCGCCATCACACCGGGAAGTACCTCCCCGGCATCGAAGGTGCGCAGTCTCTCGCGATAACCATCGAACGCCCGACGCGCCAATAGAAAGCTATCATGAGCACGTTCGGGCGCGCGGCTCAGGTTGCCGTCATCCTGCCAGAATGCGATTTCGCGATGGTGAGCGACAAGCTCGGCATTCGGAAAGGCGGCCTCTCCTGAAGCATCCACCAGCCCTCCGACATGATCGGGATGGGCATGTGTCAACAGGATCGTGTCGATCTCGGAAGGCTGAATACCGGCCAGCGCAAGATTGGCCTTCAGCCGACCGCCCCATTGCTTGAAGCCACCGGCTCCTGCGTCGATCAGGATGGTACGGCTACCGCCACGTAACAGATAGCAGCCGATGTGGATCGCGGCATGATCTTTTATTCCCGCCCTCTCCTGCATGCGGGTGGCATCAGCAGGGTCGATATTCGAGAGCAGAGCGAGGCTGCCAGCGAGATAACCATCGCTGATGGCAGTGATTGTTAAGTCGCCGACCCGCTGGCTGGGAAATGCAATATCTGTCATCGGTTCTCTCCGAGCTTCCGCTCAATTTCGCGCGTGAATGTTCGACGCTGCATAGCCGAAGCAACGGATGCGCGCGGTGAGGTCGAGATTGCGCCTGATGGCATCATCCAGGCCTTCCATGAACCGAGCCATCACCGGCGGCGTCCGAAAGGGTTCAAGGCGATATTGAATTTCTGCAAAGGCGGGGTGCCCCCGCCCATGCCGAACAGCGACATAGGCGACATGCATATTCATCAATGAGGCTCTGAGGATGCCGGTGCAGAGTTCCGCGCATTGCTCCGTGAGGTCGGCGAGTGCACCGTCCGGCGGCATCCTGTCTGAGGGGATGAATATCGTAACATTCGGCATCGGCGCTTACCGTGCCTTGGCGAAGGCGGCGCCATCGTCACTCGTCAATTGCGCCGTCATCGGTTCATAGATATGGACGCCTTCCGGCAGACGCTCGCGGTCAGGCGTCTGGGTGCGCTCCACCTTGGCGAGCCAGCGGTATTCAGGGGATTTCTCCATGGCGACCGCGTGCATCGCCTGCGGATTGAGGCCCAGCCGGATCAGAGGCTCGGGGCCCTTTGCGCTCAACGCCAGATATTCGCTCTTACCGATTGCCGGCGCTCGCTCGACGCCACCATAGAGGTTTCTATGCCAGTCGGTAATGTGTTGCTGCCAGCGCGCAAAATTGCCGCCGCCCTTTTGGCGATATTCCTTACCCGTCAGGATATCGAGGCCATCGATGGAATGAATGGCGAGATAGACGGGGCAGCCGGGGCTCAACGCCTTGAAACGCTGCGAGGTGTGGAAGCCGTTCACCGAAATGAGGGCTGGCAATTTGTCCAGGCTGTAGAAATCATTCCATTCCGCTTCGCTAACTGGATCGGCAAAGCTGCATTCCACCGTATAGATCATCGTATCACCTCCGACCGCAAGCACAGAGCTTCCGGTCTTGTTTCTCATTGATATTTGATCATGATAGAACGACGATCGCCGCCAATATATCGACAATAGATCATGCTTCAGTGATCTAATATCAAGGTAACAACGGCTCGCCTACAGAACCATCATGCCGGGAGCCATCCATGCGCCGCAAGATTCCAAGCAATTCAGCCCTCATGGCATTCGAGGCATCGGCTCGTCACGGAAGCTTCGCTCGTGCTGCAGATGAGTTGGCACTGACCGAGGGAGCAATCAGCCGCCAGATTGGCCGGCTCGAAGCTTTCCTCGGCGTTACGCTGTTCGAAAGGGTCGGCAATCGCGTTCGGCTTTTGCCGAATGGAGAGCGTTATGCCGTTCAGGTTCGCGAGTCACTCGACCGGCTGGAGCGGGACAGTCAGTATCTGATGGGTGAGCCGAGCGACGGCGGGAGCATCGACATTGCTACCATCCCGACCTTTGCCGCGCGTTGGCTCATCCCCCGCTTGCCAAGGTTTCAGGAAAAGCATCCGAACATCATCGTGCATCTTGCCGAACGCATGGAGCCCTTTGTCCTTGCCGGAAGCGGTTTCGATGCTGCGATCCATTTCGAGCATCCGGCATGGAGCGGAATGAGAACGCACCGGCTGCTGCATGAAATGTTGGTTCCTGTTTGTCATCCCGCACTTCTCGATAGAGGGGAGGGCGCGGCATCCCTCGATGAACTCCCACGCCTTCATCGGCGCCAGAACCCCGACGCCTGGCAACGCTATGCGCAGGAGACCGGGGTCGCGCTGACCAATCCTGCCATCGGTCCCCGGTATGATCTTCACATTATGCTGATTGAGGCCGCGCTGACGGGACTCGGCGTCGCGCTGGTGCCGCGCCTCTATGTTGAAACAGAATTGGCGGAAGGGCGCTTGATCGCACCTTGGCCCGATGGCCGATCGATCTCCAAAACCTTCTGCCTCATCCTGCCGGAGCCGATCCGATTGAGTGACACTCCAATACAGGTTTTTGCGAATTGGCTTATTAAGGAAGGGCAGTCCGCAAACTCCATGCTTTGAGGCGAGCTCTTGATATTGTCGAGAAAGTTCCGATTGACGCGGAACTTCCATTCCCACTTTTGCGACATCGTAAAATAGATAGACTTGCGGCAACCACAATGCCTCATTCTGCAGGCGCAACACGCTGCTGCGCTCCGTCCACATGTCTGCTAGCGAGGCTCTGCTACAGGATGACCTGCGGCGGGGATAAGACGCAAACCCGTCATAGGCCGAACCATTTTCAGTAATGCTCCCTTGGATTTTATGATCGTGAACGGATTTGAAACCGCGACCCGTTCAGATATTTTGGCATATCATTCAATCACGGAATTCTTACGTTGCGACGACGTTATAGAGATTGAGAAGCGTGATTGCGATCATTCGCGCTGGGACGTGACTATGCCACGAACTGATACCTGGCAAACGCATCATGCAATGGCCCTCTCAAAACGCATGCATGAAGCTGCGAAGGTAGCTACCGAGCTGCGGACTGAGATAGCCTCCCTCTTGCACCAATAAAGTCGGCAACCCAAGACCCCGAAATCGGCTTCCCGCCGCGGAAAAGCCGTCGTGGGTAATTTTAAAGGCCGACACCGGGTCATATTCTGCCGCGTCCAAACCGAGAGACACCACAAGTGCCTCCGCCCCATAGTACCGTACCTTCGCAAGAGCCCGGTCAACGGCTTCCAGCCACACAGCATCTTCGGTACCCAGCGGGAGTGGTTGGTTAAAATTGAGATCCTTGCCTGGTCCAGCACCGGTTTCGTCCGCATATCCTGCATAGTATGGCGCAGCTTCCGACGGATCGACGTGAATGGAGCAAAACAGGACGTCCGCCCGATCCCAAAATATAGATTGCGTACCGTTGCCATGATGGACGTCGATATCAACGATCGCAACCCTTCCATATCGTTTGGTCAACTGATGCGCGGCCATGGCAGCGTTATTCAGGAAACACATTCCCGACATTAGGTCAGAGTAAGCGTGATGGCCCGGCGGCCTGCAGAGAGCGTAGACATTGCCGGTTCCGGCTTGGAGCAAGTCGGCGCCATGCAATGCCGTTTGAGCGCTGGCATAAACGGCTTGCCAGGTTCCCGCCTGCATTGGGCAGGAGGTCGAATTTGAATACCATCCCAACTCGCCCAAAAGTTCGGTCGGCTTGCGATGCATGCGCCGGGTGGCGTGCACATTCGCGACAACCTCGGGTCCATAGTCTCCGTGCGCGGACCACCGGTCATAGGCCGTTCGGAGGAATTCGATGTAATCGGCACAATGAATCTCTGTTATCCGATCCAGTTCTCCAAAACGCGCCTCGGTGATTTGGTGGCCCCCGTCAATCATTGTTGACAGAAATATTCGGTATCTCTCCGCGTGATCTGGTTGATCGATGAATTTCCCGCCCCGAAAGACGACCGCCGGATCATGAAGGGCTTGGTCTGGATGGTGTACCACGAGCATGTTGGCTCCTTCTTTTGCGAAATTGCGTCTACGGAATCCTGTCAATCGAGCGAGCGTCCGAAAGTCTCCGGCGCCACAAAGAGGTAGATGAGAATGCTGACAGCGCAGATGAGCATGACATAGCCGGCGATGTAGAGGGGGCCTCCAAGACCATGAAGCCAGGTTGCCACCATTGGGGCGGTTCCTCCGAAAAGAGCAGCGCAGATGGCATAAGGAATCCCTATGCCAGATGTGCGAACTTCTGTCGGGAACAGTTCAGCGAAGACCGTGCCTATCACCGCATTGTTCAATGCCAGAAATATCACTCCGGAAATTGCAACGAAGAGAAACCCGCTGAAGCTCACCTCACCAGGCAGGATCGAGAGCAATGGGTAGGAAAACATCAAGAAACATGCGGCAGAAGCAATAAGAAGCGGCTTACGGCCGATGCGATCGGAAATACTGGCAAACAGGGGTACAGCGACGCAATAGACCAATGTCGCAATCATATTGGCAACAAAGCCAGTTGATCGATCAAGCCCACCTATCAAATTGGCATATGTCGGCAGAAATATAAGCCACAGATAATACTGAACAGTGTTCATCTGGATAACGAACACAGTCAACGCCTCTCTGGGGTAATTGAACAGGGACTTGAGAATGGCAATCAATGTCCTGCCCCGATGATCTTGAACCTTGAAAAAGGCCGGCGTTTCCTGAAGGCAACGGCGAATATAGAGGCCATATAGCGAAAGAAATGCGCCAAGCAGGAACGGGATTCTCCATCCCCAGGACGACAACGCATCCGGGCTCAGAAAGTAAGTTGTCATCGATGCAACGCCGTTGGCAACAAGTACCGATGCGCCGATTGAAATCATCTGCGGCGATGCCGACAATGCTCGCCACTTGGGGCTAGCGTGCTCATTGAGGAATGTCAGGGCAATCTGGAATTCACCACCCGAGGAAAACCCTTGCAGCAGTCTGGCCGCTATAATGATGAGCGGAGCTGCAATGCCGATCTGAGCGTAGGTGGGACATAATCCGATGATCAGGCTGCCAATGCCCGACATGATGATCGTTGCCGCCAGGAGCGCTCGTCTCCCGTATTTGTCAGCCATCGGAGACAGGATGAAAGCTCCGATCGGTCGGCCGGCAAAGCCGATGGCAAATACGGCAAAGCTTGCCATCACTGACGCGGCCACGCTGCCTGCCGGGAAGAGTTGCGTTGCAAAGATACCGGCAAGCAAACCGTAAATCGACCAGTCGTACCATTCGATGAAATGGCCAATCGACCCACCGACCAACGTCAAGGCTTTCCGATTTAAGGTCTGATTGCGTGAAGTGGCCCCAACTTCTAAAGCATCCGTGCCCATCTTATCGACCCTCTGGTTAAAGTACCCCCACCCCGGCACGGCACAAACCTGCGCCGTTGGCGCAATTCCTGCACGAACCAGACCAAATCAAAATTGGCAATTTCCTCGAGTTTGAATGAAGTGCGATAACGTAACATACATATTAGTTAGTATGTCAATGGATGTCTACAATTTTACGCCAGGATTTCGCCCACAGGTTTTAACACCAATATACCAGATACACTCGAGTGAAACTGCGCTACTCAGCCAGCGATCTGCGCTCGGCGAATATCGGCTCGATGCTCGCAACCAAAAGCGTCAACTGGTCGTGAAAATACTGCTCGTCGCTCCGCATAAAACGATCCATACAAAGGCCGCGAATGGAGGAGAGCAAGAGGTCAAGCACCCTCGCGGTCCTTTGATCGATGAAAGTCAAGTTTGGGTTCATCGTGAGCCAGCATTGGTTCAATGCTTCCATCGTCCGCTCGCGATGCTGGAGAAGGCGCTCCCGCATCCGCTCATCTTCCCGCGAACCCATGATGATTTCCCAAATCGACCAATATTGAGGGCCACCATAGATGCTCCAAAGCTGTTTTACCAGCAATTGCAGATCGATAGGTTGCCCCCTACCCTTCCTGCCAAAGGCACGGAACTCAAGCACGATCCGTTCAGATACATAGTCAAGAACACCGAACAGCAGATCATCCTTTGTCGAAAAATGATGATGAAGAGCCCCTGTCGTCACCCCCGCGCAGGCCGCGATGTTCGCAGTCGTCGCTCCGGCGAACCCTTTTTCGCAAAGCATCTCGATTGCCGCCTCGATTAGCAATTGCTGGGTTTCGGCGCTGCGCTCGACTTGCCGTTTCTTGTTCAGAGCCCGTCGCATCAACATTCTCCGCGTTCGGTGTGCTGGTCTCTTATAGCCCGGGCGTCTCTCGATAGGGAGAAAATACTCGCCAATATTAGAAAACGCTTGACACTACCTCTACTTCCGGTTTGGTTATCACATTCTTCGTAATACGTACTGTGCAATATGGATTAATCCACAGATCTGGTTGGCTTAGGCCGCCGGCGCTGGGAGGCCGGCTGCGCGCTTCGGAAACAATATCTTTGGTGGACAATGAAAACGATATGGGTCCGTGGAGAAGTAAATCCCAACGAACGTCGCTCGCCCCTCACCCCGGACGATGCGGCGAGCCTGATACGGCAGGGCTATGAGGTTCACGTCGAGACAGCGCCGAAGCGGGTCTTCTCGGACAGCGAATACCAGCAACGTGGCTGCATCATCGAACCGCGTGACAGCTGGCGCCGACAACGGGATGAGGCTGTAACGCTCGGCATCAAACTGCCGGAGCTGACCGAAGATCCGCTGTTTGGTGAACATGTTTTCTACGCCCACCAGTATACGAAGACGCGTATCCTCCACGAAAAGCCAACGGCGCGTAAGATGCTGGACGGGTTTTCAAGGGGAGGAGGAACGCACTACGACACCGAGTTCTTGACGGACGAAACGGGCGCGCGGGTGCCAGCCTTCAGTACCGTCGCCGGCGGAGTTGGTACGGTCCTTGCCATCGTCCTTTGGTCGGAAATAGAGGGGCCTGCAAAGACCACCCCGAAAAGACTATTTACTGCTCCAACCAGAATGGATGAACTCAAGGGTCAAGCGCGCTCGGGCCTCGGTCACTGCTCACGTCCATCGGTCGCGCTATTGGGGGCTCGCGGTCACTGCGGAATCGGTGCCGCAGCTGTGCTGAATGAACTGGAGATTCCCTACGCCACCTTTTCACGTCAGGCCCTTCTTGACCCTCGCATCGATCAGGATCTCTCCGGCTACGACATCATTGTCAATTGCATGGCCGTCGATGAATCGACCCCGAAGTTTCTAAACCCGGCGAATATTGGGCCGGACAGTAAAATCCGGATCATCTCCGATATCGGATGCGAGACCAATAACAATAATCCCATTTTGCTGAGGGGCCGCCTCTCAAACATAGATGAGCCCTTCTACGAGGTCTCCACAAACGGAAGGCCGGTCTACGTCATCGCGATCGATCATCTGCCGGCGATTACACCGCTTGAAAGTAGCCAGGCCTTCTCCGCGCAGATGACACCACTTCTTCTTTCCCTGCTCGGAGGCGGCGACAAGAGCCCCCCTTGGGTAAATGCCCAGTCGGTATTTTTGCGCGCTCTGTCCCTCTAACAGCGTCACCTGCTCTCATCTCGCCAGCTCTTGAATTGAAGGAGGCAATGATATGGTTCTCGCGCTATTTCTGTTTGCAGTTGCCAGTCTCATGCTCGCGGCAGATGCTCTATATCATCGCGCCGATCTTTCCCATGTGCCACGCCCGGCCGACGGCACTGATGCGGTGCGGCACTATCGCAAATACTTCAAAGGCCTCAGTTATAAGCCGCTGGATTGGTTCTTCGGGCCGATGGCATTTGCCTGGTCCTATCTGTTTATTCTGGCGGCGGTACTGGCATTCCATAACACCGACAGCTGGGCGCTGAAGTTTCTGGCGATCCTGTTTGTCACCGGCCGCTTCAGGGCCCTGCAGGAAATTGGTCACCACGCTGCCCATGGCTCGTTGGGACCAAACCGACGCTTCAACGAAATCATCACGAACCTCCTCTACCAGTTCCCGGCGTTCATGCCCGAAATAAGACGCAGGCACCAAGTCCACGTCATCGAGCATCATCATTCGGTCAATACGGAAGACGACCCTGACAGGCTTGAGATGGTGGAAAAGGGATTCGTGCCCGGAATAAGCGCAATGCAATATTGGCTTGGCGTCTTTCGCCCGCTCACTCCGATGGGTATCGCCGAACGGCTGAAGGAATGCTGGGGCTACATTGTGATCGACATGTGGAACTGGAATTTGCTGCTTCGCATCCTGTCCGTTGCAGCGGTGGTCACTCTATTCGCCTATTTCGGCTTCTACACGGAATTGCTGTTCCTCTATGTCGTTCCAGTCCTGATCACCTATCCGCTCTTCTACTGGTTGGCCCATATTGCGCTGCATCGCTGGTTTGCCACATGCGAGACGGATATCCCCTATCACCAGCGAGAGCTTGCGCTCGGCAGGCCGACGGACTTTCCAGGTGTCATCGGCGCCGTGGTCAAGCACAATATTTTTCCATTCGGCGACTCCTATCATCTGGCACATTCGCTTTTCCCGGCCGTTCGATGGAACTACCTGCCAGCCGTCGACAACCTCATGAAGCGCGACAGTCCGGAATACGCCAATCATGGAAGTGTCGGTCTGTTCTTCGGCAGCAAGGGAAAACCGTCAGCTCTTGGCGAGCTGAGACTGCGGATGATCCAGAACGACGGCAAGAGCCTAAGCGAGCCTCAGGTTGCCTAAAGTCTCAATCAAACCTCAAGGATAATAGAATGGCTGAGCTCGCAGTTAATTTGAAATCCATTGAAGCAAACCTGCGGTTTATCAAGAACGAGGCCGATCGAAACGGGCTCGAATTGGTTTTCGTGGTCAAGCCCTGCCACGATTACGCTCCGATCCTGCAACTCGTCGATCGGCAATCGCCTGCCTATCTCGGAATGTCGAAGATTCAAATCGCCAGGAACTTTTCTGAGCGCCTGAGGACACCTGTCCTGACCACAAGTTTGCCGACCGCACATCAGGCCGACGACATCGTGCGCTATTCGAAGGCCAGTCTCAATTCCGATCCAAGCATCTTGGATGCACTGGATCGAGCGGCAGAAAAATATGGCGTAAAGCACGGCTACTTCCTGATGGTCGATGTCGGTGACCTCAGAGAGGGCGTCTTGCCACATGAGGCACCCGCCGTGATGCGGAGGATATTGGCGAAGAATCATCGCAATCTGATTTTTGAAGGACTTGGCACGAACTACGCATGCGCCAATGGCGTGCAGCCCACCTATGAAAACCTGAATAGCCTCTACCGCCTGGCCCGTGGCCTGGCAGAGGAAGGGATAAGAGTTCCGAAGATATCGCTCGGCGGGTCGTCCATCATTCACTGGATGAGCTCTGAAATCCTAGCCAGTTGGCCTACCCAGGTCAGGATCGGGCAGGCAGCCTTCTTGGGAACGATACCCGTCGCCGATGAACCGTTTGTCGGGCTACGGACCGATACCCTCAGATTTTGCGGCACAATCGTTGAAATTCAGGACAAGCCAGCCGCCATAAATGGCGCGTCGCCCCTTGGCGAGCAGTCGGCAGTTGAAGCAATTGGCATCCGAAAGCGCGCTATTCTCGATTTCGGCGTTGTCGACGCTGATCCGAGAGCGCTTATTCCGCGCGAATCCGGCGTGAGGATCGTTACTGCAAATTCCGATTACACGGTGATTGACGTAACCGGCTCCGCCGAGAGCCTTCACATCGGATCTTCGATCTATTTTGACCTCAAATACCGGGCGATGCTCCAGGGTTTCCTGTCGCCTTATCTCTCGAAACGGGTCGTGGAGCAGCTTTCATGAGCGGTTCGGCCCTCTTGCAGCCTTCCACCCAAGGCCGCCGATTAAACAGAATTCTACTCTTTCCAAGAACGAGCCAATGACCCTTCAGATACTTAATCAAGCACAGAGCAATGCCGGCGCTATTCGCCGGATACTGAATGAGGCCTTGCCAGGTTTGACGAAAATCGAGTGCGAGCCTATCGACGGTCACGTTCTGCCAATCGTCATTATAAAAGGCCTTTCGGCAGGGCCCACCGTCTGCATCAGCGCCGGCGTTCATGGCTCTGAATATTGCGCTATCGAAGCAGCACAGCGCCTCCTGACCATCTCCCCGACAGCTGTCGTCGGCACATTGGTGATATTGCCGCTGGTCAACGGCGGCGCCTTCAAAAATAGAAGCGTCTATCTAAATCCCGCCGATGGGAAAAATCTCAATCGTGTCTTTCCCGGCAATGCGCAGGGCACAGCGAGTGAAAAGATTGCGGCCTGGCTGGTCGAGGAGGTTCTCCGCGGTATAGATGCTCTCGTCGATCTTCATTGCGGAGACCTGAGCGAGAGCCTGACCCCTTTTACGATTTTCTGCGATGGAGATGATCGTTCGAAAAGCCTCGCTCTAAGTTTCGGGCTGCCTTACGCGATCGCGAGCCAGGCGACGGGAATGATGATCGCCGGCGCCCTCAGCGTTGGTGTGCCGGCGATAATCGCCGAGGCGGGAGGAGCTGGCAAATATGACGAGACAGCAATCCGGGCTCTCGTTGACGGCCTTCACAGGCTGCTGAAGGCCACTGGGTCTCTTGACGGACGATCATCAAGCCAAATGCCTGATCGACCTGTCCAAGTGCTGTGTTGTGAGAGTGTTGTTGCCAAGGAATCTGGCCTTTGGTATCCCTCGTATTCGGTTGGGGACGCGGTGGAGGCCAAAATAAAACTGGGAACCGTTCGCAATCCATATGGCGAGGAAATTGGGGCACCCATTTCCCCTGTCGGTGGGAAGATAATGTTCCAGATTTCGAGCCTTGCCGTGAACGGCGGCGAGACGATCGCGTGGATCGGCACCCAATGAGCGTCGAAAAGCAGGACACCCTTCAAGGCAATGAGAGGTTCAAACGGCAGACTGGCAGCGGCGGATTCGGGCCGACGGCTTCGCTAGCCGGCGCCATGGCACTGTCGGGAACCGTTGGCGTTTTTGCAATTCAAACCGGTCAGCCAACTCTAAACATTGTCTTTTTCCGCTGCCTGTTCGGAGCCTTGTCGCTTGTCACCTGGTGCCTGTATCGCGGCACCTTGTCGGGCATCTGGCGAATTGAACGCAAGCTGATTGTACTTACGATTGCCAGCGGCCTCTGCCTGGTCCTGAACTGGGCCGCATTGTTCCAAGCCTTTCGCTCAACGTCGATTGGCTTTGCAATTATCATCTATCATTTGCAGCCATTTTGGATCGTTATCGTCAGTGCCGTTTTTCTTGGCGAACCGCTCTATCGCGACAAACTGCTTTGGTTAGCCATTGCGTTCGCCGGGTTGCTTTTTGTCGTCTGGCCTCATATCGGCGACATCATGGGCAACGGCACATGGGCTCAAGGAGTCGCTTTTGCCATTTTGGCGTCACTTCTATACGCGGGCTCCACTTTGACGGCCCGGAGGCTGAAAGCAGTCGATCCGTCCGTATNGACAATCATTCATTGCTCGATAGGTCTCGTCTTGTTTGCACCTTTCCTGACCCTTGAGCCGCTCCACAATGCGGCTCTGCCGGTCTGGGGTTGGTTGATCGGACTTGGGGCGCTCCACACCGGTGTCGTCTACGTGTTGCTCTACGCGAATTACCCTAAAGTCCAAACTGCGACGATCGGCGTCTGCGCCTTCCTCAATCCGGTAACAGCGCTGCTCAGCGACTATGTTTTCTATTCAAAGGAAATCAGTCTCGTTCAGGCGCTGGGTGTTTCCTTTGTGCTTCTAGCGGGCCTTGGAACAACACTTGGTTGGGGCAAGCTGCTGCGACGCAGCGAACAGCCGCAGATGACTCGGGCCACTCGGTAAAATCCGTTTTCAAACGGGTCAAATCATGGTGGAGTTCAAAAGGAGAGCGATGATCACTGACACTAAATCGCCCGAGCATTCATTCCCTTCAGATTGAGCCGTTTCGCACAGAGCGGGGACAAGCAGAGAACGCAGGAGCGACCAAACAATACTCTCGTTGTATTGCGTCCCCCGGGCACGTCGAGCAAACCGCTTTACATATGAGACAAGTTTGTTGAGTATAGCGGCTGGAATTCCAAGAATAGATGCAAGGAGAACGCTGGGGTCCTTCACGCTGTAGGTCATTGCCGGAGGCACCGCAGATAGAGCGCGTTAAAGCAAGCGACGATTGAGAAGGGACGCAGCCGTGGCGGACAATTCCAATGAGCTCATCGATGATCTGGCTGCCAGGCTCGGTGTGCCTCGAGATGTCATGCGCGCCGCGCTTGAAAATTTCAGGGACAAGGATATCTCGGATTTTTCCGATCAAGATGAAGCGACAGTGCGCAATATCGTTCAGAGGAACATAGAGCAGGTCTTGGCGCAACGCGGCGGATCGAAGGGCTTCGTCGGTGGGATCACGCCGGCCGTCGTCCACCCTGCCCTTGTCCGCTCGCGCCAGGATCTGCTGGCTGATCAGACGGTCAGCGACAAGGTCAAGGCATTCGTTAAGGATCACTGCCTGTGCTGAGGGCGCTTGAATGGACAAGCTGATCGACTACACGAAATATACGACCGCAATGGCGGTCGCCCTTCTTCTCTACATACCAGCCAACCTGCTTCCGACCGAGAGCCGCCTGCATCATTGGATCCTCGGCCTCACCACCCTTGCCGCCGGCCTTTCGGCCCTCGCCGGCATCCTGTTTTACACCCGCACGACCAAGGTCCTTCTTGAGAATCAAACGACCGATCCGAAAGGGTACATGACGCTCTGGGGCAATATTCATATGTGGCTTCTCGTCGCCAGCTATATTGTCGGCGCCGCTTACTTCTTCGCCGACAAGGTCATCGCGCCTGAACCAGAGTCAGAATGTTCCGCATCAATCCCTGGGACCGGAACCCCACCGATGACGGTAAAGTTCAAGTGCTCCAGTTCCAAGCCCGGTCCGACATCCTGACGGTAAATCCGCCTTCCCGCCTTGAGGCGCACGACCACAGGCGCTCCAAAAATGCATTCTGAGTCAGGGATGCGCGTCCGCAGCAGGAGACGGAGCCTGCCGATCGCCACGGCCGGATAGCCCGACATATCGGCAAGCCGACGCAAATCAACCCGGGCGCTGGAACCGCGCAGCTATCACCAGCCTCTCCAGCAATCTATTGAAGGGTCGCGGTAATGAGGTTTGCCAGCCGCGCGGCGGCAAGGGCTGCCTGCTTGCGTGCTGCCGCCATCGCGTTGACTTCATAGGTGCGATCGAGGATCACCGGCGAAGTCCCGGATTTCACCGGTTCGGCATAGGCGACATCAACTGCAAGCTTCTGGCTCTCTTCGAACCATTTCTGCGGATCGGCTTCGGCTGCAAGCACCGGATCAGGCTCGGGAAGCTTCGTGTCCGGGTTGGTCAATCCGTCGAAGATTGCGCCATAGGGCGTCGAGTAACCACCGAACAGGCCATCCCAATAGGCGTGGAGTCTCATTTTCACACCCGTCGCATTGACGACTTCCGACAGATTGCCGCCCTGGTCGCCGTGCGGTTGATCATGCGAAAAACGCGCGGTGGCGTGCAGCGGCTGGTGTGCGTCACCAACCAGGTGAAGGAGCCAGACGAGATCGTAGGAACGAACGTCGTCCGGCAAGCCAGAGGACGCCGACAGCCCCTTGCGCAGGGCGAGGATCTGCGAGAGGGCATTGACCGGATCCGCGTCCTCGATCTGCGTGCCGTCGGTGGAAAAGCCGATATCCTCGAAATGCCAATAGGCATGCGAAAGATGGTCATAATAGCCGATGTTGCGGCCGGCATTGGCGTTCGTTGCATTATCACCACTGCTGGAATAACCAATAATCTGGCCCTTGATGTCGTCCGCCCAGGTTGCCGCCTTGACGAAGGCATATTGTGCCTTGAGGCTCTCGGGAACGCCTGCAACCCATCGGTCGTATTCCGGATTGAGCCTGATCAGTGCGTCGGCCCTCAACCGGATCTCGGGGCTTAGGCGATCGTAGGCGACAGCGGCAATCTGCATATGACCTTCGTCCCACCAGGCGCGGGCAGCGGTCGGAACGCTTAATAGCGCGCAGGTCACTACCAAACCAAGCATCGAGTTCGCAGCATGCCTCATGTCGATGAACCTCCGGGAGAATGGGCGATCATGTCAGAGCTTATGTGTCTTGTGTGTCGCTAATATTGATGCCAGCCATCTGCATGCCAGACCGGTGCTATCGCCTGCGAGGGAATTTTCTCGTGACCATGAGCTCAGCCGATGCTCGGGTGCAAAAGAACCCTACCCCGAATGGGCCATGAACCTGCTGAGATAAGCAAAACTCGCCTGCGCAAACTCAAATGGCCGGCGCGGACTGTCATGCTCAACCACCAGCGTCCGGGCGCCATTCGCCAGCGCCAGCCGCCAAAGAGACGGCCACGTCAAGGTTCCGGTTCCCACATCTGCCCATCCGTCTTCATCCGGACTGGCATCCTCAGGTGCCCGGTCCTTCACGTGAGCTGAGGCGAGGATTTTGGAATACCGCTGCAACCACTCGGCAGGGTTCGCGCCGGCACGTGACATCCAGGCGATATCGGCCTGCCAGATGAGCGGACTTCCGCGTGCTGCCTCGAACAGCACCTCGATGCCGTATCGGGCAGTCGGCAGAAGTGCGAAGCCGTCGGCCATGTTGTGATAACCAACCGAAACGCCGTACTGTTTGTATCGCTCCGCCAGCCGCCCGAGCTCGGCTCCGAGCCGCTGCCAGGCAGTGGTGGTTTTCTGCGGCAGAAATCTCAAGGATTGCGGTATGAAGAGCTGCTTGATGCCACACGCACTGCAGGCCTCCCCGACCCTGCCGGGGTCATCGCGCAGAGCGTCGAAACCAATATGAGCCGTGGGAGCCGTCAGCCCATGCAGGGCAAGGGTCCTGCGCAAGCCGGCGGGATCCTCCAGATGATGGCCTAATGGCTCGACTGACCGAAAGCCTGCCCGTGCCGCGGCCGAGAGCTGGTCATCTAATGACCCGAGCTCACGCAGCGAGAAAAGTTGCAGGGATAATGTCGGCTTTGTCATCATCACAGGATAGCACGACAAAACCGCCATGTCATAGCGGCCCCCGACAGGTAGCGTTCTTGCAAACACTACCTTGGCGGCTCGCGATGTCGCCGGAAGGGCCTCCACCCCACTAGGTCTCCGACGACATCGACCATCAAATCTATTGGAGCCGTGTACTCCATGTCCCGTCGGCGTTCAAGGTGATATCGCACTGGGTGTGGCCGCCGGTGAAATCGGCAAGACCAGCGTTCACGCTCGATTCCGAGAAGTCGATGACTGTATCCACGTTGCCGTATCCGGTCTGAACGTAGAATTTCAGGATTGGCTGGCAATCAATATTGGACATCGGATTTGCCTGCACGAAGTTGGACAGCACTGTACGGTGCATGGCGACTATTGCAGAGCCGGCATTGTATGATTCGTAGGAGTTGAAGCTCGGCGTGGTAATACGGAAGGCTCCCGGTTGTACGCCTGGGGCATTGGCCGGGTCAGAAAGACCGAGTGGTGAAACGGTCGCAGTCGTCCAGTTCTTCGGGGCGCCACTGCCGCCATCAGCAAGGTCGATCGCACGACTGACAGTGGGCCAGCCCGAGCGTTGGCCAACTTGTGGTGGCGCGCCCGCCTTCTCGATACCGGCAAAATATTGCGGTTTGACCTGGCAGACCAGGACCGCGCCGGATTGATCGTAACTTAGGAGATCCGAGGAATAGAGGCTGTTCGAATAGGCCGTTCCACCACCGGTATAGATGGCTGGCTGCTGGAAGAAATAGAAGCTCTGCATCTTGGACTGTTTATTCATCACATAGATGTTCAGCGGCGTGGTCATGGTTGGCGATCCTTTGGTGTCGTGGAGCCAACAAGCGAACGCACGTGTGGTCTCGCCCCTGAGTGCAGATGGGGCATCCGAAGCCCCGCCGAGACGATGCATGTTATTATTTGGCAAAGCAACCTATGGAAGTTTAAATAATCATAAAAATCGCCAAATGCGATAGGCATGTGGAGCCGGCGACGAGCGATGACGGGTTTGAAAGCCTCTTCATTGATGATCATCTCGTTTTCATCTTGGTGCCAGCCTCGCATGCCGTTACGCGCGAGAGCCAGAGTGCTGTGCTCCGACCAATCCTGTGTATCTTCATGGATCAATGCAAAAATGCAGCAGCTGGATCACTTTCTGATGGCAACCAAGATACCCAGCCCAAAGCCGCAGATAGAATTTAAAGCTCTGCGTGTTGAATCCCATGTGAAACTCACCCAATTTTCCATTTCGAGACTACCTGCAGATGGTTCAAAATTATGAACGATTTCAAATGCCTGTCTCGGCCTAATTGGGTCAACGCGAAGCGGAAAGACGGGTCAAACCATGGTGGAATTCAACGCTCCACCGCAAAAATTACGATCGAGCGAGAACCAAAAATTAATTTTGGACTTTAACATCCGAAATAAATAATGGATGTCGGGCGAAATCGAAAATTCGAGGAAACCCGTTATGGCCAGGCCAAAATCGTTTGACAAAACCGAAGCGTTGCAGCGGGCGGTTCAGATATTTGGCGAGCAAGGTTATGCAGCTACCTCGCCGGACGCGCTAATGGCCACGCTAAGCATCGGTCGGCAGAGCATGTACGACACGTTCGGCAATAAGCGATCCCTCTTTCTTACGGCTCTTGATCTGTATGTTGGCCAGAGCGCTGCCATTCTGCTTGAACACCTACTGGGCCCCCGGCGTGGCCTCGATGCGATCAAGGGTGCAATCACAGCCTTTGCCAACCGGGACGATATGGCATTTGGCAAGGGATGCATGGCAATGAATGCTATTGGTGAATTCGGTTCAAGCGACCCTGACATTATGGCTATTTTTCATAGACACGGAGATCCGCTTCGCGCGGTCCTTCGAGATGTATTTGAAGACGCGATTGCGCTTGGTCAGTTGCGCAAAAATATGCACCCCGACGAGGCCACCGATTATTTCGATGCCGTTCTCATTGGAATACGCGCAGCAGCGAAAATGGGAAAGTCCCAAGCCGAGCTTCAGTCGATCGCAAGCATTGCCATTGGCAACTTATCTGGCTGCTAGCGAACAACCAGAGCTGAGGCAAGAACTACCTCGACACCTATCCTCCAAATGTGGAAAGACGCAACGTGAAACTTCTTGAACCTTATCAGCTGGGCGATCTCGAGTTGAAGAACCGTGTGGTTATGGCCCCGATGACACGAAGCCGGGCATCGTCTGATGACGTCCCGGGAGCATTGGCTGAGCTCTATTACGGGCAGAGGTCCTCTATGGGTCTCATCATTTCTGAAGGGATCAATATCAGCAAGCAAGCAGTTGGCCTGCCCTTTACGCCCGGCCTTTTCAAAGATGATCAGGTGGACGCTTGGCGCAAGATCATTGATGTGGTTCACGACGCCGGCGGACACATTTTCGCTCAGCTTTGGCATACTGGACGAGTGGGCCATTCGCTATCGCGCGATGGCGAGATTCCAGTTGCGCCATCGGCGATCCGCATCGAGGGTCAGAAACCGTTTACAAAGAACGGACTACAAGAGTATGAAATTCCGCGCGCCCTCGAGACGGACGAAGTGTCTTCGATTGTTTTCAACCATGGGATCGCAGCCGAAAACGCAAAACGCGCCGGGTTTGATGGTGTTGAGCTCCACGGCGCGTTTGGATATCTTCCAAACCAATTCTTGGTTGATGGCGCCAACAAGCGGAAGACCGTTATGGCGGTAGTATCGCCAACCGATGCCGTTTTACACTCGAAGTAATGCACGAGCTTCTGCGCGCTTGGGGGCCGGGGCGCGTAGGAATCAAATTATCTCCATCAATCGCCTACAATGGCATGACTGATAGCGATGTTCGCGCGCTCTACACGCATCTTATCGCCGCCTTGGACAGGTTACCTCTTGCCTATTTGAACCTCATGCAACCTATGTTCCCTTTGGACGACTTTCCGACGTAGCCGCGGAATACCATTGAGGCTTTCGGGCCGCTCTTTTCCGGCACTGTGATTGCCAATGCCGGTTACACGCAGGAATCCGCCGAATCAGAGCTGAAGTCCGGCCGCGTGGATCTTATCGCCTTCGGTGCACTTGCACTTGCACTTGCTAATCCAGATCCGCCTGTTCGTTTCGCACAACGTGGTCCATTCAACGCCCCGGCCCGAGATACCCTCTACAGTGGCGGAACTGAGAAAGGGTACACGGACTATCCCAGCCTAAACAGCTGACCTGCGGAGTTGTAGCACGGGTGTTAATTCGCAGTAGAATCACCCGTTAAGCCGCAGACAACGGGATATCGATCCACCGGGACCGACTTGCTCTTGTTGGTCTTGAGAGGAGTCGAACCTTTGACAAATGCTTCCGGCAGCTGAAATACAGGCAGAACAGCTATTTAAGCTGAAAGTCACGAAAAGACCGGCCGCATTCTTACGTTTAAGTGCCAAACGACACTTCCCGCAGAGCACCGTCAATGGCCTCGAAGGCCGCTATATGCTCTCAGCGCCTCGGCTTCTTGATCGAAAAGTCGGCAAGCGAATAATAATGGAGAGCTGATTTTTGGATTTAGAAATCTGACAATGCGCTGCGTTTCCATGTGTTTACCGCGACGCAAACATAAACATAGTTAGCATCTGCTTGGATTGTCCCTTGCGCGCAATCCGAGTGAGACGAGGCTGGAGTCATCAAGGGTTGCGTAAGTGGCGCTTGCGCTATGGTGCCGCCCGCATCACTGATTTGAAATTTTGAACTTCCAGAAACACGGTAATTCAAATGCGAAGATGAAAAATCAAGCGTACGGTCATTGGAAGCAGAAAAAGAGACGTGCTGCCCTGTAGCAAGAAGCAGAGCCGCTCCACCGCTTGAAAAGGATGCATTTGTTAGATCGATGCCTGTATCAAAATCGGTTGGCGACGCGCCAAAGCCGAACATTAGCCCTCTTGAAATCCTGGCGTGTCCTTTATCCGTCACCTGTCCCACTAAACGAATGCCAACACCAAGTGTCATATCGGAGCCAGAGTAGTATCCCCCAATGTTCGGCCGAGATGCCACGACATCCAGCCCAACACGATTGAGGCCATTATCGCCTCCATTGCCAGATACAATCTGCTCTATTCCAAGTCGCGCACCCTTCGGGTTTGCAACACCCGTATAGTCCGCCGTTTCATTTGCCAGCGACCAGATCGCGCCATCGCTGCGCCCCTGTGCGACAAAACGACCTGCGGTGTTTTCCGATCCTGTAGCGAGCGCTGAATGGTTATTTAAGATTGAAAGTAAGCCATCCTCATAGTTTGCGTTTCCGGAAGAGGTCTGGTTAATTGCACGCAGTGCAGCGTTCTCGAACCCTGATGTTCCCCCGGAATATGAACTTATTCGCTGGAACGACCACGACGCTGCCTGATCTGGTAAGCTGGCAACATCTTGTGCGATGAGGTTAGTACAAAACATCGGTATCGCGACCGACGACTTTTTGTTGCACCAAATTGAATATGCTGGCGCCAGTCCAAGAACGTGGTTGTCTGAACTCAACCGCACACCGTCTTGCGCAGAGGCACGCGAGAGAACGATCGCCAGCATGAAAGCCAGTGCCGATAGAAAACGGTATCTCATGTGCCACCTAAACGAATTTGGTCACCGTCGAAGATGTCGGCAACGAAGAGAGAGCCATGGCTCCTACTTCATAAACCGAACTGTCGTACCACATATCATCAAGTCTGAGAGCGTAGCGTCATTGGGCGCCTCGGTAAGCGTCGTCTCGTAGCTCAGCAATTCCCAAGCATGCCGTGAAAAACCTATAGACTTCACATCTCGGTAAAACTCTTCTGGACTTTTGCGGTTCAATGACTTGAATTCCTGCCACATATGGCGCGTCACCAAGTCACGAGCCTGCGGGTTTTTATCAGCATATTCCTCTAATTTAACTTTGGTCCACTCGTCGGTTTCTTTCAGGTGGAAAAATGGCTCGGGAATGTAATCTGAGAGATGGCTGCCGTAATATGACGGGAACCAGGGAAAAACGCTGACCATTCCCCAAGAAGAGGGCTTCATGACACGGCGCATTTCTGACAAAACTTGGCGAACATCTGCAACGTGTTCAAAAACACCCCATGAATATACCGCATCAAAGCTGGCATCTTCGAAGGGGAAATCAACTCCGTCGTATTGAACGTATTCCATCCGACTCGAATAGTCTGCTGGGACACTGAAACCGTTAGAAGAGAGTTTATCGGCTGTAGTTGCGAAAGATCCTGCAATCTCGGGCACGATATCTAATCCGACAATGCGCTTCGCACCTCGCGACAGCACACCGAATTCTATCAGTGGCTCCCCGCAACCTACGCTCAACACAGTTTTCCCTTCGATACCGAAAACGCTCGAAACGATTTTCTCTGCGGCAGTATCGAAATGAGACTTAAGCCATACATCAGGCTCAGGTATGAAAGACATTTCAGATTTCCTAAATTGTGGAGGAACTTACGAAACTCATATCATCAACGCGCAGAAGGTCCAGTGATCACACGAATGCCGTGCTTCGCTTATTGACGACGTAGGAGAAATGCGAAACATGGGCGATACCTGCCATCGTTTGTTTCAGTCAACGGAAATCAGGAGTTCACATGCCCGGAAAGGCAGCGATTGTTCTTGGTCACAGCCACCTTTCATCGATTGTATTGCATCTCCACGATCGTCCGGCCGAGGTGTACGGTGGCGAAAATTCTATCCAATATTACGTGTTTGACACAACTCGCATGGGCGTCGACTTTTTGTTTTCGATCGATGCAGGCGGCGGCCACTATGTTCTGAACCCAGAAATCGCGGTAATGGTTGATCAAAAAGTGCCGAAGGACAGAGAGAAAATCTATATCTCCATGTTCGGCGGGAACGCCCACAATGCGCTGACCTTGATGGAGCATCCGAGACCGTTCGATTTCGTTCTTCCAGAGATTCCTGATCTGCCTCTTGATGGAACTGCGGAGTTCGTGACGGCAGCCTATATAAACAAATTCATCGCGAAGTTAGCCCAATCTTATATTCTGAATATGCAAACATTGAAGAACTCTACGAATGGCAGCGTTTTTCATTTTGAATCCCCGCCGCCCATAGAAAGCAACGAATTCATCCTGAGAAACCTGGAGCAATGGTTTCAGAATGTTAGGGATCCAAAAATATCGGCTCCGTACCTGCGATACAAATTGTGGCGTGTGCACTCCAAGATCATTAGAGACTACTGCTCGGCGGCGGGAATTCATTTTCTTCCCACTCCAAAATCTGCCACCAACCAAAACGGTTTCTTGCTTGAGGAGCATGGAAGAGATTCTACTCATGCAGGACCATCGTTCGGCGGCTTAATTTTGAAGGAGCTTGAAAACCACCTGAACGTAAAATATGATGGTTGGCTTTGGCTATGAGTGAGGTCCCTATGAAATCTCCTTATCATTCTCTTCCCGCATACACTCGCTGGAAAAAGGCTATTGCCGAGCCGGACTATCCGAGCGTTGACCCCGTCACTAACTTTCCTTGGAAAATAGCTAATTCCGACAAGGTGGCCACTGCTGGCAGTTGTTTCGCACAGCATATCGCGCGCCATCTGAAACAAAGTGGGTTCGACCATTATGTAGTCGAAGACGGTCATCCATTGGCCGACGAACACCAGCGGGACCATTTTAACTACGGCACTTACTCCGCCAGGTATGGCAACATCTACACCCCTCGACAGCTAGTTCAGCTATTCGAACGGGCTTTCGGAACGTTCGAGCCCCAAGAGGAAATCTGGACCAATGAACATGGAAAGTTCGTTGATCCTTTCAGACCAAATATCGAGCCGGAAGGTTTTGCCACTAAGGAAGAGCTTGTAGCCGATCGCCATCAGCATCTTGCGAAGGTACGCGACATGTTCAGTACGCTGGACGTGTTTGTATTCACTCTTGGTCTTACCGAAGCCTGGCTCTCGAAAACCGATGGTGCCGTGTTCCCCGTATGCCCTGGCGTCGCTGGCGGCACCTTTGACGTGCAGAAATATGAGTTTCACAATTTCCGCGTTTCTGAAGTGATCGCAGACTTAGAGCGTTTCCTTGATCTATTAAACAGTGTGAATCCGAAAGCCCGCGTCATTTTGACCGTTTCGCCAGTCCCCCTGATGGCTACCGCCGAGAATCGGCACGTGCTTACCTCGACCACCTATTCTAAATCGGCGTTGCGCGTAGCCTGCGACGAAATCGAGAGGGCACATAAACATGTCGTGTATTTCCCGAGCTACGAGGTAATAACGGGCGCCTACAACCGGGGCCGTTATTTCGCCGAGGATCTTCGCAACGCGAATGAAGAAGGTGTTAGCCACGTCATGAGGATATTTTTGCAGCATGCAACCCAGGCAGAAGCGATTCAAGCACCAGCTCCGAAGGTGGACGAAGATCGAAACTTCATCGAGCGTATGATGCATGTTGTCCAAACGACTTGCGAGGAAGAACTTATAGAAGTTTCTCTCAGTAGAAGATAATTGGGGTTTGGGCGTGCTTTGGCCGGATGGGCGATTGAGATCATGGGCAATAAGGTGCGCCAGAGCTAGAAGCTCGATGCAGTGTGCGGTTGGGCATTACTTTGAGACAAAGGTATTCGAATAGAAAGATTGACGGCAACCAAAAAGTAAGCTTCAAGCGATGAGCCAATTGTTCTCGTCATTATAGGAATAAGACGTTTTCAACGTGCGCGACAAGTCATCGATTAATTTTCGGTAGCTAGCGTTGGCTAATAAGGCGATCGGACGGAATTTAGGATATGGATAGAAAAAAACTTGCCGAAAAGCTGCTTGAAGTCGAGATGGCTAACAAAAGAGCCATGGCCTTGACGCAACGCTTGGCCGAATTGCAGGTCGAAATTACTCACACTAAAAACACCCTAGCAAATCAAAAAAACAATTTACGCGCGAGTGGCCAAAATACTGGCTAACAGAAAGCGCTAAAACGATCAGAAATTTTGATTTCTATGGATACATAGCAATGGATTTAACAGACGTTTCTTACGCGCAGGCAATTGTAGATCTCACAATTGCGAACAACCGCGTATTGGTGCTTTCGCAAAAAATTACTGAAGTCAGCGACGAGCTCAGAAAGCTTCAGGCTCAGTTGGACAACCTCCCCTCGCCCGCCAAGGTTCAAACCAATGAACCATCCTCAATCGCAACGATTGAGCGAAGGCTAGCTAAAACGCCATCAGCTTTTCGTCAGCTATTTCGATCAGGAATTACGAAGCCGAAAATTCTTACGCACATTGACGAAATTGGTGGAGCGGCGCCGAATTCATCCGGCAGGCATACAGTTTCATTGGGGCAACTTAGAAACCTATCGATCTCTGGATGGGCGGTACCGACAGGAAACAGTGCGCCATTCGAGTTTGTCGAAGTGAAGATTTCTGGCAACGCCCTAAGCACCAAAAAGAAAGTCGAACTTCGAGATCGACCCGACGTCGCAAAGCATTTCGGAAACGCATCACTTGTTAAGTCTGGATTTAGTGCGGCCTTTTCGCTGTCCGAGCTGCAACCGGGTGTTTACTCTATCGAGATCGAAGGAGGCAGAACGGGTACTCCGTCAGCGAGCATTATCGTAAATGAAATTGAAGTCCGTTAACCGATTTGTTCTCAAAGAACAGAGACGGCGCGACGATAAGCATGATTGACAAAGGGGTATTTTGATGGAGAAAACAACGATTCTCACCGGAGGGGCTGGATTTATCGGCAGTCGTATAGCCTCAGGACTCACGAATGGTGATGAACGAATTGTCGCGATCGACAACATGCATCCGCAGGTCCACAAATCGGTGGATCGTCCGTCTAATCTTCCCGAAAACGTTGAACTTATTGTTGCGGACGTCACTGACGCGGATTTTTGGGATCGCTTTTTGGCGAGCTGTACTCCTGGCACTGTGGTCCATCTCGCTGCTGAAACGGGAACTGGACAGTCACTCACAGAGTCCAACCGGCATGCGATGGTCAACGTCGTTGGCACAACCCAAATGCTAGATGCGTTCGCCCGCAACAAGCAGATTCCCGAACACGTGATTCTAACATCAAGCAGGGCCGTTTACGGTGAAGGTGCGTGGAAGTCCGCGTCGGGTGAGGTGTTTTACCCCGGCCTACGCAATCACTCAGCGCTTGAAGACAATAAATGGGATATATTTGATTCTGGTGGGATTGCGGCGACACCTCTTGCGCACCGCGCTGTCAATACTTTTCCAAAACCGTCTAGCATATACGGCGCTACCAAACTCACGCAGGAGCAAATTATATCCTGCTGGGCATCTGCGATGGGTATTCCAGCCACTATCTTCCGTTTTCAGAATGTCTATGGTCCTGGGCAATCGCCTTTCAATCCGTACACCGGGATCATCACATTGTTTCACCGAATCGCGAGTGCTGGCGGGACAATCGAGGTCTATGAAGACGGTCAGGTCGGTCGTGACTTCGTCTATATTGATGACGTTGTGGAAGCATGCTTGGCCGCAGTGAAAAATCCAGCTCGAGGCATTCGCTATCTGGACGTCGGAACCGGCGTTGCGACAACGATCATCCAGGCAGCGGAAATCATTTCGGCACTTTATTCTGCCCCTCACCCGCACATTTCCGGCAAATTTCGCGACGGTGATGTCCGTTGGGCCATTGCCGACACCGAGGATCTCGAAAGAGAACTTGGTGTTCGCAGTCGAACAGATTTCGCAACTGTGGGCGCCCGCCGGGTGGGCGAATGGCTAAAAGCCGAAAAAATTATTTAAGTAATAAGCGCGATGAATATGACGAAACGAGTTTCACATGTTGTCGGGCCGGCTTTGCCGGCAGAGGATGCTGTCGTTACCGACGGCCCCCGTGTTTCTGCAGTCGTTTGGATTGATCGAAATCCGGCGGGTTGGAACGAAACGCTTGCATCCCTACTGAAGGTCAAGGGTATAGGCGTGGTTTACGCCGGCGTGGCACATGCGCATTTTATGCACGAAATTAAGATCAAAGCTCCGCGGCTCGAACTCATAGCGGCCGATTCAATTTTCGACTTGGCGCAACTAGCGTTTTCTGCGAATACCGATCAGTGTTTTTTTGTCAGTTCCCCAACCGTTCTCGCGGCGAACACATTGCAATTCGCAAGCTTTTGGATGGCAGACGATCCGCGGATCGCAACTATTTCGTTTTTATCAAACTCTGCTGGCTATCTAAGTTTCCCACACCGCAATACGGGTACGCCTTTCGGCGTCGACGGTCATAATGAGGAAACGCTTACAAAGTTGTTGCGCGAGCGCAAAGTGGGCGATTCTGGGCTCATACCTTTGCCAATTGCCGATGGACCGGGAATTTTAGTAAATTTTAGCGCCTGGGAAGTAGCTGGCCAAATTGACGATAAAAATACAGGCAACCTATCGTTTGCTCTGGCGGAATTTTCGTTACGGGCATCTCGCAGGGGATTCAATAGCTTTCTCGATCCCTTCACCTTCATTACGAAGTCACCCGATTTCGGTGAAGCTTTTTCAAGTGTGCTCGAGAACCCAGAAGCTAGGCATGCACTACATAGTTTGCATCCGTTTTTTCCCGGAAGACACGATACGGAGCGCAATAGTGCCAAGTCCGTTCTGGGCCAAGCGCTAGATAGCGCCCGAGCAAAAGCCACAGGCCTCCGAGTGCTCATCGACGGTTCCGCATTGGGGCCAAAAGAGATGGGTACTCAGCAGCTCATTTTGCAACTGGCAACGTCGCTCGCCGGACACGCAGACATCCAATCTGTAGCGCTGGGTGTGCCCGATCCATCAAACTTACCTAAATACGCTCAGGAGCTTCGGAATACCGAGAAGATTCAGTTAGTTTCTGCCTCAAGCTTGAACTTTGACGGCGCGTCCCACGTGGACATCATCCATCGGCCATTCCAGCCAACTGGTCCGATCCCCTGGAATCGATGGAGAAATATTAGCAAGCGAACCATTATCACCGTTCAAGATCTGATCGCCTACAGAAACGGGTCTTACTTCAAAAATTGGGAAGAGTGGGAAGGCTATCGAAGCAATTTCCAACTCCAACTCTCCAACGCTGATTCCGTGTTTTGCATTAGCCACGATGTGATCAAAGCGGTCAAAGAAGAAAGAATGCCGGTCAATGAGCAAAATCTCTTCGTTGTCGAGAACGGCGCAGATGCCCGATCAAAGGATCAACCCAAGCGCATTCCGCCGTCAATCATTGAACGAGGATGGAGTGCTCGGTCATTCGTCATTGTGCTAGGGGCGACGTACGCTCACAAAAACCGGGACCTTGCGCTGCGTGTATGGGCGCGTCTGAAATCCCAGGGCTTCGACCATGCCATCGTGCTTGTGGGCGCCTCGGTGCCTTTCGGATCGACAAGGAATGAGGAAGCCATCGCTAGCCCCTCCGAATTCCAAAATGACATTCTTTCGCTGCCAGAAGTAGCGGCGGAGGAGCGAAACTGGCTGCTTCAGAACTCCAGTCTGGTTTTCTATCTAACCGCCGCCGAAGGCTTCGGTCTCGTTCCGTTCGAAGCGGCGTGCCTCGGTGTCCCTACGCTTCACGTATCATTCGGCCCCCTACGTGAGTTAATTGCGGATGCTGATTTGCCGGTTAGCTATGATCTCGATACGCTCACTGCTCGCGCCCAATCGCTGCTTTCTGACCCTATAGCAAGTAGCAGGTCTGTCCAAAATATTATGAAAACCCTAGGCGAATTGTCATGGAAAAACACTGCGGGGAAGGCCGTGGACAGCTATTTCCAGACCCTCAGCCTGCCCGCCAAGATTTCAGACTATTAAATTCGAAGGAACCGACAGCAAAATGAAACCGCGTGTCTTGCATGTCATAACCGTTTACAACGGCCGCTCTTTTGTTCCGCGAGCAATTAAAAGTGCGATGCAGATGGACCAGACCACTGCCGACGTGGATGTATTGGTCTTGGACGATGCAAGCCCGGAGCCGGGGTGGAGTGATGAGCTCCAGGTTCTGTGCAAAAATTTGGGTGCGCACTACTACCTAACTCCGCGCAACCTAGGTATCCCGAGGAACGTCTCCTTGGGATTGTTGACCGCGATCGAAAAAAATTATGACTTTGTTACCATCAACAACTCTGACGTAATATTTCCGAAGAATCTGATTAATTCGCTGATTGAATGCTGCAAACAAGAAAATGTAGGTTCAGTAACGGCTTGGTCCAATAACGTATCAATTTACAGTGTACCGAATTCGGATCCCGACTTGTTTCTTTCTTCCCAAGAGACGGTTGATTCGGTCTCTGAGATGCTTGCTGATAAATACTCCTCTACAATAATAGACATTCCAGCGGGAATTTCGTTTTGCATCATGATGCCAGTCGAAGTGGTCAAACACGTAGGGGTAATGGATCCTATTTTTGGCCGTGGCTATTGCGAAGAGACGGATTGGAGTTTGCGCAGCCTGAAGATGGGGTATCGAGTTTGCTTAGCCCCAGGGACCTTCGTCTACCACATGGGACGAGGCAGCAATCTGGCGGCAGGATTGGTGAGCGGCGCGCATTCTACGGTCCCTGAGAACGAGACGATAATTGATATGCGCTATCCGGATTTTCGAAAGCAGGTGTCCGATTTCCAATCCACCGGCGAAATGGAATTGTTGAAAACAAATGCAATCGAGCATTTGATCGATGAAGCGGCAGCGAAGTTTGGATACGCTCTTGTTCCGGAATGGGTTCGCCCCGCTTCTGACGTCGAGTTGCCGCCCGTGAAAATTGAGATTTCAACGAGCTCCAGTCCGCCATCGTTGAAGTTTTCATATGCTGGTTTCCAGCAAATATGGCATATAGACAATGGCAGCATAATCTCAAAGGCTGTGGAACGATTCGGGTTGCAATCATTGGTATACAATGGGTTTGGTTCCGTTTTGCTAAAAGATGGGAAATCCAAAACCGCGAGCAATGCGGAGGGTTTTACTTCACCATATCCCTCAAGCGTATGGTGACGATTGCGCATGCGGTCGATGTTGCCACTTGCCAAAATCGCGGCAGTGGCGTCCACCTCGACCACATGACTTTCGGTAAGGAATCCAAACATGGACAACTCAGAGAGCAAACTTACTGATCAGCGTCTGGCCGCTATGATGGAAACCCAAACGGATAATGGCGTGTCTTTGCGAATTGCTTATCAGCAAGGGCGTAATAGCTCGCCCAGAGATCGGAAACGATCTGCACGAGTTACTAACTCTCGCGCTTAAGGAATCTCCGCAGGGAGTGGGGCCATTGAACCATCTCCTCGCCTTAATCGATACATGATTTGGCCGGCGGACTTCCCCAATCCGCCAGCGCGCTGATAGGGGAAGCTTAGATGGATTTGTCGACCTCCTCGCGGCGGAGATAGCCTTCACTGGATGCACTCTCCGGTTGACAGGATCACCTAACTACAATACCCGACTTTGTGTAAATGGCCGCTCCGTCACGGTTGTCCATAGGATTTTGTCAGAGAATTGCAGAGCATAGAGATGCAAACTTTTGGTATTTACTCTTTCCCTCGGTCTGGCAGCAATTGGGTCAGAAATGTTCTTTATGCGTTACTTGCTAGACCTTATGTTCAGTCCTACGTCGAGGACCTAAATATAAAAGAAAAGATTGAAGCCGCGATCCCCGACCACCCTGATTTTGATCCAGAATCTGGGCCGGTGTTCGGTACAACGCAAGGCGAATTTAAGTTTTTTAAATCGCACTCGCCGTTTGCTGTTAAAAGCTACGAGGGACGACCTCTCGATACAAGGTTTTATTGCTATATTATGCGTCATCCACTCGACGTGTTTCTCTCATATTTGAATTTCCTTCATCATTGCCGATCATCCATCCAATGGGCTTACTCCATTCCTCTGTTGTCGGTAGATGAGCATATCAGATCCGGGTCTATTGATTACTTTTTTGGGATGTTTTTGGCCGTCGGAAATATTTCGCCGGGAATAGATTCCGCAGGAAGTTGGTGGACGTCCGCGGAATATTGGCAATTGCTGAAAAAGAAATACGAGGATTTTATATTCATATTGAAGTACGAAGACTGTGTTTCCAATCCAGAGAGAGGTTTCGCCCCACTAGCTAATTTTGTGGGAAATGATTGTTCATTGCCCAAAGCACTCGAGTGGAACAAAGTTATGTTTCCTCAAGATGGAGGTTTCTTTTGGAAAATGGAATCGGGCTACTATACTGAGGTGCTTCCAAGATCATTGATTGAGTCCTTCAATGCGGTGCATGGAGAGAAATTGCGAGAATTGGGCTACAACGTATAGAGGCTTGACCTTGCCTGAGGTGCCCCCCTTTTTAAATTAGGCTGTGATTAAGTATCGAATTAGGAACTCGCATTTGGATGCTGGTTGACAAGCTGAAATCCTCATCGACCGGATATGCTTGGAAACTTTACCGGCCGCGTCTGCTTCCACCTCGGGCCGCCCAGTGGGGAGATGGGTAAACACCTTCGGTCGGTCGTTTGTTTATTGATGAGGTAAACGCACGGTTCCTGATAGTCCTTGATCCGCTATATCCCCACAAACACCTGACATTTCCGATTGCTATTTGATGGTAGAGCTAAACGGATGCTATGTAATCGACCAAGCGTTTGACGCTCTCAGCAAGTGGTAGGCCTGCGCCCTGGATCGTGAGATCAGGGGTCGTCGGAGCTTCATACGGGCTATTGATGCCTGTCATGTTCGGCAACTGGCCGCCGCGCGCCTTTCGGTAAAGGCCTTTGGGATCGCGCTTCTCGCAGATGTCAAGCGGCGTGTCAACAAAAACCTCAAGGAAATTCTTGGAGCCGATGAGTTCGCGCGCCGTTTCTCTCTCTCTGCGAAAAGGTGATATAAAAGCGGTCAGCACGATTAGACCTGCGTCCATCATCAATTTGGAGACTTCGGCAATTCGTCTGATATTTTCGACGCGATCAGCATCGGTAAAGCCCAAATCCTTATTGAGGCCTTGCCTGACATTATCACCATCCAAGATATATGTCCGCTTACCCTGGTTGTGCAGCTCGATCTCCAGGGCATTGGCCAGTGTTGATTTCCCGGAACCAGACAAACCCGTAAACCAAATCACCTTGCCCCGATGCCCATTCAACCGTTCGCGATCTTGGCGGGCGATCGACAGCACCTGGCGGTGCACGTTCTGGGCACGTCGAAGGTTGTGGCGGATCATGCCGGCCGCCACGGTAGCATTCGTGAATCGGTCCACAAGAATGAAACCACCAAGCGTTTTTGATTTCGAATAGCTATCGAAAACAAGGGGGCGGCTCAGGGACACGTTGCAGACGGCTATATCGTTGAGCGCCAGGGCTCGGCTCGCTGTGTGCGCTAACGTATCGACATCGATATGGTATTTGATGCTGGTGATAGATGCCGACGCCCATTGGGTTGCCAGCTTGATGTCGTAGTTGCGGCCAATCAGACCCGGGTCTGCATTCGTCCAGATCACGGTTGCCTCGATGTGATCGGACATCTCCAAAGGGCTCCGCTCGTAAGAAAGAACATCACCGCGGGAAACATCGATATCTCGATCAAGTCTGAATGTAACCGCTGTCCCTTCCTCAACTTGCTTGATAGTTCCATCCATTGTCACGATCTCAGCTACACGTGCAACTTGACCTGAGCCCGTCACGCGAACTTCATCCCCAATCGTCAACTTTCCCTCGACGATTGTGGCCGAGATACCGCGGAAATCCGCATTTGGTCTATTTATCCACTGCACCGGAACAACAAGCCGGTCGGAGGGAGTGCGCGTTATCTCTATGGTCTCTAGGAGACCCATCAAGGTTGGTCCGGAATACCATCGTGTGTGGGCGGAGCGGGTGATTATGTTGTCGCCGTTGAGAGCACTAATGGGGATCTGCGTAGTACTCTCAAATCCAAGTGAGGTGCCAAATGTCGAGATCTCGTCGCATATCTGGTCGTATATCTGCTCGTCGTACCTGACCGCATCCATCTTATTGATAGCAGTGATTACGTGGCGAACTCCCAGCAGCGAGGCGAGATACGCATGCCGGCGTGTCTGTGTCAGAACACCTTTGCGAGCGTCCACCAACAGGACTGCGACGTCGGCGGTGGAAGCTGCAGTGGCCATGTTGCGCGTGTATTGCTCATGGCCAGGGCAATCACCGATGATGAATTTGCGTCTCGGCGTGGAAAAATAGCGGTAGGCTACGTCTATGGTAATACCCTGTTCGCGTTCAGCCGATAGGCCATCGACCAGAAGCGCGAAGTCGATCTTATCTCCCTGGGTACCGTGGCGTTTCGATTCAGCTTTCAATGCCGCGAACTGATCATCCAGTAAATGCTGCGATTCCCATAGGAGGCGGCCGATGAGCGTACTTTTGCCGTCGTCTACGCTGCCGCACGTAATCAGTCGCAGAAGATCTTGAGATAGTTGATGATGCTGAAAACGTGCAAATATCTCTTCGGGCGAGACGCGAGCTTTGTCGCTCTTCTGCTGCAGACGATGCATCAGAAATAACCCTCCAACTTCTTTTTTTCCATGCTCACCGACGAGCCAGTGTCGATCAGCCGGCCTTGTCTCTCAGATAAGCGCGCCTGAAGAAGTTCGGCGATTATTCCTTCAACTGTGCTGGCCTCGGATTCAATTGCGCCCGTCAGTGGATAACAGCCCAATGTTCGAAAGCGGACTTTCCGGTTAATGATCTCCTCGCCCGGCAATAGCCTCATGCGATCGTCATCAACGGCAAGGATCATATCGTCACGTATGACGACCGGACGCTCCTTGGCGAAATACAATGGAACGACGGGAATGCTCTCCTGAAGGATATACTGCCACACGTCCAATTCCGTCCAATCGGAGAGCGGAAAGACCCGTAAGCTTTCACCAGGAGCCTTGCGGGTATTGTAGAGGTTCCAAAGTTCTGGCCGCTGATTTTTGGGATCCCATTGATGATTGCGCGTGCGAAAGGAAAACACACGCTCCTTAGAGCGCGACTTCTCCTCATCGCGTCGGGCTCCGCCGAAGATCATATCAAATCCATGGTGATCGAGTGCTTGCTTCAGACCCTCCGTTTTAGTGATGCTGGTGTGGAGTACCGCGCCATGGTCAAAGGGGTTTATGTCTCTTTCGATCGCTTCGGGATTAACGTGAACCAGCAAATCCATTCCAGTTTGATGCGGAATAAGATCCCGAAACCGGTACATCTCCTGGAATTTCCATCTCGTATCCACATGCAATAGCGGCAAAGGCGGATTGGCCGGAAAGAATGCTTTCCTGGTAAGATGAAGAAGAACTGAGCTGTCTTTGCCGATTGAATAGAGAAGGACGGGTTTGTCTGCCTCCGCGACCGCTTCGCGTATAATGGCGATGCTTTCCGCCTCAAGTCGATTTATATTCATGCTTGTCATTGCCTTTATGGAGTCGCGAACAACCGCCAGGATAAGGGCCTATAGCTCAATAATTTGCCAAGGCCATCAAGCGAAAACTCTTCCTGAAGTCGGACGTGCCTCCCGCCAGGCATCCTCGAACTTCTCGCGCCTGATATCAACGGCCCTGAAAAATTCGTGCCGTTTGCGGTCTGGCAATGATTAAATCTGGACTTCATCTGTTGCATTCTTGTATTACGCAAGAGCCATTTCCTACGCCGCCGCCTTTTCAATCGTGGATAGTCGATCTTTATCTGGCACTACGACCATCTAAACCACTAAAACCATGTTCCTTTGGGGCACGACATGAAACCTTTAATGTATTTCTTGGAAAAAAAATACTCGATATTTTGAATTGTAGGAACAGCGAATGAAACCATTTTCTTCCATCATCGTCACCACGAACCTTGCATTCGGCGAGTGGCCGGCCGTGTTCGGCGAACCAAGCATCGCAGACTGCCTCTATTGCTGACGGGGTGGTGCATTTGTGTTGATTTCCGCTGAGATCTGATCCGGGGAGATGCGGACGAAAACTTGGACGACCAGGAGGTAGTTCATGTATTCCCATGCAGACAGACTTCGCGC
>NZ_LXKN01000016.1 GCF_001692325.1 Rhizobium sp. AC27/96 | reverse complement strand
ACGTCTTGCGCCCGAGGATACGCTCAAGCTCGCGCACTCGATCTTCCAGCTTCTTCACCTCGGAATTGCCGATCACTGGCTCGTCAGAATCCACGGCCATCGCACCTCCCTCGCTCAGGAGCCTGCGCCAGCGATACAGAAGATTTGGCGCAACTCCATGCCGCCGCGCCGCGGAGGAAACGGTCTCCCCGGCGGCATAGCTTTCCTCGATGATCTGCAGTTTGCGTTCGGTTGTCCAGCGTCGCCGCCGGACGTCACCGATCATCAGATCAACCTGTCGAAACTCGTTAGACATAAGCCTGATGGAGTGGACGCCTCCTTCGCCACCTTGTGGCAGTATCGAGGATGTCCAGCACCAGGAGGTTGACCCAATGACCCAGATCGTTCTCATCGGCTTGGATGTCGCCAAGCATGTTTTCCAACTGCATGCCGTAGCTGCAGACGGACATGTCGTTTTCCGCCGACAGGTCCGGCGAGCTCAACTCATCACGCTGCTGATGTCACTTCCCCACTGCCGGGTAGCGATGGAGGCTTGCGGCACCGCGCATTATTGGGGGCGGCAGTTGCAAGAGTTGGGGCATGAAGTGCTTCTGATACCTCCGGATTACGTCAAGCCGTTTGTGAAGAGGCAGAAGAACGATGCTGCTGACGCCGAGGCCATCGCGGAGGCGGCGCAGCGGCCGGACATGCGCTTCGTTCATGTGAAGAGTGAGGCATCGCAGGCCGCGAGTATTGTCTTTCGCGCACGAGATCTGGTGGTACGCCAGAAGACCCAGCTTCTGAATGCGATACGACGCCATTTGGCGGAATTTGGTTACATCTTCTCTCAGGGTGCCGCCGCTTCTGCAAAGATGCAGGAGGTCATCGAGAGTGATGATAATCTGCCGCCCGCAGCTCAAGGCATCCTGCGTTCACTATGGCAGCATCTCTCATCGTGTGAAGCTCAGCTAACAGAGTTCGACAGGGAAATCCAAAAGCGGGCGCGTGACGACCTTGATGCGCGTCGATTGACTTCTGTGCCAGGGATCGGACCTGTGACAGCGGCAGCAATCGCGGCCCTGGCTCCCGATCCGGCGACTTTCCGGAAGGGACGTGACTTCGCGGCATGGGTTGGCTTAACCCCGCTCGAGCGATCCACCGGAGGAAAGCAGCGGTTCGGACGAATATCCAAGATGGGCGAACGGACGCTCAGACGTCTGCTGATCATGGGGGCCAGTGCCGTCGTTTCTTGGGTAAGGCGTGGGAAGATCAAGCCAAGCGCTTGGCTTGCCAGCATCCTCCACAGAAAGCCACCGATGCTCGCGATCGTAGCGCTAGCGAACAAGATGGCTCGCGTCGCCTGGGCAATTCTAAAGCACGGAGGGTCTTACATGCAGCCAGCCCTGACGAATTCCCGCGCAGCAATGAAGGTCTAAGGATTGCATGGCCGAAGAGTTTGAACGGGGCTCGGAGAACCAGATTGAGGATAAGTGCTGACAGCACGTAAGCCTGAAGTGGATCGAGCTCGCGTAATCCATACTGGCTGGCGGCGGTGCTTCGTCGCAAAAGAAGCCGAACACATGTCCGCACCAAACTTCGACGCCGTCAAACAAAGATTCTTCTTGCGCACCCGGAGGCGTCCACACATATCCTCAAGCCTGTGCTTGAGCCTTCCTGCTTATGCTGAGTGTCCGGTCGAAAGTGGGGGCAGTTCATATGGGCCGATCGGGTGTTCTTTCCATTGCTTCCTCCTACGGACGCCCTTGGGGCTGCAGCCGATGGTGCTCGGTGTGTTGTTGATCACGGTTATTGGGGGCATCGCCTTCGCGATCTTGCTGAACCAGGATAATCTATGGGCAGGGCATCGTCCGCATCCTGGTGATCGCGCCGTTCTTCGTCATGCCGACGGTCGCTGCGCTTGTCTGGAAGAACATGTTCATGAACCCGGTCAACGGGCTCTTCGCGCATCTCGCCAAGGCGCTCGGATTGCAGCCCTATGACTGGCTGGCGAATGCGCCGCTGTTCTCGATCATCCTGATCGTTGCCTGGCAGTGGCTGCCCTTCGCGACGCTGATCATGCTGACGGCCTTGCAGTCGCTCGACGAAGAGCAGCAGGAAGCCGCCGAGATGGACGGCGCCGGCGTTGTCTCGAAATTCATCTATATCGTGCTGCCGCACATGGCCCGCGCCATCACCGTGGTCATCCTGATCCAGACGATCTTCCTGCTGTCGGTCTTCGCCGAAATCCTGGTCACCACCAATGGCGGTCCCGGCACGCAGAGCACCAACTTGACCTATCTTGTCTATGTGCAGGCGCTTCTGCAGTTCGATATCGGCGGTGCTTCGGCAGGCGGTATCGTCGCTGTCATCCTCGCCAATATCGTCGCGATCTTCCTTGTCCGCCTCGTCGGCAAGAATCTGGAGGCGTAAGATGGCTCGCAAAGTCACCACACAGCGCAAGGTCATCATGACCGCGATTGCCTGGACGCTCGGGATCCTGATCTTCTTCCCGATCCTCTGGACCTTTCTGACCAGCTTCAAGTCGGAAGCCGATGCGATCGCCTCGCCGCCGCAGTTCCTGTTCTTCCACTGGACGACCGAGAACTATGCGGAAGTACAGAGCCGCTCGAACTATCTGGCTCACTTCATGAACTCGGTGATCATCTCCTTCGGCTCGACGCTGATCGGCCTGATCATCGCCATCCCGGCTGCCTGGGCCATGGCGTTCTCGCCGACCAAGCGCACCAAGGATGTCCTGATGTGGATGTTGTCGACGAAGATGATGCCGCCTGTCGGCGCGCTCATCCCGATCTACCTGATGTTCCGCAATACCGGCCTGCTCGACAGCCGTCTGGGTCTGGTGATCGTGCTGACGCTGATCAACCTGCCGATCATCGTCTGGATGCTCTACACCTACTTCAAGGAAATCCCTGGCGAAATTCTCGAGGCCGCCCGCATGGACGGCGCCTCGCTCGCCAAGGAAATCATCTATGTGCTGACGCCGATGGCGGTGCCGGGCATCGCTTCGACGCTGCTGCTCAACATCATCCTTGCCTGGAACGAAGCCTTCTGGACCCTCAACCTCTCCGCCTCCAAGGCGGCGCCGCTGACGGCCTTCATCGCTTCCTATTCCAGCCCCGAAGGCCTGTTCTATGCAAAGCTTTCGGCAGCCTCGACAATGGCGATTGCCCCGATCCTGATCCTCGGCTGGTTCTCGCAGAAGCAACTCGTCCGCGGCCTGACGTTCGGCGCGGTGAAATAAGACGACAGGGAGAGAAACATGGGCAGCATTACCCTTCAGAAAGTCTCGAAGGTCTTCGGCGAAGCCAAGGTCATCCCTTCGATCGATCTCGATATCCAGGACGGCGAATTCGTCGTCTTCGTCGGCCCGTCGGGCTGCGGCAAGTCCACGCTGCTCCGGCTGATCGCCGGGCTTGAGGATGTCTCCGCCGGTAAGATCGTCATCGACGGCAAGGATGCCACCGAAAAGGCGCCGTCCGAGCGTGGCCTGGCGATGGTGTTCCAGTCCTATGCGCTCTATCCGCATATGAGCGTGCGCAACAACATCGCCTTCCCGCTGAAGATGGCGGGTATGGACAAGGCCGAGATCGACAAGAAGGTCTCGGATGCCGCGCGGGTGCTCAACCTCACCGACTATCTGGAGCGCAAGCCGCGCCAGCTTTCGGGTGGCCAGCGCCAGCGCGTCGCCATCGGCCGCGCGATCGTCCGCCAGCCGTCGGCCTTCCTGTTCGACGAACCGCTGTCGAACCTCGATGCCGCGCTGCGCGTCAATATGCGCATCGAGATCAGCGAGCTGCACCAGCAGCTTAAGACCACGATGATCTACGTCACCCACGACCAGGTGGAAGCCATGACCATGGCCGACAAGATCGTGGTGCTGAATAAGGGCAATATCGAGCAGGTCGGCTCGCCGCTGGAGCTCTACAAGAACCCGCGCAATCTCTTCGTCGCCGGCTTCATCGGCTCGCCGAAGATGAATTTCGTCAAGGGCCAGACGGCAGCACAGCTCGGCGCGCACACGATCGGCATTCGTCCGGAGCATGTGATGCTGTCGAACGAGAGCGGTGAGTGGAAGGGCAGGGTCACGGTCGCCGAGCATCTTGGCTCCGATACGTTCCTGCATATCGACGTCGATGGCATTGGCCCGGTGACGGCACGTGGCGGTGGCGAGTTCGCGGCCAAGGCGGGCGACACCGTCTACCTGACGCCGGACAAGACGCTCATTCACAAATTTAACGAGGAAGGACTTAAGCAATGAACGGACGCCTTGAAGGGAAATCCGCATTGATAACTGGATCCGCGAGAGGTATTGGCCGCGCCTTCGCCGAAGCCTACGCGCGTGAAGGAGCCACAGTTGCAATCGCGGATATCGACATCAAAAAAGCAACCGAAACAGCACGTGATATTGGTCAGCGGGCGTATCCGGTTAAGATGGATGTGACAGATCAATCCTCGATCGAAGCGGCCATCCACGCCGTTGACGACAATACTGGCGGAATCGATATCCTAATCAATAACGCAGCAATTTTCGATCTTGCTCCGATCGTCGATATAACACGTCCAAGCTTCGAGAAATTGTTTGCGATTAACGTGGGCGGGTCGCTGTTTACAATGCAATCGGCGGCGAGATCTATGATTGTGCGAGGACGTGGGGGAAAGATCATCAATATGGCTAGCCAAGCGGGGAGGAGGGGTGAGGCGTTGGTCGCCGTTTACTGTGCGACCAAGGCCGCAATCATTAGTTTCACACAATCGGCAGGGCTGGACCTCATAAAATTTGGTATCAACGTCAATGCGATTGCACCAGGCGTCGTCGATGGAGAGCATTGGGACGGCGTAGATGCTCTGTTTGCCAAGTACGAGAATCGACCTTTAGGAGAAAAGAAAAAGATGGTTGGCGCGGCAGTGTCATTCGGCCGCATGGGCACCGCACAAGATTTGGTAGGAATGGCCGTGTTCTTGGCAAGTCAGGAAGCCGATTATATTGTTGGCCAAACTTATAATGTGGATGGTGGGAACTGGACCACTTGATGAAGCTCGTTGGCGTTCAGATCGCGGCCCTCCAAACACGTTGATCGCCTAGCCGAACCTGTTAGTCCAATGGGGAGCGCTCCAGGATACCATGATTCCAAGAGGGTCTTCATAATGCGACGAGTTCCATAAACTGGATTATGCGATTCAATTCCTGATTGAAGTATTGGCCGCTTATTTCTTGGCGGTACGGGCGCTCCGCTTTCTCTTAAGCCGTTATTTAATCACACTTTATTTACTATTTTCGCACCAACCTTCTGCGCATCCTACACACGCAGGAGCTGCTTTTTTCTTTTCGCCCGGACATTCTCGGTATATAAAGCTGTCACCAAGCAGCGCCGACTTCGCTCTGACGGACGAGGAGTCGTCTGTGGCAGTTTCCCCATTGCTTCGATGAGGACGAGAAGGGACTCCACGGCACCGATCGGAAGGGCATCACAAGGCGGAGGGCCCGCTGTGCATATGGGAAAACTGAACACATTTGAGCGTCTGAACCATTGGAAAAGAACGGGAAGATATTTGTCGCTCCGCCCAAGGACGGCAGCGACTTCAAAGAACTGTTTAAGCAGTTAGCTGCTGTGGGTGCGGGCCGTCCGGTCGGCATTGACGGCTTTCCACAGGGGCCATGGACTCCGGAGCTCCTGGCAGAGGCGATTACGCAGATCGACTCCAATCGGGCCGGAGTCGATTTACGCACGGTCCAACTATGGTTTCAAGAGAACGACAAGGGGATCAGCCCTTCCAATATCAACTGGTTGGCTCGGATCTTCGGCTGCGATGATAGGGAAGCGACGAGCGAATGGCTCCTGGAGCTTAGCGCGGCTCAAGCTCGTCTCACTGCCAAGAGACGAGGTTTAAAGAAAGCGACTTCTGCTGCAGATCCCGGCCCGGTGACCGGGCAAATTCAGATGCAGCCTGCGGACGCCGAGGGACAAGACGACGAGCGCGTTCCGCAAAAAAAAGGCCTCAGCTTGGCCCAACGAACGGAGGCGCTTTTTGGTAGCGGATCTCCCTTGAACCTCCCCGCGTCCACATTCGCTGGCGCCTCTGCCCTCGGATTTTTGTCGTACATCGTGGGGATACACAGCGTTACATATAGTCGGCCAGATGGGGTCGTAAAGCAGGTCGGCTTCCTGTGGGCTCCGAACTGGACGTTCCTGTTCATGATACTTTTACCGCTATTTTTTTCGTTTGTGACAGAGCTGCTACTCCTTTGGAAACAGGACGCGCGCTACAGGCTGTTGGCGCAAACAAACAGGTTTGAACGCAAGGTCTCCTGGGCGCGCAACGTCCAGGCTTATTCTTACTCGTACGCGGCGGTTTTCGTGATTTGCGTGATATTCGCCGGTGTTTTTCAATGGATTGGCGTGTGCTTGATCCCACTGTTGCAAGGTGGTGGCGACTACGCCACGAGTTGGGGCACGGTGGCAAACGTACAACCTGATCTCATATCAGTGCCGGTGGAGATCGTTTTCACTGGGCTCGCGTACCTGTACATGTGCCTCTGCTTCTATCTGTTCTTCGCGGGTCTTATTTTGCTCCACACGATCATCCACGATTTCTGGAGAATAGAAGAAGGATTGATGCCGCTGCTTGGAGGGGAGCATCATCCAGACTGCGTAGTCCGCATCAGAGTCATGCGGGGAATTTTCCGGTGCACCATCGTTGGTATCCTCGTTGCCATATGTATGAAAGTTCAAAGCTCATACCTGAGCTCGGACGGAGCGGATATTGTAACCTGGATAGTCCACGATTTGTTTTCGGTCGTATATCGTGACCATCACGCCGCCAACACCTTCGGCTACAGAATGCCGACGCACTACAGCAGTCTCCTTGTCGCCATTTCGGCGTGTGTCGTCTTTCTTTACGGCTCCATCCGCCTGAACGTCGGAGCGCGGTTCCGTGAGGCTTTGTGGAAGATGTCGGCGGTCGTTGGCCTGCTCTTCGCCACTTATTTGTTGATCGATGCCTTTGACGGCTTTTCAATCATTCTCATCGCGGGAGTGCTGGTTGCGACATACGGCCTCTTTGATCCAGAGTTCGGGCTGCCGCGATCGCGCAAATCGGAGAGCAATCAGGGTGTATCATAGGTGGCTGGATCGTTGGGACGAACGTCGAGCCCAACGCGGTGAAGAAGTTAAGGAAGCGACGGATTTCATCCTCGACTCCGGCCGCGCCTTCCCCGGTGCGGAGGAGGCAGACTCTCTCGAGGAGTTTTGTGTCCTTGCGGACCACGCTGTGTCCGATCCAAGCTTTTACGATGAGCCGGGACGGAGCGTGCAAGGGTTTGAAAGGCACGACGGGTGGCTCACGTTCCCTTCGGAGATCGCCACCGACGTGGACGAGAACAACACCGTTTGGGCAAAACTCACCGAAAGTGGCTCGCGCGATCAGGTTCTGGTCATTTTCCATCATTGGAATGCCCGCGCCCGACAACGCCAGATCGCCGGATTCTTCTCGAAACGTGGGATCACGGTCGTGGAGATTGCTATGCCCTATCATTTCGAACGCAGCCGACCCGGCGCGCTGTACGCCGATTATATGCTCAGCTCAAATCTCGGCCGCACGATCCAATCTGTAAGGCAGGCTGTATGGGATGGGCGGAAACTCATCCGGTGGCTGAAGAGCGAAGGCTACGGAGAGATCTCGGTTCTTGGCATGAGTCTGGGTTCGTGGGTGGCGGGTCTGATCGCAGCGCATGAACCGGCCGTATCGAAAGCTTCGCTGTTTTTGACGGCTGGAAGTCTTGCAGACATGGTTTGGACTGGACGCGCGACGCGCTCGATCCGCGAGAGCTTAGAACCGGCCATTGGACTCACGGATCTGCGGAGGGCATGGGGTCCGCTGAATTTGGAGAATTTCGCGCACAAATTGGCACGGCCCGAACTCGCGCTTCACGTGGTCTTCGCAACAAGAGACAAAGTAGTGTTGCCCGCGCTAACCAAAAGCTTCATCCGAAAACTGCAACAAGCAGGAGCGAAGCCGAGCGTTCTGAAGCTGAACTGCGGTCACTATTCGCTCGCGACGCCCCCGTACATTTTCTTGGCAGGTTGGAGCCTGAAGCGTTTTTTGTCGCGCGCCGCTACATCATAGATTGAGACGTCGAGACGCCCACGTACATGAGCCGGTTGGTTTTAGCGACCCGTCTTTGCATGTACTTTGGACAATCCCCTTACCCGGAGAATTTCCTGCCAAGCCCGGAAGCCAAGAATTTCATCTGGGGCCAGACTCGAGGCCCAAAAAAAGGAAATCTTCCCCGAGCCGTCTCTGTAAAAATTCGAAAATATTAACAAGGACTTGCTGGCGCCATTTCGTTTCGTTTCGGTTGGTTTCGCATCATATCGTGCAATCTGCGGTAATCGTCGTTTTTATCAATTATCAAAAACTGGAAGGCGTCTCGCAACTCAGTCGCGGTTCGGACTAACCCAATGTTACACGGCCACCGACTGCGGATTGCAGCGTTTGAAGGAAGCGAAGCCGGTATGAGAGCAGCTATGGAGACGGTCGTACTCGACGATCGCGGCATTCAAAGACGAGAGGGTTCAGTTGGCTTAGTCATTTTTGAGCGTGATGACTTGCTGCTACGGCACAGGCCGGAGTTTGGAGACCAGACGCTGGGAGATATCGACACAAGATTCCTGGCAATGCTTCAGGAGTTGCGCGACATCAACATCCGCTTCGGGTTCATTTCGTACCATACGGCTTCCCCATTCGATCGTAGCGCACGCATTGATAGTGCAACGCTTACGCGGTTGCTCGACGATCTTCTGAAGGTCTCGGGCGCCGTACCCGACTTCTGGATGGAGGCGATCCATTCACCGAGCCAGGGTCAAACCCGGCACTGGCCCTCGACCTCTGACCTCGATGTGATATTGAAACTGACTGAATGGTATGAAGTCGATCCGACGATGACGGTCGTGGTGCGCAAAGGAAATTTCTCTCGTTTCAGCAAAAAGACGCCTGTTTTCACGGAAATTCTTTATCCAGGATCAAGTGCCGCTGGCTCCTCCGACATCGATACGCAGGCCACAATGGTCTGGCTTAAAACGACGATCAAGCACGCTTTGAAACTGCCGTAAGTCTCATTTCGGCATCAGGGCCAGTTCTACAAAAGCGGCCTTGCTCACGCAGGCCATTCAGCTACCGGCTTCGATCCCGATCCTTATACTGTGGTGGGCGAAGTTTGATCGATTTTGACTGATCGCGGTCACGCCGTTGATTACCTTGGCGTTCCGTGCGATTTTTCTCAGAGCTATCGTGGTCGGCATTTGAGCGTGCTATGCGGGATTGATCGACGGTACGGTTGCTCGAAGTCTTGTTATCGAGTCCCTGCTCCGCTACGTGGTCGCGACCAGTCGCAGACTTCGTTTCCAAGCTATCCGAAGAGCGTTTCGCCTTACCGACCTCTGCGCGATCTCGATTCTTGGTTACACGAGAGTCGAGTTGCAGCCCGACGACCTTGCCGATGACATTGGTCGCTTGCTCGAAGAGCAGCCGATCGGCGGGATTGGCAATCTTTGCCGCAACGCTGAGGGCAGTGGTCGCCAGCATCTCCTTCGCCGCTTTCGACTGAGCAGCACTGATGGGTGTGGATCGCAGCATGTGTTCTTCTCCTTTCATTCTGGTAGGATCATGTCCGTCGCGCACGGCTACTTCCAACCGACGGTATTCGCGCTGCAGGCCGAGCGACAGATCGTGGCTCAGTTCCCGCGCCGTGCTCGGTGCACTTCGGTCCTTAGCAATGCCTTCCAGCATTTGGATGGCGCGCCCAACTGAGTGTCGGGTCTGATCAAACCGCTTCCTCGCGTCTTCCAGCTTCGGCGCGGTGGGCGTGTCGCGAAGCTTGGAGATCACCTTGTCGACAACATTCGTGGGTGCTGTCGCGCCCATGCGGTGAAACATCTCCCATTCCCATCGTTTGATGGGCGGTGGACCAGCACGCTCGACACGCTTTTGACGATCAATCGCTATTCCGCGCTCCCGCGCCTTTTCGGCGAAGCGGGTGCGCCACTCGGTGAAGTCGCGGATATTGGGGTTGAGCATCTTGCCGCTGGCATTGCGTAGCGCGACGATCACATGCAGATGCGGATGCTTCTCAAGGTCGTTGCGATTGTGGACAGCATAGGCATATCGGTGGCCGGAGAACTGCTCTTTTAGAAAGTCACGACCAGCCAGGACAAATCGGTCACGGTCGACATTGGCTGGGCCCGACAACAACAGATGCATGAAATCGCGCGGCTGACGGGTCTGCATCAGCGCGGCGACTATCTTACTCTCGACCGTAAGCTGCTTATGATCGCTTGTCGTCATCTCGCGCCGGTCCGTGGCTTGATAATAGCGGCCGCTCCTGCCCGGGCGCTCCTCGATGTGGGCCTTCGTCGAAAGCGTGACCTCCGCGCCTTGCCGCTGCATCGCATGGAGCGTCGCGGCCAGCCCCTTCGGACCGCTCGAAAACTCCACCGGATAGCGCGAGACTGGCGCCACTCCTTCCATCCGCAATGCTCTGTCCACACGCGCATCGATCGCGTGCACGTCATCCATTTCGGCGGCTATGCGATTCTGGCTGCCCCGATCGGATCGGTCCCTTTTCTCGTGCGCGATCACCAGCGCCAGGTTCAGACGGGTTTGTCCCTTTACGCCCTCGCTAACGCTGAACGCGTAGGTCCGATCGGAATCACCAACATCGCGGAACCCGTCGGACGCAAGCGAACTCAATGCGCGGGCAACGTGTTCCCGGTCGGTACTCTCCAGCTCATAGGTCAACCGTAAAACGTCCTTGCTTCCTTTCCTGTTTCCGAACTCCCGCTCCCAGGATCGGACTTCTTCGCTAAGATCGGTGACCTCACGGCCATCCTGATCATGTGCCTTTTCCTCCTTGCTTTGATAGGCAAGCACGTTGCGAGCCGAGGCCGCACCTGCTCCATACGACAACACCTTGACGACGACGGCGTTATTGCCACTCGCCCGACTTAAGGCTGTCGCCGCGCCGGCGTTCCGCCCAACCGAGGGGACCCCCACCTTTGCCCTCACCGGCGCCTTTTTGGTTCCACCGCCACCGCCGCCGCGGCGTCGAAGCTCATCCTCGATGAGGTCGAAATAGCTCGGTAGTCTGCGGCCTTCAGGCTTAGACCCCGAGCGACTTCTGGAGAGGTCGTTCATCGTGTTTCCTGATCAGGTCGGCGATAAAAGTGGATGGTCTCACAAAGGCTGCATCGCGGATCGAATCCACGGCGGCCATCACCTCGCCCAGCTTGGTCATGATGGCGGCGGCGAGGATGGCTTGGTCGCGCTCTTCCGACAGAAACTCCTCGTTCCGGAAGGCGAGCTCGCGGAGGAACTGGTGCATGTTTGCCAGCTGCCGTTCGTGCTCTTCGAGGATCGCAGGTATATGCATAATCTCCCTGGTGACGATGAGCTTTGCGACAAGATTGACGGAAATATCGAGCCGGCCGGCAAGCAGCTCCACGTTGCTCAGGACATGGGCCGGTAGACGGAACATGACGGCCGGTTCGCGCATCTGCCTACAGCCCCCTCGCCTTCAGCGCTTCGAGGATCAGTCTGTGGGTCGCCGATGAGAGCTGCTCATGCCGTTCCAGCGATACGCGGAAAATCTTCGTCAGCACGTCATCGTCGAGGTAGAGGGAAATACGCTTCCTCTTCACGGATCCCGTAATTTCGTCGGCTTCTATCGCCTGCTCTTCCGGAATTTCTCTTCTGGCTGGAGGACGGCCGAGCTTTGACCTTGGCTCCGTATTGACGCTCGGCTCCTGCGCCTGGGGAGGATCCTCCGGCATCAGCTTGTCGAGATCGAGGCTTGTCGGCATGTAGGAGGTCGCATCCTCCTCCACGTCCCTCGCCTGATCCTCTCTCGATCGGGCAAGGGCGAGAATATTGCCAGCCGGCGTTCTTTCCCTCGACATCGCGCTCAGGCAGCCTCCGCCTGCAGAAGGCCGATGAACTCGTTATTGATCTTTTTTACGAGATCTATCGCGTCAAGCACGCTTTCTGAGGCGCGCCGCTTGGCCGACGGCGTCAGCGTCGGATTGTTCTCGATGCTGGCGAGCTTGGAATAGAGCGACCCGAAGCCGGCGCCGACATCGCTGAAATGATTGCTCTTCCGAATGACCGTGTCGACCATCGGAATTCGGCCGCTTGTCAGGATGGCATGGACTTCCGGAAGGGAGCGATTGTGCTTGAGGGCGATCATGTCCACGTAGTTCCAGATCGCCGCATATGGAATTGGACCCTGCACCCGCTTCCTGGAAATCTCCTTGAGGATCGTCGCCACCTTGATGGCTGAAGTCGCGGCCGTCGGTTCGGGTATGACAGGAATGAGGACTGCATCGCATTCGTGATAGACCTCGATTGCCCGCTGGTGAACGTATCCGCCGACATCGTAGATTCGAATATCCGCCGCAGGTGCCTCCGCGAGGCGATCTGCAAACCGGTCATCCGGCGCGACCCGCAGATGCAGCAGCGTGCCGTCGGTGGGGAGCAATCCCCGTTTTATGGAGACATTGTACCACCGCGTCGACGATTCCTGCTCGTCGCAATCGATGAGCAGTGTCCTGTGGCCCTGCTGGGCGAACTCGGCTGCAACATTGACGTTCAAGGTTGATTTGCCGGCGCCACCCTTGAAGGTCGAGATCGCGAGCGAAAGTGGTTTTCCTGTCATGGAGCCCTCAGCCTCGAAGATTCGCTTGGCTCTGCGCCTGCTGGCGGGCCGCGACCAGATCATCGTTGAGCCTGTTGGCTTCGCGCTCCCGGGCTGCATCTGCCTTGGGATCGCTCCCCGGCCAGAACTTCAGGATCGGCAGGAAAAGGAGCACGAAGAAGGTGATTGTCGCGCCTTTGAACCAGTGGGACTGCTCGTAAAGGTCCGCCGCCCATTGCCAGAGCGCCCGCGTCCATTCCGTCGGTAGCAAGAGGTAAGATAGCGTCAGCGCAAGGCCGTAGGCCAGGAAGGCGGCGATCACCACACAGGCAGCCGTGACGACCAGAAGGTTGGCGACTAAGACCAGAAACCACATTGCCCTGAAGGGAAAAGTCACGACCCTGATGGCCTTTCGATGTGCTGACATCTACCTTCTCCGTGCGCACATTTGAGTGTCAGACCAAACATATCGCAATCCTCGCGGTATTTCCAGACTTGCACTGCAGTATAATTTTGTGCATGCTTCGCGACAGCCAATTGATGACGGATTCACGCATGAACCCCGGCGCGCGGCGGCTTACTCGCCTCCTTTTTTGCACCATTGCATGCACGCAGGACGCCCTGGCGATTGCCGCGGAGGACGATGCTGCTTCGAGAGTCGTCAACTCCTATCAGAAGGCTTACGCAGAGGGGCGCGATCTGATCCCTCCTCCCGAAACAATCCTCGATACCTCATCGATAGTCGAGCGGCTCGACCTGCAAACGATCATGCCTGAGGGCGCCCTGAGCGGGAGCGCGTTTCTTGCCTCCGATGGGACCATCGTCAAACTGGCGGGTGTCCAAGGCTGTCTCTCGGTCGAAGAGGTGGAATTCGCTGGCCTGCGGACGACATGCGCGATGGTTTCACTCGCCGGTTTGACCGCCACGCTCGGCGAAGCCAAGGCGGTCGCTGGCAACGCATTTCCGTGCCATTTCCTCGGGCAAAACACAGGCACGCCGACTGTGCGCTTTGCCGAGTGCTTTTTCGTGAAGGACGGCGACGCACAATCGCTTTCGGAGGTGCTTATCGCCAAGGGATTGGCGTTTGCTGCCCGTGACCGTGCCGGCCGCGCGATATTCCCGGAATATGCGCAGGCAGAGGAAAACGCGAAGAGAACAAAGACTGGAATCTGGGCGAACGCCCACTTCACGCATCCCTACGGTGAGCGCTATCGCGCCAATCCTTCCATGAACTGATCGCGATGAGGTTCCTGATGTTGATGTCCACGCTCGCAGCTTCCGGCCTCTTTGCAGGCATATCGATCATGCCGATGCTCGCCGGGACGAGCCACCCAGAACCTCCTCGCCTCCAGGCGCCGATCATCCCTATTCAGGCGCTTAAGAGCGAAGGTACTACCGCAGGCAGCCAAGAAAGCGATCGAACCCAATTTGTCCCGTTTCCGGTGCAAGCGCAATTCGAAACCGGCGACACCTGGCTTTCCGCCGGGCGGCGATATCGTCTTTACGGCCTGCAAACGTGTCTCCGCGGAACCTCTGTCACGATTTCTCCCGGCGTCATCAGGGACTGCGGAGAGCTCAATCTGATCATGGCACAGGCATTGATCAAGGACACGAAGCCCGTCTGCGCGACGATCAAGGATCTCGACCAAAACAATGCTGTGGTGGCCTGCCAAACGACATCAGGCCAGCGGCGTTATGATCTGGCGACCTATATGATTGCCGAGGGGTGGGGATTCGCCGCCGTCGACACCAGCGGCCATTTGATCGTTCCCGGCTACAGGGTGGCTGAAGAAAGTGCAAGATCGGCACGCGCAGGCCTTTGGGCCTACTCCGACATGCCTCATCCCGTCGCAGTCCTGGCCGGCCAAGCGGGAGCGCAGCGATGAGAGGTGCATCATTGTCGATGTTGCTGATGATGATGACGGCGACCGCCGCTTCGGCGCAAAACAGACCGGCCGATATCCCCCGGCAGATCTTCGGAAAAGTCCAGGTCGTGGACGCCACAACCTTTGAATTCAGGAAGAGCGGACAAACCGTGCGGCTTGCAGGATACGAAGCCCCTCGCCTCGAACAAACAGCAACAAGCGATGGCGTCGACTGGCCGGCAGGTCAAGTTTCGCGGGCCTGGATGATCCTCCGCACACTTGGGCAGGACGTCAACTGCGCACCCATTGCTCGCGACGCGAACGGTCTGGTCCTCGCGCACTGCTTTGTTGGTGAGACGAACCTCGCCGCCACGGCTATTGCAGAAGGCATTGGCTACGCGTTCAACTACCGCGGCGAACCTCAGGTCCCCGCCTATTTCGATATCGAGAGGAAGGCCCGCGGCCTCGGATACGGCGTCTGGTCGTCGCCGGATCTTCTTCCTCCTTGGCTCTACACCGCGTCGGTGGCGACCGGGGACAAATCGAGGGCCTCTTCACTGGAACCTGACGGCGACTTGCCCCTGCCCTTGCCCGTGGGCCCCGCCAAGTCACTGACACCTAATGAAGCACATGGAGGTTGAATGAACCGCATTATTGGAACCGCTGTAGCGCTCATATTGATGTCCGGCTCCGCTTCGGTAGCGATCGCGCAGGACGGCGCCACACAGAAGCAGATCGAGCAGCGCGATCCCGGCTTTTGCGGAGCCGGAGGGGCGGGTTGCGATCCTGCCGAGGTGCAACGGTGGAAAGCTGTCGGCAACAGGCTTGCCGATCTCTCATCAGCCGATCTCAGCCAGTACGCCTATGCCTGTGCAAAGCATAGTGAGTGGAAGAGAGACTGCGAGACCGATCCGGCCGCCATCCTGAAACGCCTTGGGATCGAGGGATACTGAAGCTGGCGATGAACAAGCTTTCCGGTGGCGCGGTCCTAGCGGCGGTAATCGCCTTCCTGTTAGGCGCATTCGGCGGCTATGCGATCAACGAAGTGAGGAAGAGCGGCCAGGAGATCGATCTCGAACACGAGATCACCCGGCTAAAAGACGAAGCGCTACAGAAGACGAGCGGTGACGCTCCCAACGACGATGAGGCGAGCGCCGCAATTGCGAAGTCGGGGCGGTCAATGCGGATTTCTGAATGCAAACCGCGTCAAGCCGCGCCGGGTGTGACGTGCGCTGGCATCATTACAACGACGACGGGGTCATTTGCCGGGGCCAGGCAACCGGGCGTCCTTTCCTTTGCGAAAATTGACGGCGCCTGGACGCAGATTCAATGAACAATCTGAAGGAGCGAACAATGAGACCGACGCTGATATTGGCCGCAATCATAGTTAGTTCGGCCTCTGCGCCATCGGCGACCCCGGCGAATGCCGAGGATGCATCCTGGGGATGCCAAGTTCTCCTTTGCGCGGCGTCGCAGAACCCGTCTTGGCACGGGGTTCCCTACTGCGTTCCGCCCATGACAAAGCTCATTGCGGCCATGAAGGAGCCGGGGTTTTCGTGGCCAATCTGCCATGAGGCCAATGCCGGCAAGCCGGGTCACGAAACCTACGAAGACTGCCCGGTAGGAACGACGGTGGGCTATAGCTCGCAAGGAAACAACGGCGGGGGAGGCGAGCCCGATCAATGCATCAAGACCGTCGATATTTGCCGGTCTGCCGGTCAGCGCGCTTCTGACGCCGACCTAAGGGGAGCCGTGATACGGCGGACCTTCGGCGATCGAGGCGATAGCTGCACTGAGCAGATCGCGACGCGGCGGCCGCGCCGCGCGGATCCCTATTTCTTCGATATTCCTGACGAACAAGGCGTGAAGCAAAGGTTCTGGTTCAACCTGAATCACTAGCCCGCGTCGAATGCGTGTCACGCGCCAGAACTTACGTCGGCTCGTCAGTGGCTTTCTTTTTCCTGCGACGGGCTCGCCATGCCGCTATCCGAGCAAGGTCACTGTCCGAAACCCTGAACAAATCCTCGATCGTGACATTCCACTCGCGCTGCATCTTGTCGAGGGTCGACAGCTTGACATCCCGCATGCCGCGGGTGACCTGAGACATATAGGCTTCCGACACGCCGAGCTGCTCGGCCAGGTCCTTGTTCGTCAACCGGCGCTGGGCCTTCAATCGCATCAGACCGATGGCGAGCCGCTCCTGAAAGGAGAGCGACTTCAGGTCAACCATGTTCGAAAGCTGATCAGCGCCATCGTCCCTCACCCGCGTCATCGAATGATATCCTCACCCGGAGGGTCCATGAACGCGTCGCCGTACGGTAGGCGCCGATAAGGGGAAGCGAGAGCGCGCCGACAGCTGCTTGAATATTTCAGAGTTCTACCGCTCATTCGATGCATGACGTTATTCTGAGACCAAGAAGGTAAGCGCAAACGGTTGTTGTTCATCTCTAGCATGCGACTGTTCACAAGTCCGTTACGCTCAATACACCGCGGCCGACAGCCGGTGCAAGAGACCGATTGCACGCCGCGAGAAGGATGCTCCAGTCAGGCCCTGCTTCCCGCTGTTATTGATGTTTCCCCGTGTTTGTACACCAATCTCCAATTGCGCCAAACTTTAACTGCGGTTAAATTTTTGTCGGTTCTATCAAAGGGAGAAAACTGATGGTGTGGCTCGAGCGGTTTGGCTATCGGTTTGACACGCGGCGGTTAGGAATAGCGGCCCTGTTCCTGGCACTCGCATTCGTCGCTGCTCGGGTGGCCTTTAGAGATAGTCTGACCCTGGGCTATGCGATGGTCATCCCCTCCTACATCTTCCTGTCCGTTGCGATTGAAGGTGCTCGCACAGGGAAAGGCAGCTTTTGGGACATTCGCGGTTGGGCGGAGACGGCCATCGCCGTCGCTGGTGCCGCGGGTGTCGGATATCTCGGCTTCAGCCTTTGGTCGATCGGATATTGACGGCAAACCATGCGTATCGTGGTCCGCAACAGCTCGACCCATGTGTTGTCTGAACTGAGCGACCGCGAGGCGGTCGCGTTACGGGCATGGTACGGCAACGCTGCCTCCAACGACGACGAGGTGATCGCGCTTGCGATTATCCGGCGCGTCAAGGTTATGAATGGCTGGATCGAATGCGACTGTCTGGGCGGGCGACACCAGCCGCTACTTGCCCCGATCCAGCAGGAACGCACGTTTACCCTGCGACGGCTAACCGCGAAGGATGAGGTCCCCGGCCGACACGACAAGCGACCAAATCACGCGCCATCCTGTCCATTCCATGTCGACAAGGACGCCGACCCCGCCCTCTTCGATCGTAGCTTTCATCTTCGCCCACTGCCGAGATCGGATCGCACCTACATCGATGCACTTCCCGCCATTCCCATCCGCCTTGCCGATGTCTCAGGTCAAGATCCCTCCCGGTCGACAGAACGAAACGACCGGCCATCACGACTCGGAGGCATCCTGTGGCGAATGCTCGAGAAGGCGGGCACCAACGTGGTCCCGCCGCTACAGGACGAGCCCGATCTCAAACTCGGCAATCAGCTCGCCCGGCTGCGCTCGGCCGCGAGGGAACTCAGGGTGCTCAGGACCTGGACACTAAATGCGCTTCTATCGACCTGGGCTGCGGACTATTGGAATCCCGACAGCCGTTGGCAACGGTTGCTTGCGACCTCCCGCCCCGACTGGCTTGAAGGACTTCGCCGCACCGGGTTCATGCTGCTGTTCTCAACCAGCGTATCCACGCAGGCGATCATGCCAGCATCTTCCTCGCGAACAATGGACATCCTTGCGAAGGTTCGACAGCCGCTCCGCGGCGATCCGGCAAGTCGAGGGCCATTTCTGACCCTTCTGAACGTGGATTTTCAGGAAGACGATGAAGGCCCGGCTCGGGCTGTGCAGGCCTACGCCCAGCCGGTCTACAACGGCGATACGCTTTTCCCCGTCGAGTCCGGATTTGAGCGTGACGTTTCCCATCTGCTATTCTGGCTTCAGCAATCGCTCTTCGACGCTGCGCCAGAACTCCGGATCTCCATTATCAAGCCACTCTTCGCGTCGGAAACGCCCATAGGTCTTTGCAGACCAGACTTCGTCTTGGAAATTGCATATAGAGATCACCCACCGCGCAGACTCCTCGTTGAGGCCTTCGGGATGGAGACGGAGGAATATCGGGAGGCCAAGGAAAAAACCATTCCGCGAATGAAGCACCTCGGGCCAATCTTCGGCATTTTTCCGGAGGACCTTACCGGACCGAATTCTGAAAATACTGGGCGGCGGCTGCAGGCGTGGGTCGTCGACAAGTTAGGAGATCGCTGAAACTTGCGGCGGAACGCCGGGTCGATGATCCACGTGGTAGAAATATCTTGGGCGGCTCTCAGGCGCCCCGGGATGGGTGTGCCCACTCGCCATCAAGCTCGGATTCCGCTGCCTCGATCAGAGCCACCTGAGCACGGGATCGTATCTCCGGTGGGCAGCTGCCGAATATGGCGGACACAAGCCCTTCCGCGAGTTCGGCGATCGTCGGCGTCAGGTCCGTCGGAAACAGGTGGTCCTCATCTACACCTACTCCCCGGCGTAAAAGTTGTGCCTTGATAGCGCGCTTCTCCACGACACGCTCCTTGATCATCAGCCAGCGGCCGGCGTTAGCCTTGGCTGCCGCGACAATCCGTTCGAAACCGTCGTCTTTATAGAAATTTCGATTTGCGAGGTATCTGATTTCGGCCATGCATCTTCTCCTTCCGTCAGCCCAAATTAAAACTGGCAAATGTCCCATCCCAATCTCAGGCGCGTATTCCCCATTTCGGCACTTACCGCCTATTCAACCCGGTCGGCGTCGTCATGTCGCGCGCTGTCTTCGCGCAGCGGATCGCGAGCAAGATTGGCAAATTCGCGCAGAAATGCCTTCGAACTGTCCTCAGCCAAGCGTCCGGAGAGGGTTCCGATCAAGAGCTCGACATCGGCGTTCAACTCCATCGGGTCGAGCGAGCCCGCGTCAGCCTGCTCAAAAATTGCGTCGTTCAAGGCCTTGATGTCCGCTCCGAATGCGCCCCGGACCTCCTGTCGCCGCAGGAGGACCGATCCAGGGGAAGTTCCAGCCTCGTCTTGGATATCCGAAGTGCGATCAAGCCGATGTCGAGGTCGTGGAGATCCCTGATAGACATTACGATCCAGCTTCGCCTGATCTATCTCGATACGGACGTTCTCGACCTCCATGGGACCGGAACCGCGCGCAGCTGGGCGCGTTGCTGGGGGATTGGCCGTCGTACCGGGTCGCTTGTTCTGCTCAGCTTTCTGGTTTTCCTCCCGAGGCTCGTCCTCCGAGACGCCGGCTTCGCGCGTTTCGTCGAGATCCAGACGCTGACGAAGTTCATCGAGCGACGAGATATAGACATGACGTACGCCCTCCTTGACGATGAAGCGGACGCTCTGTGCCTCCCGGGGTCGCTCGATGGCACCCAAATCGACGTCCATTCCGGCGCCCGACAATTGGCTCGCCGTTCTTGCGAACGGCGTTGTTTCAGGCGCTGGCGCGCCGGGCCAGACGGCCTCGCTATCAGCGATCGTCCACTCGACCGGCTCCATGCAGGGCCTGATTACTGGCTTGAACTTCTGAACCTTCGAAAACATCCGCTCGCCACCCGAGTCGAGCTTCATGATGCGCATGAGCGGCATGCCGGTGACCTGAAGGATCGCTTCCTCCGGCTTCATCATCATCAACGTGTTGACGGGAAGAAGGTCGACCGACACCGGCACCTTCGAGATCGATCGTTGCCTGCGACCATGCCGATGGGAATAGGAGGACTGCTCTACCCACTCCGTCGTCCTTCCGGCGGCGGCTGAGACGGCGGCCGCGTCCTCCTGGTTCTGGAAGTTCATGAACAGCTTGATCGTCGAAGCTCCCATCAGAATCTTCTGGCCAGAGCGCTGGTAAAGCCGCTCGAGCTGGGCACCGTCCTGCAGGATGAAGACGAAGCGAACGCCGTTCTTGCGGATCAGCGGCGCAAGAGTCAGCACGGTGTCTATGCGGCCGCCATTGCCGAACTCGTCGAGCATCATCAGCACTTCGTGCTCGCCATTGCGTAGCGGTCCCATCTGCACGAGCTTGTCGGCCATCTGCTGGATGAACATCGAGATCAGTCGCTCGTAGATCTGCATCGCGTTCCAGTCAGCCTGGATGAAGATCACCAATTTTCGCGTTCTGATCGTGTCGATCGGGATCGTGGTAATCGAGGTCAGCGCCTCCACGAGAGGGTTCTGTAAGAAATTGAGCTTGGCAACGATCTCCGCCGCGATACCTTCCCCGAGTTTTTCGTGCCGGCCGGCAAACTTCGTGAGCTGCATGCGGGTCTGGTCGGAAAGGACCGCCTCGTAGTTTTCCAGCAGCTGGATGATCGCCTTCCGCTCGTCCGACATCGAATTGAGAATGCGGTAGAGTTCGCTCAGCGACTTGCGGGTATCAGGGCATTCAAGCACGAAGCCGAGCATCGCCGTGAGCAGAATTCTGGCACTCTCCTCCCAGAAGTCGGAGGAATCGGACCGCAGGCGCTCCGGCAGCAACATCTGCGTCAGTTTCTGCAGGTCGGTGATCCGCTGGTTGGGATCGGCACTGATCAGGTCGAGTGGATTGTAACCGTCTGTAAATTTGGATCCTGGTGCCAGCAGGAAAATCTCGTAGCCCCGGTCCTTCAGATAGCCCGACGTCTCCTCGAACAGCTCGCCGCTCATGTCGAGGACCATCTGCGATCCCTTGAAGCTCATCATCGTCGGAATGACGAAGCCGCGCGACTTGCCCTGTCCCGGCGAGCCGATGACCATAACATGCTGGTCGCCATCGTTGCGCAGAAGAAGGCCCTGCTTGAGACCGAGCACAATCCCGTGCTTATCGCGCAGCCGGAAATCGGCGGCATCTTTCAGGGTCGCCAGCCGCGCCTTGCCCATGATCATGCGCTGGCGTTTCTGGATCGCCGCCCCAATCGGAAACCCAACCAGCGCTCCCGCCGCGGCCAGACCGGCGAGCGCCGCAAGCACTATCTGGCGTGACGGCCGCTGAAACGTACCGGCCGCGTCGGTGGCTCCAAAGGGGACCTGATACATCGCCGCGAGATGGGCCCCATAATAATCGGCGATAGCGGCATACCCACCAGCTCTGCTTGCGACGAGATAGAAGACAACGCCGTAGACGATCACGGCGGCATAAGCAGCCGCGAAGATGAGTGCGGTATGCGCGATCAAGGTGAACATCGACCGGATATGCAGGAGGTAGAGGATCTTGCGCGACAGCGCCCTGCCGCCTTTGAGCATCCACAAGCACAAAAGGAAAAACAGAAACGGCGAGGCCAGGACTAGAGCCAAGATCGAGAGTCCGACGGTGTTTCGCGCGCGGATGACCGACCATGTGTAGGCAATACTGTCGAGAACGCGGGCCTGCGCAATGTAGTCGTAATAGGAGGTCGACCCGAAGGATGTGACGTACAGGTCGTAGATCAGCGTGAAGAACAGCAGCCATATCAGCACGGCGCCGAGAACGGCGACCGGGAATGTGAAGGCCGAGACCTCCTGAAACTTCGTCCACTTCGGGCGTTCAGCCTCTGCGCCCGTGGATACGCTTGCCATCTTCGTCCACCTCGTCTGCAAAATAGATCTCGCTGACACCGCGGCCGCCGGCAGCATCGCTCTTCTTCAACTGGACCACGATCGGGATGATCGAGCGGATGTAGCGGATGATGTCGTCGCGCTCCATGCGAACATTGCTGTTGAGCACCAGGGTCGACAGCCGGTTGAAGGCATGATGCGGAGAATTCGCGTGGATGGTCGACATCGATCCCGGATGACCGGTGTTGATCGCGTTCAGGAAGTCGAAAGCCTCGTCGCCGCGTAGTTCGCCCATGAAGATCCGGTCGGGCCTGAGGCGCAGTGCAGAGGCCAGAAGGTCGGTCATCGTGACTCGCGCCTCGCCCTGGCCGCCTTTCGAGACGAGCAGCGAGACGACGTTTTCCTGGCGCGGTTCAAGCTCGGCCGTGTCCTGCATCAGGATAAAACGCTCATGGTCCGGGATCGCCGTCAGCATCGTATTGAGGAATGTCGTTTTGCCGGTGGACGTGCCGCCCGAGATCAACATGCTGCGATGGTTGATCGCCGCGAGCTCCAGAAACGCGCGCGTCCTTCCGGCCCGCAGCAGGCGCGATAACTCGATATCGACATCATCGATATAGTCGTCTCCCGTCACCTTGGTGAAGCGGAAAGCTCCGGCTCTCTCGTAATCGTCGAGGTCGAAGCGTCGGATGAATTGCTTGCGGATGGAAAAGGCGTGACCAGTGGCCGACGTCGGATTGAGCACGAACTGGACGCGCTCGCCGTCGGTGAGCGTCGCCGAGAGCAGCGGACGTTCGGCATTGACGGTCTGCTTGGTGAACGAGGCAGCGCGGGACGCCATATGGCGGATCGCCTCCTGATCAAGCCCATCGATCTCTTGCCTGATCATGCTGAGCTGGCCGATCCGCTCGAGCCAGATTTCGTTGCTGCGCTGGCAAGAAATCTCGACCACCACGGGATCGTCGAGAAAAGGTCGGATGGGTTCGAGCGCCTCGGAGAGAAAATGCTGTTCGGCGGAGATCGACAGGCGCGCGTTCATTTGGCGGCCTTCTTTCTGCGCAAGCGGTCGAACTCTTCGCGCACCGGGTCCGGATAGAGATCCGAGAAATCAAGGTCCCGCGTCACGAACACCGTAATATCGGAGCCCTGAGCAATATGGATCGTCGGCTTGATGTTGCGCGTATCCTGGAAGGCCTCGGTCGCCAATTGCTGGATGCCCGATGCGATGGTCTCGGAGGCGATCTCGCGCGCGCGATCCTGTGACGTGGTGCCGTTATCCTGGGGAATGCTGGTCACGGTTCCGTCCGTATTGACGATCGTGATGTTGCGATCCTGTTTCTGACCGAGCTGGGCAATGTATTGCGTCACCCCGCCGATCATGGTCAGGAGCGCCGGCGGTCCGAACCGCTCCCAATATTTCCGATCGACGACACCTGTCATGCCGGAGCGGCCGAGACGGTCCGTACCGTAGGAGCCGAGCTGGACCGAAACGCCGTCGCCGCGGATCATGCGCGTCCAGACGATGAACAGGCGTTCCTGGCCGCGTTCCACACCAGACTTGTAGTCGCCGATCAGCGAGGAGCCGGCGGGTATCAGGATGCGCCGGCCGTCGAAGGAATAGACATCCTCTCGGACGATCGCCTTCACCATGCCGGCAAGGTCGGAATTGACCGCCGTCTCCAGCGTGCCGCGGATCATCGTGCCCTGCGGGATCCAGGCATCGATACGGCGGTTCTCGGCGGCGACCGAGACCTCCACCCCCTGGCCACCCATCGCTTTCAGAAAGGCGCGATCACCATCGACCGCCCCGCCAGTGTCCCCAATCGCCGTAGATGCTCCGGCCGTGCTGTTCGCCCCGAACAGACCAGCTCCTGAAGTATCGGACGAAGCCCGTGCTGCACCGTTCGTTTGTTCGGACTGATCGAAGACAACGGCTGTAGAGCGCACGCGCTCGAGAAGCTTAGCCTGCCGGGCGAGCTCGATGCATTTTGGATTGTCCGGGTTGTTTCCCCTTGAGCAATCGACATCGACCGGCGGCGCGATCTGGACCGGGGCCGGGATCACAGGGGCCGGCGGAGGGGGTGGTGGCGGAGGTGGCGCCTCGGGCACCTGGACAGTCGGCAAGGGCGGCGGCGCCGGCGGATTGAAACCTTCGTTTCTCGGCGCCTGGACCGGACGGAACTCTTCCCGTGGGGTGTTGTCGACTGTCGGTTCCCGCTCCCCGCCGGAAAACAGGAAATAGAGAACGACGCCGATGCCGGCGATCGCCGCCACCACGGCGACCGGCCGCATCAGCCCGATGCCCGAGCGCCTCACCTGCCCGCCAATCGCTGTGTCGTTTTCGATGGAGTGATAGTTCGGATCAGACATCGTGCCTCCCTATCGTGATTTTGATGCGGCGCTGACGCCCGCCGAGCCCAGCCGCTTGGGCGCCACCGCTCCCTCTATCGGCGCCGGCACATCGGCTGGAGCGGTCTTGAGATTGAACAGGCAGGTCTCGTTCTCGGTGCCGTAGCGCAGCGTCCACTGCCGCGAGACCGTGTCGATGACGATGTAGTCCGCCTCACGGCGATAATTGACGAGGCTCTCCCGCCGTTTGTTATCGACGATAAAGATCGCCGGCACATCGCCGGTGAATTTCATGAAGGTCTTCAGGCCGTCGTCGAACACCCACAGTGGCTTGGCGGTATCGCTGCCCTTGAAGCCATAGTCGTAATTGACCTTGTCACGGCGGATGTTCTTGATGTTGGGATTGCGCTCGGCGTCCTGCGCCTGCTTCCAAAGCTCGGCCGTGCCCTTTAAACCAGCGTCTTCTGGGTACATGAACTGCAGCTTGAAGGTCTGGTTCTGGATGGCCTTGCTCTCGTTCACCTCCAGATCGAACGAATAGGTGCGCTTTGTGGTCACGACCGAGAGGTTGGTCGGCGCGTCTTTTTCCATCGGCTTCAGGGTGAGGGAGCGCCTGTCAGCCGATGTGAGTATCTGCCAGGAGACCGTGTCACCGGCGACGACCTGCGTGATCTCCTCATCGGCACCGAACAGGATGGTCGTCACCATCCCGTAAGTGCCGGTCACGACGAAGACCTGCTCGGCCGAATAGGGCAAGGTCCGCACCCGAGGATCGAGCCTGCCAGGCCGGGCAATGAGCTCGGCCTGCGCCGATGATGTTGCCAGGAGCAGTGACATGATCATTCCAGCCATCCTCCGACTCATTGAACGAGCCCCGAAGGCATGGTTTCAGGAACTTTCACATATTCGGTGACCACGAAGCCGAGCGGGTTATAGAGCCTAACCCGATTGCTGGCAGGCAGATTGATCTGCCGGTAGCGAACCGTCGCGGACCACCGATTGACGACCTCGCCTCCCCGCTCCCGCTCTCTCGTCTCGAAGCGCACTGACATGGTCGAGGCGTTGAGCGGATTGACCGACAGGATTTCCGGCCGGATCTCGCCAGTCGTTCCCATGGTCTTGACCGGGCCTCTCGGATTGGAAGGGTTCATCCACTCCGAATAATCCTTGAAGGCTGCCGCATCGGGATCCGACCAGAGGGCGATCATGTCGAAGTTTTCGGAGAGATAGCGGGGATCGTAGGTCTCGCGGCGGATGACGTAGTTACCCACAAACGAGGCGCGAACGGCCTGGATTTCGGAGACGTTCGAGCGGTCCTTGTCGAGCGTCGTCACTGTCTCCATGTAGCCGGTGTTCTTGTCGACGATCAGCGGCACGACCTCGGTTCGAACGAGCGGAAAGAGCTGCGCAACGGAAAAGGACAGAACGCCCGCGACGATCCAGCCTGCCACTGCAAAGACCAGCAGGATGAGACCGATCAATGTCCGCAGCGAGCGGTTCTTCTCCCCCCATGAGAGGTGTTGATCGTAGATGTCTTGCGGGCCGGGGACACGATCGGCCGGCGCCGGCTTCAATTGCCTTTTGAACAATGCCAAATCTCAAACCTCGAAGTCGCAATGAGTAAATCTCTGATCCTCGTCGCCACAGCCTCATTCGCTGTTGCGACGGCGATTGGTAAGCATACGGCCGAGAGCGCCGGCGCCCGCGACACTGCCGCGACCCGCAAGTGCCGCGGCCGTCACGGCGCCCCTTGGGCCGGCTAGCGTGCTAAGTGCTATTGCCGCAGCCTGGCCGGCGCGGGAATTACTGGAGGAGAGGCGCCTGCGCGCGGTATTGTAGGCCGTGTCCACGCCACCCCCGCCCGGAACGCTGGAGAAGGCCGCGCCGTAGGCGAAGGTCCGGGCGAAATCCGGTACCTGGAAGATGAAATAGGAGATCAGCGCGAGGTAGAGCACCATGGCGAGCACGATCGCCAGTGCGTTCTCCTTGGTGGCCATGTCGCCGTTGATCGTATCCATCATGCCGATCAGGAATCCGAACGACAGCCCGGCCATGATATAGGTAAAGAGCAGCATGAACATGCCGTAGGCAACGCCCCTCACCCAGGCGTCGAAGACAAAGCGGGTAATGCCGAAGAAATAGCAGAGAATGGCGATCGGACCGATTGCAAGCATGACGGCGGTGATCATCTTGGCAAAGAGCGTGACGCCTGTGAGGATCAGCAGCATCGGCAGCAGTCCGAAGACCAGCACGATAAAGACGACGACGGCGCCTGTCACATTCGGCAGCCATCCGGACTCGTAGGAATTGAAGAGCTGCATGGCAAAGTCGTAGACTTTTCGCGACATGCTGGCGACTTGCTGGGCGATGTCCGTTCCGGCCGATTGCCCACCCATCGCTGAAGATATCGCGGATCCCAGATCCTGGGGCGCCGACAGCACGAACTGGCCGATATTGTCGTAGAAGAGCGCCCAGGACATGATGAGGGCATAGGCAAGCGTGATCTTGAATGCTGTGATCGCCATGTCCTGAAGCGAAACGCTAGACAGTCCGAGCGCGCCCCAGAGGAAATAGAGGATCAGGAATATCGCGAGGATGCCGGAAACGAGGTTGCTGTTTTCGGCAAACAGCCCCCAGGCCCTTTCCAGAGAGGCCTCGTTGATCTTGTCGAAATATCGAAGCGCGTCGCCATAGAAATTTATTGCGTAGCTGACGGGATCCATGTGTCATCCTGAAAATTATTGACCGGTCGCATCGGGCCGCAATCGTGCTTGACGGCGCCCGCGACCGCATTCTCAACGGCCGTGGTCGTGGGCTCGGATACGAAACCGAGTGCCGGCACAGGGTTTTCGTCAGCCGAGCATTTCGCGAGCTGCTCGTACTTTCCGGCGCAACCGGCGAGCACTGCACCGGTGAACATCAAGACAAGAAACGCCCTCACTGGTTTTGATCCTCAAGGGCCTTCAGCTGATCGCGAACCGAAGCGCCTTGCGTCTGCGTCGCACCGTCACGCATCACGCTGTCGGGAAGCGGGGCGAAGGTCTTGAGGTTCTGCGACGACGTTGCAAGGGCTGCCTTGTACTGCTGGTTCAGGAGCATGACCTGGTTGTTCAGCGAGCCGACAGCCTCGTTGGCGGTCTGGTTGCCCTGAAGCACCATCTGGGTGTTCTCCTCCAAGGCCCCTTTCAGATCCTTCGCCGTTCCGATCTGCTGTGTGGCCTGCATGAACGAGTTCTGCCGATCTTTCGTGGCGCTGTTCATCGCGTCGGTAAGGGCCGTCAGCGTCGTCAGGGCATTGATCCCCTGCGAATAGGCCTGGTTTGCGCCCGAGAGTTCGCCGCCCTTGACGGTATCGACCACCATCTTCACGAGGTTGAGGCCGTTGATCAGTTTGGCTGCGGTGTTCTGGAACTGGCCGCCGATCCCACCGAACACTGCGGCGTTGCTCGATAGCACCGTGCTAAAGTCTGGCGCCTGTCCCATGCTGAAGCCATTGCCGGTCGCGAGCTTTGCAAACTGGCTGGCATCCTGCGTCCGGTCTCCGGTGATCGCTTGAAGGGTTTTCGTCGTGTTGTCTTTGACGACGGAGGTGTCCTGCTGGATCTCGGAGGACAGGCGCTTAATGTCCTGACTGATGGAGATGTTCTCCGAATCTTTGACGGGGACCTGCGCATGTGCGTGTGAGACGAGTAGGATGGCGAATGCCGGTGCGATCACTGCTGTCTTCATATGCCTAACCTCACTTCGTTGTTCAGTTTGCTGTCGGCCGGGAATCGACGACCGTGACGAGGCCGAGTGCTGGATCCTGCATCGCCGTGAAGGTCGCAACCGTGCCATTGCTGCGCGCCTCATCCTGCAGGTCGGACAGCCAGCGCTGGATTTGTTCGGTGGTGGCAGAGGTCGGCACGGCAAAACAGCGCGTGCCACCGGTGTCGATGATGTTGGTCGGGCACCGAATCTCGGCCATGACAAGCGAGCCGTCGTGATCTCCGGAATTTCCACCACCACTGCCGCGCAGGCTTGCCGACGACGATTGCAGCCCCGCCTGCAGGCGCTGGAGATATTGCTGGTTCGCTGCGATGGATTTTCCAAGCAGATCGTTCCACACCGAACCTCGCTCGACCTGCGCCTGCGTGTTGCGGTCGACGGCCTTCTTCAACTGCTCGCCGCAGCCATTCCCGTAGCTGGCGGTTTCGGTCTCGGTTGGGGCCTCCGTTGGCGTCCGATCGCCATTCTGAGCCTTGTTGCGGGCATAATAAGCAGAGACCTTTTTGACGTAGTCCTGGGTCTCCGGAATGTTGGGAATCTGGCCGTTCTGCAGCGACAGCCGATAGGGGCCGGCATTGTAGCCGGCGGCGATCAGGTCGTAGCGGTCGCCGAACATCCCCTGGAGCTGCTTGATGTATTTGACGCCGCCGCGAATATTGTCGCGCGTGTCATAGGGGTTGACGCCGAGCTGCGCGGCGGTACCCGGCATCAGTTGCATGACACCGGTGGCGCCGACCGCCGACCGTGCCGATTGGCGGAAGCGGGACTCCTGCTCGGCGATCGCCAGTGCGAAATTCGGATCGACACCCTGCCGGATCGCCTCCTCTTCGACCATGCTGGCGACTTCCTGCTGGCTCGGCGTCCGCTGGGCTGGCGCAGCCGGTGCAGCGTTTCCACCCATGCCGTCGGCCGAGCAATCGGCGGGCGCCCCCGAACCCTGACCGGGCGCGAAGCTATCGGTCGTGCCGCCCGAGGCACCTTTGACCTTGCGAGTATCGGCCTGATAGGACTGATACCAGTTCAGGGTCGCCTGCTGGATCTTTTGCCGAGCGTTGTCGATCACCGGTAGCTGCGCATGGCCCGCGGTTCCGGCGAAAAGTGCGACGATGGCGAAAGCGCCGGCCGCGGCTCTCTCAAGACGCTTTGCGTTGCTCATCGACCGCCACCCCATCCCAGTCGCAGAATTTCGACAGCCAGTTTTTTGGATCGTCGCCATATTCGTCGAGCAGCATCTCCACCTCGCGGACCGTCTCCTCGCGACCGGACAGCACCTTGATGAAGTCCGGCATGTGAGACATGTCCACGCGGGCGATCACGCTGTTCTTTGCCTGCTTGATCAGCATGAAACGCGAGCTCGGATCGCCGTTCTTCACCCATTCGAACTCTGCCCGCGACAGGCCAAAGTGATCCATGTAGGAGCCTTCATCCGCCTTCGGATTGGCAAAGAAGATGTTCGTCGATGTCTGTTCGATGATCGTCCGGCTGACGCTGGAGCGCACCACATCGTCGGCCGACTGCGTGCCGAAGATGACGAGACCGTTCCGCTTTCGGATGGTTTTGAAGTAGTCCTTCATGGTGCGCTTGAACTCGTCGTCGTCGAGCAGCTTCCAGGCTTCATCCATCAGATTGATGATCGGCGCCCTGCCGTCGTAGATCTCGTCCAGCCGGTGAAACATGTAGAGAAGGGCTGCGGTGCGCACCGTCGGATCGTCGAGGATCGACGTCATGTCGAAGCCGATCATCGGTCGCGAGATATCAAGATTGTCCTCGGCATTGTCGAAGAGCCAGGCGTAAGGCCCCTTGTCGACCCATTTGTCGAGCCGGGCGATCAGGCTGCCCTCGGTCCTCTCGCTGCCGGCGAGCAGTGCGCGCAACGACGAAAGACGGCGGTACGACCTGTCCTTCGTCTTGAGGACGGATTTGATCGCATTGCGGATGATTGATTCTTCTTGCGGCGTCAGGCTTTCGCCTTCCTTAGACGGCTTCAGCATGAAGCTCAGGAGCCCGTAGAGGAAAACGCAGTTCTCCTCAGTATCCTCGAGCAGCAGCGGGTTCCAACCTGACGGCTGGCCGGGCTCCAGCGTCATGTAGGTTCCGCCCGCCGCCCGCACCATGATGTCGAGGCCGCGATCCTTGTCGAAGACGATCGTCTTCAGGTGGGGACTAACGCGGTAGGCCTGCAGGATAAGAAAGGACATGATGACGGTCTTACCCGACCCGGTCGGGCCGAAAACGGTCGTGTGCCCGACGTCACCCTGGTGGAAGTTGAAGAAGAAGGGCGTGCCTGACGTCGTCTCGAAGATCGTGATCGCCGGCCCCCAGTGGTTGCCGTCGGGTTTGCCATAGGGATAGGCGTGAAAGCTGCTTAAGCCGGCGCAGTTCAGCGTTGAGATCAGTGCGCGGCGCGCGATGTAGGCCTGGTTGCCAGGCAGTTGCGCCCAGTAGGCGGGCTCCGCATTCAGGTCCTCGCGGACATAGGAGGCGCCGAGTGCGCCAAGTTCGTTGCCGATCAGGGCGACCGCGTCGTCAAGCTGGGCTGTGGTTTTCGCGATCGGCATCACGGTGAGATGATGCTCGGTGAAAGCGACCCGTTTGCGGGCAAGTTCGTCCCGAGCGATGTCAAGGTTGGCCTGAACACTCGATCCGCCTTCGTCGGCCTTCGTCATCTGGCGGTCCAGCCGTTCGATCCGGCTACGCGCCGTCATATCGTCGACAAAGGACATCGACTGGGTCAGCACCAGCTCGAATGGCAGTTTAAGGACATAGTCGAGCATACCGGCACCGGTCTCTGGCGGATATTCTTTAAGAGAGACCATCGCCGCGTAACGATCGTCGTCCGATCTGTCGCCTTGCAGGTGAATGACGCGGTTGCCGATCGATGTCCTGCGGGCCGGCAACATCTCGTCGATCGGAATGTTTCCAAGCCGGATCGGCCGGACGCGTCCGCCATTGAGGAGCGTATAAAAGAACTCGCATTGTTCGGAGAACCAGACTTTGCGGGCTGCTTCGTCAATCACCATGTCTTCTGAGACGTCGCGGAAGATCGTCCTGTTGTCGCCGACGTCAACCTGTATGCGTTGCACGTCGCGCAGAACCTTCGGGGCATAGACGGAAAGCGATTTCTCCAGTGCCCGCGTCGCCTCGATCAGCTTGTCGCGCATTGCCCGGAATTGTTCCTTGCGCACGATCGTGCCGCCGGCGCCCATGAGGCGGGAAAGCGCCGAGCCCTTCCGGAACATTGGGCGCACGACGAGGGAAACATAAGTGTCGTTCACGAACATCTCGTTCTTCGAGATGCTGGCCTGATAAACGTGATCGAGGCGCTGCATAAAGGGATCGGCGAAGACGGACGGCAACGACGGCGCGACCTTACGTCTGACCACATGCGTATAGAGTGCGAAGCTGCCGATCGAGGAGATCGCACGGAAGCCGGCGTTACGCTGCCGCTGCAGCATGTTGATCGTTTCGATATCGGCGGTCTCGAAAGAAAAGCCGGTGAGCTTCAGGGTCGAGACGAGGCAGTCGTTCTTCAGGCGAATGATGCCGTTTTCGATCGGCACATAGAAAGGGACGTGGGTTGCGACACGGCGATCCGCGAAAATTTCCCAACCCTTCGATAGACTGCCTTTCAGCGATCTCGCCATCGTGTTCATCGCTCACACCCCGTAGGTTCTGACGCCACCACCGAGCTTCCGGCCAAGCGGGTTGACGCCACACATGCTGAGGCGTCCGACAATCTCGAAGAACCAGAGGTCGAGCTTGACGGTGAGCACATAGAGAATGCCGTGCAGGACGACGAACGAGACCGGAAACCAGAGGATGGATCCAAGGATCATGAAGGCCATCAGCGAGACGAAGCACTCAGCGAGGAAATAGGTGTAGGGAATCCCCATGACCGTCGGCGGGCGGGTCAGCGCGAGGATGACGGGATAGGATTCGATATAGTCGTCACCACCGTCAGCGTCGTTTCCTGCCGCCATGGTCATGCTCCCCCGCCGGCGAGGAAGTCGACGAGCTCGGCTGCGGCAAACATGCCGGCAAGGCAACCGGCGACGCGCAGGAGGGCGCCCCAGGACCAGTATCCGAAGGCAGCGGCGAGAAACATGCCGATGAAAGCGATTGCTCCGACAGATCGACCGAACGGGCCGGTGAAGAACTGCACCAGGCGATCTGCCGCCTGTTGCAGACGATCGAGGTTTTGCGCCGCTGCCGGCTCGTATTGACTGATGAGCAGGATCAAGCTCGCGGCAACCACGATAGCGGCGTTGCCGAGCCATTTTCGCCTGGCCATGGAGGACCAGGCAACGCTGCTGTAGAGAATGGCCGTCTGGACTGCCAACGCGATCGGATTCATCTAAACACCTCTTCCTTGACAATTTTGACCGGCCCACCGGTGTTCTTCCGCTCCTCCTCATGTTGAGGACGAACGTCTGGCGGGATCGGCGTTGCGGCTGAGAAAACAAGCATGGGGGATTTTGCCCGCTCGGCAGGCCCACTGTGGCGCGGCGAGCTGGAAACATTCGCCGAAGTTCGGGTTGTGGGCGAGACAATCGGCGTGGCCGCTGTGCCGGTGTAATACCCGACGACACGGGTGACGTAGTCGGCGGTTTCGCGGATCAACGGCAGGGAATGGCGAAGGTCCACGTTGGGCTCGCCTGCATTATAGGCGGCAGCGACCAGCACAGGATTTCTGTACTTGGCGATCAGAACGCGAAGAAACCGCGTGCCCGCGCGGATGTTCTGTTCGGGATCGGTCAGATCAGTCGCACCGAAAGCATCACCGATCCGCGGCATAACCTGCATCAATCCGACGGCGCCGGCGGGGCTGACGAGGCGTGGATCGAAACTGGCATTCTCGGCTCGCATGACCGAAAGCACCCAATTCGGGTCAACGTCCTCCTTTCCGGCGATTGTCAGTGCGAGCCTGGCATAGCCCTCCGGGACTCCGGATAGAAGACTGGGACGGGCCTGTGTCGGCGTCGCGCTGACATCGATCTGAGGGTCAGTTGCCGGGTCGTTGATCGGAGGACCGGACGACTGATCGTGCGCGTAGACGCTGATAAGCGAATGCACGGCGCTGTCGCGCCGTGCATTCGTGCTGCCAGCCGCATCTCCGGATGATCGCCCAGCCCTGTCCGACCCTTCGATCACATCCAAGGGGGCAGCGCTGGATCGGAACAGATCTTCAACGATCGGTCCGTTAAATCGCTCGTCGAAGTTGGTGGAATCGATCGTCGGCACATCCTGCGACGAAGCAACAAAACCAGATGACGCCGGATTTGGTGGCGGTAGGACCGCGACCTTGTCCGCCTTCGGCTCAATGCCGCTCGAACGATGATCGACCTGTGGCGATATTCCCGAACTAATATGACCGCTGCTGTCGTCTGAGCCGGAGGCAAAACCTGTAAGTAATAAGGCCGATGTTCCGGCGATCCACAGTGCGCTTCGCGACCGTGTGTTGTGCGGTCTGTTTTCAGGCGAAAGCGGGACGCGTTCCATGGCTGAACCAGTGCAAATTATACTGCGGTATAAGAATTTGAACTGCATTCCTCCACGGAAATCAACCCAAAAATTTAACTGGAGTGTAATTATGCCGTCGTGGCAAAAGGTAGGAGCGACGGTTTCCCGAGAAGAATCAATCGCGTAGGCGTGACCATTTGTCTGGGTTCCAGCGATACTGGAGCTGTTCGCGGTCACCCAAAATGCGGGCGAGACGTACGGCCGTCCCGCCCTTGACCAGGACCGAACCAGCATCCGCACCTGATCGGGCGACAGAGATTCGGCACACGAAATTGGGCAATTCCGGTTGTATCCTCGTCACCTGATAGCAGGACTCGACTTGGTAGCGTTGGCCATCGTCGGCAATCGACAGGCCCCTCTCCTGGACGGGACCAAGACGCTGGCGTCCGAATTCGGTGCCATATTCCAGCACGCATTCGACGATGTTGTCCCGATAGGCTTTGCAAGCTGTGAGGCTGAGATACGCAAACGGCGCCCGCGGCTGTGGTCGCGGCCCCTCAACCTGATGAGCACATCCGGCCAGCACAGTAATCGCCGCCAGAGATCCGAAGAGCTTCGTGAAAGTCCGCATAGTGTTGCTTTCTAGCTTGCCTGCCGATAACCGGCATTTTCGAGGGCTTCGAGAAAAAGATCGCGGGCAAGCCCGCAATAGGGTGAGGATGGCTGAGCTAGGTGAAGCTGGGTGAGCATCAAACCGAGGTCGAAGATGGTTGTCACGACGTCCTTCAGGTCATCGTTGAAGGCGTCGCGCAACATCTCGCGGCCCTCGTGGCCTTTGACCACGATGGTGTAGTCATCACGTGCAACGCTATGCCAGAGTTCGATCGTGCCGGTTTCGCCGATTTCGCTTTCCGTGTCGCAGACTAGCAAGAGTGCATAATCCGGATCGCGCATTGCGCTTTCCTCTATAGAGGTCTCCCCACAAAACTCCGTCAGCACCGCGTCAGAGGCAAAGAGTAGCAAGCGCTCATTCACTAGAAGGCGCTCTTGGCCAAGTCGAACAAAGCCGTTCATGACCGCGGAGCGGATTGCAGCGGGTGGAAGATTTTCTGCGCAGTGTTCGCAAATCGATGTCAATTGGCCGCCCAGAAAAGCGAAGGCGCTATGGAAGCGATTGACGACGGATCGCTCAACATTTTCGGTCTGGCCGCCCAGCGCCTCGACGAATGCGAATGCATCAAGTGGCCCGTGGGACTTCACCAGTATTTCGCATCCCGGCGCGGACCCTGCGTCACCCAACAAACTCGAAGGGCCAACCACGACAGCGGCGGACCGCGTCTGTGCACCACAGCCCGGGCAGTCCGCTGAAAATGGCACCTTGTACCATTCTTTCGTCAGGAGGGATCGATTGTGTATCAGTGTCAAACCCCATTCTTGAAGAAACTGAATACCGCCTGGTCCGCAGCTTTGACCGAATGAATAACTTATACTCCGGTATAATTTTATCAGTAGCAGATGGCTTGCTCAAGCGGGAAAAAGCCTGATACTTAGACATGTCGGGGTCCGTGGTAGATATGTAGATGCTCGGTTGATCACGTCGCTCAGTTGGCCCCGCTAACGCTGACGGTTTCAATAGAGGCGTTGCCGAAGTCATGTTGTCGCCGTCTTGGTTGTTGCGAAAACCGCAGCAACCAGGATTGCGATTATAACCTTGCCAATTGAGGGAATGTCCAAAGACGCAGACCGCGGGGACGCGCTTTCACCGTTTCGCGAAATGGGTGAATCCCTCATTCACCGATGCGCCGGATCGCTCAAATGCCTGTTCGCAGAATGAGCTGTTCGCTGAGCCGCCCAATCGCGCGCCCACGCAAACACCCATTGAGCGATCTGCGTATTCACCGATTCGCTGATTAACGGGATCGCCTAAACACGCATTCGCCGGATCGGTGTCTCACCATTTCACGGATTTGCTGCTTCGCCGATCTGCCGTTTCACCCGATGGCCCAATCACTGCTCCACTCATTCGCCGACGTACCGATACGCCCAAACGGTGACGCACCTATTCACATATGCACGGATTCGCCTATTCGCACATTCGCAAGCCGGTCCAATCGGCGAACCACCTATCGACGGGTTCGCCCATTCGCCGATTAGCGCAAGCGCCTGATCTCCTAGATGCTGCTGCATTTCACAGCGGCCGGAGACTCTTGCCCCAAAGAGCCGGCTCCCAGCCTCCCCTCCTACCGGCTCGACGTCTCTCCCTCATGGCCTTGTTTCGTTTGAGAAATGAAAGACCGGGAAACCCTCGCTCGCCTTTGAGGCGATCGCCCCTCGGGCGAAACGGCTAATGGTATACCAATAGCCTATCCTGCCATCTTCTAACCAATCGGCCTGGCCACCGTGCCCGAGGCGCCGATGCTGTTGCGAGTCGTCAGACAAAGCAACAGCGATCACAGGCTATGGCCTGTGATCCGCGCCCGAGGAACAGCACGGTGGCCAGGCCGATTGGTTAGAAGATGCTGAAGCGAGCCGTCGTCGTGAGCAGTCGAGAGAACCGTCACCGGAGGTGACGGGTATCAACGACATGCGAACGATGAGACGGCGAGCGCCCCGCAGGAGAGGACGAGCACCTGGAGCGAATGCCCGAAGCATGAGGGCGTAGCGCAAGGTACTCGTCCTCTCCGTCTTGTTTGGGGAAGTCGCGGCAGCGTCCGCTTAACCGGCCCGAAAGGCCGGGCGGGTCTCGACCCGCACCACAGGGAGAGGGGAGTTTGAGGGGAGAGGCGGCAAGTCTTTCTCCTCAAAACCGTGCGCAGGCTCGATGCCTGCAAGCGGTCAAGCCAACGCAAAAGACGAAAGGCGAGAGGCGGCTCCGCCGCCTCTCGCCCTGCAACCTCAATCGTAGACGACGCGCGCAACGCTGATGGCGATGCCGGTCTCGCGCGCAATATCACGGATGATCGTAGCGAGGGGACCGATCTCCGTATCGCTCACAGAGACGGTCGTCGGATAGCTGATCTCGATGCCGTCGCAGTCTGCCGACAGTGCGTTATACCACTCGCCGCCGTCGACCCGATATTCGTGGGTGTCGAAATCGATCTCCAACTCATCCAGCAGGACAATCCTGCAGCGGGCGAGGATTTCTTCCGCACCTTGAAGCTCGCACGAGATCATGCCGTCTGGATCATCTCCAGAAAGCAGCTCGCGCTGCAGATCCATGATGTGGCGCGTCGAGTCGATCGCTGCATCGAGACCGGCCAGCAGGCGGTCGTGGAGCGTCTTTGAGAATTCATCCTCGCAACCGATACGGTTTGCGCTCACGAGAAGCTTGAAGCCAGCGAGCTTGGCATAGAACATGAGAAAGTTGAAATCAGACATAAGAAGCCTCCTTTTCGTTCTGACGAAAAGGCGCCCGCATTGGCGACCCAAGGGGTCAAGGATCGCGATTAGCGACCGCCAGCGGCGGCGAGCGGAGGAACCGATTTTTTCGTCGTGTCGCGTCAGCGGCGCGGCGGAAAAATTGGAGGGGCCGCGATGTCCTTGAGGCCGCCGGGGCGAATGCGACAATAGGAAGTCAGAGAGAGATAGACCACGGCGCCGGCAGGCGCCGTGACCGCTTGCCGAGCGCAGCCGGCCCTGCAGTCTTTCCGCTTCCCCTGACGCCCGACAATCGCGCTAGGGCGCGGCAACCGCGAGAGGGGCGTGACCCGAATGGGCGGAGACCGCCTGCGGACTCCGTGAGCGAAAGTGAATAGCACCGTCCGCCGCAAGCGGCTCGCCCGGGTCATCCACCAATCATCATCGCCGTGAATCAATCAACACCGGCCGATTCAAATATGTCGTTGGACGCAAAGAGTTCCGTGTCCGATTCTGTGTTCCATGATCGCGCAGCGCTACCAGCTCTATGTCGAACGCACGGACGCCAGGAAGAACATGGCGCGCTACTATGCGATGTCGATCGAGCACAACCTGTTCGGCGAAGCCTGTCTGATCCGCCGATGGGGCCGCATCGGTGCCAGAGGCCAAAGACTGATCCATCATTTCGAGACGGAAGAGGAAGCGGTTGGGCTCTTCCTCCAACTCCTGCGGCAGAAGCGGAGGCGCGGCTACGGCCCGAGATCACGTTTACCGCGAGAGGTGATTGCTTGATCGATGACGGATGGAGGGACGGCCAAGCGATGCTTCGGGCGTGACGCGCCGGTCGACCCGGCGCATCACACCAGGCGACATGGCAAAGGCCTCCCTCAGAAGGGTGGCTCGGCGTCGATTGCGCCTTCCTGCTCTGCGGTGATCACGGCCAGTTCGGCGCGTGCTAGCTCCAGCTCGGATTCGATTTCGCGGCGTTCGGCCGGGTCGATTGCTTCGCGCAGTTCGAGGCAAAGCTCTTCAATGTATTGTTCCAGAAGCATCGTCGTCTCCTTGACGTTTGTGAAAGACGACGCGCGCGGTCATGGGGGCGTGGCGGGGTCAAGGATCGCGCCAGCGACCGGCGGAGCCGGCGAGTGGGGGAGCCGATTTTGTCGGAGCGCAGGGAACCGGAGCGGAGGCAAAATTGGGGGCACCGCTCGTCCTTGATGCCGTCATGCACCCATGACATCCTCGGACGGACTGAGCAGACATTTCCTCTCCGTATCGCACCCGAAACCGAAGGCGGGCTCGATGCCCGTCTTCGGGTCATCTGACCTGTCGCACGTGAATAACTGTGGAGATCCCGGAGTTTCCGGCCATTTGCAGCAGCGTGTCGATGACAGTTCCTGATGGCGATGGCAGGGATTCCGGGTCAAACACGATGCGGAGACATGAAATGACCACCACCAATGAAATCGCCGACAAGATTGCAGGCGAGCACCGCCTTACAAAGGTTCAGGGAAAAGCCATCGTCGAGGCGGTCATCGCCTCGATCACCGCGGCGGCGGTGGCCGGCAACGAGACCTCCCTCCCCGGCTTCGGCAAGTTTAAAGTCAAAGAAACGCCGGAGCGCGAGGCTCGCAATCCCGCGACTGGCGCGACGATCAAGGTTGCCGCCGCGAAAAAACTGGCGTTCACGCCAGCCAAGGCTCTCAAGGATGCGCTGAACAAGTAATCTTGCCAGACAAGCAAAAAAATAGTCCGGCGCCGTGCCGGGCTATTTCCGTTCTGAATTTGCATCAGCGCGCGGACGTCCGCTCAAGGAGATCCTGGATGATCGTGTCGCTGACCGCGTGATGCGCTTCGCGGGCATGGTCGTCCAGCAGCTTGTGAAGAATGCCGGACGCCAAGGGTATGAAGTCGAAACCGCGTGCGATTGCCGCGGTCCTCAGTTGCGACAGTGTTTCGAACTCCCGGAACTCCCTGCCCAGCCAGAGTTCAAGATCCTCGCCATCCGCGTCCGGAAATGCTTGGAGGAAGAACGTCTGAAGCGGGCGGTCGTAGCCGATAGTGGCATCCGGGTCAGCGTGGCGGGATGCGGTTCGGGTGACAGTGATCGTGTAGCGGCTCATGGCGGCCTCCTTTGGAATGAGGACGCCGGCCCCGATTTCGGGGCCGGCGGTCCGGTTCAGGCCGGGCTGTTCCAGAGGATGACCTTCTTGCCGGGCTCGCCACCGGGGGCGGGGGCGACGTTGCCGAAGATCACGCCGATTTCGGGTGCTTCGAGCTTCGTAGAGATGTACTCCTCGCCGGTCTGGCGGGAGATGCGGTTCCAGCCTGCGCCGATCTCGAAGCCGGTCTTGCGGTGGATGATGCGGTAGTCCGGGGCTTCCTCGCTCGCCTTGTTGGCGTTCGGGACGAGGGCGATCGGGGCGTTGACGCGGATGGTGGCGAAGATGCCTTCGAGTGTGCCGTCGGTCTTTTCGGTGAGGGTTGCGATCGTGGTAGCCATGGTGGTGTCTCCTTCGTTGCATCGGGACCATTCCCGATGGCGCCCGAAGAAGGGGCCGCGCCGCAGGCGTCACCGGAGCGCAGCGCAGGGGAACCCCTTGCGGGTTGACGCTGGTCGCGGCCGGTCCCTTAGAAAGGCGACATGAAGAACGGGAATGGTCTCTGAGTGCGACGTCGGCGGGAGTCCTGTCGTGGCGACCGGTTTGCGGCCCGCCGGACGTGCAGCGCTCGTGTCGGGCATTGCCGGCGTTCAGGTCAATGCACTCTCGCTGTCAATGGGCTGAACTAGATGCGTCTGATCCGCCCGACCTAGCCTATCGCCGTCTGCACAGACCGCTTCGGTCAACGCTGCATTCGAATTGCCATCCACCCTGACGGGACTTCAGTTGCACTGAAGCTCTTGTGGGTGACCGGGCATGATTTCGGGGCGTTGCTCCGGCGTCCGGTGATGGAGAGGTGCCAAGATCGGTCGAGAACGGCCGGCAGCCTGCCAGCCGACGCTGCCAGGGTCGGCATTGAGCATCGACGGCGCGCCAGCGATACCCAACGGCGGAAGACACACCCGGGATGCCGGCACGCCTCAATCGAGGCGGTTGACTCGGCCGGATCGGCTCCGCGCCTCAGCGAACATGCCGGCAATCTTCACCATGAAGGACTTGCTGAAGCGGCCGAGGATGTCCTGATCGGGCTCGATGTACCAGGAGCGCTCGACGATATCGTAGTTGTACTCGTCGACCATGATCCAGCTCTGCTTCAAGTCGCCAAGGCCGGCGCGCTTGCGCTCGATATCAGGGATTTCGAGAGCGCTCCGGCCTGCCTGCGGCGGCTGGGTGGTGATGGCCAGAAGCGCCAGATGCGTGTTTCCGTCGCTAGTGCCACGGATCGCGATGACGACGCAGACCGGGCGCTGCTTGCGCCCCTCGGTCTCGCCGCGCTGCTGCTGCCATGCCCAGAGATAGGGATAGGAGATGACCTCACCGGGGCGGAATTCACGGCTCATCGTCGTAGCCTTCGCCGCGCGCCAACCGATCGAGCGCCTCGTCGAACAGTGCGACATGCTCGTTGGGCATTTCAGAGATATGATAGGCACGGCGCGGATCGCCACCGGTGCGCATGCGCTCATAATGCTCGTAGCTCATCAGCACAAAACGCGGCTTGTTGTGACGGGTGAGAACGACCGGCTCGCGGCTTGCCGCATCGGTGACGTCGCCGACTTGTTTGTTGAGATCGCCTGTCGTGAACTGCTTCATCGATATGGTCTCCGCTTCGGTTTCCATATACTCCATGTTTTCCATATTTTCAAGAAATGGCGCTCACGCGCCGTCTCCTGTCTTCTGCCAGACCGGGATACCAAGGCGACGTGCCTTGTCGGCGAGGTTGCCTGATATACCCGAGCCGGGAAACACGATGACGCCAGCCGGCATGACGGAGAGCATGTCGTCGTTTCGCCGGAAGGGCGCGGCCTTGGCGTGTTTCGTCCAGTTCGGCTTGAAGGTGATCTGCGTCACCTTGCGGGCCTCGGCCCAGCAGGCGGCGATGCGCTCGGCGCCCTTCGGAGAGCCGCCGTGCAGCAGCACCATATCAGGGTGCTTGGCATGCGCCTGGTCGAGCTTCGCCCAGATCAGTTCGTGGTCGTTATAGTCCATACCGCCAGAAAACGCGATCTTGGTGCCGGCCGGGATCAGCACCTCGGTCTCGGCGCGGCGACGGGCGGACAGGAAATCTCTGCTATCGATCATCGCCGCCGTCATGTTGGCGTGGTTGACCTTGGAGCCGGTGCGCGGACGCCAGGACGAACCGGTCTGTGCCTCGAACAGGTCGGCCGAATAGTCGCGCATGAACTCGAACGCGTTACGGCGCTCCAAGAGCGTGATGCCTTCGGCAATGAGGCGTTCGAGTTCGACGCTCTTCACCTCCGAGCCGTCCTGCGCGCGCTGGCCGGTACGCTGCGCCTCCTCGTTGCGGTCGAGTTCGCGCTGGATGCGCTCGCCGGCGCGATGGAAGAGGTTGGGGATCGACCAGAACAGGTCTTCGAGATCGGGCTCCAGCCGGGTGTCGCCGAGCATTTCGGTGAAGCCGTCGAAGATCGCGGTGATGGCCGACTGGACTTGCGGCTCCTCCGGCAATGGCCGTGGATCGGGCTCGTCCTGGAAGGGGCGATAGCCGAAGACCTGCATCTCATAGATGAAGCGGTCGGTGGGAGACGAAGCGTGGTGGGGCTCGAAGGTATCGTCGGGGTTAAGGATCAGGTTCATGATGATCTCCGTTCGCTGGGCCGCGCCTCTCGCGGCCTGACGGCAACCCGGTCACGCGGGCCGAGGCCGGAACCGCAAGCAAAGCGCAGCGGCCCAGCGAAGCGCCGGGCGGCGGAAGAAGGGTTTCTTGCTTCGCGAGGAATGCCGAGTCGCCCTGCGACCGGCAGGGGAAGAAACCCGACTGACCCGCTGAAGGCCCGGAGGCCCGCGTGGTAAGGGTCGCCTCTCGGCAGGCCCGCGGGCGCGCCCACCCAGGAGGCATCCTCGGACCGTGCTTCACCAAAGCCGCCGGCCCCGCCCACCGGCCCCTTCCGGCCTCATGCGGGCAGATAAGCCATCGCGTCTTCCGGGGTGAGTTGAGCCCGCAGGCTGGCGGTCAGCCGGTCGGGACCCAGCCAGCGCAGATCCTCGTTGAAGTCGCCAAGTTCGGGCGACAGCACCAGCGGCAGGACCCCGCACTCCTGAGCCCGTCTGCTCAATCCCTCGATCCCATGCCGGCCCGCCGCATCAGCGTCGGCCGCGATATAGATGCGCAGGCATCCGGGCGGGAAGCGGAAGGCAGCGAGGTGATTGGCCGTGAGCGCCGCCGCCATCGGCATGCCGGGCAGCACATGCGAGAGCGACAGCATGGTTTCGAGGCCTTCGCCCGCCGCCAGGACCGGCACAGGCGCATTTACCGGAAAGCGGAAGCGAACGCCATTGCCGAGCAGCCCGCCCAGCGCGCGGCGGGGATCGTCCAACTTGGCCTTGCCGACCCCATCCGGGTCGAGCCCCGAGGACAAATAGGTGCGGTGGACGCCGGTGATCGCTCCGGCGGCGTCCGTCACGGCTGCGACCAATGCCGGATAACTGGTCGTCCGGCCCGTCACGAGATCGCGATAGTAGCAGGACGGGTGGAAACGGAGCGCGCCATGGGTGGATGCCCGCAGAATACCACGTTCACGCAGATAGGTGTCTGCGAGCGTACCCGCCAACGGCTGCGTCATTCGAAACAGCCGCCGTGCCCGTTCAGCCGTCGGCCGCTCGACCGGAGAGGCATCACCGCCGCGGGTCCTGCGGGCCGACACCGGTTCGGGGTGGGGCAGACTGAGAAAATGACGCGCCTCCTCGGCAACGTCGCGGAAATCGACGAGGCCACAGGTCTCGCGGACAAGATCGAGCAGATCGCCGAACTGGCCGGTCGCCGCGTCCGTCCAGCGGCCGGCGCGCGGGCCGATCAGATGCACGTAAAGAGACCGGCCCTTGTTGTTGGCGACGTCGCCGACGAGCCAGTAATTGCCGGCCCGGCGGCCGGCGGAGAGATAGTGGCGGCAGACCGACTCGGCGTTTTGCGCGAGACGGTCCGCCAGATCGGAGGCGGAAAGCATGGCAGGCCTCCGTTACGACCGGCGCGCAATGTCGATGAGGCGGTGACGCTGCATCAGCTTCGACAGAATGCCCGGCCCCTCGTCAGTGATCGGCACGAAGAAACGCAGCTTCCAACTGATCATCTCGGAGAACAGGCCGACCGACCGCAGCCAGTCACGCATGCCGTCGATGAAGCCGATGAGCTCGACGCGGTACTCGTTCATCACACGCACCCGGCGGAGCGTCATGTCGCCGGCAAGACCGATGAACGAGGATCCGTCGATCAGTGCCGCCCATGCTTGCTCCGGGGCGATCACCATGGTCTGGTCGATCCCGAAGTTGCGGCAAAGGCCGGCCAAACGATCCGGCGCGACGACACGGCCGACGATGCGCTCACCGTCATCCGTCTGCAGGCGCCGCACGCGGCAGAAATCCTGCGGCAGCAGTTTCCAGATCGGCAGGAGCAGTCCGCTGACGATATGCATTACCGATGTCGAGAATTCCGGCACGGCCGCGACTTCGGCCTCCCAGGCAAGGGCGAAGACCTGTTCGTCAGCCCCCTCCCAGGACGTCTCTTCGAGCTGCCGGACTTCGAAGCGCAGCTCGTCCATCGGCCGGATCAGTGAGACGCGCGCCTGAACAGAACCGTCGTCCAGCATGATCGAGCGGGTCGGCACCATCACCGCTGGCCGGCCCGACTTGCCGTTGATCATCAGCTTGGCGCGTGGATCCTGCCTGAAGAGAGTCAGCACATCATGAAGCAGCATCGGCGCATTGCGATCCCTCCGCTCGATCGTCAGCAGGTGCGACTGCGCGCCGGTGACCGGATGTGTATAGATCAGCCGGCGCTCAGTGACCGTCATGCTGTCGGCGGCGATCGTCTCCAGGCCCTTGTCGTAGATCCCGGCGGCGATCGCCCCTTCGATGCACGCGGCTAGCAACTGCTCGAAGGCCTCGAACAGCACGTTCTGCATCGCGATGGTCAGCGCCAGCATGCGATTGAGGAATGTCTGGATGGGCGGCAACTCATTCTTCAGCCCGCCCTCTTCCGACGTCAGCGACAGGCCGGTGATGCTCTCGAACCTGTCAAGCGAGCAGCCTTCAATCCTGCCGGCCTGCAGCAACCCATAGAACTGCCGCAGCGCGTCGCGGGCATATTGGGATTCGAGATTGTCTTCGCTGCGGAACATCCCCTGCCCGCCGGTTTGGCGCTGGCCCCGGGTGATGGCGCCAAGCGTGTCGAGACGCCGGGCAATGGTCGACAGAAAGCGCCGCTCTGCCTTGACGTTGGTGGCGATCATCCGGAAGCGCGGCGGCTGTTTCTGATTGGTGCGATGGCTGCGCCCGAGACCCTGGATCGCCACGTCGGCGCGCCATCCCGCTTCGAGAAGATTGTGAAGACGCAGGCGCTTGTTCTTGGCGGCAAGATCCGCATGGTAGGATCTACCGGTCCCGCCGGCGTCGCTGAAGACAAGAATGCCTTTCTCGTCATCCATGAAGGCGCGAGCCTCGTCGAGATTGGCGCTGCCCGGCCGGTTCTGCACGGCATAGCGGCCAATAGAGCTGCTGTCCTCGCGGCGGACGATGCGGCGGGAGCGACCGGTGATCTCGGCGACCTGGCTCGTTCCGAAGTGCTGGACGATCTGATCAAGAGCGGTCGGGATCGCCGGCAGGCTGCCCAACGTTTCGACGAGCTCGTCCCGGCGCCGTTCTGCCTCGCGGCAGATCACAGGGTTGCCGTCGGCGTCGTGCACGGGCCGGGAGCTGAGATTGCCGTCAGCGTCGGAAAATTCCTCGAAGAGCTGCACGGGGAAGGAGTGCATCAGGTAGTCGATGACATATTCCCGCGGCGTCACGTCGACCTGCAGATCGCCCCATTCCTCGGTCGGGATCTGTGCCAGCCGGCGCTCGGTCAGCGCTGCCCCGGTTGAAACGAGCTGGACGATGGCCGCATGTCCGTCCTCCAGGTCTGCTGCAGTCGTTCTGAGAAGAGCCGGCGTCTTCATCGAGGTCAGGAGATGATTGAAGAAGCGCTGCTTGGAGCTTTCGAAGGCTGAACGCGCAGCAGCCTTGGCATTTTTGTTCAGCGTGACGGATTTGCCGGCCGCGCTGGTCGCACCAGTGATGCCCGAGGCCTCCATGGCAGCGTCCAGATGGTTGTGGATCACCTGGAACGCCTCAGCATAGGAATCGTAGATGCGCACCTGTTCCTCGGTGAGCTCGTGTTCGAGGATTTCGTATTCGACACCCTCGAAGGAGAGTGAACGCGACGCATAGAGACCCATCGCCTTGAGGTCACGGGCCAGCACCTCCATGGCGGCGACTCCCCCGTCTTCAATCGCGGCAATGAACTCGGAGCGCGTCGGGAAGGGGAAGTCGCTGCTGCCCCAGAGACCGAGCCGTTCGGCATAGGCGAGCGATTCGACTTCCGATGCGCCGGTCGCCGAGACATAGACGACGCGGGCGCTCGGCAGGGCGCGCTGCAGGCGAAGACCCGCCCTGCCCTGTTGCGATGCCGCCTTGTCGCCGCGCTCGGTCTTGCCGCCGGCGGCATTGGCCATGGCATGGCCTTCGTCGAAGACGATAACACCATCGAAGTCGGCGCCGAGCCAGTCGACGATCTGCTGCACGCGCGATCGCCGGCCCTCGCGTTCATCGGTGCGCAACGTCGCAAAAGTCGTGAACAGGATGCCTTCCTCCAGCTTGACCGGCTTGCCCTGCCGGAAGCGGGACAGCGGCGTCACCAAGAGCTTTTCCTGCCCGAGCGCGCTCCAGTCGCGCTGCGCGTCCTCGATCAGCTTGTCTGACTTGGAAATCCAGACGTGGCGACGGCGGCCCTTCAGCCAGTTGTCGAGAATGATGCCCGCGACCTGGCGGCCTTTTCCCGCGCCCGTGCCATCACCGAGAAACCATCCCCGGCGAAAACGAACGGCATGCTCCGTGTCGGGTGCGACGGCCTTCAGATTGTCGAAGGAGGCGTCGACGATCCAATGGCCGGCGAGATAGCCGGAATGAGCTTCGCCGGCATAGATGACGCTCTCGAGCTGGGCATCGGAAAGATCGCCGCTGGAGACGATCCGCTTCGGCAGTTGCGGGCGATAGCTTGGCTTCGGGGGCGCGACCGAGGCCATGGCCACGGATTCGACCAGCCTGTCGGGGTGAGGCTGGGTGCCGCGGATGTGGATCGCCTGCAGCCGATAGGGCTCGTAGATGCCATCGGCTGCGCCCGCCTCGTCCTTCGCCACAGCATCCCGCAATTCGTAGTTGAGCTCGATAATCTCGTCATCGACAGGCAACGAGCGGACCGTCGGAATGTGAGAAACCTGACCGGCGGCGGCTGGGCGATGCAGGGGAGCCGTGACGGCCGGCGAACGCATAGTTCCTGCGCCCTTTCGAACTGCAACCGTTCGAAGGGTGCTAGCGACGTTCGTCTCCATCGACGGCAAGCGCGGTGAAAGCCCTTCAATCCAGGCAAGCAACGTTTCCAGATCGGAGGCGACGCCCTTCGAGGCGACAAGCCTCTTCGGGTCGTCTGCCGGAACTTTGTCGATGACGGTAAGGCGCGTTTCGGTCGTCGTGCCATGGCGGGCATAGATGCTGCCGTCGATCGCCGCGGTGAACAGGACCGTGCCATGCCCCTGCAGCCGGACGAAGTCGTCGCGCCACGCAGGATTGTCGGGGGTGAGGCTTGAACCGGTGATCGCAACAAGCCGGCCACCGGGCGCAAGACGCGCGAAGGCTGAGGTCAGATGCCGCCAGGCGGCGTCAGCGACGCGGCCTTCGACATGAATAACCGCAGAGAATGGCGGATTCATCAACACGACGGTCGGCCGGACAGCATCATCGAGATAGTCGTCGATATGGGCGGCATCGTGCTGCGAGACCGAGACACCGGCGAAGAGCTGTTCGAGCAATGAGCGGCGCACGACCGCATACTCGTTGAGCGCCAGACGCGCGTCTGCGAGCTCGGCGAAGATCGCCAGCAGGCCGGTTCCGGCAGACGGCTCGAGAACGATATCGTCGGCCATGATGCCCGCGGCGCGGGACGCCACATACGCGAGTGGCATCGGCGTCGAGAGTTGCTGCAGCGCCTGGCTCTCCTCGGAGCGTCGGCTATGGGTCGGCACGAGCCTTGCCACCTTCGTCAGCATCGTAAGCGCCGACTGCGGCGCATGGACGCGCGCGATGATCGCCGCGCCGAACTTGCGGAGAAACAGGACCTGAGCGACCTCGGTCGCCTCGTAGGCGTCTTTCCAGAGCCAGAGGCCCTCGGCGTCGCTGCCGCGGAGGGCCTCGATCATGATCTGTCGCAGGTCGCCTGTGGTGACGACTTTACCTTGCTCCAGAAGCGACGTGATTCGACCGGCAGCACCTATAAGTGCGTCAGCGCGGGTTTTGGTCTCAAGACGCGGAGAGGTGGAAACGGTGTGAGGATGCGAGATGATATTCATCGGTCGAGGCTCCGAATGAGAGGGGAATGGGTCTGACCAAGTGCTCTCTTCCGAATTTCGGGAGGAGGAGAACTTGCGGCGTGAGGGTGTGGGAAATGATCGCAGATTGAAGGATGCCGGCGATCGTCAGCGTCTAGGTGGTCGGACCTACGATGAAGCCAGCGGGATCTTTTGGGTCCGGCGGCAGATAGGCGTCGTAGGGATTGCCGTCGGCGAGATGGCCGAATGGCGTGAAGACGTATTCGCCGTCACTGCGGCCGACGGCGCAGAGCACGTAACGCGGCTCGCGTGTCGCGGCATCAAGGCATTCCATGAGAGCAAGATTGCCATCGGACGCGGCGCGCAGCAGCGTGTCGAAGTTTGTACGGGCATGATTGGGGATAGCCATTGGGGTGCTCCAGACAAAATGAGGCCCGGCACTTGACCGGGCTCTGGGATGACGACGATCGGGTTCGCAGACGCGGCCGGGTCTGAGCCAGGCGCGCATGAACATGTCAGGCGGCGCTTTCGAGCAGCTTCTTTGCTTTGCCTTCGAGCTCCAGGCGCGTGTCCTGATTGGTCTTGGTGCGGGCGAGCGCCGTAATGCCCTGGACGAAATCGAAGATCGATTCCGGCGGCCGCCCCTCCTCCGACAGCACCATGTCGATCACCTTGCCGGTCTCGCCTTTCGAAAATCCACGCCGGCGCAGGAAGGTTTCGCGATCGTCATCCTTTCGCGCGACGATCCGCTCCCGTGCCGCTTTGATGCCGGCAATGAATGGCGCAGGCGACGAATTGGCAAAGCTGGTCAGCGCGGGCGCTGCCTCATGCGCGAACCGCTGGGCGGCAAATTTCGAGTGGCGGATGGTGATCTCCTCGAAATTCTCCGTGCCCCAGAGGTTTCGATTGGCGCAGACCGCTCGCAGATAGAAGGAGGCGATGCCGAGCGTTTTCGAGCCGACCTCGGAATTCCAGGCATAGAAGCCGCGAAAGTAGAGATCTGGCTCGCCATTCGGCAACCGGCCGGCCTCGATCGGATGGGTGTCGTCGACCAGGAACAGGAAAACGTCCCGGTCGCTGGCATAAAGCGTCGTGGTGTCCTTGGTGATATCGACGAAGGGATTGTGGGTCATGGTCGCCCAATCGAGCACCCCCGGCACTTTCCACATCGTGTCGCCGGTCCCATTGCCCGCAATCTTCATCACTGCCGAGACCAGTTCGTGGTCCCAGATGCGGCCATATTCCGGTCCGGTGACGGCCCGCAGTTCAACCCGACCATCGTCCAATTCTAACGTCTTGACCAATTCGGCGCGGTGATTGAGCAGGCCATGCTGCAGGTTGATGGCAGCGAGTGGCGCCGGTAACTGGCGCATATAGGTGGCGGGTGCGCCCACGAGGCTGCAGAGCTGACCGTAACTCCAATGGGTCGGTGCAATCGGCTGGCGCTGACCAGGGACGAGGAGTTCGAGCCGTTCGGCGTTGTCGCGTGTCGCCTCGACGCGGATCGCGGCGCTTTCGAGGGTTCGTGCATGCGCGCGGTCGGCGCGGGATCGAACGGTATCGTGGAGTTCGGTCAGCGACAGGAACCGCTCGTCGTCGGGGCGCGAGAACCATTCCGACGAGACACGTCCGATGCGTTCACCGCGGGAGATATCGACCTTGAAGCCGGAGGAAGCGGGCTGGTTAGTGGAAGCAAGGGAGTTCATTTGGATTGTCTCCATAAGACGAAACCCAGGCGCGGTGGCCGGGCGAGGTTGAGGGATGTCTGGGGAAGAAGAAGGATTAATCGGAGGTCAGTCGACGATGCGCCGAGCGGATCGCCGAGAGCGCGGCCTGGAATTCGGCGCTTCCCACCACGTCGGAAAAATCCATCGTGGTGGCGATGGACAGGCATGCGGCGTGGACCTCGTCGTCGGTCACGGCCTCCCGCCCTACAGCTTTGAAACTCGGATCGACTTCGAGCACCGCCGTGATTGCGTCGCGCACACCATCCTCTTGAAGCCTGACCAGGACGTGGGACGGCTTTGGCGGGTCGACCGGCTCTTCAGGATCCGGGTCTCCGGCGAGAATGGCTTCTCCTCTGGCAATCGCCCAGGCAGATCGCGCGAGCCAATCGAGCGACGGTGGCCGGGCCGCACGGACGTCATCGAACAGGATCTTCAATAGTCCGAGCAGGATCTCGAAATGACGCGCCCGGCGCTGGACAGGCTCTTCGAATTGCTGCGGGACCTGGATGGGCGGACCCGCATAGGCCGCATGTGCGCCGTTCCAGATGCCGGTGATATGAATTGGTCCCGAGGAATCGAAATCCTTCTCGGCGATATCCCAACTGTCATCCTCGATAGCAGCACGGCACGCCGCGTCCAGTGTGTCAGCCGCGTAAGTGCGATGCCGGAAGACCGGCAGGTGGTAGGTGGTCTCAATCGTGAAGTCGGGCATTGGTGCCTCCTGAAACGGAAAAACCCGGCACGGGGGCCGGGCTGGTTGCAAAGAAGACCCGACCGCAAAGGCGATCGGGTCAGCGGATGCGATGCTTATGAATCTATTCGGCGGCGGCGAGGTGCCCGCCGTCAATCTCATTCTCCGTATCGCCGGCGTTATCGTTCGATGTTCCTGGCTCATCGAGCAGGAAGGCCGGCAGGTCTGAAGCTTCGAATACAGGCTCAACCACCTCGGGCTGGACGGCACTATCTGCGACAGCGTCGCTTTCGATCGTGCCTTCCCCGATCGTCATGCGAAGCGGTTCCGGTAACCAGCCGCAACCTGTCATCAGTCGTTCGGCCTCGCGGGCCATATCGGTCTTCTTGAGATGGCCGATCAGCTCCGCCGCCTGGTCACCCTTGGCTTCTCGGACCGCCTGCAGGATGCGGGCCTTGGTGACGCGACCGAGATAGTTGTCGGCTGTCGGTGTCCAGCCGGCCCCCACCATGTCGAAACCAATCGAGCGGGCCAGCTGGTCAGCATGGGCGATCGCCCGGGTCCGCTTGTTCCAGGGTTCGATGACCGCGTTGACCGACAGCGAAGCGCAATGGCCAAACAGAGCCTGCCGGCTGACCTCGTCGAGCTTGATCAGGAACTCCCAGAGATCATTCGGATCCTTGGGAAGATCCTGGCCCCAGCCTTCATGCCGCTGCTCAATCTCCTTCGCCCATACCGTATTGCCGAGGCCGGGAGTCTGGCTGAAGCGGGCGCTTTGCAGCGTTACCTCCACGCATGAATCCGAGCCGTAGACGTAGAAGATCTTCAGGACGAACGCGTGCAGAACCGCGATGAAGGCGATGACCGGATTGTTCGCCAGCGCATTGCGCAAAGCAACCGTGCGCGCCGCTGTCAGATCGAGAACCAAGCGGTCGGGAAGCGGCTTGAGCGTTTCGTCCTCGTCGTCCGCCTGAACGCCGTCGCCGCTGGGAGACGACGGGTCGCTACCATGATCTGTGATATCGCCGCCGACATCTTCGGTTGAACTTCCCACGGCCTGTGGTTCGTCTACCGGCCGAACGAAACCGCGCTCGATCTTGAGCTCACCACCGGCGCCGAGCGAAACGAAGACACCGCCGCGGGCGACCTCCTGCGGGTCGAACACGTAAGGGCGGTCGTTGAGCCGGTCGAGCTCGGCACCAAGCTCCTCTAGTTTCTGTTCGGTCGCTTCCGAGTACTCGTCCGCCTCCGCATACTCTGCGTCCAGCTTGTCGTATTCCGCACGGGTTGCGTCAAAGCGGGCCAGTTCGTCTTCCGTCATTTCGGCCTGCTCGCCGTAGAAGCGGCGCAGACCGGACGTGTGGCCGTAGGGAAAATCGAAGGCGGCTTCGACCCATTTCCAGCCTTCGTTCACCCGGATCGCCTCGGCGTCAGCCTTGAGCTTATCCATTACGAGCTGCTCCAGGAGCGCCGGATCCTGCAGCCAACCGCCCTGATCTTGGTCGAACAGATCGCGCATGGTCACACCGCCGGCGGCCTCGTAAGATTCAGTGCCGACGTAGACGGCGCGGCGGTCGCTGGCACGGATTGCGGTTTCGGTCAGCAGCCTGCGAATGTAATACGGCTCGCGGCTATGCGAGCGCGAGATCGTGTCCCAGACCTGCTCCTGGCGAACGTGATCGTTCGCAATTGAGAAAGCCATGATTTGCTCCAGCGTCATCTCGTCATCGGCATAGAGATCGAGAAGCCGCGTCGAGACGGAAGCCAGCCGTAGGCGCTGCTTGACGGTGGCTACCGAGACGAAGAAGCGCGACGCAATCTCCTCCTCCCCGAGGCCCTGCTCGCGCAGGGTCTGAAAGGCGCGGAACTGATCGAGCGGATGTAGGCTGACGCGTTGGACGTTTTCGGCGAGCGAGTCCTCTACCTCGAGCGTTTCGCCCTTACTGACGATGCACGGGACACCCGCAGTCTTTGCCAGACGCTTCTGCACGACAAGGCGTTCAAGGGCGCGATAGCGACGACCGCCGGCAGGAATACGATAGATTCCGGTCTCGTTGCCGTCGCCGTCGAGTTCGGGACGGACGTTGAGGCTGGTGAGCAGCCCGCGATGAGCGATGTCTTCCGCCAGATCCTCGATCGAGACGCCCACCTTGATCTTGCGGACGTTCTGCTGGCTGAGCACCAGCTTGTTGAAGGGAATATCCCGAGCTGCACTGAGGGTGATTTTCTCCATAGCCTGAGCCATGTCAATTTCTCCATGACGGACCGGGCGGAGCCTCTCTCCAACCCTCTCAATCCGTCACAGCTTTCACCTCCCTCCTCTCCCTCTACCCCCTTCTCCATGCCCCACCGTCCCTTCCACCGGCGAAGCTTCTCGTTCGGCCAAGATCCGGCAATATTGCGTGGATGGAAGCCTTTCGGGTGAAGGCTGCCGCGGGCGGCAACCACAGAAGTGCCAAACGCCATTTCAATACCAGTCACTCGGTCTCAATGGCCTGCTGGAAATCGATCGTATTCCCGGCTTACCGGACGCCGGAACGCGACGCGTCGATAACGGAGTCCCTCGATTATTTTTCAACAGCGTCTGCAGCCAGCCCTTGGTCGACTAGAGGTAGGCTCTTGCAAAGAAAATGACGGTGGTCAGGAGGGCAACCACGACGGTGATAGCCCGGACAATCGGCGCCGGCAGCCTGCGCCCGAGATGGGCTCCGCTCCAGCCACCCGCAAAGGCACCCGCAATCATCGGCAGGCATTGTTGCCAGGCGATTGCGCCGGCCAGCACAAAGACGATCACAGCCACCGCATTTGCGGCGGTCACCATGACCATGCGGGTCGGATTGAGACTTTTGATATCACCGCCGCCAAGCAGGCTCCACGCGGCGAGCATCATCAGTCCCACCGCTCCGCCGAAATAGCCGCCATAGATGCCAAGCAGTAATTGGATCGGCAAGACAAGCGCGGTCTGCGAGCGTTTTGCCCGTTGCAGCCGAATGCCGAGCTTGGGTCCGAGAATGAGCATGGACGTGGCGATGAGCAAGAGCCATGGCAGCATGACGTCGAATGTCGTCGTGGGCGTTAAAAGCAAAAGGATACTGCCGGTGACACCGCCTGTGATGGTGGCAACTGCAATCGGCTTGACCCCGACACCGCATACATCTCTTACGCCCTCACGATAGACCCAGGAGCTTGCCAAGCCTCCCGGAAAGAGAGCGAAGGTGCTGGTCGCGTTTGCGATCACGGACGGGACGCCAACGGAGATCAGGGCGGGCAACGACACGAACGAACCGCCACCGGCCAGCGCGTTCATACTGCCGGCGAGGAAGCCAGCCACGAAAAGCAGCAAAAGATCGAACATGGTCGGAAAAAACCCCGGGCGATGCGACCATCCGCCTTCGTCTTCGAGGCAAAGGCGACGATCCTATGGATCACCTTCTAACCAGATCGCTGCCGCGCCCGCAAGAACAGTCCATGCACGGATGAATGCGACGCTTCGCAACAGGAGACGTCGGGGAGCTTGCCTGAGATGCGCCGACCAACCTCACTCAAATGGCAAAAAAACCGCTTTCGCCCAGCGCCTTCTTCATTCGGTATCGAACCGGCACAACATCGTCTGAAGTGCCCGATTTTCGTCACGGAGCTTGGCCATCAGGAGACGTTTCAGGCGGCGGTTTTCTGCGTCGAGTGCGTTGAGGTCATCCATGTGGTTGTCTGGTGGTAGGCCCGCCCGGCGATCGTTGACGGGGGTCATCGCCGGGATCGATGCAGGCTCAGTCTGCACCGAGGCAACGACGGTCCGCCTCGACGCAGCGGGAGTGCGCACATGCCGCGGCGTCGGCGGCACGGACTTCTCGGTTGCCGCAGCCTCTGATGAAAGCTCCTGCTTCGCCGCGCCAATTCCCTCGGGTAGGATGCCAGCAGCAGGTCCCTGGGGATTATGTTCGGGTATGGCAAGGAGATCCGGCGACGGGACGGGGGTTTCAGCCGGTTTTGGGTCGTTGACTGTCGGCCTCGCAACCGAATGTCCGGTATCAGGCAAAATCCCGTCGGCCTCGACCTGTCGGGCCACAGCCTGCAGATCAAGGCTGCCCCAAATGGAAGAAGGTCGCGTCTGGGTTTGCCGCCTGTTCGCCTTGTATTCGACCACGAAGGGCCGTTGTGGTATTTTCATAATTCGTCAATTTCATCGACAGCGGCGGCCAGTAAATCCTGTCCCGCGCAGCGTCATCGTCAAAACCAAGTTGATCAGGTGATCCCGAGCCGCTTGCGCAGTTCGGCGTTTTCGGTGCGGAGTTTTTCGCCAAGCAGTTTGCGCAGTCGGCGATTCTCTTCCTCGAGCTGAATGAATTCGGCAAACTCGTCGTCAACAGCAACTGGGCTGGACGACGTCCCAGACGTTGGTGCGGCGACGGCTTTCTTCCATGTATAATAGGTTTGGTCGGAGATCGAGGCCGCACCCACGGCATCTTTCAGGGTTGCCCCGCCGGCGACGGCTACCTCGATCTGCCTGATCTTCTCAAGCTTGTCCGTGTCACTCAAGCCTCGTGCCTTCGGCTTGTCGCTCTTCTGAACGCTGCTGGCAACCTTGCCCGCCGCAGCCTTGTTGGGGCTCGACCGTTTGCCGCGTCCGGTCACTTTCGTCTTCTCGACTTCAGCTTTGGTCTCGGCGCTATCCGGTTGTGTCAGAACGTCGTCTTCGATCATCGTTGATCCTCGCATCGTTGCATGCGTTTTCGGCCAGGCGCGGGAAAGAGTCAACGTCGCCTGGTCCACGGCCTTTTACACCAGCATGAAACACCCGCGGCAGTCACCGTTGACAAAATCGTTGACTACCCCTATCTGTAACATAACAGGAGAAGCTCATCATGCGTAACCCCTTGTGGAATAGCTTCGATATCGTAAGAGATCTAATCGCAAAAGACGATTTCAAAACAGTTGCCGAGAGAGTTGACTTGGCTCTCAATGCCTCAATGGAGACTGTCGCTGACGTCCTGCCCACTGCGGCGGCTCCGGTGTTACGCCAAGGTGTCGAAGCAGCAACAGGAGCGCTCAGCACGTTGCGAAGCAAGATCCGGGCTGATCGTTTGTCCCCGGATTACGCTGCCGGGCGGCTGGCAGCGGCCTTGGATATCATGGGGTATGCAGCGTCAGCCACAGCTGACGAGGACGCGATCAAGAAGGCAAAGCAGCAGCCGTTCGCGCGCATTCTTGATATGCTGGCCGTAAAATCTCTACGCAACACCGAGATCGCCGCAGCACTTGGCCAGGACAAAGGATATATTTCGCGTCTGCTGGACGAACTGCGGGCGATGGAGATGGTCACCAGCCATCGACACGGACGGAACCTTTACAACGCTCTGACGCCTGTCGGCCGGCTGGTTGTCGATGAAGGTGTCGAGGCTGCGCGCCGCGCGCCATTGGCCCAGAGCAAGATTGTCAATCTCGGATTCAGCCTCGACAACCGGCCCACCCCGCCCGATGTGCGCACGGCTGAGGTTCCCAGAATAAGTGCGACAGGTTAGCCATGGCAAAGTCACAGGTTACGACCTTCTACTCTTACAAGGGCGGAAGTGGGCGCAGCATGACGCTGGCAAACGTCGCCTGGGCACTGGCTTCGAACGATGAAAGAGTGCTTGCGATCGATTGGGATCTGGAAGCACCAGGGTTGCACCGCTATTTTCATCCGTTCCTAAGCGACCCGGATCAGGGCGAAAGCAATGGCCTGATCGACCGCGTTTGGGACTATCTCGAGCAACTCAACGCGCAGCCGGATCGCAAGGACAGATTCAAGCTCGGCGACTGCAGCGACATCGTCCAGCCTCTTGATCTGCCATTGAAGGGATCAGGTTGTCTGGACTTTATCGGCGCCGGTCGCCAGGACGAGCATTATAGCCACAAGGTTGGCGGTCTCGACTGGAACGGTTTCTATCAACGTTTCGACGGTGAGCCGTTTATCAATGCCATTCTGAAGTGGGCTCGAAACCGCTACACCCATGTTCTAATCGACAGTCGAACGGGTGTTGCCGATACCGCCGGTATTTGCACCTCACAGCTCCCCGACGCTCTCGTCCTTTGCCTTGTCTACAACCGTCAAAGTATCGAGGGGACGGCTGCGATCGCGCGTTCGATCAAGGAGGCGCGCAAAAGTCAGAAGAAACCGGCGCTTAAAATGGAGTTTGTACCCAGCCGGGTCGAGGAACGTTCGACTGTCGAGGCGGCGCGACGTCACACCGCGCAGCGGTTCATCGACCTTATCGAGGGCGGACCGCGCAAGGTCGAGCAAAGTCTCCGGCGGGCGGAAGTGCGCAATTATCCGTGGTGCGCTTTCGAAGAGAAGCTTGCTGTCTTTGAAGAGTACCCAGATGAAAGAGGGTCTCTCCTAGATGCCATGCACGACCTGGCCCGCCGGATTACCGGCTCTACTAAAATAGGCATTCGGCCAGTCGATGCAGACGTTCTATCATCATACTGGCGCCGCGCCGCATTCGACGATCCCCGGCTGTTTGACCTGCGAGCCATCAGCGACCAACCGACTTTGGACGCCTGGAGCCAGGTCCAGTTCTGGTTGGACAATGCGGTCGCAGACGATGGTGAAAGGCCCGAATGGCTGATGTCGCTTGCCGAAGCCGCATTGAGTTTCGTCCTGCGGCGCGACAACCGGCTTTCGTTCCGAACCGGAGCAACCTTCGCCGAAACAGCGGAACAACTTGCCCGCCGCGCCTACAACGAGGAACCAACCACGTATGCGACGCGATATGCACTGATCCTTGACGATATCGCCGGCTTGCTGCAGCGCAATGGCGAGTTCGAGAAAGCCCTCGGCTTGAGCCGCAATGCTGAGCGCCTGTGGCGGGCAGAAAAATCGCCGATCGCAAAATGGCGTCACGCGCGACTGCTCGACCGTCAGGCCGCAATTCTCGACACTTTGGGCCGCGCCGACGAGGTCATCGAGACGTACAAGGAGATAGCCGAGATCTATCGCGCAATTGGGAGACGCGCTCTACCCGTTGGCAACGAGATCGAACCGGCGAGAACCCAGCGTCTGCTGGCCAGCAAGCTTCTCGAAAGAGGTGACGGAAGTGGCGCCGAGCGCGCGATCGTCGCAGCGGTCAAACTTCTTTCGCAAACCTCCACCGCCCGCGACAGGGATCTCGGCGAGATCATAGAGATCCTTATCACGCGCCTCAAGGTCGCGATGGAGATCGGGGATGAGCGTTTTGAAAAAGTTTCAGGTCAGGTATTACTGCACGCCGACCGACTTCTGCCGGCAGATGGCGGACGGGACCGCGTCCAGGATGAGCTGTTCCTGTGCCAGTCGGAATTGTATCGGCGTCGCGGCCAATTCGACGAAGCGCTTTTCCGTATTAAAAGCACCTCAGCCGATTTCCAGTCGCTCCCGAGAGTGGCGCTCCAAGAAGCAGAGATCCTTCTCGATGCCGGCCGGGAACACGAGGCAATGGAGACACTGCTGTCGAATATCCGCAGCGGCGCACCGCTGACGGAGCAAGCGCTCGGTCTTTTTCAACGGGCGATCGCAAGCTCGGAGCATGGCGATCTGTATTTCAATGAACTGTTGTCAACGCTGACCAGGAGTGATGAACAAGGCGCCTCAACCTTCGTTCCGGCCATGCGAGCGCTGACCGACAAGATGCGACATGACGGAACGGACTTCTCGCAACTTGTCCCCCTGCTGCAAACCTTCATCCGCAAGCCGATCTGACGTCATGAAACCGGGACAACTATTCGCGGAATTGTGGCAAATCGTCGAACCCTATGAGGCTGAGGCGACGCTTGCCCCATGGTCCGGACGGCACGCAGCTGAATTCGGGCGGCTCGTCGAGCTCTTGGAGGGAGCGTCAACTGCAGACGTTCCAGCCATGGTAACCGACTATCTTGGCCGCCGGTTGGTGGCGTTCAGCTGTGAGGTCGACACGCCCCATGAACGTGCCTTTGTGGTGATGTGCGCCCTCGACCAGGTAGCGATGCGCATCCATCCCTCTATCAAGACGCGGCTCCCTGGCCGCTCATCGGCAGGTGGACAGATGTTGGCGGCGATGCGGGCGGAGCGGACGATGACAGGCGCCTATGCCGAGTTGTCTGGCAAAGGCTTCGTCCTTCCCAAAGGCCTGTTGATGCCGGGCAAGGAGCGGACAAAGGGATTAGAACAAAGTGGGGTTGCGCTCGCTCATCAGTTTTCCTTTCTGAGCTTCGTTCCTGACCTGCAGAAAAGTTTCAAATTGCGGCCGATGGCGCCGCCGCCAAGTCAAATCTATGTTTCGCACGACGCGGCTCAAAAAGTGGGCCTTGCGCCAATTGCCGAGGATCGTGACGACTTCGAATTTTCGGTGTCGGACCGACGCCATAAAGCGTTTCTGGACACGGTGCCGCGTTCGTCGATTACGGACGTCAGGATCGAAAACGAAGTCTCGGCTCTGTTGGATAAGGGAGCGGGCCTCGTTGTCTTGCCTGAACTCGTCGCCACCAGCTCAGCGGTTATGGGCCTTGCCGAAACGTTGCGCCGGGCGGCCCGCTTAGGTCACTCGTTGGTACTGACGGGAAGCGGCCCTTCCGAAGAGAGGTCAAAAGGGCTCGACAGGCCGTTCAATGAGGCCGTTGTCATGACGGGTGCCGGCGAAGTCCTGTTTCGTCAACGCAAGCTGAATGCGTTCAACATGGCCGCGCCCCGTATGAAGCAGTGCGCCCTACCCCGCGCAGACGGTCACGACGATGACTCGCACATGGAAGATTGCGCCACCGGAAGCGAATTGGTGCTTTGCGACATCCTCGGACTTGGGCGGGTGATGGTGCTGATTTGCGAAGATCTTGAGCAACAGACGCCGGGCGGAGACGCTGCGCTGCATGCACAACCCGACTGGATCTTGACGCCGGTCCTGGATGTGGGCCTCGTATTCGGTCGGTGGGAATACCGTCGCGCCGTTGAAATTGGTCGCAAGACCGGCTCGCGTGTTGTCGTCAGCTGTTCTGCCACCCTCGAGGTTCGCAGTCTCGGTAAGCAGAACCTCACTGAAACCGGACCGAACGCCGTCCGCACCGGCTTCTGCTTCGATGGATCGGTCGAGATGCGTGCTCTGCACCTTGAAACGGGCGGGCCAGCCTTAGGCCATCATATGCTGGTCGAATGGAACCCGAGAACCTGGAAAAAACACAAGCTGGTCGAGGAAAGCTGAACCCGCGAACGCGACGGCCTCGCTTTGGTAATGTCGTTTTGCATTTAATCGCAAGACTCCGCATCCAATAATTCAACAAGATAGCGCGGCACTTAAATTGAGATCAGGCACTTAATCTGAGATTCGCCGGTTCGATTTGGCACTTAGTGTGAGATTCACCACCTGGAAAAAGATGACCACCGATGGCCAAGCTTCATCGGAAAATGCGAAATATTACAGAACGCTATTTCGGAATCGGAGAGCGTCAAGCGCCGAAAAACCAACTGGCGAATCTCAGATTAAGTGCCATGAGCTGCCGGAACGGGCGCATTCTTACAGTTAAATGCCAAACGACAGCGGCTTGTTCGAAGATCTCAAAAGCCGCTTGAATCCCCGCGTTGGAACGACTGTCCTGAGACGCGCAGTCGCTGCGTATGTCCATTCAAAGCGGTACTATTTCGCGAGCGCCCAGCCAAACGCCATGCGTTATGATTTAGAAGGTGAGTGGTTGAGCCGGTCTCTGCAGCTGACCGAATGCTGGCGCAGGAGCGCTTTATGACCTTGAAGCGGGACAAAGGACCACCCTCGCCTGCTATCGTTGATGACAATGTCGCGGCTATAATACCAAGCAAAAATGGAATACTCCGCGCCGCCCTGCTTTCACGAAAAAGAACTCCCGGTCCGGCACCCCACTAGATTTTTCGCACCGCTGCGCGCGTCGACACGTTTGAAGTTAGGCGCGCCTAACTCGTAGCCACCCATCATGTGTACGCTTCAAGGTCGCCCGTTAGCCTGCCCCAAATCTCGCACCCTGTCTTGGTGCCCTAGCTGGCAATGATCGAGCCATGTTAAAGGATGACCGGCGAGCAGAGGTCGAATCCATGTTGCGCGCGCCACTGACACAGGCAAGTTAGGCGCGCCTAACTTCACACCGCAGAAGTGGGCCTGCCCTCACCTCTTTACGCTGCCCAGGTGCCTCTCCGATCGGTGGCGTCGAACCCCTATTCTGGCGGCGATCGGGAGTTCCAATGATCGTCGCGCATGCACCAATATGTTCAAGGCTCAGATGTCTGCATACGCCTTGTTAGACTCCCACCGAACAACCTCGACACCTCGTGTCTACGCCCATCTTGAAACACCGACCAATTCCGCATTTCTATATCACCGCCCGGATCCGGCTCGACACCGAATGCCCTGCACCCTTGAGGGACAATCACCCCGAGACGAATTTGGCGAGGCCACTCCCGGAACGGCGGGAACACGCATCAAACGGCTTAAAATTGACGCGAGATAAAAGAGGCGCGACTAAAACTCCGGGCAGCAGCTAGGCGCGTCTAACTGCTGCCCCACTGTTCACCTTCAGCTGCGCCATGACCATCGGGCCGAGCGAAAACTCTCCTCGTTCCCAGCGCCCGGTCAAATCGCGCAAGTAGCCACCAGGCGAGGTGATAAAGTTCGCCCTCTCGAGAATACAGGCGATCGCGATTGCCGCATTTTCCGGCCCCATCACATCGCAAGCATCTTGATAAGCCGATGGGCTCACACCCAACATCGATCTGACAACAACGGCAGCCAACATCAGATCACGCCAGCCTCCCACCACACCGCCTTGTCCATAGTCGCAAATCTGCGGGCACGCCTTTAGCACAACGCTCAACGGAAAGGATGTGGTCGCCAGACGCGAGGGCAAATCAACTCCACCAGACCTCGCCCCCTGCTCTTTTTCAGAGCGAGGTTCAAGTTCACGGATGGATTCGGGTTTTGAATTCTGTATGTGGCGCTCATTATGAGCATCATTGGTGCTATTAATTTCGATTTCCTCGTGAATATTCAGACGCCTAAGCACTTCAGCATAAAGCAACTGCATTTCGCTGAGCACGTTACCGACGTCTGCCTGCGACGGTGTGCGGGGGAGGCGAGCTATTAGATTGAGATAAATGTCCTCGATTGCTTGCCAATCGCCCTCCGCGCCTTCCTCGATAGCCGCGCTGATCAGTTTACGAACGTCCCTTCGGCATATTGTTAGTGTCTCCTTTGCCCTTCTGAACGCAACACGGGCAGCCACGACCTCCTGCGCCATCAAAGCAAGTTCATCAGCCCGCGCCAGAAGCGGAGACAGGTCGAAGCCGAAGGCCGTTTCGATATCGCCGTCACGATCCTTCCGCGCAAATCTCTTTCCGTTGGCGCTGTCTTTTCGCACAATCAGACCGGCGTCGACGAGGATTGCGAGATGGCGCCGAAGCGTGGCCCCAGCAATGCCGTGGGCGCGCAGTGTCAGCTGAGCATTCGAAGGAAAGACAATCATCTGTCCGTCCTGGCGCAGTTCATTGGTCGGAAGGAACGTTAGAAGCGCATCCAGGATGGCGACGCTGCGATCCTGAAGGCCAAGCGTTTCCCGGGCCTCAGCAACATCTCGGAACACTTTCCACTTTTCGACAGACTTACCAGGCTTGATCTCGTTCGCAGCCAGTTGCCGCTTCACGAGGGCAAGCGTCATCGACCGCCGCCCAAACGGCGTCGTCACATTTCCCGTATGCATCGTCTTTCACCTTTCAGAAGGCAAAAAAAATGAGCTCACCAAAATGGCGCCGAGACTCTTGACGAAGATTCATGGAAATGCGATTCTCTGTCTTGCTACAGAACAGATAAGGGCTTCCACGACGGCGACGTTGAGGGGGCTCTTTTCTTTTGCGGTTTTGACTCCGTGGCTTGTTGATCCAGCGTGCTATTTCGCTGAGCGGTGCTCGCGATACAGTTTTTCAAGCTTCTCCAGGACGAGCGCGGCAAACTCAGGCGCTTCTTTCCTGTCGATGGCGATTTCCAGTTTCCCGTCCGTGTTCAGCACTCTCGCAAGGCGCTTTCCGTCGTCGGCGGTCCACACGTCAACAGCCGCTCGAGCTGGCCGCGGTTTCAAGTGCGCGACAACAGCCTTGAAGCGTGCCTCAGAGGGGAGGGCCTTAGTTTCCGCCGATTCGAGAAACAGCTTGGCCGAATCGAGCGATCCGTCCTTGGCAAGCAGGTCTGCGAGCTCAACCCAGCTTCGGCGCCCCACACCCGGGGCGGCACCGATTGCATTGATTAGATCCCGGGGGATCCTGACCACGACAGACAGCATGTAAGATAGATCGCTCTTATAGACAGACAGGGCCGACATGATGACGTCCCTGGAAAAGCGCTGCTGCAAATTGTCGGCAAAGAGGGCTTTCTCGATATAAGTGAGATCCTCGCGCTCGTTGTTCTCCTGTCCCTGCGCCACAACGAGTTGCTCATCCGTCAAATCGCGAACGATTGCCTTGACCGGGCGTTTAAGCGCCTGAACGGCGCGAAGCCGACGGTGACCAAACGCCACTTGATAGCGGCCGGCCTGGTCCGGGTGCGGGCGGACAAGAATAGGCACCTGCTGGCCTTGCTCCTTAATCGAACTAATCAGCCCGTCGATATCGCCGGGCATGCGGTCTTGCACAAAGGAAGGCTCGACCTCGCCGGGGTCGATCTCGATCACAGTCTGGCCCTCTGCAAGTCGCCGCTCGATCTCATCTGCACGGGCCTGACGGGCCTTCTCCTCACGGATCGTGGACCCGACCTGCTTGACAAGCTTGTTGTCCGCCGAGGATTCGTCAGACTGCACAGACGTTGAAAGCAGCGGGCGGCCCTGTGTCTTTGCCGGACGCGCAGCATCGACCTGTACGAGGTTTAGAAGGTTCTTCCGGCTCATGCGGCTCTCCCCCAGGATTTCTTGATCAGGGTTTCGATTTCCTCATTGACGTTGTTCATCGCCTCGAGGGCACGGTCGTATGTGCTGCGCGTAAACTGACCTCTCTCGACCTCGTAAAGGGTCTGGTTGGTCAGTCCGGCATCAGAAACGGCCGTCGTCTTGAGCATTGGGAAATTTAAGACGTGGGAACCAAAGATCGACCGCAAATAGCCCACCATCTGGTTCTGCGGCCCATCGGCAGGCTCAAAGCGCGTAATCAGGTAGCGCATCCACGAAAAGTCGACGTTTCCCCCCGCTGTGGCCACCTCCCGAAGGAGCTCAGCCACCATCGCCAGGAACTGGTTCATCGACATAACGTCCAGCATCTGGGGATGAACCGTCACTATCACCGACGTCGCCGCGGTGAGGGCGGACAGCGTGAGATAGCCAAGCTGCGGCGGGCAGTCGATGACAACCACATCGTAGTTGCTTTCAACCTCGTCCAAAACCTGGCGAACCCGGTCGAAGAACATCACATCGCCTACTTGGCGCTTCATCAGCGCGCGCGGGGTATCGTGCTCAAATTCCATAAGCTCCAGATTTCCCGGGATCAGGTGGAGATCGGGAATGTATGTCGAACGGATGATCTCCTGGACGGGCCGGCGCTCGTCATCATATCGGATCGCGCCGTACATGGTTTCGTTGGAACCGACATCCAGTTCGGGCTGGTTGCCGAAGAGCGCCGACAGGCTCGCCTGCGGATCCAGATCGAGAGCAAGAACCCGGTACCCCCGCAATCCCAGATACTGCGCCAGGTGCGCCGCCGTTGTGGTTTTGCCGGAGCCACCCTTGAAGTTCATGACTGATATAACTTGTAGCGCTTCGCCATCGCGTCGGTGCGGAAGATACCGCCTGTCAGCGCGGCCGACACGATCGAGATGCCTGCGGATCTTGTCGATGTCTTCGACCGAATACGAACGGCGGCCGCCCGCCGTCGTGCTCACCTCAAGATCTTCGATATCGTTCGATACCTGACGAAGGTAGACCTCCTTGACACCCACGAGCTTGGCAGCTTCTGATGGCTGGAAATGCCGAATCCCTTTCTCGGCAACCGGTGGGAAAGTGCTCAGGTGATGAGCTTGAAGCTGCGCTGCAAGCGCAGAGGAGTGCCGTTCGATGAGTTCGACCAACGTCTCCTGTGCCGCCAATTTTTTCTCAGCCGTTCGCTTCATTTTTCAGCCCGATATTTCACAACAGCGCTTTGGGGCGGCCAAAACCGATTTACACCGCTGTTGCAATAAGCCCCGATTCTGGCGTGCGGGCAAGCTATTTATGGTAAACGAATTCTTAACGAACCTGCTGGTCTTAAAGGAAAATCGGCTCTCTTCACCCGCAAATTCCAAGCGAAACAAGCGTTTGACGTATTTAGGCGCACATCCGAAAGTCCTCGCAAAAAGCAGTTGAGAATACAGGCGCATGCCTCGTTTTCCTGCGTCGGAGCTTGCTTTCGGGTGGAGAACCGAGCGACTCAGTGCGGTGGCGTGTCCAGCCCACAACCTTATTCGACTTCAAAGGCGCCGCGGATAGCAATACCGACAAAACAAATGACTACGAGAACAATCGGGCCGCGCGCCCGGTCCGTCGGGTAGCGCTGTTGTAATAACTCGACGCCTGCTGCACCGAACGATGACGAGATTGCTCCATCGCCTCCGGAAGAGAAATGCCCCGATTGGCGGCTTCGGTCAAATATCCAGACCGCAATCCGTGTGCGGAAAACTCCCCACGCTCTAATCCAGCCAGTTCCACCCGCTGCTTGATGATCGCATTGACCGACTGCGGATCGATCGCCCGTCGCGAAACAGTACCCCAGCGCCCGATTCCCCTGAAGACGCTGCCCTTGTCGATCTTCACCGCCGCCAGCCAGGCCTTCAACGCCTCGACAGGCCGACCTGTGAGGTAGACGACGTCATCCTGCTCGCCCGTCGTGTTTTTGGTTCGGCCGAGATGGATGGCGAGTGAGGGGAGGGGAGGGCCCTCGGGCGCCTCGACAGGCGGCTCGACTGTCAACTGCTCGACGCGTAAAGCGGCAACTTCACTGCGTCGGCGGCCGCCGGAGGCAAAGGCGACCATGAGAATTGCTCGGTCGCGGACATCACGCAGGCTGTCCGTTGAGCACGTCGCCAGCAGCTTTGCCAGAACGTCGCCTGTGACGGCCTTGGCGCTCTTCCGCTTTCGGGTCCGCGGGACCGCGCGCACGGCAAGGCGAATGGCGGATTTGAGGGCAGGGGAGGCGAAGGCGCCTTCGAGGCCGCGCCATTTCGTCAGTGTCGACCAGTTGGCCAGGCGACGGCGCACGGTTGCCGGCGCATGCGGGCCGGTCGATTTCAAGAAACCCTGCCGGCGCAGATTGTCGGCGACGTCGGGCGGCATGCCATGATCGAGATCGACTGCCCGCTTTTCCGGATCCCACAAATGTTGCGCGACGAATTTGAGCAGCAGCGCCTCGGGCGCCGGCCAGGGCAGTGATTTTCCGGTGGCCGCCAGTCCCCAGGCCTCGAGGTAAGCGAGATCGGAGGTCAGCGCTCTGAGTGTGTTGTCGCCCATGCCTTGGTTGACGAGATGGCGCAGCGTCTCGACATCCTGGTCGGTCAACAACTCCGCGAGCTCGTCGCGCCGTTCTAGCGGCAGGACGGCGGCAATGTTGTCGAGTTCTTCCGATCGGCGTTGGACGGCGGATTTCTGCGATGGCGGCATTTTGGCTCCTGATCGGGCACACCGAGTGTCGATCCGCTTGATTGAGCAGAATCAATTCCGTTGGAATGTTACAGCTTATTCCCTGCCAGGATCATTGGAATCTTCCGGATTCGCCGGAATGCGCGATGTGTGGACATGTTCATCATTCAACCGTTAACCATACGGCGTAAGACGCCACACAAGGACGCCTATTGTCTGAACAGACATCCTTGCTGAAGATGCGTATGGCGATCACGTTGTTTTTTAGATTGCCTTGCCGATCAGCGCGCCGACGATGCCCGTGGTCACCATCGCAAGCGCTCCCCAGAAAGCCACTCGGAATGCCGGCTTCGGAACGTTGGCACCCCCGGCGCGTGCGCTGAGAGCACCAAGTAGAGCCAAGGCGACAAGCGACACTGCCGGAATGGCCAGATGTATTGAACCGCCAGGTGCCAGAATGGCGGTGAGCAGTGGAATGGCCGCGCCGGTCGCGAATGTTGCGGCTGACGTCAACGCAGCTTGTACCGGACGGGCGGTGGATGTGTCGGTGATACCGAGTTCATCGCGGGCATGTGCGCCCAGCGCGTCATGGGCGGTCAACTGCCGCGCCACCTCAAGCGACAATTCCGGCGACACACCACGGGCTTGGTAGATGCTTGCCAGCTCCTGAAGTTCGAGTTCGGGGGCGTCTTCGAGTTCACGTTTCTCGCGCGCGAGGTCTGCGGCCTCGGTATCCGACTGTGAGCTGACGGAGACATATTCACCAGCTGCCATGGCCATCGCGCCGGCTGCAAGCCCGGCGAATCCGGCGACGATAACCTCATTTGCTGTCGGCGAAGCGGAGGCGATCCCGACCATAAGGCTGGCGGTGGAGATGATCCCGTCGTTTGCGCCCAAGACGGCGGCGCGCAACCAGCCAATGCGATCTATCGAATGTCGTTCACTGTGGGTCATTGCTACCAGCCTTCCTTGCGACGAGGGAGAACCGCGAATGTTCGCGTTATTTTAGAAGCATTCTAATTTTGACATACTGTCGTGTGCCGCTACGAAAATCTGATCTCGAAGGTTTGGCCCGAAGACGCTTCCGACCTGATCAGAGAAGCTCCATGAAGTTCGGCGATGCGGCCAACAATCCTCAGCCCTATGCCAAGCCCGTCGTGCGAGCGCGTTATACCGGGAGCCCGCGTCGTTGACGGTGGATAACGATCCTCGATCGTGATGCTTCTTTCACCGACCTTCAAGGAGATCACCGAGTGATCCGGGGTGTGCCGAACCGCATTCTCGATCAGATTGCGCAGAGCATCTCTCAAGAGAGATGGCGCTCCCCTCACATGACTGCTTGTGACATCTGGTAAGAGTTCCAGCGTGTGTTCGTTATCGTACACCCACGGAGCCAGCTGTTCGACCACGGACGATGACAACGCGACCAGGTCGATATCCTCGAACATGCCGTGGTCGACGCTGTCCAGTCGTGCGAGTGCCGTGATCTGCGCGACGAAACGCACGAGATCATCGAGGTCAGCCTCCGCTTTCCTCGCGCGTGGATGATCGATCTGGCCGAGTTCGAGCTTCAGCGCAGCGAGCGGCGTCCGGATTTCGTGGGCAATCCCCGACGTCAGCACCTTCTGTGAGGTCATCAGTTCGCCCACGCGTTCGAACGCCTGATTGACCGCAGTGGCGAGATGGGCAATCTCTCGCGGCATATCCGAGGGGTCCAGATGCGACCGCGAATCCAGGGGATCGATGCGGTCGGCGGCGTCGGCGGCCGCGCGCACCGGCCGCAGGGCCTGTCGTATTGCAAACAAGGTTCCGCCGAACACCAATAGCAGCAGAATGCTCATCGGCACGATCATGTGCTCCAGCACTTCGTTCCAGAGGACATCGGACATGACGTCGGCGGTATCGTCGATCGTCGCGATGTCGACCAGGAAGCGCCGTTCGCCAATCATGAACGCCCGTCCACCGACGAGCGAAAGCGGTTTGCCCGGTTTGATCGATCGCAGCCAGAAGTCCGGCGGGTTAACGTCGCGCGGGAGGAAATGATCCTGACATGCCCTGTCACAGGATTCGAAGACCAGCGTTCCGTCAGCGTCGCGTATCCGGGCGACATAGCCCGTGCTCTCGTTTCGATAGCGATCCTTCACGCTGTCAGGCAAACTGTAGTTGACCAAGCCGTTGTCGATCGTGATTCCGGATGCGAGGCGCTCGGTCTCTTGTTCCACGAAAAGCCGTGAGAGCTCGCCGACATTCCAGTAGTAGTCCGCAAAGACGTTGGCGAGTTGCAGGAGCATGGCCAGCACCGCGAAGAAGGCGATGCGACGTGCCAGAATGGCTCCAAGTGTCGGACGCAGGCGGCTCAATCCCGAACCTCGCGCATCAGGTAGCCAACGCCCCGTATCGTTTCGATCGACGCGCGCGTCGGGTGGCTTTCGAGTTTCTTGCGCAGACGGGATGCCGCCAGCTCGACGGCGTTGCTGCTCCTCTCGTCGCCGAACTCGGAGAAGGCGTGCTCTATCTTGGACTTGGAAACGACCTTCCCGCCATTACGCATCAGGAGTTCGAGCAGTCCTTTCTCCGACGGAGTGAGCGCGATCTCGTTGCCCGCGCAGAAGACTTGTCGCGACGCGACATCGAGCGTCAGCGCGGCGAATTCCAGGACGGGCATCGCGGTGCTGGGCGATCGACGGATCAGGGCCCGTATGCGGGCGGTGAGCTCCCCATTGTGAAACGGTTTCGTCAGGTAATCGTCCGCGCCCGCATCGAGACCGGATATTCGCTCGTCGATCGCAGCCCTGGCCGTCAGCACGAGGACCGGCGTTTGTATGCCGGCAGACCTCAAGGATTTAAGGACGGGAATGCCATCTTCGTCAGGCAGGCCGAGATCGAGGAGAAGAAGGTCATACCCATTCTCCCGAAGAGCGAAGCGTCCTTCTTCGGCGGTTCCGAAGGCGTCGATCTTCCAACCCTCCTTGCGCACGAGCTCGCAAACGAGTTCGCGAAGCCGGGCGCTATCCTCGATCAGCAGAATTCTCATGCCTTCTTTCGACCTGTTACCATAGACCACACCAGGTTTTCCCGATGCCTCCAGCTCTCCACGATGGCTGCGCCGGCGTGGATGAAGGCGAGCACCATAATGCTGTTGGCAATCGTGCCGTGCAATTGCTCAAGCCACTTCTCTCCCCAGAAAGCATCGAGCGTCGTCATCCATCCAGTCAGAGCGGTCGTCGCCAGAAGCGCCATCAGGAGGAGCATCATGACCGAGGCCAAGGGATTGTGGCCGAGATAGCGCTTCTCGTTTCTGCTGACGATAGCCCGAAGCTGATTTTTCAACCTGCGGGGGGTCGGGAAGAAGTCGGAGAACCTTGCATGTCGGGTGCCGACGAAGCCCCAGATCATCCGCACGGCAATGGCGGCCGCGACAACATAGCCCGTCATGCGATGCCAGTATTTTCCTTCTTCAAGGATGAAGAGGTTGAGCATGCAGGCAGTCACGATGGTCCAGTGAAAAATCCTGACCACCGGGTCCCAGACCTTTATGTCCTGCTGGCCACTGTTGGAGGGCGAGCCGCCCCCCGGTCTTGAACGGATGGCGGTCATCGATCAATCACCCTTCTGGACAATGTCGCCGGAGACAGGGTTGAAATAGACCTCGGCGCGCTTGCCATCCTTGTCCTTGCCGTAGATTTCGTAGCAGTTGCCCGTGACCTCGAACGTCTTGACCTTGTAGCCGAGCGCGTCGATCTTGGCCTTCATGGCGTCTTCGGTCATCCACTTGGACTTGGGTTCCTTGGTGCAGCTCGGGCTAGCGAAGGCCAGTGCCGGCGTTGCTGCGATGACTGCGACTGTGGCGATGAGTTTCAGCATGTTTCGATCCTTTGGTTACACCCGGTCGGGCGACGACCGATGGATAGCGGCGGTTTCCTGTCTGTTTGCTGTACGGCCATGTACTTGGTGATGAGCCGCCCAATCCGCACATTGGCACAGCAGCCACGTCGCCAATCTCTCGATGAGGCGCAAAAATCACGTGCTGCGTGGTGGCTGGCCAGTGCCATGCCGTGATCTGCCGTTTCTCATCGCAGAAGTGGTGCATGGCAAACTCGATGTGTCTTCTGACTGTCATCGTTGCGGGGCATTCTGCTAGGTGCAGCGATTGATCGTGGCCGAGCTGATAGCTCGGCTAGGAGGTTCCAATGGCGCAGACACCCGACAGGATGCTTGTCAGAGAGGCCGCTTGGCAAAAGGCGGTTAATCGCGAAGCCGTCATCCGGCCCATCGCTTTCGAAAAGAAGTTGACCGCTCCGGACAGACTTGCCGCGTGCAGGGAGTTGGGCCTCAAGCCAACAAGGTTCTATCAGCTGCTCGCCCAATTCCGGCGAAAACCGGTCACCTCCTCATTGCTGGATGAAACGCCCGGGCCAGAGAAGGGGAGGCGGCTCTTGTCATCGGAACAGGAAGATGCCGTCACCTGCGCCATCCAGGAAACCTATTGCCGTCGTGAGCGGCCGACGATCACCGCCGTTCATGATCATGTCCGCGTCATTTGCCGTCAGCGAGACATACCTGCACCTTCCTGGAAAGCCGTGAAGGTTCGCATCGATCGCTCCGACCAGAAGAAGCTGGCCAAGGCCCGAGAGGGGGCCAGCGTCGCCCGTCAGCAATACAAACCCGTTACCGATGAGTACTCAGCCGGAGCCGCGATGGAGGTCGTTCAGATCGATCATACCTTGGTCGATCTCTTCGTTGTCGACGCTGTAAACCGCCAACCATTGCAGCGTCCCTGGCTGACGTTGGCGATCGATGTCGCCAGCCGCATGGTGGCCGGCTTCTACCTGAGCCTTGAACATCCATCGTCAACGTCGGTCGCCTTGGCCATCCGGCACATGGTTTTGCCGAAGACATCGTGGCTCGCGGAGCGAAACGCGGCTGGCGACTGGCCCGTCCACGGTCTGCCCACCGCCATCCATCTCGATAATGCTCGGGAGTTTCGGGGAAAAGCGCTGGCGTGGGGAGCGGCCGAGCACGGCATCAATCTCATCCATCGACCAGTTGCTCGCCCACATTACGGCGGTCACATCGAGCGGCTTATCGGCACCATGATGGGCGCCGTTCACTTTCTGCCCGGTTCAACGTCGAGCGATATTGGCTCTTGTGGCGATTACAATCCCCAAAAGCATGCAGTCATGACTTTTGACGAGCTGGAGCGGTGGCTCACCCTTGAGATCATCGGCCGCCATCACGCTGATATCCACCGGGCGCTAAAAATTCCGCCTCGGTTGGCCTGGGAAGATGCCGTCCTCTCGCGTCGGGAGCCTCTGCGGCTTCCCTATGACGAACACCGTTTCGTTCTGGATTTCCTGCCGTTCGAGGAACGCATCATACGTCGCGACGGACTGCACCTGTTCGGCCTCAGATATTGGGATGATGTCCTGAGCCCGTTGACCGGTGTTCCGGACAAGATGCGGGTCCGTTACGATCCTCGCGACATTTCCTGCGTGTTCGTCGACGGGCCAAACGGCGAAAGCTGGCCGGTTCGGTTTGCAGACCTCAGCCGGCCGCGGATCACGCTCGGCGAGCACCGGCAGGCCGTCGCCGCTTTGAGGGCTCGTGGTCTGCAATCGGTCGATGAGCATCTAATCTTCGAGACCATCGAAGCCCAGCGACAAATTGTCGAGGTGGCAGGCCGCCAAACACGGAGCATCCGCCGGGGAGCCGAGAGACGGTCGCGAGCGCTGGCGGCGACCGACCGGCAGCATGTGGAGACAATAGATGATGCCGACGAGGACAATTTCTCCGATCTGGCACCGTTGTCGGTGGAGGAATGGTCGTGACGGAGGACCCCCATATCCTACCAGCCTATCGCCAGTATGCCGAGATGGGGATCGAAGAACGGGTCGCCTGGATCCGTGCCGATCGCTGGTTGGAGACAGCCGATGCAAAAGCTGCGCTGACGCGGCTTGAGGATCTGCTCTCCTATCCGCCGCGGGACCGAATGCCCTGTCTGCTTCTCTACGGCGATACCGGCATGGGAAAGACAAAAATCATCAGAAAGTTTCTTCGCAATCATCAGCCCGTCTTCGATCGTGGAACCGGGGTGACGAACATGCCGGTCGTGGCAATGCAGATGCCAGCCGAACCCGTCGAACGCGATGTCTACGGTGAGCTCCTCAATGCACTGAGTGCACCGGGCCCAAGTGGAGACGCAACTTACCGACTGAAGACTACGTGCCGAACCCTGATGCGGAGGATGGGTGTACGGATGCTGATCATCGATGAGATCCATGCCATGTTGACGGGGACATATCGGCAGCAACGAGTCTTCCTCAACGTCATTCGCTTTCTGGCGAATGATCTGAAAGTCCCGTTGATCTGCGCCGGGACCGATCTTGCCCGACAGGCGCTGTTGACGGATCCGCAGCTTGCCGAAAGGTTTGAAGCCCTTCACCTGAAGCGCTGGTCCAATACGCAGCAGCTTGCCCAATTGCTCGCAAGTCTCGGGAGCATACTGCCTCTGCGTGAGCCATCACAGCTCGGGACCGCAGCAGTGCGCCGCAAGGTGCTCGATATGACCGACGGCGTTACGGTGCGAATTTTTCGCCTCATCGAGACTGTTGCGGTCGAAGCGGTCCGGAATGGGAACGAGAGGATTATCTTGGAGAGCTTCGACGCCGACAACCTTGTCCTACCTTTGGTCGCGATGGCGCGGCGCAGTGAAACGCGCCTGCAGCGCCGTGCAATCCCGTGAGACCGGTGCGGCTGCTGGCGATCGCCCCACGGCCCTATGAGGATGAACTTCTCAGCTGTTGGCGTTGGCGTGTAGCGAGCCATTACTCCAGCTCGCCCCGGCAGATCGAGAACTGGATACGTGGTGCTTGGGACGTCTCCAAGCCGCATCTCCTCAGCGATGACATCCCGACCGAACCATCGGCGGCCCGTTTATGGGCGTTAGCCTGTCGCCTGAAGCAAGCAGATGTAGAGCGACTGTCTCTGCAGAATACCCGGCGCAGCAGGGCGTCATTTGTCAGCGAACCCGCGCACCGAGGCGTTTGTCCGACATGCCTTGACGAGGATGCCGAGGAGGGGAGGGACCACTATTGCCGACGGTCCTGGGCATGTGTCGAGGCCGTGGTCTGCCCCCGGCACAAGACTGGGCTCGAGATCAACTGCGGCGGATGTTTCCGCAGCGGGCTGTTTCAGTTTCGGTCTACGCCTGCCGGCCTCGCCAGACTGTTTTGCCGTGAATGCGATGCTGTTATCTCGGCGAGGAGGTTCCAGCGCCGCGATCAAACAGACTTGCTGCAGGTCGCCTCGCTTATCGGCGAGGCCATCGGCAAGGGCGGACCGCGGTTTGAGCGTATCGAGACGGCAAGCCGATTCCTCTGGTCGCCTCAGCCGGAAGGGATGCCCTTTATCACCGCGCTGGGCTTACCGCTGCCATATGGCCAGCGACCGTCAGTTACAGCAGGGGCGGCGGCGCTCGCCAGCCTTCCACCAGCATGGCGGGCCGTGACCATTACGGCCATAGCCGACCTCCTCTTTGAGGAGACCGCCACGGATCCTCTACTCTCTGCCTCTCTCCGTGAAGCCTTCCGCCAATTCGAGCGCGGGCCGGTCCGAGCGTATCATCAGGCGCCTCCTCAAAGGCTGGCCGCGTCTGTCCTAAATCTCCGTGCGGAAACCGAATACCGGCAGCTCGCTCGCGGCATTGTTGAAAGCGAAGGCTGGAAATCTCTGCCGTCCAAAGCGGGGCGCGCAAGAAACCGGGCAATCGGCAGGCTGATGCTCCGCGCCCTCAATGACGAATGAGGCCAAATCGATGTGCTTCGTCCAGCAGGTGGCGAACAGAGGAAGGCTGCCATTTGCGCCCACCGCGCGCCGGCCGCTCTCCCATCTGATCAAGCTGGGCGGCAATATCGCGCAGCGGCGGGCCGGGATCAGCAATGGCAATCGCCGCAACGAGCTTAATCAGGTGATCTTACGGGGCGCGACGGAGCGAGCGCGCCAAAAGCTTGGGGTCGGCCCGCTTCTCGCGGACCATCCGATGCACCGCATAGCGCAGGCGTTCCTTCATCCAGTCATGGCGGCTAGCTACGCCACGCCGTATTGTTGATCGCGACGATGGACGCGGGGAGGCGAGGGGCCTTTTTTGGTCCTGAGCCCGCTGCAACGGCGGGATCACAGGGCGCGCTTGAAACATTCACAATATACGTTATATTAGAATGTATAATGTTTCATCTGACTTCGGAGCCAGCCATGTCTATCATTAAGATTTCTGAGAAGCTGTCGGTCTCGCCGCAGCCGAGCGTCGACGACATCAGGTCCCTGAGGGACAGGGGATTTGCTATGCTCATCAACAACCGCCCGGACGCTGAGGACGCGACACAGCCGGGATCGGAGGCCGAACGCCAAGCAGCCGAACATTGCGGCCTCTCCTACTCCTTCGTTCCGGTCACGCTCGGCACTGTCACCGAAGCGGACGTGCGCGCGTTCCAGAAGGCGCTTGATGCCTCCGAAGGACCGGTTTTCGCGCACTGCAAGTCGGGCACGAGATCTCTCAGCCTGTACTTGATCGGTGAGGTTCTGGACGGGCGGATGGCTGCCGAAGAGGTCGCTGCATTCGGACGTGCCCACGGCTTTGACGTCAGTTCCGCTGCGGCTTGGCTCAAGCAGAACGCGGCAAGCCGACCGCATGTGAAGGGCTTCTTCGACAAGCGCACCTGGAGCGTCCAGTATGTGGTGTCCGATCCCGCAACCGGCAGCTGCGCCATCATCGATCCCGTTCTCGATTTCGATGAGAAGGCGGGAGCCACTGGCACCATCAATGCCGACGCGATCCTCGACTACGTCAAGGAGAATGACCTGACGGTCGAGTGGATCCTCGACACCCATCCTCACGCCGATCATTTCTCCGCAGCCCAGTATCTCAAGGAGAAGACCGGTGCCAGAACCGCAATAGGCGAACGTGTTGTCGATGTTCAGAAGCTCTGGAAGGGCATCTACAACTGGCCCGAGCTCGCCACCGACGGCGCGCAATGGGATCGGCTGTTCGCGCATGGAGAGATGTTCAAGATCGGAACCATCGACGCCAAGGTGATGTTCTCGCCAGGCCATACGCTCGCTTCGATCACCTATGTGGTCGGAGACGCAGCTTTCGTCCACGACACCCTGTTCATGCCTGACAGCGGCACGGCGCGCGCCGACTTCCCCGGTGGCGACGCCCGCATCCTTTGGAAGTCGATCCAGGACATCCTTGCTCTTCCGGACGAGACCCGCATCTTCACCGGACACGACTACCAGCCGGAAGGTCGCGCTCCGCGCTGGGAGAGTACGGTGGCCGAGCAGAAGAAGTCCAACCCGCATCTTGCCGGCGTGACCGAAGAGCAGTTCGTGGCGCTCCGGACGAAGCGCGACAAGACGCTGCCCATGCCGAAGCTTATCCTGCATGCCCTGCAGGTGAACATCCAGGGCGGTCGTCTGCCTGAACCGGAAGCGAATGGCATGCGCTACCTCAAGTTTCCGCTCGACGCATTGCAGGGAGCCGCATGGGAATGAGCACCAACTCAGAGAACGTGATGAAGGTGCAGCTCTCTCCCGCCCAGATGGCCGGCCGGGCCGGCGAGGTTGCCGATCTCCTGAAGACGTTGTCTCACCAGGCCCGGCTGTTGATCGTGTGCACGCTGGTCGAGGGCGAGTTCTCGGTCGGCGTGCTTGAGGAAAAGCTCGACATCCATCAGCCGCATCTTTCGCAGCATCTGACCGTGCTGCGAAACTCCGGCATTGTCGACACCCGGCGGGACGGAAAGCAGATCTACTACCGACTGACCGAGGAGAAGGCCGCGCAACTGGTCTCCGCCCTCTATGACATCTTCTGTGTAAAGGAAGCGACATGACCATCTATCTCCAGTCGCTGAGCGGCGGCATGCTGATCGGCGCCTCCGCGGTCATGCTCCTGCTTCTGAACGGCCGGATCGCCGGCATCAGCGGCATCGTCGGCCGCCTTGCCCAAGGTATCGGCCTGATCACCAATCTTGCGTTCGTGCTTGGCCTCGTGCTCGGGCCGCTCGTCTACCTGCTGCTCGCCGGTGGATGGCCGACCGTCGAGATTACAGCGGGCTGGCCGCTGATAATCGTCGCCGGACTGCTGGTCGGCTTTGGCTCGCGCATGGGATCCGGCTGCACTAGCGGCCACGGCGTGCTGGGGCTTGCCCGCCTTTCTCCGCGATCGATGGTTGCTGTCGCCACCTTCCTATCGACCGGGATTATCGCAGTCACCGTTCTACGAGGTATCGGATTATGAACAGAAACATCTTTCAGTTCGGCGCCGCCCTCGCCTCTGGCATCGTCTTTGGTTTCGGACTGTCGCTTTCGGGCATGCTCAATCCGGTTCGCGTCCAGGGCTTCCTCGACGTCTTCGGAAACTGGGATCCAAGCCTTGCCTTCGTCCTAGGCGGCGCCGTCGCCGTGGCCTTCATCGGAGTAAAAGTGATGAAGCGATTGCGCCGTCCCGTCTTCGACGACACCTTCCACGTGCCCACGAACCGGAAGATTGACGTGCCGCTGGTCATCGGCTCGGCCCTGTTCGGTCTCGGCTGGGGGATCGGCGGCTTCTGTCCCGGCCCGGCCGTCGCCTCTATGTCGGTCGGTATTCCACAGACGCTGCTGTTCGTGGTCGCCATGCTAATCGGCATGACATTCTACGACCGGGTTTGGAGCAGAAGGACATGAGTGACTCCATTCTACTGGCCGTCGGTTCCGGCGGGATCGTCGGCTTCATGCTCGGCCTTCTCGGTGGCGGCGGCTCGATCCTGGCGACCCCGCTCCTTCTTTACGTCGTCGGCGTCGCGCAGCCGCACGTGGCCATCGGAACCGGCGCGCTTGCAGTCTCCGTCAACGCCTTCGCCAACTTCGCGAGCCACGCCATGAAGGGGCACGTGTGGTGGCGCTGCGCCGCGGTTTTTTCGGCGCTCGGCGTCCTTGGCGCGCTGGCGGGCTCAAGCCTCGGTAAGGCGATGGACGGAGACCGGCTGATCTTCCTGTTTGGAATTCTGATGGTCGTCGTCGGCGTCCTGATGCTCAAGCCCAGGAAGCCGACGTCGGCCGAAAACCGGCCGGTCGACCTTAGGATGTGCTTTATCACAGCCGCCGTAGCGCTGGCCGCCGGAGCGGCGTCAGGCTTCTTCGGGATCGGCGGAGGCTTCCTGATCGTGCCGGCTCTGATGCTGGCGACCGGCATGCCGATGATCAACGCGATCGGCACTTCGCTCCTATCCGTCGGCGCCTTCGGATTGGCAACCGCGCTGAACTATGCCGCGTCCGGACTGGTGGACTGGTGGCTTGCCGCAGAGTTCATCGGTGGCGGCATCGCAGGCGGCCTCCTCGGCTTGACACTGGCAACGCGTCTGAGCGCCTACAAGAACATACTCAACCGACTGTTTGCGGTGCTCATCTTTGTCGTCGCAGGTTACATCTTCTACCGGAGCGTGGCATCCAGGACTGCAGGGTGATGCTGCGCCTACAATGACGCGTTCGTGCGGCGTTGCGGAGCCCAACGCGGTGACGTAGCACCATCAAGGATCCGTCAGTCCCGAAGAAGCCCGAAGCGAAATGCCTCGTCCATGAGCGCTTTTACTGACGAGGGCTGCCATTTCCGGCCGCCGCGAACCGGACGCTCTCCCATCTGATCCAACTGTCCGGCAATGTCGCGCAGTGACAAGCTCGGATCCGCGATAGCGATTGCCGCAACGAGCTTCATCTGGTGATCGTCGACCGGCCGACGGGGAGAGCGGGCCAACAATTCGGGGTCCGCGAGCTTTTCGCGAACCATCCGATGAACCGCGCGGCGCAGGCGTTCCACCGTCCAGTCATGGCCGCGGCGATTGAGAACCCGTACAACGTTGTCCCAGCTATGTTGCGGGCGGAGCTGTCGCACCATCGGCAGCCAGGTCTGCGCGGACGAGATCAGCTCGTCGAGATAGAGTTTTTCTCGTGCCTTCGACACCGCCTTGATTGCCTCTGGCCGCCGCTCTCGCAGTCCGGGGTTGCCCGGCAACTTGCCACGTGCTTTCGCGGCCTTGATACCTGCCTTGGTCCGTTCGGCGATCAGCGCCCGTTCAAGCTGTGCGACGGCGCCGAGAACCTGGAGGGAGAACATGCCCTGCGGTGTGGACGTGTCGATCGGATCGCGGATCGATCGGAAATGGACGCCGCGCTCTTCAAGATCCTCGATCACTTGCAAGAGATGACTGACCGAACGAGCGAGGCGATCCAGCCGGACGACGACGAGCACGTCGCCAGCGGCGAGCTCGCCGAGCAGTCTGGTCAGAACCGGCCGGGCCCGTGATGCGCCGGATCCGTGCTCCTGAAATATCCGCTCGCAGCCGGCCGCGCGCAACTCGTCCATCTGTGCGTCATGGACCTGATCGTCGGTGGAGACGCGTGCATAACCGATAAGACGTCTGGTGGCCGGCGACGGTTTGGCGGCTTGCCGTTTTGCCATGGTTTCTCGCCCAATTTTCCGGTGCTCTGTACAGATAATGAATGCGTGAGAAAATGAACAGTTGCAAGCGTGTTTTATCGGGCAAATGCAGCCCCGCCAGACACGAAATCCAATGTCGAACGGGCATCCGGCAGCAATCGGCGTGAAACGCACCCTGGCGGCCATCCTTGGCGGAAATGCCGGAAACTAGGGCGTTCGGGGGAGGGGAGGGGTAAGAAGCGCTGACCGAGGGAGGGATTGCAGAGAAATCCGCGCTGGCCTGAGAGAAGAGTGCCCCTCGCCGAGGCTCTTGTATCCACCGCTATTCCGCCGATCCTCGCCGAAAGCTGCCTGAAAGGCCGGAAAACCAAGCGTTTCCGCTCATTCAGGCCGACCGACATCTGATTTGCGCCGCGAAATCAATCTACCATCGATAAGGGTTACTTATCGATGGTTATAGCCGCACCTAACAATCATACCATGTGAGGAACAGTAATATTGTACTAGAGTTCCTTTAGCAAATCATTTACCATGATTTCAATGGCTTACGATCTCGCGAGAATCAGCATGACAGCCCTGATGCCGCCGGCTTTCGACGCCGGTGTCGCGCTTACCCGTCTCGACGAGCGCATCGCCCGTTCACCGGTCGGCGCCGGCTTCCTCGAACGCCAGAATTTCGCCGACGCCTGCGCCTCGCTGTGGATCGACGGCGAGCTCGTCCATCTCGAAGACCTCGTCCTCCACGATGCCACCCGCGATATCCGCACCCCAACCCACGAACTCACCATTGCCCGCGACGTGCTGCGCACCCGCCGGCGCATTGTTGCGCAGTCGCCAGATTGGGCGTTATCGCCAGAGGGTATCAGAATTCTGCGACAAACGTCGGACATCACTGCGACCGGCGCCGAGGCGATGGAAGCGGCCGGCGTCATTCCGCCGGCGGCCGCGGTGAAGTATCCGGAGGGGGAGGATGTCGAAGACGTCGAAAATGTTCCCGGTGTTGATCTTGCCGCCATCGATGCAGTGCTCGCCCGATCGGAGGCGGCGATCGAAAACGCGACGCGTCCCGGCCGCGCCGGTGGCCAAGACAAAGATCCGATGATCTATGATCTCGACTGGGACGAGGATGCCCGGCTCGACGAATGGCGCGGCGTGCTGCGGCAGGCTCAAGATATGCCAACAGTGCTGCAGGCGATCGTCGCCCTCGATGCCTGGAACGAGATTTCGGTCCTTCAGCACGCACCATGGCTCGGCCGGCTGTTTGCGGCCTCGATCCTTCGCCAGGCCGACGTCACGACCGGCGCGCATCTCGCCGCCATCAATCTCGGCCTCAAAACCATTCCCGTCAATCGGCGCCGCCACCGCGACCGGGAAACCCGACTGCTCGCCATTGCCCACGGTCTTTTGGCGGCCGCCGAGATTGGCCTGAAAGAGCACGATCGGCTGACGCTCGCGCGAAAATTGTTCGAGCGGAAACTGGAAGGGCGACGGACGTCATCGAGATTGCCGGAACTGGTGGAGCTCGTCATGGCAAAGCCGCTTGTTTCAGCCGGGATGGTGGCGAAAACGCTCGAGGTCACGCCGCAGGCGGCGCGGCGGATCGTCTCGGAGCTTGGCCTGCGCGAGATGACCGGGCGGGGGAGGTTTCGGGCGTGGGGGATACTCTGAGCGCTGAAAAAGCTGCGTCCTCCGCGGATCCGCGTCCCAGGCTCGCAGGGTTCAATCCCAATATTTCAGCCGAGATGGTCGTTCACCGAGGCTTCGCAAGGCTTCTCGGGCAGTCCTCTTTCCTCTATGAAAGGGAGGGAAGGCGGAAATCCTGACCAGCCTCCGAAACCTTGATTACATATTGGCCAACTTTCGCTGCGACGTCGAAGCTGATCCGGCCACGACCTAATTTCTCTGTTATGTCCTGCCGCATCACTGCGAATACAGAATGCCGTCCGCCCAAGGTTGATCGTAGGAATCGGCGCTAGAACGGGATATCGTCGTCCAGATCTCTCGAAAAGTTTCCGCCCGTGGATCCGATCGTCGTGACGGTAACTTCGCCCTCAATGATCGCGAACGGCGATGCGCTTCCGACGACATGGTGACGTCGTGCCAGGCGCTGTGCCGTCTCCGTGAAGGGAGTGGTTCCCTCGTTACCATTGGCGATCATCAGTCCGGCCTCTGTGTAATAGGAGATCAAACGTTCAAGTGTGCTCCGCGAGATTTTGAAGCAGCCAGTCGTGTCGACTGTCGCCAACTCTCCCGCGATTGCCGACGCGATCATTATGCATGAGTCGTCGTGATCGATGTTGAAATAATACTCCCCATTCCAGTCGTTCGTGGAGACGTCGAGATTGGAGAAGAATAAGGGAAAGAAGGATATCCAGGACCCCTGGATTTTGGCGGAGCTCCCGCGCTTCTTGTCATTGCTCGAGGTCAACGGAAGTAGCGTCAGAGTAATTAGCTCATCGGCGTTCGGTAACTTGGGAAGCGGTATCTCTACGCTGAGATTTCCCAGCGCAACACGGAATTTTTCATTTTCTTTGCGGACCTCATTCAATTCCTCAAGCGTGTCGATACTTGCGACAGCGTCTCCTCGAATCCAGCCTACACGCGGCTTGGTCGCCTTCGCGTGATCTAGGGCCTCACGAACAGCCAACTTAAGATCGCCGAGTGTCGTCCAAGTCTTCCGCAGGCGCTTGTGCTCAGCCTCCTTGATGAAATCTTTCAGAAATTGCCGTCCCGCATCAGCTGGCTCGAGCTTCTCGGCCGGGATCTTTCCCGGTTCTCCGTGAAGCATCACCAGAACAGGGACACCTTTCTCCACGGCATATCGAAACTCTTTGTGGGTATAGCTGATGCCGTCTTCGGCCGGGCTGCCGTAACGTCCCGCGATGATAAGGACGTAGTAGTCACACTTGTCGATCAGGGACTTGATAAACTCGAACTGATCTTCGTCGGCGGCTGGAAAGGACTCCATTTGCACAGGAAAGTCCCCCATGCTTATGATTACATCCTGTACCGCGCGGCGCTCTTCGCGGAGATCCTGAAATGTCGAACTGATGAAGACCTGATACCGCTTGTCGTGCACGTTTGGTTCCTCTGAGGCCAACGGGGTAAAACATTAGTTGTGTCCGTCGAAAAGGTCCATGACTGCAGGTAAAGGTGGCTACGCGGCACGCAGTACTCCACAGCTTCCCCGGTGCGCTGGTCCGAACCGAACTGGAGCGAGTCGGCGGGTATCTTCAGGAAATATATCGAAGTCCCATGTTTATCAGCCCCGATACGGCGCTCGCTCTGAAAAAAATGTATCTGGCTATGACAGAATCCTGCATGTTCGGGCCATCGAAACAGCACACGATGATCGATCAGTCCTGAAGGAGAGCGGCCAAAAGTGACATGGAAACAGGTCGATATGGAATCCATGGTAGCCGGACCAATCGCGCAACCGCTCGTCGGTAAAAGTGCGTCATATCCGTTCCAAGTCTCCATCGCATGTTGGATTGATCTGCTGGGTTATGGTGGCATGATTGCAGCTGCGGATTTCAATCCGCTTCACGCCAAATCAAAGGAGGCGTTGCGGCGGCTCCGCGGTTTTCATAAAATCGTCGCAAGCCACAGTGCGCGCCATTTTCCGACGCTGGTCATGAACGATGGAGCGGTCGCCTACCGCGATCTTTCGCTGAGATCGCCTTCGGTAACGTACGATTTCCTGGTACGCTCCTGGGGCCTGTTCAGCGAAATCAAAGACTTCGAAACCGCCGCTGGACATCCTGGCGCCCGCATGGTGTTGGCTTGCGGATTTCGCATGCGCGGGAGGCGGGCGGGCATGGATGCCTCGGCTAGCCAGTTACGATCCATACTCGCCCGATTGGAGGAGGGTCGGATCAACTCGGAGCAGGCCGTTCGTGAAGCGGCATCAGTGCGACCTACCTTTGACATCATCCCACAACTCCAGGCGAACTTTGCCTTCACCAAGGCCTATGTCGCCGAGTCGTCGGGAAAGGCAGGCGGGATTGCGGGTGCAAATTTCTACGTCGATCTGGCGATTTTCGATCGACTAGATTTGGACTGGATTACGCTTGGCGAAGCGATCAATTGGTCGCATCCAAGGCTTGGACTATCTGCAGACTTTGCGTCCGTACTGGGCATCAATTGTCGAAATCGGACCCCGGTTTCTCCTGAAGGCGTTCGCGATGGTCTGCAAATCGCTGAACAACTGACCAGTGATCCCAATGTTCTTCACGCCCTGAGGCAAGCGAAGGACATATAGAAATGCGCGCGAGTGACCTGTACGCCTTGAAGGCGCACATGATTGACAACGAGAAGACTTTAGCCTATATTCCGTCAAAAGATGGAGGCTGACGTGCCCAGCATAGCAAACGAGAACAGTGAGCGTATGAGTTTGAGGGTGCCTGCCACGGCCAAGGCTAAACTTGTGCGCGCTGCGGCGCTTCGTAATACCGATCTGACGGATTTCGTGACGCAATCCGCCCTGCGAGAAGCAGAGGCTGTGATCGAGGAAGCCGAGACGATAAAAGTGTCGAAGCGCGATCATCTTCGCATTCTTGAGCTTCTGGAAAATCCGCCTAAACCTAACGCCAAGCTGCGCGCGGCGATTGCCGGTTTGCCTGGCAGCCTATGACTTTACCTGCATGGCATGAGGAACCGATCGCTAAGTCTCACGGTCGGGCAGTCTTCGATTGCGGCGACGCCCAGATGAACGAGTTCCTGCTCCGCTTTGCCCGACAAAGCCATGAACAGAATGCCTCGAAGACCTTCTGTGCTATCGACGACGCAGTGCCCGGCCGTATTCTTGGGTTCTATACAATCGCGCCTTCGGCAGTCGATCATGCGACTGTGCCTGATGCAATGACACGCGGTCTTGCCCGCCATGATGTGCCGGGCTTCAGGCTTGCTCGACTGGCTACCGACCGCACGGTTGCCGGCCAGGGACTGGGAGGCCGGCTCCTAGCCGCCGCAGCGCTCCGCTGCCTGCGACTTGCAGGTGAGGGCGGGGGACTTCTACTGATCATCGATGCCAAAAGCGAGCGAGCCGCCAACTGGTACGCTTCCTATGGTGCCGAACCTTTGAAGGACAAGCCGCTAACTCTCGTAATGCCGCTTATCTCCTTCGCGGCCGACTTGCGTGCCAAAGGTCTCCTATGATCCCTTAAGGCGCGGGAACACGATTGATTTCGCCGCATTACGAACTATCGCATCGTGATGATCATCTTGAGGATAAGCTGTACCACCAATGACCATATGGCGAGCCGGCGCCTGCGGCGGCCCGGCTAGAGAGGAAAAAGGCCGAAGCGGCCTTCGTCAGCCATTCCGGAGAAATGAATGACCCGATTGCCGAGTTCGACATCGGACGGCGGATCCATGTTCTCAACGATGATGGCTTGTCGGTCCCTGTCGAGGCCGAGAAGGTATCTGTAAAAGTTCCCATTTAGATTAGTGTCGCTGAGATCATCCTCTGCACCGTCGGGCTCGCGGTAAGATAGCAGAGGAGAGTCAAGCACAACGATCCCGGGGTGAGGCAGATCATTGTCGGCGCAATATTGCATAAGAGAAATCGTGAACGCCGACTGCGTAATGGCCCTGAGCCCTTTTCCGTAGGACGTTCTCGCTTTCCCGGACACCACAAGATCTTTGGCGGTTGTGTCGAAGTGCACATGCTCGACCGCAGGGAAACCCCATTGCCGGAGCACGCTTTCAACACGTTCCGCGAACGGGGCCGCCACGGTATTTGTCAGGCGATTGTTGGACGTGGCATCGCCTGTCCCCCCTTCGTTCTGCCGTTCCAGGTTGGCCTTGCGAGTTGTGAGATCATTCAGATTGCTAAATAGACCGAGCGCTTCGCGTACGTTCGCGCCCTTGTCCGCGAGCTCCTTGTATGTTGCGCGTTGTCTTCTAAGGTCAGGTGATACAACGGTCTCGATCTCAATTGAGAGTTCGCTCAGTGAATTCCTCATATGGGGAAGCGATTTCCGAATTGATTGCGCCTCCGCGTTCAACGCGGCAATTGTAGTCGTCAGCTCGGATTGCCGCGATTCGATTTTTTGCATCTCCGCCTCGGCTGCTGCGACGGTCACCGCTACATCGCCGTGGCAGACCGCACTGGGATCGTGATGGTCGGGCGAAGCACCGCATGTGGGGCAGACCTCCTGTTGGAGAACCGAAAAAAAGCTACCCGCCTCGCGGATACCTAAGAGGCGCTCATAGTCCGAAATGTAGTGCTCCCGTAGAAGATTGAAGCGGTCAAGCAGAGTGGCAATTTCCGTGTATCGATCGTTGGTAATCTCGAGCTTTTGGATGATGGCCCGCCTTCTGGAGGAGATCGCCTTGAATTTTTCCTCGGTGAAGGCGAGCTGTTCGGCGCGATTGTCCATCGCTCTCGTAAGCCGCTCCTCCTGATCAGACAGTTCGTCGCGTGAGCCGGATATTGTCGTGATACGTTTTTGAGCATCCGCGATCAGCTGATCGAGAAGATCGATTTGGGCCAGTCGCTTCTGGTCTTCGGCGGACGTGCTTTTGCGTGACAGGAGCGCTGTGTCATCAACGCCGGTCAACAACATCGTGAAGACGGACGTATTTGCCGTATTCGCCGTATAGTTCCCATCGGACAGGGGCGAACGCTTCTGGATGATCTCCTCCTCGTTGACGATCGCCAGCCGCGCAATGTTTCGGAAGCTCAGCGCCTGCGTTTCATCCTTAGCATTCTTTTTGATCCGCTTGTTTGAAAGGCCGATCTTGGAAAGAAGAAACGACGAGAGGTTCGTTTCATCGCGCTCGTTGTGAATTTCACCAAGGGGAGTCCCCTCAGCATCCGGGATCGACGTATGCAGACCCTCGAAGGCCTGGAACTGTCCACCGGCCATGCTTCGAAGCAACGTCGTTTCCGATCCGTCGTCGAAAGCAATCGCGAGCAGTACGCGATCATAGCCGTTCGCCTGCGGGATATCGGGAAGAGGGGCCTTGCCGCCGAGCATAAAATCTATCGCTTCGACAATATAGGACTTCCCTGTGTCGGAAGCCCCATAGACGACATTAAGGCCGGACTGAAACGAAACGACCGCCGGTTCTTTTCCCGAGCCGTGAAAGCAAAGGTGACGGATCTGGAAGCCTGAATATGTCATTATGTCGGTCCGGATGCTTCGTCTTGAAATTCAGAGACCCAGTTGGTGAGAAGATTGCGCATCAGATCGTCAAAAGCTTCATCATCGCAGTTCTGGAAGTAACCTGCGAGCCATTCGGCGCGCTCGTACAATTGTCGGAGATATGGCGTTTGAAGCGCGGTGACAAAAAACTCCGCATTGTCTCCAGCCTGGAACAGGATCCCGCTTTCATCGATAACCTGCTCGACTAGCCCTCGGGACATCATCAGCGCCACGGCAGATTGAACAGACTTTCTTCGGACCTGCGTGACGGGTGACATGATCGGCGTCGGGGGATGCAGGTCCGCTGGTCCGTCGAGGACACTCGTTCGCACGACAAGATAATCCATGGCGGTCAGCCGGTTCAGATCTACCGCCCGGGGGAAATGCGCATGCAGAACGAAGACGGCCCTCACGCCCGTTTCGAGCGACCCGTTGAAAGCCGAGACCGTAGGCTTTAACGGCGCCATGTCAGCTTCCCATCGTTCGCAAGCTGATGACAAATTCCCCGGCGGTCGGTGGGAAAAGCGCTTCTGTTCAGAGGATGAGCGTCAAGAACTAAGGACTGCGCTTTCTCGGTTACGGCGACGACGCGCGCATATCCGTCCGCGTGTTCTCCGTCGTGAGTGTCCAGCACCCCGTCCAGTATCTCGTTTTGCAACCCCTCAAACGTACCAGGCTCCACTTTCTCGCGCACGAAGACCCGCAGGGACTCCGCATGATAAAAGGCCTCACGAGATCGATGAAAATGGGATTTCAAACTTGCCCATTTATCGAGATGCGAGACCGCAACGATTGTCTCGCCTTTGTGCTCTGCATAGGCATCGAGCAACTTGCTTGTATAGGTCGCCTCCGTCTCTCCGATCTCGACAGGGACAGCGTCGGGCCTCGGACGGGAGGGCAATCCGCCACCGAAGCGGCCGATGTGATAGGGCGTTCTAGAATGGGCTTCGATGATCGTTCGGGGCTGCTCGGCCGAAAAGATCCGAAAATCGAAATCCCCGACGTAGTCGAGGAATTTTCCCTCCAGGGTGACGGGCCCGGTCGAGGTGATTTTTCCGGAGATGGTTTTGTCCCACTCCGCAATCACCCTCGCTTTCAGTTTGTCCGCATTCGAGAGCAAGAGCGACAACGATGTCGAAGCGCCTTTCGGCGCGATGAACCGACATGCCCTTGGAGCTTTGTATTCTTGTGAGAAAGAGTACCAGAGCATCTTCCCGATTTCAGGCGCGACTACGCCGAAACTCAAGGGTGACGTGTAGTGCTTGCACTGGTGATTGTCCCAGACACCGAGCAGCTGGTCGGCGTCACAGAACCCAGCAATATCGATGCCTTTATCTCCCGCACCGGTCGGTCGCATAACGCTGACATACGTGGTTTTGAGCGAATGGACCCATTCGTCAATGAACGTTTCCCATTCGCTGGCTTCATAAATCTGGATGATCTTGAGAGGGTCGATTTTTGGCCCGTTCTCGAAATCGCTTGCCAGAATGATTCTTGCTGATGGCAGGTCTTTCACCGCATTCTGTAACGACATCAGAGTTGCCTGCATTTCAGCCTTGTTCTCGAAGCAAGATGGTAGCTTGGATAAGGTGTAAGTCTTACCAGTAGCAAGGACATATGCAATCGAAAGTATATCATGCGGCGGGAGAGTATCGCTATTTTCAACCAATTTCCGCCGCCGGAAGTCAGCCAAGCGTGGCCGCGCGATGGCGGATGACCACAGACGAGGACTGGAGTCTGCAAGCCGCTGGAAAACAGCAAATATCGCCTTTTCGCGGTCAAGATAATTGAGGGGCTGTAGGTTCGTATCCTTTCAAGAGCTTAGATCTGAGTGCGAGGATCTCAGAAAATCTAGAAAAGCGCGCATTGCCTTGCTGCTTGACGTCGGCACCTATCAGCAACAGCATTCCATAGCGACCCTTTATCTCGCTACTGTCACCATCGTCTGCTGGACGCTCAGCACTCGGCAAGCCGTGATATTTACGATTGCAGTCGCGATGATCGCTGGGGCGCGTTACCCGATGTTAAATCCCGATCCTGACTTCTGAACGGGTTACGATAACAACCTCGGACTAGTAATTTCGTTTGGCGTCAACGCGGCGGTCGTTATGGAGGCAAGGGAAAGGTCCAGTTGGTGATGGTACCGCGTCCGAGCAGGTTCCTGCCAACCGAGACTTCGAAATCGTAGGCGGCTAAGAGCAAAAACTCCGGTCGATATCTGACATCGGCGGTTCTGGCGAGCATGGCGGCCTAAAAGGCGAGTGACGAAAAGCATCGCGTGAAGACGGAAAGTTCCAGACTGCCCAATGGCATTCAAAACCAATAAACCAGGCCGGCAGGGAAACTGCCGGCCTGGAAGTGTATTCAGAGGGCTTTGTCTTCGTCCATAGCCGCCGAAACTAGTTTATCCCGTTCACGCAATCCTCTGTTGAAGAGCCTTGCTACGGTGGTCGTCAGCTTCCCAATTGCTGCTGGGTCACGGTCGATGCCCTTCGCAGACGCGACTTCCTTAACAACGGCGGCACATAGGCGCGCATCTTCTCTCGAAATAGGAACTGCCATTCTCGTAGTTCCAAGATGGCCCACCGCGCAGAGGCGGCGGGCCATATCTCAGCTTAGAAGTCCATGCCAGCGCCGGCCGGGATCGCCGGAGCGGCATCCTTCTTGGGCTTTTCAGCGATCATTGCTTCAGTGGTCACGAGCAGGCCAGCGACAGATGCCGCATCCTGGAGTGCCGTACGCACAACCTTGGCCGGATCGATGACGCCTTGCGCGTAGAGATCGCCATACTCGCCGGTCTGGGCGTTCCAGCCGAAAGAGAAGTCGGTCTCCTCGCGGAGCTTGCCGACGATGACGGAGCCTTCGGCGCCAGCATTTTCGGCGATCTGGCGCACCGGTGCCTCGATCGCGCGGCGCACGATCTCGATGCCGACCTTCTGGTCCTGGTTGGCGGTTGCGAGATTGTCGAGTGCCTTCACGGCACGCAACAGGGCCACGCCGCCGCCCGGCAGGATACCTTCTTCCACGGCCGCGCGGGTTGCATGCAAGGCATCGTCCACGCGATCCTTCTTTTCCTTGACCTCGACTTCCGTCGAGCCACCAACGCGGATGACGGCAACGCCGCCAGCGAGCTTCGCAAGGCGCTCCTGCAGCTTCTCGCGATCGTAGTCGGACGTCGTCTCCTCGATCTGCGCCCGTATTTGAGCGACGCGTCCGTCAATCTCGCCCTTGGAACCAATGCCATCGATGATGGTGGTGTTTTCCTTCTCGATCGCCACCTTCTTGGCACGACCGAGCATGTTGAGGGTCACGTTCTCGAGCTTGATGCCGACGTCGTCGGAGATGACCGTTCCACCCGTGAGGATGGCGATGTCTTCGAGCATTGCCTTGCGGCGGTCGCCGAAGCCCGGCGCCTTGACGGCAGCAATCTTCAGGCCGCCCCGGAGCTTGTTGACGACGAGCGTTGCGAGCGCTTCGCCTTCGACATCCTCTGCGATGATCAGAAGCGGCTTACCCGACTGGACCACGGCTTCCAGAACCGGAAGCATCGCCTGAAGGTTCGACAGTTTCTTCTCGTGGATGAGGATATAGGGGTCCTCGAACTCGACGCGCATCTTGTCCTGATTGGTTACAAAGTAGGGGCTGAGATAGCCGCGGTCGAACTGCATGCCTTCGACGACTTCGAGCTCGGTGTCGGCGGTCTTGGCTTCCTCGACGGTGATTACGCCTTCGTTGCCGACCTTTTCCATTGCTTCGGCGAGATACTTGCCGATCTCCTCGTCGCCATTGGCAGACACTGTGCCCACCTGAGCAATTTCGGCATTGCTTGTAATCTTGCGAGCGTTGGTCTTCAGTTCCTTCACGACCGCGTCGACGGCAAGATCGATACCGCGCTTCAAGTCCATCGGGTTCATGCCGGAAGCAACCGCCTTGGCCCCTTCCTTGACGATCGCCTGGGCGAGAACAGTTGCGGTGGTGGTACCGTCGCCGGCAAGATCGTTGGTCTTCGATGCCACTTCGCGCAGCATCTGGGCGCCCATGTTCTCGAACTTGTCTTCCAGTTCGATTTCCTTGGCGACTGAAACACCGTCCTTGGTAATGCGCGGCGCGCCGTAGGACTTGTCGATGACAACGTTGCGGCCTTTTGGGCCAAGCGTGACCTTCACGGCGTTGGCAAGGATATCGACACCACGCAACATGCGTTCGCGTGCATCGGTGTTGAATTTGACTTCTTTCGCAGCCATTTGTTCACTCCTTCAATAGGCAGCTTTTTGACTGATGGGCGGTAATGCGTGATTACGCTGCCCGCTTCTGCTCGGCCTGAGCTTCGATAACGCCCAAGACGTCGCTTTCCTTCATGATCAGCAGGTCTTCGCCGTTGATCTTGATTTCGGTGCCGGACCATTTGCCGAACAGAATGCGGTCGCCAGCCTTGACGTCGAGCGCCTGGGTCTGGCCAGCCTCGTTGCGCGCACCAGGCCCGACGGCGACAACTTCGCCTTCCTGCGGCTTTTCCTTGGCAGTGTCGGGGATAATGATCCCACCCTTGGTCTTTTCTTCGGATTCGACCCGGCGAACAAGAATGCGATCATGAAGCGGTCGGAACGACATGTTTTCCTCCATTGGACAAAAAAGATGACGCAAAATCCCCTACCGGACCGGGTGACCAATCCGGACGGGTGCGAACCTCATCCGAGCGTTCGCAGGCAAAATTTATTTTCGAGATTTTTCGATTTCAAGAGGGTGAATAGGAAAAATTAGCACTCGATCCATATGGCTGCTAACGTGCTGAAAAGGAACAATAAACAGCTCTGCGAATTCAGAAAACCATTGATCACTGCAAAATTTTACGTCACCTTCGCAATGTCATGAAACGGAGATGAAGCATGCAATTCTCGTCGGATTTCGAGCGTCAGCTCAATGGCTATGGACTGACCACGGCGCATATCCTCTACCGCATTCCCGATTTTGAATCGGTCCTGCAGACCTACGTCTGGCAGGACTACGATCTCGCACCTGATTTTCCGGAGATGCACAGGTTCCTGGACTTCTGGCAGGCGAAGCTAGACGGGCCTCTCCACTCCGTCCGCTACAGCCACCAGCGGCTGATCGGTCCGAACGAATGGCGCCGGGTCGAGGGCGAGTTCAAGCTTCACTAAGCTCTTGAATTTGATTTTTCCGCTTCCCAGCTCATCGACCGCCCGAGACGTGGAACTCGGTGTGCGTCGATTGTGTATGGAGTGACACCTGCATGGAAGCGAATATCAGCATCATCAAGAATGTTGGCATCGATGAACGCGAAGAGATCATCGTCGATTTTGCCAGGTGGCTTGAGACCGCCTCAAAAGAAGCGCTGGTTTACGGAGAAGGCAAGTTCGCAATGATGTCCGCCAGCATGGCAGAAGCCATGCGGGTCAATGCAGACGAACTTGCTCGCGACAATCCCGAAAAGACCGAACGTGTGCTGCAGCAGGCGAGCGCCATGATGGCTCAGTTCAAGGCTGCCTATCCCCATCGGGTTATAAGTCGATCCGTCCATTGAGGGGCGATGAGGCGGACTTGTCAGCGCGTGGATAAGGAAATGCATTTCGCCGGCAATGATGCGAGCGGATGAAGTTGAAAATCATCTGATCTAACGGGGGACGAATTTTTTCGCGCCACGGATCTTGAAACCGAAATTCTCGAAAACCAAATCGTTTGCCGCCAGCTGCTGAAGACAGAGCTGGCCTCGCTGGAAGCACCGTCTTTCGGCGCTTCTGTACCCATGTTGCTTCAAGGAGGATATGGCTATGGCAACATCTTACGACTATGCACCGCTATACCGTTCGAGCGTTGGCTTCGATCGCGTCTTCAATCTTCTCGAAAACGCCCAGCGCGCCCGCTCGATCAGCGATTGGCCGCCCTATGACATCATCAAAACGGGCGACGACAGCTACCGGATCTCGATTGCGGTCGCAGGGTTTGAACGGGATGATCTCGATATCACCTTCCAGTCCAACCTGCTAACTGTCACCGGCAAAAAGCAGGAGGCCAATACTGAGGGCTATCTGCATCGCGGCATCGCCGGACGCCCGTTCGAGCACCGGTTCGAGCTTGCCGACCATGTGCGGGTGGACGGCGCGGATTTGAGCAAGGGTCTCCTGTCCATCGAGCTTGTTCGTGAAATCCCGGAAGCCCTGAAGCCGCGGAAGATTTCCATCCAGAGCACGCCTGCCTTAACGTCGGCCGCTCCGGCTCAGATTGAAGCACAGAAGGCGGCTTGATCGTTAAGTTCATCCAGTGAGTCAGGGGCGCCATTCCCGTGGCGCCCGTCAGCATTCCGGGTTGGGAAGGAGACAGCGATGAAACCCGATATGTTTAGAGAACCAGTCACCATCCTTGTCGGTCTGGGCTTTCCGGCCGAGGTACGAAGCGCAACGGATGCGTATCGTCATCTTTGCGAATGGCCAGCGAGGTTGAGGGACCATGCCCACGCCGTCGCCTTGAAAGCCTGCGGCGCGGCGCTGCGTGGCGAGATCGAGGCCGAGACGGCCCGTGGGCTGTTTGCGGCATTTGCCGAGAAACACGATTTGCTAGCGCCGGAAACGAGTGCCATTGCCGCTTCGCGCCTGAGGCGGGATCGGGATCCGCATATCAGGTGAGGAGGTGGCCATGCACAGCGAACTTCAACGGGCTGCCAACGACGCAATGGCCATGGGACCAGCGGTTCTGATTCCAACCCATCAGCTTTGCCGGCCGATCGATGTCGTGCGCGCGGCATCCCTTTCGATCGATGATCGCCGGGCAATCCTAGCGGCCTGGGCATCCGACCTTTACGCGGTGGATTCGCAACCGTCCCTGCGGCAGCTGCCGGGAACGCCCAGTCCGGTTTCGATCGACGAGGTGCAAGCGGCGTTAAAAGAACTTGATCGCCGATCTCATTATTGAGCGGAATGCTGGGGAGCAACCCATCGTTTGGGTGCTCTCGATGTAAGCCGAGACAGTCTCAAATCCGGCAATCGAGGGTGCATCCGAGTCAAATGACCGCTTTGGTCCGGAGACGTTTCGCCGATTTGTCGTCGACAGGCTATCTCGTCCGTGGCGTGCCGAAAGCTGGCTCCACGAGAGCAGGTAGTCCTCACTGGGCCTACGGGTCCACGGGGAACCTTGCTCCCGAACTTTGACGCTCCGTTGGGCCTTATCGAGCGATGTCACTTCTGGCAATGTCTTCGGCGCCGACCGGCTGAAAACAGTGGCACCCAGATGCGTTCAGACTGCCAACATCGTGCGGATCATCGTTACCACTTCATCGGATATATAGGGCTTGGGCATAAAGGGCGAGCCTTTTGGAAGCGTCTCTGCTCCCGGGAAGCGGTGACCGGATGTCACGATGATCTTTATCGGCGGCCAGCGGTCTCGAACGAAGCCGGCGAGCCGAATGCCGTCCATCATGCCCGGCATATCCACGTCTGTGAATACGAGCGAAACTTCAGGATGTTGTTCAATGATTCTTATCGCATCGTCGGCGGAGCCTGCCTCCAACACAACAAACCCCTCATCCTCCAACTCTGCGGAGATCGACAACCGAAGAAGGGGCTCGTCCTCGACAACGAGCACGACTACAGGCTCCGTGGGCATTTGCTGCTCGCTTCTTTAGAGGATGCTCCCGAGATATAGCGCGAGCTGTTATGTCATTTGACATAGCTATGCCTCTATCCTGGAAAATCCAGTGGCGACCATCACAGTTACGATCGGTAGCGTCACTTTCATCAGCGCCCTATGGCTCACGTCTTTTTAACGATGTACCGGCGCCGGTCGAGCGAGCAGTTTTTGAACAGATAAAGCGCTATTGAAATAGTGCAGCGTGCCACACATTGACACACGCAAAGTTCCATGAGACGAGCCAGTCATGGCCAAACGTCTCACACGCAATTTCTCGCTGACCCCGGAGCTTGAGGGGTTCATTTCCGAATGCCTGTCGTCAGGTGACTACGGCAATGCCAGTGAGGTCGTTCGATCAGGGCTGCGCTTGCTTCGCGACGGTGCCAAACCTGCGGCACCACTTACAGCAGCATGGCCAATCGGAGGCGGGGCATGCGGAAAGATCATCCGCGAAAAGGACTGGTCGAAGACTGCGCTTGGGCCAACGAGCGGCTGGTCCGTCGAGCTCCGCACCACGGTTGCCAACATCGTCAATTCGCCGGTTGCGAAAGTGCTGATGTGGGGACCCGGCCATGTAATGGTGTACAACGACACCTACGCCAGGATCGCGGGAGAAAAACATCCTGATGCTCTCGGCAGCAATGTCGCGGAAGTCTGGTCAGAAATCTGGGACTGGAACCGCGAAATGATCGAGGCCGGCCTTCGCGGCGAGCTGCGTTCCTATCACGATCAAAGCATGATGCTCATCCGAGATGGGCGGTCCGAGGAATTTATCTTCGATCTCTTCTACACGCCTGTTTATGAGGCCGACGGTAAAATCGGCGGCGTGATGTGCACGGTCGTCGACAACAGCGACCGCGTCGCGATGGAAAAGCGGGTCAATGACAGCGAAGGCCAACTCCGCCGCGTGACCGATGCTGTGCCGATGCTGATATCATATGTCGACCGTCAGCATGTTTATCGCTTCGCAAATCATGCCTACGAGGCGTGGTTCGGGATGAAGGCGGATGACATGATCGGTAAACACATCGCCGCAGTAATTGGTCAGGGGCCATACGAAAACCGGCGGCCTGACATTGATCGCGCATTGGCTGGTGAAGTCGTGACAGGCGAGGCCGACATGCCGGTGAAGGGCGGCGCGCCGCGTCGTCTCGAAATTCGTTACGTACCGCATGTCGAAGCGGACGGATCAGTCCCGGGCGTCTACATCCTTGGCATAGATATCGAAGATCGTGCTGTGCGCGAAGCCGAGCTCGAAATGAGCAATAGCCGCTTTCGCACGGCTATGAACGCGGTGCATGGCGTTCTCTGGACGAACAGCGCGGATGGCAGAATGGTCGGCGAGCAGCCGGGCTGGGCAGCACTCACCGGTCAGACGTTCGATCAATATCAAGGTTTCGGTTGGGCGCTAGCCGTGCATCCGGATGACATGGATGCCTCAGTCGCGACCTGGAACGCGGCTGTCGAAGCCAAATCCATGTATCTGCATGAGCACCGCGTCCGCCGACACGATGGCGCCTGGCGCCAGTTCGCTATCCGCGCATTGCCGATCATCAGTTCCAAGGGCGATATCGTCGAATGGGTGGGCGTGCATACTGACATTACGCACCAGCGTGCAGCCGAGGCGGCGTTGCGCGATCAAGCGGAAGCGCTTGCGCGCCAGGTTCGTCACCGGGAGCGGGCCGAAGAGCAGCTCAAGCAGCTGAATGAAAATCTTGAGGCGCGGGTGATCTCCGAAATCGCCGAGCGCCGCCAGGCGGAAGTGAAGCTGGCGCAAGCTCAAAAGATGGAAACAGTCGGGAAACTGACCGGCGGCGTCGCGCATGACTTTAACAACCTACTCCAGGTGGTCAGCGGCAATCTGCAACTCCTATCGAAGGAGGTCGCCGGGAACCAACGCGCCGAGGCTAAAATCGCGAACGCCATGGCCGGCGTCTCGCGAGGTTCAAAACTCGCCAGCCAACTGCTTGCCTTCGGGCGACGCCAAGCACTCGAACCCAAAGTTGTCAATATCAGCCGTTTCGTCCGTGACATGGATGACATGATCCGCCGCGCGATCGGTGAAGCCATCGAGGTCGAGACGGTTGTTGGAGGAGGACTTTGGAATACCTTCATCGATCCTACACAGATCGAAAATGCTCTCCTTAACCTCGCGATCAACGCACGCGATGCCATGGAAGGGCGAGGCAAGCTCACCATCGAGCTGTCAAACGCGCATCTCGACGATACCTATGCGCGCACACATGACGAGGTCACCTCCGGTCAATACGTGATGATGGCGGTGACCGATACCGGTTCCGGCATGACGCCGGAGATCATCGATAAGGTGTTTGAGCCATTCTTTTCCACGAAGGCGGAAGGCAAGGGCTCCGGTCTTGGGCTGTCAATGGTTTACGGCTTTGTCAAACAGTCGGGCGGCCATGTGAAAATTTACTCGGAAGTCGGCCACGGCACGACGATCAAGCTCTATCTGCCGCGCGCAATGGAAGCGGAAGATATCGAGGTTACCGTCGACAATGGGCCGATCGTCGGGGGCACGGAAACTGTTCTCGTCGTAGAGGATGACGCGCAAGTCCGCGAAACCGTCATTGCGATGCTGAGCGACCTTGGATATCGCACGCTGAAGGCGGTCGATGCATCGAGCGCGCTGACGGTGATCGACAGCGGCATTCCGATCGATATCCTGTTCACCGACGTCGTGATGCCAGGTACGCTGAAGAGCCCCGAACTTGCCCGCAAGGCGAAAGAACGGCTGCCGAACATCGCCGTGCTGTTTACGTCTGGCTACACCGAGAACTCGATCGTTCACGGAGGCAGGCTGGATGCAGGGGTCGAGCTGTTGTCGAAGCCCTATACCCGTGAGGCGCTGGCTCGAAAATTCCGGCATGTTCTGGCCAATCAAGCTCAGCGCGAAAATCCAAAGTCAACGATCCTCCCACCAGAAGCACTGCCAAAGCTGAACACGCCGGTGATGTCCGCCGAGAGCGCAGCGGCGGCGACTGCGGAAAAAGTCGGACGCGTGACGGTATTGCTGGTCGAGGACGATGTGCTCATCCGCATCAATACCGCCGAGATGCTGCAGGATGCCGGACTGATTGTCGTGGAAGCGGGAAGCGCGGAGGAAGCCAAGGCGGCGCTGCAGACGATGCCAGTCGATATCCTCATGACCGACCTCAATCTCCCGGGCGCATCAGGATTAGAGCTGGCGGCTGAGGCCAGGGCTCTTAACCCGTCAACGACGATCATATTCGCCACCGGGGACCCGTCTGCGGTCCGTCGTGAGGCAGGTGCAATCGTGTTGGCGAAACCCTACAACGCCGCGAAACTCGCTGATGCCCTAGCCAGTACCGGGGCATATCGGTTTGCAGAAGGAAACCCGGCACGCAGCGGCGCCGGCGAAGCGGAAGAAGTATAGGTGCAGCGAGCGCTCCCGAGCCTGAAAACGACCTTGTGGTGGGACTTGCTTGCGGCGCCGTGACGTTGGCCGCCCATACTGGTAGTAAAAGTAATGCGCGGATGAAAACCACGGGGCGATGAATTGGACTTCATGAAAATGCCGAAGTCGCTCGAAGAACTGCTCAACGAGCTGGTGTCCTGGCTGCTGTTTTATCCGATAACCATGTGGCGCTCGGTCTCAAGGCCACTCAACATGATGCGCTACGCCGATACCTAACTCGCCGACAGGCCGGAAGACAAGTACGAAGATACTCTGAGCCCGCCACTGTTCCTGCTGATCACGCTTCTGCTTTCCCAGGGCCTGTCCGGATTGCTTCCATCAGTCTTTGATCCCGCCGAGGCTGCCAGGCAGCTCGGGTCCGGATCAAACCTTCTCATCGCAAGAGGGGTGATCTTTGGCGTCTACCCGCTTTCGATGTCGGTCACGTTGCTTCGATGGAAGCAGGTCGGAATTACCCGAGACACGCTTCGACCGCCGTTCTTCAGCCAGTGCTATGTGGCAGCACCCTTCGCGTTCCCCTTTCTGCTCGGCATTGATTTCTTCAGCATGCCACTGGAAATGGGAATTCTGCCCGGCGTTATCGCTGTCGCAGTCGCCTTGGTGTGGTACGCACAGGCGCAGATCCGCTGGTTCACGCGAGATCTGGAGATCAGCGCAATCAAAGCGACGATTACCTTCATCGGGGCGTTCATGATCGCTACGGTCGCCGCGCTGTCGGTTGCCGTGATGATCAATCTCGATGCGCAAAGTTTTGTTCCCGGGGCAATTTGATTTGTCGGACTTGCCAAACGTGCAGGAAAGATGAATGCGGGTATTGTGGTGCAGCCTCGGAACGGGTCTCAGCGCTTGTCGGCATGCAATCCGACAAGCTCGTCCGTTGTCAGCATGCTTGGTTGTGCCAGAATGAATGCAACTAAAGAATGTAAGTAAAAGTATTTCAAAACTAATCGTTGACGCGGCGCGTTTGTTCCCCTATTGATACGACATCGATCTTTTGCTTGCCGAGCTTTGTTCACCGCGCGATTGGCACCGTGCTCTAAGCGAACTTCTCTTTCAAAAATAGTCGGTTTTTACCTGCGTGGCATCCGCTCCGCAATTCCTCACTCTATGCTTTGAAAGGGTTCATCATGACCACTGGCACAGTAAAATGGTTCAATTCCACCAAGGGCTTCGGTTTTATCCAGCCTGACAACGGCGGCGCTGACGCCTTCGTTCACATTTCTGCCGTTGAGCGCGCCGGAATGCGCGAACTCATCGAAGGCCAGAAAATCGGCTTTGAACTCGAGCGCGACATGAAGTCGGGCAAGATGTCGGCCACCAATCTTCAGGCTGCCTAAGGATATCCGCTTCCCTTTGACCACGGATGTACTGGCACTGCCGGGAGCGATTATCAGTGTGGGGCCAGGCATTACGCCTGGCCTTTTTCGTTTTGGCCTCATGGCCAACATCGAGGAAATTCATGACAGAGACATACAGTAAATCCCGCCGGCAGGCCGAGGCGGCTTTCGGCAATCTCCAGACTGAGTTCTTTGCCAAGAACAATGCGGCGGAAGAGCTCCAATCCGTGGCCCAGGCACGTGATGCCAAAACTGTCAGGCTGCGCGAAGCGCGGCTGGCCAAGGAGCAAGCCGACCGGATCTCCGCAACATCGGCGCTGCTCGCCAAACGATCCAAGGCCAGCTGATCATCCCGAATACCCACATCAGGATAAAAATTTGAAACACGCCAGAGACAACGAACTCACCGACCGACGCTCCGCTGCTGCGGACGCAAAGGCAGCTCTTCTCACAGCCTACCGCGCAGCAAAGACCGCGGCAGAGCCATCCCAAGCCGCAAGACAGGCGGAACGCATCTCACTTGTTGAAGCCCGAGAAGCGCGCCGTGCGGAACGGGAACGACTGAAAGTCGAGGAGCGTACCCGCCTTGACACTCTTGCTGCCCAAGAGCAGGCAGCCATCGCGGCAGCAGCGACAGCCGAGATCGAGGCGCGACGGTCGGCGGAAAATGCCCGGATATCGCGCGTCATCGAAGACGAGGCCGCCCGCAAGGCTGAACGCGACAGGCGCTACGCTGCCCGCAAAGCCCGGCAGGCTTAAAATCCAAGTGCCCATCTTCTCGGAGATGCGGCCGTGGAACAGATTAGGGCGTGATATAAAGTCGCGCTCGAACTTACTCATTCCTTGGGAGCCTTTGATGGCACCGGACACGAACGAGCTGCAGGCAATCAATACCGCCTGGCAGATAGCGATCCAGGAAATCCTGCGCATGGTCATTCGTGACATGTACCATGGCGCTGGCGAAGAGGCCTTCAGCGCCCATATCAAGCGGATCGAAGAAGCGGCTGTCGACAGCATCCAGACCGACTTGAGGCTTCGCGGCACCAGCGAATGGACGGAAATGCTGGTCAAGGAACGGGCCAGCATTTTCGTGACGACACTGTTGACGTCTTTTACCTACGACGGTGCCTGACAGCAGTAGACGCTGATCGAAGCGCTCGTCTGCATCTCAGGCGCGCCTCGCTCAAACTTTTTGATGGTTTGGGAGGTTGATCTGTCAGGCACCTGCCTAAATCACTCCAACGTCACAGTGAAAGCCGAGCAGTCGGGCATGGATGAACACAGCGCAGAACGCCTCGCAGCCATCGTCGAGTCTTCTTTCGACGCGATCATCAGTAAAGATCTTTCAGGCACGATCGTCAGCTGGAACAAGGCGGCCGAACGCATGTTCGGCTATCCGGAGACTGAGGTGGTCGGACAGCCGATCTATCTTATCATCCCCGACGACAAACGGGATGAGGAGGCGGATATCCTGCGCCGGCTGAAGCTGGGGGAGCGGATCGAGCCGTTCCAGACGACCCGACGCCATCGAGACGGGCAGATTGTCCCGATTTCGATCACTATTTCTCCAATCAAAAGCGGGGCCGGTAGACTCATTGGTGCATCGAGCATCGCCCGGGATATCTCGGAGACACGCGAAAGCGATCGCCGGCTTCGCCTTTTGATGCGGGAAATCAATCATCGCGTCAAAAATCAGTATGCTGTCGTGCTTGCCGTTATCAGGCAAACGGCGACACGCTCCCGCTCAATCGAGGAATTCGAGAAGCGGGTTCGCGAACGGGTCATGGCGCTCTCTCATTCTCACGATCTTCTGTCGCAGGTCGAATGGGCCGGCGTCAGCCTTGCTGATCTCGTCTCGCATCAACTCCAGCCATTTGAAGTTTTCCAACCAGTCCAGGCCCTCGGCCCGAAGTTGATACTCGACGCCAATGCCGTCCTCAATCTCGGTATGGCCTTCCACGAACTGATCATGAATGCGATGCGCTTCGGCGTGACCGATAACGGCGGCATTTCCGTGACGTGGGGCCTGACGCACGGCGACAACGGGGACACTTTCGAACTCCTCTGGTCCGAGCCCGCGGTTGCTTATGCTGATATACTCGCACAGGAGGAAGGCTTTGGCGCTCTCGTTCTATCGCGGCTGGTGCCGTCCGCTCTGTCCGGTCAAGCGAAATGGACTTTCACGGAGGGGCGCATCGTCTGGAAGCTGACGGCACCACTTGCACGCATCCAGATCGGGCTTGGCTCTGCCGTTTCGTTATGACGAAATCGGACCAAGGGCCTTCTTCGCAAGATTGTGCGTTGGTTCGTTGACCAAGAGCATCGGAGAGATCCGCGCGTCTCATTGGCCTGCTGCCGGTTTTTCGGACACCGAGTTAGGCTAATCCTACCTTGATTTCAAATTCCATCGGGCTGAGATAGCCCAGTATCGAATGCCGTCGCTTCGGATTGTAGAAGCGTTCAACGTAGTCGAACACGTCTGCCTTAGCATCATCCCTGGTCCTATAGACCTTGCGAGCTGTCCTTTCCGTTTTGAGTGATGAGAAGCAGCTTTCCATCGCGGCATTGTCCCAAACGTTGCCGGATCGGCTCATCGAGCATGTGATGCCGTGATCGGCCATGAGACGCTGGAACTGCTCGCTGGTGTACTGGCTACCCTGGTCCGAATGGTGGAGAAGCGCATCTGGCTTGCCTCTGCGCCAGATGGCCATGATCAGCGCATCTGTGACGAGCTGGGCCGTCATGTTGGCGCTCATTGACCAGCCAACGACACGGCGCGAGAACAGGTCGATGACGACAGCCTGTGTTTCGGCGTGGAATATTGGCTCTGACGCACATTTGCTGCTGTGCAGGTCTACGACGCACCGATCAACCGCGCCTGCAGGAGATCGAGTTTTGCTCTTCCGTACATCTGGCGCT
>NZ_LXKN01000015.1 GCF_001692325.1 Rhizobium sp. AC27/96 | reverse complement strand
CGATACCAGCTTCACCGTCTATACCGGCCTGCTGGCACTCGCCGCCAACATCATAGTGTCGGTGGTCCTCAATGCGGTGATACCGGCAAGGGCGACGGCGCGAGGCTAAAATATGCCAGGCCGAAGGACGGCAAGATACCATCCTTCGGCCTGCACATTCGTCTTCGAAAAACTGTCGAGCGGAACACAGTAAGCTCAAAGCAGGTTTCCGTGATAGTGAAGAAGATATAATCACTTCAACGAGTTGGAAGAACCGTCTCAAATTGCCATAGGACGCGCAATTCGCTCATCCTCTTGTTGAAGTTCAATTACAGTCGAATATCGAGCCCGGTTCCGCCAGTCGTTTTCTCGGCCTGATGAAACTTGTTTTCCCGGCGCGTACCGAAAAGCCTCAACGTTTCCAGATGCTCGCGCTGTGCCCGATAGAAGGCGGTCAGGAAAAGCATTTCCTGGCCGGTCTTGACGGCATCTGGAAACTTGATTTTCCTGATAATGGTTCGCACGATTTCCGTGATCTCTTCGCTGCCCGAACTTTTGGTCGGGTCACGCAGCACGTCTTCCAGCGTCTGCAGCTCGTACTTCCCATAAACATCGAGATGTTCGGGAAGGAAATCGAACGCCACCTGCGCCGGCAGGATCATTGGCGCCGATATGACGAGATCGGACAACAGCACCGAGCGTGGATTGTCGACCACCAAGGTGCCGGCAATCATGTCACCCAGCCGCTGCCTGCGCTTATTGGCCAGCGGCACAATCAGGACCGTGAGGATCCAGGCGCTCGTCACGCCGCCTTCCCAGACCGACATTGAACCCATGGCAAGAGCCAAGGTCAGGGGAGTGAAAATCTCCACCTCTTTCATGAGGTTTCTGGCTGTGACCTGGTGGGGAGTGAGACGCCGCCCATTGACGTTGACGACGCGAATGCCCGTTATCCTTTTCCCGAGCGTACGGCCATTCCAGACAAGTTCCGAGAGGATGTAGTAGGGCGTGCGTATCAGGAACGCCAGCAGGATGACCAGTGTCACTGAGGCTTCAGGAGGCAGGAAGCCGCCGAAGGCCAAAGCGACAGCGCAAACGAGCACCAGCAGGAAAGTGAAGATGAGGTCGAGGCATTGGGCGCCGAGGCGGGTTCCGAGCGATGCGATGGCGAAGCTGATCGGCACGCCCTCCGGCGGGATGAATTGCTCCATTCTCATTGTGCCTTGCGTATATTCACTCATCGCACAGGCTCACGCACGGTTTTGCTTTCGCGGCCCGCGAATAACAGCCAGCTCACCCAGAAGACGCCCATGCCCCAGCCAATGACCAGGCGCAAGGTCGGGTCCTGTATGAGCTGGCGGAGAAATCCCTCGATAAAAGCGGCCACGATCAGCATCAGCGCCGCCAGAATGGCGAGCTTGACCGCATCATGTGCCTGATGGCGCAACGCCTCCCTGCGGCTCCGCGACCCCGGCAACAGGACGGCCAGGCCCAGCCTTGCGCCGCCCGCACAGGCAATGGCGATGGCAGCAAGCTCGGTCACGCCGTGGATCGAAAGCCACGCGAACACATCGTAACCCAGCCCCTTTTGAGCGAACATCGCGTAAAACGCGCCCAGCATCAGACCATTATAGAAGGTGAGCACGAAGCTTGGCACCGAGAGGAAAATACCGAGCGTAAAGATCAGGATCACGATCGAGGTATTGTGCGAAAACAGGAAGGTCGAAAACGCCGCCAACTTGTCGCTGTCATGCTGCTCGTCGCCATAGATGGTCGAGCGCAGATAATCGGCTGATGCATCCGGCGTCCGTTGGTCGGCCAATTCCGGGGGCACGAACGTATAAAGCCAGCTGGAGTCGTTCGTGTAGAGTTTGTAGCCGGCCGCAGCTCCCAGGATCAGGGCCAGAAAGCCTATGAACAGAGGCAGGGCCGAGCGACGGACAGCCTGCGGAATGCCATGCGTCAGCAGCCGGGTCGTCAATCCGCCGAGGCTTTCCTGCGGCGCATAGACGACCAGATACGCACGGGCGCACAGACTTTCGAGATAGGCGATCAGGGCACGGTCTAGAGAAATGTCGCGCGCGACGCTCAGGGAATTCATCGCCTGCCTGTAGCCGGCGGCAAGATCGCGGACTTCATCGTAACTCAAGGCGGCGGCACCACCCTTTTCGGCGCGCGTCACGAACTCGTCCAGACGACGCCAATGTGCCTCGCGCTCCATCCGAAATCGCGCGGAACGAAGCGTGTCGGCCTGTGGCGCACCGGCGTTTGCCGCCGTTGCCACGTCTTTCGTTCCATCGATGCTAATATCCATCATATCATCTCACGAGATTTGATTTCTATATAGCGCGCCACGAGGTCCGAAGTCAGCGCTTCCGGTGTGCTGTCGAGACACAGAACACCCAGGCGCGCCAGCTTCTCCAATACGGCGCGCCGCTCCTGCAGAATCTGCCGCGCGGCCACGGAGCGGGCGACGGTGTCCAGCGTCATCTCCTCCGGCTCGGTGAACTTGGCCAGCATGGGATCACGCAAGGCGACGTAGACGATGAAATGATGCCGGGCCAGAACCCGCATATTCTCGATCATCAATTCCGCCGTGATGCTGTCGACGAAATCGGAGAATATCACGATCAGCGAGCGCCGTTTCAGCCGCCCGGACAGATGCGTCAGCCCGAGCGTATGATTGGTCTCCTGAGTTTCATAACGCAGCTGCGCGCAAACGGTCTGCAGACGCGGAAACGCGGATCTTCCGGGCAAGGCCGGCACGAAGAGGCGCGGCCGGCTGTCGAAACTGTAGAACCCGACCAGGTCGCCCGCCAGTCCCGCGGCCCAGCACATGGCGAGCGCAGCGTTGATGGCACGATCGAGCTTCGGCACTCCAGCGAGCCGTTCGGCCATCAACCGTCCGGAATCGACGCACAATATGATCTGATGGTTTCGCTCGGCCCTCATCTCGCGCACGACCAGGCTGCGCATTCGGGCGGATCGCTTCCAATCGATGCTGCGCGAATCCATGCCGGTCGCAAATTCGCGCAGCTGATGAAATTCGGATCCTTCACCTCTCAGCCGCAGATCCTTCTGGCCGTTTTCGAGTGGCAGGATCTGTGCCTGTATCGCGCCCGACAAAACCGGTGAGATATCGGGCAGGACGGCGATATCCCTTTCGATTGGCATCGAAGCGATGATGTCCAGCAGTTTCAGTCGCGATGGCCATTTCAGCCAGAGCCTATGTATCCTGTATTGCCCTCGCCGCGCGAGGTGAAGGCCGGTAGATGTCTTCGCGTGTTTTCGTCCCGCGTCCACGGTGACGTCAGGCAATGCGTTCTCAGCTGAGCCAAGTTCCGGAGCGAGATCCAGACGCGCCTCAATTCCGAGAGGCAGCAATCCCCTGTGCGGCCGTATGTCGACCGTGAGCTGCGCTGTATGGCCGACAAAGCCCTGCGGCGGCAGGTCGACCTCGATCTTCATGCGGCTCGATAGCGCCGACAAGGCCAGATCGCCGACGGTCAATGCGGCGACAGCCACCCACGCCCAGATCAGCGGCAGGCTCATGTCAGCCCGCCACACGCAGATGACGAGGGTCACTGCAGTCAAGATCAAGATGAGTGCGATCAGGTAGGATGATGGCCGCATTTAACGAGGTGCATCCACGCGGTTTCTGATATTTCTCAAGACTTCATCGGCTGTGCGGCCATCGATTTCGGCCGCGGGCGACAGCACGATGCGGTGGCGCAACGCCGGCACCAGCAAGGCCTGAACGTCATCGGGCAGCCCGTAGTCTCGGCCTTCAAAGGCGGCACGCACTCTGACCGCCGATGCGAGAGCGTCGGCTGCGCGCGTGGATGCGCCATGAAGAATATCTGGGTCCGATCGGGTGGCGCGCACAAGGTCGACCACATAGGTCAGAATCGTGGTGTCCAGATGGATCTGATCGATCAGCGCTCGTCCTGTGGCAAGGGTCTCACTCGAGATGAGCGGCTGGATACCGGCATTGCGCACGTCCGATTTCAGAGCCTGGTTCGCATGTTTGGACAGGATGGCGATCTCGATGGCGCGTTCCGGAAAGTCGACGACCAGCTTGAAGAGAAAGCGATCGAGCTGTGCCTCCGGCAGAGGATAGGTGCCATGCTGCTCGATCGGATTTTGCGTGGCGAGCACAAAGAAATCCGATCCTAGCGAGTAGTCGGTACCGTCGATCGTGATCACCCGCTCGTTCATCGCCTGCAAAAGGGCCGACTGCGTCTTTGGCGGCGCGCGGTTGATTTCATCGGCGAGCAGTATGTCGGTGAAAACCGGACCCTTGGTCAGATGAAACTGGTTTGTCTGGAAATTGAAGAGATTGATGCCGAGCACGTCGCCGGGCATCAGGTCGGGCGTGAACTGGATGCGGCGATATTCCAGCTCCATGGCCGCCGAAACGGCGCGGGCGAGCAGAGTTTTCGCCGTGCCGGGCGGACCTTCGACAAGGCAGTGCCCACGGGCAAAGATCGAGATCAATACAAGGTCGATAAGGGTGTCCTGCCCCTGCACGGCCTTGCCGATTTCGCCGCGAACGGCGGCAATCAGATTGCGAAACTCACCTAGATCCAAGATCTGCACTCCCTAGCAACTTTCTGAATGTTTCGAGATTGCGATGCAGCTCCGAGCGTGTCATGGCATGCCCTCTTTCGATGAGCGCCTGCGCCGTGGAGCGCAATGCATGCGCCAAATTTTCGTCGCGGCGCGCCAGGCGCTGGAACATCCGCTCGATCCCCGGCTGATTGCCGGCACCTGCTCCAAAGAGCAGCATCGCCTTGTCGGCCAGCAGATGCTGCACGAATTGCGCCGCCATGCGGCCGTCATTGCCGGAGAGGCGCAGCAGCCGCGCCATCGCTTCGATGGCGGCCGTCTTCGATATTTCGATGTGGGAGGATCCGTCTGTCACAGGCGGCCCGAACCGATAGGCTCCCCGCCAGAAACATATCACCACGACAAGCAGGATCGTCCCCCAGATGACCGACAGGGGATAGGCGAAAAAGCGCTTCAGATCGGTTGCGGAGCGCTCATAGGTCTTGCCCTCATCAACAGGCTGTTCGCCTTCGAGTGCCTGACCCTTCGTGTCGAGATAGACCGGTCGCGTCTCATCGGCGCCCCGCAGATTCTTGATCAAGGAAACAGCAAAGGCCGCATTATCGGCAAGTGCGAGCCCATGGTTGTTCAGCAGGTCCGGATCAGACAACAGATAAACTGCAAAGCCGTTCTCACAGCGCAGAAGCAGGGCGCCGGCCGACGTGCCCGCAAGCTCCTTGCAATGGCCAGGCAATTTCGAACGCTCGAACACTTGCGCCCGGTATAAGGCTATCTTTTCAGGCTGATCCGGCGGCAACGGCAGCTGTGCCTCCTCGAATTCCGGCCCAAGACGTTTCAGGCGCAGATCCGGAAGATAGATTTTCGCAAGTTCGCTCTGAAGATCGGCCAGCGGCAGTAGTCCGGCTTCCCGCGCAATGCCGTCTTTCGCGACGCTGCCACGCCATTTCGACACTATGACCAGCGTCGGCAAATCATACAGCTTTGCTTCGTAGATCCAGGACTTCAAATGGCCATCGGTCTTATCGTCATCGGTCTGAGTTTCGGCCGCACCATCCTGAGATGTCGGTAAGGACAGGATACGCAGCGAGATTTCCGAACGTGACCGGGTGACATGATCATCGGATCGGACAACGGCTATTCCCTTGGACTGCAGCCATAGCTGAAGTCCCTTGTTACCGAGTGGCGAGCGATCGTAGTCACCGTCTCGCGGTGATCCGAATAATGCCAGTGCTGCCAGCGCGAGAAGCAGCCCGAGAAACAGCAAGGGACCAATTTTACGCATTGGCCACTCTACCGTTGGAAAGAAATCCGCGCGCTATGGCGAGGAGATCGTTGAACTGGCTCTCCACCAGTGCGCGGCCGCCATAGTGGACAAGCTCCGCCTCGATCAGCAGGTTTTCAAGCCGGTCGCGCCCCACCATATTCACCGGCAGACGTCCCAGAACGGCGCGTTCCGTGTCGTAGCGAAAAAGCCGCGTTCCCGTTGCATCGGCGGCATGAAGGAGACAATGCCTCAACAGCAGAACAAGCGCCTGCCGCCGGTCTCGCATGGCCGCGATCCTCTGCAGGAAATCGTTCGGTCGCTCTTCCATTTCGCGCGCGGGCGAGCCCCAGCTTTCGGGCACCTCTCCCTCGCGCCGCTTCATTTCCCGTGGCGCCGGCGCCAGCAACATGCCGCCGCCTCCGAAGCGCATCCATAGGCCTATGATTGTCGCGAACGCGACCAGCACCACGACGATAGCCACCGGCCCATTTAAGATCGGGTCTCGCGGGTTGAATAGCGGCTCGCTCGAGGATGGCGACGCTTTCGCTGCTGTCTCAGGCGTTCGCGCTGAATCGCCATAAACAAGCGTGCAGCGCAAACCATTTTGCAAGCATTGCGAGGCATATGCGGCACCGACCTCGCTGGTGGGGCGATCGTTCTTTCCATCACGATCAACACCATTGCCCTGCGACCATGCAGGGTGGAGTTGAATTGACAGGGCTAAGAACGGGCCCAGCACCAGCAGGCCGATGCTGCGGATCAACATGCCTCAGGCAAACACCGCCGCCGTGGCATCCGGACGCAATGGATCCGCGCCGAACTTGTTCGGGCCATCAGTGCCTTTAAGCATGGTGATAACCAGCATTGCGATGCTTGAGATGAAGCCGATGTAAGGAATTACGTTCAAGATATACAGGCCGAGAAGCCACCAACCGGAAATGTTGCGGTCATGGAAGCGGCGGACTTGAACGGAGATCTGCGGCAAGAACATCGCGAGCGCAAACAACCCGCCGAGAATTCCGATACCGATGACAAGGGGAGAAGGGCCAGCCTGTCGATCGAAAGTAGCGCCGATCAGCGCTCCGGCAACCAGACCGAATGCGAGAAGCACCAGCAAATAAAATAGCTGGAACCACCAAAATTCCGAGCGGGAAGCCCTGCCGGAAAACGTAACGTACTTCAATTTCAGTACTGTCCGAACAGATTCAGAAAATCCCATTTTATCCCCCGTTCTATCTTGTGAGACGCGCCATGATCGTCGGGCCTCAACGATGTCTGCATCCAAGAAAGTGACCCCGAACGATAAAGAGCTACAATTTGAACGTGAAACTTGCAAGAAGGCCGCGGTTTCCATGGCTTATTTCAACCTTCTAATTCGCCATGAACCCGACTCCGGATAGGCGGACTGCAAACAGGCGGCAGGTAACACCCCTACCCTCTCAGCAGCGAAAACAACAACTTATCGTGATCAGCGGCTTTGACACGCCATGACGGCGGGCAGACATCGTCTCGTTAAGATGTCGGTTTATATCACTGGGGCAGGCCCTGGTTTCAGGCCATATTTCACGAATTACATGGGTTTACCCGGCCAAGTCTACGCAGATTCGGCCGTTTCGCACGTAGCGGGAATCGTCGGGGCATCGCTTGCATCGGCTATCTGAAAGTGAAGTACTTGCATTCCGAAGACAGGACATATCGCCAATCTCAATCGCGGATTATGGAAGCATGATGAAGCTACGATCGCTATTCCCCCGCCTTTTGGCGCGGCAATGCTTCCATCCGGGTTGCCGTTCAAGCCAGCGGCTCTAGCGATGGTCGAAAACACCGATGCTGGTCGGCCTCGCGATCCGGATGTAACAGATCGTGCCCATATTGCTTCGACCGCCTACCATGTGATCAAGCGCTACTTCGCTCATGCGGAGGGATTGCCCGCTGGTTATGACTTCGAGGCGCGCTACCGCGCCTATCTTGGAGAGGCGATCGGAGCCGAAAACCGGAACGCTTTTTCCCTGGCCACCATGCGCTTCTTCGCAAGCCTGCAAAACGGCCACACATTCTTCGAAGACGAAGCACTGTCGCAACAGGCGGGGCCGGCACCGTTCGGGATAAAGCGAATCGACGGTCAGTGGACCATCGTAAGATCAAGAATGCCCGAGTTGGCGCCTGGTGAAGTGGTTACGATGGTTGACCACAAACCTGTCGATGAATGGCTCAAACCAATCCATGAACATATCGGTCAATCCAGCCGGACGGCGCTTGATCGTGCGACCTGGCGCCGGGTGTTTCTGTTTCCGAGGCATTTCACCATCGGCATGGATGACGGCCGGCAAGTGCCTGTCGATTTGAACGCACCGCTTGCCGGGCCCGAACGAGGGCTGGTGACCGCGACGGACGTCGAGACAATCCGACGCGCAGACGGTCTGGTCGTGATCCGCATCCCCAGCTTCGCAAATCCTAGATACGAGCAAGACGCGATTTTCGCCATTCACCATGCGGGAGATGCTCGAGCCATACTCCTCGATCTGCGCGATAACGGCGGAGGCAGCACGCCCGGAAACCTACTTTCAGCCATCATGACGAAACCCTATCGGGGCACTCTGGTCGCGACCCCCATGACAATCGCCATGAACGATGCCTCCAACTCCTTCAACGACACTATTGCGGCCTTGCCGACGCTGATGATGCGATACGGGCCGAATGTAACGCCGCCACTCGTGGGCGCTTGGCAGGGAAATATAGCCCTGCTTGTTAACGACGGATGCGCTTCGGCATGTGAGGATTTCGTCTTGCGCTTCCAGGATGGCGGGCGAGGCCTTGTGCTGGGAGAGCCGACATATGGCTCGACCGGGCAACCATATTTCGTGCGCTTCCCGGAATTTGGAATGTCGTTCAGGGTATCGACGAAACGCGAATATTTTCCCGACGGGCGTCAATTCGAAGGTGTTGGAATAACGCCCGATAGACCCATCCCGGTCACGCGCGAGGAGTTGTCGAGCGGCATCGATAGTCAGCTCGAACTTGCAGCCAGCCTCGTATTGGCACAGTGATTTTCGTCGCGCCGTTCGCTCTCTGACATGCTCCCCGGCACCGTCCTTGAAAGCGGCCAGCAACCGACGAACGGACCGCGCCGAATATCGCCGCCAGGCCCCGGTGGAACCATGGCAACTTTTTCAAACGAATTTGTCGGCCAGAGATGTTCCTGCGCGCAATACTTGCGAAGTATTTGTTTATATATCTGTTTTCATTGCAGAAAATTCAAATTATAACATATGTGAAAAACGATATAACTCCAGTTGCTACGCGGTTTCATAGCCTGATATGAATCTTACATGATAGCATTATCATGTTCGAAAATATCGTTGATTCCATGTTTTTGATGAGGCATCGTGCCTGCGTTGAGGGGTGGCGCACCCCTTCAAAACAGGAAAATGGAGTTAGTCATGTCTGTATTAGATAGCAGCTTGGACAATGCCGGTATCCGTGAGCTCCTGGACGGTGAACTCGATCATGTCGCGGGCGGAGCGGGCCTGCTCTCGGGACTTCTCGGCTCGATAGAAAAGGATGTCAACGGCCTCCTTGGCAACCCTGGTGGCGTTCTTGGCACCGTGCTTGGGAGTGCCGAGGGCGCTGTTAATGGCGTCGTTGGTACGGTTGGAGGCATCCTCGGATCCCTCCCGGTCGTGGGCGGCCTGCTCGGCGGCCTTATCTGATGAGAAAGACCTGGTCGATTGCTCGGCCTGGCAAAAACAAGGAATAACCATGGACCCACGCGGCCCATGACAGGGAAGATGGCGCCCTTGCATTGATCCGATCAGTGCAGGGGCGCTGGAGTCTATGCAAACACCATATCATCCGGGAACCTTGCCTTCTGACAGGCAGGCCGACATGCCAATTCTGATACCGACAGATCAGGGTGATGCCCCTCCCGCGGATCAAGCCCAAGGTAGCGGGCACCAGCCGGGATCGAGGACATCGCCGACGACGTGAGTGCTTTAACAGACGACCTAGCAGGACCAGCCCCATGTCCACATTGTTTCGTCGCGAAGTGCTGGAAGCCAAACAGGATGCCTGGCTCGGTCAGGTACAGGTTGTTTATCCGCTGTCCGTTCGCCTGGTTGCGATCACCAGTCTTGTGCTGCTGGCAGCCTGCCTGACATTTTCGATCATGGGCAGCTATACCCGCCGCGTCTATGCCAGCGGCGTGGTGATGCCTCGTGCCGGCTTGATTACGATCGCAAGTCCGGCAGCGGGTGTGATCGACGGCATGGCCGCGACGGAAGGGCAGAAGGTTCGCGCGGGCCAGTTCCTCTATGCGATCAATCTCGAGGCAACCTCGACCGCTGGTCCGACCCAGGAACGTGTCATCGCCGCACTGACGGACCAGAAGGTGGCATTGCAGCGAGAACTGTCGCTGCGAAAATCGATGGCGGCGGTGCAGAAGCAGGGATTGAAGGACCAGCTTGCCAATCTCGACCTGCAGCACAAAAATCTCGCGGCACAATTGGCCGCCGATGAGCAATCCCTGCCGCTGATGAAGGCATCCATGGATCGATTGAACGATGCAGCCAACCGCCGCATCGTTACCGACGCCTCCTTCCAGTCCCAGGCATTCATCTACGCCGAAGCCCTTGGCCAGCATGCCCAGTTCGAGCAGACATATCTGATGCTGGAGGGCAAAATCGCCGACGTCACCGCGCAGCTGTCCTTATTCGACGACAATCTGGCAAAGGATGTAAGCGGGCTCGACCGCGCGATCTCGCAGCTCGATCAGCAAATCGCCGAGGTCCAGGCCAAGCGGGCGATCCAGGTTCTGGCGCCTGCCGACGGCGTGCTGACAGCCGTGCGGGCGCATGTGGGTCAGCCGGTCGGAGCCGGCGCCGTGCTGGTCACGCTGCTGCCCAGTGGCCAGGCGCTGCAGGCGGATCTCTATGTCGACAGTTCCTCGATCGGTTTCATCAAGGAGGGAGCCCCGGTGCTCCTGCGCTTTGCGGCCTTTCCCTTCCAGCGCTTCGGCCTTTACGAAGGCCGCGTCAAGGAAATCACACGAGCCCCCGTTCAGGCCATTTCCGTAGCTGAAACCGGATCGTCCTTCGCAGCCGGAGGACAGGCATCCTCGCCCAGCAGCTCTTCCACCCAGGGCGGCCAGTATCGCGTCGTGGTCGAACCCGACCTGCCATATGTCATCGTCGACGGGGCTCAAAAACCGCTGGAGGTCGGCATGGAAGTGGGAGCGGATATCGCGCTTGATAGCCGCCGCATTTACGAATGGGCGCTCGATCCACTCTATCGCGCTCGCAGCAGCATCGGCGTGGTCACCGGCGTGCCCAGACAGGCGGCACCATGAAGCTCGACCGTGTGCTGCAATTCGGCTTCAGCCGCCGCTTGCCCGTTATCCTGCAGGCCGAGGCGGCCGACTGCGGCATGGTCTGCCTGGCCATGATCCTGGGCTTCCATGGCCATGCGATTGATCTCGGAACCATGCGGCGGCGCAATGCCGTGTCCTTGAAGGGGGCAACGCTGCGCGATCTGATCAAGCTGGCAGACGCAATGGGGCTCTCGACGCGACCTTTGCGGCTGGAGCTGGCAGATCTTCGCAAGCTGCGCCGGCCCTCCATCCTCCATTGGGGCCTCAATCATTTCGTGGTGCTGCAAAGTGTGGGACATGGCAAGATCACGATCCATGACCCGGCGGTCGGGCGCCGGGTCATTTCGATGGAGGAGGCTTCGCGCGAGTTTACCGGCGTGGCGCTCGAAGCCTTGCCGAACGAGCGCTTCGTTCGTGCGGATGAACGGCACGATCTGAAGCTGCGGCACCTGTTCCGCAATATCACGGGCGCCGGTTCGTCTCTCGTCAGCATCCTCCTCCTCTCGCTGGGAATAGAGCTTATCGCTCTCTTGATGCCCATCGGCTCGCAAATCATCATCGATGAAGTCATCGTGTCGGCCGACTACGACCTGCTGCTGACCGTGGGGGTCGGGCTTGCCGTGTTCCTCGTCCTGCAATTGGTCATCAGTGCGGCGCGCACCTGGGCGATCATGCTCGTGAGCACCACGATCAATCTGCAATGGAATACCGGGTTGTTCGATCATCTGACCCGCTTGCCGCTGGATTTCTTCGAGAAACGGCATATCGGCGATATCATCTCGCGCTTCGGCTCGCTGGCCACGATCCAGAAGGCGCTGACCACCGATCTGGTTCAGGCGGTGCTGGATGGGCTCATGTCCATCGGCATGGTGGCGATGATGTTCATCTATGGCGGATGGCTCGGCTGGGTGGCGATGATCGCCACTGCCCTGAACGCTTGCCTGCGGCTGCTTCGCTACCAGCCGTATCGTCAAAGCACGGAGCAGGCGATCGTCTACGATGCCAGGCAGCAGACGCATTTCATCGAGACCGTGCGTGGAATAGCCAGCGTCAAGCTGCTTGGCCTGCGCGATCGCCGCCGCTCTGCCTGGCTGAATTATCTGATGGACAGCATCAATGCCAAGCTGCGCCTGCAGCGCCTGGATCTGATCTTCGGCCGGGCCAATGAACTGCTCTTCGGCGCTGATCGGCTGGTCATGATCATCCTGGCCGCGCAAATGGTCATGACCAACAAGATGACTGTCGGCATGCTGGTGGCATTCCTGTCCTACAAGGATCAGTTCGCCACCCGCGTCGGAAGCCTGATCGCGTCATGGTTCCAGCTTCGGATGCTCAATGTCCAGACCGATCGGCTGGCCGATATCGTGCTGGCGGAGCAGGAGGAAGAAGGCAGCGGTTTTGCCGCACCTGCGATCCACGACAGGCCGGACCTTTCGGGTGCAGCGCTTCGGGCCGAGGATCTGTCCACTCGTTATGGCGAAAACGAGCCGTGGATCCTGCGTGGAGCCGATCTGGATATACCATCGGGCCAGAGCGTGGCGATCACCGGCCCCTCCGGTTGCGGCAAGACAACCCTGCTGAAAGTCCTGATGGGTTTGCTGGCGCCCACGGAGGGGCGCGTGTCTATCGACGGCATCGATATCCGCGCGATCGGCGGCACCGCATACCGGCATCAGATCGCGGGTGTACTCCAGCATGACGGCCTGTTCGCAGGCTCGATCGCCGATAATATCTGCGGCTTCGACCCAAATCCCGATCGAGGCTGGATCGATGAGTGCGCGTCACGCGCTGCGATCCTGCAGGATATCCAGCGAATGCCCATGGGCCTCGAGAGCCTTGTCGGCGATATGGGCAGCAGCCTGTCGGGCGGCCAGATGCAACGCGTCGTCCTGGCTCGGGCGCTCTATCGTCGGCCACGGATCCTGTTTCTGGATGAAGCGACGAGCCATCTCGACGAGACCACCGAGGCGGCCATCGTGGCAGCCTTGCGCGACCTGCAGATGACCCGCGTGATCGTTGCGCATCGGCCAGCCACCATCGCGAATGCCGATTTGGTCATTCCCTTTGCTACACTCGGCGTCGCTCATCTCAGCGGCAGTCTGCATCGGAGCGGCATCGAACGGGAAGCAAAGCGACCGGGGTCGCTTCCCGATAGACAGGCTTGAACTATCACACTGGGCAGAGATCATGTCGGCACAGCTGCCCGCGCATCATCCATATGCCTTGACGATTCCACCCGTGCCGCTGCCCTCCACGCAATCGACATAGGCCCGGATCAGCCTATCCATCGACACCGATTTCATTCCCGGAAACAGATGACCGAAATTTTCGATCGAGTCGGCGACCATCGTCGGACTGACGGCATTGATGCGCAGGCCGCGCGGCAACTCGATTGCCGCTGACAGGACGAAACTATGCAGGCCGCCACTGATAACCGCGCCGCCGGTGACGCCGGGCCACGCCTCATCGGCGAATATGCCGCTGGTCAACGTAAACGAGCCATTGTCCGCGAGGTAGCGCTGGCCGATCAGCACCAGATTAATCTGGCCGAAGAGCTTCCCGCGCATGTTCTCAAGCAGAGTGGCTTCGGTCAGCTCGGCGAAACGGTCCAATGCGCCCGATGCGGCAACGCAGATGCAGGCGTCTATGCGCCCCACGCGCCGATACATCTGCTCAATGCTGTCAGCCGACGTGATATCGACCGCTACGTCCCCACCGGAACGGCCGGCGGTCATCACCCGATGCCGCACCGCCAGCTCCGCGCAGAGCGGACGCCCAATGGTCCCCGCCCCTCCGACGACAAGAATTTGCATTCCGCTCCCCCTCTACTGTCCATGACATCAACTGAGGAGGAAGATCGCTCACTGGATTTGAGAAGAGAATAGTCTATTATATGACATAGCTTTAAAGGGAATAATACATAATGCGAGGCAGCGAGTTTGCCGATCTCAAGGCGTTCGTCGCCATCGCAGAGCGCGGCAATTTCTCGGCTGCGGCAAGAACATTGGCTATTTCGCCATCCGCCTTGAGCCAGCGGATTCGTGAGTTCGAGGCCCGGCTGGGTGTGCGGCTGTTCAATCGCACGACCCGGAGTGTTGGCCTGACCGAGCAGGGACAAACACTACTCGACAAAATCGTGCCGCTCTTTGCCGGCTTTGACCAGGCGGTCGCCGAACTGATGGCCGAAAACGCCGAGGTGGCCGGCTCACTGCGGCTCAATCTCTCACGCGTCGCCGCCATGTATCTGCTGGGGCCTCATCTGGAGGCGTTTCACCAGGCCTATCCGGCAGTGACACTCGACATCACCATCCAGGACACCTTCTCGGACATTGTTGCCGGGCGGTTCGACGCAGGTATTCGCCTTGGCGAAACCCTTGAAAAGGACATGGTGGCGGTGCGGATGGGCGGACGAAGGGCTTCCATGGTAGTCGCAAGCCCTGAGCTTATCGAGCGGATGGGAAGACCAGAAAGTCCTCAGGACCTGCACCGGTTCCCTTGCATCCGCTTCCGCTGGCCCGGTGCGATGAACATCTATCGCTGGGAGTTCGAGAAGGGCAGCGACGTTCTCGAGATTGATGTTGACGGCCCGCTGATCGCCAATGACACTGCGATGATGCTGAAGGCAGCAGAGCGAGGGCTGGGCTTCGCCTACCTGCTGGACCTCGAGGCAAGAGAGCAGATTAAGGCTGGCCGACTGATGCAGCTTCTTCCCGATTGGACGCCTTCGTTCGGCGGGTTCTACCTGTATCATGCCAGCGCAAAACAGATGCCGAAGCAACTCAGAGCGTTCATCGACTTCTTAAGCGACCGGCTGAACGTGTAGCGCCCCCTGCTTTCCAGTTCGCATTTATCATTGCCCCATAGAGCAACAAATCAAACGCACCTGTTATTCACCCCAAGCAAGTAATTCGGGATGATTTGCAAAAATTTAATCAGACATACGTCAAGGTGAAAAGAGTATGGCTGAACTTAGGAAGCCCCCGCTTTACGTTAGCGCAACAGGCCCCTTGTTTTGCAACTTCAATCGCGGGCAACTGTTAAGACATCAATCCTCTCTGAAATAGATCGATCCGTTATGGGAACAAAGGCCGCATAGATCGGCACATAAAGATATCGTCAAGGGAGATATGCTTGGGGGAGAGCATGCCGGAATTCTTGAAAAGCAAAGCTGGGAGGCAACTTGTCGTTCTCGTCTCCGGCTCGTCATTGCTCTGGATCATAGGTTTCTTTTGGCATCGAAACATCTTCAGCGGCCTCAGGGCACTCGGCGACAACGCCACTGACGTGCTGTTCCTGTCATTTACGATTGTGGGCGGAGCGAGCTTTATCTATTCGTGCCTGCGAATTCTTGATCTTCGCAAGGAAATGTTGCGGCAGGAAGAGCGTGGAAAGCGGGCGCACTGGATTGCCACGCACGATCATCTGACGCGCCTGCCGAACAGATATGCGTTCGAGAAATTCGAGATCGTGAAGGCGGTGAATGCAGAGGAAGACGATCAGGAACCAACCGCAACGATTTTTTCCATCGACCTGGATGGGTTCAAGAAGGTCAACGATCTGGTCGGTCACCAGGGAGGCGACAAGCTTCTGCAGGAAGTGTCGAAAAGGCTGTCTGCACTCGCCGATGAATCGAGCGTCTTCCGTCTCGGCGGTGATGAATTCATCGTTGTGACCAGAGGGCTTACCTGCGAGAAGGACGAGAAATTCGCAAAACTCCTCATCCACGCCATTAGCCACCCTATCCAGGTGGGGGCGATATCATGCCAGGTCGGAGCGAGCGTCGGCTATGCTCGCTGGCCTCAGCAAGGGGACTTGCTGCAGGAAGTCTGCCATCGCTCAGACATCGCGCTTTATGAGGCCAAAAGTGTAGGCACCAACATCGCCCTTCGATTTTCAGAGGATATGCAGCTCAAGGTCACCGCGCGGGCAAAGCTCGAAGGGGAACTTCGTCAGGCCGTCACGGAATGCCGCATCAAACCATATTATCAGCCTTTGATCGACCTGCGGTCAGGACAGGTCTGCGGCTTCGAGGCGCTTGCCCGATGGATTGCGGATGATGGCACAAGCATCTCGCCGGCGCTGTTCATTCCCATTGCGGAAGAAACCGGCTTGATGACGCCCTTGTTTCAGCAGCTTCTCCACGCCGCGTGCAATGATGCCAAGTCATGGCCCCAGCACATCTCGCTTTCCTTCAATGTTTCCGCCATTCAGATGGATGATCGTCTTCTCGCATCCCGGATTCTCAAGATCCTCGAGGATACGGGCTTGCCATCATCCCGGCTTGAAGTGGAGATCACAGAAAATGCCTTGATCCGGGATCCGGAGCTTGCCGCATCGATCATTGACGATCTTCACAGTGCAGGCATTCAGATCGCACTGGATGACTTCGGTACAGGCTATTCGAGCCTCGCGCAGTTGGCGCGCTATCAGTTCGATAAGATAAAGATCGACAAGAGCTTTGTCAGATCAGCACGAGACCATGATGACCGGCATGAAAAGATCGTACAGGCGCTGCTGATCATGAGCCGCGGCCTGGATGTGAAAACCACCGTGGAAGGCATCGAAGAACATGGGCAATTGATGTACTTCCTGCGTGAGGGATGTGACATCGGACAAGGCTATCTTTTCGGGAAGGCCATGCCTTTCCCTGAAACAATGCCGTATATTCGGGATCGAGAAGAGCTATCACGCAAGACAGCCTGAGCTACCTCCTGAAATCCCCGACACTTCGCTCCTACATGAGATGATCATGCCAGCAAGAACGAGGATTCCATTGCCGCGGCAAATGACAAGACATGTTCGTCGGCAAAACGCCGGCCGATGATCTGCAGCCCCACCGGCAAGCCATTTGATCCACGTCCCGCCGGCAGTGACAGAGCCGGAAGCTGCGGCAGCAGGTTGAAGGGACAGGTCATATCGAGGCCTGCGAATTTGCCGTTCCGCAATGTCGCGACATAATCGTCGTCGTTCTCCTGCACTGATGGAGCGGTGATCGCGCAGGTGGGGCATAGCAAGGCGTCGTAGGTCTCGAAAATCTTTGCCATGTCCCGCCACATGGAGGTGCGCAGCAGTTCCACGCGCTTGTAGTCCGTCGCATTGGCGGCAAGGCCACGCTCGATTATCGAGACGACGACGGGATCCATTTGGTGCCTGTATTGGATCAGGCGCTCGCCGAAGAATGAAGACATGAAGACGCACCACAGGTCGAACCATTGGTCGTTGACGGCGCGGGTCCAATGCATCGGCACCTCATCGACGACAGCGCCCAGCTCGCGAATTCGCCTGATCGCCTCGCACATCACGGCCGCGACTTCGGGTTGGATCTCGTAATATCCAAGATCCATCGAGAAGGCGAAACGCCTGCCTTTCAAACTCCCCTTTCGCGCGGTTTCCCCCGAGAAACCCAGGGGCAGTGACATGATGTCTTCATCGCTGGGGCCGCTCGCAGCCTCCATGAAGGCAACGGCATCACCGACCGTTCGCGCCAAGGGTCCAAAATGCGAGATATTGTCGAAAACGCTCGGCAGGATCGTCATTGGAATACGGCCAAGGCTTGGCTTCAACCCGACCACGCCACAGAAGGCGGCGGGAATGCGAACGGAGCCACCCATATCGGTGCCCTCGGCAAATGGCACGACGCCTGTTGCCACGGCGGCCGCCGAACCGCCGGAGGAACCGCCGGGCGTTCTTTCGAGGTCCCAGGGATTGCGGGTGGCACCCCATCGCGGACTATGCGTGAAGCTTGCATAGGCGAATTCCGGGGTCGCCGTCTTGCCGATCAGGATTGCACCGGCCTCTTCGAGCCGGCGGATGCAAAGCGCGCTTTCCTCCGGTATCCAATCGCCCGATGTCCAGGACCCCAATGTGGTCAAATCCCCTTTTGTCGGTGTCAGGTCCTTCGCGGCGAAGGGTACGCCGTGAAGAGAGCCAACCGTCCTGCCTTCGGATGTAATCCGGTCCGCCTTGCGAGCCGAAGCAAGTGCTTGCTCCTCGCGGATCACCGTGAATGCATTGAGCGTCGCATTGACGGATTTTGCCCGGCGAATTGACTCCATGACGACTGCTTCCGAGGTGAACTGCCCCGAGCGGATACCGCTTGCGATTTCGGTCGCCGGAAGGTCGAGTGGATGAGCAGTTGAAAGATTTCCCTGAGGCTTGTTCACGAGATCGGTTTCCGTTGTTTCGGCCTATTGCATTTCACGGGTGAAGCGTGCGTGCTACTGATGTGGTTTCGATGTCCGATAAAGAGAATGCAAGGAAAGGTCCGCTTTTTTGATGACTTCGGCTGCGACATCGAACACCCAGACGCCGCCTTTCGGCGTTTGGAACGCCAGTCTCGGAACTGCAGCAAGTTCTATCGGCTCGCTCGCGTTTCCCGATGCCCTGGCCGTCACATTGCGACTTCTGTCGCCGTTTCAGATGATGAATGGCTTTCTCTACTCTCCGGATGGACACGCCTTCGATCTCTACAACGAAAAGATCGTCGCCAAACGATCTGTCATCGTCGATCGCTATCTGGCCGGGGCGTTCGTGCTCGACCCGTTCTACGATGCCATCCGTATTGATAACAGCGAACGCATGATCGTGATGCGTGATCTTGCTCCCGACGATTTCACACAGACCGAGTATTTCCGGCTGCATTACGCCACAACCGAGATCGTCGATGAGATCGGTTTCGTGTTGAAGCTCGAAAGCGACTTTGTCGGCGTGCTCTCCCTGTCGAGAACCGGTATCGCGCCGTTGTTTTCCTGCGAGGATCTCAATCGGCTGAGAGCTGCCGCACCGGTCATTTGCGCGCTGGGAGAACGGCATTGGTTTCACGCTCCCAGCCTCTCCGTCGACAGCAAGGCTGCGCCGCCTGCCTCGAAGATCGAGCACCCTGTCCTCACCAAGCGCGAATTGGAGATCGTCACGCTGATCCTGAAAGGACATTCCACCCTCTCGCTTGCGGCGGTTCTTTCCCTCTCCCCGAATACGGTCAAGGTGCATCGCCGGCAGGTTTACGCAAAGCTCAATATCTCAAGCCAGGCCGAGTTGTTCCGCCTGTTTCTGGCGTGAGGCCCGGCCACAGACCGAGCCTCCTTTTCGTCCAGCACCCTATTCCGCAAAATCCATTTCGGGAGGAGCCGTCTGGAAGGCGCGGGTGAGATAGGCGAGATAGGCGATACCGATCACCAGCCAGACGAGACCGAGAATCTTGGCATCCTTGTCGAGGTTCCAGAGAAGGAAGAGATCGCAGACAGCCGCTACCGCCGGGATGACGAGGCCAATCAGCACCCCGAGCGGCTTAACCTCTGCATTATTCTTCAGATAGAGCGCGATGACTGAAATGTTGACCGCCGTAAAGGCCAGGAATGCGCCGAAGTTGATGAAGGAGGTGGACGTGGTCACGTCCATGGTCAATGCGAGCAGGCCGACAACGCCGACAAGGATAAGGTTGAGCAGCGGCGTATGCCACTTCGGATGCAGGCTACCGAAGAAGGCCGACGGCAGCACCTTGTCACGCCCCATGGCATAGAGCAGACGACCGACGCTCGCCTGGGCGGCAAGACCGGAGGTGAACTGCGCGACAACCAGCGTGGCGAGGAAGACTGTGACGAACAGATCTCCACCGATCGTCTTTGCGATTTCATTGGCCGCGGCATCGGTGGAAACAAACTCGAAACCGGGATGGGCAAGCTGCGTGACATAGGCCGAGGCAATGAAGATCAGACCGCCGGCAAGCGCCGTGATCAGGATCGCCCTCGGCATCGTGCGCTTGGCATCCTTGGTCTCCTCGGTCAGCGTCGAGACAGCGTCAAAACCGAGGAAGGAGTAGGCCGCGATGGCAGCGCCGGCGACAGATGCCGAGAAGGGCACTTCAGGCTTGAAGAAGGGCGTGACGGAAGCAAGACCGCCGGGACCGTTCAAGGCGATGACATATCGCGCCGCCAGGAAAACGAATGCCGCGAGAACCGCGAGCTGCACCACCATCAGAATGAAATTGACGCGGTTGGCGAAGGCGATGCCGACGACATTGACGATTGTTGTTACCGCGATGAAGCCGACGATCCAGATCCAGCCCGGAATGCTCGGAAACGCCGATGTCAGATAGGCGGCGCCGATGAGCCATATGACCATCGGCAGAAAGAAATAATCGAGCAGGACGGCCCAGCCGACAAGGAATCCGATGTTCGGATTGATCGACCGGCGGGCATAGGTATAGGCCGACCCGGCGACGGGATAGACGCGTGCCATGACGCCGTAGCTGATGGCTGTCAGAAGGATTGCTCCGGCGGCCACGAGATAGGCCATCGCCGTCGTCCCCTGGCTTGCCGTTGCAAGCGCCCCGAAGGTGCCGAAGACGATCATCGGCGTCATGTAAGCCAGGCCAAAAAGCACGACGGACCAAAGCCCGAGTGTACGGTCAAGTTTCACAGTGTTGTTCATGTTCCGCCTCCGCGAAGAGTTCTTGTTTATCTTCTCGGAAACTGCGCAGTGCAGATAAATCAGCCATTCCCGCGCAGGTCTCCGCCCGCTGTTTTTTTATTTATGAAGAAAACATGACCGAGGGGGTGGCCGCTTGATATAACCCCAAGGTGTTATATCGGCAGTGTTGGCTGGATGGCGAAGAAGGATGCCAGCATCGCAACCCTCGACACCTTTCGCTTCGAGTTCAGATATCTTCGCCTTGTCGGCATCTTGCGGCGTGACCGAGGCTTCGGCCGCCCAACTCCTTCAGCGCTTGCCGCACGGCATATTCGCAGCTTGCCGAAAACGATGAGAAATCAGTCTTTCGGTTCGAGGGACATAGCCACAATCGCCGAGTTGAAAACGCAGTGAAATTCAGCGTCACTTCAAGATCGTCAGCTAACAAGGCCGGAATCGGCGCCGAAAAATTGATGGCGCGATGTGATGTAGCGAATAATCGTGTGGGGCAGAGACAAAGATGAACGACCAAACCCATTCCTTCGGTGCGGCCCCGATTTTGGATCGGCAATGGGCTTTCATCATCGGTGGACTGTGGCTCGTCGTCATGTCGGCCTCGCTGATTGAAAGCTACGCCTATCGCTATGCTGGCGTCTTGCTCCTGATTTTGTCGCTCATTTCCTATCTGCGATCCTCATCAAGACCATCGATCGACTGGCGCGGCTGGCTCTGCCTGGCCTGGGGCACCTATGCGCTGTTGCGATTTTCTCTTCAGTTCGCGCTGCTAAGCGATCACCCGATCGGCGATCGCGATCTGCTGTTCCTGATGCCGCTCGTTTTTCCGCCGCTCGCCTATGCGCTGTTTTTATGCTGGTCGCACCTCGAGAGGCTCATCGCAGTCTATTTCGGCTTCGCGCTGATCGTCCTCTTATGGGGTGCGCGGGTCAGTGAGGTCGCCGCAGGCAATACCGTCATTCCGTTAATCCAGCACAATCAGATACATGGGGCGGTTTGCTGTGGCATGATTTTTATAGGCACCGTGTTCTGGCTACTCTATTACCTGACAGAGGGAGCCGGCAGGCGCACGATGCGCATCTACGCTTCCGTTCTGTCCCCGCTCATCTGCCTGCTCTGCCTGATTGGCATCTATGGGGCAAAATCGAAAGGGGTCTGGCTTTCGCTCCTTCCGGTATTGCCGATCCTGGCATTTTTGACACTTCGCAGCCTGAAACAACGGTTGGCGGTGCCGCTCGTCCTTGCCTCGCTCGCGTTGCTCGCCGCGGGTGCCTATGCAGTCCGGGACAATATCGACCACACTGCCGGAGCGACAGTCTCCGCCGCTCTAGCCATGTTCAAGGATGCCGGCACGACCGAGCCAATTGGCCAGGCCGTCTCGCGCTCCATCGAGAGCGGCAGTACGCCGCTTGCCATGAGCGAGCGTCTCCAGCTCTGGTCAAACGCGTGGGAATTGTTCTCCACCGCGCCGATCTTCGGTTGGGGAACCGAGTGGCTCACACGCTGGCCGCATACTCGCTATCCAAATGTCGGATATACTTTCATGCACAATGGCTACCTCGAAATCCTCATCCGGCATGGGATATTCGGCGCGGTGGTTTTGGGCGCGATGCTGACCTGCTTTTGCGCCAGCGTCTGGCGGGCGGCAAATAGGGGGATCATCCCCAGGCACGCCATGTATGCCTACTTTCTCATTCTCTTCTTTTTCAGCCTGACCATTCTCAGCAACTCGAACAACCGGCTCGCCAGCGGAGAAAGCCTGTCAATCCTGACCGCCGCCTTCGCCTTGGCGTGCGAGCTAAGAATTCGCAGGCAGGCGGCTTGAAGCAGGTTTCATATCGAGGAGCCGGAATTGGGTCGGAGCGGACCCGGCCTTGACGCGACTGCTGATCAGGTTTGTCGCGAGTAAAACCTGGCGGCCACGCGATCAAGGGCAATGAAAATCCCGCCGAGAGCCAGGAATATCGCGCCCAAGATTGCCATGTTGATCAGAACGGCGCTTAGGCCAACGTCGCTCACCTCCAAAAAGGGGTAGGGATAAAATCCCGAGAGATGACCATGAACGAGTGAATAGACTGAGTAGAGCGCGGGAAACAGCAGCCACCAGATCGCATCACGCCAGGAAAGCCTGCCACGTTCAACAAGGAAAATCCAATCCAACGCGGTGAGCAACGGGATCCAATAATGAAGTATTTGATCCCCCCACAATTGCCACCCGCGTGGATGCCAAGCGTCCTGCAGCACCCAAACGTAGACGCAGCCCGCAACCCCGACGTAAATGAGGAGCGCGGTTTTCGTGGCTGAACGTTTGGCCCATCGTCCGACCACCGATGAAGGCGCGATTTCAGCCGACAGCAGCGCAATGACAAGCAGAATATTCGCCTGGATCGTAAAATAGCTCAGAAAATTGGTCGTCAATCGCAATCGTGAGACATGGGCTGCCGGTATGATGGCCGCGTATGAGATGACGATGCCTGACAGCGCCAGCAGTGCGATCATCCAACGCCAGAACCGGACTGAAATTCTCTTGGACATCGCGGTCTCGCAGAGTTCTAGGGCAACCGACCCCCGCTCGCGAGGTGCACGACTTACGCATATGTCGTAGATCGAGTCGACAATACCCGTCTCTAGCGCACCAGATCAAAAATCGAAATCTATTTTCGGCTTCATGACTTGGAGAAGCCGCACCGCTTAACCTTTCGTCACTCTCTTGCGCAGCCGTACGGCGATTAGCAGTGCTCCTTCGGCAGCAATAATCGTTATGAGGACCCAGAAGCCGGTCTGGACAACGTCTCTTCCGCTGTAGCGCAGGCCATAGCCGAGGCACAGAAAGGACCCGTTCCAGATCAAGCAGCCAAGTGATGTCGCCGCCAGGAAAGTTTTGGGATCGAGCCGCAGGGTACCCGCCGGCAAGGCCATATAGATCCTGACTGCAGGGATGATCTGGCCAGACAACGTCACCCAGAAATGGTTACGGCGATAGCTGTCCGTCAACCCGTCATAGAACGAGAGCCGCAGCAGTATGTATCCACCATAGTTGGCGACCGTACGACGAACCCTCTGCGGTCCGAACATCCAGCCGACGGTATACCAGCCAAAGCCACCTGTGACCGAACCGGCTGTCATTGCCGCAATGGAGAAGGCAAGCGTGAGGGGATCGGGCGCCATCAAGCCGAGGAGCATCAAAAGGATGTAGGATGGGAAAAGTGGGACAAACTTTTCCACGACGGCGAGACAGAAAATTCCCCCAAGCCCGAAGCTGACGAATAGTCTGATCGTACCAGGCGCTTGCGCCACAAGTTCCTGCGCCGTCATGCGAGCTTCGATCCCACCGATCCGGAACCGTTCAGGACTTTGCAATCGCCAGCCTTGGAGATCCGGTAGACGGAGGCTGGCGGCAGGTTCCAGACAGTTCGGCCGATCCGCACGTCTCTAAGGTTTAAATGATCCAGCACCTGGTCCGGCACCGGACAGCGAGGCCCATAGGTGATCTGATGGAATGCTCCGCCAGGTTTGAGATTCTTGAAAGCGCCGCCGAGAATGGCACGGATCTCTCGTACCCGCATGGCACGAAAGCCCAGTCCGCTGACCACCGCACCGAAGGGAGCGCCTTCCAACATTTCCATCTCGCCAATCCGCGTCGCGTCCAGGCACAGCACGCGCGCCCTGGGAAAGCGCTTTTGCAGGAGCCTGGCGAAATCAGCACTCAGCTCGACCAGCGTGAGGTCATCTTCGCGAACGCCTCGTTCAAGAAGTGAATAGGTGAAGGCTCCCGTACCCGGGCCCAACTCCATAACCGCACCTGTGGCGGGTCCAATGCCTTGGGTCATCAAGGCGGATATGCGAGAACCCGAAGGGGCTACGGCCGAGATGGCACGGGGATTGCGAAGCCAGGCACGAAAGAACGAGGCGGCGTCAGCGAGCAGCATGACAGCCACTCTCAATTGCGAAATATCGATCGGCGGTGAAGCCGTTGGGGTTACTGGGCATCGTTGCTTCCTTCCAAGATGAGGAAGCGAGGTCTCACACACCCAGATTGAGAAAACCTGTCATGCCGGAGTGCCTCGGAAGATAGCGGCTTACGTGGCTCAAGGACGAGAAGCCCAGGTCCGCAACGGTCTTTGCAAGGTTATCGCAATGTAGCGATACTAAGCTTCGCGCGCCCTATCGATACGGGCGGGAGATGGAGTTTACTGAATGCGCGTGCTTTTGGTCGAGGACGAGCGGCCCATGGCCCTGGTCCTGCGCAACGGACTTGTGCGCCACGGCATGGTCGTGGACGACGTGGCAAGCCTATCGGAGGCGGAAGCCGCGCTCCACAATGATATTTACGATGTCGTGGTGCTGGACCGCCGGCTGCCTGACGGGGATGGCCTTTCACTGGTCAAGCTGCTGCGCGCCAAAGGCGATGTGGTGCCCGTTTTGGTCCTCACGGCGAAAGGCGACCTGATCGACCGGATCGCTGGCCTTAACAGCGGCGCGGACGATTATCTCGGCAAACCCTTTGCGTTCGAAGAGCTTCTGGCACGCTTGCGGGCAATCCTGCGCCGACCGGTTCATCTGCAACCCGACATCGTCAAACTTGGCCGCATGTCGTTCGATTTCGCCCATCGTGAGGCCCATGTCGAAGGTATCCATCTGCGCATGCCGCGCCGCGAACTGCTGGTGCTTGAAGCACTGATGCGGCGCATGGGACGGATGGTGCTGCGCGAGACGCTGATGGAGGCCGTTTTCGGCATGAACGACGAAATCGAGTCAAACGCTCTCGATACGCATATCTCTCGCGTTCGTCGCAAACTTGCCGACGCGCAGGCCGGTATCACCATCAGCGGCATTCGCGGCGTCGGCTATCTCCTGCGCGAGACTGCATGATGCGGCCACGCTCGCTGAAATGGCTGCTCGTCAGCAGGCTGGTGACGCTACAGGCAGGCATGATCGCCGTCGTCCTGCTGCTGGTTATAGCCGCGATCTGGAGCACCGGTTATCTTCTCGACGAGTATGAAGGCGGCAGCCTTGATGTTCTGGCTGATGCTACGGAGCGAGACCCGACGGGAGGATTGGCGCTGCGAGAGACACCGGAGCTCGCTCATCTGCGCGCCAAGGCGCCAGATTTGTGGTTCATGGTTCGCGACACTCAGGGGCATCGCCTGCAAGAGGGCAACATTCCCAAGGCCTATTTGCCTGTACTCGCCGTGCTTGACCAATTCAGCGATGCTCGGTTGAGCGACCGGCCAGAATTGGCCGGAAAACCCGATGCGGTAATCAAATGGGTGGAAAGCCCTGCCGGCAGGATCCAGATCCTGACGGGTACGAAAGGGCAGATGTCCGTCCAAAGACTCGCAAAGGGTATTTCAGGCGGCTTTGTCCTGGTGATGCTGCCCATTATCGTGCTGATGGCGCTAGCGACCTCGCTTGCCACTCCGTTGGTGGTTCGCCGGGCGCTGGCTGGTCTTGGCCGGACCGTAGCGCAGGCGGCTCACATCGAGTTCGACAAACGTGGCGCCCAACTGGAGGTGAACGATGTTCCCGCCGAGATCGGTCCGCTCGTCAGCGCGGTCAATGACACACTGTCCCGCCTCGATGCGGGATATGAACGGCATCAGCATTTTCTGGCCCAGGCGGCCCATGAATTGCGCACGCCGATCGCTATCCTGAACGCACGCGTTGCGGCACTCCCCGCCGGCCAGGACAAGCGCGACTTGCTGGAAGATGCTGCGCGGCTGACAACACTTGCCGGACAGCTGCTGGATCTCCAGCGTCTGGATCAGAAGCGAAATGATTTCCTACCGGTGAACCTGGCCGCCATGGCCAAGCAGGTGCTGTTCGACCTTGGCCCGCTGGCGCTGGATGCCGGTTATGATGTGGCCTTCGAACCGGAATGCGACGAGGTGCTGGTAACGGGTGACCAGACGTCGCTGGAACGGGCGCTGACCAATCTGGTTCAAAACGCCATCGATCATGGAGGACGTCAGGGAACGATCACGGTTCGCGTCGGCAAGAGTGGCTTCGTTGAGGTTTGCGACGAGGGCAACGGCATTCCCTGGAGCGAACGTGAGCAAATCTTCGAACCTTTCAATCGCCTGGGCTCCGAGGGCCGGGGGGCCGGACTGGGACTCAATCTGGTTCGGGAAATCATGCAGCTCCATGATGGCTCCATCGCCGTGGTCGATGTAGCCACCAAGGGCGCTTGCCTCAGGATGTCGTTTCCCGCGGCGCCTTCGGCGTAGTCAATGAGAAGACATCGGCGTCATCAACGGATCCTCGCCGACGATCTCAATCAGAAAATCGAGAACCGTCCTGATCCGCATCGGCAGGTTTCGGCGCGACGGATAGACGACGCTGATCGCGAAACGGCTCGGCGGAAAATCGGGCATGACGTTCACCAGCCTACCGTCCGCGATGTCAGATCCGACGAGAATGTGGGAGAGCACGGCAAGCCCGTTTCCGGCAAGCACGGCACGATGGACGGCGATCGAATTGCTGGCGACCAGACGAGGCGCGATGCGAACCGCCACATCCTCTGCTCCATTGGAGAAAGACCAGGACCGGGCATCGCCTGCGCGGCTGTAACAGATGCAGTCGTGAGTACCGATATCTTCAGGCGTTTCAGGCGCTCTTCGTCCCCGCAGGTATGCGGGCGATGCGACGAGAAAGGCGGTGGTCCAGCCGATCCTGCGGCACATGAGACTACAGTCGGCCACCAGCCCGAGGCGAACCTCCAGATCAATGCCCTCCCCCACCAGATCGGACGGCTCGTCGCGAAAGATCAATTCGACGGATAGTCCGCGATGGCGTTCGAGCAAAGTCCCCAGGCGGTCGCTGACATAAAGCCCTAGCGGTGTCGGCAGGGCGAGCCGCACCTTGCCCGCGACGGCCGCGCCCTCACGGCATGTCGTTTCGGTCAGTGCCTCAACGGCCTCTATGATCTTCTGCGCCATCGGGATGATCTGCTCGCCCTCGGCCGTCAATGCAAGCGCAGTCGTCGTGCGATGCAGGAGACGCGTATTGAGGTGCGCCTCCAGTGCCGAGACCTGACGGGAGATCGCCGGTTGCGTCCGCCTGAGATCGGCTGCGGCTGCGGAAAACGAGCCGGTTTCCACCACTCTCATGAAGGTCTGCAGCGCGCATACGATATCCATTTCTCACCGTCCCATACTTTTCAGCATAAGCCTTATGTCCGGAGTTTAGTCCGGCAGGGCTTTACTGTCCAGCTATTAAGGATATGTTTTATCCATAAGGATAGCAAATATCCTTAATAACGGAGGCGACAATGATACAGCGCTTGAACTACGCCCAGCAATCCCCGGAACTCTTTCGGAAGCTCTCGGAACTCAGCATGGCCCTGAAGGACAGCGCCATTGAGCAGAAGATCCATGATCTCGTGCAAATCCGCGCATCGCAGATCAATGGCTGCGCCTTCTGTCTCGACATGCATGTCAAGGAAGCCAAGATCCATGGCGAGAGCGAACTTCGGCTCTACCACATTGCCATCTGGCGGGAATCCAATCTCTTCGTGCCCAGGGAACGGGCTGCTCTCGCCTGGACGGAAGCCGTCACGAAACTGCATGAGGGCGGCATTCCCGATGAGTTCTACGAGCGCGTGCGCGGTCAGCTTTCCGAGAAGGAAATCTCCGACCTCACCTTCGCAATCATGGTCATCAATGCGTGGAACCGCTCCAGCATTGCCTTCAAATCCGTGCCCGGCTCGGCCGACAAGGCATACGGCCTCGACAGGGCCGGCCTCAACTAGGCCTTTCGCCCAAAAGTGCGGCCGCGCGACCGGCCGCGGTAGGCCTTTGAACATCATCAACGGCAGAACCGGCCTGACCGGTTCAAAGACCGCAATCAACAGGAGACAGTCATGACCTTACAGAACACTTCCCATCCCATTAAATCAGCTCCCGACGAGCTGGTTCCCTCGCGCTACGCGGTGAAGATCGGCGAAATCGACGTGCTTGTGGTAAGCGACGGCGTACTGCCATTGCCGACAAAGATGCTGGGCTACAATGCCGATCCGGCCGAACACGCAGGCTGGCTGAACGACATGTTTCTGCCGCCGGACGCTTTCGACTGGGCGCTGAATGTGGTTGTGGTGCGCACCGGCAAGCAGACCATCCTCATCGACGCGGGCTTGGGTTTGGACCCTGAGTTGAACCTGCCTAGGGCCGGGCAATTGATCAAGCGGCTGGAAGCCGCCGGCATAGACCTTGGATCCGTGACCGATGTGGTGCTGACCCACATGCATATGGACCATGTCGGCGGCTTGCTCGTCGACGGCGTGAAGCAGCGGCTGCGTCCGGATCTGCGCATCCATGTGGCGGCAGCCGAGGTCAAATTCTGGGAGGCACCCGATTTCACGCATGTGTCGATGCCACCCGGTTTCCCGGATGCACTTCGAGCGACCGCCCAGCGGTTCCGGGAAGAGTATCAGAGTCAGCTGCGATTGTTCGATGACGAGCACGAGGTAGCGCCGGGCGTCGTCGTCTCCCGAACCGGCGGCCACACACCCGGGCATAGCGTGGTCCGCGTGACATCCGGCAAAGACCGGCTGATGTTCGCCGGTGACGCCGTGTTCGCCGTCGGATTCGAGCATCCCGACTGGCACAACGGCTTCGAGCACGATCCGGAAGAAGCAGCGCGCGTTCGCGTTCGTCTCTTGCGTGAGTTGGCGGAGACCGGCGAGCTTCTGGTGGCCACCCACATGCCGTTCCCCTCCGTCGGCCATGTGGCGGTCGATGGCGACCACTTTCGTTGGGTGCCGGTCTTCTGGGACTACTGAGACCTCAATGGCCGGGGCCGAGCCGGGTGCGAAGCCTTCGCGGTCGGCGCGGCTCACACGATGCGGCTCCGATGGGGCCGCCGCAAACCACAACCACTTGAAATAAATCAACAATGCGGCACCCAAAGTGCCGCGAATGGAGAAGCTCATGAAAATCGTCATCATCGGCGGAACCGGCCTGATCGGTTCAAAGACGGCAGAACGCCTTCGCAAGCAAGGCCATGAAGTCATTGCCGCCGCTCCGAACACCGGCGTCAATACCATCACCGGTGAAGGTCTCACCGAAGCATTGACCGGTGCCTCCGTCGTCATGGATCTGGCAAACTCGCCGTCCTTCGAGGACAAGGCGGTGCTCGATTTCTTCGAGACGTCTGGCCGCAATCTGGCGTTAGCGGAAAAAGCGGCGGGCGTGAAGCATCACATCGCCCTTTCCATCATCGGCGTCGATCGCCTGCCCGAAAGCGGCTATATGCGCGCCAAGGTCGCCCAGGAGAAGATCATCCGGGAATCCGGCATTCCCTATACGATCGTCCATTCGACGCAGTTCATGGAATTCCTCAGCGGCATCGCTCAATCTGGTACGGTCGGCGATACGGTGCGTCTGTCGCCAGCCTATGTGCAGCCGATCGCGTCCGACGATGTCGCCGACAACATGACCGTCGTTGCGAATTCGGCTGCTATCAACGGCGTCGTCGAAATCTCCGGCCCGGAACGGGTCCGGCTGAATGAGCTCGTTGCCCGCTATCTCAAGGCGATGGGCGATACCCGCAAGGTCGAGGCCGATCCGGAAGCCCGCTATTTCGGCGCCAGGCTGGAGGATGGTTCGCTTGTTTCCGACAACGATCCGCGCCTCGGCCGCATCACCTTCGAGCAATGGTTCGCGACCTCTGCCCGCAAATGACCCCAACCGATAAATCTTCAGGCGCCGTGCCGCGTCACTCTCAAGAAAGGAATTCGAGATGCTGAAGTCAATTCTCGGCCTCACCCTGGCCGCTCTTCTGTCCACCACCGCCGTTGCTCATGATGCCGGCGAGAAGGACGCGAAAGTCACGCTGGTTTACGAGCACGAACTGCCGAACGTTCCCGGCAAGAGCATCAAGGGCATTCTCGTCGAATACGGGCCGGGTGGCTTTTCCGAAGGCCACACGCATCCAAGCTCCGCCTTCATCTATGCAACCGTTCTGGAAGGGGCGATCCGCAGTCAGGTCAATGACGGTCCGGTGAAAGTCTACAAGGCCGGTGAGAATTTCTCCGAAATGCCCGGCGATCGCCATGGCGTCAGCGAGAATGCCAGCAAGACCAAGCCGGCGAAACTGCTGGCCGTCTTCGTCGTCGACAGCAGCCAGAAAGAACTGACCTTCCCGATCAAGAAATAGCCGGATGAGGGATGGGTGCTTGAGGCATCCATCCCTCCCCGCTTTCAGGAAATTATCGTCGGTGAACCCCATCATGTTTGGTGAAGATCATTCCCTGCCGCTCGTCCTCATCAATCTTCTCGGGCTCGCCGGCATTCTCATTTGGCATATTCAGGGGCGCCGTCACCCGACCGCGCGCCTTGTCGCGCAGATCCTGTTTTTCACTGGCATGACACTCGTGCTCTGGCTTGCCGGCATTTCGCCCTATCATCTCGACGACGGTGAACTTCAGGGTGTCGGCATCCTGCTTGCCAAATCTGCCAGGGTGCTCTGGTGGCTGCACCTCGCGTGGACGATGATCGGCTTCGTCCACATCTATCTCACCCTCAATCGCCGTCCGCATGAAGCCCATCTCCTGCAGGACCTGATCGTCGGCATCGTCTACCTCGGCGTCACATTATCGGTCATCGGTTTCGTCTTCGGCGCACCCGTGGGGCCGCTGATTGCTACCTCTGGCGTGGTCGTCGTCCTTATCGGCCTTGCGCTGCAGAACACGCTAGCCGATGTCTTTTCCGGGATCGCGCTTGCACTGGGCCGCGCCTACGTGATCGGCGACTGGATCCAGCTTGCCGATGGCACCGAAGGGCGCGTCGTTGAAACCAACTGGCGTTCCACCAACCTACTCTCGGGCGGGAATAACGTCGTCGTGTTGCCAAATGGCGTCCTTGCGAAACAGGGCGTTACCAACCGCAGCCGCCCGGATGAATCGCACCAGATATCGCTGACTATGCGAGTTTCCGCCGCCCACAAGCCGCGGCTCGTCGAAGAACTCATGATCGCCATTCTGCAGCACAGTGAAAGGATCGTCATGAACCCGCCGCCGGCCGTCGCGCTCAAGACCATCGACGCGATTGCCATCGAGGTCGAGCTGCTATTCCGCGTGGCGAGCGCGGCAAGCCGCATGTCGGCCCAAAACGAGATCATCGACCTCATCTACGAGCATTGCCGGACGAACGGCGTATCATTGGCCATGCCGGCGCAAAGCCTCGTCTGCGTTCCCATGGGTGAACCCAAGGAGCAGGCTGCTTTCACGGCGACTTCATCCGGCGCGCTCTAGCACCCATTCAAAGGAGCTTTTCCAGAGCTCCGGCGGGATTTCCTGCGACAGGATGCCGACAAGGTCGGACAATTTGACACCGCGTAATTTCTCGCGCCAGGCTTCGTCGGCCGCCCACATGATGCGCGCGACCGCGCAGGGGCTGCTTTCGCAATAATCCTTCGGGCGACAGGGGTTATTGGCACGAATATTGGTGCAGACGAAGGTTCTTTGCCGGCCTTCGACAGCCTCTACAATATCGAGAAAGGTAAGATCTGCAGGCGGTTTCGCCAGCCTGTAACCACCGGAAGGACCAAGGGCGGTATCGACAAGGCCGGCCTGCGACAGACCCTGCAGCGCCTTCGAAAGATATTCCTTGGGGAGCCCGTGAAATTCTGCCAGCGCCTTGGTGGAGAGATAACGGCCCTCGGGCAGGCCTGCAAGAATGGCGCAGCAATGAAGCGCCCATTCGACTTGGCTTTTCAAAATCATAAATACACACCAAAGGCCTGCGGTTGGCATACATTGATCAAGGATAAATAATATCCTTATTTGATCACCATGTAAACAAACGCAAAGGGCGCATCCGCTTCACCCATGCCGGATCTTGACTGGCGGCTCCGGTCGCCTCATCCGCCATAGTCCTACAACACCGCGACGAACGGAGCCACCTAGACCAAAGTATCATTCAGCGCGGTTACGCATGCGACTAGCATTTCGCCATCCGCCAGCGCCGATCTCGGCTCGATATGGTGATAAAGCGAGGATCTCGTATGTACCAGGATTCCATCATCAACTTCGCCGAGTCCGGCGAACACAAGGCCGTCATCGTGCGCACACAGCTATTTGCTTTCCTCATCGGAGCGGCAATGGCAGGCGCCTATATCGGCTTTGGCGACATCCTTATGTTTACCGCCGGCGCGCACGCGGATGCGGCCTGGGCGCATCTCATTATGGGTGCGGTCTTCTCATCCGCCCTGACGATCGTCGTGTTCGCCGGTTCCGAACTCTTTACCGGAACGGCCATGTACATGCCGCTTGCTGTTCTGACGCGGCGTGCGCACATCTCGGACATGCTGCTCGTATGGTGTGCCGCCTGGATCGGTAACCTGATCGGCGCGGTGGTCCTTGCCGGACTGTTTCATATGGCGGGCGGCGGCGTGTTGCTGGGCGACGGGAGCCAGGAATTCTTTTACGTCGTCTACGCCAAGATGTCGGCGGGTTCGCTTGCGCTTCTCGCGCGCGGCATTCTGTGCAACTGGCTGGTCTGCCTGGCGATCTGGATGGCGGGACGCACCGACAATGCAGCCGCAAAGATCATGCTGATCTTCTGGCCGATCACAATTTTCGTCGCCGCCGGATACGAGCACTCCGTCGCAAACATGTTCACCTTCGCCATGGCCCTGATGGGCGACCATCCAGCGAACATCACCCTTGCCGGCGCTGCTCACAACCTGATCTGGGTCACGCTCGGCAATCTGATCGGCGGCGCCGTCTTCATGGCCTTGGGCTACTGGGTCCAGTTCCAAAGCAGCGGCCATGTTTCGTTCGCACCAGCTCCCGCAGCCATCCGGCCTGAGATCGCCGCCAAGGGAAACCGGAAATGAACACCCCAAACCGGCCGGCTCGACGGTATGAGCCTCAGGCCGTGGATTGAAAGCTGCCCGGCTAGGCGATAACCTGCCCTCAACGTCATCGTCGCCCCCACCTAGCCGCACCACACCTATGTACAGGTTAAGTGGTGTTCATAAGAGGATAAGCTTGCGGTCGAACAGGCTGAGGGAAGAATGTCCATAGCGTCGATATTGCTTCGTGCCCGCGATCCAGGCCAGGGCCATAACCTGGCCTTCGGCGTGGTTGCCGTCACGCTTGCGGCCGTTATCTTCTGCATCGATACCTATACCGATATAGAGGGTGCGATCGCGGTTCTCTACGTTGTCAGCATGCTGCTTGCCGCTCAATCGATGACCCGCATCGGCCTGCTTGTCATCGCGACAGGATGTGCCGCCCTGACTTTTCTCTCTTACGCCATGACGCATGGCCAGGAAGCAAACCTTCAGGAAACACTCCGTCTGTTCGGCGCGCTCGCTGCACTGTCCGTGACGACCTTGCTACTCCTCAAAACCGAAACCGCACGTCTCAATCTGCTTTCAACCCATTCTGCATTGTCGGAAAGCGAAGCAAGATATCGATCGATTTTCGATCGCACGCGCGTCGCGCTCTGGGAGCGCGATTATTCAAAGCTGCGAAGCTATCTGATGGATGTCAGGGCGCAGGGCGTTATCGACATCAAGGCTTATGCGCGTGTTAACCCGACCCTGGTCGACCACTGTGGCGGTCTCATCAAGGCGGTTGCGGCAAATCAAGCCGCCCGCGAATTGCTGGGTCCAAAATCCTCCGGCATGGGCATCCCGCAGCGGGCTCTTATTGCGGGCCAGGAGAAGTTCCTTGATATGCTACAGGCGATCATGGATGGCGACCGAACCTTCGAAGACAAGGTCGAGGTGCAAACCGACGACGGGGAGGACAAGCTCGTACTGCTCAGCGTCAGCCTTCCGGAGGACCCTGCCGCCTTCGGCCGCGTCGTCGTCAGCATGGTCGATATCACCCAGCGTGAATTGGCTCTGAAAGCGCGGGCCGAGGCCCAGGCGGAACTGACGAAGGCGTCGAGAGCCGCAATGGCCGGCGCGATGTCGGCATCACTTGCCCACGAACTCAATCAGCCGCTCGGCGCGATTGTGATCAACGCGCAGACGCTACTGCGATGGCTCGATCGCGAACCGCCGGATCTCCCCGCCGTGCGGCGCTCGGCCGAAAGGATGATCCGCGACAGCCAGCGGGCAAGCGAGCTGATACAAAATGCGCGCCGTGTGCTTTCTTCGCCGAACAACGATCTGGAGAGTGTTGATCTCGGCAGTCTGATCGATGAGACGGTCGCCTTGATGGAGCACGAGCTTCAGCAGAGCAAGACGGCCGTGCTGGTCGACTACAGCCCGCATATCCCCACCGTATCGACCGTGAAAATCGAATTGCAGCAGGTGCTGATCAATCTCATGACGAATGCCATTCAGGCAATGGATGAGGCCGGATGCTCCGAGCGGAGTATAAGAATAACGATGAATCAGCCTGATATCGAGCATATCTGCATCGCAGTGCGCGATACAGGTCCGGGCATTGGCGACGATGCCAGGGACAGATTGTTCGCGCCGTTCTTCACCACCAAGGCGGCGGGCATGGGCATGGGCCTTTCGATTTGCCGCAGCACGCTGGAGGCCCGCGGCGGAAGGCTCGATGGAACCAATCATCCCGAAGGCGGTGCCGTGTTCGAAATCCAACTGCCGATAAAGCCGGAGGCGGAGCATGCCTGATCAGCGCAAGATGCAAAAGGAGCCACCCGCGCCAGTGGTCTTCATCGTCGACGATGATCTGTCGATGCGTGAGGCCCTCATGGATCTTTTTCGCTCGATGAAATTCGAGGCGCAGGCATTCGAGAGTGCCACGGCGCTGATGGGCGTGACGAACTTCGATCGCCCGGGCTGCATCGTTCTCGATGTCCGCCTGCCCGGCCTCAACGGACTGGATTTTCAGGCGCAGCTGGAGCGCCTTGGCAGCAAGATGCCGATCGTGTTCATGACCGGGTTTGGGGACATACCGATGACCGTGCGGGCGATGAAGGCCGGCGCCGTCGACTTTCTGACCAAGCCATTCAAGGACCAGGATATTCTGGATGCTGTGGCAGCGGCGATGGAGCGCGACGCGCAGCGCCGGCGCCAGCATGCGCAGAACGAAGCCATTGTTTCGCTTGCGGATCACCTCACCCCGCGCGAACGCGAGGTCATGAAGGCCGTTGTGATGGGACTGATGAACAAGCAGATCGCCTACGAGCTCGGTATCAGCGAGGTCACGGTGAAACTGCACCGCGGCAATGTCATGCGCAAGATGGAGGCACGCTCGGTCGCCGAGCTGGTCCGCAAGGCCGAAGTGCTGGGCGAAAGCGTAAGCCCACCTGTCTCTTAGTATGATATCTTTCAAGCGAGCTTCAGAGCATAAAGATCACTATAAGCGCCGAAAAGCAGCCAGAAAGGGTCGCTTCGTTGCCTCCGACACCGACCATAGCCATCGTCGATGACGACCACGCCATCCGGGAAGCCATGGATGATCTGGTGAAGTCCTGTGGTTACGACAGTCGCCTGTTCGCGTCGGCCGAGGAGTTTCTCGCCTTCGAACCGCGCTCGGCAATCGACTGCATGCTCGTCGATGTGAAGATGCCCGGCCTTAGCGGGATCGAACTGCAGACGGAATTGAACAGGCATTCGGACCGGCCGCCGATGATCTTCGTCACCTCCTACAAGGATGAGCGGACGCGAAAGAAAGCCATGAACGGCGGCGCCCTCGCCTTCCTCGGCAAGCCTGTCGATATCGCAAGGCTCATCGATTGCCTTGAGTCCGCGCTCGGTCATTGACGGCCGAAAGATAACCCTAGGCCATCTGCCCTCTTCGGCTCATCCAGCCCTTGCAATCACTCATCTGCCGATCGCACTCCGCGGCCTCGGGGCTAGCCCGAGGGCGGAGCCGGGACGGTCGATACAGTGTATTCGCGGATAGACATATACCTTTTGCCGAATACTACTAGACCTAGGTATAGATGTGCGATTGCCTCTGCGGTTGTAGCCTCCAGTCATCAGATTCAGCGACAGGAGGAGACGATGCCCAGACTTGAAGTGACGCATACCATCGCGGCTCTTCTTATGGCTGGGATTGTCGGCTCGACGTCCATCCACCTCGCAAACACCGTTGAGACACGACCTCATTCGCCTGGATTGCAGGGCACCCTCTCGCATTCGCATTGGCGTCCGGGTCATCGACGAGTGAAGTCCTAACCGCCATCGGCCGCTCGTCCTCAGAGACCTTTGCCCGGGCTTCAGCGGCCCAGCACAGCCATCCACATGAAAGGAGTAACAGCAATGGATTCTCTATCGAGACGTTCGGTTCTTGCCCTCGGAGCCATGGGGGGTGCCGCGCTGGCGACCGGCGCTGCCCAGGCGGCCAGTTTCGGCAATCCCGATCAGCCGGCCGAAGGGGCGATCAATGCCAATCCCGCCGGCCTTTCCGACCCCGGTCCGAAGAACCCGGCGCTCGCCGAGCAATTCCCCTCGTTCCAGAGTCCGCCGGCAACAGATATCGGCGACATGCAGCTCTTCTGGGCATCGTTCAACAACGCCGCCAAGCGTATCCAAAACGGTGGCTGGGCACGCCAGGTCACGAAGTCGGATTTCGCGATCTCCGAAGCCGTCTCCGGCGTCAACATGCGCCTCGGCCCCGGCGGTGTCCGCGAGATGCATTGGCACCGCGCCGCCGAGTGGGCCATCATGACCAACGGGCGCTGCCGCATCACCGTCCTCGATACCCAGGGTCGGGCCTATGTGCAGGATGTGGAAGAAGGCGATCTCTGGTATTTCCCGGCCGGCTTCCCGCATTCGCTGCAGGGGCTTGGACCGGATGGCTGCGAATTCGTGATCGTCTTCGACCAGGGCGACCAATCCGAATACGGCACGCTGCTTCTGACCGATTGGCTGGCCCATACGCCGCCGGAACTGCTTGCCAAGAATTTCGGCGTCCCGCAGGACGCATTCAAGAACATTCCGCTGCAGGATCTGTGGATCTTCCAGGGCAAGGAACCCGGCCCGCTTTCGGCCGATCAGGAGGCCGTTGCTTCCGCCGGCCTGCCGCCCTACCCCTTCACCTACAAGCTGACCGCTTCGGCACCGTTGAAGCAGAATGCATCGGGCACCATCCAGCTTGCCGACAGCAATACATTCAAGGTCTCCAAGACCATTGCCGCAGCGATCGAGACGATCAAGCCCGGGGCCGTACGCGAGATGCACTGGCATCCGAATGCGGATGAATGGCAATACTGGATCAAGGGCGAGGGCCGCATGACCGTGTTCGATGCCGGCCCGCGCAGCCAGACCGCTGACTTTCGGCCGGGCGACATCGGGTATGTGAAGAAGAGCCAAGGCCATATCATCGAGAATACCGGCAAGACGGACCTGCAATTCGTCGCCGTCTTCAAGGTGGCTGAATATCAGGAAGTGGGCCTGTCATCCTGGCTCACCCACACGCCACCGGCGCTTGTCGCGCAGCACCTTAATGTCAGCCTGGCCGACATTGCGAAGTTCCCCGCCGATCAGCCCGGCATCATGCCTCGCTGATTTCAGATTGCCGCGGCGCATTGGCGCCGCGGCAATCCGCGTCACTGCAAAATGTGACGGATGCGATAGGCGCAGCGGCGGGCTCCCGCAAGAATATGTTCGTCGCGCTGGATCGATACATCTTCGCCCATGACTTTTTGGAAGATGGCGAGTTCGGTTCGGCAAAACCCCTGGCACACCTGCGCTGCCGCACATATGGGACAATGGTTCTCCACCAGCAGCCAACCATCGCCGTCAGCCGCTACAGACCACTCCGCCATATATCCTTCGCGGGACCTGATATCGGTCAGTCCGGCAAGACGGTCTTCGATACTCCCCGCTGTGGCCAAAGCGTCGACATAGGCTTTTTCCGTTTCCAGCTCGCGCGCCGTAATCAGCTTTTCCAGCCCGGCTTCGCCGAAGGCAGCCCGAATGCCCTTGATCAATCCGAGGGTGAGCTCCGCATGGGTGTCGGGAAAGCGGGATCTGGCCGCTTCGGTAAGACGCCAGAGCTGCTTTGGCCGCCCGACGCCGGCCGAGATAGTCTCCGCCGTCACAAGGCCATCATCACTGAGCTTGAGCAGCAGCTGGCGCGCATTCTCGCCGGTGGTGCCGAGACGCTGCCCCAGCTGCGCCGACGTCTGCGGGCCGCGCATCTTGATCTCCAGCAGCACACGCTCTCCAGCGGCGCCCCTTTGTTTTTCCAAGCTATTGCTTGACATATTGCTTTCCAAAGATATTTTCCAAGGTAAGGCTTGCTAAATAAACCATCTCCATGAACCCGACAATACCGGAGCTCGATATGTCGTCGCCGCTCGTTCCCCGTTTCAACGTCATTGATATGCAGAGTCCTCATCTCTCCAGGCATTCCGACATGGCGGTGGCCTGATTCCATGACTGCGATAATCCAGGCGCTTCTGGCGCGGCTCGAAAGCGGCAATGACGGCCCGCTCCTGCGCTTTGCACTGGGCAAGGGTCTGCTCGACGCCAATGATGCAACGCGTGCGCTTCCGCACCTGCGCGAGGCGGTCCGTCAGGATCCAGACTATGCTGCCGCATGGGCACAGCTCGGCCGTTGCGAGCTTGCTCTTGGTGCCGAAGCGGCCGCCATCGAGGCCTGGATTCGAGGTCGTGATGCCGCTCGTCTACATGGAGAGGTGCAAGCCGAACGCCAGATATCCGTATGGCTTCGGCGGGCTGTTGCCAGAAGCGCTGGCAATGCCTGACGTGTGTGGCGTTTTGCTGCTCAGATCCATCATAGGATTGGGCTTTGGGTACTGCTTGCGGCCTGGAGCAACCTGGTTGGGCTTCCCGGCATCGCATCTTGCGCGGCTCGCGGAGCAATAGAATGCTGAGCACGAGCCGCGCAGAGACTTAGAGCGGTTCAGTGTTTGGCTGAATCGTGAGGGATTCCCGGCTTGTTGATTTTGTGATTCAAGATGCTGGCTGGGCAGGAGGCCAGCATCTGATGACAGCAGCGTTATCCAATGATCTTCGCGAGCGCGTCGTGGGCGCGATCGAGGCGGGCGAGAGTTGCCGGTCTGCCGCCGCTCGGTTCGGCGTTGCCGTTTCCTCGGCAGTGAAGTGGCATCAACGCTACCGGGCGACGGGCTCGGTGTTTCCGGGCAAGATGGGCGGGCATCACCAACGCGTTCTGGAGCCGCATCGGGCGTTCATCGTGGAGCGGATCAACCAGACGTCGCATCTGACGCTGCATGGTCTGAAGGATGAACTGGCGGCGCGCGGTGTGAAGGTGTCGCACGATACCGTGTGGAAGTTCCTGCGGCGTGAAGGGCTGCGCTTCAAAAAAAAACACTGTTCGCCCTTGAGCAGGCCCGCGCCAACATCGCCCGCCGGCGGCAGCGCTGGCGGTCCTTGCAGGCCGGTCTCGATCCGAACAAGCTGGTCTTCATCGATGAGACATGGATCAAGACCAACATGGCGCCCCTGCGCGGATGGGGACCACACGGCAAGCGTCTGCGCAGCTTCGCCCCGCACGGACACTGGCGCACGCTGACCTTCCTCGGCGCGTTACGCTGCGACCGGCTGACGGCACCTTGCGTCTTCGACGGGCCGATCAACGGCCAATGCTTCCGTGCCTATGTCGCGCAACTGCTCGTGCCTGTACTCAAACCGGGCGACATCGTCGTCATGGACAATCTCGGTAGCCATAAGGTGGCCGCCATCCGCCAGATCATCAAGGCCGCCGGCGCAAGGCTCTGGTTCCTGCTGCCCTATTCACCCGATCTCAATCCGATCGAGCAGGCATTCGCCAAGATCAAGCACTGGATGCGCCAGGCCCAGAAGCGCACCGTCCAAGACACATGGCGCCACATCGGATACCTTGTCTCCACCATCGAACCCGATGAATGCAGAAACTATCTCGAAAACGCCGGATATGCTTCCCTCAAAAGCTGAAACGCTCTAGTGGCGTTGGAAGGATGCTGGTTGCTTCCTAACTACGCAAAAACGACTTCTTCCATTTCGATCTTGCTCGTGTCGATTTCCATCGCCAAGCCCGGTCGATCCGGGACTTCAATCATGCCGTCAATGACATCGAGGGGATCAACGAGGAAATGCTGGTGCACGGCATTCCACTTGACCAGATACTCCTGATAGGGCGTGTGGATCGGCGATTGCACTGCCGAAAAATGCGCCGTGGCAAAACTTGAATGGCCGTGCGGAATGGTCACGAGATCGTGGACCGACGCGTAGGCCGCGATCTTCAGTGTTTCCGTCAATCCGCCGCACCAATAAATATCCGGCTGAATGACGTCGAGCGCTTCCGAGTCGATGAAGCGTTTGAACCCCCAGCGCGTATACTCGTGTTCGGCGCCGGACAGCGGGATCCGAATGCGCTCCCGGATCTTGCGGTAGCTGTCGATCCGATCCGGCATGACGCATTCTTCAAGCCAACGGGGCTTATATTGCTCGATACGATCGGCGAGATCGACGACATAGCCGACATCCATGGCCTGCCAGCAGTCGAACATCAGATCATAGTCCTCGCCGACCGCTTCGCGGAGCGTGCGCACCAGCTCGACGTTTTTCTTCAAGCCTTCGGCGCCGCTCATCGGCCCATGGCGGAAGAACCATTTTTGAGCGCGATAGCCCATTTCCTTGTATTCAATTGCACGCTCGCGGACGCGACCGGGGTCGAGAACCGCAAAGCCGAGCATCGAGGCATAGGCTGGAATCTTCGTCTGCGTCGGTCCGCCAAGCAGACGATAGACCGGCTGGCTCAGCCACTTGCCGCGCAAATCCCAAAGCGCGCAGTCGATAGCCGAAATCGCCAGCATCGTATCGCCCTGCCGGCCGTGCACCATGAAACGGTGCATCTGGTCCCAAAGGCGTTCACCGGCGATCGCATCCTGACCGACCAGCAATCGCCGCAGGCTTTTTGCAATGATGAATGCCACCCCTTCCGGAATAGGCCCAGCCAGACCGGTGACGCCTTCGTCCGTATGGACTTCGACGAAATAGGTGACGATCTTGAATCCGTCGGCGGTCTGCACACCACCCTCGAAGTCATTTCGCGTCCGGTATTCCGGATAGATATCGACGGGACGAACAAGGCGTTCCTCCCAAAGATCGGCCTGTGTCGGCAAGGTGCCGGCCAATTTTCTAAGACGGATTTCCGTTATCAGCATTATCGGACCTCGACTGCGGAGCTAGACCGGTTTCGCCCAAACAGGACGGTGATGATGGTAAGAACAACGATCGACATGGCTGCCATCAGCGCCAGCCAATAAAGGCCGCCGTTGAAATCGCCCGTCGAGTCGCGGATGGTTCCAATGACCCAAGGATTGACGACGCTCGACAAATTGCCAAGCGCATTGATGAGTGCAATGCCACCGGCAGCCGCGGCACCGCTAAGGATCGCTGTGGGCAAGCCCCAGAAAACCGGCATGGCGCCGAAGACACCGAAAGCGGCAACGCAGAGAAAAATGAGTTTCACCGTCGGATCACCGGCACTCCCGGCCCCGACCAGGCCGATAATGGAAATGGTCAACGCGCAATAATTCGCCATCCGGCGCTTGCCCGGCAAATCGGCAAGGCGGCCGAGCAACAGCATGCCCGCGAGGCCAAACAAATAGGGAATGGCCGCGACGAAACCGGTCTGCAACTGGCTGAGACCGAACCCCTTGAGGATCAAGGGCAGGAAGGTGCTGACCGCGCCATTGAGGTTGGTGAGGCCGTAGTACATCAGGCAGAAAAGCAAGACCCGCGGGCTGAGCAGGGCCTTCAGGAGCTGCTTGCCATGGCCGCTTGCACTCAGCGCCGACCGCTCCCGTTCCTCCTTGGTCAGCCGCTCCACCAGCCATGTCCGCTCGGCAGCATCGAGAAACTTTGCTTCCGAAGGGTTGCTCGGAAGAATGAACGGGATGCACACGGCCAACAACACGGCCGGAACCCCCTCAAGCAGGTACATCCATTGCCAGCCATGCAGTCCTAAAATTCCGTCCATCTGCAAAAGCAACGTCGATACCGGCGTGCCGATCACCAGGGCAATTGGAATCCCCGCCATGAACAGGCTGATGATGCGGCCGCGATAGGCCGAGGGATACCAAAGCGTCAGATAGAAGACGACGCCCGGAAAGAAACCGGCTTCGGCAGCGCCAAGCAAGGCGCGCAACACGTAAAGACTGCCCGCGCTCCAGACGAAGGCGTGGGCGCCGGAAAGCAATCCCCAGGTCAACATGATCCTGGCGATCCACCAGCGGGCGCCAAAGCGCTCCAGCGCCAGATTGGACGGAATTTCCAGCAAGACGTAGGGCACGAAGAATACGCCGGCGGCAAAGCCGAATGCGGTAGTCGACAGACCAAGATCCTGATTCATCGTCAGCGCCGCCACGCCGACATTCGCGCGGTCAAGAATTGCAATAAAATAAGCAAAAATCAAAATCGGCAGCAAACGCCGCGTCAGCTTGCCGATAACAACCTGTTCGGAAACAGCCATTCTCTCCTCCTAGAGATCCATTCGCTCCAACGCCGAAGGATGCCTTCACCTCTCCGAGCTTCCGGTTGATCCCTTCAAATGATTCCCGGAAACGTTTCCGGCATTGCCATGCCTCAAGGTCGCTGTCAAGTAAGGGACACTTTGCTATCGACGAATTGAGCCTCATGAAGAAACCAACCAACGTCGGCATTCGGGAACTTGCAGCACATCTTGGCATGGCCATCAGCACCGTCTCGCGGGCGATGAACGACCGCAGTGAGGTGAGCGCCAAGACCCGCAAAAAGATCCTCGATGCCGCCGAACAGTTGGGCTATCGGCCAAATCAGTCCGGGCGAAGCCTGCGCAGCGGATCGACGAAAGCCATTGCCCTGACGATGCGCACCGACATTGGTCGCTCGACTGCCGGCGAGACGTTTTTCATGGCACTCAGCGAGGGCCTGCAAAGCGCACTTGCCGATGCCGGGCTGGATCTGATCATTCTGCCCTGCGCCTCCGATCAGGACGAAAATCAGTTTCTCTATCGCGCCGTCGACAGGAAACTTGCCGACGGCTTCATCATTTCCAACGTTCAGCGCTTCGACCCACGCATCGACTATATGAAGAAATGGCATGTGCCCTTCGTCGCACTGGGAAGCAGCGAGACGCCGGGGGATTATGCGGCCCTGGATCTGGACTTTGCCGGTGTCGCCCTGAGGGCCATCAGGCGGCTGATTGATCATGGCCATCGGCGAATAGCGCTGGGGCTGACGGCGCAGGAAACCAACAACAACTATGTTTTCCTCGAAGGTTTCCGGCGCGGTCTTGACGAGGCAGGGATCGAGTTCGACGACGCCTTGGTCTTGCGCCTGCACGACCGGATTTCCGGCGGCTATGAATTGGGATCCGCCCTTCTGGCGATGGACCACCGTCCTACCGCGGTGGTGCTTATTCAGGAGACCATGGCGATGGGTCTCTATCAGCGGCTGGGCGAAGCGGGCCTGCAACCCGGCAGGGATCTCGCCGTCATCGGGTTTCGCGAAAATCCGGTCTGCCGCTACCTGACCCCGCCGTTGACAAGCTTCCGCATCGACTTGAAGCAATACGGTGTCCGACTGGCCGAGATGATGGTTTCCGTATTGGAAGGCATGGCAATTCCTGAAACGCAATCGACATTGGCGCGAGAAGTCTGGTCCATGGACCTTGTGCCCGGCCAAAGCGATGCCGGGCCGGTACGTTAGGCAGGAATGCCGACAATTTTTGGTGGCCTAGCAGAGCGCACAGGTACGCCGAACACGATCGACCATCGCCCTCCGATGATGTTCACCTGAGCCGACCCGGCTGACGCTAACATGTTATCGATGCGCAAGACGTCATCAGGCAAACGAAGGCGGTGGTTTACATAAAAATATCTTCCTGGTAAGATACTGGTATATTAAATTCCGAAAGCAACCCAGCGAGGCCTTGATGAGTGACGCCATACATGCCGTGCAATTGGCGTGGAGCCGAGAACGACCCGATGTTGATAATTGGCCCGTGGGGGTGATTGGCCGAGTGCAACGACTTTCCCATCTGCTCGAGGACGAACTTCAGAGCTTCTTCCGCCAGTATAATCTGGATACGAGCGAAGTGGACGTGCTGTTCACGCTGCGCCGGTCTGGCGCACCCTATGGGCTGACACCGACGCAGCTTGTCAAATCCTTGATGGTCACCTCTGGCGCCATCACCAAACGCATTAATCGGCTCGAAACGAGGAAATTAGTCGAACGCATTCCCGATGCGCTCGACCGTCGGATCGTGCAGGTTCGATTGACCGAACAAGGCCTTGCGACGGTCGAAGCACTGTTCGCACCTCATATCGCCAATGAGGGCCGACTGCTGCAGGGCTTGGATCGAGACAAGCTGGACCAGCTCGCCGACCTGCTCCAAGCGCTTTTGCAGACCTTTGGCGAAGCTTCGTACCGATGACGGCGGAATTGCCATTCGGCAAATCCCGTTCGCTGTCCGTATATCTTGGAGTGCCTGATGTCGTTTTCCAGAGATGCCCGACCTGACGAGACCGCCGCCCGCACCGCGCTTTGGCGCGCCTTGCATAGGGCAATCGATCCTCCACCACATGTGCTGGAGGATGAGCTGGGATTGAAGCTGCTGAACCCGGGACCGGACTGGCTCAAGCGCGGAGATATGGACCCCGGTTTTACGCGTCCGTTTCGAGCATCGATCGTGGCCCGGGCTCGGTTCATAGAGGACGTCGCAATCGACCAGGCAAAGCAAGGCGTGAGCCAATATGTCATTCTCGGCGCCGGTCTTGATAGCTTTGCCCAGCGCAACCCCGAAATCGGCGCTTTGCTTGATGTCTTCGAGATCGACCAGCCCGGAACACAGCAATGGAAACAAACCCGCCTGACCGAACTTGGGTTTCCCGTTCCCGACTGGCTACACTTTGTGCCTGTCGATTTCGAACAGGGACGGTCGTGGTGGGATAGTCTGATGACTGCAGGATTCGACCCGACAAAAGCCGCGCTTGTCGTATCCACAGGCGTGAGCATGTACCTTACCCACACGGCGAATGAGCTGACCCTCCGGCAGGCAGCCGGATTGCCGCCCGGCTCTACCTTCGCGATGACGTTTCTCGTCCCCACGGAGCTGGCCGATCCGGCCGTTCGGCCAGGCCTCGAAATGGCAGTCCGCGCCGCAACGGCAAGTGATACCCCCTTTCGATCCTTCTACACGCCCGAAGACGCTCTTGCCCTCGCATATGAGGCGGGCTTCCGGCACGCTCAGCATGTATCGGGCGACGAGCTTGCCAATCGCTATTTTGCGCACCGAAAAGATGGACTCCGGCCGCCGAACAATGCCGAGGAGATCTTGGTCACGCATACCTAGTGGTTCCGACGGAACCGGAGCGTTTCCAGTCGATTGGAGTTGCCTTCTCAAGGGACCGCAGAATTCGCAATTGCGTCCCCAACCCTTAGAAATCAAAAGCAATGTTCGTTTCCAACCAAACCACCAGTTTCAATTCTTGACGATGAATTGCATCATGTATACACCGTATACATGAGCACTCGCATCGTCATCCTGAATTGCGCACTCGATGAATTGCAGGCTGTCGGCCTGGACAAGCTCAGTTTGCGCGCCGTGGGAAAACGGGCGGGCATAACGCCCATGGCAGTCTACCGACATTTTCAGGATAGAGCGGACCTGCTGCATGCGCTTGGCGACCACGCTCTTTCCCAGTGGCAAGCACGCGTCGAGCAAATTCAGGATGTCGATTTCCGCGGCTGGATTGACGCCGTTACCCGCGCATTCATAGACCTCGCTCTCGATTCACCGGCGCTCTTCGATGCCGCTTTCGTGCTCAAGACACGCGCCGAGCGTGTATATCCTCAGGACTTCGTCGGGGGACGCTCTCCAGTGGTTGGAGCCTTTTCGGCTCGTCTGGCAGACGGTCAGCAGCGCGGCCTGGTACGCCCGGGCGATGCGCTCGAGATCGCAATATTCTCCTGGGGCCTGTTGCAAGGGCTGATCGGGATGCATCGTTCCGGCCGCTTCAATCTTTCTCGTGAAGACTTCACCGACATGTGCCTGCGGGCCGTCGCCAGACTCATCAACAAGGACTAGCCGATGAAAATGAGAGGCTTGATTGCTGCACTGATTTCCGGCGCTGTCCTTGCGGTGAGCCGCGATACAGGCCATCTGGGCTTTCTCGTTTTGCTAGGTCCAATTCCGCTTTTCGTCCATGTCCTGGGTGAAAAGCGAGCTCTGAATACGTTCGCGCTGTCTTATCTGGTCGGGCTGATGGCCGAGGCTGGCCCGCTTTACTTCTACGGCGGCGTCATCCCCATGATTTATTGGATTATAGCGCTACAGGCCCTGTTTTTCGCCCTGTCGGTCCTTTTCATGTGGGCCCTATATCCACGAAGCCCGACCGTTGCCGTTTTTGCCTATGCAGCCATGACGGGGGCAATTGAACTTTTGTACTCCTACATCTCGCCGAACGGTAGCTTCGGTGCGCTTGGCTATGCGTTGGTGGACGTTCTGCCTCTACTGCAGGTCGCATCGCTTGCGGGCGTGAGCAGCCTCAGCTTTCTCGCGGCTATCATACCCGCCGGCATTGCAACGCAGATCCGGCGGCCGACCGATTATTTTGCCGCTTCGGCATGGATTTTGCCGGTTCTTGCCGCTCTTCTGTTTGGGTTCTGGCGGCTGGCACAGCCGGACGGCGAAACCATTCGCATCGCGCTCCTGAGCAACGACCAATTCGCCGGCGTCGCTACCGATCGGCCGGATCGCAACGACGCGATTGTCGCGGATTTCCGCCAGAATATCGAACAGGTTGCGAGCAAAAGGCCGGCCTACATCGTCACGCCGGAAAAGATGTTCCTGCCGACGCCGGAATTTGCGCAGCTTTCCGTGAAATTGAACACGAAAATCGTCGCCGGAATAGACCGGCCGCTTGCCAATGGGCAACGTTCCAATACCGCGGAGTTGACCCGGCCCGCTCTGTCACCGCTGGCCTATGACAAGCACTACCTTATTCCAGGATTGGAAGGTGAATATATCCCCGGCGAGGAGTTGGTGAGCGTCGATCGCGTCGGCATCGCGATTTGCAAGGACATGGATTTTCCCCAGTTCCTTCGAACCTATGGCAGCCGGCATATTGGCCTATTGCTGGTGCCGGCCTGGGACTTCAATGCAGATGGAAAACTGCATGGCAAGATGGCGATCGTACGGGGCGTGGAAAACGGCTTCGCGATCGCGCGTGCGGCCAGCCATGGCTTGCTAACGCTAAGCGACAGCAAGGGCAGAATCATAGCCGAGACCGCCTCCACAAAAGGCCAGGGCAATCTTGTCGACGCAGTGCCGCTTGGGTCCGGGGATACTTTCTACGCGCGCAATGGCGATGCCTTCGGCTGGTCGCTTGTCATCCTGTGCGGCGGACTTCTGTTTGCCTTGCTGGTGGTCAGGATCGAGCCCAACAGGGACGCATGACGTAAGCGCTGCCATAGTGAAATAGCGAGCGCGGACATGCCGGCCGCCCGCTGAACGGCGAACCGTCCCACGAAAGAGGATGAGTTGTGCAAAGTTTGAGTTGACCGCTTTCAATGGCGAGGCAACACTTGCAACCTGTAGCAAGGCAGGAGGAAACATGATGGACGAACCAGACCGTTGGCGCCATATGGCAAGCGCACCGAAAGACGGCAGCAGGATCCTCGTCACGATCCGCTCGACCGAACAGGGGCCGGCCGCAGTTGATCTCGCCTACTGGTCGAATGGTGATCAGTTCGGCGCAGAAGGCTGGCGCGCCTCTGATTCCTCGCCCGGCCGCCTCTTCGAATACGCCGAGCCGGAATTGAAGTGTTGGATGCCGATGCCTTCGGCCAATCTCAACCGCACCGCAATGCCCTCACCGTGGGAAGGTGAAGACGCAGAGCAGCTCGACGGATCGGGGATATAGGAACTCGCTTCCCCACGCTGCCAAGATTCGATGCGTGGTAAAATCAAATCGACATATGCCTGCCCAATATCAGCCAACCGCCTTATCTGGGTTGTCCGTCATCGGACCTTCATGCCCTTAGCAACTGCTTCAGGTCGCTGCCCGGATCGGCCAGCACTCCTTTGTCGGGATTGATTCCCAGTTCCAGCATCTTCCGGCCGACTATATAGGCCGTCGCATCATTGATCGCGTCGACGGATACGAATGCGCCTGACTTGAAATACCAGACGGAATGCGTGCCCTTGCGACCGTCCGCGCGAAGAAGAGTCTGATCATAGCCAAGATTGAAGCCGGCGATCTGCAGCTTGACATCATATTGATCCGACCAGAACCATGGCTTTGGCCTATAGGCCCCATCGCCGCCAGCAATGACCAAGGCTATGGCCTCGGCCTGGTCGACGGCATTCTGGACCGATTCGAAGCGAATGCGTCCGTCCTGCCAGGGAAGCGACGCGCAGTCGCCGGCCGCGAATATAGATGGATCGGATGTCCGGCCGAACTCATCCACAACGATACCGTTTTTCACCTCCAGACCCGCAACATCGGCGAGCTGATCATTCGGAACAACACCAATACCAACGATGACGCAATCGACAGCCACCACCGTACCGTCGGAGAGCTTAGCGGCGCTGACCTGGTCGTCCCTACCGATCAGATGATCGAGGCCGGTCTTCTCCCTTATGACAACGTCATGCGCCTGATGAATACCGCGTATGATATCGGCAGTTTCCCTGGCCGCCGTCCGTTGCAAAATACGGTCGGCCATCTCGATCACGGTGACCTCCATTCCGCGATGACGGGCAACAGCAGCCGCTTCGAGCCCAATATAGCCGCCACCGATAATCAGCACGCGACGGCCGGGCAGCATCGCTTCGGCCAGATGGTCGGCGTCGCGCTTGTCGCGCATGACGTGGACGCCCTTCAGCGTCCCGCCGATCGCCGCCGGGAGCTGCCGGGGTGTCGATCCGGTTGCAAGCAGCAGAGTTCCGTAGTCGAGAACCGCCCCGTCATGCAGCAGAACCTGCTTTCGCTCGCGCCTGATCTCCTCTACCCAGGTCGAGAGGTGAAATTCGACCCTGTTGTCGGCATACCACTGCTCGGGACGGAACAGCAGCCGATCGAAGCTTATGTCGCCGAGAAGATATTTCTTCGACAGCGGCGGCCGCTGGTAGGGCAAGACGTCCTCAGCACCGATAATGGTGATCGGACGATCATCCTTCAAAGCCCGCAATTTTGCGGCAGCCGCAAAGGCCGCCTGGCCCGCGCCGACGATGACCAGTCTTCCGGTATTTGGCATCTAAGAGATCTTTCTCCACGAACGGGCAACAGGTCCCGCCTTCAGCTGCGATATTCCGGTTCCTCAGCATCAAGGATCGCCCGCACCTCGGACAGATGATCGATCGCGAATTGACCATAGTCAGCCCATTGCTGCTGTGTGACCGCCGCGACATTGTCGGATACGATCCGCAATGGGCGACCCGAAGCATAGGCGATCATCAGTGTCTCGCAGGCACGTTCGAAATAATACATTTCGTCCAGCGCCGCAGCGACTGTATCGGCGGCGACCAGCACGCCGTGATTACCCATCAAGAGCACGTTGCCGTCGCCGAGCGCAGCGGCCAGACGATCGCCTTCGTCGGTCGAAAGGCCCATGCCGCCGAAGCCCTCGTCGATGACGAGCCGGCCGAAGAAGCGCATGGTGTTCTGGTCGATCGGCGGCATGCGGCTGTCGGCGAGCGAGGCAAGCGCCGTCGCATAGCGCGGATGCAGGTGCATCACGCAGCGGGCATGAGGACAGCGGGCATGGATCCGGCCATGGATATGCCAGGCCGTCGGATCGGGCGCGTCCGGCCGGTCGAGCGTCGAGGCGTCCTCGGTATCGAGCAGGATGAGGTCGGAGGCCCGTATTCGTGAGAAATGCCGGCCGCGCGGGTTCATCAGGAAGTGCCGCCCGCTCGGCTCGACGGCGACACTGAAATGATTGGCGACGGCTTCGTGCATCCCCAACCGGGCGAACCAGCGGAAGGCTGCGGCAAGATCGCACCGCATCGTGTTCATGGTGTCTTCATCCGGCATCACGCCCGAGGCACGGGTCGAAAGGGTCTCTATGGCGTTCATGCGTTGGTCCTCCGTGTGAGATTTTCATTTGCATTTGGAGTGGAACGTAATGGCGTGCGGCCACGAATGATGTCCGCGGCCTTTTCGGCGATCATGATGGTCGGAGCATTGGTGTTGGCGCTGACGATCGCCGGCATGATCGAGGCATCCACGACGCGCAGGCCTTCGAGCCCGCGGACGCGGCATTCCGGATCGACAACGGCGCCGGGATCATCCGCTGCCCCCATCCTGCAGGTGCCGACAGGGTGATAGCAGGTCTCCAGTGTTTGCCGGATCCAGCGATCAATCTCCTCGTCCGTCCGTACAGTCGGGCCCGGAAAAAGCTCCGCACCGGCAAAAGGAGCAAGCGCGGGCTGAGAAAGCACGTCGCGCAGCAGATGAACGCCGGTGCGAAGATCCGCGAGATCCTGCGGATCGTCCAGATAATTGAACAGAATCTCTGGCGCCTGAAACGGGTCGCTGCTCGTCGCGCGCACATGCCCACGGCTGCGTGGCCGCATCAGATCGATATGGACCTGGAACGCATGTTTGGCGAGCACGTCTGTTCCGCCGGGAACGACCGCCAGCGGCATGAAGGTGAACTGAATATCCGGCTGGTCCAGCTCGCGTCGGCTGGTTACGAACCCGCCTGCCTCGAAATGGTTGGTTGCCGCAGGGCCGGAGCCTCTGAGCATCCATTCGACCCCCGCCAGCCAGCTGCGCGGCGCGCGCGTGACGGGGTAGAGCGAGACCGGCTGCTTGCAGGCATGCTGGATGACAAGATCGGGATGATCATTCAGGTTCTCGCCAACACCGGGCAGGGCGTGGCGCACCTTGATGCCAGCGCTTTCCAGATGCTTGGGCGAGCCGATGCCCGATAGTTGCAGGACATGCGGCGAGCCGATGGCGCCACCACAGAGGATCACTTCGCCCGCCGCAGCAAAATGTTCGCGGCCCGCTTTTGAATAACGCAGCCCAGTCGCGCGCTGTCCTTCGATCTCGACGCGCAACACATGCGCGCCCGTAATCACGGTCAGGTTAGGTCGATTGCGTGCGGGGTTTAGATAGGCATGCGCGGCACTCCAGCGGCGGCCGCGCCAGGTGCTGCGTTCGACAGCACCGAAGCCTTCCTGCTGCCGGCCGTTGAAGTCGCTGGTCTCCGGATAGCCCGCCTCAACGCCGGCCGCGATGAAGGCCTTGGCGAGCGGCGATCCATCGACATCGCCGCGCGTGATCCTGATCGGGCCACTCTTGCCGCGAACCAGATCATCCGCGTTAGGGGCAGTCTCCGCCCGACAGAAATAGGGAAGCACGTCCTCATAGCTCCAGCACCGCGCGCCAAGCTGCGCCCAGCCATCGAAGTCGCGCGGATGACCGCGCAACCAGACCATGCCGTTGATCGAGGATGAACCGCCCAGAACCTTGCCACGGGGATGTCCGAGCCGCCGATTTTCCAGATGCGGCTCGGGTGCGGAGGTGAATGCCCAGCTATACCGCTCTCCCCAGACCACGCGCGACATGCCCGCAGGCATTCTGAGCCATATTGATCGGTCCTCTGGCCCGGCCTCAAGGAGGAGAACCCGGCATGCCGGGTCCTCCGTCAGGCGTGCCGCCAGCACGCAACCGGCCGAACCGGCACCGGCGATGACATAGTCCCACGACATGTCGGCGCGTCCGCTCATTCCCGGATCGCCTTGTAGCAAAGCGTATGGAAATGATGCACCAGGTTCTCGCTCTGATTGGGGCGCGCGGGATCGATCAGATATTTGCCCGAACCGAAGCCGAGGGAATGCAGCCCCTTCTGGTTGGTGATGTTGAGTTCGATATCTTCGGGGCCGAGCTGCGTATTCATCCACTCGATCGCCGCTTCAGTCACCGGCGGCATTGGACGACCTTTCGGCTTGTAATAGCCAAAGCGAAGCAGGGATTTTTCGGGCCCAAGCGGGATCATGATGAAGGTGCCGACCATATCCGTGTAGGGGAAGCTATAGAAGGTCGTGTTGGGAAAGATCCCTATGTTGAAGAACCAGTCGGTCTGCCAGGTCGAGCCCTCGAGCGGCACGCCATAGGCTTCCTTGGCGCCCTTGTTGGGAGGGCCGATATAGGTCCACCACTGCCCATAGGGCGTCAGCGCATAGCCTTCGAAATTGATCAACGCCGCCAGATCCTTATGAACCGGCCCTGAAAGGTCGAAGTGATAGCCCTCGATCGAGTTTTCCTGAATGACCTTCCAGTTCGCATCGACAATGACGTCCGATTCCGAGGCCAGTTCGAGATTGTCGAGATCGGGAAGAAACCGACGCATCTCGGCCTCCGCTCCGCTGGCAATCTCGGCGACGGCGGGAGCGTTTTCGTCAAGCGTGATGAAGACGAAGTTCGCGAAGATTTCAAACCGGACATGCCTGAGACCCCAGTCCTTCTTGTTGAAGTCTTCGAGGTTTTCAGTTCGCGGGGCACCACGCAGGCTGCCGTCCTGATTGTAGCACCATGAATGATACATGCAGCGGATGACGCCCGGCCTGTTGCCGCGTCGCTCATCGATCAGCCGGTTGCCGCGATGCCGACAGACATTGTGAAACGCACTGATTTCACCGCCCCTGCCGGCCATGACAACAACGCTCTGCTCGAAGATGTCCTGCACGACGAAATCGCCGGGATTGGCGAATTCGTTGATGTGGCCAACGACGTGCCAACAGTTCATGAAGATCTTCGCCTTCTCTTCGTCAAACACGCCCTGATCGAAGAAGAACGAAGCCGGCATCGACGTGCCCGTCCGCGGATCGCTATAGTCCCAGGTCATTTGCGCTATGGTCATGCCTATCCTCCTGTTCAACGATGCGGCCCGGGAAGGACCCGCCACAGAAGGATGCTATGACTCAAAAGTTCTCCGCGATTGACATTATCCGCCATATTCCGAAAGGCGGCATCATTCGGCCTTGCGAGAAATCGATAGCAATTTTAGTATGTTATAGGCCAACACACTCAACCGGCCGTCACATCTGAAGCAACCAGACGATTTTGGACATTATGCGTCCGAAAAAATCAAAGGCTCTCCATGTCGTCACTCGAAAATCCGAGAGGTCATCGCTTCGGCCTCGTACTTGTTCCGGGGTTTTCCTATCTCGCACTGGCGATGGCGATAGAGCCGTTGTTCATCGCCAACTGGCTTGCCCGCCGCAGGGTCTTCAGCTGGAACACACTGTCCACCGACGGCTTCGCGGTCGCGGCCAGCAACGGGATCCAGAGTGCCGTCGACTATCCCCTCGGCACCACCGAGCGTTTCGATGTTGTGCTGGTACTGGCAAGCTTCGACGCACGCGAAGCGGCATCGGACAATCGGCTGCTGAAATGGCTGCGTTGGGCCGAGCGGGCGGGCGCCGAGGTCGGCGCAATCGAGACAGGAAGCGAAATACTAGCCGCCGCCGGCCTGATGGAGGACCATCGGGCACCCGTACACTGGTACAATATCGAAGGTATGCGGGAACGCTACCCTGACGTCAATGTGACCGATACGCTCTACAGCCTTTCCGCGCGCCGGCCCATTTCGGCGGGCGCGAGCGCGACCCTCGACATGATGACAGCCCTCATTGCGCGCACCGCCGGTCAGGAGCTTGCAAACGAGGTCGCCCAGCACCTGTTGCTGCAGAGGCGAGAGGGCCACGACCGTCAACAGACATCAGACAACCGCGACCAAGGCACCGTGGCGCGTGATCCCGTGACCCGAGCACGCCACATCATGGCTGCGACCATTGACGAGCCCCTGCCCTGTCCGAAAATTGCTGCAATGGTCGGCGTTTCGGAAAGGCATCTGCAGCGCCTGTTCCAACAACGGCTCGGCTCTAGCATGACACAGGCCTATCACATGCTGCGCATGGAGCGGGCGCACCAGCTGGTTCAGCAAACGGAACTGACCATTACGCAGACCGCGGTTGCCTGCGGCTTCTCCTCGCTCGAGGTCTTCTCGCGCACCTACCGCAAGGCCTTCAGTGTCTCCCCGAGCAAGGATAGACACCAGTCCGTCGACAGCAGCGTGTTTCGCCGAGGAAGCATGCGGCACCCAAAACTGCCTCGAGGCGGAAACCAGCCGGAATAACCTCCGGCAGGCCTTGTATCTCCTGCTCAGCGGGATGTCAGATCATCGGGCAGTTCGGCATTGTGGTATTTGCGATAGATATCGCGCAGCACCTTATTGTCGAAGTTTGTCTTTACCCATTGGTCCAGCCATCCCTTCAAGGCAGTTTCGCCCTTCGGAATGCCGATACCCAGCACGGTCTCCTTCTGGGTGAACTTCACCTGCAGCGGATGATCGCCAAGCTTCTTGTTGATGCCGTTGATGACAGCTGATTGGCTTGAGAGAATGTCGACCTGGCCCGAGACGACGGAGGTGATGAGTGTCGCGTCATCTTCAAAGCGGACGATATTGGCACCCTTGGCATTTGCCGAGATGTCCTGATCATTCGTCGTCGCCCGGGTCACGCCGACGCGCTTGCCGACGAGGTCCGAATAGCCCTTGATTTCGATGCTCGGAGGCGCCGCAACGACGAGCGCCAGCGTGGCGTAGGGAACCGAGTAGTCGATCGCCTTCTTCCGCTCATCGGTGATGCCGAGCGCGGAAACGACCATGTCGGCCTTGCCGGTCTGCACGGATGGGACGCGTGCCGCATTGGTGATCTCCACCAATTCCAGCTGAACGCCGAGGTCCTTGGCGATCAACTGCGCGGTCTCGACGTCCGATCCCGTCGGCTTCAGATTTTCATCGACAAATGAATATTCCGGAGTGCCCATCGCAACCGCGATGCGGACTTTCCCGGCCTTCTTGATGTTGTCAAGCACATCCGCGTGAGCAACGCTCGCAAGCGCAAGCAGACCGGCACTGGCAATCAACGCAAGCTTCGAAATCATTCTTCTCTGCATATGAAACTCCTCTCTCGTTGTTCGATCCTGCGCCTGGGCACAGGTACTCCTCCCGGAATTCAAAGCTCGGCGGCCATGAATTCCCTCAATTCGGGCGTCTGGGGATTGGAGAGGATATCCGCCTCTCCGGTTTCCCAGACCTTGCCGGTATGCATGTAGATCACGCGGTTGGCGGCGCGTTTGGCAAAGCCCATCTCATGCGTCACGACGATCATGGTCATGCCGCCACGGGCAAGATCCTCCATCACCCGCAAGACCTCGCCGGTGAGCTTGGGGTCGAGTGCGGACGTCACTTCGTCGAACAGCATGACTTTCGGCTGCATGGCAAGCGACCGGGCAATGGCCACGCGCTGCTGCTGACCGCCCGAAAGCTGCTCGGGGTAGCTTTCGATCTTTTCCGATAGCCCGACCTTGGCCAGCACCTGTACCGCGATCTCGCGCGCCTGATCCTTGCGCATGCCTTTGACGCGGCGCAAAGCCAGCATGATGTTTTCGGCGACGGTCATGTGCGGAAACAGATTGTAGCTCTGGAACACCATGCCGATATCCCGGCGCAGGGCGCGAAGATCGAGTTTCGGGTCTTCTACGCGATGGCCACAGACATCGATCGAGCCGCCCTGGATCGTCTCCAGGCGATTGATGCAGCGCAGTGCGGTGCTCTTGCCGGAACCCGACTGGCCGATCAGCGCGACGACCTCGCCGGCATTGATCTCGAAGGAGACCCCTTTCAGCACCTCCAGCTCGCCGAAGCGCTTGACGACATTGGTGAGCTTAACGGCGACCGACATTGAGTTTCCTCTCAAGCGAACGACTCCAGACCGACAGCGGATAGCAGACGCAGAAGTAAAAGAAGGCTGCGACGCCAAAGACCAGGAAGGGCTGGAACAGTGAGTTGTTGATGACCTGGGCAGCGCGCGTCAGCTCCAGAAAGCCGACGACCGAAGCAAGCGATGTGTTCTTGACGAGCTGCACGAGGAAGCCGACCGTCGGCGGCGTTGCGATTTTCAAAGCCTGCGGCAGGATGACATCACGCAGGGCCTGCCAGCGCGTGAGCCCAAGGCATTCGGCGGCCTCGAATTGCGTCTTTGCGATCGACTGCACGGAGCCGCGCCAGATTTCGCCGAGATAGGAGCTCGAATAGACCATCATGCCGAGGCAGGCGGCGACAAGCGGCGGCACCGAGATGCCGAAGACACCAAGGCCGAAATAGAGAAGGAACATCTGGATGAGCAGCGGCATGCCCTGCACGATCTGGATGTAGACAAGAGCCACCCGCCGCAGCCAGCGAAAGCGCGAGATACGCGCGAGCATGACGAAAAAGCCGGCGATGCCGCCGAACAGAAAGGCGAGTGCTGACAGCACCACGGTCCACGCGAGACCTTCGAGCAGATAGACGAGATGATTGGTCGAAAACGCACCGAGCATCAGTACCTCACAAACCGAGTTCGAGTTTGCGGCGGCGCGGGAAGGCGATCAGCCCGAGCCCGAAGAAGGCGGCGCGCATCAGATAGGTGATGGCGATATAGAGCACCGCAACGACCACATAGGTTTCGAGCGAGCGGAACGTGTTGGACTGGATGTTGTTGGCGACGCCCGTCAGCTCCTCCGCCGATATCTGCGAGCAGATCGAGGTCGAGAGCATCATCAGGATGAATTGGCTGGAAAGGGCCGGATAGACCCGCTCGATCGCCGGAAGCAGGATGATGTCGCGATAGATCTGGAATTTCGAAAGGCCAAGCGACTCGGCCGCCTCGATCTGGCTCGGGTGAATGGAATCGATGCCGGCCCGAACGATTTCAGCCGTATAGGCGCCGACATTGATGACCATCGCAAAGACAGAAGCGGCGACGATTGGCAGGCGAACGCCGATGGAAGAGAGGCCGAAGAAGATGAAGAAGATCTGCACGATGAAGGGGGTATTGCGCACCGCTTCGATGTAAGCGCCGGACAGACCTCGCAGGATTGCCACATCGGATCGGCGGGCGATAGCACAGGCAATACCGATCGCAAGGCCGATAATCACCGAGAACAAAGTGATCTCAACAGTCGTCAGCGCGCCCGCCAGGAAATCCTGCCAATAGGGCAAGAGTGCCCCAAAATCGAATTGATACTGCATCTCTCCTCCAAATGTTGCGCCAGACGACCCGATCCCACCGTCCTCAGCGCGCCAGCCATCCCCCGTCGACCGGAATGACCGTACCATGAACGTAATCGGAAGCAGGTGCGGCAAGAAATACTGCCGTTGCGCCAATATCCTCCGGTTTTCCCCAGCGACCTGCCGGGATGCGGGCAAGGATCGCGGCGCTGCGGTCGGGATCCTCGCGCAGAGCCGTGGTGTTGTTCGTCACGAAATAACCGGGTGCAATCGCGTTCACATTGACGCCCTTGCCAGCCCATTCGCAGGCAAGCAGCCGTGTAATACCCGCAAGCCCGCTCTTCGAGGCCGTATAGGAGGGGATGCGTATCCCTCCTTGGAACGAAAGCAGCGAGGCGATGTTGATGATCTTGCCCCGGCCCTTTTCGAGCATGTGACGACCCGCGGCCTGCGATAGAAAAAATGCCGTCTTCAGATTGGTATCGATGACCGCATCCCAATCCTCCTCGGTGAAGTCGATCGAGTCGGCACGGCGGATGATCCCGGCATTGTTGACCAGGATATCGAGGGCTCCGAACCTTGAAACAGTCTCGGAGACGATCCGCTTGACGGGCTCGATTGTGGACAGATCGGCATTGATAGCGTGAAAGCGGGAACCGGCCTGCCGAACCAGTGCCTCGGTCTCCTCCATCGACGAGCGGCCGACGGCGACGATCGATGCGCCTGCGCCGGCAAGCGCCACAGCGATGCCCTGGCCGATACCCGTATTGGCGCCGGTGACGACGGCGGTGCGTCCGGCAAGATCGAAAAGATTGGCCATGCCTGCTACCTCAAATCGGCGATTGCGATGTGGTCCATATCGGTGAAGCTCTTGTTGTCACCAGCCATGGCCCAGATGAAACTGTAATTCTTCGTGCCGGCCCCCGAATGGATCGACCATGGAGGTGAGATAATCGCCTGTTCGTTGGCGACAAGCATGTGGCGCGTTTCCTGCGGCTCGCCCATGAAATGAAAGACGCGCTGATCCGCCTCGAGATCGAAATAGAGATAGGCCTCCATGCGTCGGTCATGCGTATGCGCCGGCATGGTGTTCCAGACGCTGCCCGGCTCGATCATGGTGAAGCCCATGGTCAGCTGGCAGGACTGGCAGACATCGGGATGGATGAACTGGTAGATCGAGCGCTTGTTGGCGGTCGCTGCCTCGCCCGGCGTCAGGTGCCGGGCCTGCTCGCGCTTCAGAAGCACGGTCGGATGCACCGCATGCGCCGGCGTCGAGACAAGATAGAACTTCGCTGGGGTGCCGGCGTCCCTGCTTTCGAAACGAACATCCCTGGCACCCTTGCCGATGTAGAGGCAATCATATTTTCCGAGATCGTAGGACTTGCCATCGACGGTAATGCGGCCGGCGCCACCGATGTTGAGTGCACCAAGCTCACGCTCGGTCAGGAAGGTTTCCTGTCCGATCGCCTCGGGCGCCGTCAGCGTCAATGCCGATCCGGCCGGCTCCGCGCCGCCGATGACCATGCGGTCGTAGTGAGAATAGGTGAGCCGGATCTCGCCGCTTTCGAAGACGGTCTCGACCAGAAAATGGCGCCGAAGCGTTTCCGTGTCATAGCCACGAACGGCTTCCGGATGGGACGCGTGTCTCACGTCTGTTTTCATGGAATTATTTCCTTTTCTCGATGGTGTCCGGCCGTCGTGACCAGCGTTGAAGGCAAGCGGGACAGGTCCCGATCGAGCAGGCTTGCGACTTTCATAGTCGCCGCAAGCCTGTTCGCTATTTGATGTATCCGAGGCTGCGCGGCAGGGAATTCGTGATATCGGGCACGAACGCGATGATCAGCAGGCAGACGAAGAGGATCGCGAGGTACTTGGCGATCGGCTTGACGGTCGCTTCCAGCGGCACGTTGCCGACGGCGCAGCTTGTATAGAGCCCGAGGCCAAGCGGCGGCGCGAAAAGGCCGAGGCCCATCGCGACGATCAGCACGATGCCGTAATGCAGCGGTTCGATCCCGAAACTATGGGCAACCGGCAGCAGCAATGGTCCAAAGATGATCAAAGCCGGCGCGCCTTCCAATGCTGCCCCCATGACGATCAGGATCAGGATCGAGACAATCAAGAAGGCCCATGCGCCAGCCCCATGCGTCAAGCTGATCATCATTTCGGCCAGCATATGCGGGACCTGCGCGATGGTGATCGAGAAGGCGACCGTCTGCGAAGCGGCGACCACGAAAAGGATCATGCCGGCGAGTGTCGCCGATCGTTTGAAGAGCGCCAGCGTGCTCGCCCATGTCAGTTCACGGAAAGCCAGCGCGCCGACGATCAGAGCGTAGGCGACGGCAAAGGCGCCAATCTCGGTGGCCGTTGCAAAGCCCGAGCGATAGCCGCCGAAGATGATGACGATCACACCGAGGCTGATGCCGCCGCTTCCAAGAAGGCTGGCAAGGCTCCGGTCCGATTTCTCGACAATCGCGGGTGCGTCCTTGCGCGAAAAGATGACGACGCCGGCAATCAGCGCCGTGGCCATCAGGATTGCGGGGTAGATGCCGGCGGCGAAAAGCCCGCCGATCGAAATATTGGCGACATAGCCGAGAATGATGAGATTGATGCAGGGCGGGATCGTTTCGGCCATGACGGCGCTTGCCGCCAGAAGAGCGACACCATCGGAAGGGTTGTTGCCGGAACGACGCATCGCGGGCACCATGACCGTGCCGACGGCCGTGACATCGGCGAGCTTCGAGCCAGAAATGCCGGAAAAGAGCACCATGCTCAACACGGTGACGATGCCGAGGCCTCCCCGCCGTTTTCCAACACCGCGCCGCAGGAGCTCGATCAGGCGAACGGACATGCCATTCACTTCCATGGCCAGACCCGTCAGCACGAAGAAGGGGACGGCGAGAAGCACGACATTATCGATCCCGCTATAGGCTTGCTGGGCGAACACAGCATAGGGGATGAACCCGTCGCCGGTGATATAGAGCAGCGCGCCGACGCAGAGAGCAAATGCGATTGGAATCCCGGAAGCGAGGCAAATGGCAAAGCCGAAAAGGAGCAATGTAAGAGCGCCCGGCGCGTAGTCCGGCAGGAAGAACATCCATGCCGCAACGACGGCTCCAATGGCCAGCAGGCCACCCAGCGCGACGAGAATTGCGTGCGCGGGATAGGCGAAGAGCCTGGCTGCTGTGAAGATCGCCATGCACAGACCGCCGGCGATCAACGGATAGATGAACAGGTTCTGCGGCAGGCCCGTCGAGGTCACCTGCGTCCAGGCCGTCTCGCAATATTGAACGGCGAAGACAACGAATGCGATGGAGACGACGAACTCGACCCAGAGGCCGGCGGCCTCCACGACGATCCGGTTCCTTTCTTTCAGATTGTCCCGGAGAATGCGGATACCGACGTGATGTCCCTTGGCGACAGCAGCGGCGCCACCAAAGAAGGCGACGCCGATCAGGAGCATGCGCGCGACCTCATCCGCCCATAGGATGGTATCGTTGAATGCATAGCGCCATAACACCGAGACGATGACGACCAAAAGGTCCGCCGCCAGAAATGTGGCCGCGAGCACTTCGACGAGTGTCTGAAGAGCGCCGACGAACGGCGCTCCCCTGACGGCGGGAGCCTGCGCGCCCGGGACGACGGCATCGACCAGCATCGCGCTCATGCCTTGACGATCGCGTCGAGCACCGGCTTGGTTGCCGGATACTTCGTTGCAAAATCGTTCCAGAGCGGCTGCACCAGCGTTTTGAACGCCGCGCGATCCACCTCGTGGGTCTCGATGCCATTCTTCTTCAACGTCGCAAAAGCGGCCGTCTCGATGTCGTTCGCCTTGCCGCGCTGGAATGCCGTTGCTTCCGCGGCGGCCTCCTTGAAGGCGGGAAGCGTTTCGGCCGGAATTTTCGAAAGCGCCCGCTTGCCGATGACGATGGTTTGCGGATTGCAGATATGCTGGGTCAACGAAATGTGCTTGGCGACCTCGTAGCATTTCAGCGCCAGAATGGTCGGGGCATCGTGCTCCATGCCATCGATCACGCCCGTCTGCAGCGCCGTATAGACTTCGCCCAGCGACATCGGCGTTGGAGCTGCCCCCATCGCCTGCAGGGTCGCAACGAAGTTCGCCACGGGCAAAACGCGGATCTTCTGGCCCTTCAGCAGTTCCGGCGTATTGGCCGGCTTGCGGGCGGCGATATTGCGACCGCCGAAGCTATAGGCCCAGCTCAGCACCTCGACGCCGATCTTGTCGGCGAAGATGCCGTTGAGTACGGTGCCGGCATTGCCATCAAGGACCGGGCCAGCGGCACTCATATTGTCGAAGAGGTAACCGAGATCCAGCACGCCGACTTCCGGCGCGAGAGTACCCCAGATGGAAGAGCCTGATATCATCATGTCGACGATGCCGAGCTTCACCTGGCCGACGATATCCGCTTCCTTGCCAAGCTGATTGTCGGGAAAATACTGGATCTGGATGGCATCGCCGACTTTGGCCTTCAAGGCGCTCTGGAACTTATCGTACCAAAGCCAGTGCGCCGAATTGGGATCGGACGGCAGCGACGATGAAAGCCGCAATGCGACCGGCGCCGCAAAGGAAGGCGCCGCGCGCCCGATAATGGCAAAAGCACCCAAGCCTGCCAGCGATGCGCCGAAAGCTCGGCGTGACATTGTGATATTCCTCATGGTTCTCCTCCTTGCAAGACGCGACGTGCGTCCCTCCTCCATTGCTTGAAGTTGAATGCGCATCCGTTAGTCGGATGCTGATCTCCCCGCGATCCTGACCGCCAGCGGCGGGCAACCGTCGCAAACGGCTTCTCCGAGCTGGCCGATTTCGATCGCGTGAACCCCCGTCGTGGCGCCCGCTATGACGACGTCGCCCTTTTTTAGACCGCGGTTGCGCGTGGCCAGGTGGTTGACGAGAAACAGGAAGGCATCGAGCGGACCTCCGTTTGCGCCAACCGCAACACCCTCGCCGATCGTTCTCCCATCGATGCGCATCGCGGTTTTCAATTGGTCGATGGCCCCGCTGTCCCAACCTTTGATTTCCGTGCCCACGGCAATTCCGGAATTGTTGCCGAAATCGGAAACGATGGCCCAGGGGCCAATATCGTTGATGGTCGGGAGGGGCGAGCCGGCAATCTCCATTGCCAGATGTATACCGCCGATAAAGGGCAGCAATTCCGGCTTGGTCCACGGCGTCGAGCGCGGCGCGATATCGCCTCCAAGGACGATGCCAATCTCCGTTTCCACGGCGATGAAACCGCCTGCTATTACCGATATTTCCCCGATTTCACCCGGCTGGACCCGGATCACCGATCGGGAAAATGCAGGTCCCGACATGCGGTCGGATTTCAGCTCGGTTCGCAGGTCTGGATGAATTGCCGCAACCTTCCAGCCTGCAATTTCATCCGGCCAGAGCGCAATCGACCGTTCCTGTATCGCATATGCTTCGGGCAGTCCGGCTGGCAAATCCCCTGGGAATCCCGGGAGGGGCCTCGCTTTCCGTCGCGCCATGTGAAAGGCTTCGGCAATGGACGCAGTTGAAGACATGGACAGAATGCTCCCGAACTGGTACTAGTATGTTGTTGTATGGTAGTATTAACTCGTATTCCACTGAATGCAAGTAGCTCGGAGGACGGATTGTGAATATTGAACGCGGGCAAGGTGGTTCTGCGGCTCATCGCTTGGGCCAGGAGCTCTTGAAAGCCATCATCGCGTTGGAGCTTCCGCCGGGCATGAGGCTTTCGGAGCAGGAGATCGCCGAGCGCTACGGCGTTTCCCGTCAGCCGGTGCGCGAAGCCCTGATCGCACTGAGCCGCCAGCGCTTTGTCGAGGTGGTTCCGCAGCGCGGCACGATTGTCGTGAAGATTTCGGTTCGCGAGCTGATGGAAGCCCGTTTCCTGCGCGAGGCCATTGAAAGCGCAGTGATCCGTCGGGCTTGCGAAAGCTTTTCGCCCACGAGCCGGGGGCGTATCGACGATTCCCTCGATGCTCAACGCCGTGCCGCCGCCAAGGGCGATCACTCAGCATTCCGGCGCTTCGATGAGCTCTTCCATGTGACACTCGCCGAGGGTGCCGACTGCCCCATGGCCTGGACTATCGTCGGCGATCTGAAGGCGCATATGGATCGCGCCTGCCAGCTGACACTTCAGGGGCCTTCGGTCATGCAGGCGCTGGTGGCTCAACACGAACAGATCATTGCGGCGGTCGACGCGCGCGATCCGGAAGCCGCGGAAGCCGCAATGCGCAATCACCTGACCGAAATCCTGCGCGCGCTGCCCGAAGCCGAGCAGCGGCACCCCGAGCTGTTTGCTTGAGGTAAAGCCCGAGGGTTCAAGAACTATCGGCGCTTTTGGAGCGCCGGAGTTCTATTGCTTTCGTAGAGGAGCGCAGCTCTTCACGCGGAGATGGAGCCCACCTGCGTACCTCGTGCCTTTCAGGCATAGCGCCGGTTGAAACGGGAGAGCAGCAGCAGACCCTTCTGCAGCAGGATAAAGGCGAACAGCAACAGGCCGATCAGTATCTTCGTCCACCAGCTGGAAAGCGTTCCATCGAAGGTGATGTAGGTCTGAATCAGGCCCTGTATGAGGATCCCGATGAGTGTTCCCCCGACGAACCCCGCTCCTCCCGTCAACAGCGTTCCGCCGATGACCACCGCCGCGATGGCGTCGAGCTCGACGCCGACCCTGGCAAGCGAATATCCCGCCGATGTGTAAATCGAGAAAACGATGCCGGACAGGCCTGCGAGGAAGCCGGACAAGGCATAGATCTGGATCGTCGTGCGGCCGACTGGGACACCCATAAGCTCGGCTGTCTGCACGCCACCGCCCAACGCATAGACATTGGCGCCGAAGCGTGTCCGATGCGCTAGAACAATACCGCCGGCAAAGACCAGCAGCATGACGCCGCCGATCAGCGTCAGCCGGCCGCCGCCCGGCATCAGCCAATAGAGATCGTTGAGCTGCGAATAGAAATCATGCTCGATCGGAATGCTGTCGATCGACAGGACAAAGGCGATGCCGCGCGCCAGAAACATGCCTGCCAGGGTAACGATGAAGGGCGGCATGGCGAGATAGTGGATGATGGCGCCCATACCGGCGCCGAAAATGGTGGTGATCACCAGAACCAGGGCGAAGGCGATCAGCGGATGGATCGAGGTGTCGCGCAGGATGATCGCCAGGAAAACGCCGGTAAAGGCGATGACAGAGCCGATCGACAGGTCGATACCGCCTGAGATGATCACGAAGGTCATGCCAACGGCGGCAATTCCGATGAACGCATTGTCCGTCAGCAGGTTGCCGACGACCCGCGTCGACAGCATGGTCGGATACTGCAGTGCGCAGCCGGTATAGGCGAGGATGAAGATGACGATGGTTGCGAGCAGCGGGAGATATTTCGAATTCACTTTGCCTGCTCCTCATGGATCATTGCCGTCTCGCCACGCCGCCGCCACAGAAAGGCCGAGAGGGATTGCAGCGCGGGAGACTGGATGACCAGGATGATGATGACGATGACAGCCTTGATCACCAGATTGAACTCCGGCGGAAAGCCGGACAGCAGGATGCCGGTATTGACCGACTGGATGATCATGGCGCCGATCAGCGAGCCGACAATACTGAAGCGCCCTCCAAGCAGGGAATTGCCACCGACGACCACGGCGAGGATGGCATCCAGCTCGAGCCACAGGCCGGCATTATTGGCATCCGCGCCCTTGATGTCGGCGGAAACAATGATGCCGGCAATGGAGGCGCAAAGGCCGCTCAGCGCATAGACGGCGATCAGCAGCACCGGTGTCTGGATGCCCGACAGCGTGCTGGCGCGGCGGTTGATGCCGATAGCCTCGACCAGCATGCCGAGCGCCGTGCGCCTGACAAGCAGGATGACCGCAAGCCCCACCACCAGCCACACGACGACCGGCATCGGCAGCCACGCGAAAGATCCGCTACCGAAGAAGATCAGGCCATCATTATTGAACGTCAGGATGACGCCTTCAGTAATCAATTGCGCAATGCCGCGGCCTGCGACCATCAGCACCAGTGTCGCGATGATGGGCTGGATGCCAAGGACCGCGACCAGAAACCCGTTCCACAATCCGCATGCGATCCCGACGCCGATGGTCAGCATCAGCGTGTAGGCCAGAGAGTTTCCGGTAACGATCGTCGATGCCGCCACGGCGCCGCAAATCGCGATCACCGCCCCGACCGAGAGGTCTATGCCCTTCGTGGCGATGACCAAGGTCATGCCGATCGCAAGAAGAGCCACCGGCGCACCGCGATTGAGGACATCGATGGCGCTGCCATACAATCTGTCGTTCTGGACCTCCAGATGAAAGAAATGCGGGAACATGATAAAGTTCAAGAGAAGGATGGCTGCCAAAGCTATGAGCTGGGGCATCAATCGGAACAAGGAGGCCTTGATCTGGGAACTCATGCTTCCTCCCGGCTCTTCTGCGTTGTCGCGATTGCGTCGACAATATTGCCTGCGGTTATTTCTTCGCCTGTCAGCTCGGCGATATGCTCCCGGTCGCGCAGCACGATCACGCGAGAGCTATAGGCGACAAGCTCTTCCAGCTCGGACGAGATGACCACCAGCGACATTCCCTGCCGGCAGAGATCCTCGATCAGCCGGATGATCTCGGCATGCGCACCGACATCGATGCCGCGCGTGGGTTCATCGAGAATGAGGAAACTGGGATTGGTTGCCAGCCAGCGCGCCAGAATGGCCTTCTGCTGGTTGCCGCCCGACAGGAGCCTGATCGGCTTTTCGCGGTCGGTCGTGCGTATATCCAGCGCCTTGATGTAGCGGTCGGCGATGGCGTTCTGTTCGCTGCGCGGCACCGGCCTCGCCCAACCGCGGCGCGCCTGCAGGGCCATGACGATGTTCTCTCGAATGGAGAGGTCGCCGATGATGCCATCAGTCTTTCGATCCTCCGGACAGAAGCCGAAGCCATTCTTGATGGCGGCCCGCGGGCTGGACAGTGCGACCACGCTGCCTTCGACCGTCGCCTCGCCGCTATCCGATCGCTCAACGCCGAAGAGCACTTCCGCGGTCTCGGTGCGCCCGGACCCGAGAAGGCCCGCGATGCCGACCACCTCGCCACCGCGCACCTCCATGTCGAAGGGCTTGATCTTGCCGCGCTTGCCGAAATTCGCGAAGCGGTACTTCACCGGCCCGCTTTCGTTGGCGGTCTGCCTTGCGGCACTTTCGGTATGTGCAAGCTCGCGCCCCAGCATCATGGCGATCAGCGTTTGCCTGGGAAGACCTTCCGCTTCCCGCGTGCCGACCAGACGGCCGTTGCGCAGAACCGTGATGCGATCGCAGATCTCGTAGACCTGCTCGAGAAAATGCGTGATGAAGACTATGCCCAAGCCACGCTGCTTCAGCCGCCTGATGATGCCAAACAGCAAGGCGACCTCCTGGGTGTCGAGGCTCGCTGTCGGCTCATCCAGAATCAGGACCTTGCCGGAGAGATCGACGGCGCGGGCGATCGCGATCACCTGCTGGATGGCAACCGAGAACCTGTCGAGCTGATGACCAACATCGATATCCATGCCGTATTGCGACAGCAGATCCCTGGCCATGCCATTCATGACACGGCTGCTGACCATGCCGAAGCGCCTCGGCTGCCGACCGAGAAAGAGGTTTTCCGCCACGCTCAGATTCGGAAGGAGATTCACCTCCTGATAGACCGTTCCGATGCCAAGCTTCTGCGCCGCGAGCGTATCATGCGGATCGATCTCGGTGCCATCGAGGGTCAAAGTACCCGCATCGCGGCGATAGGCGCCGGTCATGCATTTGATCAGCGTCGACTTTCCCGCCCCGTTTTCTCCGAGCAGCGCATGAACCTCTCCGCGCATCAGAGTGAAATCGACATGATCGAGGGCAGTCGAGCCGGGGAAGTATTTACAGAAGCCTGTCGCTGTCAGAAGTCGCTCGGCGTCGTGAGCCATGAGGCGTGAATGTCCTTGGATTTGAGCCAGTATGCAAAGACGGTTGCCGGCGCATGCAGATGATGCGCCGGCATTCGATATTGAGAGACTGCATCGGCTATATACTTGCCGAATGCGGTCGGCCTTCGCCTCAGTAGCCGAGGTCTTTCTTCTGCTCGTAGACCTTTTGCGGATCGTCAGCCTGCGTGTAGAGCTTGGACTCGGTCTGGATCCACTTCGGCGGCTCCTTCTTGGTCTTCAGATAGGCATCGAGCGCATCGAAGGCGGGACCGGCCATGTTCGGCGTCAGTTCGACGGTCGCGTTCGCTTCGCCCGCCGCCATGGCCTTGAAGAGATCCGGAACCGAATCGACTGAAACGGTCAGGATGTCCTTGCCGGGCTTCAGACCAGCTTCCTTGATGGCCTGAATGGCGCCGACAGCCATGTCGTCATTGTGGGCATAGAGCGCGCAGATGTTCTTGCCGCCGTTTTCGGCCTTCAGGAAGCTTTCCATGACTTCCTTGCCCTTGGAGCGGGTGAAATCGCCCGTCTGGCTGCGCACGATCTTGAAGTTGTCATGGCCCTTGATGGCTTCTTCGAAGCCCTTCTTGCGAGCGATGGCCGGCGAAGAGCCCGTGGTGCCCTGCAGCTCCACGATGTTGCACTTCTTATCGCCCACCGTCTTCACCAGCCAGTCGCCGGCAACCTTGCCTTCATGGATCTGGTCGGAAGTAACAGCGGTCAGATAGAGATCCTTCGGCGCATTGATGGTGCGATCGAGCAGGATGACGGGGATCTTCGCTTCCTTGGCTTCCTTCAGCACGGCATCCCAACCGGTCTCGACAACTGGCGCGAGCAGGATCGCATCGACGCCCTGGGCGATGAAGGAACGGATCGCCTTGATCTGGTTTTCCTGCTTCTGCTGTGCATCAGCGAATTTCAGATCGATGCCGCGCTTTGTGGCTTCCTGCTTGGTCAAGGTCGTTTCAGCGGCGCGCCAGCCGGACTCCGAACCGATTTGTGAGAAACCGACAACCAGTTGCTTTGCCGATGCAGACGTAAACATGCAGGCAGCAAGGATCGTGGCACTGATCAGTGCAGTCTTGAACTTCATGATTTCCTCCCAAAGGCCATCTCCTCAGGCCCGCCGTCAAAAAATCATATAGTAATACTTTTGTAAATCAGCAATCGATGATGCACCGCACAATGAATGCCAAAACCTTTCGCAGTTTGTTGGGAGAGCGCTGCGGATCGACCCGTTTTTCCGCAACCGCATCAGGGCGCCGGCCACTACCATGCCGAACGCCTGTCAGTCGGCGTCACCGCCGTCGGCCAGAGGAACGAATAGTCCAAGTTTGACGTCGCGCAGCACCACGTTCGTATGCATGCGCCGGATCTGAGGATTCTCCGTCATGATCACGGCGGCGATGTCGTCATAGTGCTCGACATCGCGCGCAGTGATGATCGCAATAAGATCGACCGCGCCGGTGACATAATAGACCTGCTGGATATGATCCTGCTTTTCCGCCCAGAGGCGAAATTTGGCAAGCGCATCGTAATTGTCCCGGTCGATTTCCATCCCGGTGATGAATACCATGGGGGTGCCGGTCGTCTTGCGGTCCACGACGGCGACTTCCGCCTTGATGATCCCCTCCTCCCGCAAACGCTTCAAGCGCCGTTGCACGGCCGAAGTCGAAAGCCCTACCTCTTCAGCGATGGTTTCCGCCGTGAGCTGGCAGTTGCGTTGAGCGATATCGAGAATATCGCGATCGAAGCGATCCAGTCTTTCCATCTTTGCCCAATCCCAATGGCGAAATTGCCCGACGATGCCGGCATTCTATCACATTATATGCAACAGGAACAAATTTCCGCATATATTATGCAAAATAACTGGAATTTGCGCGCAAAAGCGGCGGCGATCCGCGATATTCTCCGCGAATTATTTTTCACCGGAATTGCGTATGACAGAATCCCCTCCCCTGACACTTCGTGTGGATGATCTTCACAAGAGCTTTGGTCCGCATGAAGTCCTCAGGGGCGTTTCGGCGCAGGCTCAAAAAGGCGATGTCATTTCGATCATCGGCTCGTCGGGCTCGGGAAAGAGCACTCTTCTGCGCTGCATCAATCTACTGGAAATACCCGATAGCGGCCGCATCACCATAAACGGCCAGGAAGTCGCCCTGAGGCGGACCCGCAGTGGGCAGATGCAGCCGGTGAGCTGGAGGCAGATCGAGCGACTGCGCACCGGCCTCGGAATGGTCTTCCAAAGCTTCAATCTCTGGGCTCACCGAACCGTCCTCGAAAACGTCATCGAGGCGCCGATCCATGTGATGGGGGTTGCCCGCCGCGAAGCCATCGACAAGGCGGAAGCCCTGCTCAACAAGGTTGGGCTCTACGAAAAGCGCGATGCCTATCCTGCATTCCTCTCCGGCGGCCAACAGCAGCGCGCCGCCATTGCCCGGGCGCTTTGCGTCGATCCCGCCGTCATGCTGTTTGACGAGCCCACCTCCGCACTCGATCCGGAACTGGTCAGCGAAGTGCTCAAAGTCATCCGCGATCTTGCCGAGGAAGGTCGCACCATGCTGCTCGTGACCCACGAAATGCGCTTTGCCCGCGACGTCTCCAGCCACGTAGTTTTCCTGCATCAGGGGCGGATCGAAGAGGAAGGTCCGCCGAAGCAAATATTCGACGCTCCATTGAGCGCTCGCTGCCGTGAGTTCACCGGTACTCTAAGCCACTGATCCTTAATTGATTTTCACAAACAACCACATCTGGAGAATCCCGCGAATGAAAATGCTCCCCATGCTTCTTGCCGGCCTCACGCTTGCGCTTTCCCCTATCGCAGCACAGGCCGAGATCCGCTTCGGCATCATGAACGAATCTTATCCGCCCTTCTTTGCAAAGGACGCCTCGGGTGCGTGGCATGGATGGGAAATCGACCTGATGAACGCCGTCTGCGAGCAGATGAAGGAGAAATGCTCGATCGTCGAACTCTCCTGGGATGGCCTCATTCCGGCGCTCCAGAGCAAGAAGTTCGACGTGATCTGGTCCTCCATGTCCAACACGGCAGAGCGCTCCAAGGTCATCGACTTCACAGACAAGTATTACAATACGCCAAGCACGCTGATCGGCCCGAAGGACCAGAAGCCCGGCGCAGCGGCCGACGACGTGAAGGGCAAGACCATTGGCATTCAGGTGTCCACCATTCAGTCGGAATATTATAAAAAATACTTCGCCAAGGTTGCCGACGAGAAGACCTACCAGACACTCGACGAGGCATTCCAGGATCTCGCCGCCGGCCGCATCGACTATGTCTTTGGCGATTCGCTCGCGCTTGACGCCTTTCTGAACAGCGACGGCGGCAAGGATTGCTGCGCCAAGATGGGCGATGTCGCCGACGACAAGGAGATACTGGGAGCCGGCGTTTCCGGGGGCTTGCGCAAAGGGGACGCGGAGCTGAAGGCCAAGCTGAATGCAGCGATCGCCGCACTACGCTCCGACGGCAAGTACGACGAAATCACCAGGAAATATTTCAACTTCGACATCTACGGCGCAAAATAAGCGATCCCAACGATGGCGAGCACTCAACAGGGTATCTTCGACCTGCTCTCTCCTTATCCACCCGGATGGGGCGGGACCTTGCTCGTGGGTGCCGTCTCGACGATCGCCATTTCCGCCGGCGCCTTTCTGATCGGTCTTGTGCTCGGGACAGGCGGCGCGCTTGGCAAGCTCTCGGGCAACAGGCCGCTGCGCCTGCTGCTCGACCTTTACACGACAGCTATCCGCGCCATCCCCGAATTGATCCTGATCGTCGGGCTCTATTATGCCGGCATGGACGGCCTCAACCGGCTTTTGGTTGCGCTTAGCCTGCCCATGATCGAGGTCAACGGTTTTCTCGTCGCGGTTGCAGTGCTCGGCTTCGTGCAGGGTGCCTATATGACGGAAGTGCTGCGCGGCGCGATTCTCGCCATCCCGACCGGCCAGATTGAGGCGGCGAAGGCCTTCGGCATGGGATCATGGCTGCGTTTTCGCCGTATCATCCTGCCGGCATTATTGCCGAACGCCCTGCCAGGTCTGGCCAATCTTTGGATGTCCGTTACCAAGGACAGCGCGCTGGTCGCCGTCGTCGGCTATCAGGAACTGGCGCTCGCCACGCGTCTCGCGGGCGCGAGCACCAAGCACTACTTCATCTTCTTCCTGGCGTCCGCTCTTCTGTATCTCGCCCTTACCCTCGTCTCCAACGCCATCTTCAATTTGATCGAGCGTCGGGTGCGGCGCGGCCAACCGAAGTTTGCCTAAGGAGTACGCCAGATGACTTTCTCATGGATAACCTCCTACTGGCCACTTCTATTGGCAGGCGCCGGCCAGACGATATTGCTGCTGCTGATATCCGTCGTCTTCGGCTTCCTCCTCGCCATCGGCCTGGCCTTCGCGCAAGTCAGCGGCGGCCTGCTCGTGCGCAACATCGCTCGAGGCTACTGCACCTTCTTCCGAGGTACACCGCTCCTGATCCAGCTCTGGCTTCTCTACTATGGCGTAGGCTCGCTATTGCCGATGATCCCCGGCATCCGTCAGAGCCTGCTTTGGCCGGTCCTGCGCGAAGGCTTCTTCTTTGCCGCCGTCAGCTTCACATTGAACTACGCCGCCTACGAGGCGGAAGTGTTGCGGGGAGCATTGCTGGCAGTGCCGAAGGGAGAATTGGAAGCCGGCCGTGCATTCGGCATGCGACCCTTCACGTTGATCCGGCGCATCTGGCTGCCGCGCGCCATTCGCATCGCACTGCCGACGATCGGCGGCGAAATCGTCATGCAGCTCAAGGCAACGCCGCTCGCCTTTACCGTTACGGTGATGGATCTCTATGCGGTCGCCAGCAAGGTGCGCCAGGATACGCTGCTCGTCTATGAGCCGCTGATCGTCGTAACGGTCTTCTATCTCATTCTCACCGCCATCATCGCGCGCACCTTCCGGGTGCTGGAGGCACAGGTGCCGGTCCGGCGCTAGCGCCACAGCAGAAAGGAGGGGCTGCCCGCGCGCAGTCCCGAAGCATTCAAGGAAACCTTACACATGAGCAAACTCTACATTCTCGATGGCGGCATGAGCCGCGAACTCCTCCGTCTGGGCGCCGAACTGAAGCAGCCGGAATGGTCGGCTTTGGCGCTGATCAACTCGCCCGATATTGTGCGAAAGGTCCATGAAGAGTTCATCGCCGCCGGCTCGGACATCATCACCACCAATAGCTATGCGCTCGTCCCGTTCCACATCGGTGAGGAACGCTTCTGGCGGGAGGGTGCAGCGCTCATCGCACGCGCGGGCCAACTCGCGCGTGAGGCGGCCGATAGCTGCGCGGATCGAAAAATTCTGGTCGCCGGCTCGCTGCCACCCGTATTTGGCTCCTATGAACCGGAAAACTTCGATCCTTCGCGGGTCCAGGATTATCTCAAGGTCCTCGTGGAAAACCTCGATCCCTATGTCGATGTCTGGCTCGGCGAGACACTAAGCCTGGTCGCCGAAGGGGAAGCCGTTCGTGCCGCAGTTGCGGCGACCGGCAAGCCATTCTGGATTTCATTCACATTGGCCGACGACGCCGCCCAGAGAAACGGCGCGGAACCGAAACTGCGTTCCGGTGAGTTGGTCGAAAACGCAGCAAGATGGGCGGTGTCTTCCGGCGCCGAGGCGCTTTTGTTCAACTGCAGCAGACCGGAAGTGATGCAGGCCGCAGTCGATGCGGTTGTTCGCGTCGTTGAAAATAGCGGATCAACGCTACAGATCGGCGTCTATGCCAATGCCTTCGAGGGGGAGCAAGGCGAATCCGCGGCCAATGAGGGCCTGCACGCTACCCGCAACGATCTGAATGACGACACATATTCGCGCTTCGCATGTTCGTGGGTGGAGGCCGGCGCAACGATTGTCGGTGGTTGCTGTGGAATTGGTGCCGGACATATCCATCAGCTCCGGAGAACACTTGTTGGGGAGAAGCAGCCCCGATCTTCTCGCGGGGATTTCTTGCAGGCCGGCATCTACGGCAGGCAGATCTCGAACGGACGGACGACCTGACCTGAAAGGCCGCTTCAATCGACCGGCAACCTCAATCTTTCGAGGCGATAAAGCAGTCCCGATCTGCGCTAGTTATAGGTAATCGTATCAGCTGTACGCGGCCGATTAAAGAAATAGCGGTCGAAGCTGTAACCACTGATCCCGGTAAAACTTCCGAGAAATGCGGAAATCGGCGTCGTAAACTTATATTGTACCCGCGTCAGAACAACCTGGACGCCCCCCTCCTGTATTTTCGCGGGCACGGTAATCGGGCTTGCCGAGCCTGCGGCAAGCAAAGACGTATTGAGTGCTGCCGACCAATTTACCGTCGCGGTGCCATTTGCCGACACATCCTCCACCGCCACGGTAATGGTCAGCCCCGTCGTGTCGTAAGGCTGCAGTATGAAGCTCATTCCCGAGAGCAGTCCGGCAACATTGGATTTTGTCCAGGTGCCTTGCTGCGAAATGACATCTCCCGTCGTGGAGGCAATTTGATCGAGCTTGCGGTTGACGGTCAATGCATGTCCGAGATCCAGGGTTGCCGCCAGCAGCAGCAGCAGAATTGGCAACAGAAGAGCAAACTCCACCGCTGAGGCGCCATTGCGATTGCTTGCGAAGCGCCGAATGCTGAAGGTTCCGATGCGGCGCTTGGGCCGGGCATGTTTGATGGTCATCTCAGGAGGGCTCGTTGCGAAACAGCACAGTCGCACCAAGTAGGTAGCGACCGTCCGCCAGCTTTGCGCTGGAATAGGTGAAGTAATTGACGACAGAGCTCCACGGCAAAAATGCCTGCACCAGCATGTAATCGCTCGCCTTGCCGGTGGCGAAGGTCTCCGTGACCTTGAGATTGCCCGTGCTGTCGATCGGAGTGACGCTGGTGACGGCAGACAGGTTGGAGATGACATCGACCCTGATCAAGAGACTATCCGAACAGCTGAAAGTAAGGGTCATATCCGCGCAGATTTTTGCCTTGAAATCGGTGAGCGTCATGTTGGCCGAGACGGCCTCTCCGGTGCGTATCATGCGGGATATCTTCTGCACCGATGCATCGAGGCTGGATGCCGCGAAGAACATCACGGAAACCTCTATGATGGCGAAGATTATCAGGGACAGCGGAAATATCAGCAGCGCAAACTCGACCGCAGCCGCGCCCTTGCGATCGGCTGACAGATGACGCAGGAGTTTCAATGATCTGGGGTGCATCATTGCGTCAGCCGTACGGATGCAAGATATTGCGTGAAGAGCGCGGACAAGCCGGACACGATATCGCTCGAGGAAGATGCGGAAATGAACAGGCTCTTGGACGACGCGCAGTCCGCGAGCGCATAAGGAATATAGTCACGCCGTGTGATGTTGGCAGCTATGCCGCTATCCATGGTGCCGCCCCAGGTGCTGCGCCAATTGGCGCTGGCCATCGTTGAGCCGACGGTATTGTTGTAGCCCCAATCGGTGGTGATCGGCAGATATTCGGTATAGAGAACCGCCATGGTGTTCGACTGGTTCTTCACGTAGGCACACCAGTCGGGATTGATGGGAGCGACCTTGTTCCAGTAGGGTCCGGCGGTCTTGATTTTAGATCCGGACCACGTCACGCCATCAGTCACCCACTCGCGCTTCGACTGGACTCCGTCCGTGAGCAACAGGACCAGCTTGAGCGGCTTGGCCAGGGAACTGCCATCTCCGCCGCTGCCCACCTTCTGCTGAAGAGCCGGCAAGGCAACATCGAAGAACGTGTAGTCTGTGGATGTCGCGCTGGTCAGCCCATAGCTATCATTCGAGAGGCGCTTACGTGCATCTGATGTCTCGAGTGTCGGAGCCAGAACCTCGGTTGTGGTGTCGCCAAGACTATAAAGTCCAACCTTGATACGGTCGTGATTGCCGTCGGCCTCATCGATCAGATCGATCACCTCGTTGACTGCATCGACGGCAACATCCGCCCGCAACTTTATGCCTTTGGCATGTGCATAGGCGTAGTTGTCGGCATAATTCACACCTCCCGAGGTATGCGCGTCCCCGGTATGGCAGGCAAACTGACAGCCGATCCCGCTATACATGGCTTGTTGACCGGCGGTTGTTGCGGCCAGCAGCATCGAGGGTGACTTGTCGACAACGATATAGACGTTCAAATAGGATGTTGCCGGGCCTTTGACCGAGCTTGCAACACTAACCGGCACATTGTCGATATTCGCAATCTTCATGAGTGTTGTCGGAACAACACCGTTCGCAATCGCCGTTATCTTATGGTTGCTGGTATCAATTGCTATATCTGAGATTGTATAACTGCTCTCGGATTGCGAACTGAACCAATCAGTAACTTTCTGTTTAAGAGCATCAGTGTCTGCGGTATCGATCTGCTTTACTGCCGCAATCAGCGCCGCGTCGAGATCACTTTGTATGCGTTGTCTGACATTGTAGGCCCGGATATAATCGAGACTGGCGCCAACGGCGAGTATCATCGGGACCATTGATAGGGCCACAACAATCGCGACATTTCCGCTTCTATTCCGAAACAGCGCGCTGATTAGAATCCACAGACGGTCGCGTGAGATGAAATATCTTTGCTTCAAAATCGGCACCAACATTTATCATACTAATGCGCAACTCAGGCCGCCTTTGGGTTAAAGAGTTGTTTACGCCTGCGTCGGGGACGGTGAAGGTCAGACCACACGGCAAGAATTATGCGCAATTTGGCCATGATGCGTTTTTTGGATACGATATTTGCCGTACTTGATGCGATAGAACAGGTTTTGCTCAACAGGCCGAGCGATCGTTACCTTGTGATATGTGTTGATCATACGACTGTATCCAGATTTTGAGTGAGTATGAGTCACAAACTCATCCGGATTATGCAGCATATATCCGGCCATTTGGCTTGCCACGCACGTATCTATATGTGGCGCTTTATATGGCCTATGTGCATTCAATAATTTCAATATTCTAAAGTATATACTTCGGGAAATAATTGTTGGCAGATTTCTGTTTCCTAAAACGTAATCGTCGAATGCAAGTGACTCTAATTCTCATCGTCCTTTTATAGGTCGCATGTAAGGCACTTTTGATGCCCTTTATGCTCGCCGGCCACGCACAAAGTGGAATCTCAGCATGTTCCAACCACACATCATAATGGACGAGTTAGCCGAATGATTGATTGGGACTTACCCTCTGCGTACCAGATTGAGACCACAAGCCGATTAGCGCAGCTGAATATCCGATTTGCGCATCCGATTTCCTTCGCTGCTCAAGAGTCTGAAATATTTAACTATTCTTCAGCAATTCGCATCGCTTTGTGACGTATGGCATTAGGTCTCACGGTTCCAATCCCTCAAGGGGGATTTGAGCCTTCCGCAGACCGAAAGCACCACCCGATGGACCAAGGCTCTTCGGGTGTTTGCCACCGGTGAAATGAATTTCGCTGGTTTAATTGATCGTCACCTCAAAGCGGCCGATCGCCCCCATGCTCCCCGTGACGTGATATCCCGCCTATGGGTGGGACAAAGGATGCCGTTCGAACGCCGCAACATCAGAAAACCAAAGCTGCGTGACGCCGAGTGCCTAGATTGAAGGATCAACAATGAGCAATATTATCGCATTCCCTCCGAGCCATCTCCGCCATGCGTCGGACCAAGATGAGATCGACATCGATCTTGCGCAAAAGCAAATCGAGAGTGCCCGCAATCAAATTAGGGCCATTTGCGAAGAACTGCTCCGCATCCAGGAGAAGCTGATAGAAATACCTGCAACTACGGTTCGCTCGGATGACATTGAGCGCAGACAAAATCAACGAATGTAACACCTACAAAAGATACTCATCGACATTTCTAGTGCTTATTTCACTTAAATTGAGTATTTTATGAAAATAAGAGATAGATACATTCACCGGAAGCCAATTCACCATTCTATCGAACACTACATCAAATCCATCGGTCGATATTACGTAGCTGCTATCGTCGTCATGACGATACTGATCAGCGCAACTTACGAGACGGTCGAGATTGCGTTGGAGCGTCATTCGCTGCAACAGGATGTCAGCTATCTTGTCGGGCGCCAATTCATCCGTTTTCAGCAGCTTGCCATCGAAACACGAGCCGTCATGCGTGCTTCGATCGATCCGAACACGCCTGACTATGTCGTGGCACCGATGATTGATGATGTTCGAAACGCAATTGCCGATATTCGAACCATGAGCAAGAAGCTGGACGAACTGAATGGCAGGATAAGCGCCAATCTTCTGGAGAAGCTCAACAAGCATGACGCAGAGTCCGAGACCTTGCGGCTCGACCTCTCCCAACGGCTTGAGGACTTCCTGGAGCGTGCCGAGCGCGTCATGTCGACAACGGCAGAGGACCGCCGGCAACGCTATTCCTTTTGGGGGCCGATTGATTTTGCCGCCTCGTCCGACAGTCTCCTTATGCGCCAGTTCAAGGCGCTGATCGATAGCGCGCATGACCGAAGCGACGGCAGCATAGATCACGCCCGTCTTATAAGCGCCGTGTTGCTGGGGCTTATTGCAGCGACGCTCATTCTGGCCACGGCAATTCTCTTCCTGCCGCTTCTGAGAAAACTCCACAGCGAGCATCGCAAGACGCTTGATTTTGAGAACAAGCTCACCCGGCTTGCCCATACGGATGCGCTCACCAACCTCAACAACCGTTCCGCTTTCAATGATTCACTGACCGAGCTGTTTGCCAATCAGGAAAAGACCGGGGCAAGCTTCTCGCTGCTGCTCATCGACCTCGACAATTTCAAATCCATAAACGATAATTTCGGCCATCCGGCCGGCGACGCGGTGCTTAGGCATGTTGCCGATGCCCTTCAAAGGACCTTTCGCGTTGGCGACGTGGTTGGGCGGCTGGGCGGCGATGAGTTTGCCGTTCTTCTCCCAGGCGTCGGCGATGGTTCGGCACTTGAGATTGCCGCGGGCCGCGCCATTGCAGCGATCACCTCGGAATGTCATTTCGAAGGCCGTCTCATCCCGGTATCCGCCAGCATTGGCGGCGCGGCGGCTCCCGCGCACGCAACAGACGAACCGGGCCTCATGCGGGTGGCGGATCTTGCCCTTTATGCGGCAAAGGTCAAACGCGGGACGGTGGTCATTTTCGATGAGGCCTCGCTTGCCCAGCGTCTGGAAGAAAACCAACTCGCAGCAGCCCTGGCGTTCGCCCCCGCGCGCAAGGAATTCGTTGTCCATTACCAGCAGAAAGTCGATTTGCGAACCGGAGAACATCTTGGATTCGAGGCTTTGGTGCGCTGGAACCATCCCCAGCTCGGCATCCTGCCGCCCGGGCGCTTCCTGCCGCTGATGGAAGGATCGCATCTCGTACGCAGCATGACGTGTTGTGTCGTGGATATCGTCGCGTCCGACATTCAAGCCTGGAAGGCGGCCGGTTTGCGGCCCGGCCCGATAGCGATCAATCTTCCGGAGGTCCTCCTTGTTGGACGGGAAGGCTATGAGCTCATCGAGAACGCCACCCGGGCGTATCAGCTCGAATGGCACGATTTCGCCGTAGAGGTCCCGGAAGACGTTTTCCTCAATCGCGGCACCAATCAGATGCTGGAAACCATCACGCGTTTCCGGCAACACGGCATGTCGGTCTCCCTCGACGATTTCGGCACGGGCTTCGCCTCGCTTGTGCATCTTCGCGATTTTCCGTTCGACGAGTTGAAGATCGATCGCAGCTTCGTCGCCGAAATCGGCAACGATATCCGGTCCGAACAGATTGTGCGGGCCATGGTCGATCTGGCGAGAAATCTCGGCAAACGGTGCATAGCGGAGGGTATTGAAACCCATATGCAGCGCGTCTTCCTCCTCAAGATCGGCTGCGATATCGGTCAAGGCTATCTTTTCGCCAGGCCCGAACCAGCGGCATTGGCAACGGCGCGGCTGCAGGCCGATCGAAGCGTCAAACGGCTGCCGACAAAGCGAATGAAGCGAACGGCCGGCTGATCAATTTCGAAGAGGCGCCACGCGCCATTACCACGCATGACGATCGGGTGGAGATCCCCAAATGAAAAAGATGATGCAGATCGCATTGGCCGCGGCTCTGGCCGCGATGAGCCCTTCGGAGCAAGCAGTTGCCGGAGACAAAATGGCGGTGGACGTCGTTCACTTCTGGGTTTCGAAAAGCGAGGCAGCGGCACTCGATGTATTTCGCAAGGCCTGGATCGCCGGCGGCAATCAATGGGCGGATGTGCCCGCGGAGAACAAGGTCGCCGTCCAGCGCATCGTCAGCGATCGCATCGCAAACGGCTATGCGCCAAGTGTGATGCAATGGAATGCCAACGAGGGGTCGCGGGAATTGCCGGAGATGGGAATCGTGCAGGACATCAACGATGTCGCAACGGCCGATCATTGGCGGGACTTCATCCCGGCCACGGTTTTCGACCGCATCTCCTATCAGGGAAAAGTCTATTTCGCGCCGACGAACATTCATGCCGAAAACTGGCTTTGGACGAGCAAGACAATATTCAACCAGGCCGGGGCCAGGACGCCGACAACATGGGATGAGATTTTCGATGCCGCCGAAAAGATCAAGGCATCCGGGCATCTACCGATTGCGCTAGGAGGGACGCGCTGGGAGATATCATTGATCTTCAACGATATCATCTATCACGAATTTGGCCCGGATGATTATACGCGCCTCATGAGCGGCGATGCCAGTCTGGTGCAGGATCCGCGAATGATCGCCTCCTTGAAGATGCTCTCGAGGCTATCGCAATATGTCGAACCACTCGAGACAAGAAAGAACAAGACCTGGGCCGATGCAACAGCCGCGGTCGGCAAGGGCGACGCCGGCATGCAGTTCATGGGTGATTGGGCCAAGGGCGAGTTTGTTGCAAGAGGTTATGAGGTCGACAGGGATTTCAATTGCAGCCTGGCTCCCGGAACCGCCATAGCCTACTTCATGGTCATCGACGCCTTCGCCTTTCCGCTCACCAATCGCGAGGGAGCAGCCGATGCGCAGCGTGCCTTTGCGCGCATGGTCCTTGATCGGGACAACCAGGTCGCCTTTAGCCGCTTCAAGGGCTCGCTTCCTGTTCGCACGGATGTTGATCCGGCGGGATTGGATCGTTGCGGCAAAATGGGTCTTGAGATGATCAAGGCGAAGAACCGGGAGGTCAGCGCTCAATCTCAGGCGATGCCATCGCAAATGTCGGAAGGCTGGATCGGCGTCGTCGGCGACTTCTTCAACAATGGAACCATCACGCCTCAGGAGGCACAAAAGCGCCTGTATGAGGTCCTGACCCAACGCTGAGGCAGGCGATCCGATATCGCTCACCTGCCGTTGGAATTCGATAGGTACGAACGCGTGACCGGCAATCACTTGTCCTGGGCCGTAGCGGTCAAGGTCTGCTGGCGCGCTTTTTCGTTTCCGAAGGATTTTCTCCGTACGTCGCCCTGTAGACGGCAGAAAATCGCCCGAAATGGAAAAACCCCCATTTCAGGCAGATTTCGCTCACAGCCCGGCTATTTTCGGGATCAAGGAGGTCTTGTCGCGCCTCTCGCAGGCGAAGCTTCATGAGGTAGGCAAGCGGTGTCGTGTCCTTGAAGGCGCGAAAGCCGAGCTGAAGCGCCCGAATGGATACTCCAGCCGCTGCCGCTACCTCGGTCATGCCGATCGGCTGGCTGATATTGGCCTGCATGAATTCGATCGCCCGACGGACGTGCCGCGGAGCAATCAGGCTCGGTTTCTGGTCCAGCAAGTGCGATAGCCGGTGAGGAACCAGACGTATGACGAGCTCGGCGAGTGCCTGCGTAAGATGAGACATAGCGATCGGAGACCGCAACAACGGACCGTTGTCCCGCATGCCGTTCATCATCGTTGCCGCCAGGTTGCCGATAGTCTGACCGACCGATGTTGTCAGGCTCAATTCAGGCAGCAGCTGCAGGGAGCCGCTGAGGGATTTTTCAAAAGTCTGATCGATGGTCTGCAGAATGACCGACCAGCTAACCAGCAATTCATCTATCAGATTTGACTGACCATACATGGTGACGCTGTCTGGCTCGAAATTATTATAGAGCAGCAGCTTCCCCTCTCCCGCCTCCGCCATGCGTGCGCCATAGGCCACTCCCATGCCACCGATTCGCGGAATGACAATGGACAGATACTCCGCGGTGTCGCGCGTTGGCTCGATCTTGAACTGGAATTCATCCTGATGATAACCGCTGAGCAAGACCGCGTTGTCATTCAGGGCAATGTCGATCCCCCAGCGAAAGTCCGATGCCTGCCCGATCGGTTCGGCACTAAAGGCGCCGAAGGCCCCGCCGAGCGTTTCAATCATGTTGTCGAACGAAGAGCCACGATATCGAAACGAGTTTGGAAGAGCATTATCGTCTGGCATGAGATCCTGGCGGCATGTTTCTGCAGCGACGGCTGAATTATGATAGTCGGGTTCGCGGTTCCTACAGCGAGGCCGCTGCTCGTGAGCGCGTATCGCTCGGGCTTTCTCCGAAAGCATTGCGATAGACGACAGCAAACCTGCCCGGATGAAAGAAGCCCCATCTCGTGCAAATCTCGCGCACGGACTGCAGATTTAAGGGGTCCCGAAGCTGGTCGTGGGCGGCCTTCAACCTTATCGCCCGCAGATACGCGCCTGGCGACGTCCCCTTGAAGTCCCTGAAGCCCATTTGCAGGGCGCGCAGCGAAACTCCGACATCGTCCGCCACCATCGATATGGTGAAGGGCTCGGTAATTCTGGCATACATGTAGTCGATGGCGCGCCGGACATGCCAGGGCGCGACCGTAGACACTTTCTTTCTTTCCAAATGCCCGGACAGACGATGGGGAGCACACCGGAGCACAAGGTCAGCGAGCGTCTCGCTCATCGCCGCGACTGCGAGAGGTGAAGACATGAGCGGGCCGTTGTTGCGCATGCCCTGCACGATCGTCATGACCAGGTTGCCGATCAATTGGCCCGAAGGCGTTGCAAGGTCCACGACGGGCTCAAGATCAAGCGTCTCGAAAACAGGAGCCTCCAACAGCGACACGAGCATCCGCCTTATGATCTTCCAGTCCAGCAACAGAGCATCCGAGCGATGCGGACCGCCTTGGAGACAGCGATTGCCTATCTCATGGTTGTTGCCCATCAGAAGATGGCCTGCCCGACCTTCAACGGCTCTTTTACCAACAGTGAACTGAAGTGATCCGGTGCGAGGAATGTAGAACGCAAGGTGCTGCGGGGTTTCATCAAGCGTGCGAACTTCCCAGGGGCTTTGATAGGTGGAATGAACCGCGGTAAAAGCGCCGCTTCTGCGCAGTTCCACCGCCCAGCCGAAGCCCCGTTCTCTCCCCAACGGCTTGGCGCCAAACGCACCATAACTGGTGGAAAAAGCTTGAACCATGGATTCGAAATCAGTGCCCTCATGGGTCGGCATAAAGCCGCCAACCGTGTGCTCGGGAGCATGTGCAGAGTTCTCGAATCTCAATAGGATCATGCAGTTCTGTTCTTTCCCTTTTATCTATTCCGCCTCGTCGGAAGTTGTCGCTATGGCGGTAGCGCCTTCCATTCCCGTCATTCGCGAAAGGCCTTTGCCACGTCTGGATTGGCCAATCTTGTTCATGTATGCAGGATCAGTAATAGGGAATTGAGCCGCTCACTTCGGTCGACTCGAAGCACCGATCAGCGCAATTCACACTTACAGTGTAAATCAAAAAGATCCGTAAATGAAGTATGATCCGTTAGAGCATGTTGCGGCCCATTTCCTGCGAGAGTCGCAACCTAAACGGGTTGCATCCCGCAATGAACGCGACCTGTTGCGTTTGATCTGGAAGTCTCCCGGGATCGAGCGTTCCGACCTGACCGAGCCGCTCGACCTTACGCAACAGTCCCTGCATAGGATCGTCGCGCAGCTTCGTGATCGAGGAATGATAACATTCACCTCGTCGGAAACGCGTCGACCCGGCCCACCCAGCCCAGGGCTCAGCCTTTGCAAAGACTGGTGCCTGACACTCGGCATCTCGATAAATGTGGGATCGATCGGCCTCTGCCTCATGGGGTTCGGGGAACCGTTGGCGAAGATGGAAATTCCGCAGGAAGGATCCTCCCTCGCCGTTGAGATGGAGCGGATCGAAACGGCGGTTGAGGATCTTCTTAGCCTCCGGGGTGCGAAACGGCAGGACATACTGGGCATCGGCCTTGCCGTCAGCGGCCACCGCATGCTGGAAACCGCTTTCAATTGCCCACTACCACTCGCCCACTGGTCATTGATCGACCTGGCACCGCTTCTGGGAAAGCAACTGGGCTTACCCGTCTGGGCAGACAATGTCGCCCGCACGGCGGCCTTGGCCGAAGCAATTTTCGGTGTAGGCCGCGAGAGCCCCGATTTCGCCTATATTGCCCATCTCCATGGTTACGGCGGCGGCCTCGTTTCCGGTGGAATGCCATTTCGCGGCAGTTTCGGGAACGCGGGTGAATTTTCCGTGCTCTTCGACCGACAGGACTACGAGAATCGCCCCGCACTTGGCAATTTGCTTGAGCACCTGCGCTCCAGAGGCCATTCGAACCTGACGTTGAAGGATCTCAAAAATGAAGGCGCGTTGAACCCGGATGCTGTCGTCGAGTGGATCGACCGCGTCACGCCAGCGCATAATCGCGCCATCAATGCAATCTGCGCGGTATTTGACCCGGCCTTGATCGTCCTTGGCGGCGAACTTCCGCACTCGCTCGCGGGGATGCTCATCGAGCGAACCGAGATTAACAATCTGCCGCGACATGGCGCATTGCGCGACGTCCCCAGGCTCGCTGCGGCAGAGGTTATCGACGCTCCGGGTGCAATTGGTGCCGCATTAATCCCTCTGTTCGAGACCGTATTGTGACGTCGCCACCGCCGCTGGGAAGTTAGATCCTTGCCGATGGCGATATCTGGTGGCCGAGCTAATCCGGTGAGGTTCAGCGAAGTGCCTATCCAGGCCATCTTCGCGGCTGTCGATAGCACCGAAATCGCCTGTTCACGGATCGCGTAAGTCGATCAACCGTTGCGCCGTGAACTTGTCCGTCACCAGCATGTCTATGACGCCGATACGAAGCGCTCCCGCGATCGCCGCGGAGCGTCATGGCCTGCTCCTGGTGACGATCGAAGACCTCCAGGCCTATCTCTCGCACAAGCGCCGCGACACTTTCACCCTGGAAAGTTCCGTCGCGTAACCAATGACAGGATATTCGGCTCAAAAGCCGGATGTCCCGTAGCGTCCGTTGGAGAAAGCATACAAGGCGAGCGAGGCAATCCAGCGAAGGATTGTACCGCTCGCCTATGCTCACGGAATGGGAAGCCCTGCCCGACGCCATCGCATGATCAATTCTCATCAAATCTCTGCTGTCGCGCCGCCTTGGCATGAAACACAGTGATGGCATGATTTTTGCCAACTGGGAGGCAGCACGATGGACGACACGCTCTATGGCAGGCGGGACAAGCGCGGAGACTGGAAGCCCAACAAGCTTCTTAAATATCCACCGGTTTTCGTTTGGCCGGCACAGCCTATCGGCTTCCTAAAATGGTTCTTCGGATACCCCGGTTATCTCATGCCCTGGAACGCGGTTTATGCCATCATCGGCACGCTCCTATGGGTCTATGCGACGCCATCGATGGAGACCATGAAGACCTTCGAGCCGGGTTGGATTGCCTATCTTCTCGTCCGCAACGCTGCCCTGGTCTTTCTGTTCTTCGGCGCGTTTCATCTGCGTCTCTATATGCAGAAGAAGCAGGGAACGACCTTTAAATATAACGGCAAATGGCCGTCCAAAGACAATTCGGCATTCCTGTTCAGCAATCAGACAATCGACAATGTGATCTGGACTTTCGCGAGCGCCATCCCGCTTTGGACGACTTGTGAAGTGCTGACTCTATGGGCCTTTGCAAACGGCATCATTCCCTATGTCGATTTTGCCGAACACCCGATCTATTGCGGCTTGATCATGCTGCTGATCCCGACATTTCGCGATCTGCACTTCTATCTGGTCCACCGTCTGATTCACTGGCCGCCGCTCTACCACGCCGTTCACAAGCTGCATCATAACAATGTCAATCCCGGGCCATGGTCAGGATTGGCGATGCATCCGGTCGAACATCTGCTCTATTTCTCAGGCGTGCTGATCCACTGGATCATACCTTCCAATCCAGTTCACGCCCTTTTTCACCTCACGCATGCTGCGCTGGCGCCGGCCCCGGGACATGCGGGTTTCGACAAGATCATTGTCGGAAGCGAAACCGCCATCGACACGCATGCCTATGACCACTACCTGCATCACAAATTCTTCGAGTGCAATTATGCCGATGGCGTCATTCCGCTCGACAAATGGTTCGGCACTTTCCATGACGGCTCCAGGGAGGCGGAAGATCGCATGAACAAGCGCTTCATGGAGAGGGCAAGGCGCCGCCTTGAAAAACAGGCGAACCGTTCTGCGGCATCGGATTGATGCCATAGGCGGCGACCGGAATTGCCAGGCGCGCCGGCATTTCCATTCAGACTGGCGCGGTGGACTGCCCGATGTTTTCTGATGTGAACGTCAGGAAGGGTACCGGATCCTGGCTGACCGGCACATCAATGATCCCGATCCTAGAGAGAACGGTATCCAGCGCGCGCCTCGCCTGGGTTTCCGGCGCCTGATCCAGAACCAGCGTCATCAGGCCGGATGCGATGAAGCGGCGGGTTTCGTCGTTGAGTTCATGCGCGATCCAGACGACTTCCTTCTTCTCCTGTTCCCGATAACGCTGAAGCACGGAGCCGACCCCCAGATTGGCGCCTCCCGCATTATAGACGCCGACGACATCCGCCCTGCGGCGCAGCGCCTGTGTCAGCATCTCGGCGGATCTCAAATCGTCATCGTGGCCGAACACGACCTCGGAAAACTGCAGCGCGGGATTCCGCTGGGTCGTGATGTAATCGGAGAAGCCGCGGACGCGCTCCTTATGGATCCGATATGCCCAGCTGTGGCAAACGGCGACGACGCTCCCGGCGGCCTGTGGGAGCATTCGTGACATATAGAAGCCCGCAGTTCGACCGGCGGCATAATTGTCGATCCCCACGAATACGTCGTCCCTGGCACCGGTGTAGGAAACGATCTGCACGACCTCGACGCCGGTGGCGCGGGCGTGTCGCAAGCTCTCCGTGATTTTCGGATGGTCAACGGCGACAACAATCAGTCCGTGCCGCCGGATTGCGCTATTGGCGATATACGCTGCGAATTTTTCAGGATCACTTTCCTCGACGAAGGTTCGATGGAGGCTGATCGAGCTGTCGAGCGATGCGGCAATCCGCTCAAACGCACGGTTAAGCCTGCTGAAGAAGGGCGTTTCAGGCCTTACCAGGATCACCTCGATGCGGATCGTCCCGCGATAGAGGTTCGGGATGACCCCCTTGTATCCCAACTGCTTTGCCGCCAGTACCACCTTCTCGATTGTTTGCCGCCTGACCCCGCCTCGTTCGTTCAGAACACGCTCGACAGTTGCAATGCCCACGCCTGCGGCGGCCGCAATATCGACCAAACGGGTTTTCTTCATTCCGCCCCTCCTTGAGGAAAAATGATCATAATCGGCGTGGAATGTGAAGCGGCAATTCGCCCATGGTCGGACCTGTACAGACGTTTGGGAAAACCGAGCACAGCTTGTGCCGGAAGACGATGGTGAGGAGGCAGGAAATGACGACATGGATAGATGCATGTGGAGCCGCGGAGATAGATCAGGAAGACGTTATCCGGTTCGATCATGCCGGACGAACCTTTGCGATCTACAGAAGTCCGGACGACGAATTCTTTGCGACAGACGGATTGTGCACCCATGAAAGGATCCATCTGGCCGACGGACTTGTCATGGACGATATCATCGAATGTCCGAAGCATAACGGCCGCTTCAGCTACAAGACCGGCGAAGCTCGGGGCGCACCAGTTTGCATCAATCTGAAAACCTATCCGGTGAAGCTGGAAGGCGATCGCGTCATGATCGGAATCGGAGCATGAGCGACGGTGCCGGGGTTGTCATCGTCGGGGCGGGAGAATGCGGCGCGCGTGCGGCGCTGAGCCTGCGGGAAAGCGGCTATCCTCATCCCGTCACCCTCATCGGCGACGAAGTGCACCTCCCCTATGAGCGGCCGCCTCTTTCGAAGCAGCTTTTGCTTGCCGAGGCAACGTCCTCGCCGCCACCAGTCCTCACGGACATCATGCTAGCTGAACGGGGTATTCGACATATCGGCGAAGCATTGGTCGAGGCAATCGATCCCGCCGGCAGGCAGGTGATCCTGTCAGATGGCCGGGCGCTGCCCTATGAAAAGCTGCTGCTAACGACAGGAGCGACACCACGGCGCCTGCCGAATGCGCCGGCGAGCCGCCGCATTCGCTATCTGAGGACCATGGACGATGCGCTGGAGCTTCGCCCCTGGATCAGGGCCGGCACGCATATTGCCGTCCTCGGCGGTGGTTTCATCGGCCTGGAGGTCGCCGCCTCGGCGCGCAGCCGTGGGGCCGAAGTGACGGTGATCGAGTCCCAGGAACGCATTCTCAAGCGTGGCGTGCCCGAGGCTATCGCTGAAATGGTCGAGACATTGCATCGGCGCAACGGCGTCGTTGTGAGATGCGGCGTGACGGTTCTTCGGATCGAGGCCGATGACCGGCGCGTCGAAATCTCCCTCTCGGATAGCGCCGGGATTTCGGCGGATGTGCTGGTCGTCGGGATCGGCGCACAGCCGCGCACCGAGCTTGCCCTCCAGGCCGGCCTTGCCGTGGATAATGGGATCGCCGTCAACGATCGTCTCGAGACATCGGCCGCGAATATCTATGCTGCCGGCGACTGCTGCTCGTTTCCGCATCCGCTCTATGGCGAACGTCGGCTTCGGCTGGAAGCTTGGCGTAACGCACAGGATCAAGGCATCCTCGCTGCGGCGAATTTGGCAGGTGGGGCAAGCCGCTATGCGGCCGTTCCCTATTTCTGGTCGGATCAATTCGATCATACCCTGCAGATTGCCGGGCTCGTCGACGAAGGGCGGACGGTTGTTCGACGAGACCTGGGCGACGGTGCCTTCATCCTGTTTCATCTTGACGGCGAACAGAGGCTGGTTGCTGTAAGCGGGATAGGCCAAGGCAACCGGATCGCTAAGGACATGAAACTGAGCGAGATGCTGATTGCAAAGCGGATAACGCCGTCAATCCATGCCTTGACCACAGCGCCGAGCCTGAAGAGCTTGCTGCCGAGAGCTTAGATTTCGTGGATAAAAATTGCCTGAGGCATCGGAGCTTGATCCGAAATCGCCGCAGGAAAATGGACCTGGTGCACCATGCCATGATGCGCGGAGCGTCCCTGCGACGCTCCGCCTCTTAGTCTTATAACACCAACCCTCTTGGCGCTTCCCGGCACATCTAGCGTTTCAACTTCTCCTGCAGCGCAGCCCAGCCTGCCGCGAAAACATGCGTGGAAACAATTTCGGCATATTTTCCGGTATGTTCCGGTTCCTCATCGAATGTCGCGAACCATTCGGCAAAGGTTCGGTGGCCTTCCGTAATCGGAAGCAGCCTTATGCCGGCTATATAGTTTTTGACCGGAAAGGCAGGCTTCACAAAGCTGTAGGACAGCGAATGATCGAGGTCGCTGAGAGCGATCAGCTGCTCGCGCACATGGGCACCGTCCGTGAGGTGAAATGAGCGGATACAGCCGACGTCGCCGCTGCTTTGGCCGCCTTCGATTTCGCTTCTTGCAATGGCCGGATGCCAATCCGGCAGACCGTTGAAGTCGCGCACAACCCTCCATACGGTTTCAATCGGCGCATCGATCATCGCGCTTGCATATGCCTTGGCCACATTCCCCTCCTAATGTTGAATGACGAGATTCTTGAAAGCCTGTGTCTGTGCAACGAGGGCTTTTTCCACCGGCAGACGTTCCATGCTGGATGCACCATAGAACCCATGGCAAGCCGGGCACCGCTCCAGAATGTAGCGGGCATCCTCCGGCTCGGCGATCGGGCCGCCATGGCACAGTACGATGATATCGGGATTGACACTGCGGGCTGCCGCGGCGATTGCATTGACTTCCTCCACGCATGCTTCCAGCGTGAGCGCGGTATCGGCGCCGATCGCTCCACCCGTCGTCAATCCCATGTGCGCGACAATGATGTCAGCTCCAGCCTCGGTCATCGCTCGAGCGTCGTCGGGTGAGAACACGTAGGGCGTGGTGAGCAGGTCCTTGCTGCGTGCCAGTCGTACGACCTCCACTTCGAGTGCATAGCCCATGCCGGTCTCTTCGAGATTGGCTCTAAACCTGCCATCGATCAAACCGACGGTCGGGAAATTCTGAATGCCGGCAAACCCCAACCCCTTCAGCTGATCGAGGAAATGATCGAAATTGCAGAAGGGATCCGTGCCGTTCACTCCGGCGAGGACCGGCGTGTGTTTGACCACGGGCAGGACTTCACGCGCCATGTCCAGCACAATCTCGTTGGCATTGCCATAGGCAAGAAGACCGGCGAGCGAGCCTCGACCGGCCATGCGGTAACGGCCGGAATTGTATATGACGATCAGATCGATGCCGCCGGCCTCCTCGCACTTGGCCGAAAGGCCGGTGCCTGCGCCGCCGCCGATGATCGGAATCTTGGCGTTGATCTGCTGGCGAAACTTGTCCAGCAACTGGCTTCTGTTGAATTTCATGCGAACGGCCTCTGACTGATTTCATGGAAATGTCGGACGATTTCGGAGCAGAACTCCGGTGAATTGATTGCGTGCGGCACCCGGAGAACCTGGCGCTCATCACTCTGCTGCACAGTGCTTTCGATGGCATCGAATAGCGCCGCATCGGCCTGCGGATCATGGAACGCTTGCCCGGGAGCATCCAGAAGAGAGACGCCTCCCTGCGGCAGCAGGAAGCGCACCGGCCCAATGCTGCGGTTCAGGCGCTCACCGATCCACTTGCCCATGGTGACGTTTTCCTCCGCCGTGGTGCGCATCAGCGTGATTTGCGGATTGTGCACATAGAGATTGCGGTGACGGTATTTTTCGGGAACTGTGTCGATCCCGGCGAAATTGACCATATCGAGCGCGCCGCAGGAGCCGACATAAGGTAGCTTTGACTGGGCCAGAAAGCCAAACCGCTCCTCGGTCGCCGGCAGAATCCCTCCGAACAGCAGATCGCAGACTTCGGTCGTGGTAATGTCCAGAACCCCGGCGAGATAACCGGACGAGGCAAGTTTTTCCATCGATTGACCGCCGATGCCGGTCGCATGGAACACCAGGCATTCGAACCGGTCGCGCAATTGCTCGACGACCTGGGTGATGCATGGCGTCGTAACGCCGAACATGGTCAGCCCCAGCGACGGCCTGCCGTCCTGCTCGGCCTCTTTCCGATTGCGGACCATGCCTGCAATCGAATTGGCGGCATTCGCCAGAACCGTTCGCGAAATACGGTTGAGCCCGGCAATATCGGTGATCGAATTCACCATGGATATGTCGTTCGGGCCAACATAGGCGCTGATATTGCCGGCAGCCACCGTCGAGACCATGACGCGCGGCGTGCCGACCGGCAAAACGCGCATGGCCTGCGTGACCATCGCGGTTCCCCCCGAACCGCCAAGGCCGATAACGCCGCCAACATCGTTGCGGGACTGGATGAAGCGTTCAAACGCCAGCCCCATCGCCGAGACTGCGGAACCCCGATCACCAGTGAAGACGGCTTCGACGCCGCCCGGATGGAAACCGGCAACCGATCTCGCATCGATATCGACATTGGCCGAGGGCGTCGCCGTCGAGAGATCGACCAGCACAGCAGGCATCCCCTGCTCCTTGATCAGCTCGGCGACATAGCGCAGCTCATCGCCCTTGGTATCGCAAGAGCCAGCCACATAAATGGTCTTCGGCATGGTCATCGTTTCCTCCTCCAGTCTTTTCTATCCCGTTCTCCGCGGACCAAGTTGCTCCACTTTGAGAGATCTGACAAAGTCCACTTGTCGAAAAGTGGATCAGGAATGAACAAGATTTCATCGGCAAGGATCAGCCGGCTCATTGGCAATTGGCGGGCGTCCGAAGGCAAAATCAGCCAGCAACTGAGCCTGGCAATCGCCAAATTGATTGCCGCGAGGGAGCTGCCCGTCGGCGGCGTGCTGCCATCGGAGCGTGCCCTCGCGACGGCGCTCGCCGTCAGCCGGGGAACCGTGGTTGTCGCCTATGCCTCTCTTCGGGATGCTGGGATACTGGATAGCCGCCATGGCAGCGGTCACCGCATCATCGCATCTGCAACCACCTCCGGTACCGTGCATACGCGTCTTGCCGGCGAGGTCCTGGCACGACCACAGGATATTGACATGACCAGCGGCGCCCTGCCGCCGTCGCCCGTTCTGACAAGAATGCTTGCGGCATTGCGCGGCGCCGACCTTGAGGGCGTGGCCACCGGCCTTGGCTATGATGCCGCCGGCCTGCCGACGCTTCGCTGGGCTGTCGCCCGCTATTATACCGACCTCGGCCTGCCGACCCATCCGGACAATATCCTGATCACCAGCGGTGCGCAGCAAGCGGTCTGGCTTCTCGCCAATGCACTGGTCGATGCGTCGGATGCGGTCGTGGTCGAAGATCCCGTCTATCGCGGCTCGCTGGAGGCGTTCCACAGACGCAATGCGAGGATCATTCCCGTCGTGGTCACGCAACATGGCCTCAACATGGAGCAGCTCGAAAAGGCCTTGAGAAACCGGCCAAAGCTGCTCTATCTGTTTCCCGAGGCGCATAATCCGACGGGACGGTCGCTGGATGAGGCAAGCCGTCGTCATCTGGTGCGACTGCTGGAACGCTACCCCACCTTTCTCGTGGAAGACGGTGCGCAAACTGAGCTTTCGACCCTGGCCGAAACGACACCACGCCCACTCGCAGGCCAGATGAACCCTGAGATGGTTGCAACGATCGGAACTCTTTCCAAACTATTCTGGGGCGGGCTCCGCATCGGCTGGATTCGCTCCGCCCCTTCGGTCATCAAACGTCTTGCAAGCTTCAAGGCGGTCGACGACCTCGGCTGTTCCATGTTCGACCAGCATATTGCCGTCGGCTTGCTTGAAAATATTGCGGAAGCGCGGATCTACCGTCACCAGGAAGTAGCCGGCCATTTGAAGATCGCCGAGGATCTTATCGCGGAACACGCCCAGGGCCGATGGCATTGGGCACGTCCAGCGGCGGGCACTGCCATGTGGATCCATATGCCCGGTGTGGATACCGTTGCACTGTGCCAGGAAGCACAGCGCCACCGCTTGTTTTTGTCGCCCGGCTCGGGATATTCCGCCCACGAAAACTTTGGTGACTTCATCCGCCTGCCCTTTGTCCGCCCGCCCGCAACCATGCAATTTGCCATCGACACGATCTGCAATCTGACAGCGGACGCATAAGCAGCCATCGGCGTTCATGGCGGCGTGCACCCCACTCCCCCGAATACTAGGCTGGCCGACTCTTGCCGCTCAGTTTGCCATTGGGCCGTGCAGAAGCTTGCCCTACTCGGGTGTTTTGAACATCAGGCTGCATTGAATCGGTGCCGTTTTCCGTCTCGGGCTGCTCCAACCGGCGAATATGGGCATCCAACATCGCGATAGCCCCGCTGATGTTCCTTTCCTTCAATGCATTCAGGATCTTCCGATGAGCATTGCTCGATACAGGCTGCCATCCTGCCGTCCGAGTCGCGGAAAAAATTATCCGCGAATTGGCGAGCTGCAAATCGTCGAGCATGGTCAAAAGCCTCGGCATTTTGCAGGGGGCGACAAGGGCCCTGTGGAAGGCACGGTTCGCCTGTTCCCACTCCGTTATGTTCTTCGCTTGGTCGCCTGCGATCAAAGCTTCTTCGATCTTTTCGTGACTGGCGGCATTCATGCGGGGGGCGGCCAGCCTGAGTGCCAAGGTCTCCAGAGATGCGCGAATCTCCACGATTTCCTGGATTGACCACCCGTCCAGCGGGGCAACCCGAATACCTCGGCGTGGCTCGCTAACGACCAGGCCTCGAGCCCGCAAAAGCTGAAAGGCTTCGCGCGCGGGCACATGGCTCGCCTCGAACTCTTCGGCGACTTTATCTTGCCGCAACGCCGTTCCCGCCGCCAACTCTCCCGACACGATTCTTTCCCCGATGACGCGCGCAATGCGCTCAGCAACTGTCTCTGCCATACGATCCCCATAGATTATCTATGATAATATAGTTTGATCGACCACTTTAGAGGTCATATCCTGATATTTGGCAGCATAATTATAGATTATCTATTAATCAAGGGCGACAATGCGCTGCCGCTCCGCCGCCCTGGGAGAATTGCCATGCCGGAGAAGGAAGCGGCCATCTCGCCACAAGGCGCACTCAAATCTTGGACACTCGACACTGCGCGCGTGCTTTACGACCTGCCTTTCAATGATTTGCTGTTCAGGGCTCACACCATCCACCGCGAGAACTTCGATCCCAATCGCGTTCAGCTCAGCAAGCTGCTCAACATCAAGACAGGGGGCTGTCCCGAGGATTGTGGCTATTGCAGCCAGTCCTCCCATCATGCCTCTAATGTGAAGGCATCAAAGCTCATAGACACCACCGAAGTCATCGCCGAGGCCCGCAAGGCAAAGGCGCAAGGCGCAACCCGCTATTGCATGGGGGCGGCCTGGCGCAGCCCGAAGGCGCGGGATGAGGCAGCAATCGTCTCGATGATCGAGGAGGTTAAAGCTCTCGGGCTGGAGACCTGCATGACGCTGGGAATGCTGTCGCCGGAGCAGGCTCGCACCTTTGCCGAGGCAGGGCTCGATTACTACAATCACAATCTCGATACGTCCGAGCGTTTCTATCCTCAGGTCGTCACGACACGGACATTCGGCGACCGGCTGGAGACGCTGGCTCACGTCCGGGAGGCCGGCATCAAGGTTTGCAGCGGCGGCATTCTTGGACTGGGCGAACAGGAGGATGACCGGATCGACATGCTGGTGACCCTGGCAAATCTGCCAACCCCACCGGAAAGCGTGCCGATCAACATGCTGATCCCGATTCCCGGTTCACGCCTGGCGGAAGCCAAGCCAGTCGATTCCATCGGCTTCGTTCGGATCATTGCTCTTGCCAGGTTGATGATGCCGCAATCTCATGTCCGCCTTACGGCCGGACGAGCGGCCATGAGCGACGAAATGCAGGCGCTTTGCTTCTTCGCCGGTGCCAATTCGATATTTATAGGCGACACCCTCCTGACGACCGCCAACCCCGGAGATGATCGCGACAACAGCCTTTTGCGCCGGCTTCGGCTTGAGCCGATGACATTGGAGGCGCATGAATGACTGTCGATTTGCGCCAGCGTTATGAGGTGAAACTCCGACAACTCGCCCAGAAGGGCCGTCATCGGGACCTCAGCCGTGACACTGGATCGGATTTCACCTCCAACGACTATCTCGCGCTGACCTCGTCGCCGCGCATGCGCGCGGCCCTTGTCGATGCTCTTGATCGTGGTGTGCCGGTGGGCGCCGGCGGGTCGCGCCTGCTACGGGGCAACCATGCCGAACACGAAGCGCTTGAACAGGAAGCGGCGGCATTCTTTGCGTGCGAGCAAATGCTCTACTTCGTCAGCGGTTACGCCGCCAATCTCGCGGTTCTCTCAACCCTGCCGCAGCGCGGGGATCTCATTGTCCACGACGCGCTGATCCATGCGAGTGCGCATGATGGAATGAGGACGGGACGGGCCGATGTGGTGTCGGTGGCGCATAATGATGCGGATGCGGTCGAGGATGCCATCCTTGCCTGGCGCAAGCGAGGGGGCACCGGCGTACCGTGGATTGTCGTCGAAAGCATCTATTCGATGGATGGCGATCGCGCGCCACTTTCCGATCTGATCGAAATTGCCGATCGCAACGAAGGCTTCCTCTACATCGATGAGGCGCATGCAAGCGGCGTTCATGGCGTTGGCGGGCGTGGCTACGCTGCAGGACTTGAAGGACGAGATAATGTCATCGTCTTGCACACCTGCGGCAAGGCGGTTGGCACCGCCGGAGCACTGGTCGGCGCCAACCGCACTCTATGCAGCTTCCTCATCAATCGGGCTCGCCCCTTCATCTACGCAACAGCACCATCCCCCTTGCAAGCCGCGAGCGTCCGCGAGGCACTGGCCATCCTCGCTGACGAGCCGGAACGGCGCCAGACGCTGCACGGCCTTATCGCCTTTGCAAACGCGCAATTTTCCGAACATTTGGGTATGCGCGGCAGCGGCACGCAGATTCTTCCTGTTATCGTCGGTGAAAACGCGCGCGCCACGCATCTGGCCGAGCGCTTGCGCGCGGACGGTTTCGATGTTCGCGCTATTCGACCGCCCACGGTTCCGCATAGGACCGCGCGGCTGCGCATCACCATCACGCTCAATGTCGACCGACCGACCATCGCAAACATGGTCGAGCGGCTCGCCGAGCTCATTGCGACGGAGATTTCATGAGCAACTGTCTCGTTGTGACGGGCACCGATACGGGCATCGGCAAGACGGTCTTTTCCGCCGCGCTCACAGCTGCCCTCAACGCCTCCTATTGGAAGCCGGTCCAATCAGGGCTGGATGGCGAAACCGACAGCGAAACGATCGCCCGACTTGGGCGGATTCCGCAGCATCGTATCCTGCCCGAAGCATGGCGCCTGAACACTCCGGCCTCGCCGCATTTGTCAGCCCGGATCGATGGTGTTGCGATAGCGCCTGATCTGTTGACACCCCCCGCGACACAATTGCCACTCGTCATTGAGGGGGCTGGTGGATTGCTTGTTCCTTTGACGCGGGAACAAACCTTTGCCGACGTGTTCGCGCGCTGGCGCTATCCGACCATTCTGTGCGCTCGGACCGCCCTTGGCACCATCAACCACACATTGCTTTCGATTGAAGCACTGGAGCGACGGCAAATACCCATCCTCGGCGTGGCCTTCATCGGTGACGCCCAGCCCGATACGATGAGTATCATCGGGGAGATGGGTCGTGTTTCCATCCTCGGCCGCCTACCGCATCTTGATCCGTTGACGCCGGAGGCATTGCACCTGACCTTTGCAGAGCAATTCGACCTTTCCAGATTTCGCGAGGTCCTGGCATGACGGCGATCTGGCATCCCTTCACCCAGCATCAGCTTGAACCGGCCTTTAAAAAAATCGTGCGAACCGAAGGAGCCTACCTGTTTGACCAGGATGGACGTTCCGTTCTCGATGCCATTTCTTCTTGGTGGGTTATCACCCACGAACACCGCCATCCCCGCATCACGAGGGCGATCCACGACGCGGTGGAGCAACTCGACCAGCTGATATTTGCTGAATACAGCCATGAAGCCGCCGAGGCATTGGCGCGCGGTCTCATTGATCTCGCCTCGCCGGGGCTGGCACACGTTTTCTTTTCAGACAGCGGCTCCACGTCGGTGGAAGTCGCCCTGAAAATGGCGCTCGGAATGTTTCACAATCGGGGGACGCCGCGCTCCCGCATTGTCGTCATGGAACACAGCTATCACGGCGATACCATCGGTACGATGTCGATTGGCGCTCGTGGAGTCTTCAATTCAGCCTACGAACCATTGCTGTTCGACGTTGCAAGCATTTCATTCCCTGTGGCGGGCCGGGAGCAGCAGACACTCGACGAGCTTGAGGCATTCTGCCGGCGCGGAGAGGTCGCTGCCTTCATCGTCGAACCCTTGGTGCTGGGGGCTGGCGGGATGAAAATGTACCCGCCTCATCTCCTGACCGAGTTTCGGCGGATAACGGCACAGTATGGAACCTTGCTGATCGCCGACGAAGTCATGACAGGTTGGGGACGGACAGGCACTTTGCTCGCCTGCGAACAGGCGGGCATTTCTCCGGACATACTCTGCCTTTCCAAAGGAATAACGGGCGGCGCGCTGCCGCTCGCCGTGACGCTCTGCACGCCGGAAATATTCGACGCACATTTGTCCGATGACCGTGGCCGCATGTTTTTTCATTCCAGTTCCTATACCGCCAACCCCATCGCTTGCGCGGCGGCCGTGGCAAATCTGGAGGTCTGGCGGGAAGAACCAGTTATGTCCCGCATCGCGGCCATCGAGGCAATGCATCGTGAATGGTTGGCGAAATTCCGGTTCGATCCACGCTTTACCGGGCTCCGCCAGCAGGGCACGATCGCCGCGCTTGATCTTGCCACCGGAACGAATGGGTATCTCTCCGAGGTTGGTCCGAGGCTTCGAACCTTCTTCCGCGAGAGAGATCTCCTCATACGACCTTTGGGCAATGTCATTTATCTGATGCCCCCTTATTGTGTGGGGGAGAGGGATTTGCGGCGCGCCTATGAAGCCATCGATGAGGCCGCCGACTTAATTGGGCTACCGGCATGAGGGCCTGGTCGAGCAGAATAGCAGGCCTCGGTCACTACGTTCCGAAACGCCGCATCGACAACGCCGAAATCGAAGCACGCCTGGGTCTGGCAGAAGGCTGGATCGAACGCAGGACCGGCATACGCGCGCGCCATTGGGCCGCGCCCGGCGAAAGCCTGACCGACATGGCGGCGCAAGCCGGGTCCATGGCGCTCGATCATGCCGGCATCGATCGTGCGGCCGTTGCACTGACGCTGCTGGCAACATCCACGCCTGATCATCTCCTGCCGCCTTCGGCACCGTTGCTCGCGCACAAGCTGGGTCTTCAGGCGTCGGGCGCAGTCGACCTCGCAGGCGCCTGTTCGGGCTTCCTGTACGCGCTGACGCTTGCCGATGGTTTCATAAGAGCCCAGAGCAGGCCCGTTCTCGTGGTCGCCGCGAATATTCTGAGCCGGCGCATAAATATGGAAGAACGGGCAAGCTCCGTGGTCTTTGCCGATGCCGCCGGCGCCGTGCTTCTCGTTCCATCGGAAGATTCACAATCAGGCATCCTGGGCATTGAGCTCGTATCGGAAGGCTCGGCCTACGATCTCATTTCCATCCCCTCCGGAGGCAGCGTCCGTCCCTTCCATCCCGGCATCGAGCCTGATTCCGTCAATATGACAATGCAGGACGGGAAAGTGGTTTTCCAGAAAGCCGTCCGCATCATGAGTCAATCGGCGTCGCAGGCTTTGAAGCGTGCCGAAATCTCCTCGCAGTGTATCGACCGCTTCATCCCCCATCAGGCGAACGTCCGAATTATCGATGCAGTCTGTGACGAGTTGGCAATTCCGCTCGAAAAATCCGTCCGCACGATCGGGGACTTTGGAAATTCATCGGCGGCGACGATTCCACTCTCAATGTCGCTGGCCAATAGTGAGCGCCCGTTCGTCGCCGGCGAACAACTGCTGCTTGCCGCGGCCGGCGCCGGCATGACCGGCGGAGCGGTTGTCGTTCGGATGCAGGAGGCTTTGCCGGCAATCTGCTGATCTTATGAAGACAGAGCCTCGTTCGATTCCGGTACCTGAGATGTTTTTAACTTCGCAAAAACCGTCAGCTATTTGTGGAATCGCCGGCGCGTTCATCGCTCGCGACGATATGCTGGTTCACCGCGCTCCACACGGCAAGTACTTCCTCCCCCCGCTGGAAATGCAGCGGGTTTCCGGCCGTAATCAAGGATGAGCCGGTGTTACCGTCGTTGAATGCCAATCCCACCTTGATGTGGGCTCCCGCGAAGGCGATATCCGTTATTCTTGCGGCTTTTGAAACCTCATCGTCGCAGCATTTACCAGCCGGCATCGTCAGCTGAACATGCTCGGGGCGAACAATGATATTCGTTCCTCGGCTTGAGCCCTCCATGATGTTGGACTCTCCAAGGAATTTCGCGACGAACAGCGAATTCGGTTTGCGATAAAGCTCCGTCGGCGTGCCGACCTGCACGATCTTCCCATTGTTGAAGACAGCGATACGGTCTGAGAGCGTAAGCGCTTCCTCTTGATCATGCGTCACGAACACGAATGTCATGCCAAGCTCGCGATGCATCCGGGCGATCTCCAGCTGCAAGCGATCGCGCAGGCGCTTGTCGAGGGCGCCGAGAGGCTCATCGAGCAACAGTGCCCTGGGCTCGTATACGACGGCGCGGGCGAGTGCGACGCGCTGCTGCTGCCCACCCGAAAGCTGTCGCGGCAAACGATTTGCGAAGTCGCCGAGTTGCACGAGGTCGAGCACATGCCTCACCTTCGTTTCAATTTCCGGCTTCGCAACACCCCTCTGGCGAAGGGGATAGGCGATATTCTGAAACACCGTCATGTGCGGAAAAAGCGCGTATTGCTGAAAGACAACCCCAAGGTCGCGCTTATGCGGCTTGAAGTGGGTAATGTCCTGGCCGTCGATCTCCACCGAGCCGGCATTGAGCGCAACAAAGCCGGCGATGATGGAGAGCAGCGTTGTCTTGCCAGAGCCGCTGGGGCCTAGAAACGTCATGAATTCGCCAGGCGCAATATCGAGCGAGATATCGTCGATGGCGGGCTTTACGGCACCCGGATAAAAGCGGGTTGCGTTCGAGATCTTGATCGAGTGCTTTTTCATCATTCTTACGAAACCGCGTTTCTAAAACTTGTTGCCGGCTCTGAGCGACACGAACAGGAAGATGATCGTCGTTGCGACGACAATCACGCTGGAGGCCGCAGATATGGTGGGATCCATATCGAGGGCGATCGAGTTGTACATCTGCACCGGCAGCGTTCTCAGCTTCGGCGTCTGCAGAAAGAGTGCAACGACGAACTCGTCAAAAGAGCTGACGAAGGCGAAAAGGAAGCCCGAGATGACACCGGATGCAAGCAGCGGGATCTTGATCCGCAGCAGTGTCGTCATGCCACCGGCACCCAGACTGGACGAGGCAAGGTCCAGCGTATTGTCGTAGCCCGTGAGGCTGGCAGCAACGGTGGTGATTACGAACGGGATGGCAAGGGCCGTATGCGCGAGAACAAGACCAGACAAGGTGCCGGCCAGATGCCATTTGAGGAATGTGGCATATATGGCGATACCGATCACCACGCTCGGAACAGTCAGCGGCAGCGAGAAGAAAAGTCGTAGGATCGCGCCTGTCCTGCGCGGGATTCGCGTGAGCCCGATCGCCGCACTGACGCCGAGAACGGTGGCGAGAATGGCGGTCAGTGACGCGATCTGGAGCGATTGCAGCAATGACGAAATCCACATGCGCGACGTGAAGAAGTTCTCGTACCACCGCAAGGACCATTCCCGCGGCGGGAATTGGAATGTCTCGCCGGCAGTGAAACTCGCGGGAATGACGACAAATGTCGGCAGAACGATCAGGATCGCCGTCAGCAAGGTCATCAGACGCAAAAGGAGGCCAGGGCCGCCTTCGCGGCGCGTCGAGAAAAAGGACATCGCGCTCACCTCACTTTCCGGCCATGTTGGGTTGCAGGTCGAGGCGGGCATTCAGTCTGCCAATCAGCGCCATCAGTGCGGCAGCGATGAGCAGAACGATAACGGCGAGCGCGCCGGCGCCGCCAAAATCGAGCAATGTGTCGACGCGTGTCGCGATGAGCTGCGAAACCAGCGCCTCCTGCGGCGAACCGAGGATCGCTGGGGTCACATAGAAACCGAGGGCTATGACAAAGACGAGAGACAGGCCGGCGATCATGCCGGGTAACGAAAGCGGCAGATAGATTTCCAGAAAGGCGCGCCATCTCGGGGAACCCATGGAAGCCGCTGCGTCCAGCAGGCGCCGGTCGATCCCGCGCATATTGCTGTAAAGCGGCAGGATCATATAGGGCAAAAGGACTTGCGCCATCGCGATCGTAACGCCGGTCGACGTGCGGACCAGCACCACGCCCGGCAAGCCAACCCATGAGAAGGCTGTTTCGATCAGGCCGCCGCGCTGCATCAATAAGGTCCAGGCAAAGCTGCGAGCGATCGCCGAGGTCCAGAAAGGCAACAAGGCTATCGTCATGAGGACGGCGCGCATCCGGGGCGTGACCAGCGTCAACATATAGGCGTAGGGAAATCCTATGAGCAGCGTCACGACCGCAACGATGGCGGCAATGCGAAGGGTTCTCACAATAATGATGATTGAGATGTCGTCGGTTAGAAGCGAGGCGTAGTTCTGCAATCCCCATTCGGGATCGGTGAAACTTCGCATCGCGATGGAAAGCAATGGATACAGAAAAGCTCCAAGCAAAAGAACGGTCGATGGAAGCAGCAGCCAGACCACGATATTGATTGGCGCCGCTGCGGCTCTTCGTCCTTCAGAGGCGCGGTTGTCGATAACTGCTTCCATCATCAAACCTATCGAGACATCCAGGGAGTGACCTTGGCGATAACCGAATTGAGGTTGGCCGCCCACCATTTCACGTTGGAAAGCAGCACCTTGTCTCCGTTTTCGTCATGCAGGCGCGGATTGAACGTCTTGTTGAGGTCGGAATAGTCAGGCGTCGCCTTGCTGGTCGCGGCGATAACGCCGGCAAGCTCCGCAAACCGCTTGTTCTGTTCCGGCTGCGAGACGAACTGGACGAAATCCATCGCAGTCGCCAGATTTGGCGTACCCTTCGGGACGATCAGCGCGTCCCAGCCAAGGATCGTCTTGTCCCAGACCGGAGCGATCGGTGCGCCGGCTTTCGCCGATGCGATGACACGGCCGGTGACGGCGAAACCCATGTCGGCCTGGCCATCGACAAGAGCCTGCTGAAGCGCACCATTCGTCTTGGTGAAGATGATCGACGATTTGATCGTATCGAGCTTCTTGAGCGCGCGATCCACGTCGATCGGATAAAGGTTCTTGGCGTCGACGCCGTCCGCCATCAGGGCGTATTCCAGCGTGCCGAGACTGATATCCGGCGGCAGGACCCGCGTTCCGGGGAAATTCTTGAGATCGAAGAAGTCCGCGAGTTTCGTTGGCGGATGATCCTTATATTTCTCCGTATTGTAGACGAAGGTCAGGGCAAAAAAGTACACGGGAAGCCCGCACTCGCTGACGGAACCCTCGGGAAACTGCGAGGTATCGATCTTGGAGAGATCCAGCTTTTCGAGAAGCTTGCCGCAGTTCTGCTCCGCAAAGGCAGCGCCCTGATCCATGACATCCCAGGAAACCGCGCCAGCCTCGACCATCGCCTTCAGCTTCGCGCCATCGGGGGGTGAATCATTTTCGAACTGGACATTCTGGCTTGCCGTGTAAGGCTGTTGCCAGGCCTTGATCTGCGAATCCTGAAGAGTTCCCTGATAGGAAACGAACGTCAGCGACTTCTCCTCCGCCCGTACCTGGTTGAGCGCAACGATCGCGCTTGTGGCACCGATCAGTGCGGCCAACACCGAATTTCTTACTCTCAACATCAGTTCCTCCTCCTTTTTGTATTCATTCCGGATCGGCGCGCATGCGCCTCCACCCATCGCTCGGCCGTATCCGCCTAGTTGTTTGATGCCATCATGCTATCGACCGCACCCCGATTGCTTTCGAGCCGTTCCAGCAAAGGCTGCACATTCGGTGGCCTTTCCCCAGCCGCTGCGAAGGGTATTGCCTTACGGGCAAAGGCGAATAGCTCTCCCGTCACCCTGCCAAGCGGTGTTCGTCCACGCAGCTCGGCGGCTTGAGCGGCGACCATCAATTCCATGGCGACGATGGACGTGCCCAACTGTGCCAATTCCAATCCGCGCCGGCCACCAAGTGCGGCGAGCGACGCCCGATCCATGACGCCGTTCGAGTGACTTGAGCTTGCCAGTTCGCCCGCCAAAGGCACCGTCAACAAACGGGCTTCCGAAGTAATCGACTTGTGAAACAGGGCAACGCCATTGAAACCCGGCGCACCGATGCCGTCCTCTTCGATCAGGCCGATTGCAAGACCCGACCAGGTCGTGTCGACGAGTTTTGCAAGCCGCTCCGTCGAGCTCGTGAAGACCGGCGCGAAAGCCTGCCGCATGACATCGAGCGCCATGCAAAGCGTGACCATGTCGAAATTCGCAACGGCAGCCAGGCCGCCATGCTTCAGCGAAATGACGGGATTGCCCTGGCTCGAATTCAGCTCACGCTCGATCTGTTGCTTCGAAAAAGAAAGGTTGTCTTCGACGGCGCCATGGATCAAAGCCATCGAACGGAAGGATAAGGGATCCTGAAGGTTTCTAGGGCCACCTTCGGCGAGGATATAACTTCCATCAATATACGCCCTTATCGCCGAGCCATGCCGATGAAGGCCCGCGAACGGACGTGATTGCAAGGCAATGTCCGATACGATTGAGGGGTTGGCAGCGTAGCCTTCCATGCTAAGCGCTCCGACCAAGGTCGAAAGCTGCAGCAGGCGGTGAAGATCGACGAAAGACAGAACCGCGACCGCGGTCGACATGGCGCTGGAATTGAGGAGCGCAAGAGCTTCGCCCGCTTCAAGGTCGATATCGTCGAACAGAGCCAGGGCGATATCGGCCATCGACGACATGTCGCTCTGCCCCATGGAACCCCATAGATGCATGGCGATTGGCCGATCAGCATTCAGGGCATCGACAAGCCGTTCGGCCAGGGCCGGCCGTGCGCCGGTGGTGCCGCTCGCCAGCGAGTTCAGAAGGTTGACCACGGTCGCGCGCGTCACATCCTTGGCGGCGACAGGTCCGTGCCCGGCATTATGGGTCCGCAGCAACCGTCGACTGAACTCGGCGGTGTTGGCCTGATTGATGCTCGCCGAGGTTTTCGGTCCGACGCTGGTGGTCGCGCCGTAAATGCGTTCGCCGCGGCGGATCGCCTCTTCCAAAATACTGCGGCCGCGCGCCATGCGTTCGCTGGCGTCGGAGCTCAAGACTACCTTGGTGCCATGACGGGATATGGAAATGACCTGCTCGATGGTCAGGTTCTGACCGGTGATCTCGACGACATCTTGGCGCAATGGTTGCATGTGGAGCGGCCCGCCTGCCCTGCCTGGAATGGTTTGTACGGGACTTTCGCCCCCTTGCGCGCAGCCGAGATTGATCTCCTGCGCTATCGTCGTGGATGGGTAGGGCATTCAACGTCGGCGAACAACAGCAGAATCAATCCGTTTCAATGGATGAAACGAACTGCCGATCAGCCGACACAGCTCTTGCCTAGAGTTGGGGTAAGGATCTAATCGGGAGAGGGAGGCCGGTCCTGCCGAACTGCTTGTCAGCTCGCGCAGCATTTCGGGCCATAGGAGGTTTCAGATGCCATTCGCGCCCGTTCAAGCGGTGACGAAAGCCCTTTCGGTACTCGCAACCGTAAACCAGGGCGGTCTCGTGAGCGTAAGGGAAATCCACTCGCGGACGGGTATTCCAAAGCCGACAGTCGTTCGGCTTCTCCAGACGCTGATCGCCGCCGGCTATGTCAATCAGGATGAGAAAACCCGCGGCTACCATGTCACCTCGGCAATCGCCAATCTGAGTTCCGGATTTCACGGTGCGCCGAAGGTTATCGAAGTGGCGCGATCCTTCGCCGACAAGCTGACGAAGGAGATATTGTGGCCCTGCGCCATCTGCACGCTGGATATCGATGCCGTTGTCATCAACTACAGCACCATCCCGGATAGCCCGATTTCACCATTCCACGCGTCGCTGGGGCGCCGCTTGAGCCTGGGCGGCCGCGCCCTCGGCCGGGCCTATCTCTGCTTCTGTCCGCCGGACGAGCAGCGAATTCTGCGGGATGTCATGCGGGCCTCCAAGGACCCGGAAAACAGCCAGATCAGCGACGGCACTTTCGAAAGAATGATCGCACGTACGAGAGCGAAAGGCTTTGCCGAGCGGAATCCGGAGCTCGAGCCTAAAAGTTCAGGCACGATCGCATTTCCGATCCGGTCCGGAGAGCGGGTGCTCGCGACATTCGGGGTTACCTACTTTCGATCCGCCCTGCGCGGAAACCAAAACAGGAAAGTCATTGTCGAGGCCTTGCGCGAGACCGTCACCGCCATCGAGGCTCAACTTCAGGCCCCCTGAAATGAGGCCGGATCACCGTTCGCTCAGGATGGTTTCGAAACCGTATCGTTCAACCGGGTTGCAAAAGAGAATTTGCTCCCTCACCTTGCTGTCTGGAACCCAACTGCGGAATAGCCCGAGCAGATGATCGATGGTCGGCGGAGTTCCCGCAAACCGTACGAACGGGAAATCCGTTGCCCATAACAGGCGCTCGCTATTGGCTTCCACCAACGCATCATGAAAGGGCCTGATAGCATCGTAGCCGATACCGGCCGCGCGACGGCACAGCGCAAGCTTGACCCAGACGACACCTTCCCTGAGCAGAGCGAGAAGGCGCTGAAAATGCGGATGCTCAAGGCCAAGTTGCGGATCGAAACCACCCATATGATCAAGCACGACGGGAACCCGCGCCTTTTCCAGGTCCCGCCACCGTTCTAGCGTAACAGATAGCGGCGTCCAGATCTCCGCATGCATGCCGACATCGGCCATGGCCGGTGCAAGCTTTTGCAGGAGGACATCCAGAGGCACGGTTCCAGGCATGCGGCTGCCATCGGCAAGCAGGTTTTCGACGAACCGCAACCCTGCAACACCCTCCCCTTTCAAAGCTGCAAGACCTTCAGCATCGATAGATGCATCGGCCACTCCCACGCCTCTCGCCTTCGCACCCAGCACCTTCAGCGTTGCCCTCAACAAGTCGAGATTTCGGCCATAAGGCGTCGGCTGAACAAGGACGACACGGGAGACACCGGCTTGTGTGGTCTCCGTCAGAAGGGTGCTAGCCGGCGAGAAGGGCGGCGCATAGGCCGGAGCGTTCTCGAAGGGAAACCGTTCCGGATCGTCAAACACATGAACATGGCAATCGCAAACGCCATGTTGGAAGAGAAGTGGAGTGTCCTTCATTTCGGCTTGCCGCCTCATCGTGCCCGGTAGTCACCGGCATTGAAAACCCAGCCCTTGGCGATGAAATCGGTTCTTGGTGGAGCAAATACGTCGATGAGAATGTGTTGTCCCGCGCCGACGCCTTCCGTCGTGTGAATAAGCTCGGGCGGAATGACCAGCATGCTGCCAGCCGATGCCTCTATGTGCTGATCCTCGCGCCATTCCTCGGCATTCGACGCCCATGGCGTGCGGATGTGGTGCACGAAGTCGCCCGCGATCGCGAGGGAGCCCTGCTCGAAATCCTCATGCGCATGCGGCGACAATTTCGTTCGGTCCCGCTGCCCATCATATTCGACCCAGTTGATGCTCATCGTTGCGCTCTGGAAGAACTTCAGCCGCGGATTGCCCCCGGGAAAAGGAACCGCATCCACCTGATAGACGTGGATGCGCTCGGCATCTTTCGCCAGCCGTTCCGTGGGCTTTGCAACGGGAACCACACGTTCGTCGGGCACTTGATAGTCGACCGAATTGATGACATTGCCAGCATCCACGCCGGTACGGCCGGTCGTCAATGCAAAGGCACGGGCGCCTTGCCGCAGGTGAAGCCGAAGCGTACCGGCCGGCACAATGGCGATGGAACGGGGCGCAGTCTCCACCGTCTCGAAATCCGTCATCAACGTCGCGCCACTCTCGGGCAGGATGAGGATCGTTTCCACATCACTTTGAATCGCATGGTTGGCGTCATCAGCGCCCGTGATGCATTCGACTGTGAAATTCTGGCCGCGGATGATCGAGCTTCCGGCGGGGCTCTTGGAGAAGTATGAAAGCGAAGCTGGGCGTAAAATCATCGTCTGGACCTCAATAGGTGCTTTCATCGGCGCGTGTGAATTGCCGCTGCAGTTCGAAGCTGGGCTGGGAAATGGCGTATTCGGCGCCGCCAAGGCGCGTGACAGGTTGAGCAAGAGCAGTGTTGAAATATCCGCCTTCGTCAAGGAAGCCGGGCTGAATATGCATGCCGACTACCTTTCCGAAGGTGACGTTGACGTTTGCATTGCCCGTTTCGTCGGTCAGCCTGACAATCTCGACGACCTTGCACTCGAGGGCTGCCGGAGATCGCGCTACGCGCGGTGCCCTCACATGGATGCATTCCGCCTTTTCGAGCCCAGCATATTCGAATTCATCCATGCCGACGGGGATTGGCGCGGATGTCATGTTCATCTCTCTGACCAGATCGTAGCTGACCAGATTGAACACGAACTCACCGGTTTCACGGACATTTTTCAGCGTGTCCTTGGCGGTGCGATCTTCCGGTGTATTGCAGGAAAACGCCAGGATCGGTGGCTCGTTGGACATGATGTTGAAGTAGGAATAGGGCGCCAGATTGGCATTACCTTCGCTGTCCACCGTGCTCATCCAGCCTATCGGTCTCGGAGCGATGATCGCGTTCAGGATGCCTCGCTTGTAGGCTTTCAGCGCGATGTCGACAAAGACGGGCTCGGTATTGGCCATAAGAACTTCTCCAGCTGCGACGGTACCGATCTACGCTGCGATCTCGCGGGGGCTTGAGAACATGGCGCAATTGATGGGTAAGGTGTGGCACCGTTTTGCCGGACGCTATGCAAGACGATATTTCCGGACAAGTTCTGAATGCTGCCGTTTCAGCTGCTGAAATGCGATCGCAAATCGTAAACAGGAACAGTCGGAAGGTATATTGCTTCCGCTACAGATCGAAAGCTTGTCGTCATGTAGGAGTTCGAAAATGGGCGAAACTGATCCTAACCTTTCATTGAGGGCGCGCATTGCAGGCCATCAGAAACTGATAGGCAGCTTCGTCAAGATTTCCGGCCCGGCTTCGATCGAGATTTTGGCAGGAGCCGGCTTCGATTTTGTCGTCATCGATCAGGAGCACGGAGTGTTCGATCGCGCCTCAACGGATCTGGCTCTGCTTGCCTGTAAGGCCTCGGCGATATCGGGCATCGTCAGAGTTCCCGTGTTGACTGCAGACGGCATACTTTCGGTGCTCGATTGCGGCGCAATGGGCATTCTCGCTCCGCATATCGACAGTGTCGACAGAGCAAGGGAACTCGTCGCGGCATGTCGCTACAGAGGCGGCCGCCGTGGTTTCTCTGCGGTAACACGCGCCGGCGGCTATGGCGCAAAACCCGTGTGGAAACATGTTGATGAGGCAGATGCCAGCGTCGCTGCTATCGCCATGATCGAGGACCCGGCCGGCGTCGAAAACATAGACGAGATTATTGCCGTCGAAGGGCTCGATGCCGTGTTCATCGGCAGGGGAGACCTGACCGTTGCCTATGGCGCAGCCACAAGAGACGACCCGGCAATCGTGTCCGCTGTCGATAGAATCATCGGCGCGGCCCACCATGCGGGCAAGCCGGTATGGATGATGGTCGAGACTGCCAAGGACATGGAGCCATTGTTGGCAAAAGGTGCATCTTCCTTCATCGTCTCCTCCGATCAAGGCATGCTTCGAAACGCCGCCCGGGACACGATGGACAGAATCCGCACGCTTACGAGAGGCAAGGGCAGCCCTTCCGAAACACCGGTCTGATCGATTTCCCCTGCTGCTGACCGTCATGAGCCACGACAATGCCACCTGCTCACCCCAATTTCCAACGTGAAATCGTTCAATCCAGATTCGATGATCTTGGCAGGAGTTGGAATCCGTATGCTCCTGAAAAGGTAAGAACTTCTGGCTGCGGAATCCCAAGCAGTTTTCGCCTCGATTTTCACTCAGCGCTGCCCCACCCAGCCGTCGAAAAACTCGAGCTTGATTCAGCTTGGGCCCGATCAGCAACGTCGGACGTAGGTGCAAAAGGGGATCAGGAAGACCCCAAAATTGGCAGACTGGCCATCAAGTTCTCCCCCCAGTCAAACCGTTGATGAGCCAATGCCAGGTTCTCTCAAAATGCGCTTCGACGTTGCGGCGCAAATCAAAGTCATTACTGCCCATCATTGCCGCGGCCGTCGGCAGCGCGACCATACAGTGAATGAGGTGACTGGCAATCTCGGCAGCGTCTCCTGCATCAATTGCGCCAACCTCTTGCGCTTCGCTGACCGCCTTGATCAGCTTCGCCATGATCGGATCCGGCTGAGGCGGTATCGGGTCATTCTTCTCGAAAACGACGGCCTCGCTGAAGGTGATGCGCTTCAAAGCGATCAGCTCGGGCTTCATGTTGACATGGAGAAGCTCGAGGACGAGAGCTCTCAGCCTTTCCAGCGGATCGCCTGATATCGGGGGCATTTTCTCGAGCTCGGCAACGGCCTGCTTGTGCGCATGGACCACGACGGCTTCGAACAGGGCGACCTTCGAGGGAAAGCGACGATAAACGGTATCCTTGCCTGCTCCGCAATGAGCGGCCACCTGTTCCATCGAAGTGCCTGCAAACCCCCTGCCCGCGAAAAGCTCCGTAGCGGCCGCGATGATTCTTTCCGCCGCCATGTCCTGATCCGCCTTCGGAGGACGGCCAGCTCTTACGACCGTGCTCATGCTTTTTGCTACCATCATTTTCTCCGTCTTTCCCCTTCCAGCCACTCTTAGAACGCTGCATACGCTTGCCAACACAAAAGTTGACGAACACATTCATATTAACTGGACAGGACGTACCCGTTTGATTTAATCAGCTATCAAAACTTCGAAGCTTCGACCATGGGGATTATTCGTGAAGCACAGCCTTTTATTAAGACATACTTTGCTCGTTTCCACTTTCCTTGTTCCTGTCGCGCAAGTCGCGGCTCAGGAGAGCAGCACGCAGCTGGCGCCGATCGTCGTCCAGGGTGCGACCAGCGGCAGCGACACATCCACCAAAACCTTGGCCAAATCGACGCGCTCCGCGACCAAGACCGACACGCCCGTGCTGGAGACGCCGCAATCGGTCACAACGGTCACCCGCAAGCAGATTGACGAGCAGAACCCGCAGACCGTCAGCGAGGCGCTTCGTTACACCGCCGGCGTCCTTTCCGACCGCGATACCAACTCTCGCTACGATTCCGTATTTCTTCGCGGCTTCGGCAATTTTGGAACCGCGACCAATTATGTAAGCTATCTCGATGGCTTGAAACTACAGCGCGGGCAGGCTTTCGCCACACCGTCCATCGATCCGTTCTTCCTCGATCATATCGATGTCCTGAAGGGGCCTTCGGCTCTTCTTTACGGGCAGATCAGCCCCGGCGGCCTCGTCAATCAGGTGAGCCGCGAACCCTCGAGCGTCCCGTCGAACGAGCTGCGCGTCGAGGGTGGAACGAATGGCCGGTTTCAGAGCGGCCTTTTCTCGACAGGCCCGCTCACCAGCGACGGCACCTGGCAATATGGTGTTTCGGTCGTCGGCCGCACCTCCGGTACACGTTATGACCATGTGGATGAAAAGCGCATCGGCGTTGCGCCCTCGCTGAAATGGGAGCCGGACAAGGACACGTCGCTCGTCATTTCCGGCTATTATCAGCGCGATCCGGAAGGCGGCTATTTCAACTCGGTCTACCCGACGTTCCTCGCACCCGGAAACCTCAGCCGGTTCCTCGGCCCCAAGTTCAATATCGGCGACCCGTCCTACGATTCCTTCGAGCGCAAACAATATGGCGCCGGTTACAGGTTCGAACACAGCTTCAACGATCAGGTGACCGTCCGTTCGAACTTCCGATATTCCGGTGTCGATGTCGATATGCAATCACTTCAGATGAACGGGCCGATGTCGGCCACGGGCATCATTCCACGCTGGGCCGTTCATTCAATCGAAGAGGCCAAGGGCTTTTCCTTCGACAACCAGGCCGAGTTCAAGTTCGACACCGGCGCTGTAAAACATACATTGCTCGCCGGCGTCGACCTTCAGCACTCCGACAGCAGCTGGAAATATCTGATAGGCGGCGCGACGCCGATCGACGTCACCAATCCGGTCTATGGCCAGCCGGTTGGTCCGTTCATGACCTATTACAATAACGACCAATCCCTTCGCCAAACAGGCATTTATCTACAGGACCAGATCGAACTCGATCGTCTCCGAGCCGTTTTCGGGGTGCGTCATGACTGGGCGGATCAGGACACCCGCAGTCTTGTCTCCGGGACATCAGCAGAGCGATCTGACAACGCGACGAGCTACCGCGCCGGCCTGCTATATCTATTCGATAACGGCATCGCGCCCTACGTCAGCTACGCCACCTCATTCGAACCGTCCACCACCACAAATGCGAGTGGCAATCCGTTCAAACCAACGGAAGCGCAGCAATATGAAATAGGCGTCAAGTACCAGCCAACAGGGCTGGATGCACTCTTCACGCTCTCGGCCTTCGATATTCGCCAACGAAACGTCGTTTACTACGATGCCGCGTCGATTTCCTACCAACAGCAGGGCGAGATCCATTCCCGCGGGCTGGAATTTGAAGCCCGTGGCAACGTCACCAGCAATCTTGAGCTGATCGGCGCAATTTCCCTGCTCGACACGGAAGTCTCAAAATCTTCCGATACGTCGATCATCGGCAACCGGCCGCAGGCGGTGCCGCGCTACTACGGCTCGCTGTGGGCGAACTACACGCTAGATTACCCGGCGCTTGAGGGCCTGAGCGTCGGCGGCGGCGTCCGCTTCGTCGGCGCCAGCTATGCCGACGATGCCAACAAGGTGAAGGCCGACGGATATACCTTGCTGGATGCCGCGGTGAAGTATGATTTCGGCGCCAAAAACCCGAAATTCAAGGGGCTGGAGGCAACGCTGAACGTCACGAACCTGCTCAACAAGGAATACTACTCCAGCTGCAGTTCCAACTACTATTGCCAGTACGGAAATGGCCGCACGGTCATCGCCGGCCTAAGGTACAAGTGGTGAGGCGTTATTCATGATAACGCGACGCCAGTTCTGCACATCCATCGCCACTGCGGCAATCCTGTCGCGGGTTACGCCGGCTCTGGCAGAACCATCGTTTAAGGTCATCGACCTGGCAGGGCGCGAGTTGCAACTCGCCTCCCCGCCGAAAAGGATCATACTGCTTGAAGCGCATGATCTCCTGACGATGTCGTTGCTGCATCCAGATCCCGCATCGTTGGTTGTGGGCTGGGCGGCCGTCGACAGAATCGACAGCGAACAGTTGCAGACACGTCTTCTGAACGGTCATTCGGTCAGTGTCGTCGGCAAGCAGACACCTGACACAGTCTCTCTCGAAGGATTGATCAGCCTCTCGCCCGATCTCGTGGTGACCAATGCCTTCATGACGCCCGATGGCGACAGCAATCCGATGGTGGAGAGGCTGAAGCAGCTGGGCATTCCCGTGGCATACAGCGATGCTGCGAGCAACAGCGCGGCCAGCGGGCAGGCAAGCGATCCCGTGGCCGAACTCAAGGCATCCATGCAAATGTGGGGCACGCTGCTGAATGCCACGGCAAAGGCGGAGGCTTTCACGTCCTTCTTCGACCGGGAGCTGGCCAAGATCGCCGCCCTCGTGAAAGACAGCCCACCCGTGACAACCTATCTGGAGGTCCAGTCCACGCTGGATGACTGCTGCTGGGCGGCCGGACGGAAAGTCTGGGGCGAACTGTTGGCGCTTGCCGGCGGCCAGCCCCTGCCCGGCGTGACCGCGCCGTGGTACCAGCAACTCTCTCTCGAATATGTCGTGTCCACACCGCACGACGTCTACATCGCCTCCGGTGGCGGCTGGGCTTCCGGCAGCCGTCCCGCCATAGGTCCGGGGATCGATCCGAAACTTGGCCGCGAAGGCCTGGAGCGCTTGATCCACGGCCGCGTTGGCTTCGACCAGCTTTCAAGCGTTCGCAGCAAGCGCGTCTACGGAATCTGGACCGGGCTGATTTCCAATCTGCCGTTGAACGTGCTGTTCGTCGCCGCGGCAGCCAAATGGCTTCATCCCGAACAATCCGCCAACATCAATCCCGATGCCATCCTGGAGGCGATTAACAAGGACTTCGCGGCCTTTCCAATCGAAGGGCCTCTATGGGTCTCGATCTGATTTCATGGGGACAATTTCAATGAGTTCAACGGCCAGCAAACGCTACAGCGCGAGCGCAGTGGTGCAATTTGCGAAGATCGACGACTATGTCGATCCGATCATCGAGGCCATCGCAACCCACGACATGACGATTGAAGAGCGCGGGGGAGTTCACCATATCGGGTCCCCTTTCGGGGAAGCTACATTCGAACCCCTGCAAGGCGGCTTCAGACTAACCGTCGAGGCCGGTGAGGCCAGCGGAATAAACTGCCTCAAGCATGCGCTGGTCGGACCGATATGCTTCATCGCCGCCCGCGAAAAGCTGAATATCGAATGGGAGGGCGACAAAACGCTGCCCACTCCTCCCGATGATCTCCGACTGTTGTATGTGCGATCGATAGAGGACATTTCGCCCGGCTTTCGCCGTATCATCTTCAAGGGCGAACATCTGGAACGCTATGACCGCCACGACCAGCTTCACTGTCGGCTCATCTTCCAGCCACGCGGGATCACCAACCCACCCTGGCCCATGCTCAACGAGCTGGGCCACATCGTCTGGCCGAAGAATAGCGTGGTTCCAACCCGCGTCTACACAATCCGGCGGATCGACATGGAGCAGCAGGAAATCACCATAGACTTCGCTCTTCACGAGAATGCCGGTCCGGCGACGCGATGGGCGATGGAGGTTCGGACAGGAGATCTGGTCGGTATTCTGGGACCTGCGGCCAACGGACCGAAGCCTGCAAAATTTTATGTGCTCGCCGGAGATGAGACGGCCCTGCCGGGGATTGCGCGAATTCTTGAATCCTTCCCCCCTGACACCAAAGGCCATGCCTTTGTCGAGGTGGACAGCAAGGCCGATGAATTGCCATTGACTTATCCTCCGGGCGTGACGGTCCACTGGCTTCATCGCGATGGCGCCGCCGCGGGCACGACCACCCTGTTGGAAGATGCCGTCCGCTCGGTTGAGTGGCCGCCAAACCGTGAGGAGGTGTTTTTTTGGGGTGGCTGCGAGCACAAGGCATTCAGCGCTATCTATCGCCATCTAAGACATCACATCGGCCTTCCGAGGGAAGGCTTCGTGCTTTACTCCCATTGGCATAGATCTCTCAGTGAAGAGCAGATCATTGCACGGGGCGCGGAGGCTTATTTGCCCCAATAAATCGCGGCCCCGCCAGGATATTCGACCTGAAAGTGACCAAATACCGGACCTGCAAAACGAGTGTCATCGCCCATTTCGACCCGAAGGTGTTCGGCTTCGTCTTTTCGATGCGAATCTCAAATTGGCGAAGGTGCACAGCAACGAGATCGAATCCCACTGCCCGATTGGCCGGTGGCGGATAGTTGCCATAAACAGACGAAGAAAATTAGCAGACGATCTATTCCGCAAATCGCCATCCCTGCCATTTGGCACTATAATTTGTCTTTGGTCATCCTATACAACAAACATAGGTTGCATCCAGAACATACGACATCCAAATGAAATGGTATAATTCAGCCGTCACCCTGGCGGCTAAACCCTATTGTGTGCGAGAATGAGCTATATAGACCCAGCCTTGCGCGCCCAACTGTATGAAGCCGCGTTTATCCCCGAATACTGGGAGAACGTGCTCGATGAATTTCGCACCGCAATCGCGGCGGATGCGGGATATCTGTACAGCGTTGGACAACAACGCGCCGTACATACCAAGCAGCGTCTGTTGCCTGCCAACGAAGATCGTAGTCTTTGGGGCGTCGACTTCCATAGCTGGGTTCGAAAAAGCGCGCCGGACGCCGCTTATGAGCGCTTTACCCTTGGTACGGAATACGCTGCCGAAATCCCGGCATACCTCAACAAATACGTCGAACTTAGTCGGCGGCATTCCTTTGGTGATGACATTGCCACCATTGTTGCTCCGCCCAGCGGAGATATGATCGTCTGCGGCTTCGACCGGCATGTCCGCAGCGGTCATTTTAGCGAGCAGGAAGGCGATCTCCTCAACCACTTTTATCCTGACGTGGTGCGATCGGTTTTCGTTTCCGCTCGCTTGCGGCTGCAGCAGTATCAAAGCATGGTCGACGTCATGGAGGCCCTGGGCGCCCCATGTGTGGCAATTGGCGGCCGCCGGCGCATTCAAACGATGAACAAGCAATTCGAAACCCGTTTCGGAAACCTGTTCTCCGGCGCCTGGAACCAGCTCAACCTGGGCAGCGCCAACGAGCACCTGGAAGCGATCCTCAGCAAGGTCGAGGCCGACCAGGACTACGCCCCCGGCTCCTTCGGCCTGCGCGATCGGCAGGATGCTCCCATTGTCCTGCATTGTTTTCCGATCCGCAGGGCGGCACACGATATCTTCACATCCGCCTCCTGCTTCGTCTTCATCACTGAGATGAACGGCAATGGCATCGGGCCGGAGCCCGAGCTTCTCAAGGCTCTCTTCGGCCTGACAAACAAGGAAGCGCAGCTATCCAGCGAACTGACCGCCGGCTATTCGCTGCAACAGGCGGCCGCCAACCTCGATATCACTTTTGGCACTGCGCGTGCCTATCTCTTGCGGATCTTTCAAAAGACCGGCACCGCGCAGCAGTCCCAACTCGTCGGCCTGCTCAGCAGGACATCACCCGCCTTCGTAAAGCCCACCAGCATGGGAGACTATTGAGGGCCTCGGAGAACCCGCTACCGCGTGATTGAGTACCAGGGTGGTTTTGAATCGGTCATCGAAGCCAGGCATGCGCTCACGGAGAACCGTCGCCTCTGCGAACCGCTCTACCTCGATTGTCGGCATCGTAAATAGTTCGAACCGCTCTATTACAAAGCCATCCTGAACACGATCGACGCATGTATCGAGACGATTGCCGCGCTTGAGTTCCATGAGCGGTTCGCCGATGGCCGGCGATATTCCTTTCGACCAGGCTGGCACTCGGGGCCTCCATCCATGCAGGTTCCAAAGCGCCATGTCGTCACTGGCAACATTGAACTCCTCATCCAAAATCACGTACCGCACATAGTGCGTGACCGTGCGATCGATCTCAAAACCTGGCTTTGGCTCAAACCTGACCCGCCAACATGTCAGGGTACTAAAGCACTTCACATGCCCTGGTGTTTCCAGGAGAATGCCATCGGCAGACTTAGACTCGTTATTTTTGCAAACGGCGAGAACATCTATGTCGCCGCGAATTCGTCGTGCGGTTACCTCGAAACCGCTATGAGCATGAAATCCAAATTCGGGTATCTGTAAATCGACCAAATCAACGCGAGCAGGCAGATCTCGGCTTAACAGGAAGCGAGGTCGGACATGAATTATCAAAAGCAATTTTCCTTATCATTCCGGCATCAATCAAAAAGTGCTCAAACATGGATGAACTGCTTGTGGTGGCGATTTCGTAGCCCTCATGAAGAACGGCTTGACCCCGATATGTCATACAAACGTTAGGCACCCATGGTTCATTGAAGCGGCATGCCCCATGTGTTGATTTCCGGTAGGAACTGACCCGTTGGTGGCAGATATTTCCATTGAGAATTGGCTCTGACGCACATTTGCTGCTGTGCAGGTCTACGACGCACCGATCAACCGCGCCTGCAGGAGATCGAGTTTTGCTCTTCCGTACATCTGGCGCTTA
>NZ_LXKN01000014.1 GCF_001692325.1 Rhizobium sp. AC27/96 | reverse complement strand
GAAGGGAAAGCCCCTTTCGGGCGAAGCCTCCCCGGTCTGTCCGGGGGAATGGCCTCTGACATTCCCCCGGACAGAGGGGGGAGGGCGAAAGCCCGCCCCGCGGCGGCGGTCGGGTGGGTCAAGGGGGCGTGGCGGGCAAAAAACGGAAGGTTTCGCCGCAGGTGGAAAGCCGTTTTTTTCCCGGCGCGACAAGCGGCTTTGCCGCGCCTGCCCCTTGATCCGGACGGCCGGCGATGTCATGGGGCGAGTACAAACAGACCCGGCCCGGCACGGGCCTCATGATCGGGTGCGGGGCGCCCGATGGACAAGCGATCGTCACCGGGATCGGCGGAGACGGGCGCAGGCCGGCTCCGTGCCATCGGCATAGAGCGCGCTCCGCTCGCACCGAGCGGATGGCCCGAACAGTGCGAACATTCTTTGAGACACAGGCCGTGGTCCACGGCGGTCGTTTCCCACGAGGCTCTGGAAAACCCTACGGCGCTATATGGGAGCGCGGGTTTCCTCCGCCTGCTACGCTCGCCTGCGGCGCGCTCCGGCCGCGGCTGCGCTGCAGCTGGAAACGACATGGACAGCGCTGCGCGCAGACTTTGCCCGCCGATCGCGCCGGCGCGACGTGAGACGACCGGCCCCGCCATGATCAGCACCGCAAACAGGGCGCTCGGAACTCGAGGCAATCCGGCCACCACAAAATTTCGGTCCGGTTTCAGGTAGGCTTGCAAATCGCATAAGTGTGTGCTTATGTATTTTCATGATCGAACACGATATTTTCCGCGCTATGGCGGATCCCACCCGCCGCACGATATTCGAAAAGCTGGCCAACGGCAGCATGAATGCCAGCACCCTGCGCCAGGGCATGGATATCAGCCAGCCGGCGATGTCCCAGCATCTCGCCGTATTGCGAGCGGCAAAGCTGGTGCGCGAGCAAAAGGAGGGCCGCTTCGTGAACTATGAAGTAGATCCGGACGGGCTGGCCCTTATCGCACAGTGGTTGGCGAAATACCGCGCTTACTGGCCCGCGCGAATCGATGCTCTCAAGCTCTTGCTGAAGGACATGGATCAATGAAGGACGTTAAGACCGAGATGCAGCCGACGATGCAGGAAAGCGCTTTCGAGCAAAGATACGAACTGGACGCGTCGCCGGATAAGGTCTGGCGGGCGATCAGTATCGCAGAATTCCGGGAGAGGTGGTTACCGAGTGAGGCGCTTGCCAATCCGCAGTCGCTCTCCGAAACGCCCGGCAAGGAAATCCGCTACAAAATGCGCGACGACCGCCCACCCCATCTCGAAAGCACCGTCACCTTCACGATCGCGCCGAACAGCTCGGGCGGAACCAGCCTCCGGATCGTCCACGAGCTGACCGGCACAACCTTCGAGCGGCTGACGAAGACAGTCGCCAACGGTAACAGCCCGCCCCTCATGCTCGCCGCCTGACGCGGCAAGCCTTCCCTAAAAATCTCGAATGATTGGAGTTCGCCTATGCGCGAAGCGATGCAACTCGTCCCTATGGTCGTCGAACAATCCAGCAGGGGAGAGCGGTCTTTCGACATCTATTCCCGCCTGCTTCGTGAGAGGATCATCTTCCTCAATGGGGAGGTCAACGACACGGTCTCGGCCCTTGTCTGCGCACAGTTGCTTTTTCTGGAAGCAGAAAATCCAAAAAGGCCGATCAATCTCTATATCAATTCACCAGGCGGCGTCGTGACCAGCGGCCTCGCGATGTATGATACGATGCGTTATATTCACGCCCCGGTGCATACGCTCTGCATGGGAACCGCCCGCTCGATGGGCTCGTTCCTCTTGATGTCCGGCCAGCCGGGCGAACGCACTGCGCTTCCCAATGCCAGCATCCATATTCACCAGCCGTTGGGTGGTTTCCAAGGACAGGCTTCGGACATGCTGATCCATGCCGAGGAAATGCGGAAGACCAAGCATCGCATGACACGGCTCTACGCCGAGCATTGCGGCCGCACCTACGAAGAATTCGAGTGCGCGATGGATCGCGACCGATTCATGACGGCGGAAGAGGCATTGGAATGGGGCCTTATCGACCGCATTCTGAAGGTTCGGGAAGTTGCCGCTCACCACATCGGCGCGACGTGAAACGAGCCCGGCGCAAGCCGGAAACAATGAAGAGTATCGGAGAAATCAGCATAGCGCCGCCCGTGAGGGCGGGATTTCGGGAATTCTCGTCGCGCGGGAGCGGGAAGGAGGGCAGCCGCAGGAGGCTCAGCATAGCGACCCGAAGGGAGAGCCGGGACCGACTGCCCCCGCTCGCTGCGCTCCGCTTAGACCGGGGCCAGGTGCTGGCATAGAGGATGGCCGATCGGCACGGGCGGTGGCCCGACATGATTTCGAAGAAGTCACATCGAAGGGAAAACGACCCGTTTCCCACGAGGCTCCGGAAAACCCTACGGCGCTATTGGGGAGCGCGGGTTTCCTCCGCCTGCTCCGCTCGCCTGCGGCTCGCTGCGGCCGCGGCCGCGCCGTCCCCACGGCGCTGCGGCTGGAAAACGGGCTTTTTCATCGGGGAAAGTTCAATTCGGCAGAACATCAAGATGGCTGCTATCAGCACTATTTCTTTCGGGCGGGCAGGGAAGCACGAGGGGAGGGGTTCAGGGCTCCTCTCGTACCGCAGCGCGCCCGCTCGATGCGGGCGCCGGCGGTCACAGGCGCTGCCGCCTCAATGGTGCTGCGCCGAAGGGGAACGTCCCCTTCGGGCAGCCGGTACTGTCGATCGCGCGATCAATCCCACGGAATGACGGCCATCAAGTCCTCGTCGTCCTGACCGGGATAGCGGCCGAGATTGGCATTGAGCCTGCCGTGACCTGTGCTGACCGAGAGGCTGAAGTAATCGCCGCCATTCTGGTTCTTCTTCTTCCAGATGCCGCCGAGTTCAACACGCCGTCCGCGTGGGGACTTCGCGGAGATGCGGAAGACCGGAGCATCCTTGTTGGTGCTGCTGAAGGGTTCGCCGGTGATGTCGATGTCGTAAGCGATGGAGGCGATGTTGCCGCTGATGGTGCCGTCTTCGTTGAAGCGGATGAAGTTTGCGAGTTCGGTCATTGTCTGTCTCCTAGATTTGTCGTTTCCCGAAGAGAAAGCCCCTTTCGGGCGAAGCCTCCCCGGTCTTTCCGGGGGAATGGCCTCTGACATTCCCCCGGACAGAGGGGGGAGGGCGAAAGCCCGCCCCACGGCGGCGGTCGGGCGGGTCAAGGGGTCGTGGCGGGCAAAAAACGGAAGGTTCCGCCGCAGGTGGAAAGCCGTTTTTTTCCCGGCGCGACAAGCGGCTTTGCCGCGCCTGCCCCTTGATCCGGCCGGCCGGCGATGTCATGGGGCGAGAACAAACAGACCCGGCCCGGTACGGGCCTCATGATCGGGTGCGCGGCACCCGACTGGACAAGCGATCGTCACCGGGATCGGCGGTGACGGGCGCAGGCCGGCTCCGTGCCCTCGGCATAGAGCGCGGCCACCGGAACGGACGGTGGCGTTCTCCTGATTCAGTGCCCGCGGAGGGCCGTGTCATTCCGTTGCAGATTTGCCGAAGAATGCCTATTTTAGATGAAATCACGGCGAAATCGCGGGTTTCAGCGCGTGGGTGGCCGTCAATATCGGTTGACTAGAGGGACACTCGACACTATGTTGAGAGCTAACAACTAACCCAGCATCCTGAGAGACATGCGCTCCGGGCGGTTGGGGGAAAAAGCCGGCGCAAGCCGGTTTTTTTATGTCTTGGGAGCAAGGAGTGCCAGCGTTACGAACAAGAGTCTACATCGACGGCTACAATCTCTATTATGGTTGCCTTCGCAAGACCGCCTTCAAATGGCTCGACGTCCTGACCTTGTTCGAAACGCAAATTCTGCCGTCGATCCTCTACCGGCCAGCGCCAGACGCCAATCCTGCAACGATGACGCTGCATCCGGACTGCGCGATCAAGTATTTCACCGCCAAGATCATCGAAAGCGCCGCCAAGGGCGAGGACTCGGTGTCTTCGCAGGCCCAGTATCACAATGCGCTGACGACGCATTGCGGTGGTCGGCTCTCTTTCGTGATGGGGAATTATTCGCTCTACAAGGCCAACCAGCATATTGTTCCAGCCGACGATCCGAAGCGCTGGCCACGCGATTGCGACAAGATCCAGGTGTGGAAGCTCGAGGAGAAGCAATCGGATGTGAATCTGGCGCTTCATCTCTACGATGACGCCCTGAGCGGCGACATCGACCAGGTGGTGCTCGTCACCAACGATACCGACCTTGTGCCGGCGCTGGAGATGTTGCAGGCGCGTTGCCCGCACATCGTCCGCGGCTTGGTGATCCCGACGCGCAAAGTTGGTGCGGGCGGGGATCTCGAACGCGAGGCGAACGTGTCGCTGGCGAAGCTGGCCCATTGGGTCAGGCGGCACATCTCCGATGATGAGCTGCGGACGTCGCGATTGCCGGATGTCGTCCCCGGGCGTCGGCGGGCCAGCGTCAAACCGCACTCATGGTATGCGAAACCGCATCACCTCGCGAGGATGCTGGAGATGGCCCGCCCGGTGCTGCGCACCGAAGGCGAAGTCCTGAAATGGGCGCGCAGAGAGAGCGCGCATCTCGGCGGCCGTCGCCCGATCGATCTGATCGAGACAGATGCCGGCGCAGTCGAGGTGTTCGACTATATCGAAGCCTATATACGCGACCAACTCGACAAGGCCGGCGATCAGGACGATTTGTCCTCGAAATCCTGAATTTCACGGGTGGGAAGGGAGCGCGAGGGATGGGGCCTCTGGGGCATCCCTCGTCCTGGACCGCACCGCTCAACGCGGGAAGGGACAGGCACGCGCGCTGGGCTGATCGGCCTCCGTAGTAGGTCACGGTTCCTTCACTTGGGTAGACTATCCGAATGCGGGCGAGGAGAGGTGGATGCGCCGCCTCAGCGGCGCATATGCTCGCCTGCTCACGCCTTCAGAGCCGCCATCCTTTCGCCGAGGATCCACAGAGCCTTGTTGAGCTTGATATCCTGATCGATGCCGTTGACGGCGCGGGACTTCACACGGCGCGGCCTGCCGAGATCGTCGCGGCCAACGCCGCGCAACCCGCCCTTGATGGCATTTTCCTGAACCACATTCCAGACTGTCCAAAGATCATTGGCACGGTCGTCGTGGCGGCGGGGAACGAGCAACTGTTGTGCTTTGATCGGCGTGGTCGCCTCACCCTCGTTGTCTCCGAAGCGCAGGACATGGGCGGCGTCCGCGAGAATGTCGGCTTCCTCATGGTTCAGCCGAAAGGTCGACCAATCCTGCGGGGCGGCAAGGGTGCGTTCGGCCTCGCCGAGAACACGATAGGTGCCTTCGATGACCTTGTGCTGCACATCGCCGGAATGGCGAACCTTGATGGCGTCGATGGTGCCGGTCTGCGTCACCAGAGAATTGAGGCAACGGACGCGGAAAAGCCCCGCCATAAGTTCGTAGGCGCTCGTCCCGTCATTGGCATTCTTGAGCAAGATTTCGCAAACGGTGTCCCCGACATTGTAGACCTTGCCGTCATCGATGCGGCGCAGGCGGATGAGGTGCTTGGTGAAATCTGCCTTGCCTTCGGTGCGGCTGCTCGACTGCTTGGCACCAACCGGCATGAAGCCTTCGTTCATAAGGCCGCGCAGCACCTCGATGGTCGGGATGGGTTTGAAGCGCTCGGACCGGCTCTCATGGGCGGTCACGGCAAAGATCGACGGCGCGAGACGGCGCATTTCGGTTTCGGTCAGGGCGCGGCCGGTGTCGAAACGGGCGGTCTGGGTGTAGATGCTCATATTCTGTCTCCTGATTTTCGCGTTTCCCGAAGAGAAAGCCCCTTTCGGGCGAAGCCTCCCCGGTCTTTCCGGGGGAATGGCCTCTGACATTCCCCCGGACAGAGGGGGGAGGGCGAAAGCCCGCCCCACGGCGGCGGGCGGGACTGTCAAGTGGCGTGGCGCGGAAGGTGGGGGATCTTCTCGGGTCCGCTTGCGGACTGGCGCGGAAGATCTTCCAGCTTCACGGGCCACTTGACCGGCCTGGCCGGCGATGTCATGGGGCGGAAATAAACATGCGGCCCGGAACAGGCCTCGATACCGGATGCCCGAGCAGCCGCTGGACAAGCGATCGTTACCGGGATCGGCGGAGACGGGCGCGGGCCGGCTCCGTGCCCTCGGCATAGAGCGCGGCCGGCCGGTACGGGCGGTGGCTCAGGGATGCGGCCACTTAGATATACGATCAATGGCCATAAGCGGTGCCAAGCTTTCCGGTCAATCGGAAAGGGTCGTTTTCTGAAGTGCCTCCGCAATCGATTTTGCGTCCAACGCGACCAGCGCACTTTGCAGGCAGCTCTCGATGTCGGCGACGCTCTTGCCCTCGAGCAAAGCGATTTCGGCGACGGTCCTGCCGCGAGAAATCCACCGAAGGCAGGTCTTTTCAAGCGGTGAAAGTATCCATTCCTTCATGGCAAAAGCCGCCTCGGTTGCGCCGTGGCCGGCGTCGCGTGTGGTATCGGACGCCAGCATTGAAAACTCGGTGAAAGCCAAGACGGCGATACCCCGAGAAAATGGCTGCCGCCGAGGCTTTTGCGACGGCAGCCAAGGTGCCCCTGGAGGAGGGCTGGGAGTCGAAACCTCAACTTCAGTATTCGTATGTTATGTTATAACACATCAGATAATCTGATTTATGGAACTGTTTTAACGGATCGCCTCGCGGAAGTGCCAAACTGTGGCTGGCATATAGAATTGATCGACAGTAGGCCTTCCGCCGAGACAACGGGAACGATGTTGGTGTAATTATCCATGGTTGGGATGTCCGGCAAATCGAGCCCGTGACCGACTGCCGTAACAAGCATCACGTCGGCACCCGCCGCGCGTCCCGCTTTGACACCAGCCTCAACATCCTCGAAAACAAGACAATTGGAAGGCGAGACCCCGAGCCGCTTTGCTCCTAAAAGAAAACATTGGGGGTCTGGTTTACCTATGGCGACATCTTCCCCGGTCACGATAACGCGAGGTATGGCTAACCCGGCTGCTTCAAGTCGCCTTTGCGCGAGCTGTTTTGAAGCAGATGTGACAATCGCCCAACGATCATCAGGAAGCGCAGCTAAGAACTCTGCGGCTCCCGCGATCGCAACGACCCCGTCAACATCCTCGATCTCGGCTTTGGTGATGTTTGCCGCTTCAGTCTCCGGGTCCAACCCGGGGAGTTCCAGCCGACGAATAGTGTCGATCGCTCTTTGCCCATGCATTGTTGGCAAGAACGCAACTGGATCCAGGCCCTGGCGTTGCGCCCACGCACCCCAAACTCGCTCGGCAGCGGCTATAGAAGTCAGAAGGGTCCCGTCCATATCAAAAAGAAAGGCTGAGAATTTCTTATTTTCATCGAGTTTCAACAGGTCAACTATCCTTATCTGATGCTGTTAGGTTTTGGGGGAGCGCAGCGAGTTTGGGTCAATCCCGGCCTAGGCAGCCTTTTCGGTGTGAACTGTTTGTGTTGCATTTAGCGCAAAGGAATCGACGAGCTCGACGAGGTCGTCGACTTGCTCCGCAAGCCGGCGAGTGGCTGCGCCGGCCTCCTCGGCCATTGCAGCGTTGAGTTGCGTCACTCTTTCCATCGTGCTCACGGCGTCGTTGACTTCGCTGAGGCTCTTTGCCTGGCTTTGGCTCGAAAGTGCCAATTGGCCGACATCACGCGAAACGTCACCAATCTTCAGCACGATATCGTCCAGGGCGTGGGCAGTTTGCTCGACAAAATCCACACCGGCGTCCACCTCGCTGGTGGAATGGTGAATAAGCGTTCCGATTTCTTTTGCCGCCAAAGCGGCACGTTGAGCAAGTTCTCTGACTTCATGCGCGACGACAGCAAACCCCTTTCCTGCTTCTCCAGCGCGGGCAGCTTCAACTCCGGCATTTAACGCCAGAAGATTTGTCTGGAATGCGATGCCATCGATGACGGTGACGATGCTCGTTATGCGATCGGATGCCTCCTTGATACGTGACATTGCACCGATGGCATTCCCGACGATAGCCAGTGAGCCATCTGCTTCCACCTTGACCCGCTGTACGATGTCAGCGGCACTTGCTGCACGCTTTGACGCTTCTCCGACAGTTATGGTGATCTCTTCGATCGCTGCGGCAGTTTGTTCGATCGAGCCTGCTTGCTGTTCATTTCTGCGAGAGAGTTCTTCGGAGGCTTCTGCAAGTAGCCGGCCATTGATGTGAATTTCGGCTGACGTCGCCCTGACGTCCAGCATGGTCGAGCTCAGACCGCTGATAGTGCTGTTGAAGTCTCGTCTGAGCGTATCCAAATCCCCAGCAAACGAGACATCGATAGTTTTCCGCAGGTCTTTGTTCGCGAGATTTTTAAGGCCGCTAGCAAGTGACGTCACCGCTAGCTCGATGTTTTTCTGGGTCAGAGCTCGTTCGCGTTCGTTTGTCTCCCGCTCCGACTCTGCCATTCGATGAAGATCTTCCGTATGCGCTTGTATGGCAATCTTCTGAGCTGCGTTCTCTTTGAACACTGCAAGTGCACGCGCCATTTCACCAATTTCATCTTTTCGTTGGTCACCTTCAATAACGATATCCAACGAACCGCCGGCCAAGCGGCGCATAATGTCAGTAATCGAGGCGATCGGCCGCTTCAGCGTGATGACGAGTGCGGTACCTGATGCCATCGCGACGAAAAATCCAAAAGCCATCGATGTTAGCGAGACTGAGTTCGCCAGCGACCGTTCGGTCGATGCCATTTGCCGTTGACTGTCCGCGAACGCGTCCATTAGTTCCCAGATCTCGTTGATCTTGTCAGTTGCGGATCGGTACTGCTCCTCGGAACCAGCTCGATTGGCTTCCAGTCCGGCGGCGCTCTCACGCAAATCATCGGCGATCGCCTTCACCGTATCGGGGATCTCGCCGAAGTAGGGATCGATCGGGACTAACTCCTTCAGCAAGCTTACCTCACCCGTATAAACGAACAGAGCTCGCTCCACTGCCTTCACGTTATCCTCAGTCGGTTCGCCCAGAATCCTGGCAAAGGTGATTTTTACGTCGCTGCTGTTGCTCACGATTGACCGGAGCTTTTTCGTCACCTTGTCGGCGTCGAGTGAACCCCCGTTCCGACCAATCAGATCGGCAGTGGCCTGATCGACGGCTGCCACGCTCTCCGCCTTCAATGTTTTCGATAAACCAGCCAGGTCGTTTGCGATAGCCGACTCCTCAGGCTGGCTCCTCGTTTCCTGAATCTCGCTTGTCTTAAGGAACGCCAACATCCGGTCGGCTATACTGGATCCGCCTGGGACACCAAATGAATTCAGAAGACGATCAGATTTTGACAGTTTACGTGCGAAATCTTCGAAGGCCGCTCGCACAGCTGTTCCTTCCGGACGAAAAGACCAGCCCTCCATCGACCGCAGTTGGATTGCGAGATTTTCGCAATCGTTCAGAATCAATTGGAGGGTCAGCGTCTCGGAAAGCCTCGATTTTCGTTTATTATCCAGCTGATTAGCTTGTGCGACGATCTTGAATGCGTGTTTGCCCAGTTCCAGCTGCAGGGAATTCAGCGCGTCGAGTTGTCGGGAAATGTTATCTGTCAGCCGCGACCGGTCCTGTCGAATCCTCCATATCTCGTTTATGTAAGAGAGGATTGCTCGTGTAGTCTCCTGGGCCTTCCGTAATTCAGCAGCATCCTGGGCGTCCGGAATTCCTTCAATCGCACGGTCGATTTCGCTGATCTGCGCCGCGGTTATGCTGGAGGCTCGCGTGAATGTCGCTTCATTGGGCTCGCGAAGAAACGCCGTAATATCGGCATAAACACCTTTGAACCCTGAGAGCAGCCGGACTACGTCATTCGAGACGTTCAGTCGCGCTTCAAGCACTCTTGTCGCATAAAGTCCCGTGATGCCGACCGCGGCGATTGTAATTAACAGCGGAAAAACCAGTATCAGGACCTTCGTCTGAATCCTGAACCGCGCGAGTATCCTGTCCATTTCGCCTCCCAAAGCATTTGCTCTCCAAGCCGAGACACTCTGGCACGAACAACTTAAGTTTACCTTTCAGTTTTACAAATTACTTTCAGTCCGTGAAAATGTTCGCTAGATCGCGTTTTAACAGCAGAAAAAGCCACGACGATGAAACTCTTTTTAGCTTGTAAAGACAGGTGTTCTAGCGGCGCGCGTGTTCGGAGTTAAGAGAAAACTGGATCGAGCGACCCGGATGCATAGCGCTTTGCCATCACCGAAACGGGAAACGGCGTAATGCGCGCCGCCATGCCGGCGGTACCGAACTGTTCGAAGCGTTCCTTGCAAAGCGTGGTGAGCGCAGTCATTGCCGGCTTCAGATATTTGCGCGGATCGAATTCGCCCGGATGTTCTTGCAGGACCCTGCGGATCTGCCCGGTCATGGCCATCCGGCCATCTGTGTCGATGTTGACCTTGCGCACGCCATTCCTGATGCCGCGCTGAATCTCTTCGACCGGCACGCCCCAGGTGGGCTTCATCTGGCCGCCATATTTGTTGATGATTTCCTGCAGCTCGAATGGAACCGACGACGACCCGTGCATCACGAGATGCGTGTTCGGCAGCTTTCGGTGAATCTCTTCGATGACATTCATTGCCAGCACCGAACCGTCGGGCTTGCGCGTGAACTTGTAGGCACCGTGCGAGGTTCCCATTGCGATCGCCAGTGCATCGACCCGTGTTTCGCGCACGAATTTCACTGCCTCGTCCGGATCTGTCAGCAACTGGTCGTGCGACAGCTTGCCTTCCGCGCCGTGCCCGTCCTCCGCCTCGCCCATACCGCTCTCGAGAGAGCCAAGCACACCAAGCTCACCTTCGACCGAAATGCCGCCTAGATGTGCCATCTCGGTCACTCGCTTGGTCACGCCGACATTGTAGTCCCAGTCGGCCGGCGTCTTCGCATCTGCTTTGAGCGAACCATCCATCATGACCGAGGTGAAGCCCGCCTGGATCGCCGTCATGCAGCTCGCCGGATCGTTGCCGTGGTCGAGATGCACGCAGGTGGGGATGTGCGGATAGATTTCGACGACCGCGTCCATCATGTGCTTGAGCATGATGTCATGAGCATGAGCGCGCGCGCCGCGTGATGCCTGGATGATGACTGGAGCATCAGCCGCATCCGCTGCCTCCATGATGGCGAGCGCCTGTTCCATATTATTGATATTAAAGGCGGGAACGCCGTAGCCTACCTCCGCTGCATGATCCAGCAACTGTCTCAGGGTTATCCTTGCCATCCGAAATCTCCCTCCCGCGGCCTTGCTAGAAAGCCGCTTATTTGTTGCGCTAAACGATGAAGCTAAATCTCGTACGGTGACTTACGCGTTCAGCACACGACCATAAGCATCGAGCACGGCTTCCTTCATTGATTCCGAAACGGTCGGATGCGGGAAGATCGTGTGCATCAGTTCTTCTTCGGTCGTCTCCAGGTTCATGGCGACGACGAAGCCCTGGATGAGCTCGGTGACTTCGGCGCCGACCATGTGGGCGCCGAGTAGCTCGCCGGTCTTCTTGTCGAAAATCACCTTGACCATGCCCTGGTCTTCGCCGAGCGCGATCGCCTTGCCGTTGGCCGCGAAGGAGAAGCGGCCGACGCGGATATCGCGGCCCAGCTCCTTGGCCTTGGCTTCGGTGAGACCGACGGAGGCGACCTGCGGATTGCAATAGGTGCAGCCCGGGACCTTGCCCTTGTCGGTGGGATGAACGTTCGGCAGACCGGCGATCTTCTCGACACAGACGACTCCCTCATGCTCGGCCTTGTGGGCCAGCATCGGCGGGCCGGCAACATCCCCGATCGCATAGATGCCGGCGACATTGGTCTTGCCGTAACCATCGGCGACGACGCAGCCGCGGTCGGTCTTGACGCCGAGCGCCTCCAAGCCGAGGTTTTCGATATTGCCCTGAACGCCGACGGCCGAAATCATCCGGTCAGCGGTGATCTGCTGGACCTTTCCGTCTGACGTCTCGACATGCGCGGTGATGCTGTCCGCACCCTTTTCGACCTTGGTCACCTTGGCGCTGGTGAAGATCTTGAGGCCGCGCTTTTCCAGCTGCTTGCGGGCGATGGCGGTGATTTCGGCATCCTCGACCGGCATGATGGTCGGCATGACTTCCACCACCGTGACGTCGACGCCCATCGAACGATAGAAGCTTGCAAATTCGATGCCGATCGCGCCGGAACCCATGACGATCAGCGACTTCGGCAGCGCATCCGGCTTCAGCGCCTCGAAATAGGTCCAGATCAGCTTGCCATCAGGCTCGATGCCGGGCAGCGCACGCGGACGGGCGCCGGTCGCGATGATGATGTGCTTGGCGGTATAGGTGCCCTCGCCCTTGACGTTTTTCGGCAGCGGATGCTGCGGTTCGACGACGGGCTTCGACGACTTGCCGACGACGATCTCGCCGGGCTTGGTGATTTTTGCCTCACCCCAGATGATGTCGATCTTGTTCTTCTTCATCAGGAAACCGACGCCGGCATTGAGACGGGCTGAGACGGCGCGCGAGCGGCCGACGACGGCCTCGGCATCCGGCTTGACCGTGCCTTCGAGAACCAGGCCGAAATCCTTGAAGTGATTGGCATGGTCGAGCACCTCGGCCGAACGCAGCAGCGCTTTGGTGGGGATGCAGCCCCAGTTCAGGCAGATGCCGCCCATATGCTCGCGCTCGACGATAGCCGTCTTGAGACCGAGCTGGCTGGCGCGGATGGCGGCGACATAGCCGCCGGGGCCGGAGCCGATGATGATGACGTCGTAGGACATCTGTTTTCCTTGAAAAGATGGGGGATCCGTCGCGACGTGTTCGCGTCGTGGCAAGATCCCCCGAGGCTGGGAGGAAACTAGATCAACATGCTCATCGGGTTTTCGATGAGCGTTCGGAATTTTCCAATCAGCTCTGCCCCAAGGGCGCCATCCACCGCACGATGATCCGTTGACAACGTCACGGTCATTACGGTCGCGCTCGACAAATCACCCTGAGCATTGACGACGGGCCTTTTCTCTCCAGAGCCAACAGCCAGGATCGTTGAATGGGGAGGATTGATGATTGCTGCGAATTCCCTCACACCGAACATGCCGAGGTTCGATATCGCGCCTGTGCCGCCTTGGTACTCGGTCGGCTTCAATTTCCCTAACCTGGCGCGTGCAGCCAAGTCCTTCATCTCGTTGGAAATCGTCGAAAGCGTCTTGGATTCCGCGCTTCGGATGATCGGCGTTATCAGCCCGCCTGCCACGGAAACGGCAACTCCAACATCAACGGCATGATGGCGCAGGAGGTTCTCTTCCGTCCAGGACACGTTCGCGTCCGGCGTTGATCCCAGAGCCAGCGCGTAAGCCTTGATGACCATGTCATTGACCGACAACTTATAGTTTGGCGTGCCATCCGTCACTGGCGCCGAAGCGTTTAGCTCGGCCCGCAGCTTGAGAAGGGCATCGATATGGCAATCAACCGAGAGGTAGAAATGCGGAACGGTCGTCTTCGCTTCCAGCAATCGCCGAGCGATCGTCCTTCGCATGGGTGTATGAGCCTGCAGATCGAACGTGCCTTCGGCGAACAGCTTCAAAGTGCTGTCAGAAGAAACTTGTTGGCCAATATTTTCAGCGCCGGCAGGCGCGGACTGAGCGACGGTCGCCTCGGCGATGCGAGCCTTCGAAACATCAGCGCTCACGATCCTTCCGTGCGGGCCGGTCCCAGCCACGCATCCCAAATCGATGCCGCCTTCCCGCGCCAGACGCCGCGCCAAGGGGGTAGCTCTGAGTGGGCTTCCGGCATCCGCTGATGTATTATGGTTATGAGTGCTGATTGGGTGGGCGGCGGTCGCGTCGGAATCCTCCGCCGTTGCGGGAGGGGACGGAGCAGTGGGCTGAGTGGCGGCCTGATATTCCTCGCCCTCCTCGTAAACCCAAGCGACGGCCGACCCCACGGCGATATCGACGCCTTCTTCACCGGTGACGTTTCGGAGAATGCCCGCAGCGGGGGAATCTATTTCCATCGCCGCCTTGTCGGTTTCGATCTCGAACAGGACATCGCCCTTACCGACGCGGTCACCTTCCTTGAAAAACCACTTCGAAATCTTGCCGGTCGCCATATCCATGTCGACCTTCGGGAGGATGATTTCCGTTGCCATACTATCGCGCTCCTCTCGCGAGATCCCGCGCGGCATTGAAAATGTCTGGGACTTGCGGAACAGCAGCCTTTTCGAGCTCCGGATTGTACGGTATCGGCGTTTCGGAGCCGCCAAGCCGGACGATCGGTGCATCCAGATAATCGAACGCGTCGCTTTCGGCGATCATGGCGCTTATTTCTGCTCCGACGCCGAGCGTCTTGACGCCCTCATAGACACAAAGAAGCCTAGTCGTCTTCTTCACGCTTGCAATTACGGTCGCCCTGTCGATCGGCCGTACCGAACGAAGATCGATCACTTCGACATCAATGCCTTCGTCAGCCAGCTGAGCAGCTGCATCGAGTGCTTTATGAACCATGATTGATGTCGCGACGATGCTTAGATCTTTGCCCTGTCGACGTATTTCCGCCTTGTCGAGAGGGACCGTGTAGTGACCTTCAGGAACTGGTCCCTTCATCTTGTACAGGAGCTTGTGCTCGAAGATCATGACCGGGTCGGGATCGGCGACAGCGGCCAGCAGCATGCCTTTAACGTCGTGTGGTGTCGCGGGCTGAATGACTTTCAAGCCGGGCACATGTCCCAACCACGCCTCCAGGCTTTGGCTATGCTGGGCGGCCGCCCCGGTGCCAGAACCGGCCGGAAATCGCATAACAACCGGCACTGACACTTCGCCACCAAGCATATAGCGCATCTTTGCAGCCTGATTGACGATTTGCTCCATTGCCAGCGCCGCGAAATCAGAGAACTGAAACTCGAAAATCGGTCTCAATCCGGTCATCGCGGCACCAACCGCGACTCCCGCGCCGCCTAGCTCGGAAATCGGGGTGTCCATCACCCGATCAGGGCCGAACCTGTCGATGAGATCGCCGGTTACCTGAAACGCGCCACCGTAAACGCCGATATCTTCGCCCATCAGAATGACGCGCTCATCCGCCTCCATCGCGATCGCCATGGCTTCTTGGATGGCTTGGGAGTAGCTGAGTTCTCGAACACCGGTGTCCATTTATGCCTGCTCCGTATAAACATTTTCAGCCAACTCAGCGACGTTAGGCGCCGGGCTTGCCTTTGCGAATTCGATACCTGCCGCGATCTCATCGCGAACGGATTGACGGATTGCCGCCAGCTCTGCATCATTTGCGACACCGAACTCCCGGAGCTGGGCTTCAAACCGGACGATAGGATCTCGATTGCTCATCCAGTCATCGATTTCGTCTTTCGTGCGGTAGCGGTTTCGGTCGCTCTTGGAGTGGCCGCGATAACGATAGGTCTTGCATTCGATGAGGGATGGCCCCTCGCCGCGCTTCGCACGTTCCACGGCATTGTGAGTGGCTTCGGCCACCTCGGAGAGCACGTTGCCGTCGACGATGACGCCCGGCATGCTGTAAGCGCCGGCCCGATCGGCGATGTTGGCAACGGCCGTCGAGCGCGCGGTCGAGGTCGACATCCCGTAGCCGTTGTTTTCGCAGACGAAGATAACGGGCAGCTTCCAAACGGCAGCCATGTTCAAGGCTTCGTGGAAAGCGCCTTCGTTGTTGGCGCCGTCACCAAAGAAGCACACGACCACTTTTCCGGTCTTGAGCCGCTTGGATGTCAGAGCGGCGCCAACAGCAATGGGCAAGCCACCCCCGACGATTCCGTTCGCCCCCAGATTGCCGGTCGTGACATCTGCAATATGCATGGAACCGCCGCGGCCGGCGCAATAGCCGGTCGTTTTTCCGAAGAACTCAGCAAACATGCGTTTGACATCAGCGCCCTTGGCGATGCAGTGCCCGTGGCCGCGATGGGTCGAGGTGATCTGATCCTGTTGCGTCAGCGGGAGGCAAACGCCCATGGCGCTTGCTTCCTGGCCGATCGACAGATGCATCGTCCCATGGATGAGGCCGCGTGTGTAGCTTTCCTCAGCGCCTTCTTCGAACTGCCGTATGAGGTGCATCTTCCGAAGAGCGTCCAGCAACTGCTCGCGCGTATATTGTCGGTATATAAAGGGAAGATTGCTGGCCTCGGCGCTCTTCATTGCTCTTGCTGAATTCGCCATTTATGCCTCCCTGCCGTAAACAAGAGCGTCCTGCCGGGCGCGCAAGGCGGCAAGACGAGAGCCTTCCGCGACCGATGCATTGCTGTAGGTAATCAACTCGCCCTTCTTAATCGGCGCAGTGACCTTGCCTCCTTGCAGCATGCCGCAGGGAATTGCAGAGGCGCTTCGAGCTTCAGGCGCAGTCATGATCCACGCGCGGTAGCAGTACTCGCCGATTGCATCGAGCTTGTCGCCAGGCTTGAGGTCCTTCTTGGCCACCGCACATACCTCCGCTACAGGGGTAGACAGAGGGACCATGTCCGGCTTCCCGTAAAGAACGACACGGGCACAGGTGAGCGGTACTTCCAATGACGTCAAATGATACGGCCGGTGAAAGGTGAAGTAAGGCCCCTTCCCCATCTTCAGATCTTCCATCCGCTCCGAGATTCGCGGATGGGACATGTCGGCAACAACGAACACGCCGGGGGCAACGCCCTTTCCGATCGAATAATCGACGACCCCTGATCTCGTCAGCACACCGCCGTCTTTTTCCGGCACAAGTACTGATGACAGCTGGTCGAGCGTGGCGGCCGGCCCGTGCATGCCTGGCTTATCCGGCACAAGACCTGTTGCGTTTGCAATGGCGGCCATTTCCACCATCGTTTTCGAACCGTCCACGAATTCCACCAGCATGCGTACATTCATGTTTCGGCGTGCCGCTTCCTCGGCGTACTGATCCGGGACAGCGTCGATATTTAACGGGTTGTTTTTGCCTTTGCCCGCTGCGACGATTGGGTGACCCATCGCTGAAACGAACTCGATCAATTCAATGCAGGAGGACGGCTCGTCTCCCGCGCCTAGAGAGTAGGTAACTCCAAGCCGCTCGGCCTCGCTTTTGAGATATGCGCCAATCGTGACGTCCGCCTCGACGTTCATCATCACGAGGTGCTTGCCATGCTCCATGGCCGCCAGGCCGATTTCCGCGCCCACGGCCGGAACGCCAGTGGCATCGATCACAACATCAATCAGTCCGCTATTGAGGATATTGCTGGAATCGGCCGTGATGGCGATCTTCCCGCCCTCAATCACAGAATTAAGCTGATCCGCCGTGCCCGCTTCGCGATGATGGCCATCAGACCGATAGGCGATATCGACGGCTTCGCGAGCACGGGCGACGTTGAGATCGCAAATTGCCCCGATTTCAATCCCGGGCATATGGGCAACTCGGGTCACAATATCTGTGCCCATTTCCCCACTGCCGATTAGACCAATACGAATAGGCTTTCCCTCGGTCTCACGACGCACGAGGTCACGTGCGAGCCCGGTTGGCGCAACGTTGATGGGCATTCCATTCCTCCCAAATTCATCCGGGATGATTGGTAATGTACATTTGTTATTCAGTCAACATGTATGTTCTGTTTTGATCCGGTGTTCCCATGAATTTGCGCGTTTTTATCGCGTCCGGCGAACATTTATCGCCGGATTAAACATTACGCAGACTATTGATAGAGGGCTTAGTCGCCAGCAAAAGCTGGTCGCCCCATGGTCGCCATTTGGCTTGAGAAATAAGGCAATGCCAGGGTGCCTACGCCGCCGCGCGGCGTAAGGGGCCGGACGAAAGGCGCGGGGCTGGGCCAGTTATTAATGCACCGACCAAAACTAGCGTGTAGCGCTAGGCGCGTCAGCCGTTGAACCGAGTAACGCGCCGGCGGTCTGTTCGTCGGTCACAAAAGTGGTCGGCTTGATCGTAATGAGAGACGCGCGAAGCGCCTCCAGCTTTTCCGGTCCTCCCGAGATCAGGATACGCTCAGGGGTGCGCCGCAGTCGCTCGAGATTCACTGAGATAACCCGAGCGTTGACCTCGTGGTCAATGACATTCCCGTCTTTGTCAATGAAGTTGTACAGAACGTCTCCGACCGCACCGGCGTCTATCAAAGAGCGGCGATCCGCTTCACTGAGATATCCGGTTCGATAACTTGTGGTCAGAGCAGAAATGCCCCCGACCGAGAGAAGCGCGACGTCGAGCTTATCCGCCATCTCAAAGATGGCGGCAAGGCCGCACCTTTCCAGCAACGCATGCTTTGTCTCTGGGCTGTCAACCACAGCTGGCGCCGTAACGAGGAAGCCCTCGCCCTTAAACAGCTCTGCGAACTGCCAGGCAAACTCAGCGGGATTGAAGCGACGGGCAGCAGAAATGCCGCCGAGCAGGGAGACGACGCGGAAGTCATCAAGAGCGGCGCCGGCAATAAATGGCAATGTGTTGTACAGAGTGCGCCCCCAACCCACGCCGACGATCATGCCGGAATGCATCATGCCCGTGATTAGCGTTCCGGCTGCCGCCGCAATCACCTTCGTCGGATCACCCTCAGCATCAGCGAAGGGCGCGACAATCACCTGCTTTATTCCAAAGGTAGTCTCCAGCTCTCTTTCAAGAGCGATCATATCAGAAAGCGCCGAAGATATCGTGACCCGGACCTCGTTGCGGCGACGAGCTTCCGCAAGAAGCCTGACGACCATGACGCGGTTGATGCCCAGCTGAGCAGCAATGTCGTTCTGCGTGTAATTCTCAATATGATAGAGCCACGCCACTCGCGCCCGCAGCCTTTCAGACTCGCTTTGGACGATGGCAAGTGGAGACGTGGTCTGCATTTAGCTTCCTTCCGGATCTATGAACTTGGTGCGGATAGCGCGATGCCGGATCCAACCTTTTCCACGACGGACCGCCACGCGCCGAGTTGTGAGTTTGTTGTCCTGTACAAGATTTATCACGCACTGGATAGATCGGCTTCAATCGCTCTCCGGACGAGCGCTGCAGTGCACAAAGGTATTTTAAATGTAGACGATGTTCTACATTCGCGAGAAACATCAGCCAAAAAAATGGTTGACAGTCGCCAAATATGAACACAATGTATTTTTTAGTAGCAATTGTTCTCGCCTTCCGGCAGGGCAAGGGCTAATGGAGCGGAGTGGAGGCCGCGCCAAACCTACTTGCCTCCATTGGCATTCAACTGATTTATTCGGACTGGGAGGAGTACAACATGACAGTTTTAAGTTCGGGCGTATCGCGCCGCGGATTTCTGAGACATACCGCAGCTTTCGGGCTCGCCGCAGGCGCAGCCTCAGCGCTCAAGCTGCCCGCGTTTGCGCAATCGGGTCTACCTGATGTCCAATCCGTTTTGGACAAAATTTCCGTTAAAGACTATGTCCGCGAGGACTACCGCAAGCTCTACAAAATGTCTGATGATCCGCTGTGGAATCCGGCGAAGGACTGGATTCGCACGGTAGACTGGGAAAAGATTCGCTCGGAGCAGACCGGAAAGACAGTCCGATTTGCCGTGGGCGCCGCTGACCAAGAGTCTGCGGCCGAGGGACTTAAACCCTTTGAACAGCTGTCGGGCATCAAGGTCGAACTTGTTCCAATCCCCGACGACAGCTTCTATGACAAGGCGGTTTCGGAATTCATATCCGGCAACGCGTCCTTCGATGCCTTGCAGTTCTTCTCGCCCTGGCTCGGCGACTTTGCAGGCCCTGGCTTCCTTGCCGATCTCAGCGAGTATGCGGAAAAGTGGAAGCTGCCGCTCGACGATTTCTATGACACTTATCGTCTGAACTACGGCTATGTCGGCGGTAAGCTCGTCGGTATCCCGTTCGACTGCGACGTCCAGATGGTGCATCTGCGCAAGTCGATCATGGAGAAGATTCTCGGCGGACCGATTGATCGAGCTCAATCGGTGCCGACTTATGAAGAACTCATTCGTATCACTGGTGAGGCCAACAAGCTCGGTGGCGGCGTAGCCGGCGTCGGCTTGATGGCAGCCCGTGGTTTCTGGGCAACTTACACCTGGGAACATATCGCGGCACAAGCCGGCCTTTCACTGTTCGACAGCCAATGGAATCCGCAACTCACCAGTGATGCCGGAATGAAGGCCATGGATATCATCATGGCTCTTCAGAAAAATGCCATCGAAGGTGTTTCCGGTGCAGGGTGGGGTGAAAACCGCGCCGCTTGGCTTGGTGGCCAGGTCGCAGCAAACATCAGTTGGCAGGACAGCGGCACGCAAGCCATGCGGCCTGATCAGTCGAAGATCGTCGACGATTTCGTGACGATCTACGAACCGCGAATCTCGGGGGGTGTATTCGCCCCGCCGAACATTGCCGGGTCGACTTCCTGCGTTGCAGCCACGTCGCAAAACCCCGAGGGCGCGTTCCTTATGCTCGCCTTCCTCACGACTTCGTCTATCATGGCGATGAACGAAGCGAATGCGAACGGCGTTGCCCCAGGCTACCGCTCGGTTCTCGCAAACGAACGTCTCCGGGCGGTCAGCCAACCCATGAAGGTCTGGGCGGACAGCCTGGAGCACGCATGGTGCGCGCCCCGTATTCCTGGGATGTTCGAAATGGAGCAGGCGCTCGGCAATGAAATCAACCGGGCGGTCACCGGTCAGATTTCATCCAAGGAAGCCCTCGAGAACGGGCAAAAGGCCTGGAAGAGTATCTTGGAGAAGAATGGCTTCTCCGGTGGAAACGCTCCCATCGCTTACGCGGACGCGGAGCCAGGACTCTATGTAGGCAAAGGCAAGGCGCTGCCTTTCTAAGATCATGACCCATTCGACTCAAAGACTTGAAACGGAGGCGGCGTTTGCCGCCTCCACCGTAAAGGTACCCGCAAGACCTCGCCCCCGCTCGGCTACGGCGCGGAAGGTCTTCCCGTACCTCTTGGTTGGACCTGCTGTAGCCTACCTGCTCGCGATCACCCTGTATCCAGGTCTGTTCGCGATGTACCAAAGCCTCTTTGTCGTCAAGTTCGTGAACTGGTCTTGGGTTGGGCTCGGCAACTACACGAGGATCATCCAAGATCGCGAATTTTGGGCGGCGTTGGGAAATACCGCCATCATAGGCGGGATCTCCCTGACCCTGCAGTCCGTGATCGCGATGACCGTAGCTTTCTTCTGTTACCGCGACCCCCTTGTCCGCGGCTGGCGCATCGTTTTCCTGATGCCGATGCTCTTTATGCCCTCGGCGGTGGCATTCATCTGGAAGCTGGCGTTTAACGACGGCCGGGTAATCTCCGACATCCTCATGTCGATTGGATTGGTTTCCAACAATGTCGACTGGCTTGCGTCCGTCTGGCTCGCCAGACTTACACTGATCGTCGCGGACGTGTGGCAGTGGACGCCCTTTCTTTTCATCATCTTCGTCGGCGCTCTTCAGGGGCAGGACGAGGAAATCGAGGAAGCGGCTCGATTGGACGGGGCCAGCTGGGGTGCAATTTTTTGGAACATCTCACTGCCGATGATGAGGCCTATCATCGTCGTCGCCGTAACGTTGCGCGGCATCGACATCACAACGATGTTCACAAACGTCTACATCATGACCCAAGGCACACCAGGCGGCGCGACGGAGACGATGAGCTACTTCATCTATCGTCAGGGCTTCAGGATGTTCAATTTCGGATACGCCTCCGCGGCATCTGTGCTGATGCTGATCTTCACGATCGTAATCGCTCAAACTGTCGTTAAGCGCGCATTCAAATCTGGGAAATCATGAGATGGCTAGCATTCGAAAAAGCGGCGGTGAAAGCCTTATTCTTCGCTACATCATACTTGTCGCATGGGCGCTCGTTTGTCTCGTACCAATCATCTGGTTCCTGACGATCGGCTTCAGGCCAAGAACGGAAATCATTGTACCAAGGCCCATTTACTGGCCCACCTGGAGCTTGGACGCCTGGCGCCTGCTCGTCAGCGACTGGCCCATAGCTTCTTATCTGCGAAATTCGGTTGTTGCGGTCGCGGGCTCTGTCGTTATTGACCTGATTCTGGCGATCCCCGCAGCCTTCGCTTTGGCTCGCTATGAGTTCCGCGGTCGGGAGGACATCGGTTTTTATATCCTGTCGACGCGGATGATGGCGCCGGCCATTGTCGCAGTGCCGATCTTCTTCCTCTTCAAGAATATGGGTCTGCTGGATTCCGTCTGGGCGCTGATGCTCATTTACGCGGCCATCAATCTGAGCCTCGTCACATGGATTATTCGCAGCTACATGCTGGATATTCCAAAGGAACTGGAAGACGCTGCCCGCACTGACGGCGCGGGGGATCTAACCATTCTTTGGGAAATAATGATCCCGGCGTGCCTTCCTGGCATAATAACGGCAGCGGTGATCGCCGCCATCTTCGCAATTAACGAATTCCTCTTCACCCTCCTCATCGCATCGACCTCGAAGGCCTATACGATGTCCGTCGCTCTCGCCAATTTCACCGGCGGCTCAGACGGGGTGATCTACAACGCTATCGCACTCGTCTCGTTCCTCGCATTCGCTCCGATCCTGATCCTCGTCGTCCTGATCCAGAAGCATCTCTCGCGCGGACTCACGATGGGCGCTGTGAAAGGATAATTCCATGGCCTCGATTGAACTCAAGAACGTCGTGAAGAGCTTTGGCTCCTTCTTTGGTGTCCAAGACGTAACCCTCGATATCGCCGATGAGGAGTTTCTTGTCCTTTTGGGACCATCCGGCTGCGGCAAAACCACGACCATGCGCATGATTGCTGGTCTGGAACAACCGACAGGGGGTGAGATCCGCATCGGCGGCAACGTCATGAACGAAGTCGATGCACGAGATCGCGACGTTGCCATGGTCTTTCAGGGCTATGCCTTGTACCCGAACATGTCGATCTACGAGAACATTCGGTTTCCTCTGAGAATGAGGCGCATCCCCAGGGACAAACATGACAGCCTCGTTCGTCGCGCCGCCGACATGGTCGAGCTCGGACCTTTCCTAGAACGCAAGCCTGGCGCGCTTTCCGGTGGCCAGAGACAGCGCGCTGCGCTCGCCCGTGCCATTGTTCGTCAGCCGCAAGTCTTCCTCATGGACGAGCCGCTTTCGAACCTCGATGCAAAGCTGCGCGCCAGCATGCGCGTCCAGATCAAGCACATGCAGCGCGACCTGAAGGTAACCACGGTTTATGTGACACACGACCAGATCGAGGCAATGACGCTTGCTGATCGGATCGTCATCATGAACAAAGGGATAATCCAGCAGATCGGAACCCCCGATGAGATCTATTCGAATCCGGCGAATACCTTCGTCGCGGGATTCATCGGATCGCCCCCGATGAATTTGGTATCGGGGGTGGCGCAAGGTGGAGTCTTCTCGGCTCCTGGCGTGAAGGTCGCCTGCCCTGCCGAGCTGTCCGGTCAGGTCACGCTCGGTTTTCGGCCGGAGGATTGCGTGGTCGGCGGCGAGAATCTCCAAGGCACGGTCTACGGCGTAGAGCCGACCGGCGATATCACTTACCTGTCGGTCCGTACTCCAGAGAAGACCTTCGAAATCAAAGCCGGCCGAGATTTCCGCGCGAAGATTGATTCCAGCGTATCGATCGGATTTGATCCTGGTCGGCTCTACTATTTCGACGGTGACGGCAACAGGATCGGAGCTCAGTGATGTCGGCGACCTTTGATTTCAGTTGCGTCGGCTTTTACACTTTCGACGCTCTTTGCCGACCGGTTACGGAAATCCCGCCGGCTGGGCAGACTCTGTTCGTGGAAGACTTTACCCTGGCCGTATCCGGCGCGGCAGGTTCCGCCGCCATTGTGGCCGCCAAATACGGCCTTAAAGTGCAGGCGGTCGGCGGAGTTGGTTATGATGACATGGGCGATTGGGTCCGGATGAAGCTCCAGTCGTTCGACGTAGACACCACGATGATGCGACGCTACGAGGGCTACTCAACGTCCTGCTCAATCGTGACGACTCGACCGAACGGCCAGCGGCCGGCACTCCACAAGCGCGGTGCCACCGATGCATTCTTCGTGTCGGATTCCGAAATTGATCGCGTTCTTGACACTAAAATCCTGCATGTCGGCGGTGTCGGTCTGATGAACCGGATGGATGACTGTGGTCGTACTGCAGAAATCATGGCTGAAGCGCGTCGGCGCGGCGTCATTACGACGCTCGACGTCTTCGCTTCGACATCCGCCGATCTCCCCAAAGTCGAAGCTCTTCTGCCCTACACGGACTACTTTCTTCCCTCTGAAGAAGAAGCTCAGGCGCTTTCGGGGTTGACCCACAACAAAGATCTTGCGGATTTCCTGCTTGGCAGAGGGGCGAAATGTGTGATTCTGACGTTGGGAGCAGAGGGCGCCTACTACCATGACGAATCGGGCCTAGAGTTTCACTCGCCGGCATTTCAAGTCGATGTGAAGTGCACATGCGGGTGCGGTGACTGCTTCAATGGCGGGTTCGCGAGCGGCCTGGCAAAAGGATTGTCGCCTCAGGATGCAGTCGAACTCGGCCAAGCGTCCTCCGCGTTGAACGCCACCGGCTTGGGAAGCCAGGCTGGCGTGGCCAATTACGATGCGACTCATGCATTCATTAAGGCTACACCGAGGCGTCAATTGCAGTATGATGTAGCGGCTCTGACAGGTGCACTGAGGTAGGTTGGTATGTCGCCCGATTTCGCTCCACAAACGACGACGCGTTTGAAAGATGTACTCCGATCGCTGCGTTATACGCTCAGAAAGGGGCGTGACACAGTAAAGGAGACAGCCCCACGGCGACTCCCGGCACCGGCATCGGAGATCGCCCTTTCCGCTCTTGGCGAGATCGAAGTGTTCGCGCGCAACGTTGATCAAATCGCGTGCAAGTTAGCGCATTCAGTGGTCGACGATTCAGCAGAAATCAAAAGCTTCAGCGATGTTATTGCTTCTGCGCGGCCGCAATACGAGTTTTCGATCGCTTTCTATGAGACAACGAAGATTGTATTGGGCCGTCTCGGCGCTAGAAGAACGCTTATCAATCAAAGCGCGGCTCTAAGGGCCTTTGGCCGAATGGCTGCGTCCCATGACGTCTACCACCTTGCAGCACAATTAACGGTGCTCCTTGCGGATGAAGGCTCAATCACAATTGATCAAATAGACAACCGATCACTCGTGACACGCCCGGAGCTAATTGTCGTCGCGGTTTTCGCCGGGATGCTTTCACTATTAGCGGAACAGGATGATGCTGATAGAGAAGCGATGATCTTCGCCGCAACGGACATAGCGGTCGCCCTTCGAGAGAAGATCATGGATTCTTATCAGAAACGCGATGCGTCCGCGTTGGCCGCGCTTTTTGAACGGTGCGCCAGCCATGTTTGATTTGTCGCGATCGGTGCACAATCTACCCCGGACTAACAAGCCGCTAAGGATAGCGGTCAGGCAATTTCGTTGGTTCAAGGAAGCGTTTCATGCACACGCGGTGTTCTGCGGCGAAACAATGGCTTGCGCCTTCTCGATCGATGACGTCAAGCTCGCGGGAGCCTTTGTTCGCTGGCTTGATAGTATCGATCGTCAGAAGCCGAAGGAGAGCACGGAACGACGTGAATTTTTTGAGTTTGTGCCGTCTCTCGTACTGCGCGAGTTGGTCGCGGACATGCCCGTAAAGGCGACGCGCCCTCCTGCCAACGTTGATCCGATATCACCGGAAGCGTTCTGGCCAGAAGGATATGTCGCGACGACGTTTTGTCTGACGGTCTATGCTGCCACGATGGGTCAGGAATTTCACAGAGATGTTCATGTCAGCCAGATCGTCGATGATCTACGAAGCTGGTGGTCATTCCGGGAGAATGCCCGCGAAGATTCGGATTATGCCGCAGGCTTTTTCCAGTTGCTGCTCGGCAACGAACCCAACTGGTGGATGCCTGGTAGTTTCGGCGCTCGCACTCGTTCTGCACGCGACGAGGTACTGAACGAGACTGTTTACAATTCCGATAGGTGAAACGACGGAAGCTTTGCTTCGGTTTGAAATCAGTTGACGCCGGCTTCACTGCGGGGCAGCATTACATAACAATTGCAGGGAAAGACGGGCAAACTCCGTCGCCGCCTCCGGATCACTGAAAATTCCGGCTTTTGACCTTCAGCGTATTGATATGAAGATCCGGCACGAACATATCCCGCGCCCGCACACCGGGAACCGGCCGCTCGCGCGAATCCGGACTTCCCGGAGAGCCATGGGCGAACTCGTCACCCCGGCCCGTCGGCGGCCGGAATGAGCCGTCGCGCTCGGCAAGGCTCGACAGGTCGGTCGAGAGATCGAAGAGCTGCTGGGCGACCAGGTGCACCACCTCCCCTTCCCGCTGGATCCTGCCATTGATCGCCATCATGCTGGCGCCGAGCACCACCCTGCGCGACCGCTCGAAGAGCTTTGGCCAGACGACGACGTTGGCCACACCGGACTCGTCCTCGATAGTGATGAACATCACGCCCTTCGCAGAGCCTGGTCGCTGACGCACCAACACCAGGCCGGCGGCCATCAGCCATTGCCCGTCACGCGCCGTCATCGCTTCGGCACAGGTTACGATCTGACGCTTGGCGAGGTCGCCCCGCAGTAAACTCAAGGGGTGCTGCCGGAGTGTCAGGCCGGTATGACCGTAATCCTCAACGACATTGTGGCCCTCAGTCATCTGCCGCAACTCGACTTCCGGCTCCTGCTGCTCAGCGATCGCCCGCGCCTCCCGTTCCGCCGCGGCGGTAAACAGAGGCAGCGGCTCGTCGCGGAGCGCCTTGATTGCCCAGAGCGCATCGCGTCGCTCGAGACAGAGAGACGGCAGGAAGGAATCGGCTTCGGCAAGCTCTAAGAGTGAGGCGACCGGAACGCCGGATCGACGCCACATGTCGTCGACGGATGCGAAGGGCTCGTCGGCGCGCGCGGTGGCGATCCGCGCCGCGTCGGCGGTCGCCAACCCGCGCACCAGACGCATGCCGAGCCGCACCGCATGCCGGTCGGTGCCTTCGATCTGCTCCAGCGTGCAGTCCCAGCGCGAGCGGTTGATGCAGACGGGACGGACCTCGACGCCGTGCTTCCTGGCATCGGCGACGATCTGCGCAGGGGCATAAAAGCCCATCGGCTGCGAATTCAGAAGCGCCGCACAGAAGACGTCCGGAAAATGGCATTTCACATAGTTGGAGGCGTAGGCGATCAGCGCGAAAGAGGCGGCGTGGCTTTCAGGAAAGCCGTAGGAGCCGAAGCCTTCGAGCTGGCTGAATGTCTTCTCGGCGAATTCTGGCGTATAGCCGTTCCGGACCATTCCGGAGACGAGCTTGTCCTTGAAGCGCGAAACGCCACCCGTGAACTTGAAGGTCGCCATGGATTTCCGCAGTTGGTCGGCCTCGCCGCCCGTGAACCCCGCACAGACCATCGCCACCTTCATTGCCGACTCCTGAAACAGGGGCACTCCCAGTGTCTTGTGGAGGACCGCCTCCAGTTCGGGTGTCGGGTACTCGACCTTCTCCTTGCCCTCGCGCCGGCGCAGATATGGATGCACCATGTCGCCCTGGATCGGCCCGGGGCGGACGATCGCCACCTGGATGACGAGATCGTAGAAGGTCCTCGGCTTCATGCGTGGCAGCATGGACATCTGGGCGCGGCTTTCGATTTGGAAGGTGCCGAGCGTATCCGCCTTGCGGATCATCGCGTAGGTCGCCGGATCCTCCTGCGGGATCGTCGCAAGGTCGAGATGCTCATGTTTGTCCTCGCGGATCAGGGCAAACGCCTTGGCCATGCAGGTCAGCATGCCGAGGGCCAGCACATCGACTTTCATGAATTTCAGCGCCTCGATGTCGTCCTTGTCCCATTCGATCACCTGCCGGTCGGCCATGGTCGCCGGCTCTATCGGCACCAGGTCGTCGAGCCGGTCATGGGTGAGCACGAAGCCGCCGGGATGCTGACCCAGATGGCGCGGTGCGCCCATCAACTGCTGGGCAAGTCGCAAGGCCAAGGCGAGACGTCTGTCCTCCGGATTGAGACCGAGGTCGCGCACGTGCCGCTCGCTCACCTCCTCCGACCAGGACCAGATGCCTGATGATAGCGCCTTGATCAGATCCTCCGGCAAACCGAGCGCCTTGCCGACATCGCGAATAGCGCCCTTGGCGCGATAGCGCGTGACGGTCGAGCAGAGCGCGGCCTTGTCATGGCCATAGGTCTTGTAGATCCACTGGATGACCTCCTCGCGCCGTTCGTGCTCGAAATCGACATCGATATCGGGCGGCTCGTCGCGCTCCTGGGAGACAAACCGCTCAAACAGGAGATCATTGGTGTCGGGGTCGATCGAGGTGACGCCGAGCACATAGCAGACGGCGGAATTGGCGGCCGACCCCCTGCCCTGGCAGAGAATGCCCTGCGATCGGGCATACCGGACGATCGAGAAGACGGTCAGGAAATAAGGCGCGTAGCGCATCGTCTCGATCAGAGCGAGTTCATGCCGAATGGTCTTCTCGACATGGTCAGGCAGGCCCTCGGGATAACGTGTCTTGACGCCCTCCCAGGTGCAGTGCTCGAGCGACTCTTGGGCGGTCATGCCCGGGATCAGCGCCTCCTCCGGGTATTGATAAACCAACTCTTCGAGCGAGAACCTGCACCGGTCAACAATCTCCTCCGTGCGCGCCAGCGCTTCCGGGTACCGGGGAAAGAGACGAGCCATTTCTTCCGGCGGCTTCAGATAACGATCGGCGTGCCGCTCGCGCTCGAAGCCGACATCATCGATCGTCTTCCTGGTCCGAATGCAGGTGACGACATCCTGCAGCTGCCGGCGGCCGGGTTCATGAAACAGCACATCATTGGTGACGACCGTCTTCACCCCGTGCTTCACCGCAAGGTTCGAGAGCTGGTGTAGCCGCAACTGATCATTCGGGCGCCGACGCAGGCAGAGCGAGACATAGGCGCGGTCACCGAAGACGCCGGCCATTTTCCTGAGCTGCACAGCGCAGGCGTCATCCGGCATGTCCGGCACCAGGACGCCGATCAGTCCGTCGGCATAGAGCGCCACGTCATCGAGATGCAGGATGCACTTTGCTTTGCCTCCCCGGCCCTTGCCCAAGGTCAGCAGCCGCGTCAGCCGGGAATAGGCGGCGCGGTCGGTCGGATAGACGAGGATCGACATGCCGTCGGACAAATCGAGGCGGCAGCCGACGACGAGCCGCAGGCCCGTGGTGCGCGAGGCCTCGAGCGCCCGACGATGCCGGCGAGGCTGTTGCGGTCGACGACGCCAAGCGCTTCGATGCCCATGCGTTTTGCGGTCGCAAACAGTTCCTCGGCCGAGCTCGCGCCGCGGAGGAACGAGAAATGCGTGGTAACCTGAAGCTCGGCGTAGCGCATCACGCAAACACTCCATGCAGGAACCATTTGTGCGATCCGGTTTCCGCATCGACGCCATCACCGGATCGAAAAATCCAGAAGCGCTCGCCGGCGTCATCCTCGACGACGAAGTAATCGCGCACCGCGATCCATTCGGCACTGCGTTTCCACCATTCGCCAAAGATCCGCTCGGAACCGTCGGCACGCTTCACCCGGCGCCGCTTGCCGCGCCAGATAAATGAGACCGGCGGATGATCCGGGAGCAGGGCAATCACTTCGATCAGTTCGGAACGCGCCAGAAGCCGGGGCGGCCTCAGCCAATGCATCGGCCACGTGGCGCCGTCCTCTTCGGCCGTGGGGGCGATGCGCTGGACGCAGCGTTCCGGGACATCGCTTGCGACCGGCGCGACACGGAAAATCCGCTGGCCACCGCGATTGCCGAGGACATCAATGAGCGGCGTCACGTCGGTGATCTGCTCCTCAACAAGCGGTGAGGCCGACTGTGCTTCGATCAGCGGTTCGGCGATGATCGCGGCCAGGCTGAGCTTCTCGATGCCGAAACCGGGCTCGATCCTTTCGATGCGATCGCGGAACAGTTTTGTCAGCCAGGCAATGTCGCGGACGGGTTTGGCCGTGCCAGCCCGAAGCGCCTGCATCGTGTTATCGACGCGGTGGATGATGAGGTCGGCACCGCGGACGCCCAGGCCACGCTTTTCGAGCTCCTGACAGAGCTGGCGCACGAGGCGGGTGACGTATTTCTCGATCGTCTCCGGTGCTCCGATCGGTTCGGCGAAGGATTTTTGGACCTCGACAAGTTCCGCCGGGCGGATCGGATCAATGGGTTCGGCGACACGTCCGAACATCTGGTCGAGACGCCGTCCGAGCTCGGGGCCGAAGCGCAGGGTCAGCGGCGCCCGTGGGGTGCCGGCGAGATCGCCGACGGTGGCGAAGCCGAGGGTCCGCAGGCTTGCTACGGTCTCGGGCGACAGCCGCAGCGACGAGAGAGGCAACCGGTTCACGGCCTTGTCGGTCTCGCCGCGCGCGACGATGACCGTCTCCCGGCTGCTGGTCCGGGCGAGCGCATGCGCGGCACCCCATGTGTCGGCGATCGCCGCACGGGCGGCGAGACCTCGACCGCGCAAGCGATTGACGAGACCCGACAGCATCAGTTCCTCGCCGCCCTGAAGATGGTCGGCACCTTCCGTGTCCATGACGATGCCATCGGGAGAATCCATGGCAACGACGGGCGAATATTGCGACAAGGCCCAGAGCGTGAGCCGCTCCAGCGCTTGAAGGTCCGCCGCCGGATCCGCATCGATCATGATCAGGCGCTGCACCAGCGCCTGCGCCTTCGCCGCCGCCATGCCGACGCGAAGGCCGAGTTTTGTCGCCGCCTGATCGGCCGCCGCAATCCAACGCTTCGAACCGCTCCTGGCGATCACCACCAGGGGCGTTTCAACGCAAAGCGCGGGATCGGCCCGCCTGATCCGGTCGGTCGGCAGCGTCGGAAGAAAGACAGATACGACCCTGGCCATCACATGCTCCGATGATGAATTCACCTCCCTCGCCGGCCCTGACCCGCATCAGCTCTGCCAGCCATCGCGCCCGCCCGATCCCGGGAACGGCAAGCGGTTCGGATGGCAGCACCGAGATGCGCCAACGGGTCGCCGCAGCCGTCGGCATGCCAAAGTCGGAGGCCTCGGTCGGCCGCCTCCATCGGCGGACGACCAAACCCAATGTCCCTGACTTCTCCGCTGCAAGCTGCAGGCGGCGCGATGCCGTCATCGGGAGGCGCACGAGCTCGGCGACGACAGCGCCGAGGCCGCCGTAGCGCAAAGCCTCTTCGAAGCTTGCGAGCACCGTCTCTTCCCTGTCGCCCTCGACGAAGATGACACGGTCGGGGTGAAGGCCGATCTGGGCGAACGCCGGGAAGAAGAGGTCAAAGCGCGTCAGGCACCAGACCACCTTGCCAGTGGTGCGAGCGGCGATGCCGCCGACGAAGAGTGCAGCGGCCGCCCCGTCGATCGCCCCGTTTCCGCCGCCAGCCACCTCATGCAGCGCGCCATAAGCTAATCCACCTCCCGGTAGCTGCGCATCGATCTCGCCCACTCCGAACGGCAAAACGCTTCGATGGCACAGACCGGAGCCTTCCAAGTTAGCGATCTTCTCGCGCAACTCGTTGAGAACTGCTTTTGAGGCGACTGCTGAAGTCATGATCTCCTTCTGACGGCAACCCGTTTTGACTTGCGAAACAGGATTATGTTCTGTATTTGTTCTCAAAGTGAAAACGAGTCAATGTGCGCTCGGCCCGCGAAAGTTGAGCGGCCAGGCGAATCCGGTGATTCCGCGAACGGATTCAAATCGATGGCAGAAAAGGGAATTTTTTCTCACAGGATTGCTCGCTGGCGCCGTAGGGCGACAAATGCGGCGCGCACGTCCCATGTCTGGGTCATGAACCGCATGGCAGAGTCAGATCATGATGAACGATGAAGGCAGCGATCGACCGCGCAATATCGTCCATGTCGACATGGATGCCTTCTACGCGTCGGTCGAGCAGCGCGACAATCCCGAACTGCGAGGATTGCCGGTTGCCGTCGGTAGTCCTGCCGCCCGCGGTGTGGTGGCGGCCGCCAGCTACGAAGCGCGAAAATTCGGCGTTCATTCGGCCATGCCGTCCGTGACCGCCCAGCGGAAATGCCCGGATCTGGTCTTCGTCAGGCCCCGATCCGACGTCTACAAGGCCGTCTCGCTGCAGATCCGCGCGATTTTCGCCGAGTATACGCCGCTGATCGAGCCACTCTCGCTCGACGAAGCCTATCTCGATGTCACGCACAATCTCAAACGTATGGAAATCGCTACGGAGATCGCCGCGGAAATCCGCGCGAGGATCAAGGCGGCGACGGGGCTCAACGCGTCGGCGGGAATCTCCTACAACAAGTTCCTGGCCAAGATGGCCAGTGACCTCAACAAGCCGAACGGCCAGGCCGTCATCACCCCGAAGAACGGCCCCGCCTTCGTCGAAAAGCTTCACGTCAAGAAATTCCACGGTGTCGGGCCGGCGACCACTGAGAAGATGCATCGGCTTGGGATCGAGACCGGCGCTGATCTCAAGGAGCAGACGCTCGATTTTCTGACGCAACATTTCGGGAAGTCGGGACCGTATTTCTACGGGATCGCCCGCGGCATCGACAATCGCCAGGTCAAGCCGGACCGGGTGCGGAAATCGGTCGGCGCTGAAGACACGTTCGCTGAGGACATCCATTCCTTCGAACCGGCGCGCGAGGGACTGCAGCCGCTGATCGAAAAGGTTTGGAGCTACTGCGAGGCCAATGAAATTGGCGCCAAGACCGTGACCCTCAAGGTCAAATATGCCGACTTCAGCCAGATCACCCGCAGCAAGACAGTTCCATCAGCACTACCGGCAATCGGCGATCTCGAGGACGTGGTGGGCCTGCTTCTCGCGCCCCTCTTCCCGACGCGAAAAGGGATACGTCTGCTTGGCGTGTCGCTGTCTTCGCTGGAACGGCGAGTACCTGTCGCGGAACCGCAGCTGCGGCTGGCGCTTTAGACGGCGAGCATTGTCTGAACAGGAGGGGTTGAATGGCGCCTGACCCGAAATGTCCCCGCCGGCGGGGGCCGCAGGATTTCGTCCTCAGGCACAAGTGCGTCGAGCCAAGCCATCCGCTGATCGCGGGAGAGGACCGCCATCTGCCGGTCGTGGAGCGGCGCGATATCCGCGTTTGCCTCAATCGTCAGGATGGCGTAGGCCTCAGGCCAATCCGTGGCCGCGGGCCGCCAGATCCCCGCGAAATAGAACCAGTCGCCGTCGGCGAGCGAGAAACTGAAGTTCCGATGGCAAAACTCGGAAGCAGGCACCAGGCATCGGTGGGTCGGAAAAGTCCGGCCTTCCGAACGAACAACATTCACTGCGCGCGGACCGCCATCGCGAGGACGAAGCCCCCATGGCAGTTCCACCATCTCCACTTCGCCGTCATGGCGTCTTATGATGACGCGGCGCTCGTCGAGCGGGGCGTCGGACTGGAAAACCTTCGCGCTCATAGTATGCAGAACATAGCAGGAACACAGCATTGAAACAATCCGAACCGAAGCGGAGGATACATGTGCAACGATTATCGGCTGATGGTGGATGTCGCCTCCATTGTCGAGGACTTCGCCGACCTCAAGATCAAGATCCTTTTCGGTGAAGGCGCGCCCAATCTTGAAGCACGTGAGGACATCAAGATCACCGACGTCGGCCCTATCGCCAGGTCAATCGACGGTGCCCGTGACGAGGTCGAGTTGGTGCAGCGGCGCTGGAGCTGGCCGGGGCCGAACAAGCGTCCGGTGTATAATTTCCGGTCGGATGGCCGGGAGTTCAATTCCAACCGCTGCTTGATCATCGCCGACGGGTTCTACGAGTTCACGGACTCAAAGGACCCGAAAAAGAAGCGCAAGGACAAATGGCTGTTCACGAAGAAGGACGAGCCGATCTTCTGCATTGCCGGCATCTGGCGTGAGACGCCGGAAGCCGGTCAGGCCTTCACCATGCTGACGATGGAGCCGGGGCCGGACATCGCCCCTTACCACGACCGTCAGATCGTCATCCTGGATCGCAGTGCCTGGGCCGACTGGCTTGATCCGACCGTTTCCGCAAAGTCGCTGATCAAGCCACTGCCATCGGGTAGGTTGGCGGTGGAGCAGGTCGGCTGATTCAAGCGTCCGCAGATCTGTCGGTTCGATGCACCCGTGTGCGCACCAAGCCTAAGCGGGGCCATCAAAAGAGAATCGAGAGATAAAGGTCGTTCGCGCTATCGCAACCGTGGTTCCCATGGGGGCCGCGCTCGTCTCGAGCCGGGCAACAGCGGTCGAGTGATTTTTCGCAGCCATCTTGCCAGCCAGCAATAACTGCGATGTCGAAAATCAAGAGTGCAGTTTCTTGGGGAGACCAAAGACCGGGTGCAGTTTCTGTATTGACCTGAATGCTGCAGCGCAGTTATGTCACTACCGACATAGGTTGCTCCAGTAAATGGGTGACGCCCACAGAGACGCCCATTATGCCCGTAATCCTCACCGCCTGCACGCAAAGAAAGCGGGTTACCCCCAATCCTTTGCTGTGCGCCCGAGATTTGCCGATCGGCACGGTAGGGCAAGTGGCCGAGACCTGGATGGCGAAGGTTGCAACTGTCGAGACCGTGGCTCCGGCAAAGGATATTTATTGCGGCCGATCATTTGTGGAAGCGAAAAAAGCGGCGGATTCCGCGCAGGCCGAACTCCATATCGTATCGGCCGGGCTCGGCCTCATCCACAGCCAGCAAGACATACCCTCTTATAATCTGACGGTTTCCAAAGGCAGCCAAGATTGCATCCTGGACAAACTCCAGGATCATGGCGACGCCGATTGGTGGGCGGCGCTTGGCGGGCACAAGACGATGAACGACCTGTTCGACAGATCAAGCGGCCTCATCATAATCGCACTTCCGTCCCCCTATTTGAGAATGGTGGCTCCGGCCCTTCAGGGCGTTTCGGACGCATTGTGTGAGAGGATAAGGATTGTCGGCGGTCGCGACGTGCCCGATCTGAACCCTCGTCTGGAGGGTGTCAGACTTCCTTATGATGACCGCCTGGACGGCCCGCAAAGCACGCTGCCCGGCACCCGGTCTGATTTCGCGTCCCGTGCCGTTCGCCATTTTGTCGAGAACGGCCTGGCAACTGCGCCACTTGCAACAGCCAAAGATCATGCCGAACTCGTTGAGATCGCGCTTGCCGGATGGGATCGCCCTTCTTCCAAGTTGGGCACGCGGATGTCGGATTCTGATCTTAAATCCATCGTCCGGGAGCACTGGTCGCGCGCCGATGGTCGGTCGACAAAGCTGCTTCGGATATTGCGAGATGAGTTGAATATCGCCTGCGAGCAGAAGCGATTTGCCAGATTAACGGCGGAGATCCGCGAAGAGAGGGCGCTATGAAGAGCGTCAAAGACAATCTGATGGTTCGGGCGGTCAAAACGCAACAAGGCGATCGTATCGACGTCTATGCGTTTTTCCTGCATGGCTCGGATCTGACGCGGATTGCCAACATCAGTCGTATCCATCGCGATGAAAAGGACCTGAAGGGCTTCCAGCGCAAGGAAATCAAAAGCCACGTCAAGGCCATCGTTGAGTTTCTAGACAGTGGCCCGGTCCTCTTCCCGAACGCTATTACCCTTGCTCTTTCATCCGACGTGACATTTGACGTCTCACGCGGCCCGAAGCCAAAAGGGCTTTCGGAAGTCGGCGTTTCAGGCACGTTGAATATTCCGCTTTTTGAGGACGGCAAGCGAGCCGCTTGGATCGTCGACGGCCAACAGCGGTCCCTGGCGCTTGCAAAAGCCAAAGACAGTCGTTTCCCCGTGCCGGTTGTCGGCTTTGTTTCACAGGATGTGCAGGTCCATCGGGAACAGTTTATCCTGGTCAACAAGGTCAAAGCGCTGGACGTCCGGCTGATCAACGAGCTGCTCCCTGAAGTCGGGTCACTCCTGCCAAAGGACCTTGCCGCCAATCGTTTGCCGAGCGAACTTTGCAATCTTCTCAATCGGCAACAGAAGTCGCCATTCTACCGCTTGATCCGACGTGCCTCCGATGCCGGTGATGAGCAGAGCGTCGTCAACGACACGGCTTTGATTGATGCGATCAAGCAAAACCTCAAGGGCCCTCATGGGGCTCTGCACCAGTATAAGCTTTCGGCGGAAGCCTATGATCCCGACGCGATGTACGAGGCACTTGCCCTATACTGGACGGCCGTCCGCGACGTATTTCAGGAGGCATGGGGCAAACAACCGACGGAAAGCCGGCTGATGCATTCTGCTGGCATCAAGGCAATGGGCGCTTTGATGGATCAGGTGATGTTGCGTGCCGATAGTTCTGCGACGCCGGAGGCCGAAGTCAGGGAGGCGCTGCATCGGATCGCGCCCCTTTGCGCTTGGACGGAAGGAACTTGGGAGGGGCTTGGCCTCCAGTGGAATGAGATCCAGGGCACCCCGCAGCACAACCGACTGCTTGCTGAGCACCTGATGCAACTCGACCGCAAGCTATCGAGGCCGACACGATGAAGTTCATTTTTGCCGACAGTCTCGATCACGTCGATCCAGGTTACGATTTTCTCCGGGACCGCTATTCTGAGGGCCGCACGCCCTATTGGGATGACGCTTATCCGCACGAGATCATGGGATACGCCCCATACAAAGGCATACTCGTTTCCCGCGGCATCGTTGGCGGCGCGGCAGTGGGCGGAAAATATACGGAAGCACAGTCAATGCGCTTCCGGCGGGTAGGCGCGCGGGAGTTTCTCCGCCTCGACAAGCCAGCATTCCAACATCTGCCGATCTTTGGCGATTGCGGCGCGTTTACATATCATAAGGAAGATAAGCCTCCTTACACACCGGAGGACACGGCTGAATTTTACGACGATGCGCGGTTTACCCACGGCTGCTCGGTCGACCATATCATTTTCGATTTCGACGAGAGCCTTACCGGGTTTGAAGGCGGCACTGAAGAAGCACGCCGGCGATTTGAGATCACGCTTGAGAATGCGGCCGCGTTTCGGACGGCAACGCAGCATATGTCAAACCGCTTCACGCCGATGGGCGTCATCCAAGGCTGGTCCCCTGGAAGCATGGCCGAGAGCGCGCGCCGTCTAGTCGCGATGGGTTACGATTATCTGGCCCTTGGCGGTACCGTTCCCCTGAAGGCGGCGCAGATCAAATCCTGCCTAACGGCGATCCGAGCCGCCATTCCGCAAAGTACCCGCCTTCATATTCTAGGTTTTGCGAAAGCTGATGAGATCCATACGTTTGGCTCTTTTAACATCACCAGTTTCGACACGACGTCGCCGTTGATCCGCGCGTTCAAGGATGCAAAAGCGAACTACTTCCTTCCGACAAAGAGCGGTAAACTCGAATACTACACAGCCATCCGCGTGCCTCAGGCGCTTGAGAACCCCAAGCTGCAGCGGCTTGCAAAGCGCGGCTCACTCAACCAAGAGCGGCTTGTTTCTATGGAGAAAACCGCACTCGCGGCTCTCCGCTCCTACGATCGCGGCGAAGCGCAACTGGAAGAGACGCTCGACAGCGTCTTAGCCTATGCCACGCCCGCGGTCATGGGGACGACGATCGACGAACTACCCGGCGCCAAGGCAGTCAAGGACCTTCGCGATCGCTATGAGCGAACGCTTCGTGATAGGCCTTGGAAGCGGTGCAGTTGCCCCATTTGTTCCGCGCTTTCGATCGAAGTCGTGATCTTTCGAGCGAGCAATCGAAACAAGCGGCGCGGCATTCACAATCTGGGCGTCTACGATGCCCTGGTCGACCAACTCCCAAGCAATAGTGGCCGAAATGACAACATTGAAATTCCAAGCGATCAGAGCCAGACAGAGCGAAGCGCACACAGTTCTTTCATTTGCAGCGCTAGCGTCTGATCTCCAGAAGTTTGCCGTTATCGAGCGGGTTGCGCGCGATGATGCAGGCGCGCTCAGCGGTTTTCAGCGTCCACAAATCGCCGGCCATATTCGTGAGATCCGTGATTATCTGGAAAAGCCGGAAGCAATTTTGCCGAACCCGATCGTCGTTGCTTTTACAAACAGCGTCCAGGTATTCGATCAAAGCGCCGACGGACGCTGCACGGTTGAAATCGACATCGCCGGCGGAGCACCCGGCATGGTAGTCGACGGGCAACAGCGGCTCACAGCACTCGGGCAGGTCCACGAGAAAGATTTCCAGGTCTTCGTGTCCGCGATCATCTGCCGCGACGACGAAGAACTCCGCCGGCAGTTCGTGTTGATCAACAATACCCGGCCGCTGCCGAAGTCGCTGATTTACGAACTGCTGCCAACCGTCACAGGCCTGCCCCGCCGCCTCGGCGACCGGTCCGCTGCCGCAGATATCGCTGCACGCTTGAACTATGACGAAAAGTCGTTGCTGAAAGGACAGGTGTATCAACACACCAACCCGACCGGCATTATCAGGGACACCGCGATCCAGCGTGTAATCATCAATTCGCTGAGCGACGGTGTCATGCGCGAACTTATTCGCGAGCCCGACGGCGCCGATCTTTGCTTCAAGTTGATCAGCGATTTCTATGGCGCTGTGCAATACGTTTTCCGAAAAGAATGGGTCGATCACACGCCGAAGACCTCTCGGCTCGTGCATGGCGCAGGAATCATGTCTCTTGGCTATGTCATGGAACTGTTGGCTTTGCTTGACGGGGCAAGAACGTCAGATGAGTTTTCCAAGGGCCTCGCCTGCCTGATCGACAACACAGCCTGGACGTCGGGGGAATGGAACTTCGGCGAAAACGACAGGCGCAACTGGAAGTCTGTTCAGAACGTCAATCGCGACATCGTCACGCTTGCGCAGTACCTGGTTGGCATTGTTCGAGCTGACATCAAGCGCCGCCGTAGCCAGGCGACAGATACATCCGAGACTGCTCCGCGAAAACTGGTGGGCCTATCATGACCTATTCTGTCAAGGAGTTGTTCAAGACGCTCCAGGGAGAAGGTGCCCAAGCTGGCCGCGCCGCGGTATTTTGCCGTTTTTCTGGTTGCAATCTTTGGACCGGCCGCGAGGAAGACCGACATAAGGCGGTGTGCCAGTTCTGCGATACGGACTTCATCGGGACAGATGGCGAAGGCGGCGGCAAGTTTCGTGACGCCGGCGAGCTTGCTTCGGCGATCGCTCGGACATGGGGGAACGTGGAGAGCAGGCGCTATGTCGTCTTCACCGGCGGCGAACCTCTTCTGCAAATCGACGATGCGCTGATTGCGGCGGTCCACGAACACGGTTTCGAGATCGCAATCGAGACCAATGGAACGATCGACCCGCCGGATGGCATCGATTGGATTTGCGTCAGTCCGAAGGCCGGCGCGCCACTCAATCTCAAATCCGGCAGCGAACTGAAACTGGTTTACCCGCAAGCGCAATTGCTTCCCGACGATCTCCCCGACGTCACCTTCGAGCATTACTTCCTGCAGCCGATGGACGGGCCATATCAGATCGAGAATATCGCGGCAGTGACGGCATTTTGTCTTGAAAATCCCCGCTGGCGACTCAGCTTGCAGACACACAAAATGATCGGGATCCCATGAGAATCACACAGGCATTTACATTTGAGGCGGCCCACAGACTTCCGAATGTGCCGACAACGCACAAATGCCATCGCATGCATGGGCATTCTTATCGGGTCGAACTACAGCTCAAAGGCTCCGTTGATCCACAAACTGGATTTGTGATCGACTTCTTTGATGTGGAGAAAGTTTTCGGGCCGGTTCTCGAAAGCCTCGATCATCATACACTCAACGATATCGACGGTCTCGAAAACCCGACGGCGGAGAATATCGCTGTCTGGATTTGGCAGAAGGTCAAGCCGCTGCTCGACGAACTGAATTCCGTGAAGGTATTCGAAACGCCATCCTGCTGGGCGGAATTTGAAGGCAATTAAAAGGAATCGGGCGATGTCGACGACTGCACTGGTGCTATTTTCGGGCGGCCAAGATTCAACGACCTGCTTGGCCTGGGCGCTCGACCGCTTCGAGCGCGTGGAGACCGTTGGTTTCGATTATGGTCAGCGCCATCGGATCGAACTCGAATGCCGAGACGCGTTGCGCGCTAAAATGAGCGAGCTTAATCCTGTGTGGGCAGATCGCCTTGGGGATGATCACACGATATCGCTCGCCGCACTCGGTGAAATCTCGGACACGGCGCTGACGAGTGGCATGCAGATCGAAATCGCCGAATCTGGGCTTCCGAACACGTTCGTGCCGGGCCGCAATCTGATCTTCCTGACCTTTGCGGCGGCTTTGGCCTATCGGCGCGGCTTGAAGCATATCGTCGGCGGCATGTGTGAGACGGATTATTCCGGCTATCCCGATTGCCGCGACGATACGATCAAAGCCTTGCAGGTGGCACTCAATATCGGAATGGAAAAGCGGTTCGTGATCGATACACCGCTGATGTGGATCGACAAAGCGCAGACCTGGCAATTGGCCAAGGATCTCGGCGGCCGGGCACTGGTGGATGTCATCGTCGAGGACAGCCACACCTGCTATCTCGGCGAGCGCGGCGAGCGTCATGATTGGGGTTACGGGTGCGGCACATGCCCGGCCTGCGACCTGCGGGCGAAAGGCTATGAAAAGTTCGTCGCGGAAGAAGTGTGACAAGGAGAGCGGGATGAATACGCGAAACAGACAGTGGATTGAGGGCGGGATTTTTCTGGCTGGCTTCGCCGCCTGCATCCCGCTCGCCAATTATATGATTGGCCATGTTGGCACGATATGCGTACCTGACGGTCCCTGCCTCATCCCCGTCGGCTTTGGTCTGACGGCACCAAGCGGGGTCCTGCTTGTCGGGCTTGCGCTCGTTCTACGTGACCTGGTGCAGCGGCGCCTCGGCCTTTTGTGGTCACTCGGAGCGATCATTGTTGGCGCTTTCCTGTCGACGACCTTCACGGCGCCGTCTTTGGCGCTGGCCTCTGCAAGCGCCTTCCTGATCTCCGAGTTCGCTGACCTGCTGGTGTTCACGCCTCTGCAGAAAAAGGGCCTGGTCAAAGCGGCCTTTGCAAGCAGCATTGTCGGCCTCATCGTCGATAGCGTGATGTTTCTTTGGCTGGCATTCGGGTCGCTTGATTTTCTGGCTGGACAGGTTGTAGGGAAATTGATCATGGTTGTAGCGGCGCTTCCAGTACTGTTCTGGATCCGCAACCGCGACCGACGATTGGGGCTGATGGCAGCATGACGACAGAGGCTGAGGATAAACTGGGGTGCATCCAGGCCGTTTTTGAGGCCATTAGGGGTAAGTCTATCTCCTTCTTTCCTCGAGCCGACGACAATCGCGCCCCGGGCAAGCTGCGGACGCTTACCGACAAGGAAGCGATCGAAGCAATTGGTGCCGAGGTTAAGCAGTTGGCGCCTGACAAAGACTCCCTTGAGGCTGCGTTGAAGGTCGCTCGCGAGTCTCTCGACGAAGTCACTGCCCAGACCGACTATCAGGACGGAAAAGCGACGCGGTTGCTCACCATCTTGACCTTTATGTCCGCCTTCTCCGGACTTGCCTTCAATCGACTCGCGGATGGCTATCCGCTCTCGATTATATCGTGGGCCGATAAATGGTCAGCAATCAACAGCGGCCTGGTTGTCGTCAGTTATCTGCTCTTCGCAGCGTTTGCCTTGCTCGCCACGTCTGGGGCTCTGGTGACGTTTCATGCGATCAGGGCTCGCTTCCGCTATCCAAGAGCAGCCGCGAAGGACAAGCCTCCAGTCTCGATGCTTTTTTGGATGGGGATCTCGCGTACTCAGCCAAACCGGTGGGCAAAAGCCTTCGTTGACCCCGCCGATGCGACAAAAGTCGCACCGGAACTGCGGACGGAATACCTTAGGAACTATATCGTCGAAACCTATCTGATCGCCGCTAAGGTCGCTGATAAAGTGAGGTTTCTAGAGCCGGCGCAGCGCATCCAGTCGTGGGCTATCACGGCCCTGTTCTCTTGGATTATCATAACGGCTGGCGTATTTGCCTTTGTGCATCCGGTAAAAAAAGAGTCTAATCCGGTGATTCGAATAGAAACGCCGATTTCCTCGGTGTGCATTACTGGTGGAAACAATGTCTCCACGGCAGCAAACGGCCAGCCTTGCAGCACCTCGCCCTGACACGGGTCGCGCGGGACCATTGGTCCTGATTGATGCGGATAACACCCTCTGGGACACGGATGGCGTTTTTGCCGAAGCGCAGTTGGGTCTTCTAGACGCTGTCGAGCATGCCGTCGAGTTGACTGGTCCTGAGGTCGATCGCCTAGAGTTCGTCCGGGAATTCGATCAGGAATTGGCTCAGAGGCATCATCTTGGTCTTCGCTATCCTACGCGCCTGCTCATCGATGCGTTGACGCTCGGGCTACGGGGCGTGGATTTTCAAGAGGCCGTGCGGCGTGCCTGGAGCAACGGTGCGGATTCAGGTCTCGGCCGTGCTGTGGTGGCCAACATCGAGAGCGAGTTCTTCGCAAACATCGCAAAACAGCCAACGCTCCTTGTCGGCGTCGTGAAGGGTTTGCGCGACCTTGCCTCGATCGGCGCGACGTCGGTCGTTTTCACGGAAGGGAGCCGCAAGCGTGTGATGCGCACGATCGAATCGCACCAACTCGGCGAGTTCGTTGATCGTGTCTTCGAAGCGCCAAAAACGGTACGCATGTTCGAGCGGGTGAAGAAACTGGCAACGGTCGGCCAGTCAATCTATGTGATTGGCGATCAGCTTACCCGCGACATCCGACCGGCAAACGAGGCTGGCGTCAAGACGATCTATATACCTGGCGGCTTTCAGCCGAAGTGGGAGCTCCAGGCCGGCAGCCTGCCGACATTCCAAGCTCGCTCGTTCGATGCGGCGGTTTCTTTCGTCCTTCGTTCAGAAGATGAGGCCCGCCCGGCGAATGGAGCGGGCGAAAATCGGGATTATTTGCGGGTCCAGAACAGGACGTAATCCTCGCCGACCAAGACCAGTCTGCACCACTAAATCGCTTGCGGGAATGCCGGGTCGTCGAGTATCCCACGAGGTATCTCTTCCTTGTCCGGGTCTTCTTCTTCCAGGCGGCACCGACTTCGGATTGGCTGCGGTAGACGGGGTAGTCGGGCGCATCGGTGGCAGATTTTGCCTGAACGGGAAGAATGCGGGTTGGCAAACCCGGGTAGGTGATACGCTCGATCACCCCTTCATATACTCCATTTTCCTTTTTGAACTTTCCAAGAGTTGCCATGGTCCGTCTCCCTTTCCCCCGCAACATGCGGGGCGACCTTCCAGCGGGAGCGGGCGCGGGCCGATCTCACCGCGGAGCGGGAAAATCGCCTCGGACCTCGGATCGCGGCTGCTCCAGTCACGAAAAGGGGCGGTTTAGCCGCCCCCTCGCTTTGTCGAGATTGACCTGTCCAATTTAGCTTGGGTCTTGTGGTGCAGCATTGACAAGGGCGCCGACCTCGCCGGGACCGGCGACGAGCCCACCCTTTCGCAGGATGTAGCCGGCGGTGGCTTTGATGCCTGGGCCTGTATTGTTGACCCGGTCGCCAACCATTGCGATACCGTGCCAATGACCGCCCTTCTGCCAGTCGACAGCACGCAGGCAGTGGGCCAGGTCCTCCGACCAGTCGTCTCTTTCATCTTTGATCAAAGCGGCCGCGGCAGTCGCGATTGCCTGCCAGCCAAGCCCGAAAGCAAAGACGTATCCGGTGGTGTTCTTAGCCTCGTCGCCCTCACGCAACTCGCGCGCCGACACATTGCCGTTCATCAACCGGTCCCATTCCGGGAGATTGTCGACAACGACCTCCCATACGTCACCCAGCTTTTCCGCCACGGTGCCTACCCGATCCTCGTTGGGATCGAGTTGACGAAGACTGGCAATTTCCTCAGCGTCTTTATATTTTGGCCCGTAGATGGCCTCAAGGAGAATATGATGGGCCTGCACCAGCGTGCCCATCGTAATGACGTCGGGAGACTTCCTTGCCAACGAATTGGATAGTTCATTGACGCGTTTGTCGAAGAGTGCGACGTCCTTCATAATCCGCTTGGTAATGATGACGATGGGGTCGCGGCTTTCGAACGCGTAACCCATCGACTGAGACACCGGTTTTGCATTGAGGTTGAGGTCACTAAAATGCTGACGCAACCTATCCTTATCGACATAAGCCAAGAGCACGACAGGTACTTCTTGCGACGTCATGCGTGCCCTGTCCTGCTTTAAAGCGTCGATGATTGCGGCGGTGCGATGCTGACCGTCGGCCGGAAACATATCGATGCTCTCGTCGATTTCGAGGATCCCGATCTTGCTGTCAGGTGTGATCGGGATGAACTTGAAATCCGGGCCTTCCTTGAGCGGGTTTCCGCTGGCGGGCACCAGAATGAGGGCCAGCGACGAGAAGAAAGCGTCATCGCTTTTGAGAAGATAGGGAACGATCTCGTTGTTGACGCGCGCCTTGTTCAGCTTTCGCTGGGCCTCTTGCTCGCCCTTGCCCCCGAAGACTTCGTCCCAATCGGTATTTTCCGGTAGTTTGACATATTTTGAGATTGCGGAGAACGACAGGCTTCCCAGCCAGTATTCTGTCGAGAGCGTCTTCCCTTTGACGACGGGAATCTGAATCGCCATGACAAATGTGTTCCTTTCAACAGGGACATTTTTGAGGGCCGAGAACAGTGCGGAGTTCCTCGCCCTCTCTCGTTGTGGGATCGTTCCGGCGAACACAGCGCGATTTTTGGCGACCCGATCAGCTATTTTTTTTGACCATTTTTTGCCGGGTGGCCGCTAGGTTTATCTGCCGATTGACCAAATCAACTTGTATGTCACCTGTCGTATGTCTGTCAAATTCACATCTGGAAAGATACTTGCGTGTCTAAGAAGAATACCTACTGCTTTTGACGGTATACCATCAGGAGTTGGAGGTCCCCCGCCATCGTAGCGGAAATCTTGCAATGAAAGCATGCGCTTGCGTCCTCGGCCGCGGGTCGGCATCGTGCGAACGGGAAAACCGAATCGCAAGCGTGAGTTGAGAATGGGGAAGGGCTTCAGCGCATCTACCATCAAATCCTGGTTCCAATATCGATGCGAGCGCAAGGTCCGCTACGAACTCTCTTCAGATGTCGAACTTGCCGCGATCCCGATTGTTAAGGATGTGCGGGAAAAACCTTGGGCGATACTGGGAAACCAGTTCGAAGAGAGGGTCGTCCGGCGGCTTTCGCACGAGAGCAGCGTTTTGAAGCCTTCTTTCGGGGATGATGCCCTGAGCGAGGTTTTGACTGGTGCCTTCCTCAGAGGAAAACGTCCGGAAGCCTATGCTGCGCAGATGAACCTGCGCCCGAGCGGGCCGGCCAGTTTTCTGGAGGGCACCGGCCTTTATCTCAATCGCAATCTTGCCGACCTGATACGTCGGTCGCCGTCGGCGACCTATCCCGGCCGGACCGAACTGACGATTATTGACGTGAAGGCCACCCGCCGGGCCACGGCATTCCACAAGACCCAGGTCGCATTTTACGCGCGCGTGCTGCAGGCTTTGCTGCAGGAAATGAAAGTTTCCGATACCTCAATCAGCAGGACTGGTGAAATTTGGCGTATCAAGGACGATGGATCAGCTTCCTCGGACGAATGGCAGGTAGAAGCCTTCGCGCTCGATCCATACATTCGTCTGGTTGACGACTTCTGCGCGAACCATCTTCCGGAGATCGCCGCAAAGCAGGTCGGCGTCGGTGTCGACCGGACCTTTTTCCACGTCTACTTCAAATGTGAGCAGTGCAGCTTCTTAGAACACTGTCGATCGGCAATCGATGACCATAATTCTCCGTCAACAAGGGATGTCTCTGCCGTTGCTGGTTTGACCCATGAAGCAAAACGATCACTCCAGCGTCTCGGCGTGACCTCAGTCGGAAACCTCGCCACCGCAAAGGGGTTGGCGCAGGCGCCTGGAATCAGCTGGTCGCTTTCGAGACGAGCAGGGTTGCTGATCAATCGGGCGGCATCCCTGGCAAGCGGTTCCATCCTGCGGACTGAAGAGCAAAATACCTATCTCATGCCGCCTCGCATTGACGCGGCGCTCATCATTTCTGTCGACCATGATCCGGTCGACGACCGCATAGCTGCACTCGGCTATCGTCGCATTGACCATGGAGTGATTCAGAATGAGGTCATTAAAGTGGCTCGGTCGGGAGATACCCGGGACGAAATCGCGGCGATCGTGGATGTGCTGGCCGCCCTGATCGCCGACCTAACCGCTATCGACACCCATAACGAGGCCGTTGACGGTGATGATGATAGGTCCGTTTACGCGCACATCCTCTTTTATGAGCCTTCCGAAGTCCTCAACCTCCAGACCGCCATCGGACGACACTTAGAGGACGAGCGGATCCGCACCGGACTGCTTCACTTGGTGCGGCTGTTCCCGCCCGATGATCTCGTGCCAGAGCCGGAGTTTCGTGGCGTCCATCATCTGCCCGCGACGGCGATGAGGACGGTCATCGAGCAGTTATGGGCGCTGCCCGTTACCGTGGCATATGACCTTCGTCAGGTCTCGCAAGCCGTCTTCGGCCGCGACGATCCGCGCGCCTATAAGCCGACACCACAATTTGAAAGACCGTTCTCATCGCTGCTGTCGATCGACATTGTTCGCGATCTCCGCGAAAACGGGGAGGTCCGAACGACGTTTGACGATGTGCGAAACGACGTCGCTGATCGCCTATCTGCTTTGCAGGCTCTTACGAATTGGACATTGGAGCAAAACAGACAGGCGACCACCAAGGGAAAGGCGCTTCTGCGTTTGTCTAAAAGGCCTTTCCGGTTCCAAGCCACATTCGACCCGTTGAATGCAGTCGATCTCGACGTGCTACTTGCCTGCGAATTGCTGGAGAATCGCGCCGGGATGCTCGACGCGCTGATCAATCTGGCGCGACCGGCACAACGCCGCCGCGATTCCGGAAAATGCTTCGCGAACCTTTATTTTCGAGATGCTCAAAAAAAAGGGGGGAAAGTCTTCATTCAGTTCGACGTGCCGATCGAGAGCCAAAGCGCCGAACTCAATGCGGGCGAGTTTGGTTTGATCCTCACCGACGATGATCCAGACAATCGCCTTAACCCCGCCCTCTGGCCGGCATTCACCTGCCGGATCAGACCGCCGTCAAATTCCTCCCTCGCCCAGCCGGGAAATTTGCGCCTGGAAATGCCGCGGACGATCTTCGAGGGACCACTGTTTCAGAGCGTCTTGCAGAGGAACGCCCGAAATAACTGGTTTGTCGACAAGGCGTTTTTTGACGTGAACACGGATCGTGCCGCACGGTTCCTCAGCTACCTTGCCGCGGGAGAAAACCGGTGAATATCCGCAACCAGATCCTCTCATTTCTACGCGATCCCGCGTCGTTTTCTCGAAATGCGGATGACGCCGATGTGTGGATCTCCGGCCTCACAGATTTTGCGATACCCAATCTCTCCAAGGACGGCCAATATCCTTTGCGTCCAGCGCAGGTGGCCGCTTGGCAGGGGCTTGCTCCGGTCAAGACCGGTCTCATTCTGGGGCCACCGGGAACCGGAAAAACGCATCTTTTGAACTGGTTGATACTTGGCTACATCCATGCCCGGAAAGCTGCCGGGCTTCGTGCAAGGGTCCTCGTGACCGCCTTCACACGAAACGCCATCGGTAATGTTGTTGATGCTGTCGCCAAAAGCGCTTCTGAACATTGCCCGGGTGAGATCGAGGTTCGTTACTTCGGCAATGGTCCAGCCAACGGCCTTCGACTGGATGTGCAGCACCGAAAAACGATCAGCAATGATACGGTTGGCGCTGCTCTTGGCGATCTCAACAGCGACGCATTCGTTTTAGGGGCATCCGTCTGGACGCTAAACCGGCTGCTCGGCTCAGCGAGCAATGGCGACGGTTTCACCTCCGACATGTTCGACCTGGTTTGCATCGATGAGGCCTCTCAAATGGTCTTGTCTCATGGTTTGATGGCAACGGCCGGGCTTCGTCTCGATGGCCGGCTTATAGTGGCCGGCGACGACCGTCAGCTACCTCCAATCCGCTCGGGCCGGGAAATAAGGATGGGCGAGCGCCAATTGGGCGGCTCGCTGTACGGCTTTCTCAAATCTGCTGCCGTGCCGGAGTTTGCACTCGACGAGACATTTCGGCTTAACCAACCCCTCGCCGCCTTTCCAGAGAGCAAATTTTATCCCGGCGCCTATCAATCTGCGGTGCCTCGATCCCGACTGGAATATGTGCCGGAGTGGCGAGAGGGTCTGGAAGATTGGGAAATTGCCGCGCTCGATCCCGACTATCCGGTCGTGGTGATGCTGCATGATGGCCCATCGGCCGCGACCACTAGCCCCTTTGAGGTCAGTGTTGTCTCGCGCCTGACGGAGAAAATTGCAGAGCGCCTTGCGATGCGAGATCAAGCCGGTGGTCCGCCTTCAGACTTTTGGTCAGAGCGTCTGGCAATCGTCAGCCCGCACCGCGCGCAAAATGCAGCGCTCCGCAATGGGCTGCCTGCAGGCCTTCGAACCGATGCCTTTGTCGAGACCGTTGACCGCATCCAGGGCAAGGAACGGGACGCAATATTTCTGTCCTATTGTGTCTCGGACCCGGAATTTGCCGTCGCGGAAGCGGATTTTATTTTTGCGCCAGAACGATTGAACGTTGCTGTCACACGGGCGCGCAAAAAACTTGTCGTGTTGATCGGGCGGCGGCTGCTTGATTCCGTTCCCACAGATCAGGAGCAAATGGACAAAGCGGAGATCCTCAGGGAGTTCGTCATGAACGCGCCGGTTCGAGGTACCGCGTTGATCGCGAACGCAGCCGGTTCGAGCGTGCCAGTGGAGGTCAGATCGCTCGGGTTCGCAGACAGTCGGGCGATAGAGCCTTTCAAGCCACTGGATAGCCCAGATAGTTCTGAAGATGAACGTCTCCCACCAGATCTCGAACTTCTCCTCAGTGCAGTTCGACAGGTGTCACTTGTCGATCCGCACGGCAGCGCGACAATTTCGAAGATCCAGCGGGCGTTAGCACGACGGGACGATGTGCTTCCTGGACTCGGGAGGCTTCATGGGCTGGGATACATCGGGCTGGAGCATCGACCGGGAGCCTATGGCCACTTCTGGCGGGCGAAGCCTTTCGAACAACGCCGACGCGTTTACGATCTGGAGATCGACACCGTCCGGCGGACACTCAAGGACGTTATCGCCCGCAATAGCACAGGTCAGTCGCTGGCATTTTATGACAATGTCCGAAAACCTTACGCCTGGATGGATGGCGAAGGCACAGACTGCCTGAAGGCTCAGATCGACCGGCTGCAAGACGAACAGCTTGTCGCCTGGCGAATTACCGGTACCACGCGGATGCTCGAATGGACTGACAAGACATTTGAGCAAAATGCAACACCGCTGGAAGAACCACCGGAACTGTCCGAACGCGACTTTGAACTCCTGAACGCCTTGGAGGACATCGAAGCCAAGCGCATTAATTTTGGCGTCTTCGAAGGATGGGTCTCCACCGCCGGCGTTGCGGACGCCGCCCATCGTTCGCGACTCGAGGTTTCAGCCTCGCTGCCGAAACTGGCGGCGAATGGCTGGTTGATGATGGCCGGCGACGGAAGGATCCGCTCCCGCATGGCAGAGCTTGCCCGCGAGATCAGATATGTGAAGCAGCGCTTTGAGAGCGATGATGCCGACGAACGGCCCTTTCTCGTCCGCAGCCTCAAGGTGGAACTGCGCGATCGCAACAAGCCGGACCGAAACATCGCTCTCAAGCGCACGATTGAGGATGTAAAAGATCCGCTGCCCCATGCTCATGCGGATGCACTCGAAGCATTGTATCGCATGCTCGAAGGACTCTGGGGAGTGGATCCAAAAATTGCAGGCTTTCAGGCACGAAGTCTTGAAACGATATCGCGCGCATGGAGCGCCCAGGAGAGCGGAGCACTGGCGATCGCCGCCGATACCGGATCAGGTAAGACGGAAGCGGCGATCCTGCCACTGATTGCTGCCGCGGCGGCGGACTATTCGTCTGGAAAACGCGGCGTGCGTGCCATCCTAGCCTATCCACGGGTTCGGTTGGCGACCAATCAGGCTCAGCGCATCGCAAGTTATCTGTCCAAGTTCAATGCCCAGGAAGGCATGCCGGTTCTTACGCTTGGCGTGCAAATTGCCCAGGTGCCAAGAACGTTCGCGAACCTGCATGATCGTGATCTCGCCGCTGGATGGAGTGACCTCGGCGGGAATGAATTCAGCTTTCCGCTATTCAACTGTCCCCATTGTGCGTCTGATTTGTCCCTCCAGGTCGATGGGGGGCGGGAAAGCGCAGACCGGCTCTCTTGCACGGCCTGCCGATGGTCGTTTGACGGCTGGATGGGGTCGAAGGAGAAGCTGCAGCGTACGCCACCGGCTTTCTTTCTCCCGACGACAGACTCCCTTCACCAGTGGATGCATGACCGCAACTATGGTCGAATCTTCGGTGACGACCCGAAGTGGTTCACCCCCAAGGTTTTAATCGCCGACGAGATCCATCTTTACTCTCACATCCATGGGGCCCAGGTCGGTTACACGTTTCAACGCCTTGCGGCTCGGGTGAGGTTAAATAATCCTTCTGAGCCAATGCTGATGATCGGGATGAGCGCGACGCTCGGTGACCCTGGGATGGCTTGGGCGAAATTGATCGGTCACCCGAAAAAAGCCGAACTGGTGACGCCTCTGCAGAACGAGAAAACTAGCAATCCCAGAGGTCGAGAGTATTTCTATTTCATCCAGCCCGAGGTCGAGTCCCGCGGCAAGGATATTGCCGGGGCATCGACGTCTATCCAGTCGATTATGTGCCTTGCCCATGGCATGCGACGAAGGACTGGAAAAGCAGGCGGTTTTCGAAGCCTCGTCTTCCTTGATTCCATCGATAAGGTGCGCAGGCTGCATGCAGCATATCAAGACGCGGAAAACCATGCTCTGGCGAAACTCCGGATTACAGAATTTCCGGACGATCCTGTCACAGGCGCCGAGCGTACCGCTTGCTGTGGGGAGCCGCATGGCTGCGACTCGTTTCGAAACGGCGAATGCTGGTTTTTCGCCGCAAACGATCAAGCGCAGACCTCGGTCGGCGGGCGAAAGCTTCCAGGCAGCCCCTTGGCCGTCGCCGCTCAACCGATATTCTCCGGTGCGACCGGTCGCGTAGAAACTTTGATCCGTTCCTCCGACATCGTTTTTACGACCTCCTCGTTGGAGGTCGGCTATGATGATCCGGATATAACGATGGTCTACCAGCATTACTCGCCGGCAAACCTTGCAAGCTTCGTTCAGCGCAAAGGCCGTGGCGGGCGAGGCGCCGACGATCGTCCGACGACGGCCGTAACGCTTTCGATCTACTCGAACCGAGATACATGGTGGTTTCAGAATCCGCGCGAAATGATCGAGCCGACCGGCTTTGAGACCCCAATGAACCCGGGGAATTTCTTCGTCAGGCGTGGCCACGTCTTGGCAGCAACGCTCGACGCCCTGTCCCGATACCAGCGCAGAGAAGGCGTCGCCGTCGACTTTTGGAACCCCTCAGCCTTCGCGCTCGAGAACGCGTCTCACTTTGTCGAGATGATTTTCGGCCAACACGTGTGGCGGGAATTTGGCAAGGATACGCTTGCCTCATTGTGGCAGGCCGCCGCCGAAAAGCTCAACGATCGAAATTCGCATGACCAGGCCAATGTCTTGCGAACCCGCTGCGACTGGATCCCGGACCTCTTGTTCGACACGATCAACCTGCCACGGGTGATTGTCGACGTGGCGGGAAAGGAAGAGCGTCAGGAAGACGTCATCATCGGACTTGCAACACTGGCGCCCGGAAACGCGTCGAGGCGTTATGACGGTTCAGATGTCGTTTGGATCCCCCCGGCAAATGGGGGTGAACCTTGGTTCACGCCGGGCGACTACGAGACCGGCTATCGTTCTAAACCCTTCGGCGACGACGCAAATGAATGGCTGACCAGGCTTCCGGATGATGCCAAGGACCTCCTGAAGGATCTGGTGCCGGATTATTTCCGACCGGGTCGTGTGACGGCCTCCCGGTTAGGGCAGATGTTTGGAGCAACTTGGCAGTCGGACTGGAGCATTGACGGGGCGGTTGCGCGGCTTTCGCCTGCGGGAACGGACAAGGCGAAGCGCGTGCGGCATGACTCGCGCAGTACCCTCCGTGGCTTCCCGATCGTCAAGAAGCAAGACGATTCCGCGACACTGTTAGATGTCGGTCAACTCGCGCCTTGGATTGACCAAATCCAGTATTTCCGGGGTGACGGCGTGGGTGGACAGCGGACCGGTCTTGCTCTTGCCAAGGTCTATTGGGGCGCTGACGCCGAAGCAAAACTCGAAGACCTCCGTCTGGATCCTGTCGTGTTCACGCAGACGTTCACCGCGCCCGGCGACAAACGGCCGATGCTGCATGGCTATCACGTGCAGACGGAGGGGGTAAGCTTTCGATTTAAGACGACGATGGTCGACAAGGTCGTCGACGCAGAACTCGCGCACCTCAACGAAGATGAAAAATCGAAGCGCTGGCGATCCGGGCAGATGCTTCGCTTCTTGATCGAAAGCAAGGCCACCTTTGCAGGCGTCAACGCCTATGAGGCCATGCGGGGGGCGGAAATCATCGTCAGTGCGGCCGCCGATCCTGAGCTGCGCCGTAAACTGGCACGCCTGCGTACTTTTTGGGGCGCAGAGGCATTGCACAGCTTGTTTGAGGAGACGCGAGCAACGCTTCTGTCTCAGCACCCGCTTTTGACGGCAACGCGAGTCCGGGCTGTCGCAAATTCGCTCTCGGACCAACGCTTTCAAAAGATCTTCCAGGATGCGATTTCTTCGGTGAACGATGAATCCGCATTCCGGCGATACCTGAAGAGCACGATCGTCCACAGTCTGTCGAACCGGATCAAAGCATCATTTTCGCAATTCGGCGGCGGCGACGAGAGACGCGTTATCGCTCACGCTCGCTTACCAATTCAATTTAAAGAGTTGCAGGATCTGGAGATTACGGTTTGCGAAGCCGGCGCGTTCGGCGACGGAACAGCGCGATCGTTCGTTGCGAACTTCGCGGAATTCCGCGATCAGTGGGCCGATGGTCTGGGTAGATGTCCCAATGCCGAGGAAGATGCGGCCTACCAACGGTTTTTCGACAATCGACAACATCACCCAGGTTGGCGAGAGTTAGACCCATATGATCCAAGTTCTCTCGCCACAATTTCTGCGGCGCTTGGGCTCCAAGCAAAGCCAGTTCCGAGTTCAATTCTGCGAACCCTCTATGGAAGCGAGACCATCGGGTCGGAGCGCTTCTCGCTCTATGACCTCGCAATTTCGGTTGATGACGTGAAAAGCGATTTCGTGAGCCGTGTTCAGAGACGGCCAACTGTCTGGGAGTTGGCAAGCGCTGCTGTAAAGCGAGCTAAGGATCAGAGCGATGGTGATCTGGGAAAGCTTCTGGTGGCTTATGAGGGGTTGGAAGACGCCATTCTTGAGGAGGCCCTGAGCCCAGATGGACGATTGGCAGACCAGGTCGTGAGACTGAACACGTCACTTTGCTACGACGGCTGCAGGGCATGCGTTCACCAACCGAGCGACATGATGAGCGACAACATGGTCGAGTCCTCGACGAGCCGAACAATGTTGCATCGGTTCCTTTGCACGCAGGCATAGAAACCTAAGCTATTGGGCGTACCTCAAAGAGATCAAGTGCATCATGCTCCGACAGCCAGCGAAAAACGTCTGGCGATACCGATCGGAGTTTAGCCTGGCCCTGTGCCAGGCCGGTCAAGAAATTGTCGACCTGCTCGTCAGCGGTGAATGATGTCTTTTCGGTCTCGAGCTGCGCACGTTTTTCGATGAGCTTTACGATTGCGGCTTTGAATTGATCGACCTGCATCACAGATAAGGTCGCTGCTGCCTCTTCGTTGAGTTTGATCATCCTGGCGCCGAGAGTGCTGGCTTGATCGATCTTCGACAGCAATTGTCCAAGTGATTGGAACGGTCGGTACTCCGCGGTTACCTGGGACCGCCAGCGCAGCTTAATCGCTGTAACCGCGTTGCTGATCGTTGTTTTGAAGGGTGGAATGTGGCGCTCGATTTCCTGCAGCACACTGGCGTCGTCCGCGGTGACCAGCAGCGAGGCCAGGTGATTGGCGTCCCCGATCAGATCGTCCATTTTCTCGACTTCTTCTGGGACGCTGCCGAATCCGATCATTCGGGCAATCTCGAAAATGTCTGAAAGACGTTGAGCCGCCGCAGTAATTTCGCCCAGTTGTAAGGCTACCCGCGACAGGCTCTCCCCGAGCGACCGGCGCTCAAGCGCGGACGGCAGTTGCGGAACAAGTGTCTCCAGTTCTTCCAGCGCGTCAGTCATCGCGTTTTCCTTGCTGTTTGAGGACCTGCGCAATGATGTGTCCGACATCATTAACCTGCCCCAGCGAGAATGATCCACGTCCGTCGTTGATGCAGTCTTTAACATGTCCAAGAAGCTGACTTGCCACCTGATCGCCGAGTTTTGCAGCGTCAAGGAAGATGCCAAGGTCCTTGGATGGCGCTTGACTGAGTTGCGCCAGTCCCAGCGCTGTGCTTGCATCGCGATGCTCCGCAACCAAGACCATGAAGTCCTCGGCGGATTGATCAGCTGCCAGTTCGATCCGCGCCCTCGCTCTGCCATATTCGGACTTCCAGGTGGTAACGCTTTCCGGGTTCGCGCGTGGCAAGAGGTTGGCGACTGAGGTGATGACCTGGTCGACTCGCATCAGATGGGCTTGGATCGTTCTTCCCCGCAACAAATCTTGAAGACTTGTCGCCCGCGACTCGAGTTGCTGGCGCTCAATCCGCGTGATTTGCCCAAGGCTGTTTTTAAAGTGCGATACGATTTCCCTTATAGTATCGAACTCGGAAACGTTGGTATCGAAGGATCCTGACGGCGTCTCATCAAACCTCAATGTTTGCCGCAAGCGCGCGATCGCGCCTGCGACCGAAGAGACGTCAGCTAAGCCGAACCCAGGTGACCCGCCTTGCGGCATTGAAATCATTGCCCGGAGAGCATCGCGTAGCGTGTCGTGATGAGACCTCGTCCTGTTGAGGAATTCCTGCCAAGGCGCGCATCGCGTGGCAGGATCACTTTCAACCGGTGGCTCCTCGGACAGAATGCCCCTTAATTGTAGGAAATGCGGATCGTCCGGGTTTACAGTTCCTCTCAGCCATGCACGGGCAACCAGGATTTGCGTTACGATGGGAATGGGGTTCCATCGCTCTTCGTTGATCTTTCCCAGCCTCCGATCAGCGTAGTCGGAGAGCAATCCTTCTAGCCTTGTGGTAAGAACGGTCAACGAGTGACGATGGAAAGCAATGTCGTCGAATGACATGCCTCGATCGAGTTGCAGGCTCACGACCGCTTCCAAACCTCGCCAGAGCCATTCTTCACGGGGAATGGTGAGGTAGGCGCGCTGCGGAGGCCCGGTTCCCTCAATCTTCACCTGTTGCTCGGTCAGGATCCGCTTCTTTGTGTAGGGATCAAGACCTACACGCCGAGGATCGATCTCAGAGAGAATGTGGAAGACGGCGGAATTGTAGACCGTGGGAGTCTGTGGCTCACCGTTTATCTCCCAGCTTCTGATTTCATCCAGCCGCGTTCGCAAATCCGACTTCGCAATCAGCTTTTTCGCAGACGGCGGCTGCGGCGTCCGCGTTTGTGTTGGCGCGGGTTGTGTCAGAATAGCCCGTACCATCGGGTCCTTGGCCGGCACAGTCTCACTAATATTCTCATGCACAATGGCGGCTGCTGGGGCGACGGCTTGAACCGTGGCCGGTGGCTGCGCGATATCAGAACCCTCTTTCAGCCCTATCCAAGGCAGGCTGAATGCCTCGAAAACCGACTTGGATACGCCAGCAAAATGAAGGTCACCCGCCTCGTCCGCGACCGTGTCGGCGCGCTCTTTGTCACCCCAGTAGGCTATTATCCGCCGTGTTCTCGCAAGTTCTGTGGGGTGTTCGGAAAGCTGGTTGGTAAGCACGGCGCTGACGCGCCGACCGAGGTTGCGACTTTCCGCAACCAAGGCCGCATTTTCGGTCAACCCTGTGGGAAACTGTCCCTCATTGATAGCCTTGGCCTGAAGCAGATTCGGGCTCAAAACGGCCTGCAGCATACCGCGCGGAGTTTTCCAGGTCATGCCATTGTCGCGATCATTCAACGCGTCAAAGAAGTGATCAAGCGCAGTTTGGGTAAAGGGGTATAGCCCGACACCATCGACCGCGCCGAAAGTCGCGTGACATCTTGCCCTTGCGTCGCAATTATCGCATCTGTTTGGAGGCATCACGGCACTGTCCAGCCAGAGATCCTCCCGCCACTTAGAAAGCGCTACAGGTCCGGCCCTCACTGCCGACAGGTAACGAGACACGAACCCGAGCCGATCATCGGCGTTTCTGAGTGTCGCCACATCCTGCAGTTCACCGTCCTGCTGAGCCGATCCCAGATTGATTTCATGGGTGATGCGGGCACGGTAGTTTCCGTGCAGCTTTTTGTAGTAACCTGGCGTAACGCCGACCACCGAGATCAGCGGACACATATCGGATGCACCGTCGGCACCTCTCGTCTCCGCATTTGTGACCAGAACGTCGATCAAGCTGTCGTCAATACCTTCCCAGCTGGTAATATCCTCGAGCAGAAGAACCAGCCTTTGTCCGCGCTCGGCCAGAGCAACGCGGATCTGACGGAATAACTTTTTCAGACCCTCGGCGGAAACACCGAGTAGATTTTGGACCGCATCATTTCTGCGCCGATTAAGGGCACCTACGAGCTTCATTGATGTCGGGATCTGAAGGCTTTGCTCAGCAGCGATTTCGTCTGCTGTCCATCCGGCCTCTCGCAGATCTGCGATCAGGGCCGCTTCGTCAATAAGTTTGCGGGCGAGCCGTTCTGTTTGCCCCATCACGCCGCTGTTGAATACTGCTCCACAATGCTTTGCCAACTCCTCGATGTCGAAAGCATCAAAACTGGCTGACTGTGAGTTCCGTTCAGAATCCTCGCCACTTCCCTTCCCCTCCATCAAGGCGAGGATGCGTGCGGGGCCTTGCCAGTTGTGTTTGATGGCCGGCAGATCGATGAGATCCCCAGGACGAACGGTCCGGCACCACTCAGCGTCCTCGAGAGGCGGGTCAAAATGATCGGGGTGAAGGGCATTCGCCAGGTTGCTGAGGAGCAAGTTTGCCCGCCCTCTATCTGTCGCGCGATGACGCTGACCCATTTTGTCGAATAGATCTTTAAACTCAACGGGCAAGCGTTCGCGCATTTGTCCGAGTGCGCCTTCAAGACTTCCGTCGGCGCGCTGGAGCAACAATTTCACGTCGTTGTTCCTCGGCCAATTAATGGACAGCCAGCGAATGAGGTGAGATTTACCGGAACCAGGCTCGCCTTGGACGACGCAGAAGGCGTGCCGGCGCACGCTGTCAGACAGGACGTCCAAGAGCGCTGCCTCATTGCGCCCATCGATCTCGCCGCCATGACTTCCGGAAATATCAAAATCGGTAATAGGAGAATGGGTGGCGAGAAAAACACCCTCGTGACCCTCAAGGGCTTCATTGCTGATAATCGCCGTTGCGTCGTCGACCCGCCAACAGGCTTTCATGGGAGCATTCATACTATGCGCCTCTCCTCACCGATACGGCATAAAATGAACTGACTATGTGGGTGGCATTGCGAGCAAGTCGGTAATTCGAAGACATATCGCCGAGAACCTGAAGCTCGAGAGTGCCATCGTCGTGCAGGTCCCGTAGTGCTTCGGATAGGATGGGCGACAACTGGTAGGGATCTGGCGAGAAATTGATGCGTTTGGCAGCGTCCGAATACATCCGGCCGCCATCGATAAACGGCATTCTCTGTCGCAGCGCTCTCAAAAAATCTTCTGCGGCAATGGAAGTTTCGCGCTCAACATCGAGCCGTGCGATTTCGCGCCTCAGTCGTCGAGCCATGTCGACCTGATATTGTGGAATAACAGCTATCTCTTCCGTAAGCCCCAGGAAAACGAGCCATCTGCGCCAAAACGGCACTTTGACCGAGTTCATCCTCCGATCTCCATCGTCATCCGCTCCCGGAGGAAGTCCTTTTTGGGCCTTGTCAGCGAATTCGTTGTTGTTCAGCTCCAGGATCCAACTGAGGTTTTGGCGTCTTGCGGACTCGCAAGCAACCCAGGCCAAGAGTTCCAAAAGGACAGCGTCCTTTTCTTCCGCGGCGAGACCGATCAAATGGTCATAAAGCCAGTCGGCAAACGCTTGATAGGTTTCGGCCCCACATGTCGGATTGAGTTGCAACTCATGGCCAACGGTTAGGACGGCGCCCATACTGGTTGCCGCGCCAAGAACCTGCTGAAACGCCATAGGCTTTTCGCCGATCGTCTGCTCGTCCTTCTTGAACTCCGGATTGAGCCATGCCGCAGCGTCGGCGCGACCTATCTTTCCATCACATTCTCGAAGAAGCGCAACAAGCGACCAGACCCGTTCCGACGTTCCTGACGGGGACGACAACATGCTCATCTTATTGTTTCCATGATTGAAAAGTGCTCCAGTGCGTCTTCGAAATATGGCGCACGCGGCGATAACGTCTGGTCGAGCCGACGTCCGTCAAGTTCAGTGCTTGGACTTGTGACGACAAGGAGCGGATCGGGTAATATACCTGCGTTCTTCCAGTCCTTGACTGTGCTCAGCACCTGTTTCGAAGTTGCCTCGTGCGGTCGCAAGAGGACGGCGGTCGGCAAATTGGTAATGCCGCGAGGATCTCGGATAACGCTGCTATGATTGATGATGAGGCCGAGGCGAGCTGCGGAGTGCATCAAAGCTTCCGCGCATGCATTGGCCAGGTCGTCCGGCGCCAGCAACTGCTCTATCCCGGCGGCCGCTAGACGATCAGTGAGCGACGTTAGATGTTTGCTTAGTGACGAATCTCCCGGAACAAGAAGAGTCACGCCGGGAGGAAGTTTTAACCGTTTAGACGCCATGTCTGCCGGCCAGGCGTCTGCCAAAACCCGGTATGGAGTATTAAGTGCAGGGATCTCGCCTCTTGCTCGACAGCCCGGGCACCGGCCGCAGGGAAGAATTTCGTCCGTATGCCTGTCTTGCAGGAGTTCAAAGACATCGCGCAGCACGCATGTTTTATCCGCCCGCCTCATCACATTAATGAACTGTCGGACGTCCTCTCGAGCGCGTGCCTGCTCGCGGTCTCTAAGTGCAAAAACGCGGTCCCAGATTTTTACAGGATCGTAGGCAAGGAGGCCGGGCTCGCGAACCTCCACATCCCAGGCAAAGCGATTCGGCTCTTGCGTGCACGAGACGACATCGACCATTCGCGCGCGCTGAAGCAAGTTGATAATGCTCATATTCCAGCGACGATTATGGTCGGTCGAGATCGTTATGCCCTGACGGATAGCGTCAAGGTTGATGGTCATCGCTCGCTTGTCATCGATCCAACGACCGTTGTAGCTTGACTGGACCATCGCTTCCCAGCGAGGAACGGCCAAATCGCGGGTAATCCAGGAGCTTGCTGCGGTGGAGCGTGCGTGCGTCGTGTCATCGATGACATTGTCGGTTTTCGCGTCCGTGAAAAGACAGATCGCTAATCCCTGTCTGCCGTCTCGGGCCGAGCGGCCAATTTCCTGATACCAGCGGGCCGGACTATCGGGAAGGCAAGCGTGGATGACGGATCTGACGTTTGCTTTATCGACACCCATGCCGAAGGCCGACGTTGCGACGACGATGTCTAGTCTATTTGCCGCCCAGTCCTGTACGATCCGATTTCGTTCCGAATTCGAGGACACCTCACCGCTAAAAAGAGCAATGCGTTCATAGCCACGCTCGCGCAGTCGATTGTAGAGTCCGCTCGCACTGAGGCGTAAGTCACGGGACCCACGATCCTCGTCTTCGTCGCCGGCAAGCGTGGTATATACGATCAGGGGTCGCGGGGCCCGATCTAGCACGAAATCGAGAGCCTCCAGGCGCGCGTCGGCAGTATCGTAAGCCTGGATGACAATATCGAATTCTGATCGAGGGGTTGCAGCATCGACTTCGGCCCATCCACGATCTGTTTGGTAGGAGGCACGCAGAACGGCGCGAGCGGCCGGTGGCAACGTCGCAGACAGCAGAACGCATCGCAGATCTCGGTTTTTATCCCTGAGTTCTTGCACAAGACCGGGAAGCCGCTGAAAATCAGGACGGAACGTGCGCCCCCAATTTTCGATGATATGCGCTTCATCAATGAAAATGGCTGAAAGGTGGGCTTTCAGTGGCCTAAGTTTTTGCGTAGGATTTGTGGCGGCTTCGACCAGATGCTCGCGCGCGGCGCCAAAGGCGATTTCCGGTGACATAAGGAGGATCGGGATTTCACCCTGTCGGAAGGAATCGACGACATTTGCCCGCTCGATCGGCGCCATTCCTCCGACGAGAGCGCGGCTCCCTTCCAAGCCGGGGATAACAGAGAGTGTGCGCTCGTGATCCAACGCCAACGATACTGTTGGCGTGATGACAACGACGCAACCGCCGGCATTCTCCTCCCGCAATTTGGCGGCCATCAACTGGAAGAGCAGGCTCTTGCCTGAACCCGTCGGCAAACAAACCATCAGCGATGCGCCAAAGGGCATGGTGAAAAGCGAGCGGACGGCGGCTTTCTGACCTTCTGAGCGATAGTCCAGGTGCTGGGTATGCCTGAGGAGCATTGCGTCGGGCGGAAGATGCTCGCGATGGCGCCGCAAGGAGACATCCAGGTCGTGGGCGGCCCAAAACCCTTGTGGTGCTCGGTCATCCCGCTCATCCAGTAAGCGAACGGTGGATGAGTTTATGGCGAGACCGAATCGGGCGGCGGCCTCAAGCTCTCTGTCTGAAAAGTCCAATCGGGCTTCTACACGATCCATCCTGCCACCCTTAAGGCGCACAATGGATCGAAGAAGCGCGAACTTATCCGCGATCGACATGGCCTGGGCGAGGCAGGCGTTCAATCGAGCCGTCTCGCCGTTCAGCCATTCTTGTGTATCTGAAGAATCACCAAAAGACATTGCGCGAGAGCATAGCATAGTCTCTGCTACTTCTGAGTTAATTCCTCTCATCGTAAACTACCTTCTACAACGCAGGTTAGCAAAGCCATAGCTCCAGGGTCGACTTTCTTTCTCAGATGGCACGGACATAAGTTCTCGCGGCGTTTTCAACGACAAATCAACGACCTCCAGTTCGGGGCCACCATGGACGCGTCGCGCCAATTCAGCCACGACCAAGCAAGCAGTCACAAGACCGACGAATGGTGCGCCGACGGTTCTGGTCGCAAGCTGTACTAAGCCGCATTCGTCAAGAGCACCTGCCTCCAGCAAGGCGTCATATGCTCGCCCGTGTCCGGCAGCGCGATCGTGCTCAACACCGCCCCATTTGTTTCTACTCGTGACACTGGCGGGGAAGGTGTGAATTCGAGCCGCGACATATTCGTCTGGACCCGCGCCGAGCCCGGCTTCTACAACAAGCTTAAAACCACCTTCATCGATCGCAGCTCGGGCTGTTAGATTGTCAACACCACACAAGGCCACCTGCGGGTCATTATCGGTCAGCCGGAGGTTGCCATCAAATTTACGTTCGACGATGCGGCTTTTAAAACCCCGGCTTTCCGCCCACTCCGCCATCGCCCTCGTTTTCAACTCACCAACGCGGTCGCTCGACGTAAGGACCGATGTGCTGATGTTAGACTTGGTCAGCCTATCGAAGTCCTGAAGCGTGATCTCGACATCCGATGGATTATGGTAATCGAGTAGCCCAAAAACCCAGAGATACGCTTGGCCCAAATGACCAAGCCCTATGAGCCATAGACGGCTTGGCATGGCTCGGATCTCCGGTTCACCACCATTCGTCTGCCAATCCGAGGATGACGGATTCCACAAAGAGAAGCCGACAACGCGGCGGCAGGCGACTACATAGCCGCGGAGATTTTGGAAAATCTCGCTGATGGCCAGTGCCCCAGCCAAGGTAGCACCGAGAACAGAACCTGCGTGTTCTTGAATCCGCTCGCAAGCACCGGAGGGCCCGACGCCGCCGCGCCATCCGTCGAAAGTGGCGACGATGTGTAGGCCAGGCGATGCGGATGACAAATTCACGCTACCCAAGACGATGGTCGGACTGTCGTCTATAGAATTCTTCGACAATTGACCGCCAAGGCCCAAGACCGCCTCACTGAGCGATGAGCCCAGGCCCGGGAGGTCAACCAGAAGCGGTGCCTCCGGAAGGGCGACGACGTAAACGCCGCCAAGTAAGGTGCGTTGACCAGCGTTCACCATGGTCAAAAGAGCAACTTGATGCGCTCGGGACGTTGCTATCTCGGGACCTACCAGAATATTCACGCGATAGCGCTCGAATAGAGCGTATCCGTCAGCCACTGTTTCCGCTTCGCCCGTGTCCAGCGCCATTTTAACGCCGCGATGCAAATCATCCGACGTGATCGTGTTGATATTGCTCATCTGAATGTTCCTGTCTTGAGAAGGCCACGCGCACCCCAGCCACTGAGGTTTGTCCACTCATGATCGCCCTCATAGCGATACACACCGAGTTGGTGCCGCCAATGCGGGCCTCTAGCGAAATTGGGCACGATGATCGCAATATGACCCGATGCGGAGACCATGGGGCTGGTCCTGTCAGAGTCGCTTTGTCCGGGATGGCCCGGATGCGTATGAAGATCGGCAAGGACTTCCACCCTCGCCTTCCTGCATTCAGACCACAGGCGATCAAAGGAGTCCGCGTAGAGCACACAGACGCCAGTGGAATACGCTTCCCGGTCAAGGTCATCATAGAAAACCCAACGGGAAACGATGCTCCGACCTTGTTCGCGCTTACCCAGCAGAAAGGCGCCGGCCTCATGATGCTCTGCACCACGGCGACGAAGCTCATTCATACCTTTTAGCCAGCTGGAGCGAGGCACGATGATTTTACAGTTGGACATTGCGCACTCCTGTATAGTCATCAGAATTGAGTAGTTCGTGCAGGGCTTGGAGAAATTGGGGGATCCCATCCTCGGGACGCCAAATTAAATCCGCATGTTCCTGGAGCCAGTTTGGATGGCCGACGAAGCTCGCGCGATCACAAGGTATGTACAGACAAGTACCAGCCATCCAGTCGGTGCGAAAAACCGCAGGAACCCGAGCTTTGCCTGTCGGCCAATCACCGAAGGAAAGGGGCCCGTTTTTTGATGCGTCCCAGGGGCAACTCGTTGGTGCAGTTTGCGGATAGCCTGAGCATTCGAAACGGAAGCAGTAACTGTCTGGGGATCGAGGACGCGGCGCTGCCGCGACCTCGATTATCACGTTGGGCCAAGACACCTCTCGGAGATGCCAGCGGCCCTTGTGGTGCCCAAGCAGAAACGAGCCCCCAGCTAAATCCGCCATCAGAGAACGCTGATCCGGAGCAATGAAGGCAACGCTCATTGCTTAGCCCTCCACGCGCTTGCGAGGAACCAGGGTGAATTCCAGCGAGCAAGTGCCTTTCGGTGCCAGCGTGCCGATCGGTACATCCTGGTCAGGACGGTGGCTGGTGCCAGCTATCTGAAGCACATGTTCACTGGCATCGACCGGCTTCATGCCGATTTCGTCAACGAACCAACGCTTGACGCGGCCGACGGTCACGGCCGGATTGAACTTGCGATGTTCGGTGCGAGCGTTGAAGCCGACGGTCACTTCGATATGACGGCAGCGATGAATGATGACCCGATCATGGTGCTTGATACCCTGATCCTTCAAAAGCACATCGATTTCCAGGGCATGTTCACTCTCTTCAAGGAAGATAAGGGCATCACCACGGATGTCTTCAGACAGTTTACGCTCACTGACAATCCGGATGAGATCGGTTGGCGTGGCGGCATGAGGCAACTCAATCAGTTCGATAGCTTCAGAGCCTTCGACCTGCACGAAAAGCGTTATGGTGTTCATAGTGTTTTGCCTTTGCGTTAGCTGCGGCTCTGGGCCGCATACCAACTACAACCGGCATTTTCGGGCTATCGGAAAAGCAGCCCGAAATTTTCTTCAGGTCGGCAACTTCACGCCGTCCGAGGCACAGACAAAGTAGTATGCGCATGTCGGGCAACTACGGTCCGAGGTAATGGGGTCAAACCGACCTTGCGCGATTCCTTCAAAGTTTTTTTCAATTGTCTCAGCTATGGCGTGGTTTGCTTTCCCTCCGCCAGCCCGATCCCCCGTCAGAAGCGAGACATGTTCGAAATTCACAGAGAGACCAGGGTTTTCACGGGCGACGATGGAAAAGATTAAGGCATCGCGGGTCCGCATCTTTTCAGATTTCGAAAGTCGGCTAGCCTTGAGGCGCTGGACCATAATCTGCGATCCATTGATCTTTATATTGTCGGCGTTGGTGACGACACTTTTGCCGGAGATCAACATTTGGCGGGTCGGCTGCAATTTTGTCCCGACCAACTCTTTCTGGGCCAGCCCAAGCATCAGGTTCGCGGTCCTCTCATAGAGGATACCATGGGGATGATCAGCGGGTCCCTGCTTTAACCAAGTTTCCGCAAATTGTTGCTGGAGGCCGCTCCATCCGACTTGGGGCGTCTCTTGCAGCCATTTCACAGTCGAGCGAACGACCGACATGAACTTCAGATAGGGACCTCGTTCTGTCCTGGACCGTAGTTTGAGAACATCCTGATAGTAAAATTTCCTTGGACAGTCGGCGTAACGCTCGACAGCCTCGACCGACATTTCCTGAATTTCATCAGTATCGCAGTGCAGAGCCGCAAACGGGGGAGCCATTACTCCCTCCAATACCCAATTCGGAGCTGGCGGGTTTGGTAGTTTGTGACTAATCGGTTCGAGCAAAATAGAAGGATTGGGCCGTGGCCAGCCGCCATATCGGTTGGAACGCGAAAGACTTAAGACGTCTCGTGCCCGCGACAACGCGACGAAGAACAGACTTTTCTCCTCCATCTCGGGTGTAAGAAGGGGGTCATTTTCAATTAAGCCGTTCGGTGGTGGGCAAGGATCATATCTTTTTCCCGAAGGAAAGAATGACGGGCTCAAAGCAGGTACATGCACGACCGGAAACTCAAGGCCTTTGCTGGCATGCACTGTCATCAGGCGAACGGCGTCGATGCCAGCAGCCGCAGAAGGTAGTCGGCGGAATTCCTTTTCCTCGTCCAGGATTTCGAGACGCCGCACGTGTTCCAGGAAAGAGCGTTTTGGGTCACCCTTTGGTGGGTGGTGCTCGAAAGTTATCTGCAGTAGCTGGTAGATGGCGAGCCGACGCTGCTGCGCTGAAACTGTATCCTCTATGATGCCCGGTTCCAAAACCCCATGCTTGTTGAATAGGTAGTTGGACAGCAGCAGGTGAGGCGAGGTCCTGAAACCTACTCCAGCCAAATCACGGGCGAGCAAGCCCAGACCAGCTATGCCGTCGGGGGACAAGCCTGTTGGGTCAATCCCGGCGTGCAGCATCGCCAGCAGACTGTGATCGCCCTCGCTAGCCCGGTGCAGCACCGTAACGATATCGGTGACCGGAATACTGTATCGTGCCCATTGCCCTACTCGCAGCAGGCCCAGTCCATCATGGTCGGCCGCCACAGACAAAAGTGAGAGCAAGTCCCGAATTTCAGGGCGCTCGAAGAAGTCACCAAAATAGAGGCTCGGAATGCCAGCCCGTTCGAGGTGAGCAACAAGGCGGACCAACGTGCCATGGGATCTCGCCAGTACCGCATGATCTTTATAGGACCCTTCGGCCGCGATATAATCCTGAATGGTGACTGCAATTCCTTGGTATTCGGCTTCCCTGGTAGCCGCCACATGAAAATCGACGGCGCCGGTGCTTTCACCGCGATTTGGCCTGAGCTCCTGAGCCACCGGACCATTCTGAATTGTCAGCGTTCGGCCGAAAGCCTCAAAGAGAGAGACAATTCGACCGCCGGAACGATAATTGACCTCCAGATCAGTCGGAGTTGGCGCTCTGAAGAGTTCCTGGAACCTGGACATATTGATCGGGGAGGCACCACGGAAACGGTAGATGGATTGCTTCACATCACCGACGACCCATGGTCCGCGTGATGGATCTGCCAGTATCTGAAGGAAGGCACCACTGGCCTTGTTCATGTCCTGATATTCATCGACAAGAACATTCGGATAGGTGCTTCTCACCTGATCAGCGATATCCGGCCGTTGGTCGAAAAGTTCGATTGGACGGAGAATGAGATCTCCGAAATCGACAATTCCACGCTCGACCAAGGCATCCTGATAGATCCGATAAACACGCGCGACTTCAAGCGCCTTTGCAGACGCTTCAGGATCGGTCTCGTGCATGGACTGGGCGTAGGTGGCATACATCTCTGGAGAGCACATCTCGTCCTTCGCGCGACTGATCGCTGCAAGGATGGACTTCAGACCGCGCAGAGGCTCATACAGATCAAAATAATGATCGAGATCCAGCTCTGGCATGAGCTCTTCGAGTAAGAACAGCTGGTCAGTTCGCGTCGCCAGCTCGGGCGCATCGTTCGGGCCGATCTCGGACCAGAATAGTCTGAGGGTTTCCAGGCCAAAAGCGTGGAAAGTACCTGTCCATACCCCGGCGCTCTTCGGGCCGATACTAGCTCTGATACGCGATGCCAAATCAATCGCCGAGTCATTGGAATAGGTTAGAGCTAGGATCCTGCCTGGCGCTTCACCGCCTTCAATCAGATGCGCAACGCGGCTCACAAGTGTCCGCGTCTTACCCGTGCCCGGACCAGCTCGCACCTGATGCGGCCCGGGAGGTGCCTGAATAGCTTTCATCTGACTGGAATCCGGCTCGGGCTCTTGCCGTGGATCGCGAACTGGAGGATCGTCGGGAAGCAAAATTGCGTCCGCTAGCTGCTGAAGCACCAATTCAGGCGGCACCTCAAGTTCTCGAGCGATTTCTTCCGCCGTCGCGTTTCTAGATAAATAATGAGCTTTAAGTTTGTCTCTGGGTAACAGGAATTCACGGGCGAAGAGGTTGGCTTGAGCCTCGCGTCGTTGCTTCGGACTATACGCATCAGTTTCACCGACGGCCGAGCTTTCTGGTTCAGTGGGCGTCCATTCGTCGATATCGTCGTGATTGCACCCTCCGACCTCATCATGAAGCCTATGGTGCCCAAATTCGTGAGCCAGGCAGAAATTTTCATCCGCGGGTGAAAGGTCGTTCGCGCAATAGATTTTCGGCGGCTCCGGAGACGCGGCGGGAGCGTAGGTCGCGCGCGCTCCGTCCAGAAGTATGTTGGTAGATGCTACCAGTTTGACGGAGACGCCAGTTGTTTCCGCCGCCTTTTTGAGCAACGCGGCGGCTGCGACCAGCTCCGAAGCTTCACCAGCAAGTTCAGCGTGCCAGCTTCGCGCCTGCGACCGAATCTCGTTCCAACTGCTCATGGAGGTCCAGTCCCTTGATTTATTGATCGAAGCCAGGCGTCCTTTTGCGCCGGCGACATCGATGACGCCTCGATTGCTTCTTTGAAGGTTTCGGTTTTGATCACCGCCGGTTTACGGCTCTTTTGCAGCGCACGGGCAGATGTCGGGCGAGGAGCGAACGAAAGCGAGGTCCAAATCTCGTGAATGGTCGCATTGAGAAAATGCGCCAAACTCTCGGCTAGGTTTCTCGGAATTTCCTTCGCAGGAATGCGGCAAAGATCAAGTTTCGTGATGATCTCCTCGTCTATACCCACCACGTCCGCGAGCGCTGCAAACGTCATGTTTACTGCTCCCGACAACTGCGCCAACGTTCTGGGCTGCTTTACAGTCATTGAGGCGGACTTCACTTGGCGGGCATGTAGAAGATTAAGGGCACGACTGACACCAATGTTCGCGAAACGTTCCACGCGGGATTGCTCGGTTTCGGCGTCGCCCATTTCAGATTGAACTGCCCATTCGGCGAAATAGTCAGTCAGTTCATTGGCGAACGAGGGATACCGAGCGATCCAATGCATTAAGTTTGCGTGGGTCGGAGTCACCTCCTCTTCAAGAAGAAACGTGAGCACATCGTCAAATGTGACGTTTTGATTAGTTGTCATTGTTCTTCTCCGTAGGCCTCACGCATCTCCTCCTCCGCGCGTTCGATCCAATACTGGACCGTTCGGCGTTGAGATTCGACGAGGCCAAAATAATGCAAAACCGAAGGAACGCCCGGATCGGCGTTCCACATGGGCCATTCGCGCATCTTGCGCAGTATGAAAGCTTGACGATGGCGTGGATCGGTTATCGCCTTCAACAAGCGCCTCACGAGACCTTGATCGATGCGATCAGCCAGCAGGCTGTAGGGGTCATTCGCCGTGGCTACTGTATCGAGAGGGGCGACACCATTTTTCGTATTGGACTCGGTTAAGACACTATATCGCGCTGGATGGTGCTTGTACCGCTTCGACGATCGAGCGGCGAGTTGCTTTACCTTGTCGTCAAATGCAATCTCCAGGTACTCGGACGCCTTTGTTGGCACTTCCAGGAATATAAGTTCGGTCAGAGCTTCCGCGACCTCTGCGTCAATTATCTCGACCGTCGCCCGGTCGAATTGTTGACTGAGATAGCCGAGATTGTTTGAGGCACGGCACATTATAACGTCCACCAACCGTCCAAAAAACCTTGTGTCCGAAGTTACACGGCGTAGGAGATACACCAGAGTCTGCGACTTCCAGCGCGAAACATTCGCGAATATCAGGTTTTCCCAGGTATCGGGGGGGTGTTGGATCACCTCAGCGATCTGGCGCTCCACATCGGGAAAGCGAGCGTACGCAGGCCCTTTGAGCTTACTGTGGGTAAGCGGATCAGGGCATTTAAGCGGCCCAGGCTTTGGTTCGACAGCGTTCATACCTCCTTCAATCCCCATATCTGCCGAATCGGAAAAATCTATTTGAAATTATTTCACGCTGCACGAACTCGCCCGTCAAGGTAGTAAGATGCAGCGAACTCGTTCTGTCGTCGCCGATTTTCGGGTGAAATTACGGGAGCGGATATTCTCGTGTGAACATCTGCGGTGAGCTGAAAGACATTCGCAGTCGCCTATGTTCAAGAATATCGCCTACCTAAGCTCCAGTCACAAAATCACCCAAGGCGCAGGCACGATCGCCGGGAATTTATACTATCCCCCATGCGCGAAACCTCCCCCTCCCCGTCATCTCCCTGAGCCCGAGCTCACCGACGATCCGCAGCGCGGCCTGCGGCGTCACGTCGATCGCCTTGGCCACCATGCCGGTGGAAACAAGCGGCCGCGACATCACCAGTTCAATCAGCTCCGGCAGCTTTGACGTTTGGCGCCGGCCGATCAGCCGGCGCTCCATCGCCTGCTGGGCAAGGGTTAGACGGTCGTGTTCCTTGAGGCCGAGCTCAGCGGCGGCAGTCAGACCTGAGAGAACGGCCATCAGCCGGATTTCGCGATCGCGATGCCGGCGGCGATCGACAGGTATGGTTTTAAGACCGAGATTGAACGCGGCCAGGTGCGCCGTCGTGGTGAGGCCCGCCTCGCGCAGAATGGAAGCCGCAAGCAGCCGGCCGAGCCAGGGCGCATGCTGCAGCACGGATAATTCATTCCAGGCGTCGAGGGCGACAATCGCCTGCAACACCGGCGGAAAACCGTCGAACTCGCGCAGGGCCGCCCGCCATTCCCCGAGCCGTTCGTCCTCGTCCCAGTCGAGATCGTAGACGAACGGATCCTTTTCGCGGGAACCGACGCGGTTCGGCGTCTTTGCCTGTTTGATGGCCGCTTCCGATCGGGCCAGCACTGCATCGATGGCAGCGAACTCGGCGTCGAGCGGGCTGGCAACGTCAGTGATATCCTCCCCCTCCTCTTCTCCGGCCGTGACGGCACCCGGCTCGGCGGTGTCGATTGCCGCGGTGCTGTCGGCGTCCTGTTCCTTCGCAGACACGCCGGCGACGAAGTCGTGCCCGCGCAGGCTGCGCAGACCATCGGGGCTGAGCGCCCAGCCGGGCGGCTGCGATGCGATCCGCCGACGTGTACGCAGCACGTCGCGGGCGATGGTCAGCTCGTGCGTGGGCGCGCGGATATCGGCGCCGGCATCGTGCAGCACCAGGTCCTCGAGATGCACCAGTTCGCCGTCGATCCACAGCGAGGCGCAGGCGTCTGCGAAGTGCGCGCGTTCGATCCAGCCCGCGCCCACGGCTGAGCGGGCGATGCGCTCGTCGAGCCGCGCCAGGGCGCTTTCGGTGTGGGTTTTACCTTGCGATGTCAATTTGGAAAATGTCACGCCTCCGTTAGGTTTAGCTGGTAAATACGACGCAATTTTCCGCTAACGATTTCAGCGAGAGCTGCCGTTTGCCAAAGCGATTGCGCGTTCGAGCACCCAAGGCAGCCCCGACCGTCACGGACGAGCAATGGTCGGCGGCGCGACGTGCCGCCCGTGAATTGGACAAGATTCTCGATGACGGTGGTCCAAGGCAGCATGCCGTTGCTCGGGCCGCCGCCGAGCTGCGCCTGACCACCCGCCAAGTCTACAATCTGCTCGCACGCTATCGCACCGTGCGAATGGTAACGGCGTTGCTGCCGCGCACCCCCGAAATCCGGCGCTCGCGGCTTCCGGCCGAAGTGGAGGCGATCATCAGCACGACGTTGCGCGAGCAATGGCTGGTACTGGAAGCGCCCCCACTTGCCCCGGTCGTTGCCGAAATCCGTGCTCGCTGCGAAGAAGCCGGCCTGGTCCTGCCGTCCTACGTTTCCGTCGCTCGGCGAATTCCGGCATTGTTCGGACCTGAAGAAATCGCCAGGAAGCGATCGGCCAATCCAAAGCACTTGCTGCGCCTCAAACCGCGACCGGGTTACATCCACGCGGCGCACCCGCTGGATGCCTGTCAAATCGACCATACGCCGGCCGATATAAATTTCGTGGAAGTCGTCGACACAAGCGGTGTGTTTGTCGGTCGACCCTATCTGACGATCGTCACGGACGTTGCGACGCGATCGATCCTCGGCTTTTGCCTGACACTGGAAAAGCCGTCGGTGCTGTCTGTCGCACTTTGCCTCGCCCATGCCATGTGCCCGAAGGACGCCTGGCTTGCCGCACGGAACCTTGATCACCCATGGCCGATGTTCGGTCGGCCACGGTTGCTCGTCACGGACTCGGCGAAAGAATTCAAAGGGCACGCGTTCCAACGCGGCTGCGACGATTGTGGCATCCGCATCCGATACCGTGATCGCGGTCGGGTACATCAGGGAGGCGTGGTCGAACGCCTCCTGGGCAAGCTCAACGCGGTTCTCACCACCTATCCGGGGTCGTCCGGCCGATCGGTGGCCGATCGTGACGGATATCCTGCCGGGCAGCATGCCCGACTGAGTTTTGGGGATCTTGAGCGTTGCGTCGCTCTGGCCGTAATCGATCACAATCTTCAGGAAAATTCCAAGACGCTGAAGGTGCCGATCATGGAATGGCGGCAGAACAGCAAGAACTTGCCGCGCTTCGATGACGACCCGCAACATGTGTTGTTGTCGTTTCTGCCGGGAACCGAGAGACAATTGTCGCCGCAGGGCATCAGCATGTTCGCCTTGCACTATTATGCACCCTGGCTTGGCGTTCTCGTTCCGCAGCGCGACCGGCTTGGAAAACTGGAAATCCGATACGATCCTCGCGACATCAGCCATGTCTACGTTCGAGATCCGGAAACCCGGCAATATCGGCCTGTCGAGCGGCGCGACGGTCGACTGAACTCGCTGACGCTGTGGGAGTTCGAGGCGGAGCGCGCCCGTCGGCGCATGGTAAATCGACGGTCGAGCGTCGAACAGGTAGCGTTCCGCCGGGAAATCGCCACCATAGCCGCCGCCGCAAAACCGTCGAAGAGCCAATTGCGCGATTCCGTTCGCGCCGCACATGCCGCGGCGGCGGCAAAACCCTATTCAGCCATGCGGTCACAGGAGCCGGCGACGACCGAACATCATGTTCGTCAGAAACGCACATTGCCGGTCGAAGATTGGTGAACAGGCGTGTCAGGTCATCTCCTTGAGCATGTGCGCTCCTATCTCGATCGTGATCCGGACGAACGCATCGCCTACGTCCGTGCTTCGCGATGGATCGGACATCAAGTGGCGCAACACGCCCATCGACGGCTGGCAGATCTGCTCTCACGGCCCCCGTCGTTGCGCACGCAGGGTCTGATGCTGGTCGGCCCATATGCCAACGGCAAAACGATGATCGCCGAGCGGTTCGCCGTCGAACACTTGAGGCGCTCGCCCGAGCAGAGAGTCTGGATGATCCAGACCCGCGAGGGCGCCGGTCTCGGACACTTTTACGGCAGCATTCTCCAAGCGTTGCGAGCTCCCGGCGGGGATCTTCACGACGTCAGACGCAAGGCCGAGCAGCTCGACCATTTGCTGGCAACTGTCAAACCGAGGATGCTGATCTTCGACGAATTCCACAATGCACTGCGCGGCCGCTCGCGCGATGTCGAGGCTGTCTTCGCCTTTCTGCGACGGATCGGGCGGCAGTACGATATTTCGCCGGTGCTGATCGGCGAGGTGGCCGTCTACGACTTCATCAACGCCACCAGCGAAATGGCGAGCCGTTTCGACTTTCTTGCCGTTCCACGCTGGCAGTATAACGAAGAGTATCTCATGCTTCTGGACAGCCTGGAGGCGGCCTTGCCGCTCGCCCAGGTTTCGAATCTGTCAGATGAGCCGTTGGCGCGACGCATATTCAATCTGTCAGAAGGATTGATCGGCGAGACCGTCGCCATCGTCACGAAGGCGTTGATCGCCGCGATACGCTCGGATGCGGAACGCATCACCAAGGCAGGGCTCAACGAACTCCACTATGTACCGATCTCGCAGCGGCGCAGCGCTGTTCTGCGCGAGAGCCTGCTGTGATAACCTCGGAGCGCGCTCCCGCGATTGCCATCCGCGAGCGATACCAAGAGGTGATGTCCGACCGATGGCCGGTTATCGTGCGGCCGCAGCCTGACGAGTTGCTATCGAGCTGGGCGCATCGGCTGGCATTTGCAAACGGCGTAGCCCCTCGGTCATTCGGCCGTGTGCTCGGCTTCAGCGCCGGGATGTGGTCTGCGTCCCTCGACATGAATTTCCAGACCGACGCTATCAATATCCTCACGGCCCACACCGGCATTCCCCTGCCACGACTTTTCGCGATGTCCCTGAAGGGATCGCCGCTGAAGCGCCTGCTCCTCCCCCTACGCGATGATGGACGCCGCCTGAGTTCGACCTGGCTGCAATTCTGCCCGCAATGCCTGGCCGAAGATGCCCAGCCCTATTTTCGCCGGCAATGGCGTCTGGCGACCAGGATTTCGTGTCCGCACCACCGATGCGGACTGCGTGATCGATGCCCGTCCTGCCGCAGTCGCATCGCGGTCTTCGGTCAGCTTGAGCTTGTCCCGCAGCATTTTTGTGCCGCCTGCGGGTTCGATCTGCGGCGGGCATCGACGAGTTTTATCAGTCCGAAAATCCGATCGCTGGACCGGTGCATTCACGATATCTGCAGGCTGGAGGCAATCACTGGCTCGCTGCTTACCAATTCCCTTCTCCGAAGCCTTTTGGCCATTCCCGACTTCTGTGGCCAATATCCGATGAAGTCTCTGGTCAGCCTGTCCACATTGGCGCGCATTCGATGTTTCGAGCGGCTCGCGATGCGGCCGAATGACTGGCTGATAGAGGATGACGATGCTGTGGTCGCGCTTTGGCGACGGGCCATCCTCTCGGCGGATGGATATGCTTCCCTGATCGGCTTGCTTGCGAACGCTCTTGAGCGCAAGAGGCTACGGCTCCGTCCTGAAAAACGCCGGCAACCGACGACTGAGCTTTCCACGTTGCTGACAGCCTACTTACGCATGATGGAAAATCCCCGCCGTCGGTCCGCTCCAGCAGAACCGGCGGCCTGACGATTTCCTCGGCCCCTAGCCGCAGCAGGCGCTGTTTCCGCTCGTGGGTCCACAGCACGATGATGCCTGCTGCTCGGCCAGCCACCGGTCGCGTGGCTTGCAGCTCGCCGGTCGCGGCGAGAGCTCGACATGGACCGCGCCGGCGCGGAGCGTCGGCATCGACGCACAATACAGTTGCATCGGCTGGACGCCATCACTGACCTCGAATGTCAGCTTGGCGCTGTCATCAAGCTTCACATGCTCCGTCACCTTCCGGATGATCGCATGGAACTTGCCCGCCGGCATATGAGTGCGGTCGCCCTCTTCGATATCCCAGAGCTGAATGAATATCTCCGCCCATGCTTCCGGATTGGCGCCGCAGTCGAGCGCCGAGAACTGTCCGGCCTTGACCTCGGTGACATGGTAGCCGGGTTTCACCGGCCGGCCGTCGTAATAAAAGACCAGCGGCGAATCCTTGGCGCCCGAGAGGATGCTCATCAGCTCGCCGAGGGCGATATCATCCTTCTGCATTTTGCTGTTGTCGATCGCGTTCATTTGCGTTATTCCTCGTTTCAATGATTCAAGGATTGTTGAAATATGGATCAACGTCAAGCCCTCATCGCATTCGGCGCGCTTTCCCAGGAAACCCGGCTGCAGGTGATCCGCATGCTTGTCGTCGCCGGCCCCGACGGCATGGCGGCGGGCGCGATCGCGGAAAAGGCCGAGGTGTCGCCGTCGAATGTGTCCTTCCATCTGAAGGAACTGGAACGGTCGGGGCTAATCGCGCAGCAGCGTGAATCCCGATCGATCATCTACACCGCCAACTACGAGGCGCTCGGCGGCCTCGTTCGCTTCCTCATGGAAGACTGCTGCTCCGGACACCCGGAAATCTGTGCACCGGCCGCCGAGGTCGCGGCCTGCTGCACCCCTAAAATGGAGGAGAAACTGCAATGACCACTGACCGCGTTTACAACGTGCTCTTTCTCTGCACGGGCAATTCCGCCCGTTCGATCCTGGCGGAGTCGATCCTCAACACCGAGGGCAAGGGCCGCTTCAAGGCTTATTCGGCCGGCAGCCACCCGAAGGGCAAGGTCAACCCGTTGGCGCTGAAGGAGCTCGAATCCCTTGGGTATCCGTCGACGGGCTTTCGCTCGAAGAGCTGGGACGAGTTCGCCGAACCGGGCGCACCGGAAATGGACTTCATCTTCACCGTCTGCGACAGCGCCGCCGGCGAGGCTTGTCCGGTCTGGCTCGGCCATCCGATGACCGCTCATTGGGGTATCGAGGATCCCGCCGCCGTCGAGGGCAGCGAGATCGAGAAGAGACGCGCCTTCGTGCAGGCCGCCCGCTTCCTGAAGAACCGCATCATGGCCTTCCTGAGCCTGCCCCTGACATCGATCGACAAGCTCGCACTGGAAACGCATCTGCGTCAGATCGGTGCGATGGAAGGCGCCAGCATCAAGCAGCCCAAGGCAAGCTGATGGGCTTCGATTTTCCGCGCCGGCTTGTCGCTGAGGGACTTGGCACCGCCATGCTGGTCGCGACTGTCGTGGGTTCGGGAATCATGGCCACGTCGCTGACCCAGGACGTCGGGTTGGCGCTCCTCGGGAATACGCTGGCGACGGGCGCCATCCTGGTGGTGCTGATCACCGTGCTCGGGCCGATCTCCGGCGCCCACTTCAATCCGGCCGTGTCGCTGGTCTTTGCGATGTCTCGATCCTTGCCGAAGCGCGACTTCGGCGGATATGTGATTGCGCAGATCGCCGGCGGCATCCTCGGGACGCTGGTCGCCCACCTGATGTTCGACCTGCCGCTGATCGAGCTGTCGAGCAAGGTTCGCAGTGGTGGCGCCCAATGGTTCTCCGAAGGCGTCGCGACATTCGGGCTGGTTGCCACCATCCTTGCCGGTATCCGCTTCGAGCAGAAGGCGGTTCCGTGGCTGGTCGGGCTCTACATCATGGCCGCCTATTGGTTCACGGCATCGACATCCTTCGCCAATCCAGCCGTCGCTCTGGCGCGGTCGCTGACCAATACGTTCTCCGGCATCCGTCCGGTCGACCTTCCAGGCTTCTGGATCGCGGAGATTGCCGGCGCGGTCGCAGCCCTCTTCCTGTTCACCTGGCTGCTGCAGCCCGGTGCGTCATCAACCGTATCGTCAGAGGCAAAGCTATGAACGTCACCATCTACCACAACCCCGACTGCGGCACGTCGCGCAACACGTTGGCGATGATCCGCAACGCCGGCATCGAGCCGACCGTGATCGAATACCTGAAAAACCCACCAAGCCGCGAGCAGCTGGTGAAGATGATCGCCGACGCGGGCCTGACCGTCCGCGGCGCCATTCGCGAAAAGGGCACGCCCTATGCGGAACTCGGCCTCGACAATCCCGATCTGACAGACGACCAGCTTCTTGACGCAATGCTGAAGGACCCGATCCTGATCAACCGGCCCTTTGTCATCACGCCGCTCGGCACACGCCTGTCGCGGCCGTCGGAGATCGTTCTGGAGATTCTGCCGGAAACGCACAAGGGCGCCTTCACGAAAGAAGACGGCGAGAAGGTACTCGACGCCGAGGGCAAGCGCATTGTCTGACCTGCCAGCCGCTTCGCCGGAACATCTGCGCCAGGTCGACTTGGCGGCGCTTCGGCCGCCATTCTCGGCACACAAGCCACGCATCCTGATCCTTTATGGCTCGTTGCGCGCGGTCTCGTACAGCCGTTTCCTTGCGCACGAGGCCGCACGGCTGCTTGAGCACTTCGGCTGCGAGGTGCGGATCTTCAATCCGGAAGGCCTGCCGCTTCCCGACGACGCGCCAGTGACACATCCAAGGGTCCAGGAGTTGCGCGCGTTGTCGGCATGGTCGGAAGGCCAGGTCTGGGTGAGCCCGGAGCGCCACGGTGCGATGACGGGCATCATGAAGGCGCAGATCGACTGGATCCCGCTGTCGGTCGGCTCGGTCCGGCCGACGCAGGGCAAGACGCTGGCGCTGATGCAGGTGTCGGGTGGATCGCAATCCTTCAATGCCCTTGGCCAGATGCGCATCCTCGGCCGCTGGATGCGGATGGTCACCATTCCGAACCAGTCATCTGTCGCCAAGGCCTTCCAGGAATTTGATGCCGACGGTCGCATGAAACCGTCATCCTTCTACGATCGTGTCGTCGATGTCTGCGAGGAGCTGGTGAAATTCACCTGGCTGACGCGCGACGCGTCCGGCTACCTCACCGATCGCTACAGCGAGCGGAAGGAAGAAGCCGAGAAACTCGAACAGCGCGTGAGCCTCAAATCCATATGACCACGACCAGCACCGAACGGCCGCCCGTCGCCGCGATCCTTGCCCTCGGCCTTACCCAGGTCATCGGCTACGGCACGCTCTATTATAGTTTCAGCATTCTCGCGCCCGCCATGGCGCGGGATCTCAACTGGTCGTCGGAGTGGATTTTTGGCGCATTGTCGGCCGCTCTCCTGATCGGCGGTCTCGCCGCCCCGACGATGGGCAAATGGATCGATCGCTTCGGCGCTGGCCGCGTGATGACGGGTGGATCGGCGATTGCCGCCGCGGCGCTGATCGCCTGCGCCTTCTCTTCCGGCAAGATCGCCTTCGTCGCGGCGCTGATCGCTATCGAGACCGCGTCCAATCTGGTGCAATACGGAGCCGCCTTCGCATTGCTCGTGCAGATCAGACCCAAGGTGGCGCAGCGCAGCATCACCTATCTGACGCTGATCGCCGGCTTTGCCTCGACCATTTTATGGCCGATCACGGCGGCGCTGCACGCGCATATGTCGTGGCAGGCGGTCTATCTGGTCTTCGCAGCCCTCAATATCGCCGTCTGCCTGCCGATCCATGCGTGGCTGTCGTTCAGCGTCACCAAGAGCCGGAAGAATGAATCGGGAGAACCGGCAAAGCATGTCGAGCCCAGCCTGCCGCCGTCGATCCGGACGCCGGCCTTCGTGCTGATGGTCACGGGCTTCGCTCTGGAGAGCTTCGTCAACGCCGCGCTGCTCGTCCACATGGTTCCCGTGCTGTCGGGACTTGGGCTCGGAGCCATGGCGGTGATGGTCGGCACGCTGTTTGGCCCCTCGCAAGTGCTCAGCCGCTTCACCAACATGGTGTTCGGGGGCGGCCTGTCGCAGTTAACGTTGGCGCTCATCTCCGCCGTGTTGCTGCCGGCGGCGCTGGCCATTCTCATCCTCACCGCTCCGTCCGTACCCGGCGCATTGGTCTTCGCGGTGGTCTTTGGCCTCGGCTCCGGCCTGAGCAGCATCGTGCAGGGAACCCTGCCGCTGGCGCTCTTCGGCAGTGAGGGTTACGGCCGACGCCAAGGGCAGGTGCTGGCGATCCGGTTGGTGGTCTCTTCGACTGCACCATTCGTGCTGGCGTTCATGATGGAAAACATCGGCGTGCCGTGGTCGCTCACGGTTGCGGCTATCGTCGGCGCGATTGCCGTGCTTTCGTTCGGCGCCATCAGCCGGCTGGCCCACCTGCTGGACCGATCGCATCACACCTTCGGCCGTGCCGAGACCTGATCGTTGCCAGTCGCCTGGGACGGGCCGCTTGATTTGCAAGCCGGCTAGTGTCGCCAGACTTTTACTGCCGAGATCAGCAGGATGATGGCCAGAGCGGGGAGCAATATCGCGTTGGGGACGATACCGAGCAACAGGCCGCCGATGAACGTACCGACGATCGATCCCGCAGCCATTATAAGCAGGAAAGCCTTGTTGCGACCGATCACGGAAAAACTCTGGTCGCGGCTGTATCGGGTGAACCCGACCAGCATCGTGGGCAGGCTTACAGCGAGCGAGAGGCTACCGGCGAGCTTGATGTCGGCGCCGAACAGGAGGACGAGCGTCGGGATCAGGAGTTCGCCTCCTGCAACACCCAGCAGCGCGGCAACAATGCCGATGACGAAACCCGCGACAACGCCGGCAATCGTCTGGGCCACGCCCGTCAGCAGCGGTTGGCCCGCTGTCGCATCATGCCCGACCATCAGAACGATCGCGATTGCCACGAGCATGATGGCGATAACCTTGTAGAGCGTTTCCGATCGAAGTCTTGTCGCCCAGCCGGCGCCGAACCAGGCGCCGATCAGGCTTCCGGCGAGGAGGTTGAGAACGATCGGCCAGTTATCGGCGATGACGTCGAAGGGAACGGTCCCCGCCCGAAAGGGAAGCGCGGTCGCCACGACAACGAGACTCATGGCCTTGTTGAGGATGACCGCCTCCAGGGCTGCAAAATTGAAGAACCCGATCAGGATCGGAAGACGAAACTCGGCGCCTCCAAGACCTATGAGGCCACCGAGGGCGCCGATAACCGCACCTCCGCCAAAAGCAGTTGCAGGATGACGGGGAAGTGATGTGTTGGCGGCGTCGGTCATGGGCGATATGTATGCACAAATATCGCGAGAGTGGACAGTCGGTATGGCAGAGGAAAACATAGAAAATTGTCGGTGGTGCCTTGCGAACGGCTTGGCTGGAGCAGAGCCGGCGGCAAGCAATCAGTCCCAATATCTGATGCTGAAGCCGACCGTGCCGAACCCGTCGGCGATGATCATTCCCTTCCGTCATGTCGAGACGCCCTTCGAGTTCAGTTCGCAGGAGTGGTCCGACCTCGGCGATATGCTGGCGGAAGCGAAGCGCCAGCTTGACCGGTTCCAGCCCGAGGGGTTCACGATAGGATGGAATGTCGGAACAACCGGCGGCCAGCATATCTTCCACGCGCATATGCATGTGGTGTGCCGCTACGAACACGATCCGAAGGCTGGCCAGGGAATCCGCGACTTTTTGCGGTGATCAGCGGCACGAAGGCTTGTTCTTGCCGGGCTACGCCTCCCCTGAGGAACCACGGTTCTCCTCCTGCAGCGCGAAAACCTGATTGGCGTAAGCGTCGAGCAGCACTTCGCATTTCGCCAGCCGTGCCTCGGCCTCGGCCGCCAGCGTCGCGCCATAAAAGTCGAGCCGGCGGATTTTCTCGTACCAGGACCTGAGCTTCTTCAGGTCCTCGTCGTTCTCCTCGATCTCGGCATAGCTGAAGTGGTTTGAGGTCGTCTCCTTGGCAATCTCGGCCTCGAAATCGTCGCAGCGTCCCAGCAGTTCCCTGTATTCTTCGTCTCGGTCGGCCCGGAACCGGGCCAAGACCTTGTCGCCCTGGGCCTTGTCGAGCGCCACCGTTTCGAGAAGGACGGCCTCGCCCTCCATCTCGGCGATTTCGTTTTCGATGACCTTCAGCGCCCGGCGATGATCGTCGGTTTTCGGAAGCAGGCAGACACCGCTCTGCAGGTAGACCGCTCCCATGCTCTTGAGCTTGCGCCACAGCGCGACGCGCCGGCGATTGGGTTCGGCAGGAACTTTATAGGTGAGCAGGAACCATGTTTCTGTAGCCATACGTGGAATCCTAATGTAACAGTGGTTACAAATAAAATCCTATAAGGCCATCCATGCTGAATCGATATCTCGACACTCCGCTTCGCAGGATCGTCGCCCTCGTGGCGTTGCTGAACGTCGGATACTTCGGGATCGAATTCGCGGTAGCGCTCAAAATCGGTTCCGTGTCACTGTTTGCGGACAGCGTCGATTTCCTCGAAGATGCTTCGGTCAATCTGCTGATCCTGCTCGCGCTCGGATGGTCCTACCGGAGCCGGGCTCGGGTGGGGATGGTGCTTGCACTGATATTGTTGGCGCCCGGCATCGCGACGTTATGGACCGCCTATCGGAGCTTCATCGATCCAGCCCCGCCGCAGCCCTTGCTGTTGACCGTCACGGGCGCGGGAGCGCTTGCCATCAACCTGTCCTGCGCCTTCCTGCTTGCGGCTTTCCGTCACGAGAGCGGCAGCCTCACCAAGGCTGCCTTCCTTTCCGCACGCAATGATGCGCTCGCCAATATCGCCATCATCGGCGCGGGCCTCTTCACCGCCTTTGTCTGGCGTTCGGCGTGGCCGGACCTGATCGTCGGCCTTGGCATCGCTGCGATGAACATGGATGCAGCGAGAGAAGTCTGGGAAGCAGCAAGGGACGAACATCGCGCCGCTGCCTAGAACGTCGATCATGCCGCTCCGCGAGAACGCGTATGCATCGGGAGGCAAAAGCCCGACAGCGGATTTTGGTCGGCTCGGAGCGGCGTGCCGCTATCCCGATGGTTCGGACCAGGAATCGAGGTCTTCCGTCATAGCGTCGTCGTCGGGCTCCTCGCCAGGTGCGATGGGAATGTCCCCGTCGGGCGACCCGTCCTTGCTGAGCAAGCCCGCATCCTCAAGCGCTTCGAAATCCGGCAGGTCGCGCAGGGTCTGGAGCCCGAAGTGCGACAGGAAGGTTTTGGTCGTCACCAGCGTGTAGGGTGCGCCCGGTTGCGGACTGCGCGGCCCGGAGGAGACAAAGCCGAGCGCCCGAAGATGGGCGATCGTGTCGCGGCTGACCTCCTTGCCGGTGATCTTCGAGATTTCGCCACGGGTGATCGGCTGGTGATAGGCGATGATCGCCAGCACCAGCAGATCCGCTTGCGACAGCGGCCGTTCCTGCTGCTCGACGGCCGTCACGCTGCGGATCGCCTCGGCAAACCGTTGCCTGGTGCGGTGCTGCCAGCCGCCGGCGACCGAGACGAGCTCGTAGGGACGGTCACGCAATTCTTCGCGGATGTCGTCGATCAGGAGATCGACGCTGCAGTCGCGCCCGACCAGGTGGGCGAGCGTCTCGCGCATCACCGGCTCGGCTGATGCGAAAATCACCGCCTCTACACGCCCCATCCACTCGCGCCAACGCAGCTCCGGCGGCAGATCGGTGAGCTCTGTGTCGAGCCCCTCTGTTGGTCGTGGCCGCCGTCCCATGAGCTACAATCCATAGAGCCGAAAGGTCGATCGACCGGTGAGCTCGCGGACCCCGCCGAGCGTCACCAGCCGGTCGAACAGCCGCCGGCTGGACCGGTCGCTGGTGGCCCTGCCGGTCTTTGCAGCCATCGCGTCCTCGCGGATCAGGATCGAGATTGTCGTATCGGCGTCCTTACCGCGCAGTTGTGGTGCCACTTCGAGCAGCTGCGTCGTCCGCCGCCCGAGATCGGCGTGGAGATCCAGCGCCGCCGCCGCGCCGCGGCCATAAGCCAGATGGCAGGCATCGGTCCAGGCTTCCGCCCTGCCCTCCCGCAGCACCCGCCAATCGGCCGGCCGCAGTGCGTTCGCCAGAAGCGGCAGGGGTGCCGGCCAGCCGAGACGGGCAGCGAGAACGGCATCCGCCAGCCAGACGGCCATCGGTCGGGCATCCGGGCGGCGCCGGGTGAACTCCAGTGCGGCCGTTGCGGCCGCCCGCACCGCATCGCCAGGCCCGCGCACATGATCGGCAGCCATCTCCAGCGCCACGATCAGGGATGCGTCGGCGGCGAGTTCGAACAGTTTTGGCAGGCGCGTCGCCCACTGCTCCGAACGCGTTGCCCGCGACTCGCCCAGTGCGCGAAATGCGCCAAGCAGCCGGCCCGCTGGTCCGGGATCGCCGCCTACCGGCGTCAGATACCAGTGGTCGCGCAGCATCGCCTCCCCTTCCGGCCGTCCCTGCTGCCGCGCCACTACCGCGGCACAGCCAAGCGCCAGCCGCTGTCGCCAGAGACTGCCGAGCGGATGTTCGTCGCACGCCGGCGGATGCAGGGCGGCGAGTGCCGCGCCGGCGAAATAGCCCGCGTCGCCAATGGCTTCCGCCGTGGCGGGAAGACGCGCCCAGCCGGGAAGGGGCGGATAGCTCGGGGGTGGATCGGGGATGATTCGCGCGCGTGAGGCCATGCCGGACCCTAGCAGATGGCGGCGGTTTATGCTATGTTTTGTGGACAAAACCGCCGCGCCCGTCGGCGGATAAAAACGAACGATAAACTTCCATTATCGTTCATTTCTGTCATTATAGAGAAATGGTGCAAATCATCGAGCAAAACAGCGAAAGTTACCTTCCCGAGAGCGCTGCTCCGTCTGGCAGCATGACGCCCGACGCCGATCTTTCGGCGCCGCAGGTGTCGGCCGACGTTTCCGCGCGCAATGCGGCGACCCCCTCCCCTCTTCCGGAAGCGTCCCTCGCCCTGCCTGCTCATCTGGAGCGGCTGGCCGATCAGGCGCGCGGTTATGTCGAGGCCGCCAGCTCCGCCAACACCCGCAAGGCCTATGCCTCCGACTGGAAGCATTTTTCCGGCTGGTGCCGCCGGCAAGGGCTGGAGATCCTGCCGCCGAACCCGCAAACCGTTGGCCTCTATGTAACGGCCTGTGCTTCCGGGGCTGCGATCACCGGCCACAAGCCGAGTTCCGTCACCACGATCGAGCGACGCCTTTCTGCCATTACGTGGAATTATGTGCAGCGCGGCACACCACTCGACCGCAAGGACCGTCACATCGCCACAGTGCTTGCCGGCATCCGCAACACCCACGCCACCCCTCCCCGCCAGAAGGAAGCGGTTCTGCCCGAGCACCTGATCGCCATGCTCGAGACGCTTCACCGCGGCACGCTGCGGGGCTTGCGCGACCGGGCAATGCTGCTGATCGGCTTTGCCGGCGGGCTGCGGCGCTCGGAGATCGTCGGGCTCGACGTCGGCCGCGACCAGACGAAGGAGGGTCGCGGCTGGGTCGAGATCCTCGACAAGGGCATGGTCGTGACGGTCCGCGGAAAACGCGGCTGGCGTGAAGTGGAGATCGGCCGCGGTTCCTCGGACGCGACCTGCCCGGTCGCGGCGCTGCAGACCTGGCTGAACCTCGCGAGGATCGCGCACGGCCCCCTCTTCCGACGGGTCACCGGCCAGGGCAGAGACGTGGGTCCCGATCGACTGCTCGATCAGGAAGTCGCACGCCTCGTCAAGAAGGCAGCACTGGCTGCCGGCGTGCGTCCAGACCTTACCGAGGCCGAGCGTGCGGAAATGTTCTCCGGCCACTCCCTGCGTGCCGGCTTGGCCTCCTCGGCGGAAGTGGATGAGCGTTACGTGCAAAAGCAACTCGGCCACGCTTCGGCGGAAATGACCCGAAAATATCAGCGCCGACGGGACCGGTTCAGAGTGAATCTGACCAAGGCGTCCGGGCTTTGACCGACCCCTCCCCTGCTCGCAGTGAAACGGTTAGATGAAAATCGGGGCTGAATTCTCAGCTTAGCGCTTCAATTGAAATCGGGAAGTAAAAGCCACAAGCATTCATTACAGGCTGCTTTTGTTAAAGCGTATCTAACCATCGATAACAACCTCTTATCGCTGGTAGATCGACAAGGCCCGCAAATCACCCTATCGTCGCGCCATCAATCGCCGGAAAGGCTCACCATCCATGGAAGATCGCGTCCGCTTTGCCCTCGAAAAGCTGCTCAACGTCGCGCACGGCGATACCGGACAGAGTCGCCGTGTCGCGAACTTCCTGCTGGCCTGGTGGAATGCCGACGTGCATGGCGGCTTCGACCTGACGGACCTTGCCGATCTCGATCCCGAAATCTGCGAGGACATCGTCACCGTCTTCACCTTTATCGCCCGCGAGGAGACGCTGTCCTATCCCGATGCCTACAAGCCGGAGATTGTTCAGATCATCCGCCGCTGGCGGCCGCATGTCGAGATCGACTAATGGCGGCCCCACGGAAATCGGCTAGCCTCTCTGGCGTCGAGCGTCGCGCCGTCGAACTCGACACCATCGCATCGGTGCTGCCGCTCGAGCGCCGCGACGAACTCGCCGAACTGCTGACCGACCAGGACGTCGAGACGCTGCGTCATCTCGTCAACGAGGGCATGGGCGCCAATACGCTGCGGGCACTGACCTCCGATCTGACCTATCTCGAAGCATGGGGCTTGGCGGCGACGGGGAGGTCCCTTCCCTGGCCGGCGCCTGAGGCGCTGCTGTTGAAATTCGTCGCCCATCACCTTTGGGATCCAGAGAAGCGCGAGACCGACCCCGATCACGGCATGCCGGCCGATGTCGACGAAAACCTCCGGCGCCAGGGCTTTTTGAAAACCATCGGCCCGCATGCGCCAAACACCGTGCGCCGGCGGCTGGCCAACTGGTCGACGCTGACGAAATGGCGCGGCCTCGACGGCGCCTTCGCCTCCCCTGCCCTGAAATCCGCCATTCGCCTCGCCGTGCGCGCCGTTCCGCGAACGCGTCGTCGCAAGAGCGCCAAGGCGGTGACCGGCGACGTGCTGGCTAAGCTGCTGGCGACCTGCGCGACGGACAGCCTGCGCGATCTGCGTGATCGGGCAATTCTAATGGTCGCTTTCGCCTCCGGCGGCCGGCGGCGTAGCGAGATCGCCGGACTGCGTCGGGAGCAGTTGACCACAGAGCCGCCCATCGAAATGCCTGACGGCCCTCCCCTCCCCTCGCTTGCCATCCACCTTGGCCGGACGAAGACTACGAGCGGCGAGCATGACGACGTTGTCTACCTCTCCGGACGCCCAGTCGAAGCCTTGAGTGCCTGGATGGTTGCGGCCAAGATCGATAAGGGAAATGTGTTTAGGGGGATCGGGCGTTGGGGAACGGTGTCGAGGCGGGCCCTCGATCCGCAGTCGATCAATGCGATCTTGAAGCAGCGGGCGGAGATGGCTGGTTTGGAGCCAGACGAGTTTTCGGCGCACGGATTGCGGTCGGGATACCTGACGGAAGCCGCCAATCGCGGTATCCCTCTTCCGGAGGCGATGGAGCAGTCACGTCATCGGTCCGTTCAACAAGCATCCACTTATTACAACCATGCGACACGGCGCAGTGGTCGAGGCGCTCGGCTCCTTTCTTAGCCGTCACCTAAATTACTAAAGGTTGTCGCTTACCAGAATTTAGCGAACCCGATTTACTACTGCCGGTTGGAGCACCTCGATCGGAACAGTGATGAATTTTGACGACGCAGACCTCGAACTTCTGACAAGCCGCGGACTTAGCATCCTTCACCTCGGTGTCGACGACTGGGAAAACATCCTCGACACGAGGCGCGGAGAGAGAGGATTTTCTTTGATTTTCCCTCACCACATTGCCAGGGCGGGGCGAAAACAATCGCTTGTCCTTATTGTCGTCGATAGTCCCCTCTGCAGCCTTCGGCTCGGCTGGATTCGTTCAGTCCAATCGGTATCGACTTTCGACTCCCGCATTGCGTTTGACCACGTGCGCCCTATCAAACCAGGGGATCTTGAAGCGCTTCTGGCACCTTTAGCGGCAACGTCGCTGAACTCCGCGGCCACCACCCTCGCACGGTCGCGCGATCAGCTCGTGCGAGTCTCACCGAAGCTCAGCGTTAGACTGATCCGCGACCTCGCTTCAATCCCGGATAACGCCACGGCGATACAACTGGTCCTCGGCCAACTGAAAAGGCCTACTCACTTTCAAGATGCTCGGGCATCGCAACAGGACGCCGTGGAGTTAGCTCTGAAGGCGTTTGGCCTTATCTCTGGAGCGAAATCTGTCTATCTCCCAAAAGAGACAGCGCTTGCGGGCGTCAGGCTCCTAGAGGACGCGGTAATAGAGCACGATGCACGTGCAATCGAAGGCTGGAGATTGTCCGAGAGTGACGTGACAGGGCGAGCAATCTTCGAAAAGCCTGGCGAGCAGTTGGAGGTGATCACAGCAAACAAAAGGCCGCTAGAAACCCTCTTGGGCATTGATCTCATCTACTTCAATCAGCTCCAGAAATCTCTGGTTATGGTTCAATACAAGATGATGGAGCCCCAACCGCGCGGCCGGCATACCGAAGTGCGCGGTAAACATAGCTTTGAAGAGTTGGACGAAAAGGAATGGATTGTTCCCATCGATGATCAGTTCGAGGCGGAACTCAAGCTCATGGAGAGCTACGATCGGGACCTTGCACCTGCTGGCGACTACCGCCTCAATAGCAGCGCTTTCTTCCTGAAGCTTGTCAAACGTTATGCCTCCACAAGCACGTCCAGTGTGATGTTAAGTCTCGGTCACTTCAACCACCTAAGGGAAAGTGGCGTCTTCAAAGGGCCGAGAGACGGGTTCTGGTTAACGTATAGCGGGCTTCGCAACCAATACCTTCGAACCGATGCCTTCGTTGAGCTTGTACGATCCGGATATATCGGCTCACGCGGCGCTACCACCGACCATCTCTACGCTTTGATAGACGCGGCGATGGACGGCGGCCGAGGTGCCGTTGCTGCTATACAAACATCGATCAAGGAATCCGGGCACGACATTGTCGACGATGAACAGGATCCGGAGAAGCCATTGATTCTCAGGCGCAGACCGCACGGGCGCCGGTAACTTGACTGGAGCGAAAGAGACCGGCGCCATTGGATTTTTGTGGCGCTCATACTCCGCACGTTGGCCGGTCTCATCATGCATTTTTCACAGCGATGCCAATCGGATCACTTATGACTAGTCACCTCGAACTTTTCGACAAGATCGAACAGGTTTTCTCCGCTGAGCTTGGCAACGCAATGCCGAGTGACGTCTTTCGCGAGCGCAAGCTTGTAGTTTCGGATGATGGGAAGCGGGTTACAGAATTCACGTCCAATAGCGGCGCACTCGCCGAGGCCGTGCTTGGCGTCGACTTCCCTCGCGAGGCTGGCCCGGTGCTGCTCGAGCATTACGCGCCATTGCACGCGTTGAAGGCAATTGCTGCATCCTCGCAGATCCTGCTCAGACCCGTCTCCAATTACCTGCATCAGGATGAATTCAAGACCTTTGCAATCGATCATCATCTCGACGGTTATCTTGCCGTAGATGACAATTGCCGAGCCGTGTTCGAGGATTTGACGGACAACCTCTTCTTTCTGTCGCTGACCAAGCCAGGAAACCAAAACGAGCTCGACCTTTGGAAAGGGTTCGCAAATGAGGGAAAAGGCGCCTGCCTTCAGCTGTCCCTTACCCCTGAACCAGCATGCGACGTGCGCGCCATGAGTTATCAGCACAGCAAAACCGCATTTCGACGTATCAATGACGAGCTGGCGAAAATCGGTATGACATACATCCCTTGGACACTATCGCGGATTTGCGCTTTCTATCTGCCTCAGACATACAGCTACGAAGAGGAGATCCGCTTGCTGATCAAACGTCATGAAGGCGGCATCAATAACGCCATCAGCGATGTCCGAAGCGAAGCTTGGCCCGTGCAAATCGGGGTTTCCGGATCGCCGGTCTTAGACCCTTGGTGCGGAATTGAACTCGTTGGAATTCGATCCGGACCCCGGTGCACTCCCGACGCCGTGCGGGCAGCCATCAAGGGAACGACTTTCGAGGACACCCCAATCACGTGAACGCGTGCACACCTTGTAACTGAAAAGCAAAGCCATGCCTAAAAGTTCTAAGAGCCACCCGGCCTTCACCGCTTCACTGAACAAGGTCTTTGAGGCGCTGGACGCATGCCCTACGGATGGCTTCAAGCCGTTTTTTCCGAAACTTGCCGACAAAGAGTATTACGAGACCCAAGTCATGTTTTCCGTGCGCAAACGCGAAGCAGCAGCGTACCATCTGGTGAATGTCAGGCGGCACTTGGCGAACGATCTCAAGGCTTCCCAGCGTGCAGCCCTGAAACATGCGCCGAATACGAAACCAAGCAAGGGGGCATTTTCGGTCTCCCTTTCAATTTCGAAGGGCGAATATGTTCACGAACTCGGTGCTTTTCTCGGAGCACTCAGATCCGGGCTCGACTTTGCGAGCGTTTTTGCGTCGAGATCGATTTCCGGTGTATCGGCGCACTCGATCACGACCCTGGTCAAGATGGTAGACGAGGGCAAGGTTGCGCCGATGCTTGAGGTCGTGAAAGCGCACCGAGATTGGATCCTGGCTCTGCGGGCATACCGCGATGAAACCGTCCATCGGTTGGTCGTTGCCTCCCCTGCTTCAGGGTGGCGAGTGTCGCATGATGGACTGACGTCGACTGTGTCACTTCCGATTGTTGTGCCCAAAAGCATTCCAGAGCGGGTTTCCGATACGAGAAGATCCAGATCGATGGACGCCGACGTCCCGCTCGGCTTAAACGAATTTCGAAAGCACGCTGTCGCAACTTTCCCTGACGGCACCATCCAGGCCTTGGATCATTCCGTCACTTATTCACCAGCAAAGGGCTATATCGCCATCGATGAATTTATGCGGCGTCACCTGGAATCATACGACGCCTTTTTGAATGACATCTTTGGCACCCTCTCTACGCTCGATTTTCATCCTCCCAGCAAGCCGACAAAGCTATCCACTTCCGCATCGCTTTGAACGGCTTCCTAAGAGCCAGCGGCAGCCTTCAGCGCCGATGTCCATTCAGTACAGGTATTGGGCACGAATTGTGAAGCTCTTGTCGGATGGTGGCAACATCGCCGGATTCAAGATCAAGCATCCCGAAAAACTTCCTGCCGAAACCTCCAAATGATGTTCCGATCATTTTTCCGTGGGATCCGTCCTTGATAACAAACCGATCGTGCAGCTTGTCCGAGCTAAAGTGACGCACGTTTCGACCCTGCTTCAATGCGCTCAAGACCACTGGACGAACCGCGTTTGCATAGCTGTTTGTGTACAGGTCCACGCGTTTCGCTGACGCCGGAAGGAGTTTCGCCAGTTCATCAGCGTATTCAGAAACATCCTTGTACAGATCAGACGGCGAAAATTTCAGGAGGTACGGGTCACAGATAATGATGTCGGTGGATCCTCGCAGCCAGTTTCTGAGGTGTGCCAATCCACCCTCGGCTTCCTCGACGCCCGCGCGCACGATCATGTGAATGTATTGGCCGGCCGATTCCACACTCTCGGAACTCGGCGACCTAGTCCTCAGCTTTTCGCAGAGAACGACCAGCGTCTGCTCAAATTCTCTCGACGTAAGAACGCTCGGACCAAGTTGACCGCTCCGGATCTGCGCCAGGCAAGCCTCGAAGAGCCTCAGGCAATAGATTCTCAACTCGTCGTCCATTCGCGATAACCTTTCAAAGCAATCGGGACGATCCTTCTCCACGATTGAAAAATTGCGTTCAACTTCAATAAGGCCCTGTTTTCAATAGAGAAACGGCGAAAAAAACCGGCTGACAAGTAAGGAACAAACGAACTCGTCACGCTACCCCAGCCGTATCACCCAGCAAGCAGCCGGCCGTCGCCCGCGGACCTCATCAAAGCCATCAACATCGGCCCCAGCGAAAACTCGCCGCGTTCCGAGCGTCTCGTCAGATCCCTCAGATACCCGCCGGCTGAGTTGATAAAATTCGATCGCTCGAGAATGCACGCTATCGCCACGGCTGCATTCTCAGGCCCCATGGCATCGCAAGCATCCTGATAGGCTGACGGGCTGACACCGAGCATCGACCGGACCAGCACCGCGGCTGCCATGAGCTCGCGCCAGTGCGATATGCCACCACCCGGCCCGTAGTCGACGATCTGGGGGCAAGCTCGCAGGACCATGCCCAGCGGGAACGACTTGATGGGCTCCCGTTTCGCCTCGGCCCGCCGCCCGCTCACCGTTTGTGGTTCTAGCCGCCCCACTTCGCCCTGCTCTTTTTCAGAGCTAGGTTCAAGTTCATAGATGGATTCGGTTTTTGAATTCTGTATGTGGCATCCATTTTGAACACCATTGCCATCTGTATTTTCAGTTTTAACATGAATTTCCAGGATGTTGAGGACTTCTCCCCTGAGAAGCTCCATTTCATCGAGCGTAGCTTCTACCTGCGCCCGGGAAGGATACCGCGGCAGACGCCCAAGAATGCCTGCGCACATGCCTTCCACGGCAAGCCAGTCGCCCGACACTCCCTCCTCAATCGCTGCTGTAATCAATTTCCGAACGTCTCGCCGGCAAATGGTCAATGCTTCCTTCGCGCGGCGAAAGCGAATTCGTTCAGCTGCGATGTCCTGCGCAGCTGCTGCAAACTCTGCCGCGCGCGCCACCAGCGGCGCGAGATCGAAGCCATATGCTTGTTCGATCTCACCGTCGCGGTTGCGATGCGCGTAGCGCTTTCCGTTGGGGCTGTCACGGCGCTGGATGAGCCCAGCCTCTACGAGCGCCGCCAAGTGTCGCCGTAGCGTGGTTCCGGTGATCCCGTGCGCGCGCACCGATAGCTGGCCGTTCGAAGGAAAAACGACAAGGCCCTGCTCCGCATCGAGCTCCGTCTCAGGATGAAACGTCAACAGCGCGTCGAGAACGGCAAGCGCTCTGTCCTGGAGGCCGAAGCGTTCTCGTGCCTCGCAGACGTCGCGAAACACTTTCCACTTTTCAACGCGTGCAGTGGGTTTTAACTCGGCGACCTCAAGCTGGCCCTTCACCAAGGCAAGCGTCATCGGCCGCCGCCCAAAAGGCGTCGTCACATGTCCCGTATGCATTTCTCTCTCACCTTTCTTCAGGCAAAAGAAATCCGCTCACCAAATCGGTGCCAAAGACTCTTGACTGTGATTCCGGGAAATGCGATTCTCGATCTTGCTAAGGATAACGAGAGAGGCTTCCGCGGTTTGCCGTTTGGGGGCCTTTTTCTTTTGCGGTCTAATCTCCGTTGCGTTCAGGTTTGGACTGTCTGTATTCGTCGTACAAACGATCCATGCGACTAGAAAGCCAATCGCTGAAGGGTTTGGCTTCCGCATTCGAAAGCTCGATCGCGACCTTCTTTGACCTGGCATTCATTGTGAGACTCAGAGAACTGTCAATCGACGTCCATTCTTTCGCCGACCTCGGACCTTTCGGATTCTTGGCCGCTGACTTGTTCTTGTACCGAGCCAGATACCCGTGCAGGTTATCGAACCTCGCCTCTTCCTCAAGCTTCAGAAACTCGGCCGTTTCCACATAGCCCGTGGCGATCTTCAGAAGGGCAGGGGTCAGCAGCAGCTGGCGCAAGCTCAGCCACTTGTCGCGGCCGATCTTCTTGGACGCACCGAGAGCCTGGATGACCGGGGCAGGGACCACATCGACCACGCCTAGCATTTTGGAGAGCATTGCCTCATCAATCGCCAGCGAAGATCTGACCACGTCCTTCGTCATCCCGGACGCGATCAGGTTCTGTGCGAAATAAGCACGCTCAATAAACGAGAGATTTAAGCGGGCGGAGTTTTCCTGTCCTTGCGCAATCGCAGAGGTGATGTCGTCCAGCTTCTTGACGACGGCCTTGACCGGTATTCCGAGTTCTCGAGCGACCTTGAGGCGACGATGGCCGAAGACGACCATGTAGCGTTGTCCGTCTGACGAACTGGGTCGAACCAGAATAGGTGTCGTTTGCCCAGATTCTTTGATCGCTTGCTTGAGCTCCTGAAATTCCTCGCCGTCGTCTGAAAGTCGATCGGCTATGAACGAGACGTCGAGGAGTCGCGGATCCAAATCCACGATCACCTCGCCCTCCATGAGCTTCTTCGTATTCTCCGCTAGGTCCTCAATGGACCGGACGACTGTCTTTGCAGCGCCCGTCATGCCGTAGCCAGGCTTCGTTGGCGTTTTCTCGTTCAGCGAGGAAAGATCCAGTTTTGCGAACGGGTTTTCACGCGACATAATCGGCCTCCATATTCGCCATCAACTGCGATAAGGCATTGGCTCGGCTAGTGAAAAGCGGGAAAAAAACGGCTGACAAGTTGATCATTTCCTCCCCCATGCGCTGTGAATGAGATCCACGACCTCGCCGTTGGCCGCGTTCAGGCTCTCCATAGCGCGGTCATAGGTTGAGCGAACGAAATCACCGCGCTCAACCTCATACAACGTCTGCTTTCGTATCGATGCATCCGATATCGCCGTCGACTTAAGCACGTGATTTCGCAGCATCTGCTGTGCAAACATCGACTGCATAAAGCCGACCATCTGTGCTTGCGGAATATCGGTCGGCTCAAAGCGAGTTACGAGGTAACGGAACCATTCCACACGGATTTCTGCACCAGCCTCTGCAACGGGGGTCATGATGCCGCCCAGCATCTGCAGGAACTGGCTCATCGACATGATGTCCAGCATTTGCGGGTGGATGGTAATCAGGATGCCGGTGGAGGCCATCAGCGCGGTGATCGTTAGATAGCCGAGTTGCGGGGGGCAGTCGATGACAACAACATCGTACCTGTCATCCACTTCCTTCAGCGCATTGACGATGCGCATGTGAAACAACCGGCCCTCGTCACCTTTCCGCGAGGAAATGGACAGTGGCACATCGTACTCAAACTCCTGCAGCACGAGATTTGCCGGGACAACGTCTAGTCCAGGAATGTTCGTCGGCTGGATCACCTCTGAGATTGGCTTGCGCTCATCATCGAAACGAAGCGCTTCGTATAGAGACGCGGTGTCATCGAGTTCGGGCTGAATGCCGAACAACGACGTAAGTGACGCCTGAGGATCGAGATCGACGGCGAGGACACGGTGACCGGTGAGGGCTAGGTATTGCGCCAGATGCGCCGCTGTCGTCGTCTTGCCGCTTCCGCCCTTGAAGTTCACGACCGAAACGACCTGCATCGGTTCCCCTTCACGACGCTGAGGAACGTAATAGCGCTTGTCGGATTTTTTGTTTGCTTCGAGATACTCGCGAAGTTCCAGCATCTGATCCGCCGTATAGTAGCGTCGGCCGCTGACCGATTCGATCTCTGGACCCTTCCCTTCGGAATGGATTTGCCGGAGATGGCTCTGGGTAACGCCCATGAATTCGGCGACTTCGCCAAGCTGAAACTTGCGTAGTCCCTTCCGAGCGTCCGGAGGATACTGCTGGCTGCGCAGCATATGCAACGCGCTTGAGATCTTCGCCCCTTGCTGGGCGATCTCAACGTCAAACCTGTTGGGCTGCGGCTGGTTCATTTTGCAAACTATTTCCTGGGAGGCTAAACTTTCGAAAAAATGGCCCCATAGCCATAATTTTCGCAACTATCTCCCGATTCTCACATAGCCGCAAGAGATTTAAGGTTAACAAAGGGTTAAGGCGAAATCGACGGGTTGCACGTTTACAGATTCTTTTTCTTGCGTTTTCATGTATTTAGCAAGCGGCATGGCCTGCCGCGTTCATGCTTTGTTTTACTGTGAATCCTACAATGCCCCCGCTTTTATATGGGGGGACAAGACCGCCCTCGATCGCTCTTTATCGCTTGTCCTGGCCGACTCGTGTGAGTGCGACTTGTAGGATCCTACAACTGCCCGCCCATCCAGATTTGTGCTGATTTCCCCGTCGACCAACAACGTCGGAGAAATTCATGCAGGTTCTCGCCCTCTCAACACCCAGGACAATCCAAGAGGCGCATCTCCTTCAAATCCACCACCAGCTTCGTGCGCGGGTCTTTTCCGATCGCCTGGGTTGGGAAGTCGAAGTATCGGCTGGGTGCGAGTCGGATGGTTTCGACGCGCTTCGGCCGACCTATGTTCTCGCCATCGCTGAGACCGGCCAACTGGTGGGGTGCGCGCGGCTCCTTCCTACGCTTGGTCCGACAATGGTGGCGAACGTTTTCCCGTCGCTTCTCCCCGACGGTCAACTTAACGGTCACGCCGCGATGATCGAGAGTTCTCGTTTCTGCGTCGACACGGCCCTCGCGGAGGGAAGGGGCGACGGTTCCATCCATGAGGCCACGCTGACCATGTTCGCCGGCATCATCGAATGGTGCATGGCGAATGGCTACACCGAGATTGTCACGGTGACCGATCTTCGATTCGAGCGGATCCTTGCTCGCGTCGGATGGCCGCTGCAGCGTTTGGGCGAGCCCAAGAAGATCGGCGTGACGATGGCCGTGGCGGGCACGTTGCCAGCCAATGCGGACACGTTCCTCAGGCTCCGTCCTTCCAATTACCGTTCTGATCTCACCCCTCTCAGCCAGGCAGCGTAAGGAGAAATCCGTGAACCAGCTTCGCTCTCACCCTCGGCTCGTCCGCAAACTTCAGGAGGCGCTCGGCGATCAGCTTTGTGTTGCCCTGGACGACGCAAATGTCGTCGAGATCATGCTCAATCCGGACGGAAAACTGTTCATCGAACGCCTCGGTCACGGCGTTGCGCCTGCTGGCGAGATGTCATCCGCTGCCGCGGAGATGGTCATTGGCACAGTGGCGCACGCGCTTCAGTCAGAGGTCGACACGGAACAGCCAATCATCTCCGGCGAGCTGCCAATTGGCGGCCACCGCTTTGAGGGTCTGTTGCCCCCAATCGTCGCCAAGCCTGCCTTTACCATTCGGCGCCGCGCGTCACGCCTCATTCCGCTCGAAGATTATGTCCGTACCGGCGTCATGACCGAATACCAGGCGTCGACGATTCGCAGCGCGATCTCCGCGAGGCTAAACATCGTCATTTCCGGGGGAACGGGCTCGGGCAAGACGACGCTTGCGAATGCGGTGATCGACGAGATCGTCAAATCTGCGCCGGAGGATCGTCTCGTCATTCTTGAGGATACCGCGGAAATTCAATGCACTGCCGAGAACGCAGTTCTTCTCCATACCAGCGACACGATCGACATGGCGCGGCTCTTGAAGAGCACTATGCGACTGCGTCCCGACAGGATTGTGGTTGGCGAGGTCCGCGACGGCGCGGCCCTGACCCTGCTCAAGGCTTGGAACACTGGCCATCCCGGTGGAGTGGCGACCATTCACTCGAACACTGCCATGTCGGCGCTCCGTCGCCTTGAACAACTGACGGCCGAGGCGAGCCAACAGCCAATGCACGAGGTGATCGGCGAAGCGGTTGATCTCATCGTGTCCATTGAGCGGACGCCGCGCGGACGGCGCGTGCGCGACGTCATCCAGGTCGAGCGATTCGTCAATGGTCAATACGAGATCGAATCCGATCAACTCACGGAAGAACAGGAGGCGCGCCATGTCGCGTAAGAACGCACTGATCGCCATAGCAATCCTTGCAGCGCCGATCGTATTAGCCTCCGTCGCGCCGGCGCTCGCGAGCTCCGGCGGCAGCCTCCCCTGGGAAGGACCGTTGCAGCAAATCCAGGAGTCGATCACCGGCCCGGTCGCGGGCGCGATTGCGCTTGCGGCCGTGGCTATCGCGGGCGGCATGCTAATCTTCGGCGGCGAGCTCAACGATTTCGCCCGAAGGCTTGTCTATGTCGTTCTCGTCGCCGGCATCCTGCTCGGCGCCACCAACATCGTCGGCCTGTTCGGCGCAACCGGCGCCTCGATAGGACTGACGAGCGAGCAGCTCAACACGAACGACTCGACCGGAGGAGGGGAGCGAACTCATGGCTAACTCCCTTTCCGGCCTGCAGCGCAACCGCATCCACCGCGCGCTTTCGCGCCCGAACCTGCTGATGGGCGCCGACCGGGAGCTGGTGCTGATCACCGGTCTTGCCGCCGTCATCCTGATCTTCGTGGTCCTGACCGCTTATTCGGCGCTCTTCGGGATCGCCGTGTGGATCGTAATCGTCGGACTTCTCAGGATGATGGCGAAGTCGGACCCGCTCATGCGACAGGTCTATATCAGGCACATTTCCTACAAGCCCTACTACAAGGCAACCACTTCGCCTTGGCGTCGCTATTGAGGAGACCGCCATGGTAGCTCTCAATCGCTTCCGGGTGACCGGTCCATCCTTTGCGGATCTCGTTCCCTATGCCGGCCTCGTCGACAATGGTGTTCTCCTCTTGAAGGACGGAAGCCTGATGGCCGGCTGGTATTTCGCCGGTCCGGATTCTGAAAGTGCGACCGACCTCGAACGCAACGAGCTGTCGAGGCAGATCAACGCCATTCTCTCGCGGCTTGGAAGCGGCTGGATGATCCAGGTCGAAGCTATCCGCATTCCGACGGTCGACTATCCCACAGAAGATCGTTGCCATTTCCCCGACCCGGTGACCCGCGCGATCGATGCCGAACGGCGCGCACATTTCGCGCGCGAGCAGGGACATTTCGAGAGCAAGCATGCGCTGATCCTGACCTACCGGCCGCTCGAGTCCAAGAAGACTGCTCTCAGCAAATACATCTATTCGGATGAGGAAAGCCGGAAGAAGTCCTACGCGGACACGGTTCTCTTTGTGTTCAAGAACGCGGTGCGAGAGCTTGAGCAGTATTTCGCCAACACACTTTCGATCCGGCGAATGGAAACCCGCGAAACGGTCGAAAGGGGAGGGGAGCGAATTGCCCGATATGACGAGTTGCTCCAGTTCGCCCGCTTCTGCATCACAGGCGAGAGCCATCCGATCAGGCTTCCCGATGTTCCCATGTATCTCGACTGGATCGCCACGGCTGAGCTTGAGCATGGACTGACGCCAAAAGTCGAAACCCGTTTCCTTGGCGTCGTTGCGATCGACGGCCTGCCCGCCGAAAGCTGGCCTGGTATCCTGAACAGCCTGGATCTCATGCCGCTGACCTATCGCTGGTCATCGCGCTTCATCTTCCTTGATGCCGAGGAAGCTCGTCAAAAGCTCGAGCGCACGCGAAAGAAATGGCAACAGAAGGTCCGGCCGTTCTTCGACCAGATATTCCAGACACAAAGTCGATCCGTCGACCAGGACGCGATGACCATGGTGGCCGAGACTGAGGATGCCATCGCGCAGGCCTCGTCGCAGCTGGTTGCCTACGGCTACTACACGCCGGTCGTCGTGCTCTTCGACAGCGATCGCGAAGCACTCCAGGAGAAGGCCGAAGCGATCCGCCGGCTGATCCAGGCGGAAGGCTTTGGGGCACGGATCGAAACGCTGAACGCCACCGACGCCTACCTCGGCAGCTTGCCGGGCAACTGGTATTGCAACATCCGCGAGCCGCTGATCAACACCAGCAATCTCGCCGACTTGATTCCGTTGAATTCGGTCTGGGCCGGAAACCCGGTCGCGCCATGCCCCTTTTACCCGGCGAACTCCCCGCCCCTGATGCAGGTTGCGACCGGTTCGACAGCGTTTCGCTTGAACCTGCACGTCGATGACGTGGGTCATTGCCTTATCTTCGGGCCGACTGGTTCGGGCAAATCGACGCTGCTTGCTCTGATCGCCGCACAGTTTCGGCGGTACGAACATGCGCAGATCTTCGCCTTTGACAAAGGCAGTTCACTTCTTCCCCTAACTCTTGCTGCCGGTGGTGATCACTATGAGATCGGCGGCGAGAATGCGGAAGAGGGGAGGGCGTTGGCCTTCTGCCCGCTCTCTGATCTCAAAAGTGACGCCGACCGGGCTTGGGCGACAGAGTGGATCGAGATGCTGGTCGGTCTGCAGGGCGTGACGATCACCCCTGATCATCGCAACGCCATCTCTCGGCAAATCGGACTAATGGCGAGCGCATCCGGTCGCTCACTGTCGGATTTCGTCAGCGGCGTGCAGCTGCGCGAAATCAAGGACGCGCTGCATCACTACACCGTCGACGGGCCGATGGGCCAGCTTCTCGATGCCGAAGAAGACGGCCTGACGCTCGGCGCCTTCCAGACCTTCGAGATCGAGCAACTGATGAACATGGGCGAGCGCAATCTCGTGCCAGTGCTGACCTACCTGTTCCGGCGGATCGAGAAGCGTTTGGATGGGTCGCCAAGCCTGATCGTCCTCGACGAGGCGTGGCTGATGCTTGGCCACCCAGTTTTCCGCAGCAAGATCAGGGAATGGCTCAAGGTGTTGCGCAAGGCGAATTGCGCAGTCGTTCTGGCGACCCAATCAATCTCCGACGCCGAACGGTCAGGGATTATCGACGTGCTGAAGGAATCCTGCCCCACCAAGATTTGCCTTCCGAATGGTGCCGCTCGAGAGCCGGGGACGCGGGAATTTTATGAGCGTATCGGTTTCAACGAGCGCCAGATTGAGATCGTCTCAACAGCGATCCCGAAGCGCGAATACTACGTCGCCACGCCGGAAGGCCGTCGTCTCTTCGACATGTCGCTCGGACCCGTTGCGCTGAGCTTCGTAGGAGCTTCCGGGAAGGAACACCTCAAGCGCATTTGCGCATTGAAATCCGCACATGGCCACGACTGGCCGATCCATTGGCTTGAATCGAGAGGAGTTTACGATGCCGCATCGCTACTCAAATAAATGGATCGCCTGCTTGGCGGCCACCGCCATCACGATCGTAAGCGCAGGTTCGGTGCAAGCCGGTACGGCCACCGGCGCTGCGACGGAATGGACGCAGCTCGCCAACAATGCGCAACTCGTGGACCTCATGAAAAGCTCCGGCATCCAGGTCGACAACCAACTGACGCAGATCAGCCAGCTTGCTGAGCAGATCCAGAACCAGCTCAAGATCTACGAGAACATGCTGCAAAACACTGCGCAGCTTCCTGATCATATCTGGGGGCAGGTCGAAGGCGATCTCAACCAGCTGCGCAGTATCGTCGACCAGGGTCAGAGTATCTCATTTTCGATGGGCAACGCTGACGACGTTCTTCAGCAGCGCTTTCAGAGCTACGCCGATCTCAAAACCAACCTGCCTGATAACGCGACGTTCTCCTCGACCTACCAATCCTGGTCGGACACCAACCGTGACACGATCGCCAGCTCGCTGAAGGCTGCGAGCCTCACGGCCGACCAGTTCGATAGCGAGGAAGATACGATGTCCTCGCTGCGGTCGATGTCCGAAACGGCGGACGGGCAGATGAAAGCTTTGCAGGTCGGCCACGAGATCGCCGCTCAGCAGGTTGCCCAGATGCAGAAGCTTCGCGGTCTCGTCTCGCAACAGATGACGATGATGGGAACCTGGCTGCAGACCGAACAGACCGACAAGGACCTGGCGCAGGCGCGGCGGGAAAAGTTCTTCAACGCCGAGGTCAAGAGCGTTCCGGAAGGCCAGAAAATGGAGCCGCGTTGGTGAGCCGCCCTGTCCTGGTTGCCATATTGCTCGCCGTCGCCGCCGCATCGTCGGCTGCGACCGTTCTGATCGTTAAGTCCGGTGACGCAGGTAAAGCCGCGCTCACCGATGAACAGCGTGCTGTCCGGGAAAAATTCTTCGGCTCCGACAAAGAGTTGCCGCCGGTCAAGGATGGTCAGGAGATGCGCCCAAGATGGTGAAGCCCGCTGTCACACGTTCACTCCTGATAACTGGTCTGTTCTTCCTCGCCTATGCTCCCGCATTTGCGCAGGAGGGGCAGGTCCTCACGGAACTGGAAAACCAGGTCTCCTCCGCCGCGAAGGGCTGGGAGACCACTATCATGGATGCGGCGAAATCCCTTTTCTGGATCCTCGCAACGATCGAGATCGGCATTGCGGCCGTCTGGCTGGCGATCCAGTCAGCCTCGCTGGACAGCTGGTTCGCCGAACTGGTTCGGCGGATCATGTTCGTCGGATTCTTCGCGTTCGTTCTGACCCAAGGTCCGAGCTTTGCGCGGGCGGTGGTCGACAGTCTTTTCCAAATTGGCGCCGGCGGCGGTTCAGCTTCGCCCGCCGAAGTGTTCGATGCCGGCATCCGCGTCGCCTCGCAAATGTCGCAACAGGCGCAGTTCGGTGTGTTCGAGGATAACGCCCTCGCGATCGCCGCCGTTCTCGCCATGGGCGTCGTGGTCATATGCTTCTCGCTCGTCGCCGCGATTTTCGTGTCGGTGATGGTGGAGATGTATGTCGGCCTGCTCGCCGGCATGATCATGCTCGGCCTGGGCGGTTCTTCCTTCACCAAAGACTTTGCTGTTCGCTATCTTGTGTACGCCTTCGGCGTCGGAATGAAACTGATGGCGCTGGTGATGATTGCAAAGATCGGGTCACAGGTCCTCTTGGGTCTGGCCAATGCCCCGACCGCATCCTCCGACCAGTTTGTCACCACCCTGGCCATCGCCGGTATTTCCGTCGTGGTCTTCATCATCGCCATGTACGTGCCGAACATCATCCAAGGTGTCGTCCAGGGTGCGTCCGTCACCGGCGGTATGGAGACAATCCGCCACGGCGGGCAGGCGGCGTCCTTCGCCGCGGGCGCTGGATTCTTGGCAGCCGGCGCTGCCGGCGCGGGTTTTGCGGCGGCCCAAGCCGCACGAGCTGGCGGTTCATCCGTCGCTGGTGCTGCCCTGCGGGGGATAGGCGCAAGCTTCAGTTCCGGCGCGCAAGCAGCGGGCGCGGCCGCCAAGGAAAAGGCAATCGGCTCTCCCGGTGCCTATGCGGGGTCCATCCTCGGACTAGCCAACGCCAAGCTCGATGAACAGCGCAGCGGTCACAGCGGCCCGAAGCCTCCTCCCGAACGCAACGACAAACCATAATCGAGACAAGGGAAGAATAAATGGCAGCGAACCGCGCCCCTGATAATCCGTATCTTGCCGCCCGCCAGGAATGGAACGAGCGCTACGGCACATATGTGAAGGCTGCTTCCGCATGGCGGATCGTCGGCATTCTCGGCCTGGCGATGGCCGTCATCGGCTTCAGCTACGCGATGTACCTAAGCACGCAGGTCAAGCTCGTGCCTTATATCGTTGAGGTCGACAAGCTGGGGACGGCGGTCACGGCAGGCTTCCCGGAGCAGATCGAATACGCCGATGTCCGCGTGGTTCGCGCCACACTCGGCAACTTCGTGACAAGCTTTCGCTCGATCACGCCGGATGCCGTGGTGCAGAAGCAATATATCGACCGCACATACGCTCTTCTTCGCACGTCCGATCCGTCGACGGAGAAGGTCAACGCCTGGTTTCGAGGCAATTCTCCATTCGAGAAGGCGAAGTCTTCGACAGTTGCCATCGAGGTCAACAACATCGTGGCGCTTTCGAACCAGACCTATCAGATCGACTGGACGGAATACGAGCGAGACCGCAAGGGCAAGGAAACCGGCACACGCCGTTTCCGCGGGATCGCAACGGTGACGCTCACCGCGCCGCAGGATGAGGCGACGATCCGCCTCAATCCGATCGGCCTCTATGTCCGGGATTTCGACTGGACGGCACAGCTTTAAGGGCAGGGATTTCTCAATGCAAAAGACAGGATTGATCGCAGCCGCCGGCTGCATGGCCGGACTCGCCTTTGTGGTGAGCGCGCAGGCGCAAAGCATGACGAGCAACGAGGTCAAGGGCACGAATATCTCCCGGAAATGGCGCGGCACACCGGGCCTGGTCACAACGGGACCGGACGGCAAAGTGATTTTTCTGTTCGGCGAGACCCAGCCGTCCGTCGTCTGCTCGCCGCTGCAGGTCTGCGACATCGAGCTTCAGGGCGGTGAGATCGTTCGCGACGTGCTCGTCGGCGATACGGTGCGGTGGAAAGTGGAGCCGGCCACCTCGGGGGCGACAGGCGGGCAGGCCATCCATCTGATTGTCAAACCGTCGGAGCCAGGTCTTCTCACCTCGATGGTCGTGACGACGTCACGGCGAACCTATCATATCCAGCTCAAGTCCCATCCCAGCCAGTACATGGCGCGCGTTGGTTTCGAGTACCCCGAGGACGCTTCCACCAAACTCGCCGATATCAACGCCCGTCTCGAAACGGGCGGCATTCCCGGCACTGCCCCGGACAAGCTGAACTTCTCCTACTCGGTGAGCGGCAGCGCTCCCTGGAAGCCGAAGCGGGTCTATTCGGATGGAGTGAAGACCTACATCCAGTTCCCGATGTCGATCTCAGGTCAGGATGCGCCGGTGCTCTTCGTCGTCTCCGGCGGTCAGAACCGTATCGTCAATTACCGGATGAAGAACGACATGATGACCGTCGACTATGCGATCGACAAGGCGATCCTCGTTTCGGGGGTCGGCTGGCGGCAGCAGAAGATCACCATCCGGCGGCGAGGCTGAACCATGCGCAAGCTCCTCGCACTCTTCATCGCGGCCGCACTTCTCTCCGGTTGCCAAACGGCCGACGACGCAATGACCACCAGCTCAACCCCGGTCACCGTCACCGGACCCGCGGCAAGCGCGATCGCCGGTGACCTGGCAAGTCGTCTCGCCGAGCAAATCGGCCCGGCCAGCGCTGCGACGGCGATCAAGATGGAAAAGGAGCAGTCGGAATTCGCGACCGCCCTCGAAGCGGCATTGAAGGGGTGGGGATATACCGTCGTCACCGACGGCAAAGTCGCCAAAGACGTCAAGCCGGTCGAACTTGCTTTTGCCGTCGAGGGCTTCGATGGGCAGGTTTTTGCGCGCGTTTCGACGCCTTCCATCGCTCTTGGCCGCGCCTATACGCCAACGGCGGCCGGCGCCACGCCGGCCAGTCCGCTTTCGATCATGCAGCGCAACTGACGGAGGGGAATATGGTCCAGTCGCTCCAACTTGGCGCGCCAGCCCAGGCCGACGATCAGAATGGCATGCGCCGGCTCAACCGCCTGCCGATCATCATCGCCATCATCGTCGTCGCGCTCTTCGTTGGCGTCGTCGTGATCGGCCTGTCGCTGCGGGGGCTGTCCTTCCATCGCGGCGACATCTTGGGGGCTTCCAACACCCCTGCGACCAACTTCGGCGACCAGCTCAAACGGGGTGTCCCCGACGGCATCATCGGCGAGCCGGAGAAGCAGGAAGTGTTTCAACCGACCCCTGTCGTTGAGCAGAAGGTCGAGAAACAGGAAACCGTCGTTGAACGCCGGCCGAATGACCGACAGGAGAGACGCTCGACGCTCGAATCCGAGGAGGAGTGGAAGGCTCGGCTGAAGCGGGAGCAGGACGAACAGTATATCCGGGAAGCGCAGCGCCAGCGTATGGCTCGCCTCCAGGCTCGCGCTACGGCGCTGGATTCGCCGCTAAAGGTAGACATCGGAGATGTCGAGAAGGCGACCTCCACCAATGACACCGGCCGCCGGCCGACAAATGCAGCCGTGAACAGTGCCTCGGACCTTTATGCCGCCGCCATGAAATCCGGCCTGATAGGACAAAACGTCGACCAGAACGGGCAGACATCGAAGGAGGATTTCTTCAATCAGGACATCAAGGACCTCGGCTACCTGCCAAACCAGGTCGTACCGCAGATGTCGCCCTATGAACTGAAGCGCGGGTCGGTCATTCCCGCCACCTTGATCACCGGCCTCAATTCCGATCTGCCAGGGCGGATCACCGCCCAGGTCAGTCAGAATGTCTACGACAGCGCAAGCGGCTATCGCCTTCTCGTCCCACAAGGCGCAAAGCTCTTCGGTCGCTACGATTCCAAGGTGTCTTTCGGGCAGGAACGTGTTCTCGTCGTCTGGACGGACCTTATTTTCCCGAATGGGTCGACCCTGCAGATCGGCGGCATGGCTGGCACGGACGCCGAAGGATATGGCGGCTTCCAGGACAAGGTCGACCGCCATCTTTGGAGGACTTTCGGTTCTGCAGCGCTGGTGGCTATTATTGGGACCGGGATCGATATGTCGATGCCTGAGAGTTCGACGCTTGCGACGCAGGACACGGCTTCCGATGCAGCACGGCGGAATTTTGCCGAATCTTTCGGTCGGGTCGCGGAGCAGACTATCTCGAAGAACCTGAACGTTCAGCCGACGGTTCGCATCCGTCCCGGCTACAAGTTCAACGTTCTGGTAGACCAGGATATCATCTTTCCGTCAGCTTACAGCGGGCGCTAACGCATTTTGAACGCTGCGATTCCGGTCTTTTCGTCGTGCGGAGCCGTCCCGTCAGCAGCTCCCGAAAATCAGCTCGCGCTAAAATCTCTCCTCAAATTATCATCTTTTAAGTCGTGGGGGCTTGAATACCCGGTAAAGGTGAGTAGACCTATCAGCTGCGACGATCGTGGATATGCTTCGTATAGAAGGCAGCTGCGTTTTCATCGGCAACGAATGGGGACACGGAATTCGCAGCCACGGTCCGATGTTCCGTATGGCTCCGGCTGGCCGAACGGTGGCACCATGTAACTCGCGGCGCGTGGAAGGCGCGACGGGTGGGAGGCTCGCAGCTGCGCAAGAGGAGACAGTCCGTGGACGGAGACCTTCGCTCTTTAATCGATATGACGGAAGCTGCGCACGATGAACGCATGATCAAGGGCGCCCTGAAAAGCTTCGCAAACTCCCATGGCTTCGAACGTTTTGCGTTTCTTCAGACCGAGGGCCTGGAAATCCGCACATTCAACTCCTATCCGGAGGAATGGCAGGATATCTATCTTGGCAGCCAGTATTCGCGCATCGACCCCGTCATCACGGAAGCCAAGCGTCGCATGGAGATGTTCTCCTGGACGGCCGATGATTGGCCGGCTCGCGGCGCCTCGGAGCTCAGACGGTTTCGCGACCAGGCGATCGAGCATGGCATTCGCAGTGGGCTGACGATTCCGGTCGAAGGGAGTTTCGGGTCGACGATGATGCTGACCTTTGCCTCGTCGGAGAAGAAAGTCGAGAAAGCCAAACTGCTGGACGCTCAGAAAGCTGTCCGGACGGTCCTTGCGATCCATTACCGCCTGAAGATTATCGCTTCGACGACGATCATCGCTCCGAAACGGCTCCTCTCGCCAAGGGAAGCGATGTGCCTCATGTGGGCAGCGAAGGGCAAGAGTGCACCGGAAACCGCCATGTTGACGGGGATCAACGCGCGTACAGTGCAGCACTACCTCGATAAAGCGCGCGAAAAGCTCGACGCGGCAACCGTTCCGCATCTCGTCGCAATCGCCAAAGATCACGGGTTGGTTTGAGCGTCATTCATCGCTATCCGACGGAACGTCGGGGATGTAGCCGAGCGCGTCGATGATTTCCGAAAGCTCCTCCTGCTGGGCTTCGGATTTCTTTTGGCGCGCGGCATATTCATGCTGCAAGCTTTCGAGCACGGCGCTCGAAACCGAGGGGTCGGCGGCCGCGCGGGTCCATTCCTCATAAACGGCTTCGTCGGCGACGATAAGCCGGCGATGCTCCAGGATTGCAGATATAGCAAGCGCCTCAAGCTCTGATTTTTCCATTGAACGGAAACAGGATCCCATCGGTTTTGTTTCGTCGTTCGTCTCGGATGAGTTCACGTCCTTCATCCGCTTCCCCTTAATTTTTTCATTTGCCGCTCGAAAGCCAAATCCTGGTGAGCATTGTACCGCATAGGCCATAACTGCACGGCCTGTCTTTCAGAAGTTCATATACCCTATATCCCAAGGTAACTTGTGACGGCCTGGACGAGCAATATCATGCGCCGAGACGAATCGGAACTATAGTTCCTGGAACAATAGTTCCGATTCAGGTTCCGCTCGCGTCATGGATCTCAAGGAGGTCATGGCGACCAATATGCGTCGAATCCGTCATGGCAAAAAATTGACGCAGGAGGAAGTGGCCCACCGTACCGGCCTCAGCGTCCGCCATGTCGGAGCAATCGAGCGTGCCGAAATGTCCGCGACCGTCACCGTCCTTGGACAAATCGCAGAAGCACTGGGTGTCGAACCTGCCGAGCTCGTGACGAGATGAGAAGACTCGCGCGTGGGCTCCTCGTCCGGTGCTTTGGCCGGCCTTGAGGCCGCTCGCAAGGAGCCGCCAGGTATGATGACCCGAACGGACCTGCTCTAATTGCCTTTCCCCCCGACCCAGGCTCCCGTGGATGGCGGTGGGGCCTTGACGAGTTCGGACACAAAGGTCGTGAGCGGCACGATGTTCTCGTGCTGGCTCGCCTCCTCAAGGGCGTTCATGTACTCATCGCGTCGTGTCACCGGTATCACGGTCCAAGGTGCTCCGCTTTCGGCCAGTAGCGCGTTCATGATGAAGCGCGCTGTCCTACCGTTCCCGTCCGGGAATGGATGGATGTAGGTGAAGAGAAACGGCGCGAGGATTGCTTTCACGCGCGGATCGGATTCCTCAGAAATGCTCTCGAATAGCGCATCCATGGCGTCAGCGATTGCGTGCGGCGGCAAGGGGACATGCGACGATCCCCGCAGATAGACATTGTGCGACCGATAGCCAGCCAGTTGATGCGCCTTGATGATGCCCGCGGTCACCGAGGGGCTGAACATGGCACGAAACCAGTCCTGGTGCCGTGCCTCGAGCAGTTCACCCGTGGGCGCGCCATCGAGGATCTTCCCGATATCCTCGCGAACTTCCTCGAAGGCCAGTCGGTATCCCTTGGCGGCGAGCGCATTCTTCGTTTCGTGATCCCGGGCGTCCGCGTCCGGCTCCCAATTGCCATCCTGCACCCGCTGAATCAGCTCTTCGGAAACTTCGTATCCCTCGATCGAAAGCGAATTCAGCGCGTCAGCCACATAACGCTCATCGATGTCGGCGATATATCCGGCGCGATCGTTGATCCGTACCTGCTCGAATCCGATGTGATCGAGGGCGTCTTTTCCCATTTTCGCCCAGAGGTTCTTGATCCGGGTGGCCGCCGGCGCCTGAACTCGTCGAGCATCCAGCGTGATCAGGTCAACCGTCGGATCGAACGGGTTGTCTTCGTGCGGGGTATAGCCGGCCGACTCCAGCGTCTTCATGATCGTATCTGCGTCGCGCGCTCTTCCCAGGTGGCGCAGGGCTCCCGCGATGCGACCGCCGACGTGGCTCCGGCCGCCGTCCAACAGGTATTTCAGCAACGTGTTTGTGCCGCGGATCGAGCCGATGACGGCGATGACATCGGTCGCCGACGTTTTCCACGTCTCCGGCGAGAGGTTGCAGATCGCCTCCTCCATCGGCATCAATCTCAATCGTTCTCTTGTCTCGGCCGGCTCGTTTTCCTTTGAGCGCAGCAGATAGAGCGACGTGTTGCACGGCAGGTTCACGAGCTGATTGTTGGCCTTCGGACTTCGGACTATAACCTGCGCAGGAATGGAATGGTTTTCGGACCACAAAGCCACGGATGCCTCTGCGGAGAGCCGCCATTCATCGGCGAAGCGGTCATCCAGATATCTGGCAACAAACTCCCAATAGACCGTGCTCCAGGCGGCATCGATCCTGTTGTTGGCGGATGGTCGCGATTTCACCGCCAGCCAGCCCCTCATGATTTCCTCAAGGAAGCCATTGTCCTGGAGCCGTTCCCGGTGAACACGGCTTAGTTCCTCGGATTTCACCACCGACCGGGTGCCGTTCTGCGTCACACCCCTCAGCTCAGCTAGGGATGTCGCAAGCAGTTCGTGGGGCTTCGCCATGTTGGCCTCCGGCTACCGTGTGGGCCACTACTTCCGTGCATTGTTGTTGCACTAATTTGGCGCCTTTGAAGAACACTAATTTTGCGCATTGGAACTACACTAATTTCAAGCATTTATCTAACACTAATTTCGTGCGCTCGAAATGCACTAATTTCATGCGCTTCACTTTGGGAACCTCAGCCCGAGGCGAACCTAATTCAATGCTATGGCTGACCTCCAATCCGAGACAGATCGATCCGTATCCCCGCGCGCCCGACCTCCTGCACCGTCTCGGACGCATCTTCTCCTGGTTTCGGTTCGGCGCTCTCTTCCTCGACGGGAGTCCCCTTAGTTTCCTGCGGCACTTCAACCGGTGTTCCGGGATCCTCCGCCTGAAACACGCTTACGCCTTCGAACTCGCCGGTCTTCCATGCGTAGATGGCATCTTCGAATATCTGCGGAAAGACGTCTTTGCTCGTGGGGTTGCCATACCATTTCGCGACGATCCGGAGCACCTTGGCGAACATCGCCGTGCCTTTGCGGAGGTTCTGGCAGGCATCGACGAGGTCCGGTTTGAGATCACTCGCTTCCTTGATGCCAACGCCGGCGGGAAACTGGGTCAGCCCGACGCGGACCACCGCCTGACCAGCATATTGCCGCACGATCGCCATCGCCTCGTCAGCCGAGGCAGCTTTTGGCACGAGGATCAAACGGCCACCGGATTTGACGGTGACGGCGAGGGAATCAGTCGACCCTGCTGATGCCACGAACTGCTCGACGATCGCGGGTTTTAGGGAAGGGTCGGCGCATTCTTTGATCAGGGCTGCGTCCAGCATAGTGTCTCCTTTCAGGTGTTGAAGGCAATGACGAGCGGCTTTGCGAAGAGTTTTGCCCAGGCGGTGGTGGCGGCGCGCTGTATGGCGACGATCGACGTGCCTTCGGTCCACCACCCGTTTCCGATGGCGAGGATGGCGTCCGGATCGTGCAGCATCGACTGCAGGACCGGCCAAACGATCAGTTGCTCGTAGCAGATCAGTGGTGCGGCCTGGCTGGCGACGATGGAGGCAATCGGATTCGCGAAGAAGTCCGCCCGGGCGCCGCCGCTCTCCCCAAACCAGGATCGCCATGGCTGCCACATCGAGCCGGGAACCGGCATGCGTTCGCTGTAGAGGATGCGGCTGCCATTCCTGTCGATCGCAACGAGGACATTATCGTAGCCGTCGGCGTCGATTACGACAGCGCCGGCGATGACAGTGGCGTCGCCATCGGCAAGTGCGCCCGTCCATAGACGCTCCACGGTCGGCGTCCAGAAGCCGAGCGCACTTTCCGGCAACACGACGAAGCGGGCGCCATTGCCGGCTGCGCGGCGCACCGTTGCGATCATGTCACGCTGGCGTTGAAGACCGGTGTCGCGGCCAAGCGAAACGCCCAACTCCAGATCGACGCCGTGCCAGGCTTCCGGTAGCTTCGGGTCGGTCCAGATTGCGGCGGACCACAGCCAAAAGCCCGTCAAGGCGATGGCGACAGCTGGCCAAATGCGGGTTACGAGGCCCGCAAGGCCAGCTGTCATAAGCCCCAGTCCCCACCATCCCCATCCCGGAAACAGTACCCCCGCGGCCGTGACGGGATGCGCCCATCCCGTGATGCCGAACGGCGGGATGGCCATGATGACGGCCGCAAGGAGATAGCGGAACGAACGAATGCCGGCGGTCCCGGTCCACAGGACGGTATGCACGGCGACAAAGCTCAGGGACGCACATAGCCAAAGCAAAAAGCCCGGCCAGATATCCGACGAATAGAAGGTAGCAACGCCCTGTGGCAGACCCCGCAACGCGGCCAGGAAGTATCCGGCCGACACGAGCGCCGCAATCATTCTCGTTCGCGCGATCGACCAAAGAACAGGAAACGCCAACGCGACGGGCAGTAGAGCCACGTATCCGCTCCACCCCACCACGCCGATCGCCATCGAAGCGGATATCAGTAACGCCGATCGAATGTACTCACGGCGCATAGTTGAGGACCTCCTGCGCCAGACCGAGAACGCCCGACGCAGGCACCGGCCCGAAGTAGCGGGAGTCGTAGGAGCCTGGGAATGACGAATGCAGGAAGATATATCCTGGCGGTACGATGCCACTCGGAGACGGCGCCAATGGCCGGCCCTTTCCGTCTCGTGGTGCGAGACTGGAAGAGGAAACCACCCGCCTGTCCACAGTCACTCTGGCGCCGATTTCGACATGCTGTCCTGCGACCGCGATCACCGTCTTGATGAGCGGTGCAACACCGCCCGGGCAGGAACCGGAACGGAGATAGCCACGCGCTCGTGCCACCCCCATTTCCGCAGTTTCCGGTGGGCAAATGAACACCAGGTCGTTGACAGCAACGGGGCGATAGAGTGGTAGAATTCGCCATAGGCCGAGTGGCTCGCTCGGTGTCAGATTGATGCGGTAGCCACCGATGAGGGCGGTGCCGATCGAAAGGATGGCCGCCAATGCGGCCATCAAAATGATCCCGGCCGCTCGTCGCTGTTGCGCGGTCATCGCCCGGCGCGTTCCTGCTCCCGCCGTCATTTCAGAGAGAGCCCTTGGCTCTTGGTTTGACGCAGCGTCTCGGCCTGCTTGAGCGCTTCGGTCGTTCGCTCATGAGCAGCAAGCTGCTGGACGGTCCGCATGGAGTTCCAGGCGGTCTGGACTTCGGCCTTCTGGCCGGCCGTCATACCCGCCGTGACGGTCTCGAAGGTCTTGCCGCTGGCGTCTTTCGCGGCGAGAGGCAGGAAGGTCCGTTCGCCGAAGCGCTCGGACACAGCCTTGGCGAAACCCTCAAGTTCGGCCTTCACCATCTTGTCGGCCAGCGCATATTCGAGCCCGGCCGGGAGATCGTTGCGATCGATGGCATCGCGCACGCGTTCGAGTGTTTGTTTCGCCGCGGGCGAGAGCGCCGGGATGTCGACGGACACCTTGAGCCGGACCGCGCGCTCCTCCGTCTCATGTTTCAATTCGGTCTCGGCCCGCTCACGAAGATAGCGTTCCAGGTTGCGAGCGAGCGCCGGCACATTGGCGATGGCTTTTTCCCGGTCCTGTCTGTCGGCGCGGCGGGCGAGAAGACCGGCCTTTCCCTTGAGCGCGCCGAAGCTTTCAGGCTCGCCGGCGATTCTTGAGAGGGTGGACTTCGCGACCGACGGGTCCTTGAGCATGGCGTCGACATTGATTGCCTTGAAGGCGGCTTCCGGCTGCGCGTAGACGAGATGGAAGCGGGTCGAGACGTCCTCCCATTGCTTCTTGAGGCCGGGATCGGCGGCGAGCTTGTCCTCGACTGCCTGCTCGAACGATTTCGGGAAGGTGGTGATGCCTGACACCATGGGCTTGGCCTCCTTTATCGAATGTGAGGGGGATTGCTTATTGTTGCCGCGAACCAGTCCGAGCACCGCGCCGATGGCGGCAAGACGGGCGCCGAGGTCGGCGAGTTTTTGATTCTGACGGACGGCCCACTGGAGGCGATCATGTGCGATCGTGCGGGCGACGTTGACGAGATGAAGGCCCCGGGCTTCCGCGAAGCGCAGCGCCTGGCGATAGAACGACGCCTGCTCGTAATCGAGGGTCGTTTCCTTGGCATTTCGGCGTGACAGGATCTGGATGAGGCCGCCCGCCTTCGCGAAGGAGCGACTGCCGTAGTAGACGGCGAGATCTTCACGATGGCGGGTCATCGCGACGTAGGTGAGATGCCGGTCGAGCGACAGTGAAGCAAGCACCTTCACCCGGTCGACTGTCGCGCCCTGGCTCTTGTGGATCGTCGTCGCATAGCCATGATCGAGATTGTTGTAGAAGCGCTGCTCGATCGTGACCTGGCGGCGATGCTCGCCTTCGCCAATCTTTGCGACGATTCGGTTCTGAGCAGCATCGACGACCTTACCGAGCATGCCGTTCTTGACGCCAAGCGAACCTTCGTTCTTGAGGAAAACAATCTGATCTCCGGGCGCAAAGTTACGGTGTCCGTCCTCCGTCTTGAAGGTAAATCCTTCGCCGACGACGCCGCGTTCGACTAGCTTGGTGCGGGCCATATCGTTGAGCATTCGCACATCACGGCGGAGGTGCGCGAGGATCAGGCTACTCTTCGAAGGGTCGTAGTCGTGATCCCAAGCTGCGATAAGGTTTTTGACCGCCTCGTCCTTCAGTCTCAAACCAATCATTCGACCATGCGCCGCGTAGGCATCGACAGCCCTGTGGACATTGCCGCGAGCGAGATCGAGCGAGGCATCGCGCATCCATTGCTGACGCTGGCGATAAATTGTCTCAAGTTCGGCATAGCCGATGCGATCGGCGATCGCACGGAACGCAGCACCGGCCTCGATCGGCTGAAGCTGTTCCGGATCGCCGACAAGGACGAGTTTGGCGCCGGCCTTGGTCACGGTTTCGACGAGCAGCGCCATCTGCCGTGACGACACCATGCCCGCCTCGTCCAGCACAATAACAGTCTTGTGGTCGAGCTGATTGCGCCCCTGGTTCCAGCGAAGCTCCCACGACGATAGCGTGCGCGATTGGATGCCTGCTTCCCTCTCCAATCCCTCGGCCGCTTTGCCCGCCAAAGCGGCGCCGACGACACGATAGCCGGCCGCTTCCCATGCCTCGCGCGCAGCCTTCATCATCGTCGTCTTGCCCGCGCCGGCGCGTCCGATGACGGCGGCGATCCGAGCGGCCCCGGCGACATGTTCAATCGCCGTTCGCTGCTCATCCGACAGACGGGAATGGCGCGCAAAGGTCGCCTGCAGCACCGTCTCACGGACCCCATGCGAGGCGCGACCGGAGAGCCAGATCGCGCGGTTGGCCATCTCGGCTTCGAGCCGGATCATCTCGCGCGTGGTGTATTTCGCCGGCTCACGGACGCCGGTCGCAAGATTCATTCGCTCGCGCTCGAGCCTGAGCGCTTCCGGACTTTGCAGAATCCGGACCATCAGACTTTGGAACAACGCGGCATCGTCGATATAGCGATACAGGACCTTCGCTACATCGCGCTCGTCGAAGACGCTCTTCTCGCGGGTGATCAGCTCAAGCACGATTTCAGGACGGCGCTGGATGCGCCGCGCATTCTCGCTGCGGCGCGCTTCTTGAATTTCGATACGCTCGAGTTTGGGAGCCGAGGTCTCCCGCGTGCGGTCAGATTGCTCTGCTTTGCGCTCGATGGCTTTGGTGCCAACACCGAGGTGAATGGTCGGCTCGAGGTCGATGCCCTGCTTTTCGAAGGAGCGGCCATCGATGCGAATATCGAGGCCGGCGAGCGCCAGATGTTTGTTCTGGCAGGCAAACCAGCCGTCGCGGAAAGCGTTGAAGTCCTCAGTGCTGCCGGCCCATAGATCATAGACGATCTTGCCTGCATCATTGCGGATCGGTTTGCCGTCCCGACCGAGCACAGCGACCTTCTTCGAACCGAACCCATCTTCGGTGAGCGGCCGCAATGTCGTCATGAGGTGGACATGCGGATTGCCAGGGGCGTCGTGATAGACCCAGTCGGCGACCATCCCCTTCGCCGTGATGTGTCTCTCCACAAAGTCGCGCATGAGAGCGATATTCTGCTCGGATGTCAGCTCGAGCGGCAGGGCAATGGTGACATCCTTGGCGAGCTGCGCATCGGATCGCTTCTCGAATGCCTCCACCTTGTTCCAGAAGGCTTCGGATGCGCCCGCGACTGAGCGATCGGCAATCATGCTGCGCACCCATTCGGGCGAGTCTGCCGGAATCACAAACTCTTCGTGCAACAGCCCCAGCTTGCGGGTGTAGTCGATCGTTCGAGCTTCCCGCTCGTATTCCATTTTCGCGCAGTGCCGGTAGGCCGCCGACAGGACAGCGCTGCGGCCGGAGCCGCGGGCGACGACGCTGACGGAGAAATGGGGGACGGCCACGGCGGAGTTCTTTCCCGGTTGCAAACGAAATCAATGGGTTCGTCGGGAGCGGGAGGCCTGACCAGGCCTCAAGCAAGGGCGTCGCGTCAGCGACGTATAATTGCGCCCTTGGAAGCCGCTCCTTCGGAACGGCCGGGATCATTCACCAAAGCATCGCCCTTGGCGATTGTAGGATTCACAGTAGTGCGTTCCGCACTCTGTTCCGAAAAACTGGGTTCGAAAGACAAGCTTTCTCACCCAGGGAGACAGACGGAATGAAAAAGCCATCCTCGAAAATCCGCGACGAAATCGCCAAGCTGCAGGAACAGCTCAAGCTCGCCGAAACAAGGGAAGCCGAGCGGATCGGCCGCATCGCGCTCAAGGCAGGCCTTGGCGAGATCGAGGTCGACGAGGCAGAGCTGCAGGCCGCTTTCGAGGAAGTGGTGAAGCGGTTTCGCGGAGGCCAAGGGGGAGGGAAGGGCGCTACGAACGGAGGGAAAAAGGGTGCCGGCGATAGCAGCGGCGCAACGTCGACGCCGGCAGACTCCTCTGGCGCGGGCGCGGGCAGCGCTGGCGAGGCTTGAGCGTATGGCGAGGACGATGACATCCGACGCCCGCAAGAAGGAAACGCGGGAAAAGATCGAGCTCGGCGGCCTGATCGTCAAGGCCGGGCTGCGCTACGAGAAGCGCGCGCTGTTGCTGGGCGCGCTGATCGATGTCGCCCGCCGCCTTAAAGGCGACGAAGGTGAGCGGTCCAGGCTCACCGCAATCGGCGCGGAGGCCTTCGGCAATGACGGTGAATAAAATTGCGCTCGTCGTCGGGCCAGCGGCGTTGATGATCCTGGTCGTCATCGGAGTGACCGGGATCGAACAGTGGCTCTCCGGCTTCGGCAAGACCGACGCCGCACGGCTGGCATGGGGGCGGGCGGGCATCGCGCTGCCCTATGTCGCGAGCGCGGCGATCGGTATCGTGCTCTTGTTCGCGAGTGCCGGCGCGATCAGCATCAAGCAGGCAGGCTGGGGCGTCGTTGCGGGATGCAGCGGGACGATCCTGATCGCAGCTTCCCGCGAAACCATACGCCTTGCCGCTTTCACGAAGACGCTGCCAACCGGCAAGACGGTCTTGGCCTATCTCGATCCAGCAACATCGATCGGAGTGGGCGCAGTGTCCATATGTATCTGCTTCGCGCTCCGCGTTGCGTTCATCGGCAATGCGGCGTTCGCAAGGGCCGAACCGAAACGCATTCAGGGCAAGCGAGCGCTCCACGGCGAAGCCGACTGGATGAAGCCGACAGAGGCGGCGAAGCTGTTTCCCGATTCCGGCGGCATCGTCATCGGCGAGCGCTATCGGGTCGACAAGGACAGCGTCGCGGCTCAAGCGTTTCGAGCCGATAGCGCGGAGACCTGGGGCGCCGGCGGCAAGTCGCCGTTGCTGTGCTTCGATGGCTCATTCGGCTCGTCGCACGGGATCGTCTTTGCGGGGTCCGGTGGTTTCAAGACGACGTCGGTGACCATCCCGACGGCCCTCAAATGGGGCGGCACGCTGATCGTGCTCGATCCGTCGAACGAGGTCGCACCGATGGTCTCCGCGCATCGCGGCGGAGCGGGAAGGGACGTATTCGTCCTCGATCCACGGAAGCAGGACGTCGGCTTCAACGTGCTCGACTGGGTCGGTGGTTACGGTGGAACCAAGGAGGAGGATATCGCCTCTGTCGCATCGTGGATCATGAGCGACAGCGGCGGCGCGCGCGGTGTTCGTGACGACTTCTTTCGCGCGTCAGCCCTGCAGTTGCTCACGGCGCTCATCGCCGATGTCTGCCTGTCCGGTCACACGCACGAGAAGGACCAGACGCTTCGGCAGGTGCGCATGAACCTGTCGGAGCCGGAACCGACCTTGCGCAAGCGCCTGCAGGACATCTACGACAATTCGGGCTCGGATTTCGTCAAGGAAAATGTCGCTGCCTTCGTCAACATGACGCCGGAAACATTTAGCGGCGTCTATGCCAATGCGGTCAAGGAAACGCATTGGCTTTCCTATCCGAATTATGCCGCGCTGGTGTCCGGACGGAAATTCTCGACCAGCGACATCGCCGCAGGAAATACCGACGTCTTCATCAACATCGACCTCAAGACGTTGGAGACCCATTGCGGTCTTGCGCGCGTCGTCATCGGCTCGCTTCTCAACGCAATCTACAATCGCGACGAAAAGCTTGAAGGGCGCGCGCTGTTTCTTCTCGATGAGGTCGCCCGCCTCGGTTACATGCGGATCCTCGAGACTGCGCGCGACGCCGGGCGCAAATATGGAATCACACTGACGATGATCTATCAGTCGATCGGCCAGATGCGCGAAACCTATGGCGGCCGCGACGCGGCAAGCAAGTGGTTCGAGAGTGCCAGCTGGATTTCGTTTGCCGCGATCAACGATCCCGAGACCGCCGATTACATATCGAAACGCTGCGGCATGACCACGGTCGAGATCGACCAGGTCAGCCGTAGTTCCCAGGCAAGGGGATCGTCGCGAACACGCTCGAAGCAGCTCGCGGCTCGACCGCTGATCCAGCCGCACGAAGTCCTGCGCATGCGCGCGGACGAGCAGATCGTGTTCACGGCCGGCAACGCGCCGCTCCGATGCGGCCGCGCCATCTGGTTTCGGCGCGATGATATGAAAGCCTGCGTCGGCACAAACCGGTTTCATTCCGTTGGCGGGAAGGAGAAGGAAGCTTCGAATTAGACGCCTGCGGTAAACGCCGATGAAACCAAAGCGACTGTAGCGTCTGCCGGCGGAGAGGGGAAAGAGCTTGGCGCAAAAGAACGTCATACCGTTCAGGAAAAATCGGAAGTTCGCGAACGATCGTCCTGGCATCAATGCGCCGCGGTCGACGTCACGTCGTCACCGTCCCGGTCGCGGCAAAGGCTTATCGACCACGATTGTCTGGGCCGCGGTGATCGGCGTCGCCGGCTGGCTGTATCTTGATCGCAATGGTCATCTCGACAACGCTGCTGCTTTCGTCACAGCGCCTGCACAGGATGCGCTATCGGCGTCGTTCGTGCTCTGCGGCGACAGCCATCGGACGAACTGCGTCGTCGATGGCGACACCTTCTGGTTCAACGGGACGAAAATCCGCATTGCCGATATCGATACGCCTGAGCTTAGCCCGCCCCGTTGTGAGGCGGAACGGAGAAAAGGTGAGGCGGCAAAATCCCGTCTGCTGTCGTTGCTCAACGCTGGAAAATTCTCGCTGGCGGCCGGGCTCCGTGACGAAGACAAGTATGGCCGTAAACTTCGAACCGTGTCTCGCGCGAGCAACTCGCTGGGCGATGTTTTGATCGAGGAAGGCCTCGCCCGGTCATGGGATGGTGCGAGACACGGATGGTGCCAGGGCCAGTGAGAGGCAGCCCCGTATCACATCCACGGGAGAGGGATTGGGGTTTGGGGAAAGGGAGGAGGGAACCGTCCCCGTTCACCATGGGAGGAAGTTTGAAGGAGGGGCTCGCCCTTCTTTCATGGGGTGAGATTGAGAGGGGCGGCGCAGCCCACCTTTTATAGCCGCTCCGGCCGGTCGATCCGGCTGGAACGGCTCACATGAAAAGGCGAAGACCAGAGGCGTCTCACCGCCTCTGGTCTGAACCTCAATAATCTTCATCAGGCTCGAAGTGCGGCTCCCGGTCTTCAAGGCCGATGTGCCATCGTTTGTCGGACCACCGGGAGGGGAGGTAGGTCTCGTCACCGCCAAAATGCGCGATAATGTCACATTATCAATCATTTAGCCGATCTCTTCGCAGATCGAATGGGGCGGTTAACGAGTTGCAGCGCTTGAAGAAGGATATGAACCGTCGACCCGCTTGCCCCGGCGGTCCCAATCAATGAAGCACCTGCGAAAGGAAATCCCGCAGCCGCGGCTCTTTGGGATTGTCAAAGAACTGCTGCGGCGTGTTCTGCTCGACGATCGTGCCGTGATCCATAAAAATTACCCGGTCGGCGACGGATCGGGCGAAGCCCATCTCGTGTGTGACGCAGACCATGGTCATGCCATCAATGGCCAGTTCACCCATGACATCCAGCACCTCCTTCACCATTTCCGGATCGAGTGCTGAGGTAGGTTCATCGAACAACATGATTTTCGGGCGCATTGACAGGCTGCGAGCGATTGCTACGCGCTGCTGCTGGCCGCCGGAAAGCTGGCCGGGATATTTCTTTGCCTGATCGGCGATCCGGACACGCCGCAAGAGTTCCATCGCGACAGTCTCCGCTTCGTCCTGCTTCTTGCCACTCACCAGCTTTTGCGCCAGCGTGCAGTTTTCCAATACCGTGAGATGGGGGAACAGGTTAAACTGCTGGAACACCATGCCGACGGATTTGCGGATTTCTGCGATATTTCGAACATCGTCATTCAGTTCCACTCCGAGGACGTTGATGGATCCGGCCTGATGGGATTCCAGATGGTTGATGCACCGGATCATCGTCGATTTGCCGGAGCCGGAGGGGCCGCAGACGACCAGCTTTTCACCTAGCCCTACCGTCAAGCTGACATTTTTTAGGACGTGAAAGTCGCCGTAAAACTTGTCGACATTCTTCAATTCAATCGCTGAATTTTGCATTGCAATTTCCTCGTGGGAATGCTGAACCCTGGTTTGAAGTGGCTATTCCCTGCCCTTCGAGAAGATGTAGGCGTGTTCTAACCTCTTGCTCCATTTGCCCATGGCGAAGCAGAAGACGAAGTAGATCACCGCTATGAACACGTAGACCTCGATGAAGTGCGTTCGCCATACTGGGTCGGCCAAGGCCTGCCTTGCGGTCATCAGAAGTTCGCTGATCGAAACGATTGCCACGAGCGAGGTATCCTTGAGCACGCTGATGAAGGTATTGATCGTCGGAGCAATAACCGTCGTCAGCGCCTGCGGAAGCACGATTCGCGTGTAGGCATCTAGCCGAGAGATGCCGAGCGCTTCGGAAGCTTCAAACTGCCCTTTCGGAACCGTCTGTAAACCGGCGCGGACGACCTCAGCCAGATATGCCGCCGTGAACAGGATAATGGCGACCTGGGCGCGGATCATGGCGTTGATATTCCAGCTCGCCGGCAGCAGCAGCGGAAGGATGAACGTCGCCATGAAGAGGATCGTGATCAGCGGCACGCCGCGGACGACCTCGATGTAGGTTGTTGCGAACCAGCGGATGACCGGTTTCGACGACAGCCTTGCACAGGCGAGCAGAATGCCGATCGGGAACGCAAATCCTATCCCGAAGACGGAGAGCATTATGGTGATCGGCAATCCGCCCCATTGCGTCCAAGGCACGGGGGACAGTCCTGCGATCCCGCCGCCCATCAATACGAAGAACAAGACGGGGGAATAGATCCAGGCGGCCAGCAAACCTTTTCCCCAAAGGCGCGGCAGAGCGGTGGCGACAGTGGTTCCCAGCAAAAGGGCCGATGCCAGGGCCGGACGCCAGAGTTCTGAAGCGGGATAGCGCCCGAAGATAATCAAGCTGGCTTTTTCCGCAATGACCGGCCAGCAGGCGCCAACGCCATTGCACGCATCGGCCGGCTGCGCACCCCAGACCGCATCGAGGATAGCCCAGCGGAACAAGGGAAAGAGGACGACCGCGAGGACCGCGATCACCAGCGCAGTTGTCAGACGGTTCCGCCAGGAAGTGTGTCGTTTCATAGCCATCATCGACCTCATCGTGTCCGCAAAGCCATCTTTTTGTTGTAGACATTCATCGCGGCCGAGATCGCCAGACTAAGCGAGAGATATACGGCCATCATGATGGTCACGCACTCGATAGCGCGGCCGGTGATGTTGAGCGTGGTGTTGCCGATCGAGACCAGGTCCGGATAACCGATCGCAACCCCGAGCGAGCTGTTCTTGACTAGGTTCAGGTATTGGCTCGTCAGCGGCGGGATAATCACGCGAGAAGCCTGGGGAATGACGATGTAGCGCATCGTCTGTCCAGGTGAGAGGCCTAGTGCCTGTGCCGCTTCCTTCTGCCCCTTCTTCACGGCAAGAATACCCGTGCGCACGATCTCCGCTATGAAGCTGCCGGAGTAGATCGAAAGTCCGACGAGGAGGGCCGAGAACTCTGGCGAGAACTTGATACCGCCGTTGAAGCGGAACTTTTGCCAAACTGGTAGCTCGAAGAATGCACCGCCAGCCCCGACCAGTGCGATCGTGCCGGCAAGCATGGCGGCAGCAAGAATTGCCAGGAACGCAACAACACCCGCCCGTCTGTCAAAGACGTAGCGCCAGACCGCAAAGCCGACCGCTATCGCCGCCACCAGGCCCGCAACGGTCGAAAGCGCCGTCGGCTGGAGGTGCAACATTGGTAGGAATACGCCGACGCGGCTGATTTGGACGCCAAAAGCTCCCCATGCTTCCGCCGGCGTTGGCAGGAGTCCTGTTGCAATTGAGTACCAAAGATAAAGTTGAAGGAGGAGCGGGACGTTGCGGAAGAGCGCGACGTAGGTCAGGCACACGCGCCGAAAAGCTTGATTCGTTGAGAGCGACCCAATACCGACGGCGAATCCGATCACCGTGGCGAGCACAAGTGCATAGGCTGAAACGACGATCGTGTTGACCAGGCCTGTGAGAAAGGCGCGGGCAAAACTCGACTGGGAGCTATAGTCGATGAAGGTTTCGCCAATGCCAAACCCTGCCTCGCGCGAAAGGAAGTCGAGACCGAAGCTCAGTTTTTGCCGGCTGATATTGAGGGATGCGTTGTAGGCGAAAAACCAGACCACTGCACCAACCAGCAGGATCAGCAGAGCCTGGGGAATCCACGCGCGGAACCGACGGTTCCACCATAGGCTCCCAGTCTCGGAAATCGCCACAACGGGCGGGTTTTGCATTTCGTGCATAGCCATGAAATCAGCCCTTACCTGACACTGGGTGCGAAACGCATGGCCGCCGGTGTTCTCGCACCCGGTCGGATCCATGTCTTCGATCTTACGCCCGTCGATTCGGTCGATGGCGAGGGGCTAATGCTCCAGCACGGCCCCTCGCCTCGACAAATCAGATAAGCGGATTGGCGTAGAGCAGGCCGCCCTTCTTCCACTGTTCGTTGATGCCGCGCTCCTGCTTCAGGGGCGAGGACGTGCCGACATTGCGCTCGTAGATTTCGCCGTAGTTGCCGACGGCCTTGATGGCGTTGTACATCCAGTCGTTGGGAAGACCGAGAAGCGAGCCGAGATCGCCGCTTTTGCCGAGGAGACGCTGGATCGCCGGATCCTGCGACTGCTTCATATCGTCGACGTTGGCCTGTGTAACGCCCAGTTCCTCCGCGGCGACCAGCCCCTCGCGAACCCAGGCGACGATCATGTACCAGCGGGAATCGTCAGCACGGACGGCCGGGCTCAGCGGCTCCTTGGAAAGAACTTCGGGCAGTATGACGAAATCATCAGGATTGGCCTGCTCCGAGCGAACGGACGCAAGCGCGGTCGAATCGTCGGTGAAGGCAACGCAACGATCGTTGAGGAACGCCTCGACGACCTGCTGCTGTTGCTCGATGACGACCGGTTCGAGTTTGATTTTATTGGCGCGGGCGAAGTCCGCGATGTTTTGTTCGGTGACGGTACCCGGCTTGACGCAGACGGACGCACCGTCAAGTTCCCTGGCGCTCGCAACGCCCAGCGACTTCTTCACGATGAAGGCCTGGCCGTCATAGAAGATCGGCTTTGCGAACAGCAGGCCGACCGACGCTTCGCGGGTCAGGGTCGCCGTCACCGTATGCGTGAGAAGCTGGATTTCGCCAGACTGGATTGCCGGGAAGCGCTGCTGGGAGGTCATTGGGACGAGCTCAGCTTTGCTGGCGTCGCCGAAGATTGCCGCCGCGACGGCGCGGCAGAAATCCACATCCATACCGGCCCACTTGCCGGTCGAGTCGACGGTGCTGAATCCGGCAAGCTGGCCATTGGCGCCGCACTTCAACGCGCCGGCCTTCTTCACGGCTTCGAGCGTCTGGGAGTTTTCGGCATATGCGGGTGCAGATGCGGCGACGGCAACGCCCACTGCAAGTGCGGCGATAATCGATTTCAAGCTGTTCATTGCTGTTCCCTTTCAGTTGATGATGACGCCCTCGGGCGGTGTCAAAGTTATTGATTTGGGTTGCTTTCGTCCGACCATGAGGCCGGATGTGCACCTTCTTCTTCGTGCCTTCGTCGAGGAGTCGTGGGCCTCAACCCATCCGCTCGCTGGCGTAGGAGCCCGGGGACGCCGGGAAAACGACAGTCTTGTTTCCGTTGATGAAGACGCGGCCGTGCATATGTGCGTGGATAGCGCGCGAGAGAACCTGCGCCTCGACATCGCGGCCGAGGCTCACATAGTCCTCAGCACTCTGTGCATGGGTGATCCGGACGATGTCCTGCTCGATGATCGGCCCCTCGTCGAGATCCGCCGTGACATAATGCGACGTGGCGCCAATCAGCTTCACCCCACGCTCGAAGGCCTGTTTGTAGGGGTTCGCTCCCTTGAACGACGGCAGGAAGGAGTGGTGGATATTGATGATACGGCCCGAATAGGTCCGGCACATTTCATCGGACAGGACCTGCATATAGCGCGCCAGCACGATGAGGTCCGCACCGGCATCCTCGACGATGCGCATCTGTTCGGCCTCGGCAGCCCGTTTGTTCTCCTTTGTCACCTTGATGTAGTGGAAAGGAATGTCGTGGTTGACAACGAGCTTCTGGTAATCGAGGTGGTTCGAGATCACACCGACGATTTCCACCGGCAACGCGCCGATCCGCCAGCGGTAGAGAAGATCATTCAGACAGTGGCCGAAGCGCGAGACCATGATCATCAGCTTGCGTTTTGAGGCCTCGTCGAAGAACGTCGCCTCCATCTCGAACTTCCCCGCGATCGGCGCAAAGCCGGCACGGAGGTCCTCAAGCGTACGACCTTCTTCCGAGCGGAAGCTGGTGCGCATGAAGAAGCGACCCGTGTGGGCATCGTCGAATTGTGCGCTGTCGGTGATGTTGCAGCCCTCATCAGCGAGGAAGCCCGAGACCGCTGCGACTACCCCTCGGGTGGTTGGCGTGCACGCGACACGGAGTGCGAAATTTGACATCAGGATACCTTCTTCATGGATTTGAGGAGCGTCGGCGCTTGCGCGCGGCGGAACGCTTCGAGCGTGTTTTCGAGCAGGCAACCGATCGTCATCGGACCAACACCGCCGGGAACCGGCGTTATGGCCTTCGCATGGCCTGCCTGGGCAAAATCGACGTCGCCGACGAGACGGGTCTTGCCGTCCCGGCTGATACGGTTGATACCGACGTCGATGACCGTGGCCCCTGGCTTGATCCAATCGCCCTTCACCATTTCCGGACGCCCAACCGCAACGACGAGAATGTCGGCGAGCCGCGTGATCGACGCGACATCGCGCGAATGGCGGTGCGCGATCGTGACGGTGCAGTCCTCCTGAAGGAGAAGCTGGGCCATCGGCTTGCCGACGATGTTGGAGCGACCAACCACCACAGCGTGCAAGCCGGAGAGGTCACCGAGGCGATCCTTCAGCAACATGACACACCCCAACGGCGTGCAAGGCACGAGCGCCTGTTGGCCGACTGCGAGGCGGCCGGCATTAGCGACGTGAAAGCCATCTACATCCTTGGCGGGATCAATGGCATCAATCACCGCATCGGCATTGAGCTGACCGGGAAGCGGAAGTTGAACGAGAATGCCATGCACGGTCGGATCAACGTTGAGCCGACGGATCAATGCCAAAAGCTCCTCCTGCGTCGTCTCCTCGGGAAGTCGGTGCTCGAAGGAGTTCATGCCGGCTGCGATCGTTTCGCGACGCTTTGAGGTGACATAGACGGCACTCGCGGGGTCTTCTCCGACAAGCACCACCGCAAGCCCCGGAACTTCGCCAGTCGTCGCGCGCAGGTCCGCGACATCCTGTTTGATGCGTTGCAGCAGATTCGCTGCGAAGGCCTTGCCATCGATCCTGTCTGCGTTGAAACCCGGTGTTGCGCGGCCCGTCGTCGATTGGGTTGAATTCTTCGTGTCCGACATCTTACCCACTCCCGATCTAAAGCGCCGCGGCCTGTTTCAGGAACGCATCGAACTGCTTCTGCGGCACGAAGGAGCCTCCCGTGGTCCAGGCAATGTGCGTGGCTTGGGAGAGGTAGCTCTGAATGCCCTGGTGCTCGCAGAATGCGCGGCCCTGCGGATGCTTCACCACGAACTGCGGGCCAGACAGGCTCGCGGTTGCAGAAGGCTCAAGGCGAATATCCTGCGTTTCGTGCGCAAGCAGCAGCCAACGGAGAAGATCCTCATCCGCAACCGTGAAGACGCCGGCGAGCATGTTCCGCATGACGGTGGCGACAAAGGCCGACATGCGCGCGACGGCCATGCCGTCTGCCTCTGTCTTGTTGGTGAGGCCGACGTCATAGACAGAGACCAGCTCCTGCGAGCCGCTCATCAAGTGGACGAGCGCGCAAGGCGACTGCACGGGCTCCACGAAGAAGCAGTGGACGTGGTCACCGAATACCTTTTTGGCGCCGTAGGTGGCGCCACCCGGCGCACCGCCGATACCACAGGGCAGATAGAGAAACAGCGGATGTTCCGCATCAACGGCGATATCGAGCGCCTTGAGTTGGTCGGCCAGTTCATAGGCGGCGACCGAATACCCGAGAAACAAATGCCGGGATTGTTCGTCATCGACGAAGTAGATCATCGGGTCGCTTTCTGCGACGAGACGCGCGTTTTCAACGGCGATCGTGTAGTCGGCTTCGTGCTGGACGACTTCGACGCCGAGCTTCTTCAGCCGCTCGACCTTCCAGGCTTTCGCATCCGACGACATGTGGACGGTTGCCTTGAAGCCAAGTGCTCGAGCAGCAATTCCGACGCTAAGACCGAGATTGCCCGTGCTGCCAACGGCGATTGTATAGCGAGAGAAAAAGGCTTTTGCGTCCGCTTCAGCGAGGCAGCGAATATCATCGCCGGAATTCAGGAGTCCCTCGTTCCTGGCAAGCTGCTCGGCAAACAGAAAGACCTCATAGACACCACCCCGCGCCTTGATGGAGCCCGCGACAGGGAGCGCGCTGTCGGCCTTGACGAACACTTTTCCGAATTCGGGCGCGGCATAACCAAGCGCGTCACGCAGCGCTTTCAGTTCCACGAGATCGGAGCGGATTGCCCCGCCTGTGGCCTTCAACTCGGGAAAGCAGGTTTCCAGAAGTGGAGCGAGCCGTTTCCAGTTTGCTTGGGCCTCATCGACCATTTCCGGTCGGATGGGCAGCGCATCGTCCCCGATGGCACCGGGTCGATAGGCGGCATTGACCCAAAGGGTCGGATGAGCGGCGAGCACGTCGCTTCGCGCAGGGTCGTCGGGAAGATGAATCGTCATGTCCGTATCCAAGCCGATGGCCAGAGCCCGAGGCTCCGGCCGGGTGAAAAATTAGGGATAGACAGGGAACGCCGAGCAGAGATCGGCTACTTCTGCGCGAACCCGTTTATGCTCCGAGGCACGATCTTCCGGGGTCAGGTTCTCGGCATCGAAAACATCGGCGATAAGGTTGGCGATCTTCTCGAATTCGGCTGCGCCGAAGCCGCGTGTCGTACCGGCAGACGAGCCGAGGCGGATGCCCTTCCATTCAGACGGCTTGGCGCTGTCGAACGGGATGGGGTTCTTATTCGACGTGATATCAACGGAATAGAGCAGGTCCTGCGCCTGCTGACCGAGCAGACCCTTCGACGAGACATCGACGAGCACGAGATGGGTATCAGTACCGCCACTGACGATGCCGACGCCGCGTTTCATCAGAATCTCAGCGAGTAGCTTGGCATTCGCCTTGACATTCGCACCGTAGGTCTTGAATTCATCGGTCAGAGCCTCACCCAGGCAAACTGCCTTGCCGGCAATGGTCGCAAGATGTGCGCTGCCCTGAACGCCGGGGAAGACCGCCGACTGGAACTTCTTTACAAAGTCCTCCCGGTTGGTGAGGACCAGACCGCCGCGGGCACCACGCAAAGTCTTCGTCGTCGTGCACGTCACGATGTCGGCGTAGGGAACCGGATTTGTGTGAACGCCGGCGGCAACAAGGCCGGCGAAGTGCGCCATGTCAACGAGGTAGACAGCGCCGACGGCGTCGGCGATCTTACGCATGCGGCCGAAGTCATACTCGCGCGGATAGGACGAACCGCCGGAGATGATCAGTTTTGGTTTGTGCTCGAGCGCAAGCTTTTCGACGATATCGTAGTCGATCAGTCCGGTTTCCCGGTCAACACCGTAGGAGACGACCGAAAACCACCGGCCCGACTGGTTCGGCTTGGCGCCATGGCTGAGGTGACCGCCGGCAGCGAGGTCGAGGCTGAGAACCAGATCACCGGGCTGCAACAGGGCAAAGAAGACAGCCTGGTTAGCCTGCGTGCCCGAGTGGGGCTGCACGTTGGCGTAGGAAACACCAAAGAGTTTCTTGGCGCGGTCGATGGCGGCCTGTTCGACGATATCTGCGTAGTCGGCGCCGCCATGGAAACGATTGCCCGGATAACCTTCGACCGTCTTGTTGGTAATAACCGAGCCCAGGGCATCCAGGGTCGCGGCACTGACCGAGTTTTCGGAGGCGATCAACTCGATCTGGCCCTGCTGGCGCTTCCGCTCGCCCTCCAGAGCGTTGAAGATCAGCGGGTCACGCTCGGCGAGCCGGGTATTGAAGTATTCGTGTGCCTGAGTGGTCATTTCGCGTCCCTCTTTTCAAATTTCGAATGGCGGTTGCCGGTGTCAGGCAGCCTGTGTTTTGCGGGCGGAACACGGACGGCGCTTTGATTCCAGCGCCGAATGCCTGCACTGGTGTCCCGCTGTTGAGAGGACGGTAGCGAAATATTTCAGTCAAAAAAAGTTAATTGTATTTTTTATGTTCGTAAATTACGCTAATGTTTTCTGGGGAGAAACTGATGGACCTTGGACGGCTACGCGCCCTTCGCGAACTTTCCATACGCAAGACCATGGCTGCCGTCTCCGAGGCCCTGCTTGTCTCTCCGTCGGCGATTTCGCAGCAGATGACCTTGCTGGAGCAGGAGGTCGGCGCGCCCTTGATCGAGAAGCGTGGTCGCGGTGTCGCGCTCACCGTTGCAGGTCAAATTCTGGTCGATCGGGCAGAACGAATCTTCGCAGAATTGGAAGGCGCAAAAGCCGATATCGCGGAACTGGAAAACCTGGTGGCAGGTGATCTTCGGGTTGCGGCCTTTCCTTCGGTGGCCGCGGTGCTCATCCCACCGACGATCCAGCAATTGGCCGAGGATCACCCGCTTCTCGCCATCCAGTTCGATGAGATGGAACCGGAGGAAAGCGTGGCCGCTTTGCGAACCTGGCAAACGGACGTCGCGATTATTGATGATCTCAACATACTGCCCGGCGCACTCGACTCGAACATGGAAACGATTCCGCTTATTGAGGACGTTTTCCACGTAATGATGGGAAAGGGCCATCGTCTCGCCGGCCGCGATCATGTCACGCTCCCCGACTTGACCGGCGAACGGTGGATCATCGACACTGCATCATCGAACTACACGCGAATGCTCACCGAAGCGTGCCAAGGCGCAGGCTTTGATCCCCAAATCACGGCACGCTGCAAAGGGTTTGAGGTCAGCATCGCCTTGATTAGAAGCCACGCCGGGATCTCGATCCTGCCGGGGCTGCGCGCGAGCCTTGACCTTCGAGACGTCCAAGTCAGACCGTTGCAGCCGGAAATTCGCCGCAAAATCTCCCTCGCCTACCGGAAAGGTCAGGGCCGCAGCCCAGCACTCAAAGCGTTCATCGCGGCTTGCCGACAAAAAGCAAATGACCTCAACCGGAATGCCGTTTGAGGTCATGGGAGGTCTGTGACTAATGATTGATGTAATGGAACTCATCAAATGTTCGGCGAAATGCTGCCGTCCGGGGCGCGACCGTCTCCGGATCGTTGGCGCGCAGGCCCTCGGCAATTAGCGCAGCGAGTTTCGGCGCGTCGGAAGGAGTGACGCCGCGTCGCACGAGTTCAGGCGTGCCGAAGCGTAGCCCATTCTTGTCGCCGTCGATTTCGGGAATGGGCAACCCGATTCCGCATGTGAGAAACCCGGCTTTTCGCAGCTTCTTCGCCGCGGCCTGCCCGCCGCCGAACCCGACCGCCTCCAAAGCGAACTGATGGCTCTCGGTGATCCCCTTGCCAGTTCCGAAGGCCGGCAGTCCTTCTGCCTGCATGGCGATTGCAAGAGCCTGGGCGAGGTCCACCATGGCCCTTGAGTAGGCGATCCCGTGATCGCGCCAATCAAGCAGAGTGATCGCCAACGCGGCCGCCTTCGCCGCGTCGAAGTTTGCCGTCATTCCCGGAAAAGCCACACGGTCAAGCTTTTCGGCAAGCGCCGCATCATTGGTTACGATCAGCCCTCCGGCCGGGCCGCCCAGGCTCTTGTAGGTGCTCATAGTGATCAGATGCGCCCCCTGTTCCAAGGGATTGGCCCAGGATTTGCCGGCTATGATCCCGCATTGATGTGCAGCATCGAAAAGCACATAGGCGCCGACGGCATCAGCAATCTTGCGAATTTCGGCAACCGGGTGCGGAAACAAATTTAGGCTGCCGCCGATTGTAATGATCTTCGGCCTCACTCTTTCCGCCAAGGCGGCAAGGGCAGGAATGTTAACGGTATAGCCTTCAGGATCGACCGGCATCGCATGGATCGACAAGCCGTACATGCCAGCGCAACCGGGAGCGTGGTGCGTGACATGTCCGCCGATTGTTGCCGGAGGCGCAATGATGGCGTCTCCTGGTTTCGCCATTGCCATGAAAGCGTATAGGTTCGCCATTGCGCCCGACGCCACGCGCATTTCGGCGTATTTTGCCTCGAAAATTTCTGCCGCGAGTTCGGCCGCTATGACCTCGATTTCCTCAATGGCCTCCAGGCCCATTTCATACTTGTCGCCGGGATAGCCGAGCGACGGGCGGTTACCGAGACCGCGGCTCAAGACGGCTTCGGCAACAGGGTTGAGAACGTTTGTCGCGGGATTTAGATTAAAGCAGTCGGCATCGTGAATCTCAAGGTTCCTAGCAACCAGAGCTTCGATACGGGCCGCGACGTCGCGGGTTTCTGCCGAAACGTTCGCCGCGATTCGCTGGATATGCGTTTCGCATGCCTCCGGCACCCACTGTCTATGACTCAGATGGGGCATGTCCTCTCCTTCATCGCTAAGCTCGAGGCCCCGGCGTGGGACATCGACGTTGGATGACGAGAGTCTAACGCGAACGTTACATCAGAAAAAGTTAATAATAATATTTCATTGGTTCAGAAATGTTAATGTGTTGTCTACATGTTACGAAAGAACACTGCGCCGAACTGCCGACGCAGCGCTTCCTCGACATTCGGTCAAAATTTCCGTGACATCACAACGCGATGCCGGAGAGGCGGTCAATCGACGACCAGATACGCTTCGCGTAGCGAGGATCGAAAAGTGCATGATATCCGCCTGTATGCCAAAAGACGACAGGGCCTTTTAATTCATTCGTCTTCGAAGAGATCGAGACCGGCATCGCTGCAATTCGAGCCCAGGTAAACAAGAGCGCTGCCCATCCCGATGGCAAACGTCCGCCGCGACCGCGCAAGGGCTTTGCACCACATCTGGAACGCATCGAAGTGGTGATCGAGCCGGATGAACTGCCCGAGCATGCGGGCAAACAGAAGGTGCTGATCGGAGAAGACGTCTCTGAGCGGCTAGACGTCGTGCCGGCGAAGTTCCGCGTCATCGTCACCCGGCGGCCGAAGTATGCCTTCAAAAACGAAGACGGCGTCATTCAGGCCGCCGCACCTGCGCACATCATCGAGGGAGGCATTCCGACGGAAGCGCTTCTCGCCCAGATCGCGGTCTCGAAGTATGCCGATGGCCTGCCGCTCTATCGGCAGGAGGCGATTTACGCCCGCGATAAGGTCGAGCTCGATCGCAAGCTGATGGCCCAATGGATGGGCAAGCTTGGCTTCGAGCTCGATATCCTCGCCGAGTACATCCTCGCCGAAATCAAAAAGGCCGAGCGCATCTTCGCCGACGAAACGACGTTGCCAACGCTCGCACCGGGATCCGGGTCGGCAAAGACGGCCTGGCTGTGGGCCTATGCCAGGGATGACAGACCCTTCGGTGGCAATGGCCCACCGATGGTCGCCTATCGCTTCGAAGATAGCCGAGCTGGCGATCGCGTCGCCCGGCATCTGAGCGGCTATCGCGGCATTCTTCAGGTTGATGGGTATGGTGCCTACAAAAAGCTTGCCCGATCTGACGGCGGCAATGACGGCGTGATGCTTGCCGGCTGCTGGTCCCACAGCAGACGCAAGTTCTACGAACTCCACGCATCGGACACCTCCAAGATCGCCACCGAGACGGTGGAGCTGATGGCAAAGCTCTGGCAGGTCGAAGAAACAGCCCGCGGTCAAAGCCCTGATGTCCGTGTGGCGGCGCGTCAGCAGACATCTGCAGCCGTCGTCAATGAGCTCTTCGGCCTTTGGCAGAAGACCCTGCCGCGGATCTCCGGCAAATCCAAGCTCGCTGAGGCAATCCGATATGCCACCTCACGTCGCGCAATCTTCGAGCGCTTCCTGACCGACGGCCGTATCGAGCTGGACAGCAACATCGTTGAGCGCGCCATCAGGCCCCAGACGATTACGAGAAAGAACAGTCTCTTCGCTGGCAGCGATGGCGGTGGGAGGACCTGGGCGACAATCGCGACACTTCTTCAGACAGCCAAGATGAACAATGTCGATCCGCAAGCCTGGCTCACCCAGACCCTCGAGCGCATCGCCAATGGCTGGTCAAGCAGCGATCTCGATGCACTCATGCCCTGGAATTACGCGCGCTGAACGGGGTCAGCTTGCCGCTTACTTTTGACGAAGGCTTCAGACATGCCGTTCGATTGTGGGCTGGCAACGGGCGTGAAGCATGGGATCAGGTTGAGGGCTTGGGCGAACAGCCTGGTCTCGCGCGCGGTGTATGCACTGCCGTTATCAGATAGATGTTCTATTGCATGGGGGGCGCTGGTTGCGCCGAAGCGCTTTTCGACGGCC
>NZ_LXKN01000013.1 GCF_001692325.1 Rhizobium sp. AC27/96 | reverse complement strand
GGCCGGGCTGACGCTCTCGTCCGCCGGTGTCATATCCGGCACGCCAACGGGCGGCGGCACGTACAACTTTACCCTGACCGCCACCGACAGTTCGACCGGCACCGGCGCTCCGTTTGCCGTCGCCAAAGCCTACAGCATCACCATCGCTGCACCGACGATTACAGTCGCTCCGACGACGCTTACGGCTGCCACCGTGGCCACGGCCTATACTCAAACCATCACGGCCTCTGGCGGCACCAGCACCTACGCCTATGCCGTAACGGCAGGTGCCCTGCCGGCCGGTCTTACCTTGTCTTCGAGCGGCGACCTCTCGGGAACAGCGACCGAAGCCGGCACCTTCAACTTCACTGTCACCGCAACCGATAGCTCCACCGGTTCCGGACCTTACGCCGGTTCCAGAGCCTATAGTCTCAACGTCAATGCTCCGATCCTATCATTGGACCCGGCGTCGCTGCCCGCTGGCGCCATCGGAGCCGCCTATAGCGAGACCACGACAGCTTCGGGCGGAACCAGCCCTTATAGCTACGCAATCACCGCCGGCTCCCTGCCGGCCGGACTGGCGCTCTCGTCCGCCGGTGTCATATCCGGCACGCCAACGGGCGGCGGCACGTACAACTTTACCCTGACCGCCACCGACAGTTCGACCGGCACCGGCGCTCCGTTTGCCGTCGCCAAAGCCTATAGCATCACCATTGCTGCCCCGACGATTGCGATTACCCCGGCGACGCTTACGGCTGCTACCGTGGCCACGGCCTACAGTCAGGCCATCACGGCTTCGGGCGGCACCAGCACCTACACCTATGCCGTAACCGCAGGTGCCCTGCCGGCCGGTCTGGCACTCTCGACAACCGGGGTTCTCTCCGGCACGCCAACCGCAGGCGGCACCTTCAATTTCACCGTCACCGCAACCGATAGCTCCACCGGTTCCGGACCATTCACCGGGTCGCGGGCCTATAATCTGGTTGTCAATGCCCCGACGATTGCAGTCGCTCCGACGACACTTGCCGCG
>NZ_LXKN01000012.1 GCF_001692325.1 Rhizobium sp. AC27/96 | reverse complement strand
TAGCCCTCGCTGAAAACACGCAGGGCAAGGTTCAAACATGGGTCAATTCTCAATGGAAATATCTGCCACCAACGGGTCAGTTCCTACCGGAAATCAACAGTTGGCAATTAATGCTCCCATATCACGATCGCCAGAAATCGGCATGAAGAGAGCAAGGCATACTGGTGAAACCAGGGATGCTGCGATCAGGCTGAGGAAAAGTGCACTGAATTTTTTCATAGATGTTGACCGTTGTGGGCAGATCACGAACGATGGTTGACGTCTGAGCCGGCGAGGAGTGACGATCGGCCGAGACCGGTAGTCACTCTTCTTCGTAGTCAAAGCCCGCAAGTTCATCCCAAACAATACCGTCGGCAGCTATCGCTCGCATCCGCTTCGTCCAAAGAAAGCACGGACTGCCTTCGCCTCTAATGAACCGCATACGCTTTGGCCTCCGGATGGTTCGAAATGCTCCAAGGCCATCATGGTCGTGCTTTAACAAGATCGTTAGATTTTCGTCCCAACCGCTCGACAAATTAGGGTTGTTGATCTGAACAACCGAACCGACACCCAATTTGTATGCATAGCCAAGCTCTGCCAATGCCTCGAGCAGCTCGCTCATGCCGTGTTGAGGACAAAAAGGCGTGTCGATATGAAAGTTTAGGCCATAATAATCAGTACCGTAATCGGAAAAATGGTAGCAAAAATAATGTAGCATGTGCTGGAAATCTGGTCCCATCTCCCGATGTTTGATCGCCACCGCGGAGACCATCGCTATGTCGACTTCAAAAGTGAACACGCAATAACTGCCTTTCACTTCTTTCAGGATACCAAGTTTTGACAGAGCATCGGCGATGTTTTCGAGGTTCGATAGAAATTCGTGATAAAAGACGACCTTGCCGGCGTCGACTTCACTCGTAATGGATTTAGCCCATTCTGCTTCACCGCCGGGCGTCCAACTGTATGCGACCTGCGCTAGGGCGCGCGCAAGCAGTCCGTAGGCGTAATCATCGTGTTGCAACTGTGTCACCAAATTTATGTTCCGGCAAATCTGCCGCATGATCACGCGTTGTTCTGCGGGAAGCCAATACGACACCCGTAAATTGGCTCTGTCCTCGAATGTTTGCTCAAAACCTGCGCATACTCAAAACCAACAAAGTGCAATCTTGAGATGTGTTGAGAAATCAACTACAATCGTCTTTGGCTCTGGCGGAACAGAGCCTGGGCTGATTCTGCAGCGATATGCTCGGCTTGCGCTGCTTGCGGCGAAACTTGGCAGGACCCCACAGGATCACTCCGAAAATGAAGGCAAGAACGAATGAAGATATGATCGATGTCAGTGTCAAAATTAGAAAATCTAAAAGCTCAATATCCATATCTCAAATTCCGCTGCATCTGTTTGACATCCGGGGTGCCGTGAAATTGCTCTCACAATGAGTTGGCATCCATCCGGAGCGGATGTTCATTCACCATCGATAGAGGCGATCTCCTGCCGCGATGGTCGAGGAATTCGGCCGTAAGTCAGCCTCCCGCAGATCGAGGGACCCGATCGACAGCATCGCCTACCCAGATTGAGTTCTTCACCCGGAATCGGCGTCCAGGCGGGTGTTCGGTGATAGAGCGCAACCTTTTGATGCTGCGATCGAAATCAACTCCAGGCGTCGCGAATGGACGCCCTACCAGTTTCAAAAAAGCTGATGTGCTTAACACGTCAACTATGATTAGTAAGTTCGCTATACATTATTTCTATATGACGTATTAATTGTCAAAATACCGTCATATGGCAGTATGACCTAACAAATAAACCGGCCAGTTCAGAACACCTCAATAGATATGAGGTGTAAAATGAACAGGGTTGCAAAGAATTATTCTCATAAATGGCGTGAGCGGATATCAATAAGTCCGCGCGACAGTTGGAATTTTAGGGTTTTTCTATCGTCTTGCTTTCTGATTGCGTTAGGCACGGCAGCGAATCCTGCTGTTGCTGTTGCGGAAGACATCAGCTCTCTTGCCATAATGGGCGACAGAGCGAGCACAGCTACCGGCCTATCGGCAGACGGCCGTGTGGTGGCGGGATGGGTCGCTACACCTAGCGGCAATATCGGTTACCGTTGGAACGGAGCGGAGTTGATCGAGTTCGGCAACGGCGCACAATCCTTCGATATCAGGGATGTGTCCGCAAACGGCCAGATTGTCGTCGGGCAGGCGATCAATCCGACAACCGGAATGCCCGAAATGGTCCGTTGGACGTCTGGCGCAGGGCTGGAGTATTCGGGAGCGCTTAACGGCTTGTCGACCATGGCGCGTGGCGTCAATGGTGATGGATCTGTTATCGTTGGTAGTGCTGGTAAGACGCAGAGCAGCGCGCGGGCGGTTGTGTGGACGCGGGAAACAGGTTTAAGTGATCTGGGGCCTGGTGCGCTCTATGATGTATCCAAGGACGGCACGATTGCCACCGGCTGGGGGGCTGGCGGCGCCTCCATTTGGAAAAGAACCGGCAATGACTGGCAGGTTCAGCCCATTGGGGGGGTCTATGCCTACGGCATTTCCGAGAACGGTTCCCTGGTCGCTGGTGCAACAAACTCACAGGTACTACAGCCTTTTCTCTGGTCTGCCGAGAAGGGATTGGTGACGCTTGACACTTTGGGAAGAAAAGGCGGTTTCGGAAACGACGTTAACGACAGTGGCGTGGTCGTCGGCTTGCTGAACACCCAAGATAATAAGCAGGAGGCGTTTCGTTGGACGTCTGCAGGCGGAATGACGATCCTGCCGTCGCTATCAGGTGGCCCCGACCAAACATCAAGAGCCAATAGAGTGTCAGAAGACGGAAGTGTCGTCGTCGGCCAGAGCGGCGATGGTGTCGGCAGGGCCGTCCTTTGGCGTGTGCTGCCATCTGCGAGCGAGCCTGACAATGTGGTCCTGGTCGACGCCGCAAACACGTTAGCCTCCGTTGGCAGGGTGGCGAACCAGACATTTTCGGTGATGGAGATGCAGCGCCTGGCGCTCGGTCGTCTGCAAGCCCCCTGCGGCGCTGGGAAGGCGGGAGAAACCTGTTATTCGCTCACGACCGATATCGGCGGGTTCGATGGCAACGCCGATCTCATGTCCAGGCTGTCCATCGGCCACGCTTTCACGGACAATTTTTCCGCGGGCATTAGCTTCGCCCATTCTTTCTGGCGTGACCTGCCGAAAGATTTCGGCAACGACAATACCAATATCGGCGGTGGCATCTATGCTCAGTGGCAGGATCGAACCGCCGATGGCGAGTGGTATGTTCGTGGCAGCTTGGCCGGCAACCGCTATGACGTCGATCGCAATCGACCCCAGCTGGTCTTCACGGAAACAGCTTCGGGCGAAAGCACCATGACCGGTTGGGGCGCGGCGCTTGAACTGGGCCAGTCCCACGATCTCTCCGCCACCTCCCGCTTTGGCTATTATGGCGGGTTGCGCCATTCCAGTCTGACTATGGACGGCTACAGCGAAAAGGGCGTAGCTTTCCCCTTCAGCTATGGCGACGTCGATTATCGCTCAACATCGCTTTACGCCGGGCTGAGCTACGGCCTGGACCTGACCGACAAGATAAAATGGTCCGTCAATGCGGAAATCGAGCAGGACGTCTCGCACAGGAATCCGCGGCTTACCGCCAAGGCGGATTACATCGGGGCAGTCTCTATCGACAGCGATCTTGCCCGCACACGCGGTACGCTGTCGACCAATGTCTCCTATGCCTTGAACAACAGTATCTCGATCGGCGTGACGCCATATCTCTCGCGTACCGCGACCCGCGATGCCGCCTATGGCGCATCCATTGGCATTTCGGGGAAATTCTGAACCGTCTTCAAGACACCGAAACAGTTTAACAATTGGGAGCCGGCTGCGTCGCAGCCGGCTCTTATCTTGCCGACAATTTGCTCGGACATTGGCGGCTTCATGGCCTCGGCTGGTATCTATTGATAGCTGCAACGCGAGGAGGGTTCGATTGAGTTGTCATTGAGCGGAGCGAGGCTGACTCCAAAATCAACTCGATATTGCCGGTTGTCTGATATCCTACCCCAGTTGGGGTTTGGCCACCTCATCTGGGCCCATTCGACCCGAAGCTGCGTGTGTGGACGCCCCGTGAACGGACTTGATGGGTATTTCATAGACCCGGAAGGCGCGCCGGGAAAACCCTATGATTGGGATCGAGCGGGCCTCTCCGGCCTTGCCACAGATTTCGTGGCCACTATCAAAGCGGCTGGCAACGACAAACGTCTTGGCGCTCCACTGATGTAATTATCGGCCACGGCGACCTGCAGACAGTTATAGAGTGGGTATCGACCGATGGATGAAGTCAGGTGTTGCCTCGGACGACATAGTCCCAATGGGCGGTGAACTCGGGTCGACGACAGTCAAGGACCTGAACGCGCACGTTGCCGCAACGTTCGCGCACGGCAGACACGAGCTTCATTTCTACGCCAGCGAGCCATCAGTCCACTAGGCTGTCTGGAACGCCATCGCTTCAGCCTGAACTGCTTGATAGGGTGCTGTTGCAAAAAGCTCGTTGCTGTCGGAGATACCTAGCCATTCCGTTTGCGACAGAACCGTCCAGCGTTGGCTCAAAGTTCGACCATTGCCGCAAAGACAGCGGCGAAGGACGCATCGCTGCGATAGAAGACTGGCGGTTGCCCAATCGGGGCTGCAACCGTTACGTCCTGACCACCGGCATGAGCGATGCCACTCCAAATATGAATCCAGTCCACACCTTCTGGCAGATAAACCTGCCGCTGATCCTGTCCGGCCTGCCAAACCGGCGCAACGAGCAGCTCCCGTCCGTAGAGATAGCTATCCTGAATGGCATAGGTCTTTGGGTCATTCTCATGATGGAGAAAGATCGGACGCTGCACAGGCAGACCCGTCTGTTCAGCCTCGGCGGACAACGATCGAAGATAGGGTGCGAGATGTACGTAGAGCGCTGTCATACGCGCAAAATGGGCGAGAACCGTGGGGTCCTGGTCGATCTGGACATTATCGCGCGGGCGATTGCCTTCGTGGGTCCGCATCACCGATGTAAAGACCGACATCTCCGCCCATCGCATCAGCAGTTCGGGCGTGCGGACATTGCCGAACAGGCTGGTATAGCCGCCAATATCGGAGTGGTGGTAGGCATTGCCCAGCAGACCGGATGAGAGCGCGGCGGAGATGACGGTGACGAGGCCGTCGTGGCGTGAGAAATCCACCGATTGATCGCCACCCCACAGGAGCGGGCAATGCTGTTGGACACCGGTGAACCCGGCCCTCATGAAGAACAGGGCGTCACCCGTCATGCCGCGAGACGCAACCGCGCTCGCATTGACCTCGGCCCATAGCGTCGGCCATTCATTGTGCATGAGCTTCGCGTCAGTGCCATTCGCAAGATGCACGTCGATCGGCAGGTATTCTCCGAAATCAGCCATCCAGCCGGACAGGCCGTAATCGAGCATCTTCTTGCCGATGATCTCTTCGGCAAACCACTCAGTTGCCTCGGGATTGGTGAAGTCGACGACGCCGCAGTCGAACTCGCCGAAATCGACCAATGCCGTCTCGCCATCCACTGTCCTGGCGAAATAGCCGGCACGTTCTGCATCCGCGAACAGCGGGCCATCGGCACATAGGTAGGGGTTCACGTAACCAAGGAACCGTATTCCCTCATCGCTTAGCTCGGCGATCCTCTGACGCAGCCGTGGATATCTATCCTCGTTGGCCTGCCAGTCCCAGAATAGCCGTGCCCCGAACGAGGTCTCGCGCAGGCCAACCCAGTCTTCGCACCAGAGTCCCGCCACCTTGACGCCGGCATCCCTCATGGCTTGTAGCCGGGCGAACGAATTGGTGCCGTCCTTCAGGCCGATGATCGCGCCCTGATAGATCCACTCGGGCAGCTGCGGCTGGCGGCCGAAACGGTTCGAGAGTTGGCCGACAAGCTCAACGAAAGTCGCCGCCGCGAAGAGTTCGATGCGCTCGGGAATGGCCCAGCTCTCGATCTCATGAAAGCTCTTGTGACGGAAATCGAAGACAGAATAGGCGGTCGTCTCGACGTGCAGCGCATAGCGCGCCGAGGAGACATAGGTCGGCTGGGGATAGTTGGTGTTGAAATAATCGCCGCCGGCGCGATCCTTGACGTTGGACTTGAAAGTGATCTCGCTGGTCTTGTCGCGACCGACGCCGGGCTCCGAAGTCCAAAGAGGAAAACGACGGCCGCGCATGTCGAAATAGGACATCTGCTCGCCACCGCCCCAGACATGCTCGTCATGGTCGGCAGCGACACGCATCCAGAACCGGTTGATCAACGGATCTAACGCCTGGATCTCAATGGCGCTGTCGGTAACCGTTAGGACGAGACGGGGCGGCTGCCCGGCCCGCTCCGAAAGCGAAATCCGCCGGCCGTCGATCTCTGCATGCGCCAGGCGGCTGCGCTCGATCACATAGTCCTCGATATCGAAGTTGCCGCGATACATATCCATGCGCTCTTCACCGATACCGACGAAGATGGCGGGGGTGCTGCTCGTGTGATTGAGGATGACGCGCCCATCAAGCGACAGGGTGAAGCCGGACGGCGTCGCCTCCAACGCCAGTCGTTGGAATGATGTGTCGCCGTGGTTGACTTGCGCCTGACCTGTCTCGGAATGCATGATATCTCGCTGCAATGCAGTGGCGCTGCTCATCCCTTGATGCCTCCCGATGTCAGGCCGGAAACAACACGCTCCTGGAAGATGACAATCAGGATCGCCACCGGCACGATGCCGACGACAAGTGCGGCCGAGATGACTGGCCACGGAAAGGCGAACTCTCCCTGATAGAGCTGGATGCCCACCGGAAGGGTGCGCAGTGACGGATTGGAATTGAACGACAGTGCCAGCAGGAATTCATCCCACGCATTGACGAAAGCAAGAATGCCGGCGGTGAAGACGCCCGGCGCGCAGAGAGGAACGACGACCTGGAACAGAGCACCGAGACGCGTGCAGCCGTCGATCATCGCGGCATTCTCCAGATCGCGCGGGATGCCCTCGAAGAAGGAGATCAACATCAAGGTGCAGATCGGGAGAGACAGCACCGTGTAGGGCAGCACCAGCGCAACCCAAGTGTTCAGCAGATTGAGTGCGCGCATTATTTCGAACAGCGGCACAAGCAGCGTGACCAGCGGGAAGGTGGATACCGCCACGATCAGTGCCAGGATCAATCCGCGAAAGCGCAGGTCGAGCCGCGCCAGCGCGTAGGCCGCCAGCACCGAAACGAACAGGGTGAGCAGTGTCGAGAGCAAGGCCACCATGAAACTGTTGAACAGGAACAGGTGCAGCGGCTGATCGGAAAAGGCCTGCATGTAGTTCTGCAGCGTCGCGTTATGCGGCAGCCAGGTGATTGGCTTAAGCGTCAGTTCGCCTTCTGTCTTCAACGAGGTGAACAGGATCCACAGCGCCGGGAATAGCCCGTTGACCAGCAGGATGGCGGCGGCGATCAGACGCAATGGCTTCCCGGTCAGAAGGGATGCGGGACTTGGAGCAACAACGGCGCTCATGGGCTACTCCTTTGTCCTGATAATGCGCAGATAAACGGCGGTGACGATCATCGACAGCGCGAACATGACGACGGCGAGCGCCGATCCGTAACCGAGATCGAGGAACGACACGGTGTTCTGGTGGATGTACATGGCAAGTGTCGCCGTCGATGTACCCGGCCCACCGCCCGTCATCATGAAGGGAATGTCGAAGGTCTGCAGTGCAGTGATCGTTCGGAAGATCAGTGCGACGACGATTGAGGGCTTGAGAAGCGGCAGTGTGATTTCAAAGAACTGTCGGATGCGCCCCGCGCCATCAACGTCGGCGGCCTCATAGAGAGAGCGTGGAATGGTCTGGAGACCGGCGAGGATCATCAGTGCCATGAAGGACGACGTCTTCCAGATGATCGTCAGGCAGATCGTTGCGAAAGCCCAGTTCGGGGAATTGAACCAGATGATGCCGCCAAAGCCGAGGCGATTCAGCGCATCGTTGACGACTCCGTATTCCGAGTGGAAGAACCAGGCGAAGATCAAGCCGGCGAACGAAAGCGGCAGCGCCCAGGGTATGAGCAGAGACAATCTCACCGGCCATTGCATACCGAACGGCAGGTTGGCGAGCAGAGCGAGCCCCAGACCAACAAGTAGCGCGCCCGGCACGGTGATGATGGTGATCAGCACCGTGTTCCATAGCGTCTGCCAGAAGACGGGATCGTCGATCATGGCGCGGTAGTTGTCGATGCCGACGAATTCCGCTGGAAGGCCGGAGGTCAAGGACAGGCTGAAAAAGCTGGTGTAGATCAGCCGGCCGACTGGATAGACGATGATCAGCGACAGCAGCACCGCAGCGGGAGCGAGAAGCAGCACGGCCAGCGCGCGATCACTCAGATCGAACCATTTGCTCCGCTGCGGCAGCCGTTTCTCTTCTGTATCAGTGAGCGGCATTGTTGATATACTCACGGCGAGCGCTCCTGCTGTGCGATGTCATGTCGGGTCCCTTTCGTTCAGGGCGGGGCGTCCGAGCCGCAACGCGTGCGCCACGCACGTTGCGGATCTTCGCCAAGTTACGGAAGGCGCCTATCTCAATATCCGCCTCAGACGAGCTTCGATCTGTGCCGCGCCCTGTTCCGGTGTGCTGACGCCTGCAAGCACCGCGTTTACGGTCGTGCGAATCGTGTCACTGACCTCGTTGTAGCGTGGCGTTACCGGCCTGGCTTTCGCGGTTTCGACGACCGGCAGAGCATTGGCGAACCATGGTGCCGCCTTGGTGACATCCGCATCCTTGTAGAGATTGGCATAAGTCGGAAGCAGCGCACCGTTGACGGCCATGAACTTCGACACCTCGGAGCTCGATAGGAACTCAACCAGCTTCTTCGCCTCATCCTGATGCGTGGAATAGGCGGAAACGCCGAACTCCCACCCACCGAGGCACGTTGCCGGTTCGCCGCTGGTCATGGACGGAAGAGGGGAGACATCGACCTTGTCGACAACTGCGGAATCCTTGCCCTGGAAGCTCGACCAGCCATAAGACCAGTTGATCGCAAAGACGACGTTGCCGGCCTGAAACTCCTTGCGAGTATCGTCGGTTGCCACCTCAGAAATATTCTTCTTGGCGACGCCGTCATCGACGAACCTCTTCCACAACGCGAGCGACTTGACAGCGGCATCTCGATCGAAGGTCAGCTTGCCGTTTTCGACAAGCGTCTTGCCCTGGCTCCAGTAGGGTAACAGGAAGGTGCAGACCGCACCCTCGATCGCCTTGCCCTGAAACGAGAGGCCCTGCAGGTCAGGGCGCCCTTCACCCTCGGTGATCTTCTTGGCGGCGACCGTCAGCTCGTCCCAGGTCTTCGGCGGCTTGATACCGTATTTGTCGAGCAGATCCTTGCGGTAGTAGAGGAACATCGCGTCGGCGAAGGCGGGGACGGCGACGACCTTGCCGTTGACTGTGTTGGCCTCAGTGTAGGTTGGCAGGAACTTCGACATGTCCTTGCCGGAGAAATCGCTCGTCCACCCGGCGGCGGCATATTGCGCCGGACGGATGACGTCGAGCATCAGCACGTCGAGGTTGGTATCCTTGGCCGACATAACAGTATTCAGGTACTGCGCCTGCGCTTCCGATGTATTGCCGCCAGCCTCAATCGTCACCTTCACGCCCGGCGTCTTCGATTCGTACTGGTCGAAGACCTTGCGCCAAACCTCTGGCTGATGCTGGCTGGAGACGAAGATTTTCAACTCCGTGTCGGCATAGGCTGGAACGGTCGAGCCCAGAATGCTGGCGCATAGCGCCAAGCCCACAAGCGGCCTGCTGATCATAGTTTCCTCCCGGTGAATAGAAGCGCGAACCTCAAGCTTTCGCCGCGCAAAGAGCTTCAGGCGAGCGCACGTTGCGTGGCGGCATCGAACAGATGAACTTTGGACGGATCGACGCCGATTTTGATCTCCTCCCCAGCATGGGCGCGCATATCAGGCGGCATGCGGGCGGTCAGCACCTCATCGCCGAGCCTAAAATGTACCAGCGTGTCGGAGCCAAGCGGCTCGACGACCTGGACCTTGACGGTCAGTTGCACCTCGGATGCGGCCGCAGCCGTGAAATGCTCCGGCCGGATGCCGACGATCATTTCCTGCCCCTCCACCGCCGCCATTTTGCCCGACCGCAGTGCGGTCAAGGGAAGCGAATTTCCATCGGCAAAGGTAAGGCGATCGCCTTTCAGTTTTGCCTTGGAAAAATTCATGGCCGGCGAGCCGACGAAGCCACCGACAAACACGTTGTTCGGCTGGTTGTAGACCTCATCCGGCGTCCCGACCTGCTCGATATCTCCCCCACGAAGAATGACGATCCGGTCGGCCAGCGTCATGGCCTCCACTTGATCGTGGGTGACATAGATGATGGTGGTGCCGATCTGCTGGTGCAGACGCTTGATCTCGGTGCGAACCTGTCCGCGAAGCTTGGCGTCGAGGTTCGACAGCGGCTCATCGAAAAGAAAAACCTGCGGCCGGCGCACGATCGCGCGGCCCATGGCGACACGCTGACGCTGACCGCCAGACAACTGCCCGGGACGCCTGCCCAGCAGATGAGAAATTCCGAGGATCTCGGCCGCCTCGTTCACGCGCTTGTTGGAATCGGCAATGCTGGTGCCGCGAACCTTCAGGCTGAAGCCCATGTTCTCGCGTACCGTCTTGTGCGGGTAGAGCGCGTAGTCCTGAAACACCATGGCGATGTCGCGTTCTCGCGGTGGGAGCTTGTTGACGACCCGGTCGCCGATGCAGATTTCTCCGCCCGAGATCGTCTCAAGCCCGGCTACCATGCGCAACGTCGTCGATTTGCCGCAACCGGACGGGCCGACGAAAACAACGAACTCACCGTCCGCGATCTCCAAGTCGATATCCTTGACGATGCGAAGCGCGCCATAACTCTTGTGAAGCTTCCTCAGACTTACCGACGCCATGCGTTTCCTCCTGAAACCTCGACCAATATCAAACCAAGGCGGCCTCTTGGCTGTGATCATACCGATGGCGAAAATGAAATCAATAGTGTATCAATTTTATTTGCGTCGATTTACCTTTAATCTAAGTCTTTGAAATTATATTAGTTTTCTATTTGCTCAAAAATTGACATCTATCGAACTTTGTCACCGTAACCTGTTCCGCTCAGCGAAGCCTGCTCACGTAACGCGCCATTGTGTGATCATACCACGTATGGGACAGTTCGGCGGTCACGCCATCCTGCGCCTGGCTTAAGCGCAGAACGTGCGGTACCAAAGTGCCGGGTTTCTGGCCGAACGCATCCGGCGCCCAGCCCGGCACAACACCCAGCCCGATCTGGTCCTCGGCACGAGCGATCCACAGGCCAAGTCGGGTTCTGTAATAGAGATAAAGCGACTCGGACAATTCGTCCGCGGTGACCGCCTCCACGTAGGATCCATCCAGCCAGATTTCCTCCACCGCCACGACCTTGCCGGACAGACGTCGCAGGCGACGGATGCGATGACCTTCGTTCGACGCGCCAAAGACCGGAAAATGCTCCGGCTTTTCCAAGCGGTGAACGTCCAGCACCTCCGCTGTCGGCAGGCCGCCGCCGCCGATAAGCTCCAGTCGGAACATGGCGTAGACGCTCTTCGGGTCGCTGATTGCCTTGATGTAGTTGCCCGAACCTTGAACGCGTTCGAGAAGGCCTCTGCTTTGCAACTCCGCGAGCGTCTTGCGGAGCGTTCCGACGGCGATGCCGAGTTCGACAGCCATTTCGCGCTCGGGGGCAAGCTTCTCTCCGTCGATCAGCCTGCCCGCAGCGATATCACGCACAAGAAGCTCAGCGATCTGGAGATACATGGGCAGGCTACCGCGGGCATTCTTCATTTCCAGGCCATCCTTCGTAACGGGATAAAAATTGATACACCATTGATTTACTAGAAACCTGATGATATTCAAGGGTCCATTCGGACGCTGAGGAGAATTTTTATGACCGTTGTGCCAATAACATCAGGCGATCTCGATGCCGCCGAAGTATCATGGTTTTCCGCGTTATGCTCCGATGACTACGCTTACCTTGGCGTGCCCGACGACAATTTGCGTTCTAGCTGGGCGCACTGCTCGTCGATCGTCAGGAAAACCGAAGAGCTCGGCTTCCGCAACATCCTTTGCCCGTCCTCCTATCAGGTCGGACAAGATACGCTAAGCTTCGTCGCCGGATGCGCGCCGATTACCGAAAGAATCAACTTTCTGGCCGCGATCCGCTGCGGTGAGATGCAGCCGATCATGTTGGCGCGGACCATCGCCACACTCGATCACATGCTGAAGGGCCGCTTGACGCTGAACATCATCAGCTCAGATTTTCCGGGCGAGGTCGCCGACGGTGCCTACCGCTATCGGCGTAGCCACGAAGTCGTGGAAATCCTGCGTCAGGTATGGACCCGCGATACGATCGACCACGAAGGAGAAATCTACCGGTTCAAAGGCGTTTCCACCGAGCCGGCGAAACCCTATCAGCAGAATGGCGGCCCGCTGCTCTATTTCGGCGGCTATTCGCCGGATGCGCTGGAGCTCTGCGGCGCCCAGTGTGATGTCTATCTGATGTGGCCGGAGATCCAGGAGCAGCTCGCAGAGCGCATGCGTGCAGTCCACGCCCGCGCAGAAGCTCACGGGCGTACTCTCGACTATGGTCTGCGAATCCATATGATCGTGCGTGATAGCGAAGCCGAAGCCCGCGAATACGCCGAACACCTCGTCTCCAGGCTCGATGACGAATACGGCCAGCTCATCCGCAACCGCGCCCATGACAGCGGATCGCTTGGTGTCTCGCACCAGGCGCGGGCACGTGAACTCGCCGACAAGTTCGGTTATGTCGAGCCAAATTTGTGGACCGGCGTTGGCCGTGCGCGTTCGGGCTGTGGCGCCGCATTGGTCGGCTCCACTGATCAGGTACTGACCGCGCTCGAAAACTACCGGAAAATGGGTATCCGCGCCTTCATTCTCTCCGGCTATCCGCATATTGATGAGGCCGAACATTTCGGCACGAAGGTTCTGTCCCAGATGAAAACCTGCTCGCTTCCCGAAGTACGCGGCAGGGTTCCCGCCGATACTCCTGCGACACCGCTTGGAAATGGAAAGCGCCACTGATGAAACGCATTGCATTAAACACAGATGTATCCTTAAGCCGCCTCGTCTACGGAATGTGGCGCATCGGCGACGACGCTGACACGTCGCCAGCGCATGTGCAGGCGAAAATCGAGGCATGTCTTGCGCAGGGCATCACGAGCATTGATCAGGCCGATATCTATGGCGGCTATACAGCTGAAGCCATTCTTGGTGCCGCGCTTCGTGTCTCTCCCGGCCTGCGTGACAAGCTCGAGATCGTCACCAAATGCGGTATCGTGGCGCCGGCTGGCCGGCACGCGGATGCCCGCGTCAAGCACTACGACACCAGCGCCGCTCACATAAACGCCTCGGTCGAGGCGTCGCTGCGCGACATGGCGACCGATTACATAGATCTCCTGCTGATCCACAGACCGAATCCCTTCATGGACGCGGGCGAAACCGGTGCCGTCCTGGATGCGTTGGTTAAATCGGGCAAGGTCAGGGCGGTCGGTGTCTCGAATTTCCGCCCGTGGGACTTCAAGCTGCTGCAATCGTCTATGAGCACGCCTCTGGCAACCAATCAGATCGAACTCAGCCTCTCGGCTACAGATGCCTTTACCAATGGTGATCTCGCCTTTCTTCAGGAAGGCAAGCGCGCGATCATGGCTTGGTCACCACTTGGCGGTGGCTCTCTCCTCACACGGGACGGGCCGTTGGCCGTTGCTCTATCTCGCATCGCTAACGAACAGGGCGTCGATATCGCTGCGGTTGCCGTCGCCTGGCTTCTGGCGCACCCAACGGCGATCCTGCCGGTGCTGGGAACCAACAATCTGCAGAGGATTGCCGCGATCTCCGACGCGGAAAAGGTCTCGCTAGATCGCGAGACCTGGTTCGAACTTTATTCTCTTGCCATTGGACTTGAGGTGCCGTGATGACAATTGTCGAAATCGCAAACTCCTTCGAGGAGCATGTGTTCACACCGGACGCGGAGACCACGCTTAGCTTCCGCACCGCGCTCGGAACATTCCCCACCGGCGTGACCGTCGTGACGGCCAACGCCGATACCGGCCCGATCGGCATGACGGTCAACAGCTTCGCATCCGTATCTCTCGACCCACCACTGGTACTCTGGTCACCCGCCAAGAGCTCGTCGCGCCACGCCCTCTTCACCTCGGCCGGACACTTCACCATTCATGTATTGAGCGCCGAGCAGACAATGCTCAGCAGCCGCTTCACCCGTGGCGGTCAGGGCTTCACCGATCTCGGCTGGGAGCACAATATCGAAGGTGCACCCGTCATTCCCGGTACTCTCGCCCGGTTTGAATGCGAACAACAATCTGTCTACGATGCTGGCGATCATTCCCTGATCATCGGCCGTGTGCTGAGGGTCGCACTGCGCGACGGCGAGCCGCTGTGCTTTGCACGCGGCGGGTTTGGCCGCTTCCAGCGCCATAGCTGAAAGGCCAAATCATCACGGTCCTTGAACATCAGCGGATGACCGGTAAATGCAAGAGGATTTTCAGGCACGATACCCTGCGCATTGTCGGCTACAGACATTAGGGGTGAAACCCAATCAAATGGTTGATGTAATTAAGTTCCCATGATTCACTCTCCTGATAGCGGGAGTTTTGGACTATGGCGGGAGAATTCTGGCTTGATGATCGGCAATGGGCGGTGGTCGCGCCTTTGCTTCCAACGAACCAACCGGACGCCCATCGAACCGATGACCGCCGGGTGATTAGCGGCATCATCCATGTACTGCGAACCGGTTGCCGGTGGCAGGATTGTCCCGCTTGCTACGGCCCCTCGACCACCGTCTACAATCGCTTCCATCGTTGGTCTGCCAAAGGCATATGGCGGCGGCTGTTTGAAGCTCTGGTGCAAACGACCGATCGGGACATTCACATGATCGACAGCACCACCGCAAGGGCGCCCCGATCCGCCTCTAGCGGAAATGGGGGGCAGATGCGCAAGCAATCGGCCGCTCAAGAGGCGGAAGATCGACAAAAATCCATGCTGTTGTCAATCGTTGCGGCCGTCCAATCGCGCTGAGAATAACGCCTGAACAGCGCGGTGACGCTCCCGTCGCCATCCCGCTGCTCGAACCACTGCCGCCGAGCCGCCTTTGCGCTGCGGATACGGCTTAAGATAGCGACACTTTACGTGACTTCCTCAAAGTACGTGGCACTGAACCGGTCATTCCCAACAATCCGACCCGTAAGCGCATCAGGCCTTTCGACCCGACCGCCTACCGCCGACGCAACATCATTGAACGTACCTTTTGCCGCCTCAAGGACTGGCGGCGGGTCGCCACACGATATGACAAGCTCGTGCTGAACTTTACAGCAACTTGCTACATCGCAGCCATCGTTACCTGGTGGATCAATTGAGGCTCGATCCTGGAACTGGCTCGCCGTGGGCGATAACCAAGATATCTCGATATCGTTCAAAGTATATTTGCCCGGAGTTTGGGATGTTTGGTGCAAAGGGGGCAAGTGAGGCAGGATGAAGAGATACACCGCAGCGCCGCAAGATCGCGGCTGCTTGCCGTTTTCTGCTAGCGGCTGAGCGAGATCGGAAAGACAATACAGGGCGTATTGAACGGCTCGATCCAAGGTGAGCCACAACGCAAACCATATCGGTCTGCCTTATCGTGCGCAGCGGCAACCTCTGTGGTAGGACAAAAACTCAGTGAGAGGCACCAGCAAGGCGTCTAGGCGAAGATATTCATTTTTGAATAGATGATAGTAAAATTTAGTCAATTTTGTATGCTTATCATCAATGTTATCACTCCGACATAACAGTTGGAGATTGGGTTATGACAGGTTTCGTCACTGGACTACCTAAAATGCTTCTTCGCCTAGAGGGGCTTGGGGTACTTGGCGCCGCTACGGCCTGGTACGCTACGCTGGATGCCAATTGGTGGCTGTTTGCCACCCTGATCCTGGCCCCCGACCTGTCAATGGTCGGCTACCTCGCTGGTAAGAAAGTAGGTGCCGCGCTTTACAACGCAGCCCACTGGTACATCCCACCGCTCGCTTTGATAGTTTGGGGAATTACTGGACATACACCCTTGGCTTTGGCCCTTGGATTGGTATGGGCTGCCCACATTGGCCTAGACAGAGCGCTCGGCTACGGGCTTAAATATGCAGAAGGATTCGGCGCGACACACTTGGAGTCAATTCGGCGCTAAGGAGCAATACGTCTTCACAGAACCGGTTGCGAGCACGATCGTAATAGGTCCACGTGGCGTGAATCGCCGCAGGCGCCACCATCCTGGTTGCTTCTCGACGCGATCTTGGCCATGACGTGGGGCCTCCGGCAGTTGATAGTGAAGCGGTCGCGGGTTCGAATCCTCTCGACGTCCTTGCTGTGGATTCGGTCGGCAGTAATGTTCGATGCGTGCGATTGCACCTAGAGATTGGCGAGTTCCGCGTCGATACGGTCCATCAACTCGTCAGGCAGCGGTCCTTTCTGCAGCGCCCCGACGTTCTCTTCCACCTGCGCAACGGTTCGGAATCCGGGTATCGGCAATGTGCGGCTGGAGCGTGCCCAGAGCCAGGCAAGGGCGCCTTGCGTTAGCGTACGACCATCCGCAGTCAGCAGGCTACGCACAGCATCCAGCCGCGCTGCAAATTCCGGCGCGATTTTGCCATCCTTGAAATAGACCATCCAATCAAGGCTCGCACCGCGGACGTCTTTGGCACCCACCTGCTTTTCGGCTGTGAACTTGCCGCTGAGAAGTCCCATGGCGAGCGGACCGCGATTGATGGAGATGAGGCGGTTCTTTTCGATCACATCGATCATCTCTGGCACTGCCTCGAAGACATTCATGGTGTGCTGGACGGAAACGAAACCCTCCCGCGCCGCATGGCGGGATGCGCGATCGGGATAGTCGGTGCTCCAACCGAAAGCATCGATCTTGCCTTCAGTTCTCAGGGCTTCAAGTGTTTCGAAGACCTCGTCGGATGCCTCCGGTGGAAAATCATTCAGATGAAACTGGAGCAGATCCAGTCGCTCGCGCCTCAGTCGCTGCAGCGAGGTCTCGGCAGAGCGGCGAATAAAGGTGGGATCGGCAAAGGCACCCGTTGCCTGCTTGCTTTGCTCATCGGTTGCGAAACCGAACTTCGTCGCTATGACAATATCGTCACGATTGCCGATAGCTTTCCCGACGATCTTCTCAGAGTGACCCGCCCCATAATTCGAAGCCGTATCGAAGAAGCGGATACCGAGATCGGCGGCACGATGAATGGCACGGATCGACTCACCGTCGTCGACCTCTCCCCAGCCCAGTGGCACATCGCCCGCGTAGAACGGTCCGCCAATTGCCCAGCAGCCCATGCCAAGTCGCGGAATCTCACGGCCGTTCCATAGATCGATCGTTGTGACCTTACCAGGCTTCCTCACTGGAATATCCTCCTCTGTCGTCCATTGCTGACAATCAATAGGGGATGATCGAGATCGGCGCATACCGCAAATTTTGCCGCATGTTTTTCATCGATGAAAAGCTGCGGCTGTCATCGCAGAATGGCAGGGCCGCATTGATCTCGATCTCGCCGGAAGCGGGACAGAAAAGCCTCAGCAATCCACCGTAGAAGCGGGTGTATCGCTTGGTTTTGGATTACGACCGAAGTGACTGGAAGTTCTGAACCGGAGGCAATCAGCTACATTGACCTCAGACGAAAGGGCGCGCAAAAAGAGCCACAATCCAGGATGAAATTCGTTCTGGGACTACAATCAGCATATGGAAGTTAAGCAAGATGAAATTGATGTTCGCTCCTGAGTTGACGGTTTGTGGAATAGAAGAACTGCCGGCGCAAAGTTCGCGCCAGGTGACCCATGTGCTTTCGATCATCGATCCCGACCGCGCCGAGCTTACCGCTTTCGCGGCCTACGGTAGTCACTTGCGCACGACGCTTCGCTTTCACGATATTATCAGCCCCATACCGGGTCAAATCATGCCCACACCCCAGCATGTCGAAGCGATCCTGGATTTCGGACGCGTCTTCCATGACCGGCAGGATCAGAATGCTCCGAGCCACATACTCGTCCATTGCCATATGGGAGTGTCCCGTTCGACAGCAGCGATGATGACCCTGATGGCACAGGCCAATCCAGACGCTTCCGCCGAAGCACTGTTCGAGCGTCTCGCCACGATCCGGCCGCAGGCATGGCCGAACTCCCAAATGATTGCCTTCGCTGACGAGCAACTCGGTCGCGAAGGCGCGCTTGTCAAAGAATTGGCGCGCCACTACGGACGACAGCTCAAAAGCAAGCCAGAATTTAGGGACTGGATGGTCTCACTTGGCCGCGAGGCCGAGATCGAGATGGCTATTTTATAAGCGGTTAGCCGAGACTCTGCAGGCGGCGCCAAAAAGCGTCGAGATGTGCATCAGTGAGGTCCCTGATTGAATGATATGCCAAAATATCCGCACGGGCCGGGGCTTTAATCCATTCAGGAGCACTTGGCTTGTCTCGGCAAATTATGTTGCCGGGACGAGTCTTTGAATGCCCGCAAGTCGTTGCCGACATTTGTGTTATGCTGCCCAAGGTGGAGCAGCGACGGCCTGAGTTGATGACATGGTTTTGGCACCTATGTGCTCGTTCGCAGAAAAATGCTTTGAGGGTGTACCTCACAAAATCGGTCATGAGCTGCCACGGAACTATCATCCAGCAGCCATTGGAACCGCAGCGGTTTTGAATAGGCCAAGTGCTACGGCGTGGGTGATTGCTCGCCCGGATCGAACCCGGATGTAAGCGAAATGCACATGGACCGGACCAGGTTTCTCGTCGCAATGGGCATGTGGTCGTGACGATAGTCCCGACCATCATCGCGGTTATCCTCATTGCAGCGGTGATGTTGCCGCTGTTTCTGTTGCTCGTATTTGCGGCGGCGGATGCACTGGGTTTTTCGTTCGCCGGTCGCGTCCTTGGTCTGGCCGTCCACGCGATGATAATCGAGCTTGCCATAGGTAGCGTGGTGAACGTGGTTGGCGGCTTCGCGATGGTAGCCTTGGCGATCTGGGGAAGCTTGCATTTTCCGGAAGTGGCACACCGGCTCCTGTCGCTGATCCTAATTCCCGTTGGTCTGTGGCGTGTATGGCGTGGCGTGGTGATCTGGATTTCGAGTGATCGTACGCAGCCATCGTCCGATCCGGCGAAAAAGCGGCCGAGGCACTCAGACCGCTCAGGGTCGCAGGGCCGAGAAGATCACTTGAACTGATAAAGCTGGCGTCCTGAACGGTGCGCAGCGCTTTTGGGGAGGGTTCATCGCTGAGATGGTGCTAAGTGAACTGGGTGTGCTCCAGAACATTTGCCAGCCGCTCCGTCGCCATATCCGCTTCCGCAGCCGTCAGCCCGGAGAAACCCAATAGTAGCCGCGGTTCCGGCGAGGCGGAGACATGCATGGGCGATACCGGAATGACGACGACACCACCCTTCAGCGCAGCTTCGGCCAGTGCCTGGTCGTCGGTCCATGTGCCGGTGCTGCTGACCGTGAAATGAATGCCCTGTTCAGGTACCGGGGCGATCAGGTGGGCGCGGAGCCGTTCGTGCAACAGAACGGCGAGATTGTTGCGCGCGGCTCGGTGGCTTTCGCGCAGGCGGCGCAAATGGGCGGGAAAATAGCCCTCGTTGAGGAAATCGGCGACGACGAGCTGGTGGAGTGGTGCCGGGAAGCGGTCGATGATCGGACGTACCGCGCGGAAGGCAGCAACGAGATCGTCGGGGACGATCATATAACCGACGCGGAAGCCAGGCAGCAGTGCCTTGCTGAAGGTGCCGGCGTAGATGACCCGCCGCGTCGCATCAAGGCCCTGCAGCGACGCGATCGGGTGGCCGTCATAGCGGAATTCGCTGTCGTAGTCGTCTTCGATGATCCAACTGCCATGGGCTTCTGCGAATGCAAGCAGTTCCAGCCGGCGCGCCAGCGGAAGGGCCGAACCGGAGGGATATTGATGCGACGGCGTGACGTAGATCGCCGCCGGCGGCGGCCCGTCATGGAGAGACAGCCGCTCGGTGATCAGCCCGTTGCCATCGACAGGCAGGCCGGTGATCTCGGCGCCGTTCAAAAGGAAGGCAAGCCGCGCCGGCGGATAGCAGGGGTCCTCGATCATCACGCTTTCGCCCGGCGAGACGAGCACTCGAATGGCGAAATCCAGCGCCTGCTGGGTGCCCGAGGTGATGAAGATCTGGCCGGGATGGCAGCGTGCACCGCGCGAGGCGGTAAGATAGGCGGACACGGCCTGGCGCAGCGCAAGCTCGCCCTGCGGATCGCGGTAGCCGTCACTGGCATAATCGATATGGCGATGGGCGAGCCGCTTCAGGAGCCCCGCGGTGCGCTCGTCATGGATCACACGGCCGGTGGCAAAGGCGACCTGGGCCGGTGGCGAAAGGTCCGTGCGCATCGCCAGCTGCGCCGCCGCGGAAATGCCGCGCCGCGTGCTGGTGTCGGCCGCCTCGCGCTTGCCGTCGCTTCCGATTGGCATCGGCGGCAGGCCGGAGGCGACATAGGTGCCGGAGCCATGCCGTCCCCTCGCGTAGCCTTCGGCGATCAGCATCTCATAGGCCTCGGCGATCAGCCCACGCGAGAGCGACCATTCAACCGATGCCGTTCGGGTGGAGGGCAGCCGATGGTCTGGGTGCAGCGTTCCCGTGACGATGCCGTCGCGCAGCTGCAGATAGAGCTGACGCACCGCGGGAACGGGCAAGGACGCATTGATCTCGGGCAGGAAGCCAGCCGCCGCACTTTCGCGGCGGAGGGTCCTGGCGCTGGCCTGGCGGGGTGAAGTCTGGCGGGGCGAAGTGGTCTGCATCATGGACTTAAAGTGGCTCTGGATATCAGTTCCATTATCCATTTTTATCAGGCCACTTTCAACCGTTGTCTGGAAATGCCCATGCGCCAGTCTGCTGCACCCTACCTTTTCACCGGCACCATGCTTGCAGCGGCAGGCTATGGCGCTACCTTCCTGTTCTCGGCCTATTACCGTGCCCATGGCGGCAGCGATGTCGATACCGGGCTGACGCTCGGCGCCGCCATGGCGGGAACCTTTACCGGCGTGCCGCTGGTTGGTTGGCTTTCGGGGCGGATCGATGCGGCGCGCATGAGCGCCGGTGCCAGTGCCGCCGTGGCGCTGGGCTTCCTGCTGCTTGCCTTTGCCGGAGGCCTCGGGCTCGGCCTGCCGCTCGTCTCGGGCTTCCTGATTGGGCTCGGCTGGGGAATGTTCTATATCGGCGCGCCGATGGCACTTTCAGAGCGCGTCACCGATGCCGATCGTGGCTTCTGGTTCACCCGCTTCGGCGCATTCCAGATGGCGGGTATCGGCGGCGGTCCTGTCATTCTCAATCTTGTGCTGACGCAGATGCGGCTCTCGGTCGAGACCACCTTCATGCTGGTTGGCGCGGCGTGCCTTGCTGCTTCCGTCTTGCTCTGGATCTTCGGTTCGATGGCGCCGGGCGCGCCGCGCACGGCCGCCCTGCGCCCCTGGGTGCGCGATATCGGCGTGATTGCGCGCAGCGCTTCGATCCGACCGATCCTGATGGTAGCGCTCGGCGCCTGCGTCTTCTCCGGCTTGCTGACCTTCCAGTCCTCGCTGGTCGAGGGCACAACCGCCACGGCCGCGACCTTTTTTGTTGTCTACGCCGTTACCGTCGTTGCCACCCGGCTCGTGCTTGCCCGCTTCCTGGCAACGTTGCCACAGACGCAGCTTACCTGCGCTCTCCTGACCTCGATGAGCCTTGGAGTCGTCGCCATGTTCGGTGTCGGCATCCATCCGGCCTTTCAGATCCTCTCGGCGATCCTGACCGGCATCGGCTACGGTCTTGTCTATACGGTCATCCAGACCTGGGCCGTCAACAACACCGCACCTCGCTACCGCCATGCGGTGCTGACCTGGTTCGTGATGTCCTATTTCGTCGGCATCTTCGGCTTTCCCGCCGTGGGCGGCTGGGTGCTCGTCCACCTCGGCCGCGATGTCTTTCTCTCCATCATGCTCGCCGCAGCGCTGGCCGAACTTGCCATCGCGGCAAGCATCGGCGGAAGATTCAATGCGGGCAAAAGCGAAATAAGACGTGCTCGTTCTTGAGGACTTCCTTTGCGATTGCTCCGGAGACATCGAAAGCGACCGGATCGAGGGTTCGAATTCTATCAGGAGCCAGCAATCTATGTTGCATCGACGAGGGTGGCTGGTGACCTTTTTTGTCGGAGATCGGTGCGAGGTAGATCAATCGTCCTCTGAGGCTATGACAGTTCCAATGCCGATACTGCTCACGCCCCCTTATGGAAGCGGACGAAGGCAAAGCGCCTGCTGTCGGGTGCCCAGCAGGGGACGTTGATCGTACCCTGTCCGCCAAAGAGCTTGAGCAACGTTCTTGTTGTCCCACCTTCCGCAGGCATGAGACGCAATTCCACATCATGGTCGCGTGGGTGACCTTTGACGCCGTGTTCATAGGCGACATAGAGGATATGGCGTCCATCGGGCGAGGGGTGGGGAAACCAGTTGACCCGTTCGTCATTGGTCATTTTCTGCGCGTTACTGCCGTCGGGCCTGATGCGCCATAGGGCGACCTCACCGTTCTTTTCGCCGTTGAACCAGATCCATTGGCCATCGGGTGTGAAATCCGGGCCATCGCAATGGTCAAAAGTTGAGGTGACCTGCGTTTCGCCGTCGCCGGTGATGGGGCAGGTATAGACCTGATAGGTGCCGCTGCGGTTGGCGACATAGGCAATCGTCTTGCCGTCCGGCGACCAGCCGTGCCAGTAGGACGGCACTTTTTCGGTAATGCGCTGCGGTGTGCCGCCACTGAAGGGCAATGAGTAGATGGCACTTGAACCCTGCTCTGTGGAATCGCTGATGACGATCAAGGTTCCATCCGGCGAGATGCCGTGATCATTGTTGATGTCCTTGGCAAAGCCTGTGTCGATCGCGATCATCTCCGGCTTGGATGGATCGACCCGAAATAGCCGGCCGTTGCCATTGATGACGAGCCATTTGCCGTCCGGCGTCCAGTTCGGGGCCTCGATCAGCTCCGGTGTCGTCAGGACGGTGCTCACCGTGCCGGTTTCCAGCTCGTAGATTGCCAGTTCGCTTGTCATCGGAAATCCTTCATCATGGTCGTGTTTCAACGGAAGAAATCGGCATCCTCGGGTGCCAGATAGCGGCTCGCTTTGTCGGGGATCAGGCTGACGCCCATGCCCGGCCTGTCCCAGACCTGGATATGTCCATCCTGAACAAGGGGATGTGGTAGGCCCTCGACGATCTCGTACCACCAGTCGGGATCGCCAACCGGATATTCAAAGGCAATGAAGTTGTGCGGCAGGGTCGCCGACATCTGAACCAGCGCGGCAAGACCGAGCAGGCCATTGGCGGTGCCATGCGGCGCCATCAACACGCCATGCAGATCCGCATGCTCGGCAACCCATTTGAGTTCCGCGATCCCACCGATATCGCCGGGATCGGGGCCGACGATGTTGACGCATTTGCCTTCGATCAATGGCTTGAAGTTCTGACGCAGATAGATCTGTTCGCCGGTGTGGATCGGCGTTGTCGTCGATGTCGTCAGGTCTCGATAGATATCCGGATTGACGAAGGGCGAGTAATCGCCGGTCAATAGATCCTCGAGCCAGACGAGATTGAAAGGTTCGACGGCGCGGGCAAAGCGAATGGCATCGGGAAGAGTGAAGCCCGGACCGCAATCGAGCGCCAGCCCGATGCGATCCCCCGTCACCTCCTTCATGGCGGCGACGCATTCGACCAGATGCTTCAGGCCGCGCTCGGTCAGCATGCCGCGATCATGGGTGCCATGGACCTTCCCGGCTTCCGGGTCTCCATAGAAGAAGTCCGGAATAGTGCGGGCCATCGGACTATGGAAGCCGATCGGCTGCTTGATAATGGTAAAGCCTTCCGCGCGCTCCACCATCGCCTTCGTGTTGGCTGCATAGTCTTCCGGATCATAGCCCGCGAGCGGAAGGCGCACCGCGCCATTATAGACGCGAACCCGGTCGCGGACCTTGCCACCAAGCAGCTTGTAGACCGGTAGGCCTGCCGCTTTGCCGGCGATATCCCACAATGCCATTTCGATCGTGCTGACGGCCGCACCCCAGGGCTTGAACCCGCCGCGCTGGCGAATCTTCATCATGGTGCGCTCGACGTCGGTTGGGTCGCAGCCGATCAGATTGTCGCGAAAACTCAGTATGTGCGGCTTGAGAAACGATTTCCAGGTTTCCGCCTGCGCATACCCGTCCACACCCTCATCGGTGATGATCCGTAAAACGGGACTGCGTCCGATAACGGCGCACTTGATGTCGACGATCTTCATGGCCGCTACAATCCAAGATCGTGGAGATAATCGATCGAGCGGCGCGCGAAGCGCTGCCAATCGGAGGGATTATCGTGTTCGGTGACGATATGGTCGGCAGCCGTCTTGCGAAACAGCGGCACAAGCGCCTTCCAGTCGATGATGCCGTCACCCGTCGCCGTCCAGCCATCGTCCTCGACCGTTCCGAGCGGTGCCGTATCCTTTACCTGGATGCAGGCGATGCGATCGGCATAATGCTGAAGCTCCAGGGCAGCGTCTGCGCCGGCGCGGGTGATCCATCCACAATCGATCTCGAAGAGAACGGCGTCGCTTTCCCCAAGAATATGATCGATCGGCCGGGAGCCGTCCGGTAAGCGGACATATTCAAAATCGTGATTGTGCCAAACGACCCTGAGACCGCGTGGCGCAGCTTTGTCGGCCCCTACGGCGAGTTTTCTGCCGATCCCTTTCCAGAAATCACTCGTTTCTTGTCTTTCTTCCTTCGGAACGAAAGGCGGTATCAGGTGGGTGGCGCCAAGTATCTCCGCGATGTCGAGATAGCGATCCGGCTCGTTCACGAGACCGGCCAGCGGCATATGGAAGCCGAAGCAGCCAAGGCCCGCATCATCAAGCTGCTGGCGAAAGAGCGCTGGATCGACCTCATAGGCGGGAAGCCAGGGTTCTATCGCGTCATAGCCCATGCCTTTCAGGATCGGTAGCTGCGCGACAAGTGGCGGAAAATTGCGCGACGAATAGAGTTGGTAGGCAATTTTGTAGTTCATCGGATGCGGCTTTCATTGACGACCGGACGCGAAATTTTTCAGAGGTTGTTTTCGCTTACGGTTGCGGCTCCTTGTCGGTGTCGAATTCGAGCAGTTCAATCAAAGCGCCGAGCTGCGGCATCGTATCGTAATAGGCGTATCGGCCATGACCGCCGTGGAATTCACCACGTTGCAGAAGCTTGTGCCCCTGCGCTTCGAGAAAGGCATTTTTCTTTGTCAGGTTGCGGGTCTTGAACGCGATATGGTGGCAACCGGGGCCCTTGGCCTCCAGCAGATCGCGCCAGGCGCTTTTCTCCGGTCCGGGCTGCAGGAATTCGAAGTCGATATTGCCAAATTCAAACATGATGATGCGGCAGCCAACCTTGGCCGGCATGCCGTTGTAGATGGCCTGTGCCTCTTCGGGATCTGCCGCCTTGCCTTCCGGCGGAACCGGCTTTCCGGTGAGTTCGGAAAACCACTTTGCGGATTTCTGCACATCGTCTGTTACGAAGCAGATCTGAAAGACCCGATCTTCATCGAGGACTGTGGTGTTCATGGATAATGCCTTTCGGTCCTGGGGGAATTGCGCGACCCGATTTTCGGGTCGCGGATCGGCAGTCATGGGAAGGCTACTGCACGATCGTGTCATAACCGGATTGAAGCTGCTTGATGGCATCGTCGACGGACATGGAAGGATCGCTCCAGAAATTGAACGCGACCTCCCAGGTCGCGGCCAGCCAATCGGCATCGGTCATCGAATGCGGGTTCTGGACCTGCTTGTCCGGATCCTTCAACATCGTCAGGACCTCCTGGGAGCAACCGTCGAGCTTCGAGGCGTCGACATCGTTGCGAATGGGCGTCGATCCTTTCGCGGCCGCAAAGGCGGTATTGACGGCGGGGTCAACGATTGTTGCCGCAAAATCGAGTTCGGCCTTGTCCTTGGCCGCGGATTGCTTGCCGAGAATGCCCCAGGAATCGACGCTCACCGCATAGGCCTTGGCACCGGGGATCGGGATGCAGCCGAAATCCTGATTGGCGTGCTTGCCCGCGGCCACCCATTCGCCCTTCATCCAGTCGCCGTGGATCTGCATCAATGCCTTCCCGGTGATCACCGTATTGGTGGTCATGTTCCAGTCGCGATTGACCGAACCGGGATCGGCTGCCTGCTGGAACTTGCGAAGCCATGTGAAGACATCGCGCATGGCGGGCGAATCCAGCGCCGCACGATCCGGCTTTTCGCCGTAGACCTTCATGTAAACATCCTGGCCTCCAAGCGTGGCGACCAGCGCATGCATAAGATAGCCGACCTGCCATTGCTGCGCACCAAGCGCCAGAGGAACAAAGCCGGCCTCCTTGATCTTCGGAAAATCGGCAAACATGGCATCCAGCGAATTCCATTTGGTCGGATCGACACCGGCCTTTTTGGCGACATCCATGTTGTAATAGACCATTCCGTCCATCTGGATGCCGAGGGGGATTTTCATCATTTCACCGTCGACCGTGATCGATTTCTTGACGGCAGCAGGGAAATGATCGGCGGCGCCACTCGTGGTGAAAAGCTCCGTCAGCGGATGACCGAGACCCATTTTGGTCAGGTCGCGATAGACGCCGGGACTGTTCTCGACAAAGACGTTCGGCGGGTTGCCGCCGGTCACGAGATTGAGAAGATTGACGTTCGAGCCTGTGTCGTGCGGAATGCTGATATCGATCCAGTTGATACCCTTGGCCGCCGCTGCCTTTTTGAGAACATTCAGCGCGGCCACCTCAGCCGGCGAAGACCAGTCCTGATAGATCACGAGATCTTCGGCGGAGGCGGATGCCATCGCAACGGTGGCCAGCAATCCGACCCCGATGCCTAACTTCAGCGTCTTGAACATGTTTTTCCTCCCAATGAAAAATGACAAGGCCGTTACATGCGCTGCCCGGTCTTGGCGTCGAAAAGATTGATCTTGGCTTTTGGATAGCGGATAGAGACCATCTGCCCGGCTTTCATTCCCGCCGCGCGATCGGGTTCTGCCCGCACGGCCAGCAACCCGCCGGCAAAATTCAACGACAGGATGGCATCGGAGCCGGTTCGCTCGACAGCGCGTACCGGCACTTCGATTGCAAGAGCGCTGTCGTCCGCGCTCTCTTCGGGTCTTGCAAAATGCTCGGGCCGCAAGCCGACGACCGCCTTCGACCCTGCTTGCGGCGTCTTCGCGAATGGATAGCTCGACAGAGCGATGGTTTCGCCGGTCGAAAACCTGCCGATCACGCGGCCTTCTTCATGTCCGATATCCACCTCGAACAGGTTCATCGCCGGCGAGCCGATGAAGCCGGCCACGAAAAGATTGGCCGGGTTTTCATAGACATCGTCGGGTGAGCCGAATTGCTGGATTTCGCCACCGTTCATGATGGCGATCTTCGTCGCCATGGTCATGGCTTCGATCTGGTCGTGCGTCACATAAACGACGGTCGGGTTGAGTGCCTCGTGCAGCTTCTTGATTTCCATGCGCATCTCGGTGCGTAGCTTGGCATCGAGATTGGAGAGTGGTTCATCGAAGAGCAGGACGCCTGCATGCTTCACGAGCGCCCGGCCGATTGCGACGCGCTGCCGTTGGCCGCCGGACAGCTGCGCAGGCTTGCGATCCATCAATGCTCCGAGCTGCAGCATATCGGCCGCCCAAGCGATGCGCTTTTCGGCCTCTTCCTTGGGAAGCCGGCTGGCGGAGAGGCCAAACTTCAGGTTTCCCCTAACCGTCTTTGTCGGATAGAGCGCATAGGACTGGAAGACCATAGCGAGGCCGCGATCCTTTGGATCGAGATCGGTGACATCGCGTGCGCCAATCATGATCTGGCCGCTGGACACGTCGTTCAAGCCGGCAAGCAGATTGAGGAGCGTGGTCTTGCCGCAGCCGGAAGGGCCGAGCAAGACGAGGAAATCACCGTCCTCGATCGAAAGATTCAAATCGTCGAGCACGGTGAGCTCGCCGTATTTCTTGACGATATGTTCAAACGAGACGCTGGGCATGCAGTCCTCCGTTGATCCGTCCGGTCAGCCTTTGATGGCGCCTGCTGAGATGCCCTGGACGAAGAATTTTCCGAGTACGAAATAGATGAAGAGGGGTGGAATGGCGGTCAGGAGCGCCGCCGCCATATTGGAATTGTACGAGGCCGTCCCGGTCGTCACCGTCACCATGTTGGCAAGATTGACCGTCATGGGCGCGGCTCCCAGGCCGCCAAAGGTGACGCCGATCAGATAGTCGTTCCAGATGCTGGTGATCTGCATGATCAGCACGACGATCATGATATTGCCGGACATCGGCAGGATGATTTCGGTAAAGATCCGCCAGAAGGAACCGCTGTCCATGATGGCGGCCTTGATGAGATCGGCGGGTATATCCTTGTAGTAGTTCCGGAAGATGAGCGTCAGCACCGGCATGGCAAGAATGGTGTGAATGAAGGCCACCGCCCATATCGAACCATAGATGCCAAGATTAACCGTGATGATGATCAGCGGGTACATGATGATCTGAAACGGCACGAAAGCGCAGAGAAAAAGCACAAAGAGAAATGTTCCCGCCCAGCGGACGTTCCACATGGCCAGCGCATAGCCAGTCACCGACGATATGGCGATGGAAGCGATCAGTGAGGGGATGAGGATTTCCACGGAATTCATGAAACCCGCCTTGAGGCCTGTGCAAGTCAGGCCCGAGCAGGCGTCGTTCCAGGCGTAATCCCAAGGCTGGAGTGTCCAGACATGCGGCAACGAGAAGATGGCGCCTTCGCGTATTTGATCCATGGTCTTGAAGGACGTCACGATCAGCACATAGAGCGGCACGCAGAAGAACAACGCTGCCATGCTGAGAAAGACGAGAACCGCGATGGACCGCGCCTTTATTCGCCTCTTGCGCCTTGGATAGATGATATTTGCCTCAGGCTTCGCGGCGACGCGAAGCGCGGGCTTGGCCGAGGACGCATGCAGTTGCAGGGGATTTACGTTGCTCACGCGAGACCTCCTTTGCCGGCGCGGCGCTGCTGCCAGACGACGAGAAGAACGAGCGGCAGAAAGACAAGCACAGTGATGGCAAGCATGAGGGAGGCGGCGGCCGAGGCGTAGCCGAGATTGTTCTTGTTCGTCAAAGCGTTGATGGTGAAATAGGCCGGCATCCACGTCGACTGGCCAGGCCCGCCATTGGTCATTGCGACGATGATGTCGTAGGCCTTGATGACACCGAGCGAGAGCAGGATGGCGCAAGTCAGGAAAGTGAACTTCATCATCGGAATGATGATTTCGAGATAGACCTTCCACAGGCTTGCCCCGTCAAGTCGCGCAGCGCTCCATATTTCCGTGTTGATTCCCTTCAGGCCAGCGAGCATCAGCGCCATATAGAAGCCGGAGCTCTGCCAGATCGACGCCAGGATGATGGCGTAGATTGCGGTATCGCCGCTTGCCAGCCAGTTGAGGCTGACGCCTGTCAGGCCTATCTGATGCAGGAAGTTTTCCAGGCCGAGTTGAGGATTGAGAATCCAGCGCCAGGCGACGCCGGTGACGATCAACGAGATGGCGAGCGGGTAGAGAAACACGGTCCGGAAGGCGTCTTCACCGCGCCGCTCTCGCTCGATCATGGCCGCCAGGATGAATCCGAACACGATGGCAAGGGCGCTGCCGATCGCGAGAATGATCAGGTTGGAAAGCGAAATGTGCCAACCCATGTCGTGATAGAGCCGCTGATACTGGCGGAAGGGATTGGACCAATCGATCGCGTAATCCGGCAGACGTCGGCTTTGTGTGAACGAGATATAGATCGTCCAGAGGATCGAGCCGGCGAATGCGACGAGTGTGATGGCCGCGGCGGGAGCCAAGGCAAGCTGCGGCGATAGACGGCTCCATCGTAGCTTCATTCTGTCCTCCCTGATCCCGTCACCCTTCTGGTTGTAAGAAGGCCTCTTGCGTCGAAATCATATTAGCGTTAATACTGGCATGTGACGATGCATGCGTCAAGTCGGCAATTTGGCCGCTATTTATGTTTTGCGTCGCAAAATCGCTCTCGCAGACGCAAAATCGAGGGAAAATTGCATGAATGCAGGTGGATATGGCGTAGAGATTCCCAAAATCGGCTTCGGCACCTATGGTCGAGTTGGGGGAGCCGGAACAGCAGCAATCCTTGCTGCACTTGAAACTGGCTACCGGCACCTCGACACCGCGCAAACCTATGGTAGTGAAGCCTCCGTTGGCGAGGCGGTCCGGCGTAGCGGCCTCACACGCGATCAGGTCTTCATCACAACCAAGATTTCAAGCGAGAATCTTGCCGAAGGAAAGCTTATTCCCTCGCTCAGGCGCAGCCTGGGAGAGATTGGCGTCGATCAGGTGGATCTATGCCTGATTCATTGGCCGGCCCCGAATGGGCGGATACCGCTTGCGACGTACATGCACCAGATTGTCGAGGCGCAGGCACTCGGCCTGACCCGGCTGATCGGTGTTTCCAATTTCACCATTGCGCTCCTGAAGGAAGCCGAAGGGTTAATTGGCAGCGGTCGGATCGCCACCAATCAGATTGAACTCAACCCGCTGTTTACAAACCATAAAATCGCAGATTTCTGCATGGATATCGGTATTCTGGTCACTTGTTACCTGCCGATAGCGCATGGGCGCGTTTCCGGTCACCCTGTTCTCACGCCCATCGCCCGGCATCACAATGCGACGGAAGAGCAGATCGCCATCGCCTACGAGCTTGCCAAGGGTTATGCCGCAATCCCGACCTCCGGCCGGCCAGAGCGCATCCGTTCAAATTTCGCCGCAACCACACTGCGCCTCAGTCCGCAAGAGGTCGCGATGATAGACGGGATTACGCCGGGCACGCGCTCGATCGATCCGGATTGGGGACCGGATTGGGACTGATCAAAGGGGAGGAGATCGCCCGCTGAATTGAAGCTCTTTGAAATCAACAGGTTGTATTATCGTTATCATTGGCGCCTCTAGAGTTTTCTCGACGCCGGAATAGGAAGGAGAATCTAAAAAATGCGTGGAATTACCAGCATCGGTCACGTGGCAATCAAGGTGAAGGATCTCGACGCATCGCTCGATTTCTATCGCGAGCGTCTTCAGTTTCCCGAGATGTTGCGGCTCAAGAACGACGATGGCAGCACATGGCTTGTCTATCTGCGCATCACAGACGATCAGTATCTGGAGATATTTCCAGGAGCTGAGAACGATCGTGCCCCAGGCTGGAATGCCAACGGTGTCAATCACATGTGCTTCATCATCGAGGATCTCGACGGAACGGCCGAGCGTATCAAGGCCGCGGGCATCAAGTTGACGGCCGAGATCAAACAGGGGCTTGACGGCAATCGACAGGCATGGATTGAAGATCCGGACGGCAATCGGATCGAATTGATGGAAATGCATCCCGACTGCCTGCAATTCAAGGCTATTGATGAGCTGCGCAAGCAGCGGCAGTCGGCCTGATACAAAGCGGAGAAGATGATGGGAAAACCTGTAGCACGGCTGAAGGATGTGGCTGAGCGGACAGGTTTTTCCGTCAACACCGTTTCGCTTGCTTTGCGCGACAGCCCGCGGATTCCGCTGGAAACGCGAAGACTGATCAAGCAGATGGCCGAGCAGCTGAATTACCTGCCCAACGATGTTGCCCGCTCGCTTGTTGCCAAGGAAACCAAGTCGATCGGACTGATTTTGACCGATCTGGAAAACCCGGTGTTGACCCATGTCGCGCAAAGCATCGAACTGGCTCTTGCCCGCAATGGCTATACGACGTTGCTCGCCACCTCGAACAACAATATTGAGGAGGAGATGCGGATGATCGAGGTCTTCAGCACGCGCCGTGCCGATGGCATGCTGATCTTTCCCTGCAGCCACCGCCGCCTCGACCACATCAGGCAACTGCGCAGCCGAAACTATCCGGTCGTGCTTCTCGTCGGTGATCCCAATGCCGGCATTGATGCAGTCTCGATGGACGAGCAGAGCGGCGCCTACAAGGCTGTCAGCCATCTGATTGCCATTGGCCACAAGAAGATCGCGTTGATCGACGGCGCCGTCATTCTCGGCAACACGGAAAAGCAAAGCGGTTATGTGCAGGCGCATACCGAAGCAGGTCTCGCTGTCGATGCCGAGCTTTTCGTCGATCCCAAAGGGCACTCCGTCGAATATGGCTACTGGGCAATGGCGGATCTGATGCAACGTTCGGTCAAGCCGACCGCGGTTTTTGCCACAAATGATTCCCTGGCGCTCGGTGTGCTGCGCTATTGCAGCAAGCACGCGATTAAGGTGCCGAACGAGATGTCTATCATCGGGTTCGACAACATCGAATTCGGAGAGTTCGCCGTAACGCCGCTGTCGACGGTCGATTACGATGTCGAGCGCGTCTCGCAGCTGGCCGTGGCTCGCATCATCGAGCTGATTGCCGTCAGCGGAGATCTTCCCGAACCACGAGTTATTCAGGTCGAGCCAGACCTTCTGATCCGTGAGAGTTCATCGAGGCCCGTTGTTCCATCATTGATGAACGCGCTACCCCAAGCAGAATAATACTGCTCTGTCGAGCGTTGCCTTGCCTGTCGATACGTCGAATTTCTGGGCGTCGAGCTGGGAGCTGGCTGCGTCGTCGCCTACCACGGAACCGTCGGCCATCCGGGAGATCAGTGGCAGCTTAGCGACAATTACGACTATAGACGGCTGTTGCCATTCCAGATTGTAAGCTGTTGTTCCTGAGGGCTGGCCATAGCCTAAGGAAAGATCAACAATGCCGATGATCGAAGGATCACCGGCATCGTGACGCAATTGACAGAAGCTACTTCGGTATCCCTTCCGGCAATTGACCAATATGGTGGACGAGCCGGCGCGCGGCCTCTTGCTTCACCTCGCCAGATGTTCGAACAGCAGCGCCACAGCTTCGGCGCCAGGATCGACATGGCCTTCCAGCTGCTTGGCATTGATATAGGCGGCACGACCGGCCTTGGCCTTCACTATGGTGGCTGTGAGATCAGCTCCGGTGCGGGCTGCCAGCGCCGCCGGACGGATGCCCTGGCCCAGCGCGTCCAATGCCGGCGACAGCGCATCGACCATCGTGCGGTCTCCCAGGCGCGCGCCGCCGATCTCTTGCATGCGCACCAGCCCCGCCTTCAGGGCATCCGCCATCGGCAGGCCGCTCGAAGCCGCGTCGCCGGCAGCAGCGAAGAAGATCGCCAGGAGTACGCCGGACGAGCCGCCCATTGTCTGGCTCAACTCCTGGCCGATGGCGCGGTAAAGCTGGGTGTGATCAGAGAGAGGCAACCGATCGATCGCCTTGATCAGCGCCCGTGACGCGCCGGCCAGCGTCGATCCCGTGTCGCCATCACCGGATTTGGCATCGAGCGCATTCAGATCCTGTTCCGCGGCAATCAGGGTTTCGCAGCAATCGATAACGAACGCGCGCGTATGCTTGTGATCGGATGGAAGCGGCGAAATGGGCGTCAGCCCGTCGGGCAGCATATCGACGGCGATCGGCTTGACTATCGAAAGGCCCGGCCACGCCGCCATCGGCACCGGTGTGCCCAGCGCCTTAATATCGGCCTCCTCGGCGGGATAGACGGAAACGGAAAATCCATGCATGTCGAGCGAGGTCATCATGGCAGCAGGTCCGATCACATGAGTGATGCGCCGGCCGATTGACGAGGCAATGAGCTCGTGGGCCAGAAGCGACATTTCAAGGCTGGAGGTGCCGCCGAGATTGTTGATCAGCGCCACATGCGGCCTGTCTTCCATGGCGGCGGAAAGCTTGGCTGTCACGGCTTCCATCGCGGTCCTCGCATCGACGAAGCCTATCTGCTCGACGCCGGCTTCGCCGTGGATGCCAAGGCCCAATTCGACCATGCCGTCGGGAATGCGATCTTCCTTCGGCGATCCCGGCACTGTGCAGGTGTCGAGCGACATGCCGATGCTCTTCGTGCCGGCTATGACGCGGCGGGCCGCTGCTGTCACCGTATCGAGATCGGCGCCGCTTTCGGCAAGGGCGCCGGCGATCTTGTGGACCAGCAGCGTACCGGCAACGCCGCGGGCCTGCGGCAAGTCCGGCAGCGCCACGTCGTCGCCGACGATCACCATTGCGACGTTGAGCCCGAAGGCACGGGCCCGCTCGGCGGCAAGGCCGAAGTTCAGCCGGTCGCCGGTATAGTTTTTGACGATCAGCAGGCATCCGGCAGATCCGGTCACCGCAAGAATGCCCGCCAGTACCGCATCGACACTTGGCGAGGCGAAGACGTCGCCGCAGACGGCGGCCGTCAGCATCCCCTTGCCGACAAAGCCGGCATGGGCAGGCTCGTGACCGGAGCCACCGCCGGAAACCAGCGCTACTTTCGACCTATCCCAATCGCTGCGCAGGATAACCCGGATATGCGGATATCCGTCGAGCCGCTTCAGTGCGCCGCCGCTCAATGCCAGTAGGCCGTCGATGGCCTCCGTAACCACGTCTTCCCGCCTGTTGATGAACTGTGCCATGTGTGCTCCTTATGCGATGCGCATGCCGTCGGCGCCGAAATAGAGCGGCCTGTCCGGCTGTATCTTGACGATGTCTCCGCCGCCGAGGCGCGTGTGGGCCTCGGTCACGGTCACGACATCATGGTTCTTGAACGAAAGATGCAGGCGGGTCTGATCGCCGAGGCGCTCCACTCGCTTGACGGTAGCCTCCTGGCCGCTGCCCTGCGCGATGTGCTCCGGCCTGAGGCCGATGCTGACGGCTCCGGAAGGTACATCGGGGAAGGTATCAGCGGGCAGGATGTTTATGCGCGGTTGGCCAAGTCGCGTCGCGGCGTAAAGACTGACGGGCTGTTCGTAGATCTCGCGCGGCGGACCGAACTGCACCAGCCGACCCTCATGGAGCACGCCGATATGCGTTGCCATCGTCATCGCCTCGATCTGGTCGTGGGTAACGTAGAGGAGCGTTGCGCCGGAATTGGCCTGTATGTTTTTCAGCTCCACGCGCAGGTCGGCGCGCAGCTTGGCATCAAGCGAGCTCAAGGGCTCGTCCATCAGGTAGATCTGCGGCGTACGCACCAGGGCGCGGCCGATGGAAACCCGCTGCATCTCGCCGCCGGAGAGCGCCGTGGCCTTGTTATCCAGCTTGTGGGAAATCTGCAGCATTTCGGCTATCGCATTGACCTTTCTGTCAATGGTCTCCCGCGGCGTCTTCAGGAGCGGCGATTTCAGCGGGAATTCCAGGTTCTGGCGCACGGTCAGATGCGGGTAGAGCGAATATTGCTGGAAAACCATGGCGACGTTGCGCTGAGCCGGCGTAAGCCCAAGAACCGAGCGGCCGCCGAAATAGACGGTGCCACTGTCGGGCTGATCAAGGCCGGAGACCATGCGCAGCGTCGTTGTCTTGCCGGCCCCCGTCGGGCCCAGGAGCACGACAAAGGAGCCGCTCGGGATGGTCAGCGATACATTACTCAACGCCGGCCGGCCGGCGAATGTCTTGGTGACGTTTTCAAGCACGACTTCAGCCATGACGCAGGACCCTTTCATTGGCTTGGGAAAGCAGTGCTTGTCCGTTCGCCCCTTCGAAAAGAGTAATGGTGGAAGAATTGAATTCCAGCCCGATGGTTTCACCGGCCCTGATAATTTCGCGTGACGAGGTACGGGCTTTTGCCTCACCGTTCGGTGTCGCCAGCGTGATAATCTGCGTGGTGCCGAGATATTCCGTGGCGACGACCCGGCCGCGATAGTTCGATGCATCGGAAAAACTTATATGCTCGGGCCTGACCCCAACCGTGAGCTTGCCCCCGGCACCCTGGCGCGACGACGGGACGCTCACCTTTTGCCCCGACAGCTCGACGCTATCGCCGCCGACATCGATTGCCCCTTCGAAATCGAGCAGGTTCATGGCCGGCGAACCGATGAACCTTGCGACGAATTTCGTTGCTGGCCAGTCGTAGATTTCCTGAGGTTTGCCGAACTGTTCGACGACGCCGTGGTTCATCACCACGATCTTGTCACCCATCTGCATCGCTTCGAGCTGGTCGTGGGTGACATAGACCGTGGTGGCGCCGATGCGATCGTGAAGCGCGCGCAGTTCTTCCGCCATGTGCTCGCGAAATTCCGCATCCAGCGCGCCGAGCGGCTCGTCCATGAAGAAGGCCTTCGGCCGGCGCACGATGGCACGGCCCAGCGCGACGCGCTGACGGTCGCCGCCGGAAAGCCCGCCGACCGGCCTGTCGAGTATATGCTCGATCTTCAGGATGCGCGCTACCTCTTCTACCTGCCGCCTTGCCTCGGCGCGGGGCATCCCCTGGCTCAGCAGCGGATAGGAGATGTTCTTTCGCACGTTCATATGCGGATAGAGCGCGAACATCTGAAAGACGAAGGCGATGTCGCGCTGGCTCGCCCGCTTCATCGCGACTTCTTCTCCGTCGATGTAAATCTCACCCGATGTCGGCAGCTCGAGGCCTGCCATCATGCGCAGCGTAGTGGTCTTGCCGCAGCCAGATGGACCAAGGAGCATGAAGAACTCGCCGTCTTCGACTGTGAAGGATGAAGACCGGACCGCGGTGAACGATCCGAACTCCTTGCGCACATTCTGAATTCTGATCTGTGCCATGGTTACTCCGGAAAATGGCTGACGATGATGAACATGACGGTGCCCACCAGCGTGACGATGAAGGAGTAGGAATAGATTTCGAGCGCGAAGGGCTGCATCAGCATCACGACGCCCAGCGCGATCAGGATGGATGCGACCATTTCCCAGGCGCCGCGCCTGAGGCCGCGCAATCCGTTGAAGAACTCGGTCATTTGCGAACAGCTCCGAATGTGATGCCGCGCAGCAGATGCTTGCGAAGGACGATGGTGAAGATCATGACGGGAACAAGGAACAGTGTCGCGCCTGCCGCCACTGCCGGCCAATCCTGGCCGCCGGTGCCAATGATCATCGGGATGAAGGGTGGCGCCGTCTGCGCCTCGCCGGATGTCAGAAGAACTGCGAAGGCATATTCATTCCAGGCGAAGATCAGGCAGAAGATGGCCGTCGATGCTATGCCGGTCATCGCCTGGGGCAGCACGACCTTGTAGAAGGCCTGGAAGCGGGTGTAACCGTCGATCAGCGCCGCCTCCTCGTATTCGATCGGAATCTCGTCAATGAACCCTTTGAGCAACCAGACCGCAAGCGACAGGTTCACTGCCGTATAGAGCAGGATCATGCCGGCATGGGTGTCGTTGAGGCCAAGCTGGCGGAACATCAGGAAGATCGGGATGGCAACGGCGATCGGCGGCATCATCCGGGTGGACAGGATGAAAAAGAGAAGATCGTCCTTGATCGGCACCTTGAAGCGGGAGAAAGCATAGGCTGCGGCCGTGCCGAGCACGATACACAGTGCCGTCGAGCCGAAGCCGATGATCATCGAATTCGTGAAGCGTTGCAGGAAACGCGATGGGCCGGCAATGATAAAGCCGCTCCTGCGCACGATCTTGTCGTACCAGGTCGTTGGCTCGCCGATCGTCTTCAGCTCGTCGTCGGTTGCCCGGGTGCGGGTGGTGAAGAGATTGACGTAGCCCTCCAGCGTCGGAGAGAAGAACGTCTTCGGCGGATAGGCGATGGAATCCTCGGGAGACTTGAAGCCGGTGGCGATGATCCAAAGCAACGGCAGGATGGTGACCAGCGCGTAGCCGACGACCAGGGCTCCCGCAAACCATTTCTGGCGACCCGACGGTTCGGTGACTGAGAAGCTCATCTTTGCTTAACCTTGTTCAGGGCTTTGACGTAGATCGACGCAAGGCCGAAGACGGTCACGAAGAGGATGACGGCATAGGCAGAGGCGTAGCCCGTGTGCCACTGCTCGAAGGCTTCGCGCTTCAGGTTGATCGAGGTAAGCTCGGTGATCGAGCCAGGGCCGCCGCCGGTCAGCTGCACGACCAGGTCGAACATCTTGAAATTCTCGATGCCGCGGAAGAGGATGGCGAGCATGAGGAAGGGCAGGACCATCGGAATAGTGATCGTCCAGAATTGCCGCCACCGGCTTGCCCGGTCGCATTCGGCGGCCTCGTAGATACTGTTGGGGATGGACCGCAGGCCTGCCAGGCAGATCAGCATGACGAAGGGCGTCCACATCCAGGTATCGACGATGATGATGGCCCAGGGCGCCAGCGACACGTCGCCGATCATCGAGAAGGACGAGGGGTCCACGCCACCGAGAAAACCGACGATGTAGTTGAAAAGGCCAATTTGCGGCTGGTAAAGAAAGGTCCAGAAATTGCCGACGACAGCCGGGCTCAGCATCATCGGCAACACGATGATCGTCGTCCACATGTCGTTGCCACGGAACTTCTTGTTGATCAGATAGGCCAGCGTGAAGCCGATCAGTACCTGAAGGACGATGGTCCAGATCAGGAAATGCGCCGTGGACTGCATCGTCTGCCAGACGTCACCATTGGTGAGCACGCTCACATAATTATCCAGCCCTACGAACTTAAGCGGCGCGTTCGGCCGGTTGACCCGGAAATTGGTAAAGCTCAACCGTATCGTCCAGATCAGCGGAAAGATATTGACGGCAAGCAGCAGGAAGATCGACGGCGCAACGAAGAGCCAGGCAATAACGCGGTCCGACAGCCCCCGGACGCGCCGCGGCTTCAGGCTCACGGCTTCGCCTTCCCGATGGTCGATCGATGAATGCAGCATGGTATTCCCCTCAGTCACAAGCCCCGATCCGGGGCAGGATTGTCGCGGGATCGGCAAGGGAGACGCCGATCCCGCAGAGACATTTGTCCGCCGGAAGCCGGCGGCGGGCGGCCTCAGTATTTGCCGTCATCCTTGAACGTCGCGGTCCAGTCGGTGACCAGGCCGTCGAGCGCCTGCTTGGCCGTCCCCTGGCCGGCGACGACGTAGTTGTGGAAACGCTTCTGGGTTGCTTGCAGCAGGGCCGCATAGGAAGGCTCGGCCCAGAAATCCTTGACGATCGCCATGGATTCGAGGAACGGCTTGGCATAGGGCTGGCTGGTGGCAAAGCTCGGATCGTTGACCACAGCATTGAGTGCCGAATAGCCACCAAGCTTCCACCACTTCTGCTGCACTTCGGGCTGGGCGAACCACTTGATATACTCGAGCGCGGCCTCTTTCTTGCCGGAAGCCGCAACCACCGAGATACCCTGGCCACCGAGCTGGGCGAACTGCTTGCCGTCGGGACCAGCCGGATTGGCGAAATAGCCTGTCTTGTCGCCGCCGACATTCGGATCGGCATTAATGCCCGGCCAGGTGAAGGTGAAGTTCATCTGCAGCGCGACCTGGCCGGATTTATAGGCGTCGGTATTTTCCGACATGTACACGTCTGAAGACCCGGGCGGCGTGCAGCAATCGTAAAGCGCCTTGTAGAACTCCAGCCCCTTCACCGCGCCGGGCGAATTGACGTATCCCTCAAGCTCATAGGGCTTCTTCGGATTGTCGTATTCGAAACCGTAATTGTAGAGCGCATTCATGGCGCCCATGGTTATGCCTTCCGAGCCGCGCTCGGTGTAGATCGCGGCGCCATAGACTTTCTTGCCGTCGACGGTGCGGCCCTGGAAGAATTCGGCGATGTCCTTGAGTTCGGTGAGCGTCTTCGGCACCGCGAGGTCGCGGCCGTACTTCTTCTTGAATTCCGCCTGCAATTCGGGCTTTGCGAACCAGTCCTTGCGGTAGGTCCAGCCGACGACATCGGCAAAGGCGGGCAGCGCCCAGTAGTTCGGCGTATTCTTCGGCCATTCCGAATAGCCGACGACGGTCGCCGGAATGAAGTCGCTCATCTTGATTCCTTCCTTATCGAAGAAATCGTTGAGCTTGACGTAGAGATTGTTCTCCGCGGCGCCGCCGATCCACTGGCTATCGCCGATCATCAGGTCGCAAAGCTTGCCGCCGGAATTCAGCTCGTTGAGCATCCGGTCGGCGAAATTCGGCCAGGGCACGAATTCGTAACTCATCTTGTTGCCGGTCTTGGCCTCGAATTCCTTGCTGAGCGACACCAGCGCATTGGCAGGATCCCAGGAGGCCCAGCAAAGGGTCAGGTTTTCCGCCTTCGCCTGCGTCGCCAAGCCCAGCGACATCAGGCCGGTGGCGATGCCGGCGGCAATGGTCAGCCTTTGAAATGAAATCGTCATGATAATCTCCTCCCTCGGATGCCGACCTCCATCGGCGTTGTTCCGAGCGCTCCGATGAGCACCATCAACCTCCAAGACTGCCTCCTCAGGCAATCTCCCCTCCAGTAGCAACGCCCTGATGTCCTGCGACACCATTCGACGGCTGCTGTTGCATGCATCTAATTGAGGTGCGCACCTCAATGCAAGTAAATTTTGAGGTGCGCACTTCAATTTCTTGCTTTTTGGCTTTTCTTCGTGAAAAAGTGTTTCGGCAACGCATGGAAGAGTGATCAACGCAGATGATGCGACCAACAGCAAAGGACTTGGCGGAAGCCGCTGGGGTCAGCCTGGCAACTGTCGATCGAGTTCTGAACGATCGGCCGAATGTCAGCGCAAAAGCGGCACGAAAGGTCAACGAAGCCATTGAAAAAATTGGCTTTGTACGCAATCCCGCTGCCGTGGTCCTCGCCCGCAACAAAATTTACCGTTTTCGCTTCGTACTGCCGAGCAAGGGCGATGAGTATCTAAGCGAGTTGCTGCAGCGGGTAGAGGAGGCACGCCAGACGGTTCGGTCGGATCTGACGGAGGTGTCGGTCACCCAGATCGCCACTGACGATCCCTATCAGTTGTCCCGTTACCTAGCCTCGATCGACAGTCTTGAGACGGATGGCGTCGCGGTTATGGCGCCGGAATCGCCGCAAGTGCGCGACGCGCTGGGTCGGCTGATGGCGCGCGGTATCCATGTCGTCCAGTTTCTTTCCGGCCAGGAAAGGTTGGAAACAGCGGATTTCGTCGGCGTCGATAACTTTGCGGCCGGCGCTACCGCCGGCAAGATCATCGGCCGTTTTCTCGGCCGCGATCCGGCGAAGATCATGATCATTGCCGAATCGATGGGCGCCCGCGACAGCATCGAACGTCGACGTGGCTTCGATAGTATCGTGAATGCCCAGTTTCCGCATCTGACGGCCCTTCCATCGCTCGAGACCTACGGTGATGAGCGACGCGCCGGGGCCGTGATCCAAAAGGTGCTGGAACACAATCCGGATATCGAAGCGGCCTATATCATCTGTTCGGAGAGCCGCGCGCCCGTTGCCGCGATCGCCCAATTTGTCGACCTGCGCGACCTGACAGTGGTCGTTCATGAGCGTACGCCCTTCAGCGAGCAATCGCTTCGCGAGGATGGCATCGACGCGATCATTGCACAGGATCCTGGCCACGCAGTGCGCAGCGCCATCCGCATCCTGCGCGCCCGTAGCGACATGCGCGAACCGATCGCCTCCCAGGAGAAAATCCGCATCGAGGTTCTTTTAAAAGAGAATATCTGAGACAGCGGCAGACGAGCGGATCGGCGAACATACGCATACAATCATCGGACATCGTTTCCCGTCACTCCGGAGCCCCGGTTTACCTTATTTCAAGGCCAGCCATTTGGGAGGGCTTCGTCAAACATCCCATCCGATCCATCGGGATGATGGAATCGGAATTCCGTATAGCTTCAAGAAGCCCCCTCTGTATCCAGCCAGAGGTGGACGATAGGCTGGGCGATTGGCACGTCAACGCGGCTGAGCTTGCAGCGCTTGAAACGGGCCCGCTCGAAGGCTAGGGATCATGGAAACCCTCCATCCACAAAGATGCTGTGATGTTCCCATTTTCCGATGCTGACCCGATCCGACATTCCAACGCCGTTCCAAAGACCTCGGAGGTGGTGATCATTGGCGGTGGGGTCATTGGTGTCAGCACAGCGATCTTCCTTGCCGCCCGCAACATCCAGGTGACTTTGCTGGAAAAAGGACGTGTCGCTGCCGAGCAATCCTCGCGAAATTGGGGGTGGATACGAAAGCAGGGAAGGGACGAGGACGAACTTCCCATAGTTATCGAGGCATGCCGTTTGTGGCAGCAGCTCGCGGAAGAGTGTGGTGAAGACATCGGCCTGAGGCAGACGGGGGTTACTTATCTTGCAAGGTCCGAAAAGGACATGGCGGGGTTTGCAGACTTCATGAAGATCGCCGCCGTTCATGGCATCGATACCCGTCTCGTCGACGGGGCGCAGGTCTCCACCATGATTCAGGGTATGGCGCGCAAGTTTTGCGGGGCGATGACGACGCCATCTGACATGCGGGCGGAGCCTTGGCGAGCCGTGCCGGCCCTTGCGCGACTTGCCGCCGGCAGGGGCGTCACGATCATTGAAAGTTGCGCGGCCCGAACTCTCGACATAGCTGCGGGCAAGATAGCTGGCGTGTGGACCGAGCGCGGAAAGATCGAAACCTCGAACGTCCTTGTTGCCGGAGGTGCGTGGTCGTCGCTGTTTTTAAGAAAGCATGGTGTTTCCATCCCTCAGCTCAGCGTCAGGGCCACGGTCGCGGCAACAGCACCCTTGCCCGAGTTCCATGCGGGCGCGGCCGTCGATGACGATATCGCGTTCAGGCGCCGGCATGATGGGGGGTACACGGTGGCTCCGGGCGGAAGCAATCTTCTTTATGTCGGTCCCGATGCATTTCGACACGCCAGGAAATATCTTCCGGCTCTCATGGCTCACCCCTTTGGGACGCGTTATCTGCCGGCGGCTCCCTCGGGATTCCCCGATGGTTGGTCTACCCCTCGCGACTGGACGCCGGACACGACAAGCCCTTTCGAGCGCATGCGGGTGCTTAATCCTGCTCCCGGTCGTTCCGATCTGGCTGCTATCCTACGCGGCTTCAAAAATCTGTTTCCGCAGTTCGAGAACGTTCGCCTGGAAACAACATGGGCGGGCATGATTGACGCCATGCCCGACGCCGTCCCCGTCGTTGATCGGGTTGAACCGATTGGCGGGCTATTCGTAGCAACAGGGATGAGTGGTCACGGCTTCGGGATAGGGCCTGGGATCGGTCGCATCATGTCTGACCTGATCCAAGGAAATGCAATCGGTCACGATCTTCAACGCTTTCGCCTGTCCCGTTTCACGGATGGCAGCGCTATTCGAATGGGCCCTGCCATCTGACAGATCTCTTCATCGGACCGCGATTGGAGCCTTTCGGACCTGCTCAGACAGAAGCGGCAGTTCTTCATTTTCACATGGAGAATCTTTTTCGATCGACATGAATAAAATCGCGACTGTTCCGTTCACTGCCTGAAACCAAGCGAGAGTGTTCGCTTTGTGAAAGGGAAGATGTGACGATGACGAGATTTCACCGGCGGGACGCGTCCACTATTGCCGCGGCAACGACGACAATCATCCGGCCAACGGCCATGAAGAACCGGCTCATGCCGGCTGCTCTCTATATCATCATGGGTGTGATCGCGCTTCTGACCTTGGCCTCGGCGATCGGCGCGACGGCGGCGCCGCTTCCCAAAGAGATCCGGGCCGACGAAGCCAAGCTTATCTGGCAGGTCCACGCCGTCGGTTTGCAGATCTATGAATGCAAAGCTGATGCGGCAGGAAAACTCACCTGGCAATTCCGCGAACCTTTGGCGACGCTGATATCGGAAGGCAAGACCGTTGGCCGTCACTTCGCCGGACCTGGATGGGAATTTAACGATGGATCCCGGATCAAGGGTAAGGTTGTCGCCCAGGCTCCCGGCGCGTCCGAAAAGGATATTCCTGTACTCCGACTTGATGTCATACAGCATGATGGCAGCGGAGATTTGTCCAAGGTAGACACCGTGCAGCGGCTCGACACGAAGGGCGGCATCTACTCCGGTGCCTGCGACAAGACAGGTGACCTGCATTCCGAGCCCTACAGCGCAGACTATGTTTTCCTGACCCGTTGATCTGGTCGGGCGCCGAAAACAGCAACCAAAACCGCGAACTCTGAACTCCCATTTTCTTCATCCGCCATGGGGAGTGCGTCGGACCGTGATCACAACCGCGGCAAGGCAGGCTCCGCAGGCACCAGCTATTTTACACGTAGAGGAAACGATGATGTTCAATCTTACCCGCAGACATATGATCGTCGCGACAGCAGGCGTCATGGCCGCGCTCGCGACAACCCGCATTGCCGCCGCACAGCAAGGCGCTGGAGCCGTCGATAGCGGCGAGGGGCCCTTCAAATTGCCGCCGCTGGCATATGGTTATGATGCGCTTCAGGTGGCAATCGATACCGATACGATGCATCTGCATCACGACAAGCACCATGCCGCCTATGTGGCAAATCTCAATGCCGCGGCGAAGCAGGCGCCACAAATTGCCGATCACCCGATGGAGCGATTGCTGGCAAATCTCGATCAGGTGCCTGACAGCGTCCGCATGACTGTGCGCAACAATCTTGGCGGCCACGTCAACCACAGTATGTTCTGGGAAATCATGGGGGGGACCGGTGCCGGGCCTACCGGAGAACTCGCCGCCGCCATCGGGCGTGACTTTGGAGCGCTCGACCAACTGCAGGCCACCTTCAACGCTGCGGGAACCAAGATATTCGGGTCGGGCTGGGTATTCGTGACGGTTACGCAAGAGGGCAAGCTCGGCGTGGAGGTTCGCCCCAATCAGGATACGCCATTGATGGAAGGCAAGCGTGTTCTCTTCGGCAATGACGTTTGGGAACACGCCTATTATCTACGCTATCAGAATCGCCGCGCAGACTATCTTTCCGCATGGTGGCAGGTGATTGATTGGACGAAAATCGGCGAGCGTTATGCCGCAGCGCGGCAGGGCAAATTGACGATATGATCGAAAGCTGCGAGGACGCCGGCCGATCCGAAGGGGTTGGCTGTCGTCCCCTGCTGTCGGCACAGTGTAACAGCACGAGGATAGCGTGTCTTGATAGACGATCGCAAACTCTACCACGCTCAGCAAGAGGTGCAGAATGGCCTTGTCGACCATCTGAAAAGGCTGTGGCGTTATGGATATGTCTTATCCCGGCAACGCGACGTGGCTGAGGATCTGGTGCAGGCCACATGTCTAAGGGCGATCGAACGAGCGATCCAATATACGCCTGGCACGCGGCTCGATCGATGGTTGTTTTCGATATTGCATTCGATCTGGATCGACGAGGTGCGATCCAGGCGCATCCGCTTGGGTGGAGGCATCGTTGACGCCGACTGCGCGCTCGTCGTCGACGGTGAGCATGAAAACGAAACGCGCCTGATGGCTAATCAAGTCCTGAAGATCGTCGACGCGCTTCCAGAAGCACAGCGGAACGCCGTGTTCCTGGCCTATGTCGAAGGCCTCTCCTACAAGGAGATCGCGGACGTTCTCGATATTCCAATTGGCACCGTAATGAGCCGGCTCGCGAATGCACGCGCAAGGCTTGCCGATATCATGTCCATGGCAAATGCGTCGGCGCTTCGCGAAAGGAGAGACTGATGTCAACACATCTTGATCTGGCTTCAATGTCTGTCGACGAGTTGATTGTGGTCTATCTGGACGGTGAACTGGATGCGGCGGCGAAGCTGGCTGTAGAAGCGCGCTTGGACCAGGATAGCGCGTTTCGCGATCGGTTCGAGTTCCTGGCTTCCAACTCTGTTTCGATGGGCCCCGCCTTCGCTGCTCTTCTGGATGATGCTCCCGTCGAGCGGATGAAATCGAAACTTCCGGCCGCAATCGGCCAAATCGACCAAAGCCCCTCTTCGTCAGGCCGGCGTTGGTTCCTGGCTGCCGCTTGCCTCATGGCCGGCGTGGCTTTGGGTGGAGGGTTGACACGCTATCTTTCATCAATGGAGGACGCTTCCTCCCAAAATTGGAGAGCCGTAGTCGCCGACTACATGCAGCTCTATTCCGCTGACACGCTAAGCAATTTAAGTGACGATCCTTCAGTGAAGGCAGATCAGATTGCAAGAGTGGCGAATGTCATGCAGTTGCCGCTGACAACACAGGGTCTGATGATTTCCGGTGTTCCCTTCAAGCGCGCTCAATTGCTGACATTTAATCAAAAGCCGCTCGCGCAGATCGCTTATCTTGACCCGAAATATGGCCCCGTGGCGCTTTGTGTCACGCATAGCAGCACTGGAAAAACTGGTCTGCAGAGAGAGCAACGGCTCGGGATGAGTATCATTTTCTGGTCGAGCGCCGATCATTCGTTTATGGTGATCGGCAGAAACCCGCCGGAGCAACTCGAAGCTTTCGCCCGTCAGCTTCAATCAGCCCTTACCGGTTCTGGCTGATGAGCCGCCAGCATCGTCTTGCCTCCGGCTCTTGGTGGCTTGATGGGCTCTTTCGAAAGGCGATGCTGTTGAATTCCACCACGATTTGACCTGTCTTTCCGCTTGGCATTGACCCAATCAAGCGGAGAGATGCATATGAAATCATTCGCTATTTCGAACGATCTACGGGTTGTCGCGAAATGGCAAGCTGAGTGAGTTTCATTTGGAATTCAACAGACATTGCTCCCGGTGTGCAGCCTATTTGGGATCTTCATATGTATAGAGCGCGCACATTTCGTCGCTGCTTCTCGGTGCCCGTTTTCCATTGAAGACGGCGATCGCCGTTGAACCCGATCCGTCGGCCCATGACGCAACAAAGGTGACATCGCCGGCACCACAGAGTTGATTGCCATTTTGCAACTCGGGGTCGTCAGGCTCTTTGACACGATAGACCGATGCCGGCACATTCCGACCATCGACGCTGAAGTGGTCCGCAACGAGATCGGAAAATTCGAGCGATTCTCCGTTTTCGAACTTGATGCTGAAATCGTCCAGCCAGACATCGCCGGTGACGCTCATGGCTGTATTGCTCATCGCTGTGTAGTGATCAGCCTGCTGGGCAAGTGCGCCAGACGTTGAGAGGATTAGCAGGAAGTTGGAAAGGATAAAACTGCGCAATTTCAGATCTCGCGTAAACGACTTGCGGGTTGGCCGGCCCCATATATCGCATCTTTTCTCCGGAACGTAGAGGCTCATTTTGAGGTGCTTTCAGGCATCCGCGCACGTAGTTCATAATGCTCGTGGCCGGCGCCTGAAGAGCTTGTGGGGACAAGAAGGCTGCGCGAGCTCTCCAGATCGGATCGACAAAGATGCTATGTTTTATAGTGTCGAGGGTGAGTTGGCGCTTCTCCCTCCAGGCTGGCCGTTATTGTCCTGGAAAAAATTTCTCCCCCCTGTCGGAATCGTCTTCGGTGTGCCGTCCTTGGAGCATCAACCACTTCCAACCGGAGGGCTACCGTGGAAAAGACCCAATCGATCTGGCAGACTGCCGCCATTCTCATCGCACGCCTGATTTTCGCTGCCATCTTCCTGATGGCGGTCTCGTTCAAGTTCATGGACATGGGAGCCACCGCCGGCTACATCGCCGCCGCCGGCTTCCCCTGGCCGCTATTTCTTGCCTGGTGTGCGGCGATCCTCGAAGTGCTGTTGGTCATTGCATTCCTGACCGGCGCGTTTTTCACGCCAGCAGCCTTGATTGGCGCTGTCTATGTGATTTTCCTCGGGTTCTCATTCCATGGTCCATCGCACTGGGCGGGCAACCAAGCCGAATTTGGCTTTTTCGTTGACCACTTCACCTTCGTGGCCGGTCTGTTGTTTGCGGCCGTGCACGGACCGGGCAGCACACTCGCCGTCAAAACGGGCTGGTCGAGCAGGTCGTGAGCGCTGGACATAGGCTGAAGCCGGTGATGGCAGCTATGCCGACGAGATATCGCTAATGCACTTGCCCGCCCGCTCGTCCTGGGTGCGGCATCATCCATGTACTGCGAACCGGTTGCCGGTGGCAGGATTGTCCCGCTTGCTACGGCCCCTCGACCACCGTCTACAATCGCTTCCATCGTTGGTCTGCCAAAGGCATATGGCGGCGGCTGTTTGAAGCTCTGGTGCAAACGACCGATCGGGACCTTCACATGATCGACAGCACCACCGCAAGGGCGCCCCGATCCGCCTCTGGCGGAAATGGGGGGGCAGATGCGCAAGCAATCGGCCGCTCAAGAGGCGGAAGATCGACAAAAATCCATGCTGTTGTCGAACGTTGCGGCCGTCCAATCGCGCTGAGAATACGGCTTACGATAGCGACACTTTACGCAACCTCCTCAAAGTACGTGGCACTGAACCGGTCATTCCTAACAATCCGACCCGTAAGCGCATCAGGCCTTTCGACCCGATCGCCTACCGCCGACGCAACATCATTGAACGTACCTTTTGCCGCCTCAAGGACTGGCGGCGGGTCGCCACACGGTATTAGCGGATTTCGCTCATCCTGGCTGCCGAGTGCTCGGCTGTGTCAAGCGCTACATTTCGTCGCCACCATAGCCGTAGCGGAATTGCATTTCTTCGCTCTTCACTCGCTTTTCGATCAGCATCAGAAATCCCTCCGCGCTTGGACTAGGCAAATGCCTGAGCCTGAGCACGAGCCGAATGTTGTCCCGGGTAGTGTCCGGATGCCTGAGCCGGAACGCCTCACTTGCGGCAACGCCTATGCAGGCGTCTATCTTTTGCTCAAGGCAATCCATATGAAACGTTATGATCTCTTCGTCCGACCATCCATGGAATGAGAGAGCATGATCGGCCGTCCATGGCAATGTGTCGTTGACGATCATCCGAACGTGATTGTTCGAATAGGGTACCTCCAAAACGAGATCGGCAATGCCCTCAAAGGTAGCGCGGTCAAGGTCTGTCATAGTGGGATCGCGTTGCTACGCGTCAAATGCCGCCGATCAGCAAATAGGGATGGTGTTGGATCACTGACCGCACGCGTTCCTCGAACCGGTCAAGGAATGTCAGCAGTGCTTTCCGATGGAATTTATGTTTGCGCGGCATCAATCCGGCGTACATGACGTATTTGTCGATGATCGTTGTTAGGGGCGCATTGCCCCTCACGTCACGCCGGAGTTCGTCAAATCGAGAGAGAATGTCGAGCCAGGTATCTCTCCCTATCCATGTGGTGCCCCAATGACGATAGGCCCCTGACCAATCAGGGAGCGAGCGAGCGACCAAGCCCTCGATGAATAGAAAAGCTTCTTCTTTTATGCTGAATACGGCCGGGTCGCACCGATCATAGTCAAACTGGCCGCAAAAATCGTGGTCGCAAGGTATGAAATCAAAGGTGAGGCCGCCTCGCGGCCCATCTACAAGGCTATAGTCAATTGACATAAGAAAAGCGGTCACCGCGTGCCGCATCTGGAGTGATCACTCGCCATAGCAGTGAGGCCGTCAAATATCAACTCTCCGCATCAAGCTCGGAGCAAGGGCCCGATAGCCATCTTTAGCCCTTCCGGCGCACGGATCATATTCCACGGCAATAGTTCCTCGACGTGGCTCTGCTTGTGGCCATTGGTGATGGCGATCAGCGTGCTGGCCTGGTAAGCGAGCGGTTCGACGGCATTTAGTTTGCAGGTCTCGATGAGCGAGGCGATGGCCGCCTATGGCGCATCCATTGGTATTTCGGGGAAATTCTGAACTGTCTTCAAGACGCCGAAACAGTTTAACGATTGGGAGCCGGCTGTGCTGCAGCCGACTTTGGATACGCCTAAGCTCTCAGACGAAATTCCATATGCTCAGTATCAGCAGCAAGGCGGTAAATCCTGCGATGGTTGTCAGCACGGTCCACGTCTTCAGCCCATCGGCTACCGAAAGGCCGCACATGCGGGTGACTATCCAGAAACCGGCATCGTTGACGTGAGACAGTGACATGCCTCCGGCACCCATGGCAAGCGCCATCAGCGCCAGTTGATTGGGATTAAGTGAGGCTAGCTGGACCATAGGTGATATGATTCCCGCCGTGGTCATTAACGCCACCGTTGTGGGGCCTTGTGCGCCGCGCAGCAGCATCGTAACTAAGAAACCCATAACGACGACTGGTAAACCTGTCGATTGCATGAGTTTAGCCAACGCGGAGCCGATCCCCGTGGAGACGAGAACGGATGCAAATGCACCGCCAGCTCCGGTGATAAGGATAATCCCAGCGACGCCAGGCAAAGCCGAACCAAGAACTTCGGAAACCGTGGCGAACGGCGCACCACGCCGTACTCCCAGGAACCATGCGCAAAATAGCACGTCCACGAGCAACGCCACATAGGGGATACCGAGAAAGACCAGCGCAGAACGAACCATCGACTGCGGGGCCATTGTCAGTGAGGAAACGGTTCCAGCCAGAATGAGCAGAATGGGTAAAGCAATAAGAGCGATCACCAGCCAGACGCCGGGAGCGCTTGCATTTCGGCGCAGCGACGGTTCGATCGACTGAGGACCAATCTTCCTCGGATGATTGCTCTTTGCGAGGTGTATAGGCTCCCGAGCCGCACCTTGATGCTCTGCTGTGTTGTCGTTTTTCAACTGCTCCCGTTCGATTTCGGCTTCGATATCCGGCGACATCGAGTAAGCTCGCCGCGTTAATAGTATTTTCGAGGCTATGAACACAACAGCGGACGTAGCAATCGCCACAGGCAAGCCGAACATCAGCATTCGCCCGATATCTGTGTGAAGCTCTCCAGCCACAGCAATCGCGCCAGGATGAGGCGGCAACATCGCATGTACTACCAGAATGATGGTACACATCGGAATAGCCAACGGTAGTAGCTTCAAGCGATAGGTCCTTGCTAGCCCGTAGGCGACGGGCATCAGCATTATGACGGCAACCTCAAAGAAAACGGGGATTGCGACGCCAAATCCTGCCATTGCGAGAGCGACAGCTATACGCTTCTCTCCAAACCGTTTCACAAGCCCATTAGCAACGGACTCCGCCCCACCTGACAGATCGATCATACGACCGATCATCGCTCCGAGCGCGATAATGACCGCAATATGGCCAAGTGTCTTCCCCATCCCACCCTCGATGGTGGCGACGATCTCGGTGACTTTCGTGCCACCTGAAAGTGCGGTCGCGGTTGCTACAAGCAGAAGCGCAACGAGAGGGTGGAAACGTAAAGTAAGGATTAGAAGTAACAAAGATGCAATGGCGGCAACACCCATCGCGAGCAAGGCAAACGTTGTCAAAATATCCTCCCTTTTATTGTCGAAGTAGTTATTCTCTCGGCGGCAGCCCTTTGCTCCCATTTTCCTTGGGGGAGCCGCGTCGACGAATTCCCCAGCCGATTGGCTTGAGTTGGTTGCCGGGATGTTCGAGGCTCGCCCCCCAAATCGCTTGATAAGTGTCGAGGCATCGGCCCTTGGCTTGAAGCCATGCGAAAACAAGGAGGTAAGCTATCCACCAAAGCGCGATGACAATCATCATCCAGCGTGGTGCATCGACCAACACCAACCCCGCACCGGTGACGAAAGCTGCGACAGCCATCGCGATCCAGCCCAGTATCTTGTGCACATACTCAAAGAGAACACGGCGCGGCGTCATGTCGTAGTGATCGCCACGCATGTTCGCCGACGTTGGGCCGCCCTTCGAGCCGCGTAACAGCCCTGAGATGAGCTGTATAATGCCCATGACGATGACGAACCAACCGCACAAGTGGTGCATCATGGCGAGTGACGAGATTCCCTTTCCGTGACGATAGACCATCGCGAGACCGAGAAAGACAAAAACAAGCCCGGCGGATTGAAGCCGGATATGGCATTTCCACCAGAATTTATTGTCGAGGACCGTCGGCCAGGCCTGTCTCGATGTTACTTTGAAGAACCGAGCGATCAGCATTCCAGAAGGAAGCAGGATTGTCCAACCGATAACCATGAAACGGGCGTGCCAATAAGCCCAGGTTGGCGGTGAAACATGTCGTGTGCCTGACAAGCCGCTCAGCAGCCAATCGGAAGCCGATGAAATCAGAAATGCCGCGTTGTCCACGGCAGCATCCGAAAAAAGCCAATGTCGCTCAAAATCCCTCCCAAGACTCGAAATGTTATCGATAACATCAACTATCCACAATGAGCGCCACTGTCCATGGCATAAAAATCGAAAACAACTTAAAGTAATGGTATATTAAAATATGGGCTAAGTATTTCTACGGAAAACTTTCGTGTTTTTCGTCTGGTGTTCTTCAAAATTCTCAGTATAGCTGCGGGCAGTTTCGGTACCAGACGGCTCTGCGATGAAATCCAAGACGTCAAACGCAGCCGATGTCCAGATGCACGTAGTAACCCTCAGCCAATAAAAGAAGCGATATGTTGAGCGTCAAACCCCGTGGCAACAAACGTAGAGTCAAGCGTCTCGCTGTCGCACGTAATGCGGATCAGAGGATGGCAACAGGTCTACTTGGTACAACCATGCATGTTTCCACTGCTGTCTGGAAGGATGGCAGACCTCGCTCGCACAAGCAGCTCCAGACTCTGAATTATCCAGCTAAGTTTACATGCATGCCAGGGGTGCAAGGGAGAGGCTCAAATAGATGGCTCAAACGATTATCCCTTCACTCAATCGAACAAAGGGGTCGCTGAGCCTGGATGATTCCGGCGACGAGGCTCGAATTTTCAAGTAAATTCACCAAACCAGAACGCTCGGCATATTGATGATTCCGGCTCAAAACCATCACTATCGATACCTGAACATTATCATCAATCCGAGGTCGTAATTAAACGATCGTGTCGCGCTTTGCGGCTCAGTTCGTAGGTTATCGCGGCAGCAATGGTGAGGATAATCAAAAGGAGGCCAAGTGCGTTGACAGCGGGTGTCAGGCCGGTGCGAACCTTTGTGGCGATGTAGATTGTCAGAGGCGTTTCCGTGCCCCGTGCGAAGAGTGTCGTGTTGTAGTTCTCGAAGGATTGCAGGAAGGCTATGAAGGTTGCCGATAGCAATGAGGGCCTGAGATAGGGAAGCAATATGCGACGGAACACCATGAAGCGAGATGCACCAAGGCCAATCGCGGCGTCTTCCAGCGTCCGGTCAAATCTTTGGAGCCGTGCAACCACCATCAGCATGACATAGGAAGTGATGAAGCTCGATTGCGCCAGTATGATCAGAAGTGAACCACCACCAACTCCCACCTGGCGCCAGAGCACGAGAGTTGCGATACCGATGGCCACACCTGGGGTCAGTAGTGGCGACACCATCAAGGCATAAAAGAAGTTGCGAGAACGGCCATGAAGGCTGCTAAGAAAAAGCGCAGCGGCAGTGCCGATTGGCAGGGATATGGCAATCACGCCAACGCTGATGAAGATCGATAGGCTAAGGGCCTTCCACATCGCCTGATCGGTCCATAGTACCGCGAACCAATCGAGTGTCGTGCCGAGCCAGGGCGTAACGGTCGGAAACTTACTGGTATTGAACGTTGCAGCGGCCATGATTGCGAGAGGCAAAAATAGATAGATGAAAAACAGGGCCATATAGATGGCAAAGATTATGCGGGAAAGAGCATCCGCGACCCTCGTAAGGTGGTTGCGGGCTTGTGGCATGGTCACTCTACTTCCACTGCTCGGGGTCATTTCGTAACATCCGCAAGGTTCACTCGGAAAATCCTGAGGGCGGCCATTACCATCGTCATGCACAGCAGCAGCAGGACCAGCGCATAGGCGGCGCCGCGGTTCCAGTTGCCACCCTCGAAAAACCAATTGTAGATGATTTCGGTGAACCAGCGGCTGCCCGGCGCGCCAAGGAGAGCCGGTGCGACATAGCTGCCGGCCGCCAGCATGAAGGTAAAGACACAGCCCGTGGCGATCCCTGCCTTCGCATGGGGAATGACGATTCTGCGATGGATTTGAATGGTCGAGGCGCCGAGATTCCGGGCAGCCTCGATCTGTGGTGAGTCCAGTGTCGAGATGGAATTGTATACTGGAAACAGCATGAATAACACGTAGGCATAAACCATTCCCACCAGAACGCCGCCGTCACCGAACCAGCGGATTGGCGTATCGAGGATCCCTAACCAGACGAGGGCCACGTTCAGCGGGCCATTGAAGGCAAGCAGCAGATACCAGGCGAGGGTCCGCAGCACCTCGTTGATCCAGAAGGGAATGACTAGCGCTACCGTGACCAAACGCACTGATCGGCGAGGCGCTACCTTTGCCAGCCAGAATGCCAAGGGATAGGTGATGATCAGGGTGGTCAAAGTGACGAGCAGGCTCGCCCATACGGTCTTGAAAAATATGGCGCGATGCACCGGATTTGCGAACAGAGCAATGAAGTTGACCAGCGAATAGTGATCGTCCGGGCCACCGATCTGTGCTGGAGCCAGATTCGGGCGCAGCGAAAAATCGAGCATCATAAGATTAGGTGCGAGCACCAAACCCAGCAGCCATATGGCGACGACGATGATGATGAAGCCTCCGAGACCGGCTCCAAAACGCTGAATCATACTATGCATGGGGCAACACCAAGGCCTGTGACGGCTCAAAGGACAATTGCACGCGGGTTCCTGTCGCCGGCGCATGTGCAAGCGCATGGTGTGGCAGGGCTGCGATCAAATGTTGCCCACCATCCGTCTTTGCGCGCATCATCGCCATGGCGCCTTCAAATTCCAGTCCTTCTATGACAGCGTGCACATGGTTCTGCCCGATATCAACGCCGACCAAAATCGCCTCCGGTCGAATGTAGATGAGTGCGGCATCCCCCGTTTTCAGATTTGCCGTGCAACGTCCGAGAAAGCTGCCACAGTCGGTCTCGACAGCGGCGACCCCATCGGCGATGCGCACGATCCTGCCGGAAAACTCGTTGTTTTCGCCAACAAATTTGGCAACGAATGATGTCGTCGGATTGGCATAGAGTTCGCGCGGCGTCGCTACTTGCTGAAGGAGACCAGCATTCATGACGGCTACCCGGTCCGACATTGCGAGTGCTTCGGACTGGTCATGGGTGATGTAAATAAAGGTAACACCCGTGCGCTTCTGCAGCGACCGCAGTTCAGAGCGCAATTGCTGCCTAAGTTTCAGATCAAGTGCCGAAAGAGGTTCGTCGAGAAGCAGGACTTGCGGCTCGACAGCAAGTGCCCGAGCAATTGCGACACGCTGACGCTGCCCGCCGGAAAGCTCGTGGATGGAGCGGTCGCCATAGCCTGGGAGCGCAATCAACTCGAGCAATTCCTGCGCGCGTTTGCGCCGCTCCGCCTTGGTTACTCCCCGCATTTCCAATCCGAAAGCAATGTTTTCCCAGACCGGCATCAGGGGAAACAGGGCGAGCGATTGAAAGATCATCGATGTCGGCCGTTGGTTTGCGCCGATACCAGCCATATCGCAGCCACCGATCAGGACGCGTCCGGCTGTCGGCTGCATGAAGCCTGCGATCAGCCGCAGGATGGTTGTCTTCCCGCAGCCCGAAGGTCCAAGAATGGAGAAGAATTCTCCGCCTTCAACTGCCATTGACAGCTTATTCACCGCGCGGGTCTGGCCGTAGGCCATTTCGATCTCGATCAGTTCGACGGAGCGGGACATGAGTATTTTATCCTTGAAATGCAACGGCGGGGTTGTTGCCCCGCCGTTCTCATTGAGATGCGGTACGATCAAGCCGAAAGGAACTTGTCTTGATATTCGTTGCGCAGCGCGACGAACCAGTTGTCCTGCACCGGCCACCACCAGAGCTTTTCAAGAGCATCCCCCGGATAAGCGGCCTTGAAGAAGGCCTGAGAGGCTTCCGAAAGGAATTTTTCCGCGCCGACGGCTGTCGTATTGATCGACGTATGGTTGGCGTAGAGAGCACCGGCTTCTGGTGTCAGCATCCAATTCAGGAAAGCATAGGCCTGTTCGAGATTGGTGGCGCCGATCGGGATAGAAACGCCTTCCATCCAGGTGAGAGCCCCTTCTTTCGGCGCGACAAAGCCGATCGGCATGCCTTCCTTGACGAGGCCGGCCGCCGAGGAGTCCCAGGTTTGCCCGATCGTTACTCCGTTGGCGCGAAAAGCACCCTGGGCCTCGTTCTCGTTCGACCAGAACTGGGCGATGTTGCCTTTGCGGGCGAGAGCTTCCGCCATGATGGCATCATAGTTGACGCGCATCGTGCTTTCGTCCTTGAAGCTGTCACGCATCGGCCGTGGCAACTTGCCTTGTGCTTCCATCCACAGACCGAGGCCGACAAGCCCGGAGTGACCGCGAACGGTGGCTTTGCCAACCATTTCCGGCTTCCAGATATCACCGTAGGAAGCGGTGCCATAGGTGAGAGGTGACGTGGTCTTGTCGAAGGCGATCGCTTCCGTGCCCCAATCGGTCGGCACCTGATACCGTTTGCCGCCAACAACTGCCCCGAGGGTTTCGGAACCCTTGACGGCACTTGCAAGCGCCCGATCCCAGAGAACCTTCTTTTCGTCGATAGGCTGTATGAGACCGAACTCGACATAGTTGGGTACACGATCAAGCGCTGGCCAGATCACATCATAGCCTTTGCCGTTGCTCGCGCGCATCTGGTTAAGAAGTTCGTCGTTCGTCCCATAGGGCGTGTAGACCGGCTTGATGCCCGTATCCTTTTCGAATTTGGCGAGCATCTCGTCCGAGATATAGCCGGCCCATGCGAAGATGTTCAAAGTGCCCGACGACCCTGCGGCAAACCCCGTTCGGGATACGAACGGCGCGGCGAGCATAAAGCCTGCGGTGGTGGCGGCGCTTTTCAATAAGATACGGCGACTAATATCTGTCATGGAAACATCTCCGTTCCGGCGGCCGGCATTGGCCGCTTGCAATGGCTCGGGATATAGGAGGACCATGTGACAGTTATGCGAACATTCTCAAGCATTTATCGAGGAATTGCAGATAGCTGATCCGTGAAAAGTTTAATCGAAATGTCATAGATTTGTCAGCTGGCTGACATGCGGCCTCGTTAGACGCGCTCTACTTTAAGTGGCTATTGGGTGGCCACTGCTTCCAAATGAAAGGTCCTGTAGAAATGGCTATCAACCGCGCCGGCGGTGTCGGGCTTTCCGCCCACAAAAGAGCGAACGACCTTTCAGATTTCGCGGCAGAGCTTGATATGATTCAAGCCCTCGGCGTGGATTCGATCGAGATACCGACATTTGATCTCGACCTGGTCGTCGGAGGGAAAATTCGCAAGCCACAGCTTGATGCCTTGCTACGCGCCTGCCGCGGTCGTGATGTGGCCTATTCGGTGCATGGACCGCTCGCAATCAACTTCATGGATGAGGCATGGCGCCTGCCCCGGCATTTCGAGGTGCTAAAGGCGTCCCTGGAGGTTGCCGCAGAAATGGGGGCGGAGCATTATGTCATGCATTCCGGTCTTGCGCCGCTACAGCAATCAAGCGGTCGGGAAGCGGCATATGAGCGGCAACGCGAGGCGCTATCGCGCGCTGGGGACGTTGCTCGTCAATATGGCCTGATCCTTTGTGTCGAATCGCTTTTTGGTGACGATAAAGGGAATGGCTATGCCTCTTCTCCGTCACGGCTTGCGCGGGAACTTGGGTTGATTGCCCACAGCCATGTCATGGCGACACTCGATTTCAGCCACTCCTACCTGAAGCTCGACTTCGAGGGCGCCCGCGACATGTTCGTCAAGGAAATCGCAGCGCTTGCGCCCTATGCGGTTCATCTCCACGTTCACGACAGCTTCGGTCGGCAGGATGATATCTGGATGTATACCGAGGGCGAACGCCTCGCCTATGGTCACGGGGATCTCCATCTGCCCGTTGGCTGGGGCGATATCCCCTGGTCGGCACTCATGACTGAATGCATCTTTCCCACGGGGGTCATATTCAACATAGAACTCAACCAACGCTACTGGTACGCAGCACAGGAATGCATAGCTGCAACCCGCCTGCTTGCCGATGTCGCGCGCACCAAAGACCGCCTTCCTCCCGACTGACGGGTTGGCACCTGCATCAGTTGCGCGTAAGGAGATTCACAATAGTCCTAAATCGATCGGTATCAGCAAATGGCTATCTCTTCTCGCCGCTGGCCGGGGTCGCATCAGGGGCCATGCGGGAACGGTAAACCGGGGAGAGGCCGCTCCTGAATGACAAACCATGCCGAAAGCCGGGAAATGATGACATATAGAACTGCTGTTCATATCGGCCTGGTGTCAGGACTTGTTTTGGTGCTGTCGGGCTGTGTTGGCGTGGCAACTCACGAAACGCAAAGCAAGGTCGTGAGATCCGATAGACGCACCGCGATCGGAGTGGTGCAAGGTGTCACGCCAGGCTGCAGGGACATCATAAGCACCTATCCCGATACTCTTGACTATCCGGGGCATGGGCAGGTGAGCTTTGAGTGGAAGGAAGCCCGCGTCAAGATGGTCAAGGAAGGCCCGCTTCAAGGCTGCGCCGGTAAGGTGGCGGGGGTGGCTTTCGTCTACTATCGTCCAGATCCTGGCTTCGTCGGCGAGGACCTCGTCACGTTCCGTACCGGCTCCACTATCACAAGAGTGGACATCAAGGTGGTGAAATAGCCGCGATTCAAGGCCACAGGCAGCGAGATCCGCCTCACACCCGCTGGGCGCCGGCGGTTGGGTTCCTTCGTCAGCGGAATTTGAAATCCAACTTGCCAGCTGGTGATTGAGTTGAAGCTCGTTGCTGGTCCAGCCCGGGGGCGGGCCATTTTCTGCTTGGCGCTGACCTCAGTGGGTGGAGGCGGGCTTATGACATGCTTCACTATCTTGAGCCATTTGCCGGTTATCAAAAAGCGGCAAAAAGGGGTCCGTTTGATGTGTAATTCAACCGAATTCTGCAGGCTTCAAAAGCTCAGACATGTAAATCGGCAATGACCACGCGATCTGGTTGAAACCATCAGGTGGGCTAGAAATTCTGGTGACAGGTTGGCGTCCGTGTGCGAGCATCCGTGGAAGCTGTGATCCAGTTTGGACGCAGGCGACGTTGTGCATTGATTTTTCCATTGTCTCACCTGAGGAGTGTTGCATGTCGAAAATGATGATTTTGGGTGTCAAGGGCGAAACGGGGCTATGGCTCGTCGACTTTGCGGCAGGCACGGTCACGGCTATTGATGGCAACCGCGAAGCCTATATCGCAGACGCCACGAGCGAGTCGGCCGCCGAAGTGGCAATCGCCGTCGAGCCGAGGGAAGCGGCATTTTCCGGCCTTCTCTACAAAACCCCGCAACTTGATGTCGCCGTCGCTGTCGAGCCGAAGGAACAGGCGTTTTCTGGCCTTTACTACAAGACGCCGCCGATGGGTCTGCGCGCCCAATAACGCTAGTCTCTGTGCCTTCCGCTCCGATGCCTGATTGTTGGAGTGGAGGGCTGGCAAGCTGCCTCAGGTGTCAGATTGTCCGCTTTGCCATTGCATCAATACTCGGATCGCAGTTGCCTGCCGAGTGAAACGCTGGCACGTGTCGAGCCGGCTCTGGCCAGACACGGTATTACACGGCTGGCCCGGCTGACAGATCTCGACCGCATAGGTATTCCGGTCTGGAATGCGATCACCCCGAACTCTCGCTCGATCGTCATCTGCCAAGGCAAGGGCATCGACGACATCGATGCACAGGTGTCGGCCGCCATGGAAGCGCTGGAGCGCGCTGTGGCAGGAAATCCAAAGATCGATATCCAATGGACCACCCTGCAAGCATTGCAATCCGAAGGATTGTCCGCGCAGCCGCTGAATGGCCTGATTTTGGCGGGACGCGATGTGCTTGACGCCGAAGAGCCGTGCGGTTGGGTTCGGGGTAACGACATCATCGCGGAGTGTGAGGTATGGGTGCCGTATGAAGCGATATTGCTTGACGACACGAGGCGTAACCGGTTCTGGCAGTCCTCGGACGGCCTTGCATCCGGCAATAACCATATGGAAGCAACGTTTCATGGTCTGCTGGAGCGTATTGAGCGCGACGCGGAAATCCTCTGGCAGTTCGCATCTGAAGACGAGCGGCGGAGAAACTGCGTCGACGTGGCATCATTTCACGATCCGGTTATCGACCGCCTCGCCGCGCGGGTGCGTGATGCAGGCTTCCGGCTTCAGGTCTTCAACAGAACAAGCGATATCGGCATTGCCTGCTTCGAGGCATTCATAGCGCCTCAAGGCCCGCCCGACATGATGCTGCGCTATCTCGATATGACGCATGGCGCCGGCGCCCACCCCAATCCGGTACGTGCTGCCATTCGGGCCATCACCGAAGCGGCGCAATCCAGGCTAACCCATATCAGCGGCGCCCGGGACGACATAGATCCCCATACCTTTTCCAGGCCTTTGCCCGAACATCTGCGTGCGGCACTGTTTTTTGAGCCGCAGCCCCTGGCAGTCGGCAGCGGTTTCGGGGGAACCATCGCCGAAATGCTGAGGATCGTGATTGCAAGGCTGAAAGCCGCCGGAATTACATCGGCGGTCGTTGTTGAAATGAACCCGCATGAGACAGAATTCAGCGTCGCGAAAGTCCTCGTTCCGGGATTGGAAAATCCCGATGGCAGTCGCCGACAACGGATCGGCCCACGGGCACTGAAAAAGATATTGAACTCACGATGAGATTGATTTTCGCAGGCCCAACCCTTCATGGCGCCGATCTGCAGCCGACCTCCCACTACCAGTTGCGGCCTCCCGCGCGGCAGGGTGATTTTTACCGGGCTGTGGAGGCCGGGGCCAATGTCATCGGACTAATCGACGGCGTTTATGAATATGTGCCGCCCATCTGGCACAAGGAAATTCTCTATGCGCTTTCGAAGGGCGTTCATGTGTTCGGCGCGGCAAGCATGGGGGCACTAAGAGCGGCAGAATGTGCGGCTTTTGGCATGACCGGCATTGGCAAGATCTATGAAGATTATGCCGCCGGCCGCCTGAAAAACGATTCGGACGTCGCACAGTCACACGCACCGGCGGAGATGGGATATCTTCCCACCAGCGAACCCCTTGTCAATGTTCAGGCAACCCTGGCGCGTTGCCTGGAGCTTTCGCTTATCACCGACGCAGAGCATGCTGAGCTGCAGCGGGCGGCGGCCGTAATCTTCTTCAAAGACAGGACCTACCGTCATCTGGTCCAGCTGGCCATTGCGGACGACGAACGCAGTTCGGTCGTGCTCGCCATTCTACGAACCAATCGAGCCAATCCCAAGCTCGATGATGCAAAGCTGCTGGTCGAAGCTGTCATCGCGACGCCCGATCAACGTTTCGTTCCCAAGTTCGATTGGGCTTTCGAAGCCACCGAATTCTGGAATGCAGTGTTTCGATTGCGATCTCACGCATGAATTCCCGCGCAGCCGTGGACCGGCTGGAAACATCGCCATCGCAAAGGAGCCGCGGGGCGATGTTGAATTCCGGTAGGAACTGAGTTTGAACCTTGCTCCGCGTGTTTTCAGCAAAGGTGATAGCGGCTCCTGCAAGCGCAGCCGTATGCCGAGTGGCCGAAGCGGAATTTAAGCGCCAGACAGTAGCACTGCAGCGAGGCTAGACGAGCGCTGCGACGAGCACGGATAGCCAGACCAAAGCTACTCCCGTCGCAAATGCTCGCCTGGCGGTTACAACCTTCTCGTCACCCTCTTCCGCCACTGGGGCCGTCACAATCCAGGGCACCGAACCAAGCGCTGCGAATCCGACGAGCGCCAAAAGTACAACGACAAAATCGGTGTCGCGCCAGTGGCCGGGCTCATAAACGCCCCAGTAGCCAAGAAACGCCATACCCACCGCAAACATAGTAGCAGAGGCTGAGCAAAGCCCCGTAACAGAACCTGCTGGCGCACGCATCTTGCATCCCTCCCAACGGCGATTTCCGCGATCACATGAGTTATCTTCGCATATTTATGTCCGAAATTCAGGATGACTTGAAGCAATGATGGATGGCGAGCGCTTTGCGCCGCTCCAAACACACCGGGAGATGAGTAGTTGCCTTGGCCTTTGAGGGCCACCGCAATTTGGCCCGCACTTCCCGCTTGGCGCTGACCAGACGAAGCAAAGATAGATCTTGAAACGTCTTACTATTTCGAACCCATCGTGCGTTATCATTTCTATGACTCCGCCTCAGGCCTGACCCCGAGCGTGAAAAGCCGGAGCTCTCGGGAGGCGTTGGTCCGCTCTTGACCCGAAATGGACGAGCGGCCGTAAGCCTCGTCAAAGACGATATGCGGCTCTAACAGTGTCCAGTGTATTGGGAGCAGATTTCAAAAGATCACTTTCAAACCACATGCTGCGACCTTCGACCACGTCTAGCCTCTGCGTCCGTTTTTTGGCGGCATTTATCGTCGAGCTATAAAACTTTTTGAGCTCTGGTGAGGGAGGAATGTGTGCGTCTCCCAACACGAAGAAACTCTGATAACCGATGGTCAACCGATAGGCCGGCTCCGGTGCGTCTCTCAGCGGAAGCGTGAGCATTTTCAGATGGCCCAGCCCCGCGAATTGATCGACCAAGAAGATCTCCGTGCAATCAGGGTATCTATGCTGTTTGAAGCGGAATTCATCGTTTGCGAAAGAGGAATGCTTGATAAAAAGTTGTCGCAGTTGGCTGCGTAGGTAATCGAAAAGATCACCATCGGGCGAGCCTGAAAAAGCTGCGTTGCCGTCTTTGGCGATGACACATCCAGATAGATGCTCCCGGACGAAGGCGCGCATCCGGCTTTCGGAAAAAACCAGCTCGATGTCAGGCACGCGTTAATTCTCCTCAAATAACTCGTCGAGACTTATAGCCATCGATCTGGCAGGCCATCAACTGCGAGGCATATGAATTGAACAATGTGGCGCTCATGGTCGGCATGATGGCTGCTTCTGGCGCGAAGCAGCCGCGATGTGTGAAACGCGCGGGGCCGGGCCGGTTGTCCATTCGTGGCGCCACGTCTCGGGCAGCGAATACAGCGACACCCTATCGTCACTCATTGACTTGGGCGTGCTTCACCACAATAAGGTCAGGCCGAAAAATGTGGTAAGTGCCAGCGAAGTAATAACAGGAGTGCAATAGTGAGCGAACCGACCGTAGCAGATATCACCAACCGCATTTATGAATCGCTCCAGGCGGATAATGCCGACATCGACTTGCATATCTCGGCTCTCAAGGCAGCCTTGGCGCAAGCCGGGTTGAAGGAAGCTCTATTCGATCCGGCCAGGCTCGCGCACAATAATCGTTCCGGCAGAAAGCTTATGCAGGCCTACTTTCGGCAACGCGGCGTAACGGTGAAATTCATCGCTTCGTAACGCCTGTCAGCGGCGTCAAACGGGCCGCACCAGACGCCGATCGGATCACTCTCAATACAGCCCGACACTAACTTTGGCCTTCGTAGCCGAACTGAAGTGTTGTATCCGTTTCGGAGCGCGATGCTGCCGAATTAAAAGCATGATGCGCCTGTTTCGCTTATCTCGCAGGTCCTGTCAGCACTCGGCCATGAATTCGGATGGGCATCTGGTTCCGCCGGTCGCAACCGGCGAGCGAACTTTCAGTTCGCCTGTTGTCGACATTCATGTCTCGTTCCCGCTGGGCAGTTCTCGTGAACTGCCGGCGCTCATCCTTCGTCAATTCGGGTCGAGCTCCGTCTTGCGCGTGAGGTGTAGTGGGCGCTTTACCCTCACGGTGTCCTCACTGTGCTGATCTAAGATCGCTTTTGCATCGATGGACAACGGGAGTTGCTACATGGAAATTAAATTAAGCTAGGCGAGAGCAGGATAACGGTCACGGTTCTTCGCCCGTGCCGCTCGAAATCGATCCAGCACGGGTTCGCTAGTCAGGTATTGTTGGACGAAGATCCGTTCAATCAGGTTCGAACACTGACAGAGTAGTTTGGAAACCCATTGCTTACCAAGTGAAACGAGGACCGAAAGAGCCGTAGGAGCCCGGTGCCGACCCGCTTGGATCCAGCTGATTATCGCGCTCCACCCTCTCGGACCATCGTCGACGCTCGGCCGCTTTTTCTTTGGCGGTGGCGGGATCTGCCGAATTGCTCGCGGCTGCGGAGCCAGATTGGCCACCAGTTCGGCCGACTGTCGAGCAGGAAACACAGAAAACAGCGGGAAAAATAATCAGAATGCCGAAGGCAATTGCCTTCGTGAGTCCGTCGTAGATCGGCAGCCTGGACATCCCTAATGCTCTCTTTGACCATCTGTCACGAAGAGAGATTATTCGATTTCGCATCGAGTGGAAACTGCAGTCTGAAGAGACAGGTCAGCTTCGACAAGCGCGCCGCTTGGCATCGGTCCAAACAGGCTGAGACAGGTCCATGAAGCGCCTCACCAATTTAAACCATTTGCGCGCCATCGCTAAATGGCAAACGGGATGGTTTTAAATGGAGTTCACCACTTCGGCGGTCGCACAAGCTGCGAACAAGCGCCTGATTACTTGCCGTATACGGCACTTTTGACGGCGCCGCGCGACAAGCCGATGTCCTTCAGGCCCGCGTCACTGATCTGCTGTAGTTCGCGATAGGCACGGCGGAGTTCAATGAATCTGGAGAGTTTGCTGACTACGGTCATTTCGAATACCTCATCTTCTTTCTGCCCATAATTTTAGCAGTTTGGCGAAGATCTGTGCACTTCGAAATTGGCAGAGCTGCTCTACGCCCAACACAGGGCTTCCGTCATGCCAGGCTGACGCTCTCAGTGCCTCACTCGCGTTGAAGCATGTCAGGCCGAGGCAATTTCAAAAGCCTTCGGTCAAGGGCCATTCGGTCTCCTAGTACCCAAGGAATGCGAGCCAGCCGCGCACTGTCGCGATCGCGCTGACTTTGATCTCGGAAACCCAGTTTCGAACGGTTTCAACGCGATCCATGATCCATTTGAGCCAGTCATAGGTCAGCAGCTTCTCGCGGCCTGCATGGAAAAGGCGCTCGACCAGGAGGAAGCTCATCAGGTAGGCCAATGCGATTATCACGATCCCGGAGGCGACATGACCTTTGGCGATGAGGAATAAAGCATAAATCTTCAATGGCTCCGCGACGGCCAGCGGCACCACGAACAAGACGAGAATGACAGCTCGCGGCAACGAACCAACCAGCGCACTGAAGTGCTCCACAATGGAGAGCGAGGCGAACCATGTCACGAATGGCCGATAGAGCGGTCGAGCGATCTCGCTGATGACGACGAGGAGGGCTATGAGAAGTCGAAGGGGTAGCGAAAGGAATTGCCAGGCAGAGTGTCGCCGGGTTTTGTTACCCATATCTCGGTGCCTCAAATTGCGGTTAGGTGATCGACGGTTGCGAATTGCTTTGACAGGAAATAAGCGACATCTCTTGCCTCATCACGGTAGACATCGGCAAGAGCGCTGCCTGGATCGGATGCCATCGCAATGAATTCAGGAAACTCGACCAGGCTCACGCCCGCCACTTCGCTATTGTCGACCGCCACATCTGAAAGCGTGAAATGTCCCCATGCGGCATAGACGTCGTTGAACTGGCGATCAATATAGTCGTCGCTCAATACCGCGTCGCGTCTGTACGAGAACAGGAAGCGGCTCGACACTCTGTCGCGCGAAAGACCAAGCTCTTCTTCCAGCTCCCTTTCGGCCGTATCCATGCTGGTCTCTCCCGCATCGACGTGCCCAAGCACGGAAATGGTCAATGCGCCGGGAAAATGATCGACTGTCAGTGAGCGGCGCTGGAGAAGCAATCGACCTTTTACGTCAAAGAGATAGAGGTGCACGACCCTGTGTGGCTTTCCCAGCCGGTGTATGTCGGATCGGGAAAGCACCTCACCAGTCCGCAACCCGGACTCGTCAAGCACGTCAATCGGGTTCTTCATCATGTTCCAACCTCTCCCAAGCGCTCAGCTCTTCGTCGTCACGGCCACCTATTCAACGATTTTCGCATTTCAGCGGTAGCAGCCTTCGCATTGCCTCGGGGCGATTTCAGCCTGCTCCGCTGGCAACGGAAAGGGGCTCTCCAATCGCGTAAAAATGCCCGCCTGCGACGTGGTGAAGGCTTCGCCACTGGGGGTCAGCAGTTTCAAAATGCCAATGCCCATCCCGGAACACGCGCTCATCGGCCCAGGCCGCAGTTATTTCCGCGATGAAGAGATCGTAGGTGTTCTGAATATGCGGCTCGCTCATCAGCTTGCAGGCGAGCCAGGCAGAGCAGCCTTCGACAAAAGGTAGATCGTGGCCGGGCATTTCGAAAGTCGAGACACCCGCTGTCTCGAGCTTGTTCGGTTCCTTGTACAATGTCCGTGTTCCGACCTCGCGTGTCAGTTCAAGCTGCGCAACTGTCGGCACTTGGACGAGGAAGTGTCCGGTTGCCTCGATCAATGAACGGGTCTGGGCAATCTGGTCCACGACGACGGTAAGTTTTGGAGGATCAATGTCGAGCCCACAGCACCAGGCTACAGCCATGACATTGTCGATACCGGCGTGCCGGGCTGATAAGAGCACGGTTGGACCGTGATTGATCAAACGAAACGCCTTATGAAGCTCAACGGATTTCATGTGTTCGTTCATCGAAAGTCCAGACAGATGAGGTTACGGGTGGGCAGGAAAATCGAATTGCAGCCTTGGTGATTTCCTATAGCAACCAAATTCACCCTTGTCGCTCAGGGCCGTTCGGCAGGACTACTCGTTGTTTGAACTGAATTCGCCTTAGATATTATAGATCTCCTTGTCGCATAGCGCTGAATGCCGACATATGTGGAAGCGCCGCACAACCTCGGTCTGATCCCGTTTAAACAACCGATACGGCGGCCTCCCGCTATGAGCGTTTCTCAGTGCCATCGAAAATCGGTCGGCCATTGACGCGAACATTGTCTGCCGCCGGAAACAACCATGGGCAGGCGTAATAATCGGTAATAGCGTCGATCAAGCCATCTCGGACACGCACGCGCACGGGATAGGTTGGAATCCAGCCATCGTGCCGCTCGAACAGAACGATCAGCACGGCCTCGCCTTCCACATCGCCGATGTCGATCCGCCAGGGCGCCTGTGCCCGCTCGAACTCGGCGAAATAAGGTGAATCGACCAGCAGGCCGTTGAAGCAATCGGATACGCGCAATCTAGCGTCGGCGCTTGCAAGGGCGCGAACGCCGTCCCAGTCGCGTTGATTGAACAGATCGACATAGCGGTCGAGCAGCCGCGCCAACTGGGGATCGGGCGCGACAGCCGCGGGAGGTACTGCAGGTGATGCCGGCAAGAAGGCAAGCTTCATTCGGCCACGATTGAGCGCCGATTTGACGCCGCCGACAGTCGAACCCACCAATTCGGCAATCTCGTCCAGCGAATAGTCGAACACATCCTTCAGCAGCACACAGGCTCGCTCCTTCGGTGGCAGATGAATGACCAGGCGCTCGATCGCCCGGCCAGCGCCGAAACCACTAGGCTCGACCGGCAGGATGATCTTCTCCTGCGCATAGTTCGCCTCGGCTCGCTCCCGGGCTTTGCGATTGCGCAGAAAGTCGATGCAGCGATTGTGTGCAATACGGAATAACCACCCCTGCAAAGCTCGCGGATCCTGCAGCTGATCGACCTTGCAATAGGCCTCGAACAGCGCTTCCTGCATGATATCCTCGCCATCCATGGCCGAGCCGGTCATACGCGCGCAATAGCGATGAAGCTGGCCACGCAGATGCGAGACCGTCTTGAGAAAATCGGCATATCGGACATCGAAGAGGCCGGTGGATTTGACGCGCGGCTGCGATTTCATGATTTATCCATCCAAGATCGCTGAGGTCGCTGCGACCTTTGTCGCAAGCTTCCTCCGCGCGTTCATCCTATCCGAGCCGACAAAGCAAAGGAAATCCTGTTCGCCGGCCCTGTGCCTTGCTGAAATCACGAGGCGTTGCTTTCTGTCCCGGGAAGCCCGAGCTTGGGCCTTACCCACGCGGCGAGCCTGGCGATCGCATCGTCCGCCTCCGGCGCACGGCCGGCCATCATCTGGAAGGAATGAAGCATCTGCGGAAATACATCGAGCCTTACATCGACACCGGCAGCTCTAGCGCGCTCGGCAAAGACGCGGCTGTCGTCGAGTAGTGTTTCATCACCGCCGGCCTGCAGGAAGATTGACGGGAAGCCCGTGACATCTGCGAAGAGCGGACTTGCATAGGGATCGCGTGGGTCTGCCCCGGCAAGCACCATGCCGGCCAGCCACTGAACCGTTTCTCTCTGGAAGAAGAGGTCCTTCTGGCTGTTTGACTGGTAGCTCGCGCCGCTTGCCGTCATGTCGAACCATCCTGAGATGCTCATGATCGCCGCCGGAAGCGGCAGCCCTCGATCACGAGCCACCAGGAGTGCGCCAAAAAGAATTGCAGCGCCGGCTGAATCCCCGGCGCCTGCGATATGTCGAGGCTCGATGCCCTGATCCAGCAGCCAGCGATAGACATCAACGGCCTGATTGCGCTGGGCGGGATAGTGCCGCCGCTGGTGAACAAAGTCGTAGCTCATGGCGAGAGCTCGGCAACCGGTCGCCTTGGCGAGATGGGCGATCATCTTTCGATGCGTGTAGATCGAGCCGCCGACAAATCCGCCGCCGTGAATATAGAAGATGACTCGATCAAGCGCCGCGCCTTTCGGGACGATCCACAGTGCCGGCTTGCCGCCGACCTCCATCTCCAGAAAGTCGACGCCGCCCGGTTCAGCCGTCAGCTTGGTCCATTCGGCATCGCTCCAGGCGGCGGCCTCCTCGGGCGACAGTTGTTCGCCGCTTTGCGCGTGGGCTGCAATCGTCTCGTAGTGCTTCTTGTTCGCTTCGCTTTGTTTACTCGCCATTTCGTCGGTCTCCTGCTTCCTGGGATTGCCGACCACCAATTTGGCCGGCACGTCATTTCCAAGACGAGGCTGAGACGAAAAAGGATACGCGGCCCGATGACGGCGGCGAACAGCGACCTGACATAGGCGTGCTAGGGAGCAGCTCTATATTCTCGATGCGAAAAACGACGCCGACGAAGAAGCGGGTGAAATGCGCTTCCAGCTTTCGTCGGTACTATACGCACGCAAAACACAATGCTACGGATTGTGCATGACCGCAGTCTCGCCGCTTCAGGAACGTATTCGCAATCAGCTTCGGGCCCAGTTCTTCGAGGGAATTCAAGTCGGAGAGCGAATCAACGAGGCAGAGATTGCTGCCATTCTCGGCGTATCACGCACGCCGGTGCGTCGGGCTCTGGTGCAATTGCAACGCGAGGGCGTTGTCAGCTACGAGGCGAACCGCGGTTTCCGATTGCTTGAAGCAAGCAGGGCCGACGCCGCCCAAGGGCAAGTGGTTACACTTTCGCTCGATGAAACGGTGATGCGCGACATGGCGCTTGGCGCGTTGGATGGCGTCATCAGCGAGCGGGCGCTGCTGGCGCGTTACAATGCCACACCGGGCGGCCTGACCTCGACCTTGCGCCGACTGATGCGCGACCAGCTTGCCGAACCGTCGCCCGGTCGCGGCTGGATCTTTGCGGATGTCGGCGCTGCCGCGCTCGATGACGGATACCGCTTCCGCCAGATAGTCGAGCCGGCAGCGATCCTGTCGGATCTCTATGAGGTTGACCGGAGCGTGATGGAGGCTCTCGACGGCGAGCATGCGCGGGCCATCGATACCATGGAAACGATGGATAGTCGGCGCCTGTTCGAGCTCGACGCGAAATTCCATCTGATGATCGCGCAGGGTGCCCGATCGGCCAGCCTTGTCGCGGCGATCGAACGACAGAACAACATCCGCCGGGTCAACGAATATCTCGGTTTTGGCCGGCGAGAACGCATCCGCCAGTCTCTCGCGGAGCATCGCGGCATCATGGCGGCGTTAAAGGCCGGCGAACACCAGCTCGCCGCGGCGCTGATGCGGATACATCTCCAAATCTCACGCGAGGAAACCTTCGTCCATCTGGAGGAGGACCTGGAATCGGTGCGCTCCGGCCGTGTCCGGATCGGCGGCGAGGCCGACTGAGGCCTTTTCGCGGCTCAGCCAAACCCCTTCTCGGCGGCAAAGCGGCGCACGACATTTTCGGTAATGTCGGCGATTTGGTTGTCATAGGCGTTCCAGGCCATGGCGCCGGCCCAGGCGATGGAGCCGGTGGAGAAGACGGCGCCGCCGCTCTGCGTCTCGAAGAATACCATGTCCGCACGGATGAGATCGCACTGGGTTCCCGACCAGGTTGGTGTCGGGTCGAGCAGGTCCTCGGGCGTCATCAGGTAGATATCCGTATGCATCCTCGACGACGCCAGCACCAGCGCATGTGGCGGCGTGCCCAGGGCGAGGTCGGCGCGGTCGATCTCGTTGCCGGCGGCACCACCGCCGTTGAGCCCGAAATCGCCGAGCACGTCGCCCTCGACGCCAGCAAAGATGAAGTTGGCGCGCGGATCGTTGCTGGCTTCGTTGCGGATATAGGGTGACGACAGGTCAAAGCCCTGCGCGGTCATGCCGACGCCGAAGATCTGTTGCGGCGGGCGGCCGATGCGGCGCCACAGGCCACCGAGTTCGTCAGTGAACTGGTGCCAGTAATTGCCGGTGCCCGGCTCCCAGCCGCGAATACCGGATTCCGCGCGCCGGCATTCGATGACGCCGGGCAGTGCCTCGCTGTAGGCAATGCGCCAGTAGAAGCCGTTGCCGCCGAGATAGGCGACGCGGCCGCCACGATCGAGAAAACTCTGATAGGCATCGAGCATGCGGGTGCTGGTGTATTCGGGGTGGCTGCCGGTGAGGACAACACGGTAACCGTCAAAAGCATTGCCGCCCTCGCGGTCGAGGTCCTCGTCGGTCAGCACGTCATAGGCGATGCCGCGATCCTCGAGGAAGCCGAGAATGTGGGTGTCGGCGTTGAACTGCCAGATGTTGGAGCCGGTGCCGCCGATGAAGCCCTGCACCTTGGGCTGGAAGTCGAGGATCGGCCGCAGCCGTGACGAATAGAAGACGCCGGAACCGTCATTGTGCACCTCGTACAGGGACAGGCCGAGTTCGGGATGTTCCTGCAGGTGCAGATGGTGGCGGTCGAGCTGCAGCAATTGGCCGGTGCCGATCTCGGTTTCCGAAACATCGATGCCGAGGCGGTGGTTGGCATAGGCCATGTAGCTGGCGGTAGGCAGCACGAACACGACGCTGTTCTTGCGGTGCCTTGCCCGCACGACGAAGACGACGAAATACTCAGCCTCGGCGTCCTCATCGGAGAACAGTCGCACGGCGTAGACGCCGCTCTTGATATCGGCCGGCACCGTGACGGCGAAATCAGTCTGCCAGGCGGCGTCATAAAGATCGTCGTCGTGGAAATGCACGGCGGCATAGCAGGCGGGATCCTCGACCCAGCGATAACTTCCGCCGCTCCAACCGCACCCGGTCACGGCCCGGTGCGGCAGGTTGAAGAAGCGGCCGTGCAGGCGGTGCGGGCCACGATCCGAAAGACGGTCGCCGCGCATGTTCTCCGCGAAATCCCAGTCCGCGGCCGGTTTCAGCGGGCTCGCACAGCCGAGCATGATCAGGGCGATCTGCCCTGCCGAGTATGCGCCGTCATAGATGCGTGGATTCTCGATCTTGCCGTTGAAGAACCATCCGGGAAATCCGCCAGCCGCCATCGACGCACCGAAGAGGATGGGAGAGCGAGACAACACGTTGTGGTGGCCGCGCGCCGAAACCGAATCCGATGCGGAATCGGCGATCTTCGGAAACCGCTGCACGGCAATCTGGCTGATTGTCAGCCGCTCGGCGGTGGCGTCATAGGTCGCGACGACAACATACCATGAGTGCTCACGGCAGGCGGCGCCGGACGCGACGGCACTCGTGTGGCCCTCGCTTGTCAGCTCTGTCGACGCCATGGCGTTGTCATCGAGGAAGAGGCGACAGCCGTTCTCGGGAGTGCCAACGGATAGGATTGACTGCCGGCCCCGGCCGGGCAATGTCGGCCAGATCAGGGCGGCAATGGTGAAGGAGCCGGAGGGGCAGAGTTCGGCAGCACCTTCCACCCTGCCGTAGGAGCCAGGGCGAATTTTCTGCTCGCGTGCGGGAAACGGACCACCGAGATCGGCCGCGATCAGCTCGTCGCGATAACCCGGCCCATCCGGATTGATATCACCCTGGATGACGCGCCGCAGCTCGGCCCGATAGGTTTGAAGACCGATGGCGCTGACCTTGATGTCAATCGTGTCGCCGGGAAAGCAGCTGATCCTGTCCGTGTAGGCGGCGATCTTGAGCATGATGGGTCCTTCAGGCCTTGAGTTCCGTTCCGGTCAAGTCGTGCCAGCGGCGGCGAAACACATCCCGCTCCGCCTCCAGCTGGTCGGTGTATTCGACGCCAGCAACGAGGCTGACCGGTGCGCCGCGCCGGCCTGGAAGCCTTGCCAACGCCCAGCGGCGACAGGGTTCGAGTGTGACCAGCACGTATTTGCCCTCGAGCGCGCCACCACGCATCAGGTTGAGCACACGCTGCAGGCCCGGGCTGTGATAGCCGATCGGACTTTCCATGAATTCGACCGCATAGACCAGGTCGTCTTTCCCAAGCATGTATCGTGCCATTGAAAATGCCCTATTATATTAAAAAGCGCATAGTCACGCTTTGTGAGAATTTAGCAATTTGGTGTCTGTCAGACACGGATGGAGTGCCTTATTCTCAAGTTTATCTGCGAGCTTAAGCTCTATCTCGGAGATACACTCGTCCGCGACGTGTCGCAAGTCGTCTGTAATAAAAATGCATTATTTATTGACAAAACGCAATTTGACTGTTTTGCTTGGTCATCGGGTTTCGGAGGAGTCGAGAAAATGACCACAGCAATTCAGTCCTGGGAGCGGCGCGAGGCCGAGAGCTTCTTTCACACATTCAGCGACCTGCCTTCGCTGCGGCAAGACGGGCCGGTGGTGATCGAAAGGGGTGAAGGTGCCTATATCGTGGACACGGGCGGGCGGCGCTATTTCGAGGGCAATTCCGGCCTCTGGAACATGACGCTGGGCTTCTCCGAGCAACGCCTGACCGATGCGGCGGCGCGCCAGTATGCGGAGCTGCCGGGCTACCACACCTTCTTCGGCCGTAACTCCAAGCCATCGATCGCGCTTGCCGAAAGGATGCTGGCGCTGGCGCCCGTGCCGATGAGCCGGGCGTTCTTCACCAATTCAGGTTCGGAGGCCAATGAATCGGTCGTCAAGCTGTTGTGGATGATGTGGGCGCATGACGGGCAGCCGCAACGCCGCAAGTTGTTGACGCGCAAGAATGCCTATCACGGCGCGACCGTGATGGCGGCGTCGCTGACCGCCAAGGACTATAACAAGGCTTTTGGCCTGCCGCTGCCGGAGATCGTCGTACTCGACTGCCCGCATGCCTACCGCTATGCCGCGCCGGGCGAAAGCGATGACGAGTTCTGCGCCCGGCTCGCCGCCAATCTCGAAGTGACGATCGAGGCGGAGGGGCCGGAAACCATTGCCGGAATGTTCGCGGAGCCGGTTATGGGCGCCGGTGGTGTGATCGTGCCGCCGCAGAACTATTTCGGCCACATCCAGCCGATCTTGAAGCGTCATGGCATTCCGCTGGTCGCCGATGAAGTGATTTGCGGTTTCGGCCGCACCGGCAATTTGTGGGGAACGCAGACGATGGGCATGCAGCCCGACATCATGGTGGCCTCCAAGAGCATGTCGGCCGGCTATTTCCCGATGGGCGCGGTGATGCTGTCTAAAGACATCGACCGTCGCGCCTTGGCGGCGGCTGAAGCCTTCGAGGAGTTTCCGCACGGTTTCACCACCGGTGGGCATCCGGTCGGCTGCGCCATCTCGCTGGAGGCGATCCGTATCATCACCGAGGAGGGTGTCCTCGATGACATCCGCAATGTCGGCAGTGTGCTGCAGAGCGGATTGGACCAGCTCGCCCAGCATCCGATGGTCGGCGAGGCAAGGGGCGTCGGGCTGATGGGGGCGCTGGAAATGGTCTCGGACAAGACAAGCAAGGCGCCTTTCGCCGGCCATCTGCGCATCGGCGAGCGTATTGCCAAGGCGGCGCGCGATCGCGGCTTCATCATCCGCCCGCTTGGCTCATCCGTGGTGCTGGCGCCGCCCTTTATTTCGACCGCGCGGGAGATCGAAGCGCTCGTCGCAACGCTCGGCGAAATCCTCGATCAGGTCTACGCCTCGGCCCGCAAGGAAGCCGCCTGACCGAATGCAATCAGCCCGGACTGTTGACGGGTCCGGGCGAAGTCCGCAGGCGCGCCGCTTCGGACCCCTACGATGCGGCGCGCCCAAGGAGCCCTAGGAATACGGAGCGTGCTGGCAAGGATGCATGTGCGCCCCCGCAACGAAAAACAAGCCCGCTCGACGGGCGGGGAACAAGCCGGAAAACCGGCTGAATAACAATGGGAACGAATCCATGACAGACGCAAAACCGACGCTGGACCGGCGTCTTAGCGCTACATCGGCCACCATGTTCGGCCTCTCCTACATGTCACCCATGGTGGTGATCGCGACATTGGGTGCGATCGCGATTAAGACCGGCGGCGCCGTCGCTCTCGCCTATGTCGTGGCCACAGCGGCGATGATGCTCACCGCCGCCAGCTATGGTTATATGGCGGCGCGCAATCCGAAGGCGGGGTCGGCCTATACCTATGCCTCGAGCGTATTCGGTCCGATAGCAGGGTTTGCCGTCGGCTGGGCACTGCTGCTCGACTATTTCTTCATCCCGATGGTGATCTGTCTGCTGACCGCCACCGGCCTCTCGACACTGGCGCCCGACGTGCCCTTCTGGATCTGGGTGATCGCGGTTGCTGCACTGTCGACGATCATCAACACGCTGGGCATCAAGCTGACCGATCAGATCAACCTGGCGATCATGGCAGTGCAGCTGGTGGTGGTTGTCGCGCTGATCTATCTGTGCATCAAGTTCGCGCTCAACACACCGCAGGTCGGCACGCTGGTTTCCTCACGGCCGCTCTTCAATGACGCGACGACCCTGCCACTGGTGATGGCGGGAGCGGCGGTTGCCTGCTATTCGTTCCTTGGCTTCGATGCGATCTCGACGCTTTCGGAGGAAACCATCGACCCGCGCCGCAACATTCCGCGCGCCATCATGTTCGCCACGTTGCTCGGCGGCGCCATCTTCCTGGCCACCGCCTATTTCATGATGCTGGTGCATCCCTCACTCGATTATGCCAGCGTCGACGGGGCGGCCTATGAAATCGTCGGCCAGATCGGTGGCGAGACGTTCAAGGCAGTGTTCACCGTCGTCGTCATCATCGCCTTCTTCGCCGCCGGCCTCTGCGCGCAGGCCAGTGCCTCGCGGCTGCTCTATGTGATGGGCCGCGACCGGATCCTGCCGTCTATCGGCTTTGCCTATATCCATCCTTCCTTCAAGACGCCGGCGGTCAATATCGTGCTGGTTGGCCTGGTCATGCTGGGTGCTGCCAGGTTCGACATCGCGACCTCGACCTCGTTCATCAACTTCGGCGCCTTCACGGCCTTTTTCGCCGTCAACCTCTGCGTCGTTGCCTGCGTGTTGCGTGGTGAAGGGCGCGAACGCCCCATTCTTGCCGCGCTCGCCGGCATCGTCGGCGCGCTGTTTTGCGGCTGGCTGTTCTTCAGCCTCGATCGGCTGGCGGTGGAACTTGGCCTTGGCTGGCTGACGGTTGGCTGCCTCTACCTTCTTTTCCGTACGCGTATCCTCACCCGGCCGCTGCCACGCATAGCCGCCGACCTCTGAAGAGCAGATGACCATGCCCGGTCCGCCGGGCGCGCCTTCGCAATCCGCATCGCTGATCCATCTGGAACCAGCGCGCTTCGATCCATCCAGGGAGTCAAATCCATGACAGACCATACGGACAGTGCATCGCCGGGCTTGCAATCAGGAGCTATCCGCATCTGGGAAAGCGTCCTCATCTCCATCGCCTCCTCGGCTCCGGGGCAGGCCACGGCCGTCTCGCTGGGGCTGCTCATTCCGGCGACTGCCTATGCCGGTGGCCTCTCCATTATCGCTACCACCACGGCCATGCTCGCCATCGCCTGGTCTTATCACCGGCTCAACATGTGGCAACAGAATGCCGGCGGCGCCTATGTCTGGGTTGGCCGCGCCGTCAGTCCCTATCTTGGGTATCTGGTCGGCTGCGTCATGCTGGCGGGGTACCTACTCGGCACCGTCAGCGACATCCTCCCCATCGGCCCCGCCATACTCACGCTGCTTGGCTTCGCCGATGTTTCGAATGCGTGGGGCGAGGTGATCTCGGCAACGCTACTCGGCAGCATCACGGTAATCTATGCCATCGTCGGCATCCACATGACGGCCAGGTTCCAGACCTTCATCTCCCTCATGGAACACCTGATCCTGATCAGCTTCTGCGTGATCGGCGTCTATGTCGTGTTCATCCTGAAGCGCGAAGGCACGGTGACGCCGACATGGGAGTGGCTGTCGCCGAAAGGCGTCGGCGGCGCCGGCAGCCTGGTCGCCGGCATGATTATCGCCGTCTATCTTTTCACCGGCTGGGATACGTCGATTTATCTTAACGAAGAGACCGAACGGCCGGAGGTCAATCCTGGCCGGGCGGCGCTGTGGTCAGTTGCGATCCTGGGCGTCTATTACACCATACTTGTCGTGACACTGCAGGGTGCGGCATCTCTGGCCGATATCAGCGCGCATCAGGATTCGGCGCTGATCTTCATTGCCCATCAGCTGGTCGGCTCCCCCTGGGACAAGGCGATGGCGCTCGCCATCGTGCTGTCGATCCTCGGCACCACGCAGGCCTTCCTGGTCGGTGCGGCCCGCATTTCCTTCGCCATGGCCCGAGACCGGTTGCTGCCAGGAGTGCTTGGCGAGATCAGCCCGAAATACCGCACGCCGGCCAAGGCGACGATCATCTTCGGCGTGTCCATGATCGTGATGACCTGGCTCTATGTCTTTCTGTCCTCGGTCGCCGGCGCCTTCGACACCGTCGTCAGCGTGGTCGGTATCATGTTCGCGCTTTTCTACGCGGTGACGGGCTTTACGGTGACTTGGGCATTTCGCGCCACCGTCACAGCAAACACGCGCAACCTGATCAGCCTTGGCCTGATCCCGACTATCGGGGGTGCCACCTTGCTGGCGATCGCGATTGTCTCGATCCGCCAACTTGAGCCGGCCGCCCTGTTGTCGCTCATCGCCATCGTACTCGTAAGCCTGGTGATGATGGTAGTCGCCAGGTTTGGGAAGGGGGCGGTGTTCTTCCGCACCCGCGCCGCCGAGACGCAATCGCAGCCACAACACATCTGACGCACGAACCTAACTGAAATCGGAGGACCGACATGAACTACGACCCCGCGCTACGTCTCGATCCATCACCTTTTGCAGACCGCGATCAGACATCGGTGGCCTCGCGCCTGCCGATCGCGGGTCGGCTGACGCTGAAGCAGCTCAGCCAGGCGATTGGCGAGGGGGCGATCGACACGGTGATCGTGGCAATGACCGACATGCAGGGCAGGCTGATCGGCAAGCGCCTGACCGGGCGTTTCTTTCTGGAGACCGGTGCCTGCCGGCAGCTGTTCTGTGATTATTTCCTGGCGACGGACATGGAGATGACGCTGGTACCCGGATACGAAAGCGCCTCCTGGGCGAAGGGCTATGGCGATTTTGCCCTGGTGCCGGATCTCTCCACGGCACGCGCCATACCTTGGCTGGAGAAGACGGCGATCATTCTGGCGGACGTCACCAGCCGCAATGGTGCGGTGCTCGACCATTCGCCGCGCCAGCTGCTGCGTCACCAGTTGCAAAGGCTGGCCGACATGGGGCTTGCCGCCGACATGGCGGCGGAACTCGAATTCTACCTGTTCAATGAGACCTTCGACGAGGCGAGGGCGCGCAAATATGAAAATCTGAAGTTCTCCAGTTGGTATCCGGAGGATGGCCACATCTTCCAGACCACCAAGGACGAGCCCTATATTCGCGCGATCCGCACGCTGATGGAGAAAGCAGACATTCCCGTCGAAGGTTCGAAGGCCGAGTGCAGTCCCGGTCAGCAGGAAATCAATTTGCAATATGCCGAGGCTCTGGAAACCTGCGATCGCCTTGTCCTCTACAAGAACGGCTGCAAGGAGATCGCCCATCAGATGGGCAAGTCCATCAGTTTCATGCCGAAGCTCGACGAGAAGCTGTCGGGCAGTTCATGTCATGTCCATATTTCGCTGCGCGATATAACAAGTGGCGGCTCGGCCTTTCACGATCCGGCGTCCGAGGGTGGAATGTCCGCCACCTTCAGGCATTTTCTGGCCGGCGCCATCGCCCATGCACCAGCCGCGACATTCTTCTATGCGCCCAACATCAACTCCTACAAACGCTTCACGGAAGGTACCTTCGCGCCGACGCGGCTGGCCTGGTCGGTCGACAACCGCACGACGGCCTTCCGCGTGCTCGGCCACGGTCCTTCGCTGCGCTTCGAATGCCGGGTTCCCGGCGCCGACGCCAACCCCTATCTCGCCTTCGCGGCATTGATCGCCAGTGGGCTCGCGGGCATCGAGAGCAGGTTGGAACTAGCGCCCGAGCATGTCGGCGACGCCTATGGCGCGACCGAGGTCGCGCGCATCCCGAGAACGATGGGCCAGGCCTTGCAGCACCTGGAGACTTCGGAAGCGTTGCGGGCGGGTTTGGGCAGCAGCGTCATCGCGCACTATCTGCACAGTGGCCGCTGGGAACTCAACGCATTCGAGACCGCTGTCACCGACTGGGAAAGATTGCGCCTGTTCGAACGCTGCTGAGCATGGGGCGATTGCCTGCGGAATTGAAGCGGGCGGGACCACGGGGCGCGGAAAAACCCATACGCGTCACGGGCCTCGGCAGGAGAAGTTTCATACAGTCCCGATCGTTGCATGACCGCACTCGACACTGTTCAAACTGCAGTTTTGGCGGGATATAAGAAATGATGCTATTCGGCTGCGGCTATCTCCGATCACCGAGGTGGCTCGTCGCCCAATAACGATTTGTGTACGACTGAGCTCAGCGTTGTTCCGGTTATCATTGCTTCAAGCTTTGATATGTAGCAAGCACATGGGATAACGCCCCGGATCAAGTTGTACCCGCAGGAAAAAAGTGACCACCACCGACAGCGTATCTCCAGACATTTATGCAATTGCCGACATCCACGGGCGTGCTGATCTCCTTGAAGCAATGCTTGGTTACATCGCGGCTGCTTCGCACGGCCAGCTATCCAAACCGATCATCATCTTCCTTGGTGACTTGATCGACCGTGGTCCACAGAGCCCAAAGGTGCTTGATCGGGTCGCCTTGACGCTGGATCTATATCCCGGCTCTCGGCTTATTCTCGGGAACCACGATTTTTATCTGCGCGAGTTGCTTCGTGGTACGCTCACCGATCAAGACACTGCCAACTGGATGGATTGGGGAGGGGTTGCAACCGTCAGCGCATATTCCGACAGTCCGGTGCCGGATTTCAAGAATATCGCCGCGGATATCCGCCGCACCTTTCCCCACCACGCCGATCTGCTGGAAAATGCGCTGACATTCATGGAGATTGGTCGTTACTGTTTTGTGCATGCTGGAATCCGTCCTGGAGTGCTGCTCGCAAAACAAAGCGAGGATGATTTGCGCTGGATCAGGGCGGGCTTTCTCGACCATAGCGAAGCCTTCGACTACGTCGTCATGCATGGTCACACGATCACGCAGTCGCTACGGCCCGAAATTTACTCGAACCGAATAGCTTTGGATACAGGAGCATATCGGACCGGCAGGCTGAGCGCCGCGGTGATCCGGCGCGGTGAACTTTCACACTTCCTCTGCACCGAATTGGTAGAGGGTGGCGTTATCCAGGTGGACAAGTGGTGGCCAAGGTGAAGCATGTCCCCATGACCGTAACCGATTGGTTTCACGGGATGCGGGTTGAACGGCCATCTCCCCGGAATTAGCTTGTATCCGGCTCGGTCAAAAATCGACAATCAGAGCCAACTGATGAATCGCTATTTCAATTTATTTTGTGTCTCACCCAAAATTGGGAAGCGATACTTTACTCACGAACAATCCGGAGAACACGCTCCATTGTCGCGGCACTCAACGGATTCATGCGCAAAGGCAAGATCGCTGCAGCATTCGAACGTGCCAGAAGTCTGCCCAATCGTGAAATTTATCTTTTCAAGGATTGCAAACTAGCCGGATGGGTGCGCGAAGGAGCGCTCACCCTGCTTGAGGCGTATACCCATTTTCTGCCACCCTCATTCATATCTCAGCGCATCGACAGGATCGAGCCTGGCTGCGCGCCAGGCCGGAAAGAGCGTGGCGAGGAAGGAGAGAATCAGCGCCATCAGGACGACCGATATGATTTCCGCCATGTCCATGCGCGCTGGCAACTGGCTGAGGAAATAGATCTCGGGATTGAATATTGTCCGCCCCGATATCCACGAGAAGAACTGGCGGATCGGCTCGATATTCATGCACACGATGATGCCGAGCATGACGCCGGCGATTGTGCCGGCGACGCCGATCGCCGCTCCGGTCATGAAGAAGATGCGCATGATTGAACCGCTCGTCGCGCCCATCGTGCGCAGGATCGCGATGTCGGCGCTCTTGTCCTTGACCAGCATGAACAATCCCGAAATGATGTTCAGCGCGGCGACCAGCACGATCAGCGTCAGGATCATGAACATGACGTTGCGCTGAACCTGAAGGGCCGAGAAAAAGGTCTGGTTGCGCTGGCGCCAGTCGGTCAGGAACACAGGCCGCATTGCCGCGCCCTCGACGGCCGGGCGCAACTGATCCACCGCATCCGGGTCGTCGACGAAGACCTCGATCGATTGTACGACATCTTCGGAATTGAAGTAGAGCTGAGCTTCTCTCAGCGGCAGATAGATGACCGAACTGTCATATTGCGACATGCCGACTTCGAAAATCGCCACCACCGGATAGGTCTTCTGGCGCGGGGTGATGCCGAACGGCGTCACGTCGCCTTCGGGCGCCACAAGCTGGATGCCGTCGCCCACCGCAAGACCCAGCCTATCGGCCATCCGCTTGCCGATGGCCGCTCCCCCGGATGCGTCGAAGCCGCCGAGCGTACCCTGACGGACATTCCCGGAGACCAGCGCAAGCTTGCCGATGTCCTCCTGACGCACGCCGCGCACCAGCGCGCCGGTTCCCGCACCAACCCGGCCGGTTGCGAGCACCTGCCCCTCGGCCAGGGGGATCGCATGGCGCACGCCGGCAAGGCCATTGATACGCGCGGCAATCTCCTCGTAATCACCAAGACCACCTTCGGTCGACTGCACGATCAGATGGCCGTTGATGCCGAGAAGGCGGTCGAGGAGCTCGGCGCGAAAGCCGTTCATGACAGCCATGACGGTGATCAGCGTTGCCACACCCAGCATGATGCCGATGAACGAGATGATCGCGATGACCGAGATCACCGTTTCCTTGCGCCTGGAGCGCAGATAGCGCCACGCAACGACGCGCTCGAAGGCCGAAAACGGCCCGGCGCCCTTTATCGAGACGGTCTCGCTCATGCGGTCGCTCCCAGCGCGCCGGCTGCATTGTCTGGCGTCAAGCTGGTGCGCTCACCGGTCTTGCGAGTTGCATGATAGTGCTCTGGAGCGGCGGCAAGATGTATCGTCACCGGAGAAAGCTGGCAGCCGAGCATTGCGCGAACATTGCGCCGGACCCGGTTACGCGACATTTGAGAGCTCCATTCCCTGCCGGGGGCGGTGCCGGCAACAGCGCCCAAACCAACGCTCAAGGCCATCCCTTGTGCCACGATGCGCGGACGAAAATCGCCGCGTCCAGTTGTATATTATTGGACAGCGGGAATTCGAATGCATGCGATTTTCAATGCCCGCTCAAGCCTTGCCGGTCGAAGACTTATTTGGCCGTGTGTGTCTTCAGGCCTGCAAGGATATATTGAGCGAGCCTGTCATAATCACCATCGAAATGATGGCCGCCGGGCATGCCGATCACCTTTATTCCCGTGCGCCGCAGAGCCGGACAGGCATTGTCGTGATCGTCGTCCTTGCCATAAACGCATTGGATTATCTCAGGTCTGATCGACCGGACGTCATCGACGGGGTTGCCGCCTTTGCCTTCGGTTTGAAACCCAAGCCAGCCCGCAAGGGAGATCACATAATCGACCTTGTGCGACAGGGACAGGAGTGAAATTGCCCCGACCTTCGCCTTCTGTTCCGGGCTCAGCCTGTTGTAGCTCGCCGGCATCACGTCTGCGCCAAAGGAATAGCCGACAAGAAGGACATGGTGCACGTTCAGCCGCTTGGTGTAATAATCGATGATGCGACCAAGATCTCCGGCCGTCTTCCGGGCTGTCCGCCCAGACCAGAAATAGCGAAGGGAATCCACTCCTATCACCGGAATGCCCGCGTTGCGCAAATAGCTGCCGACCTCCTCGTCGAGGTCTTGCCATCCACCATCGCCAGAATAAAGGATGGCGAGCGTGTCCCGGGTCGCCTTGCCATTGATCATGTGGATCGGAAGATTTGGCGGCGTGGTTTCACTGGGCAGCGGCCTGGCGGTGGCTCCGTCTTGTCGGGCATTTACCGGACCGCCCGTGACCGCAAGTATCGCAATCAAAACGGCTGCATATTTCAGGATCATTTGCGCGAGGCCTCTTTCAAGATAGCCTATCTATATCGCTCGATGTTCCCGGAAAAGATGGTGCCCGCATTGTAGGGCTGAAGAAATTCGTCGCAGACAACGATGCTGCTTGGCGAAACGAAAGCGCTCCCCGGAGAATAGATCCATCTGAAACGCTTGTTGGTCATCAAGCAATGTAGCCCTTCACATCGCTTGATGACCACAATAGCTTTGTTCGCCCACCAGGCCATTTCAGTTGGGAAGCGGCGGCAAACGTGGAGCGTCCAATCCGTGAAACGGATCGCGCCAGGCTTCGATTTGGTTTAACCGATCAGACCATCGTCTTATGGCGGGATAGTCCTCTATCGGAAGGCGTGCCGCGTCGTTGAAGGGCAAGAACGTCGCCATGCGAAAATCGGCAAACGAGATGGTCTCGCCGAGGATCCACGATCGATTGGACAATTCACCTTCGAGAATGACTGCCGCTTTGTGGAATTGTGTTAGACCCTCTGCAACCATTGTGTCGTCACAGGGCCCTATACCGTAGCGCGGCTTCGTGCCGCGCTCCCAGTGGACGATGTCGCATGCCTTCATGAAGTTTTCCTTCGCCCAACTGATCCAGCGGATCATGTCCGGTTCTTCATCGTCGGTTCTCCAGAAGTTCGAGCCGGCGTGTCTGGACAGCCAGCAGGCAATCGCATCGCTTTCCCAAAGCGTTCGACCGGAATGCTCCAGAATCGGCAAAAGAAGGTTCGGATTGAGCGGCAGATACCGCTCCGATTGTCCAGGAGCCATCGGTGCGGCGAACTCGAACGCGACATTCGTTTTCAAGAAACGTGCAACGGCAACTGCAAGGCGTGGATTGGGGTTCCTGCTGAAATACAACTTCATTTGGTTTTGCCTCCGGTGTCTTCGTCGTAGAAGACGAACGAAGATTCACCTTTTCGACAATTACGGATCAAAAATCTTCTTTGAGGCCGAGTTTATTCGAATGGCGCTGCATCTTACTCCCGATAACTATCCCGCGCCGATTTTCCTGGTTGCTTAGCCGTGTTTGTTGACGGCCTTGATCAAAAGCGCAGAGTATCCGGCGGGAACCGTGTGGACGGCTCCCGCCAGGGCGTCATTCGGCGGCCTGGAGATCCAGTTGATCGCCCTCGGCGACGGACTGATCGGCCGCTGATGCCGCTGGCAGCCGCCATCCCTTGACCAGCCCATAGACCGCCGGGATGACGATCAGCGTCAGCAGCGTCGACGACACCATGCCGCCGATCATCGGCACGGCGATGCGCTGCATGATCTCCGAACCCGTGCCGGTTCGCCAAAGGATCGGCACGAGGCCCGCCATGATTGCGACGACGGTCATCATTTTCGGCCGGACGCGCTCGACCGCGCCGACCATGATCGCCCTGTTGAGGTCCAGCTTCGAGAAGACACGGCCTTCCTTTTCGCAGGCTGAGCGCTGCTCTTTCATCGCGTGGTCGAGGTAGATCAGCATGATCACGCCGGTCTCCGCCGCGACGCCTGCCAAAGCGATGAAGCCGACGGCAACCGCAACGGACGCGTTGAAGCCCATCCACCACATCAGCCAGATGCCGCCGACCAACGCGAAGGGCAGGGACAGCATGACAATCATCGTCTCGGTCAGCGCCTTGAAGTTCAGGTAGAGCAGCAGAAAGATCAGCGCCAGCGTCAGGGGAACGACAACGGCAAGTCGTGCCTCTGCCCGTTGAAGATATTCGAACTGGCCGCTCCAGGCGACCGAATAGCCTGATGGCATCGCCACGCTTTTGGCCACGGCTTGTTGGGCTTCGGCCACATAGCCGCCGAGATCGCGGTTGGCGATATCGACATAGATGTAGACTGCGAGCTGGCCGTTCTCCGTGCGGATTGTCGTCGCCCCACGAGTCAGCCTGACATCCGCGACCTCGCCGAGAGGCACCGTTCCGCCGCCCGGCAGGGATATCTGCACGTCCCTGGCGATCGATTGCGGGTCGCTTCGAGACGCCCGCGGATATCTTACAGCCACGCCGTAGCGTTCCCGGCCTTCTACCGTCTGTGTCACGACCTCGGAGCCCAGCGCCATGCCGACGACGTTCTGAACGTCGTTGATGGTTAAACCATACCGGCCAAGCGCCGTCCGATCTGGAACTATATCGAGATAGTAGCCGCCGATCACCCGTTCCGCATAGGCACTCGACGTTCCGGGGATCGTCTTCAGAACGGTCTCGATCTGGCGGGCGATTTTCTCCATTTCGCTGAGATCGGTGCCGTAGACCTTGACCCCAACGGGTGTCCTGATGCCGGTCGACAGCATGTCGATGCGGGCGCGGATTGGCATTGTCCAGGCGTTGGAGACGCCGGGAAACTGCAAGGCGGCGTCCATTTCCTGCTTCAGGCTCTCGGTCGTCACCCCTGGCCGCCACTCGGATTTCGGCTTCAGCGTGATGATAGTCTCGAACATCTCCGTGGGAGCGGGGTCCGTCGCGGTCAGCGCACGGCCGGCCTTGCCAAAGACGCTTTGCACTTCGGGGAAGGACTTGATGATCCGGTCCTGAGTCTGCATCAGTTCGGCCGCCTTGGTGATGGATATGCCGGGCAGGGTGGTCGGCATGTACATCAGCGTGCCCTCGTCGAGATTGGGCATGAACTCGCTGCCGATGTGCTGCACGGGCCAGATGGTGACTCCAAGGATGACAAGCGCCGCCAGAATGGTCACCGTCTTCACCCGCAGAACGCCCGATATGACCGGACGGTAGATCCAGATGAGGAATCTGTTCAATGGGTTCCTGTGCTCAGGGACGATGTATCCCCGGACGAACAGGATCATCAGGGCGGGAACGAGTGTCACTGACAGCAATGCGGCGGCGGCCATCGAGAAGGTCTTGGTGAAGGCGAGCGGGCCGAACAGGCGGCCTTCCTGCGATTCCAGCGTGAAGATCGGCAGGAACGACACGGTGATGATCAGCAGGCTGAAGAACAGCGCCGGACCGACCTCGCTTGCCGCTTCCACCAGGATTTCCACCCGCGGCTTGTCGGGTGGCGCTCGCTCGAGATGCTTGTGGGCATTCTCGATCATGACGATCGCCGCGTCGATCATCGCCCCAATGGCGATGGCGATGCCGCCAAGACTCATGATGTTCGCACCGAGACCAAGCAGCTTCATGGCGATGAAGGCCATCAGGATGCCAACGGGAAGCATGATGATGGCGACAAGGGCGCTGCGGACATGGAGAAGGAAGGCGATCGTCACGAGAGCGACCACGATCGATTCCTCGACCAAGGTGCCTTTCAGGGTTTCGATTGCAGCTTCGATCAGCGTCGAACGATCGTAGACAGGAACGATCTCGGTCCCCGCTGGAAGACTGCTCTTGATCGAATCGAGACTCTTCTTGGCGTTGTCTATGACGGTTAGCGCATTGGCACCGAACCGCTGCAGCACGATACCGCTCGCGACCTCGCCTTCGCCGTTCAGTTCGGTGATGCCGCGCCGTTCGTCTGGGACGAGTTCGACCCTGGCGACGTCGCTCAGCTTGAGCGGCACGCCGTTCTGGCTCTTCAGGACGATATTCTCGATATCGGGGATGCCCTTGAGGTAGCCGCGCCCGCGCACCATGAATTCGAACTCCGACAGCTCGACCGTGCGACCACCGACATCGGTATTGCTGGCGCGCACCGCGTTGGCGACATCATTGAGCGTGACGCCCTGTGCCTTCAGCCGAGCCGGATCGACGACGACCGAATACTGCTTGACGAAGCCGCCGACGCTCGCGACCTCGGATACGCCTTCGGATTTGGAGACGGCGAAGCGCACCACCCAGTCCTGCAGCGACCGCAGCTCGGCGAGCGATAATTGCCTGGCGACGACCGCATATTGATAGACCCAGCCCACGCCCGTCGCATCGGGCCCGAGCGTCGGCGTCACGCCTTGCGGAAGTCGGCTTTGCGCCGCGTTTAGATATTCCAGAACCCGGCTGCGCGCCCAATAGGGATCGGTGCCATCGTCGAAGATCACGTAGACGAAGGAAACGCCGAAGAATGAGAAGCCGCGCACGACCTTCGATTTCGGCACAGTCAGCATCGAGGTGGTCAGCGGATAGGTCACCTGGTCCTCGACCACCTGCGGGGCTTGGCCTGGATATTCGGTATAGACGATGACCTGGATGTCGGAGAGATCCGGGATGGCGTCGAGCGGCAGCGACCGCAATGCATAGATACCGCCTGCGACGGCAAGTGCCGCACCGACGAAGATCAGGATGAGATTGTGGGCGGACCACGAGATGAGGCGGGAGATCATGGCTTTGTCTCCTCCTGTGTCATGGCGCTGAGCGCCGAGTTCAGGTTACTTTCGGCGTCGAGCAGGAAGTTGGCGGCCACCACCACCCTGTCGCCGGCAGCGACACCCTTGGTGATCTCCGTTCGGTCCTCGCCCCGGACGCCGAGCTTGACATCCTTTGGCTCGAACTTTCCGTCGCCCTTGTCGATGAACACGACCTGCCGGTCACCAGTGTCGATGACAGCGCTGTTGGGGACAGCGACGACTGGCTTCTGCACGCCGGCCTCGATCTCGACGTCGGCGTACATGTTGGCTAGCAACAGCCCATCCGGATTGGCAAGTTCGATACGGACTTTCGTCGTCCGCGTCTGCATATCGACCTGCGGATAGATCAGATCGATGACGCCCTTGAAGGTCCGGCCGGGAAGGCTCCGGACTGTTACGTCGACTTCGGCGCCGCTGTGGACCGAGGCCAAATCATATTCAGGCACGTCGGCCATCACCCATATGTTGGAGATATCGGCGATGCGAAAGAGCGCGTCGCCGGGCTTGGCCATCATGCCAGTTGTCGCCGCGCGTTCTAGGATGATGCCGTCGCGCGGGGCGACATAACCAATGCTGGGGGGCACCTGACGGGTCCGCGCGATCGTATCGATCGCTTCCTGGGGAACGCCGAGATTTTTCAGGCGCAGAGCGGAGCCTGCATCCGCGCTGCCGCGACCGTCATTTCGCCCGGCAGCGTATTCGGAGGCGGCAGCGGCGATGTCCTTCGAGTAGAAGCTGAAGAGGTTTTGGCCCTTCCTTATGCGGTCTCCTGTCGTGACATTGGCGACGTCGTCCACGAACGAATCCGTCCGCATCGAGATGACACTGACAAGCCGCTCGTCGAGAGCGACAGTGCCGGGCACCTGGATCTTTCGGCTTATGCCGGCCATCTCGGCGATGGCGGTCTTTACGCCCGTGCGCTGCAGTTTGCCGAGCGAGACTTTTACCGTCGAGGCATCGCCCTGATCGCCCTCGAAGACCGGGATATAGTCCATGCCCATGGAGTCCTTCTTCGGCACCTTCGATGTGTCGGGCAGGCCCATGGGGTTGCGGTAATAGAGAAGTTTTCCCTTCGCCGATGTGGGGTCTGATGAAGCTGCGGTCGCTGCCGCATCGATCGGTTTGGGTGGCGCCGTGGCGAAGCTCACGTCCTCGCTTGCATGGACCGGGATGAACGGTCGTCCATCTTCGGTATTCTTCGGCGTTGCGGAGAACCTTGGTTGCCCGTCCGGATGGCGGTAGTAGATGATCGCCCCGGTTGGGACGGTCATGGAAGCGTCAGGTGTGGCAAGAGCCGGCTTAACAAGCTGAAGTCCGAGCTGCGTGCCAATATCGTTCGTGCCAGCCCAATAGCCTCCCCCGCCGAGCAATACGGCGAGGGAGAGCGTGGCTGCCACACGCAATGGCGTGTTCAAGGAGCCGCCTTCAGGACGATCTCGCCCTGGACGGTGTCAGGTTCGCCCTGGAGCTTGGCGGCGAGCTTGAAGCGCCAGTCGCCCGCCATCGTGAAGTCGGTCTTGAAAGCATAGACGCCGGGCTCGGTGGAGGTGGCCGCTTCGACCGGGGTCGTCATCGTCTCCATGCCTTCGGGAGCCATGTCCATGCGGGTGGTGAAGATGACTGCGTCGGGAACGGGTTTGCCGGTGCGTTTGTCGATCAGGCGGACGGATACCAGCGATCCCTGACCCTGTTTCACCTTGGTCGAGACAGGCTGGAATTCATAGTCCTGTGAGGCTGCAAGTGTCACGGTGGCCGAGCCAACGATCAGCACGCCGGCGAGGAGCATCGCCCCCGCGGAAAAGGAAGTGGTGTTCATGATTTACGATCTCATCGGGACGGATGTCTTGATCACGTCCTTGGGTCACTATTGATTGCCATCGGATCAGCGCAAACGCAGTCAAGCGCCTGGCGTGAACCTTGGGCATGTTCAAAAATGGCTTGAGATCAGGCTTGCGGAGGTCGGGCGGGTGGTTCGATGAGTGCGGGCGTCAATTGTGACGCCGGCAAGAGGTCGTAGCGATGCGACACCCAGGAAATCGCGAGCGACCAGCCGTGGGCCTCGGGAGCGTGGGCGAAGATTGACGTCGTGCAAACCAGGGCCAGGGGACAGCTCTTGGCGCAGTCCCGCTGGACCGGCTGCTTCTCTGGGCAGCAGGGCATATTATCCGTCATCTGCATGTCGGGCATGACGCTGGCCATACGCTCCATCGTCGCGGTACCCGAAGATGCCATTGCACTGTCGGCCAGCCCGATGCTCATCGGGCCGACGATGACCGCGAGCATGGCGACGAGCAGAAACAGACGATGGACGATCCCTGAAAGTCTCATTGCACAATACTGACATGATGCTGTGAGGATTGAAAGCCGGGCTCACGGAGATGTGTTGCGCCCATCACAACGGTGGCTTTCCAACATGGTTCGAGCGCTGCGCTTCTTTCAAGGGCCAGGATTTCAAGCCATCTGGATGGACCGCCAATATTGGCAGCGAAGATCGGTATTTGAGACGCCGTTGTTTGAGCACAGGGCGACGATGGAGTGAGGATCTGCCGCCTGGCAGGCCTGACACCCTTCACATGTGTTGTTGCGGCACAGCAACACTTGGCGGCAAAACATGATTATTATTTTCAACTTTTAGCAAAGTACGATGTGTAGGATTTGATGTAAAAACAACACCTTACGACGAACTGCACGTCTATTCGGATGTTTTTCCATCCGCTCCATAGAATGAGTCCAATCTATAGCGATTGCAGAGCCAACCGCCCCTTTGTAATTGCAGATCAGCGGCACATGGAAAGATCCGCCGAAGCAGGTTGAGTTTGCGATGACGAGTTGGGGCAGCAAGATCGGGTGGCTTTTCGCAGAGCATCATCGCCGTTTGGAAGCCCTGGTCCGCAAGAGTGTCCGCAATCAGGAGACGGCAGCCGATATCGTGCAGGATGTCTTTGTCCGCGCGCTTGCGGCAGGCCCGAGAGCCACGGCCGAGGACGACCGTAATGTGCTTTATGCCGCCGCGAGAAATGCAGCCATCGAGCATCATCGGCGCGAAAGCAGACGAGCAGAACTGATCTCTTCCGTTCTGCCGGAACAGATGCCTGTGTCCACACCATCGGCGGAAGCCGGTCTGGAAGCGCGCGAGGCTCTTTCCGCGCTCGATGAGGCACTGGCCGCACTATCCCCTCGCTGCCGCGATATCTTCCTGATGCGGCGGGTCGACGGGCTGTCGAACAAGGACATTGCCCGTCTTCAAGGCATCTCCGTCAACAGCGTCGAGAAGCATATTGCAAGGGCCCTGCGGCATTGCCAGGCAAGTCTTGCAACCCATATTCGCCAAGAGAGCTGAAATCCCGTCCTCATGAGACACGGCATTTCATCCGTCGCCCGTTCTCCACTATAGAGATGGCGCGTGCGTTTCGGCGTGCTATGGCTGCGCGTGATACGAGGAGAAATGACGAGCGACGAACCGACGGAAGAGCAGCGCGACCAGGCGGCTCTATGGCTGGCAAAGCGGACGGGCGGCTCCTTTGGAGCAAGCGAAGCCCGGAAACTGGATGACTGGCTCAATGCCGATCGCCGTCACAGGCGCGCGTTCGATGAATTGCGCGTGCTCTATGCCCAGTTGGAGATGCCGGCGCGGCGCATTGCCGCGAAGACTTCGTTTCGCCGGACGATTGCCCTGCGCCTGCGGCCACGCCTGAGCTGGCTTATCCCCCCGGCGGCCGCCGTCGCGACCATAGTCTGCGTCTGTTGGTTCAACCCATCTCTGGTCGAGAACTGGCAGGCCGATATCGTCACGCATCAGGAACTGATATCGAGCGTCGTTCTCCCGGATGGATCGATCGCGCGTCTGGGCGCGGATACTGCTATCGGGCTCGATTTCGAAAATGGCCAGCGCCGTGTGCGCCTGTTGCGGGGCGAGGCATATTTCGAAGTGCGCCATGGCGTCCCGGGCACGTTCACGGTCGTCGCGAGAGGCGACGAGGTCCGCGATATCGGCACCAAGTTCAATGTCGACATCGGCATTGATGAGACCGATGTCGTTGTCTCGGAGGGTGCTGTCGCCGTCATCGGCAGCAACGATACGGAACCGGTCATCCTGCGCGAAGGCGATCAGACGACGCTGGCCGGCGGCCGCGTCGGCAAGATCGCGTCGACGGACACGAACCTCGCACTATCCTGGATGAGCGGGCGACTGGTTGTTCAGGGAGCAAGGGTGGCAGACGTCGTGCGCGCTCTGGAGCGGCATTCGCCCCGGCCGATCATGGTTCGCGGCCGGCTGGCCGACCGGCGGATATCCGGCACTTTCCCGCTGACCGACGTCAACGCATCGCTCGAAACGATCGCGCAAGCGGTCGACGGCACGGTCACGCGCGTACCGCCGCTGCTCACCATTCTCTACTGAGAGAGAAAAATAGACCGAGGCGTCATTTTTCTGAAATTTCCCGACACGGCAGATGCTTCGTCACCCGTTTAACCCATCAGAGGCCGCTTCATGGCCACGTTGGTTTGGGTTGATCAAGGAGCAGATGAATGGTTGGGCGCGCAGGCGGGGGCAGGACACGCGATTTCAGCAGGCTGATGGCGACAACGGCGCTGTTGATTGCCGGAGCGATACCGGTTGCTGCTCAGCAGGATGCCAAAGCCAATAGAGCTGCCGTTTCGACATCGGCCTACCAGTTCCATATTCCTGCAAAGCCGCTTGCCGCGGCGATTGCCGATGTCGGCGCCGTGAGCGGCTGGCGCATCGCCTACGGGTTTACGCTGCCGGCTGGCAGTCGCTCCGCTGCGCTGAACGGCACTATGTCCGTGCCGGAAGCAATCGGCCGATTGCTGGCTGGTACCGGCATCAGCTATCGCGTCGCCGGCAACCAATCCATCGTTCTGACCGACCCAAAACAACCCGCGACGGCTGCAGGCGCCGACGGCGCTACCGCGCTTGCGCCGATCGTGGTGCAAGGCCAATCAAGTGGCGCGACGACCGAGGGCAGTGGCTCCTATCGCGCCGACTCCGTGACGATTGCCGGCAAGATGCCGGTTCCGATCCGCGAGATCCCGAATTCCGTTTCGGTCATCACCCGCCAGCGGATCGCCGACCAGAACCTCAATTCCGTTGAGGATACGCTGCGGCAGACCACCGGCGTCACGGCAACGCCCTATGGCGACGGCACATCCTATTTCAACGCGCGCGGCTATGCGCTCGATGCGCAATATGATGGCATGCCCGTGCCCGGCGGCGTCCAGTATCTGACGCAGTTCGACATGTCGATCTATGACCGCGTCGAGATCCTTCGCGGTCCCGCCGGACTGCTGCAGGGATCGGGAAGCCCGGCCGGCACCGCCAATTTCGTGCGCCGCATGCCGCTCGATCACTTCGCGATTTCGACCGACACGCAGATCGGATCCTGGAATTTCAAGCGCCAGACCGTGGATGTGACGGGGCCTTTCAACAGCGACGGCAGTGCCCGCGGGCGATTGATCGTCACCGGCCAGGACCGCGACTTCTTCTATGACGATGCCGGCGAATGGCACGGCACGGCCTATGGCGCACTTCAATTCGACCTTGACGACAAGACGACCCTGAGCCTTTCGGGCGCCTATCAGAAGCAGCGGTTTTCGCCATTCGACTATGGGCAATCGCGCTATGCGGATGGTTCATATTTGAACGCGCCAAGATCGGCCTTCTTTGGCGCCGACTGGAGCTACAACGATTTCCAGACGAGCGAACTCTATGCCAACCTGAAGCACGAGTTTGACAATGGTTGGGTCTCCAATTCGACGCTCATGTATCGCGACATGCGCAATAACAGCAAATATGCCTACATGTTCGGGGGTGTCGACACGGCCACCAACCAGGCTCAATACGCAATCCAGGGCGGCCCCCTTCACAATCAATGGTTCGGCTTCGACACCAATCTTTCCGGGTCCTTCGATTTTCTGGGCCGCGAGAGCCAGTTGCTTGTCGGCGCAAACTACGCGTACCGCACCTCGCGTTCGGAGAGCGGCTATGTGGGTGCCGGGCTGTTTGACATCTATTCGGCACCATCGACCATTCCTGAAGTCGATGTTCCCTATAATTATGGCCAGCAGTCCAGGAGCAACGAAACGGGAATTTATGGTCAGACCCGGTTGAAGCTGCTTGACCCGCTGACCCTCGTTCTGGGCGGCCGTCTGAGCTTCTACGGCAACGAGCACCGGTCGATCGTGCCGACCGAAGGCGATTGGACATCCGATCCCAGCGTCAACAACAAATTCACGCCTTATGTCGGCATCGTCTATGATCTGAACGACACTTATTCGATCTACGGCAGCTACGCCGATATCTTCCAGCCGCAGGCCCAAACAACGTTTACCGGTGCCGGCTTGCAGCCGCGCGTCGGCCAGCAGTACGAAGTCGGTGTCAAGGGCGTGTTCCTCGACGGCGGCCTCACCGCAACGGTGGCGGCTTTCAACATCAACGACAACCATCGCGCGGTTGCCGATCCTTCGAACCCGCTCTATTCTATCGCGGCTGGAAAGGCGCGCAGCCGTGGTATCGAGGCCGAGCTCACCGGCGAGCTGTTCACTGGCCTCAACCTGACTGCGGGCTATACCTACCTGCAGACGAAGTATCTTTCCGATCCGGACTATCAGGGCCTAGTGGTCGACCCGGAAGAGCCGAAGCATACGTTCAAGCTGTGGAGCAAATATACCTTCCAGGATGACAGCTCGCTCCATGGCGTTAGCCTGGGCGCAGGCATGCGCGCCTACAGCAGCACGGATCGCGGCGCGGGCACCGGCATCGATATCGGACATCAAGGTGGCTACGCCGTCTTCGACGCTCAGGTCGGTTACAAGATCAACGACCATGCCGACGTCAATCTGACGGTCAAGAACCTGTTCGATCGCACCTATTTCGACCGTATCCCGACCCGCTATTTCGGCATCTATGGCGAGCCGCGCAGCTTCATGGTCAGCCTGAAGACGCATTGGTAAGCCGATGCAAGCGGCTTGCGATGCACATGGCCCAAACATCACCCGGCGGCGCCTCATGGCGCTGCTGGGTGGCGGCCTCATCGCGACTGGCTTTACAGGCGAAATTAGGGCGCAGGAAAAGCATTCGCCGCCAAGGATCGTCGTCCTTGACTGGGCATTGGCGGCAAGCGCCCTGGCATTGGGCGCCAACATCGTCGGCGTTCCCGCCATCGATTATTACCGCCAATCCGTTATCGAGCCACCGATGCCGGACGAGGTCACGGATGTCGGGCTTCTGTTCACGCCGAATTTCGAGTTGCTGGATGAGCTCGCCCCTGATCTCATCATCATACCGCCGTCGCTGCGCATCGGTGAACCCTTCCTGCAGCGGATTGCCCCGACAGTCATCATCGATCTCAGCCATAACGGCGATGCGACCATTGCGTCAGCGATTTCAGGGACTGAACAGCTGGCCAATGCCATCGGCCAGCAATCAACATGGCCTGCTCTTCGTGCCGTCATGGAGCGGCAATTGCAGGATGCGAAAGTGCTGGTGTCATCATGGCACGAGCGCCCGCTGTGGATCGCGACATCCGCGGATGACAGGCACCTCACGGTTTTCGGGCCGGGAAGCCTTTTCGCGGATATTCTCGATAGGCTCGGTCTGATAAACGCCCAGAAGGATAGTGGCTTCTGGAGGGGCCAGGCCACTGCAGGGCTTGACCGCATCGCCGGTGTTCCGGAGGCCGGCCTTGTTCTCATCGCCGCCGACGGCAGCAACTCCGTGTCGATGCCGTCGGCGGACGGGTTTTTCTGGCAGGCTCTTCCGCCCGTGCGCGACGGACGAATTTTCCAGCTGCCACCGGTCATGGACAATGGCGGCGTTCCCGCCATCATCCGCTTCGCCAGGCTGCTTGCCACGGCATTGAACGGCAAGGGTGCCTGACATGACCGCCAACGCCCATCCCTTTCGGCTTGTGGTCACAGGCCTGGTGCTCGCCCTGTTCTCGCTGGCTCTCAGCCTCTATGGCGCGTCACGAACATTGAGCCCGGATCTCTGGATGCAGGCCGCCATTGCGCCAGACCTGCATTCCATCCCGCAATTGACGCTGCACTACAGCGTGCTGCCGCGCATCGTGACCGCCATTTTGATTGGGGCGGGGCTGACGCTTGCCGGCGTCCTGATGCAGTTGACCCTGCGAAACCCGGCCGCCGAACCGGCAACGCTTGGCGTGTCGGCTGGCGCCTTTCTAGCCATGAGCGCGGCATCGCTCTGGGCGCCCTCCTTCGTCCATTCCAGCCGGACGGCTGTTGCCCTTGCCGGCGGGATCGCCGCCAGTCTGCTTGTATTCGGGCTGGCATGGCGCAGCCGCTTTGCTGCTCAGGTGTTGCTGCTTGCCGGGCTCATGACCAGCCTCTATGCCGGAGGCATCAACACGCTGCTGATCATGCTGCATGGCGGACTGATCAAGCTCTTCATCTGGGGAAGCGGCTCCCTGGCCACGCAGGACTGGGATACGGTTCTCTATCTGCTGCCACGCCTGATCCCCGCCTGCCTGGCGAGCCTCCTTCTGATCCGGCCGATTGCGGTGCTCACTGTTTCCGACGAAGCTGCCACCAGCCTTGGTGCATCTCCCGCCATGATCCGGCTGGGCGGGCTCGCGCTTGCCGTATGGATTGCCGCCGTCTGTGTGGCAGGTGTCGGCGTCATCGGCTTCATCGGCCTGGCCGCGCCCGAAATCGTGCGAAGATGCGGCTATCGGCGTGTGCATGAACAGCTCCTGGCTGCCCCGATTTTCGGCGCATTGCTGCTTTGGGCGACCGATCAGCTTTTTCAGATCCTTCCGACAGCCTCGGAAATTCCCGCAGGTGCCGCGACAGCATTCCTCGGAGCGCCTTTGCTTCTATGGCTGATCGCGCGCCGCAAGGACATGGCCCCCATCGTCAAGGCGGAAATCGAAGCGGCATCGCATCGCCTGCGCGCCCAAGGACCTATGCTTGCCCTGATCATCGCAACGGCGCTGGTGGCTGCCGGCTTTTCACTATTGATTGGCCGGGGATTGCATGGCTGGACCTTCACCGGCCTATCCTCTCCCGAAGCAACCCTGTTCTGGCGAGGTCCCCGAATGGTTTCGGCCGCAGCGGCGGCCGCTCTGATCTCGATTGCCGGCTGCATTGTCCAGCGTCTGACATCCAACCCGCTTGCCAGCCCCGAGCTATTGGGGATCAGCTCAGGCGCTGCCTGCGGCGTCGTTATCGCGCTCTTCATTCCGGGTGCGGGACCGGCAATATCGATAGTTCTCAGTATGGCGGGCGCTGCAACAGTACTCTCCCTGCTGCTCCTGTTCGGGCATCGCAAGGCTTTTGCGCCACATGATCTGTTCATGTTCGGCGTCGCGCTCACGACCTGCTTCAGCGCCGTAGTGTCCGTGTTGCTTGCCAGCGGCAATCCGCGCATGTTCGATCTGCTGCGCTGGCTGAACGGATCGACCTTCCTTGCAAGACCGATCGACGCCTTGATTTTGACGATCTCAGCCATCCTTGCCCTTGCCCTGCTGCCGCTCTTTGCGCGTTGGCTGGCGCTGCTACCGCTCGGATCGACCACGCAGACGGCGCTCGGCATGCCGGTCTCTCGAAGCAGGGGCTTACTGCTTGCCTTTGCCTGCATGCTGGTGGGGCTATCCGTCCTGATGATCGGACCGCTCAGCTTTATCGGACTGATGGCGCCGCATATGGCCAGAATGGCTGGCTTCCGGCGGCCGCTGATGGAGATGTCGGCGGCGACCGCCATCGGCGCCACGCTGATGATCCTTGCCGACTGGCTGGGCCGCATCCTGCTGTTTCCCAACCAGCTACCGGCCGGATTGATCGCCACACTGATCGCGGCGCCCTATCTTTTCCTGCTGATGGCAAAGCGTCGCTAATCCATGAAGGTCGGCATGGGTGTTGAGGTCTGATCTGAATGAACTCGGGGAAATGGGGGGGCTTACGATTTCCAGGTTCACATAAGCCTTTGTGGGTTGATCTATTGAATAATAGATGCAGCTGCGGCATCGCAGAACGAAGCCACACCGGTCGTCACTTCTTCGTTCCACAATACAAAAAATCACAGACCATCACTATATGGCTGATCCTCAATGTAAGGAGAAGTCAATTCAAGGCACAAAATTTCTATCTCCTACAGTAATCGATAACCAACAATGGCAGTATAAATGGCTGCTCGAACAATCACATTTCGCGGGTAGGCTGCAGTTAAAATCTAATCGGCGTCATCATAAATTTCTACATCGACCCTCGATATTGCGCCTTTATCCAGGAGGAAAAACGACGACATAAGATTCAATATTATTGAGTATTTCCGCTATCAATTACGTTGTTGACCTTGCCGTTTGGTCGCGCAAATACAACCATTGTCGAATGCATGACGAGCTGTATCATGAACTGCATGAAATGGACTATTAATGCGCTATCGTTGACTTCATCGGCAGCTACAACATCACTTCCAGTGCCGACGCAGCTATCAAGCTCAATTCAGAATACGACATGTGGTTGCTCGTGTTTCCGATATTCTCAAGGCATGGCATGCCCTCGTTAATGCTGCACCTATGTGGGCGACATAAAGGGGAAAATCTTCGGTTACTCCGGCGCCCGTGCAAAGAACGAAATTACGGGCCAATCATCATTCATTCCCGCAGGCATGGTGCATTGGGTCAAAAATGTCGGCAAGTGCAATTTTTCAGAACTAGCAACTTACATCGCTGGTAATGACCAAACACTCGTAGTTCCTACCAACTGGTGCATAATCCGGCCAACGCGACGAACTGAACTCAACTCGGCGTTCCGCAACCCGAATTGGCGGGACAATCATTCACATCCCGCACCGCCCCAGACGCCGCCTCCTGAACCTGGCGAACGTGGGTCGATGCGGAATTAACGGATCGGGACCCTCTCGGCGGTAGATCTCGCTTTGCTGAATCCGAAGCTCATCTTTCATGGCGCTATCGATTTTCATCCGCCATGATCCTGGCGAGCCATCGCCACCGTCGGACTGGCGATGGCTTCTTGGTCTTGATCGAACCCAGGGTCAAATCCACTTTGATCGACGCCCAGAGGCGTCCTTCAAAAGACGCCTCGGTGCAGATCCATGATGCGGCATTTCAAGCTGCACCCAAAGCCTCGCCCCGGAGGAGCGCGAACATCCGCGCCGGCATGGTTCGTGCTTCGGTTGATAATCTGCGCTCGCCTCGTAGCAAATGATTCGCGCTTCTCGAGCTTTTGTGCCTTCCAATCCGATCATCTGGTTGCCGGAAAGGGCACGTCTGGATCGTAAAAGTGGTGCTAGGTTGCTATTTGGACACATTGGTAAACAACCGACCTGTCATAATTCATTATTTATTAGGATCGCATATTGCCTCCCGCCTTCTGGTTGATATTTCTGCCTTGCCTGTAACATCCGAAGGAGGCTCGGGAATGCGGAAATTGGCGGCGGTCGTCTTACCCTTGGTTGTCTTGAGCGCCTGTGCACGGCCGTCGGATGGACCAAGCGCCGGCAACATTCGCAACGCGACGATGCCGCATTCGGGCGAGAGGATTCCGGTCGTGCCGCTGGCCAACGCCCCGATGGGCGGACAGGTCGCCGCGCTGTCTTATGCACCGTCCGATCAGGGCCTTTCGCGCCTTCGCTCCGCCGGCTTTTCGGATGCCCGGCTTCGCCCCGGCGATGTCATCGACGTGACCGTGCTCGATACGGGCGAAGATGGATTGCTTTCCACGACGCAGAGCAAGTCGCTCAATCTCGGCCGCTTCACCGTCGACTCCCGTGGCTTCGTCACCATGCCCTATGTCGGCAAACAGCGCGTGGCCGATTCGACGCCCGAGGGTCTGCAATCGCAGATCGTGACCGCGCTCAAGGGTTCCTCGGTCAATCCACAGGCAGTCGTCACAGTTGTCGACAAGCCTTCGAGCGCGGTCACGGTCGATGGCAAGGTGCGCTCCGCCGGCCGCTTCCCGCTGACAGCGCGCAAGGAGCGCGTACTTGACGTTCTCGCCCTTGCAGGTGGTGCGTCCTCCGCACCGAGTAGCACCAATGTGACGCTGACGCGCGGATCGCAGCGCGCAACCGCGCCGTTGGATCGTATTCTGCAGGATGACAAGCAGAATGTTCGCCTGCTGCCCGGCGACCAGGTCTTCGTTGACGGCGCATCCCAGAGCTTCACGGCGCTCGGCGCCTTCAAGAGCGTCGGCGAGTTTCCGCTGGAGCCGGGCAAGACGACCCTGGCGCAGGCGCTCGCCCGCGCCGGCGGCCTGCTCGACGACCGTGCCGACTCGCGGAATTTCTACCTCTTCCGCAACCAGAAGATCTACACGCAGGCAGCTGCTCCGCTTTCCAAGACGGCAAGCGCTGCCCCGACTATCGTCTCGATCAAGCCCGTCATCTACAGCGTCAATCTCAAGGACGTCTCGAATTTCGTCCTGATGCAGCAGTTCAAGATGCAGGACGGCGACACGATTTATGCCAGCAACGCCGGACTGGTCGACGCCGCAAAGCTGCTCACCGTCTATCAGAAAAGCGTACCGACGGCGGCGGCCCCGCAGCCGGGAAGTGTCTCGGCGAATTGACGGGTTCCGTCTAGTTTTCCACGATGAGTTGAAGGGCTGCCATGGCATTTGGCGGCCTCTGCCAAGGTGCGTGCCCCGCCAGTTGGGCTGCCACGTTGTTTAGCGGCGACAGAGCCCTGGTCTCCTCGTCGCAATGCTCCAGAAGCAGCTTCATCACGCAGCCCGCCGCGTAAATGTCCATGCGCGGGTCTGCCGGCTCCGTGGATGACAGTTCCGGGGCTGCAAAGCCGGGCGTCGCCGCCCTCGCGATATCCAGATCGCCATAGGTCTTCCCGCATTCTGTCGCCGAGCCGAAATCGGCAATCTTCAGTCGCGCGAAATCGTCGTCGCATAGAAGCAGGTTGGCGGGAGAGATATCGCCGTGGACATAGCCGGCTTCATGCATCGCATGCAGGCCGGCAAGGAGACACTTCATTGCCTGTCTGACGTCCGGCAGGGAAATGTCTCCAGCCGACAATCGCTGCGACAGGGGCGGTCCTGCCCATTCCGCGATGATGGCGGGCCGGCTATCCGGCAGCCGAGCAGCGCATTGGATTGCAACGAGATTGGCATGGCGAAGGGCCAGGCCGATGCGAACCTCGCGTAAAAGCATGGCCTTGGCTACGGCATCATCGAGCCGATCGTCGCCGATGGTCTTCAGGGCGTGCCATGTACCGAGATCGCGATGGCGCAGGCGGCTGACGATAGTTCGGGCATTGGAATGGACGACTGCCTCCACAAGGAATGTATTGCCGATAAAGCTTGGCTCGCTCTCGGGCATGGAAGGAAGGCGCCGATCGAGTGCATCACGCAGGCGATCGATCAAAAGATCGCGAATGTCGGCTGGTCGCTCGGTTTCGCCGTCGTGAGTGAGGATACGCAGCAATCCGGCAAAGCGTGTCACGATCTCCTGCATGTCCCTCGAATTCAGATCCCGAGTCATGAGGCGTCGATGACGATGGCGCTGACATTATCGCGGCAATTGGCGATCAACGCTTCCTGGATAAGGGCGTCGGCGGCTTGCTCCAAGGGGGTCTCGATCAGGATTTCCGCGATGACCCGATCCGTCAGGGAGCGTGAGAGCGGGCCGCTGGCAAGCAGAAGCCGGTCTCCACGCTGAAGCTCGTCGCTGATCATCTCTGCCGCGAATTGCTCCTTCAGCCCGAGACCGCGCCCAAGGGTGCGCCGCAGGCCAATATCGATATGATCGCGGGTAAGAAGCCGCATCATGCTGTCACGCAGGAGATAGCAGCGCGCATCTCCCGCCCATAAGATGGCAAGCTTGCCTTCGGCCATCACGGCAACGACGATGCTGGCGACCGGCGGTTCCCGCTCTCCGCTCGTTCCCTTCGCGCGCAGAATGGCATGCGCATGACTGAGCTTGCTTTTCACATCCTGAACCAGCGCCTGCAAAGCCTCGCGCTCGGGAATGCCGGCGAGGATCTGTGTTGCGATCCGCGCTGCCTCGATCGCGCCGATGCCATCGCCAAGCCCGTCGGCCACGGCAAAGATGCTTGGTCTGTCGGAAACGAGAAGAGCATCGGCGTTCAGCGACAGCCGCGTGCCCGGATGACTGGCGTGGCTATTGTCCGTCGTCCAATGGGCTTGAGATGCCGTCACGGGTTTTGCCGGCTCTGCCACGATGGCAATGGCTGGCGTGGCCGGAGCTTCTGGAGGCGGCGGCGCTTTGTCATTTTCCAATGTGACGAGTTTGACGAAGTCTTCCGCCGTTGGCGCCGCCATGGTGCGAAATCCCTTGCCGTGGCGCGTACCGGCATTGATGCGCCACCAGAGCGAGGCGGGAGCGGCGGCTTCGCTGGTGCCCAGGCGCGCGCGATTGGCAGGACGGATATCGGCAAATGGCAGACGAAGGCGCTTTATCCCCTCGATAAAGCGTTTCATGTCGAAATCAGGCTTCTCCGATGTTTCGGCAAGGGCCTCGGCGGCGATAAACCAGCTGTCGTCTTCGCAGAGGTCGCGCAGCTGCCCCGAAAATTTCTGCAGTTGCGCGGCAATGACGAGCGGGAAGCTGCGGTCGACACGGTCGCGGCTCGGCAGAAGCACGCCGGCGACGGCCCCGGGCGCCCAAATGCCGCTGCCGACAACGAAACGCCAGGCGGACGTCGCGTGAAAACGCTGTCGCCACTGGTTCTCCAGGGCGGATTCGAGTGCGATCAGGCCGCCCCGGATCCATTGGTCGAGTTCGCCTTGCAGCCGCAGGCCAAGCGCGGAGGATACGAAATCGCCATGCGTCGGCAATTTACCGAAGAAGCCGATCGTATCGGCTTGCATCGGCGATTGGGTGCGGGCGAGGTGTTCGTTCATCGAGACAACCGTCAAAATTGCGCCGGGCAGCTGAAGTCGGACAATGCCTGCAGCCGGAATGGATTGAGAACCGAGCCGAACTGCACATCGAACTCCGCCGCTCGACCGTCGTTCTCGAAGCGTGCCCTGAAAAGATCGGGTCCTTCGACCGTCACCTTTGCAGCGTCGAACAGGCGGAAGGGAGACCAATCACCGCTCTGCGTCATGGCTTCCTGCCAGCCACCGGGCAGAAACGCGATGCGCGATTGATTATCGGCGTTGGTAGCCGGCCAACCTATGGATTTCGATTGGATCGGCCCGTGGAAGTAGACCACACGCTCACCCTCGATCTCCATCATCACGGCATTGGCCGAATCCGACAGGGATACCGGCTTCACGTTGATCGAAATCGCCGGTTTCTCGCTTCCGGCTGGGAAGAAGGCGCGTTCGATCTTGTTGGCATTTTCGAACTGCGCGATTGCCTGGCTCGGAATGCTGTCGCCGCCGAAGGTGCCGCGCCAGCCCCATGGCTGTGCGCTGGTGTCGATGAACGCATCCAGGCGATTCTTGAAGAACGTCTGGAACAGGCCCTGAGGACCGAAGAGACGCACGAAATCCGCCATGGCAATATCCTGGCTCGACTTTCGATCGAAGGGATAGCGGCCGGTGACGATGCGGGCGCAGAGATCGGCACCTTCCGTGGCCCAGAGGTCGTTGATGCGAGCGCGGGCCGTCTTGACTGCAAGGGATCCGATATCGGCGGCAGTTGCCACCATCCAGGCATCGGCCGGCGCCGGCAGGCCCCGGGCCTGTTGCAACAGGTCCTGATTGGCGTTGGCAAGCTGGCCACCGGCATCGAAGACGCGGGCGACCTCTGCCGTCGATATGGCGGCGCGCGATAGCTGGCCATAGATATTTTGCAGGATCGGCTGAAGGCTCTGGATCTGCGAGCGAGGCTTGCTGCTTGCTCCATTCGCATTGTCGCCCTGAGGCGCGGCCTGTGTATTGTTGCCGCTCACCTCGAGCGCTGCGCGCAACGGTCCATAGGGATCTGGCGTGTTGGCGACATTTGTGGATGCCGATGCAAGTGCTGCATCCGGAGTGTCGCCGAGCGACGCGACCTCAGTCACGCCGGCCGGACGCAGATCCGTAGCCGTCGCGATGGATTTCAGCACCATCTCGATAGGACTTGGATTTGCCGCCAGGATCCTCGCTGTTTCGGTTGCGTCTGCAAGATCCTTGGAGGGGCGCACCTGCAGGTCGGCGAGCAGCGTCGACCAGCGTTGCTGGAATGTATCGAAATAAAGCTGCAATGCGGCCTGGGCGATGGCGTCTGTAGTCATTCCGGTTGGGTTGCCGCCGGCATCGCCCCGCACCCATTGCTCCTTGAGCGCTTCCGATGCCGCCGCTTCGGCGTCCGGCAGCACGACTGTGCGATAGCCCTTGCCGGTGAAGATTCCGGCGATACCGTCACGGAGCGCTGCTTTCGATTTTCTCTGGAACACCTGCGCACCGAGCGGACCCAAGGCGTCGGCGGGGATCCAGGGATCAAGCTGTCGGGCCTGGCGGGAATGGGTGAGAATGTCGTAAGTGCGCGATGCCAGGCTTTGCGGGCGAATGGTGTCGCGTGCCTTGGCAATCAAAGTGTTGTCCAGCTCGATTGCCGGCAGATTGCCCGTGGCCATCGCATCGACATGCGTAACGAGCGCCTTGCGAACGGCGGCGCGTCCTTCGCCCGGATAGAGCGTGGCAAACATATCTTCTGCCTGCTGCGAGACGAAATCCTTGTCGAGGGGACCTAATCCGCCGAGCATCCCGTAGAGCTTTAGGCTGTCGAAGGTCCTTTGGACATCTGAAGGCTGCTTGAGTTCCTTTTGAAGCTCCACCAGCATGCGCGGCAACAGGAGGGAATTCAGGGCACGCTGATAGGCGATGCGCTGGCGGCTGGCGATCTTGTCCTCCTGATCCAGGCCGAAACTTGTCGGCCAGATCCTCGCTTCGTCGAAACCGCCGGTCACGGCGCGAAGATTGTCGAGAGCGGGCAGGACACGAAGGAAGTCGGCATCGGTGACGTCGCGCACCGGAATGCCGTTTGCCAGCTTCTCGTAATTGTCGATGCGCCGCTCGGCGGCGGCAATCGCGCGGGAATTCTGGAAATAGGTGGCTGTCCAGCCGGTGAAGACGATTGCGAGCGCCACTGCGGCCACACCATAGGCAACGCGCCGGATCATCGCCTGACGGCCGGACAGGCGTCTGTCGCGCGCAACCAGCGATGCTTCGCCGAATATGACCTCCTTGAAGAGGCGCGAGAGGAAATAGCTGCGGCGCATGCGCGGCGCCTCGGCTGCAGCCTCCCTGCCTTGCGTGCCGGAGGCAAAATAGACACCGCGCATCAGCGGGGCTTCGATCAGGCTCGACGAAGAGCAGAGTTCGCCGAGCACCTCTTGCAGCCGTTCGCCAAGGGCAGCAAGCTCGGCGGGGAAACGGAATATCCGGCCGCGAACCTCGATGTTCGGTTCCTGCTGCAGGCGCTCGATCAGCATCGCATCGACGCGTTGCTGCAGAAGCGCGAATTCCTCCATGAAACGTTCGGGCAGATTTTCGCCCTTGTAGCTCTCATCGAGATTGAATGTCGTACCCCAGACCTGTTCGCGATCGGTCTTTGCAAGTCCGTCAAAAAACTCGACGAAACCGGTCAAAAGGTCCGCCTTTGTCAGAATGACATAGACCGGCACTCGCGCCTGCAGAAATTCGTCGAGTTCCGACAGGCGCTTGCGGATGGAGCGCACTTCATCGAGCTGTGCCTCATGATCGCGGCTGAGGAGATCGCCGATCGACAGCGTGACGAGGGCGCCGTTGATTGGCTGCGACCGGCGGTATTTCCTGAGCAGGCCGAGAAAGCCTTCCCAGCCAGCCTTCGACGCGCCGTTCAAATCATCCTGGGTCGTGTAACGGCCGGCCGTATCGATGAGGATTGCCTCATCGGCGAACCACCAATTGCAGTTGCGGGTGCCGCCGACGCCTTGAACGGAGTTGCTTCCGATGGCATCGCCAAGCGGAAACTTCAATCCCGAATTGGTCAGCGCCGTGGTCTTTCCGGAGCCGGGAGCGCCAAAGATCACATACCAGGGAAGTTCGTAAATATAGCCGAAGCGCTTCTTGCTGATGCGGCGCAGCAGCAGCAGGGCTTCCTTGAGGCGGCTGTGGATTTCTCCAACTTCTGCCTGCTGGCTGGCCGCATCATCGCTGATGCCGTCCACAAGCGCGTTGTCCCGCTTGCGGGCGCGCAGCCGTGCGATCAACAGATAGGCGAGCCAGACTGCGATGACCACGCCGATCGCGATCAGGCGGGCATTGACTGTCGCCAGCGGCTTGAAGGTGCCGTAGCCGAGCGTGTAGCCGTAAAACCAGATGAGGACGCAGATGGCCGCGACCCAGATGAGCGAGATGAAACGCTGGCCGAGAAGGCCGGCATAGACCGAGACGTAGGAGCGAAGCGTGTAGAATATGCCGAGCGGGTTCATCGTGCGGCTCCCGTCGTTGCTGCCGGTGCAGCGCTCGGGTTGTCACCCGCCGGCCCAGTCGTCGCCTGCGGATTGAGGGCGGCATCACCAAGCCGTTGCGTCGGATCGGTCAGCACGAGGATTTCGGTGCGGCGATTGGTTTCGCGTCCTTCCGGCGTCTCGTTGCTTGCCAGCGGATCGCTGTCGGCGCGCCCTTCCGTCAGGATCGCATCCTTGCCGGTATAGGCGGCCAGGATATCGCCGACCGCGCGGGCTCGGGCCTCGGAGAGGTGCCAGTTCGACGGGAATTGTGTCGTGCGGATCGGCACATTGTCGGTATAGCCGATGACCACCGCGCGGAACTTCTCCGAGGCGAGAGCCCCGCCGATGCGCTGCAGGAGATCGCGGAACCGGTCGCTGACCTCGGCGCTGCCGGTGTCGAAGAGCCCGGAATTGTTGATGCGCACCAAGAGGCGCCCGTTGGAGTTCGAAAGGGTGACGAGCTTGCGGTCGACTTCGGGCTGCAGGAAAGCCAGCAGATTGTCGAGCGGGCTCGGAGCCGGCTTGACCGCCGGCGGGGGCGTTTCAGGCTGCTTTTTCTGCGGCGGTGGAGCCTCGACGACCACCTCCTTGGGTTTCGGCGTCTCGATCAGCAGGCTTGGCATGTCGCGCGGCGGCAGATTTGCCAGGCGCTCGAAGGTCGCATCCGAGGCCTGGTTGAGCGACAGCGTGAAGAACATGTAGCCGAGCGCAAACAGCAGCGCGAGGACGGAAAGAACAGTCCATAGCGCGACGGCGGTGCGCAGCGGCTTGTGCCGGGCGGAAACGCCGCGCCAGTGCGGCGACAGCTCGCGTTCGAAGACACCATACTGGCCGAGCAATGTCTTATAGAGACTGTCGCGAATGCGCCCGAGCTCCAGAGAGCCGCGCGGCGAAACGCGTGTCCGACCTTCGAAGGCCAGAGACAGGCATAAATATATAAGGAGCAACAGGTCCTTGTTGGTGCCCGGGCTTTGCTGGAAGTGATCGAGGAGATCGAACACCCGGTCGCCGCCGGTGACATCCATGTGGAAGGTGGAGACGAGGCCGGAGCGCGCCCAGCCGGCGCGCACGCCCCAGCGCTTGCTCAGCACGACGTCGTCGATGGTCGCGCAGACCACATAATGGGCGGCGCGCGCCCGCTCCGGACTGATGCGGGCGCTGGCGAGATCGCGCTCATAGCGTCCGACGGCCTCGATCGTTACGCGACGCAATTCGGCGATATCAGGCTGTTCCTCGGTATTGCGGAGACTATGGGCGAGATTCAGCAATGGGGCGGCCGAGCGCACGATAGTCGGAACGTCCTCGCCGCCAAAACGGAAGTTGCGGATCAAGGTATCGACCGACCAGCCGCCGGGCGTATCCCCAGCCTGCTGATCGAGTTCGTCATCCAGAAGGTCGGCCAGCTTTTGGGCGGCCTCATTCTTCTTGGTGCCGCCGTCGGTCAGCTCGATGATGGTCGGCAGCTCGTGCCATGGTGTCGATCGTGGTGTGTTCATTCTCTGAGAGCCCACAGTTCCATCTCCAGGCCAGGGAAGTCGCCGGCAAGATGCAGGGCGATCGCGCCGGAGGTATCAAGCTGTTTCCAAAGCGGATTCTTCGTATCGAGTTCGAAATAGATCGTTCCGGATCGATAGGGCAGCTGCCGCGGCAAGACCGGTAGCGGACGGACCGGAATACCGGGCAGCGCCACGTTGACGAGTTCGGCGATCCGCTCGACAGGGCCGACCTTGATCTGCGACGGCAACTTGCGCCTGACGTCCTCGGCCGACATCTCGGCGCGCACGGCAAGAACGAAGCCGGCATCCTTGAGCAGCGAACGATCGTTGATGGTACCGACGCGGACGTCGTGACGCCGCTCGATAAGCTCGATGGAAACCGCGGCCTGCTCCAACACTGCGGAAAGGGAGGCGCGCAAATCGTTGAAGACAGCTGCAAACGTCGCCTTCAGATCGTCGTGACGATAGGGCGGGAAGTCGCTCGCCCGCTTGCTGTCGGTGGTAAAGGTCGCAAGCTCTCCGGCAAGCTCGATACATTGCTCATAGAAGGCCATCGGATGCATCCTCGCTGCATTGGCCGCAATGTGGCGCAGCATCGGATCGGCGCGATTGAGGATGTGTAGAAGAAAGTAGTCGCCCACTTCCGCGGTGCCACGCACAGTGGGATCTCCGATGCGTTCGGCAATCGCCTCGGCGCGATGCCGCACGATGCCGAGCAGTTCGGTAACCAGCTCGTTCAGCCGCGCTTCGGCGGCGCAGTTGAGGCAGGGCGCAATATAGTCAGGATCCAGAATGACTGCTCTGTCCGAACGCACCTCGATGATGCGGGCAAGGCCAATCAACTCGTAGCCGGCGAGCTCGTCGCCGGTTTTCAGGTAGCGCAGGCTCAGGCGACCGACATCGATGGGTGCCATGAAGTCGGTTTCTATATTGGAATCCGGCGCCTCATATTGGGAGGCGGTGATGCGAACGCTGTTGCGCATGGCGCTGCCATTGTGGGCGACATCCGCCTTGCCGGGCTGACGCGCCGGCAGTGCGAGATAGACGATGGCATTCTTGGTGCTGTCGTCCAGATCGAGCGGTGGTGGCAGGTCCGCGTCGATGGGCGCTTCGAACGGCGTGCCGTCGGGCAGGATGCCACGCAGGTTCGACAGCGCGAATTGGCCGATGGCGAGCGCGCTGCGGTCGATGCCGATTTCAGCGATGCCCCAGGGATAGGGCGCCAATCCGCGCGCGGTCGTCCGCACAAGCCGCTCCGTCCAGCGGTCGGCTTGCTGGAAGTGCTGTACGCGAAGGAACATGCCCTCGCTCCATGCCACTCGATTCTCGTTCTTCATCGGGTGTTGCCCGTCCTCTCTGCAATGGTGCTGATGTCCTGCTCACCCTGACGATCCGCCGGGGCGCGTCCGGCTTCCGTCAGCAGATCGCGGACGGAAATGCGCTTGCCATCTCGTTCGAACCGGGTCTGATAGGCCTTCCAATAGTCGCGGCCACCGCGCCAAATCCCCTTGCGGGAGCCGGCATCGACCTGCGCCTCGATCATGCGGGGCTCGAATAGACGACTGGCTTCGCCAAGGAGATTTTCAAGGCCGGCATTCAGGGCGGATTGCCTGGCGATGAGTGTTCGCAGCCGATCCGTGAGTTGCTCGGCTCGCTCCCGGCTGAAGAGCGATGCAGACGAATGAACATGGTCATCTTCGATGCCAAGGAGCGCCGCTTCATCGGTGAGGGTCTGCTCTAGCATGTCGACAAGGACTTCAAACTGCTGGAGCGGGTCGTCGGACAGCAACAGGGTTTCATCTCGCTGGTCGAAACCTGTGTCTTCTGCCGCTTTGATGTCGTTTGCGGGAATAATTGCCTTCGTCGCATCCGGGGCATCGCGACCGGCTGCGCTGCGTGCAACGGCCACGGAGACGTGTGTCGCAGCACCATGCTCCAATTGGCTGCCGAGGCCGAAATCCGCGTTCCAGTCGTCAGGGAGTACCGGCTTGATACCATCGATATCAGGCGGACCGTTCCAGCCGACATCGATATTGCGGCTCGACTGCTTGTCCTTTCGCGTCGATTGCGGAATAGCCGCGATCCAGTCTTCTCCGCCGCGATGGCCGAGTATGCCATTTGCCGTGCCGCCGCCGGGCGCGACATCAGCGAGGATCGAGGAGATGGTCATCGTTTCGTCGCTGAGGTGCAGGTCGGCGGCCGGATCCTCTATATCGCGATCGGCCTCGCCGCTGATGGCGACATGGAAGGATATTTCGCCGAATGCGATCTTCGACTTGTTTGCAAGTCTCGCAGTCTCACCTTCCATGATCATGACGCTATCGACCCGAGTGCCGTTGGCACTTTGATCGCGCAGCAGAAAGCCGGCGCGGTCGCGCTCTATCACGCAGTGAATCTTCGACACCAGGCGGCCTGGGTCTTCGACCTGCCAGTCGCAATCGGGCGAGCGGCCGAGCGTGCGCTTGCCGCGTTCGAAGAACCATCCCTTGCTGCCGCCGTCGCCGGCGATCTGACGCAGCTCAAGCCGCATGGGCGCCTCCTGCGTGTGACAGCCCGCGAGCGGAGCGTGGTTCGGCGATGATCGCATCGCCGCTGTCGCTTTCGGCTGCGGCGACGCGCGCCCAGCTGTTCCAACCGAGCCTCGGCGGATCACCATCCTCGCCCAGCTTGCAGAAGGGGATATGCTCCTTCTTCAGCACGACCTGAATATCGAAATCGAGCGTCGGGCCGACAAAGAGACGCGTCAGCGCGAAAAGCGCGTCGATATTGCTGCCGCCGGGTGAGAGCGCTCGATAGTCTTCGTAATCGACCGGTCCAAGCACCACGCGGAAACTGCCGCCGAAATCATGGATTGCCGTTCCCGCTGTAGCATTTACGCCGAGCTGCACTCCTTGCGGCTGGCCCATGCGGCTGCGTTCATCGACGGGGATGGAAAGCCAACGGCCCTTGAACAATTCTATCGCCACGGGTAGTCCGCTGAATTCGCGCAGCATGGCCTGCAGATTGACCGCATTGCGGGTGCGAGCCGCAAAGAAGCCGGAAAATCTGAGGATGAGCTCATCGTCGGGTCGAACTCGCTCCTTCAGCCGTGCAGTGCCGAAGCCTGAGAGGGCGAAAAGCGTTGATATGAAGGTGTTGCCGCTTCTGCCCGGGTTCCATCGCAGTCTGCGGGCGAGGCGATATTTCTCGCTCGCATCGACGAAAAGTTCGGTGAGGCGGGCGGTGAAGATATCGAAGAAGCTCGCAAGCCCGTGGGCACGGTTGCGCTCTTCGCGCATGACGAGCTCGTTGTAGCTCGGCGGCATCGCGCCGAGCGGGCCGAGCAATCCGGCCATGCTGGCACGCAGCGATGCGCCTTTGCCTTTGCGGCTGAAGTCGTTGACGGCGAGCGGCGTCGGCGAGACGCCGACCGGCGACGAAACCGAGAGATGATCTCCGGCCGATTCCTGAGCCACGCGGAATGCCGTCGTCGGCTCGAAGCGACCGGGGTCGCGTTCGAGCAGCGATGCAAGCATTTCACTGTCACTCGGCCGCATCTGATCCATCGTCCTAAGATCGTCCTTTCATCAAAGCAGCGGCCGTTCGGCGGCGCGCGCCGGCCAAACGGCGATCGGCTTGGATTGTCCCTTCATCGAAATGGAGAGACGGGTGAAACTGTTGATCGAGGTGTAAAGCCCGAAAAAACGGTCGAGAACACTGCCGAAGAGATAGGCCGAGGGCCTGTCAATTGCCGAGGGGTCGAATTCCAGCCGGATATCGGTGCCGGGGACCATGCCGCCGCTGCCGAGGCGGGCCATCGAGCTCTTCGCCTCGATCCGCACCAATGCGTCGGCAAGTTGCCGTGTCTCGCGGCTGTCGCGGAAGGCGTAAAGAGCCAGGATGTCCTTCAGCGCTGCACCATCATTGTCGAAAATCGAGAGATGGTTGAGCTGCAGATGCGACATGAGCCGCCAGTTGCGTCCCTGTTGTTCGCTCATCCGTACCGAGGGGGTAGGGGCCATCAGCGCTTCGACAGTGCCAACCGCTTCGCTGCCGGAGGCAAGCTGCAGATAGGGGTGGCCGCCGCCGAACGGCAGCTGTTCGGGAAGCTCACGATTGAGGCAGAGCGCATCGATGCTGGCGATCTTGTCAATGGACCCGGCCGGCCGCCTTGCGCGATCGACAAAGGCGATTTCCATGTCCGAGGTGCCGTCATCGGCGTCGAAGCGCCGCGCACATTGCCAGAATAGCGACGAGGCTCCGCCTTTCAGGCTGCGGCCGAAGAAGGGCTGGCACTGCTCCTCCTCGCCGGTGCGCCCTGAGACGAGCACGTTTTCAATCGTGTAGATCTCACGCGTCTTTTGCCGTCTGGCGTCCGGCAGCACGCGATATTCCGTGCGCGTGCCGTTAAGGGCCAGGGGTTCGCAGGTCTGGCGGAAGATATTGACCACCGGCGTCGCATTGAGCACGAAATCGCGGGCCGAAAGCGTCCGCTCCAGCTTTATGCTGGTTTCGTCGAGATAGATGAAGATCTCCAGCGTCTCGCCGTCCCAGGCCTTCAGCCCGGTAATGTCGATGAAGAGGAATTTCTGCGGCAGAGCGAAGAATTCCGTGAGCAATCGATAGCCGGCGAAGCTCGATGTCGGGTAAGGCAGTATGGCTTCATCCGGGTCGAAGCCTCTCGGCCGAAGCGCTTTCGCCGGCAGCATCACGGGAGCACGATCATCGGCATGTCGGGCAAGCGCGATGCCGAGCGTATGGTTGGCGAGCAACTCGTGGATGGCCACCGCCTGCTGCCAGGAGGAGGCAATATGCAGTCTGAGCCGATCAAGGCCGATTTCACTGATGGACTTGTTCGTGTCGCGCGGGCGGATCGAAAGACGCAGGCAACCGGCCGCCCCTGCATGCGGTGAGGGTGGCGCGCTGATCGGATGACCCGTCAACGAAGCCGAGACGATTTCAATCGGCGCAACATCCGTATCCTGCGTAGTGCGAAAACGGCAGCTCTCGCCGCCGATCGGCTCGGCGAAGATCTCTGTGTGGCGGGGAACCGTCTGCACTGAGGCGAGCGTGTTGCTCGGCGCCAAGCGCACGATGCTCATCGAGGGCAGCGGCGCCAGATAATGCGGGTAGAGGGTTTCGAGCAGGCCGTCCGTCAGTTCCGGGAACTCGTCGTCGAGTTTCTGGCGTACACGGGCGGCCGAATAGGCAAAGCTCTGGATCAACCGCTCGACATGGGGATCGTCGGCCACCTCGCCGGTCACGCGTAGCCGGCCGGCGATTTTCGGGAAAGCATCGGCGAAACGCGCCGCGCGGCGACGGATGGCAGCGAGTTCGTCATTGTATCGCTGCAGGAAACCGTCAGCCATTGCCGGCCTCCACCAGAAAGCGCTGGGTCGATGGATCAATCGTCGATTCAAAGCTGATCGGCGGCATGCCCTCGTGCACGCGAAACGTCGCCTGGATACGCATGCGCAAGGCGCGTTCGCCATTGCCGCGGCTTTTCAGGATGCTGACGCGCACGTCCGAAAGACGTGTCTCGAAAAGCGCGATCCGCCGCTCGATCAGTCTGGCGAGGCGGGTTTTGGCCTCGTCGGTGACGAGGTTCGCCGACACCATGCCATCGACGCCGAACGAAACCAGGGCATCGCCGAGTTCCTCATGGATCGATGGCGGAGCGGTCGGCCGGCGGCGCGTATTGAGCAGCGCTTCCAAGTCGCGGCGAATGCATTCGCGCAACTCACGCAGCTGTTCGGCCGATGTCAGTGGCGGGTCCTGCAATCGATCCGGGTTTTCGTCGATCAGCCGATCGATGATCGATCTGGCGACGATCCGTTCCCGGGGTCGGTAGCGTTCGAGCGGATCAGCCATGGGCGGCGCGCCTTGTCTGGTCGGCATCAAGCGACACGGCTTCCAGCGTCTCCAGTTCGTGGAAGGAGATGACGTCGTCCCCCGCCAGGAAACATTTCTGGCCGCGTCCGGTCGTAATACCGGTCGGCTCGTCGATCCATTCGGTTTCGCGGCCCAGCAGCAGCCTGGCGCCCGTCGTTCCGTGATAGATTGCCGGCAGGAGAACCGTAGCAACGGCGCCGTCGACAAGTTCCAGTTCTGCCGAGCGGAAAGCAAGGTCACGGGGCCGCGAGATCGGCTCGACGCGAAGGGCGGCGAGCCGGGAAAAGTCGATCCAGAGATAAGCCCCGCCGGTCATGATCACTTCAAGCGCATGGGGGATGCGGTCGTCAAGATCGCGAAAATCGGAAACCGGCCGGCCGTTCCAGCTCATCGGCCGTTCACCCCGGATCTCTTCCAGGGATTGAAGCTCAGCGGCAGCATCCTTCGAGCCATCGCGATGCGCGACTGCGACTTTCAATGCAGCTTGGTCAAGCGCAGTCGGGCCGTTTGGAAAGTCCGGCGCCGCCGCGGTATCGAACCATGCCGATCGGGCTGCCATCGCCCGCAGTTGATTGCGCAACAGCGCAAAGCCCATCGTATCTTCCGGCGCGAAGGTGGCAGCGAGATTGCATTGGGCATCAGCGCGCGCATAGTCGCCGGAAAGGATCAGCAGGTCGATGAAAAGGTACCTGGCGTCCTTGTCGCTGGGCGCCGTCTTCACGTGTGCCTTCGCCAGCTCGATCGCCTCATCGAGGGCGTTTTCACTTAGTGCTTCGGCGATCTTGGCGGAGAGGGTCATGCAGACATCCTTTGCGGCACGTTTGCGGGACGGGAGAGCGCAACTGTCGAATTCGCTGTCTCCGCGACGAGATGAAAACTGGTGGATACATCGTCGAGCTGGAAATGCGGCTGTAGCCGCACGGTGCAGGCAAACATGCCGGGCTTGCCGGGAATTTCATCGACGGTGATGCCGGCTGAACGCAATGGGAACCGCACGCGCAACGGCACGTCGGCATCGTCGTTGCCGAGCGTATAGCTGGACAGCCAGTCATTGAGCTTGCGTTCGATCGAGGCGGTATCGGCAAGCCGGCCGATCTCATCGCGCATGATGACCTTGAGGTAGTGCGAGAACCGGGAAGCGCAGAGCACATATTGCAGCATGGCGGCGATGCGGGCGTTCTGCCGCGCCTGCTCGCTCGAATAATGCGGCGGCGCGTGTAGTGACTGATTGGAATTGAAGATTACCGAGGAGGAGAGGTAGGTGGTTGCGACCGGCACGAGCCCGAGTTCGCAGAGTTGCTGCTCTTGCGTATTGGTCAGGCGTATTTCGACCGGCGCCTGTTCCGAAAGACCATGGCTTTCCGTTCCAAGGTCATATGGCGCCAGTTCCTGCGCACTCAGCAGGCCACCGTCGACTGCATCCTGGGTAACGCCTCGAATATCTGCAAACCATCCGGATTCGACGAAGTTGCGGATGACGATCATCGCAAAGGCGAAGGCGCCGTTGCCCCATAACAGACTGCCGCCATCGGCAGCTATGTTTTCGCGGAACGGAAACTGATCGTAGCGATCGCGTGAAAATGCCTCATAGGGCGAGCGCATGAGGACACGAGGGGCGACCAGCCCCAGAAAACGCGAGTCTTCACGCGCGCGAAGTCCGTTCCAGCGAATGCGCGTCGGATCATAGGCAAGCCAGGAAAAGTCCTGGACGCGGTTCAATTCGTTGAAGTCGTTGAGGCCGATCGCCTGCGGTGACGCGGCAGCGATGAAAGGGCAGAAGGCGGCCGCTGCGGCCATGCCGATTTGGGTCAGCGCACCGATCGTGTCGCCGCCATTCGGATCCTGGGGCGAGAGCTCGTAGTCACCGACCAAAAGACCGAAAGGCTCGCCGCCGGGCATGCCGAATTCGCGGCTGTAGATCAGCTCGAAAAGATGGCTCTGATCGAAATCGGTGGTGCGTTCAAGATGCCGCGACAGCTGCGCCCAGCTGACGCTCAACAGCTTGATCTTGACCTCTTCCGACTGCCCAGTTTGATGTACGAGCATGTCGAGCCCGCGCCACCGCGCTTCCATCGCCTGGAATTCGGGGTGATGCAGGATGGCATTGACCTGCCGGTTCAGGGCATCGTCGATCATAGCGATCACGCGATGCACCTGACGGGGCCAGGCGGCTCTCGATTCCATCGTCGTCGCGATCATGTGGCTGACTGAAGGCGCGCGGACGGCTGGTAGCCGCCGCGCGGTCTCCCCTTAGTTCTTGCTCGGAATGCGGGCGACCATTCGCAGCGAAGTGGTCAACTCTTCCATCTGGAGCCAAGGTCGCATCCAGGCGACGGCATTGTAGGAGCCGGGCTTGCCGGGAACCTCCTGGACCGTCACCTTGGCGTCGCGCAACGGATATTTGGCGCGCGATTCCTCGCCTGCGTCGTCATTGGCGTTGACATAGTTCGAAATCCAGCGATTGAGCCAGTTTTCGCAGTCCTCGGCTTCCATGAAGGAGCCGATCTTGTCGCGGCCCATCACCTTGAGATAGTGGGCAAAGCGCGACGTCGCCATCATGTAAGGCAGGCGAGCGGAGACAGCGGCGTTGGCTGTCGCCTCCGGCTTGTCGTAGAGCTTCGGCTTATGCGTGGTCTGGGCGCCGAAGAACACGGCATAGTCGGTGTTCTTGTAGTGGCAGAGCGGCAGGAAGCCGAGCTTGCCGAGTTCGGCGTCGCGGCGGTCGGTAATGCCGACTTCGGTCGGGCACTTGAGATCCAGGTCGCCATCATCGCTCGAAAAGATGTGCATCGGCAGATTTTCGACCTTGCCGCCATTTTCGGCGCCACGGATCGCGGTGCACCAGCCGCTCTGGGCGAATGCGTCGGTCAACCGGGTTCCCATGACGTAGGATGCGTTCATCCAGCAGTAGGAATTGTGCTCGAGTTCTCCGGTCTTGGAATGTTCGGTCTCGTCGAAGCCGAAGTCATCGATCGGATTGGTCTTCGGGCCGTAGGGCATGCGGGCGAGAACGCGGGGAAGCGCAAGCGTGACGAAACGCGAATCTTCGCTATCGCGCAGGCTGCGCCACTTGGCGTATTCCACCGTCTCGAAGATCTTTTCGAGATCGCGCGGACGGGCAAGCTCACGATAATCGTCGAAGCCGAACATGCGGGGGCTTGCGGCTGAAATGAAGGGGGCGAAGGCGGCTGCCGCGATCGACGAGATGGCCTGCAAGGTCTGCACGTCGTCGAAAGAGTTGTCGAATTCGTAGTCGCCGATCAGCGCGCCCATGGGCTCGCCACCCGGTGTACCGAATTCATCTTCGTAGATCGACTTGAAGAGCCGCGACTGATCGAATTCCACGGCCTTTGCCAGATCCTTCGAGACATCGCGCTTGGATGCGTTCAGGACGCGGATCTTCAGATTGACGCTGGTCTCGCTGTTCTTGACCAGATAGTTCAATCCACGCCAGCTGCCTTCCAGCTTGGCAAATTCCGGCGACTGCATGATCGCCGCGAGCTGCCGGGAAATCTTCCGATCGAGCTCGGCTATGGCGTTGTTGAGGGTTACCGTCAGGTTGCGGTCGTAGGTGACGGTGCCCTTCAGAGCCTGGTCCGTCAGCGTCCTCAACAGATCCTGTGCGCGATCCGGTTCGGTTTGCCGGGTGGCGGAAACGATTTGCGTCAGAAGATCCTCTGCCGGCGCAAACTCGGCCTCTTTGGTCTTCAATTGGCTTTCAGCGCTCATTTTTCGATCCTTACGGAAGATGCAGCGATATCGGTGAGGCTTGCGCGCTTGCCGCTACCGGCTGCTTGAAACAGAACTGAACGACCCGACAGGCGGATCGTGATGGCAATCAGCTGGCGGCGGGCTTTTCTTCCACACCGAGCTCGGACATCAGCTTCGAGAGATCCGCCTTGTTTTGCAGGACTTCCTCGAGCAGTCGTTCCAGCTCTTCCGAGCGGTCGGCCTTGCTCATCAGGTCTCGAAGCTGGTTGCGGGCGTCCAGCAGCGCCTTCAGCGCGGGGACCTGGTTGACGACCGAGCCGGGCTCGAAATCGTCCATGCTCTCGAACTTGAGCGAGACGGGCAGTTGCGAACCATCGCCTTGCAGCGTGTTTTCGACCGATATGTTCAAACCAGGCGTCATGCGGCGCATGACATCGTCGAAATTGTCGCGATCGATCTGCACGAACTTGCGTTCGCCGAATGGTTTCAGCGGCTGGGTCGGATTGCCGGAGAAATCACCGAGCACGCCGACGACGAAGGGTAATTCCTTCACGACCATGGCGCCTTCGGTCTCCACTTCGTACTTGATGTGGACCCTCGGCTTGCGTACTCGCTCCAGTTTTTCATGAACACTTGCCATAAGCTTCTCCTTCAATCCCAAGCGGGCAAACTTGCTTTTCACATGTGGCACAACTCGACTTTGGGAAGAGCTGGTTGCAAAAAGTTCAAAATTGGTTGTGTCCGTCAGCCACCCTTGTTGGACTTTGGCTGGATTCCAGCCGCCGTCAGCACGGCGTTTCGGGTTTGTTGTTCGGGTAGCAATTCGGCCAGCAACTCAGAGAAATCCATGCGTCCCCGCCGCACCATCGTCTCGATCGCCATTGAGATCGGGGAGTGCGGCTCCGTGCGGCGGAAGTAGCGCGCAACGGCAAGCATGAGCTCGAACGCCTCCTCGCGGGATCCTATCGTTTCGGCATTGAGGGTGCGTGGAAGTATCTGAGCCGGTTCACCCCCACCTGCCGGCGCCTGTGGCGCAACTCCGTCTTCGACCGTGTGAGCCTCGATACCGGCAAGAGCGCGAAGCGCCGATGCGGCTTCATGCAGGACGTTATGCGTGTTGGAGCTGGGCGGCGCCATCGCGCCGCAGCGCTCGTTCAGGATCGCCACAAGGCGGTCAAAAGCGACGAGGCAGCCGCTGAGGTGTTCGAGGTGGGAGCTCATGGCGGCAGTGCCGGCCACGATGACGGCCTGGTTCAGTTCATCGCGCCGTCTGGTCTCGTTAGGTCGTTGTGAAAGCTGGAAATCCCAAAGCGAAAACTGGCCGAATTTCATGCCAGGCACGAGCGGAGTAAGCCTGATTGCCTGAATGATTGTGCCCTCGCCACCTACGCCGTTCAGCCCTGCGAGAGGCGCCAGGCGTTCTTCCATGTCGTCCTCGCCGACAGAATGGAATCTCTCCCAATGCTTGTCTAAAAGCGACGCAATTCCCTCGTAGACATCCTTCAATCCTTCAAAACCGCGCAAACGTAGTTCTGCTTCCGCGAGCCACGCCAATACTTCGAGATCCTTACTTTTTGAAGAAACAATCTGCAATCCCAGATTGCTAACGTCTGACCAGGCAGGTGGAAGACTAATATTCTCCCCGGGTGATATACCTCGTTCTGCAGCGCGCGCCTGGTTTCTTGCGTCCTTTATTCTGTAGTATATTTCGCGCAATGAAGTATTGCTGCGCATGTTTTCTCCACATGGCGCATTTTCTTCAAATGGAGTCTCTATGTTTCGCACATTGAGCAGAGGCTTAACTCCAAATTTATAACTACATCATCCAAGCGCAAGATAGTTATGTCGATATATTCCATTGTCAACCGTGTATATTCTGCAAAGGAATTATGACAATCAGAAATTAGAAAGTCCGGAAAAAATTAATGTTTGCGGTCTGGACACATTTGGATAAGCGCCCTAGTTGTTCGACCGGCATGGAGGATACACCCAACTAGAAACCTAAGGAGGAGATTTCCACGTGTCGAACATCGATCTCAATCGTCTGATCAGAACGCTTGAGCCCGAATTGCGTGTCGGTCTCGAGGCCGCAGCGTCACTTGCTGCGCGCGAACGGCATGCCGCCGTGGATGTCGCAAACTGGATACGCGTATTGCTGGACGTATCGGAAGTTTGCTCTTTTTTTGAAGGGCTTAACGTATCTTCGCAGGCTTTGCGCACCGAGCTTGATACCGCCATCGCGGAATTGCCGCGGGACGGCGGCAATGCGCTGGTGCTGTCCCAGAACCTCCTTGCCTTGATGCGGGAGGCGTGGCTCGTCGCTTCGCTTCAATGTGGTCGAAAAAGCATCACCTTGGCCGATCTTTTGACCGCTTTGACCGACGATCAGTCGCTGCGAATCATGGCTCGCGGCATGGCGCCGTCCCTGCGGGATATCGACCGCAATGCTCTTGAGAAGCGCTTGAATGCCACGTCGTCGGCCGATGAGCCGGCTTCGTTGTCATCGCAATCATCACCAGCTTCCGCTGCCGGTGAGAACGAATTTCTGCGTCTGTACACCCGGGACATGACGGCCGATGCCAAGCTCGGTCGCATAGATCCGGTCATCGGGCGCGATCGTGAACTGCGCCAAGTCATCGATATCCTGATGCGGCGTCGCCAGAACAATCCGATCCTCGTCGGGGAGGCCGGCGTCGGCAAGACCGCCGTCGCCGAGGCGCTGGCGCTTGAGATCGCCTCTGGAAACGTGCCGGACATGCTGAAGCCGGTCAGGATACTGTTGCTCGACCTCAGCCTGTTGCAAGCCGGTGCGGGTGTTAAGGGTGAGTTCGAACGACGCCTGCACGGTGTCGTTGCCGCGGTTCAGGCTTCGCCGGAGCCGATCATCCTTTTCATCGATGAGGCACATGGTCTCATTGGCGCAGGCGGTCAGGCAGGGCAGGGCGATGCGGCCAATATCTTGAAGCCGGCGCTTGCGCGCGGGGAACTCAGAACGATCGCCGCAACGACCTGGAGCGAATACAAGCGCCACATCGAGAAGGATGCGGCGCTGACCCGGCGCTTTCAGGTCGTCCAGGTGCTCGAGCCCGACGAAGAGACGGCAATTCGTATGCTGCGGGGCGTCGTCGACAGCTTCAAGGCCCACCACAAGGTTCGCATTCGCGACGAGGCGCTGGCTGCCGCCGTTCGCCTTTCGGCACGCTACATCCCTGCACGGCAACTGCCGGACAAGGCGATCAGCCTCATCGATACCGCTGCCGCTGCCGTGTCGTTGGCCCGGCAAACAGTCCCTGAGGCGCTGAATAGCCTGCGCCACGAGCAGGAGATGCTCGAATCCGAGGTGGAGGCGCTGTCCGCGGAGCCACCAACGCCGGAGCTGACTGCCCGCCTGACCATCATCGGCAACGAGAAAGCCGAGGTGATCGCCGAGATCGAACGGCTTCAGGCCAAGCTGGACGAAGAAATTCGGCTGTCGAAAGAAGCCGACAGAATTGAAGCGCTCCTGAAAGAGCCCCATGCGCAGCCGGCAGCAGATGAGGCACCGGCGCGTGGTGACAATGTCGCGCTTTTCCCGCCGCACGGCTCATCGCCTGAAACAATCAAGGCCGCGTTGGCGCAAGCGGAGCGATATCTCGCGGAGTTTGCCGGCGAAATGCCCCTCGTTCCCCGTGTGGTCGACAAGGAAGTCATCGCCGGCATCGTCGCGCGCTGGACGGGGATTCCGGTCGGCAAGCTGCTCTCGGATCAGGTCCAGACAGTCAAGACGCTCGACGCCAGGCTCAAGGAGCGAGTTCTGGGTCAGGATGCGGCGATCGACCGGATTTCGGCGGCGATGCGGTCTGCGCGCGCCGGACTTTCCGATCCGCGCCGCCCGCCCGCCGTCTTCCTGCTGGTTGGCATGTCGGGAACCGGCAAGACGGAAACGGCGCTTTCGCTGGCCGATCTTCTCTATGGCGGCAGTCAGTATCTGACGACCATCAACATGTCGGAATTCAAGGAAGAGCATAAGGTTTCCCTGCTGCTCGGATCGCCGCCCGGCTATGTCGGCTATGGCGAAGGCGGGGTTTTGACCGAGGCCGTGCGCCGCCGTCCCTATGGTGTCCTGCTGCTCGACGAAATCGACAAGGCGCATCCTGGCGTCCAGGAAGTGTTCTACCAGGTGTTCGACAAGGGCACTCTGCGCGATGGCGAAGGCCGCGATATCGATTTCAAGAACACGACCATCGTGATGACGGCTAATACCGGCTCGGAACTGCTGGCGGCTCTCGCTGTAGATCCCGATACCATGCCGGAAGGCGAGGCGCTGGAGGCCCTGCTGCTTCCGGAATTGCAGAAGCATTTCAAGCCCGCCTTCGTCGGACGCACCACGGTTCTGCCCTTCATGCCGCTCAACGGCGAGACCTTGAGCGGCATTGTCGACATCCAGATCGACCGCATTCGCGATCGTGTCGCAGCGTCCTATGGCACGAGCGTTTCGCTGTCGGGAGAGGCTCGCGAAGCGCTGGTTGCACGCGCAAAGGCAAGCGAACTGGGCGCCCGCGCCATCGAGACCATGATCGGCCGCGATCTTCTTCCCGAACTGTCGACCTTCTTCCTCGATGCGGTTGCGGCGGGACGGAGAATTGGCGGCATCATCATCAGTTTTGGCGATCACCGGTTCCTCATCGAGGAAAGCCAGGTGGACGACGACGAATTCGCTGACCGTGGACAAGGCGGCACGGCGAATGAAGCAGCCCCGGACGACCACCATGTCCGGATGCGGCATTAGACGGAAAGGTAACCCGCCTTGCAGCGACAGGGCGAATTCAATCCTAACAGGAGAGTTGAGAGCATGCCGATTTATCTGCAGATCGACGGAATTCAGGGCGATGCCACCCACGAACAGCACAAGAAGTGGATGGACATCGAAGTCATTCACTGGAACGTCTCGCGCAACATGAAGACGTCGGCCGGTTCGGCGGCGAACCGTGAAGCTTCCGAACCCACCGTTTCGGAAGTCATCCTGACCAAGGTCAGCGATTCCTCGTCAACCAAGCTGTTCCAGGAAGCATGCTCCGGCCGCACCGGCAAGCAGGCCGTCATCCATCTCGTGACGACTGGCAATCCGGGCGACACCTACATCGAATACACGCTCACCAACACGCTGATCGCCAGCTACTCGGTCGATTCCAATGGCGATCGCCCGGTCGAAACGATCAAGCTCAACTTCACCAAGATGGAAGTGAAGTACACGCCTTACGACGACTCGCAATCGCCGCAGTCGCCGATGATCGCGTCTTACGATCTGGCAACCACCAAGGCAGCATAAAATCCACTGTGGAAAGGAGGCGCCGGCCAAGTGCGGTGGCGCCTCCATCCTATCCGCGTATCTCAAGTCAAGCATGGCGCTCTGCGCAGATGAATCCGGGATTGCGATGTCGATCTTGGGGGCATGTCGTGGCCGTTCGGGAAAAGCAGGAGATCATCCCGTGAGTGGATTGCCGATAGATAAAGTGTCTTTGACGCCGCAGCATCTCATCGTCGAATATGTTTCGACCGAAAGCATCTTCGGCATGGTCGCGCCCAGCTACAAGATCAAGGGCGTAAAGGTCGTTGGTACGAGCCACGTTCAGGTCATGCGCTATGTCTACACGATTGCGCAGGTCGAGGATGTCTATTTCGAAGGCAAGAAGCTGCGCGAAATGCCGGGCTTCCGCGAGCTTCTGACCGAGTGGATCAAGCCGGGCGAACAGATCGTCAGCGTTCCCAATGGGAAGGTGAGCATCGTTCACAGCTACACCGGCAAGAAGAATATTCTGAAGGCGACGGCCCTCGAGCATTACAAGGTGGCCGTGCCGCTGGCGTTCCTGGACATTGTCGGGAAGGATCCCGCGCCCAACAAAATTCTCTACGGCAATCCGGCGGTGCCCTTCATTCAACAGGGCGACGAAAATCCAATGGCGGCTGCATATTACAACAGCCAGTCGGGCCGCTTCGAAATTCTGCATCAGTTTGACAAGCTTACCCTGCTGCAGAATTTCCAGCGACGCTTTGCACAGGCGATGTCTGCAACCGGCTAAATGACCGGCCGCCGGACACAATCGGCTTTGGCATGATGGAAAAGCGAGAAGCGCGTAATGACTGATCAGCCCTCATCTGAAGATTTCATCCAGGCGACCCGAAATCTCAGGGTCGTCTCGCCGCTTGGCACGGACCAGCTCCTGCCGGAGCGCGTGATGATAACGGAGGGCGTCTCTTCGCTTTTCGAAATCCGTCTTTCCGTGCGCGCCAAGCGGGAGGTGATCCAGCCGCAAGAGCTGATCGGCCGGCTGGTGGATATTTCGATCGAGGTCCAGCAGGCCGAAGATGGCGGCGACGGGATTCGCCGCCCCTTCAACGGCCTGGTGACGTCGCTTCAGGAAGGGCCGCCGATCACGCGCGGCCTGCGCTCATATTCGATGGTTCTGAAGCCGCAGATGTGGCTGCTGTCCCAGCGCTCGGACTGCCGCATATGGATGGACAAGACCAGCATCGATATCGTCGAGACGCTGTTTTCCGAGCACGGCATTCCGGCGCCCGACGTCTCCGGTGTGGTCACGCCACCGCCGCCGCAGCACTACTCGGTGCAGTGGAACGAAACGGATCTCGACTATTTGACCCGCCGTTTCGAGGAAGACGGCCTGTTCTACTGGTTCTCCCATGAGAACGGCAGCCACCGGCTGCATGTGGCCGACGGCGCCAATTCATGGGCCGGACCATCGCCATCCGCCGAAGGTGAGAGCAGGGTGCGCCTGGCGCAGGGCTCGACCGACCGCAACCATATCAGCGAATGGATGAAGCACTACGCTTACGTTCCGGGCCAGCGCGCCGGCGCCGACTGGAATTTCGAAACGCCGCAGATGGTGCCAGGCACGGCTACGCCTTCTCTGGTGCAGATGCCGGGCGCGATGAAGCGCGAACTTTACGAATATCCCGCTCGCATTTCCTCCGTCTCTGAGGCCGAGCGGGCGCAAAAGCTTCGCATGCAGGCAAGCGAGGCTGACCATAACCGTGTCGTCGGACAGTCTTCATCGCGGATACTGGAGGCGGGGCGGCGCTTTACGCCCTATGAGGTGGCCCATCCGGAGCATGTCTACGAGGAGCATGTCATCGTTCGCGCGACCCATTTCGCCGTCGATCCCTCCTATGAAACCAACATGGACCAGCCGGAATACACCAACGAATTCGAGGCGGTGCCGTCACGCGTCGCCATGACGCCGCATCGCGAGACCGAACGGCCGCGCATTCGCGGCACGCAGGTGGCTATCGTTGCAGGTCCTTCCGGCGAGGAAATCCATCCGGACCAATATGGCCGCATCAAGCTCTGGTACCCGTGGGATCGGCGCGCCAAGAAGGATGGCTCGGACACTTGCTGGGTGCGCGTTGCCCAGAACTGGGCAGGTGGAACCTGGGGCGGACAGGTTATTCCCCGCATCGGCATGGAAGTCATGGTCGCCTTCATCGACGGCGATCCGGACAGGCCGCTGGTAACCGGCGTGGTGCCCAATCCGAATAATGGCGTGCCCTATGACCTTCCCGGCAACAAGACCCGCATGGTCATGCGCTCCAACACGCACAAGGGTACCGGCTTTAATGAAATGACCTTCGAGGACGATGCCGGCCGGGAAAATATGTTCTTCCACGCGCAGAAGGACCAAACGACACGCATTCGCAATGACCGCACAAAGCGCGTCGACCGCCACGAGGTCTCGTCGATCGGCGGCAACCGCGCCGTCGAGGTGAGCGGCAACCAGAAACATGAGGTCGGCGGGTCGCTCAACATGGTTGTGGGTGGCACGGGCTCTGGCGCAATGGACGCGCTTACAGGGGTCATGGGCCTTGCGGGCCAGACTTCGGCGCTCCTCCAACAGGCCGGGCAGATGGTCGGTGGCGGCGGCCCGGCTCTTGGTGCGTTCGGAATGACCCTTGCTTCCTCCGCACTCGGATTTTTATCCGGGGGTGGTCTGGCATCGCGCGCCGGCGTCGTCTCCGGCCAGACCCCGCGCAAGGATGCGGGTACGGATCTTGCTGCTTCCGGCACCGGAATGGGGGAGGACGCTGGCGGCTTCTTCCCGCTTTCCGGCATCATGAACACGATTGTCCAGTCGTTCCAATCGACCAGCGTTGGTGTCGCCCAGGTCCAACAGATCGGCATGAGCAAGATCACGAATGTCGGCCAGACCCATATGGAGACGGTTGGAAAGGAACAGCACACCTCCGTTGGTGAGAAGATCAACATCGAGGTCGGGCAGCTCTACAACATCGTTTCCGGCGATAAATATCATGGCGAAGCCAAGGTCTGGGAAATCTACGCGAACGATGAAATCCGCCTCTCGGCGCCCGGCGGCTACATCACCATCGATAAGCAGGGTATCAAATTCTACGCGTTAAAAATCGATATCGAGGGCAATCAGATCAACTTCAGGAAAGGTGGTCCGGGCAAGGGCCCTTCATGCCTCAAGAAGATGTCGCAGTCCTCCACGCCGTTCGTAAGGGGATAGGCAAATGGATAGTGCTCCTCCCGATACTGCGGATACCGACGAAAAAAGCCATGTTTTCCAGGCGGCGCTCGACACCATGCCGAGACCGTTGTTTGCCGTACTCGACGGCGGGCATTTCGATGATCTGGAAGATGAATTGGCCAATGCGGGCATTGTGAGCCGCTCGCTGTTCCTGAAGGGCGGCGACACCGCCATGCGGCGGGACGGGCCATGGCTGGTTGCGTTGAAAGACAGGAAGACACACGAGCATATTGAGCAACTCGCGCTCGAAAAGCCATGTGCCGTTTTCTGGTCCTGCCCCGACGGGGAGCAGGCATTGTGGCGACATTTGCGCAGCATAAACCAGGTATTGGTGCCTGATGACAGGATCCCGGAAAATAACGGGCAGTCAGGCAGGCCCATCGCCTATGAGCGCGTATTGTTCCGGCATTGGGACCCGAATGTCCTGGGCAGCTTCATGCCGTTGCTCTCGGTCAAGCAGTTCGCGCGCGTCCTTGGGCCAGCAACGGCGATCCTCACCAAAGTCACCGATACCGGCAGGTTCAAGCGTGCATTAAGACCGAAAAATCTGCCTGAAGCGCCGAGAGGCCCGCTCAGATTCGAATTGGCGCAGATCGAGCGCGTTTCGGAAGCAAAAATTCGGGTGATGAACGAACGGGTGTCTGAATACCTCAGCTCTGTTGCCGAGCAAAAAACCAAAGAATTCTCGGGAGATGAGTTTTCAGCATTTGTCGAGAGCTCGATCAAGGAATCGAGTGATCTTGGGGTTACTTCCGAGGGCGCGCACTGCCGTTGGGCTTACATGAAACTTGTGTCGGGAGGGCGTATCACCGCCTCTCCGCACGTTATCGGAGCGATGCGGGCGGACGACGTCGACATGCCGCCCAATGAGCGGGTCAAGGTTCTCATGCAGAAGATCATCCAGGAAATGAGGGGAGGCTGAAGTTGGCAGCAATCTTGCTATACCCACCTTTTTGGGTGGCAGTTGGAGAGGCCGCTTCCGCCGCAGCTCCTTGGGTCGCCGGTGCACTGGGCATAGCTGTGACTGCGAAAGTTGCTTCAGACCATATGAGCAAGGCGGAGGATCAGGCAAAGGCACGAGATGAAGCCGGAACGGACACGTGTACGACCGGAAACTGCCCTTGCCATGGCGTCGCGGTGATTTCGAAAAGCAGATATCCGGAGTCAGCACAACACATACTGGATGCACAAGCGGCCGGCCAGCCGTCAATCTTGACAATCGACCGACCGAATGCTCCCCTACGGAGAGCGGCTGCAACCGGCCGCTTCCCGAGGGAGCCAGGAATGCAGCCCGATGAATATCCGCCTGCAATGTTTCTAGAAGGCGGCGCCGGCGCTAGCGTGCGCAATATCACCGCTGGTGATAATATGGGCGCCGGGGCTTCTATGGGCAATCAGCTCCGAAAGTATCGAGATGGTTGTAAAGCCACTATTATCGTTGGACCTTGATCATGGCTGAAATATTTCCACTTTTCATTAGCTACCAACAGGTAGCTGTGTTCGATCCCAACATGGACAATCCCTTTAACGACTGGGGATCGCGTCATGTCTCGCAAGGGTTTTCCTGGCGCGCTGAGAGCGTTTCGTTCAGAGTTCCCGATGGGGAAGGATGTATCGTCGAAGTGCTGCAGGGCAATGAGCCCTCAACACTCACGGGTGTGCCTACGCGCGAAATCTTGACGCCTTTTGAAGTCGCCAAGGATAATCTCGTCGCTGTCGGATCGATCACCGAGGAACATAATGTTTCAATTCCGAGTGGGGCGAAGTATCAATTGACTTTCGAATTGTTGCCTGCCGGAGTGCATGGGGACAATAAGTTCGACCATGCTATTCGATTCAGGTTCGTGAAAGCAGACAATCCCATTTTTGAAATCCGCAAAGCAGATGGTGAGATGGATACATCCTCACCGCTTGATCTGCATGCAAGACCAGCTCAGTGAGTTAGTGGTGTTGTCCTGTTGTGTGGATATCGTTCATAAAGGCGTCGCCGATATTCTGTTCCGGCCGATGGAAGAACGTGACTCTGCTCGCATTCACGATATCCATACTGATTGTATAATGCTCTCCTTAGGCAAGCATTATACTTCGCTTCAAATCAGGACATGGCTGGAAGGGCGGAGTCCTTACGGCTATCTGTATGGCGCAATGACCGGCGAGAACTATCTGGTTGCAGAGCAAGAAGGGTTGCTTGTTGCATTTATCAGCTGGCGCGGAGATGAGTTGCGCTCGCTATTTGTTTGCCCTGAAAGACAACAGTCCGGCATTGGCTCTCTTTTATTGAGGTGCGATGATCGATTGGCTGATGTCAAATATGTGCAGGCAACTCTGAACGCTGTTGGCTTCTATGGAAAATTCGGTTTCGAGCCTGTCTCGAGCGGCTATGTAGAGAAGCGGGGTGTCAGAATTCCATATATGCATATGCGAAAGCCCGACGTTCACCCCACGCATTGAGGCCAGCCGCAGTACGGACCTTTGTATCGTTGGACGCGGAAACACGAGCTTGAGGAGACTGATTTGGGTCAGCCAGTGACGCTCAAAGGCCAGATGCACTTTTGCCCGGCGTGTGATCCAGGGCCGAAGCCGCATGTGGGTGGCCCGGTGCAGAGCACCAGCCAGGATTTCGTCAAAGTGAATGGTATTCCGATCGCCACTGTCGGCGATAAATGCCTGTGTACGGGCGTCCCGACCACGGCGGCGATTACGGGTGGATCATCGATAGCGAACATCAACGGCAATAAGGTCGCGCGCATGGGTGATTCCTGCGAGCACGGCGGTCGACTGTCGCAGGGCGAAGCGTGGTTGAGGTTTGACTAGCTGTTCGCGTCTTAATCAAACCTCGCTTGCCTCAGCCCTTTAATCGATTGATCAGCTTTATATTGGCTGACATAGTTCCGCCGCGCACCCGCCCATAGCAAGCAAAGATTAATCGATGACCGAACCCGCCAACCCATCCACCTTGTCCGTATCCGCTCGCCCCTTGGCGAAGATCAGCCTAAAATGGGGCATGGTCGAGGAGCCCACGCTATCCATCCTGGAGAAGTTCCAGCTCCTGCGGGATCTCGGTTATGATGGGGTTGAGCTGGATTCGCCCAATGATTTGCCGATCGACGAGGTGCTGAATGCCCGCGACAAGACCGGTCTCGCTATTCCGGGCCTCGTCAATGCCGTGCACTGGAAGCGACCGCTGACGGATCCGGATCCATCGGCGCGCCAGGCTTGCGTCGATTCGATGGTCAAGGCGCTCCATGATGCAAAGCTCTATGGCGCTACGACGGTGCTGCTCGTTCCCGGCGTCGTCAACGCTGCCACCAGCTACAAGAGCGCCTATGCGAGAGCCGGCGAGGAGATCGCCAAGATCCTGCCCGCCGCGCAAGAGAGCGGCGTATCGATCGCACTCGAAAACGTGTGGAACGACTTTCTGCTGAGCCCGCTCGAGGCGGCGGATTTCGTGGACCGTTTCGACCATCCGAAGCTCGGCTGGTATTTCGATGTCGGCAATATTCTGCGCTACGGCCGGCCGACGCATTGGATCGAGGCGCTCGGCAAGCGCATCCTGAAGATCGACATCAAGGAATACAGCCTCGAGAAGATGAACAGTGAAGGCCCGTGGAAAGGCTTCGATGTCGAGTTGGGCGAGGGCGACTGCGATTGGGTTGCGGTCAACAAGGCCCTGTCTGATATCGGCTATTCGGGCTGGGGCTCGATCGAGGTGCCGGGAGGCGATCGACATCGCCTCGCCGATCTGAAGAAGCGCGTCGACCGCATCGCCGCGCTCTAGCCTTGAGGGCAATCGTCAGCGGCAGGCGGCTACAAACATCGCCTTCGCGTTCTTCAGGCTGGTTTCGCAGCCGAACTGCGTGGGCTCATGGCCTTCATATTCCAGCGAGACGAAGCCGTCATAACCCGAGGCGACGATGTCCTCGATGATCGACTGAACAGGCAGGTCGCCATAGCCGAAGACCGCGCCGCGAATTGCCTGGCCGCCGACCGTCTGCAGCCAGTCCGCGCCAGGCGCTGTCTGGCGTACATAGAAATCCTTGAGGTGGACGAAACTTGCGTGGGGGAGGCAGGCACGCGTTCCTGTCAGGGGAGGCTCGTCGACGCACAGAAAATTGCCGATATCGACCGTCAGCTTGAAGCTTGGCAGGTTGACGGCATGCAGAAGCCGCTTGATACGCTCGCTCGAGTTCATGAAGAAGCCGTGATCCTCGACGCTTGTGGTGACGCCATAGCGCCCGGCATGAGCGGCAAGCTCATGGCTGGCTTCGGCGATTGCCGGGAAAGCCGCTTCGAACTGGCCAAGCTCCGTTACGCGCAGCGACCATGGCACGACATCGTGGCGCAGGAAACGAACGCCGAGCTTGTCGCAAAGCTCGACATAGCGCTTCAGCCGGCCAAGCTGGAATTCCCGTTGGTCATCATCAATGAAATTGCCTGATGTGCAGAGGCCGGAAAGCGGCACGCCGCTTTTCTGCGATGCGTCCGTCAGCCGCGCCACCGTCGCCGCATCGTGGCTGAGGTCATATTGCAGATCCTGTCCTTCGGGCGCGACGGAAAGCGTCGCCAGTTCGACGTGATCGCCGCCATGCTTGCCGACCCAAGCAAAGACATCCTCGATCCGCATGGCGCCGCTCTGCATCAACGGACGGAAACTGTATGAACTCAAACCTATCTTCATCATGCCTCTCCTTGAGCGCTTTCAAAACTTTGTTCGACAGCTTAACAATCCCGATTGACATCGGCTACGATACATCCTTGTTTAAAATCAAATTGATTTAACGATAGGGAATAGCAGGAATGTCTCGTCAGTCTGCCGACGTCGTCATCATCGGAAGCGGTCCTAACGGCTCGGCCTATGCGCGGGTTATCAGGAATAACTGGCCGGAAGCGCGTATCCTGATGGTGGAAGCCGGCCCGCAGATCCTGCCGCAAAAGGGCGCGCATCTCGACAATATCGTCGACCTCGATGAGCGTGCCGCCTTCGAAGTCTATGCCCAGGGTGGCGACCGCAGCCCGCGCATGCCGATCAACAAGGAAGAATGGGAGGCTCGCCGAGCCGGTGGTTTCGATCATTCGCTGCTGCGCCGCTCGGGCCTTTTCATCGCCAACGACGCCGATGCCCAGGATGATAACCTCTTTGCCGGCTTTTCGGCAGCCAATGTCGGCGGCATGGGCACGAAATGGTCGACCGGCACGCCCGTCCCATCCGAAATCGAACTGGTGCCCTTCATCCCCGCCGATAAGATGCACAAGGCTCTGGCAGTGTCGGCAGGATTGCTCGGTACCAACAAAGACCCACGGGCCGGCGACATTGCGGCCATCGCCATGCGCGAGCGCCTGGGCGAGGTCTTCAACCCCGGCCGCACGCCCGATCGCGTCGTCCAGCCGATGCCGCTTGCCGCAACGCCCGGTCCTCATGGCCTGCGCTATCACGGCACCGACGTCGTGCTCGGCGACCTCGTCGATGAGCCGGCGGAACGCTTTCATATTCTCTCCGAAACCGCCTGCCGCCGGGTGATCCATGAAAATGGCCGCGTCACGGGTGTCGAACTTGTCCGCGCCGGTTCGGGAGAAACCTTCATCGTTGCCGCCGGCACGGTCGTTGTTGCCTGTGACTCACTGCACACCCCGCAGCTGCTCTACGCCTCGGGCATCCGTCCCGAAGCGCTCGGCCGCTATATCAACGACCACTATATCGTCTCGCAGATAACGGAGATGCAGACCGACGTGCCGATGACCGCGATGAGTTGGATTCCTGCCACCAAGGATTTCCCCTATTCGGTCACCATCGCTCCGGCCAGTCTGCACTCGATGCCGCAAGCCAGCGACATGAGCGGCCAGCCGGTCGGCATGGGTGTCTTCGTACCCTCCGATATCAGCGCCGAAAACCGCGTCACCTTCGATGACGCCCGCCGTGACTGGCTCGGCCTGCCGGCTATTTCCATCCAGTGGCGTCAGTCGGAGGGCGACAAGGCACGTCTGGAAGAGGCCAAGGGCCAGGCCCAGCGGATTTCCGCGATCATTGGTCGTCCGGCTCCCGGCTTTGCCACCTTCGTGCAGCCTGTCGGCTCGTCGTTGCATTATCAGGGCACGATCCGCATGGGCGAACGCGACGATGGCACCAGCGTCTGCGACAGGAACTCCAGGGTTTGGGGCTTCGACAACCTCTATGTCGCCGGCAATGGCGTCATTCCCACGATGACCGCCACCAACCCGACCCTGTTCAGCGTCGCTCTCGCCAGCATCGGCGCCAGCCAGATTGCTGCCGCTCGCCGCACCGCCTGATCGGGAAATTGCGAAGATAACGACACAAAAACTCAAGAGGTTCTGGCGATCGGGGGCCACGCTAATTGCGTGGCCCCCGACCTGCCGGAGGAGCTGTGCTTCTGACCACTTAGGCGGATGGTCGAGTTGGATGACCGTTTATCGGGGTCGCCGTTATGGCCTTCGTATTCTTCGTATTTTTAGAATTTCTTGCTTGCGGCGACTTTAGCGCCGACGGATTTCTGTCCGTCGCCTTCGATATTGAAGAGGATGCTGGTGTCGAGCATCC
>NZ_LXKN01000011.1 GCF_001692325.1 Rhizobium sp. AC27/96 | reverse complement strand
GGCCGGGCTGACGCTCTCGTCCGCCGGTGTCATATCCGGCACGCCAACGGGCGGCGGCACGTACAACTTTACCCTGACCGCCACCGACAGTTCGACCGGTACCGGCGCTCCGTTTGCCGTCGCCAAAGCCTACAGCATCACCATCGCTGCACCGACGATTGCGATTACCCCGGCAACGCTTGCCGCTGCCACGTTGAACGCCAGCTACAGTGAGACCATCACGGCCTCGGGTGGTACGAGTACCTACGCCTATGCCGTAACCGCAGGTGCCCTGCCGGCCGGTCTTACCCTCTCCTCGGCTGGCGATCTCTCGGGAACGCCGACTGCGGCCGGCACCTTCAACTTCACTGTCACCGCAACCGACAGCTCCACCGGTTCCGGACCTTACACAGGCTCCAGAGCCTACACACTGGTGCTGGTTGCCCATCCGCCGATCGCCAACGGTGTGACTGCGACGGTTGCCCAGAACTCCTCGGCCAATCCGATCACCCTCAACATCACCGGCGGCACCCCGCTCTCGGTTGCGATTGCGACTGCGGCAAGCCATGGCACGGCGACCGCATCGGGTACTTCAATCACCTATACGCCGACGGCAGGCTATGCCGGTGCCGACAGCTTCACCTACACGGCCACCAATCTCGACGGCACGTCCGCGCCGGCGACCGTCAGCATCACCGTATCCGCTCCGACGCTGTCACTGGACCCGGCGACGCTGGCTGCAGGCGCCATCGGAGTCGCTTATAGCGAGACCACGACAGCTTCCGGCGGTACCAGTCCCTATAGCTACGCGATTACCGCAGGCGCCCTGCCCGCCGGCCTCACCTTGTCTTCAGGTGGCACCCTTTCCGGCACGCCGACCGCGGCAGGGACTTTCAACGTCACGATCACCGCGACGGACAGCTCGACCGGTACCGGCGCGCCGTTTACTGCGTCCAGAGCCTATAGCCTCACGATATCGGCACCGACGATAGGGCTTACGCCTGCGACGCTTGGTGCAGCGACGCTGAATGCGGGTTACAGCGAGACGATCACGGCGTCTGGCGG
>NZ_LXKN01000010.1 GCF_001692325.1 Rhizobium sp. AC27/96 | reverse complement strand
ATCCAGGAAACACTAGAGCGAAGGACTTCGTCGCCAGCAGCGCCGCCGCCCTCGTTCAGTGATCGGGCTTATAGACCCTACCTCCGAACCAAGTCAACACTCATACTGTAAAAATTCTGACATTTTTCTAACACATTGATAAAAAAGAGAGATTTGATAAAGTGGCAAAAATTCTGGGAAATTCGCCCCGTTCAAACCCCATTTCCGGATTCATTTTACTCCTTTCGGGCAAAACGTCCAGCAGGCGGCTTTCAGAGAGGCGGATTCACGCCTTTGCGGGGCCGCCTAGCGCCCCTCGGCCCGACAATCCTCGCATTGCCAGTCTCCCACCCAGCACCTAATAGAAATCAAGCTACAGAAGGAGCGGAGAATGTTGGTCCTCGACGATGAGCAGGCGCGCACCGCGATCCTGCCCTATGAATATGTGCGGAGCCGGCAGGCGTGACATATAGAGTGCCTCCATTACCCGAACTGCCGGTCACCCATGTGCTCGCCGATATCGGCGTGGCTCTCAGCGAACATGGGCGCGCCGTGCTCTCAGCACCGCCCGGCGCCGGCAAGACGACCTTGGTCCCGCTTTTCCTATTGGGTCAGGAATGGCGCGGCGATGACAAGATCATCGTTCTGGAGCCACGGCGGCTCGCGGCAAGGGCGGCGGCGGCCCGCATGGCGTCCTTGCTCAACGAACAGGTCGGCGACACTGTCGGCTATCGCATGCGGCTGGATAATCGCATCTCAGTCAAAACCCGGATCGAGGTGGTGACGGAAGGCGTGTTCGCGCGGATGATCCTGGAGGATCCCGAACTCTCCGGCGTCTCAACCGTCATCTTCGACGAATTTCACGAGCGCTCGCTCGATGCGGATTTCGGTCTGGCGCTGGCACTCGACGTACAATCGGCGCTGCGCGAGGATCTTCGCATTCTGGTGATGTCGGCGACACTCGACGTGGAGCGTGTCGCAACCCTGCTCGGACATCCGCCTGTGATAGAGAGCATGGGCCGCAGTTTCCCGATCGACATCCGTCATCAGGACCGGCCAGCCGGCGAGCGGATCGAGGATACGGTGACGCGGGCAATCCTCGATGCGCACGCCAGCGAACAGGGCTCCATCCTCGCCTTCCTTCCGGGACAGGCCGAAATCACCCGCACCGCCGAAAGGCTTGAAGGCCGGTTCGGCCCCGCGACGATGATCGCACCGCTTTACGGCAATCTCAGCCAGAAGCAGCAGGACGCGGCAATCCGGCCGGCACCGCAGGGTACCCGCAAGATCGTGCTGGCGACCTCGATCGCCGAGACATCGATTACTATCGATGGCGTGCGCATCGTTATCGATAGCGGCCTGCAGCGGTTACCCGTCTTCGAGGCCTCGACCGGCATTACGCGGCTGGAAACGGTGCGCGTGTCGCGCGCCTCGGCCGATCAGCGGGCCGGCCGCGCCGGGCGAACCGAGCCGGGCATTGCCATTCGTCTCTGGCATCCCGGCCAGACGGCGGCATTGCCTGCCTTCACGCCACCGCAGATCCTCTCCAGCGATCTCTCCGGTCTGGCGCTCGATCTCGCGCATTGGGGCGTACAGGATCCGGCGACCCTCGCCTTCGCCGACCAGCCACCGGTCATCACGCTTGCAGAGGCACGATCGCTGTTGCGCCAACTGGGGGCGCTCGATGCGGAAAACGGCCTGACGGCGCGTGGCCGCCTGATGCGAGAGCTAGCGTTGCCGCCGCGACTGGCGGCGATGGTGATCTCTGCCGCCGAATCCGGCCAGGGGCGCGAAGCGGCGTTGGTGGCCGTATTGCTGACGGAACAGGGGCTCGGCGGACAGAGCATTGATCTCGAAGAACGGTTGCGGCGCTTCAAGACGGAAAAGGGCGAACGCGCCGAGGCAGCACGCCGGCTTGCGGGGAGGCTGGCATCGGCCGCCGGCGACAACCGGGCTGCCGCCTCCACGACGCCTGCGCTGGCCGGCTCATTGCTGCTGCATGCCTTTCCGGACCGGATCGCCCTGCAGCGCGGCGGCCGCGGACGCTTCGTCATGGCGAATGGGCGCGGTGCGGAACTGCCGGAAACGGAGCGCCTTGCCGGATCGCCGATGCTCGTTATCGCCGATCTCACCGGGCGCGCGGCACAGGCACGTATTCTTGCTGCTGCCGAGATTTCGCGAGGGGATGTCGAGGAACATCTGCCGGGCGAGATCCGCACCGAGGATCAGAGTTTCTTCGACAAAGCTAGCCGGCAGGTGCGGGCGCGGCGCGCCACGCGGCTCGGCGCCATCATCTTCGAGGAAACGCCTCTGCCGCGCCCCTCCGGCGAACAGGCGGCAAAGGCGCTGGCCGAAGGAATTCGCGAGCTCGGGATCGACGCACTGCCCTTTTCCAAGGAGGCGGCGCAATTGCGGGCGCGGATAGGCTTTCTATACCGCACGATCGGCGAGCCCTGGCCCGACATGAGCGACGAGGCCTTGCTCGCACGGCTCGACGACTGGTTCACACCATTCCAGACAGAGGCGCGCGGCCTTTCCGACATTGCATCGGGCGGGCTTTCGAACGGGCTGATGGCGCTGGTGCCGCATGAGCTGCAACGCGACCTCAGCCGGATGGCGCCGACGCATTTCGAAGCGCCGACCGGCCAGCGCCATCCTATACAATATGATGGCGAGGAGCCGCTATTGACCATTCGGGTTCAGGAGTTGTTCGGCCTGAAGCAGCATCCGACCATCGGCGGTGGCAAACTGCCGCTGGTGCTGGAATTGACATCGCCGGCGCATCGGCCGATCCAGACGACGCGCGACCTGCCCGGCTTCTGGGCCGGATCCTGGAGGGATGTGCGCGCCGACATGCGCGGGCGTTATCCGAGGCACCCCTGGCCGGAAGCCCCGGCGGATGCGCCGCCGACGACACGCGTCAAACCAAGGGGGACCTGAAGATGGCACGCTTCTTCAGAGGACTAGAAAAACTCTCCGAGGCCGAGATCAAGGCTCAGGACGGCCATCTCAGCAGCCGGCGGCTGAGGCTGCAGACACTGGTGCGCCTGCGCTGGCTTGCCGTCGGCGGCCAGACTGTGACTGTCATGATCGTCGCCTTCTGGCTGAAGTTCCCGATGCCGCTGATGCCGTGCTGCGTGCTGATTGCCTGCCTCGCCTGGATCAACTTCTTCCTGACCCTGCGCTTTCCGCCGACGCACCGGCTGGAGCCGCCGGCGGCCTTCGCGCTGCTCAGTGTCGATCTTCTGCAGCTTTGCGGGCTGCTGCTGATTACCGGCGGGTTGGCCAATCCCTTCTCGATCCTGGTCTGCGTGCCCGTCATCATTTCCTTCGCCTCGCAGCCGATCCGCTACAGCATGACGCTGATCGGGCTGGCGATGATCTGCATTACCGGCCTTGCCTTCTCGCCTTTCCCGCTGCCCTGGTATGACGGTGTTGCCACCAGCGTGCACAGCGTGATGCAGCTGGGCGTATGGTGCTCCATCGCTTCCACCATGGCGTTTGCGGCTTTCTATGCCTATCGCGTCTCCATGGAGGCGTCGCAGCTTGCCGATGCCCTGGCCGCGACGGAGCTGGTGCTGCAGCGGGAAAAGCACCTCTCCCAGCTCGACGGGCTGGCGGCGGCGGCGGCGCATGAGCTCGGCACGCCGCTTGCGACCATCAGTGTCGTCGCCAAGGAGATGGAGCGCGAACTCAAGGAGGACGACCGGTTCCGCGAGGATGTGGCGCTGCTGCGCAGCCAGAGCGAACGTTGCCGCGATATCCTGCGGCGGCTGACGACGCTCTCCTCGGAGGACGAGGCGCATATGCGGCGGCTGACGCTGTCGTCGATGATGGAAGAGGTCATCGCTCCGCATCGCGAATTCGGGATCGCTCTGGAACTGATAGAGAGAAGCCCACGAGCCGGCGAGCCGGTGCTCAACCGCAATGCCGGCATCATGTATGGGCTCGGCAACCTGATCGAGAATGCCATCGATTATGCCCGCAAGACGGTGACCGTCACCGTGGAATATACCACCGATACGCTGACGATCGTCATCGAGGACGACGGCAACGGCTATTCGCCGGAGATACTGATGCGGATCGGCGAGCCTTATGTGACGACACGGCAGCGAGACGATACGGCAGGTGGTCTTGGGCTTGGCCTCTTCATCGCCAAGACCCTGCTCGAGCGCTCCGGCGCCGCTCTCTCCTTCGGAAACCGCGATCCGGAAACGCCGGGAGCCCGCGTCCGCGTCGAATGGCCGCGCATGTTGATCGACAGTAATTCGACAAAATGATTTTCACGGCTTAAAACAACGGCTGTCAAAATTGGTAGAATATGCAGGCGGATGATCGCCGGGATAGAAGATAGAATGACGGATAAAGAGCTTGCCGCCCCGCATGCCGGGGACAAGGACGCTGCTGCCCATATCGGCGCGGATGCGACATTGCTGATCGTCGATGACGACGGCCCGTTCCTGCGCCGGCTGGCGCGCGCCATGGAGACCCGCGGCTTCGTGGTCGAGACGGCGGAATCAGTGGCGGAAGGCGTTGCCAAGACCAAGGCCAACCCGCCGCAATATGCGGTCGTCGACCTTCGCCTCGGCGACGGCAACGGCCTGGATGTCATCGAAGCCATTAGGCAGAAGCGCGACGACACGCATATCGTCGTCTTGACCGGATACGGCAACATCGCCACCGCCGTCACCGCCGTCAAACTCGGCGCGCTAGACTATCTGGCCAAACCCGCGGACGCCGATGACGTCTATGCGGCGCTGACGCAGCGCCCAGGCGAAAAGGCGGAAGTGCCCGAGAATCCGATGTCCGCCGACCGCGTGCGGTGGGAGCATATCCAGCGCGTCTATGAAATGTGCGAGCGCAACGTCTCCGAAACGGCGCGACGCCTCAACATGCATCGCCGCACGTTGCAGCGCATCCTTGCCAAGCGGGCGCCGAAATAGAGCATTTCCGGGAAAAGCGTGCAGCGGTTTTCCGTCCGGAATTGCGCTGGCCGGAATTGCGCTGGAAAGTGACCTATTCCGGCGCGAAGGACTTGCCCGTCGCCCATTCCGCCAACAACAGGCGCTGGGCGGCCGCGCGGGAGAAATTCAACGTCACCGACTTGCGGGTTGCCGGCGCCAGGCGATGCTCCGGCGCCTCGCGGATCATGTGGGCACCGTAGCCGTCCGACAGGAAAAGCCCGCATTCCTCCGGAAAGATATCCAGCGGCACGTCCTTGTGCGTGGCGAAGAACAGCCGATCGCAATGCTGCCGATAGTCGGGCCATTTGCGGTCGACGCGGAAATCCTCGATCGATGTCTTGATCTCGATGATCCAGATCTCGCCCTTTTCGGAGAGGGTGATGAGGTCGGCCCTCCGACCGCTGGAAAGCGGCAACTCAGGCAAGACGGCATGGCGCATTTCGTGCAGTAATAGTTGCATGCCTTTGCGTACAAGCATGGCACGTTCCGACTGCCGGCCATCTATTAACGGATTGTTATTGTAAACGTTCAAAATCGTCATGAATTGCCTCGGGGACAGGCAAGCATTGTTGCAAAAAAACCATGTCCCTCTAATTTGCGCGCCGGCGCTATTTTTGTAGCCCCGCAGCAGCTTGCAAAGTTTAGTTTAATGGAAAATAAACCGTAGACAAAGATGATCAATAGTCATCCTTCCCCTGCCACGAAATTTCAAGAGTCTTCCATGCGCATCCGTAATGCTATGACTGCACTCGGCCTTGTCGCAATGCTCGCGTCGGCTGGCTATGCCACCACTGCCGCAGCCGCGCCGTCCGCCACCGCAAACTCCGCCGCCGACACCATCAAGACCTTCGATGGCGACTACGGCATGACGAGCGATAACGGCTTCGAGCTGCCGGCGATCCCGATCCAGAAGGTGAAGCCGCAGTTCCGCCGCCAGATCGTTGCCTACAAGTCCGACGAGGCTGAAGGCACCATCATCGTCAACACGCGCGAACGCCACCTCTACTACATTCTCGGCAATGGCGAAGCGATGCGCTACGGCATCGGCGTCGGCAAGCAGGGCTTCTCCTGGTCCGGCACCGCCTACGTCGCCTGGAAGCAGGAATGGCCGAACTGGCATCCGCCGAAGGAAATGGCGGTCCGCCGTCCGGAAATCGCCAAGTATGTCGATGGCGGCATGAACCCGGGGCTTTCGAACCCGCTCGGCGCGCGCGCCATGTATCTCTACAATGACAAGGGCCAGGACACGCTGTTCCGCTTGCACGGCACGCCGGAATGGGCTTCCATCGGCACCGCTGCCTCCTCGGGCTGCATCCGCCTGATCAATCAGGACGTCATCGATCTCTACAGCCGCGTCCTGCCGGGCCGCAGCACCAAGGTCGTCGTTATCCAGTAATCATTGCTGGTATCTGGAATTCAAAAAGCCGGGTTCGCGATGAACCCGGCTTTTTTGTTTTGGGGGACTGCGGTCGATGCCATGCCGCCCACCCGCCCTCGTCCTTCGAGGCTCCACCTTCGGCTGCGCACCTCAGGATGAGGGCTGATCTTTTCCCTGCCAGCAGACTCTCTCCACCTCATCCTGAGGTGCCTTGCCGTCAAAGCGTCAGCACAGACGACAAGGCCTCGAAGGATCGAGGTGGCCTCCGACCGAGGGAAAGTATCACCCCGCCTGCTTCGCCTTCAGCTCGATACGGCGGCGGTGCAGGACCGGCTCCGTATAGCCATTCGGCTGCTCGCGGCCCTTGAGCACGAGATCGAGCGCTGCCTGGAAGGCTATGGAGCCATCGAAATTGCCCGACATGGCAACATAGAGCGGATCGGAAGCGTTCTGCTGGTCGACGACGGCGGCCATGCGCTTCATGGTTTCGATGATCTGTGCTTCGGTGATGACCTTGTGGTGCAGCCAGTTGGCCATGTGCTGCGCCGAGATGCGCAGCGTGGCGCGGTCTTCCATGAGGCCGACATTGTTGATGTCGGGCACCTTGGAGCAGCCCACACCCTGATCGACCCAGCGGACGACATAGCCGAGAATGCCCTGGCTGTTGTTGTCGATCTCGCGCTGGATTTCCTCCGCCGTCCAATTCGGCCTGGAGGCGACGGGCACGGACAAGATATCGGAAAGCTTGGCGCGGGCGCGGCTCTTCAGGCTCTTCTGCACGTCGGCGACATTGACGCGATGATAATGGGTGGCGTGCAGCGTCGCCGCAGTCGGCGACGGCACCCAGGCGGTGTTGGCGCCGGCCTTGGGATGGGCAATTTTCTGCTCCAGCATGGCCGCCATCAGATCCGGCATGGCCCACATGCCCTTGCCGATCTGGGCATGGCCGGAGAGACCGCATTCCAGGCCGATATCGACATTCCAGTTCTCATAGGCGGCGATCCATGCGGCCTGCTTCATGTCGCCCTTGCGGATCATCGGTCCGGCTTCCATCGACGTATGGATTTCATCGCCGGTGCGATCGAGGAAGCCGGTGTTGATGAAGACGACGCGCTCACCGGCGGCGCGGATGGCTTCCTTGAGGTTGACCGTGGTGCGGCGCTCCTCGTCCATGATGCCCATCTTGATGGTATTCCCCGGCATGCCAAGCACATCCTCGACACGAGAGAAGATCTCGGCCGCAAACGCGACTTCTTCCGGCCCGTGCATCTTCGGCTTGACGACATACATCGAGCCCGTGCGGGAATTCTTGCGGCGACCGCTCGGGCCTATATCGTAGAGTGCGATCAAGGCGGTGATGGCGGCATCCATTATGCCTTCCGGCACTTCGTTGCCGTCACGGTCGAGGATGGCCGGATTGGTCATGAGGTGACCGACATTGCGCACCAGCATCAGGGAGCGGCAATGCAGATCGAAACTGCCGCCATCCGGAGCCGTATAGGCGACATCGGGATTAAGCCGGCGGGTGAAAGTCTTGCCGCCCTTGGCGACTTCCTCGGTCAGGTCGCCCTTCATCAGGCCGAGCCAGTTGCGATAGACTTCCGCCTTGTCCTCGGCATCGACAGCAGCGATGGAATCTTCGCAATCCATGATCGTGGTGATCGCCGATTCCAGGCGAACATCGGAAATCCCGGCCGGATCGGTCTTGCCGATCTCGGTGGTGGCGTCGATGACGATTTCGATACGGATGCCGTTCTGCTTCAGCAGGATATGCGAGGGAGTGCCGGCATCGCCGAGATAGCCGGCAAAATGGCTGCCATCCGCCAGTGCTGCCGCGCCGCCCCTGGTCGCGATTGCCAGCACGCCATCCTTTACCGCAATGCTGGTGACGTCTTTCCAGCTTGCGCCGGCAAGCGGCACGGTCGAATCGAGAAAATCGCGCACCCAGGCGATAACCTTTTCGCCGCGCTTGGGATTGTAACCCCTGCCCTTCTCGGCTCCGTCGGTCTCAGGAATGGCGTCGGTACCGTAAAGCGCGTCGTAGAGCGAGCCCCAGCGGGCATTGGCGGCATTGAGGGCGTAGCGCGCATTCATGACGGGAACGACGAGCTGCGGGCCGGCAATCTCGGAAATCTCCGGATCGACATTGGCGGTGGAAATCGAAAATGCCGGGCCTTCGGGCACGATGTAGCCGATCTCGCGAAGGAAGGCTTCGTAGGCGGCGAGATCCACCGGCGCGCCGTTCTTGCGATACCAGTCGTCAATCGCAACCTGCATCCGGTCACGCTTGGCGAGGAGATCACGGTTCTTCGGGGCGAGATCGTGGACGATTTTGGAGAAGCCGGCAAAGAAGGTGTCAGCGGCGACGCCGGAGCCCGGAAGAGCCTCCTTGACGAGGAAATCATACAGGACCGGTTCGATCTGCAGCCCGTTCTTCTCAATGCGGCTCATGCCAAATGCTCCTCACGGCCGTTTAACGGCTCAATTTTCACATGCTGCCACTTTGCGCACCGTTTCGCTTCTGTCAATTTTGCAATAATTCGAAAGTTTTATGCACTGAGGGAAACAATCAATCCGCGGCGATCCGAGGGCGGCCGCTGGCGGTGGCGATGAAACGCGCCTCGATCAGCTTGCGATTGCCCTCGACCTCAGGCGCATCGACCTGCTCATCCACCGCGACGACGAGATCCACGGCACCGCTGAGCCGCGCCCGCGCCATGGCCGCTTCGACGGCGCGCGTTCGCGCATCGGCGAAACTCTTGTTCTCATCTATGAACCGCAGGTTTTCGCCGGCACCGCTCAGAATATAGATGCCATCCTCCGGCATGGTGACGACGACGGTGGCGCTGGCCCGCACCTGGCCGACAACGGCGCCGACGGCATTGGCTACATCCGCATCAGCGGGAATGGCGCTTTCGGTCGCCAGCATCGTGGCGATTGCGGGATAGTAGACCGGTGCCGAAGCACCGAGTCCGACGAGAGGGCGATCGAGCGAAACGGCGAAGCGGGCGATGCCGGGCACGCGACGCAGAGCGCGATCGATCGGGATGGACCTGGCCGGATCCAGATCGGCAACACCATCCTCGGCAAGGCAGGCGGCGAGAATGACTTGGGTCGACTGGCGTGTGAGGCGATCGACGATCTTTTGAGCGAGGTCTTCGACGGACGTGGCTATGGGGCGCCCGGAGCCATCCTTCAGCCGCATCGCCAGCGCCAGACCAAGCCGCGCTGCCTCAGCATTCCACTGATTCTGCCGACCGAGTACATGCATGGCATCCGAAGGCGTGAGCCCGCTCAGGTGCACCAGGCCCCGCGCCACCAGCCGATCCAGCGTCGCCTTCTGCGAGGTCATCGTCAGCAGCTTGTCCAGCGCCACGGGAACTGGACCAATCCTGTCGAACAGGGCCTGCTCGGGCGCGGTAAGCCCACTCGCCAGATGATCCGGCAAGCCGGTGCGCAGCGCGAAGCGGCCGGCATTGCGGGCAAGGTGCGATGCGCGCAATTGCTGCTCCAGCACGTCAAGCACGGCCGGCCCATGCGCATGAGCCGCAAGGCTCAGTGGCAGCAGGCGGCGCGGCCCGAGATCGAAACTGACGACGAGGCCGCGGTCGTTGATCTTCACCTCCGAATCGCCGCCAAGACCATAGGTGCGCATCGCGACCGCCTCGACCATGGTGCGGTAGCCGCCGACAACAGCGCCGTCCGCATCAAGCCGCGGCCGGCCGGCATCCATGACGGCGACATCGGTCGTCGTGCCGCCGATATCGGACACCACTGCGTCGTCGAGGCCTGTGAGATGGCGCGCGCCGACCAGGCTCGCGGCCGGCCCGGACAGAATGGTTTCGATCGGCCGAAGTTTTGCCTCAGCAGCCGAAATCAGCGCGCCGTCGCCACGTACCACCATCATCGGCGCCGCAATGCCGCGCGCGGCCAGAAAGCCTTCGCAAGCGCCGACCAGACGATCGATCATCGAGACCAGGCGGGCATTGAGCAACGTCGTCAGGGCGCGGCGCGGGCCGCCCAGCTTGGAGGAGAGCTCATGGCTGCAGGTGACAGGCAGATGCGAGATTTCACGGATACAGTCGCGCACCCTGATTTCGTGAGCCGGATTCCGCACGGCGAAATAGCCGGCGACAGCAAAGGAGGAAACAGACTTCGCCAACTCCGGCAAGGCTTCTTCCAGCGCCGTCAGATCGAGCGGGTTTTCATTGCCGTGAACGTTATGGCCGCCCGGCACGAACAGCACCGGATCGGACCCAAGCGCTTCCGCCAGGCCATCGCGCTTCAAGTCGTCAGGACCAAAGCCGATCATGATCAACCCGGCGCGGCCGCCCTGCCCTTCCACCAGCGCATTGGTGGCCAAGGTCGTCGACAGCGACACCAGGCCGATGGCCGAAACCGGAACGCCTGCCTCGGCAATGACGGCATCGACGGCGCCGGCGATGCCGACGGCCAGATCATGCCGCGTGGTGAGCGATTTCGCCTTGGCGATCACGCCATCGGCTTCATGGAAGAGAACGGCATCGGTATAGGTTCCACCCGTGTCGATGCCGAGCAGGAAATGAGACGTCACGAAAATATCCAGCTCTTGAAGGGAATGTGATGCCGTTATTGCACCCTTCTGGCCTGAGCCGCTAGCTGGCAAGCGGCAAAAACAGTCTTAGCGACGTGTCACCCGCATCGGCAATCCACCGCGCGGCTGGGTCGTCAGCTTCTGCACCGGCCAGGGATCGGTCTCTTCGGTCGGATCGAAGCGGAAGCGACGCATCATGACGGCAAGGGCGATGACGGCTTCCTGAAGAGCGAAGGTCGCGCCGATGCAGACGCGGGGACCGGCGCCGAAGGGCAGATACTGGAAGCGATTGATCTTGCCGCGGTTCTCGGGAAGAAATCGCTCCGGCATGAAGGCGCGGGGCTTTTCCCAATAGAGCTCGTGGCGATGCAGCGTCCAGGGCATGATCAGGACGGTGATCCCCTTTTCTATCGTCACGCGCTCGCCCTTGGGGCTCGTCCATTCGTCATCTGCGATGGCGGCCCGGTTGATCGAGGGCGCCGGCGGATAGAGGCGCATCGCTTCTTCGAAGGCGGCACGGACATTCGGCATGAGGTCAAGCCAGGTGACAGGCTCGGCATCCGTCGCCAGCACCCGGTCGATTTCCTCTTCCATGGCCTGACGCGTATGCGGACTGTTGGCGACGCAATAGAGCGTCCAGGCGAGTGCACGCGCCGTCGTCTCGTGACCGGCGCCGATGAAGGTGAGGATATTGTCCTCGATCTCGTCCATCGTCAGCCCGTCGGGGCCGGCCTTTTCCAGAAGCAGCGTCAGGAAGTCGTCGGGCGCGCTGGCGCGGTCCCTGCGCATCTTGTCGAGCCTCTGCTCCATGGTGTTGCGGACGATGCCGCGAAACTTGTCGAGCATCTTCTGGCCGCCGATGCGGGTGATGCGCGGCACCCAAGCGGGAGCGCGCAGCAGGTCCATGGGATCGACGCGCCCCATGCGATGCAGCAGATCGTTGACGTCGTCGGCGAAATGCTCGCTTTCGGTGACGATCTCGCCGGAAAACAGTGTCTCGGCGAGGATGGCGAAGGTGAGTTCGGTCATGTCGGCAGCGACGTCGAACGTGGCACCCTCCTCGCCGACACCTTCGTATTTGTTCACATATTCCAGGCTCTGGCTCAGCATCTGGCCGGCAAAGCCCTGGGCATGGCGCGGCGTGAACACCGGTGCCACCGCCTTGCGCGAACGCTTCCAGACCGGCCCTTCGGCCGTCAGCAGCCCATCACGCAGGATCGGCCGAAGCACCAGCTGGCGGATATCAGCCATGCGGTAGTTGGCCGCGTTATCGACCAGAATATACTTGATCAGGCCGGGATCATTGACGATCAGCGTCCGCTCGTTGAAGAACTTCGTCTTGATCCAAGGGAGCGTGTAGGAAGGTTCGCCCCATAATTCGAGCGGATTCCGCAGGATCGTGCGTATGATCGTCAATCGCGACGGCGGCACGGTGCGCGGGATCGGCGCCGGCGGAGAGAAGGCTTCCGGGATCATGTCCATCAGATCAATTCTCCTCGAAAGCCGGGCTCCTGTTTGGTCTTCAGCGGCTTCACGCACCCGATATGGTGAGCGCTGCCCGCAAAACCTATAGCAGCGACTTCAGGTCGCTCAGCTTCTCATTGATAAGCCAGCCATAGTAATTTTCTTCCGGCCAGACCGGCTGCCCGGCTCCTCGGTTCTTTGCAGCCAGAGCTGCAGCCCGCTTGCGGGTGTTGCCGAGATTATAGAGCGTGGCGGTAATGCCGGGATTGCCCGAAATATCCACGCCAGCGATCGAGCGGTAGTCGTCGATCGACTTGCGGATCGACGCCGCCACGAAGGCCAGCGACAAGTCAGGATCCATGATCGCCTTGTAGACGCCGCCCGCATCCTTCTCGTTCAGCTTCGGAATGCCCGAGGTGCTGCTGACCAGATCGGACAGCTCGAGCGCCGTCAGCGGATTGACCTGGCCGAGGCCGAAGGTTTGGCCTGCATAGAAAGGCTGAAAGAAAACGGCGCTGAAGCGATTGTCGGGATAGGACTTGCCGCCGACCGTCTTGCCGCGGAAATCATCTTCCCAGACATCGTCGCGGCAGGTCCAGAGGCTGTAGGAATCCCGCTTGCTCTTGCAGACGTCGAATTGCGGCCGGGCGATGAAATCATCAACATTTTCGCCGTCATACGCAAAACGGAAGCTCTGGCCGGCATAGGAGGCAGCCTTGACGTAGTAGGACTGCAGGCCGTCATAGGCATCGACATTGTAGGTGTGTTCGCCGACCAGCGCGCCGATGATATGGATCGGTTCGATGCCATAGGCCCGCGCCGTCGACTTGATCTTCGACATCAGCTTGGTGTCGGTCGCCAAGAGCTCGCGCACCTTCTGGTACTTGCGGTCGAAGGTGGAATTGGTGCCACGGGTGCGACGCACGGAGGCGCCGGGAACCGGCGGCTGCTCGGCATTGCGGTTGCCAGGCGGCACCGCCGTCGCGGCCTCCGCATAGGCGGGGATCCAGGAGAGGCTGACGACCGCCAGAAGAAGTGTGATCAGTATACGTCGCAAGATGGCTGTCCTGTCGAAGTTTCAACCGATGTTTCCGTGCGGCTGCCTGACGGATAATCTTGGCCGAATAAAGCCATCCGAACAAAGAAACGGGCCCTTAACTAAAAAGTTAACGGCCCGCTGTCGAGTGTTTACTGTTTTAAATCGCCTTTACCGGCCTGCTACAGAATGAAGCGGGACAGATCGGTGTTGTTGGCGAGATCGCCGACATGCTCGCGGACATAGGCGGCATCGATGGTCACCGAGACGCCGGCGCGATCCGAAGCATTGTAGGAGATCTCATCGAGCACGCGCTCCATGACCGTCTGCAGGCGGCGTGCGCCGATATTCTCGACGGTGGAGTTCAGGTGCACGGCGACATCAGCGAGCGCGTCGATGGCGTCGTCGGTGAAATCGAGCTTCAGATCTTCCGTTTCCATCAGCGCCTTGTACTGGCGGATGAGGCTGGCTTCCGGCTCGGTCAGGATGCGGCGGAAGTCTTCCTTGGTCAGCGGCTTCAGCTCGACGCGGATCGGCAGACGGCCCTGCAATTCCGGCAGGAGATCCGAAGGCTTCGACACATGGAAGGCACCGGAGGCGATGAAGAGGATATGGTCCGTCTTCACCGGGCCATATTTTGTCGAGACCGTCGTGCCTTCGACCAGCGGCAACAGGTCGCGCTGCACGCCTTCGCGGGAGACGCCGGCGCCCATGCCGCCGTCGCGTGCCGCGATCTTGTCGATCTCGTCAAGGAAGACGATGCCGTCATTCTCGGCCGATTGCACGGCTTCGCGCTGGATCGCCTCGTTGTCGATCAGCTTGTCGGATTCGTCGCGAACGAGTTCCTTGTAGGAATCCTTGACCGTGGTGCGTACCTTCTTGGTGCGGCCGCCCATGGCCTTGCCGAACATTTCCGACAGGTTGAGCACACCGATATTGGCGCCGGGCATGCCGGGGATTTCGAAACCGCCGGGCATGCCGGAGCCGGTATCGGCCACTTCGATGTCGATTTCCTTGTCATCCAGCTGGCCGTCACGCAGCTTCTTGCGGAAACTGTCGCGCGTCGCCGGCGAGGCCGTTGCGCCCACCAGCGCATCGAGCACACGCTCTTCGGCGCTCATATGCGCCTTGGCCTGCACCTCGGCGCGCTTCTTTTCGCGCACCAGGCCGATGCCGACTTCGACGAGATCGCGGACGATCTGCTCGACGTCACGGCCGACATAGCCGACCTCGGTAAACTTGGTGGCCTCTACCTTGATGAAGGGCGCGCCGGCGAGCTTGGCGAGGCGACGGGAGATTTCCGTCTTGCCGACGCCGGTCGGGCCGATCATCAGGATGTTCTTGGGCATGACTTCGTCGCGCAGATCGGGCTCGAGCTGCTGGCGGCGCCAGCGGTTGCGCAGGGCAATCGCCACGGCGCGCTTGGCCTCATGCTGGCCGACAATATAGCGATCGAGCTCGGAAACGATCTCGCGGGGAGAAAAAGTGGTCATTTCGCGTGTTTCCCTATCAGGGCTAGGAACAATCAAGAAAGGAAATTAGGCTTCGGCGTCGAGCGTTTCCACGACCACATTGTGGTTGGTGTAGACGCAGATGTCGGCAGCGATATCGAGGGCGCGGCGAGCAACATCCTCGGCGGATTTGTCGCTATCCATCAGCGCCAGAGCGGCGGCGAGCGCGTAGTTGCCACCGGAGCCGATGGCGAGCGCGCCGTGTTCCGGCTCGAGCACATCGCCGTTGCCGGTGATGGCGAGCGTGACGCTCTTGTCGGCCACCAGCATCATGGCTTCAAGATTGCGCAGATACTTGTCGGTCCGCCAGTCCTTGGCGAGCTCAACGGCTGCGCGCATCAACTGGCCGGGATATTGTTCGAGCTTCTTTTCAAGGCGCTCGAGCAGCGTGAAGGCATCGGCGGTCGCACCGGCGAAACCGGCGATGACATCGCCCTTGCCGATGCGGCGAACCTTGCGCGCATTGCCCTTCATCACGGTCTGGCCAAGGCTCACCTGGCCATCACCAGCCATCACGACCTTGCCGTTCTTGCGAATAGTCACGATTGTCGTCATTTAACACCTGTTTGCCCCCGTTCCGGCGGGCTTTCTGCCGGGCCGCGTTTCGGCCCCGTCAGCACCTATGTAAGAGTGCTTTTGACGATTGCAAATGGCAGCCAGACCGGATCGATGCAGACGAGCCGGCTAAAGACGCGGGGACGCGCGTAACTTCTGGATATTTCCCGATCCGCCTGATAAGGAACCCCCGTATTCCGATGGAGCAGCCCATGGCAGAGACCGCAGCGAGCCGCACGGCAAGCGTTTCCCGCAAGACCAACGAGACTTCCGTCTCCGTTTCCGTCAACATCGACGGCAGCGGCAAGTCGACGATTTCGACCGGTGTCGGCTTCTTCGACCATATGCTGGAACAGCTTTCGCGACATTCGCTGATCGACATGGAGATCGACACCAAGGGTGACCTGCATGTCGACGATCACCACGCCGTCGAGGATACCGGCATCGCCATCGGCCAGGCCATTGCCAAGGCGCTCGGCGACCGCCGTGGCATCACGCGCTATGCCTCGATCGACCTTGCCATGGATGAGACGATGACCAAGGCGGCCGTCGACCTCTCGGGCCGGCCGTTCCTCGTCTGGAACGTCAGTTTCAGCGCGCCGAAGATCGGCACCTTCGATACCGAACTGGTGCGCGAGTTCTTCCAGGCACTGGCCCAGAATGCCGGCATTACGCTGCATATCCTCAACCATTATGGCGCCAACAATCACCATATAGCCGAGACATGCTTCAAGGCCGTTGCGCGCGCATTGCGCACCGCAACCGAGATCGATCCGCGGCAGGCAGGCCGGGTGCCTTCGACGAAAGGCACGCTCGCCTGAGCCCCAACTTGGGGAATTGAGGAAATGGCAAGCTATCTGATTTTGACTCCGCCAGGGGCCCCGAACCGATCCAAAGCATCGGATCGGTATCGCGACGGAACTCGATTCATCCGCGACGGCTTTTCCTGGAGGGCCTTTGTGTTTCCGGCCTTGTGGATGCTTTATCACCGCCTCTGGCTCCACGCAGTGGCCGCAATCCTGTTGCAGGGCATTGCGCTGGAACTGATGCGTCAACCGGGCTTTTCCGCGGCCGGCGCAGCCATCCTGCTTGCAGTCCACCTTCTGGCGGCGCTCGAAGGCCGTCATGCGCTCAGCCAGCGGCTGATCGACCGTGGTTGGAAAATGGAAAACCTTGTCTCGGCGCATGATCTGGCGACGGCAGAGGAAATTCATTTTTCCGAGATCGAGCAGGAGCCGCAGCGCGATATCCATTCGAAGGATTGGGATATCTCAGCCAACAACACCAATTCCAGCCGCTCCGGCCCGAATTTCGGCCTGCCCGGCTATGACGGAGGACGCTGACCATGCGCGTCGCAATTATCGACTACGGTTCCGGCAATCTGCGCTCGGCCACCAAGGCTTTCGAGCGCGCTGCCCGCGAAGCCGGCATCGATGCGGAGATCGACCTCACCGATAACGCCGAGCGGGTCGCCACCGCAGACCGCATCGTGCTTCCCGGTGTCGGCGCCTATGCCGATTGCCGCCGTGGGCTCGATGCCGTTTCCGGCATGGCGGAAGCCGTGATCGATGTCGTGGAACACAAGGGCCGCCCCTTCCTCGGCATCTGCGTCGGCATGCAGCTGATGTCGTCGCGCGGGCTGGAAAAGACGATCACGCAAGGTTTTGGCTGGATCAAGGGTGACGTCAAGGAAATGACGCCCAGCGACCCTAGCCTGAAGATCCCGCAGATCGGCTGGAACACGCTGGATATCCGCCATCCGCATGCGCTCTTCGACGGCATACCCACAGGCGCGGACGGGCTGCACGCCTATTTCGTCCATTCCTATCATCTGGCCGCCGAACACGGCGACGACGTCATCGCGACGACGAGCTATGGCGGCCCGATGACCGCCTTCGTCGGCCGCGACAACATCGCCGGCGCGCAATTCCATCCGGAAAAGAGCCAGAAGCTCGGCCTCGCCCTGATTGCCAATTTCCTGCGCTGGAAGCCGTAAGGCTCGCGCTCCAAGGACAGACATCATGATTCTTTTTCCCGCTATCGACCTTAAAGACGGCCAATGCGTGCGCCTGAAGCTCGGCGACATGGAGCAGGCGACCGTCTACAATCCCGACCCCGGTGCCCAGGCGAAAGCCTTTGAAGACCAGGGCTTCGAGTGGCTGCATGTGGTCGATCTCAACGGCGCCTTTGCCGGCGAGACCGTGAACGGTGCTGCCGTCGACGCGATCCTCAAGGCGACGAAGAACCCGGTGCAGCTCGGCGGTGGCATCCGCACGCTCGACCATATCGAAAACTGGCTGTCGCGCGGGCTGACCCGCGTCATTCTCGGCACGGTCGCGGTGCGCGATCCGGCGCTTGTGATCGAAGCCTGCCGGAAATTTCCAGGCCATGTCGCTGTCGGCATCGACGCCAAGGGCGGCAAGGTGGCGGTCGAGGGCTGGGCGGAGGCGTCCGAACTCGGCGTCATCGAGCTGGCCAGGAAATTCGAGGGCGCCGGCGTTGCCGCCATCATCTACACCGACATCGATCGCGACGGCATCCTGACCGGCATCAACTGGGCCTCGACGCTGGAACTGGCCGACGCCGTTTCCATCCCTGTCATCGCTTCGGGCGGGCTGGCCTCGCTCGACGACATCAAGCGCATGATCGAGCCCGACGCCCGCAAACTGGAGGGTGCGATATCCGGCCGCGCGCTCTATGATGGCCGCATCGATCCCAAGGAAGCACTGGCGCTGATCAAGCAGGCCAGGGAGGCAGTGCAATGACCCTCAAAGCCCGCGTCATCCCCTGCCTCGACGTCAAGGACGGCCGCGTCGTCAAGGGCGTCAATTTCCTCAATCTCGTCGATGCCGGCGATCCGGTCGAGGCCGCCAAGGCCTATGACGCTGCCGGCGCCGACGAGCTCTGCTTCCTCGACATCACGGCCTCTTCCGACAATCGCGACACCATCTTCGACGTGGTGGCCCGCACGGCCGAGCAATGCTTCATGCCCGTCACCGTCGGCGGCGGCGTGCGAACGATCGCCGACATCCGCAAGCTGCTGCTTTGCGGCGCCGACAAGGTGTCGATCAATTCGGCAGCGGTGAATAATCCGGATTTCGTCGCCGAGGCCGCCGACAAGTTCGGCAACCAGTGCATCGTCGTCTCGATCGATGCCAAACGGCGGCGGACCGAAGCGCTCGGCGGCGACAATATGAGCGCCTGGGAGATCTATACCCATGGCGGCCGCAACGCGACCGGCATCGACGCCGTCGATTTTGCCCGCCGCATGGTCGAGCGCGGCGCCGGCGAACTGCTCGTCACCTCCATGGACCGCGACGGCACCAAGGTTGGCTACGATCTGGAGCTGACGCGGGCGATCGCGGATGCCGTGCGCGTGCCTGTCATCGCGTCGGGCGGCGTCGGCGATCTCGACGATCTCGTTGCCGGCGTGAAAGAAGGCCATGCAACGGCGGTGCTTGCCGCCTCGATCTTCCACTTCGGCACCTATTCGGTGGGCGAAGCAAAGCGCTACATGGCAGAGCGCGGCATTCCCATGCGGCTTGATTAGGAGGCAGCGGACCAATGAGCGGATTTACCCTTTCCGACCTCGAACGCATCGTCGAGGAACGCTCCAAGGCATCGCCCGAGGAATCCTGGACCGCCAGGCTATGCGCCGCCGGCCAGCCAAAGGCGGCAAAGAAGCTGGGCGAGGAGGCGATCGAGGCCGTGATGGCGGCGGTTACCAATGACCACGACAACCTCACTTATGAGGCCGCGGACTTGCTTTATCATCTTATGGTCGTATTGAAGATTGCAGGCATTCCGTTAGAGAATGTCATGGGTGAGCTCGAAAGGCGCACCGTCCAATCCGGCCTTCAGGAGAAGGCAAGCCGGTAGAACGTGATGACGATAGCGACCAAGACCCCAGCGCCACCCGAAACGCTCGATATTTTCCAGGCGAAAGACTATTCGCCCTATTATTTCTTCTCCTCGGAGGAGTGGGCGAAATTCCGGGCCGACACGCCACTGACGCTGACGGCGGATGAAGTGACGCGGCTGCGCTCGATGGGCGATCCGATCGATCTCAATGAGGTCCGGCGCATCTATCTGTCACTGTCGCGCCTTTTATCCTCGCATGTGGAATCCTCGCAGATCCTGTTCGAGCAGCGCAACCGGTTCTTGAGTCTCTCCGATGTCGCCAAGACGCCCTTCGTCATCGGCATTGCCGGCTCTGTCGCCGTCGGCAAATCCACCACGGCCCGTATCCTGAAGGAATTGCTGCGCCGCTGGCCATCGAGCCCGAAGGTCGACCTGATCACCACGGACGGCTTCCTCTATCCGAATGCCGAGCTGCAGCGCCGCAATCTGATGCAGCGCAAGGGCTTTCCGGAAAGCTACGACACCGCGGCGTTGCTACGCTTCCTCTCGGCGATCAAGGCCGGGCAACCTGACGTGAAGGCGCCGTGTTATTCGCACCTTGTCTATGATGTGCTGCCGAACGAGTTCAAAACTGTCGACCGCCCGGATATCCTGATCTTCGAAGGCATCAACGTGCTGCAATCGCGGCATCTGCCGGCCGATGGCAAGATCGTGCCGATGGTCTCGGACTTCTTCGATTTCTCGATCTACATCGATGCCGACGAGCCGTTGATCCACAATTGGTACGTCGCCCGTTTCATGAGGCTGCGCGAAACCGCCTTCCGCGACCCCAACTCCTTCTTCCACCGCTACGCCTCGATCAGCGAGGACGAGGCGCTCGCGATTGCCGAGGGGCTTTGGAAGAACATCAACCTCAAGAACCTCAGACAAAACATCCTGCCGACCCGCCCGCGCGCCGACCTCATCCTGCAGAAGGGCAAGAACCATCTGATCGAGCAGGTCGCGCTCAGGAAGCTCTAATCCGCAATTCCTCCGTCGCAGCCTTGGTACCCATTTCCGGCGACCGTCCATCCGACAGGATGCGGATGATCATGCATGCCGCAAGCCCGGTCGGTATCAGAACCCCAAGAGGCATGAATAGTCCCGCGACGTGATGATTGATCAGGGGATAAAGCCAGGCTACCCCAAGAAAGATCGATAAGCCCCGATAGTTGCAGAAAAAATATGCGATCGCGACATTCAGGGCTATCGTGTCGTAGGAGTAGCCATAGGGCATGGCGATGAGTGTCAGCAATGCCGTGAGGCAGGCCTTGCTCCGATGATCGATTGCCGTCTTGCGGCGCCACAGCCACAGGGTCGTGACGATGGCGACGAGGGAGGCGGCCAATTGCAATGCATAGGAGGCGGCAAGGCCCAACCCCCAGGACCGCGCCAGAACGAAGAATGTTACGGCATTCATCTGATAGCCCTGCGGGAAAGGCGCTTCGAGGATCGCGGTCATCAGCGGGCGCGTCTCGGTTAAAAACAGCAGCCAGACATTGAAGCCGAAGAGTAGGCCCGTTGCGATCACCAGACAAAGAGTCGTCACGATAGCGGAAAGAATGGCTCGGTAATTGCCGCTGGCGAGCAGGCAGAAGGGCACCAGAACACCCAATTGCGGCTTGACGGTCAACAGACCAAACAGGATACCCGCGATAATCGGTCGGCTCGGAGCTAGAAGCAGCCCGGACAGCAAGAGTGCTGTCGTCAACGCGCCGTTTTGCCCGAAAACCACATCCATGACAGCCGCCGGTGAGACGACGATGAGCAGACGCACCCACCAGGCCAGATCGAGCGGCTTCGTTGCCAGGAATAGCAGAAAAAGCGTCCCCAGTGTCCAGGCGAGGTAGGCAACGAAGATCGGCAAGCTGGCGAAGGGAATGCCGAACAACAGCATGGAGGGCGGATAGCTCCATTCCTGATTCGGCAGCAAGGGCGACAGGATCACTCGAAGTTCCTGCCGATACGCCTCGGCATCGAACAGATAGGCGACATTCCCCTTCAGGGCCATCAGTGTGCCGGCCCAGAGATTGGTGAAATCCCAGTAGGGCAGACGATCGGAAATGACGGAAAATCCGTCCGGAGTCAGGGTCCATAGGGACTCCTGAAAATAGAAACTGCGTACCAGTCCCAAAACAACGACCAGAGTTGCGAAATACAACTCCGCTCTCGTTCTCAAACCCACCACGATCGCCCCCAATCGCTTTTGTCTTACATGCAACTTATGGGGTCACTCGCCTTAAGGTCAGGTTTATCCGGCCGCCATTCTTCAGCAATGTCGATGTCGATGGGTGGATGCGGTCGACGCCGTGAAAGCAGAGCCTGCCCTCGCCGCCCAGAACAACGATATCGCCGCTTGAGAGCTTGAAAGATAGCGTGCGATCATTGCGCTCGAGACCGCCGACCCGGAAGAGGCAGGTATTGCCGAGCGAGATCGACAGGACGGGAGCAGCGAGATCCTGCTCGTCGCGATCCTGATGCAGGCCCATGCGGGCATCGTCGGCGTAGAAATTGACGAGGCAGGCCTGCGGCGGCTTTTCATAGCCTGCTATATCATTCCAGAGATCAAGCAATTGCGGTGGTATCGCCGGCCATGGCTTGCCGGTGACCGGATGCGTTGGCTGATAACGATAGCCGCGCTGCTTGTCCGTAACCCATCCGAGCGAACCGCAATTGGTCATGCGCACCGACATTTCCTTGCCGGTGCCGGGCATGACCGGCGTGTATAGCGGGGCTTCGGCGACGATGGCGCGGATTGCCTCGACCAGCGCTTCCTGATTGGGACGGTCGAGATAATCGGGGAGATGGCGAATTCCGTTGGGGAGCAGCATGATGGCCTTCCGAAAATTCAATCCGCGCAAGATAGCGCGGCGGGCGATTCGGAGCAGCCCGAAAACCAGCCTAGTCGCCGCCCGGCTTGCCGCGCATCTTTTTGACCTCGGAGCGGCCTGATTTTTCCTTCAGCCGGCGCTCGATGGAGCCCTTGGTCGGCTTGGTCTTCCGGCGCGGCGGCGGTGGCGGCGCTGCGGCTTCGAGCAGCAGTTCCTTCAGCCGCTCGCGCGCATCCTCGCGATTGCGATCCTGGCTGCGGAACCGGCTGGCTTCGATCATCAGCACGCCATCCTTGGAGACGCGCCGCCCTGCCAGACGCACCGCATTCGCCTTGACGCGATCGCTGAGCGACGGGGAACTCTGGAGGCCGAAGAACAATTGGACAGCGGTCGCGACCTTGTTGACGTTCTGACCGCCGGGGCCGCCCGCCAGAACGAATTGTTCCGTCAGCTCCCAGCCGGCAATCGTGATCCGGTCGTTGATGTAAAGCGCTTCGCTGGCCATGATTTTCTCCGCGCCTGTCTATCCCACATTGCATTGCGGTTGAAAACTACTGCCAGACAAAATGAAACCCGGCGAACTGGCCGCCGGGTTTCACGTGAGTCATTCCCGTTCTGGATGTTTATTCGGCTGCGACCCGGATTCCCGGTGCCGCATCGCGGACGTTGCCGTCCACATGATCTTCGAACTTGGCGAAGTTGGTCACGAACATCTGCACCAGCTTCTTGGCCTGCGCATCATAGGCCTCGCCGTCGGCCCAGGTGGAGCGCGGGTCGAGGATGGCCGTATCGACGCCCTCAACGGCAACCGGCACCGCGAAACCGAAATTCGGATCCGTGCGGAACTCGACATTGTCGAGGTCACCCTTGAGTGCCGCGGCCAGCAGAGCGCGCGTCGCCTTGATCGGCATGCGGCGGCCCGTGCCGTAGGCGCCACCGGTCCAGCCGGTGTTGACCAGCCAGCAGCCGGCGCCGTGGCGGGCGATCAACTCCTTCAGCAGATTGCCGTATTCCGTCGGATGGCGCGGCATGAAGGGAGCGCCGAAGCAGGTCGAGAATGTGGCTTCCGGCTCGACGACGCCCTTTTCCGTGCCGGCAACCTTGGCGGTGTAACCTGAGAGGAAGTGGTACATGGCCTGTTCCGGCGTCAACCTTGCGATCGGCGGCATGACGCCGAAAGCGTCGGCCGTCAGCATGATGATCGTCTCGGGATGACCGGTAATGCCCGATTCCGAAGCGTTCGGGATGAAGTGCAGCGGATAGGCGCTGCGGGTGTTTTCCGTCAGCGAACCATCGTCGAGATCGGGCTGGCCATGCTCGTCGAGCACGACATTTTCCAGCACGGTGCCGAAGCGGCGGGTCGTGGCGTAGATTTCCGGCTCGGCTTCGGCGGAAAGACGAATGGTCTTGGCGTAGCAGCCGCCTTCGAAATTGAAGATGCCGTTTTCGCCCCAGCCATGCTCGTCGTCGCCAATGAGCGTGCGGCTCGGGTCGGCCGAAAGCGTCGTCTTACCGGTGCCCGAGAGGCCGAAGAAGATCGCGGCGTCGCCGTCCGGGCCGACATTGGCCGAGCAGTGCATCGGCATGACATCGCGTTCCGGCAGCAGGTAATTCAGCGCGGTGAAGACCGATTTCTTCATCTCGCCGGCATAGGAGGTGCCGCCGATCAGGACGATGCCGTTGACGAAATCACAGGCGATGACCGTCTCCGTGCGGCATCCGTAGCGCTCAGGATCGGCGCGGAAGCTCGGCAGATCGATGATCGTCAGCTTCGGCACGAAACCTTCGAGCTGCGAGCGCTCGGGGCGGATCAGCAGATTGCGGATGAACAGCGAGTGCCAGGCGAATTCGGTGATGACACGCGTCGGCAAGGCATAGTCGCGGTCGGCGCCGCCGATCAGATCCTGGACGAACAGGTCCTTGCCGCACGCATGGGCCAGCATGTCTTCATGCAGCAGCGCGAAATGCTCTGGCGACATCGGCTTGTTGTTGTCCCACCAGATCTGATCCTCGGTGGTCGCGTCGCGCACGACGAACTTGTCCTTCGGAGAACGGCCGGTGTGCTGCCCCGTCAGCGCCCGCAGCGCACCGTCTGCGGTCAGATCGGCTTCGCGGCGGCGAATCGCCTCCTCATAGAGATGGGCCTCCATGAGGTTATAGCGCACGCTGGCAGCGGCTCCCAGGCCGATCGATCCCAGTTCGGTTGCGGGATTACGGACACCGAATTGCTCCATCACTTTTTTCCTCAACAAGGCCTTGGCCGTTAGAACTGTCTAAAGCGTAGAGGCGTCTTTTTAAAAGCACAAGAGCAGAAAACGAGAAATCTTTAATGATATCAGTTATTTAATCGATTTAAATAAAATTCCATAATTTTAAATCGTTTGAAAGAGAGGCGCCGAGACGTTTGGTCGCACAACCTGCGGGCAAGCGGATCGATGCTCGACAATCATCCCCTTTATCTTTGCCACAATTTGTTCCACCTTTATCCCCATAAGCGCGCCAGGTTACCGCCGACCGAGCTGGCAGACCGCCTGGGCTGGATTCCAAATCCGGGAGACGCGCACTGATGACGGAGACGAATACCATGTTGACAATCGCGCTCGTTGACGACGACCGCAATATCCTGACTTCCGTATCGATTGCCTTGGAAGCAGAGGGATATAAGGTAGAGACCTATACGGACGGAGCCTCGGCGCTGGACGGCCTGCTTGCGCGGCCGCCGCAACTGGCGATCTTCGATATCAAGATGCCGCGCATGGATGGCATGGAGCTGCTCCGCCGCCTGCGTCAGAAATCCGATATTCCTGTCATCTTCCTGACCTCGAAGGATGAGGAAATCGACGAGCTCTTCGGCCTGAAGATGGGCGCCGATGATTTCATCACCAAGCCTTTCTCGCAGCGTCTGCTGGTCGAGCGCGTCAAGGCGGTGCTCCGCCGCGCCTCTGCCCGCGAAGCTGCAAACGCCGCCGGTGGCACTGCCGCCGCCAAGCCGGGTGCAGCGCAACAGGCCCGCTCGCTGGAACGCGGCCAGCTTGTCATGGACCAGGAGCGGCATACCTGCACCTGGAAGGGCGAGCCGGTGACGCTGACTGTCACGGAATTCCTGATCCTGCATTCCCTGGCGCAGCGCCCGGGCGTTGTGAAGAGCCGCGATGCCCTGATGGACGCGGCCTATGACGAGCAGGTCTATGTCGATGATCGCACCATCGACAGCCACATCAAGCGGCTCCGCAAGAAATTCAAGATGGTCGACCTCGATTTTGATATGATCGAGACGCTGTATGGCGTCGGCTATCGTTTCCGCGAAGCTGCCTAAAGCCAGAGATTTCAGGTCGAACGGGCCTGAAATCTGACTTCGCTCCGGAATCAAAAACAGAGCATGATGCCGCCCGAAAGCGCTTGTACTTTTCGGCTTCATGCTCGGATAGTTAACTGGACCATACGGCCGACAATGGAATAAGAGCATGCGGACGGGGTCGCCGACCCTGTTCTTCGAAAGGGCCGGTGGCTTGGCACAGCTGGTGCAGGACAGAGATATAGACGATACGGAAGGCGCGAGCGGCGTTCGAATCGGGCGTCGGCGATGGACGCATCCGTTCGTGCTTATTCGCCGCATCTTCGGCAATGCCGTGTTTTCGAGCCTGACGCGGCGCATCCTGTTCTTCAATCTGGCGGCACTCGTCGTTCTCGTCGGCGGCATTCTCTACCTCAACCAGTTTCGCGAGGGCTTGATCGACGCACGCGTCGAAAGCCTGCTGACGCAGGGCGAGATCATCGCGGGCGCTGTCTCCGCCTCGGCTTCGGTCGATACCAACTCCATCACCATCGATCCGCAGAAGCTTTTGGAGCTGCAGGCCGGCCAGAGCATCACGCCCGTTCCGAACGACGAGGATCTGGAATTTCCGATCGACCCGGAAAAGGTGGCGCCGGTGCTGACGCGGCTGATTTCGCCGACGCGCACCCGCGCCCGTATCTTCGACGCCGACGCCAATCTCCTGCTCGATAGCCGCCATCTCTATTCGCGCGGCCAGGTGCTGCGCTACGATCTGCCGCCCGTCGACGACGAGAAACAGAGCTGGTCCGACTGGTTCAGCGGCCTGCTCAACAAGATGCTGCAGCCGGGCAACCTGCCTGTTTATAAGGAAGCGCCCGGCGGCGACGGCTCGATCTATCCGGAAGTCATGAATGCGCTGACCGGCGTTCGCGGCGCCGTTGTCCGCACCACGGAAAAGGGCGAGCTGATCGTCTCGGTGGCCGTTCCCATCCAGCGCTTCCGCGCCGTGCTGGGCGTGTTGCTATTGTCGACCCAGGCCGGCGATATCGACAAGATCGTCCATGCCGAGCGTCTGGCGATCATGCGCGTCTTCGGTGTCGCGACGCTCGTCAACGTCGTGCTGTCGCTGCTTTTGTCCTCCACCATCGCCAATCCGCTGCGCCGGCTTTCGGCCGCCGCCATCCGCGTGCGCCGCGGCGGCGCGAAGGAGCGCGAGGAAATTCCGGATTTCTCCGCCCGCCAGGACGAGATCGGCAACCTGTCGATCGCGCTGCGCGACATGACATCGGCGCTCTACGACCGCATCGACGCCATCGAAAGCTTTGCCGCCGATGTCAGCCACGAGCTGAAAAATCCGCTGACATCGCTGCGCAGCGCCGTCGAGACTCTGCCGCTTGCCAAGAGCGACGATTCCAAGAAGCGACTGATGGACGTCATCCAGCACGATGTGCGCCGCCTCGATCGCCTGATCAGCGATATCTCGGACGCCTCGCGTCTCGACGCGGAACTGGCGCGCTCGGACGATAAAACGCTGGATCTGGAAGTGTTGCTGCGCGACATGATCGATATTTCCCGCCAGGTCGGACACAGCAAGCGGGCAGTCGAGATCGAATATCTGGTCGACCGCAAACCGGCCAACAAGGCGAAGTTCACTGTCGTCGGTCACGACCTGCGTATCGGCCAGATCATCACCAACCTCATTGAAAACGCACGCTCTTTCGTGCCGAACGAGACCGGCAAGATCACGGTGAGGCTGACACGGACGAGAACGCGCTGCGTCATCTATGTCGAGGATAACGGTCCGGGCATCCAGGCCGAGGACATCGACCGTATCTTCGAACGCTTCTATACCGACCGGCCGGAATCGGAAGGCTTCGGGCAGAATTCCGGCCTTGGCCTGTCGATCAGTAGGCAGATCGCCGAGGCGCATGGCGGCTCGCTGCGGGCTGAAAACATCATCGACAGCGAAGGCACGGCACTGCTCGGCGCCCGCTTCATCCTCTCGCTACCCGCCCAGACGCAGGCCTGATGAGCGGTCAGATGAGCGGCGATGCAACCAATATCCACGCAACCGCGATCGTCATCGGCAAGACCGGGCTTCTGTTTCTCGGACCATCGGGCATCGGCAAATCATCCCTGGCTTTTTCCTGCCTTGCTGCCGCCAGGCCGCTCGGGCTTGCGGCAGCGCTGGTCGCCGACGACCGGGTGCTGATCGCCCGGCAGAATGGGTCGGTCATCGCTGAATGCCCGCCCTCGCTCGCCGGCCTGATGGAGATTCGCTATACCGGCATTGTTCGTCTGCCGTACGTTCCAAAGGCCGAAATGCATTTTGCCGTCAGCCCGGTCGACCCCGCCACGGCGGAAAGGCTGCCTCCCGAGGACGAGCAGATCGAGGTTGCCGATTCCATCCGGTTGCCCCTGATCCGTTTGCCCGCAACCTCCGCGAACCCGCTCGCCATAATAATGGCGAAAATCGGCGTCAGTTTCGAATAAACGGCAATTTAGGCCCGCACAGGCATTCAAATCCTGTATTTTAAGCTTGCACTTCGTCTTTTCATCGCCAAGATGTCCCCCCACCGGTGGACGACATTGCTGCATTGCGATATGGGCCACCTGTTTGCGTAATGCGATGGGAGCAGTAATATCATGATCGGACTTGTGCTTGTCACTCATGGCAAGCTGGCTGAAGAGTTTCGGCATGCCGTCGAGCATGTCGTTGGTCCGCAGAAGTTCATAGAAACGGTATCTATTGGTCCCGAAGACGACATGGACAAGCGGCGGCAGGACATCCTGCAGGCCGTGGCCGGTGCCGACGATGGGCACGGCGTTATTATCCTGACCGACATGTTCGGCGGCACTCCTTCCAATCTCGCAATCTCCGTCATGAACAGCGGCCACACCGAGGTCATTGCCGGCGTCAACCTGCCGATGCTCATCAAGCTCGCAGGCGTGCGCGGCGATAACAACATGGAGAAAGCCCTCGTTGAAGCTTCGGAGGCAGGGCGCAAATACATCAACGTGGCCAGCCGCGTGCTCAGCGGCAAATGACGGACAGCACCGCCTCTATGACCGAGCTTTCCAGGGAACTCCTGATCATCAATAAGCGAGGCCTTCACGCCCGCGCCTCCGCCAAATTCGTCCAGACCGTCGAGGCCTATGACGCCGCCATCACCGTTTCGAAAGACGGGACGACGGTTGGTGGTACCTCGATCATGGGCCTGATGATGCTGGCGGCCAGCCCCGGCTGCAGCGTGCTGGTAACCGCCAGCGGCAATCAGGCCGCCGAAGCGCTCGAAGCGCTGGACCAGCTCGTGGCGAATAAATTCGGCGAGGAAATGTAGGCTCTTCCTACAAATCGCCACGACGATATAAAGACATAAAGACTTCTTTATATCATCATTGATTTCCACTCTGAAGCCTGCTACACGGCATCATCCACACGCTGTCAGCGTGCAATTCTTGTTGCATTCGGCCGTGGCGTTTGCCCGCGGCGCGATTGCATCGTTCAGGCTGGAGATCTTCATGAGCACTGAAAAGGACTACGTCGTCGCGGATATCGGCCTTGCCGACTTCGGCCGCAAGGAAATCACCATCGCCGAAACCGAGATGCCGGGCCTGATGGCCTGCCGCGCCGAATTCGGCGAAGCACAGCCGCTGAAGGGCGCACGCATCACCGGCTCGCTGCACATGACGATCCAGACAGCCGTTCTCATCGAGACGCTGGCTGCGCTCGGCGCCGATATCCGTTGGGCATCCTGCAACATCTTCTCGACCCAGGATCACGCTGCCGCCGCGATCGCCGCTTCCGGCATCCCGGTCTATGCCGTCAAGGGCGAAAGCCTCGAAGACTACTGGATCTACACCGACAAGATCTTCCAGTGGGCTGATGGCGGCCTTTCCAACATGATCCTCGACGATGGCGGCGATGCCACGATGTACATCCTGCTCGGCGCCCGCGCTGAAGCTGGTGAAGACGTGCTCTCCCATCCGCATTCGGAAGAAGAGGAAATCCTCTTCGCACAGATCAAGAAGCGCCTTCAGGCATCGCCCGGCTGGTTCACCAAGCAGCGCGACGCCATCAAGGGCGTGACCGAAGAAACCACCACGGGCGTCAACCGCCTGTACCAGCTCAGCCAGAAGGGCCTGCTGCCCTTCCCGGCCATCAACGTCAACGACAGCGTCACCAAGTCGAAGTTCGACAACAAATACGGCTGCAAGGAATCGCTGGTTGACGGTATCCGCCGCGCCACCGACGTCATGATGGCCGGCAAGGTCGCCGTCGTCTGCGGTTATGGCGACGTCGGCAAGGGTTCTGCCGCTTCGCTTTCCGGCGCCGGCGCCCGCGTCAAGGTCACGGAAGTCGACCCGATCTGCGCACTCCAGGCTGCGATGGACGGCTATGAAGTCGTTCAGCTGGAAGACGTCGTCGGAAGCGCCGACATCTTCATCTCCACGACCGGCAACAAGGACGTCATCCGCATCGATCACATGCGCGCGATGAAGGACATGGCGATCGTCGGCAACATCGGCCACTTCGACAATGAAATTCAGGTTGCCGCTCTGCGTAACCTGAAGTGGACGAACATCAAGCCGCAGGTCGACATGGTCGAGTTTGCCAAGGGCAACCGCATCATCCTGCTTTCGGAAGGCCGCCTGCTGAACCTCGGCAACGCCACCGGTCACCCGTCCTTCGTGATGTCGGCTTCGTTCACCAACCAGACGCTGGCGCAGATCGAGCTTTTCACCAAGCCCGGCCACTACCAGAACCAGGTCTACGTGCTGCCGAAGCACCTCGACGAAAAGGTCGCTCGCCTGCATCTGGCCAAGCTTGGCGTAAAATTGACCGAGCTTTCCGATGAGCAGGCTGCGTATATCGGCGTGACGGCGCAAGGTCCTTTCAAGTCGGACCACTACAGATACTAATTTTCGGATCTATATCCACAACATCTTGTGGCCCCGGCATTGACAAATGCCGGGGCTTATTTTTTAGCCAGCTCCCTTCCCGCAGATTCCCTTAGGCAGTATTGTTTTTGAACTTGATTCGTGACGAACCGGGCGTGCCCGGAGCCATGAAAATGGGATGTCTTGTCAGGATGCGGCACATTAAAGGACGGAGACAAACCTCTTATGTCTGAAGGGGAAGACAACCTGCATCAGCCAGCGCTACGCAAAACGGCGGCGCGGCTGCAGCGGGGCGGTGCATATATGTTTTTACCGCGGACGAAACGAGGAAATGACAAGGGTCGGCTGGCCTCGCTGACCCGTCTGCTACGGCTCAGTGTTTTCGGCGGCCTTGTCACCGGTCTGGCAGGTCCCGTACTGGCCCAGAGCGATGCCGCGACACAGACGACCGTGCGCCTGTTCACCTCTTCCGAAATGGCCGTCTTCTCCATCATCATCGGCGTCATTTCCGCCGCACTGCTGTCGACCGTGTGGATGGTCCGGCAACGCGGCAATCTGGAGAGCGAAAGCCGCGAGATCCGCACGGCGCTCTCCGATGCCAATCAACGCATCTCGCAGTACCAGGCCTTGATCGCCGACAAGAACCGCCGCATCGTCATCTGGGACGGCCAGAACGCACGCCCGGAACTGCTCGGCCAGCTTCCAGTCGAAACCGGTGCTCCTCAGGACAATGAATTCCTCGCCTTCGGGCGCTGGCTGAAATCATGGTCGGCCGGCGAGCTCGACAAGGCGATCGACAAGCTGCGTGGCAGCGGCCAGAGTTTCGACATGGTGGTCGAGACCAATCGCGACGAAATCCTGGAAGCGCAGGGCCGCATCTCCGGCGGCCGCGCCTTCGTCCGCTTCATCGCGCTCAACAATCTGCGCGCCGAACTGGCGGAGCTGAAGATCGAGCGCGACCGGCTTATGACCTCGATCTCGGCCTTCCAGAACCTGCTCGACGCCATCGACCTACCGGTCTGGCAGCGCGATGCGGACGGCAAGCTCACCTGGATCAATCAGGCCTACAGCGAAGCGGTCGAGGCCGTTTCGACCGATGAAGCCATTCGCGAAGAGCGCGAATTCCTGACGACCGTCGCCCGCGAGCGCATTCGCGCCTCCACCACGCCGGAATCGCCCTTCCACGACAAGATTTCGACTGTTGTGCGCGGCAACAGAACCTTCTTCGACGTCGTCAACGTCAAATCTCCAAACGGCTCCGCCGGCATCGCCATAGATGTTTCCGAGGCGGAATCGGTTCGCGCCGAGCTGGCCCGCACGCTGAAGAGCCATGCCGAAACCCTCGATCACCTGGCGACGCCTGTCGCGATCTTCGACGGCGACCGGCGTCTGCAATTCTACAATCAGGCCTTCGTCCAGCTCTGGGAGCTCGACATCGCCTTCCTCGAGAAGCGGCCAGATAATAGCGAGCTTCTCGACCGGCTGCGCGGCGCCAAGAAATTGCCTGAGCAGCTCAATTGGAAGACCTGGAAGGACGGCGTTCTCTCGGTCTACCGCGCGCTTGATACGCAGAGCGACCTCTGGCACCTGCCCAACGGCCAGATTTTGAGGGTTTTTGCCACGGCGCATCCGCAGGGCGGCGCTACCTGGGTGTTCGAGAACCTGACCGAACAGGTCGATCTCGAAACGCGCTACAACACGCTGGTCAAGGTGCAGGGCGAGACCATCGACCATCTGTCCGAAGGTGTTGCCGTCTTCGGACCTGACGGCCGCATCCGCCTGTCCAACCCGGCCTTCCGTATTCTCTGGAATATCACCGAGACGCAGGCGAAGCCCGGCACACATATTCAGGTGCTCGCCGAAGCCTGCGCGCCCTCCTATGACCAGCCTGACGGCTGGAAACGATTTGCCGAGCAGATCACCAGCTTTGAAGACGAACGGCCATCGTCGCAAGGGACGCTGGAGCTCTATTCGAACCTCGTTCTCGATTACGCCGTCATTCCGCTGCCGAATGCGCAGACTATGCTGACCTTCGTCAACAAGACGGACAGCGTGCGCGCCGAACGGGCACTGACCGAGAAGAACGACGCGCTGCTGAAAGCGGATGAACTCAAGAACGATTTCGTCCAGCATGTGTCCTACGAGCTGCGCTCGCCGCTCACCAACATCATCGGCTTCACCGATCTTCTGAAGACGCCGGGTATCGGCACGCTGAACGATCGGCAGGCCGAATATATCGACCATATCTCCACCTCTTCCTCCGTGCTGCTGACGCTGGTCAACGACATTCTCGACCTTGCAACCGTCGATGCCGGCATCATGCGGCTGAACTATTCCGAGATCGTGCTCAGTGATCTCCTCGACGAAGTGTCGATGCAGATTGCCGACCGGCTGCAGGAAAGCGGCGTCACGCTGGAAATCACCGTGCCCAGCCATCTCGGCTCGATCGTTGCCGACCAGCAGCGGCTGAAGCAGATCCTGCTCAAGCTTCTCACCAACGCCGCCAATTTTGCGCCCGAGGGATCCACCATTGCGCTCCGGTGCGGACGCGAAGGCACGGATTTCGTCTTCTCGGTTGCCGACAAGGGCCCGGGCATTTCGGAAGATCTGATCAATACCGTCTTCAACCGCTTCGCCTCCAACGGCAAGGGCGGCAAGCGCAGCGGCGCCGGCCTCGGCCTTTCCATAGTCGAGAGCTTCGTCAGCCTGCATGAGGGCGAGGTCTCCATCGAGAGCCAGCCTGGCAAGGGAACGACGGTCACGTGCCGGATCCCCTCCATCGAGCTACCCCGTTACGTCGCAGCAGAATGACAGCAACCGACCTCAGCCTGTCCCTCTTCCTCGCAGATGACGCCGCCACCGCCCAGCTTGGCGAAGATCTGGCGCTGGCGGTGAAGTTGGGCGATTGTCTGGCGCTTTCAGGCGATCTTGGCGCCGGCAAATCATCGCTCGCACGCGCGCTGCTGCGCGCCATGGCCGACGATGCCGAACTGGATGTACCAAGCCCGACCTTCACGCTCGTGCAATCCTACGAACTGCGCTTCCCCGTCTCGCATTTCGACCTCTATCGCCTTGGCGACGCCAGCGAACTGGCGGAACTCGGCTTTGACGAGGCGTTGCAGACCGGCGTCTGCCTTGTCGAATGGCCCGAGATGGCGGAAAGCGAACTGCCGAAGGAGCGCATCGACCTCAAGCTGGAACACGAGGGCGAAGGACGGCGAGCAACGATTACGGCACCGGCCAAGCAAATGGCCAGGATCGAGCGCGTGCTGGCGATTCGCGCTTTTCTCGATGCCAACGGCTATGCGGGCGCCAATCGCCGCTTTCTCACGGGCGATGCCTCGCTGCGCGCCTATGAATCCCTCTATCCGCACGGCGGCGGCAAGCGCATCATCCTGATGGATTGGCCGCGCCTGCCGGAAGGGCCGCCTGTGCTCGACGGCAAGCCCTATCCGAAGGTCGCGCATCTGGCCTGGGACACCTATCCCTTCGTGGCAATAGCGAACGTCCTGCGTGAGAACGGCTTTGCCACCCCGGAAATTTTCGCGGCCGACTACGACCTCGGCATCCTGCTGATAGAAGATCTCGGTACCGATGGCGTGCTCGACGAGCATGGCAAGCCGATTGCCGAGCGCTATCGCGCCAGCGTCGCGTGCCTTGCGCATCTGCACGGCCTTGTCATCCCCCACGACATTCCGGTGACGCCGGATCATACCCATCACATTCCGGATTTCGACCGGACCGCCATGAAGATGGAAGCGCGGCTGCTTCTCGACTGGCACCTGCCCTGGAAGCGCGGCACACCAGCCAGCGACGAAGAGCGTGCCGATTATCTGGCGATCTGGGACCGGCTGATCGATCAGCTTGACGATACGGAAAAGAACCTGCTGCTGCGCGACATGCATTCGCCGAATATCATCTGGCGAGCACAGGAAGAAGATATCCAGCGCATCGGCCTCATCGATTTCCAGGACGCGATGATCGGACCGACCTCCTATGATGTCGCCTCGCTCGTGCAGGATGCGCGGGTGACGATCGAGCGCGATCTCCACGATCAGCTGATGTCGGACTATCTTGCGCTTCGGCATGCCCAGGGCGGCTTCGATGAGGGGAAGTTCCTGAAAAGCTGGGCGATCATGTCGGCGCAGCGCAACTGCAAGCTCGCCGGCCTCTGGGTGCGGCTGCTGCAACGCGACGGCAAGCCCGGCTACCTCAAGCACATGCCGCGCACGCTTTCCTATCTCGCCATTGCCTTCGAGCATGAAGCCCTCGCCCCCTTGCGCGAATGGTGCGAGAAAGCCGGCATCGGCCAGGCATAGAAAACGAACACCGGCGACGTTTTTCCGGCCTTGTGCTAAAGGAAAGCAAGCGACCGAATCACGAGTTCGAGACGAAATGACCATCAAGCAAGCCATGGTATTGGCCGCGGGGCTCGGAACCCGCATGCGGCCGATCACCGATACCATCCCGAAGCCGCTGGTAAAAATCGCCGGCAAGCCGATGATCGATTATGCGCTGGACGCGCTGGCGGAAGCCGGTGTCGAGCGGGCCGTCGTCAACGTGCATCATCATGCCGACCAGATGGAGGCACATCTGCGTGGCTATCGCGGCCTTGAAATCCTGATCTCCGATGAGCGGGATGCACTGATGAACAATGGCGGTGGGCTGGTCAAAGGCTTCAAGCTGTTGAGCCGCGACCCGGTTTTCGTGATGAATGCCGATCTGTTCTGGATCGGCGAGAAGCCGGGCACACCGACGAACCTCGAGCGCTTAGCCGGATTCTACGATGCCGCCCGCATGGACATGGCCATGCTCTGCGTCGAGCTGGACAAGACGACTGGCCATAATGGCAAGAACGATTTCAGTATGGCGGAAGACGGTCGGCTCCGGCGCTATCGCGACGCGCAGCACAATGGCGTCGTCTATGCAGGCGCCATTGCAATGAACCCGTCACTCCTCGACGACGCGCCGGATGACGCCTTCAACATCAATATCTACTTCGACAAGGCGATCGCTCGCGACCGCCTCTATGGCACGATGCTCGACGGCCACTGGCTGACGGTGGGCACGCCCGAGGCAGTCGGCGAGGCGGAGGAAGCGATCCGGACTTTCCGGGCGTTTGCGTGAGGCCCATGGCAGGTGGGCACCGGCAACGCATTCTGACGATCCCGGCGGGCCTGCCCTTCCTGAAGACCCTTGCCGCCGCTCTCTGCGACGGCCGGCTGACCGAGCATTTCCACCATGACCCAAGCGATCCGCTGTCGCTCGCCAAGGTCAGCATCTTCCTGCCGACACGGCGCGCGGTCCGCGTGCTGCGCTCGGAATTCGTCGATCTCCTCGGCGGCCGCTCCGCCATCCTGCCGGTCATCCGCCCGCTCGGCGAGACCGATGACGACAGCGGTTATTTCGAGGAAGCCTTGCCGGAAACGGCTGATCTGGCGCAACCGCTTGCCAATACTGCCCGGCTGCTGGAACTGGCGCGTTTGATCCTTGCCTGGCGCAACAAGCTGCCGCAGATCGTCCGCGACATCCATTCCGACTCGCCGCTCGTGGCGCCGGCAAGCCCGGCCGATGCCATATGGCTGGCCCGCAATCTCGCCGAGCTCATCGATTCCATCGAAACCGAGGACCGGGACTGGAGCGAGCTTGCCAATCTCAGCGTCGAAGAACATGCGCTCTGGTGGCAGCTGACGGCCGAATTCCTGGCGATCGCCAGCGCCTTCTGGCCGGCGCGGCTGGAAGAACTCGGCAAATCCTCCCCTGCCCGCAACCGCAACGCCATTCTGCGCGCCGAAGCGTTGCGGATCGGCGCCATGCAGCATCCGGGCCCTGTCATTATTGCAGGTTCGACCGGTTCGGTGCCGGCAACGGCGGAGCTGATCGCGGCTGTCGCCGCACTGCCGCAGGGTGTGATCGTCCTGCCGGGGCTCGATCTTTCGATGCCGGAAGAGGATTGGCAGCTCGTGGCGCCGGAAACGGCCATCGGCGAAAGATCGGACCCGACCACCCGCAGCCATCCGCAATATGGCCTCTCGCTGCTGCTGAAGCGCCTGCAGGTGACCCGCGATGATGTCGAAACCGTTGCTGAGACAACGGAGGCTATGCAGATGCGTGCGCAGATCCTGTCGCGCGCCCTGGCGCCGGCCAAGGCGACGAGCGGCTGGGGAAGCTGGCGCAAGACCCTTGCTCCCGACGCAATTGACGAGGCCTTCGCCGATGTCTCGCTGATCGAGGCATCGAACGAGCGCGAGGAAGCAACGGCCATCGCTATTGCATTGCGGCTGGCGCTGGAGAAGCCGGGACGCAATGGCGGCGAAAGCCAGGCCGCCTTGATCACCCCCGACCGCAACCTCGCAAGGCGCGTCACCGCAGAGCTTGCCCGCTTCGGCATCACCGCCGACGATTCGGCCGGCACGCCGCTTTCGGCAATGCCGCAAGGCACGCTGCTGCAATTGCTGCTGGAGGCGACGCTTCGCCCGGGCGATCCCGTCGCCGTCGTCTCGCTGCTCAAGCATCCCCTCGCACGCTTCGGCATGTCACCGGAGACGCACCGGCCCGGCGTCGATGCGCTGGAAATCCTGGCGCTCAGAGGCGGGCTCACCAGCATCGATGTCGGCACATTGGAAGCGCTGCTCGATACCAGGCTGGCCGAACAGGCAAATGATCGCCACGCGCCGCAGTGGCGCAAATCGCTCCCACCCGAATCCGTCGAACATGCGCGCGAGTTGGCGCGGCGGGTCACCAGGGCATGCGAACCACTTACATCAGCGCTTTCCTTGCAGACGGTCGAGGGGCTTCCAACCCTTTCGGAATGGGCCGAGCGTACCGGCCGGACGCTTGAAGCCGTAGCAATCGACGAGCGCGGTGATCTGGCAGCACTCTGGTCAGGGGAAGCCGGAGATACGCTTGCCAGCCTGCTGAAGGAAGTCATCGATACTGACGGCCAGCTCGAGGCGGACGGGCCGCAATGGATTGACATCATGGCGGCGCTCTGCGTGGGGCAGGCGGTAAAACCGCGAGCGCTCAGCCATCCGCGCCTCTTCATCTTCGGCACGCTGGAGGCACGCCTGCAAAGCGTCGATACGCTGATCCTCGGCGCACTGAACGAAGGTTCCTGGCCGGGGCAAACGGCCAATAATCCCTTCATCTCCCGCACTATGAAGACCGAGATCGGACTGGAGCCACCCGAGCGGCGCATCGGCCAGCTCGCCCACGATTTTGAAATGGCGAACGGCACGCGCGATCTCATCTATTCGCGGGCGCTGCGCCAGGGTTCGACGCCGACTGTGGCGTCACGCTGGCTGCAGCGGCTGATCGCGCTTGGCGGCGAGGAACTCGAAGACGCCATGAGGGAGCGCGGCGATCAGTATCGCCACTGGGCTGCCATGATCGACGAAGGCGACAATCAGGCGCCTGCGCTGCGCCCGGCCCCACGGCCACCAGCCGAGCTGCAGCCGAAGAGCTATTCCTTCAGCGAGGTGGGACGCCTTCGCCGCGACCCCTATGCCATCTATGCGCGGCGTGTGCTGCGGCTCGATCCAGTCGATCCGTTCAATCGCGATCCCGGCCCGGCCGAGCGCGGCACGCTCTATCACAAGATCATCGACCGTTTCGTCCGTGAGGGACACATCGCCGGTACGCCGGATGCGACGCTGGCCATGGATCGCATCATCGCGGAGCTCTTCGATGCCGCGCAATTGCCCGATCATATCGACGGCGTCTGGCGGCCACGTTTCCGCGAGGTGGCTCGAGCCTTTCTCGTCTGGGAAGCGGAACGACGGCCGGAGGTTCGCAAGACCGCGACGGAAGTGCCCGCTGGCGTCGAAATCGAGCCGATCGGCATCAGGCTGACCGGGGTTGCCGACCGCATCGACATCAAGAGCGACAAGGCGGCCGATATCATCGACTACAAGACCGGCTACAATCCCTCGCCGCCACAGGCACGTGCGCTGCTCGACCCGCAACTGGCGCTGGAGGCTTATGCGCTGAAGCAAGGCGCTTTCCGCAATATCGGCACGCTGATGCCTGAAAACCTGCTCTATGTCCGGCTGCGGCCCGGCGATCGCTTCAAGGTCGATCAGGTCAACAACGAGCATTCGACGCGTGGCGGCAAGACGGAAACGAAGTCGGCTTTGGATCTGGTGCAGGAGTCGATGGATCAGCTGGTCAAATTCGTTTCGCTGCTGCAATCCGGCGAGAAGGGCTTTTCCTCGCGGCTGATCCCCACCCAGCAGTTCGAATATGGCGGTGACTACGATCACCTTGCCCGCGTTTCCGAATGGTCGACGGCGGAGACCGAGCAAGAGGGCGGCGGCGATGAGTGAGCTTTCCGCCAGCGAACCATTGGGCCTGCCCGACAGCGACGATCCCGGCGTCTGGATCAGCTGGACGACGATCCAGCAATCCATCGCCTCGGATCCCGAACGCTCGGCCTGGGTCTCGGCCAATGCCGGTTCGGGCAAGACGCATGTGCTGACCCAGCGCGTCATCCGCCTGCTCTTGGCCGGTGCGCGGCCCTCGGCCATTCTCTGCCTCACCTATACCAAGGCCGCTGCCTCCGAAATGTCGAACCGTGTCTTCGACCGCCTGGCCGCCTGGGCGACGATGCCGGACGAGGAGCTGAAAAAGCGCATTGCCGATATCGAAGGCAAAGAGCCGGATATCTTCAAGCTTGCCGAGGCCCGCCGGCTTTTTGCCAAGGCGCTGGAGACCCCGGGCGGACTGAAAATCCAGACGATCCATGCCTTTTGCGAGGCCTTGCTGCATCAGTTCCCGCTCGAGGCAAATGTCGCCGGGCACTTCTCCGTTCTTGACGACCGTGCGGCTGCGACCCTGCTCGACGATGCACGGCGGGCGCTATTGGCATCCGCGACGCCGCAGGGCGATGCCGAACTGGCGCAGGCTTTTGCCTATGTGCTCGATCTCGGCGACGAATCCGGCCTGGAAACGCTGCTCGGCGATATCGTCGCCAATCGCAATGCTATCAGGCGCTTTACCGAGGCGGCGGGACGTCAAGGTGGTCTTGAAGCATCCCTACTGGCGCGGCTTAGCTTGTCTGCCACTGACACCGAAACTGGCATCGCGGGGCAATATTGGCCGCTGCCCGGCCTCTCCGGCGCGACGCTGGAGCTCTACCTGACGCTCGCCGATCAGAAGGGCGGCGCCAAGGCGCAGGAGATCGCCTATGCGCTGCGCCTCGCCAAGCGCGAGGCGGACCCCATCACCCGCGCCGACATTCTCGAAAAGGTCATGCTGACCGCCAAGGGTGAACCGAAGTCGGACAGCCAGTTTTTCGTCAAGGCGATGCTGGCGGATGCGCCTGCACTCGCCGATGCGGTGGCAGAGGCCCGCGCCCATGTCGTTGCCTGCCGCGACCGGCTGAAGCTGGTGCGGATGTATCGGGCGACGCGCGCCGCCCTTACCCTCGCCGACCGGCTGAACCGCGACTATGAGGAACTGAAGAAGCGGCGCAGCCAGCTCGATTTCGAGGATCTCATCACCCGCACCGCCGATCTCCTCACCAAGAAGGGGGTCGGCCCCTGGATCCACTACAAGCTGGACAAGGGTATCGATCACATTCTGGTGGACGAGGCGCAGGACACAAGCCCGATCCAGTGGAGCGTCATCCAGTCGCTGGCGGAGGATTTCTTCTCCGGCGAAAGCGCCCGGCCAACGCTCAGGACCATCTTCGCCGTGGGCGACGAGAAGCAATCGATCTATTCGTTCCAGGGCGCGCGTCCCGAACGCTTTTCCGAGGAAAGCGACCGGACGCGCCGGCGGGTGGATGCAAGCGGCCTGAAATTCTCATCTGTCCGACTGCCCCTCTCCTTCCGCTCGACCGCCGATGTGCTCGGCGCCGTCGACCATGTCTTCACCAGTCCCGAAAATGCCAAGGGACTGAGTGCCGTCGACGAGCCGGTGGTGCACCGTTCCAGCCGCATCGGTCATCCCGGCGCCGTCGATCTCTGGGAGATGATCGCGCCGGAACCGGCCGCCAAGGAAGAGGACTGGACGGCGCCTTTCGATTTGACACCGGAAAGCGCGCCGCCCGCTATCCTGGCCCGGCGGATGGCGCAGACGATCGGCAATCTTGTCGGGCGGGAAACGATCATCGAGAAGGGCAAGACCCGCTTCATCGAGGCCGGCGACATTCTCGTGCTGGTGCGCAAGCGCGACAGTTTCGTCAATGCGCTGACCCGCGCGCTGAAGCGGCGCGGCAATATCCCCGTTGCCGGCGCCGACCGGCTGGTCCTGACGAGCCACATCGCCATTCAAGACCTTCTGGCACTCGGCCGCTTCCTGCTGTTGCCGAAAGACGATCTTTCGCTGTGCGCCCTGCTGAAAAGCCCGTTGTTCGACCTCACCGAGGAAGATGTCTTCGCGGTCGCGGCCTATCGCGATGACGGCCAGAGCGTTTGGAGCCATCTGCTGAGATTCGCCGAGGATGGCCATGGTCGCTTCCAGTTCGCGGCCGATCGGCTGAAGACCTTTCTTGCCCTGTCGAAAAGCCTGGCCGTGCATGATTTCTATGCCCGCGTGCTCGGCAGTTTCGGCGGCCGGCGGCAGTTTCTGGCGCGGCTCGGCACCGAGGTCAGCGATATCCTCGACGAGTTCCTGACCTTCGCGCTCGATCATGAGACCAGCGGCCTGCCCGGCCTGCAATCCTTCATCTCGACGCTCGAACTCGAAGCGCCGACGGTCAAGCGCGAGCAGGACAAGGGCCGCAACGAAGTGCGGATCATGACCGTACATGCCTCGAAGGGGCTGGAGGCACCGATCGTCTTCCTCGTCGATGGCGGCGGCAAGGCCTTTACCCACACGCATCTGCCGAAGATGCGGCTGATCGAGACTGGCAAAGAGCAGATCCCGCTGCCGGTCTGGGTGCCAGTCTCGGCACTCGCCAATTCGCTGACGCAGGCCGATACGGCGCGCCTCCAGTCGCTGGCGGAGGAAGAATATCGCCGCCTGCTCTATGTCGGCATGACGCGTGCTGCCGACCGGCTGATCATCTGCGGCTATCGCGGCATCCGTGAAAATAGCGACACCTGGCATGCGATGATCTCTGCGGCATTGCGCGGAGATGAGCAGCATTGCACGCTGAAGACCTTCTCCGGTCCGGATGGTGACTGGCAGGGGCTGAGCTGGCGGGTCGCGCAAGTGAAGCTCGATTTCGAAACCATGCCGGAGCCGGAAAAACTGACAAAGCGAGTGAGCTTGCCAGCCGGGCTCAGCCAGCCACTGCCGCCGCAGAGAAACCTTCCCCGGCCGCTCAGCCCTTCCGGCGTCGGCACCGTCATTGACGACGAAGCCGACAATCTGCTCGTCACGTCTGCGCTTTTCGGCGAGAAAGCGAAATCGGACCGTGCCCTGCAGAAGGGCCGCTTCATCCACCGCATGCTGCAAACATTGCCCGATATCGCGCCGGAAGAGCGGGCGGATGCGGCGCGGCGCTATGCCGAACGGGCCGCGCGTTTCTGGCCACAGGCCGAGCGGGAGGCGCTGGTAGGCTCCGTCATGGCGCTGCTCTCGCATCCCGACCTGCAGGGAACATTCAGCGCGCATGCGCAGGCGGAGGTCTCGATCATGGGGACGCTAAAACTCGGTGGTCAGTCCTACGCCGTCTCCGGCCGCATCGACCGGCTGGCGGTGCTCGAGGACCGCGTCGTCATCCTGGACTACAAGACGAACCGCGTGCCGCCCGGCAGCGAAAACGCCATCCCTTTCGCACACCGGGCACAGCTTGCCATCTACCGCTCCATCCTTTCGCCGCTCTATCCGGGAAAGCGCATCGATTGCCTGCTGGTCTATACCGAAGGCGCCTCGATTTATACGCTGTCTGACGATACGCTTGCGTCGGCGCTTGTGGAGCTCCAGACAAAGTGAAATATCGGACATTGAAATTCAGGCGCCGAGGCCTCACATAGATAACAACCCGCAAATCCTGATAAAGGAGTAGTCTATGGCTACCGTTAAAGTCGATACTTCCAACTTCGCTGCCGAAGTCCTTCAGTCCGCAGAGCCTGTCGTCGTTGATTTCTGGGCCGAATGGTGCGGTCCGTGCAAGATGATCGCTCCGGCCCTTGAAGAACTCGCCGTTCAGTTCGAAGGCAAGGTCAAGGTCGCCAAGCTCAACATCGATGAGAACCCGGAACTGGCCGCCCAGTTCGGTGTTCGCTCGATTCCGACGCTTGCCATGTTCAAGGGCGGCGAAGTTGCCGACATCAAGGTCGGCGCTGCTCCGAAGACTGCCCTGCAGAACTGGATCTCCAGCGCATCCTGATCAGTATCGACTGAATGAACTAAAAAAGCCCGGCTCGACCGGGCTTTTTTATTTTGGTCGTAAAGCACGGGCCATCCTCGCCCTTCGAGGCTTCGCTCCTCAGGGTGAGGTGGAGCGCGCACCTTCACCCAAATAGATTACTGTCTCCTGGGATTAATCCACTCTGCCATCTTGCGCGGGAGGCTAGTCCTCATGGTGAGGTGCGTAGGCTCCTGAGCTCGTCGAAGGTGCCGGAGCCTCGAACCACGAGGGCGGATGGCGAATGACGGGCGCGCCGGAATTATCGAGGCGGCGTGCCGTTGTCGGCAAGGACATCGCCGACAAGATAAAGAGAGCCGCCGATCAGGATGCGCGGGGCGGCCGAGCCCGGCACTGCGAAGGCCTTGATTGCCTCCAGCGCCTCGCTGACATTCGACATCGGCTCGGCGACAAGACCGGCATCATAGGCAGCATTCGCCAGAATGACCGGATCAATCATCGCATCGCTGGCGCGGATCGGCACGCAATAGACCTTTTCCGCAAGACCGGCGAAGGCCTTGAAATAACCAATGGGATCCTTGGTGTTGATCATGCCGATGATCAGGAAGAGCGGCCGCGGCTGGCGCTCCTCGAAATTGGCCATGGCTTCGGCAATCACCTCACCGGCGCCGGGATTGTGGCCGCCATCGACCCAGATTTCCGCACCTTCAGGCGCATGCGCGATGAGATTGCCTTCCGTCAGCCGCTGCAGGCGCCCCGGCCATTCGACCGATGTCATCGCCTTTTCCATCATCGCTTCCGTGACGACGAAACCGGCGGCCTTCACCGCGCGGATGGCGGCGGCGGCATTGCCATATTGGTGACGGCCCGGCAGGCGCGGCAGCGGCAGATCGCCGAGGCCGAACTCGTCCTGATAGACCAGCTTGCCATATTCCTCATGGGCCGAAAAATCCTGTCCGAAAACGGCGGTTGGGCAGCGCAGCCGTTCGGCGGTCGAGATCAGCACGTCGAGCGCGGCATCATATTCCTGATGGCCGATGACCACAGGATGGCCTGATTTCATGATGCCGGCCTTCTCGGCCGCGATCAGCTCGACCCGATCGCCGAGATAAGGCTGATGATCGAGCGAAATCGGCATGATGACCGAGACGGCCGGATCGGAAATAACGTTGGTGGCATCGAAGCGACCGCCGAGGCCGACCTCGATGACGGCGGCATCGGCCGGATGCTCGGCAAAGAGCAGGAAGGTCGCGGCCGTCAGGATTTCAAAAACGGTGATCTTCTGGCCGTCATTGGCCTCGGCAATGCGCCTGAGCGCATCGGCAAAAACGGCATCGTCGACAAGCGCGCCGCGTCCGCCCTTGACGCCGATACGGTAACGCTCGTGCCAATTGACGAGATGCGGCGAGGTATGGACGTGGACGCTATAGCCGCCGGCTTCGAGCAGGGCGCGACAGAAGGCCGTCACCGAACCCTTGCCGTTGGTGCCGGCGACATGTATCACCGGCGGCAATTTCCTGTGAGGATTGCCGAGAACATCGAGCAGCCGGGTTATCCGCTCCAGGGAGAGGTCGAAGCCCTTGGGGTGCAGCCCCATCAGCTTTTCGATTTCCCGGGCTGCCTCGCTCGTTGCGGATTGATCCATAGCCGTCATCCCGCACCTCCGCCTTTCGGCCTTCGATGATATCAGGCGCTTGCGGCTACCGCCAGCGCAGCGCCATTCTTGCTCTTGGCGTCCACATCATTTGCCGGCGCCTTGGTCAGGATCTTCAGGAGGGTCGCCAGCGTATCCGGAATATCGTGGCGCTTGATGACCATATCGACCATGCCATGCTCCTGCAGGTATTCCGAGGTCTGGAACCCTTCCGGCAGCTTCTCGCGGATCGTCTGTTCGATGACGCGCTTGCCGGCAAAGCAGATTTCCGCACCCGGCTCAGCCAGGTGAATGTCACCAAGCATGGCGTAGGAAGCGGTGACGCCACCGGTCGTCGGATTGGTGAGAACGACGATATAGGGCTGGCCTGCTTCCTTCAGCATGTCGACGGCAACCGTGGTGCGCGGCAGCTGCATCAGCGAGAGGATGCCTTCCTGCATGCGCGCGCCGCCAGAAGCCGGGAACATGACCAGCGGGCATTTCTCGGAAATCGCACGCTCGAACGCCTTGACGATGGCCTCGCCGGCGGCAATGCCGAGCGAACCGCCCATGAAATTGAATTCGTGCACGACGGCAACGAGCTTGACGCCGCGAACCTTGCCGACGCCGGAAAGGATCGTGTCTTCCTGCTCGGTCTTGACGCGGCTGTCCTTCAGACGGTCGGTATATTTCTTCGAGTCGCGGAACTTCAGCGGGTCCTGCGCGACCTTGGGCTGCGGCAGGGCTTCATAGTCGCCATTGTCGAAGAGATCGGCAAGGCGGGCCTTGGCCGGCATCTTCATGTGGAAACCGGAGGCGGGGATGACCCACTTATTGTCTTCCAGATCCTTGTGGAAGACCATCTCGCCGGTCTCCGGGCACTTGATCCAGAGATTCTCGGGAACCTCGCGACGGCCCAGCATGGAGTTGATCCGCGGGCGAACGTAATTCGTGATCCAGTTCAATTCGAAACTCCTAATCGACCATATCAATCGATATCGTAGTCACCACCTAATTCCCATAGGCCTTTTCTTCAATCCGCAACGATTGAAGAGAGGCTATATGGGGACATTATTCGGCAGCAACAAGGCGCGCGGAACGCGTTCCAGTTGACAGGCCGCGGACGAGCGTGGCGACGGCCTGGATGGTGTCGGCGCTCGCCTTGCCATCCTTGGTGAGGCTGGTGGCGATCTGGTTGACGATGGCGGTGCCGACGACGACGCCGTCCGCAGAGCCGCCGATGACCTTGGCATGTTCGGCCGTCTTGACGCCGAAGCCGACGCAGATCGGCAGATCCGTGTGCTGCTTGATGCGCTCTACGGCGCCGGACACCAGCGACGGGTCCGGCAGGGCCGAACCGGTGATGCCGTTCATCGAGACATAATAGACGAAACCGGACGTGTTCTTCAGAACCGCCGGCAGGCGCTTCTCATCCGTGGTCGGCGTCGCCAGGCGGATGAAGTTGATGCCCTTGTTGATGGCGGGAATGCAGAGCTCGTCATCCATTTCCGGCGGCAGGTCGACGACGATCAGGCCGTCGATTCCAGCGGCAAGCGCGTCATCGAGGAACGTCTCGACGCCATAAATATAGATCGGATTGTAATAGCCCATCAGAACGATCGGCGTATCGGCGTCCACCTTGCGGAAATCGGTGGCGAGCTGCAGCGTCTTTTTCAGCGTCTGGCCGGCCTTCAGCGCACGCTGGCCAGCAAGCTGGATCGCCGGGCCGTCGGCCATGGGATCGGAAAAGGGCATGCCGAGCTCGATCACGTCGGCGCCGGCTTCCGGCAGCGCCTTCATGATGCCGAGCGAAGTGTCGTAGTCGGGATCGCCACCCATGAAATAGGTGACGAGTGCCGGGCGGCCTTCAGCCTTCAGAGCGGCGAAGCGTTTGTCCATACGTGCGGTCATGGCGTCTAACTCACATTCCCAGAATCTTGCCGACGGTGAAGATATCCTTGTCACCACGGCCGGAGAGGTTCATCAGGATGATCTCGTCCTTGCCCATTTTCGGGGCGCGCTTGATCACTTCGGCGAGCGCATGGCTCGGCTCGAGCGCCGGAATGATGCCTTCGAGGCGCGTCAGCGTCTGGAAGGCTTCCAGCGCCTCATGGTCCATGATCGGCACATATTCGGCGCGGCCGATATCGTTCAGCCAGGAATGCTCGGGGCCGATGCCGGGATAATCGAGGCCAGCCGAAATCGAATGTCCTTCCTTGATCTGGCCGTCGCCATCCTGCAGCAGATAGGTGCGGTTGCCGTGCAGCACGCCGGGCGAACCGGCAGTGATGGAGGCACAGTGCTCGTCGCCCTCAAGGCCCTTGCCACCGGCTTCGACGCCGACGATCTTGACGCTTTCGTCATCGAGGAACGGATGGAAGATGCCGATCGCATTCGAACCGCCGCCGACAGCCGCGATGACGAGATCCGGCAGGCGCCCTTCGGCTTCCAGCATCTGCGCGCGGGCTTCCGTGCCGATGACGGCCTGGAAATCGCGAACCATTTCCGGATAGGGATGCGGGCCGGCAGCCGTGCCGATCAGATAATAGGTATCGTCGACATTGGTAACCCAGTCACGAAGAGCCTCATTCATGGCGTCCTTCAGCGTGCCGCTGCCGGCCGTTACCGGAATGACTTCGGCGCCTAGCAGCTTCATGCGGAAGACGTTCGGCGCCTGACGCTCGACATCGGTCGCGCCCATGTAGACGACGCAGGGCAGGCCGAAGCGGGCGGCAACCGTTGCTGAAGCAACGCCATGCTGGCCGGCGCCGGTTTCGGCGATGATGCGGGTCTTGCCCATGCGCTTGGCAAGCAGGATCTGGCCGATGCAATTGTTTATCTTGTGCGAACCGGTGTGGTTCAGCTCTTCGCGCTTGAAATAGATCTTGGCGCCGCCAAGCTCTGCCGTCAGGCGCTCGGCGAAATAAAGCGGGCTCGGGCGGCCGATATAATGCGTGCCGAGCGACTTCAATTCCGCCTGGAAGGCCGGATCGTCCTTCGCCTTTGCCCATTCCTCCTGCAGATCCAGGATCAGCGGCATCAACGTTTCGGCAACGAAACGACCGCCGTAAATGCCGAAACGACCGTCCTGATCGGGGCCGGAGCGGAAGGAATTGGGTTTTGGCGTCTGGTTCACTCTCTAACTCCCTGCTGCCGGTTCCGGCAGGCATGCTTCTGCAAAAGCGTCGAAAAACTGGTCGATCTTGCCCAGATCCTTTACACCCGGCGCGCTTTCGACGGCCGAGGAAAGATCGATGCCCGTGGCCTTGGTGGATGCGAGCGCCAGGGCGACATTGTCCTTGTTGACGCCGCCGGACAGCATGTAGTCAACCCGATCGTCGAGCCAGCTCATCAAGCTCCAATCGAAGGACACACCGTTTCCACCCGGCAACTCCGAGCCGACGGGCGGCTTGGCGTCGAACAGAAAGCGGTCGGCAATGCCGATATAGGATTCCACCCGCTTCAGATCATCCGCGTCGCGCACCGACATGGCCTTCATGACGGGGACATTATGCACCGCCTTGATGGTCAGCACACGCTCCGGGCTTTCATTGCCATGGAGCTGCAATAGATCCGGCCGCACCAGCGCCATGATCTCATCGAGATCGTCATTGGTGGGATTGACCGTGACGGCCACAACCTTTGCCTTGCCGCGCGCGCGCTCGGCCAGCTGGCCGGCCAGATCGGGCTCAATATAGCGCGGGCTCTTCTCGAAGAAGATGAAGCCGATATGGGTAGCACCGCGCTCAAGCGCACGATCCACCGCTTCCGGCGTCTTCAGGCCACAAATTTTGACATCGGGGTTCATGGCAGCGGAGTGACATGAAATTTCAAAAGAGTCGAGCCTAAAGGCGACGTTGGCGGGATTTTTGCGCGGCTCCAAGGCCATTGCATATAAAATGGAAAGTGCCCCTAGCCCCAGCCCTCTCCCCGTTTTGACGGGGAGAGGGGGCCGTCACGACAAACCCCTTCGCCCCGCGTGCGGGGAGAAGGTGGACTCGAACAATTGAGCGAAGCGAAACTGTGAGAGGACGGATGAGGGGCCAATCCGTCGATATGCTACTGGTTTGCGCGCGCCTACATGCACTCAATCAAAATCGATCGCATGCAGCTGGCTGCCGTGGCGCTTCAGCCAGGCCTTGGCTTCGTCCATGTCCGGGCAGAGCTTGCGGCAGAGCGCCCAGAAGCGCGGGCCGTGGTTCATTTCGCGCAAATGCGCGACCTCATGGGCGGCGAGATAGTCGATCACCAGTGGCGGCGCCATGACGATGCGCCAGGAGAAACTGAGGTTTCCCTGCGACGAGCAGGAGCCCCAGCGGCTGCGGGTATCCTTCATGGTGATGGAAGAGACCGTGGCGCGGATTGCTCCGGCGTGCACCGCCACGAGCTTTTCCAGATCGGCGCGCGCTTCCTTCTTCAGGAACGTCGCGATGCGGCGGCCGGCATGTTCGGGCAGGCCGCTGACGCGCAACACCGGCAGGCCATCCACGGTCACCACTTCGGTCAGGCCGCGCACGGTGCCGGTATGCTCGATCCGGTGGCGCACGCCGCGCAGAAGGATTTCGCTGCCGCTGCGCAGGCCGCTATCCGTGGTGAATTTGGCCAGCTTGGTCAGAAGCCAGCCCTGATGCCGGTCGAGAAAGGCATTGACCTCACGGGCGGCAAGACCGCGCGGAATGGTCATCTTCAGCGCCCGGCCGCCGGGCTCGATCCTGAGCGTGATCCGCGTCGCCTGCTCATGCTGGCGAATGGTCAAGGGCATCAGACGGCCAGCAATGTCCAAGGTGCGCGTTTCCGGCGCGGGCGGCTTGGCTGGAGATCTTCGTGATCGGGATAGAAGCGGAAACATGGAAGCAGTTTTATACGATTCGGGATGATATCGGGCAAAGAAAAACCGGCACCTGATGATGCCGGTTTCGATTAATTATATTGAAGGCCTAGAGGTCACGGCGTCTGGAATTCCGTTGCCGGGCCGCCATTGTTGTCGTTGCGCTTGACGCTGTTGCGCTCACGCATGAAGCGGTCGAACTCATCCTGGTCCTTGGCGCGGCGCAGCTCGCGGACATAGCCGTCGAAGTCGGCGCGCATCTCGTCGAGCTTGCGGCGTTCCTCCTCAAGGCGTTCAAGTTCGGCCTTGCGCCAGTCGTCGAAGGCGACGTTGCCGGTGGAGAAAGAGTGACGGTTGCGGCCGCGACGACGGCCACAGCCGGCAAACACGCCGTCGGCCCTTTCATTCACATCCCGTTTGAAATCCCGCAGACGTTCCCCGAAGAGAATATACGCGAGCATGGCAAAGCCGAGGGGCCAAAAGACCACGAAGCCAAGGACCATGAGGGCAATGGTAGCCGGAGTCCAATCCGGGCGAAGCAATGCAGATTGGTTCATCGTAAGGTGTCCTCGCACGGCGCATCGCCCCCTCGACCGACACCGATCGATGGTAAGGGTTCTGCGCGGTTTTTAAATCTCTACAGCATCTCAGCGCGTTCAAAGGACGCGCGGCGCGGTAAACGGCCCGATCATCTGCGGTACCGCTGGAATCGAGATGGTAACCTCTTCGTGAGCCTTCAATGGCATCTTCAGGCGAAATCCGACAAGTGCTTGAATCCGCGCGGATAATTCAACAAAAGCTAATAGTTTGCGCTGCTGGAGCGGCTCGATGCGTTGTCGAGCCGCCAAGTCGCTGTATCTATTAGATTTTCCGTGACCTCAGGCGGATTTACCGCCCTTGATCACCCGTTTGACGACCGGACGGCCGGTGCGGGCATGCTCGCGGGCGAAGGCGAGGATGCGCGGCGCGATCTCGCGGCGGAAACGCGAGCCGTTGAAGACGCCGTAGTGGCCGACATCGGGCTGCAGATAGTGCATGCGCATATGATCGGGGATATTGGTGCAGATGGTCTGCGCCGCCTGCGTCTGGCCGACGCCGGAAATATCGTCGTTCTCGCCTTCGACGGTCAGCAGCGCGACGTTACGGATGGCGGAGGGATCAACGAGCTGGCCGCGATGCATGAGCTCGCCCTTGGGCAGCGCGTGCTTGATGAATACCTGATCAACCGTCTGCAGATAGAATTCCGCCGTCAGATCCATGACAGCCAGATATTCGTCATAGAAATCGCGGTGCTTCTCGGCCGGCTCGCCGTCATTCTTGACGAGATGCACGAAGAAATCCTTCTGCGCGATCATATGCCGGTCAAGGTTCATCGACATGAAGCCGGAAAGCTGCAGGAAGCCGGGATAGACCGGACGCAGGAAGCCCGGCTGCGGCCAGGGCACGTTCATGACGACGTTATCGGCAAACCATTCCAGCGGCTTGTCCTTGGCGAGCTGGTTGACCGCCGTCGGATTGATGCGCGTGTCGATCGGACCGCCCATCAGCGTCATCGATGCGGGCGACAGCGGATCGCCGGCTGCTTCCATCACGGCGGCAGCGGCCAAAACCGGCACCGACGGCTGGCAGACGGCAACGACATGCGTGTCCGGACCGAGATGGTGCAGCATCTCGATGACGTAATCGATATAGTCTTCCAGATCGAAGGTGCCCTCGGTCATCGGCACCATGCGAGCATCGATCCAGTCGGTGATGTAGACATCGGCGCCCGGCAGAAGGGCTTCCACGGTGCCGCGCAGCAGCGTTGCATAGTGGCCGGACATCGGCGCAACGATCAGGATGCGGGGATCGGCTGTATGACCGGCAGGCAGGCTGCGCTCGAAACGGATGAGATTGCAGAACGGCTTCTTCCAGACGATCTTCTCGTGCACCGAGACCGGCTTGCCCTCGATCTGCGTCTCGTGAAGGCCGAATTCCGGCTTGCCGTAGCGCCTGGTGGTGCGCTCGAACACTTCGAGGCTTGCCGTCAGCGTGCGCCCGAGCATGGTGTGCGACAGCGGATTAAGCGGGTTGGCATAGGCCAGGCGCATCATGTCGGCCGCAGCGCGAAAAGGTGCGAGAGCGGCATGATTGAGTTCGTAAAACTGATAAAACATGGGGGCGTTACCTTTCGAAATGCGGGCACGCGTACTCGCAAATCACATGATTTTCAAAACCTACGCGCCTCGCGTATCGCTGCCTTCATTGCAACGCTCCTCCAGTTGCGCTGCGCAGCGGAATGATCACGGCTCCTCGGCGCGATAGTCATTCTTTAAGCTCTTACTATCCAGCCTAGCAGTTTTTGCTGCAGAGCAACATAAATACTGATGGCTCTACCTATAAAAAACGCCGGAGAATCGCTTCTCCGGCATCAAGAATGATCTCAAAAGGTTAAAGTTCCTGAGCCCGAGGCCTCAGGCATCGGCCTGGAAAGTCTGGCGCTGGGAGCCGAGGCCTTCCATGCCAAGCTCGACGACATCGCCCGGCTTCAGATATTGCGGCGGCTTCATGCCCATGCCGACGCCCGGAGGCGTGCCGGTGGAGATGACGTCGCCCGGATGCAGCGACATGAACTGGCTGAGGTAGGAGACGAGGAAGGCGACGCCATAGACCATAGTCTTGGTGGAACCGTTCTGCATCGTCTTGCCGTTGACCTTCAGCCACATGCCGAGGTTCTGCGGATCGGCAACCTCGTCCTTGGTGACGAGCCAGGGGCCGATCGGGCCGAAAGTGTCGCAGGACTTGCCCTTGGTCCACTGGCCCGAACGCTCGGTCTGGAAGGCGCGCTCGGACACGTCGTGGGAGACGCAGTAACCGGCGACATAATCGAGAGCGTCGGCTTCGCTGACGTATTTCGCCGTCTTGCCGATGACAACGCCGAGCTCGACTTCCCAATCGGTCTTTTCAGAACCGCGCGGGATCAACACATTGTCGTTCGGGCCGACGATGGCCGAGGTCGCCTTCATGAAGATGATCGGCTCCGGCGGCACGGTGGCGCCGGTTTCGGCGGCGTGGTCGGAGAAGTTCAGGCCGATGCAGATGAATTTGCCGGTGTCGGCAACGCAGGCGCCGAGGCGGCCTTCCGCCAATTCCGGCAGGCTCTTCGGATCGAGCGCTGCGATCTTCGCAAGGCCTGCGGGCGAAATCGCCTCGCCACCGATGTCGGCGACATGGGCCGAGAGATCGCGGATCTTGCCATCACTATCCAGAAGCGCCGGCTTTTCCTTGCCGACTTCGCCAACACGCAACAATTTCATGGATTTTCCTTCCCTGCATTTCCAAAGATGAGATTGTTTCCACCATATATGAACGAATTATTCACCAGTGTCACCAATCGATTTCGAAGAGCATAGCATGCCTTGGCTTGCGGCACCGGAACAACAGTGTTTCTAGGATTGATGTAATGACCTGGCGATTTCGACGATAACCTCAAACGCCGTGTCGATATCCGCGGCCGTTGCCTCGAACTGTCCGGCCTGAAAGCGAATGACCAGACGACCGGCAACGCGGGTCTGCGTCAGATAGATGCGGCCATCATTGTTGATCGCGGCGATGACGCGCTGGGTGTGGCTTTCCTGATCGATGCCGGCGGGTGCCTTGTGATCGAACGAAAACAGCGACAGGAAAGGCTCGGTGACGATCTCGAAATCGGGTTCGGCCGCCAGGCGCTTAGCCAGATTCTGGGACCAGGTAACATGGTTGCGGATCATCGCCCGCAGTCCTTCCAGCCCGTGATAACGCAGCAGGAACCAGAGCTTCAGCGCCCGGAAGCGGCGGCCGAGCGGCACGGACCATTCGGAATAGTTGATGATGCCGTCATGACCGTGCGTACGCAGATATTCGGGCTGGATGGCCAGCGTGCGCACCAGCGTTTCCGGCTCGCGCACGAACTGGACGGAGCAATCGAACTGCGCGCCGAGCCATTTATGCGGGTTGAAGACAACGGAATCGGCGCGTTCCACACCCTGCCAAAGTTCGCGGAATTCCGGGCAGATCATCGCCGAACCCGCCCAGGCGGCATCGACATGCACGTAGAGCCCGTTTGCGTGGGCGACATCGACGACGGCGGCAATGTCGTCACAGGCACCGACGCTGGTGCCGCCGACGCAGGCGACGACGCCGGCCGGCAGCAGTCCAGCAGCGCGATCACGCTCTATGGCGGCGGCAAGTGCCTGTGGATCCATGGCCTTGTTGGGACCGCCGGAGGGGATGCGCACCAGGTTCTCCGCGCCGACGCCGGAGATCCAGATGGCGCGGTCGATCGAGGTGTGGACCTGATCGGTGGAGTAGATGCGCACTGCCTTGTTGACCGCGAGACCGCGGCTGTTGCCCTGCCAGTCCAGCGCCCTCTCGCGCATAACCAGAACAGCGGCAAGGGTTGCGGTCGAGGCGGAATCCTGGATGACGCCGGTGAAGCTCTCGGGAAGGCCGAGGGCCTGGCGCAGCCAATCGACAACCTTCGTCTCCAGCTCGGTGGCGGAGGGCGAGGTCTGCCAGAGCATGCATTGGGCGGCGATGGCGCTGACCAGATATTCGGCGACGACGGAAACCGGGGCGGCATTGGCAGGAAAATAGGCGAAGAAACGCGGATGCTGCCAATGCGTCATGCCGGGCACGAGGATATCCTCAAAATCCTTGAAGATATCCTCCATGGCTTCGCCCGATTCCGGTGGGGAATCCGCGATGTGCGCCGCTATTTCGCCAGGGGCCGTCCTTGGTCGCACCGGCCTGTCGCGAAGCGAGGCGCGATAGTCCGCACCCCAATTTGCCGCCTTCTCCGACCACTGCCGGAACTCCTCCCAATTCATGACGGTCCTCCCTCTTCCATCAAAGCGAGGTGGACCTTAGACGGGTTTTGGAAGGTGGTCGAGTATCAGAACACCTCGTCCAGCGCCGGCCCGAGCGGCACGATGCCAGTGGGGTTGAGCGTTGATATGGAGTAGTAGCCGCGCTTGATATGGTCGAAATTCACAGTCTCGGCAATGCCCGGCCAATCGAGCATGCGCCGGCAGAAAGACTGAAGATTGGCGTAGTCCGACAGACGCCGGAGATTGCATTTGAAAAGGCCGTGATAGGCCAGATCGAAGCGGACGAGCGTGACGAACAGCCTGATATCACTTTCGGTGGGATTGGTGGCGAAGAGAAAGTCCTTGCCTTCCAACTGAGCTTCCACCCAATCGAGGCAGTCGAACACCTCGCGAAACGCTTCCTCATAGGCAATCTGTGTCGTCGCGAAACCGGTGCGATAGACGCCATTGTTGAGGGCTGGGTATATCCGCGCATTGAAGCTGTCGATATCCCCGCGCTTTTCAGCCGGGTAGAGATCGATGTTGTTGCGGGCGAGATCGCCGAAACCATCATTCAGCATGCGCAGAATGTCCGATGACTCATTGTTGACGATCGTGCCGGCCTGCTTATCCCACAGGACCGGCACCGTCGCCCGGCCGGTGAAAAGCGGATCGGCCTTCGTGTAAATCTCGTGCATGTAGGTGGCGCCGTTGATCGGGTCATCCGTCGCGCCGGGATAGTCGCCGAAGCGCCAACCCTGCTTGGATAGCGCCGGCTCGACGATGTAAACGGAGATCACCTCTTCCAGACCCTTCAGCTTGCGGCCGATCAGCGTGCGCGACGCCCAGGGGCAGATCAGCGCGACATAGAGATGATACCGGCCAGCCTCTGCCTTGAAGCCAGTCTCGCCTGTCGGGCCCGGTCGGCCATCGGGCGTCACCCAATTGCGAAAACTGGATGTCTGGCGAACGAAGCCGCCCTTTTCATCCTTGGCCTGGACCGGCTGCCAGTCTTCTGTCCATTTTCCGTTTACCAGCAAGGTTCCATCTCCGAACGCGCGCGTTTCTTCATGGCGACAGCATAGCGGAATAGAATTCTGCCGGAATAACGTAAACTTGAAACAGACTGTCTACCTGGCGCGTGAAGATGCCTCTATGTATGAAAACCTGCGTTTCATGATCAAGTTCCCCGGAGCATCCCATGGCAAAATCCGTTTCCACCGTCAGAACCGATCACGCCAGTCGCTACCTGCAGCAGCTCTGCAAGCACTGGAGCCATCGATTTGAGGTGGAATTCAACGAAGCCGCGGGCAAGGTGCCTTTCAGCCCGGAGTCATCTCTGGGATTGGCAGCAAACGCCACCAGCCTGATCATGACGTTGACCGTCGAGAAACCCGAAGATCTCGAACGCATGCAGGCTGTCGTCGCCGACCATCTCAAGCGCTTTGCCTTCCGAGAAGAGCTCGACATCGCCTGGACCGCCGATGCGGCCAACCCATAGGTTCCTCATCTCCATATTTATCGCCAGCCCGCCTTCCGTTTCCCGGCAATCTACAGCTGGCTCCCTCCGAAGGAAAGAAGCCCCATGACCTCAAGCAATAACCGCGAATCGCAATATCCGATCGACAAGCTCTTTCTCGATCGCTGGTCGCCCCGCGCCTTTACCGACGAGGCGATCCCGGAAGCGGATCTTCTGACCATTCTGGAAGCAGCCCACTGGGCGCCGTCGGCCTCGAACCTGCAGCCCTGGCGTTTTCTCTACGCGCTGCGCGGCTCGGAGCATTGGGAGAAGTTCCTCAGCGTGCTGGTCGAGTTCAACCAAGGCTGGGTGAAATCCGCATCCGCGCTGCTTTTCGTCATCTCCCGCACCCATAATGGCGAGCTTGGCTCCGCGGAGCAGAAGCCCAGCTACAGCCATTCGTTCGATGCCGGAAGCGCCTGGGGCTTCCTGGCAATCCAGGCACATCTAGCCGGCTACGAAGCACACGGCATGACTGGTTTCCATGTCGAGAAGTCCTATGAGGTTCTCGGTATCCCGGATGGTTTCCGCGTCGAAGCCGCTGTCGCAATCGGTAAGGTCGGCGACAAGAACCTGCTTCCGGAAAAGCTGCGCGAGCGTGAAGTACCGAGCCAGCGCAAGCCGCTTTCGGAACTCGCCTTCAACGGCACGTTCATCGCCAAGTGATTGATAGAAAAGCAAAAGGCCCGCCGAAAGTTTCGGCGGGCCTTTTTCATGTCGAAGAAAATAATCAGATGTCGAGATTGGCGACGTTCAGGGCATTGTCCTGAATGAACTCGCGCCGGGGCTCGACTTCATCGCCCATGAGCCGGGCAAACAAGCCGTCGGCATCGGTCGCATCCGGAACCTTGACCTGCAGCAGCGAGCGTACGTTCGGATCAAGCGTCGTTTCCCAGAGCTGTTCGGCATTCATCTCGCCAAGGCCCTTGTAGCGCTGCATGGTAAGACCCTTGCGGCCGACGGCGAAAATCGTTTCCAGCAGCTTGCGCGGTCCGGAAATCTCGGTCTGTCCATCGCGGCGCATGAGCTTCGGCGGCAGATCATAGGTTTCCTTTAGCCGGGCGCCGAGCTGGTCGATGAGGCGCGCATCCTGCGAGCCAATCAGCGCCATGTCGAGGGAAACGACTTCCTTGACGCCGCGCACCACGCGCTCGAAGCGCAAACCGCCCTCGCCGGTCACGGCACCGCTCCAGCCGCGTTCGGTTTCCTCGGCGATGATATCGAGCCGCTTGGCGACGTCATCAACGAGAACCGCGGCCCTGTTCGGGTCGCTGACCACCTCGGCATTGAGCGCACCGGCGATTGCCGCCTGCTCCACGACATCGCGGTTGTAGCGCGAATGCAGATTGTCGATCAGCGTGCGCAGGCGCAGCGCGTCGTAGATAACCTCGCGCAGATCCTGGCCGGCACGTACTTCGCCGTTGCCCAGGTGCAGGCTGGCATCATCGAGGCCTTGCCCGATCAGATATTCTTCCAGCGCCTTCTCGTCCTTCAGATACTGCACCGACTTGCCGCGCGTCACCTTATAGAGCGGCGGCTGGGCGATGTAGAGATGGCCGCGCTCGATGAGATCGGGCATCTGGCGGAAGAAGAAGGTCAGCAGCAGGGTGCGGATATGGGCGCCGTCGACGTCGGCGTCCGTCATGATGATGATCTTGTGGTAGCGCAGCTTGTCGGCGTTGAATTCGTCCTTGCCGATGCCGGTGCCAAGCGCGGTGATCAGCGTGCCGATTTCCTGGCTCGACAGCATCTTGTCGAAACGGGCGCGCTCGACGTTGAGGATCTTGCCGCGCAGCGGCAGGATAGCCTGGTTTTCGCGCGAACGGCCCTGCTTGGCGGAACCACCGGCCGAATCACCTTCGACGAGGAAGACTTCGGACTTGGCGGGATCGCGCTCGGAGCAGTCGGCCAGCTTGCCGGGCAGCGAGGCGATGTCGAGTGCGCCCTTGCGCCGGGTCAACTCACGCGCCTTGCGGGCAGCTTCGCGGGCGGCAGCGGCTTCGACGACCTTGCCCACCAGCACCTTTGCATCGGTCGGATGCTCCTCGAGCCAGGTGCCGAGCGCTTCGTTGACGAGGCTTTCGACCACCGGGCGGACTTCGGAGGAAACCAGCTTGTCCTTGGTCTGCGAGGAAAATTTCGGATCGGGAACCTTGACCGACAGAACCGCCGTCAGACCTTCGCGGCAGTCATCACCCGTCAGCGTCACCTTTTCCTTCTTGGTGATGCCGGATGATTCGCCGTAGGAGGTGATCTGGCGCGTCAGTGCGGCGCGGAAGCCGGCCATATGCGTGCCGCCGTCGCGCTGCGGGATGTTGTTGGTGAAGCAGAGCACGTTTTCGTGGTAGCTGTCGTTCCACCACATGGCGACTTCGACGGTGATACCGTCCTTCTCGCTGCGGATCGACACCGGCTTTTGAACCAGAGGCTTCTTGGCGCGGTCGAGATAGGAAACGAAAGCTTCCAGACCGCCGTCATAGAGCATCTCTTCCTGCTTGATGTCGGAATGACGCTTGTCGGTCAAAAGGATGCGCACACCGGAATTCAGAAAGGCCAGCTCGCGCAGGCGATGCTCCAGCGTGCCGTAATCGAACTCGATCATGGTGAAGGTTTCGGAGCTCGGCATGAAGCTGACTTCGGTGCCAGTCTCATTGCCGGCATCACCGGTTTGCTTCAGCGGTGCATCGGCCACGCCATGGGTGAAGCTCATTTCATGGATCTGGCCCTGGCGGCGGATCTTCAGCCTCAACCAGACGGACAGAGCGTTGACGACGGAAACACCGACGCCATGCAGACCGCCTGACACCTTGTAGGAATTCTGGTCGAACTTACCGCCGGCGTGAAGCTGGGTCATGATGACCTCGGCCGCGGAAACGCCTTCGCCTGTATGGATATCGGTCGGGATGCCACGGCCGTTGTCGGTAACGGTCACCGAGCCATCGGGATTAAGCGTCACCGTGACGATATCGGCGTGACCAGCCAGCGCTTCGTCGATGGCATTGTCGACGACTTCGTAGACCATGTGATGCAGGCCCGAGCCGTCATCCGTATCACCGATATACATCCCGGGACGCTTGCGCACGGCGTCAAGGCCCTTGAGAACCTTGATGCTGTCTGCGCCATATTCGGCGCTGCCGCCGTTTTCGGTTATATCGGTCATTTTATTGAAGTCTTTCCAGTGTTTAGAGAATCTCGCCGATTGCTGCCGAATCAGCGGTTTTTCTTGCCCTGAATATAGGATGTTTCACCCCGAACTTCCAAACGGAAGGCCCCGAAATCAGGTATAAAACAGGGGATTACGGCGCTTTTCAGCCTGATTTTCCGCCATTTTCGAGAAGCTGGGATAGCTCTTTGATGGTGGCGGCGTCAAGATTGCGAATCTTGCCCGCCAACCGGTTGACGAAAGCCGTATATTCGGGCGCCAGTCCCGATGTATCGACGACGATACGCGGGTCGGAAAAGCGCGCCACCAGAAACAATTCCTCGGCTTCATCCCAGATGATGTTGAAATATCCGGCGATGCGCTGCAGGAGATCGAAGGTCGGCGTGCCGCGCTTTCCGTGTTCTAAGGCGGATAAATAAGCCGGCGACACATTGAGCGCCGCCGCCATTTCCTTTTGCGAGACGCCCTTGCGCAATCTCAGTTTTCGCACCGCTTCGCCGAAAGGGGTCAAGGTCTGTCCCCCTTTGGCCGGGACAGCCGAATATAGAGCGCACCGTCGCCGCCGTGATGTTGCGCCGCCGTCTCGTAGGAAGAAATCAGGAAGCGGAACTCCGGCTTGGAAAACCAGAGCGGCACGGCACGCTTGAGTGCGCCCTCGCTGCCCATGGAGCTGCCCTTGCCCGTTATGACGAGTACATGGCGAAGTCCTCGCCCATGAGCGCGCAGAAGGAAATCCAGAAGCATGCCATGCGCCTCGCTCTGGATGAGGCCGTGAAGGTCGATGCGAGCTTCCAGCGCCAATCGCCCCTTGGCAATCTTGCGTTTGACCGGACGCTCCAGTTGATGATGCTTACCGGAAGGCTGCTTTGCAGGTGTCGTCGCGTTTTGCGTCTCGGCAGGCGCCGCAGCCGTTGCCGATTTAGCCGCGCGTGCCTTTTCCTCGCTCTCCGCTTCAGCCGCCAATGCGGCTTCGAAGGCTTCCATATCGGCCATGCGGCCGGGCATCGGCCGGGCGCTTTTTGCGACCCTGCCCCAAAGGATGCGGTCCTCCGTGCTGAGCTTGCGCTCCTTGTCCTTTCGTTCCGGGGCCATCAGCCAAACCTCTGCGCCGCCGCCTTTGGAATGAGTATATAAAAATCGGCGTCATTGCGCACGGTGCCGGCAAGCTCACCGGCGTCATAGCCCGAGCCGGTAAAAATATCCCCGCGGGCCGGCCCGACGATCGCCGAACCAGTATCGAGCGCCAGCATCAACCTGGCGAACGGCCTGCCGTCGTCGAGATGGGTCAGGCTTTCCGAACGAATGAACAAAGGAAAGCCGAACGTATGGATCAGTCGGTCCACCGCCAGCGAACGGCCTGATACCAGTGGCACCTTAGCGGCCGCGATCGGACCCAGGCTCTCGTCACTGACATCGGCCTCGCGGAAGAAAATATAGGATCGGTTGTGTGCGAGGACTTCGTCGACCTCTTGCGGGTGCGCATAGAGCCAGTCGCGAATCGTCTGCATGGAAATCGTCGCCCGATCGAGCAAGCCACGGTCGATCAGCAAGCGGCCGACCGCGGAGAAGGGATGGCCGGCCTTGGCGGCATAGGTGATGCGACCCAGGCGTCCATCGGGATAGCGCAGCCTGGCGGCGCCCTGCACATGCACAAAGAAGACATCGACCCTCGATTTCGCCCAGGCGATCTCCAGACCTTTGCCGTCCAGATAGCCGCGATCGATCTCGCCGCGATCGGGATAGGCCGAGACGACGCCATCGCGAAGCAGTCCGAACATGTAAGACGGATCGAGTTCGGCGGGCCGGTTGCCATCATCCAGATCGATCAGATCATCCGGGCGGCGATAGAAAGGATAGCGATAGGTCTCGTCCCGGGCACTTGAAACCTCGATTTCCGGCTCGAAAAACGCCGTGACGAAACCATTGCCTCCATCGCCGCGGCGGATGAAGAAGGGCTGACAGTGCTCTTCGAAGAAGGCCCGCGCCTCGGCGGCGTCTTGCGGCTCGCGATCTTCGGCGGCATCAAGCAGCGCCAGGAGATCATTGCTGGTTAGCCCGACCACACCGGTGCGATAGGGCTTCAGGTCACGGACATGGGTCCGACAGTCCTTCATTGCACGAAAAAGGCTGGAAGGATCATCATCCTCCCAGCCCTTCAGATCGGCGAAGGTTGCCGGCTCCAGCCTGAATTGCTGCGATGGGCTCGTCATTGTTCGGATTCGGTCGCCACAAGTTTCCAGTTCGGATCGCGCGAGCGCGTATCGCGGGAAAAGGTCCAGAGATCGCTGATCTCCGCAACGGTCTCCGCATCGCCATCGATCAGCGTATCGGCCTTGTCGTAGGTTGCCGAAATCATCTGGCTGACGAGGCGCATGGTGACGAAAACTTCCGTTCCCTTCATCTCGGCGCTGAGCATGTCGGCCTTGTCGATGCCGACGAAGGTCGATTTGATTTTCTCGCCCTTGGCCTCGCGGTCCGCAATGGCTGCATCGAAGCCATCATAGACTTCCCGCGACAGAAGCCCCTTCAGGGCCTTGCGGTCGCCATCGGCAAAAGCCATGACGATCATTTCGTAGGCCATGCGGGCGCCATTGACGAATTCCTTCGGATTGAAGGAGGGGTCGGCCTTGTTCACTTCGCGCAGCGAATCATTCAGTGGCGTGCCTGCTGGCGTGAAGGCGTCGATGGCGGCAAAACGATCTTCCTCTTCAGTCGCATCGCGACGCGGCAGGGTCACCACCTTGCCGGCATCCGGCGCCGTCTGACCATTTGCCGCATCGGTGGGGCTATAAAGATCGCGCGGCGGCTTCTCATTCCCCGTGCGGCGGCCAAGGACGCTGCGCAACTGAAAGAAGATCAGCACCGCTGCCACCAGGAAAAAGATCGTCACAAAGTCGTTTGCACCCATCTCGTATCGGAACCACCGTTAAAATTAAAGTTTCAATCCCCATATAGTCCGCATCGATCTATCATTCAAATAGCGGACCAGTTTCTTTATTATGCGTGATCAACTAACGATCATGCCGAGAAACCCGCATTCAGGACCAGGGTACCATGCGCCTATCACTTCTTCCTATCTTCGTTTTTCTGATGCCGCTGGCGGAAATCGCCGGCTTTATCGTTGTCGGAAAGATGGTTGGCGTCTGGGCGACGCTGGGATTGGTGATCCTTAGCGCCATCCTCGGTGCGGCGCTCCTGAGAATTCAGGGCGTGGGTATTCTGCAGCGCATCTCGACCGAGAGCCGCAATGGCGGCGATCCGGGCCGTGAGATGGTGCATGGCGCCATGATCGTGATTGCAGCCTTCTTCCTGATGCTGCCGGGCTTCATCTCAGACATTATCGGGCTGTTGCTGTTCATCCCCGCGGTCCGGGACATTGCCTGGAGAATCCTTCGCAACCGTATTGTCGTCGTCGGCAATTCCCGCGCTTTTCGTCGCGGGCCGGGACCGGGCAACGGTCCGCAGGCTCAGCCGCGCAACAAGGGAACGGTGGTCGATCTCGACGAAACCGATTTCCATCGCGAACCCAAGCGCAACTCACCCTGGTCCGACCAGAAGCGGCTCGAGGACTAGCGCGGCGGCCAAAAAGCGCCGGGGCATAAGGGTTGTAAGCCCTAATTCGAAATGCTAGATGGCGACACCCATTGACGTGAGAGGACACCCCCATGGCCAACGAGACCAACGGCAACGGCGCTGCCAGCCCGAGCCTCAGCATCCTTGCTCAGTACACCAAGGATCTTTCCTTCGAAAATCCGGGTGCGCCGCGCTCGCTTCAGGCCCGGGAAAATGCTCCGGACATCAATATCAATGTCAACGTCAACGCCAATCCGCTGTCGGATTCGGATTTCGACGTCGTGCTGACGCTGAATGCCGAAGCCAAGGATGGCGATCGCGTTCTCTTCCACACCGAACTGGTTTATGGCGGCGTCTTCCGCGTTACCGGCTTCCCGCAGGAACACATGCTGCCGCTGCTCTTCATCGAGTGCCCGCGCCTGCTCTTCCCGTTTGCCCGTCAGATCATTGCCGACATCACCCGCAATGGCGGCTTCCCGCCGCTGATGATCGACCCGATCGATTTTGCGCAGATGTTCACGCAGCGCATGGCTGAAGAACAGACCCGCGCCCAGGTTTCGGCTGTTCCGAACTAAGCTTTGCTTCTTTCCATTCCTGGAAACGAAAAAGCCCGGATCAACGTCCGGGCATTTTCTTTTGGGTGCCTTCAGATATCCCTATTCGGACATGCGATATTTGGACCAGATTCCCTTCGCGCCGAGCTTGGCAACCAGTGCCGCATGGGCCGCCGCCTCTTCTTCGCTGACCCTGCCCGGAAGAGGATCGGGCCGCACGAAGATATCGGCGACGACTTCCTCAGAATCGTCATTCTGACGGGAACGCGCCGATGAACCGTTGCTGCTGCCGAGACCGAGCGCAGTCTGCCGGCCGCCGATCATCTCGATATAGACTTCGGCAAGCAGTTCGGAGTCGAGCAGCGCGCCGTGCCGAGTGCGGTGGGAGTTGTCGATGCCGTAGCGCCGGCAAAGCGCATCCAGCGAGTTCGGCCCCATCGGATGCTTGCGGCGCGCCATGGCCAGCGTGTCGATCACCATATCGGGCAGGATCGGCGGCCGTCCCAGCCGCGCGAACTCGGCATTGACGAAGCCCATGTCGAAGGTGGCGTTATGCGCGATCCACTTGGCGCCGGTGAAAAATTCCAAGATCTGATCCGCAACATCGGCAAAGGGCGGCTTGTCCTTCAGCGACTCGTCGGTAATGCCGTGCACGGCGAGCGCATCCGGATGAACCTTGCGGTCACCTGGATTGATGTAGAGGTGCAGCGTGTTGCCTGTCGGGAAATGGTTGATGAGCTCGATGCCGCCGATTTCGATGATGCGGTCAGCCCTGTTGTCGAGCCCGGTGGTTTCCGTATCGAAAATGATCTCGCGCATCAGGGCTCTCCGCTTTCGGGTTCATCGGCTTTCGGCTGGCGCCGCAGGTCCGCTATGATCTCTTTCACCTGTTCGCGGGCCGCATCGATGCTGCCGCCGGTATCGATGATGTAATCGGCACGTGCCCGCTTTTCCGCATCCGGCGTCTGGCGGGAGAGAATCATCTCGAATTTCTGCTCCGTCATGCCCGGCCGGGCAAGCACCCTCTGCCTCTGAATCTGTGGATCGCAGCTGACGACGACGATCTTGTCCACCCTTTTGTCGCCACCGGTCTCGAACAGCAGCGGAATATCGAGCACCACCATATCGGCGCCGGCTTGCCGCTGAGTTCCGAGAAACGAACGCTCGCGCTCGCGAACCAGCGGATGGACGATGACTTCCAGCCGCTTGAAGCCGGAGGGATCGGTGGCGAGCTTTCGGCCAAGCTCCTGCCGGTCGACCACTCCGTCCCTGGTCGATCCCGGGAAAGCCGCTTCTACGAGGGCAACGGCTTCGCCGCTGTAGAGATCATGCACCACCGCATCGGAATCATTTACCGGGATGCCGGCTTCGGCAAACAGCTTTGCCGAGGTCGATTTTCCCATCCCGATCGATCCGGTGAGGCCGATTTTGATCATTTGTGTTTATCCATGTCGGCGACGATCAAGGCCCTCAGGGCTTCATCGACGACCGGGCGTTTCCCGAACCACTTTTCGAAACCCGGCACGGCCTGATGCAGCAGCATGCCAAGACCATCGACGATGGCAAAACCCTGCTCTTCGGCCTGCGCCAGAAGCGGCGTCTTCAGCGGCACATAGACAATGTCGGTAACGACAGCCCCTTTCACAAGAGGCGAAAAATCGATGTGCGGGGCCGCTTCGCCATCCATGCCGAGCGAAGTGGTGTTGATGAAGAGGCCGGCGCCCTGCATGACTTCGCCAAGTGCAGCCATCGGATGCGCGTGAACCCGCTCACCGAAGCGATCGGCAAGTTCCTGTGCGCGGGCGACGGTGCGGTTGACGACATGGATTTCCTTGAAACCACGATCGCGGACGGCCTGGATGATGGCGCGGCTGGCGCCGCCCGCCCCGAGGATCACCGCCCGGCCACTGCGATCCCAACCGGGATGACGCTCATCGAGATTGGCCGTGAAACCCCGGCCATCGGTATTGGTCGCGTGAAGTAGCCCATCCTCAAGCCACAGGGTGTTGGATGCGCCGAGCTCTTTCGACAGTTCATCCGGCCGATCCGCCGATTTGAACGCCAGTTCCTTGTGCGGGATGGTCACGTTGCCGCCGACAAAGCCGTTGGTGCCATCCTTGAGCGAGGTGATGAAGGCCGGAAAATCCTCCACGGAAACTTCATGCGCGCGGTAGCTGCCGGCAAGGCCGAGCTGATGGAGCCAATGACCATGGATCAGCGGCGAGCGGGAGTGCTTGACCGGATAGCCCGTGACGAAGGCTTTCGGAGCCAATGTTTCACGTGAATCATCCATCGATCGCCCCCAATTCCCGCAGCTGCTGAAGGAGCGGCAGCATCGGCAGCCCCACAATAGTAAAGTAATCGCCCTCGATTTTGGAGAAGAGTTGGATACCCTCCCCCTCCAACTGATAGGCGCCAACGCTCGACAACACCTTCTCGCCGACCCGGCTCAAATGCCGATGAATGAAATCGGGCGAGAGTTCCCGCACCGTCAGCTCGGCGTGTGACACGTGCTCCCAGATGATATCGCCGTTCCGCGCAAGCGCGATGGCGCTGTTCAGGCGATGGGTTTTACCCGACAACGTCCCCAAGTGATTTTCGGCATCGGCCATGGACGTCGGCTTGTGGAAGACCTGGGCACCAAGCGACATAGTCTGATCCGAGCCGATGACGAGCGAGCCGGGAAAACGGTCGCTCACTTCTTTGGCCTTGGCCTTGGCCAGCACCAGCGCCACAGCATCGGGGCTGGCACCATTGCGCTCCAATGGCGCCTCGATCGCGCGCTCATCGACATTGGCTGGAATCGCTTGAAAATGCAGCCCTGCATTCTCCATCAGCATCCGCCGAAACGGGCTGGACGATGCAAGGATAAGGGGCACGGTCATGACGGCTGCCTCCGAAATAATGGTGTGCAGCGCTTAGCGCAGCTTGGGGCGCAGGGCAACAATGGCGGCGGCAGTCTCTTCGATCGAGCGGCGCGTGACATCGATGATCGGCCAATTATGCCGCGCACAGAGTGAGCGGGCATATTTCAGCTCTTCCGAGATGGCGGCGCGATCGGTGTAATCACCGCGATCGAAGCCAGGGGTCGTGCCGAGAATGCGGTTTTCGCGCACTTGCGATATGCGATCCGTCGTTGCCACCAGACCTACGATCAATGGCTTCGTCGCCCTGGCCAGGCTTTCCGGCAGGGGCACGCCTGACACGATCGGAATGTTGGCGGTCTTGATGCCACGATTTGCCAGATAGATGCTGGTCGGCGTTTTCGAGGTTCGGCTGATGCCGATGATGACGACATCGGCATCGTCGTAGTCATCCGGCATCTGCCCATCATCATGATCCATGGTGAAGTTCAGGGCTTCGATGCGGGCAAAGTAGTCAGCATTCATCACATGCTGCGCCCCGACCCGCCGGCGCGACGCCGTGCCGAGATAGGTCTGAAAGACATTCATGACCGGCTCAAGAACGTTGACACAGGGCACACCCATCTCCCGGCAACGTTCATCGATGAAATCCGCGAGCTCGCGATCGACGATCGTATAGAGGACAATGCCCGGGCTATGATCGATCGCTTCCAAAACCGGCAGGAGCTGCTTGCGATTCCGAATCAGCGGATAGACGTGCTCGATCGGCTGTGTGGCATGGAATTGAACGGAAGCAGCGCGCCCGGCAGAGATCAGAGTCTCTCCCGTTGAGTCAGAAATCAGGTGCAGATGAAAGAAGCTTGTTCGGTTTTCCACGCTACTTTCCATCACCTGTTGATATCCCGGGACAAAACAGAGGTACGAGAACCGGCCTCTCCTGGGCAAGTGGAAAACTGCCGAGTTTTCCACATTTGGGGTTTTCGTGGGGAGCCTTCAGCGAGGCCTGTGGGCAATGTGGACAACATGAAGTAGGCCGGACAGGTCCCCATCTTATCCCCAGATACCGCTGGCAGAAGATTCCCGGCAAGCCTCTCAAAAGATTGAATAATCAATTCTGTTTTCCACATATCCTCGAAGCAGCATCGATATGATTGCACGATTGGCGATAGAGGCGCGACAAATTGGACAGGCTCTGGATGAGTTTTAATCCTTGATAGTCACCGACTCTAAGAAATAGAAACCTTTAGATATATGTTTGTTTTTATATAGGACGACGTCATTGACCGATGAACGCCGGAAGATCTTACGGGTGCTAAGCGGAGAAGCGCTAAGCCCACCCCCCCTCTGGCTGATGCGTCAGGCTGGGCGCTATCTGCCCGAATATCGGGAGACACGAGCCAAGGCAGGAAGCTTTCTCGATCTCTGTTATTCACCTGATCATGCGGTGGAAGTGACGCTGCAGCCGATCCGTCGTTATGGCTTCGATGCGGCCATTCTCTTTTCCGACATCCTCGTCATCCCCGACGCATTGAAGCGGAATGTTCGCTTCACCGAGGGACATGGTCCCGAGATGGATCCGATCGATGAGGCGGGCATCCTGGCTTTGAAGCCTGAGGGCGTGATTGAATACCTTGCGCCTGTCATGGAGACGGTCCGGAGGTTGCGGCGGGAGCTGCCCGCCGAAACGACCCTTCTCGGCTTCTGTGGCGCGCCCTGGACCGTTGCGACCTATATGATTGCCGGTCACGGCACTCCCGACCAGGCCCCTGCCCGCTTGTTCGCCTATCGTTATCCGAAGGCATTCGAACATCTGCTGATGTTGCTCGCCGATATCTCCGCCGCTTACCTGGTAGCGCAGATCGATGCGGGCGCCGACGCGGTGCAGATTTTCGATTCCTGGGCCGGCGTGCTCGGCGAGAGGGAATTCGAGGCATTTGCCGTCAAACCCGTCGCCAGAATGATCGCCTCCGTGAAGGCGCAACGGTCGAATGCGCGGATCATCGCCTTCGCCAAGGGTGCGGGCTATCAGCTGAAGACCTACCGCCAGAAGACCGGTGCCGATGCGATCGGCTTGGATTGGTCGGTGCCGCTGGCTTTCGCGCGGGAACTGCAGCAGGAGGGCCCTGTGCAGGGCAACCTCGATCCGATGCGGGTCGTTGCCGGCGGAAAATCACTGGAGGACGGGATCGACGATATCCTGCAGCATCTCGGCAATGGTCCGCTGATTTTCAATCTTGGACACGGGATCACGCCGCAAGCAGACCCGGCCAATGTCGCAGCGCTCGTCGAGCGCGTTCGGGGATGGAGAGGCAGATGACGATCGAGAAACAGACGGATGCCGCACCCGGCAAAAAGGCGGGAATGCGCGCCTATTTCATGATCCTGATATTCGCCGCGCTGGCCATAGGCCTGTTTGCCTGGCATCCGGCCGATCTCTATCTCTGGATCAAGGCGCTCCACATCATCGCGGTGATTTCCTGGATGGCCGGCATGCTCTATCTGCCGCGGCTTTTCGTCTATCACACCGATGCCGAGCCGGGGTCGCAGCAATCCGAAACCTTCAAGGTGATGGAACGGCGCCTGCTGCGGTACATCATAACGCCGGCGATGATTTTAACCTGGATATTCGGGCTTTATCTCGCCTGGTCGGTCTATGATTTCCACGGCGGCTGGCTGCATGCGAAGATCGGGCTCGTTGTCCTGATGTCGGCTGTTCATGGCCATTTCAGCAGTGCGGCGCGCGCTTTTGCCCGCGATGAAAACAAGCGTTCGGCGCGCTATTGGCGCATGATGAACGAGGTGCCGACGCTGTTGATGATCGTGATTGTCATACTCGTTGTCGTGAAACCGTTTGCGTGAGACGAGGCTTTTTTAGCGGTGACGTTAAATTTCCTTCATTTTGCCTGCCCCCCTTGCGGGCCATAGACTGAATCGCTATTTTCCCGCCATCTCTTCTTCGTGGCATGTATCCATTCTGTCTCCCGCGAACGCCCCTATCGCGGTTCTGAATACGAGCAACATTGCCTTTCCCCTCCTAAAAAATGAGTAACTCCCTTCATGGCTGAAATGAAGCTTCAAGAACTGAAAAACAAATCCCCGACCGACCTCCTGGCCTTTGCCGAGTCGCTCGAGGTCGAAAACGCCAGCACGATGCGCAAACAGGAATTGATGTTTGCGATCTTGAAGGTGCTCGCAAGCCAGGACGTAGAAATCATCGGCGAGGGCGTCGTCGAAGTTCTGCAGGACGGCTTCGGTTTCCTTCGCTCCGCCAATGCCAACTACCTTCCCGGCCCGGACGACATCTACATTTCTCCCTCCCAGATCCGCCGCTTCTCCCTGAAGACGGGCGACACGGTCGAGGGACCGATCCGTGGTCCGAAGGAAGGCGAGCGTTATTTCGCGCTGCTGAAAGTCAACACCATCAATTTCGACGATCCGGAAAAGATCCGTCACAAGGTTCACTTCGACAATCTGACGCCACTCTATCCGAATGAGCGTTTCCGAATGGAGCTCGACGTCCCGACGTCGAAGGATCTTTCGCCGCGCGTCATCGATCTGGTCGCGCCGCTCGGCAAGGGCCAGCGCGGCCTGATCGTTGCGCCGCCGCGTACCGGCAAGACCGTTCTCTTGCAGAACATCGCGCATTCGATCACCGCCAATCATCCCGATTGCTACCTGATCGTTCTCCTGATCGACGAACGCCCGGAAGAAGTGACCGACATGCAGCGCTCCGTGCGCGGCGAAGTCATCTCTTCGACCTTCGACGAACCGGCCGTGCGCCACGTTCAGGTTGCCGAAATGGTTATCGAGAAGGCCAAGCGTCTGGTCGAACATGGCCGCGACGTTGTCATCCTGCTCGATTCGATCACTCGCCTCGGCCGCGCCTACAACACCGTTGTTCCCTCCTCCGGTAAGGTTCTCACAGGCGGTGTCGACGCCAACGCCCTGCAGCGCCCGAAGCGCTTCTTCGGTGCCGCCCGTAACATCGAAGAGGGTGGCTCGCTGACGATCATTGCGACTGCGTTGATCGATACCGGCAGCCGCATGGACGAAGTGATCTTCGAAGAATTCAAGGGCACCGGTAACTCGGAAATCGTGCTCGACCGCAAGGTCGCCGACAAGCGCATCTTCCCGGCCATGGATATCCTCAAGTCCGGTACGCGTAAGGAAGACCTGCTGGTTCCGCGTCAGGATCTGCAGAAGATCTTCGTTCTGCGCCGCATCCTTGCGCCGATGGGCACGACCGACGCGATCGAATTCCTGATCGACAAGCTGAAGCAGACGAAGACCAACCCGGATTTCTTCGAGTCGATGAATACCTAATTCATGGGCTGAATTCGCCGGCTGTCATTTCGATGACGGTTCGCGATATGGTACGATCGGGTCGCCCTGTGCGGCCCGATTTTCATTTGGGGAGTACGAAGGCTCCCCGCGCAATTGGCGATCGATTCGGAAGCGGATCAATTTATGCACGCGACAAACAAAACGATCTACGCTCTCTCGAGTGGGAGCCTTCCGGCCGGTGTGGGGGTGGTTCGCATCAGCGGCGCCGCGGCTTTGACCGTCGCTGAATCAGTGGCAGGCGCTTTACCGCCGGCGCGACATGCAGCCCTTAAACCGATTCGGACTCGTAACGGTCTTCTTATCGACCGTGGGCTCGTCCTCATATTTCCGGGTCCAGCCTCTTTCACGGGCGAGGATTGTGTCGAGATCCACGTTCATGGCGGCAAGGCGGTCGTTGCTGCACTGCTGGCGGAGCTTGCTACCTTTGATGATTGCCGCCTCGCTGAACATGGTGAATTCACAAGACGTGCCATGGAAAACGGCAGGATGGATCTTGTAGAAGTCGAAGGCCTTGCCGATCTCATCAGCGCGGAAACGGAGATGCAGCGGCGGCTCGCCATGGAGCATGCGGCCGGCGGTCTCTCGGATCTCTATGATGGCTGGGCTGATCGCCTCACTCATGCAAGGGCGCTGATCGAGGCCGAACTTGATTTTGCCGATGAGGATGATGTTCCGGGCTCAGTGTCGGACCTGGTGTGGAAGGATATGGAACGGCTCCGTTCCGAACTATCGGACCATCTGGCCGGAGCCGATTTCGGTGAAATCATCAGGGATGGCTTGAAGGTGGTTATTGCCGGCCCACCAAACGCCGGCAAATCGAGCCTGATGAATATACTGGCGAAACGTGAAGTGGCGATCGTAACGGATGTCGCTGGAACGACCAGAGATGTTCTGCATGTCGACCTCAATATTGAGGGCTATGCCGTCAAGCTGTACGATACAGCCGGGTTGCGCGAAACGGAGGAGCGTATCGAACGGGAAGGAATTCGCCGCGCGCTCAAAACGGTTGCCGATGCTGATCTGGTTCTGTCCCTTGCCGAAATCGGCCGGCCCGCTCAGAGAGACTTTCCCGACTTCACCGGTGATGTCCTGACGATCGGGACGAAGTCCGATATTCATGATGACGGTGGCGAAGGTGACTACGACCTGCTGGTTTCATCGGAGACCGGATCGGGATTGGCGATGCTTCATCAATGCCTGCTGAAGAACCTGCAGGATCGCTCGGCGTCCTTGTCCCTCGCCTTGCCAAGCCGATTGCGCCATCGGGGGTTGCTCTCGGAGAGCCTGGAGGCCCTGGATGCCGCGGTAGGTTCAGCAGGCCACGGTCTCGACATAAGGGCGGAATATCTACGGCAAAGCGCAAACAGCCTGGGCCGTATTACCGGGCGGGTCGATGTCGAGGATTTGCTCGATGTTATCTTCTCGGAATTCTGCATCGGCAAATGATTCACGTGAAACACGGGCAACGACACTGCCGGTGGCACCATTTGCTGACGTTTCACGTGAAACCTTCTTGACTCCCAAAACCGATGTGCCAAACAAGCGGCTTCATCGAGGATCGCGATTATGCTCGACACTATATATGATGTCATCGTTGTAGGGGGTGGCCACGCCGGTAGCGAGGCCGCGGCTGCGGCTGCGCGTTTGGGCGCCCGCACGGCTCTCATCACCCATAAGCGCAGCACGATCGGCGTCATGTCCTGCAATCCGGCCATCGGCGGACTTGGAAAGGGGCATCTTGTGCGCGAGATCGACGCCCTGGATGGTCTCATGGGCCGCATGGCCGATGCCGGTGGTATCCAATTCCGTATGCTGAATCGGAAAAAAGGCCCTGCGGTTCGTGGCCCTAGGACCCAGGCTGACCGCAAGCTCTATCGGCTCGCGGTGCAGGCGGAAATCGACAACACCCCGAATCTTGATGTGATTGAAGGTGATGCCTTCGATCTGACGATAGAACAGGGGCGTGTTTCGGCCGTCGTGCTGAAGGATGGCAGAATTTTCCGCTGCGGCGCCGTCGTTCTAACGACCGGCACCTTTTTGCGCGGCCTGATCCATATTGGTGATAAGAAGATTCCAGCCGGCCGTGTTGGTGAAGAGCCGTCCGTCGGCCTGTCCGGGACGCTGCTGCGATTTGGCCTGGCACTCGGTCGTCTCAAGACCGGGACACCGGCTCGCCTGGATGGCAGTACCATCGATTGGGATTCAGTTGGTAGGCAAGGTGCGGACGAGGATCCGACACCATTTTCCTTCATGACCGATAGTATCACAAATCCTCAGATCGAGTGTGGGGTGACGCGTACAACGAGCGAAACTCATCGGATCATTGCGGAGAACCTCAATCGTTCCGCCATGTATTCCGGCCAGATCGAGGGTATCGGCCCGCGTTATTGCCCGTCGATTGAGGACAAGATCGTCAAGTTCGGTGAGCGCGACGGCCACCAGATCTTCCTTGAACCGGAAGGTCTCGACGACACGACGGTTTACCCGAACGGCATTTCGACCTCCCTGCCCGAGGAGGTTCAGGATTCCTTCATCAGAACCATTCCGGGTCTGGAACGAGTCAGCATCCTGCAATGCGGCTATGCAATCGAGTATGACCACGTCGATCCGCGGGAGCTGAAGCTGTCGCTGGAAGTCGAGAAAATCCCGGGATTGTTCCTGGCGGGCCAGATCAATGGCACTACCGGCTATGAAGAGGCTGGCGCCCAGGGTCTTGTTGCCGGGTTGAATGCTGCGCGGCTGGCATCTGGCGGGCAGCCGGTGGAGTTCAGCCGTACAGAATCCTATATCGGCGTCATGATCGATGATCTGACGTCGCGAGGCGTTGCCGAGCCCTATCGTATGTTCACCTCCCGGGCGGAGTATCGGCTGTCGTTGCGAGCTGACAATGCGGATGTGCGCCTGACGCCGATCGGGCAGGCTATTGGCTGCGTTGGCGCTGACCGCGCGCAGCGGTTCGAGCGTTATACAAAAAAGCTCGAGGAGGCGCGTATTCAGCTGAAAGAGCTGTCGGTGACGCCGAGCGAGGCGGCAAAAGCGGGTTTGCATCTGAACAAGGACGGCCAACGGCGGTCTGCCTACGAACTTCTTTCCTATCCGGATCAGTCGATCGAATCGCTGTCGCGGCTATGGCCGCAATTGGGCTCGATCGAGCGCAACGTCGGCGAGGCCGTCGAGATTGAGGCGGCCTATGCCGTTTATATGGATCGGCAGACGGCAGATATCGTTCAGGCGAGGAAGGAAGAGGAGCGCGCTATTCCCACCGACTTCGATTTTGCCATTCTATCCGGCCTGTCCAACGAGCTGAAGCAGAAGCTGAGCGCTGCTCGTCCGAAGAATATTGCTCAGGCATCCCGCATCGACGGGATGACCCCGGCCGCTATTTCCTTGCTGCTGGCACATCTTCGGAAGCTGGGTGGTACAGAGAAGCAAAAGCTTGTTTCTTAAGTTTGCAAGGTTTGAGAGTCCAAAATATGGAATTGAACGGTGTGCGTGTTTCACGTGAAACACAGGAGCGGTTGCAGCATTTTGCCCAGCTTTTCCAGAAGTGGGCCAAGACCATCAACCTCGTAGCGCCATCGACGATTGATGACCTCTGGCGGCGTCACATCGCTGACAGCGCACAGATTTTCCAGATTCACCCCAGGACTGATCATTGGGTTGACCTGGGTAGCGGCGGTGGTTTTCCGGGGGTTATCACCGCGATTCTGCTTGCAGAACACGGGGCCGGGCATGTCGATCTGGTGGAGAGCAACCAGAAGAAGGCCGCTTTTCTGCGTGTCTGTCTGCGGGAATGTGGCGCTCGCGGCACTGTTCATGCTGTTAGGATTGAGGAAGCGCCGGCTGCCATCCAACATTGCGATATCATTTCAGCGCGCGCCCTCGCCGAGCTTGAAGGGCTGCTCGATTATTCGGCTCCCTGGCTCGAGCGCAACGAGAATTTGATTCTTCTGCTGCATAAAGGCCGGGATTATGAACGCGAGCTCGAGAAAGCCCGTGGTCGTTGGGAATTCGATCTGGTAAAACATCAGAGTGTCGTCGAGCGAGATTCCGTGATTTTGGAACTGAGCCGCCTTCGGCGCCTGATTTAACCGGAATTGGATGTGCGACAGATGATCGGCGAGCGAAATCGGATTATTACCATCGCAAATCAGAAGGGTGGCGTCGGAAAGACCACGACCGCGATCAATCTGGCGACGGCGCTGGCCGCAATTGGCGAGCGCGTCTTGATCGTTGATCTTGATCCGCAGGGTAATGCGAGCACCGGCCTCGGTATTGAGCGTCGGGATCGAAAGCAATCATCCTATGACCTTTTGGCCGGCACCCACACGATTCTGGAGACTGTGCAGGAAACTGCCGTTCCAAATCTCTTCATCGTGCCGTCAACGATGGATCTGCTTGGCGTCGAGATGGAAATTGCGCAGCAGCCGGATCGCGTCTTCAGGCTTCGTGGTGCGCTGAATACCCCGGATGCGCTTTCCTTCTCCTATATTCTGGTCGACTGCCCGCCTTCTTTCAATTTGTTAACCATGAATGCCATGGCGGCGGCGCATTCGGTGTTGGTGCCGTTGCAGTGCGAATTCTTTGCGCTTGAGGGCCTCAGCCAGTTGCTCGAGACCGTTGACCAGGTTCGGCGTACCGTCAATCCGTCGCTCGATATTCAGGGTATCGTGCTGACAATGTTTGACTCCCGTAACAATCTCGCCCAGCAGGTTGTCAGCGATGTGCGTACGCATCTGGGCGAAAAAGTCTACCATACGTTGATTCCGCGCAACGTACGCGTGTCCGAGGCCCCTTCCTATGGCAAGCCTGCTATTCTCTACGATTTGAAGTGCGCGGGCAGCCAAGCCTATTTGCAGCTGGCCTCCGAAGTTATCCAGCGAGAGCGGCAACGCAAGGCCGCAGCCTGATTATAGTATTTGTTCCAGAGTGAGTACCGGTGATGAATGATGATCCTTCGAAGCGGCGTCTTGGGCGCGGACTAGCAGCTCTCATCGGAGAGATGGACCAGCCGACCCCTGTGGATGCCGGGAAACCGGCGGTCAATCCGGATCGCATGGTGCCGATCGAGTTCATCAGCCGCAATCCACGCAATCCGCGCCGCTACTTTGATGAAACCGAGCTTCACGATCTCGCCAGCTCCATTCGCCAGCACGGCATTGTGCAGCCGGTCGTCGTTCGCACTGTTTCGACGGATCGCTATGAGATTATCGCCGGTGAAAGACGCTGGCGGGCAGCCCAACTCGCTGGTTTGATTGAGATTCCGGTCATCGTTCGCGATGTGGACGACAAGACGGCGCTCGAAATCGCCATTGTCGAGAATGTCCAGCGTGCCGACCTCAATCCATTGGAAGAAGCGCTGGGCTATGAGCAGCTGATTGCCGAGCACGGCTATACGCAAAATGATCTTGGCGAGATCATCGGCAAAAGCCGCAGCCACGTCGCCAACTCCCTGCGCTTGCTCAAGCTGCCTGATCCCGTGCGTGACATGCTTGCCGGCGGCAGTCTCTCGGCTGGCCACGCGCGAGCGCTGGTGTCGACATCCGATCCCACCACCCTCGCCCGCACAATCGTTTCCAAGGGCATGTCGGTTCGCGATGCCGAGCGATTGGCGCAGAACGATATCAAGGCGCAGAATGATCCCCGTCCCGCCGGGCCGCGCAAGGATGAAAAGGATTCCGATACGCTGGCGCTGGAGCGCACTCTGTCGGATACGCTTGGCTTGGATGTTGCGATCAACCATCGCGGCAGTGGCGGGCAGGTCAAAATATCCTACAAGACGCTGGAGCAGCTTGAGGAAATCTGCCGGCTGCTCGAGCGCCGCTAGGGTAATTTCGAAAATCTGCGTAGCGACTTTTGCACAAAATTTAGTAAAAACAATATGATAGATCCCATCAGCGATTCGTGAAGCGCTGATGGGAGCAATGTGCTTTTCGTGAAACCTTAGTTTTTACGGGCTGATTGCAGCGTGGTTGCGAGCAAGGTTTGCGTGGCAATCGTATCCTCAAGGCTGGCGCGCTGGCGTGTCTGGAGGATGGCTGATTGCAGCCTGTTCATCTCACGTGCAATGGCAGGGGCCGTCCACGTCTTGAGCGCCTGTTCGATAATCGGCTTGCGGCGAAAATGCAGATGGCGGCCGTGTGACTGCATGACCTGTGCCGGAGCCGATCGCTTTTCATCCATTTCGGCACGCATCGCATCCAGCAGCTGAAACTGCTTGAGGCAGCCCTGCAACACCAGAAACATCGGTGTCTTCGAGGTGGAGATCTTTTGCATGGCATGCAGGAAGGCTTCCGAATCGCCCTTCAGGATCGCGTCGACCGCATCGTCGGCGGAGACGGCGCTGGCATCGCCGATGATTTCGGTGACGTGTTCTTCCTCTATCGTGCCCAGCCCGCGGCAATAGAGTGCCAGCTTGCGGACTTCATTGCGCGAGGCAATTCGATCGCCGCCGAGAAGCTCCAGCAGCACCTGGCGTGCGGCCGGCGTGATCCGTAGGCCTTCACTCGCCAGTTCGGTATCAATCAGGCTATTGAGCGCTCTAGTATCATCCGCATAGCAGGGGATTGTCGCTACGCTGCGCGCAGGCTCGACAACCTTGCGCAGTCCGGAACCCTTCTTGAGATCACCGGCCTCGATGATGACAAAACTGCCATCCGGCGGATTGCCGGCAATGATCTGCAGCGAATCGACCAGGGCCTTTTCGTTGGCGGCGCCGCGAATCCAGACGAGCTTTTCGCCGCCAAAGAGGCCGATGGCATTGACCTCGTCCAACAGGCGGCCCGCGTCGTTCTGGAGATCACCAACATCCAGCTTGATAAGGGAAAACGGATCTTTCAGATCCACGCCGGTCTTGGCCGCAATCTGAGCGGCACGCTCGGATACCAGGCCGCGATCCGGGCCATAAATGACGAAGATCCGGTAATTGCGCGCGGCATTTTGGAGGAATCCGTCAAACTCGTGAGACTTGATTTCCGCCATGCCGCGCTCTTGATCAGCGGCTGAGCGCAGCAGCGATGTCGGCAGCCACCATCTCGGCGACTTCGCGGGAGGCGCGGTCTTCCGAATCGCGGATTGCGCGCTGCTTGGCGAATTCCTGTGTCGGGAAGTCGACCAGCGAGGTTACCGCGCGGCTACCGGATTTCACTACCTTGCCGGTGATTGCCTCCTTCAGGGTGAAGGAGGCGGTTACCGTCGTACGACCGGCACCCGATGTATCTGAAGACGGCAGATAGAGAACGCCGCCGGTTGCCGAGGTAACACTCAGGTCAACCGTGTATTTTGGCGTCTTGGCTTCACCGGCGCCGCGGCCGGCGATGAAGATCAGCTGGTTGCGGACTTCCTGGCCGACGCGCGAATTGGCGTCGGAGAAGGATACTTCCGACAGCTTCTGGGTGACGCCGGTGCTCAGGGCATAGAGCGGCTTCACCTGGCAGGCGGACAGAAGGCCGGTAACAGCCACCAGAGACGCAATGCCGGCGATGCGGGCGAACTTGAAGAGAGTATCAGACGACAATGTTTACGATCCTCTGTGGAACGACGATGATCTTCTTTGGCGCCTGACCATTCAACGCGCTTTTGACGGCATCCAGGGCGAGAACGGCCTGTTGCACGGCATTCTGATCCGCATCGCGCGCGATTGTCAATTCGGCGCGCTTCTTACCGTTGATCTGAACGGGATAGACGATCTCGTTCTCGATCACCAGCGCTTCGTCATAGCTGGGCCAGGGGCTGGTGGCGATCATATTGGTGTTGCCGAGCACTGCCGAGCATTCTTCTGCAAGATGCGGTGTAATCGGCGCAACCAGCGCAATCAGGATTTCCACGGCTTCGCGGGAAGCTGAGACAAAGGCCGCATCGGCTTGGCCGGCGGCGACCTTGCCCAACGGAGCTGCCAGCGCATTGACGAATTCATAGATGCGCGCGACCGCCTTGTTGAAGGCGAGCTTGTCGTAATCACCCTGGACAGCCTTCAGCGTGCGATGTGCGATCTGCGAAATCGCCAGCGCCTCGCCCTCTTTAGCCGGCTTCGGTTTTGCGGATTTCAGCGCGTCCGCCGCTTCCGAGACCAGACGCCACATGCGCTGCGTGAAACGATGCGCGCCTTCGACGCCGGCTTCGGACCAGATGACGTCACGGTCTGGCGGCGAATCGGACAGCACGAAGAAGCGCGCGGTGTCGGCGCCGTAGGATGCGATGATGTCATCGGGATCGACGACATTCTTCTTGGACTTCGACATCTTCTCGATCGAGCCGATGGCGATGTCCTCGCCGGTTGAAAGCAACGTAGCGCGACGCTGTCCCTCCACTTCCTCGATGCGGATATCGGCCGGTGACACCCATTCGCGCGTCAGGCCCGAGCCGCGGCTATAGGTCTCGTGCACCACCATCCCCTGCGTAAACAGGCCCTTGAAGGGCTCCTTCACCTCGAGGTGGCCGGTCTCACGCATGGCGCGCGTGAAGAAGCGCGAATAGAGCAGATGCAGGATCGCATGCTCGATGCCGCCAATATATTGATCGACGGGCAGCCAGCGGTTGGCGGCGGCCTGATCGGTCGGCTGGTTTTCCCAAGGTGCGGTGAAGCGGACGAAATACCAGCTCGAGTCGACGAAGGTATCCATCGTGTCCGTCTCGCGGCGAGCGTCCTTGCCGCATTGCGGGCAAGCAACATGCCGCCATGTCGGATGCCGATCGAGCGGATTGCCTGGCTGGTCGAAGGTAACGTCGTCAGGCAGCCGGACGGGCAGATCCTGCTTTGGCACCGGCAGCACGCCGCAATCATCGCAATGGATGACCGGGATGGGGCAGCCCCAATAACGCTGGCGGGAAATGCCCCAATCGCGCAGGCGGAAATTCACCTTGCGCTCGGCCTGCGGCGCATTGCCGAGGCTGGCGGCAGATAGTTTCGAGGCGACGGTATAGAACGCCTCTTCCGTGCCCATGCCGTCAAGGAAGCGCGAGTTGATCATGACACCGTCACCATCATAGGCGACATCGCCGACGGTGAAGCTGGCCGCATCGCCGTCACGCGGCATGACCACGGGCACGACAGGCAGATTGTATTTGCGGGCGAAATCCAGGTCGCGCTGGTCGCCGGACGGGCAGCCGAAGATCGCGCCAGTGCCATAGTCCATCAGCACGAAATTGGCGATGTAGACAGGCAGTTCCCAGGACGGATCGAAGGGATGGCGCACGCGGATGCCGGTGTCCATGCCTTTCTTCTCAGCGGTCTCGAGCGCGGCGAGCGAGGTTCCGGCGCGGCGGCACTCCTCGCAGAAGGCCTCGATCTCCGCATCCTTTGCTGCAGCTTCCTTGGCCAACGGATGGTCGGCCGAGATCGCCAGGAAGGAGGCGCCGAACAGCGTATCCGGGCGCGTCGTATAGACGGCGATCTCGCGGTCGCTGTTGGGTGCGGTTTCCGGCACGATTTCCCAGCGAATGGTCAGGCCTTCGGAACGGCCGATCCAGTTCTTCTGCATCAGCCGGACTTTTTCCGGCCAATGGTCGAGTGTGTCCAGGGCATCAAGCAACTCCTGGCTGAATTCGGTGATCTTGAAGAACCATTGCGTCAGCTCGCGCTGCTCGACGAGCGCGCCGGAACGCCAGCCGCGGCCGTCGATGACCTGCTCGTTGGCCAGAACGGTGTTGTCGACCGGGTCCCAGTTGACCTTGGACTTCTTGCGATAGACCAGGCCCTTCTCCATCATGTCGATGAAGAGCATCTGCTGGCGGTGGTAATAATCGACGTCGCAGGTGGCGAATTCGCGGCTCCAGTCCAGCGACAGGCCCATGGCTTTGAGCTGGGTGCGCATCGAGGCGATGTTCTGGTAGGTCCATTCCTTCGGATGAACCTTGTTGTCGCGCGCGGCATTTTCGGCCGGCATGCCGAAAGCGTCCCAGCCCATCGGATGCAAGACGTTATAGCCGCGGGCGCGCTTGTAGCGCGCGACGACATCGCCCATGGCGTAGTTGCGCACATGGCCCATGTGAATGCGGCCCGACGGATAGGGAAACATTTCTAGAACGTAGTATTTCTCACGCGGATCGGCATTGTCGGTCACGAAGACCTCGTCTTCGTTCCATTTCTGCTGCCAGCGGGGCTCGGCGTCGCGCGGATTATAACGTTCGATAGTCATCTGATCTTGTATTCCGGAAAATCATGGGGATTAAGGGGTGACCTTCACCACGAAACCACCCAAGCGTCAAGTTTAGCAGGTGCGGCAAGTGCTTTATCTTGCAAAGCAAAGCCGGATTCCGGCGCATTCGCCCTTGGCAAAGACCGCCTGCCTCATTACTGCAAAGTCTGAGAAGCAAGCGTGAATATCGAGGCGAAAAGATGGAACTTCAAGAGCGCCTGAACGAAGTTCGTTCCCATATCGCGGCAGCGGAGCGTCAGGCTGGCCGAGCGGCCGGCTCCGCGCAGCTGGTTGCCGTTTCCAAGACCTTCGATGCGGATCAGATCCGCCCGGCAATTTCGGCCGGCCAGCGCGTGTTCGGCGAGAACCGCGTGCAGGAAAGCCAGGGCAAGTGGCCGGAACTGAAGGCGGAGACGTCCGGCATCGAGCTGCATCTGATCGGGCCGCTGCAATCGAACAAAGCGAGTGATGCGGTGGCGCTGTTCGATGTCATCGAAACCATCGACCGGGAGAAGATCGCGCGCGCGATTGCCGATGAAATGAAGCGCCAGGGCAAGAACGTCAGGCTCTATGTGCAAGTCAATACCGGGCTGGAGCCGCAGAAGGCAGGTATCGCGCCTGATGATACGGTTGCCTTCGTCGACCTCTGCCGCAAGGAGCTCGGACTTTCGATCGAGGGCCTGATGTGCATCCCGCCTGCGGACGAAAATCCGGGGCCGCATTTCGCCTTGCTGGCGAAGCTTGCCGGCGAGGCAGGTGTCGAAAGGCTGTCGATGGGCATGTCGAGCGACTATGAAACCGCGGTTGCCTTCGGCGCGACAAGCGTTCGCGTTGGTTCGGCGATTTTTGGCACGCGGTAGATCTTTCAGCGAAAACAAAAGCAACGGCGTCATGGATTGGGCGGGGATGCGTGTGGCCTCCGCCACCAGCCCTCGTGGTTCGAGACAGCCCTTCGGTCCTCCTCACCATGAGGGCTGGTTCTCTCGCCCGGCTCGCAGCTCGCTCCGTCCTCATCCAGAGCTTGTCGAAGGATCGAGGCGGCCCATGATCGAGCAAAAGACCACCCCTCATCCTGAGGCGCGGAAGCTTCTGAGTTTGGCGAAGGGAGGCGAAGGGGACGGCCTGTGTCTTCCGACAAAAAAGCCCCGGTCGAAAACCGGGGCTTTGAAAACATGCAATCGGCAGAATATCAGAACTGATCGTCGTCTTCGTCGTCCGGTGTGGTCGACTTCAGCGACTTGAGCTTGGCGAAAACGGCGTCGGCGTCGATTTCCTTTTCCTTCGGCTCGTCACGCTCATAGCTGAAGCCGAGCTTTTCGGTTTCCTGAGCGGGCTGCAGCGTCGCGCCGAGTTCGGCGGCGGTCGGCAGCGGACGGCCCTTGGCGGCCTTTTCGACTTCCATGTCGAGATCGATCTGGCTGCAGAGGCCAAGCGTTACCGGGTCCATCGGTGCCAGGTTGGCCGAGTTCCAGTGGGTGCGGTCGCGGATCTGCTCGATGGTCGACTTGGTGGTGCCGACGAGGCGGGAAATCTGCGCATCCTTCAGTTCCGGATGGTTGCGCACCAGCCAGAGGATAGCGTTCGGGCGATCCTGACGCTTGGAAACGGGCGTGTAGCGCGGGCCGCGGCGCTTGGATTCCGGCACGCGAACCTTCGGCTCGGAAATCTTCAGCTTGTGGTTCGGATTGGCTTCAGCACGGGCAATTTCATCACGCGAAAGCTGGCCGGTCGAGATCGGGTCGAGGCCCTTGATGCCCTGTGCTGCTTCGCCATCGGCAATGGCCTTCACTTCGAGCGGATGCAACCTGCAGAACTGCGCGATCTGTTCGAATGACAAGGCTGTATTGTCGACAAGCCAGATGGCAGTTGCCTTCGGCATGAGCAATTGTTGAGCCATGGATATAGTCCTTCTGTCAGTCCGCGCCGGTGTCGCGGTCCGGGGTGTAACACCTCAATGTCCGGGAAATACGGCCCTATATAACGATAGTGTCGCGGAATTGCAATTCTTTGCGGATGAAATGCACTTTGTCCAATTGCTGTCATGGTTTGACCTGCTATTGATTGCGCGGAAAGAGCACCCATAATTGCGAGAGAGGGTGCCAGGATTCGAGGAGGAGACTATGTCGGAAAAGATTCATCCGGTGACGAAAGCGGTCGAGGCGCATGCTTTGATCGACCAGGCGAAGTACCAGAAATGGTATCAGCAGAGCGTCGAGGATCCCGACAAATTCTGGGGCAAGCACGGCAAGCGTATCGACTGGTTCAAGCCCTATACCAAGGTGAAGAACACGTCGTTTACCGGCAAGGTCTCGATCAAATGGTTCGAGGACGGCATCACCAACGTCTCCTATAATTGCATCGACCGGCACCTGAAGAAGCATGGCGATCGCGTGGCCTTCATCTGGGAGGGCGACAATCCCTATATCGACAAGAAGGTCACCTATAACGAGCTTTACGAGCAGGTCTGCCGTCTGGCGAACGTCTTGAAGAAGCAGGGCGTCAAGAAGGGCGACCGCGTTACCATCTATATGCCGATGATCCCGGAAGCAGCCTATGCGATGCTCGCCTGCGCCCGTATCGGCGCGGTGCACTCCGTCGTCTTCGGCGGCTTTTCGCCCGAAGCGCTGGGTGGACGCATCGTCGATTGCGAATCGACCTTCGTCATCACCTGCGATGAAGGCGTTCGCGGCGGCAAGTCCATTCCGTTGAAGGAAAACACCGACAAGGCCGTCCAGATCGCCGCCAAGCAGAAGGTCGATGTCAAGACTGTGCTGGTGGTGCGCCGCACCGGCGGCAAGGTCGCCTGGGAAGCCGGCCGCGATCTCTGGTACCACGAGGCAACCGCCAAGGTGAAAGCGGATTGTCCGCCAGCGAAAATGAAGGCGGAAGATCCGTTGTTCATTCTCTATACCTCCGGCTCGACCGGCAAGCCGAAGGGCGTGCTGCATACGACCGGCGGCTATCTCGTCTATGCGGCGATGACGCATGAATATACGTTCGATTATCACCCCGGCGATATCTACTGGTGCACGGCCGATGTCGGCTGGGTGACCGGTCATTCCTATATCGTCTATGGGCCGCTTGCGAACGCAGCGACTTCGCTGATGTTCGAAGGCGTGCCGAACTATCCAGACCAGGGCCGTTTCTGGGACGTCATCGACAAGCACAAGGTCAATATTTTCTACACGGCGCCGACGGCGATCCGTTCGCTGATGGGTGCCGGCGATCATTTCGTCAAGCGCTCGTCGCGCTCCAGCCTGCGCCTGCTCGGAACGGTGGGCGAGCCGATCAATCCGGAAGCGTGGGAATGGTATTACAAGGTGGTCGGCGACAGCCGCAGCCCGATCGTCGATACCTGGTGGCAGACGGAAACCGGCGGCCACATGATCACGCCGCTTCCCGGAGCGACGGACCTGAAGCCCGGTTCGGCCACCCTGCCCTTCTTCGGTGTTCAGCCGGAGCTGGTCGATAGCGAAGGCAAGGTGCTGGAAGGTGCGGCCGACGGCAATCTCGTCATCGCCGACAGCTGGCCGGGCCAGATGCGCACCGTCTACGGCGACCACGAGCGTTTCATCCAGACTTACTTCTCCACCTACAAGGGAAAGTATTTCACCGGTGACGGTTGCCGCCGTGACGAAGACGGCTATTACTGGATCACTGGCCGCGTCGATGACGTGCTCAACGTGTCGGGCCATCGTCTCGGCACGGCCGAAGTGGAATCAGCGCTGGTCTCGCACAGCCACGTGTCCGAAGCCGCCGTGGTCGGCTATCCGCATTCGATCAAGGGCCAGGGCATCTACTGCTACGTGACGCTGATGGTCGGCCAGGAAGGCTCGGACGCGTTGCGCCAGGAACTGGTGAAACACGTTCGCGCCGAAATCGGCCCGATCGCCTCGCCGGACAAGATCCAGTTCACCCCCGGCCTGCCGAAAACCCGCTCCGGCAAGATCATGCGCCGCATTCTGCGCAAGATCGCCGAGGATGATTTCGGCGCGCTCGGCGATACCTCGACGCTCGCTGATCCGGCTGTTGTCGATGATCTGATCGCCAACAGGCAGAACAAGGCGGATGCTGCTTGATTGGCTGTATGTTTTTACGGTTGAAACAGTAATGTTAGTGAACTTTCTGGGTGCTGGTTGAAACTCTTAGTCAGCACTCAGAAATAGTTGAAATTCGAAGTTTTTGAGCTCTCTTTCGGAGACCGCAATTCTTCTGATCAACTTTGGATTCAAAAAAGAATCTAAATTCAAAGGGTTAGGCGCCTCTCTCTTAACTTAATGATTCACTTGACATTTTTGCTATTTTACCTAGACTTTATAGCGGTAGGAAACGCTGGATACGCTCCGATTGCGGGCTGAGTTCGCTCAATGCTGACGGCAATCTTGCTTGTGGACGGTCATCCTTAGGATGATGGCCTAACGCCACAAGCCAAACGGAGTCCAGGGCCTACCAATTTTTTTGTCTATGTTCGTTGAACCTAAAAGTTGTATCCATAGAATCTAAATATAGATTTTTGGTCCTCAGCTAAATTTGCTTTCCACGCCGGAGTTGGTTGAAGAACGACACCGTAATCTGAGTAGTTGTGGTCTTCCCTAAAGGCAATGCGGGGTCTTAGTAGTTCAGCATAGGTTCCGTCACATTGACCTGTGTCTAGATTGTCTACGGCTGTGTAGAAAGCACTGGCAACAACGTCAGACAACTGGAGGCCGGCGCGCGATTTGTGCGGATGAGCTTCGACCAATCTCCAGTCCATAACGGACCACCTAGGAACCCATTTTTTTAGAATTATATTTTCGTTACGCGCCTGAAATCGAAGCAGCTCATGGTAAGCGGCTGTTTGGCTATAGGAATGGCCACCACGTTCCGAAAATTCAAATTTCACCTTTTTCGGGACACCATAGTTTCTAATCGAGCGCATTTCACAGTAATGCGTCACTCTTTCAATGAGGATGCGAACCATCCAGTTATAAAACCACTGTTGTGACGGCATTTTTTCCGCATTGATATTCCTATGTCCCCGCATGTTCTTTTTATTAGAAGCCACAACAAATAAACGGACTGGAAGATCGGCTAGATATCTGCATACAGCGGCTTTTCGCGTTGGTGACAGGTTGCGAAAATGCAGGTCATGTCGTTGTAGAGGGCCAATACTCCTTAGTATCTCCGCAACCCATTTGGTGACTTCACCGGCATTTTCCTTGTCTACCAACACAGCGGATATGGTCATCCACTCAGTACTTCCAATAGGATCAATTGGACGCACACGAGTGAGGCCGGGATCGCCAGCTTCGTCGATAAAAGCGATGTATTGGTAGTCTGGGATGTTTTCGCGACTCATCGTGACTCAAAATATGAAGTAACGATAGTAGTACGAAAGCAAAGCAACTATAAAGCGTGATTACTGGAAAAGTATCTCAAAAATCAATCGCCCGCCCATTGATCTCCCAATCGCCGAAGCGCGCGGGGTCGGCGCCGCCGCGGCCGCCGATTTCGGGGGCGATTTCGGCCTGTGTTTGGGCTTCCTGTGCCTTGCGGCGCTCCTCGGCTTCGGCAAGTGCGCGCTTGGCAGCCGGCGAGAGCGGCTTGCGCGTGGTTTCACCGGTTTCGGTGTCGAGTTTATTGTCGTTATCGGCTGTCTGCATGATCTGATCGGCCCGGAACCGTTGAATTAGGCGGATGAATAGCCAAATCATAGAGCATGATGCCGAAAAGTGTGAATGGTTTTCGGACGACAGATGTGTTGGAGAACTGTTGATGAATCTCATGCGTACCGCGATGCTGCTTGCCTTCATGACCGCCCTGTTCATGGGCGTCGGCTATCTGATCGGCGGTCAGTCCGGCATGTTGATCGCATTCGTCGTTGCGGCGGGCATGAATTTCTTTTCCTACTGGAATTCCGACCGCATGGTGCTCTCCACCTACAATGCGCAGGAGGTTGATGAGCGCAGCGCGCCGGAATTCTACCGGATCGTGCGCGATCTCGCCCGCAATGCCGGTCTGCCGATGCCCAAGGTCTATCTCTACGACAGCCCGCAGCCGAATGCCTTCGCGACGGGCCGCAATCCGGAAAACGCCGCCGTTGCCGCCTCCACCGGCCTGCTGCACGCGCTGACGCCGGACGAGGTGGCCGGCGTGATGGCGCATGAGCTTGCACACATACAGAACCGCGACACGCTAACCATGACGATCACGGCGACGCTGGCCGGCGCCATTTCCATGCTCGGCAATTTCGCTTTCCTCTTCGGCGGTCGCCGCGACAACAACAATCCGCTCGGCATGGTCGGTGTTCTTGTGGCGATGATTGTTGCGCCCCTGGCAGCGATGCTGGTCCAGATGGCAATCAGCCGTACGCGCGAGTACTCGGCCGACCGTCGCGGTGCCGAAATCTGCGGCAATCCGCTGTCGCTGGCCTCGGCGCTCGGCAAGATTGCCCGCGGTGCCTCGCATATTCCGAATGAAGAGGCCGAAGGTCACCCCGCGACTGCGCATATGTTCATCATCAACCCGCTCTCCGGCGAGCGTATGGACAATCTGTTTTCGACCCATCCGAACACGGAAAACCGTATTGCCGCGCTGCATGAAATGGCCCGTCACGGCGGCGGTGGAACCTCACCCAGGGCGCCATCTTCGGGCTTTGGCTCGACGGGACCGGTCTTGACTGCTAATCCGGAACGCAAATCGCGTTCCGTACCGAATACGGGTCGCGGTGGTTCGCAACCGCCGAAGGGACCCTGGTCTTGAGTTCTGACAATAAAAACAAAACGTTCAACAGAGACGGAAGACGATCGGGCAAAGGGTCTGCCGAGTTCCGCTCGCATGATTCGGCCCCTTCAAAGCCCGGCTTTGCGGCGCGCGCAGCCGCGACGAAGATCCTGGCCGCCGTCATTGACCGCAAGACGCCGCTTGACGGCATGCTGGATGCGGAAGGCGGCAATCCTGCCTACAAGGCACTGGGCGATAGCGACCGGGCGCTGGTGCGCGCCATCCTCAACAGCGCGCTGCGGCATCTGCCGCGCATAGAGACGGCGATATCGTCTCTTCTCGATGCGCCGCTGCCGGAAGGAGCCCGCGCGCTCCATCATGTGCTTGTCGTCGGCGCCGCGCAGATGCTCTACCTCGATGTGCCGGATCATTCCGCCGTCGACCTTGCCGTCGAACAGGCCAATCGTGACCCCCGCAATCGCCGCTTTGCCAAGCTGGTCAATGCCATTCTCCGGCGCATCGGCCGGGAGAAGCACGTCATTATCGAGCAGGTCGCAAGCGTGCCGGCAATGCCGAGCTGGTTTCTCTCGCGGCTCGAAGCTGCCTATGGCACAGAAGCGGCAATCAAGATTTCAGACACGCAACTCGAGCCGGCAGCGATCGATCTCACAGTGAAATCCGATGCCGAAGGCTGGGCGAAGCGCCTCAATGGCGTGGTCCTCCCGACCGGTGGCGTGCGGCTTGCCGCCTTCGAAGGATCCATACCCTCGCTTGAAGGCTTCGATGACGGCGAATGGTGGGTGCAGGATGCCGCCGCCAGCATTCCGGCGAAATTGTTCGGCTCGCTTGTTGGCAAACGGGTCGTGGATCTCTGCGCTGCACCCGGTGGAAAGACGGCGCAGCTCGTCCTCGCCGGCGGCAAGGTCACGGCGCTCGACCAATCCGCCAATCGGCTGAAAAGATTGTCCAGCAATCTCGCGCGCCTCGGCCTGGAAGCAGAAACCGTCGTTGCCGATATGAGCAAATATCAGCCCGAAGAACTCTTCGATGCCGCCCTTCTCGACGCTCCCTGCTCCTCGACAGGAACGACGCGCCGTCATCCCGACGTTCTCTGGACCAAGGGGCCGGAGGATATCGCCAAGCTCGCCGCTCTGCAGGAGCGCCTGCTCCGCCACGCCTTGACGCTGGTCAAGCCCGGCGGTGTGGTCGTCTTCTCCAACTGTTCGCTTGATCCTGAAGAGGGCGAGGATCTTGTTGCCCGCCTTCTCGCGGATACGGATAGTGTCGAGCGTGTTCCGATCGACCCTTTGGACTGGCCGGGTCTGGAAGCAGCGATCTCGCCCCTCGGCGCTTTCCGCACCACGCCCGACATGCTGCCGCTTGCCGGCGGCTTTGCTTCCGGCCTCGACGGATTTTTCGCCGCCGTGCTTCGCCGCACGCACTAGTCGCACCTATCGGTGTGGTTTTCTCGCGTTAGTTAAGAATCCGGTAACATGTCCTTAATTGGTATATGTGTAACCTCTTTTTAACTACAGGTAACAAGAGTAAGCAGAAGCGAATATGCAGGTCTGCGGCAGGGTTTCGTGAGTTCATACATGCGGGAAGCATGGCGGCGGATGTCTCGCCGCGCGGCGTTGACGCGATTGCGTCTCACCCGCCACACCATGCGTGTGCCGGAACGGCTGATCGTGGCGCCGACAGACCTGCGCAACGTCGATCCGTTCTTTGTCGAAGAGCTTCTGAACGGGCGCATCCTGCTCGCTGGCCGGGTGCTGGAAACGCAGGGCGCATCGCCATTCTCGCTCGAGCTGCCATCGCGGACCTTTGCCGCACGATTGCATAATTTCCGCTGGCTGCGGCATTTGCGGGCAGAAAAGAGCGATCAGGCTTCGGCAATGGCCCGAGCCATCCTCACCGACTGGATCGCCGTTCACGGTCGCCGGCTCCATGGCCTCGCCTGGTCGCCGGATATTGCCGCGCAGCGCCTGATTGCCCTCTTGTCACATTCGCCCGTGCTCCTGCATGGCACGGATAGCGGTTTTTACCGCCGCTTCATGCGCATGCTCGTCTTCCATGTGCGCTATCTCAGGCGGATGGCCTCGACCTCGCGGGATGGCACGACGCGGTTTCGCGTGCGTATCGCGCTTGCCATGTCGTCGGTTGCCATGCCCAACAGTGCGCTCGCGCTGAAACGCGCGGGACAGGCGCTTGATCGGGAGATCGACCGGCAAATCCTGCCCGATGGCGGCCATATCTCCCGCAATCCGCGCGTGTCGCTGGAACTGCTGCTCGATCTGCTGCCGCTGCGCCAGACCTATGTCAATCTCGGCCATGACGTGCCGATCCGCCTCATTCCCGGCATAGACCGCATGTATCCGGCGCTGCGCTTCTTCCGCCACCAGGATGGCGATCTGGCGTTGTTCAACGGCGCGACCTCGACGCTGGCCAATGAGCTGATGTCGGTCCTGCGTTACGACGAGACGGCCGGGCAGGCTTTCAAGGCGCTGCCGCATACGAAGTATCATCGGCTGGCCGCCGGCCAGGCCGTCGTCATCGTCGATGTCGGCGCTCCCGCTTCGCCTGATCTCAGTCGCACTGCGCATGCGGGCTGTCTCTCCTTCGAGATGTCATCGGGCAAGACGCGTTTCATCATCAATTCCGGCGCGCCGGAATTTGCCGGAGAGCGCTACACGCAGGCGGCGCGGGCAACTGCCGCGCATTCGACGGTTACGCTCAACGACACCTCGTCGAGCCAGTTCTCCAAGTCGAAGTCGCTGGGGCCGATCATGGTCGGCGGCGTCAAGAAGATCATCGTCGAGCGCGCCGAGACGGACGATGGGCGTGATTATGTCCGGGCCGCGCATGACGGCTACCTCTCCGCCTTTGGTTATGTTCACGAGCGCGAGCTGAGCCTCAACGCCAGCGGGACCATTCTCGCGGGTCGCGACCGCTTCCTCGTGCCCGAGGGCAGAAAGCAGGCGCCGAAGGGCGAAGGTATCGCGTCGGCGCGTTTCCACATCCATCCCTCCATCAGCCTGTTGCAGACCGAGGTCGACTCCGCGCTGCTGATCGCGCCGGATGGAGAGACCTGGGTGTTCTCCTCGCCCGGCAACGAGGTGCTGGTGGCGGAAGATATCTTTTTTGCCGATCCCTCGGGCTTGCGCTCTTCAGACCAGCTCGAGATCGTTTTCCAGATCACCGAAAAGCCGGAAATCCGCTGGTTTTTATCCTATCGGCCATAGGCTAACCGCCTCAGCTATGCTAACGGGGCGGCATTATCGTCCCGCGCCCTTTTTCGCCGGACATCTCCTCATGCCAGAGCGTTTTTCGCTCTGTTTTTGTTATCTCGCAATTCCGGACGGAAAACCGCTGCGCACTTTCCTGGAATTGCTTCAGACCGGAGAAAGCCCATGGCCGTCGTTTCCAAGAAAATTCCTGCTCCCGACAAGGTGAAGGTGAAAACCGCGCTTCTGTCGGTCTTCGACAAGACCGGCATTGTCGAGCTGGCGCGTGCGCTGAGCGAACAGGGCGTGCGACTGCTGTCGACCGGTGGCACGCACAAGGCGATCGCCGCGGCCGGTCTTGCGGTTACCGACGTCTCGGAAGTGACGGATTTCCCGGAGATCATGGACGGCCGCGTCAAGACGCTGCATCCGAAGGTGCATGGCGGGCTGCTCGCCATCCGTGACGACGCTGATCATCAGGCTGCGATGAAGGAACACGGCATCGAAGGCATCGATCTTGCCGTCATCAACCTCTATCCCTTCGAGGATGTGCGCAAGGCCGGCGGCGATTATCCGACGACCGTGGAGAACATCGACATCGGCGGCCCGGCGATGATCCGTGCTTCGGCCAAGAACCACGCCTATGTGACGACGCTGACCGATCCTTCTGATTATGCCGAGCTGCTGACGCAGCTTTCCGCCGATGCCGGCCAGACGACCTATGATTTCCGCAAGCGCATGGCCGCCAAGGCTTTCGCCCGCACCGCCGCCTATGATGCGATGATCTCCAACTGGTTTGCCGAAGCGCTCGATATCGCCACGCCGCGTCACCGCGTCATCGGCGGCGTGCTCCGCGAGGAAATGCGCTACGGCGAAAACCCGCATCAGAAGGCGGCCTTCTACGTCACCGGCGAGAACCGCCCCGGCGTTTCCACCGCGACGCTGCTACAGGGCAAGCAGCTCTCCTACAACAACATCAACGACACCGATGCGGCCTATGAACTCGTTGCCGAGTTCCTGCCGGAAAATGGTCCCGCCTGCGCGATCATCAAGCATGCCAACCCCTGCGGCGTTGCCACAGGGCCAAGCCTCGTCGAAGCCTATAAGCGCGCGCTCGCCTGCGATTCTGTCTCGGCCTTCGGCGGCATCATTGCTCTCAACAGCCTGCTCGATGCCGAAACGGCCGAAGAGATCGTCAAGCTCTTCACCGAGGTCATCATCGCACCAGAGGTGAGCGAGGAAGCCAAGGTGATCATCGCCCGCAAGCCGAACCTCCGTCTGCTGTCGGTCGGCGCCCTGCCCGATCCGCGTGTGCCGGGCCTCACCGCCAAGACCGTTTCCGGCGGCCTGCTCGTCCAGAACCGTGACAATGCTCTTGTCGAGGACATGGAGCTGAAGGTCGTCACCAAGCGCGCGCCGACGGCACAGGAGCTTGTGGACATGAAGTTCGCCTTCCGTGTCGCCAAGCACGTGAAGTCGAACGCCGTCGTCTACGCCAAGGACGGCCAGACGGCCGGCATCGGCGCCGGACAGATGAGCCGTGTCGATTCCGCCCGCATCGCTGCGATCAAGGCGGAAGAAGCCGCCAAGGCCATGGGGCTTGCCGAGCCATTGACGCGCGGTTCCGCCGTTGCTTCCGAAGCCTTCCTGCCGTTTGCCGACGGTCTGCTGTCGGCGATTGCCGCGGGCGCTACCGCCGTTATCCAGCCGGGCGGCTCCATGCGTGACCAGGAAGTCATCGATGCCGCGAACGAGCACAATGTTGCGATGGTCTTCACCGGCATTCGTCACTTCCGCCACTAAGCCGAGCGCTTGTGCTCCACCCTCATCCTGAGCCCGTCGAAGGACGAGGGTGGCCACGTAGCCAACCATCCACCCTCGTGGTTCGAGACGGCCCTCTGGGCCTCCTCACCATGAGGGTTGATCATCTCGCCATGAGACATGTTTATCTCATGGTATATTCCTGCTTAATTGAAGAGATATCCCTATTTCGCCTTGTCGGCCGGATAGGGTGTCGGTAGCAGGAGCAACAGGCCGCCTGCGAGGAAGATGACCAGCGTCGCCATGCCGAGGCGGGCTGAGCCGCTCCAATAGGTCACCAGCGAGAAGAACAGCGTCGCCATGAAGCTGGTGGCGCGGCCTGAAAGGGCATAGATGCCGAAATAGCGGCCGGCTTCGGCGAGGCTGACGCTGCGGGCGAGATAGGAGCGCGAAGAGGCCTGCACCGGCCCGAAGGCGATGCCGATCAGCAGGCCATAGCCAATATAGGCCTTTTCCGCCGCCGTGCCGAACAGGCTGCCGGTGCTGACGGTCGAGAGCGGCACGAGGCCGAAGAGCGTGAAGCCCGGTCCGGTCGAGATGATGCCGAAAGTCGCGATAAGCAGCAGCGTCAGGCTGATGACGACTGTCGTTTTCGAGCCCAGCCAGCGGTCGACATAGCTGGCGGCAAAGCAGCCGAAGATGGCGATGACATTGAGGATGATACCGTAGATGCCGATCTCGATCGTCGCCCAGCCGAACATGCCGGCTGCAAAGGTGCCGCCGAGGATCAACAAGCCGTTGACCCCATCCTGATAGACCATGCGGGCGACGAGGAAGAGGCTGATGCCGCGCCGGCGTTTCAGTTCGCCGAGCGTCGTCGCCAGTTCGCGCAGCCCGGAACGAACGGCGGCGCGAAGCGGCAGACCGCGGGCGGCATCGGGCGTGAAGAAGAACATCGGCAGGATGAAGAGAAAGTACCAGACGGCGGAAATCGGCCCGGTGATGCGAGCGTCCTCGCCTACCGTCGCATCGAGCCCGAAGAGCGGGGTCAGGCCGAAAATGGTCTTGCCGGTTTGCGGATTGCCGGCAAGCAGCGCCACGACGGTGATCAGCACGATCATGCCGCCGAGATAGCCGAGGCCCCAGGCGGCGTTCGAGAGCTTGCCGACATCGTCCTTGCCGACCAGCCGCGGCATCATCGAATCATTGAAGACGATCGAAAATTCCGCCGAGATCGAGGCGAGAATCATGAAGATGACGGGGTAGATCAGCGGCGATCCCGGCGCGGCACCCCAGAGACAGAAGAGGCTGGCAATCTTGATGGCGGCGAAGAAGGCGATCCAGGGTTTGCGCGCGCCGGATTGATCGGCGATCGAGCCGAGGACTGGCGACAGGAGGGCGATGATCACCGAGGAGATCGTCGCCATATTGCTCCATGTCGTCTGCGCGGAAACCGGATCGGCGGTCAGCCGCGCGACGAAATAGGGTCCGAAAATGAAGGTGGTGACGACGGTGAAGAACGGCTGCGCCGCCCAATCGAAGAACATCCAGCCCCAAATGCCCCGTGCCGGCACTTTTGCCGGCACGCTGTTGTCGATTTCGGTTGCCACCAGATCCAGCCCCTGATTCCCTCACCCCGTGTGCCGGGTCGGGGCGGACTGTGTCACCTTGCCCGGCCGTTCGCAAGATCGCTGAGCAGGCCGGCGGCAACGGTGATGCGGGCGAGATTGGGATCGCCGCTTTCGCTGAGGCCGCCGAGCTCTTCGGCGATGCGATTGATGCGGATGCGATCCTCTGCATGCCACGCCTGGATCGGCTGCTTTTCCTTCGGATGGTTCGAAAGGGCCGAGATAACGATATCGCGGCGGGCGCCGGCGATCTGGTCGAGGCTGCGCGCCAAAGCGAGGCTCTCATAGTGGTCGCCCGTGACGATCCTGCTGCCGGCAAGCAGCAGGCGGCCGACGCGGAAGGTCTGCGACACGGTGAAGTAGCTTTCGGCTGCGCGGTTCAGCGTATCGCCGGTGCGCTCGGCGATCTGCATGATCTCCGGAACGAGGACGAGTGCGTAGATCGTGGCGATTTCCGAAGCGAGCTTCTCCGGCAGGCCGGCAGCCTGATATTCCGCCTCGCGAGCGGCGATTTCCGCTGCGAAATCCGCCGGAATATGGGTCAGGAAGACAGGCCGCAATTTCTTCAGAGCTGCGCGAAGCCGGCTAACCGTTTCCTCTATATCGCCCTTGACGGCTCCTGTCTTCAGCAGCAGTCGCGTGAGCACCGTATAGACCTCTGTGATCTCGCCATAGACGCGGTTCTGCATCTGGCCGGCGACCTTGCCGTCAAGCGCGTCCGTCTCATTCCAAAGGCGGTCGAGATCGAAGCCGTCGCGGGCGACCACGGCCGCCTTGACCACTTCGGCAGCTGACGCCGCCGTCGCGTCCATCATGCTGACGGCAAAGCCCGGGCCGCCGCGATTGATCGCTTCGTTGGCAAGTGCCGTCGCGATGATTTCGCGACGCAGCCGATGGCTGTCGATATCGGCGGCGTTGGAGCGCTGCATCTTGACCGGAAAATAGCGGCTGAGGGTCGCGGCGAAATAGGGATCATCAGGCAGGTTGCTGGCAACCAGCGCATCGAAGAGGACGATCTTGGCGTAGGAGAGCAGCACGCCGATTTCGGCGCGGGTCAGCGGCCGCCCATTGGCGTAACGCTCAGCGAAAGTCTGTTCGTCAGGCAGCGTCTCGACCTTGCGGCTGAGCTGCTTGGCCGTTTCCAGCACGCTCATGAAGCGGCTGAGTTCCAGGCCGTTGCCGGTGCCCTTGCGCTCCGTCAGCGAAATCGCCAGGGATTGCAGATAGTTGTTCCGCAATACCAGGATGCCGACTTCGTCGGTCATCGAGGCCAGCAGAACGTCGCGCTTGGCTCGTGTCAGGCGGCCGTCATGCATGGCATTGGCGAGCGCGATCTTGATGTTGACCTCGACGTCCGAGGTGTTGACACCGGCAGAATTGTCGATGGCGTCGGAGTTGCAGCGACCGCCCTTGAGGCCGTAGGCGATGCGGCCCTTCTGGGTGACCCCGAGATTGGCGCCCTCGCCGATTACCCTGGCACGAACCTCTTCGGCGGTGATGCGGATCGGATCGTTCGCACGGTCGCCGACATCCGAATCCGTCTCCGATGGCGCCTTGACATAGGTGCCGATGCCGCCGAACCAGAGGAGGTCAACGGGCGCCCGCAGGATCGCCGTCATGATCTCGAAGGGTGTGGCGACCGATTTGTCTATGCCGATGGCAGCGGCTGCTTCAGGCGTCAGGGTTACCGATTTTGCCGAGCGCGAAATGATCATCGCACCCTTCGACAGGATGGACTTGTCGAAGTCCTGCCAGCTGGAGCGCGGCAGGTCGAAAAGGCGCTGGCGTTCTGCAAGCGTCTTTTCCATGTCCGGATCGGGATCGATGAAGATGTCGCGATGGTCGAAGGCGGCGAGCAGGCGGATCTTCGGCGAGAGCAGCATGCCATTGCCGAAGACGTCGCCAGACATATCGCCGACGCCGACCACGTTGAAGGGCGTCGTCTGGATATCGATGTCCATTTCGCGGAAGTGGCGCTTGACGGTTTCCCAGGCGCCGCGGGCGGTGATGCCCATCTTCTTATGGTCATAGCCGGCCGAGCCGCCCGACGCGAATGCGTCATCCAGCCAGAAGCCGGCTTCCTGCGCCAGCGCATTGGCGGTATCGGAGAAGGTGGCGGTGCCCTTGTCGGCGGCGACGACGAAGTATGGATCGTCGCCATCAAGCCGCACTGTGTCGGCAGGCGGGATGATATCGGCGCCGGAGATATTGTCGGTGATCGACAGCAGCGTACGGATATAGGTCTTGTAGGCTTCGCGGCCGGTATTGAAGATCTCGTCGCGGGTGCCGCCGACGGGGAGCTTCTTCGGATAGAAACCGCCCTTGGCGCCCACGGGCACGATGACGGCGTTCTTGACCTGCTGCGCCTTTACGAGACCCAGCACTTCGGTGCGATAGTCTTCTGCGCGGTCGGACCAGCGCAGGCCGCCACGGGCCACCTTGCCGAAGCGCAGGTGCACGCCTTCCACTTCGACGCCGTAGACGAAGATTTCGCGGAAGGGGCGCGGCTCGGGCAGGCCATCGAGGAGTTTGGGATCGAGCTTGAAGGCCAGCATCGCCTTTGGCGTACCGTCGGCGTTCTTCTGGAAGTAGTTGGTGCGCAGTGTCGCGTCGATGGCGTTGACGTAGCGGCGCAGGATGCGGTCGTCGTCGAGGCTCGGAACGTCGGCAAGCTCGGTTTCGATGGCCTCATGCAGTTCGGAAAGCTTCTTCGTGCGGCTCTTGTCGGCAAGCTTCGGATCGAGCGTGTCGTGGAACAGGCGGAAGAGCGAGGCTGCTACGCGCGGATATTTGTCGAGCGTCGCGGCAATATAATCCTGGGAATAGGCGATGCCGGCCTGGCGCAGATAGCGCGAATAGGCACGCAGCACGTTGGTTTCGCGGGCGGAGAGATCGGCCGAGACGATCAGCCGGTTGAAGACGTCATTGTCGATCGTACCGCCGAAAGCGGCAAGGAAGGCTTCCTTCAGCGCTGCGCCATGGCGGCCAAGATCGATCGTCAGGCCGCCGCGCGCTTCCAACTCCATGTCATGCAGCACGACATGACCGGTCGAGCCGTCCTTGGCGGTGACATAGATGTCGAAGGTCCGCTCGCTGATGACGTTGAAGCCGAGGTTTTCGAGCAGCGGCACGCGGCGCGACAGCGCCAGATTGCCTTGGCCGTGGAAGATCTTCAGGGAGAGAATGTCACCCGTCTCATCCTTGCGGATATAGAAGCCGATGCGGATCGGATCTGCGCCGGCCGTGGCCGAGATGTCGGGCAGGTCGGCAAAGGCGTCTTCTGGCGTGAAGGCTTCCTGGAAGGCCTGGCTGACGGAGATGCGCGGTGCCTTCGGGCCGGCCAGCATGACGAAACGCTCGTCCCAGCGGGCTGTGATGGCGCGGATCGCCTCTTCCAGTTTGGTCTGCGGGATATGCGGGGTCTTGCCGGCGCTGCGGCCGATGATGAAATGCACGCGCGCCACGCCGCCTTCCGGGAAGGCCGGGTAGTAGGCGGAGACGCGACCGTCATAGACTGTTTTCAGGTAGTTGCCGATCTTCTCGCGGACGACGGAGTCATATTCCTCGCGCGGGACATAGACGATGACCGAGACGAAGCGGTCGAAATGGTCGATGCGCGGCAGCGCGCGCACGCGCGGCCGGTCGGTAAGGTCGTTGATCTGCTCGGCGAAGCTCGCAAGCAGGGTCGTATCGATCTGGAAGAGGTCGTCGCGCGGATAGGATTCCAGCGTATTGTCGAGCATGCGGCCAGAATGGCTCGTGGGGTCGAAGCCGAAGTGATCCTTGACCTTCTGCACCTTCGAGCGCAGCAGCGGCACTTCGATGGCGGCGCTGGTATAGGCGGTCGAGGTGAAGAGGCCGACGATACGCAGCTCGCCCGTGACGTTGCCGTCAGCGTCGAAGCGCTTGACGCCGACATAATCCATATAGGCGCGGCGGTGAACGATCGATTTGACGTTGGCCTTGGTGACGATCAGGAAATCCGGCCCATTGAGGAAGGCGAGGATCTCCGGTGTCGTGGTGACGGCATCCTTGCCCTGTCTCAGGACGCGGACATCCGGATTGGAGAGAATGCCGAGTCCGGTGCCGCGATCACGCTCGACCTTGGCGTCCGTGCCCTTGCCGGAATAGACATATTCGCGCATGCCGAGGAAGGTGAAATTGCCGTCCCGCAACCAGGCGAGGAAGGCCAGCGCCTCGTCGCGATCGCTCTTGCGGCGTCCCGCCGCTTCATAGGTGGAGAGCTCCGAAATGACGATATCGAGGCGCGCCAGCATCGGCTTCCAATCGGAAACGGTGAGATGCGTCTGATCGAGCACGGTCTGCACGCGCTTGATCAGGTCCGTTGCCTGCGCTGCTGTCAGGGGCGACAAATGAAGCTGGATATGGCTGACGCGATGGGCGGGATCGCTCGGGTGATCAGCGGAATAGAGGCTGGGCTGCTTGCCGTCCTCGATCACCAGGATCGGGTGCACGGCCATGTAGAGATCGCGGTAGGTGCTGCTGACCTCGCCCATGATCGATTCGTAGAGGAAGGGCATGTTGTGGTCGGTGATCGACAGGATCGATACCGCAACGCCATCGGGCTCTATACCGGCCACCTGCTCGATGCTAACGCGCGGAGAGCTGCCGCCCCAGGCTGCCACTTCCTTGGCTGCGTGCGCCGCAGCAAGTGCCAGCATTTCCGGGCTGTAATGCTCGATGTCGTCATTGCTTGCCCGGCCGAACAGGATTTCGGGGTCGATATGGGCTCCCCCCGCCGCGGCCGCGATCTTGCGGGCTGCGTCGATCTGTTTTTCCCGTTTCGGATTGGTCTTGGGCGCCATGAAATTCCTCCGGATTTTCGAATTTTGAGCACAGTAGCAGAAGGTTTAGCGAAAAAACTGGCAAAAAGAATGCGAATTTGGTTGCTTTCGGACCAATTTGAGCCCGTTTTTTCAAAAATCTTGCCGAAAGCTGCGATCTCGATGCGAAGTGCTTGGGGCCGGCGTGAAATTGGCGGACCGGGCGTTTCAACAGAGGGTTTCATGACTCTGTGAAGTGCAGTTGACAGAGTGCCGCGAAAGGGATCATCAACGGCGCCATTGCAGTTTGAGGCCCCTGAACTGAAAGCAAGTATCATGTCGCAAATGTCGGCTGGCGCCGTTATCGTCATCTCCAGTCATGTTGTCAGAGGTTCCGTCGGAAATCGCGCCGCGGTGTTTGCGTTGGAAACGCTCGGGCATCCGGTCTGGGCGCTGCCGACCGTCGTTCTGCCCTGGCATCCCGGCCATGGCCGTTCGACGCGATTGACCTTCAACGAAGCGGATTTCGAGCATGCCATCGATGATCTGATCGCCGCACCCTGGCTTTCGGAGGTGAAGGCGGTTCTCTCCGGATATTTCGGCAATGCAGCGCAGGCGCTTGCCGTTGCAAAACTGGTGGCGGCGCTGCGGGAGAAAAACCCCGATCTTCTTTATGCCTGCGATCCCGTCATCGGCGATGCGGGCGGGCTCTATGTGCCGGAAGCGACGGCGGAAGCCATTCGCGATCATCTGATCCCACTCGCATCGCTGGCGACCCCGAACCGCTACGAACTTGCCTGGCTTGCCGGTGCGCCGCTTAACGACAACAACGCCATCATGGAAGCGGCGCTTTCGCTCGGGCCATCACGTATGCTGGTGACCTCGGCGGTGCCGATGATGTCAGGCGGTATCGGCAATCTCTATCTCAGTGGGCGAAATGCCTTACTTGCCGAGCATCGCAGCATCGAGAATGCCCCGAACGGGCTTGGCGATCTGCTCTCCGCGCTGTTCCTGTCGCACCTGCTGTCCGGCATCGACGAAGAGAGGGCGCTGCAGCTGACGACGGCGAGCGTCTATGAGGTGCTGGCGCGCGCCGTCAAGCGCGGGAGTGACGAGCTGACGCTGGCGGCGGATGCGGCGAGCCTGTCGACACCGATGGCGATGGTGCAGCTCAGGCACCTCGTGCACCCGGCCCAGCAGCGCAAGAAATAGCAGCGTGATGCAGCAGAAGCTTTTTGCAGCGCAATAGTTGCCATCCGCCGAACTGCGCTGTAATTCAATATCCATGCAAAGCTTTCCCGACACCCTTTTGAACGGCTATCGCAATTTCATGAGTGGGCGTTACGTCGACGAGCGCGAACGCTATCGCACGCTCGCCGAGCGCGGCCAGAATCCGTCGACCCTCGTGATTGCCTGTTGTGACTCCCGCTCGGCACCGGAGATCATCTTCGATGCCGGTCCGGGAGAGCTCTTCGTCATCCGCAACGTCGCCAATATGGTGCCGCCCTATGAGCCGGATGGTAATTTCCACTCGACCTCGGCGGCACTCGAATTCGCTGTCCTGTCGCTCAAGGTGGCCAATATCGTCGTCATGGGCCATGGCCGCTGCGGCGGCATTCGCGCCGCCCTCGATCCGAACGCCGAGCCGCTGTCGCCGGGCGACTTCATCGGCCGCTGGATGGGCCTGCTGAAGCCGGCCGCCGAGCAGATCCAGAGCAACGACATCATGACCCCGACCGAGCGCCAGACGGCGCTGGAGCGCATCTCGATCCGCAATTCGCTCGACAATCTGCGCAGCTTTCCGGAGATCAAGGCGCGGGAAGAGGAAGGCAAGCTGAACCTGCATGGCGCATGGTTCGATATTTCGACAGGCGAATTGTGGGTGATGGACCCCGAGACCCGCGATTTCAAGCGGCCTGAAGTCTAGAGCAGTTCCGCTTTTCTTCGAATAGCGAAAATGCTCTATCTTCTTGTTTCTTTGCGCATTCCGGACAGAAAACCGCTGCGCACTTTTCCTGGAAGTGCTCTAAGCGCCTGAAGTCAGACCAAATGAAAAAGGCGCCGCAGACCATATGGTCGCGGCGCCTTTTTTGTTTTGATCCAGCTTATCTGCCGTCGATCTGCTGACCGATATAGGCGATTGCCTGCTGATAGACCTTGGCGTCGTTCCAGCCGGCAATGGCGGAGAAATTCGGCTCGCCGGGCTGATAGCCGGCGCCGGGCTGCCAGCCATGGCCGCGCAGGAAGTTCGCGGTCGAGGCCAGGGCGTCCGCGCGCGATCCCACAAGGTCGACCCTGCCGTCGCCATCTTCATCGATACCGAAGGCAACGACGTTTTTCGGCATGAACTGCGTCTGGCCAATTTCGCCATGAGCGGCGCCACGGGCCGACGGGCTGAGATAGCCTTCGCCGACGAGCTTCAGAGCGGAATAGAGCTGCTCGGTGAAGAAGGCCGAGCGGCGGCAGTCATAGGAAAGGGTTGCTACGGCCGAAAGCGTGTGCTGATCGCCCATATAGCTGCCGAAGCCGGTTTCCATGCCCCAGATCGCGATGATCGGGCCTGGTGGAACGCCAAAACGCTTCTCGATCTTGGAAAAGAGCGCGGCATTAGCCTGCTTCATGCTCTTGCCGCGATTGATGATCGTCTGGCCACCGCGCTTCTTCATGAATTCCTCGAAGGAAAGCTTGAAGCTCTTCTGGCCGCGATCGGCGCGTATGGTGGGCTGGTTGTAATGGACGTTGGCGAAAGCCCGGTCGAGGACGGACGGGCTGACACCCTGTCCCTGCGCTTCGCGCTTGAATTCCTGCACCCAATTCTCGAAACCAGCGGAAGTGTTGCCGCAGGACGCGGCGTTGGCCGTCATCGGCATCGCCAGCAGCAACCCGCCCGCCACGAGAGCTGCCATTCCAGACTTTGTGATGCGCATTCAATTTCCCCGAATTCTTACCGCGCTGCGAACGCGGTAACCGTTTTTTTAAAGCACACACAAACCCACCAATCTCTGGGTTTATGCGGTGTCTCGCCACCACTGGACCATGCCAGCATCCGGCCGTCCTGTCATTATCACATTTTAGCGATCAATGTTTTCGCGTCTCGTAAAGCATTGCCGCCAGATGCATTTCCAAAAGCCCCGCCTTTCATCCGAAATGGCGAGGCTTCCATTCAATCCTGCTTAGCTAGCGAAGATTTATAAACCGTAAATTGGTTTACGAATTCTTATGCAGCCTGCTTGCGCGGCTTGATCAGGCCGCGATTGACAAGCAGTTCGGCGATCTGAATGGCGTTCAGCGCCGCACCCTTGCGCAGATTGTCGGAGACGACCCAGATGTTGAGGCCGTTTTCGACGGTCGCATCCTCGCGGATGCGAGAAATGTAGGTCGCATCCTCACCGGCGGATTCGTAAGGCGTGATGTAGCCGCCGTTTTCATGCTTGTCGATGACAAGGCAGCCCGGTGCTTCGCGCAGGATGTCGCGGGCCTGATCGGCAGTGATCTCGTTTTCGAACTCGATATTGACCGATTCCGAATGACCGATGAAAACCGGCACGCGAACAGCGGTGCAGGTGACCTTGATCTTCGGGTCGAGCATCTTCTTGGTTTCAGCCAGCACCTTCCACTCTTCCTTGGTGTAGCCGTCTTCCATGAAGACGTCGATGTGCGGAATGACGTTGAAGGCGATGCGCTTGGTGAACTTCTTGTTCTCGATCGGGTCGGCGACGAAGACGGCGCGGGTCTGGTTGAACAGCTCGTCCATGCCATCCTTGCCGGCACCGGAAACGGACTGGTAGGTCGAGACGACGACGCGCTTGATCTTGGCGAAATCATGCAGCGGCTTCAGCGCGACGACGAGCTGAGCGGTCGAGCAATTCGGGTTGGCGATGATGTTGCGCTTGGTGAACTGCGTAATGGCATCCGGATTGACCTCCGGCACGATCAGCGGCACGTCGGCGTCGTAGCGCCAGGCAGAGGAGTTGTCGATGACGACGCAGCCCTGGGCGCCGATCTTCGGCGAGAACTTCTTCGAAACGTCTCCGCCGGCCGACATCAGGCAAATGTCGGTGTTGGAGAAATCGTAGTTCTCCAGGTTGGAAACCTTCAGCGTCCGGTCGCCATAGGAAACCTCGGTTCCCTGCGAGCGGGCGGATGCGAGCGCCACGACTTCATCGGCCGGAAAGCCGCGTTCGGACAGGATGTTGAGCATTTCACGGCCGACATTCCCGGTCGCGCCCGCTACTGCTACTTTGAAACCCATTTCTCAAGCTCTCTTTCTCTTCTCTCCTCTTTGGCGAGGGGGGAACCGCGGCCATGACGACCGGTTCCTGTCCCCGACCGAGCCGGGGAGAGAGCGGCAGGCCAGAGACGTCAGACGGTTTTCGTCGTCGTTTTGGCCTTGGTTTTGGAAGAAACCGGAAAATAGACGTCCGGCCCGGCGCATTCCGCCAGGTGACTGAAGCATTCGATCTGTTCGAAGCGAGCCATGGAAGTCTTCCTTTTCCGTCGCCGGTTCTAAGAGGTTTTCCACAGGAGTCAAGGATTTCCTCGTTTCCACCGAGGCGGGAGCGAGGAAATCGAGCTTATGGCATCCGCCACTGGCCAATTGCGCCCAGCAGCGGATGTCGCTGTGACTAGCGGTTTGACTTGCGGGTGGATTCGAACAGGAACCAGGTGCGGCGTTCCGTCTCGTCCAGCCAGTTTTCGAGAAGGCTGGCGGTGGCGATATCACCATATTCGTCGCAGACGTCGTGCACAGCGCGGATTTCGGCTGAAAGCTTGAGGTTGTTGTCCGCGAGCTCGGCCAGCATGTCCTGTGGGTCGACATATTCGGCGTCGTTGTCCGGAATGCGCTGAAGCTTGGCGATCTGGCCGATCGACCGCAGCGTGGTGCCGCCGATCTTGCGGGCGCGTTCGGCCATGGGGTCGGTCATCGCAAAAATCTGATCGCCCTGCTCGTCCAGCAGCAGGTGATAGTCGCGGAAATGCGGCCCGCTCATGTGCCAATGGAAATTCTTGGTTTTCAGATAGAGCGCAAAGACATCCGCCAGCAGCGCGGTCAGCGCCGCGGAAATATCGCGTGTCGCATCTTCGCTGAGATTGGTGCGGGTGCCCAGTTTCGATTTGGTATTGGCGGTATTCATAAAAACGTCCTCCGTTTGTTTTTCACGACAGCGATCGCCGGCGGATATTAGGGGAGTTCGATGACATCAGCTGTTGTGTTGGATCGCATTGAAGACGCGATCTGTTTTGAAATTTCGCGGACGAGATGTCGCGGCGCGGCACGGTCGACAGCGGTGCTATGCGGAAAACCCGAGCACACCTACTAAATAGGAAAATGGAGTGGTTTGGCAATCGCTTGCTAACATAATGGCCGGGCGTGCGGTTGTGTCACGCCCGGCAAACCGCCCTCTTTTCGGAGAGCGACATCGCAAAGGATAATTACTTCAGGCCGCCGCCGGCATAGATGGTTTCACCCGTCAGCCAGTGAGAATCCTGCGACGCCAGGAAGACGGCGATCGGTGCGATGTCCGTCGGTTGACCGAGGCGGCCAAGCGGCGTCTGCGAGACGAGATGCTTCTCAAAGTCACTGCCGATGACGCCTGCCGCAACGACGCCCTCGGTCTCGACGCCGCCCGGCGCCAGGTTGTTGACCCGGATATTCCGCGGTCCGAGTTCCTTGGCAAGGACCTGGGTGATGGAGTTCACGGCAGCCTTGGTTGCCGTATAGACCGAGGCGGTCGGCAGGTTCATGCTGACGGCGTTGGAGCCGATGTTGATGATATTGCCGCCCTCCGGGCCGAAATGCTTGACGGCTTCGCGCGTGGTCAGCAGCGTGCCCAGCACGTTGATGTTGAATTCACGATGGAATTCTTCCTCGGTGAACTCTTCTATCGATGCGAATTGGTAGACGCCGGCATTGTTGACGAGAATGTCGATGCTGCCGAAGGCCTGTTTCGTTTCTTCAAAGAGCCGCTTGACGTCTTCGGATTTTGAAACGTCGCCGTGGACTGCGATCGCCTTGCCGCCCTTGGCGGTAATTTCCGCAACCACCTTGTCAGCACCTTCGCGGCTCGAGGCATAGTTGACCACGACGGCCGCGCCCGCCTCGCCGATCGCCTTGGCGATGCCCGCGCCGATACCCTTGGATGCTCCGGTCACGATTGCGACCTTGCCTGTCAGTTTGCTCATGTCATCTTCCTCAGATAATTGTTAGACAATTTTATAATCATCAAACTGTTTGACGTGCGCGACCCGAAAACCGTTCGCCGCTGTCACTTTGATATTTAGATAATCATCTAATTGATACAAGAGCGAGGGATACGAATTGCAAAGACGAATTTTTTAAATTCTGGAAAGCTCCGCCATATAGGCGTTCAGGACGTCGCGGCACAGCACGAGATTTGCGAACTTGCCCTCGCGCTGGATCTCGATGAGACCGGCGTTTTCCAGTTCCTTGACATGGTGGGAGATGGTTGCGGCGCTGACGGTGTGGCACTCGTTGAGAATGCTGCAGGGCATAGGCTCGGTCCGCTTGCCGATTTCTTTCAGGATCTGCACACGGCGCGGCTCGGCGAGCGCCCGGGAAATCAATCCCAGTTGTCTTTCGCTCAAACGTATCGGGCCGGCATCCATGGTTTTCATCGCAGTGGAAACGAAATCGGGTTGACCGTTTTTGGCGGTCGGTACCCTGTCAGATATATGAATGCCCGATGAGCTTGGCAACCTTTGCGGTGCGGCTGCGGGTCGACGCTGAAGGAATTCCCCTGCCCGTTCATGCGCACAGCTTCATTTTACAGCGTGGCTGGGAGTTTTCGAGCGATATGGCCGCCGAGGGTCGAAGGCTTACTTGCCCCTCAACAGCGGCCATTTGGGCGTCGGCCAACCGGCGGCGTTTATGCGGAAGAGCAGGCCGTAGCGGGTATAGACGATCGCGGTCATGAAGGAGAACCATCCGCCGAGCGCAAGACCGGCCATGACGTCGCTCGGATAATGCGCGCCGATCATGACACGGGTAATCGCCAGCCAGAGGGCGCATGCGGCAAAGATGTAGCGATAGCGCGGGAAAAGGAATGCAAGCGCGACGAAAAGGGCGCCAATGGTGGTGGCATGGCCCGATGGGAAGCTTTCGAAACTGGCGCGACCGTTGAAGGGCGAGAAGCCGAAGGGACCCCAGTCAGCGAAATGCGTGGGCCGGGCGCGGCCGATGGCGCGCTTCAGCAGATTGGCTAAAAGGCCGGAAAGCACGATGGTCGTCAGCAGATAGCCGCCGATCTGGCAAATGCGCAGTGCCTGGCAACGGCAGCGTTGCGAGTGAAGGAGCCTGCTGCCGGCCCAGCCTTCAAAAAACAGGAAGGCGCTGATTATGATGATCCAGCCGGAATCGCCGAAATCGGTCAGCGCCCCGCCAAAGAAGCGAAGGGATGGCGACAGGTTCTTGATGGTAGCGCCGACAGGCCAGTCGAACAGCAAAGCGGAAAGAAGAACGATATTGGCCGTCAGGAAAAGACAGATCTTCCAATGGCACGGCGCAAGCCGCGCGTCGCTTCGTCGCCAACGCCTGTCGAGAGACGTCAAGATCGCCTGCATGTCCACCGTCCGTCTTCGAACTTCCAATCAAGTCCGCAACCACGCCTAGCAGGCTCCTGTAACAGTAATTTTAAGGCCGCCGGCGATCGTTTCACCAGGCTGTGGCTTATGGGTGTTTCGTGGCGACCAAAGAAAAAACCCGCACTGCGCGCGCAGTGCGGGGTTGATGTTTCACGTGAAATATAGCTGGCGATTTATGCCGAGAGAGCCTTGAATTCGGCAAGGATGGCATCGCCCATCTCGGCCGTGCCGACCTGGCGGCTGCCTGCCGACATGATGTCGCCGGTGCGAATGCCGCTGTCGAGCACGTTGGCGATGGCCTTTTCCAGCGCGTCTGCTTCAGCAATCAGGTTGAAGGAGTAACGCAGGCACATGGCGAAGGAGGCGATCATGGCGATCGGGTTGGCAATGCCCTTGCCGGCGATGTCGGGAGCCGAGCCGTGCACCGGCTCGTAGAGCGCCTTGCGCTTGCCGGTCTTGGCGTCGGGTGCGCCAAGCGAGGCCGATGGCAGCATGCCGAGCGAGCCGGTGAGCATGGCGGCGACGTCGGAGAGCATGTCGCCGAAGAGGTTGTCGGTGACGATGACGTCGAACTGCTTCGGCTGGCGCACGAGCTGCATGCCGCCGGCGTCGGCCAGCATGTGCTCGAGCTGAACGTCGGCATATTTTTCCTTGTGCGTCGTGGTGACGACCTGGTTCCAGAGCACGCCAGACTTCATGACGTTGCGCTTTTCCATCGAGCAGACGCGGTTGTTGCGGGTGCGCGCCAGTTCGAAGGCGACGCCGGCAATGCGCTCGATCTCGTAGGTGTCATAGATCTGGGTGTCGATGCCGCGCTTCTGGCCGTTGCCGAGATCGATGATTTCCTTCGGCTCGCCGAAATAGACGCCGCCGGTGAGCTCGCGGATGATGAGGATATCGAGGCCGTCGACCAGCTCCGGCTTCAGCGAGGAAGCGGATGCCAACGCCGGATAGCAGATGGCCGGGCGCAGGTTTGCAAACAGCTGGAGATCCTTGCGCAGACGCAGCAGGCCGGCTTCCGGACGCACTTCGTAAGGCACGTCATCCCACTTCGGACCGCCGACGGCGCCGAAGAGAACGGCGTCGGCGGCCATTGCCTTTTCCATGTCGGCATCGGAGATCGCCGCGCCATGCGCGTCATAGGCACTGCCCCCGACAAGGCCTTCGTCGGTGACGAAGCCGGCGTTCTTGGCCTCGTTCATGTAAGCGATGATCTTGCGAACTTCACCCATGGCCTCGGGGCCGATGCCGTCGCCGGGCAGAAGGAAGAGATTGCGCACTGTCATGGGGAAGCCTCCGCAAAAGAAAAAGTTGCGGGGTTTTTAGACCTGCAAATGCGGCTTTTCAAGCGAGGAAGCGGCCGCAACGGTACGGTTTTCGGGCTTTTGAGTATAACCCACCACCCCTCGCCCTTCGAGACGGCCCTTTAGGCCTCCTCTGGGCGAGGGGGGGTCTTTTGCTCGATCATGGGCCTCCCTGATCCTTCGATAAGCTCAGGATGAGGGCGGAGCGAGCTGCTAGCCGGGCGAGAGAACCAGCCCTCATGGTGAGGAGGCCTGCAAGGCCGTCTCGAACCACGAGGGCGGGTGATTGCCTCGACCGGCTCTCACCGATGATCGGTTACTCGGCCAAACCAAGCGAGGCCAGATAAGCAGCCGATGCGGGGATCTTCGACTTGTCCTTGATCTCGATGATCAAACGCGGATTGCTGTCGAGCTTGGCAAGCGCGGCGAAGACGGCGCGCCAGTGGATATTGCCTTCGCCGAGGCTCCAGTGACGGTCGGCATAGCCATCGGCATCCTGCAGATGGACATGCTGCAGGCGGTTGCCGGCGGCGTGGACGTAATAATCGACCGGCGGTGCGCCCGTGTAGCCATGGGCATAATGGGCATGGCCGGTGTCGATCGACACGGCGACGGCGGGCGAGTTGAAGCTGTCGGCAAGTCCGACGCGGATATGGGGATCCTTGTCCTCGATATTCTCGATGACCATGGTGAGCCCGATATCCTCGGCACGCTTCACCGCATCCTTGAGCGTCAGATGCGTATATTCGATGATCTTTTCCCGCTCGCCCTTGTTGTTGTCGAGGTTGTTGTAGGACCAGGACGTATAGGGGCTATGGACTACCATCTGCGTGGCGCCGATATTGGCGCAGACGTCGAGCGCCTGCAGCAGGCGCTTGGAAACGACAGCGCGGACATCCGGGTCCTGCGAGGCAATGACGAAGCCCCAGAACGGGCCGTGAATGCCGAGGCGGCCCTGATGGCCATCGAGCAGCTTGCGGGCGCGCTCGGCCAGCGGCTGCCAGTCGCCGTTCAAAACTTCGGCTTCGACGAAGCTCTGCAGTTCCAGATCGCGCGGCTTTTCGAGCAGCCAGTTGCGATGGGTTTCGACGTCGTCAAGCGTCATGGCGGCGCCGACAATAGGAAGGGATGTCATGGATGGGCTCCATTGCGTGGAGAGGAATTAAGACGGGAGGAGAGGCCGCAATGGCCTCGGCAGGCTTATATGGACCCCCTTCTTGTCGATCATATTACAATGGATAGGAAAGATGGTATTGAGCTGCTTTCGCGGAATAGTCCCCTCTCTCCGCAAGTGGGGAGAGGGTTAGGGTGAGGGGCTTTTCTCGAAGAGGGTGATTGCCCGGTCTTGTCGCTATTTGTCATGGGCGATCTGCAAAGATGGTGGAAGGTGTCGCCCCGCTCTTCCTGGGCGAAACAATCATAGACCTCCATCAAGTCGATGGCCCGCTGCCCCTCACCCCAGCCCTCTCCCCGTTTTGACGGGGAGAGGGAGGTTCTACGCATGAAAAAAGCCGGGCTGTAAGGCCCGGCTTCGAAGCGCAAAACAATGATGAAACCGATCAGGCGGCCCAGGGGCGCGACGCGGCGTTCGACTTTTCGTAAGTGTCGATCGCGGAGGATTTCTCCAGCGTCAGGCCGATATCGTCGAGGCCGTTCAGCAGGCAATGGCGCTTGAATTCGTCGAGTTCGAACTTGAGCGAACCGCCGTCCGGGCCGGTGATTTCGAGGTTTTCCAGATCGATCGTCAGGATGGCGTTGGAGCCGCGCGAGGCGTCGTCCATCAGCTTGTCGAGATCTTCCTGGCTGACCTTGATCGGCAGGATGCCGTTCTTGAAGCAGTTGTTGTAGAAGATGTCGGCGAAGCTTGTGGATATGACGCAGCGGATGCCGAAGTCGAGGAGCGCCCAAGGCGCGTGTTCACGCGAGGAACCGCAGCCGAAATTGTCGCCGGCGACGAGGATCTTGGCATTCTGATAGGCCGGCTTGTTCAGCACGAAATCCTGGTTCAGCGAACCATCTTCATGGTAGCGGGCTTCAGCAAAGAGGCCCTTGCCAAGACCGGTGCGCTTGATGGTCTTCAAATAATCCTTCGGGATGATCATGTCGGTATCGACATTGACGACCGGGAGGGGTGCTGCGACACCGGTCAACTTCACGAACTTGTCCATGGGGTCCTGCCTTCATTCTCGTCTAAAGCACGAATTATCCCGCCAATAGAGCAAATCCGGCCCGAAATGAAGGAGAATCTTGGAAATGCTCTAAAACGCGGCTCTTTAGTCGCAGCCTGCCCACCAGACATAGGTCCAGATCGAGGCAAATGCGTTCGGCAGCCTGCAAACAGGCTGCCGCTGCCCTGTGTTCGACGTCAGAGATCGATGATCGTGCCGCGACCGTCGTTCCAGATGCGCATTTCGCGCTGGCTGTTCGTCTTGGCGCGCACCGGTGCCGGCTTCATGCGAAGCGAAATCGCACGGGCTGCCATAAGCACGGTCAGGATACCGCCGACGGCAAGCGTCAGCGAAACGGTAAACAGCGCCATGGCTGCAAACACGGTGATACCGGCAAGCGCGATGAACAGGGAACGGATATTCTGCATGGTCGAGACCTCTCTACTTACAGCAATGTGGGCCTGTTCCTTTTCATCTGCAAGAGGAGCGTGGCTTTTTGTTGACTTGCCTGGAGATTAAAAGCGCGGCAAAACGGCGCTATGAGCCAATCCTCTTCTTCCCGCCCCGCCCGCCTGCGCCGTTCGGTCCTGAGTGTCCCCGCCATCAACCGCCGCGCTCTGGAAAAGCTTGCCAGCCTTGATTGCGATGCTGTCATCTTCGATCTCGAAGATTCGGTTTCGCCGGAAAAGAAGGCCGAGGCGCGGGAGAATTTGCGGGCGTTCTTCGCCTCGTCTCCGCTATCGGCCAAGGAGCGGATCATCCGCATCAATGCGCTTTCCTCCAATTTCGGCGCCGAGGATCTGGCGCTGGTCGTGGAGCTGGAGCCGGATGCGGTGCTGCTGCCCAAGGTGGACGAGCCGCAGGACGTGATGCTTGTCAGTGACAGGCTTGCGGAGGCCGACGCGCCGGAAAACTTGCGCATCTGGGCGATGATCGAGACCCCGCGCGGCATCCTGAATGCCGCTTCGATCGCCGAGGCCGGGCGTACGTCGGGCAGCAGGCTCGATTGCTTCGTCGTCGGCCTCAACGATCTCAGAAAGGAGACGGGAGTGCTGCCGCAGCCGGGCCGCGCCTATCTCGTGCCCTGGCTGATGCAGGTGGTGTTGGCCGTCAGTGCCTATGGGCTTGAGGCCATCGACAGCGTTTTCAACGATTTCAAGGATATGGACGCGCTCGACGCCGAATGCGCCCAGGGCATCACCATGGGCTTTTCCGGCAAGATGCTGATTCATCCGAGCCAGATCGAGGCCGCCAACCGGCATTTTGGTCCGGATGAAGCGGCTGTTGCCGAGGCTGAGGCGATCATATCAGCCTTTGCCGAACCGGGTGCCGCCGATCTCAATGTCGTGAACCTCGGCGGACGGATGATGGAACGGCTGCATCTTGTCCAGGCGAAAAGACTCGTCCATAAAGCTCGCCTGATCACGCAGCGCCATCGCCCTTCGACAAGCTCAGGGTGAGGGCTTATATTTACGAAAGACGCTTTGATGAAACTCTACCGCTTCCTCACCGGCCCCGATGACGCTTCTTTCTGCCACAAGGTATCGGCAGCGCTGAACAAGGGCTGGGAGCTCTCGGGCTCGCCGACCTATGCCTTCAATGCCGGGAGCGGCCGGATGGAATGCGGCCAGGCCGTCGTCAAGGAAGTCGCCGGCAAGGATTACGATCCGGAGATGAAGCTTTCCGAGCAATAATAGGAAGGTCGAGGAGAGTGATAATATCGGGTGATATTAGCCTGTTTCATTCTCTGAAACCAATGGAATACAGGACTATCGTCGACTTCAGGATCGCTAGGAATCTTCAGGACCCTACGTACGGTTCAAATATTTATTTTGAGATGCGCGCGAATGACCTTCGTTCCGATAGGGCGCTAAAATATTACTTTGATGGCTGCACAGAATTGAAAATGGGAGATTTAAATTCCCTATGGGGAATCTCTATCGAGATAGAGCCTTGCAGATCACCATTTTTCGAGCACACTCGATTTAAGGTGTTCGATTTAGATACTTATGGAGAGATGAAGTTCTTATGTGCGAGTTTTGCCATAGAGGCATCGTAGAATTGCTCTCGATGACAGTGACAAACCCTTCATTTCTTTTGGGGTCTATAGCAGCGATCATATCCAGATCTGAAGCGAGTAATTCGTTACAGGCGTGAATGCCTCACCGATCCGTTGCTTCCTCGGCGCTCGCCTCGATGCGTTCCATATCCTCGTCGCTCAGGCCGAAATGATGGCCGATCTCATGGATCAGGACATGGGTGATGATATCGCCGAGAGTTTCCTCGTTTTCCGCCCAGTAATCTATGATCGGCCGGCGGTAGAGGCGGATCTTGTTCGGCATTTCGCCTGTCTGGGCGGTGAAGCGCTCCGATATGCCGCGACCCTCGAAAAGGCCGAGCAGGTCGAAGGGCGTTTCCAGCGCCATATCCTCGAAGACATCGTCATCGGGAAAATCTTCGATGAGGATGATGAGGTTGCCGGTGAGCGAGCGGAATTCATCCGGCAAGTGGCTGTAAGCCTCCATAGCCAGAGATTCAAATGTGCTGATTGAGGGCGCGTGGCGGTCCCGCCAATCCTCGCTCTGGTCAATGCGAGCCATGAATGCTTCCTTCCTTAGCTGGTCATATAGAGACTTTGCGCAGCTTTTACGAGAGCGGATTGGGGCATGATGCCGAAAAGTCTTTGAACGGCTTTCGGACGGCACCATGGCCTACCTGTTTGATTTTAGGGCGGATTCAGATTTCAGCTTGAATAGACTCCAATCATTCGGCTCTGCGCACAGGAATATTTTCTTATAAATTGGTGTTGACTCTTTTTCCGACCTCTGGAATCCATAAGAACATAACAGGAACATTATCAATCTGGAGTGAACGTCATGGCCGAGGCCGCCGTGGCGGGGAAAATGCTTTTTGCCCTGCGTGAAACCATTGCCCGACTGGAAGGCAGGCCGATACCGGCGCTGGCCGCGGCGGCGCATGAGACGCTGGCGGAGAAGCCAAGGCCCGGTTCGGCGGGGGCTGCCCAATCCTTGCTTGCGGTCGGGGTCGAGGACCTCGATGACGCGATGCAGGGTGGCGTGCCGCTGGATGCATTGACGGAAATCCGCTCGCTGGGCCTGCGTGATGCGGGCGCGGCCAGCGGCTTTACCCTTGCTCTTGCCGCGCGGCTTCATGCGCAAGCCGCCGGCACGGATGCGGCCATATCCCCGGTTCTCTGGATCGGCGATACGGTCGCCGCGATGGAGGCGGGCCTGCCCTATGCCATCGGGATCATGGATTTCGGACTGGAGCCGGCCGGCTTCCTGCAGGCATCTCCGCGCAAGCTGGAGGAAGCGCTCTGGCTGGCGGAAGCAGCGCTTGCCAGCGCGGCCTTTGCGGTCGTCATCCTGGAAGTGCGCGGCAATCCCGCGCGTTTCGGGCTGACGGAAAGCCGGCGACTGGCGCTCAGGGCCAAGGCGGCAGGCCGGCCCCTGTTTTTATTGCGGCAGGGAGGCGAAGAGGAAGCGAGCAGCGCCCTCTTCCGCTTTTCCGTCGAACCCGCGCCGGCGCAGGCGCGGCCCCTGCCGGACGGATCGGTGCTTGGCGGCAGCATCGGTCATCCGGCCTTTCGTCTGACCTTGGAAAAGAGCCGCAACCCCGCGCCTCTTTCCATAACCCTGGAGTGGAATGCCCATGACCGCCGCTTTGCCCCTGTCTCCGATGCTCAGCACCCTGCCCTTCCCGGCGAACACGCAGCGCATTCTGGCGCTGACCTTTCCGCATCTGCCGACCGACCGCATCGCGCGCAAGCGCTGGGGCCTGTCCTGGCGTTCGACAGGCAGGCTTGAAACGCCGCCGCTCGTCTGTGCCGGCAGGCTGAACAATGCCATGCGGCTGACCGCGCTCAACGAGCGGGCGGAGATGATCGGCCTGAAGCGCGGCCAGGGCGTGGCGGAGGCCCGGGCGATCTGCCCTACCCTCGATGTCATCGAGGAAGATCTTGTGGCGGATCGCAAGCTGCTGGAGGCGATCGCCGACTGGTGCGATCGCTATACGCCACTGGTGGCAATCGACGGCAAGGATGGCCTCTTTCTCGATATTACCGGCTGCGCCCATCTCTTCGGCGGCGAAGAGGCGCTGCTCGAGGATATATTGATCCGGATTTCCCGGCTCGGGCTCGACGTGCGCGGCGCGATTTCCTCCGCGCCGGGCCTCTCCTGGGCGGTTGCCCGCTTCGAAGAGAGCCGCATCGTTCCCCCTGAAGCCATGGAGGAGGCGCTGGCGCCGCTGCCGGTGGCGTCGCTGCGGCTTGGCGAGGAGACCGTTGCCGCCTTGCAGAAGATGGGCCTGAAGCAGGTGGGCGATCTCCTGGCGGCGCCACGGGCGCCGCTTGCCCGTCGCTTCGGCGCACAGGTGCTGTTGCGGCTCGATCAGGCTGTCGGTCTCATCGAGGAGCCGATTTCGCCACGCCGGCCGGTGGCGCAACTATCCGCCGAGCGCCGGCTTGCCGAGCCGGTGCAGGCGGAAGCCGATATTCTGCAGCTCGCCCATATGCTTGCCGAAACGCTGAAGCCGGGGCTGGAGGCGCGTGGCGTCGGCGGCCGCTCCTTCGAGCTTTTGCTGTTCAGGGTGGATGGAGCGGTCTTCCGTATCGCCGCCGGAGCATCGCAGCCGCTGCGGGAGCCGGGCCGGATCGCCAGCCTGTTTAACGAGCGCTTCACCGCCATTCATGACGATATCGATGCGGGATATGGTTTCGAGATTGTCCGTCTCAATGTGCTGCAGCACGCTCCCTTCGATGCGCTGCAGGGCGATTTCGTCGGAGAGGACCGGCAAGGTACGTCACTTGCCGCCTTCGTCGACCGGGTTGCGGCGCGGCTGGGCCCGGATTGCCTGCAGGGTTTCGAGCTCAGGGAAAGCCATATTCCCGAACGGGCCGCCCGGCCGGTGCCGGCCATGCAAATCCTCGCGGCTCGCCGGCGGACAGGCAGAGAATATGCCGGCCGCGGCTTTTTCAGGGGCGAACGGCCGTTGCGGCTGTTCCGTATGCCGGAACTGGTCGAAACCGTTGCCGCCGAAGTGCCTGACGGTCCTCCCCGGCAGTTCCGCTGGCGGCGCGTCATGCATCGGGTCAGCCGGGCCGAAGGGCCGGAGCGGCTTTCGGCGGAATGGTGGGTCGAGGAAAAGGAAGAACCTGCCCGCGATTATTTCCAGATCGAGGACGAAGAGGGACATCGTTTCTGGCTGTTCCGCAAGGGCCTCTACGGCCAGACCGCAACGCCGCCGGACTGGTACATGCATGGGGTCTTCGCATGAGCGCGCATCCGAGCTTTCACGAACCGGCGCCCTTCTTCGAGATTGGGGTAAGAACGAATTTTTCCTTTCTCGAAGGTGCCTCGCATCCGGAGGAGATGGTGATACAGGCTGCTCTTCTTAAGCTTTCCGGATTTGGAATTGCCGATCGTAATTCGGTTGCCGGCGTGGTCAAGGCGCATGCGCATACCAAGGTTCTCTGGGAGGAATATAAGAGGACCCCCGAGGAAAACATTGAACGTCGAGCCAAAGGAAAGCCCGAAAAGCCGCTCCTGAAGCCGGTCCCTTTCCAGCCCGGCGCCCGCCTGGTCTTTTCGGACGGCACGCCCGACATTCTTGCCTATCCGCAGAACCGCAAGGGCTGGGCCCATCTTTGTCGTCTGTTGAGCGCGGGCAATCTGCGCGGTGAAAAGGGCGTTTGCATCCTCAACGAAAGCGACCTCATGGAATGGGGCGACGAGATGATGCTGGCGCTCGTTCCCGATGCTGACAGCGTGGAGACGACGGAAGGCCAGGCAAGGCTGGAACAATGCCTCAAGCGGCTATGGATGCGCTTTGGCAGGAAGTTTCATATGGTCCTGTCGCCGGCCTATGACGGTCGGGACCGGCTGGTTTTTGCCACGCTCTCCATCATCGCGATTCGAAACGGCGTGCGGCTGATCGCCAGCAACCAGCCGCTCTACCACGCAACCGAACGCAAGCCGCTTGCCGATATTGTCGTTTCGATCCGCGAGCATGTCCCGATCGCCGAGGCCGGCTTCAAGCTGGCGGCGAATGCCGAACGTTATTTGAAGGATGCTGCCGAGATGGGTCGCCTCTTCAAGGATTATCCGAAGGCCCTCGCCAATACGCAGAAGTTCTTTAGCCGGCTTTCTTTTTCGCTGGACGAGCTGAAGCATAATTATCCCGATGAAAGCACTGAGGGAGAGACCGTTTCGGAAACGCTGGAGCGGTTGACGCGGGAGGGTGCGAACTGGCGCTATCCCAATGGAATCCCCGAAAAGGTCGCCAAACAGATCGATCATGAGCTCGTTCTTATTCGAGAGCGGCAATATGAGCCCTATTTCCTGACGGTGCATCGCATCATGGAATATGCCCGCAGTCAGAATATCCTGTGCCAGGGGCGCGGTTCTGCCGCCAATTCGACGGTCTGTTATTGTCTCCGGATTACCGAAGTCAATCCGGAAATCACGACCCTCTTGTTCGAGCGCTTCATCTCCACGGAACGCGAGGAGCCACCGGATATCGATGTCGATTTCGAGCATGAGAAGCGCGAAGAGGTTATCCAGTTCATCTACAGGCATTACTATAAGGAGCATGCGGGGCTGACGGCGGCGGTCACCAGTTACCGAGCACGCTCGGCCGGCCGCGAAGTGGCGAAAGCCTTCGGCATGTCGGAGGATGTGCAGTCTGCCCTTGCGAGCGGCGTCTGGGGCTGGTCGACCGAGGAGCTGTCCGATCGGGAAGCAAAGCTCGCCGGCCTCGATCTCACCGACAAGACGACCAAGAACGTGCTGTCCTATGCCTCTACACTGATGGGGTTTCCTCGGCATCTGACGCAGCATGTCGGCGGCTTCGTCATTACGCGGGATCGGCTGGATGAAGTGGTGCCGATCATGCATACGGCGATGGACGATCGCTACATGATCGAATGGAACAAGGACGATCTCGACAATCTCAATATATTGAAGATCGACGTGCTGGCGCTCGGCATGCTGACCTGTCTCGCCAAGGCCTTCGACCTGCTGCTGCTGCATTACGACGTGAAGAAGGAACTTGCCGATCTCGGGAGTGGCGAATATCCCGACCGCGTACCGGTCTATGACATGATTTGCCGCGCCGATACGATCGGCGTCTTCCAGATCGAAAGCCGGGCGCAGATGAGCATGTTGCCGCGTCTTAAACCCCGCAGATTCTATGATCTGGTTATCGAGGTGGCGATCGTCCGGCCCGGTCCCATCCAGGGTAATATGGTGCATCCCTATCTCAAACGACGGGATGACGTTCTTCAGAATCGACCGATCGAATACCACCGTCCGGAATTGAAAGCGGTCCTAGAAAGAACGTTGGGAGTGCCTCTATTTCAGGAACAGGCGATGCAGATCGCCATTACTGCGGCTGGATTTTCGCCCGCCAAGGCCGATCGGCTACGCCGATCCATGGCGACGTTCAAACGTACGGGAAAGGTGGACGAATTCAAGCAGGACATGGTTTCAGGCATGGTTGCGAACGGTTACCCTCAAGACTTTGCCGAGCGCTGTTTCAGCCAGATTGAAGGTTTCGGCGAATACGGCTTCCCTGAAAGCCACGCGGCGTCCTTTGCTCTTCTCGTCTATGCCTCCTCCTGGCTGAAGACCTACTATCCCGATGTCTTCTGTGCGGCGATCCTCAACGCCCAGCCGATGGGCTTTTATGCGCCGGCGCAGCTGGTGCGCGATGCGCGCGAGCATGGCGTCGAGGTGCGGCCGGTGGATGTCAATCATTCCCAGTGGGATTGCCTGCTGGAGGAAGCGCGCTTCGACAAGAACGCGATCGAGCCGCGCCATGCGACGATGCGAGACGATATCAGGACGAGCCGTGCCGTCCGTCTCGGTTTCCGGCAGGTCAAAGGCCTGTCTGGAGATGAAATGGAGCAGTTGGTCGCGCGCCGGGGCGACGGTTATCAATCCGTGCGCGATCTCTGGCTGCGTTCCGGGCTTGGCAAGTCGCAGATCGAGCGACTGGCGGATGCCGATGCCTTCGGCTCCATGGGTTTGAGCCGGCGTGAGGCGCTCTGGGCGGTGCGGGCGCTCGATGCCGGCAGTGCTGCCGAAAAGCTTCCCCTGTTCGATCTCGGCAATCACGCAGACTTGCAGGTCGAGCCGGCCGTTACCCTGCCCGAGATGCTGCCTGGTGAGCAGGTCATCGAGGATTATCGTTATCTGTCGCTATCCCTGAAGGCCCATCCGGTTTCGTTCCTGCGCGCCGATTTCGCCAATATCGGTATCGTGCCGAACCGGGATTTGCCCAATGTGGCGAATGGACGGATGGTAACGATCGCGGGTCTGGTGCTGGTGCGCCAACGGCCGGGTTCGGCCAACGGAGTGATCTTCATGACGCTGGAGGACGAGACCGGCGTCTCCAATGCGATCGTCTGGCCGAAAATATTCGACAAATATCGCGCCATCGTCATGGGCGCGCGGCTGGTCAAGATTCGCGGCCGTCTGCAGAGCGAAAGCGGCGTCATTCATGTGGTGGTCGACTACATCGAAGACATGACCTCGGCGCTGGGTATCCTGCAACGTGAGGCGCGGCGTTTCGGCGTCAGCGACCGGGCGGACGAGGTGCTGCGGCCGACCATGGATCACAGGCAAAGGAAGAGGCACGTCTCAGCGGATCTGCTGACGCGCAATACCGGTCCAGCGACGGAAGGACGCAGCGATATCGCCGAAACGGCAAATGTCATGCCCAGAGGCCGCAATTTCCATTGAGATCCAGGGCTTTGCGGCGGCATGGCTGTGCCGCCCGCTTCGCCCGCCGATAAAAATGAGTCGTTTCTTTCTTGACAAAGAGCGTCTTCTTTAGCAGATAACAAGACAGCAGATGTCATGTTTGACGGACTGAGCGAAGAATGCTGGTTTGTAGCTGTAATTATATCACCGACAAGGAAATCCGGGACGTCATCAACGAGTTCCTGGATCAGGACTGTTGGCAGCTCATCGTCCCCGCCAAGGTCTATCACGCCATGGAAAAGCGCGGCCGTTGCTGCGGCTGTTTCCCGAATGTCGTTGATATCATTATACAGACAACCGAAGATTATCATGCCCGTCGCCACTCGACGGAAGCCGAAATATTTGATTTCATGTCCCGCCTGAAAAAATTTCATGAAGACAACAGGAGAGCGGACATTGAAAGGCGACAAAAAAGTCATCGAGCGGCTTAACGAGGCGCTGTTTCTCGAGCTTGGCGCAGTCAATCAATATTGGGTTCACTACCGGCTTCTCGAGGATTGGGGCTATACTAAGCTCGCCAAGAAGGAACGCGCTGAGTCCATCGAAGAGATGCAGCACGCCGACCGTCTCGTAGCCCGCATCATTTTCCTAGAAGGACATCCGAACCTGCAGACGCTTGCGCCTCTGCGTATCGGCCAGAATGTCAAGGAAGTGCTGGAGGCAGATCTTGCCGGCGAATATGACGCCCGCACGGCCTACAAGAAGTCCCGCGACATCTGTCATGATGCCGGCGACTATGTGTCGATGAAGCTGTTCGAACAGCTGCTGATCGACGAGGAAGGTCATATCGACTTCCTGGAAACTCAGCTGGAGCTGCTCGGAAAGATCGGCGAAGCCAAATACGGCCAGCTCAACGCCGATTCTGCCGATTCCGCAGAATAATCGTTATATGGATCCGGCCACCTGTCGGTGGCCGGATTTCCTCGTTTAATCCTCGGCCTTCAGGCCGGCGAGATGCTCGAACTCGGCAACGACCTTTTCGTAGACCGGCCGCTTGAAGGCGACGATCAGCTCGGGCAGCACTGCCATAGGCTTCCATTCCCAGGCATCGAATTCCGGCTCATGGCCGCCCGGCGGCGGGTTGATGGCGATTTCGCTCTCGTCGCCGTCAAAGCGGAAGGCAAACCAGCGCTGCGTCTGGCCGCGGTATTTCCCCTTGAGGCCGATGCCGATCAGCTGCGGCGGCAGGTCGTAGTTGATCCAGTCCTTTGCTTCCGCCAGTAGGGTCACGGTTTTCATGCCCGTCTCCTCATAGAGCTCGCGATAGGCGGCTTTCAGCGGGTCCTCGCCCTCATCAATGCCACCCTGCGGCATTTGCCAGAGCTGCGGCGAGCCGTCATATTCGGAATTGCCGATCGGAATGCGTTTGCCGGCCCAAACGAGGCCATCGCGGTTCAGCACCATGATGCCGACGCAGGGACGGTAGGGCAGGTCTTCGGCTCGCACGGGCGCGTGGGGCTTGCTCATCTTCTTCTCCAGGGGATCATGGATGCTTGGGGTCTTCGGCCAGCGCCGAGACCGCGACGATTTCGATGCCGCGCATGGCGGCTTCCTCGCTCCATTTGCTGATGGCGTCGACGCTTTCGTCGAAGGCGGAGGCAACTCCGATTGCCGAGCCATTGCGGCGGGCAATGCGCTCTAGCTCGTCGAGCTTCTTCAGGATGGCATCCTGCTGCAATTCTCCATCAAGCTGCACATCAGCAAAGGCATGCGGCACTTCCAGCGTCTTGGCGAGGGTTCCGGACTTGGATTGGGCTGACGAACCGTCATCGAGGAAAAGCAGGCCGCGCTTGCCGACATCACGCAACACCGGCTCCATGGCGCCGGCATTCGACAGGAACCGGCCGCCGAGATAGTTCATGACGCCGGTATAATTGGTGATCTTGCCCATCGCCTTGTGCAGGTTGTCGATATTCCTGGCGGCGGATAGCGAGGTCAGAAGCGTGTCGGGACCGGGATTGTTGCCCGGATAGTCGAAGGGTTCAAACGGAACCTGAATCAAGATTTCGTGGCCGCCGCGACGCGCATCCTGCATCCAGCGCTGCAGGCTGTTGCCGCTGGCTGCGAAGGCAAGCGTTATCTCTTCCGGAAGCTTCTCGATGGCGCGCTGCGTGCCGGTCTGACTGAGGCCGAGACCGCTGACGACGATGGCGATGCGGGTGCCGCGGGCGCCGGACCAGGGTCTGGCATATTGATCCATCGGCCTCAGGCCGTTCGGCCCGGTGATCGGCAATTTGCCGAAGGGCGAATCCTCGAGCAGGCTGTCGTTCGGCGTTGCCGCCATGCGGGGATCCTGGCCGACCTGATTGGCATTGATCAGGACAGGCCCATTGCCGTCGCGATTGCTCGGGCTGAACATGGTGACGACGGAACCGTCATCGGTGACCACACGTGAGGTGTTGGCGCCTGATTGCGGATCGACCTGTGTCAGGCCCCCCTGGCTGCTTGCCGTCGGCTTCGTCTCGTCCGGCGGGGCAGGGTCTTCCTTCTTCGCCGTTTCGGTCGGTTGGGTTTTCCTGAGGTCGTCGCGCAACAGCGCCGAATAGAGGGAAAAGCCGGCGATCGCGATCAGGCAGAGGCCACCAAGAATGCGCCCGAAAGGCGGAAGTCTCCGCTGGCGGCCGGGCCTGCGGTTCTGTCCCAGCGGTGCATGCAAATCCGTTCCCAAAGTTCTCATCCACCCAAGCGGGAAACTGTGCTGGCTCCAGGCATCCCGCTCTCATCGAAGCGAAAAAGATAGCGCAGACTTAAACTGTCAAAACTGACGAAACAGGTTTCGAACAAGGCCGCATTCATTCGGCCGAGGAAAGCGGGACGATAATTCCTGTCCCGCTCCCCCTATTGAAAGCGCCGGGTCTGTTTCCAGCCCGGCGCCATTTCCTTACTTGGAGGAAACCGCTTTTTCCGGGTTTGGCGGGAAGGACGGATCCGTCTTGGCGCCGCGCAGCAAGTCGAGCGCGTAGTTGAGCTGGATGTCGTCCTTCGGATCCGGCGGCACGTAGGCCGAGGAGCCGGAGCCCTTGTCGGTTTCGCTCTGGCCCTTGATGTGGCCCGGAAGGCTGGATTCGCCCTCAGTCGTCAGCTTGCCCTTCAGGTCATCCGGCAGCGGCTGGTCGACCTTGACGTCAGGCGTAATGCCGATGCCCTGGATCGAGCGGCCCGACGGCGTGTAATAGAGCGCCGTCGTCAGGCGGAGCGCGCCATTGCCGTCACCCAGCGGTATGATCGTCTGGACCGAGCCCTTGCCGAAGGACTGGGTGCCGAGCACGGTGGCGCGACGCAGATCCTGCAGGGCGCCCGCGACGATTTCCGAAGCCGAAGCCGAACCGCCATTGATGAGCACGATGATCGGCTTGCCATCCGTCAGGTCGCCCGGAGTGGCGTTGAAGCGGCGGGTCTCATCCGGGTTGCGGCCACGGGTCGACACGATTTCGCCGCGCTCAAGCACATCGTCGGCAACGTTGATCGCCTGGTCGAGCAGGCCGCCCGGGTTGAGGCGCAGGTCGAAGACATAGCCCTTCAGCTTGTCGGCCGGGATATCCTTCTTGATCTTGGCGATCGCGGCTTCAAGATCAGGCGTGGTCTTTTCGGTGAAGGAGATGATGCGGATATAGCCGACATCGCCGCCTTCCTCGCGGGACTTGATGGCGGCAACCGCGATCACGTCACGAACGATGGTGAGCTCGATCGGCTTGTCGGCGCCCTTGCGCAGCAGCGTCAGCTTGATCGGCGTCTTGACCGGGCCGCGCATCTTCTCGACGGCGTCTTCCAGCTTCAGGCCACGTACGGACTGGCCGTCGATGGCAGTGATATAGTCGCCGGCAAGAACGCCGGCCTTGGCAGCAGGCGTGTCGTCGATCGGCGTGATGACCTTGACGAGATCGTTGTCCATCGTGACTTCGATGCCGAGACCGCCGAATTCACCCTTGGTCTGGGTGCGCATGTCTTCCGCATCCTTGGCATTCATATAGCTCGAATGCGGGTCAAGCGAGGTCAGCATGCCGTTGATGGCGGCTTCGATCAGCTTGTCTTCCTGTGGCGGCGTCACATACTGGGCGCGCACGCGTTCAAAGACATCGCCGAAAATCGACAACTCCTTGTAAGTGGAAGTACCCGCGGCTTCCGCCGGCGCCACCGCCGAGTAGATAACGCCCATCGCGGTCGCACCCATCAATGCGCCAACGAGAACAAGAGAAGCCCTACGTATCATTGCGTGCCTTTCCAGTGTCTTTAGAGGTCCACCAGGGTCGAGAATCGACCGGCTTTCCATCTTTTCGGAATTCAATGTAAAGCGTTGGCCGATCCGTTTCCAGCGCCAATGCGGTCGCGCTCGCGACTCTTTTTTGGCCCATCGTGGCCAGCGGCTCGCCGGCGAAGACAAATCTGCCCGGACGCGTCTTTATCGCGTCCATTCCCGACAGCACCATGTGGTAGCCGTCGCCCGTGTCCAGGATGATCATCTGGCCGTAGCTGCGAAACGCGCCGGCGTAGACAACCGTGCCATCGGCGGGAGCCGTGACGAGCGCATCCGGACCCGTTGCAACGGTCAATCCCATTGCCGTGTGGCCGGTGCCGTCGTCGTCGCCGAACTGGCGGAGAATATCGCCCGCCACAGGCAGCTCCAACTTCTGTTTAAGGTCGGAGAAGGCATATGCGGGCGTAATGCGGTTTTTATCGGGCACGCCGTTCTCGGCAAGGGCCTTTGCCTGCTCGCGCTGCTGGTCGGTCAGCTGCCCCCTGCGGGCCTCTGCCGCACGCGCGGCAGCGGCGGCATCGCGGACCGAACCGATCTGGCTTTCCAGCGAAGCGACGAGGCCTTCCAGGCTGGTTGCCTGGCCCGCCAGTTCCTCGGCGCGCTTGCGCTCAGCCTCGAGCTGGGTGGCATTTTCCTTGCTGTGCTTGTCGTTCTCGGCGACCAGCAGGTCCATGCGCCGCTCTTCCTCCATGCTGTTGGTCATGGTGGTGGTGAGGCTCGCCTTTTCGGCGGCGGCATCGGCATGCAGCTTGCTCAGATCCGTCAGGTCGGCAATGAGCTTGTCCGTCTCCTTGCGCATCCCGGGCACGACGGCCCCGAGCAGGATGGCGCTGCGCACCGAGGCGAGCGCGTCATCCGGCGTCACCAGCAGCGCCGGCGGCGGATTGCGGCCCATGCGTTCCAATGCCCCGAGAACCTCGGCGAGCAAAGCGCGGCGATCATGCAGGGAGGCGCGGATCTTGTCTTCCTTGACGGCGAGATCCGTCAGCGTCTTTTCGCTCTGCTGGATCTTGCGGTCCAGATCCTTGCGGCGGGCGGCGCTGTCGATCAGCGCCTGGCGCAGGCTGGCGCTGCTCTTGTCGAGCGCGGCGATGCTGTCTTCCAGCTCTTTGGTCTTGTCGGAGGAAAGGTTGATCGTCTTCGACAGCGTTTCGAGTTCGGCGCGGGTTTCGTCGCGCTTGCGGGCGAGCTCGGCGGCCGGGTCGGGTGGCTGTTGAGCCGATGTCGCTGGCGCCCTATCGTCAGGGGCTGTCGGGGCGACGCTGTCGGCCTCCTGCGCCTGCGCCACGTCCGTCGCCGAAAAAGGGACTGCCACATAGACGCCCACGCCAAGGCACGCCGCCAAGGCTGGCAGCAGAAGGCGGGAAAGCATGGGCGAGGGTTTTCTCATCCAGTCGGTTCGGGCCTGGTCCCTTCAGATCGCGTGAAAACAAGCCGATTTGCCGCGATCACCTGGGAAGCATCATCATTTTTAAGGCGGGAATCAAAACACGCCTGTGTGAGCGTTTCGTTAACGCAAAAAGCCAGGAAGCCAAACTGTTTTTGGGCTTGGCTTCGAGTTCACGCTGGCTATCGATTGAGTGAATAAGAATATTATAATATTAAAGTTCATGTGCGCATCAAAATAATGTAGGGAAATCATGACCGTACTGGAAAAGGTAAGTGATCTCATAAAGATGAAATCGTCGCAGCCGATTTGTGATGACTGCATTACGCGAGAGCTGAACTTGTCAATTCGACAACACGCCAATCATAAGACTCGCGAGCTCAGTCATTATCAGGCTTTCAATCGTCGAGTTGGCGTTTGTTCTGTCTGCAAAAATACAAAGAAAGTAATCAGCCACAATCATCCGAGGTAGTCGCCAAAAGTGCACGAATATTCGTTTGGTTGGAGGGAGAATATTCGTCTCCGCGAGCCTCTCGGCTGGTCGTATAAATTCACACCCGGTGGTAGGGGTGCCCGGACAGGATGGTGACGGCGCGATAGAGCTGTTCGGCGATGAGAATGCGCACGAGCTGGTGCGGCCAGGTCAATTTGCCGAGGCATATGGTCATGTCGGCTTTGTCGTAAAGGGACGGGTCGAGGCCGTCAGCACCGCCGATGGCGATCGTCAGGTCGCGCTTGCCCTGATCGCGGAATGTGCCAAGCATGGCGGCAAAGGCTTCGCTGTCCAGAGCCTTGCCACGTTCGTCGAGAAGGATGAGGACGCCGCCTTCCGGATGCGTCTTTTGCAGCAGTCCGGCTTCTTCACGCTTGCGGGTCTCGCCGTTGGATGCGCGGCTTTCGGCAACTTCGGTCATGCGGGCCAGTTCCAGGCCGATAGCCGGCCCGGCTTTGGCAAAGCGGTCGAGATAGCGGGCCGCAAGGTCCTTTTCAGGGCCGGTTTTCAACCGCCCCACCGCAAAAAGACCTATTCGCATTCCCGCTCCAAGCATATCCGCCATGATGGCGGCACAAAACAAAACCCTTGCCGGACGGTCATGTCCGGCCATTGAGAGCTGCCAGCCGGGGCCGGGAACGGCGCCTTTTGAGCATTTTCGCATTCCGGACGGAAAACCGCTGTGCACTTTTCCCGGAAATGCGTGTTGCTCGGCTAGTGCAGCGTGCCTTCGTCGAGATCGGGTGCTGCCCACATCTTTTCGATGTTGTAGAACTCGCGGATCTCGGGACGGAAGACATGAATGATGATGTCGCCGGTGTCGATCAACACCCAGTCACCGCCATCCAGACCCTCGACGCGGGCATTGCCGAAGCCCTCGTCCTTGAGATCGGTCATGAGATGGTCGGCAATCGCCAAGACATGGCGGCTCGATCGACCGGAGACGACGACCATATGGTCTCCGAGCGCAGACTTGCCAGCAATGTCGATGGTGACGATATTTTCGGCCTTGGAGTCCTCGAGGCTGACGAGGACGGCTTGCAGGGCGCGGGCAGCGGCATCGACGCCACGTTCCGAGCTCTTCGGGATAACGACAGGCGCTCTCCCCTTGGCGTGTACTGTTGTCAGTGCTCTTCCTTCCTTGAGTAACAGAACAGGCACATATGCGATCTGAGTCGATCACACCATAAAGATAGGCATCAAAGCATAAAGGTTTCAAGACGCAGGCGACGTTCTACAGGCCGCAAAGACAAGGATTTGTGTCTGAATGGGGCGCTTTCGCACCAGATATGGAGAATATTCGCACCGAAAGCCAAAAATCAGCCTTCCGGGCTCACTCCGTCGACAAGAATGAGGTTGCGGCTGAGGGCCTGATCGCGAACCTTAAGGGCAAGGGCATATTCCGGCGAGCGATACCAGATCCGCGCCTGCTCGATGTCGGGAAACTCGACGATGATGATTGCCCGCCGCAACCATTCGCCTTCCAATTGCTCCACCTTGCCGCCGCGAACGAGATAGCGGCCGCCATAATGGGCTATGGAGGCGGCGGCGCGGCTTCTATAGATCTGGAATGCTTCGTCGTCCCTGACCGTGACGTCGGAGATGATATAGGCCGGCATGGCTTTTCCCATCTATACTATCAGCACGATCTCGCATCGCCATTGTTTCGGGCGCCGATGTGCGTGATTCTTCATGTCAGATAGGTCATCTGCGTCCCATGTACAGGCGCGCGAAGGCCGCGTATAGAAAAGTAGATCCAACATCCCAGATGCCATGACCGACACTCCGCAGCCATCGCTAAAGCCCATCCTTCGCATCCATTTTTCGGGGCAGGACCGGCTTGGGCGCGGCAAGATGGAGCTTCTCGAGCATATTCGGGAGACGGGCTCGATCTCCGCTGCCGGCCGCGCCATGGACATGTCCTATCGCCGGGCGTGGCTGCTCATCAGCGAATTGAACCATATGTTCCGGGAGCCGGCTGTCGAATCGCAGCGTGGCGGCCAGAAGGGCGGCGGCGCGGCGCTGACGCCTTTCGGCGAGGAATTGCTGCGGCGCTTTCGCGGCATGGAGACGACCTTGCGCGCCGCCATAGCCGACGATCTGGACTGGCTCGAAGCCAATCGCAGCACGGACGATGCTTCGGCCGAGAAGCCCTGATCCAGCCTTTATTGTTCGAGCGCCACGGTTTTTATGATCGCGTGGACCGGCAGGCCAACTCGCAGGTCCAGCCGCTCGGCGGAGAATTGCGTGATGCGCGCAAATACCACGTCGCCGCCGCAATCGACTTTCACTTCGGCCGTTCCATCCGCCATCATGGCGATATCGCGCACTGCGCCTTCAAGGATATTCAGCGCGCTCAGGCCCTCGGGCCTTGCGGTTGCCAGCATGACGTCGCGGGCGGGGATATGGACACGCACCGTCTTGCCAACGGCGGCCGCCTGGCCGGGCACGAAGAGCCTTGCTGCCTTCAAGGCCACGACGGTCAAATTATGCCTGGTGTCGATGTCCTCGACACGGCCTTCCAGCAGTACGCCCGCCTCGCGCCGGTCGGCCGCCAGCGGGCCGGAAAGCTGGCTGAAGATGTCGGTGGCGGCGCCGATCGTCTCCACCTTGCCATCGCGCATGACGACGACGCGGTTCGCCAGCCGCGCCACTTCGGCGATCGAGTGGCTGACATAGATGATCGGTATCTTCGTCTCGTCGCGCAGCCGTTCGAGATAGGGCAGGATCTCGGCCTTCCGGGCCTCATCGAGTGCCGCCAGCGGTTCGTCCATCAATAGCAGTCGCGGCGACGACAGGAGTGCCCGGCCGATCGCGACGCGCTGCTTCTCGCCGCCGGAGAGTTTGGTCGGCCTGCGGTCGAGCAGTGGGCCGATGCCGAGAAGATCGACCACGCCGTCAAAGCTCTCGCTGCGCTCGCCTCTGGGCGCGAACCAGCGGCCATAATTGAGGTTCTGCCGCACCGAGAGATGCGGGAAAAGGCGGGCCTCCTGGAAGACATAGCCGAAGCGCCGGCGGTGGCGTGGAACGAAAACCTTTCCGTTGGTGTCGGCCAGCACGGTGCCATCAAGGCTGATGTGGCCATGGTCAGGCCGGATCAGCCCGGCGATGATGCGAATGATTGAGGTCTTGCCCGAGCCCGAGCGGCCGAAAAGGGCCGTCACCCCGCCCTCGGAGGTAAACGCGGCCTCAAGCGAGAAGGCGCCGAGGCGATGGCGGATATCGACGGAGAGGGTCATTCGAAATCCACCCTCCGGCCGGCGAGATAGGCGAGAAATTCCGAGGCGAGCAGGGCGGCCATGGAAATGATGACGGCGACGATTGTCAGCCGCATCGCACCGGCATCGCCACCCGGAACCTGGGTGAAGGTATAGATGGCCGAAGACAGGGTCTGGGTCTCGCCGGGAATGTTGGAGACGAAGGTGACGGTGGCGCCGAATTCGCCCATGGCCTTGGCAAAGGACAGGATCATCCCGGCGATGACGCCGGGCAGGATCAGCGGCAGGGTCACCGTCAGGAAGGTCCATGCCGGGTTGGCGCCGAGTGTACCGGCGGCTTCCTCCAGCTTGCGGTCGACGGCTTCGATCGACAGACGGATGCTGCGGACCATCAGAGGAAAGCCCATGACGCCGCAGGCAAGGGCCGCACCCGTCCAACGGAAGGAAAAGACGAGGCCGAGATATTGGTCGAGCAACGAACCGATCGGCCCCTTGCGGCCGAAGAGAATGAGAAGGATGAAGCCGGTGACGACAGGCGGCAGGATCAGCGGCAGATGGATGACGCCATTGAGGATGGATTTGCCCCAGAAGCGGCCGCGCGCCAGCAGATAGGCGGCTGTGATGCCGAAGGGAAGGCTGACCAGCATGGCGACAATGGAAACGCGCAGGCTCAGCTCGATCGCCGTCCATTCGTCGCTGCTCAAACCCAATGCGTCCAAATCCCGCCCCTTGAAACATCTCAGGCCCGCCATGGGTCGGCGAGCCTGATGGTTGAACTGTCATGCCTGAATTGCGGTGGTGACACTCACTGCTTCAGGATCGTGAAGCCCTCATGCTCGAAGAAGGGAACAGCCTTAGCCGATTTCAGATAGTCGAAATAGGCCTGGACGTCGGGGTTCTTGCTGCTGGCGGTGATGGCGATCGGGTAGACGATCGGCGGGTGGCTGTCTGCCGGGAAGGTGCCGACCACAGCAACGCCCGGATCGGCCGAGACGTCGGTCTGGTAGACGATGCCGTAGGGGGCTTCGCCACGCGATACGAGCGCGAGTGCTGCGCGCACGCTTTCAGCGCCGGCGACCTTCTTTTCAACGGAAGCCCAGACGCCCAGCTTTTCCAGCGCCGTCTTGCCGTATTTGCCTGCCGGCACCGATTCCGGCTGGCCGATCGCCAGGCGGCCATCGCCGAGAAGGGCTGCCAGATCGAAGCCATGCTTGATGTCGACGGGCTTCGCCTTGTCCTTGGCGGCGACCAGAACGAGCTTGTTGCCGAGGAGGTTCACCCGGCTGTCGTCCTTGATCAGCTTCTTGCCGGCGACATAGTCCATCCAGTTGGTGTCGGCGGAAATGAAGAGGTCGGCGGGTGCACCGTTTTCAAGCTGTTTTGCAAGCGGTCCGCTCGCGGCATAGGAGACGGTGACCTCCTTGCCGGTTTCCTTGGTGAAGGCGGCATCGGCATTGTCGAGCGCGTTCTTCATGCTGGCGGCGGCAAAAACCACGATCTTGTCGGCGGCGAGCGCCGGCGTCGGGATGACCGACAGGCCGAGCCAAGCGACTGATACGGCAGCGGTTGCAAGTTTGATCCATCGGCGTCTATTCGTAGCCATCTTATTTCTCCCCAAAGATGTCGTCATGTTTCGAGAGATATAACGACAGGCGAAACTTGGCTAGGGATGTGTTCGGAAAAATATATCGTGTCATGAATGTGTAACCCCACGAATTTTATGGGTTTTCTATTCTGCGGCGCATATGCAGGCGCTTAGATGCCGCAAAAACGCATGACTAGATTCGCCCAGCGGGTTGGCGAACGCTCACGAAACAACACGTAACGTTACGAACCGTGGGTTATCGCGATATCTGGCGGATGGCTCGATCATGAGAATGCGCTTCGCTCGGCCCGCGATTTGTAAAAGAAGCGTTTTTTGGGCAGAAAATTTTTAAAGCCATGTACCAAATGCATTGCTGCATTGCGCAATCGACGATTTATTATGCGGCGGAATCTGCTAAAACATAAGCATCGAAGCGGCGATCTCCTCCTCCCAATGCCGCTAGATATGGATCAGCAACTATCCTCCTCCCAGTTGCTGATCAGGATTAAAGCCCGACGGATCCTCCTCCCCCGTCGGGCTTTTCATTTTTAAACCTTCCCAAAAATTCCGTTGCTTATTGTGCTGCGCGCAAGGCTGTCGAGCTAAGTGTCGACCTTGGTCCGTGGATGAATGTCCAGGCTGGCGCCTGTCTCTTCCAGAGCACGCGGGCGTCATCCTCGTCGACGCGGGCATAATGAAACGTCTTTGCCATCTTGGCGGAGAGGTAGGACAACGTCGATCCCGGCCGGTCGATGACGGCGATGGGGAAGGTACGAGCGATCTCCTGCCATTTTTGCCAGCGATGGAACGTATTGAGGCTGTCGGCACCCATGATCCAGATGAAATGCACCCGGGTGTTGCGCGCCTTTATATGCGCCAGCGTGTTTGCCGTGTAGCTCAGCCCAAGCGTCTGTTCGAACGCCGTCACCTTGATACGCGGATCACGGGCGACCATTTCGCTGAGCGCAACACGTTCGGCCAGCGGCGCAAGGTGATTATGGTTCTTTAGCGGATTACCCGGCGTCACCATCCACCAGAGTTGATCGAGGCCGAGCCGGCGAATGGCGATCTCGGCCACTAGCGCGTGGCCGCGATGTGGCGGATTGAACGAGCCGCCGAAAAGACCGACCACCATGCCGCGCTCGGCATGGGGCATGCGCAGATAGCGTTGATCGATTTCTTCTTTCAGCACGTCAGGGCCGTATCTGTCCGGCGCCGCGCACGCGATATTTGAAGGATGTCAGCTGCTCGACGCCGACAGGGCCGCGGGCGTGCATCTTGCCGGTGGCGATACCGATTTCCGCGCCCATTCCGAATTCGCCGCCATCGGCAAATTGCGTCGAGGCATTGTGCAGCAGGATCGCCGAATCGATTTCGGTGAAAAAGCGTTCGACGACCTGGGGATCCTCGGCGATGACGGCCTCGGTATGGTTGGACGAATATTTGCCGATATGATCGATCGCGCCGGAAATGCCGTCGACGAGGGCAACAGAAATGATTGCCGCCAGATACTCCGTCGTCCAGTCCTCTTCCGTTGCAGCCTTGAGGTCCGGCTCAAGGCTGAGTACGTCAGCCGAACCCCGGATTTCGCAGCCCGCCGCGGCAAGCCCGTCGAGCAACGGCTTCAGGTGCGTGGAGGCGACCTTCTTGTCAACCAGCAAAGTTTCCGCAGCACCGCAGACGCCTGTGCGGCGCATCTTGGCGTTGACGACGATGGATTTTGCCATGTCCAGATCGGCCGAAGCATCGATGTAGATGTGGCAAATACCTTCGAGATGGGCAAAGACCGGCACGCGCGCCTCGGTCTGCACGCGGCCAACCAGGCTCTTGCCGCCGCGCGGCACGATGACGTCGATATTGCCTTCGAGCCCGCGCAACATGGCGCCAACGGCGGCGCGGTCACTGACGGGCACGAGTTGAATGGCGTATTCCGGCAGGCCAGCTGCCTTCAGCCCTTCGACCAGGCATTCATGGATCGCCTGCGATGAGCGGCGCGAATCGCTGCCGCAACGCAGGATAACGGCATTGCCGGCCTTCAGGCACAGCGCGCCGGCATCGGCCGTCACGTTCGGCCGACTTTCGAAGATAACGCCGATGACGCCGAGCGGCGTACGGACGCGCTCGATCTTCAACCCGTTCGGGCGATCCCAGGCGGCAATCGCTTCACCGACCGGATCGGCCAGCGCGGCGATGGCGCGGATACCTTCGGCCATCTCAGCGACGCGCTTGTCGTTCAGCGTCAGGCGATCGACGAAGGAGGCGAGCATATCGGTGCCTTCCACGTCTTTCAGGTCCTTGGCATTTTCGGCGAGGATATGGTCCTTGCGAGCGAGAATGGCGTCCGCCATGGCGGCAAGCGCCTTGTTCTTGCTCTCTGTCGAAGCGAAGGCCAACGGTCGCGACGCAGCCCGGGCCTTGCGGCCGATATCGTTCATCAGCGCATCGATGTCGGGGCTTTGTGCGACAGTATCAAGCATGGGCTTCATCCCTATTCAATTTCTCGGCCTTCGTCTTGACGGAAGCGGTCATGACGAGGTCGTCGCGATGCACCATGGCGGCGCGGCCGGCATAGCCGAGGATGGCCTCGATCTCCGCCGATTTGCGGCCGGTGATCTGGCGCGCCTCTTCGGCGTCGTAGCCAGCTAGTCCCCGGGCGATTTCACGGCCGGTAGGGCCGATGACGGCGACCGTGTCGCCGCGGCCGAAATGGCCGACGACGTTGCGCACACCGGCGGGCAGCAGGCTCTTGCCGGCGCCGAGCGCGGTCACCGCGCCCTCGTCGACATGCAGTTCGCCGGCCGGTTGCAGCTGCCCGGCAATCCAGGTCTTGCGGGCGGTCACGGGCGTGCCTGAAGGGGCGAACCAGGAGGAGCGCGCACCGTTTTCAATTGAGTTCAGCGGACGATCGGTCTTGCCTGACGCGATGATCATGGCGCAGCCGGCGCCGGTGGCGATCTTGCCGGCATCGATCTTGGTGCGCATGCCGCCGCGCGACAATTCGGAAGCGGCGCCGCCAGCCATGGCCTCGATTTCCGGCGTGACTTCCGCGATGGTATCGAGAAATTTTGCCTGCGGATCGAGATGCGGCGGGGCGGTGTAAAGCCCATCGATGTCAGACAGCAGCACCAGAAGGTCGGCGCCGGTCATGGTGGCGACGCGGGCGGCGAGGCGGTCATTGTCGCCATAGCGGATTTCGCTTGTGGCGACCGTGTCGTTCTCGTTGATAATAGGCACGGCGCCGATTTTCAGGAGCTGGTTGATCGTGGCGCGGGCGTTCAGGTAGCGGCGGCGCTCTTCGGTGTCGCCAAGCGTCAGCAGGATCTGGCCGGCGACGATATCGTCATGCGACAGGCTTTCCGACCAGGCGCGGGCGAGCGAAATCTGCCCGACGGCTGCTGCCGCCTGGCTTTCCTCGAGCTTCAGCGCACCGGAGGGCAGGTCGAGCACGGATCGCCCGAGCGCGATTGCGCCCGAGGAGACGACCAGAACATCAATGCCCTTGGCCTTCAATGCGGCGATATCGGCGCACATGCCGTCGAGCCAGGATTTCTTCAAGCCGGTCTTGCGATCGACGAGAAGGGCAGAGCCGATCTTGATGACGATGCGGCGGTAGCGATCGAGCGGCTTGCGGGCGGTCATCCCTGCTGATCCCCGTCCTCGTGATCCTCATCCGCATCGTCGGACGTCTGCAGGTCGCGATGGCGCACCTTTGGTGCCTTCGCCGGCCTGCCGGCCTCGCCCGCATTGGCTTCGACGATGACGTCGCGCAGCGCGCGCAGCACTTCGGTCATGCCGCGGCCGGTGATGGCCGAAATCTGGAAGGGTGTCTTGCCGCAGGCCCGCGCCAGCTCGCGCGTCTTCTTCTTCAGCGTTTCCTCGTCCACCACGTCGATCTGCGATAGCGCGACGATTTCAGGCTTGTCGGGAATGCTGTTGCCATAGGCTTCAAGTTCGTGCTTGACGGTCTTGTAGGCCTTACCGACCTTTTCTTCCTGGGCGGAGACCAGATGCAGCAGCACGCGCGTGCGCTCGACATGGCCGAGAAAGCGGTCGCCGATGCCGACGCCTTCATGCGCGCCTTCGATCAGGCCGGGAATATCGGCCAGGATGAACTCCTGGCCATCGATGGTGGCGACGCCGAGATTGGGATGCAGCGTCGTGAACGGATAGTTGGCGATCTTCGGCCGGGCACGGCTGACGGAGGCCAGAAACGTCGATTTGCCGGCATTCGGCAGGCCGACGAGACCGGCATCGGCGATCAGCTTCAGCCGCAGCCAGATGGTCTTTTCTTCGCCTGGCAGGCCGGGATTGGCCCAGTCGGGCGCCTGATTGACCGAGGATTTGAAATAGGCGTTGCCGAAGCCGCCATTGCCGCCCGGCGCCAGGCGGAAGCGCTGGCCTTCCTGGGTGATGTCGCAGATCAGGGTTTCGCCGTCTTCCTCGAAGATCTGCGTTCCCACGGGCACCTTCAGCGTCACGTCTTCGCCCTTGGCGCCGGCGCGATTGCGGCCCATGCCATGCGTGCCGATGGTTGCCTTGAAATGCTGCTGATAGCGGAAGTCGATCAGCGTGTTGAGACCGTTGACGGCCTCGACCCAGACATCGCCGCCGCGGCCGCCATCGCCGCCATCCGGTCCACCGAACTCGATGAATTTCTCGCGCCGGAAGGAGACGCTGCCTGCGCCGCCGTCGCCTGAGCGAATATAGACTTTTGCTTCATCGAGAAATTTCATCTTACGTCCGTCACCCGGTGTCGGCGCATATCCCTTCGGATCGAATGGGATTTAGAAAAGCCTATGCGCTCTTTAATCGATTTCAGCCGCCCTTTGCGCATCCATAAGCGCGCATTGGCCGGCCATTTACCCGTCATGTCGCCTTCGATATAGGCGCTTCGGGCTGAGGTCAAAGAATATCGTGCAACCGACACGCCATAACATCAAGAACAGCGCGATCGGTGTGACGCTATCGCCGGTTGGGCCGGCGATAGCGGGTATTTGAGGCTTCAGGCCGCCTGCGAGAGCCGCAGCGCGCCCGGCCTCAACACGGTTTCGATGTGCGGAACCATGGTGTTGCGGGCGAAGCTGTAGATCTCCGAGCAACCGGTGATCTCGAAGCCGAGCTTCTGCTGCAGCTTGAGCGACGCCGGATTGTCGGCGAAGGCGCCGGAATAGACGGCGACTTCGGGCATGCGGCGGGCAAAACGTTCGAGTGCCGCCTTGACCGCTTCGGTCATGATGCCTTGCCGCCAGTAGAAGCGGTTCAGCCAGTAACCGAGGTGCCAGCGGCCGTGGCGGAGCTCAATACCGACGCAGCCGATATGGGCATCATCCCGCTCGGTGATGGCCAGTTCCCAGTCTATGCCCAGGCCGGAGGTGTGCTCGACCAGCCAGTCGAGCGCATCCTGCCGGTCATAGGGCGCGGGGACACGGGCCAGCATGCGGGTGACGGCGAAATCCGAAAGCGATTCCGCGATCATATCGGCGTCGCTGAGCCGGTGCGGGCGCAGCGTCAGTCGGCCGGTCTGGATGACCGGCGTCGGCCCGGGCGTCAGGATACGGTCGTTGCGGCGGGTAAGGGCGAGCGCGTTCATCTCATGCCTCCCCAGCTGCGTAACGATATCCAGGTCTTGCGATCGAGCCTGTACCATTCGACCGGTACGGTGCTGCCAAGCGCCAGGGATGCGGCGAGGCCAGACCCCTGAAACTGGAAGCCACACTTCTGCACGACCCGTCTCGACGCGACGTTCATGACTCGGCAACGGGCATCGATCTGCGCGACGTTTTCACGCGTGCGGAAGACCATGTCGACCAGAGCGTGGGCCGCTTCGGTCGTATAGCCCTGGTTCCAGTAGGGTTCACCCAGCCAGTACCCGATCTCGACCGTGCGTGGATCGCCCGTGGGCTCGACCCCGCAGCAGCCGAGAAAGGCGCCGTTGTCGGCTTTGGTAATCGCATAGACGCACTTGCCAATCTCGCCAAGTTTCGTGCGTCGCACGAAATCGGCGGCATCATTGGTCGTATACGGGTGCGGCATACGCGATACCATAGTAGCGACATTGGCGTTGTTGGCGAGATGGGCAAGGGCGTCGATGTCTTCTTCGTGGGGCGCGCGCAGAACGAGCCTTTCCGACAATAAGACGGGGCAATCGGTCCTTAACCTATCCGGCCTCAGCCGTTCTTCGGGAGACCTTGATTGGTCTTCCCTTAACAATTCGCCTTGCATGGTTCAGTCCTCCTTGGTTGAGGGTAAAGAAAAAGGGGAGATGGCGCCCCATCTCCCCTTTTTTCTTGACTGAACCTTTGTAGCGTCAGCCGGGTCGATGAGACGCCGGCTGTTTTAGAGCGCTACCGGCTTATTCCGCTGCTTCCGCTTTCGGCATTACAGACACGTACACGCGGCCATTGGCCTTCGTACGGTAGTTCACGTTGCCCGCCGTAAGCGCAAAAATCGTGTGATCCTTGCCGAGGCCAACGTTGGAACCCGGATGCCACTGCGTGCCGCGCTGACGCACGATAATGTTGCCTGCGATGACGGTTTCGCCGCCGAACTTCTTCACGCCAAGGCGCTTGGATTCAGAATCACGACCGTTGCGCGATGAACCGCCAGCTTTTTTGTGTGCCATTGGAGTTCTCCTTTAAACCCTGATCCCGTTACTTACTTGGCAGCCACGATGTCCGTGATACGGACAACAGTGTGGTGCTGGCGATGGCCGCGCGAACGCTTCGAGTTCTGACGACGGCGCTTCTTGAAGGCGATGACCTTCTTGCCGCGGTTGTGCTCGACCACTTCGGCCTTGACGGAAGCGCCCTTGACGAAGGGAGCACCAATCGCAGCGTCGGCGCCTTCGCCGATAACGAGGACTTCGGTGAATTCTACGGTGCCGCCGGCGGTGACTTCGAGCTTCTCGATGGTCAGCACGTCGTTTGCTGCCACACGGTACTGCTTACCGCCGGTCTTGATGACTGCGAACATTTTTTATCCTTTCATGTTCGTTCCGGCTCTCTCGCCTTGAGGACGAGCGGCCGTCTTTTTATCAGTCGAAACTTAGCAGGGATTTCAAAGGCTTGCTGCCCTCAAAAAGATCTGCCGGTGAAACCTTGCACAAAGCAAGGCTGGCAAGGCACGGACTTATCCACACCTATTGCGCCGCACGGGATATATAAGCATCCCTGATCTGTCAAGGCAAAAGGATGAAAAGCTTTCATATTCGCCCTTGCCATCCCCCCCGACTGTCGCTATGAGACAGCCCGCGCCTGACAGCGCCGACCAGCATAACCGGAGAGGTGGCAGAGTGGTCGAATGCACCGCACTCGAAATGCGGCATGCCTGCAAGGGCATCGTGGGTTCAAATCCCACCCTCTCCGCCATTTTGGCCTTTGTTTCAGGCCGCTGTCGATCAAGCTGATTCACTGATAGCCAGCCGAAATGCCTCACCCCTCCGGAAACCGATAGACCACATCCGCAAACGATCCCGTCGGAAACACATAGAAAAATTTCAGATTGGCGGATGATTCGTTGCGGATGCCGTGTTCGGCATTGCCGGGGATGAAGACTGTCGTGCCGGCCCTGACCGTGGTTTCCTGGCCATCGATCTGGACGATGCCGGTTCCCTCGAAGATGAAATAGATCTCCGATGGGTCGTGCCGGTGTGGCTTGAGTTCGCCGCCGGGTGCGAGGTCGGCGATGCCGGCGCTCATGCTGTCGGTGGGGGTGATGTCGCTGCTCAGCAGCGTGTGCCAGGATATGCGGCCATGGACCGGATCGTCCCATCCGTCGCGCGGGCGTTCTTCGGCCGTGGTGATAACTGCTTGCGATCGCTTGGTCATTTTGCCTCAAAACGCTCTGTCAGCAACTATCCGGAACGGTGTCACATCGGCTGCGAATGTCAATTGGCGGGGCATGGATATCCGCGTCTTCCGGCTGCGGCTCGCGAGGCTTTATGGCGGCAAGAGGCGAGGCTGATTGATGAGAGGTCATCGGGAGCGGAAGGGTTTTCCCGCTCCTTCGCGCCGCTCTTCTTCCAGGCGCTCACGTCCGGCGGATGAAATCGGATATCAGGCCGGAGACGGTTTCGGGGGCATCTTCGAAGCAATAGTGCCCGACGCCGGCGAGGCGTTCGATGCGGGCCGAGGGGAAGATGGTGGAGAAGAGCGGCAGGAAATGTTCGGCATGCAGCGTCCTGTCCGCCTCGCCCCATATGGCGAGCGCCGGCCTGCTGCGGATGATGCGATCGGCTTCTGGATCAGGCGTTTCGAATTGATGGTTGCCGGTTGGAAAGCCGTTGGCCCAACCCAGAGCGCCGAGACAGTCGGCTTCCGTCGCGAAGGGTGCGCCATAGGCCTCGATCCAGGCATCGGTGATGACGGCGTTGTTCTCGAAGCCGTTGAGCTTGAGAGTGCTGAGGATATTGAAGCCGAGATTGCCGAGCACCGGTTCGAGCGTGCCGTCTGTCGCAGCCTTGGCAATCCATTGGAACCAGGGCGAAACGGCCGCATTGGCCGTGAGACGATCTATCAGGTCCGCCTGGCCGAAGGGTGTCGGTCCGTTGGCCGAGATGACGCGGCGGATGCGGTAGGGTTGGCGGGCGGCAAAGCCCATGCCGACGGGGCCGCCGAAATCATGCATGACCAGGGTGATATCGGTAAGGCCCAGCGCCGCGATGAAGGCCTCCAGATTGTCGACATGATCCTGTAGCCAATAGCTGCGCTCAGTGGGCGTTTCGCTTTTGCCGAAGCCCATGTGATCGGGAACGACGACGCGATATCTGCCGCTCAAGGCCGGCACGAGATGGCGGAAGAGATAGCCCCAGGTGGGCTCGCCATGCAGGCAGAGGACGACCTCGCCGTCGCGCGGTCCTTCATCGACGTAATGCATCCGGAAACCCGGCGCTTCCGTGAAATGCGGTGTGAACGGAAAGGTGCCGGCAAATGTGGCATCAGAGGGGATCATGGTGGACTCCTATGTGGTTTTAGTTTGCAACCATGATTTCTGTATCTCTTGTGGTTTCAATTTGCAACCGATATGATGGCGCGATATTGAAATGACGCGATACCCGGTGCGGTATCGGCGGAATACGGGAATGGAGCGAGGCAAGGTGCGATGGCCAAACGAATAAGCCACAAGGATTCGATGTGCGGGGTCGCCCGGCCGCTGGATGCGATTGGCGACTGGTGGTCGCTGTTGATCATCCGTGATGCCTTCGACGGGCTGCGGCGTTTCGGGGAGTTTCAAAAGAGCCTGGGGCTGGCCAAGAACATCCTCTCGGCCCGGCTGCGCAATCTTGTCACGCATGGCATTCTGGATACCGTGCCGGCATCGGACGGCAGCCCCTATCAGGAATATGTGCTGACGCAGAAGGGGCAGGGCCTGTTTCCGCTGCTGGTCGCGCTTCGCCAATGGGGCGAAGATTTCTTTTTCGCGCCGGGTGAGCCGCATGTCACTTTGGTCGACACGAAGAGCAATCAGCCGGTGCGGCGGCTGGAGCTACGCGCACAGGATGGGCGGATGCTTATGGCGGAGGATACGATCGTCGTTGCGCCACCGCTCGTAGATGGGCGCGAATAAATTAGCCGGCGAAAATCTCGCCGGTTGCTTCAGCAGAGTTTACTCGGCGACGAGGCCGCTTCGGCGCAACAACGACAGGAAGAGAAGCGGAATGAGCGTCGTGATGATGATCGTCACGAAGGCCATCGCCATGCCGAGGCCGATAGAGCCCTGCTCGAACTGCCGCCAGATGAAGGTAGCGATGGTCTGCATGCCGACGGGCGCGAGAACGATCGAGGCCACGAGTTCGCGCGAAGCCAGCGCGAAGACGAGCAGCATGGCCGATGCCAGGCTCGGCAGCACCAGCGGCAGCAGGATGCGGCGGAAGACGGTCAAGGTGTTTGCGCCTGAGACACGGGCTGCGGCCTCAAGATTGTCGCCGATCTGCTGGAAGGCGGCGGAGGAATAGCGCGCCGTCTGTGGCAGGAGAATGCAGCAATAGGCCAGCAGCAGGATGAGAGCGGTATTATAGGGCGTAAACGGCAGGCCGGGCATGTTCCAGACGAGGATGAGGCCAACGGCAACGACGATGCCGGGCAGGGCATTCGGAAGCACGGTCATGATGTCAATCAGCAGGCGTCCGCGCATTTTCGTTTTGACGACGGTATAGGCGGCGGTGACGCCGATCAGGCCGGTGATGATGGCAGCGCCGACCCCAAGCGCCAGGCTGTTGCCGAGGGCGGCGAGCGCGCCGGCACTGTTGCCGAAGACGGCCGCGAAATTGTCGAGGCCGAGATTGCCTAAGGAGAGACCGCGGGAAATCGTCTTCGAGAGCGCCGTAGCCAGAATGGAAAGCATGGGCACGCCGGTCGCGAGAAACGAGACGATGCCAAATGCCAGCAAAGCCGGGATGGTCAGCGTGCCGAGCGGACGCTTGTCCTTGTTCTGCGGCTTGCCGCTCACCGTCTGGTAGGAGCGCCGCGAGAGGATCCGGCGCTGGATGAGAAAGGCGATCAGCGAGATGACGACGAGGGTGAGTGACAGCACGGCGGCACCCGGCAAATCGATAGGCCAGTCGCCGATGCGGGTATCGATGCCGGTCACCAGAACCTGGAAACCGGCGCGACGGCCGAGGGCTGCCGGCGTGCCGTATTCCTCGATCGCGGCGGCGAAGACCAGCAGCAGGCTGGCGGCAAGGCCGGGTGCTGAGAGCGGCAGCGTGATGCGCCAGAAGGCGCGGGCCGGTGAGGCGCCGAAGACGCGGCCGACATCGGCGTAGCGGGCACCCACGGCCTCGACAGTGCGCGATACGGCGAAATAGACGACCGGGAAGGTGTTGAAGGTCATGACCACGGTCATGCCAGTAAGCGAGAAGAGGGTAGGGGCGAGATTGAAGCCGGCGATCTGCTGGAGATAGCCGTGCGGCTGCAGCGCCATGATCCAGCCAAGCGTGGCGATATAGGGCGGGATCATGAAGGGTGTCAGCAGCAGCACGTCCCATAAAGGTGCGAAGGGAACACGGTAGAGCGCACGGACGACGCCGAGGGGGACGGCGATGAGGGTGGAGGCAACGACGACGGCGCATCCGAGGTTGATGGTATTTGCCGTCATGCCAAGGAGGGCCTCATCGGCCAAGGTCTTGCCGATGGCCGAGAAGGGTGCCGCAAACGAGCCTTGTCCCAGCGAGGGAAAGACCGCCTGCAGCACGACGGCCACGAAGGGAAAGGCGACGATGATGATCAGCCCCAGGGCCGCTAGCCAGGCTGCCGGCACCGGAGCGCCTGTTCCCTTCGCACTCATTGCATCAAGCCTTACTTGCCGCCGAACAGATCGCCGACCTGCTTCAGCGTTTCCTTGCGCTTGCCGTAGACGGCGTTGACGTCGTAGTCGAGCAACTTGAGATCGCTCACCAGCGGACGCGAGGCCGGAATGTCGGAACGCGCCGGCATCAGGAAGGTGTCGGCAACCAGCTTCTGGCCTTCATCGGATAGCATGTAGTCGACGAACTTCTTGGCTTCGTCCTGATGCTTGGACCAGTTGAGGATCATGACCGGGCGCGGCGCGATGACCGTGCCAGATTGCGGGAAGACAACGTCGATGGTCTCACCCTTGGCCTTGGCGTCGAAGGTGATGTAGTCGACCGCGCCGAAGACTGCGGCCTTGGCACCCTGCAGCACCGGGTTCAGCGCTTCGGCATTGGCGCCGGCGATAATGGCGCCGTTATCCTTCAGCTCCTTGAAGAGATTGTAATTGTCCTTGCCGGCGAGGGCCGCCGTCAGTTCGAAAGAGGAGCCGGACTGGGCGGGATCGGGAATATTGACGAGATCCTTGAACTCGGGCTTGGCGAGATCTGCCCATTCCTTCGGCTCGGTCGTGCCGCTCTTGGTGTTCCAAGCGATGCCGAGGGCGGAAACGCCCTGAGCCACGGCAGTGTCGGTCTTCAGAAAGGCCGGAACCTTCGCGGCATTCGGGCTGGTGTAGGAGACGAGCCAGCCGCGCTTGGCGAAATCGGTCGCCGTATCCCAGGAAGCCGAGATCAGCACGTCGACGGCCGGATTGGCGGCCTCGGCTTCGATGCGGGCCATGACCTTGCCGGTCGTTGCCTGGAAGACGTTGACCTTAATGCCGCTCTGGGCGGTGAAGCCAGCGGCAAGCTTGTCGATGAGGTTCTGTGGGCCGGCGGTGTAAACAGTGATGTCGGCATGGGCGACGCCGCTCAGCAGTGCGGTCGAAATGGCAAAAATTGCAATATTCTTCAGTGATTTAAACATGTTTTTCCTCTCTAGGCTCAAGTGATGTTCCTGCTAGAACCACAGGATGCTAGTCGCGTCGACCGAAAGGCCGATCTGCTCTCCTGGCCGGATTTTAACCGGGCTCAGGACCTGAAGCTCGATCCCGGTCGTGCCGTGCGGCACGGCGGTGACGAGATGACCGTCTCCACGGAAGTGCGAGCGTAAAGCCGTTGCCGGCAGATTCGGCCAGGCGGTTTCGCCAAGCGAAATGGCGCGCGTCGGAATGAGGATTCTGGCCCTCTCCAGGCCCGGCCGCGCCGTCTCCGACAGCACATGCGGACTTCCCGCCAGCCGCCAGCCATTGTCGCGCCATTCCAGATCGGCCGTGCTGCCGAGCCGCAGGAATTCGGCAACTTCCGGAGATCTGGGGCTTTCGATCAATACGTCGGGTGAGGCAAGCTGGGCGATTTCGCCCGAGCGCATGATGGCGACTTCGTCGGCAAGCGTCAGGGCTTCGCTGTGGTCGTGCGTGACGTATATTGCCGTCAACCCAAGCGTGGAGATGAGCTCGGCCAGTTCGCCGACCATGTTTTCGCGTAGTTCGCGGTCCAGATTGGACAGCGGCTCGTCGAACAGGATGAGTTGCGGCTCGGCGACAATGGCGCGGGCAATGGCTACGCGCTGTTGCTGGCCACCGGAAAGATCGCTCGGGCGGCGATGGGCAAGCGCTGCCAGGCCAACGCGTTCCAGCGCCCGCATGGTGCGTTTTTCGCGTTCGGCCTTCGCCACTCCGCGCATTTCAAGGGGGAAGGAGACGTTGCCGCCGACCGTCAGGTGCGGCCACAGGGCATAATCCTGAAACACCATGCCGAGGTTACGCTTCTCTGGCGGCACGAATGTCTTCGATGCCGCATCCGCGACGGTCTGGCCGGAAATGGTGATGCTGCCTTTGGTCGGCGCAAGAAGGCCGGCGACGAGGCGCAGAAGGGTGGTCTTGCCGCATCCCGATGGGCCGAGCAGGGCCAGCGTCCGTCCCTTGGCGAGCGAAAGATCGATGCCGTTGAGGACGACCGCCTTGTCGTAATGAAGTTCCAATCCTGTCGCCGCAACGGCAGCCTGGATCCGGTTTGCGTCATTTATCATCAAAAAATCGGTATCTCTAAAAGCTACAAGCCTGAGTAGAGGCGCTGCATGACAGCGGTGTGACGAATAAGTCGTAAGAGGTCGCCTCCGGCTTGCACCCTCGACAGTTCGGCCATGGACGAACTATACCGCACGTCTGTACGGTTACACTGCAGCTCTCAGAGGAGAGTGCAATGTTGATGAACACAGCCCAATCCAAACCCGCAGAGAATGGTCACGACCATATCGTCATCAAACCCAGCGTGCTCTATGTCGGCACGCCCGTCGTGCTGATCAGCAGCCTCAACCCGGATGGAACCACGAATATCTCGCCGATGTCGTCCGCATGGGCACTGTTCGACCGCATCGTCCTGGGCCTGACATGCACGAGCAAGGGCGGGGAAAATGCGCTGCGCGAACGGCAGTTGGTGTTGAATTTTCCCTCACCCGACCTGTGGCGGAAGATCGAGGCGATCGCGCCGACGACCGGTCGCAATCCTGTTCCCCCACATAAGGAGAGGATCGGATATCGGTTCGAATCCGACAAATTCGACGTCGGCGACTTTACCCCTCAAGCGGCCGATCTCGTCCGGCCACTGCGCATCGCGGAATGCCCCATTCAAATCGAAGCCGAAGTCATGGCATCGCACGAGCCCGGTGGCGAATGGCCATCGGAGCGGCCGGAGGCTTTCCGCATCATCGAGGTGAAGGCAGTTCGGGTTCATGCCCATAGGGGTATCGTCGTGCCTGGCACCAATCATATCGATACCAGCACATGGAGCCCGCTTCTCTACGTGTTCAGGCACTATTTCGGCATCGGACCCGATCTCGGCCGCACATTCAAGGCTGAGGTGTAATGCAGTTCCCGCTTGCTGCGTCCATGCCGATCATCGCCTGGCTTCAGCGCCTCGGATCAGCAGATCGAGGCCGGCTTCGAAGAGGCCTTGGTGACCGCTCGAGCGGTAATGGGCGATGGCTCTGGCGAGATTCGGGCGGGTTTTTGCTGCGATATCGAACGCGGTCTGGTCCGGCGGAGAGGCAGCATCCGCCTGTTCCTCCAGCACGCATCCCACCACGTATCGGCCGATGGCAATCTGAAGCTCCAGCGCTCCGCCCGGCGTGAAGCCGGCCGCAACGAGGCATTCGAACTGGGCTTCGATGGGATCGAGATCGGTGGAATCGGCTTCCGTTCCGGCGTGCACGCGCGCGCCATCGCGCCACGCCAGCAAAGCGGAGCGGAAGCTTCTGGCGTTGGCCCGTAGGAAATCTTGCCAGGTCTCGCTGGCAAGCGGCGTGCGGCGCGTATGGTTCCGCTTCAGCATCTCGATATTCATAGCGGCCAGCAGGGCTTGCTTGCCCTTGAAGTGCCAATAGAGAGCCGGCTGCTGGACGCCAAGACGCTGGGCGATCAGCCGCGTCGACAGGCCGTCGACGCCGACCTCGTTCAGAACGGTCAATGCCGTGTCGACGATTTGGTCCCGGTCGATTTTCATTGCGTCTCCAATTGACAGCCTAGAAGGTGTAGTTTATCGGCGATAAAGTTATTTATCAACGATAAGTTGCCGACCATGAACAAGATGCTTCTGACCATTCTGGCTGTTGTCATCCTCGATGCGGCGGGTACAGGGCTGGTGCTGCCGATCCTGCCGGAACTTTTGCAGAGCGTTGCGCATACGCCGGATCTCGGCTGGCGCTACGGCGCGTTCCTGTCGCTCTATGCCGCGCTGCAGTTTCTCGCCGCTCCCATTCTCGGAACGTTGAGCGATCGCTATGGCCGCAGGCCGGTGCTGCTCGTTTCACTGGCGGGCGGCATGGTCGACTATGCCTTCATGGCATGGGCGCCCGGCTTCTGGTGGCTGTTCCTGGGCCGCGCCGTTGCGGGGCTGACGGCCGCCAATGCCTCGGTCGCGGCTGCTTGCCTGACCGACATCACGCCTGACGAAAAGCGCACGCGGGCCTTCGGGCTCCTCAGCGCCTGCTTTGGGATCGGCTTCATTCTCGGGCCAGCCATTGGCGGTCTGCTCGGCACGTTTTCCCTTCGCGCGCCCTTCGTGGCGGCTGGCGTGCTCGTGATGATGAATTTCATTCTTGCGCTGATCGCATTGCCCGAAACTCGGGTCGAGAAGCCCGCGCATATCGATGCGGCTGCCTTTCATCCGCTGGCGCCGCTGCGCTGGCTCGGAGCCTTTCCGGCGCTGCTGCCGCTGTTGTTCCTGTCCGTCATCCTCAACATTGTCGGCCAGATCGGCGGCACCGTCTGGGTGCTCTACAGCCAGGACAAGTTCGGATGGGATACGGCGGCGGTCGGGCTTTCCCTTGCCTGCATGGGGCTTCTTCATGCCCTCGCCCAGGCCTTTGTCGCCGGCCCCTTGAGCGAGCGCTGGGGCGAGCGTCGTGCGCTTATCGTTGCCATCGTCTGCGACAGCGCCGCCTATATCGCGATTGCCCTGGTTACGCGCAGCTTCATTACAGTGTTGCTGCTTCCGCTCTTCTGCCTGAGCGCAATGGGCGGCATCGGCCAGCCGACGTTGCTGTCGCTGATGACGCAACGTGTGGGCGCCGATGATCAGGGGCGCCTGCAAGGCGTGCTGGGCAGCCTGACAAGCCTTGCATCCATCATCGCGCCTCTGGCGGTCAGCGAGATCTACTTTGCCTCCAGATATGATTTCCCCGGCCTGATCTGGATTCTCGGCGCGCTGCTGTATGTCACCTGCGTGCCGGTACTGTTCACGCTCCGAAAGAAAACGGCCGGCGCATGAGGGCCGGCCGGGTCATCACAATACAGCTCTTCCTGTCGGCCTAATTCAGCGAATCGTCCGGCTCGGGATCCTTGACCTTGCCGAAGAGGCTCTTCAGGGCGCTGGTCTTGGCCTTCGTGACCTTGTTGGCTTTTATCGCCCGCGTCGCGGCCTTGGCCTGCTCCAGCATCATCTCGATCTGGATCTGCTGGATTTCGGTCAGCCGCTCCCATTGGCGATTGAGGAGGTGATCGACCTTTTCATGCAGGTGGCGGATTTCCAGTTCGGCCTTCAGGTTCACCTTGTAGTCGTTGAGGGCGCGCAGGCGATCCTTCTGTTCCTGGCGGCGCTGGCTCATCATGATGATCGGAGCCTGCAGGGCGGCGATCGTCGAGAGAATGAGGTTCAGCAGAATGAAGGGATAGGCATCGAAAGCCGTCTTTTCGCCCATGAGCACATTGATGCCCATCCATACGGTCAGGAACAGACAGAAGGAGATGATGAAGGTCCAGCTGCCGCCGAATATGGCGACGCCGTCGGCCATCCGGTCGCCAATGGAGCGGTGGTCTTCATAATCCTCTTCGATGTTTTCTGCGAGTGTATCATGCGTCTTCAGGCTTTCGACCACCTCGTCCTCGAGGGTGGAAAGCTCACCCCGTTCGTCGGTCAGAAGCTCGGCAATATATTGGGCGCGATAATCGTCCATCACCTTGCGGCTGATATAGTCGTCGGCGCGCAGTTCGGGATGTTTCAGCCGCATGAAATCCGCAAGCGAGGGGCGGAGGTCATCGACGTGTACGGCGTCCTTCTTTTTCAGCGTCTGGCCTGTGATGGCATCGATGAGCTTGACGGACTTGGCCTTCGCCTGGGCGAGGCTTTTGGTATAGTCGTCCATCTCCACCACGGTCGCGGCTTCGCCTTCGCCGGCATCGAAGTCGACGATCCCGTCCGCCGGATCAAAGGTCTTCGTATCTGTCATATGTGGAGGCCTCTTTCACAAGTTTCCGCTCGTTTAGCCAATAATGCAAACAGGATTGTGACTGTTAGAAGACTGTCAAAATCCCAACTGCCGTCAAACCGTATTGCCGCAACGTTTCGAGGTCGTCGTTCTGCATGCGCTTGCTCAGTGTCTAATAGCGTGATTGTCCTAAGCAACGGCAAATGAAATGTTTCTGCATGTATAAAGTCGGGCAGTTTTCGGGCCAGAAAACTCGAAAAACAACTGGTCCGTGCGCTCTCAAAAACGGTTTCGAAAGCCCAGCGTGCCAAAGCGGAAAATTCTACCGTTTAAATCAAGATTGTGAATTTCCGCCCCCTTGACCGAGGTCGTCCGGCTTCTATCTGCCGCAGTGCAGCAGAGACCCCACTGCCGCGAATAAATGTTTAGGTTCAAAGAATTAACTCAACAGGATGTTGGGCCTGTTGCCATGGGTTTGCACGTGTGCGGAAAGGATAGCTATGCACAATTCCCCGGCAAAGGACTTGGAGTCCATCGCCAGGCAGGGCGGTCGCTTCAAGCGAATGGCTGTTAGGATACCGACTTACCTGACCGATCTTCGGGAAAATCCCGCCTGGTTGCCGATGTTCCTGCTGGCGCGGACATTGCCGTTTCGACGGATGCATTGGTTTGCCACCAGACAGCCCGTCACGCTTCCGGTTTCCGGTGCCTCCATGTTCGGCGGGCTCGAACGCAGCACCGTCGTCAATGCATTGCGGACGGATGGCATCTATCCGGGCCTGATGCTGCCCGATCATATTCATCGTGAGATCACCGAATTCGCCCAGACCACGGGCTGCTTCGGCAATTTCAATCGAAAGCTCGAATTCGTCGCGGGTGAACACAAGGAGGCGGAAGCCCGTTTCGTGCGCCCGATCCTTTCCGGGCATTTCTTCGAGCGTTCGCTCGATTGCGCGGCCGTCATGGCGGTACAGCGCGATCCGTTGCTGATCGATGTCGCCCGCCAATATCTGGGTGGCCAGGCCAAGGTGATCACCACGCGCATCTGGTGGAGCTTTCCGACGCAGGCTTCGGAAGCGGACAGAAGCATGGCGTCGCTCGATAAATATCACTTCGATCTCGACGACTGGCGAATGCTGAAGTTCTTCTTCAACCTGGTCGATGTGGACGAGGGCACCGGGCCGCACGTTTTCGTCAAGGGCAGCCACAGGCGGCGGCGCGTCAAGCATCAGCTCACTCTGCTTGTCGGGCATTCGGCAGATGAAGTGCTCGATTACTATGGAAAAGCGAGCGCGGTGACGCTGACCGGCAAAGCCGGTTCCGGCTTTGTGGAAGATCCCTTTGGCTTTCACATGGGCACGGTTCCCACGCAGAAGCCGCGCTTGATGATGGAAGTCGGCTTCGGCGTCTCGAAGCCGTCGCAGCGCCGCTTCCATGGAGAGCCCGTCCTGCGATAGGCTGCGGATTGCTTTATGGAAGCCATGCTGTGGAGCGCCGTTGACCGGCGCTCCTGCCGCCTCAGCCCTATGCGGAGCGGCGGAACCGCCTGGCGATGAAATGGTCGAGCGCGATACGGCCCGGGCCGCCGGCGATGATCACCAGGAAACAGGTTGCCCATGTGCCATGTGTCGGCCAGGCATCGGGATAGACGAATATCTCTATGACGAGCGTCATGCCCAGCAGGGCCAGCGCCGACAGCCGGCTTGCGAAGCCGATGACCAGCAGAAACGGAAAGAAATGTTCGCTGAAGGCCGAGATATGGGCGGCGATCCACGGATCGATGAAGGGCAGCTTGTATTCCGTCTGGAACAGATAAACGGCATTGTCGGTCACATGCCAGCCATCCACCTTGGTCTGGCCGGACTGCCAGAAGACGGCGGCAATCGACAGGCGCGCGACAAGCGCGATCAGATCGTGCGGAATGCGGTTGAGAAGCCTGAGGGCGCCATACAGCCTCTGCGGCACGGTTTCGCGTTCGGCCACGCCGGCCGTCATCATATGCTCTTGCATGTCGGTTCTCCCTGACGTTCAGCGAATGGTTATGAATGCGCCGGCCGCGAGCGCGCCGGCGAGGTTGGCGGAAAGATCGAAATCCGGTGCTTCGGCAAGAGCTGCCTCGAATGCGCTGCCGAGATTGGAGCCGGCAACAAGCATCTCGAGAAAAACGGCACCACCGGCGGGGGGGCGATGCACTTCAACCGTCATTTGCGGCCGGACGACAAGCGCATCCTCACCCGTCCAGTCCTCGATATCAGCCAGTTCGATTTCGCCGGTGTTCATTGCCCAGATGGTAATCATGGGAAAGGCGGAGCGAATGATCGAGGCTGAGGGATGCGGCACGAAGCGCAAACGTGCCAGGCCTTCCGGCTCGACCATGGCCAGCAAGGCGGCGTCGAGCGGCATTGCATCGGCGGCGTGATAGGCCTTGCCGCGGGCGACTTCCAGCCTGATGACATCGGGCAGGTATGGGATTTCGCCCGCAGGCTCGAAACTCCCGACGAAATCACCGAAGTCGTCGCCGTAAGCCAGCAGCAGGGGCGAGTGTGGCGGATGCAGGCGGATGAATTCATGCGCCATGGCGGCGAAGAATTCCTCGCCGACGATGCTCTCGGCGGCCGGAAAGCGCGAGGTCAGGGCACCGATGAGCCCGACGGCGACGTTGTTGCGGTAGACGCCGAAGCGACGCTCCGGACGCGGGCCGTTCCAGGCTTCAAGTCCTTCCGGAACCGCCCGATCGAGATCGACGAGCGCTGCTGCGAATTCGGTTTGCGTCGAGAGAGACATGGTTGCTCCTATGCCGCCCGGAGTTCGGCCGCGCGCCGAAGGATAGCGTCGGCGGCCTCCGCCTCGGCCCTCAAAACCGGCCATTCCGGCACGTCATTATCCCATTCGACCAGGCTGGCAATCGGACCCGTGCGGGCGATCAACTCCTGATAGAGCGCCCATACCGGGTCTTTCACCGGCGTATCGTGGCTGTCGATCAGAAGCGGCGCGCCGGCATCGTCAATGGTTTCAGAATGGCCGCTCAGATGGATCTCGCGCACGCATTGCACCGGAAAGCGCTTGAGGTAAGCGCGGGGATCCATGTTGTGATTGGTGGCGGCAACGAAGACATTGTTGACGTCGAGCAGCAGGCCGCAGCCGGTGCGGCGGACGACCTCGGCAAGAAACTCCGTCTCTTCGATCGTGCTTTCCTCGAAGAGCAGATAGGTAGCCGGATTCTCCAGTAGCATCTGGCGGCCGAGCAATGTCTGCACCTCATCGATATGGGCGCAGACCTGGGCGAGGGTCGCCTCTGTATAGGGGAGCGGCAGGAGGTCGTTCAGAAAGGTCGTATCGTGGGTCGACCATGCCAGATGCTCGGAAAAGCTTTCCGGCTCGTAGCGATCGCAGACGATCTTCAGGCGGGCAAGATGATCGGCGTCGAGTGGCTGCATCGAGCCGATGGAAAGGCCGACGCCGTGGACAGAGAGAGCATAGTCCTGGCGCAGCCTGCCAAGCTGGGCATGCGGCGGTCCGCCGGCGCCCATGTAGTTTTCGGCGTGCACCTCGAAGAAGCCGATCGGCTGGCTGGCGGCGTTTATCGTCGCAAAATGTTCCGGCTTGAAGCCGACGCCGGAACGGCGGGGAAGTTCTGACGGTTTCATTGCAAGCCTCCGCTTGGACATGCTTGATCGGGAAGGAGGGCGGCGCGCGGACCATGCGCCGCCCCGCGTCACTGCAGTCTGGTCAGACAGGCGCCGGACCCTGCATCAGCGTGCCGTGGCCGTTCGGCGTCTTGATCGTTTCGCAGGTTCCGGCGGGAACCAGCTTCCACGAATTGCGCTGATAATCGACTTTCGACGTGCCGGCGCAGGTGGTGCCGGGACCGGCTGCGCAATCATTCTGGCCTTTCAGGGCAACGCCGTAGCATTTGTCCTTGGCGTCGGCGGCTGAAGCGGTGGTGACGCCGGCGGCCAATGTCATTGCCGTCGCGACCGAGGCGGCGAGGGCGACTGCTGAAATCCTGCTCATGACAAACTCCTTGCAACAGATAATGGATCGATGATCTGAGCTCAGATCAGGCCGGGGTCAGCGAGCCATGGCCCTTCGGGGTCTTCATGGACGTGCAGGTGCCTGTGGGAACGAGCTTGAAGGACATCTTATCATAGCTCATGGTCGACTTGCCGGCACAATCATGCTTGCCGGCGGCGCAATCGTTCTGGCCCTTGAGCGCGACGCCATAGCACTTTTCCTTGGAGTCTGCGGCAGCAGCGGGAACGGCGATGGATGCAAGCGCCGAAGCGAGCGAGCCGGCAATGGCCAGGGTGAGGATGCTGTTCTTCATGGGACTGTCTCCTAGATGGATGCGAGCCGTCATTGGCTTGCATCAGGGTCTACGGAGCGTCCGTGGGCGATGTTACAGCCGGCGCGAATTTTTTTTGAACGATACGAAATTATTCTGTGCCGGCTATATGTTTCGGTCCGATTGCCTGCCGGACGGGGACTTTTGGCCAAAAGCCGAAAAGACTTGAAAAAGATGGACGGTTGCCGGTAACGAAAGTCTGCGGTCCTGCGTAGAGGAGATGTCGGGTGAGTCATTCGGCGCGCGAAGAGGAATGGGCAGTCTGGATGCGCGCCGCCATTGGCGGCGATGCGCAGGCCTACCATCGTTTCCTGTCCGCGGTGACGCCGTATCTGCGCGCCATGGCGCGCCGGCGCTGCGATCAGTTCGGGGCGCCGGCCAGCGAAGCCGAGGACGTGGTTCAGGAAGTGCTGCTTGCCATCCACCTGAAACGCGGAACCTGGGACGCATCGCGCCCGATCGGGCCGTGGATATCGACGATCGTGCGGAACAAGCTGATCGACGGTCTCAGGCGGCGTGGACGGCATGTGAGCGTACCGATCGACGATGTGATCGATATCCTTGAGGCGGAAGAACAGACCGATGCCCTGGAGCGATTGGACGTCGATCGTATGCTGGAACAATTGAAGGATCCGCAGAAGACGATCGTGCGCTCGATTTCCGTCGAGGGAACCAGCGTACGGGAAACGGCGGATCGGCTGAAGATGACGGAAGGCGCGGTGCGCGTGGCGCTGCATCGCGCGCTGAAAGTGCTTGCGGCCCTGTATCGGAGTGAGACCAGTGAAAACCGATGACCTCATCAATCTTCTGGCGCAGGACGCGCCGGTCCGCACGCGGATCGGCAAGGCCCTCGCCTTGGCGGTCGTCGCGGGTATCCTGATCAGCGGCGGGCTTTTCTTTGCGATGATCGGTTTTCGCGGCGATATCGACAGCGCCATGCAGACCGTTCGTTTCCTGTTCAAGTTTGTTGTGACTATCGCGCTTGCTGCGACAGCTTGCGCCGTCGTCTTCCGCATCGGCCGGCCGGGTGTGTCATTGCGCATCTGGGGCTGGGCGTTGCTGGCGGCACCGATCCTGCTGCTTGCAGCCGCAGCCGTCGAAATGGCGGTCATGCCGGCGGACAGCTGGAGCGCGCGGATGATCGGGCACAATGCCCGCTTTTGCCTGACGCTTATTCCGCTGCTGTCGATCGGGCCGCTTGCCTGCTTCCTGTTTGCATTGCGCCACGGCGCGCCGGAAAGGCCTGGTGTTGCCGGTGCTGTTGCGGGGCTTGCAGCCAGCGGTATCGCCGCAACCTTCTACGCCTCCAACTGCACGGATGACAGCCCGCTCTTCGTGTTGCTCTGGTACCCGATCGCGATCGCCATGGTCACGGGCGTGGGCTATGTGCTCGGCCGGCGCATTCTGCGCTGGTGATGCGGTCGAAAAGCCAGCTTTAACGGATTCGGAATATCCCGCATTGATCCTATCGGGCGGCGCGAACATCGATCGCCGCGAAAGGAGTTGGATGCGCCTGCTTTCACCTGTTATCCCGGACCTGCTCCCTGTTTTCAAAAAATTGCATTTGTCCGCTTTAAAGTATTTGCATCCGCGGCGAATTCTATTATAGAGGCGCAACCTTCGCCGCGAACGATTTCATCGTGTGGCGGTCGTTGGGGAATAGTTCAATGGTAGAACGACGGACTCTGACTCCGTTAATCTTGGTTCGAGTCCAGGTTCCCCAGCCAATTCTCCGTAGAAAACGCTACTTTCCTGATTTTCCAATCGCTACAGATGTCGTTTTGGCATCCGATAACGCGGACGACCCTGCCCAGGATGAAGAACTCCTGTCAGATATCATGAAGCAGTTTTTCCTTCTGCTTTCCCGAATTGGCACTGTAGTTACAATCATTGTCTGGCCGATGGATTGTTCCATAAGCAAGATAGCTCTTAGCCCGACAGCCGCCACCACAATTCCCAAGTGAATTCTTACATGTGCCGCAGCCGCTTATTTCGCTCAAGTGAACTGAGCGCATCATTCTAAATGGCTGCGAGTTTTGCCATTGCTCCTTAAAGCTCGAAGTCCAGATCGAAGCGGATCGGAAATCAGTTTCAGAAAAGAGTGCGCAAGGTGCGAGCGTGCCGTCGGCGTTCAAGGTGGCGAGTACGGTAGCCGCAGCGCAGGTCATCAGCTTATTAGGATTCTTTGTAGGGGAATATGGCTCCTGATAGCTGGTCAAGTATGTGACCCCTATCTTGAAATCATCGAAATGTGGCGCGTACTTTTCCCTCAGATCGGAAAGATACTTTGCACGATCCATTAGAGTTGACCGACTTAAAAACACATCATGATTGTGAGTTGCACGACCGCTGTTGAACGGTAGTCGAACGCTCCACGAGCGAACACCTAGAGAAAGGAGGAATTCGGCCATCTCTTCAATCCTGTCGATGTTCATAGATGACAATGTTGTCTGAGCTAAGACATCGACATCATATCGACGTAGGAGCGAAATTCCCTCGATACATTTCTTGTATGTGCCTAATTTACCGCGGAAATCCTCGTATAGATTTTCCTCATTAACATCTATGCTGATACTGGCCTGCTTATATATCTCCGATAGCCAGCCAATATTATCTTCAGTTATCAACGTCCCGTTGCTGCTTAAAATTCTGTTGTGCGCAATTTTTAAAAGCCTTTCCGAGAAACGACGAAAATCACGTCTCATCATAGGCTCGCCGCCCGTTACAGTCACAGTCCTGAGTTGAACTGCACTTAGTTCATCCAAAACAGTCTCAAGCTGCTCCCAACTGGGATGCGATCCCGACGCAGTTGAATTGTTGTAACAATGTTTGCAAAGTTGGTTGCAGCGTCGTGTTATTTCCCACGACATATCTAGAGGGTAGCTTAGAGCCGGAAAGTCCAAGTGACCTTCATCACGTCCATCATATTCGATGTCGTTCCACGTGTAGTGGCCCCCTAAATCTCCGGACACGATCTCCCACTTGTTAAGTGTTAGGAGTAATGTGCCCATTATGACCAGTCACATACCTAAGATAGAAGTGC
>NZ_LXKN01000009.1 GCF_001692325.1 Rhizobium sp. AC27/96 | reverse complement strand
GATCGGCATCGGCGTCATGGGCGGCATGATCTCCGCCACCGTCCTCGGCGTCTTCTTCATCCCGCTGCTCTTCGTCTCCGTGCGCCGAATCTTCAAGGGCACGGTCAAGTCGACGGCAGCGGTGACACCACCCGATGACGCGCCGACCACAGGTGCCGCACATTAAAGACCTGTATGCCCGCTCTCCTCGAAAGGTGAGCGGGCGCACCCACACAATATGGTTCAAATCAAAAGGGCTCCTGCGATATCGCAGGAGCCCTTTTGATTTGATGTTACATCTGACTTGGGAAAGGGATCGCGGGGAGCACCCTGTCTGCATAGCCGCCGCGGAAGCGACCGTTCCGACATCAGCCAAGATGGCGGCTTCGGCGCGGAAACATGCGCCACCCTCCCCGCGACGCGATCAGCAGCTGCGATTGATATCTGCAAATCACTTAGGTGGGTGATGAAACAACCGGTGCCGCCGGCTGCGCCTTCGGCGACCATTTTGCATGCAGCTTGGCGAGCATCAGATAGATGATGGGCGTCGTATAGAGCGTCAGCACTTGCGACACCACGAGACCGCCCACAATGGTGATGCCGAGCGGACGACGAAGCTCCGAACCCGGGCCGGTCGCGATGATCAGCGGGATGGCCCCCATCAGCGCCGCCAGCGTCGTCATCAGGATCGGACGGAAACGCTTGAGGCATGCCTCATAGATCGCCTCGTCGGGCGGCAGGCCGAGCACACGCTCGCCCTGCAGGGCGAAGTCGACCATCATGATACCGTTCTTCTTGACGATGCCGATCAGGAGGATGATGCCGATGAAGGCGATGATCGTCAGTTCCGTGCCGCTGATGACAAGCGCCAGCAGCGCGCCGAGGCCGGCGGAGGGCAGCGTCGAGATGATCGTCAGCGGATGCGCCAGGCTTTCATAGAGGATGCCGAGAACGATATAGACCGTCAGCAGGGCCGCCAGAAGCAGCAGCGGCTGGCTGCCCGACGACTGCGAGACGCTCGCCGCATCGCCGGCAAAATCCGCATGCAGCGTATCGGGCAGGTGCATCTCAAGCACCGCCTTCTGGATGGCATCGTTCGCCACCTGCAACGGCGTATCGAGCGCCAGATTGTAGGAAATGGTCACCGAGGGATATTGCCCCTGGTGATTGACCACCAGCGGTGCAAGCGTCCGGTTGATCGATGCGACTGCGCTGAGAGGGACCTGCGTGCCGCCCGAGGCCGGCACATAGAGCTTGGAGATATCATGCGGGTCCAGAGCGTAGTTCGGATTCGCCTCCAGTACGACACGATACTGATTGCGCTGCGTGTAGATCGTCGAAATCTGCCGCTGCGCAAAGGCGTTGTTCAGCGCGGCATCGATGGATTGGATGCTGACGCCAAGCTGGGAAGCAAGGCTCCGGTCGATATTCACGGTCGCCTGCAGACCGTTCGGCTGCCTGTCGGTCGCGACATCAGTCAGTCCCGGAAGGGCTTGCATGCGCTCCAGCACCTTCGGCGCCCAATCCACCAGCTCGTCGTAATTCGCACCCCAGAGCGTGAACTGATATTGCGACTGCGACTGGCGCGCGCCGGCCCGGATATCGCCGGGCGAAAACAGGAATGTGCTGAGCCCCGGAACCGCCATCAGCTGCTTGCGCAACCTGTTGATGACCTCGGCCGTCGACACCCGCTCCGATTCCGGCTTGAGCGAAATCAGAAGCTGCCCGCGATTGACAGAGCTGGAGAAGCCGCCGCCTCCGACAGAGGAGCCAAGACCCGAGACCGCAGGGTCCTTGGCAACGATATCCGCCGCCTGCTGCTGCAATTTGACCATCGCCGGATAGGAGATGTCGGTCGCAGCCTGCGTCCCGCCCTGGATAAACCCGGTGTCATCCTGCGGAATGAAACCCTTCGGCACCTTGACGTAGAGATAGGCCGTCATGACGACGCAGGCGATGATGACAAGCACGGACAGCACGCGATGATGCAGCACCGCCTTCAGCGTGCGGCCGTAGAAGGACGTGACAGCCCCGAGCGTTCCTTCTACGAGGTGGCCAAACGGACCCGGTCGAGCATCGATATCGTGCTGGCGAAGGCGATGACCGCAGATCATCGGCGTCAACGTCAGCGACACCAGCGTCGAGACGACGATGGTGAAGCCGAGCGTCAGCGAGAAGGTCTGGAAGAAGCGCCCGACAATGCCGCCCATGAAGAACAGCGGAATGAAGGCTGCAAGCAGCGACAGGCTGATCGAAACAACAGTAAAGCCGATCTGCTTCGCACCCTCGAGCGCCGCCTTCATCGGCTTCATGCCGGTTTCCAGATTGGCGTAGATATTCTCGATCATGACGATGGCGTCGTCGACGACGAAACCGACGGATACGGCAAGCGCCATCAGTGAGAGGTTGTCGATCGACAATCCGAACAGCCACATCGCCGCAAAGGTTCCGGCCAGCGACAGCGGCACCGTTACGCCAGCTGCAAAGGTCGGCGTCGCGCGCCTGAGGAAGACGAAAACCACGCCCATGACCAGGCAGATGGTGGCAAGCAGCGTCCATTGCATGTCGTTGACGCTGGCGTGGATCGTCGTGGTGCGGTCGGAAAGGATGTCGATCTTGACGCCGGCGGGAATGAGCCGCTGTAGTTCAGGGATCAACTGCTTGACGCCATCGACGGTGGAAATGACGTTGGCATCGGCCTGCTTGGTGATGTTGAGCAGCACTGCCGGTTTGCCGTCATACCAGGCATCGGAGCGGCTGTTGCGCACGCCCGGCTCGACGGTGGCGATATCGGAAAGGCGAACGGCCGTACCGTCGCCACTCTGAATGATGATTCGTCCATAGGCTTCCGGCGTTCGCAACTGGCTATTCACGGCAATGGAGAAGGCGCCGCTGGCGCCGTCGATAGAGCCGAAGGGGCCGAGCACATTGGCGTTGACGATCGCCGTACGAACGGCATCGAGCGACAGGCCCATGGCCGAGAGACGGTCGGGGTCGAGCCTCACGCGCACCGCCGGCTGATCCGCGCCGCTGACCGTCACGCCGCCAACGCCATCCACCTGTGAAATGCGCTGCACGACCACCGTATCCGCCGCGTCATATATGGCGCTCGGCGCAACATTGTCCGACGTCAGCGCCAGGATGAGGACGGGAGCCGCAGCCGGATTGATCTTGCGGAAGGACGGCAAAGTGGGCAGATCGCCTGGCAGGTCGGTCGCGGCCGCATTCAATGCCGCCTGCACATCCTGCGCCGCGCCGTCGACGCTGCGCGATAGATCGAACTGCACGATGATGGTGCTCGAGCCGAGCGAACTGACGGAGGTCAATTGCGTGACACCGGCGATGGTGCCGAGATGTCGCTCCAGTGGAGCGGCAACGCTCGCCGCCATGCTGGCGGGATCGGCGCCGGGACGGCTGGACGAGACGACGATGGTCGGCAGATCGACGGTCGGCAGGCTTGCGACCGGCAGAAAACGATATGCGACGAAACCGAGGATCATCAATCCGATCGCCAGAAGCGTCGTCCCGACCGGGCGTTTGACGAATGGCTCGGAGATGTTCATGTCTCGTCACCCGCCATTTCAGTCATCTCGGGGCTGGGCATGCCGCTCGTCCGCCCCACGACGCGAGCGCGCAGGCTCTCGAAGGCCAGATAGATGACCGGCGTCGTATAGAGCGTCAGAAGCTGCGAAAGCACGAGGCCGCCGATGATGGTGATGCCGAGCGGAATGCGCAATTCGGCACCCGTGCCCTGTGCCAGCGCCAACGGAAGCGCACCGAAAAGTGCAGCCAGCGTCGTCATCATGATCGGACGGAAACGCAGGATAGAGGCCTTGAGAATGGCCTCGCGCGGCGCAAGCCCTTCCTTGCGCTCCGCCTCCAGCGCGAAGTCGATCATCATGATCGCGTTCTTCTTCACGATACCCATCAAGAGCACGATGCCGATCAAGGCGATGATCGACAGGTCCTGGCCGAACAGCATCAGCGCCAGCAGCGCGCCGACACCGGCAGACGGCAGCGTCGAAAGGATCGTGATCGGATGTACGGCGCTCTCGTAGAGAAGGCCGAGCACGATGTAGATCGTGACGACGGCAGCAAGGATCAACCAGGGTTCGCCGGCAAGCGAAGAGGCAAATTCCTCGGCGTCGCCGGAATATTTGCGCTGGATATTGTCGGGCATGCCGATATCTCGTTCGGCCGCCTTGACCTCTGCCACCGCGTCGCTCAGCGAAGCGCCCTTGGCGAGATCGAAACTGAGGGTCACGGCCGGAAACTGTTCGTCATGGCTGATGACCAGCGGCGCCGTGGTGAAGGTCGCCGTGGTGAAGGCATTGAGCGGAACCTGCGTATCGCTGGCGCCGGCAACATAAAGCTTGTCGAGCGATTTCGGATCCGATTGATACTGCGGCGCCGCCTCGAGGATGACGCGATACTGGTTGGCCTGTCCGTAGATCGTGGCGATCTGCCGCTGGCCGAAGGCGTCATTCAATGTGTCGCTGACAGCCTGCATGGATACGCCAAGCCGCGAGGCAGTCTCGCGGTCGACATCGACAAAGATGCGGCCGCCGCCCATCTCGACCTCGGAGGAGACGTCGATCAGCTTCGGGCTTTCCTGCAGCCGCTGCGCCAGCTTGGCGGACCAATCGACGACGGTCGCGGTATCGGTTCCGGTCAACGTATATTGATAGGGTGCCCGGCTGGCGCGGGTGCTGATCGAAATGTCGCGCACGCTCTGGAAGGTGACGTGGATGCCGGGCAGGCCGGTGACCTCATCCCGCATCCGGTCGATGATCTGATCGGCGGAAGCGTCACGCTGGTTTCTGGGCTTCAGCACGAGGCTGAGATTGCCCGTGTTCAGTGTCAGATTGCTGGCGCTGGAGCCGATGACCGTGACCACGCCGGTCACATCCGGATCCTTGCGCAGGCGATCGGCAACGGTTGCCTGTATCTGCTTCATCGTTTCGAAGGAGGTCGTTGGTTCAGCCTCGACGACGGCGGTGATCAGGCCCGTATCCTGGGCCGGCAGGAAGCCCTTGGGAATGACGATATAAAGCGCGACAGTCGCAGCCAGTGTCGCCACCGTCACCAGAAGCATGAGGGCACTGCGATCGACGGCCCAGACCAGACTGCGGCGGTAGCCCTCGATCAGCCGCTCCATGAGATGGTCGGTACCCGCCAGGATGCCGCCCTTGCGCTCTTTAGGCTTGCGCAGAATCCGGGCGCACATCATCGGCGTCAGCGTCAGCGAAACGACGGCCGAGACGACCACGGCAATGGTCAACGTCAGCGCGAATTCGCGGAACATGCGCCCGACGATCCCGGTCATGAACAGCAGCGGAATGAACACTGCCACCAGCGAGACCGTCAGCGATATGATCGTGAAGCCGATTTCGCCGGCGCCCTTCAGCGCCGCCTGCATCGGGTTCTCGCCCTCCTCGATATGGCGCGCAATGTTCTCGATCATGACGATGGCGTCGTCGACGACGAAGCCTGTACCGATGGTCAGCGCCATCAGCGAGAGATTGTCGAGGCTGAAACCGGCAAACCACATGACGCCGAAGGTCGCAATCAGCGACAGCGGCAGGGCGACACCTGCAATGAACGTCGCCGTCACCGTGCGCAGGAACAGCAGGACGACGAGGATGACCAGCCCGATGCTGATGACCAATGTCCATTGCACGTCATGGATCGAAGCACGGATCGTCTCGGTGCGGTCGTTGACGATATCGAGGGAAACGCCGGCCGGCATGGCCTGCTTCAGCTTAGGAAGCTGCTTCAGCACATTCTCGACGGTTTGAATGACGTTGGCGCCCGGCTGGCGCATGATATCGATAATGACGGCCGGTTGCCCCTGATACCAGGCGCCGACACGGTTGTTCTCCAATCCTTCAACGACGGTGGCCACGTCCTTCAATTGCACCGGCGCGCTGTTCCGATAAGCGACGATGACGGACTTATAGACATTGGGATCGACGATCTGGTCGTTGGCGGCAAGCGTGAAGCTCTGCTGGGTGCCATCCAGCGAACCCTTTGCCCCGGCGACACTGGCATTGGTGATGGCCGAGCGAATGTCTTCCAGGGCGAGACCATAGGAGGCAAGCCGTGGCAGATCGACCTGAATGCGGATGGCGGGCTTGACGCCGCCCTGAATATTGACGTCACCGACGCCGGAAACCTCGCTTAGCCGCTGCGCCATCATCGTATCGGCGAAATCGCTGAGTTCGCGGATCGAATAGCTGTTGGAGCGCAAGGCCAGCGTTACGATCGGCGTATCGGCCGGGTTCACCTTCGAATAGGTCGGTGGGTAGGGAAGCGTGCGCGGCAGCGTCGACCCGGCGGCATTGATCGCCGCCTGCACGTCCTGCGCTGCCCCATCGATATCGCGACCGAGATCGAACTGCAGGGTAATCTGGCTGATACCGAAAGCGCTCGACGAGGTCATCGACGCCAGCGACGGGATCTGGCCGAGCGGCCGTTCCAGCGGCGCCGTCACCAGCGCCGCCATCGTATCGGGATCGGCGCCCGGCAGCTGTGTCGTCACCTGTATCGTCGGGAAATCCACCTGCGGCAGCGGCGCCACCGGCAGGAAGAGGAAGCCGAGAATGCCGCCCAAGAGAACCGCGACCCCGAGAAGCGAGGTTGCGATAGGCCGGCCAATAAAGAGCGACGAAACGTTCATTGTTGCTGTGTCGGCGTTGCGGGCGCTGTGGCCGGAGGAGTGCCGCCGCTGGAATCCTTGCTCTGTTCGGCGCCTGCGGCATTCTGGCCGCGATGACCGCCATTGCCGCCCTGACCATTACCATTGTGCCGATGATGCTGTTGCTGGCCTCCGGCAGCGTTGTTCTGACCGCCTTGCGGATCGTTCTCGGCGACCGGCTGGCCCTGATCGTCTGCTGCCGGCGCATCCGGCGCAGCCTGGCCGGGATTGGCCGAAATCTGTACTTTCGATCCATCCTGAAGCCGGGCAAAGCCCGTCGTCACTACCTTGTCGCCGGTGGCCACGCCATCGGTGATGACAGCCAGCGTATCATCCTGCTGACGCACCTTAACCGTCTTCATCGCAACGCTCTCATCCGGCTTGATGATGTAGACGAAGGTACCGTTCGGCCCGCGCTGGACAGCAGCGCTCGGGATGACGATGACGTCCTTCAGCGTCTCCACAAGCAGACGGGCATTGATGAAGGCGCCAGGCCACAGCGCCAGCTTGTCATTGGGAAAATTCGCCTTCAGCTTGACAGTCCCGGTCGTCGGATCGACCTGGTTGTCGACCACCTGGAGACTACCATTGTCGACCACGGTCTCGCCGTCGCTGCCCATGGCCTGGACGGCGAGCGTTCCGGCCGCGTTGGCGGCATTGACGCGCGCAAGCTGCTGCTGGGGAATGGAAAAGAGCACGGAAATCGGCTGGATCTGCGACAGCGTCACGATGCCGGTCGTGTCGCCCGAACTGACGAGGTTGCCGATATCGACGTTTCGGATGCCGGTGCGCCCATCGATGGGCGCCTTGATCGTCGTATAATCGAGCGTCGCCTGCGCGCTTTCTATAGCCGCCACATCGACCTGGATTTGTGCGGTATATTGCGCCACCAGCGACAGCTGGGTGTCGACTTGCTGCTGCGTGCCCGAGGCGGTCTTCACCATGAGTTGATAGCGGTTGAGGTCACGCTGCGCGCCGGCAAGCAGGGCTTCATCCTGCGCCTTCTTGGCAACCGCCTGGTCGCGCTGTGCCTTGTAGACGCCGTCGTCGATGCGGGCGATAACGTCGCCCTTCTTGATGTCCTGGCCTTCGTTAAAATCGATTTCCACGATTTTCCCGTTGACCTGCGCGCGCACCGTCACAGTGTTCAAAGCCTTCACCGAACCGACGCCGTTGATGTAGACGGGCACGTCGGCTGTCTTCGCATCGGCGGCCAACACCGGAACCGGACCGCTGAACTGCGAGGCTCCGCGCCGTCCTCCGCCGCCCTGTCCTTGCCCGTTGCGACGCTGACCTTGAGCTTGCTGCGCGGGGGCAGAGGTATTCTGATAGCCAAGTAGCCGTTCGGCGCTGGCAAGCCAGAGATCGCGAGTCGCGTAGGCGCCATAGCCTACCGCACCGATCACCGCCAACGACATTACGACCCGAAATGCGCGAGCCATCAATCCACCTTCCTTCAAAGCCTCCGGCGATCGAAGATCCGCCGTTGTTTTATGGCGCGACTTTAGCTTGCATCGTGTCGCTTAGGAATTTGGTATAGCCATTAAATTTTGTCCATTTTTGCGGCGACTTAGCGAAATAATTTGTTACATTTCATAAAACTAGGGTTGTACCCGCAAAAGGTTGGTGCGGACGCAAGTTGCCGCTGTCTGCCGGATCAGAGCACACCCCAGCCGCGATAACGCCCGCGGCCGGTCATCTCGCGCAAGCCGAGTTCGCTCACCAGATTGAGCGCGCCCCTCGGGGTGACGCCGACATGGCGGGCTATCATCTTCGCCGAGACGATCGGTCTCGACAGCACGATATCGATGACTTCGGGCAGGCTGCTGTTCGAACGCCGGTCTTTCAGTCGCAACTCCATCTGCAGCTTGGCGAGCGACAGGCGATCCAGCTCCTTGAGGCCCGAATCGGCGGAAAGCGCCATGGCCTCCAGAAATGCTAACAGGCGTGTGATGCGATCCGATGAACGCCGTCGGTCATGCCGGACGGCTTTGAGGCCGATATTCAGGCAGAACAGATGTGAGGTAATCTTGCCCCGGCTGCGCAGATAGGCACTGACCAGCAGACCGCCGAGCCAATGCTGCCGCCTCAGCGGCTCGATCCGCTCCCAGGCATCGAAAAGCACTGCCGCACCAAGCACCGGCGGCAGCATGTCGGCCTCGCGGATCACGGCGCGCCAGTTCTCCAGGCGCTCGTTTTCATCCCAATCTACATCAAGCACCAGGGCGAGCGGATCGTGGATCGTCTCCGGCTTGCTCTCCGGAGCACCGCCATTCAGGATCTTGTCGGATCGGGCAAGGATGGCATCGATCTCGGCAAAATCAACGCCGAAATCATCCTCCTCTTCCTCCTGTGTCTCGGACTCCGCAACCTCGATGGACGCCGGACGCCGCGGGACAGCGTCTTCGGCCTCGCCGGTATCGCCACGCAAGGCCGCAAGCCCGGCCGGCTCCAACCCCCAGGAAGGCTCCGCATTCCAGAGGCGTCGCCGGCTCCGCAGCACGGCGTGGGCAATCGTCAGTTCATGCGTCGGAGCACGGGCATCCATGCGCGCATCGTGCAGCACGAGATCCTCGACATGCACCAGTTCGCCGCCGACCCAGAGCGCGCCGGCGGCATCGAAAAAATGCCCGCGCTCGCGAAAGCCGTCTGCCACCACATGCCGGAGAACACGCTCATCCAGCCGCGCCAGCATGTCCTCTGCCTTGACGATGGCGGGCAGAAGCGTCGTCAACGGAAGAGTGGTCAAATCATATCGCATTGGAATCGCATCATTGAATCGGTCTTACGGAACCTATCACCGCGACAAGCTGCGAGATAGAAAGCGACCTCTGTAAACTGTGGACGGTAATTCCTATTTTTTGTCTTGACCTTCCAGTGACAGGAAGGTTCATAACCCTATCCAACGCTCCCTTCGGAGCAATGGAGTCTGACATGGCATTGCACGACGAACACGATCACAGCCATCATGGGCACGATCATCATCACCATCATGACGGCCAGCCGCAGGAGACGGTGACGCGCGACCCCGTTTGCGGCATGACGGTTGATCCGAATGCCGGCAAGCCGTCGCTCGATTATCAGGGCCGCACCTTCCATTTCTGCTGCAATGGCTGCAAGACCAAGTTCGAGGCGGCGCCGGAGACCTATCTCACCGCCAAGGACCCGACCTGCGGCATGACGGTCGATCGCGCCACGGCACGCCATTTCCTGAAGCATGAAGGCGAGAAATTCTATTTCTGCTCGGCCGGCTGCAAGGCCAAGTTCGAGGCGGATCCATCAGCCTATCTCAATGGCAACAGGCCCGCGCCAAAGCCGGTGCCGAAGGGCACGCTCTATACCTGCCCGATGCATCCCGAGGTCATCAGCGACCATGCCGGTGATTGCCCGAAATGCGGCATGGCGCTTGAACCCATGGGCGTGCCGGCCGCCGACGAAGGCCCGAACCCGGAACTGATCGATTTTACCCACCGTCTCTGGATCAGCGCCGCCCTGTCACTGCCGCTGCTCGTCATCAGCATGGGTCCGATGGCCGGTCTGCCCGTCCGCGACTGGATCGGCGAACCCATCGCCACATGGATCGAACTCGTCCTGGCAACACCGGTCGTGCTCTGGGCAGCCCTGCCCTTCTTCCGTCGCGCCTGGAATTCCCTGGTCAATCGCAGCCCGAATATGTGGACGCTGATCGGCCTCGGCGTCGGCACCGCCTATCTCTACAGCCTCGTCGCCACGCTTGCTCCCGGCTTGTTTCCCATGAGTTTCCGCGGTCATGGCGAAGCCATACCCGTTTACTTCGAGGCCGCATCGGTCATCGTCGCTCTGGTCTTCGTCGGCCAGGTGCTGGAGCTGAAGGCCCGAGAGCGCACCGGCTCTGCCATCCGCGCGCTGCTCGATCTCGCGCCGAAGACCGCCCGCCGCATCGGGGCCGACGGCAGTGAGGTGGACGTACCGGTCGACGAGATCGCGGTCGGCGACCGCTTGCGCGTCCGTCCTGGCGAGCGCGTGCCCGTCGATGGCACGGTTGCTGAAGGGCAGTCGACCATCGATGAATCGATGATCACGGGCGAACCCCTCCCGGTCGAAAAGACCAAGGGCGACGCATTGACCGGCGGCACCATCAACAAGAACGGCTCGCTGATCCTGCTCGCCGAAAAGGTCGGCGCCGATACGACGCTGTCGCGCATCGTCGAACTGGTCGCCAAGGCGCAGCGCTCGCGCGCGCCGATCCAGACGATGGTCGATCGTGTCTCCGCCGTCTTCGTGCCTGCCGTCGTCGCGGCTGCCCTCATCGCCTTTGCCGTCTGGACCTTTATCGGGCCGGAACCGAGACTGGCGCATGCGCTGCTCGCCGCCGTCGCGGTGCTGATCATCGCCTGCCCCTGCGCGCTCGGACTGGCAACGCCGATGTCGATCATGATCGCCACTGGCCGTGGCGCGCAGGAAGGCGTGCTGGTGCGTGACGCCGAAGCGCTGGAACGCTTCGCGAAGGTCGATACTTTGATCGTCGACAAGACGGGCACGCTCACCGAAGGCAAGCCGAACCTGACTGACATCGTCACGGCTGATGGCATCGAGGAAGCTCGCCTGCTGTCGCTCGCTGCCAGCCTCGAGCGTGGCTCCGAACATCCGCTTGCCGAAGCCATCGTTGCCGGCGCAGAGGAACGCGGAGCCCATTTCGTCGAGATCTCCGGCTTTGCGGCAACAACAGGCAAGGGCGTCGAAGGCCGCGCCGGCGAAACCGCCGTCGCACTCGGCAATGCCGCGATGATGGCGGGCCTCTCTGTCTCGACCGATGTATTGAAGTCCGAGACCGAACGCCTGCGCGGCGAAGGCAAGACCGTGATGTTCGTCGCCATCGACGGCAAGCTGGCCGGCCTTGTCGCCGTTGCCGACCGGATCAAGCCGACGACGGCAGCTGCGATCAAGGCATTGCACGAGAGCGGCCTGAAGATCGTCATGGCAACCGGCGACAATGGCAAGACCGCCGCTGCCGTTGCCGCGCAGCTCGGCATCGACGAAGTGCGTGCCGATATGCTGCCGGAAGGCAAGAAGGCCTTGATCGATGAGCTGCGCGCCAAGGGCCATATCGTTGCCATGGCCGGCGACGGCGTCAACGATGCGCCGGCGCTTGCATCAGCCGATGTTGGCATCGCCATGGGCACGGGCGCTGACGTCGCCATGGAAAGCGCCGGCATTACGCTGGTGAAGGGCGATCTCAACGGCATCGTCCGGGCACGCCGCCTCTCGGCAGCGACGATCCGCAACATCAAGCAGAACCTGGCCTTTGCCTTCGGCTACAATGCGCTCGGCGTGCCGCTGGCTGCCGGCGTGCTCTATCCGGTCTTCGGCGTGCTTCTGTCGCCGATGATTGCGGCGGCCGCCATGAGTCTGTCCTCGGTCTCGGTCATCGCCAACGCGCTGAGATTGCGGCTGGCAAAATAAGGAGAAAGCACATGAACATCGGCGAAGCATCCGGCCGCTCCGGCCTGCCGGCCAAGACCATCCGCTACTATGAGGATATCGGCCTCATCCGTCCCGACCGCAGCGACAACGGCTATCGCGACTATCGCGCCGACGACGTGCACAAGCTGCGCTTCCTGCATCGCTCGCGCGGCCTCGGCTTCTCGGTCGAGGAGTGCCGGCAGCTGCTGGCGCTCTACGAAGACAAGAGCCGCGCCAGCGCCGACGTCAAGGACATCGCCAGCACCAAGCTCACCGAGATCGACCGCAAGATTCGCGAACTCACGGAGCTGCGCCGCACGCTGGAACACCTCGTGCACGCCTGCCACGGCAATGAGCGGCCGGATTGCCCGATTCTGGAGGAACTGTCGGAGCGCACGCAATAGCGCCGAGCCACCCGCACTCGCCCTTCGAGGCTCCGGCCTTCAGCCTACGCACCTCAGGGTGAGGGCTGATCCCTTCGGCAAGTGCGCGTTCTCTCCGCCTCATCCTGAGGTGCCCAGGCGATGAAGCGTCAGCGGAAGCGACTGGGCCTCGAAGGACGAGGCGGCCCGCCCTTCACCCAACCCGCTCCACCGCAATCGCAGTCGCCTCGCCGCCACCGATGCAGAGCGCTGCGATGCCGCGTTTTGAGCCTTGGCGCTGAAGCGCATGCAGCAGCGTCACGATCAGCCGCGCCCCTGTCGCGCCGATAGGGTGGCCGAGTGCGCAGGCGCCGCCATTGATGTTGAGGCGATCGCGCGCAATGCCAAGGTCCTTGGCGGCGGCCATGGCGACGACGGCGAAGGCCTCGTTGATCTCGAAGAGATCGACATCGCCAACCTTCCAGCCTGTTTTATCAAGCACCTTGCGGATCGCCGGGATCGGCGCTGTGGTGTACCAGGCCGGCTCTTGCGAATGGGTGGCATGCGCCTTGATCTCGGCAAGGATCGGCAAGCCCTCACGCTCGGCAATCGAGCGACGCGTCAGTATCAGCGCGGCCGCGCCATCGGCATTGGCCGAGGCGCTGGCAGCCGTGATGGTGCCATCCTTGCGGAAGGCGGGCTTCAGGGTCGGGATCTTTTCCGGCGAAACCTTTTGCGGATGCTCGTCCTTGGCAATTGTCACCGGACCGCCCTTGGCAGCCACCGAGATCGGGGTGATCTCGGCCCCGAAGGCGCCGTTTTCACCCGCGGCGCGGGCGCGCGACAAGGTCTCCACGGCATAAGCATCCTGATCGTCGCGGGTGAACTGGTAGGCCTCTACTGCCATTTCGCCGAAGTCGCCCATGGAGCGGCCTTTCTCATAGGCATCTTCCAGCCCGTCGAGCATCATGTGGTCGAAGATACGGTCATGGCCCATGCGATAACCGCCTCGCGCCTTGGCCAGCAGATAGGGCGCGTTCGACATCGATTCCATGCCGCCTGCCACCACGATCGAGGCCGAGCCGGCGAGCAGCAGGTCATGCGCCAGCATGGTCGCCTTCATGCCCGAGCCGCAGACCTTGTTGATCGTCGTCGCGCCGACGACATCCGGCAGGCCAGCCCCGCGTGCGGCCTGCCGGGCCGGTGCCTGTCCTTGTCCTGCGGGCAGGACGCAGCCGAACAAGACTTCATCCACCCGGTCAGCCGGCAACCCCGCGCGCTCCAGCGCAGCCCGGATGACATGCGCGCCAAGTTCGGGCGCCTGCAAGGATGAGAGCTCTCCCTGAAAGCGGCCGAGCGGCGTGCGCGTGGCGGAAACGATGACAACGGGATCGATAGCGGGCATGACATCTCCTCACAGTCTGCAAACGACATCTTCGAAGTCTATTGCTAACACGTTAGATGACGATCGTCATCTAACTATCGTGAAGACACAAGCCGATTAAATCGCTCCTCCGCCCAACGACGACAAAGACGCAATTGCCTCTGCGAGGGACATATCCTATGGATATCCCATATAGAAAAATGGATATCTCATGCCACTTTACATCAAAGATGACGCCATCGACCGGCTGGCGCGCCGCTATCAGGCGCTGACCAAGACACCCACCAAGACCGAGGCCGTGAGGCTGGCACTTCAGAAGGCGCTGGATGAGGAACTGACCAAGCCGGCTCTGGCCGATATCGCCGTCACCTTCTGCCGCAATCTCAAGCAGAAGGCTTCCGCCAAAGCCGATAGTACGGCGGGGGATGCCTGATGTTCATCGATCACACCGTCCTGTCGGCAATGATGACCGACGAGGGCGAGGCAAGGGCCTTCGCCAACCGCATGCAGTCGGCAACGGCGCGAATGACATCCCCGCTCGCGGCGGCGCATACAGCAATCGAGATATCAGAAATGCTCGGCCTGCCGCCAACCGAGGCCGGCGAAGCGGTGCGCACTTTTCTGCAGTTGATGAATATCCAGCTTCTCGCAGTGCCGCCGCGCGCGGCCTTTGTGGCGGCGGAAGCTTATGAGCAATACGGCCAAGGCGGCCATACGGCGCGCCTCAGCCTCGACGATTGCATGACCTATGCCTGCGCTCGCTATTATCGCCAGCCGCTATTGTCGAAAAGCGACCGGTTCACTCAAACCGATATCGAACTGACCTGAGCCATTCGATATCGTTTTGACATCAAGGGCAAAGCGAGGCCGAGCCTGCCGAAAATGCGCTCGCGCGCGCGCCGACAGAATTCGGTGCCGCAGCGCATTGCAGCCGGGACATCGTGTCGCCGGCGCGAATCGGACCGGTTACCGACGGATCGGTGTTGATCGTGCCATCCGGAAGGATCGCGTCCTTCGAGTGGTCGACATTGCCGACATCGGTCTGAACCGCCTCGACCTTGACGCGCTTGGGATGATGCTTGTGCACCTGTTCCGCCATTGCGCCGCTGGACATGCCGATGACGAGAGCGGAAATAGCGAGAGTTTTGAGCAGCATCAGACTGCCTCCTGTGGGGGTTGAAGCTCTTTTCATATGGGAACTGGTTAGCCGATTTACAGCGGCTTGTATCCCAATATCGTTAAGAGTTTGAAGGTTTTGAGGATGTGTTGATTTTGTGCCGCGACACCTCCGCCCCTGCGTCGTGCGGAAGGCTGATGAAACGCAGCGAAGACACCGCACCGATCAGGGCGACGACGATGAAAGCCCAGCGAAAATCGATGAGGGAAAGCACCTCTCCGCCATGGAGAGTGCGCGAAAGATTGAGAACGGCAGCCGCGACCGCGACACCGAGCAGCAGCGACACCTGCTGCAGCATGCTGGACAAGGTCGAAGCCGAACTGCGCTGCGACGCGTGGATATCGGCAAAGCCCAGCGTATTCAGCGCGGTGAAGTTCATCGAACGCGAGAGCCCGGCGGCCAGCAGCACGCAATAGATCAGCCAGTTCGATGTCGATGGCGACACGAATGCGAAACCGCCGATACAGGCGGACGAGATCAGGCCATTGACAACAAGCACATTGCGAAAGCCGAAAGCCCTCAGCATCTGCGTCGTGATCGCCTTCATGCCGAGATTGCCTGCAAAATAGAACAGAAGATAGGTACCGGCGTCGATCGCGCTCTGGCCGAAGCCCACCTGGAAGAGCAGCGGCAGCAGAAAGGGCGTGGCGTTGATCGCCACCCGGCTTGCCGTCCCGGCCGATAGCGTCGACATGGCGAAAGTCTGGATCTTGAAGGCGGAGAGATCGAGCAGGGGCGCATCCACCCGCATGAAATGTCGGGTGGCGATGACGGAGAAGACCACCCCGACGGCAATCAGGCCGACGCTGGCGACGAGAGCGGTCGTACCCTGGACGACGAATTCCAGACCGGCGAGCAGAAAGGTCAATCCTGCCGCCGACTGGAGGAAGCCGACGAAATCGAGCGGCGCCACCTTCTCCTCGCGCTGGTCCGGCACGTAGCGCAGGACGAGACCGAGACCGATGATGCCGATCGGCAGGTTGATCAGGAAGTTCCAGTGCCAGCTGAGATAGGTGGTGATGACGCTGCCAAGCACCGGGCCGATGACGGGCGCCGTCAGCGCCGGCCAGGTGATCATCGACATCGCATGCACGAGATCCGACTTGCGGGCATTCTTCAAGACGATGATGCGCCCCACGGGCGTCATCAGCGCGCTGCCGATACCCTGCACGGCTCGAGCAATGACGAACTCCGTCAGATTGCCGGAAAGGCCGCAAAACAGCGACGCCACCGTGAAGATGGTGATCGACGCCAGAAACACCCGCCGAGCGCCGTAGCGATCGCCCGCCCAGCCGGCGAGCGGCACGAAAGCGGCCATGGTCAGCAGATAGACTGTTATGCCGATGCTCATCGACACCGGCTCGACGCCGAATGTGCTCGCCATCTGCGGCAGCGACGTCGTGACGATGGTGCCGTCGAGGATCTGCATGAAGAAGGCGACGGCAACGACAAAGGCGATGATACGAGACTGCCGGCCGAAACTGGTCTCGGAAGGCTGCTCTGTAGTCCGGACAACGGTCATGGCATGGTATTTCAGAGGATGGTGTTATGGGGTGGCCGGGCTCGCCCGACAGCAATCATAGGATCAATGAATACGCCCATGATCGCGACTTGCAAAGCCGCAAACGCCTGCCGGATCCATCAAAAATTGACACCGTTACATAAGAAAACGCGATCCTTGCCCGCTTTCTTGGCCGGGAGCCGAGATCCGCACCACCGCCAGGACGTCAGTCGTCGGAATAACGCTGCTCGCGCCAGGGATCGCCATACATGTGGTAACCGTTCTTTTCCCAGAAACCGGCCCTGTCGGCACCGATCAGCTCGATACGGCTCAGCCACTTGGCGCTCTTCCAGAAATAGAGATGCGGCACGATGAGACGCATCGGCCCGCCATGCTCGCGCGTCAGCGGCTGGCCTTCCCAGGCGGTGGCAAGGATGGCGTCCTCGGCGGCAAAATCCGAAAGCGGCAGATTGGTGGTGTACCCGTCATAGCTGGTCAGCAGCACATGCTGCGCCTCGACGGTCGGCATGACGAGATCAAGCAGATCACGCGTCGAAACCCCTTCCCAGCGATTGTCGTAGCGCGACCATGTCGTCACGCAATGAATGTCGCTGACACGGCTGCTTTGCTCCATCGCCTGGAAAGCGGCCCAATCGAGGCTGAGCCGCTTTTCCACGAAGCCAAATACATCGAGCCGCCAGCTCGACAGGGAGACATGCGGCTGCTCGCCAAGATCGAGCACCGGCCAGTTCTTGACGAGATGTTGCCCCGGCGGCAGCCGCTCGGTCTCGGGCCGGCTGATGCGCCCGGTCAGAAACTTGCCCTCCGCTACCCAGCGGCGTTTGGACGTGGTGAGCTTGCTATCGGCGGGGATCTGATCGTCGCTCATGGGAACTCCCTAGGAAACAGCTTGTATTGGAGCCGCGCGGCGGCTCGGGTGTCAAGTCAGGGATGCGCCAATCAATCGGCTGGTGACATCTCGGCGAGCGCGGTGCTATGCCTCGACAAGCAAGATGAAGGGGGCAAGCTTGAACACCGACATCACATCCGTTCGCGAAATCAGGTACTCAAGATCCAGCTTCAGAATCATATTGGTAATCTATTGCTTCCTTGCAGCAGGGCTCGCAGCCATGCTGATAAAGGAAGGCCCAGTGCGTTTCCTCGCAATGATCCTGTTGCCGATGCTGATTTTCTTTATTGCTTTTGCGGTATACGAATATTTTCGCCGCGACTTTGTGACGCCGGTGATAACGATCGGTCCCCAGGGCATTCAGGACATCCGGATTGCCCCCGGCTTCATTCCTTGGCAGCATATGGATGGCGTGATCTTCGCCACCATGGACCCAAGAACGGCGAAGGCCGCGACCATATTCGTCAATGTGGAAGGCAAGAACAGCCTGAGCGAAGGCCTGGTCGCAAAAATCTGGAAGAGATCGAAACGCCCGCGGCCGGTTTTGATCAGGCGCGGCCAGTTCGATACGCAGTTCAGGGAAATTGCAGCTGCGGTCGATCTCTACTACCGCGCCTACAAGGTACCGGCGAGGACTCCCGAGAACGGCTCCCCGCAACGCGTACCGGCCTAGATTGCCGCGATCTCGAAAGGAAAAATAGAGCCCATCACTTCGGCTGGCTGTCTTCGCCTAGCGACGGCGATTGGCCTGAATATCAATCTGAAATAGCTCCGCTTTTCCGGAAACGTCTACTTCCGGCTCACCCGCTTCCAGAAGCAGGCAATCCAATGCCGAAAGCGAAAGCCTGGCGACTTCGGCTTGGCCGCGATGACAAAGGATAAGGCTGACCCCGCCACGAGGGGCGAGCTTGATGGTCCCGTCAACCGAAACACGCCGCACCGAATGCGTAAAGCGTCCACGCCGCGTCATGACGTTGAGATCGATGATGGTGCCATCGATCAAGGTCGCCGAGGTTGGCGCATCGGCTGCGAAGGGCAGCGGGTCGCTCGCCTGCGTCAGACGCTCCGGCTCGCGACCTTCGATGAAGAGGGTCATTCCCTCTCCCTCGATAATGGATAGCGTACGATCGATGCCCGGAAAGACCGAGAACGGTCCGTCCGAGGCAACCGTCGCCATGCTGACGCGCCAATCGAAGTCGGCAAGCCCCACGCCGTCGGGTGAAACGGCGATCTCGACCGTTTCTCCGCCGCCGTTTTTCCAGGGCATGCGCTTGTGGTCACTGGCGCGCAGCAGCTTCATCTTCAGTTCCCCAGGATGGCCGGCAGGCGCAGGCCCTGCTCCTTGGCGCAATCGATGGCGATGTCGTAGCCGGCATCGGCATGGCGCATGACGCCGGTCGCCGGGTCGTTCCAGAGAACGTTTCCAAGGCGGCGGGCCGCATCATCCGTGCCGTCGGCGCAGATGACCATGCCCGAATGCTGGCTGAAGCCCATGCCGACGCCGCCGCCGTGATGCAGCGATACCCAGGTAGCGCCGGAGGCGGTGTTGAGCAGAGCGTTCAAGAGCGGCCAGTCGGAAACGGCATCCGAGCCGTCCTTCATCGCTTCCGTCTCGCGGTTCGGGGAGGCGACCGAGCCGGAGTCGAGATGGTCGCGGCCGATGACGACAGGCGCCTTCAGCTCGCCGTTCCTAACCATTTCGTTGAAGGCGAGGCCGAGGCGGTGGCGATCGCCGAGACCGACCCAGCAAATGCGCGCCGGCAGGCCCTGGAAGGCGATGCGCTCGCGCGCCATATCAAGCCAGTTGTGCAGATGGGTGTTGCCGGGGGTGAGTTCCTTCACCTTGGCGTCGGTCTTGTAAATATCTTCCGGATCGCCCGAAAGAGCAGCCCAACGGAACGGACCGATACCGCGGCAGAACAGCGGGCGGATATAGGCCGGCACGAAGCCCGGGAAGGCGAAGGCATTTTCGAAACCTTCATCCTTGGCGACCTGACGGATATTGTTGCCGTAGTCGAGCGTCGGTACGCCGGCGTTCCAGAAATCGACCATGGCTTCGACATGAACCCGCATCGAAGCGCGGGCGGCAGCTTCGACGGCCTTCGGGTCGCTCTCGCGCTTTGCCTTGTGTTCGGCGACGGTCCAGCCGGCCGGCAGGTAGCCGTTCAGCGGGTCGTGCGCGGAGGTCTGGTCGGTGACGATATCCGGACGCGGACCGCCGGCCTTCATGCGCTTCACCAGTTCGGGGAAGATTTCAGCGGCATTGCCGAGCAGGCCGACAGACTTGGCTTCGCCGGCCTTCGTCCACTTGTCGATCAGAGCCAGCGCTTCATCAAGCGTCTTTGCCTTCTCGTCGACGTAACGGGTACGCAGGCGGAAATCGATGCGGGTCTCATCGCTTTCAACGGCGATGCAGCAGGCGCCGGCCATGACGGCCGCCAGCGGCTGTGCGCCGCCCATGCCGCCGAGACCGCCGGTCAGAATCCACTTGCCCTTGAGGTTGCCATTATAATGCTGGCGGCCGGCTTCCACGAAGGTCTCGTAGGTGCCCTGCACGATGCCCTGCGTGCCGATGTAGATCCACGAGCCGGCCGTCATCTGGCCGTACATCGCAAGGCCCTTCTTATCCAGCTCGTTGAAGTGATCCCAGGTCGCCCAATGCGGCACGAGGTTGGAGTTGGCGATCAGCACGCGCGGCGCATCCTTATGCGTGCGGAACACGCCGACCGGCTTGCCGGATTGCACGAGCAGCGTCTCGTCTTCGTTCAGCGTCTTCAGCGTCGCGGCGATACGGTCGAAGTCGTCCCATGTGCGGGCGGCGCGGCCGATGCCGCCATAGACGACCAGTTCGTTCGGGTTTTCCGCAACGTCGGGATCGAGGTTGTTCATCAGCATGCGCAGCGGCGCTTCCGTCAACCAGCTCTTGGCGTTGAGCTCCGTGCCGCGTGGTGCGCGAATTTCGCGGATATTATGGCGTGGGTTGGTCATGTCACATCTCCAAGGAGGGCAGGATGTCGGTTGAAATCGAGGCATTGAGCGCGCCGGAAGCGACGAGGTCGCTGGCGGCCTTGAGGTCATTTGCCATATAGCGGTCTTCTTCGAGCGACGGCACGACGCTGCGGATCACCGAGATGGCAAGGGTCAGCTCCGGGCTGGTCGTCAGTGGCGCACGCAGCTCGACGCCCTGGGCGGCGGTCAGCGCTTCTATGCCGATGATGGCGAAGAGATTGTCGGTCATTTGCAGCAGGCGGCGCGCGCCGTGGCAGGCCATGGACACATGGTCTTCCTGGTTGGCGGAAGTCGGCGTCGAGTCGACCGAAGCCGGGTGCGACATCTGCTTGTTTTCCGACATCAGCGCGGCGGACGTCACTTCAGCAATCATTAGGCCGGAATTCAGGCCTGGCTTCTTGGCGAGGAAGGCCGGCAGGCCGTAGCTCAGCGCGGGATCGACGAGCAGCGCGATGCGGCGCTGTGCGATTGCGCCGATTTCGCAGACGGCAAGGGCGATCTGGTCGGCGGCGAAGGCAACCGGCTCGGCATGGAAGTTGCCGCCGGAGACGACCGAATTGTCGGACAGCACGAGCGGATTGTCGGTGACGGCATTGGCTTCGATTTCCAGCGTGCGGCCGACAGAACGCAGAAGATCGAGGCAAGCGCCATCCACCTGCGGCTGGCAGCGGATGCAATAGGGATCCTGCACGCGCTCGTCGCCCTCGATATGGCTCTCGCGGATCACGGAACCGGCAAGCAGGCCGCGAAGGGCGGCGGCGGTATCGATCTGGCCCTTGTGGCCACGCAGCGTATGAATGTCGGGATGGAATGGCGCCGAGGAACCCATGGCCGCATCCGTGGACATGGCGCCGGTGATGAGAGCTGCCTGAGCGGCGCGATGGGCGCGGAAAAGACCGGCAAGCGCAAGCGCCGTCGATACCTGCGTGCCGTTGATGAGTGCCAGCCCTTCCTTGGCAGCCAGCACGACCGGCTTCAGGCCGGCCTTTTCAAGCGCTGCTGCGCCGGAGAGCTGCTCGCCGGCATAGAAGGCCTCGCCATGGCCCATCATGACCGCAGTCATGTGTGCCAGCGGAGCAAGGTCGCCCGATGCGCCGACAGAACCCTTTTCCGGAATGACCGGAACGACGCCCTTGTCGAGCATGCCTTCGATCAGCCGCACCAGCTCCAGTCGCACGCCGGAGGCGCCACGGCCGAGCGAAACCAGCTTCAGCGACATGATCAGGCGAACGACGTTCTCGGGCAGCGGCTGGCCGACGCCGCAGCAATGCGACAGGATGAGATTGCGCTGTAGCGTGGCGACATCGGCGCTGTCGATCTTGATCGATGCCAGTTTGCCAAAGCCGGTATTGATCCCGTAAACCGGCGCATTACCGGCGGCAATCTCGGCGATACGAGCGGCGGCTTTGGCGATGCCAGCATCGAAGGAGGCATCAAGCTTAGCCGGCTCACCGCTCCAATAGATCGTCGCCAGCTGTTGCAGCGAGACGGAGCCCGGATGGAGAACGACAGTCATCGGTTGAACCTCTTTCCCTTGAAAACATGTGCATGGAGCGGATTGAAGCCGATGCGGTAGACAAGCTCCGCCAGGCTTTCGACATCCCAGATGGCAAAATCGGCCGACTTTCCGGCTTCGAGCGTACCGGTTTCGCCAAGAAGACCAAGGGCGCGCGCGCCTTCCCGGGTGGCGCCGGCAATGCATTCCTCGACCGTGAGACGGAAAAGGGTAGCAGCCATGTTCATGGTCAAAAGCAGTGAAGTCAGCGGCGACGTGCCGGGATTGGAGTCCGTGGCGATGGCAATCGAGACGCCCGCATCCCGCAGGGCCTGAACCGGCGGCTTATGCTTTTCGTTGATGGCATAGAAGGCGCCGGGCAGGAGCACGGCAACGGTGCCGGCCTCAGCCATGGCCTTGACGCCATCTTCATCGAGATATTCGACGTGATCGGCCGAAAGCGCGCCGTAGGAAGCGGCAAGCTTGGCGCCGCCGAGATTGGAAAGCTGTTCGGCATGCAGCTTCACCGGAATGCCGAGTGACCGGGCGAGATCGAAGACACGAGCGATTTCCGCCGTTGAGAAGGCGATGCCTTCGCAGAAGCCATCGACGGCATCGACAAGACCTTCGGCATGAGCCTGCTTCAATCCGGGCAACACGACATCGTCAATATAGTCGCCGTTGCGGCCTTTATACTCGGCTGGCGTCGCATGCGCGCCGAGATAGGAGGTGACGACACGAACCGGACGGACTGTCTCCAGCTTGCGCGCGGCCCGCAGCATCTTCAATTCGGATTCAATATTCAGGCCGTATCCCGACTTCACCTCGATGGTGGTGACGCCTTCGGACAGCAGCGTGTCGAGGCGCGGCAAGGCAGCAGCAACAAGCTCGTCGACCGACAGCGCCCGCGTCGCCTTGACGGATGAGACGATGCCGCCGCCAGCACGAGCAATCTCTTCGTAGCTCGCGCCCTCCAGCCGCATCTCGAATTCGCGGGCGCGATTGCCGCCATAGACGATATGGGTGTGGCAATCGACGAGGCCGGGGGTCACCCAACGTCCTTCGAGATCGATGATTTCAGCACCGGAAGTATCGGGCAGATCGGCTTCGCCGCCGGCAAAAATGATCCGGCCGCCCTTGGTCAGGATCGCGCCATTCTCGATCGTGCCGAGCCGGGCCTCACCCTCTTTCAGGGTCGCCAGACGAGCATTGCGCCAGACGCGGGTTGCGCCGTCGCTTGCCTTACCATCTTCGGAAAAATTGTTCCCACCCATCAGCTTTACGCCTTTCCTCACTGGCCTATAATGTATATACATATTAAAAAGGCTGACAAGAGGGATTTTGGACTCCAAGTTCAAAAGGAAAGGGTGACACCATGACGACACTTCATGCACGCTCGGCACTGCTCGGCGACGGATGGCACGAGAATGTACGGCTGACCCTCGAAGACGGCCGGATTGCCGGCATTGCCGTCGATGTCGCGCCCGAAGCTGGCGACGACAGGCAGGATATTCTGGTGCCGGCGGTGCCGAACCTGCACAGCCACGCCTTCCAGCGCGCCATGGCCGGCCTTGCCGAAGTTCGCGGCCCGGCCAACGACAGCTTCTGGAGCTGGCGCACCGTCATGTACAAGTTCGCGCTGTCGATGACCCCCGAGCATGTCGAGGCTGTGGCAGCACAGCTCTATATGGAAATGCTGGAGGCAGGCTTCTCCCGTGTCGGCGAATTCCATTACCTGCACCACGACAGGGATGGCAGCCCCTACGCCAATATCGCCGAACTGGCAGAGCGCATCGGCGCCGCCAGCGCCGAAACCGGTATCGCGCTGACGCTGCTCCCGGTCTTCTACGCCCATTCCGGCTTCGGCGGCACAGCCCCCATCGAAGGCCAGCGCCGCTTCATCAATTCCACCGAAAGCTTCGAAGCGCTGATGGCAGGCTGCCGCACGGTGACGAGCCGCCTGCCCGGCGCCGAACTCGGCATCGCACCGCACAGCCTGCGCGCCGTCACACCCGAAGAACTGGCAAAACTGGTGCCGATCGCCGGCGACGGGCCAATCCATATCCATGTCGCCGAGCAGGTGAAGGAAGTCGAGGATTGCATCGCATGGTCGGGTGCACGCCCGGTGCAATGGCTGCTCGACAACGCGCCTGTCGATGAGCACTGGTGCCTGATCCATGCCACGCACATGACCGAGGATGAAACCCGGCGGATGGCAAGGAGCGGCGCGATCGCCGGCCTCTGCCCCATTACCGAAGCCAATCTCGGCGACGGCGCCTTTGCCGCTCCCCTCTTCCTGGAGGAAGGTGGGCGCTACGGCATAGGCTCGGATTCCAATGTCCTGATCTCCGTTCCGGAAGAATTGCGGCAGCTGGAATATTCGCAGCGCCTCGCATTGCGCGCCCGCAACGTCATCGCCTCGTCGGGCGGCTCGACAGCGCGGAAACTGTTCGATGGCGCACTGGCAGGCGGTGGCACGGCATTGAAAGCCCCGGCCGGACTTGCCGTCGGCAACCATGCCGACATCGTTTCCCTGGATGTCAGCGCAGTACCCTATCTCTCCGGCGACCAGATCCTCGATCATTGGACATTCGCCGGCGGCGTCACCGTCGACGGCGTCTGGGCCCTGGGCAAGAAGCAGGTCGCGGCAGGTCGCCACATCAAGAGAGAGACAATCTCTGCGCGATTCCGGCAGGTGATGGCTGAACTCATCGGTTAAGAAACCGCTTTTCCTTCCATCGATTGATCCTTAAACAGTGTGCGCAAGTTCGATGTCTCACACGGAAATGATAGGCGGCATGGCCACGACTAAAGAGGCGACCCTGCATCAGCGTATCCTGAGCGATATCGAGAGCCAGATCGTCTCCGGCGCGTGGCCGCCGGGGCATCGCATTCCCTTTGAACTCGCCTTGGCGGAGCAGTATGACTGCTCGCGCATGACGGTGAACAAGGCACTGACACAGCTTGCCCGCGCCGGTCTCATCGAGCGTCGAAAGCGCTCGGGCAGTTTCGTTACCCATCCGCAGGCGCAATCGGCGGTGCTGGAAATCCACGACATCAAATCGGAAGTGCAGTCGCTCAATCTGCCTTATTCGCACAAGCTTGTGAAAATCTCCGAGCGACGGGGTCGCGCTGAAGACGCGCGCCGGCTGCAGTTTGCCGGCTCGGTCCCGGTAATCGAGATCAACTGCATCCACTATGCCGGCCCGCGACCCTTCTGTCTGGAAAATCGCGTGATCAACCTCGATGCCGTGCCGGACGCGGCCAAGGCCGATTTCGCGGCCTTGCCGCCAGGCCCCTGGCTGCTCAATCAAGTGCCCTGGAGCACCGCCGAGCACCAGATCCGCGCCATCTCCGTCGAGGGCGACGAGGCCGCGAGCCTTGGTGTCGCCAAGGGCACGGCCTGCCTTGTGGTCGAACGGCGCACATGGAGTTCAAGCGGCCCTATAACCCATGTTCGGCTCACCTATCCGGGTGATCGTCATAGTCTGGTGGCACGCTTTACGCCCTCGAGCTGATCCGCACGCTTGTCACGGCCGCTGCTGCGCGGGTTCCGTATGCATGGGTATGAGGCTGTCGGATTGACGCAGCGGCTGGGAGGGATCAACCAGCAGAATACTGAGCGCAATCAACACCAGTGCCAGAATCAGAATGATGCCGATCAGAAGTGGACGAATCGCGGCCATATCGGTTCTCCAATCTCCCCAGCCCAGCGCAATGGCGCGATAGGGATTTCGAGACAACGGCGACAATGTAGCGTCAAACCTTAAGCAAAGTTTGATGTTTTTGCATTTATCTCGGTTTTTCTCGATCACGCCTCGGGCACGCTGTCACTCTCATCTCACGCTTGTTTGAATGGCGAACGGCACAGCCGGCGCATAGGATCACCGCGTCGATAGCCAAGCCCCTCTGTCTGCGCAGGAAAATCCCGTTGACCGGCTCGGCATCGCATCCAACACGACCGGCACGCCGCTCGGCCGACACTCAAGGGAGACCCCCGCCCATGCATAGCAAACACCTGATCACGGGTGCGCTGACGCTCACCGTCGCAATGTTCGCCGCGCTGCAAAGCGTTGATGCCGCCGAGCGCGTCAAGGTGCGCGGCACCGTCGAAAGCCTCGATGGCGATACGCTCAAGGTCAAGTCCCGCGACGGCAGCGACGTGACGGTCGCGCTGAAATCCGGCTGGAAGGTCAGTGGCGTCGTCCAGGCGGCGGTTGGCGATATCAAGCCGGGCGATTTCGTCGGCATCGCCTCGCAGCCGACCGATAGCGGCATCAACGGCGCCATAGAAGTCGTCATCTTCCCGGCCGCGATGAAAGGCACCGGAGAGGGCGACCGCCCCTGGGATTCGGCGCCGAACAGCTCCATGACCAACGCGACCGTCGCCGACGCCGTGACATCTGTGAACGGCCCGACGTTGACGCTCACCTACAAGGGCGGACAGCGCAAGATCAGCATTCCCAAGGGCACGCCCGTCGTCACGCTGGCGGCAGCCACGAAGGCCGACGTGAAACCCGGCGCCGGCGTCTTCATCACCGGCGAGCAGACCAACGCAACCACGGTCTCCGCCGACCGCGTCGCCGTCGGCCTCAACGGCACCATGCCGCCGATGTGATCGTTCAGCGCTCCGACGCGCGGAGAGACCGGTTACCTTGAACTCGGCCGCCAAAAGTAATACCTCTGTTTCAGAGATCATTACCGAGGCGGGCCATGAGTACGACCGTTACAGCAAAGGGACAGGTCACGATTCCCAAGGCAGTTCGCGACATGCTGGGAATCGGGCCTGGTAGCCAGGTCGACTTTCGCCGGGCGGCTGACGGCAACATCGTACTTGTACCTGTGGATGCGGGCGATCAGGTGAGCCGGTTTGCCAAGTTTCGCGGGCATGCCGGGAAAGGCATGAGCACGGATGAAATCATGGCTTTGACACGCGGCGAAGGCTGACGTGATCCTCATCGATTCCAATATCCTCCTGGATATCATCACCAATGATCCGGTGTGGTACGATTGGTCGCTGGCGCAACTCGATGCCGCAAGCCTCCTCGGGCCACTCCGCATCAACGACGTCGTCTATGCCGAAATCTCGGTTCGCTACGACCGGATAGAAGATCTCGACACCATGCTCGCCGAAACCGGCATCGATATCATGCCGATCCCCCGGGCAGCACTCTTCCTTGCCGCCAAGGTTTTCACCCAATATCGCAAATCGGGCGGGACACGCGGCGGCGTCCTGCCCGATTTCTTCATTGGCGCTCATGCTGCCGTCAACGGCTTGCCGCTGCTGACCCGCGACACGAAGCGCTTCCAGACCTACTTCAAGTCCGTCACGCTCATCAGTCCACAGCCGGGCTGAGCGCGGAGCAGGATACCCTACTCCGCAGCCTGCGCATGCGGGCGATGATCGATCGCATCGTCCTCGTCATCCTCTACCGGCTTCGGCTGCTTCCAAGCGATGAGACGATAGAACATCGGGATGAAGAAGGTGGCGATGAAGGTCGCTGCCAGCATGCCGCCGATGACGCCGGTGCCGATGGCGTGGCGGCTGGCCGAGCCGGCGCCGGTGCTGATGGCGAGCGGCACGACACCGAGGATGAAGGCGAGCGAGGTCATCACGATCGGGCGGAAGCGCAGCCGCGCCGCCTCGAGCGCCGCTTCGGCCGCACCCATGCCTTCCTTGCGTTTCAGCACCGCGAATTCGACGATCAGAATGGCGTTCTTTGCCGCCAGGCCAATCAGCGTCACCATGCCGATCTGGAAGTAGACGTCGTTGGTGAGCCCGCGCAGATAGGTGGCGAGCAGCGCACCGAACAGCGCGAACGGGATCGCGGTGATGACGGCGAGCGGCAGGCTCCACTTCTCATACTGTGCGGCAAGGATCAGGAACACCATGATGACGCCGAAGATCATTGCCTGAGTGCCGGCGCCGCTGGTCTCCAGCTCCTGATAGGCAGACCCCGTCCAGGCGATCTGGAATCCCTCCGGCAATGTCTCGGCCGCCACCTGCTGCATGGCCTTGATCGCATCGCCTGACGTGTAGCCGGGCGCCGGATTGCCGGTGATCTTGGCGGCATTGAAGGCATTGTAGCGTTCGAGCTGGTCCGGGCCGATGACGCGCTCCACCTTGATGAGCGCATCGAGCGGAATCATCTTGCCGCTGTCGGAGCGCACGAAGACCTGACGCAGATCGTCGGGCGATTCGCGGAAGGGCGCTTCCGACTGCAGGTTGACCTGATAGTTGCGGCCGTAGAGCGTGAAGTCGTTCACGTAGAGGCTGCCGAAGGTCGCCTGCATCGCATCGAAGACCGAGTTGATCGGCACGCCGAGCGCCTTCGCCTTTTCGCGGTCGAGATCGGCGCGGAACTGCGGGACGTTGGCGTCGAGCGTCGTGCGCACGGCCGCCAGCTCCGGCCGCTTGGAGGCCGCCGCGACAAGCTTCTGTGCCTGTTCGGAAAGCCCCGCGACGCCCTTGCCGCTGCGGTCCTGCACATAGACCTCGAAACCGCCCGTGGTCGACAGGCCCTGGATCGGCGGCGGGTTGAAGGCAAGCACCATGGCATCCTTGATGCCCATGTTGGCGCCGATCAACGGGCCTGCGAGATTGCGGGCATCGAGCTCGGGCGTCTTGCGCTCGCTCCAGTCCTTCAGCGTCACGAAGGCGACGCCGGCGCTGCTCTTCAGGCCGCCCGAGAGCAAGTCGAAGCCGGAGACGGCAAAGACGTTCTCGACGCCGGGAAGCTTCTCGGTGTTCACAAGCGCCTCATCCATAACGGCCTGGGTGCGCGTCAGCGACGCCGCCGGCGGCAGGATGGCGATCTGGAACAGCGAACCCTGGTCTTCATCCGGCACCAGCGAGCCCGGCAGCGTATAGAAGAGATAGCCGGTGACGCCGAGCAGGCCGGCAACGAGCACGCAGCCGACGATGACACGCTTCAGGAAGAAGGCGACACCGGCGGCGTAGCCCGCGGTCAAGCGCTCGAAAGCGCGGTTGAAGATACGGAAGGGCAGGATCGGCTCGTGATGGCCGGGTTTCAGGATCAGCGCGCAGAGCGCCGGCGTCAGCGTCAGCGCCACGATGCCCGATAGCGTGACCGAGATCGCGATGGTGACGGCGAACTGCTTGTACATCTGGCCCGCCAGCCCGCCCATGAAGGAGACCGGAATGAACACGGCGCAGAGCACCAGCACGATGGCGATAACCGGCCCCGTGACTTCGCCCATCGCCTTGATGGCTGCCTTTCTCGGCGACAGTTTCTCCGTCGACATCAGTCGTTCGACGTTTTCGAGCACGACGATGGCGTCGTCGACCACGATACCGATGGCCAGCACCAACCCGAACAGGGTCAAGAGATTGATCGAGAACCCGAGCAGATACATGCCGGCGAATGTGCCGATGATCGAGATCGGCACGGCGATGACCGGGATCAGGGTTGCCCGCCAGTTCTGCAGGAACACGAAGACCACGATGATGACGAGGAGGATCGCCTCGATGAAGGTTTTGACCACCTCCTCGATCGACACCTGAATGAACTTCGTCGTGTCATAGGGGATCTGATAGGCGACCCCTTGCGGGAAGGACTTTTGCAGCTCGTCGAGGCGCGACTTCAGCGCCGCCATCGTATTCAAGGCATTGGCGCCCGGCTGCAGATAGACGGCGATCGGCACGGCCGGCGTGCCGTTGAGGCTGCTCTGGGTCGAATAGCTCTTGGTGCCGAGCTCGATGCGCGCGACATCCTTCAATCGTAGCGTCGCAGCATTGCTGGTCGAGCGCAGGATGATCTCGCCGAAGCCTTCGACATCGGGCAGGCGGCCCTGTGTCGTCACCGTCTAGGTGAAGGCCTGCGGATTGTTGCTGGGCTGATCGCCGAAGCGGCCGGCGGCAAACTGCGAATTCTGCTCCTGGATGGCGGTCGCGACATCGCTCGGCGTCAGATTATATTGCGCGAGCTTGTCCGGCCGCAGCCAGATGCGCATCGAATAATCGACATCGCCGAGCAGGTTGACATCGCCGATGCCGGGAATGCGCTTGAGATCGTCGATGACGTTCAAAAGCGCATAATTGCCGACATAGGTGCGGTCATAGCGGCTGTCGGTCGAGTACATCGCCACGAAGCCGAGGATCGAGGTCGAGCGCTTGGTGACGACGACGCCAAGGCGCGTCACGTCCTGCGGCAGGGTCGAGACCGCCCGCTGCACGCGGTTGTTGACGTTGATCGCAGCCTGGTCTGGATCCGTGCCGAGCGCAAAGGTCACGGTGATCTGCATCGCGCCGCTGTTGGAGTTCGTCGACTGCATGTAGAGCATGTTTTCGACGCCGTTGATCTGCTGCTCCAGCGGAGCAGCAACGGTCTGCGCTACAGTTTCGGCGCTGGCGCCGGGATAGGTCGCGGTGACCACGACCTGCGGCGGCGTCAGCTCGGGATATTGCGCGATCGGCAGGATGCGGATGCAGACGGCGCCCGCAAGCAGGATGACGATCGAGATAACCGCCGCGAAAACGGGGCGGTCGATGAAGAATCTGTTGCCCAACATCAGTTTTGCACCACCTTTTTCGTGTCTTTAGGCGCTGCATCCGCCGTCGCCTGTACCGGTGCGCCCGGACGTACTTTGATGATGCCTTCGGTGATCAGCCTGTCGCCGGCCTTCAGGCCAGAGAGCACCAGCCAGCTATTGCCGAGCTTCTGGCCGAGCGTCACCGGATTGACATGCGCCTTTCCATCCTGGTCGATCGTGTAGACGAACTGGCCCTGCGGGCTCTGCATCAAGGCGACTTCGGGGATGGTGATGGCATTGTCGAGCGAAACGCCCGTCACCCTGGCGCGCACGAACTGGCCCGGCAGCAGCCGGCGATCGGGATTGTCGACCACGGCGCGCGCCTGCAGCGTACCCGTCGACACATCGATCGTGGAAGAGGTGAAGTCGACGGCGCCGTCATGATCGTAGCTCGTGCCGTCACCGAAGGAGATCTTGACGCCGAGATTGGGCGCCTCGCCCTTGGCCTTCTTCATGTCGATGAGCTTGCGCACTTCGGCAGCTTCCGAATCCGAGAAGGAGAAATTGACGTAGACCGGATCGAGCTGAGTGATGCTGGTGAGCAGGCCCGTATCGCCCGTGGTGCCGATGAGGCTGCCTTCGGAGACCTGCTCCAGGCTGGTGATACCGCCGATGGGCGCCGTCACCTGGGTATAATCGAGATTGAGCTGCGCCGTCTGAAGCTGCGCCTGCGCGGCGGCAACGGCTGCTTCTGCCAGCTCTCGGGTTGAAATGGCATCGTCGCGGGCCTTCTGTGTCGCGGCATTCTGCTGGAAGAGCGTAACGTTGCGCTTCTCCTCGCGCTGTCCCTGGGCCAATTGCGCCTGGCTTTGCTGCAATTGCGCCTGTGCCTGTGCCAGCGCCGCCTGGTAGGTTGCCGGATCGATCCGGAACAACACATCGCCAGCCTTGACCTCGGCACCCTCGACAAAGTTCCTTTTCAACAGGATACCGCCGACCCGGGCCCGCACATCGACTTGCCTAAAGGCGGAGATGCGCGCAGCATATTCATAGGTGAGCGATACGGTCTGGGGCTTGACATCGATCGCCGTCACCTGCGGCGGCGGCATCTGGCCGGCCTGCTGCGCGAGGGAGGGAAATGCGCTGAAAATAAGCAGCCCTGCTGCCATAAGGCTGTTGCGCAGGAGGAAAGAATGTTGCGTCGTCATGGGAAAATCACCGCGATCTCAGACATTTTTGTTGCGGCGCAATATACAAACATACATGAATGATTGTAAATATCAAATCGATGCGATTTTTTGCGTGATATCCGGAACTGCACGTGCGGTCTGGGTATTATCTCTTTAAATCAAATAGATAGAGTGCGGCGGAAAGACCCCCTTTCGTCTCAGGAAAGCTTCTAGGAGGAGCATGCGCAGAACCAAGGAAGATGCAGCCAAGACAAGGGAAGAAGTCCTGACTGCCGCCGCCGAGATTTTCTACGAGAATGGCGTCAGCGGCTCGAGCCTCGAGAAGATCGCTCAGCGCGCCGGCGTGACGCGCGGCGCGATCTACTGGCATTTCAAGGACAAGGCCGAGGTCCTGACGGCGCTGCACCGCGAGATCCGCCTGCCGCAGGAAGCGATCGTCGACTATGCCATCGAACATGGCCATGACGATCCGCTCGGCCTCATCGAGCAAGGCGCGATCGAGGTTCTGCATATTCTGGCAAATGACGAGCATCAGCAGCGGGTCTTCGCCATCATGATTCTCGGCTGCGAATTCACCGAGCATCTTTCCGACGCCGCCCAGCGCATCATCACCGCCAACGAGGAAATGTTCGGCAAGCTGCAGAAGCTGATCGAGATGGCTGATCAACAGGGCACGCTTGCATCGCGATGGACGATCAATGCCGCGGCCCGCGCCCTTCAATGCTCGATGAACGGCCTCTTCGCCGAATGGCTCCGATCGGGGAAATCATTCCCGCTGGTCGATGTCGGCGACAGGCTGGTCCGCAGCCTCGTCGGATCGATGCGGCATGGCGGTGCCGGCAACTAGCTATCCGCGTGCCGCGCCGCCTCGGCCAATGAAATGTCCGACTTGATCTCCCGCGTCGACATCGACGTCACGGTATGGCGCACGCCGGGCAGCCTGTTGAGTTCCTGCCGCAACAGCCGGTCGAGCGCCGCCATGTCTGTGGCCAAGATATGCAGGAGATAGTCGGCCTCGCCCGTGGTCGCATGACAGCGCCAGATCAGCGGATGACGGCGCACGGCGGCTTCGAAGGCATCGAAACGCTCGACATCAATCGATACCTGCACGAAAGCCTCCAGCCCGAAGCCGAGCCGGGCCGGATCCAGCGCCGTCCTGTAGCCCCGGATTACTCCAGCCTCCTCCAAAGCCTTCACCCGCTTCCAGCATGGCGTCTTGCTGAGACCGACGAGATCGGCAAGCGCCGCGAACGAGATGCGGGCATCGACCTCCAATGCGGCGATGATCTTGCGGTCGAGCGCGTCCAGCTCCATCGTTCTCTCCTAGTCTCTATAAGCGATCGATCGTACTCTCATTTTGCCATTTTGAATGACAAATAGGAACAATGTTCGACCCGAAACTTCGTACTCTTCATGAAGAGCAAACATGCTTGGCGGCCGCGGGCCGGATGAAAAGGGAACGAAGATGCAAAAGGAAGACTACTACGCCCGCATCGAAGCGCCTGACATGCGCGACTACGGCGTTTATCTGCAATGCGACAAGCTGCTCGCCTGTCAGAAGCCGTTGAACGGCATGGTCAACGGCGACGAATTGCAATTCCAGATCGTTCATCAGGTGGAAGAGCTCTGGATGAAGCTCATCGCCTATTCGCTGGTCGACGTCATCGGCTTCATGGAGGAGCGCAACACGCACCGCGTCGTCACCCTCATGGGCCGCGTGCATCGCCTCATGCGCATGATGACCACCCAGCTCGATCTCCTGGAAACCATGTCGCCAAGAGAGTACCAGGAAGTTCGCCTGCAACTCGGCAATGGCAGCGGCCAGGAATCGCCCGGCTTCAAATTCCTGCTGCGCATGCCGCCGGACCTCTGGCACGCCTTCAAGACGTATTATCTCGATGCCCCAGGCCTGACGGTCGAAGATATCTATGACAGCAAGTACGATCACGGCGACAGCTACGTGGTCGCCGAAGCGCTGGTGGAATATGACGAACTGTTCCAGAAATTCCGCGCCAACCACATCTACCTGATCCAGCGTTCCATCGGGCTCGGTTCGAAATCCCTCAAGGGACGCCCGGTCGAGCTGCTGCAGGCCGGCACGCGCCATCGCTTCTTTCCCGAGCTCTGGGATATCCGCGCCGAGATGACCGATCGCTGGGGCGGCCAATATGGCGTGGTCCGCGATTCCATTTCCAAACACGACGCCGCCGAATAGGCGCTGATCGGAAGCCACCCTCCGTCACCCGACGCGGCGGAGGATGCCAATATCCGATGGCAAACCTGCCAGCCGCAACCTTGCGAAACAGGCAGTGACAAGCCGCGGAATGCGGCTTGCCTTGCCGAACACATCATCCCCGACGCATCGTCCTCACCGGCATGTACTTATCGCGGACCGTTCCGATCGGCCGCCTCCCTCCCCGCTACGTGCGAATCGACCGGCCTCGCCGCGTCGAGGATACAGCCACGCCACCTTTATCAAGAATGAGAACCGCCTGAATCCGGGCTTTCCGACTCGATAAAAATGCCAAAACCAAGAAATATAGCATGTTGCATAATCTTGATATCTGGCATATTTATTTAGGTAGTTCACAATTCGTCTCTCCCGGAGCCCCTATGACGCAGATTCAGGAAGCCGCCACGCGACAGCGCGCGTGGAAATTCGCCAGTGCAGATGAAGACGACCGCCCAAGCCTTCCTGAAGTCAATTCCACGGTAAAAGTGCCCCATGCCGGTAGCTGGATCCGGCGCCTGCTTGCCTTCGCCGGACCGGGTTACATGATCTCAGTCGGCTACATGGACCCCGGCAACTGGGCGACCGACCTCGCCGGCGGCGCGCAATTCGGCTACACGCTGCTCGCCGTCATCATGCTGTCGAACCTGATGGCAATCCTGCTGCAGGCGCTGTCCGCCCGGCTCGGCATCGTTACCGGCCGCGATCTCGCCCAGGCCTGCCGCGATCATTATCCCCGGCCCGTCAGCCTGGTTCTGTGGTTTGCCTGCGAACTCGCCATCATCGCCTGCGATCTCGCCGAAGTCATCGGCACGGCGATCGCTTTGCAGCTGCTGTTCGGAATTCCGCTGATCGGCGGCGCGCTGATCACGGCGCTGGATGCCTTCCTGCTGCTGCTTCTGATGAGCAAGGGCTTCCGCTACCTCGAAGCCTTCGTCATCGCACTGCTGATCGTCATCGCCACCTGCTTTGCCGTGCAGATCGCCGCGGCGGCGCCGCCTGTTGCAGCAATCCTCGACGGTTTCATTCCGTCGCCAGAGATCGTCACCAATCCGGCGATGCTCTACATCGCCATGGGCATCATCGGCGCGACCGTCATGCCGCATAATCTCTACCTGCATTCCTCGATCGTGCAGACCCGCGCCTACAAGCGCAACGACGAGGGCCGCCGCGACGCCATCAAATGGGCGACGCTCGACAGCACCATCGCCCTGATGCTGGCGCTCTTCGTCAACGCCGCCATCCTGATCGTCGCCGCCGCCGCCTTCCACGATAGCGGACATGCCGATGTCGCCGAAATCGGCGATGCATATGAATTGTTGTCGCCCCTGCTCGGCCTCGGCATCGCCTCGACCCTGTTTGCTGTCGCACTGCTCGCCTCGGGCCTCAATTCGACCGTTACGGCGACGCTTGCCGGCCAGATTGTGATGGAAGGCTTCCTTCGCCTGCGGATTCCGCACTGGGCAAGGCGACTTTTGACCCGCGGCCTCGCAATTATTCCAGTTGTGTTCGTGACCGCCATTTATGGTGAAAAAGGTACTGCCAACCTGCTCGTGCTCAGCCAGGTCATCCTGTCCATGCAGCTACCCTTCGCGGTCATTCCACTGGTCCAATTCGTTACGAATCGCGAGAAAATGGGCAGTTTCGTCGTTTCCAGGGGCGTTGCCGTCCTCTCCTGGCTAGTCGCCGCAATCATTCTGGTGCTGAACTTCAAGCTGCTCTACGACACCATCTTCAGTTGACGAATCACCCCGAACACGCGAATCTGGACCTGTGGACGATCACGGCAATTAACGGACTCGTAATATTTGCCTAGATTTTGCCACGATTTGCCCTAGTTTGGGCCCACCGCAGTCTGCAGGGTTCCTCACTTCATGGCCGAAAGTCCATTACGCGTCCAATTTCCTGCAGAGGCTGCGATCCAGGCTCGGCCGCATCATGACTTTCATATTCCATTTCTGCCCCGATCCGCACATCTTCGTCATCTGATCGCCATCGGGCTGGCCGGAACCGCATCCTTCGGCCTGCTCGCCACCGTGCTCTATCCGCTGCTGGCGCGCCACACCATCGAACAGGCCGTGCCGGTGCACACGGGCCAGATGCTGCGCCCCCAGCCCGCAATGCCCAAGAGCACGCGCCTGGCCGCTGCGAAAGAGCGATTTGATGGCGCCCGCTTCGCCCAGGTTGCAGAAAAGCTCTCGAGCGGCGAGACCCGTATTTTCACCTATCACCGCACGACGCTGGTGTTCAAACCCACCGACGCGGCAGGCACGCGCGCCAACGCCGCAGCGCTCAATGCCTCCTATGGACGCGAATCCATCGACGAGGCCGTGTTCTCGCCGCCGTCGCTGTCGGATATCCGCCATGGCATCTATCCGCAAACCACGCACTACGATGCCGTCCGCCGCTCCCGCTTCCCCGTTCGCGGCGTGCCGCTGAATGTCAGCGTATCGAGGGCAACGACCGGCGAACCCGGCCGCGAATTCCGCCGGCTGGTGTCCATGCCGAAGGACAAGCAGGATCTGCAGGATATTCTTGCATCCGCAGGCCTCAGCAGCGATGCCGGCGACGAACTGCAACGGGCTCTCGAAACCGATACGGTTTCCCCCGGCGACAGCCTGGAACTGCTTCTGGAGAAGAAGGGCGGCTCTCGCCCGAAACTGATCATGGCGCGGTTGAGCGGCGACAAGACACCGGAGCGGGTCGTCGCGCGAGACGACGCGGACGGCTTCGTGCCCATGGCCAACGACCGGCTGTTTTCGACTTTGTATAGCGAGAGCCAGATGGACGCGCCCTCCTCCACGGAAGTGGCGGCCGTCGATCTCAAGGACGTCGACGACAGAGATGAGGCCGCCGTCAGCGCCAAGCTGGAAAAGGCCGGCCTCAGCAAGGAATGTGCCCAGCAGCTGGTCAAGCTTGCCAAGGCCAAGGGTATTTCGCTCACAAGCATCGAAGACGCGCCCGACAGCGTCGACCTGCTCTTCCGCAAGGCCGATGATGGTCAGAACGAGTTGATGTTCATCGAATTCCACGCCGATGGCGATGCGCACCGCTTCTATCTGCACAAGGATGGCGGCGAAGGTCCTTCGGAATTCTACGATGAGGGCGGCCATTCCATCGCCAAGTCGCTGGTGCATCGCCCCGTGCCGAACGGAACTCTTGGCGACGGTTTTGCCTGGCGTATTCATCCGATCCTCGGCGTGAAGAAATTCCACAACGGCGTCGATTTCCGCGCGCCGATGGGCAGCCCGATCCAGGCCGCCGGCGATGGTGTCGTCGAGAAGATTTCCTGGGAAACCGGCTACGGCAAATATGTCCGTATCCGTCACGACGGCGGCTATGAAACCACCTATGCCCATATTTCGGCGACCCCGTCGGACCTGCGCGTCGGCCAGCGCGTCACCCAGGGTCAGGTCATCGCCTATGTCGGCTCGACCGGCTACTCCACCGGCCCGCACCTCTATTACGAGCTGCGCGTCAACGGCCGATACGAGAACCCGCTGACGGCGCAATTGCCCGCCGGCACCAATCTGACTGGCAAGTCGCTGGACAATCTGCGCTCGCAGGTGAGCCATGTCGAAAACATCATGAGCTATCTCGATGTTCCGACGACACGCGATAACGCACCGCCGCCCTTCTCCGCCTTCGGGCAAACCCCTGCAATCGGCCCGAACCACTTCGGCGCACCGTAAGCACTCCTTACCCGTCCTCTGATCGATCTGCCCGCCAGCAATGGCGTCTCCGCGACCGAACGCGGATCCGCAACACGCCCCCTGATAATCGGCGCCGCGCTTCCTATATCCTTTCCGGACGCAGATCGTTGCGCACTCCTGCCGTAACAGCGGCTTGGTGCCTGACCCCTCACCCCAGGAGGCCATCATGTCGGAAAGACCAGTGAAGATCCCCGGTCCTGATCATCCCATCACGATCGACAGGAAGCATGCGCATGTCACCGTTTCCGTCGCCGGCAAGGTGATCGCCGACACGCGCGAAGCGCTGTCTCTCAAGGAGGCATCCTATCCGGCGGTTCTCTATATTCCGCGCAGCGATGTCGACATGTCGTTGCTGGAAAAGACCGATCACGAAACCTACTGTCCCTATAAGGGCGAATGCTCCTATTACAGCATTCCCGCCGGCGGCGAACGCTCGGTGAACGCCATCTGGACCTACGAGAACCCCTATCCCTCGGTCAGCAAGATCAAGGATTACATGGCGTTCTATACCGACCGCGTCGATGCCTTCGACGTCGTGACCTAAAGCATTTCCAGGAAAAGTGCGCAGCGGTTTTCCGTTCGGAATGCGTAAAAACAAAGAGATAGAGCGCTTTCGCGATTCGAAGAAAAGCGAAAATGCTCTAAAGGGCGAGGCCGCTTGCAGCGTCAAAGACATAGACCTGTTCCGGGCTGACGGAGACATTCAGTTGCTGGCCGTAGCGCACCGGTGCCTCACCATCAACGACGGCCGTCACCTGCTCGCCCGCGAGATCGAACAACACATGCGTCTGTGCGCCGGTCGGCTCGACCAACAGGGTCTGGCCGCTGAGCGGCGAGCCGTTGCTTGCAAGGCTCAGATGCTCGGGCCTGAGGCCGATCTTGACGCTCTGGCCCGGCTTTACCTTGCGCTCGTCAGCGATGCGCACCGGCGTGCTGTCCTTCAGCCGCACGGCTGGTGCACCCTCAACCCCATCCACCACGCCATCGAGAAAATTCATCGCCGGTGAGCCGATGAAACCGGCTACGAACAGATTGGCCGGCTTGCGATAGAGCTCGATCGGCGTGCCCTGCTGCTCGATCCTGCCCTGGTTCAGCACGACAATGCGATCGGCCAGCGTCATCGCCTCGATCTGGTCATGGGTCACATAGATCGAGGTCGTCTGCACTTTTTGATGCAGCGCCTTGATTTCGGAGCGCATCTGCACGCGCAGCTTCGCATCGAGGTTGGAGAGCGGCTCGTCGAACAGAAACACTGCCGGGTTGCGCACCACGGCGCGGCCCATGGCGACGCGTTGCCGCTGACCACCGGAGAGCTGCGCCGGCTTGCGGTCGAGCAGCTTGGTAAGATCAAGCATGCGCGCGGCTTCATTGACCCGCTGTTCGATGACCTGCTTTGTCTGGCCCGAGAGCTTCAGGTTGAAGCCCATGTTTTCGGCGACGGTCATATGCGGATAGAGCGCGTAGGACTGGAAGACCATTGCGATGTTGCGTTCGCGCGGCGTCATGGCGTTGACCACCTGCCCGCCGATCGACACGTCGCCATCGGTGATTTCCTCGAGGCCGGCGATCATGCGTAGCAACGTCGATTTTCCGCAGCCCGAGGGGCCGACGAGAGCGATGAACTCGCCATCGTCGATCGAAAGCGAGATATCGTGGATAACGGTGAGCGCCCCATAGGCCTTGTGGATGTTGTGCAGTTCGACGGATGCCATGCTTTGTTGCTCCAGTAAGGCTCAGGATTTCACCGCACCGGCGGTGAGGCCGGCGATGATATGCTTCTGCGCCAGGAAGAAGACGATAATGGTGGGCAGGATGGTGAGCGTGATGAAGGCGAGCACCAGCTCCCATTCGGTGCCGAATTCGCCGCTATAGACCATCATGCCGAGCGGCCAGGGATAGATCGAATCCGAATTCAGCATGATCAAAGGCAGGATGTAGCTGTTCCAGCTGCCGACGAAGGAGATGATGCTGACGGTGGCGATGATCGGCCGCGAGAGCGGCAGCGAGATATGCCAGAAGAAGCGGATATAGCCGCAGCCGTCGACAAAGGCCGCCTGAAACAATTCTTCCGGGAGGTTGCGAAAATAGTTGCGGAACAGCAGGATGCTCATACCGAGGCCGAAAGCCACCTGCGGCAGCACGACACCCCAGTAGGTGTTGAGCAGGCCGAGATCGCGGATGCGGATGAACAGCGGCAGGATGGCGGTTGCCGCCGGAAACATCAGGCCGATGAGGAAATAATTCAGCAGGAAGTTCGAGCCGAAGAATTTCACATGCGCGAAGGCAAAAGCGGCCATGGCCGAGACCGATACCGTCAGGAACACGGTCAATACGGCGATGATCAAGGAATTCATCATCTGCCGCCAGTAGCGGTCGCCGAACAGGATGCCGGTGTAATTCTCGAAATGCCACTCGGCCGGCAGGCCGAAAGGATTGGTCCGGAGATCGCCGAGCGACTTGAAGCCGCCAAGCGCGGTCGTCAAAAGCGGGATCAGCACGATGGCGGCAATGATGGTCAGCGACACGTAAAGATAGATCTTCGTGCCGGTGCTCAGTCGAACGGATGTGGCCATATCAGTCATTGCGCATAAATATCCGTTTGTAGCCGAAGGCGAGGGTGACGCAGATCACGAACAGCACGACGCCGACGGCGCTGCCGAGACCGACCTGCATGCGGGTGACGCCGAAATTGTAGAGGAAGGTCACCATCGTCTGCGTCGAGTTGAACGGTCCGCCGCCGGTGAGCGGCATGATCATGTCGAAGAGCTGCAGCGAGCCGACAACGGCGAAGAAGACCGAGAGACGCAAGGTCGAGCCGAGCAACGGCAGGGTGACATAGCGGAACTTCTGCCAGCCGGTGGCGCCGTCGATCTCGGCCGCTTCCAGCACGCTCTTGTCGAGGGACTGCAGGCCGGCGATAAACAGCATCATGTGGAAGCCGAAATATTTCCAGACGATGACGCCGAGCACGGCATACATCGCCAGATCCTTGTCGGCGAGCACATAGGGCGTGGCGGTGCCGAGGAAATGCGCGATCGCGGCAAAGAGGCCGTAGTCGCCATCATAGACGAAGCGCCAGATCAGGCCAGCCGCAACTTCAGCCAGCACATAGGGCAGGAAGAAGATCAGCCGGAACAGTACGACACCCCGAATACGGTTTGCCAGCATCGTCGCCAGCCAGATGGCAAGTGGCACCTGGACGGCGATCGACACCACGATGATGAGTGCGTTGTTCTTGAGCGATGTCAGGAACGCGCCGTTCTTGAACAGCACCTCGAAATTGCGCAGGCCGACAAACTCCGTCGGCGGGCCATATCCGTTCCAGCGATAGAAACTGTACCAGGCCGCTTCGCCCATCGGCAGGATGACGAAGATGGTGAAGAGCAGTAGTGCAGGCGGCAGAAACAGCAGGATGACCGGCATGCGCCCGCGCGCCGACGGCGATTTCCGCTTCGCGGCGGGCCTCGCTCTTGCGACGGAGGGTATGGTGGTCGTGGCGCTGACATCGGTCATGAGCAGTCTCGACAATTGCAATTCGAAAAAAAATTGGCGCCGGTGCCAAGCGAACACCGGCGCCGGATGCCGTTAGAGCTGATCCTGCTCGAAGGCGTCCTGAACCTGCTGCGCGCCATCCTTCGGCGACAACTGGCCGGAGACGATGCCGACGGAAATGTCGTTGACGACACGGCCGACGGAGGGCCCGAGATCCTGGTCGAAGAAGTTCTGGTGCCAGGTCGAATGCGCCAGCTGATCGGCAGCGCCGCGCATCAGCGGAGACTTGATGCCATCCTCGGCGCCGATAGCGACCGGAATGATCAAGCCGGACTGGGCGATAGTGCGCTCATTCTCGGCATTGGTGAGATAGGCGAGGAAATCCAGCGTTTCTGGCGGAGCCTTCTTGGTGACGGCCCAGCCGTTCAACCCGCCAAGCGTATCCGTCGGAGCGCCGGCACCCCCGGTCACAGCCGGGAAGGCGAAGCGGCCGATATTGTCGTCCGCCAGACCCTTGCCATCGCCCGAATTGACGCGCTGCGTGGCGACCGTCGTCTCGAAGCTGAGGATCATCGCCGCCTTTCCGTCACCGAAAACACCAAGCGTCTGCGGCCACGTCGCGCCGAGATAGCCGGGCTGGAAGGGCTCAAGCTTGCCAAGTTCCGCAAGCTGCTCGCCGGCCTTGATGATCGCCGGGTCGTTGAAGCCGTTGCCTTTGCCGTTCTTGGCGTCATTGAAAACCTGCTGGCCGCCATCGCGCATGACGAGGTAGCTCCAGTAGAAATGGATCGGCCACTTCTCGCCGCCACCGCCCGCGATCGGCACGATGCCGGCCGCCTTGATCTTCTTCACCGCGGCCAGATAGTCGTCCCAGGTCTTGATGGCATCGGCGTCGACGCCGGCCTTGGCGAAAAGTGCCTTGTTATAGAAGAAGGAAACCGTGCCCATCTGATAGGGAACGGCGCTGATCTTGCCATCGAAGGTCAGGCCCTTGATTGCGGCCTGATTGTAGCTCTTCTTCCAGGCGCCGTCCTTGGCATCCATTGCCGAGGTCAGGTCGAGCAGCGTGCCGGTCTGCTGCTGCTGCTTCAGCACGCCGCCACCCCAGCTATAAAAGAGGTCCGGAGCGTCCTTCGACTGCAGAAGCGTCGGCAGCTTGGCCTTGAAGGCTTCATTGGCCAGGAACTGCATCTCGATCTTCGTGCCGGGATGCTTGGCCTGGTACTCATCGGCGATCTTGCGCCAGATGGCGACGTAGGCCGGATTGGCCTCCAGATGCAGCCATTTGACGGTGGTATCGGCCGCGGCGCTCGTCACGCCTGCCAGCATCGTCAGTGCGGTGGTGGCGGCAATAGCGGCCGCGCGAAGGGCTTGAGCCCCACGTAAATGGATCATGATTTTCTCCTCCCAAGGGAACATCAGAGCCTCAGATATTTTTTCCCTTATACGGATTAATTCAACGGAGCTTTGCTGAAATGTCAACCACCATTGCCAAATTTTCGGCAGATCGGCCGCAAAACGGCTTGACATTGGGCAATGGGCATAGGTTATTTAATACGCATTCCGTTAAAAATACCAGGCCGCAGCCGAGCGGGTCCGTCATTCGGCGTCATTCACATGAAAACAGCAGATCCCGAACTTATGCGGGCGATAAACCGCTTCAATGTGCTGGATACGATCCGGCGAGCGGGCTCCATCGCACGTATCGAAATCAGCGACCGCACCCAGCTTTCGACCACCACGGTCTCGGCAATCACGGCATCGCTGCTGGATGACGGCCTGATCCTTGCCCGCACCGAGGGCGACTTGCGCGAGGCCGCCGCCCGCGGCCGGCCCCGCGTCATGCTGGAGCTCAATCCGGATGCCGCCCGCGTCGTCGGCGCGAAGATCGCCGCCAATCGCATGGTCTTCGTCGTGTCGGATTTTCGCGGCGAGGTTCTTTCCACCCTCACGCTGGCACTGAGGGTTGACCGACAGCCGATCGGCGTCATCGCCGATCTGATCGAGGATGGCGTGCGCCGCTGCGTCGTCGATGCCAATCTCGCGCTGGATGAGATCGATTCCGTCTGCCTTGGCCTGCCTGGCGTTATCGAGCATCGCACTGGCCATGTGCGCACCAGCCCGATCTTCCGCGAAACCGGCGTCGATTTCGCCAAGGAAATGTCCGGGCGGCTCGGCGTCACGACCATCGTTGAAAGCGACGCTCACGCCATTACGCTCGCCCATCACTGGTTCGGCGGGGCAAGAGACCTGGACGACATGGTGCTGGTGTCGCTGGAACAGACGCTGGGGCTCGGCGTTCTGCATGGCGGCCAGCTTTTTCGCGGCGCCGGCGGCCTCAGCCACAATCTCGGCGACCTGGTTCTCGGCATAGGGACGCAAGGCGTGGTCAGGCTGGCGAGCCTTGCCGGCGAAAGCGCCATTCTCGGCGATCAGCCAAGCGGCCGCTTCGCCGAAGCCATTCGTCTCGGCCAGGGCATGGCGCATGCAAAGACGCTGATTGCCGCCGAGGACAATATGCTGATCGGCGCGGCGATCCGCGCCGGCGAGGCCTGCGGTACGGCGCTTGCCAATATCGTCACGTTGTTCGCCCCGCCGCGCGTCATTCTGGTGGGATCGAGCCTGGCGCTCGGCCAGCCCTTTCTCGACGGCCTTCGGGAGGCCTATTCGCTGGCGATCCCGCCCTCGATCAAGGGCGTGACCGAACTGGTTTTCGATCAGTCGACCGACGAGACCTGGGCGCAGGGCGCCGCCGTCGTTGCGCTGCGCGAACTCTACGAATCGCCTTGGGGAACGACGGGGCCGGCATCGGCTCTGTAATTCCCACAACAATTCCGGGAAAAGTGCACAGCGGTTTTCCGTCCGGAATTGCGTCGAAACAATAAGATGGAGCGGCTCAGGGCTTACGTGAAACGCCGAGCCGCTCCAGCACAGCAAAGACAATTCATTTGGAGGAAGTCTATGAACAAGGTCGGCATTGGCATTATCGGCTGCGGAAACATTTCCGGCGCCTATCTCAAAGCCATGAAATCCTTTCCCATTCTCGACATCAAGGGCGTCGCCGACCTCAATCGCGAGCTTGCCGAGGCGAAAGCTGCTGAATTCGGCCTGAAGGCGGTCGATATCGCCGCCCTGTTCGCTGATCCCACGATCGAGATCATCGTCAACCTGACCATTCCGAAGGCGCATGTCGCCGTCGGCCTGCAGGCGCTGGACGCTGGCAAGCACACCTATTCGGAAAAGCCACTCGGCATCAATTTCGCCGAGGGCAAGAAGCTGGCTGACGCGGCTGCCGCCAAGGGCCTGCGAATCGGCGCAGCCCCCGATACCTTCCTCGGCGGCGGCCACCAAACGGCCCGCGCCATCATCGACGAAGGCGCGATCGGCATCCCGGTCGGCGGCACCGCCACCTTCATGTGCCCCGGCCACGAACGTTGGCATCCGAATCCGGCTTTCTATTATGAAGTCGGCGGCGGCCCGATGCTCGACATGGGTCCCTATTACATCACCGATCTCGTCAACCTGCTCGGCCCCGTCTCCCAGGTTGCCGGCTTTGCCGTGACGCCGCGCAAGGAGCGCATCATCACCAGCGAGCCACGCAACGGCGAGCATATCCCCGTGCATGTGCCCACCCACGTCGCCGGCGTCATGGCCTTTGCCAATGGCGCGGTCGTGCAGATCGGCATGAGCTTCGACGTTGCCGGCCACAAGCATGTGCCGCTCGAAGTCTACGGCACCGAGGGCACGCTGATCGTGCCGGATCCGAACCATTTCGGCGGCGCGGTCGAGTATCTCAAGAAGGGTGGCCAGTTCGAAGACCGCGAGGTTACGGCTCCCTATGCCGATGGTAATTACCGTTCGCTCGGCGTCGCCGATCTCGCCCATGCCATCCGCTCCAACCGGCCGCACCGCGCCAATGGCAGCCTGGCGCTGCATGTGCTCGAGGTCATGGAAGCCTTCCAGACCGCGTCCGAGACCGGGCGTACGGTCACCATCACGACGCAAACCGAACGTCCGGCCCCTCTGTCCGAATCCCTCGTGGACGGAAAAATCGGCCGCTAACCGCACAATTTCAGGAGGAATATCATGCGTGAAGCACTTATCGTCTGGGGCGGCTGGAGCGGCCACGAACCGCAGGAATGCGCCCATATCATCCGCGACATGCTGGAAGAGGACGGCTTCAAGGTCTACCTCGAAAACAGCACCGAGGCCTTCGCCGATCCCTCGATCCATGATCTCAGCCTGATCGTGCCGATCGTCACCATGTCGAAGATCGAGAAGGAAGAGGTGAAGAACCTCGCTGACGCGATCGAAAGCGGCGTCGGCATTGCCGGCTATCACGGCGGCGCCGGTGACTCGTTCCGCGAAAGCGTCGAGTACCAGTTCATCATCGGCGGCCAGTGGGTCGCCCATCCCGGCAACATCATCGACTATACCGTCAACATCACGCGGCCCGACGACCCGATCATGGAGGGGATCACCGATTTCCCCTATACGTCGGAGCAATATTACATGCATGTCGACCCGTCGAACGAGGTGCTGGCGACGACAACCTTCACCGGCGACCACGCCTACTGGATCGACGGCGTCGTCATGCCGGTCGCCTGGAAGCGCAAATACGGCAAGGGCCGCGTCTTCTATTCCTCGCTCGGCCACCAGGCCAAGGAATTCGACGTGCCGCAGATGAAGACCATCTTCCGCCGCGGCGCCAACTGGGCCGCGCGCTGAACATCTCCATCTTTTTTAAAGCCATCGCTCCTCATCCTTTCCGGATGGGGAGCTTTTTTGCTTTTGCAATCCAAATCGGACACAGCCGACTGTCATATACTTGACACATTACATCGGCGCGCAAACTATCCTTATCCGGATCAGGACTTTGATGCCCGTTTGAAATCCTTGATGCGACCGATTGATTCCCGGGAATTTGATGAAGGAGAGTGGTGTGCGAAAGAGATATTCTAAGTGCCTGACTTTGATGATCGGTCTCGCCTCGGCCATGCCGGCCCTTGCAGCAGATCTGCCGGCTGCCATGCCTGACGACAATCTCAACGCCGTTCTCTGGGACCAGACCTCGGTCGAGGCTCAGGCCAATGCGCTTGGCGCCTATGCGCTCGCCCGCTTGCGGCTGGATCAGGCACTGGCCGACAAGAACTGGACCGCAGCACCGGTAGAGCAGACAGGCAATTTCCAGGACTTTCCACCGGCCATCATCCTCGATGTCGATGACACCGTGCTCAACACATCGGCCTATCAGGCGCGCAACATCACGGCAGGAACGAGCTTCACGCCGGATAGCTGGACGCAATATGTGAATGCCCAGCAGGACAAACCGATCCCGGGCGCCGTCGAATTCACCCAATATGCCGCCTCGAAAGGCGTAAAGGTCTTCTACGTCACCAATCGCACAGTTGACGAGGAAAAGCCGACCCTCGAGGAAATGAAGCGTTTCGGCTTCCCGATGGGCGACAATGTCGACACCTTTCTCAGTGCGAAGGAACAGCCGGACTGGGGCTCCGCCAAGGGCACGCGCCGCGCCTTCATCGCCAAGGACTACCGCATTCTCCTGATGTTCGGCGACAATTTCGGCGACTTCACCGATGACTACAAGGGTACGGTCGAGGAGCGCCAGAAAGCCTTCGAAGCCAATGCCGCCCATTTCGGCCACGACTGGATCGCCATCGCCAACCCGACCTACGGCTCGTTCGAGAGCGCACCCTACAAGGGCGACTACAAGCTGCCGCCCGAAAAGCAGCGCCAGCTGAAGCAGGATGCGCTGAAGCCCTGGGATGGGAAGTAGCCGTCGTTCAAGGGTGATTGTCAGGCGCATTCAAGTCTGTGGGAGCTTTGTGCCTGGCCCCTCATCCTAGCCTTCTCCCCGCAAGCGGGGAGAAGGGACGATCGAGAAACCGCCTGTCTTCAGAAAGACTGAAGCCAAGTCAGGCATGATAACCCCCTCGCCCCGCTTGCGGGGAGAGGGTTGGGGTGAGGGGCCAGGCACAGAATCAAGGCAAAGACGAACGAGCCTGACCGTCATCCACCCACATAGCCGGCCTCCACTCAGCTCTTCCGCTTCAGCTTCGTCGCACCTTCCTCGACCAATCTCTTCGCCGCCTCGGCGACTGTGATCTTGCCGAAGGCGAGCTGGTCGGCGACGGGGCGGGCGACGTTCTGGTCGAACTCTCCGGAGCCGAGCGGCGCCGGCACCGGGTAGCTGCCGACGTGATCCTTCAACAGCTCGACATATTGCACCGTCTGCTGCTCCACCGGATTGAGCGTCGGCAGGATGGCGGCGCGCACCGCGGGTGACATCGGCACGCCGCGCTCGACGCCGAGGATCTTGCCGGCGTCGACATCATTGACGAAGAAATTGATGAATTTCGCCGCCGCTTCCCCATTCTTGCTGGTGGCGCCGACGCTCCAGATCAGCGCCGGGCGATAATAGTGACCGGAGGGGCCGTCCTTCTTTTCACGCGGCAGCAGGGTGACGGCGAGCTTGCTCTTGACCACGAGCTGATAGCCGACAAGCTGGTTGGAATAGGCCATGCCGATGGCCGATTTTCCGAGTGCAAGGCAGTTGCTCTCGATGACGTTCTGGTCGAGCGTCTGGACATCGGCGGAAACCGTGCCGCCGCGTTTGCGCAGTTCTTCCCAGTAGCTGTACCATTCCTTGGCATCGTCGACGCCGAAGCCAAGCCCACCCTCTTCCGTAAAAAGGCTCTTGCCGCGCTGGCGCAGCCAGACATCGAGGACATAGTTGTAGCGCGCGCCATAAGGGCCGCCCCAATAGCCGCGCTTGCCGGCCGCCTTGGTCATCTCAACCGCAAGATCGGCATATTCGGCCCATGTGGTCGTCGGACCAGGCGGCGTCAGGCCGGTCTTCTTGAACATGTCCTCGTCATAGAACATCGCGAAGGAATTGAGCCCGAGGCCGATGCCGTAGAGCTTGTTGTCCACCGTGGTCAGCTTCAGCACGTCCTTGCCGAAACTGTCGACATTCAGCGTCGAGGGCACGAACTGGTCGAGCGGCATGCAGGCGCCACGCTTGGAATAGTCCGAAATCGTGCTCGGCTCGAGCTGGAAGACATCGGCGATGTTCTGGCTGGCCATGCCGGTCGCAAGCTTGGCCCAGTAGCCGTCGCCGCTGATGCTCTCGCCGATGACGGAGAGATCAGGGTTCTTGCTATGAAACAATTCGGCGACCGCGACCGTGCGCTTGCCGCGATCGGGCGAGCCCCACCACATTGCCCTGAGCTGGGTGGCGTCGGCAAAGGCGGGCATTGCCCCTCCTCCGAACGCCAGACCGGCAGTTGCTCCGGCGGCTCCAATCATGAATGAACGGCGATTCATGCGCATGAGATTCCTCCTTCTCTTGCGTTGTCGTCCGCGACGATCTCCCCGACGCCTTCAGCGGACAATTCCGGGGGAAGATATGCAACTTCATTGCACTGTGCAATAAAAAACTCTGTATTGCAAATTTGCATAATTTTGCATAACAATTGCGATATGAGCGATGTTCGATCCAAACGTATCCGGCAAGCCGATATTGCCACCGCAGCCGGCGTCTCCGTCTCGACGGTGTCGCGCGTCCTGACCAACGAACCCGGGATCAGCGAGGCGATCCGCCAGCACATCTTCAAGGTGGCCGCCGATCTCGGCTACCCGCTGAAAACGGCGGCGGAGACGGAAGCCGGCGGACTGGCCCTGATTGCCAGCGATAGCGTCACGGGCGGCTTGAGCGTTTTCTACGAGGGCATTTTGGAAGGCTTGCGCGCGGGGGCGGCCGAGCGCGGCATGCGCTTCGACATTCGCCTCATCCGCGAGGCCCGCACCGAACCGGATCTGGTGAGGGAATATCTGCAGTCTGCCGGTGCCGAAGGCCTGTTTCTCGTTGGCATCGACCCCTCCGAGGACCTGTGCCGGTGGCTGGAGGCTAGCGGCACGCCCACCGTTCTCGTCAACGGCACCGATCCGAAGCTGCGCTTCGACGGCGTTTCGCCCTCGAATTTCTTTGGCGCCTACAATGCGACAAGCCGCCTGCTCGATGCCGGTCACCGCCGCATCCTGCACCTGACGGGCTCGCATCGCCAGACGATCCGCGAGCGCATGCGGGGCTTCGAGGCCGCCATCACCTCGGTCGAGGGTGCCCATGGCCGCATCGTGCCGATGAACTTCCGTGGCAGCTCCAGCCAGGAAGCCCATGACACCACCGCCGCAATCTTCGCTGCGGATGAAGGCTATACCGCCGCCTTCTGCATGAATGATTTCATCGCCGTCGGCGTGCTCGATGCGGTTATGGAAGCCGGCCTGCGCGTGCCGGAGGATTTCGCCATCGTCGGCTTCGATGATCTCCCCTGCGCCCTGATGACCAACCCGAGGCTGGCGACCATGCGTGTCGATCGCGCGGCGCTGGGTCGCGAGGCCATCGGCCTGATGGTCGCCCGCTTCCGCGATCGCGATGCTCCCGCTCGCCAGATCTGCCACGGCGCTCCACCGGTCGCCGGCGGCACCCTTCCACCTGAAACCTGACCCCTCCCCGCAGCGGAAACAATCGAGAGAGCCATGCCGATGATCTACGACCCCGCCAGCACCAATCCGCTTGCCGGCAATCCACTGAAGACCCACACGGACATGCGCCGGGCGCTGACCGACCTGTTCAATCCGCTGCTGCCCTATTTCTCCGAGGGCAATGCCCGCGTCCGCATCGATGGCGCCGGCGCGCATTTTGACCGCGCGGCTGCCGATCTCGAAGGTTTCGCCCGCCCGCTCTGGGGCCTGGCGCCGCTCGGTGCCGGTGGCGGCGACTTCCGCCACTGGGACCGCTATGCCGAGGGGCTGGCCAACGGCGTCGACCCGAAGCACCCGGAATATTGGGGTACCGTCAACGGCCGCGATCAGCGCATGGTCGAGCTTGCCGCACTCGGCTTTGCACTCGCCTTGGTGCCCGAAAAGATCTGGGAGCCACTCGATCAACGCGCGCGCGACAATCTCATCACCTATCTCAAGCATGCCCGCACCTTCGACTATGCCGACAACAACTGGAAATTCTTCCGCATCTTTGTCGATATCGCCCTCGACAGGCTCGGCGCTTCCTTCGATCGCAGCCTGACGGAGAACTATCTGCGGGAGTTGGACGGCTTCTACATCGGCGACGGCTGGTATCGCGATGGCGATGTCCGCCGCATCGACCATTACATTCCCTTCGCCATGCATTTCTACGGGCTGATCTATTCCAAGCTCGTCAATGACGACCGCGCCGAGCGCTACCGCGAGCGCGCCGCCCTCTTCGCGAGGGATTTCCGCCATTGGTTTGCGCCTGATGGCGCCACCATCCCCTTCGGCCGCAGCCTGACCTATCGTTTCGCCTGCGCTGGCTTCTGGTCGGCGCTCGCCTTCGCCGATGTCGAGGCGCTGCCATGGGGCGAGATCAAGGGACTGTGCCTCCGGCACTTGCGCTGGTGGGCCGACAAGCCGATTGCCAATCGCGACGGCACCTTGCCGATCGGCTTTGCCTATCCCAACCTCCTGATGTCGGAGAACTACAATTCCGCCGGCTCGCCATACTGGGCCTTCAAGGCCTTCCTGCCCTTGGCGCTCAAGGAAACGCACCCCTTCTGGACGGCGGAAGAAAAGCCACTGGAAAATGAGCCGGCTATCGCCCCGCAGAAACATCCCGGCATGGTGTTGATGCGCAGCAAGGCTGATGTCGTGGCGCTCTCCTCCGGCCAGGAAAACCAGCAGATGCGCTTCGGCGCGGAGAAATACTCGAAATTCGCCTATTCGGCCCGCTACGGCTTCAGCGTCGAAAGCGATGAGCGCATTTTTGCCGGCGGCGCCTTCGACAGCATGCTTGCCTTCAGCGACGATGGCCTGCATTACCGTGTGCGCGAGACGAATGAAGAAGCCAAGCTCGCCGCCGATACGCTCTATGCCAAATGGTCGCCCTATCCGGACGTCACGGTCGAGACATGGCTCGTGCCCACCGCGCCCTGGCATGTCCGGCTGCACAAGATCACCACGCCTAGGCCATTGCAGACGGCGGAAGGCGGCTTTGCCATCTCCCGGCGTGATCTGGAAGCCGACACGCTGTCATCCGCAACTGGCGCCGCCTATGCGGTAGGCGAGGAAGATTTCAGCGGCATTCTCGATCTCGGCTCGACCGTCGAGCGTCAGGGCATAGCGCAGAAAGCTCCGCCGAACACCAATCTCATCGCCTCGAAGACACTGGTGCCGCAGCTGCGCGCCACCATCCCATCAGGTGAAACTATTCTCGTATCCGCCGTTCTGGCTGAGAAGGACCCATCCGCAGTCGGCAGCGCCTGGACGAAGCCGCCTGCGAAACCCGATATCGATGCCCTGCGCACCCTCGTGGCAGACAAGGGCATCACGGTCAGCGCCATCGAGGCGCCCGGTCGCTTGCCATGACGCAATTTACATCCGCTCGTCCGGCCATTGCCTTTGCGATGCAGCCATCGCGCACACAACACGTCCTGCCGGAGGCGCTGATCCAGCGCCTCGATACTGTCGGCCGAGTGTTGGACGCAGCACCAATGCAACGCTTCGATGATGCCCGCGCCGGAAAAATCCTCGCGGAGGCCGAAATCCTGATCACGGGCTGGGGCTCGCCAACCATCGATGCTGCAGCGCTGGCGCTGGCACCGCATCTGAAGCTGGTGGCGCATTCCGCCGGTACGGTGAAGGGCCTGCTCGGAGACAGCCTGTTTGATCGCGGCATAGCGGTCAGCCATGCGGCGCAGGCGAATGCGCTGCCGGTTGCCGAATTCACGCTTGCCGCCATCATTTTCGCCGGCAAGAAGATCTTCCGCTTTCGCGACCTCTATGTCGCCGACCGCAACCGCAAACGGACGCAGCCGATCCAGGCGCAGGCCATCGGCAATTACGGCCGCACTGTCGGCATCGTCGGTGCCTCGCGCATCGGCAGGCGCGTCATCGAGTTGCTCGCGCCCTTCGACTACCGCATCCTGCTCTACGACCCCATGGTCGATGCGGCCGAAGCGGCAGGCCTCGGCGTCGAGAAGACCGAGCTGGACGCCTTGATGACATCGGCCGATATCGTCTCGCTGCACGCGCCATCCCTGCCGGCGACACGGCATATGATCGACGTCCGACGTCTTTCGTTAATGAAGGAGGGGGCGACGTTCATTAATACGGCGCGCGGTGCTTTGGTCGACGAAGCAGCGTTGATCGCCACGCTGAAAACCGGCCGCATTGACGCGATCATCGATGTCACCGACCCGGAGATCCCCGAGGCCGGCTCGGCCTTCTATGACCTGCCGAATGTCTTCCTGACACCGCATATTGCCGGCGCTGTCGGACTTGAGCGGACGCGCCTCGGCGAAATGGCGGTGGAGGAGACCATGCGCTTCATCGAGGGCAGGCCGATGCTCTACGAAATCCACCGCGAGGACATGGCCCGCATGGCATGATGCGACGCAGCAAATCCATGAAAACACCCTGAAATCGCCCCATTTCGGCACAGGCAAACAACCGGTTTTTAATCATTCCGCGCTAGCAATTTCCTCAGCGAAGAGGTTCTAGTTATGCGTAGTCGCGTCCTTTCCATTCTGGCTGTGGTGCTGCTCGGCGTGCTGGCAGGCTGTGCCACTGCACCCTCGCGCACCCGCAACATCTGCGCGATCTTCGATCAGCGCGACGGCTGGTTCAACAATTGGCAGCGCGCCGCCCAAAACACCGAGCGCAAATACGGCGTGCCGGTGCCGATCCTGATGGCGACGATCTATACCGAATCCGGCTTCCGACCGCGCGCCCGCCCGCCGAGACGCTATCTGCTCGGCTTCATTCCCTGGAAGCGCCCGACAACCGCCTATGGCTATTCGCAGGCCCTCGACGGCACCTGGGACAAATACAAGCGCGAGACCGGCAACTGGACGGCAAGCCGCACCAATTTCGCCGACGCCATCGATTTTGTCGGCTGGTATCACTACCAGACGCACCTGCAGACCGGCATCGCGCTGAACAATTCCTACGATCTCTATCTTGCCTACTACTCCGGCCCCAAGGGCTATCTGCAGGGATCGTGGCGCGGCAATTCGACCGCTCTCGCCGGTGCCAAGCGCTTCAACGGCATGACACGGATCTACGCGCAGCAGCTGCCGGGCTGCGGCTGATCTCGCCACTGACTTTGAAGCAATTTCCGCAAAAGGCGGAGCCGCAAGCCTAAGGCCGCGGCTCCAGCAGGTTCAGACCGTCATCCTTGCCCCACAGATCGGCAAGCGATACCTGCTGGCCGGTGCGGCTGCTCTGCAAGGCCGCGATGCCGCAGAGAACCGACATCGCACCCGCACGCGAGCCGGCACGCTGCTTGAGCTCGTCGTTCGGGCCTGAGCGCAGCAGCATGTTGCGCAGCCGGTCGTCACCACCATAGTGACCGCCGGATGCGTGCGGCACCCATATGCGCTCGACATCACCGAAATTCTTCATGACGACGATTTCGTCTGCCGGCGGTGTCGACCACTTTTGCTTCTCGTATTGGCGCAACTCGATGCGGCCCTTGTGGCCGTTGAAGGCGATGTGGTGTCCCTCGATCGGCATATAGGTGTTGAGGGAATAGGAGACGTTGACGCCGTTGCGATAGCGGATGGAGGCGACCATCGTATCCGGAATATCGATATCCTCGCGGAAAACGCAGGCATCGCGCACATAGCCGTCAACGGTCGACGGGTCCTCATAGAGGCTTTCGAGCAGCGGCGTCGCGCTGATGTCGAGATAATAGTCGCACTCGTCCTTGTAACGACAGTTCCGACAGCGCTCGCCGCGGAACGGACCCTTGCGGCCGTAATGCTTGAGATCGGCAAAGGCGGCAACCGTTTCCGGATCGGAATCCAGATACCAGTTCAAGAGATCGAAATGATGCGTCGCCTTATGAACGAAGAGGCTGCCCGAATTTTCCGTGAAGGCATGCCAGCGGCGGAAGTAGTCGGCGCCGTGGCTGGTATCAAGATACCAGTGAAAATCGACCGAGGTGACATCGCCGATGACGCCGGAATTGATCAGCTCCTTGATCTTCGCCGATGTCGGCGCGAAACGGTAGTTGAAGGAGATATCCAGCCGCTTGCCGGTGCGCGCCTCGGCGTTGAGGATGCGCTTGATCTTGTCGACCGTCGTCGTCATCGGCTTCTCGCTGATGACATTGGCGCCGGACTCCATCGCCTTGACGATCAGATCGTCATGCGTGGAATCGCGCGTGCAGACGATGACCAGATCCGGCTTCTCCACCCGCAGCAGCTCATCGAAGTCGGTGTAAACAGGCACGGAGGCGCCGATATAGTCGAGCGCCCGCTGGGCCCGCATGGCATTGAGATCACAGACCGCAACAAGCTCGACCTCGCTGCTCCAGCGCTCGACAAGGTCCCTGCCCCACATGGTCGCGCCGCGATTGCCGGTACCGACCAGAACATAGCGTTTCTTCGATGACGATTGCATGTCTCCTCCTCAAGAGTCTGCAAATGACGATGTGAGGCCGCGTCGGGCCTGATTTACTTCGGCGAAGTGCCCCTCACCCCAACCCTCTCCCCGCAAGCGGGGCGAGGGGGCTTCCCTGCCAAACCCACGCTCACTCCGGGTGGTAAATTCGAATATTACGCTCCGTCGTCCCCTCTCTCCGCCCGCGGGGAGAGGGCTAGGTTGAGGGGCAAGGCAGGAAATCTATACCGCCGATGAGGCCTCCATCGCGTTCCAGTCCGGCTCCACCAACGAACCGAGACCGACAGCGTCGATAACGGAGCCGATCGCAAGCTGCCCGCCGTCGATCCGCAGCCGCGTCCGGCCATTGCTGACGCGATAGAGATCTGAATGGCTACGGGCGAAAGCCGCCTGCTCTTCCTCCGGCGCGCCGGCCATGCCATCGACATAGTGATGCCCGTTGCGCTCGATATGGGTCATGCCGATCAGCGAGGCGAGTGCCAGGTCCTGCTGCACGGCAAGTCCCCCTTGAGTCGTCAGGTCCTCGGCCGACATGAAATAGGGGATACCCTCTTCCGCGCTCCACTTGGCGACGCGCGCCCGGTTCAATAGCGAGCGATAGAATCCCTTGCAGGACTTCGAGGAGATGCCGGTATAGCCGAGCCCCCTCGCCGTCACGAAGGCATCGATATCGGCATCGGATTCATCGATCTCCACCGGCTTGAAGCCAGCAAGCGCCGTCACCGGCTTCTCAAAGGCATACGCGCGTGCGATCGGCTGCTCGACGAACAGGATCGAGGCGGCGAAACGCGCCAGCCTCGGCTCATCCCTGACGCGGGCGAGCAGATCGGCGACCGCCTCGGCGGACGAAAACTGCTCGTTGCCGTCAAGCGTCACGGAATATGTCGGCACCTTGGCATCGATAACGGCGGCAACGCGGCAGAGGCGATCGATATCGGCTTCGGGAGCACCTGATACCTTGACCTTGAAGAAGGTCAGGCCATAGGCGTCGATCGCCTCCTCGAAACCCTCCGGCAGGCCGTCATTCAGACGTTCGCTTGCCGGGATATCGCTTGGCACGATCGCATCGACCAGACCGACCGTATGCCGGGCGGCGAGGCGCGTTGCAGGCTCCAATGTCGACAGAAATCCGGAGAGATCGAAGCCAGAGAGATCATGCGCCGTCGAAGCGTCGATGCCGGGCCGGTTTGCCCTGATCGCCTGCGCAACCGTCTGGCCTTCCAGCCGGCAGAGGGCATCGAGAACAGCCCGATTGGCAACGGCGAGGCCGAAGGAGGCGACAAGGCCGTTCAGCTTTTCAGCCGCCGCACGGGCATGATGCGATGCCTCAACGGCCGCATGCAGCCCGAAAGCCGTTCCAGTACCCGCGCTTCTCAGCGCATCGAGCGCCAGCACCAGCGAGCGGCGCAGCTGGTTCTCATTATCGCCGTTGGAAAGATCAGGCGATTTGTCGAACCATTTCGGCACCATCAGCTCGGCCGCCATCCCTTGCGCCGAGCGGCCCAGGGCATCCTCGATGCGCACGCGCAGGAAAATCTGCCGGGCCTCCCGCAAGGTCGCGGCCCCGAAGCGGAAAGGCAGCCGCAATTTGACTGGGCGCTCGAATGCCTCGGCCTCGACAAGCCTGATTTTCAACGGTTCGGTCATGATGGTTGAGTGCTTCCCTTGTGGTTATCAGGCTCAACTGCCAAAGCCGTGCAGGAGAGCGGCAATGCTAAATCTCCAGCGGCGGGTCATGCTCCGTGCATGCAGCAATATCATGCATGGCGATGCCGATGCGCTTCATGATTTCTCCTCCCTGCCCGATTCCCTCCGGAATCAGGAAGCAACGCTTGGTCGCCGAAGAAATGTAACCGTATAGTTACAAGATCGCGCGATCACGCCGGCTTTGTCAATCGCCTTTTTTAAATTTCTCCGGCACCTCCAGGGATGCGTACTTTCGGGGCAGGTCATGCCCGGATGGAGGCCAGCGTCATCGCGACGATATGTTCGCCCCAGGCGTTGAGGGAGTCCTGGCTGCCCAGCTTGCGCGCAAAGATCGTCGAAAGCGTGTGGCGGTTCGAGAGATAGAAGAAGCCGAGTGCCGCAATCGTCAGATAGACGGATATCGGATCGACGGCAGCCCGAAACATGCCGGCCGCCTCTCCCCGGCGCAACACGCCCGAAAGCTCATCGATAAGATGTGAATGCATCGCAAGCACCTTGTCGGATCGCTTGAGATAATGAGCGTGATGCAGATTTTCGGTGGCAAGCAGGCTCAGGAATTCCGGATGCGCGAGGAAGTGCCGCCAGGTGAACAGAGCCAGCTCCCGCATCCCTTCCTCCGGATCGCGGCGTGCAAGATCGAGATGTTTTTCGGCATTGCGGATCGCCGCATAGGTCGCCTCCAGCACCGCGAGATAGAGCCCTTCCTTGTCGCCGAAATAGTGATAGAGCATCCGCTTGTTGGTCTGCGCCCGCGCAGCGATCGCATCCACCCGGGCGCCGCCGAAACCGTGGGCGGCGAATTCCTCGGTCGCCGCTTCCAGAATCATGGCATGGGTCTTTTGCGGATTGCGCGACACTTTTTTAGGCCGCACTCGCACGACCTCGTCGATTTCAGCTTGTGCTGTATTTTCAGTCCCTTGTCTCTCCCTGGCGGTCATGGCTAACCTCCTCCCGGATCGGTCTTTCCCGCAACGCGCGTCACCGGCCCCCGCATGCGTCGTTTTGAGTGTGACACGATTGGCGCTTGACAGCAGTCACATTTCTATCCAACTTGTAACCAAATAGTTATATCATGCAAAGCAGTTCGTAAATCATCGCTTTACTGGGGAGGAGACCAGGATGACGTTGACGATCGACCGCCGGCAGTTGCTTGCCGGCATGACAGCCGCGCTAGCCTTGAGTACTATCGGACTTTCCCGCGCCAATGCGGCAACGGCGATGCGCCTTCTTTGGTGGGGATCCAAGGAACGAAGCGACCGCACATTCTCAGCCGTCAAAGCCTACCAGACTAAAAATCCCGATATCACCATCGCCGGAGAATCCTTCGGCTGGGACAGCTACTGGACGCGCCTTGCCACCCAGACCGGCGGCGGCAATGCGCCCGACCTGATCCAGATGGATTATCGCTACATCTTCGAATATGCCCGTCGCGGCACATTGCTCGATATGACGCCCTATCTCGGCAAGAGCCTGGCGATCGAGGATTTCGGCCCCGCCAATATCGATTCCGGCAAGGTCGACAACAAGATTTACGGCGTCAGTCTCGGCGTCAATTCCTTCATGGTCGTCGTCAACACGGCAGCATGGACTGAAGCCGGTGTCGAGCCGCCGCATGACGCCATGAACTGGGAACAGCTCGGCGATGCCTGCGCCAAGGTGACGTCAGCCAAGAAGCGCCGCGGTTTTTATGGCACGGCCGATGCAAGCGGCGGCGAGCCGGCTCTCGAATGCTGGCTGCGCCAGCGCGGCAAGGCACTTTATACGGCTGACGGCAAACTGGCCTTCGAAGCCAAGGACGCCGCCGAATGGTTCGATTTCTGGGGTCATATGCGCAAGATCGGCGCTTGCGTGCCGGCCGATGTCCAGGCGCTCGACCAGCAGACCCTCGAAACCGACATGCTGGTGACCAAAAAGGCGGCCGTCAGCTACGCCCATTCCAACCAGTTTGTCGCCATTCAGGCCCTCGTCAAGGATAAGCTCGACATCGTCTCCTTTCCGGTTTCCGGTGCGGACAGCAAACCCGGGCAATATTTGAAGCCGTCGATGCTGATGTCGATTTCGGCGGCCTCGGCAAACAAGGATGCCGCCGTCGCCTTCGTCAATTATCTGGTGGAGGACCCGGAAGGTGCCAAGACCCTCGGCGTCGAGCGCGGCGTTCCTCCCTCGTCGAAGATCCGCGACCTTCTAACGCCTGATCTGGACCCCGTCAGCAAACAAGTCGTCGACTATATCGGCCGACTGACGCCGCATGTCGGGGCACTGCCGCCGTCTCCGCCGAACGGCGCCGGCGAGAATGCATTCCTGTTGAAAAAGATCGCCGAGGAAGTGGCTTTCGGCAAGACCAGCTCCCAGGACGCAGGGACGAAGTTTGCCGAACAGGCAGCAGCAAACATTACGCGAGGCTGACACCGTGGGTACAAACAGCAACAGCGTTGCCGGCGGCTTGGCCGTCAGCGCGTCCGCGCCGGTGCGCGTGGAAACCATCTACAAGGCGCCGAGCGCCTTTTCCCGCAACGCGCCGGGCTATCTCTTTCTCCTGCCGTGGTTCATCGGCTTTTTCGGGCTGACCCTCGGACCGGCGATCGCGTCGCTCTACCTCTCCTTCACCGACTACAATCTGTTGCAGTCGCCGAACCTGGTGGGGTTGGACAATTATGTGCGCATCGCCACGGCGGACGACAAATTCCTGTCCTCGTTGAAGGTGACACTGTTCTACGTCGTCTGCTCCGTGCCGCTGAAGCTTGCCTTTGCACTCGCGGTGGCACTGCTGCTCAATCGCGGCATCCGTGGCCTTCCGGTCTATCGCGCCATCTTCTACCTGCCGTCGCTGCTCGGCTCCAGCGTCGCCATCGCCGTGCTCTGGCGGCAAATCTTCGATGCCGATGGCATCGTGAACACGCTGCTCTGGTATCTCTTCGGCATCAACGGACCGAGCTGGATCTCCAATCCGGACTATTCGCTCTATACGCTCGTCATCCTCGCCATCTGGCAGTTCGGCTCGCCGATGATCATCTTCCTGGCCGGTCTTCGGCAGGTTCCGACCGATCTCTACGAGGCCGCCAGTCTCGACGGCGCATCCAAGACGCGGATCTTCTTCAAGATCACCCTGCCGCTTTTGACGCCGGTGATCTTCTTCAATGCGGTGGTCCAGACCATCGACGCCTTCAAGGCCTTCACGCCGGCCTATGTGATTTCGTCCGGCACCGGCGGCCCGATCGATTCGACGCTGTTCTACACGCTCTATCTCTACCAGGAAGCCTTCGGCTATTTCCGCATGGGTTATGCTGCGGCGCTCGCCTGGGTTCTGGTTGTCATCATCGCCATCTTCACCGCCTTCTCCTTCCTTTCCGCTCGTTATTGGGTGCATTACGATGACTGACGCGAAGCTCACCCATTTTGCCGAGGATATGAACCCGCCGCGCGAGCGCCCCTGGTTCGTCTCCGTCCTCGTCCACACCGCTCTCATCGCCGCATCCATCGTGATGCTCTATCCGCTGCTGTGGATGCTCTCCGGTTCGATCAAGGACCAGAACGAGATCTTCGGCACAGCATCGCTGATCCCGTCTCACTTCGACTTCAGCTCGTTCCCGCGCGGCTGGTTCGGTGGTCAGGTCACCTTCGGCACCTTCGTCTGGAATTCGGCCGTCATTGCCGTGCTGTCGGTCCTCGGCAATGTCATTTCCTGCTCGCTGGCCGCCTATGCCTTCTCGCGGCTGAATTTCTGGGGCAAGAATTTCTGGTTCGCGCTGATGTTGGGCACGCTGATGCTGCCCTATCACGTCACGCTGATCCCGCAATATATCCTCTTCCTGAAGCTCGGCTGGGTGAAGACCATGCTGCCGCTGGTCGTGCCAAAATTCCTTGCGGTCGACGCCTTCTTCATCTTCCTGATGGTGCAGTTCTTCCGCGGCATCCCGCGCGAGCTGGACGAAGCCGCCATGATGGACGGCTGCAGCCCCTGGCGCATCTACTGGCGCATCATGCTGCCCCTGTCGTTGCCGGTACTGGCGACGGCCGCGATCTTCTCCTTCATCTGGACATGGGACGATTTCTTCGGGCCGCTGATCTACCTCTCCGACATCAACACCTACACCGTGCAGCTCGGCCTGCGCTCCTTCGTGGACTCCACGGGAAGTTCCGACTGGAGCAGCCTGTTCGCCATGTCGAGCCTGTCGCTGATCCCGGTCTTCCTGATCTTCCTGTTCTTCCAGAGACTGCTGATCGACGGCATCGCCACGGCAGGTCTCAAACGCTGATACGAACCGCGCAGTCCCGAACACCCAAGGCTTGGGGCCGCATCCCGAGCAATTCCAGCAAAAGTGCGAAGCGGTTTTGCGTCCGGAATTGCGTGAACACAAACAGAGAGCATTTCTGGCTTCGTTTGAGACGGAAATGCTCCCGAGAAACCCATTGAAAGGAATGTCGCATGAGCGCGCTGCGCTTTGCCGCCATCGGCCTCAATCACGATCACATCTACGGCCAGGTCAACGTCATGCTGCGTGCCGGCGCAGAGCTGGTCGCCTTCCACGCTATCGAAGATGACCTTGCGGCCGTCTTCGCCGAACGCTTCCCGCAGGCGAAACGCGTTGCCGACAAAAGGGAAATCCTCGAGGACAGCTCGATTGCTCTCATCGTCAGCGCCGCTATTTCCAGCGAACGCGCTGGCCTTGCCATCGAAGCCATGCGCCACGGCAAGGACGTGATGCTCGATAAGCCGGGCATGGTGACGTTGGATCAGCTCGCGGATGTGCGAAAGGTACAGGCCGAGACCAAGCGCATCGTCTCCATTCTCTATTCCGAGCATTTCGAAACGGCATCGACCGTCAAGGCCGGTGAGCTGGTGAAGGCCGGCGCCATCGGCAAGGTCATCCACACCACGGGCCTCGGCCCGCACCGGCTGCGCAAGCCGACCAGGCCGGAATGGTTCTTCGACCGCAAGCGCTATGGCGGCATCATCACCGACATCGCCTCGCATCAATGCGAGCAGTTCCTGTTCTTCGCGGATTCGTTGGAGGCCGAAGTGCTGTCGGCGACGGTGTCCAACCGCGCCAATCCGGAAACACCCGGCCTGCAGGATTATGGCGACTTCCACCTGCGCACGCCTGACGTGACAGGCTATGTCCGCGTCGACTGGTTCACGCCGGATGGTCTTCCCACCTGGGGTGACGGCCGCCTGTTCATTGTCGGCACCGAAGGCACGATCGAGCTGCGCAAATATATCGACGTCGCCGGCCGCCCCGGCACCGATCACCTCTTCCTTACCGACCGCAAGGGCATGCAGCATATCGACTGCACCGGCCGCGACCTGCCCTACGGTCGCCAGCTTGCCGCCGACATAAGAGACCGCACCGAAACGGCGATGGGCCAGGACCATTGCTTCAAGGCCATGGAGCTGGCGCTGAAAGCGCAGGCGCTGGCCGAAGCAACATCGCTCAAGAATATTCAGAGGTAATTGCGTCATGTCCGACATCAAGAAAGTCGCGATCATCGGCCTCGGCATCGGCCGCTCCCACATCATGGAAGGCTATCTGCCGCACGCCGATCGCTTCGAAGTTGCCGCACTCTGCGATCTCAACGAGGAACGTCTGAATGCGGTCGGCGATGAATTCGGCATAGCAAAGCGCGTCACGGATTTCTCTGAAGTCCTTGATATGCCCGATATCGACATCATCGATATCTGCACGCCGCCCGGCTCGCATTTCGAGCTCATCATGCAGGCGCTTGCAGCCGGAAAGCACGTGGTCTGCGAGAAGCCGCTGGTGGGATCGCTCGCCGATGTCGACGCCGTCATCGCAGCCGAGAAGACATCAAAGGGCCGGCTGATGCCGATCTTCCAGTATCGCTACGGCGACGGCATCCAGAAGGCCAAGCGCATCATCGACGCCGGCATTGCTGGCAAGGCCTATGTAGCGACCTCCGAGACCCATTGGGTGCGCGGCGCCGACTATTACGCCGTCCCCTGGCGCGGCAAGTGGAATACCGAGCTCGGTGGCGTGCTGATGACGCATTCCATCCATCTGCACGACATGCTGACCTATCTGATGGGCCCGATCGCAGGCCTTTTCGGCCGCGTCGCCACCCGGGTCAACGATATCGAGGTTGAGGATTGCGCCAGCGCCAGCCTGTTGATGGAAAACGGCGCGCTCGCCACCATCAGCGCCACGCTGGGCTCGCACGACCAGATCAGCCGCCTGCGCCTGGTATTCGAAAACGTTTTGCTTGAAAGCAACCACGAGCCCTACAGCCCCGGCCAGGACCCGTGGAAGATCATCCCCGCCAATGAGGAAATCGGCGCAAAGATCGATGCGCTGCTCTCCGACTGGACGCCGATCCCGATCCGCTTCAACACGCAGATGCGGCTGTTCCATGAAGCGCTGGTTTCCGGTGGGCCGCTGCCGGTAACGACGGCCGACGCCCGCCAGGCGCTGGAACTGGTCACGGCATTTTATGAATCATCGGAAACGCGCACCGAGGTCCGCTTCCCTGTCGGGCCGGAAAGCGCAAAATACAAGAGCTGGAGGCCGGAATGAACATTGCCCCGGCAGCCATCAGGACGAACAAGGAGCAAGCACCCATGGCGACAAGCGTCTCGCTGCAGAAGGTTATCAAGCGCTACGGCGAACTCCAGGTCGTCCACGGCATCGATCTTGAGATCGAGCCGGGGGAATTTACCGTTTTCGTCGGCCCGTCCGGCTGTGGCAAGTCAACGCTGCTGCGCATGATCGCCGGTCTCGAGCCGATTTCCGGCGGCGGCCTTTATCTCGACGGCAGCCGCATGAATGATGTGCCCGCCTCCAAGCGCGGCATCGCCATGGTCTTTCAGTCCTATGCGCTCTATCCGCATATGTCGGTCTACAAGAACCTCGCCTTCGGCCTCGAAACCGCCGGCATGAAGAAGCACGAGATCCAGCCGCGCGTCGAAAAAGCAGCCGAAGTCCTGCAGATCACGCAACTATTGCAGCGCAAGCCGAAGCAGCTCTCCGGTGGCCAGCGCCAGCGCGTGGCCATCGGCCGCGCCATCGTACGCGAGCCGAATATCTTCCTCTTCGACGAGCCGCTCTCGAACCTCGATGCCGAACTGCGCGTGCAGATGCGCGTCGAGATCGCCCGCCTGCACCAGCGTCTCGGCAACACGATGATCTACGTCACCCACGACCAGACCGAGGCCATGACCATGGCCGACAAGATTGTCGTGCTCAACGGCGGCAAGATCGAGCAGGTGGGGGCACCGCTCGACCTCTACAACAAGCCGAAGAACAAGTTTGTCGCCGGCTTCATCGGCTCGCCGAAAATGAACTTCCTCAACGCCAAGGTCGCCGCATCCGACGATGGCTCCGCCGTCATCGACCTCCACGGCCAGACGGTCCGCCTGCCGCGCCGGCTGGGCGGCATCCAGCCCGGAGAAGCCGTAACGCTCGGCGCCCGCCCCGAACATCTGAATATCGGGGATCGCGGTGTGGCTCTCGGCAGCGCTCATGTCGATCTTGTCGAGCATCTGGGCGGCCAGACGATCCTCTACGCCACCCTGCATGGCGGCCAGACGCTGACGGTCGCATTGGAAGATCAGCAGGCTATCCGCGCCGGTGAAACGGTCAACATCCGCATCGATCCGGATCGCTGCCATCTGTTCGGGCCGGATGGGGCGACGCTTTAGGAAGTTTCGCGCACTGACTTATCTCGCCCCTGGCGGGCGAGAAAGTAAAAACTTAGGATTAGGCGAGGGCTCGTTCCTCGTCTAATTCTTAGTTTTTACAAGAGCGGGGGTAGGTAGGGACGCAATCAACTTCCGTCATATCAGCGCAAGAAGCAGACCTCCGCTCTTGCAATTTCAATGGCTTAGAAATTGCGCCGGCCTTTTGAAGGTGAAGCACATACCGTCTCGCAATTCCTAAACCACTGAAATTACTTCCTCGCCCGCCAGGGGCGAGATAGATCCTCGCATTCGCCGCAACTCACTCACACCTCAAAGATTCGCCGGCTACTGATCGTGCGAATTTGCCCCATCGGAATGGCATCGACGGGCACTCCAGCCCGGCGATATAGGCGAAGCCGCCGGCTGCTGCCCGGCGGTAGATGAAACCAGTCATCCTCTGCGCGGTAGGCTTCGAATTCGATCTGCACCGATTGTGCCAGCCGATCGCTGCTGAGATCGAGGAACCAATTCTCACCTTGCTGGACCGCCGATGCCATGATCTCGGCATCATGAAACGCCTTGGTTCGGCCAAGTGGGAAATAAAAGGCCTCGGCGATGAGCGCACCCGTATCGGATGCCGTCAGCTGGGCCACAGTGACATCGTGCGACGGCGGACCGAAGCGGAAGGCATAGGTCGTATCGAAGAAGGCGCCGAAAAGATCCGTGCAGGCGATCTTCTGCTTGGTACGGGCTTCGACCACCAGGTCGCGGCCGCCACCGACGACGATCTGCCGGCCATCGCGGAGACATGAAATCTGAACAGTCAATTCGAGCGCAACATCGCTCTCGTTGATCACATGCACGTCGAGGCCGTTGGTGCCCTCGTCGGTGAGCAGCACCTGCACCGGCCGGAAGGCGCGGCGCAGCGCATACCAGATCGGCTTGGGCTCACCGGTGGAATCGATCACGCCCCAGCCGGCGCCGGGCAAAAGGTCCTGCAGCGTCCAGACAAGCGCCCCGTTGCAGCCGGAGCCGTGCCGCCGCCATTCGGCATAGGTCTCCTCGGCGACTTCGCCGGTGACGGCGCGAGAAAGGCTTAGATAGAGATCGGGATCCTCTCGCCGCAGCCGGCTCGGCTCGAAACCATAGAGTTCCTGAAGATAATGATCGCGCACATCGTCGAAATCCCAGGATGCGCCGCGATCGCGCGGAACGCGCTCCTTCCATAGCGGGCTATGAACGGCCGGAACCGGCAAATGCCGGCCGAGCGTGCGAGCCTGCGGCACATGCGCGAAAGCCAGACTTTCGGCGGAAAAGCGGACATCGGCGCGGCGCGCATCGGCAAGCGGCCGCATATAGGCGCCCACGCCATAATAATGTGTCACGCCGGCATTTGGCGAAAACGGCATGGCGCCGCCGGAAGGCGAGTTGACGACATAGGGCACATCGGGCCGAAGCGCTTGCACCAGCGGCGGGATGATCTCCTCGACGATCGGGCTCTTCCAGAACTGTTCGGGCAAGCCCATCATCGCCGCCTGCTGCTGCATCTCGCTGCCGCCGCAAAGGACGGCAAGCGAGGGGGATAGGCGCGTACGGCTCAGAAATTGCGAGACTTCCGCCTCGACATGGGCGTTGAGGACCTTGTCGGTCTTCGGATAGTCGAAATTGGCAAACATGAAATCCTGCCAGACCAGCAGGCCAAGTTCGTCGCAAAGGTGGAAGAAATCCGGCGTCTCATAAGCCATCGTGCCGCCGATGCGGATCATGTTCATGCCGGCCGCAGCCGCCAGCCGCAGCCACGGTTCGTAATCCTCGCGGCTACCGGGCAGGCGCGCGATATCAGCCGTCGTCCAGACCGCGCCACGGCAGAAAATCCGCTCGCCGTTGACGACAACTGCGAAATCCTGCCCATCGGCGCCGCGATCGACAGACAGACGCCGAAAGCCGGTCTGGCCAAGCGGATAGTCGATGCCGTCAATCACAAGCACGACGTCGTAGAGGCGAGGCGTGCCATGCGTATGCGGCCACCAAGGCTCCACGCCGGGAATTTTCAGGATCGCATTATAGCGGCCTGGACTATCCCGCTCGAAAGCCTGCTCGATATCGCCGCAGCGCAGGACGATCTCGCTTACATCGCCCTCGATCGAAAGCGATGCATAGAGCCGACCTTCACCATCATCGAGCAAGTCAGGCCGCAGCGAGAGATCGCGGACAGCAGGCGTGCCAGAACGCAAAAGCGAAACCGGTCGCCACGGACCGACGGCGTGTATCTCCGGGCACCAGCCGGGCATATGGCCGAGCAGCGTCGTGCGCACGAGCCGCAGGCCCTGCGGCGTGATCATCTGCGGTCGCCAGCGGGCGCGCGGGCCTGGTTCTGAAAGTCTCGACTCCAGAGCGCGAAAACATAGCGCCAGCTCATCTCCGCCAAGCAGAGTGACGGCGACGTCATGGGCCTCGAACATGCTTTCGGAGACGAGGATTTTCTGACCGTTGAGGAAGACCTCGCAGAGCGTCGCCAATCCCTCCAGCCGCAACACGGCATCGCCGGCATCCGCATCGATTAGACGGCAGATGTACCAGGCATCCCGGTCATTGAGCGGGTGTGGTTTCGTGCGGTCGAAAAGTCCGGCTTTCTCCAGCGCTTCCGCCACGGTGCCCGGCACCGGCGCCGGGATCAGGCCGGCCGAAAGCGGCACGTCGGAAGGAGAGACGCAGGTGCCCGCATCCGTCAGCACCAGATTCCATCCTTCGCTCAGCCGCATTTCGCCGCCGATACTTGCCAAGCGCCCGTCCATGACATCTTTCCGGAGGATTTCCCCGCCCCAAACCTAACCCGAAATCGCCGAGCCGTCTCGCATCGAACGGAAGCCGGTCAGAGCTTCCGTTCAAGCAGCCCCATCATGGCATCCCATGCATCGGCGGCCGGATCAAGCGCTGTCCGCAGCGGCTCGAATTTCTTGCGCGTAATGGCGCGGGCAAGCTGAAACTGCACCGACTTCGCAGCTTCCGATATCCGCCGCGCTTCGGCGGCGGCATCGGAGAAATCCGCCGTCAGCCAGTCGAGATGGCTGCCCGCGAGCTCGAAATTGGCACCGAGCTGGCGCAGCGTGTTGAAGGCGTATTTATGGAAGAAACCAAAAGGCCGTTCGGCCACCGCTTCCACCTGCGTCGGGAAGACCTCGGCAAAGGCGCGGATCGGATTGGCCTGCGGGCGACGGCGGAAATGCAAGGGCAGCAGCTGCCGTGACGTCTGCCGAATGGCGGCTTTGCCTGGCACCTTTTCAGGGAACTTAACGAATTCCGTATAGGGCAGGAACGGCGGATCCTCATCCGTCAGATGCAGCTGGAACAGCCCGTCGAAATCCTCGCCCGACAGCTGGAAGAAGCCGCCATTGTGGAAATAGTCGAGCGTGCGGCCTTCCATATCCAGATGGTTGATCGCCACCGTCGTCTTGCCGTGCTCGCGGCGATAGCCGACGCCCTGGGTATCCGGCATGAAGAAAGAGTCCATCTCCACCAGGCAGAGCCGGCCACGGCCGATCTGCTCGGCGACGTGGTTCTGTACCTTGTCGTAGATCGCCAGTTCGGTGCAGCGGATGCCGTAGAGCGCTTCCAGATCTTCGAGCGGCACCTTGAAGAAGGTGAACTGATCGCCTTCGAAATCCTGGCCCATCGTGAAGCCGAGCATGGCTTCCGGCGGCAGGTTCAAGGTTGAAAGCACTTCGATCCAGAGGTCGATGTAGCAATTGGTCTCAGGCCACATGCGCTCGCTGTCGTGCAATGCATGTGGCTTGTAGGCGGCGGGTTCCAGCCCCTGAAAGACGGCGGCCATGGAAGCGATCAGCCCCACAGCGTCTTGCGCACACTCTCGGGCCATTCCTTGACGTCGAGACCGTGGTGATGGAACAGCGCCAGCGCAATACGCTCCAGGCCGAAGCCGACGCAGGCCGTATGGGCGACGGTGCCGTCAGCGAAGTTCAGCCCCCATTTCGTCCCGAAGGCGTCCTGGTGATAGTTGAAGCTCATGCACGCCGTCGGGTTGGCGGTCGAGGTGATCGGGATCAGCAGCTCGAACTTCAGGTTCTGGTCGCGCTGATTGTTGGCGAGCATCTTGCCGGCACGGCCGAAGAAGGGATCGTTGGCAGTGTCGATATTCACCTCGAGGCCAACGGCCTTCATCATCTCGACGCCGCGGTCCATCCAGCTCTGACGGAAATCCGTCACATGCTTTTCGGTGCCCATGCAGACATATTCGCGCATGCGGAAGAGCTGCTGGCGAGCCGGGTCCTTCGAGGGCTCGTGACGGAAGCAGTAGGACTGCAGATCGAACAGTGCGCCGCTTTCCGAAATGGCGCCGCGCTTGGCGACCGTCGGGTAAAGCGGATAGCAGGCAGCCGGGGTCAGCACGATATCGGTCGCCTGCTGATCCTTCGTCCAGTCGTCGCCGACTTCCATGCACTTCAACAGGCTCATATGGTCGAGCTCGTGACCGCAGAAGCTGTGCACGGTGCCGGCGAGCTGCGGGAAGCTCTTCATGTAGCCGCTCTTCTCGAAGAAGACCCGGTTCATGCCGGGCGGAAAGCGGATGGCCTCGGCGCCATCGGCGCCGCCGAACTTGTCGATCAGCCGCTCGAAGGCAGCAATAACATCTTCGAACTGGCCGCTGCGGCCATAGAGACCATCAACGCCGGTGTCGATCAGAAGACCGGATTCGAAAAGGCGGTCGAGAAACGAGGTTTGCATATCCATGACGATTACCCCAACAGGCTGGTATCTTGTTTGTGGACGAGCAGCATGGTCGACGTATTGCCGAGAATGCGGTCATTCGAGATCATCAATTGCGCCGAATGCGCATCACGCAGATGGCGGCCGAGGCTGTAGGGCGTACCGTTCTTGTAGCCCATGATGCCGCAGATCAGCATGGCGTGATTGATGATCGGCAGGATCATCTCCGACGATGCGATCTTGACGTTGTTCATCGCGACGGCAAAGGCCATGGACGAGAGCCTGTCGGCATCCTGCTTGGCTTCCTCATAGACCTTGAGGCCGGCAACCACATTGGATTTGACCATCTGCAGCATGCTTGACGTCTCGGCCAGACGCAGCGCGCCCGGCGGCGGCGCGCCGGGAGATTTGCGGGCCGCGGCACGCACGAATGCCTGTGCGCGGGCAACGGCATCGGCCGCAATTCCATACCAGACGCCGCTCCAGAGCAGATGCGAGCTTGCCAGCATGGACTGCGCCGCGATCTCGGCAAACGGCTTCGGCAGGATCTGCACTGCCGGAGCTTCACCCTTGAACAGGAAGCCGTCGGAGCAGGTGCCGCGCATGCCAAGCGTATTCCACTCGACGGTGCGTTCGATCGAATACTGATCTTTCAAGAAGACCGTCAGCACCTGATCGGAAGAAGCGGCCTCGGCATGGCTGCGCGAGGTGATCAGGATGGCATCGGCATGGGCGCCGTAGGAGATGACGGTCGCGTCCTTTTCCAGGAAGCAGGTGTCACCTTCGACCTTGATGGCACAGATGCTGTTGCGCAGGTTACCGCCAATCCCGCCTTCGGTGGTGGCAGAGGCCAGCAGCAGCTGTTCCCTGGCGATGCGGCGCATGAACTCGCGGTGCCAGTCGCTGTCGGCGCCATGCTCGACCAGGCTCGAAAGCTTGATGTGATGCATGGCGAAAACCATGGCGCTGGCCGCGCAGGCCTGGCCAAGGATCGAGCAAAGCTCGGCGATTTCGGTGATCGATGCACCCTCGCCACCAAGGGCAGCGGGGATCTGGATGGACAGCAGCCTCTCGGCGCGCATGGCGTCGGCAGCTTCGCGGGGGAACCGGCCCTCGGTGTCGACGGCATCGGCGTGTTGGCCGGCGATCGCGGCGACGCGCGCGGTTCGCACCGCCAGCGCGTCACTCGTCCCAACCTCGTGCAAAGCGACGGCCGCGCTCATCATGCGACCTTTCGATTATCCAGGATCATGCTGACGGTCTTTTCGATCGCAGCGATGCTGGCGAATGATTTGCGGTTGAGGAGATTATCGGGAAACTCGATGTCGAACGCCTCTTCGATGCCGAGCATCAGCTGGACGGAAGCGAAAGAGGACAATCCCGCCGCATAGAGATCGGCATTGTCTTCAATCTGATCGATAGTAACGGGGAGCGCACCGAACTTGGCCAGCAAATCGCGAATCGTCTTGTTCATAGTCTAGTCCCTTCTGGCAATGGCAAGCATAACCGTAGTTACGCAGTCTTATTATTCGCCAAGAAGTAACAGGGAAAATAGAACACTCCACTAACCGACGTGGTAAATACAACAGACTTATACTTCGTAGAAAATTCCCATATTCAACATCAGCCTAATTGAAATTTACCGAATGTAAGGCATTTAAGATGCCGTCTATGCAGTAATATTAAATATTTCTAATATTGTGTCTTGGTGGTTTTCGGGAAAGGCGGACGCGGTAATAAGGTTAACGTGCCAAACTCGCCACTACGTTTTATTCGAGAAAACGCATAACAATCAGCGCGTCAGTAGAAGTATAAGCAGGAAAATCGAATCTAGGCTTCCGGCGGATAGATGTGATCGCCGCCGCGATAGTCCGAAATCGAATAGCAGCCTTCGCCCATCTCGCGAACCGAGCTCCGGCCGATATCGGCCTTGCCGTAGCCGCCGGGAATATCGAGTATGTAGGTGGGCTGGCAAAGGCCGGAGATGCGACCGCGCAATGCGGCGACGATCGCCTGCCCCTCGGCAATCGTCAGGCGAAAATGGCTGGTGCCGGGCGCAAGATCAGGGTGATGCAGATAGTAGGGCTTCACCCGCGTCTCTACGAAAGCCTTCATCAGCGCCGCCAGCACATCCGGATCGTCGTTGACGCCCTTGAGCAGCACCGACTGGCTGACGAGGACGATCCCCGCATCGACCAGCCGGGCGCAGGCGGCGCGCGCCTCCTCCGTCAGCTCCCGGGGATGATTGGCGTGCAGCGCTATATAGATGGTCTTACCGCTCGCCTTCAGCGCCGCGATCAGGGCCGCATCGACCCTCGAGGGATCGACGACGGGAACGCGCGTATGGAAGCGGACGATCTTCACATGGTCGATATCGGCGAGCTGCCGCAGGATTTCTTCCAGCCGACGCGGCGAAAGAACCAGCGGATCGCCGCCGGTCAGAATGACTTCCCAGATCTCGCTGTGATCGCGGATATAGGCAAAAGCGCCGTCCAGCGCCACGCCATCGAGCGTCCCGAGGCCCTGCGGCCCGACCATCTCGCGGCGAAAGCAGAAGCGACAATAGACCGGGCAGACATGCACGGCCTTCAGCAGCACGCGGTCGGGATAGCGATGGACGATGCCTTCGACGGGACTATGGGCGTGATCGCCGATCGGATCGGCGCGCTCATCGGGCGTGACGAGCAATTCGGCCGCATCGGGCACGAACTGCCGGGCGATCGGATCGGCAGGATCGGCCGCGTCGATCAACCGCATGACGGTCGGCGTCAGCGCAACCGCATAGCGCTCCGCCACCGCCTCCAGTGACAAAGCCTGATCGGCATCGATCAATCCGGCGCGCTCAAGCTCGCTGATAGTCCTGATCGGACGCATCGAATTCATGCTCCGTACTCCGCGACCGGCGCCCATAGCACCTGTTCTATGCGCGAGGCCCCGGTTGCCAGCATCACAAGCCGGTCGAAACCGAGCGCGATGCCGCTTGCCTCGGGCATGACGGAGAGCGCCTCCAGAAAATCCTCGTCCAACGGATAGGTCTCGCCGTAGACGCGCAATTTTTCCGACATCTCGATCTCGAACCGCCGGCGCTGCTCGCCGGCATTTGTCAGCTCGCCGAAGGCATTGGCAAGCTCGACGCCGCAGGCATAAAGTTCGAAACGTTCGGCAACGCGGTGGTCCCCAGCCGAAGGCCTGGCAAGGGCCGCCTCGGAAACGGGATATTCATCAAGGATCGTCGCGCGGCCGAAGCCGAGATTGGGCTCGATCTTCTCGACCAGAACCCGGCTGAAGAGATCCTGCCACAGATCATCCTCGGCGACCCGCATGCCATTGCGCCGCATGTCGGCCGCCAGACGCTCGCGGTCTGTGGAGCCGTCGAGGCCGATCGAGGCAAAGAGATCGATGCCGGCATAGCGCTCGAAAGCGGCTGCTACGCTGACGCGCTCCGGCGTGAGGAACGGATCGGTCTCGGCACCGCGATAGGTGAGCTTCTTCGCCCCGACCGTCTCGGCCGCCAGCGCCAGCAGCGCGGAGCAATCGGCCATCAGCGCCTCATAACTCTCTCCGGCGCGATACCATTCCAGCATGGTGAATTCTGGATGGTGCAGCGGCCCGCGCTCGCGGTTACGATAGACGTGGGCAAAGCAGGCGATGCGCTCCTCGCCGGCGGCCAGCAGCTTCTTGCAGGCAAACTCGGGCGAGGTGTGCAGGTAGAGAGGCGATGCCTTGCCATCCGTCGTCAGGGCCTCGGTCTCGAAAGCATGCAGGTGCGCCTCGTTTCCCGGCGACACCTGCAGCGTCGCCGTATCGACCTCGATGAAGTCGTTACGCGCAAAGAAGATGCGCAACGCCGCCTGGATCGCATTGCGGCCGAGAAGGAACGGCCGCCGGTCCGCATGGACATTGCGGGTCCACCAGGGGGACGCTTTGCTGGTCGTTGGCTTCATTCCTAGCTTTCTTCGGGGCTCACGCCGCGTTGGGGGTGGCAATTTCCATTGATTTAGGGTAGTTGCGCCCCCAAGCAAACAATTGCTGCGTCTCGGAGAGCATTTCGACAGTCCCTCTACGACGCAAAACGCAGCGTTACAAGGAAGTCTTATGGTCAAGGTCATCGCCTCTTCGGTCCGCAAGGGCAACGTTCTCGACGTCGACGGCAAGCTCTACGTCGTTCTCACCGCTCAGAACTTTCATCCAGGCAAGGGCACTCCGGTCACCCAGGTCGACATGCGCCGCATCGTCGACGGCGTGAAGGTCTCCGAGCGTTGGCGCACCACCGAACAGGTCGAGCGCGCCTTCGTCGAAGACGTGAACTTCCAGTACCTCTATGAAGATGGCGAAGGCTTCCACTTCATGAACCCGGCCACCTACGACCAGGTCGTCGTCGATGTCGAAACCATGGGCGACCAGAAGGCCTTCCTGCAGGAAGGCATGACGTGCGTCCTGTCGATCCATGAAGGCATCGCGCTGGCCCTCCAGCTGCCGCGCCACGTCACGCTCGAAATCACCGAGACGGAACCGGTCGTCAAGGGTCAGACGGCTTCCTCTTCCTACAAGCCTGCGATCTTGTCGAATGGCGTGCGCACCCTGGTGCCGCCGCACATCAACGCCGGCACCCGCGTCGTCATCGCGACGGAAGACGTTTCCTACGTCGAACGCGCCAAGGACTGAGCATTTCAGCTTCAACGCATGAAAAACGCCCCGTCAACCGACGGGGCGTTTTGCGTTTGGGGCGAGTGAAATAGTCGCGCTACGGCGTATTGGCTTTTTTCTGATCCTGCTCTTCGGCCTCGGCGGGCGCTGAAGCCGTATCCGTCTCGATGCTATGCTCGTGCGGGGCCAAGGCCTGCAGATGCAGCACCCGCGGCGACATCGCATGCATATAGGCCTCGTTGCGGCCGACATAGATCACGGTCACATCGGTCATTTCCGCCAGCAAGGCGCTCAGCATGGCCTGAACTTCGGACTCCAGCCCTTCGAGCACATCGTCGAGGATGACCCATTTTGGTTTTGCCAGGAGCATATGCGCAAAGCCGACGGCCTTCTGCTCCTCTGTGTCAAGCAGCCGATCCCAGCGGGCCTGCGTATCGAGCCGGCCTTTGAGACGGCTGAGACCGACCTTTTCCATCGCGGCCTCGACGGCTGCTTCGTCATAGGCGTCCCGATCTTCCGGAAAACAGATCGCTTCGCGGAGCGTACCGCCGGGCACATAGGGCGTATGCGGAATGAACAGCATGTCGTCCATCGGCGGCAGGCTGACCGTGCCGGAGCCGCTGTACCATTGATGCGCCAGCACTTCGAACAATAGCCTGCGGTTCACGCCGTGATCGCCGTTGATCATGATGTGCTCACCGGCATTGATCGTCACCGTTCCCTCGGCAATTCGGAAGCCGTTCTCGGTCGCTTCGTCGTTGGTCCGGGTGGAAATCTCCATATCGGTCCACACCATCGTGCCGGGCGCGGCATTGTCGAAGACGAGAGTGTGCGGCATCGGCGTCTTGTCGTCCATTTCCGTTAGAGCCTGACGGAAATCGGTGACACGCATGAGCGTCGCACGCCATTCGGCTATCGGACCGAAATTCGCGACATACCAGCGCAAGGCCGAATTGACCTGGTTGAAGGCGCCGACGGCGACCATGAGTTGGCCGAAGGTCAGCCCACCGGAGAAATAGGCTGGCGCGGCCACCAGGATGGGGATGATCAGCACCAGCCAGCCATAGCCGGCAGAAACCCAGGTGAGATTGGTATTGGCGATTGCCAGCTGGCGGATGACCGCAAGGACGGCGGAAATATCGAGGTTGATCCGCCGTCGTTCATTTTCCTCGCCACCGGCAATGGTGATCGCCGGCATGTGTTCATTGGCATGCATGAGCGCGAAACGCAGCTCGGCTTCCTTGGAATAGCGATCGGCATTCAGCCGCACCAGCCGGCGGCCGACGAACTGGCTGAGGAAGGACGCCGAGCCGGCGTAAAGGATCGCCGCCCACACCATGTAGCCGGGGATGGAGAAGCTCGCGCCCTTGAAATGGAAGACCATGCCGTTGGAAAGTTCCCAAAGCACGCCGATGAAGCTCAATAGCAGGATTGTCGCCTGCACCAGCCCGATGGCGAGGCCCGTCGAGCTTTCCGCGAGATTGCGGGCATCCTCATGCAGCCGCTGATCGGGATTGACGCCGATGAGCCCGGCCGAGGCCAGACGAAGCGCGCGCTTGGCCTGCAGCCATTGGTTCACCAGATCGCGCGCCAGACCCTCGCGCATGTAGAGCGCGGTCATCTGGTTGAGCCAGGCCTGAATGACGTTGAGGACCAGAAGCGAGCCGGCGATGATGCCGAAGACGCCGAGCTGATGGAAGAAGGCGGTGATATCGCGCCTTGCCAGCGAATCGTAGAAAGGAGCGTTCCAGCTATTGAGCAGCACCTGGACGTAGGCGGTGACCATGATGATGGCGAAGAGCGCTATGGTCAGGGAAATGATCTTGAAGCGTACTGGTGAATTCCAGAACGCGGAGAACATCATCCTCAGCCGAAAGAAGAGGCTCAAATCGTATCCGACCTGCTCGTTCCCCTGGATATTCGGCTTGGCTTGCGCTTCAACTGCCATCAGCACTTCCCTGCGACGCACGTACCGTCAGTTAACCATGACCCGCCCTCATGTCCATCCTAGCAATAGATCGGTGCGATCACGTTGCTATATACACGGTTTCACGCCTTGAACCGAATAAGGTCAGCAATTAGCTTGCATTGGAAAGATTGAGAAAGCCTTCCGATGCAGTTTCAGGGAACAGCAGACTATATCGCCGACAAGGATTTGATGGTCGCGGTCAATGCCGCCATCCGGCTGGAACGGCCGCTTCTGGTAAAGGGCGAGCCCGGCACGGGCAAGACCGAACTGGCGCGGCAAGTGGCAGCCGCCCTCGGTCTCGCTCTCCTCGAATGGAACGTCAAATCGACAACCAAGGCGCAGCAGGGGCTTTACGAATACGATGCCGTTTCGCGCCTGCGCGACAGCCAGCTCGGCGATGTTAGAGTTCACGACGTCGGCAATTACATCAGGCAGGGCAAGCTCTGGCAGGCCTTTACCTCGCCGAAAAAATGCGTGCTGCTGATCGACGAGATCGACAAGGCCGATATTGAATTCCCGAACGACCTGCTGCAGGAACTCGACCGCATGGAGTTCCACGTCTACGAAACCGGCGAGACGATCCAGGCCGCGATCCGGCCGATCGTCATCATCACCTCGAACAACGAGAAGGAACTGCCTGACGCCTTCCTGCGCCGCTGCTTTTTCCACTATATTCGCTTCCCCGACATGGAGACGCTCGCCCGCATCGTCGAAGTTCACTATCCCGGCATCAAGCAGGCGCTGGTGCAGGCAGCGCTGACGCAATTCTTCGAAATCCGCGACGTGCCGGGCCTGAAGAAGAAGCCATCGACCTCAGAAGCCCTCGATTGGATCCGCCTGCTGGTCGCCGACGACGTCGACCCCGCCACATTGCGTGTCGATGCTAAGAGCGTGCTGCCGAAGCTGCATGGCGCATTGCTGAAGAATGAGCAGGATGTTCATCTTTTTGAACGACTGGCCTTCATGGCGCGGGGGCAGGGGAAGTAGTGCAGGCTCGTGGTGACAGGCCGAAGATGACCGTGCCCAATTCAAATATAAAGCGTGGAGACCATTTTACCTGGACATATGCTCTTTGGTTTATACCGATGTTGATACAGCCTTGGGAAGGTTGGCTTCCCTCTGGTTGGGATTGGTGGAGCATTGATCTTTTAGCGTTTCTATTACTTTCAATCGCAATTTTAGTTTCGCTTTGCGTCAACTTAATACGCCGCCGCTGGCGGCGAATTTTATCACTCCTGGCAACTCCGGTTTTTCTGCTGATTTTAACCGGCCTTCTTGCTTTTGTTGGCATGACTCCTGACCGTGTCAGGTTTGCAGTCACTCGCGGTGAATATCTTGCTCAGATCAAGCGCAACAACGCGCAAAGCACAGCGCCGCGCTTCAATACATTTGCCTGGGATGATACTTTTATAGCAAAGACTTACGTGACTCTTGTTTATGACGAGAGCGATGAGATAGGCTTGCCTGTCGGTCAGCAATCAGACGCTTGGCGTCAACGAGTTGCAGAAGCGTGTCACAAGAGCGGCAACTGCGTAAAACTTGATTCTGAGCCAGACGAATACATTACCGTAGAGAAACTTAGCGATCATTTCTATCTTTTCGAAGATAGCTTCCCGAACGCCTTTCCGTAGCTATCTGCGACATCACTTTAAGACGGGACCCAAGCCCTTCTTGAGCGTCAGTAAGTGACAAACAACATGAAAGCGCGGTCGCCAGCCCCGCAAGGCCTACCCCATTGACCCGCCGCCACGGCAGGTTTATGGAATTTGACTGTGGTGATTTGGCCGGCCGGCTTGCAGCCACGTTAAATAAGTCGCTAAAGGGCCGCGTGCGGACCGGTAGCGATTCATATTGCGGCCGGTTTTTTGCATTTGGTCGAGTGAAACGATGCCCATCAAGATTCCCGATACGCTGCCCGCATTTGAAACCCTCCAGAACGAGGGCGTGCGGGTGATGACCGAAACGGTGGCGATCCGGCAGGATATCCGCCCCCTTCAGATCGGGCTTCTTAACCTCATGCCGAACAAGATCAAGACCGAGATACAGATGGCGCGCCTCGTCGGCGCATCGCCGCTGCAGACGGAGTTTTCGCTGGTGCGCGTCGGCGGCCACAAGGCCAAGAACACCTCCGAAGAACACCTGTTTTCCTTTTACCAGACATGGGAAGAGGTCAAACACCGCAAGTTCGACGGCTTCATCATCACTGGCGCGCCGATCGAACTGCTGGAGTATGAAGAGGTCACCTACTGGGACGAGATGCGGCAGATCTTCGACTGGACGGCGACCAATGTCCATTCGACGATGAACGTCTGCTGGGGCGCGATGGCCGCCGCCTATCATTTCCATGGCGTGCCGAAGCATACGCTGAAGGAAAAGGCCTTCGGCGTCTATCGCCACCAGAACCTCGCGCCGTCCTCCGTCTACCTCAACGGCTTTTCCGACGATTTCGCCATTCCGGTCTCGCGCTGGACGGAAGTGCGTCGCAACGACATCGAGAAGGTGCCGAGCCTGCAGATCCTGATGGAATCGAGCGAAATGGGCATCTGTCTCGTGCACGAACGGGCCTGCAATCGGCTCTACATGTTCAATCACGTCGAATATGATTCCACTTCGCTGGCGGACGAATATTTCCGCGACGTGAATGCGGGCGTGCCAATCAAGATGCCGCACAACTATTTCCCGCACAACGATCCGGAAATCCCCCCGCAGAACCGGTGGCGCAGCCATGCACATCTGTTCTTCGGCAACTGGATCAACGAGATCTACCAGACCACGCCGTATGATCTGGAGGAGATCGGCCAGGAAAGGACTTGAGGCTTGTTCATTCCCTTCTTCCTGAAGCTGAAGGAAGCGAAGGTACCGGTCACGCTCCGGGAATTCCTGTCGCTGCTTGAGGGAATGGAAGAGGGGATTGCCGACTATGACGTCGAGGCCTTCTACTATCTGGCGCGCACGACGCTGATCAAGGACGAGCGCTTCATCGATCGCTTCGACCAGGTCTTTGCTGACTATTTTCGCGGCGTCGAGGCGATCGGCGGCAATGCCGATGCGGTCGAGACGGCCGCCATTCCCGACGAATGGCTGCGCAAGCTGGCGGAAAAGCATCTCACGGAAGAAGAGCGAAAGCAGATCGAGGCGCTCGGCGGCTTCGACAGACTGATGGAAACATTGCGGCAGCGGCTGGCCGAACAGCAGGGCCGGCACCAGGGCGGATCGAAATGGATCGGCACGGCGGGCACCTCTCCCTTCGGCGCATACGGCTATAATCCGGAAGGCGTGCGCATCGGCCAGGAAACCTCGCGCCACCGCCGCGCGGTCAAAGTCTGGGATCGCCGCGACTTCCAGAATCTCGACGACGGCGTCGAGCTTGGCACCCGCAACATCAAGGTGGCGCTGAAGCGCCTGCGCCGTTGGGTGCGCGAGGGCGCGGCCGACGAGCTGGATCTCTCCGGCACCATTCGCTCCACCGCCGAACACGGCTATCTCGACGTCCAGACCCGGCCCGAGCGGCGCAATGCCGTCAAGCTTTTGATGTTCTTCGATGTCGGCGGCTCGATGGACGACCACATACGCGGGGTGGAGGAGCTGTTTTCCGCCGCCCGCTCTGAGTTCCGGCACATGGACTATTTCTACTTCCACAATTGCCTCTACGAAGGCGTGTGGAAGGACAATCGCCGCCGGCGCGTCGATATTACCTCGACGACCGACCTGATCCGCACCTTCGGCCCAGATTACCGCGTCGTCTTCGTCGGCGATGCCTCGATGAGCCCCTATGAGATCAACCAGCCGGGCGGCTCTGTCGAGCATTGGAACAAGGAGGCCGGCAGCGTCTGGCTCAGCCGCATGACCGGACATTTCCGCAAATGCGTCTGGCTCAACCCGGTTCCTGAAAACTACTGGGGTTATACGACCTCGATCTCCCTCATCCGCCGCCTCATGGCAGACCGCATGTACCCGCTGACGCTTGGCGGGCTGGAGAAGGCGACGCGGGAGCTTTCGCGCTAGGCGCACGCGCTCCCGCCCTTTCGGCGACGGCAAATGGACTTTCACCTTGCCACCGCCAGACGGGGCAAACTCTATGCGTGCGCTTTGCGATAGGCCGCGACGACGAGCCAGATTGCCGAAAGCAGGAAATAGAATGCGCCGAACCCGACATAGGGGGCGATGTCCAGAATCGTCGGCGCGGCAGCGCCAATGGACCGGCTGATCATGAACCCGCCGGCAAGGGCCGATTGCGCGCCGCTCAGGATCATCACCCATTGCGCGCCAAAGTGACGCCAGCGCCTGACCGCCGTGTAAAGCTGCAGGAGGCCCGAGAGGATCGCCCAGATGCCAAATACGGCCAGAACCGCATAGGTGCTGTTGGTGACTGCCACGATCACGGCAAGCGTGGTTATCGTGCTGACCACGACATTCAACGCCTGGGACGGGTTGGCCTTGAGGCCGCCATTGACCCGCGCGTCAACCAGATTGGCGAAGGCGTCCCATGCCGGGTAGATCACGAGCAAGAAAGCAATGAGATGAGATTGCCCGCCAAAGAGAATGGCGGCGGCAATCCAGGCGATCGAGAATATGGCACGTACGAAATAATAGGATCGCAGCCAGCTGGACTGGCTTGAGGACTGGTTTTGCATTGGCAGGCTCCAAGTTGAAATCTACCAACTAGTAGGAAGGCTGAACTTGCCTGTCAACTCACTATCCGAACACCTCTTTGTGACAAGCCGAGGTACCGGGGTAATCTTGACAAATTACCTACCAGAAGGTAGGCAGCAGCATGAAATCAATGACTTCGACTTCCGGAAAGATTCTCGACACCGCGCAATCCCTCATCGTCGCGGGAGGCTACAACGGCTTCAGCTATGCCGATATCTCGGCTGCGATCGGCATCCGGAAGGCGAGCATCCACCATCACTTTCCGACAAAGGCCGAGCTGGTCGCGATATTGGTCGACCGCTACAGGCAGCAAGTGGACGGGGGTTTGAATTCTCTTCGCGAACAGGTCTCAAGCCCGGCCGAGCAATTGCAGGCCTATCTGAATTTCTGGCAAACATGCATTCGTGATGCCTCGCTGCCCTTCTGCGTCTGTGCCATGCTTGCTGGCGAAATGCAGATGCTGCCGGAAGAGGTCGCATCACGCGTCCGCGCCCATTTCCATAGTCTCGCGGGATGGCTGACCTCGGTTCTGAAGACTGGCACCGAGCAAGGCCTGTTCCGGCTGGACAAGCGGCCGGAAGAAGAAGCGCAAATGCTGATGGCATCGGTACACGGGGCGATGCTTTCCGTACGGGCTTTCGGCGACTCCGAACTGTTCAGTGCAATCGTCAGCCCTCAGATCACCAGGCTGCTGGCCCCCGCTCGCTGAAGAACGTTGGATCTTTGACTTAGCCCCTCACCCCGCCCGCGGTAGGGCAATTGCATATGGGGCAACGCCGGCACTGATAGTTCCTTCTCCCCTCGGGGAGAAGGAGTTGCGTGGCAACGATCTCCCCCATATACGCTTCCCGTAAGCGGGCAGAGGGTGAGGGGCCATTGCGGAAACCAGCCGACCTGTCGCACGCACGGCACACGACCAGCGTAATCTAGCACTTCGAAAGCCTTACCCAACCTTGATCCCTCTCCACTCGCCCCTAATTTCCCTATCGAATCGGTTGCGGAACGGCACGAATGGGGGCAGGGTCTGGCCTGATATTTCGAGAGCAATGGATGAGCTGATATGACGGAAAGCACTTTGCAACGGGAAGTTTTTGGGACGACGGCCGATGGGGATACCGTCTACCGCGTCAAGATCGTCGGTGGCGGGCTGACGGCGCATATCATGTCGTGGGGCGCGGTCATCCAGGATCTTCGGCTTGATGGCCACGGCCCGGCCCTCCTTCTCGGCTTCGACGATTTCGCTGATTATCGGGCCCATTCCTCCTATTTCGGTGCCACGCCGGGCCGCTGCGCCAACCGTATCGGCGCCGGCCACTTCACGCTGGATGGCAAGCAATACCAGCTTGAGCTCAACGAAAAGGGCGTCACCCATCTGCACGGCGGCAAGGACAATATTGCCAAACGTAACTGGACCATCGTCGAGCACGACACCGACCGCGTCGTGCTGAAGATCGTCGATCCCGATGGCCGCGCCGGCTATCCCGGCAATTGCACGATCCAGGCGACCTATTGGGTTCATGGCAACGGTGAATTTTCGATCACTTATGAATCGACCGCCGACCAACCCACCCTCGCCAATGTCTGCCAGCACGCCTATTTCAATCTCGACGGCCGCGACGACGCGCTGGGCCACGACATCATGATCGCCGCCGATCACTATACCCCGACGGATGAGAAGCAGGTGCCGACAGGTGAAGTCCTCCCGGTCGATGGCACGGTGTTCGATTTCCGCGAGATGTCGCCGATGAAGCGTTTCGATGGCAGCGAACAAGCGCTCTACGATCACAATTTCTGCCTGTCGGCCGAGCGCACTGCCAAGCGCTCCGTCGCTCTCGCCCGCAGCGTCAATTCCGGCGTGTCGCTGGAGGTGCGCACCACCGAGCCCGGCGTACAGTTCTATACGGGCTTCAAGCTCAATGTTCCGGTTCCGGGCCATGACGGCCGCAAGATCGGCCCCTTCGCCGGCTTCTGCCTGGAAACGCAGGTCTGGCCGGACGCCATCAATCATGAAGGCTTCCCCAATGCCGTGCTCCGCCCGGGCGAGGTATTGCGGCAGGAAACGGATTACATTTTCACCAAGAACTAGGCCGGGCATGCCCTGCTTTCCTGATATCCGGCCGGGCGTCCCAAGCGCCCGGCCGATTCTTTTTAGGCCGACGGACAGATTCACCTTGTGAATTGGTTCTAAATAGGTTCTATATGGTCATCATGGATAGAACCAGTTTGATCGCCGAATTGAACACCCGCGGTCTCGGCGACGGGACCGGCAGCGGGCCGCTGTACAAGCGTCTGGCGCAGGCGCTGACGGGCCTCATCCAGGAAGGCCTGCTGAAACCGGGTACGGCTCTGCCGGGCGAGCGCGATCTCGCCGGAGCACTGGAAATCGGCCGCGTTACAGTGCGCACCGCCTATCGCGACCTGCTCGCCTCCGGTGTCATCGAATCCCGCCACGGCAGCGGCACCTTCGTCTCGCAGCATGTCGAGCGCATCGAACAGCCGCTCTGGCGCCTCTCCTCCTTCTCCGCCGATATGCGCTCGCGCGGTCGCGAGCCGGCAGCCCGCGTCTTGTCGCGCACCATCAGCGCGCCGGCGCCGGAAGAATCCTTCCTGCTCGGCCTCGGCCTCGACGAACCCGTGCTGCGGCTCGACCGCCTGCGCTTGGCCGATGGCCAGCCGCTTGCCATCGAGCGCGCCGTGGTTCCCATCAAATTCCTGGGCGAAGACGCCATATCCGAAGGCTCCCTCTACGATGCGCTCGCCGCCCGGGGGTACAAGCCCGTGCGCGCGCAGCAGAGGCTGACGGCCGTGACACTGGACCCCACTTCCGCATCGATCCTGACCGTCAAGGCCGGGGCGCCTGCGCTCCTGATCGAGCGCGTCTCCCGCCTCGCGGACCAGCGCGTCGTTGAATATACCCGCTCGCATTATCGCGGCGATGCCTATGATTTTGTTGCTGAATTGAGAATTGGAGATGACCTATGAGCGAGACCCAATCCCTGATGCTGACGGAAGCCGGCCAATCGCCTGAGGTGGTTGCGGCGCTGCTTGAAAAGGAAAAGCCCGCGTTTGCCGAAATCGCGAAGCTCTTTTCCTCGGGCCGTCCGTCGCTGATCACCACGGCGGCGCGCGGCTCTTCCGACCATGCCGCCACCTTCTTCAAATATCTGTTCGAGATCTCCTGCGGCATCCCGGTCGCCTCGGTCGGCCCGTCGATCGCCTCGGTCTACGGCGCGCCGCTTCATTTGAAGGGCGGCATTCACTTCACGGTATCGCAATCCGGCGGCAGCCCCGACATCATCGCGCTGCAGGCCGCCGCCAAGAAGGGCGGCGCCACCACCATCGCCGTTGTCAACGTCACCGATAGCCCGCTTGCCAACGAGGCCGACATCGTGCTCGGCCTCAATGCCGGCAAGGAACAGAGCGTCGCCGCCACGAAATCCTTCATCGCTTCCGTCGCAGCCCTTGCCGGCGTCACGGCAACGATCTCGCAGGACAAGGCGCTTGCCGCCGGCCTCGCCAACCTGCCGGAAGCGCTTGCCGCAACCTCGGGCATCGATGGCAAGGCCGCCGAGGACGTGCTCTTCAATGCTTCCTCGCTCTATACCGGCGGCCGCGGCCCGGCTTTCGCCATCGCGCTCGAAGCCGCGCTGAAGGCCAAGGAAACCGCAGGCCTGCACGCGGAAGCCTTCTCGCTGGCAGAACTGATGCATGGCCCGATGCGCCTCGTGCAGCCAGGCTTCCCGATCGTCGCCTTCTCGCCCGATGACGCTGCCTTCGTCAACAATGCCCAGGCGCTCGAACGCCTGCAGAAGCTCGGCGCGACCGCCGTCTCCTTCTCGACCGCGCCGCTTGCCGGCATCAACCTGCGCATGCCCAGCACCGGCAACGGCCTGCTCGATCCGCTGGTATCGCTGCTGTGCTACTATCGCCTCATCGAGTCGGTGACACGCCGCAAGGGCTTCGACCCGGACAAGCCGGCTAACCTTCTCAAGGTAACGGAGACCATGTGATGGACTACAAGGTCTTTACCGGCGCCCGTATCTTCGACGGTGATCGGTTTCATGAGGATAGCGCGCTTGTCATCGGCAACGGCCGCATCCATGCCATCACCAGCGTCAACGATGTGCCTGACAATGCCGAAACGATCCAGCTGAAGGGCGGCGTCCTGTCGCCCGGCTTCATCGATGCGCAGGTGAACGGCGGCGGCGGCCGCATGCTGAACGACGAGCCTTCGCCCGAATCCATGTATCTGATCGCCGATGGGCATCGTCCCTATGGCACCACGTCGCTGCTGCCGACGCTGATCACCGATGTCGCGGCCGCAACCACGGCGGCGATTGAGGCGGCGATCGAGGCAGTGAAGGCCAATCGCGGCGTTGCTGGCGTGCATCTGGAGGGCCCGCATCTGGCGCCGGCCCGCAAGGGCGCGCATCTGGCCGAGTTGATGCGCCCGGTCGAGGACAGCGACGTCAGGACCTTCATCCGCGCCCGTGAGGCGATCGGCACGCTGCTGGTCACCATGGCGGCCGAGCAGGTGACGGAGCGGCAGGTGCAGGCGCTGGCCGAAGGTGGCGTCATCGTCAGCATTGGCCATAGCGATTGCACAGCGGAAGCAGCGGATGCCCGTTTCGATGCCGGCGCCCGCGGCGTCACCCATCTTTTCAACGCCATGAGCCAGATGGGCCATCGTGCGCCGGGCCTCGTCGGCGCGGCCATAGACCACCCCGCCCCCTGGTGCGGCATCATCGCCGACGGCCACCATGTCGATCCGATCGCGCTGCGCGTCGGGCTGCGCGCCAAGCGAGGCGAAGGACGGCTGTTCTTCGTCACAGATGCGATGTCGCTCGTCGGCACGGATCTTCCGAGCTTCACGCTGAACGGCCGCACCGTCTATCGCACCAAGGGCGGCTATTGCTCGAAGCTGACGCTGGACGACGGCACGCTTGCCGGCTCAGACGTCGATATGGCCTCGACGATCCGCTACGGCGTCAATGTCCTTGAGCTGCCGCTGGCGGAAGCCCTGCGCATGGCGACATCCTATCCCGCCCGCTTCCTGCGCCTGACGGATCGTGGCCACCTGACCCCCGGAACCCGCGCCGACCTCGTTCACATCGACGACGGCATCGAAGTCACCGGAACGTGGATCTCGGGCCAGCCTTCGGCCTGAAATAATGAATGAGAATGAGGAGACTCGGCATGACCGCAGTCACTGACAGCTATTTTTCAGCCCTCATCGGTCGGCTGGAAAGCATGCGCGAAACGCTCGCCGAACCGATGTCCAGGGCCGCAGCCGCCATCTGCACGGCGGCGCGCGCCGATCGCCGCGTCTATGTCTTCGGCACCGGCCATTCGCACATGCTGGCTGAAGAGGTGCACTACCGCGCCGGTGGTCTGGCCTTCACCATCCCCGTGCTTGTGGGGTCTGCCATGCTGCATGAGGGCGCCGTCATCAGTTCGGTCTATGAGCGCACGGAGGGCCTCATCCGCCCGGTCTTCGAGCGTTACGGCATGCAGCCGGGCGATGTGCTGATCATCGCCTCCAACTCCGGCGTCAATGCCGCACCGATTGAGGCTGCCGACTTCGGCCGCGAAATCGGCGCCACCGTCATCGCCATCACCTCGCTCGCCTATTCGGCTGTCATTGCCAATGGCCGCCGGAGGCTTGCCGATATCGCCGATATCGTGCTGGACAACGGCCTGCCGCCGGGCGACGCCATCATCGACCTGCCGGGCACGGAGCTGAAGGTCGGCCCGGCATCGACGGCCATCGGCACAACGGTACTGAACGCCATCTTCGCCGATGTCGCTGCCGAGCTTTGCAAAGATGGCGAACCGCCGGTCTACCTCAGCGCCAACATGCCGGGCGCCAAGGAGACCAATCAGCGGCTGGTGAAGAAGTACCGCCCGCGCAATCCGCATCTCTGATTAGAAGCCCATCTCGCCCCTGGCGGGCGAGAAAGCAAAAACTTGGGTTTAGGCGAGGGCTCGTCCCTCGTCTAAGCCTTAGTTTTTGCCAGAGCGGGGGTAGGTAGGGGCACGCATAGGCCTATGAAACAATAGCAACAAGAAACAGACCCCCTCTCTTGCAATTTCAATGGCTTAGAAATTGCGTCAAGCGTTCGGATATGGAGCTTCGCCGGTATCGCAATTCCTAAACCAATGAAATTGCTTTCTCGCCCGCCAGGGGCGAGATAGGTTTCATGTCTGCCGCGTGCTTCTGCAGAGGAGTTGAAGCCGCCTAGAATGCCTCAAGCTGCCTCTGCTTCATCCTTGGTCGCCTCCACCTGCTTGTGCCCACGGCGCAGCACGACGTAGAACACCGGCGTCAGGAACAGGCCGAACAGCGTCACGCCGAGCATGCCTGAGAACACGGCCGTGCCGAGCGACTGGCGCATTTCCGCACCCGGTCCGGTCGCGATCATCAGCGGCACGACGCCGAAGATGAAGGCGAAGGCCGTCATCAGGATTGGGCGCAGACGCAGATGACTGGCCTCGATCGCCGCCTCCACCGCACTCTTTCCTTCCAGCTGCGCCTGACGGGCGAACTCGACGATCAGGATCGCGTTCTTGGCCGCAAGGCCAATCAGCACGATCAGACCGATCTGCGTCAGGATATTGTTGTCCATGCCCCTGAGATGCACCCCGATCAAGGCAGCGAGCACCGCCAGCGGCACGATCAGGATGATGGCGAGAGGCAGGGTCCAGCTTTCATACTGGGCCGCAAGCGCCAGGAAGACGAAGATGACCGACAGGGCGAAGATATAAACCGCCGTATTGCCGGTGTTCCTTTCCTGATAGGCGAGCTCTGTCCATTCGAAGGTCGTGCCCGCCGGCAACAGGTTCTTTGCCAGCCCTTCCATGGTGTCGAGCGCGCTGCCCGTGGAAACGCCTGGCCCCGGATTACCCTGGATGGGAACCGAGACATACATGTTGTAGCGCTGCACGAGCGCCGGCCCCGTCGTATCCCGGATATCGACCAGCGTTCCGAGCGGCACGAGAGCGCCGGTCGCTGAGCGAACCTTCAGCGCCAGAATATCTTCGCGGTCCATGCGATATTGCTGGTCGGCCTGCGCACGCACCTGGTAGACGCGGCCGAAGGCGTTGAAGTCGTTGACGTAGGATGTGCCGAGGTTGATCGACAGCGTCTCGAAGATGTTCGGGATCGGCACATTCAGCGCCCGCGCCTTGTCGCGGTCGATCGCCAGGAAATATTGCGGGCTATTGGCCGAGAAGGTGGTGAAGACGCCGCTGACGCCCTTATTCTGCGCGGCAGCACCCATCATCTGATAGGCCAGCGGCAGGATACGGCGCATGTCCGGATTTTCCCGGTCCATGATCTGCATCTTGAAGCCGCCGGAATTGCCGACGCCGCGGATCGAGGGCGGCGGAATGGCGATGATGAAGGCCTCCTGGATACCCTGGAGGCTGCCATAGAGCTGGCCGATGATCTTCATGGCGCTTTCACCGCTCTTCAATCTCTCCTCGAAGGGTTTGAAGGGCGTGAAGATGACGCCGGAATTCGAGGCATTGGTGAAAGTCGCACCATTGAAGCCGGCGAAGGCGACTGCATTTTCCACGCCGGGCGTCTTGTTGATGATCGCCGTCGCCTTCTCGATGACGGCGTTGGTGCGCGCGAGCGAAGCGCCATCGGGCAATTGCACGACGACGATGGCGTAGCCCTGGTCCATGGTGGGAACGAAGCCCTGCGGCACGATCCTGCCCATGTAATATGTCGCACCGAGCAGCCCGACAAAGACCAGAAGGGCACAGCCAAGCGCGACCCAGGTCGTCACCAGATGACGGATGATCCAGGAATAGCCCCGGCTCATCGACTCAAAGCCCCGGTTGAAACCGTCGCCAAGAGCGCGGCCGAAACGCGAGGCAATATTGTTGGATTTCTTGTGATCATGCGGACGCAGCACGATGGCGGCGATTGCCGGCGAGAGCGTTAGCGAGTTCAGGCAGGAAATCGCCGTCGCGATGGAGATGGTCACCGCGAACTGCCGGTAGAACTGTCCGGTTATGCCCGGAATGAAGGCGGTCGGCAGGAAGACCGCGATCAGGACAAGCGAAATCGCCAGAACCGCGGTGCCGACCTCGTTCATCGTCACATGCGACGCCTCCTTCGGCGTCATCCCCAGCGCCAGATTTCGCTCGACATTCTCGACCACGACGATCGCGTCGTCGACAACGATACCGATGGCAAGCACCAGGCCGAATAGCGTCAGCATGTTCAGCGAGAAGCCGAAGGCGAGCAGGAAGGCGAAGGTGCCGATCAGCGATACCGGAATGGCGATGATCGGAATGATCGCCGTCCGCCAGGATTGCAGGAAGACCAGCACGACGATGGCGACCAGCACGGCCGCTTCGAAGATCGTCTTGTAGACCTCATCGATCGATTCCGCGATGAATTCGGTCGGGTTGTAGACGATGCGATATTCGAGCCCTTGCGGGAAATCCTGCGCCAGGCTCTGCATCGTCTTCTGGATATCGGCGGCGGCATTGAGCGCATTGGTGCCGGGGCGGGCAAAGATGCCGAGCGCCACGGCGGGATTGCCGTTCAGATAGCTGTTGGTGACATAGTCCTGCGCGCCGAGCTCGATGCGGGCCACGTCCTGCAACTGCACGAGGCGGCCGCTATCCGTCGCCTTGACGATGACGTAGCGGAATTGCCGGGCATCGGAAAAGCGCCCTTGCGTCGTCACCGTATATTGAAAGGCGTTCGTGCCCGAAACCGGCGGCCCGCCGATCGAACCGCCCGAAACCTGCACGTTCTGGTCCCGCAGAGCCTGGACGATATCGCCTGCGGTCATGCCATAGGCGGCAAGCTTTTCCGGATCGAGCCAGATACGCAGCGAATATTGCCGCTCGCCGAAGAGCTGCACATCGCCGACGCCGTCGAGACGGACGAGCAGGTCGCGGATGCGCGTGCGGGCATAATTGGAGATATAGAGCTGGTCGTAGCGATTGTTGGGCGACAGGAGATGCACGACCATCATCAGGTCGGGCGAGCTCTTGACCGTGGTGATGCCGATGCGGCGGACATCGTCAGGCAGTCGCGGTTCGGCGATGGCGACGCGGTTCTGCACCAGCACCTGTGCCTTGTCGAGATCGGTGCCGAGCTTGAAGGTGATGGTCAGCGCCATCGAGCCATCGGCGCTGGAATAGGAGGACATGTAGAGCATGTCCTCGACGCCATTGACCTCCTGCTCGATCGGCGTTGCCACCGTATCGGCAATCGTTTGGGAATCGGCGCCCGGATAGGAGGTGCGCACGACGATCGTCGGCGGCGCGACCTCGGGATATTGCGCCACCGGAAGCTGGAAATAGGCAATGCTGCCGACAATCAGCAGCACGATGGAAAGAACCGACGCGAAAATCGGCCGGTCGACGAAAAAATGGGAAAACCTCATTGGTCGGTCCCCTGTGCATCCGCCTGCGCAGGCGGCTCGTCGCTCGTCGCTTCCTGCGGCAGCTGGATCAGCTGAGGCGCAACCTTGACACCAGGCCGAACACGGATCAGCCCGTTGACGATGATGGTCTCGTCACCGGTCATGCCGTCGCGGATAACGCGATAGCCATAGAGTTTCGGTCCCAGCCGCACGGATTTCGGCGTCACATTGCCGGCCGTGTCGACGGTATAGACCACGCGCTGGTTCTGATCCGAGCCGATGGCTTCGTCAGGCACCAGGATCGCCTTGTAGCTGTTGGACCCCTGCACCTGGACGCGCCCGAACAGGCCGGGCTGGAGAATGAGATTGGGGTTCGGGAAGGTGGCGCGGACACGGATCGTGCCCGTCTGATTGTCGACGCGGTTTTCAGCGAAGTCGAGCTTGCCCTTGAAGGGCTTCTGCTTGGAATCGGCGATCGTCACCGTGACATCGAGACCGCCGCCGCCCTGCTGCAGGGCGCTGCCGTTCTTGCGGGCCTGATCGGCATAAGAAAGCAGCCGGCGTTCATCGACGTCGAAATAGAAATCGATCGGATCGAGGGACACGATGGTCGTGAGGATCGTCTGGTCGGCCTGCACGAGATTGCCGACCGAGATCAGACGCCGGTCGATCCGGCCGCTGAGCGGCGCGGTGATCTTGGTGAAATCCATATCGAGATTGGCACGATCCACGGCCGCCTGCGCGCCGCGCACGTTCGCCTGGGCGGACAGGAGGTCGCGGCGGCGGTCATCGAGCGTCGAGGCCGACTGGCTGCCCGTGGTCGACAGGGATTCCGTCCGCTTGAATTGCGCGTCGGCGAGCGTCAGCGACGATTTCGCCACTTCGAGCGAAGCCGTCGACTCGTTCAGCGTGGTGATGAATGGCCGCTGGTCGATGACAAAAAGCAGGTCGCCCTGCTTGACCATGGTGCCGTCCTTGAAATGCACCTCCTGCAGATAGCCGCCGACCCGCGACCGTACCGAGACCTCATCGACCGCCTGGAAGCGCCCGATGAATTCGTCGCTATCGATGACGTCGCGAACGACGGGCTTGGCGACCGTCACGGGCGCAGCCGGCGGCGCGCTTTGCGCTAGCGCCTGGGCACCTGAAATAACGGCGAGAACACAGCTGAACAAAATGGAACGCGGCAGCACCGGCATGAAGGCCCCCTCGGAAAACCGCGGACAGCAAGGAGCGCCGCCGCGTTAAGCGATCACGAAATTTGCTTGTTACTTTCTGCGAAGGACCCGTCGCCATCAGGCGAAATCCAATCAGGTCTCTTCGGACTTCCCCAACCTGCGCCACGGGCCGCGGTGGCCCGGGGGTATCAACCGGCTCATGGTCCGGCAACATGGGTTAATGTATAAACGGTTTATCGGATTCGACAACAGGGAATGAGGCGATAGCGGTACAGCGCAACCGTTTGTTTTTTCTCACATAGATAGACGCGCATAGGATGAGGAGATCCGAGCCTCAGCTCTCCAGCTCCTCACGCAGCATTTCGAGCTCCAGCCATTCCTCTTCCATCCTGGTCAGGCCTTCACGCAGCTTTTCCATCTCGGCCGCAAGACGATTGAACGTCGCAGGATCCTTGGTGAACAGGTTCGGATCGGCCATTTTCTTCTCGCGGGCGGCGATCTCTGCCTCCGCCTTGGCCATATCTTTCGGCAGGTTCTCCAGCGCGAATTTCTGCTTGTAGGAAAGCTTGGCCTTGCCCTTCGAAGCATCGGTGGCGGATGCCCCGGCTTCGGCCGCCTTCGGCTTTTCCGCAGCCTTTTCCGCGCGTTTGCGCTCTTCCATCGCACCCTTGCGCTGGGTGAGCATGTCGGAATAGCCGCCGGCATATTCGATCCAGCGGCCATCGGGCTCTTCCGGATTGGCAGGCGCGATCGTCGAGGTCACTGTGCGGTCGAGAAAGTCACGGTCGTGGCTGACGAGAATGACGGTGCCGGAAAAGCCGGCGACAATTTCCTGCAGGAGATCAAGCGTCTCGATGTCGAGATCGTTCGTCGGTTCGTCGAGAATGAGCAGGTTCGTCGGCCGCGACAGGATGCGCGCCAGCATCAACCGGGCGCGCTCGCCGCCGGAGAGGTTCCTGATCGGCGTGCGGGCCTGTTCCGGCTGGAACAGGAACTCCTTCATGTAGCCCGTCACATGCCGCTGCTCGCCATTGACGAGCAGGTTCTCGCCGCGACCGTCGGTCAGGTAGTTAGCGAGCGTATCTTCCGGGTTCAGCTCCTCGCGCTTCTGGTCGAGGGTGGCGATCTCCAGATTGGTGCCGAGTTTCACCGTGCCGCTATCGGGCGCGAGCTGGCCGGTCAGCATCTTCAGAAGCGTTGTCTTGCCGGCACCGTTCGGGCCGACGAGGCCGATGCAATCGCCGCGATGGACGCGGATCGAAAACGGCGAGACGATCACCCTGTCGCCATAGGTCTTGGTGATCTTGTCTGCCTCGATCACCAGCTTGCCGCTTTCCTGCGCATCGGACGCAGCCGCTTGCACGGTGCCGAGAGCGCCTTTATGGCCGCGATGGCGCGAGCGCATGTCCTGCAATTCACCAAGGCGGCGCATATTGCGCTTGCGCCGCGCGGTCACGCCATAGCGCAGCCAGTGCTCCTCACGCTCGATCTGCTTGCCGAGCTTGTGCTGTTCCAGCTCCTCGGCTTCCAGCACCTGGTCGCGCCATGCCTCGAAATGGGCAAAGCCCCGGTCCAGCCGGCGCGAGGTGCCGCGGTCGAGCCAGACCGTGGCGGTCGAAACCTTTTCGAGGAAGCGACGGTCGTGCGAGATCAGCACGAGGGCGCTGCGGCTCTTCTGCAATTCGCCTTCCAGCCATTCGATGGTCGGCAAGTCCAGATGGTTCGTCGGTTCGTCGAGCAGCAGGATATCCGGCTCCGGCGCCAGAACGCGAGCCAGAGCCGCGCGGCGGGCCTCGCCGCCCGAAAGATTGTTCGGATCTTCCTCGCCGGTCAGGCCGAGATGCGAGAGCAGATACGTGACACGATAGGGATCGTCACCGGGACCGAGACCGGCTTCCGCATAGGCGGCCACGGTCTTGTAACCGGCGAAATCCGGCGCCTGTTCGAGATAGCGCACGGTTGACGACGGATGGCGGAATACCTCGCCCGACTGCGCTTCAACCATGCCGGCGGCGATTTTCAGCAGCGTCGACTTGCCGGAACCATTGCGGCCGACCAGGCAGATCTTGTCACCCGGCTCCACCTGCAGCGCGGCGCCGGCCAGAAGGGGCGCACCGCCAAAGCTCAGGAAGATATTGTCGAGTTTCAGAATGGGAGGGGCCAAGATCAGACTCCGGTAAGATCATAAGGGCGGGCAAGAACGATCGCCCTGCCGCTGCCGAGCGAAAAGCGCACAGCACCTTCCGCCACATTGGAAATGGTGCGCGACGCGCCGAATGGCAGGTGGAAGTCGCGCAAGGGATAACGGGCATTCTCGATGAAAAGGCCCGTCAGGTCGCTGAAGCCGAGCACCGAAAACAGCGAGCCTTGTGGCAGCGCGATTTCCATCTGCCCGGGCAGAAGCGGAACCGCCTCCTCATCGCCTGATGTCAGCAGCACATCAAGGCCCTGTTCGGCAAGGCGAACGCCGTAGAGCAGATGCTGGATGGCATGATCCGAGCGCTCGCCGCCCATGGCGCCTGCCAGGATCAGCCTGACGGCACCGCGATCGATCGCCTCCGATACGGCAATCTCGCCATCGGTTGCGGCCTTGGCGGCCGGATAGGGCTGCTTCGGCACGCCGGGAAAGGCCGCCAGAAGATCGGCAGGCGTCGAGTCGAAATCACCCACCCACAGTTCGGGTTCGACACCGAGCGCCAAGGCATGGCGCATGCCGCCATCGGCCGCGATGAAACGGCTACCGGAAACGGCGGCGCGCAGTCGGTCCGTCAGGCGAAGCTCGCCGCCGAGCAGGATGGTGAAGGTGGTGGACTGGCTCATGCGCCAAGCCCATAGCGCAAAGTCATGTCCCTAGGGAAGAGCGCCGGCCGCAAGAACCACCCGTGCGGGCCGCTCAGTCGGTCGTTTCCGTGATGCGGGCCTGGATAACACCTTCATAGCCTGTGACATAGCGATCGAACAGCACCGAGAAACTCGCAATGTCCTCGCGCGACCAGTCTACAAAGATACTGCCGATGACGGAGTGTTTTTGTGCCTGGATTTCCGACAACAACCGCTGCCCGAGCGCGGTGAGCACCACGACGATGCGCCGCGCATCGGCCTGGGATGCCTTTCGCCGCAACACGCCGCGCGCCACCATGTCGGCAACGATGCGGCTCGCCCGCGACGGATCGATACGCAATATCTCCGCAATCGTGCCGACCGTCACTTCGCCGGTAGCTTCAGCCCGTCTCACGACGTCGAGCACGTCAAGATGCGAAAGCTCGAGCCCTGGAGCAACGTTCTGAATGGCGAGCCTGCCGATCATGCGGCGGCCGGTCAGCAGGCGCATGCGCGTCATCGCCTGACCGATCAGCAGGAGATCCTCGTCTTCGGTCAGCGGCTGGGCTTCAACTTCACGTGTATTCGTCGCAGATGTCATCTTTCCACCATATCAGAGGCGGAAAAGAAATAAAACATGCAAACAGCATTCACCTGTCATTGACAATTATATGCTAATAGCACATATGTTCCCCATATGAAACCGGGGCGACCCGCGCACTCGTTCGACTGCGCAGCGTTTCGGACAAGCTCGGATATCTTGTTCCATGGACATGCAGACAACGTTCGCGCCGCTCGTGACTGATCCCAGGCGCCGGCTTATCCTTTTCCTGTTTCTGATGACTGCCATGTTCATGGCAACACTGGATAACCAGATCGTATCGACGGCGCTCCCGACCATCGTCGGCGAGTTCGGGCACCTCGAGCGTTTCGGCTGGATCGGTTCGGCCTATCTTCTCTCGCTTTCCGCCGTCATGCCTGTTTACGGCAAGCTCGGCGATCTCTTCGGCCGCAAATATGTAATGATGACGGCCATTGCGATCTTCACAATGGGCTCCGCCGTCTGCGGCCTTGCCGTGTCGATGAATACCTTGATCGCCGCCCGTGTGCTGCAGGGCCTTGGCGGCGGCGGTATTCTCGTGTCGATCTTCGCTGTTAACGCCGACATCTTCGAGCCGCGCGAGCGCGCACGCTACCAGAGCTATTCAAGCCTCGTGCTGATGGCTTCAGGCGCCATCGGCCCGGTTCTCGGCGGCACGATGAGCGATCTGTTCGGCTGGCGTTCGATTTTCCTTGTCAATGTTCCCATCGGCTTCGTCGTGCTGGCTGGTCTCGCCACCATGCTGCCCTATCGCAAGCCGAGCCGCCGGCCGAAGATCGATTATGCCGGTGCGCTGGTCCTAGCGCTGACGACGACAAGCATCGTGCTTGCCGCGGATGGCACCGAACTCTTCGGATCGCTGCTGTCGCCTGAATGTCTCGGCATCATCGCCTTCGGCATTATCTGCGCCATCACCTGGGTCTTCATCGAACGCCGCGCGCCCGAGCCCATCGTGCCGATGACGCTCTTCCGCAATCCGACATTCGGCCTGCTCCTGATCATCTCGATCACCAGCGGTGCCGTTGCCATCGGCATGGTCAATTACTTCGCGCTCTTCCTGCAGACGACGACGGGCCTGTCGCCCTCAGTGGCCGGCCTGCTTTTCATCCTTTTGACCGGCGGCCTCGTCTGCGGCTCACTTTCCGCCGGCAGGCTCATCGCGGCAACGGGCCGCTACAAGCCCTTCGCCATTGCCAGCGCCGCCTGCAGCACCATTGCATTCGCCTCGCTCGCCTTCGTCCATGCCGGCACACCCATCGCCCTCATCGGCGGTCTGATGCTGCTGCACGGCATCGGCATCGGCCTTGCCCAGCAGGTGCCCGTCATCGGGGTGCAGAACGCCGCCGGCGCCCGCGATATTGGTGCCGCCACCGGTGCCGTCACGCTGTCGCGCATGGGCGGCGCCTCGATCGCCATATCCATCTATGGCGCCATCATCGCGGCCAAGCTTGGCAATGTCGGCGTCTCGATTGCGGGTGTTTCCGACATCGAGGAACTGACGCCGAAGATGATGGCTGCCCTGCCGGAAGCCACGCGAGAGGCCGTCGCCAATGCCTATGCAGGTGCCTTTAGCCCGCTGTTCATGACGGCCGCCGGCATTTGCCTGCTCGGTCTCCTGACATCGCTGACGCTGAAGAACGTGCAACTGCCCGGCGCTACCAAGAAATTCGAAAGCACTGTCAGCGCCGAAGCTGCCGAATAGATCGCGCAGCCTGCAATCGACAGGGGAATCATTCCCCTTGTCATCCCTTCGTCACAAGGCTAAATCTGCCGACGCTCTAACGGGGTGCCTTATGTCCTTTCGGACATCTGGCTGAGAGGCTTTCACCAGCCAACCCGCGGAACCTGATCCGGCTAACACCGGCGGAGGGATTAGACGCGTGACGAAATCATAGCGCCCTTTTCCCCTTGAAGACGAAACCAAAAGGAGGCGCTCTGTTGCTCGACCGTTCACTATTATCACTGTTCACCGGCCTGGCCTTTGCCGCCGGCACGGCATTTCTTTCCACGCAGCCCGCCGCAGCGGCCGACAAGACGCTGACCATCTACACCTATGAAAGCTTCACCGCCGATTGGGGTCCAGGCCCCAAGGTCAAGGCCGCTTTCGAAAAGACATGCGGCTGCACCGTCAATTACGTGAGTGTCACTGATGGCGTGGCGCTGCTCTCCCGCCTGAAGCTCGAAGGCGCCGGCACCAAGGCCGATGTGGTTCTTGGCCTCGACACCAACCTGGTCGACGAAGCCAAGGATACCGGCCTGTTCGATGCCAGTGGCGTCGACACATCGGCGCTCAAGGTTCCCGGCGATTTCAAGGATGATGTCTTCGTGCCCTATGACTACGGCCATTTCGCCGTGATCTACGACACCCAGACGGTCAAGAATCCGCCTAAGAGCATGAAGGATCTCGTCGAGAGCGATCCCTCGCAGAAGATCGTCATCGAAGACCCACGCACCTCGACGCCGGGCCTCGGCCTGCTGCTCTGGGTCAAGTCGATCTACGGTGATAAATCAGCCGACGCATGGACCAAGCTCAAGGGCCGTATCCTGACCGTCACGCCCGGCTGGTCGGAAGCCTATGACCTCTTCACTAAGGGCGAAGCGCCGATGGTGCTGTCCTACACGACCTCGCCGGCCTATCACATGATCGAGGACAAGACGGAACGCTATCAGGCGGCCGCCTTCTCCGAAGGGCATTACATCCAGATCGAAGTTGCCGGCCTCGTCAAAGCGTCGCCGAATAAGGACCTTGCCCGCGACTTCCTGAAGTTCATGGTCTCCACAGGCTTCCAGGACATCATCCCCACCAGCAACTGGATGATGCCGGCCGCCGCCACCTCAACGCCGCTGCCGGACGCCTTCGGCAAGCTGGTGGTGCCGACGAAGACCTTCCTGATGAGCCCGGATGTTGTCGAGAAGAACCGCAAGGCCTGGATCGACGAGTGGCTGACCGCCACCAGCGCCAACTGATCTCTCACCCATGCTGACGGCATCCGAAAGAAGACGTGCCATTTCCGGCGGGGCATTCAGCCTCGCCGGCATCGCGCTTTTTGTCGCGATCGCCGTCGCCATCCTGCTTGCCGCCGGCATCGAGTCCGGTGGCGACACCACGCTCGCCGATCCCTATCTGCTGCGCGTGCTGCGCTTCACCCTGCTGCAGGCGATCTTGTCGACGCTGCTCTCCATCCTTTTTGCCATCCCCATTGCCCGCGCTTTGGCACGCCAACCACGCTTTCCCGGCCGGCTGTGGCTGATCCGGCTGATGGCAGTGCCGATGGGCCTGCCCGTCCTGATCGGCGCGCTCGGCCTTCTCGGCATATGGGGGCGCCAGGGCCTGCTCAATCAGGCGCTTGCGGCCCTCGGCCTGTCGCAGCCTGTCAGCATCTACGGCCTTGCCGGCATCCTGCTGGCGCATGTCTTCTTCAATATGCCGCTCGCCTGCCGGCTGATGCTGGCCGGGCTGGAGCGCGTTCCGGCAGAATACTGGCTCGTGGGCGGCGGGCTTGGCATGCGACCTGCCTCGATCTTCCGCTTCATCGAATGGCCTGTTCTGCGCGGTCTCATCCCCGGCATCGCGGGCCTGATCTTCATGCTCTGCGCCACCAGCTTCACGCTGGTGCTGATCCTTGGCGGCGGCCCGGCCGCAACGACGCTGGAAGTGGCGATCTACCAAGCGCTCCGCTTCGATTTCGATCCCGGCCGCGCCGTGATGCTGTCACTGCTACAGATCGTCATCACCCTCATCGTGCTTGGCGCGATGACACTGTTTCGTGCGCCTGACGATCATGGGCTGACGAGCGGCCGCGCCCTGCGGCGCATCGATGGTCAAGTGCCGGCGGCTCGCTGGGTCGATGCCGCTCTGCTGTTGGCTGCGGCAATCTTTCTCGGCCTGCCTCTCGCCTCCGTCGTCGTGACGGGCCTAGAGGCAAACCTTCTGAAGCTCGCCGGCCAGCCGATCTTCCTGCAGGCGGCGATAACAAGCCTCCTCATCGCACTCGCCGCCGGTCTTCTGGCCGTCCTGATTTCCTTTGCGATCATTCGCGCCCGATCGGTGATATCGGCGGAACGCAGCAAGACCCTCGGCCTGCGCGGCTTGTCGATCGCGTTGAGCGCAAGCTCCTCCCTCATCCTGCTTGTCCCGCCGATAGTGCTGGCAACCGGCTGGTTCCTTGCGCTCCGGCCCTTCTGCGACCCCAGCCGCTTCGCCGCCCTCCTAATCGTGGCCATCAACGCGCTGATGGCGCTACCCTTCGTCATTCGCGTGCTGGAGCCGGCCTATGTCATCCACCGCCGCCGCACCGAACGGCTGGCGGCAAGCCTCGGCCTTCATGGGATCTCCCGCCTTCGCCTGATCGATTGGCCGGGCCTTCGCAAGCCGCTCTTCACCGCGCTCTCCTTCGCCATGGCCCTGTCGCTCGGCGATCTCGGCGCCGTCGCCCTTTTCGGCTCCAGCAGCCTGATGACTCTGCCCTGGCTCGTCTACAGCAAGCTCGGAAGCTACCGCACCAACGATGCCGATGGATATGCCTTGATACTCGGCGTGGTATGCCTTCTCCTCACCATCGCCGGCACGGTGGGCCAAGGCACCCGCGACGGCGAAAGCAGGCACAATGACTGACGGCAGCAACATGATCGAAGGCAGCATCGCCATGACCGGCGTCGAACTGCGCCTCGGCACGCATGATTTCCACTTCGATTGCGCGTTGCCGCAAGGCAGGATCATCGCCGTCGCAGGTCCCTCCGGCTCGGGCAAGTCGACCTTCCTCAATCTGCTGGCCGGCTTCGAAAAGCCCGATCGCGGCCGCATCCTGCTTGCCGGACAGGACGTCACCGGCAAGCATCCCGCAGAGCGGCCTGTGTCGCTTGTCTTCCAGGACAACAATCTCTTCGCCCATCTCGACCTCTTCACCAATGTCGGCCTTGGCATCAGCCCTTCCTTGAGGCTCTCGGCACAAGACCGGCAGAGGGTCTCCGAGGCGCTGGCACGTGTCGGGCTCCCCGGTTTCGAGAAGAGAAAGCCGGGCACGCTGTCCGGCGGAGAACGACAGCGCGCTGCCTTCGCGAGAGCGCTGGTGCGCGACAAGCCGATTCTGCTGCTGGACGAGCCCTTTGCAGCGCTCGATCCCGGCCTGCGCTCCGGAATGGTCGAATTGCTGAAGACCCTTCACCGGGAAACCGGCAACACGCTCCTCATCGTCTCGCATGATCCGGCGGAAGTCAGACGCCTTGCTGACCATGCCGTCTTCATCGACGGCGGCAAAATAGCACTCTCCGCTCCGATCGACGCCTTTCTGCAAACGACCGGCATTCCCGCACTGGCCACATTTTTACAACACTGAGTGCGACGCAGCATCTTGCTGCCGGCTTTGCCTTAATTTCGTCGTGCCGAACGGCTGAAACTCCTCTGAAATGCTTGCTAAAATACAACGCTGCCACATTTAAACGGAGTCTCGCTATGCAACCGGTGTCAAAATCGGCTACAGCAAGGGTTGGAGACCGTCCGGATGAATGCGGATTGATGGGGTGAAAGCAACCTTTACCGGCGCGATGATAATCGCCCCGGTAATGATCAACCGGATTTGGCGCCGAGCCGGCATGGCAGCGAAATGAGCGAGACACAGGTACTGAAGCAGAACGAGCGAGCAGAACGAAGGATCAGCGTGACCGTCGCAGCCCGTTTGCGCCGCCTGGCACCGCTCCTTGTCGCCGCGGCGATGCTGAACAGCTGTCAGACCGTGATGGATCAGTCGTATCAGCCGAGCGTCTCGCCCTCGGCCAATCCGCAGATCGTTTCCGAGGTCCAGAAGAACGACCCGCGCGCGCAGATGGGCGCTCGCGAGCATCCAAGAATTCTCGCCAGCTACGGCGGCGAATACAAGGACGCCAAGACCGAACGTCTCGTGGCCCGCATCGCCGGCGCCTTGACCAGCGTTTCGGAAAACCCGCAGCAGTCCTATCGCATCACCATTCTCAATTCGCCGTCGATCAACGCCTTCGCGCTGCCGGGCGGCTATCTCTATGTGACGCGCGGCCTGCTGGCGCTTGCCAATGACGCCTCGGAAGTCGCAGCCGTTCTGGCGCACGAAATGGCGCATGTGACGGCCAATCACGGCATCGAGCGGCAGAAGCGCGAGGAAGCCGAGGTCATCGCCAGCCGCGTCGTCGCCGAAGTGCTGTCGAGCGATATTGCCGGCAAGCAGGCGCTTGCCCGCGGCAAACTGCGCCTTGCCGCCTTCTCGCGCCAGCAGGAACTGCAGGCAGACGAAATCGGCATCCGCACGCTCGGCCAGGCCGGCTACGACCCCTATGCGGCAGCCCGCTTCCTGAATGCCATGGAAGACTACAGCCGCTTCATGACGGCCAATTCCGATGTCGACCAGAGCCTGGACTTCCTGTCGAGCCATCCGAGCACCCCGCAGCGCATCGACCTTGCCAAGGCGCATGCGCGCGAATTCGGCGAGGAAGGCAAGGTCGGCGACACCGGCCGCGACTATTACCTGAACGGCATCGACGGCCTGCTCTATGGCGACAGCCCGGAGGAAGGCTATGTGCGCGGCCAGACCTTCCTGCATGGCGGCCTTGGCATCCGCTTCAACGTACCCGAAGATTTCCGCATCGACAACAAGGTCGAAGCCGTCATGGCGACCGGTCCCGGCGACATAGCCATCCGTTTCGACGGCGTTGCCGACACCCAGAACCAGAACCTGACGAACTATATTTCCAGCGGCTGGGTGACCGGCCTCGATCCGTCGTCGATCAAGTCGATCACCGTCAACGGCATGCCGGCCGCGACTGCGCGCGCCTCAGCCGATCGCTGGGATTTCGACGTCACCGTCATCCGCGACCGCACGCAGATCTTCCGTTTCCTGACGGCGGTTCCGAAGGGAAATATTGCCCAGCTCGATCAGACGGCCAATGTGCTGCGGGCAAGCTTCCGCCACATGACGCCGGATGAGGCCGCTTCGCTGAAGCCGCTGCGCGTGCGCGTCGTCACCGTCAAGCCCGGCGACACCATCACCACGCTCGCAGCCCGCATGATGGGCACCGACCGCAAGCTCGACCTGTTCAAGCTGATCAATGCCCTGCCCACCGGCGCGAGCATTGCACCGGGCGACAAGGTCAAGATTATCGCGGAATAGATAAGGGCCGGATCACCTTCTCCCGGTCGGGAGAAGGTCTCTGTCAGGCGTAGCTTGCCATGCGTGGATCTGCATCCACCAGCGCGCTGCGCAGCTTGTCCATCGCCCGGCTTTCGATCTGACGCACGCGCTCCTTGGAAATGCCGAGATCGGCACCAAGTTCCTCCAGCGTCGCCCCGTCTTCGACGAGACGGCGCGCCCGGATGATCTTCATTTCGCGTTCGTTGAGATGTTTCAGCGCCGATGCGAGCCAGATGCGACGGCGTTCGCCATCGATCATGTCCGAGACCTGTTCGTCCGGAAGCGGCTCGCTGCTGATGAGGAAATCGATGCGTTCCGCACTTTCGGAATCGCCTGAAATCGACGGCGCCTGCAGCGAGGTGTCGCTGCCGGAAAGGCGCGCATCCATAGTCTGCACGTCGGCAAGGCTGACGCCGAGCGTCACGGCAATTTCCTCATGGATGGATTGAACGGTCACGCTGGAATTGCTGCGGGCAAGCTTGGCGCGCAGGCGGCGAAGATTGAAGAACAGCGCCTTCTGCGCCGAGCTCGTGCCACCGCGCACGATCGACCAGTTGCGCAGGATGTAATCCTGGATCGAAGCGCGAATCCACCAGCTGGCATAGGTCGAGAAGCGCACTTCCCTCTCCGGCTCGAAGCGGGCAGCGGCCTCCAGCAGGCCCACATAACCTTCCTGCACGAGGTCACTCATCGGCAGTCCGAAATTGCGAAACTTGCCGGCCATCGAAATGACAAGGCGCATATGGGCGGTCGCGATTTTGTTGCGGGCGCCGCGATCGTCGTGATCCTTCCACCGTATGGCGAGATCATGTTCTTCATCGCGATCGAGATAAGGTGCAGCCATGGCGAGTTTGATCATGCGCCGATCTGCAGACATATTCGTCATACGCATCTCCTAGGTTCGGCCCCAGATCGTCTTTAAGCCGCGGTCGACAAAAAGGGGCAGCAGGCATGGTTTCCGAACATCGCTGTTCGGATGAAAATCAATGAATGAAATGCAAAATTGGAGACCGATTCTCCGGCTCGCCGGATTATCGATGACTAGTCTAGTTCGATCTCATCAGACTGATCAGATGATTGAAGCATCTTCAGATCACCGGGGGGCTTCGAATGAAAACGCATAGGCCGGTCCTCGTGAATGGCAATAAAACGGCCCGCCCAGACACCTCTCCTGCAGGAGAGAACCCACACCGACCGCCAACACGAGCTTAAAACGCGGCAGAAGGAAAAAGGTTCCAAAGAAAAAAACCCGGCACGAGGGCCGGGTTTTTGGAGGCTGTATGTGCCGTTTGTCTTATGCGGCTTCGTCCTGGGAATCGTCTTCCTCGATAGCCTTGCCGCGCTTCGGACCCTTGTTGAGGTTGGTCTCGACGAGACGAACGGCTTCGGTTTCCGACATCTTGTTGACGGCGGCAATTTCGCGCGCCATGCGATCGAGCGCAGCTTCATAGAGCTGGCGTTCGGAATAGGACTGTTCCGGCTGGTTCTCGGCGCGATAGAGATCGCGAACCACTTCGGCGATGGAGATCAGGTCACCGGAATTGATCTTGGCATCATATTCCTGAGCGCGACGCGACCACATGGTACGCTTCACGCGGGCTTTGCCCTGCACGACCTTCAACGCACGCTCGACGAAATCGGTCTCGGAAAGCTTGCGCATGCCAATGCTCATGGCCTTGGCCACCGGCACCTTCAAACGCATCTTGTCTTTCTCGAAATCGATCACGAACAGCTCGAGCTTCATGCCTGCGACTTCTTGCTCTTCGATCGCGGTGATCGTCCCGACGCCATGAGCCGGATAAACAATCGCTTCACCAGTCTTGAAGCCGTGCCGTGCTGCTGAAGGTTTTTTCTGCTGGGTCGTCATTCTTTTCAAAAACTCCCTGTTACGCGCCCGGTTGGGCCGGGGGCCGGGTCAGTCAGGCCCGGATGAGACGGAAGCACCGTCGGGGTAGCGTCATCCTGGTCCAGCCAGACTTATGCAAAAAGAAACCCACCCATCGCGATTTCAGCCCCGACAACACAAAACGTTGATATGTCAAGGAAACCGCGTACGGATTGGTGATTTGCTTTCGTGATGGTTTTAGGCACGCGAAATGCCGCTGTGGATCAGTATGAGGAACCTATCACAAAAATCTGAGGAAATCAATAATTTGCTTCACGCGCGCCAAAGAGGCCCCGTTGACCGCTTGGCGGCCTCACGATAACGATTCGCTCCGTGCGATATCGACTACACCTTTCCAGGTGGCCTGTCACGGCCGTCGATCAATCGCCAGCGCCGGGATTTGTCGAGAAATACTTCTCGAGTTTGCCCTGTTCGCCATCCATTTCCTTGGCTTCCGGCAGCGGATCGCGCTTGACGGTGATATTCGGCCAGATGGATGCATATTCGGCATTGAGCTTCAGCCACTTGTCGAGACCCGGCTCCGTATCGGGCTTGATGGCCTCGGCAGGACATTCGGGTTCACAGACGCCGCAATCGATGCATTCGTCAGGATGAATGACGAGGAAATTCTCGCCCTCATAGAAGCAATCAACGGGGCAGACTTCCACGCAATCGGTATATTTGCAACGGATGCAATTGTCGGTCACGACATATGTCATGAAGCACTCCAGGAATGTCTCTAGCTTCCGCGGCTGCGCAACCTGGAACGTCGCACCCTTCCACGGTGCCGAACGAACAGACGAATGCGCCATGCGCAAACGCGCCGTCCAGCTGGTTACCGGCAGGTATCGACTTTGTCCGCCAATTTCAAGGACAAACAATCTGGAAAACCGCCCGCGACGGGCAGAGTTTTCTAATCCTCGTCCGAGGTCAACCGATCGATTGCACGCCGGTCACGTTTCGTCGGCCTGCCGCTGCCCGGCGCCCGCAACGCCTGCTCGAAGGCGGTGAGGCGTTTTGTCTCATCCGGCGGCGGGGTCAAATCCTCGTAAAGCAGCTTGGCTTCCTCGAAAGGTCCCCTGCGCTCACCGGTGGAGCGCACGACGAGGATCACATCGCGACGCTCGAGAGAAAGCTCTATCCGGTCTCCGACCTTGATGCCGTGGCTCGGCTGCGAGACCCGTTCGCCATTCACCCGCACGCTGCCGTTCTGCACATAGACTTGCGCCAGCGAGCGGGATTTCACCATGCGGGCAAAGAAGAGCCATTTGTCGATGCGCTGGCGCGAACCGGAAAATGGCTGCTTCTCGTCCTTCATGGCCTACTTCTTCATCTGCTCCTTGAGAGCAGCCAGCTTTGCGAATGGAGAATCCGGATCGATCGGCTTTTCCTTGCGTGGCGGCTTGGCTTCGAAACGAAGCGGCTGCGGCGCGCCGCGATTGTTCCGGTCGTTCCGATTGTTGCGGTCATTGCGGTCGCCGCGTTCCTGACGGTCGTTGCGTTCGCCACGGCCGCCTTGATTCTGCGGACGGCCACCATCGCGATTATTGCCGCGCGGTCCCTTGTCGCCGGCGCCACGGGCATCGCGCCCGTCACGACGACCCTCGCGATTGCCCTCGCCGCTTGCTTGCTGCTGCTCGCCATTGCGGCGATTGCCATTCTGGGCACGGCCTTCGCCCTGCTGTCCGCGGCGATCGCCGTGGCCACGGCCGCCTTGACGCTGCTGCTGATCGCTGCGACCGCCAAGACGCCAGAGCAGAACCGGCTTCGGCTCCACGGCTTCGGCAGCTTCAACTGCAACAGCTTCCGTTTCGCCAGCCTCGGCAGTTGCCTCCGCAACCGGCTCGGCCGATACAGCGGCAACCGGAGCGGCTTCCTGCGCAACGGCTTCGGCTTCCTTGGCCGGTTCTTCGCCGGCGGAGGAGTCGGCGTCGTCATGATCGACCTTTTCCGCGGTGGCATCCGCAGCCGGCGCTGCCGGTGCGGCAAGTGCATCCTGCTGCGCAAGATGGGCAGCAGCCTCTTCGGCCTTCACGGCATCGGCGCGATAGCCGAGACCCTTCAGGATCTCTTCCATGTCTTCCAGCGTGGCGCCGAGGATAGAAAGCATCGCCGTCGTCGTGGTGAAGCGGCGGCCGTCATAGGCACCTTCAGGGCGCGAAGCCTGGCCGGGCTTCCACTGCAGCAGCGGACGGATGAGGTCCGCCAGGCGTTCGAGAATATCGATGCGCACGGCGCGCTTGCCGAGGAAGCGGAAGCCGGCGAGCTTGTAGAACGTGCGCTCATAGCTCGGATCGGTGACAACGGACGTGCGTCCAGCGGCCAGCACGGGAATGAGATCGCCGTAGCCGGGCTTGTCGAGGCCATCATTCTTCAATGCCCAGAGCAGGCTGATGAGCTCGGCCGGAGCCGGCTTCAAAAGCGCGGGGACGAAAATATGATAGGCGCCGAAGCGAATACCGTAGCGGCGCATCGAGGCGCGCGCATCCTGATCCAGCGACTTCACCTCTTCGGTGACGTCGCGGCGGAACAGAACGCCCAGATTTTCGACCAGCTGGAAAGCCAGGCCCTTGGCAAGACCCTGCAGATCCTCGGCGCGCGACAGATCGTCGAGCGGCTTCAGGATGGTGCTGATATGATGATTGACGAAGCGCTCGATGCGAGCCGCGACATGATCGCGCGCATTGCCCGACAACTGCTCGTCGGCAAGCAGGATGACGCGCGGCCGCATGATATGATCGCTGCCCGACAGGCGCGCCACGGGATCGCCGAGCCAGCGCACCATACCGTCGGCGCTGATCGCAAGATCGCTATTGCCGGCTGCATGCATGCGCGCAGCACGTGCCTCAAACTCCAGCGCAAGCGCCTTCAGCGAGGCTGCCTGGACAGCCTTGCCGTCCGGCCCCTCGGTTCCCGAGATAGGCGTGAACCGGAATCCGGTCAACTGTCCCACATGATGCCCCTCAACGAAGACATCCCCATTCACACTGATTTCAGCTTCCAGCATTGCATTCTCTCTCAGGCGCTTCATGAGCACAGATGTCCTGCGATCAACAAAGCGTTTCGTCAACCGTTCATGTAACGCATCGGACAATCGATCCTCGATTTCCCGCGTCTTTTCTTGCCAGTGTGTCGGATCGGCAAGCCAGCCGGGCCGATTCGACACATAGGTCCAAGTCCTTATCTGCGCGATTCGCGCCGAAAGCGTGTCGATCTCACCATCCGTCCGATCGGCGCGGTGCACCTGTTCGGCAAGGAAGTCCTCCTTCACCGTGCCATAGCGCACAAGATCGGAAAAGAGGGTAGCAATGAGATCGGCATGCTGGGCAGGCGTAATGCGCCGATAGTCCGGAAGCGCGCAGGCTTCCCATAATTTTTCAACCCGGGCCGGGTTGTTGGCAAGATCGACAATCTCCAGATCGCGTGACAGATATTCCAACGCCTGCTGGTCTACCGCAGGCAGCGCCCGCGTCAAGCCCTGCACGCGTGGCGCGTCTTCAAGACTGGTGCGAAGCGCGGCGATCGAGGAGAAATCAAAGCCCTTGGTGCGCCACTGCAACACCTTGACCGTGTCGAACTCATGGCCTTCGATCCGGCGCACCAGCTCGTCGTCGAACGGATCCACCTGGCCCGTCACGCCGAATGTGCCGTCCTTGAGGTGACGGCCGGCGCGGCCGGCAATCTGGCCGAGCTCTCCCGGATTGAGATTGCGGAACTGATAGCCGTCGAATTTGCGATCCTGGGCAAAGGCGACATGATCGACATCGAGATTGAGACCCATACCGATGGCATCGGTCGCGACCAGATATTCGACATCGCCGGCCTGATAGAGCGCGACCTGTGCATTGCGGGTACGCGGGCTGAGCGCGCCCAGCACGACGGCAGCTCCGCCACGCTGGCGGCGGATGAGCTCGGCAATCGCATAGACCTCGTCGGCGGAAAAGGCGACGATTGCCGTGCGCTGCGGCAGGCGCGTGATTTTCTTCTGACCTGCGTAGAAGAGATGCGAAAGCCTTGGCCGCTCGAGAACGGTAATGCCGGGCAGAAGTTGCTCGAGGATAGGCCGCATCGTACCGGCGCCAAGCAGCAGCGTCTCGTCCCGGCCGCGCAGATGCAGGATCCGGTCGGTGAAAATATGACCGCGCTCGAGATTGCCGGCCAGCTGCACTTCATCGATGGCGACGAAGGAGGCGCGTGTCTCGCGCGGCATCGCCTCGACGGTGCAGACGGAAAAACGGGCATTGGGCGGCGAAATCTTTTCCTCGCCCGTGACAAGCGCCACATGCTGCGCCCCGACCTTGTCGACGACACGCGTATAGACCTCGCGCGCGAGCAGCCGCAGCGGCAGGCCGATAACGCCGCTGCCGTGCGCCACCATACGCTCGATGGCATAATGGGTCTTGCCGGTATTGGTTGGTCCGAGCACAGCGGTTACGCCGCGTCCGCTCAGGATCATTGGCTGCGAGATGTGAGTCATAGGTCCGTGCATAAGCGAGAAACCACCGTCTTCCGATCAGCAAGCTTCTCCGGGAAGAAGGAAGAGATGACGACCATATGTGACAAAGGCAAGACCTGAATGAAAAAACAGCATCGCCAACGGTCGCTTTTACGATTTGCCGTTTCAACCAAAAGCTTCATTGCCCCTACATCCCATACGAGTCCAAGCGATTCCGGAACAGCCTGAGAACGAATCGGCGACGAATCGCTGACTCTCAGTGGTTCCCTGTATGTTCACTACTACATATGGATTTGGAATCAAAGAATCCCACCAGATACTGAATCGCATTTTTCCTGTCTTTTCCACGCGAAAGAGAGTCAAGCAGCGAATCCGCAGCGGGCGTCACGCCCGGTAATTTTATGGTTAATTATTTGTAAATATTTCGCTTTTTTGAAGGTAACCGCCCGCACTTTGGAAATGAAGCAAAGCCTCAACGAATGAGCGAGGAATCGCTGGATTCAACCGATTCCCCCTTCGTTCTTCACAACATATAGCGATTCTCGACCGAAAATACTTCGGACTCGGAGGAGTTGAGGCAGTGAATCGCGCCCGAATCTTGGATTGCAGGGGGCATTCGCCGGGTTCAAATAGGATAAATCGACAAATACAATCAAAGAGTGTATCCGTTAACACCTCGATCAAAGCCGGAACGAATCGGAGACGAATCGGCGATTCCCGCATGTATCCGATTTGTTCACGGCTACATATGGTGCTCTACCATCGATGCATCCCGATATGGAGAGCCGAACAGGGCAGCAAAACTTCCTTCAACTCCCCCGCATTAACGCATTGAGCCAACGAAACACCACTTCGCCGCGATACGCCGGTAGCATAGCCGCCACGCAGAACGGCTTCCCGCCCTGCCTTGGCGGCCGTGAATGTTAACCAAAGTCCAAATGCAGAACGAATCGCTGACGAAACATCGACATCGGTTCTTTCCCGTTTCGTTCACCGCAACCCGTTGTATTTTAATGAAATTTTAACCATACAAATATGTCCCGGATCATCGATATGTCAGCCGGTTTGCGCTCTCGCGTTAACATTTCGCCGGTCACCGAAAGATCGGCTTTCCGCATTTTTATTTCTTAGCCGGAACAATTTTCGGCGAAACAAGTTTCTACGATCAGAAATGCAAGGAACTCCGCTCGTTCGCATCGAACAGATTAAGGCGGAGGCGCTGGAGCATATATCCGGACGCGGCAACGCTGCCGGGGATATTCCGGCGACGGACATGGAGGAGACACATAATGCTTGGTACGGTATTACTCGTGATACTGATTCTGCTGCTGGTCGGCGCGTTTCCGAGCTGGGGTTACAGCCGGTCTTGGGGCTACGGTCCGTCGGGCGGTCTCGGGCTTGTTCTCGTCATTGTCCTCATTCTGCTATTGATGGGGCGGATCTGATCCGCAGATGATTACTGAAAACCTCACAACACCAGGGAGCTAACATCATGAAGAAGATCATCGTCGCGATTGCCCTCGTCGGCGCGCTGGCGTCTTGCACATCCACCGAAAAAGGCACCGCAATCGGCGCCGGTACCGGCGCCCTGATCGGCGGCGTTGCCACGCACAGCTGGGGTGGCGCGGCAGTCGGCGCAGTCGCCGGCGGCCTCGTCGGCAACCTTATCGGTCGCTCGGAAGATCGCCGCGGCTATTGCATCTATCGCGACCGCTACGGCAATCGCTATGAGGCTCGTTGCCGCTAACACCGATGTCTCATGACCGATCGGCCTAACGGTCGGTCATGACCTTCAGGCTCTGCGCGCCGGACGATAATTCCAGAGAGACAATGGTCTTCTCGCAGCCAAAGGCTGCGGGAAGAAAGCAGTGTTTTGAGAAAGGAACGGCATCATGGCCGCAATCATCGCAAGCATTGCAGCGATCGTGCTCGTCGGCACCACCTTTTACGCGCTCGCCTACGCCGCGAGATCCCGCTTCAGGCAAAAGCGGCGAATGACGGTGGAAGCCGTCATCCTGGAGTTCAAGCCACGACAACGGCAGTCGGCCGGTTCAAGCCACGGATGATTGCCGGGCTGACCCGGCAATCCCCAACATCAACAGGACGATTGGCTCAGGCGAAGAACTGCCCGCCATTGGCCGATATCGTCGACCCCGTGATGAAACCGGCATCGTCGCCGGCGAGGAAGACCGCGATGCGGGCGATTTCCTCCGGCTCGCCTAGGCGTCCCACGGGAATTTGCGGAATGATCCGCTCGTTAAGCACCTTTTCCGGCACCGCCAGCACCATTTCCGTACCGATATAGCCGGGGCAAATGGCGTTGACCGTGATGTTCTTGGCTGCCCCTTCCTGTGCAAGCGCCTTGGTAAAGCCGAGGTCTCCGGCCTTGGCGGCGGAATAGTTTGCCTGCCCCATCTGCCCCTTCTGACCATTGATCGAGGAGATGTTGACGACACGGCCGAAGCTGCGGTCGCGCATGCCCTGCCAGACATGATGCGTCATGTTGAACAGGCCGGTGAGATTGGTGTTGATGACTTCGTGCCATTGCTGCGGCGTCATCTTGTGGAACATGGCGTCACGGGTAATGCCGGCATTGTTGATCAGGACGTCGACATGGCCGAGATCATGCTCGACCTTGGCGATGCCCTTGCCGCAAGCCTCGTAGTCGGTCACGTCCCATTTGTAGACGGCGATGCCGGTGACCTCATGGAAAGCGCGCGCCTTTTCCTCATTACCGGCATAAGTCGCCGCCACCTTGTAGCCCGCATTACGGAACGCCATCGAAATCGCTGCTCCGATGCCGCGCGTACCCCCGGTTACCAATGCCACTCTGCTCATGTGCCACTCCCCTTTGTTGCTACGGAGGCGGGACGACCGATCGTCAGGTCGCCCGCTCCGCCTTCATCACTTCTTCTGGAAAACCCTGCTCAAAACGCGTCAGAGCGCCTCAAGGCACATGGCAACGCCCATGCCGCCGCCGATGCACAGCGTCGCCAGACCCTTGCGGGCGCCACGGCGCTTCATTTCGAACAGCAGCGTGTTGAGGATACGCGCGCCGGAAGCGCCGATCGGATGGCCGATGGCGATCGCACCGCCATTGACGTTGACGATCGACGTATCCCAGCCGAGGTCCTTGTTGACGGCGCACGCCTGAGCGGCGAAGGCTTCATTGGCCTCGACAAGATCGAGATCGCTTACCGACCAGCCTGCCTTTTCCAATGCCTTGCGGGACGCCGGGATCGGGCCAGTGCCCATGATCTGCGGATCGACGCCGGCGGTCGCCCAGGAGGCGATACGGGCGAGCGGCTGGATGCCGCGGCGCGAGGCTTCGGCTTCAGTCATCAGCAGCGCCGCGGCGGCGCCATCGTTCAGGCCCGACGCGTTACCGGCAGTCACGGTGCCTTCCTTGTCGAAGGCCGGCCGGAGCTTGACCATGCCGTCCAGCGTCGCACCGTGACGGATATATTCGTCGGCATCGACGATGACGTCGCCCTTGCGCGACTGAATGGTGAAGGGAACGATCTCATCCTTGAAACGCCCGGCCTTCTGCGCGGCCTCGGCCTTGTTCTGCGAGGAAACGGCAAACTGGTCCTGGTCCTCACGCGAGAGCTGCCACTGGCGCGCGACATTTTCGGCCGTGATGCCCATGTGATAGCCGTGGAAGGCATCCATCAGGCCGTCCTTGATCATGGTGTCGACCATTTTCATGTCGCCCATCTTGGTGCCGGCGCGAAGGTGGGCGGCATGCGGGGCCATCGACATGGATTCCTGGCCGCCGGCGACGATGATCCTTGCGTCTCCCGACGCGATCTGCTGCATGCCGAGTGCTACGGCGCGAAGGCCAGAGCCGCAAAGCTGGTTGACAGCCCAGGCGGTCGCTTCCTGCGGAATACCGGCCTTCATCGCGGCCTGACGGGCAGGATTCTGCCCTTCGCCTGCCTGCAGAACCTGGCCGAGGATCACTTCGTCGACTTCCTTGGCATCGACGCCTGCACGCTCCAGCACGCCCTTGATGGCAGCTGCGCCGAGCTCATGAGCGGGAACGGTCGCAAACGCGCCGTTGAAGGAGCCGACGGCGGTACGAGCCGCGCTGGCGACGACGATGGATGAACTGCTCATGGAAGCCTCCTCATAAAATGAACGTGTATATGAGGCGAAACTGTCAAAGCTTTGCGCCGGAGTCAAACAGCAAGAATTTCCCCCGCGCAGATTTCACGAAGCCGTCATTGCCTGCAGGAAATGCAATCAAAGGAAAGGGCTTGCCGCATCGCACAAAGCGATTGTCACCATGCTTCTTTTGCGTCTACACTCGGGGGTGGAGGAATATTCCATACAATCAGACGGGGCCAGGAGACTGATAATGGCAAAGAATGAGGGCCAGATCGTAATCAAGAAATATGCCAATCGCCGCCTATACAACACTGGCACCAGCACATACGTGACGCTGGACGACTTGGCGGAGATGGTCAAGAAGGGTGAGGAGTTTACCGTCCAGGACGCCAAGAGCGGCGAGGATATTACGCATTCGGTCCTGACGCAGATCATTTTCGAACAGGAATCGAAGACCGGCAACACGCTATTGCCGATTCCCTTTCTCCGGCAGCTGATCGGCTTTTACGGCGATCAGATGCAGATGGTCGTACCGAGTTTTCTCGAACATTCCATGCGTGCCTTCACCGAGCAGCAGGTGCAGATGCGCGAGCAGATGAACCGGGCCTTCGGCGAGACGCCGCTCGGCAAGAATCTGCAGCTGCCGATCCAGATGGTCGAGGAACAGGTTCGCCGCAACACCGAGATGTTCCAGCAGGCGATGCAGATGTTTTCGCCCTTCATGAAGCCGCCGGCAAAGGAAAGCCGCAAGGCCGAGGCCAAGGATATCGACGAACTCAAGGAACAGCTCCGCGCCATGCAGAGCAAGCTGGATAGCCTTTGAGATAAGGCAGCCTTGAATTTGCGGAGAGTGTTCACCCCCCTCTGTCACTAACGTGACATCTCCCCCACAAGGGGGGAGATTGGTGGCTCGCAGGCGCCCTTTACCTCAATCGAATATCGAATCCGCTGAAAGTACAGCCTATTGCATCACGGGTAACGAGCCGCAAACTCCCAACGATCTCCCCCCTTGTGGGGGAGATGTCACGAAAGTGACAGAGGGGGGTATCAAAGGTGCGGCACACGAACAGGCCGCTTTTCACCCACCATAAGACCCCATCGAAACAAAAAAGGCCGGCGAACCGCCAGCCTTTTTTATTCATGCCATCAAGGCAGCGCAGAAATTATGCGCTTTCCTTCGGCGTCAGAACCTGACGGCCGCGATACATGCCGGTCTTCAGGTCGATGTGATGCGGGCGACGCAGTTCGCCGGAGTTCTTGTCTTCAACATAGGTCGAAGCCTTCAGCGCATCAGCCGAACGGCGCATACCGCGCTTGGACGGGCTTGTTTTTCTCTTCGGTACAGCCATTTTCGTTACTCCACTTTGCGGACGAAACATATCAGCGGCCAGCCAGGCGGCCGAAACAGACATGCATCAATTTCGGAATTTGGCCGGGCTTGTACATGACTTATCGGGCTTTGACCAGTCCCTCTCAGCATTTTTTGCCTGCCGCGCCCGATTCAACCCTATCAGGATCGAATCAGCGGGTCACGCCTCGTCCTCCGGCACGATCCATGTTTCCTTCAGCGCGGCCTCCTCCCATTTCCTCCAGGCAGGCGACGCTTTCATCACGTCCATATAGTCCCGCGTGTCGGCGGATACAGGAATGTCGTACCGCTCGAAGCGGCTGACGACCGGAGCATACATCGCATCAGCCCCGGAAAAGGCCCCGAACAGAAAAGGACCGCCGGAACGCGAGCGCGCTTCACGCCAGATCGTCTCGATGCGCGCCACGTCATTCATGAGGCCATCGGACAGATCGGGACGGCTCACCGGACGCCGCATGTTCATCGGGCAGGTGTTGCGCAGGGCGTGGAAACCCGAAAGTATCTCCATGCTGTAGGATCGCGCCAGCGCCCGCGACTGCCGATCGTCAGGCAGAAGCCCGGCGTCGGGAAAGAGTTCGGCCGCATATTCGATGATGGCAAGCGATTCCCACACCTTGAAGCCACCATGCACCAGCATCGGCACCCTTCCCGTCGGCGAAACCGCGCGAATATTGGGATTGCCGGCCGGAAAATCGAAGGGGATCAGGACTTCATCGAAGGCGATGCCGCAGCCCTCGAGCGCGATCCATGGCCGAAACGACCAGGAGGAATAGTTCTTGTTGCCGATGTAGAGGGTTAGCTTGTCCATGATCCCTATTCCCTTGTTAGCTCCCGAATTCGAAGACGCGCAGTTCCTCGAAATGGTTCATGTCCTCGAACGAGCAGAAGGCCGGCGGCCGCAGTTCCAGAACGGGTACTTCGGCGCGCAACTCGGCCGCTACATCGTCCAACATCGCTTGCCAGCGCGGCAGCGCCTCGTCCGCGAGACGCTCGATGACATAAGTGAAGGTGATGTGAAAGGCATAGGTTTCGTGATCGGGGTGGCGATAGCCAAGGAGATCGGCCAGCGAATTGCGCCATTCCCGCATGGTCTCGCGGTCCGCCTCGGTCGCGCCCTCGACCAGAAGGCCGCTGGGCCGCGCCTTTATCACCGCCACCTTGAACGGATCGCGCATGGAGAAGGCCTTCAGGCGTTCGCCCATGATGCCGGTCATCTCGTCGATCGGCGTATCGAGCGCCAGATCCGCAGGCCAGAAAGGCCGCGTGCGCCGATATTCGATGATCCCCTGGAACAGGGTCATATGCAGGCTGGAGACCGGCGTGAAGGCGAATTGCCGGGCTTCCGGCATCGCCAGGTACTTCTGCCGCGCCGAGACCACCGCACGCTGCGTCTGCGAGCCCTCAGGCAGATGGCAGACGACCGTGTTGCCGGGCTCGGGCTGGAAGATGCCGGAGAGATCGTAGCGCGTGCCGAGATGGCGCGGGGGCTGCGGATGCAGGCTCTTGGCATATTGCAGCAATTCGGGGGAAAAGGCGGAGAAGTCCATGGCATGTCCGATCGTCGTTGGCAGATGCACCGCCCTTACGTTACGAGCAAGAATGCCAGATGACGCTCAACCGATCGAACGACAAGTTCTGATCTCAGTCATAAAGGCATTTGATATATGCATCGGCATTTCGCGCGCGGCGCTGGATGAGCGAGGCGAGCTGGCTGAGCCCGCGCCCCGGCTTGCTGGCCACGCGATCGATCGGGTTTGGCAGCGATACCGCGAGAAGGGCTGCCTGACGCCCCGTAAGCTTGGAAGCCGGCACCTTGAAATGATAGCGCGCCGCCGCCTCTATGCCGTAGATGCCCGGGCCCCATTCGGCGACATTGAGATAGATCTCCATCATCCGCCGCTTCGACCAGACGGCGGAAGCGGAGACCGCCAGCGGCAGCTCCAGCGTCTTGCGCACGAAGGAACGGCTGTTCCACAGAAACAGGTTCTTCACCGTCTGCATCGGGATCGTGCTGCCGCCGCGTGTGGATTTGCCGCGCAATGTCTCCTGCGCGAGCATCCGCATCTCGCCCCAATCGACGCCGCCATGGAAACAGAATTGCCCGTCCTCGGAAACCATCACCGATTTCACCAGCACCGGCGCGATATTGTCGAGCGGAACCCAGCGGCGATCATATCCCTGGAAGGTCACGGCATCGCCCAGCATCAGCGTCGAGACCGGGTGGATGAATGGCAACAGATAAAGGACGATGAAAAGATAGGGCAGCAGGAACACGCCGATCAGGATCAGGACGATGCGCTGCCAAAGCGGACGGGCTCTGAAACGCGCCAAGAGGGAGGACCGTTGCGGCACCTCGCCTTCCTCCTCCTCATGATCAGTCGATATGTCCAATTGCCTGAGGTCCACGGTCGCTCCATCCCGGTGCATTCTCAATGCATCCGGGAAACGCTCTGATGCTGCACTCGTCATATCGTCTACGCAAAGCGATGACCAGAGTGCGACACGATTCCCCATATGGCTGTTGACAATTCTCGTTGCCAGCAACCGCCTCTCATGCCAAACAGCGGCCATGGACAGCACCCATTCCTCATTCGAGCACCGCCTCAAGGACAATGCCGGCAGGATCGAAACCCTGTTGAGCCAGCTTCTGGCCGATGTCAGCCTCGACGACGAAATCGTCCGCCCCAACAGGCTGCTGAGCGCAATGCGCCATGGCGTCCTGAATGGCGGCAAGCGGCTGAGGCCTTTTCTCGTCATGGAATCGGCAGCTCTCCTCGGCGGCAATGCCGAAGCCGCCCTCAGGGTGGGCGCCGCGCTCGAATGCGTGCATTGCTATTCGCTAGTTCATGACGACCTGCCGGCCATGGACGACGACGACCTGCGTCGCGGCCAGCCGACCGTGCATATCGCCTTCGACTATGCGACGGCGATCCTTGCCGGCGACAGCCTGTTGACCTACGCCTTCGACATCATCGCCGCACCCGAAACGGAACTGCCGCCCGAGCGGAAGATGGCGCTCGTTCTGGCCCTTTCGCGCGCAGCCGGCATCGGCGGCATGGCCGGCGGCCAGGCACTCGACCTCGCCGCAGAGAAAGAAACACCCGACGAATCCGGCATCACGACGCTGCAGGCGATGAAGACCGGCGCGCTCATCCGCTTTGCCTGCGAGGCCGGCGCCATCATCGCAGGTGCCTCGGCAGAAGACCGCAAACGCCTGCGGACTTTCGGCGAAAAGATCGGCCTTGCCTTCCAGCTTGCCGACGACCTGCTCGACCTGACGGCCGATGCCGCCACCATGGGCAAGGCGACGGGCAAGGATGCCGCCCGCGGCAAGGGGACACTCGTTGGCCTGCATGGCCAGGAATGGGCCGAGGCGACGCTGTCAAGGCTCGTCGCAGACGCCGCCGATCTGTTAGCCGGCTATGGAGGTAAGGCAGATGTCCTGATCGACACAGCCCGGTTCGTGGCGAACCGCAAGAGCTGATCCTCGCCGCACCCCAGCAGAAAAATTAACGCTCGTCACGAACCAGATCGTGGTCGAACAGGCTATTCGCGCAATCGGCGATCGCCACCCTGGCAGGCCGTGGCGAAAAACCGAGCATGCCGCGCGCCTTCTGCGAGGTGAGCTCGAATTTGCGGCCGATCAGCGGCGCAAGCGGCCGCAAATCCCTGAGGAACGGCGCGAGCAGCTTCACAAGGAAGATCGGCAGCCGCCGCGTCGGCGCCTTGGCACCACGGGCTCCCAAACCGTCACGCAGAGCCTTGGCGACCTCCTCCAGCCACAGAAATTCGCCCGCCGCAATGAAGCGCTGACCGGCAGCTGCCGGCGCCGTCATCGCGCGGACGTGCAGATCGGCGAGATCGCGCACATCGACCACCCAGAAGCCGAGCCGCGGCACGAATGCGGGCTTGCCGCGCAGCAGGTCGCGGATGATCCGCACTGAGCCCAGATTGCCGGCCGTGAGGATCGGGCCGAAGACAGCGCCGGGCAGGACCGTGGAAAATTCCGTCGCTCCGCCGTTGGCCTCCATGAACTCCCAGGCCTCCCGCTCCGCCAGGATCTTGGAAACGCGATAGGCATCGAACTGCGGATCGTACGGATCGGCCCACATCGTCTCGTCGCTGACAAGGTTCAGATGCAGCGGAGGACGAGCAGTTGCTGCCGCCGACGTCATCACCACCCGCTTGACGCCGGCATCCACCGCCGCCTTCAGCACGCGCAGCGTACCCTGCCGCGCCGGTGCGACGAAGGCCTGACGATCGCCAGCCGGTGCGCCGCTCAAGGGGGAGGCGACGTGCAGCACATAATCGCAGCCCGCCATCGCTTCCGCCCAGCCGCTATCGTCGAGAAGTTCGGCAACATGGAAGGACAGGTCGGTCGTATCCTTCGCGACTGAAGCAACTGCGGCCCGCACCGCTGGCTCCCTGGATAAGTCACGCACCGTCGTGCGCACACGATAACCGCGACCCAAAAGTTCGGCGATGCACCAACCGGCAACGAAACCGGTTCCGCCTGTCACAAGCACTGTTTCCTTCATCTGATCTCCAGAGCCTTAAAGGCATTTCATTGACCGTTTGTATACAGGCGTATACATTGAGAAACAACATAAGTCTACAACTGTATATTTGGAAATGTGATGGATAGATCAGAGCCCAATCCTCGCCCACGCAACGCGGCCGCAACCCGCACCGCCATCCTCGAATCGGCGCGGCTCGCCTTCATCAGGTCGGGCTACGAAGGAGCCGGCGTCCGCGAGATCGCCGAAGGGGCAGGCGTCACCGCCATGCTGATCAACCGCTACTTCGGCTCGAAGGAGGCGCTGTTTGCCGAGGTTCTCGAGCGGGCGAATGAAAATCCAATCATCGCCACGAGCGGCAATCTCAGCTCCCCCGACAGGGCGCGGCTGGTCGCCAGGATGTTGCTGGAGGTAACGGCCCCGGACGCGACGGCGCTCGACGGCTTCCTGATCATGCTGCGCTCGGCATCCAGCGATGCCGCCATTCGGATTGCTCGCGACGTGATCGAAAAGCACCATCAGCGCAATGTCACGATGGCGCTATCCGGCAAGGCAACGCCACAGCGCGCGGCGCTGCTGCTATCGCTGGTGGCCGGGGTGCAGATGATGCGGCAGATGATCGGCCTCACCGCCTTGAACGCGGAAGCATCCCCGGAACTACAGGCCATATTGGAGCCGATCGTCCGGCAGCTTATGGAAGCAGAAGACGTGGGCCGACCGGAATAGCGACGCGCCTTCGATCCATTCCGCCAGGGAATGTCACCATAACAAGAATCCATGCGTTGCCCGCGTGATTTCCCCTCGGTTTTGTGACAAATTCCGATACCGAATTGGTCCGTAGGCGCGGAATTGTCCGCGCCGGCCGACGCCCCCGGGAATTTCTCCATGCGCGAGACGCTTGCCTACCTGCCGCAGATCATGCCGGCCTATATTGCCTATATCATCGCCGTCGTTAGTCCCGGCCCTGCCATCATGGCGATCATCGGCACATCGATGACCCATGGCCGCAAGGCGGGCATGACCATTTCGCTCGGCATTTTCGGGGGATCGCTGACGTGGGCGATTGCCGCCGCCGCCGGCCTTGCCACGCTGCTGCAGACCTACGCGATGGCGCTGGAAGTTCTGAAGATCTTCGGCGGGCTCTATCTGCTCTATCTCGCCTACAAGGCATTTCGCGCCGTACGGGCGCATGGCGATGTGATGACGACCACCGCCGAAACAAGGGTACCGACCTTCAAGTCACTGGTCCTGCGCGGCTACGGCATCCACGTCACCAACCCGAAGGCGATCTTCGCATGGCTCGCCATTATCGCGCTCGGCATGCCGCAGGGCGCGCCCGCCTCCGTGGCGGTGCTGATCGTCGTCATCTGCTGCGCGACCGGCTTCCTGGCGTTCATGGGGTATGCGGTGCTGTTTTCGACGCCGCATGCGCTGAAGATCTATCGCAGCGCACGGCGCTGGATCGAAGGCGCCATGGCCGGCTTCTACTGCTTCGCCGGCATCAAGCTGCTGACGAGCAATATGTAGCGTTTTTCCCGGAAAAGTGTGCGGCGGTTTTCCGTCCGGAATGGCGTGAAAACAAACAGATCTTCTCGCTTTAGCGGAGGATCATTCCGCCGCGACGCTCTTCTGGCCGAAGCGCTTTTCGATATAGTCGGCAACCAGAGCTTCGAAGTCCGAGGCGATGTTCGGACCACGCAAGGTCATGGCCTTCTGGCCGTCGATGAAGACGGGGGCGGCCGGCGTTTCGCCGGTGCCGGGCAGCGAAATGCCGATATCGGCATGCTTGCTTTCGCCGGGGCCGTTGACGATGCAGCCCATGACGGCGACATTCAGTGCCTCGACGCCCGGATATTTCTCGCGCCACACCGGCATGTTCTTGCGGATATCGCTCTGGATGTTCTGCGCCAGTTCCTGGAAGACCGTCGATGTGGTGCGGCCGCAGCCGGGACAAGCCGCGACGACGGGGATGAACTGGCGGAAGCCCATAACCTGCAGCAGTTCCTGCGCCACCTGCACCTCGCGAGTACGGTCGCCATTCGGCTCCGGCGTCAGGGAAACGCGAACCGTGTCGCCGATGCCGTGCTGCAGCACATAGCCCATGGCGGCGGACGAGGCGACGATGCCCTTCGAGCCCATGCCGGCCTCGGTGAGGCCCAGATGCAGCGCATGGTCGGAGCGTTCCGACAGCATGGAATAGACGGCGATCAGATCCTGCACCTGGCTGACCTTAGCCGACAGGATGATACGGTTGCGCGGCAGGCCGATTTCCTCGGCGAGATCGGCCGAGATCAGCGCCGACTGAACGATCGTCTCGCGCGTTACCTGCCGGGCCGACAGCGGCGAGCCCTCGGCGGCGTTCTTGTCCATGAGCGCAGTCAGGAGATCCTGGTCGAGCGAGCCCCAGTTGACGCCGATGCGCACCGGCTTGTCGTAGCGGATCGCCATCTCGATGATCTCGGCGAACTGCTTGTCCTTCTTGTCCTTGAAGCCGACATTGCCGGGATTGATGCGGTATTTCGCCAGCGCCTCGGCGCAGGCCGGGTGATCGGCCAGCAGCTTGTGGCCGATATAATGGAAATCGCCGATCAGCGGCACATCCATGCCGAGCCGCAGCAGCCGCTCGCGGATCTTCGGCACGGCGGCAGCGCTTTCGTCACGGTCGACAGTGATGCGCACCAGCTCCGAACCGGCCTTGAACAGGGCCGCCACTTGCGCCACGGTCGAATCGACATCGGCGGTATCGGTATTGGTCATGGATTGCACGACCACGGGCGCGCCGCCACCGACAATCACGCCGCCAACATCGACAGCAACGGAGGAACGGCGTGGTTTGGGGTCGAAATCACTGGCAAATGACATGGAAAGCTCTCGCAGACCTTTGAAACAGGTGCCTTTCAGGTGGATCACGAAGCGGTCGTTGTCAACCGCTCCAGGTATCTCTTTTGATCGGGCTGAGCCAAGCCCCTACCGAGCAAAAGCGACGAAATTAATGCCTGCTCTCGCCGATGCCGTCAGCGTAGCGCGCCAGCGACGAGAAGGCCAGCACGACGAGCAGCAACACCGGCAGCGCCATCAGCACCGGCGAGAAGCCGATATGCTCGGCGGCAAAGCCAATGGCGGACGGCGCGACCAGCATGCCGGAATAGCCGAGCGTGGTGACGACGGAGATGCCGATGCCGGGCTGCAGGCCCGGAATGTTGCCGGCCGCGGAAAAGGCGATCGGCACCATGTTGGAAATGCCGATGCCACAGAGCGCGAAGCCGAGAATCGCAATCTCCGCGTTGGGCGCCAATGCAGCGGTCAGCATGCCGATGATGGCAAAGACGGTGCAGACACGCAGCGTCCTGATGGCGCCGAGCCAATCGCGCACGAAATCGCCGGCAAAGCGCATGGTCGCCATGGTGGCGGAGAAGGCGGCAAAGCCGAACCCCGAGAGAATGACCGATGCCCCCTTTTCCTGGCTGAGATAAAGCGCGCTCCAGTCGAGCACCGCCCCCTCCGGCACCATGCAGAACAGTGCGACCATGCCGAGCAGCCAGGGCAGCGGGATCATCGGCAGCCGCGCCTTCGGCTTTGCCTCGTCGGGATGCGGCTGATCGCCGAGCACCATCGGCCAGGCAACGACCAGGAACAGGATCGCCAGCACGGTGGACACTTCGGCATGGCCAAGAACGCCCCAGCGCGAGATCAGAAAGCCACCGATCGCCGACCCCAGCAAACCGCCAAGGCTCCAGAAGGCGTGGCAGGACGACATGATCGCCCGGCGCATGGATTTTTCGGCCGAGACGGCATTGGCATTCATCGCCACGTCCATGGCGCCGATGAAGCCGCCGAACAGGAAGAGCGCAATGGCGGCCGTCCACACGTTCGGGGCCAGCGTCAGTGCCAGAATCATCGGCAGCAGCAGCACACCGAAAGCCCTGACGACGACCCTTGAACCGCGCACGGCGATCTGGGCGCCGGCAAGCGGCATCATCACAAGCGAGCCAACGCCGAAGACGAGGATCATCAGGCCGAGTTCGAATTTCGTGAGGTGCAGCCGCTCGGCGAACTCCGGAATCTTCGGTGCCCAGCAGCCGACCATGAAGCCGTTCATCAAGAACAGCAGGGAGACGGCCGCGCGCGATTTCGTGAAGAATCCGCTCCTGCGCGCCTCAAGACCCTCCGATCTCGTCATATTATCCATAAAAAACCCTCCGGATCGGTGCCGCAGTCTATTTAAATCGATTGAAATCGCAATGATTGAAAACAGCCGACACAGTCACATTTCGTCTCCCTCTGTTAAAGCGGAGGCAAAGACGCCACAACCTCGAATAAATCATTCATATGTGCACGGCATTGGCAAAATGTCCTATTGACGGCGAAAAAGCAGGCTCCTATCCGTTGAGGCCTGAAAGATTCTTCAGTCGGCCCGAGTCGACAATCTTGTTGCCGGCCATCCCTTTGGTGCTTCCGTGAAAAACCCCATCAGCTATGGCATCCTGCTTACGGTGTTTGCCTACATGCTGTTCACTGCCCATGATTCGGCGGTGAAGCTGCTCGTCGCCTCCATCCCCGTCTGGCAGGTGCTGTTCATCCGAAGCTGCACCATTCTTGCCGGCTGCTTCGTCTTCGAAGGGCCGTCGCTGGTTCAGAAGGTGGTGCGCTCGCCGATCATCAAGCCGATGATCGTGCGCAGCATTATCATCCTGGTCGCCTGGATTTCCTATTATTCGGCCGCCTCCTATCTGCAGCTCGCAGAGGTGACGACGCTTTACTATGCTGCGCCGATCGTCGGCACCATTTTGGCGACCATCGTGCTACGCGAAAAGGTCACCTTCACACGCTGGATGGCGGTCGGTGTCGGCTTCTGCGGCGTGGTGATCGCCTCCAATCCGGTGGGGCTGTCGATCTCCTGGCCGGTCTATCTGGCGCTGCAGGCCGCCGTTCTCTGGGCAACCGGCATGGTGCTGCTGCGCAAGACGGCGCTGCATGAGAAGAGCCACATCCAGATGGCCGTCTCCAACATCATGTTTATCATCCTGACCGCCGGCATGGCGATTGCCCACTGGCAGACGCCGACGCTTTTCCAGGTCGTCCTGCTCGCCGCAACCGGCATCATCGCCGGCGCCGGCCAACTGGCGCTATTCGAGGGCATGCGCCAGGCACCCGTTTCGGTGCTGGCGCCGTTCGAATACACCTCGCTGGTCTGGGCCTTCCTGCTCGGCTACCTCATCTGGGGCGACATCCCCGGCGCCAACACCTTCATCGGTGCTATCTTGATCCTGAGCGCCGGGTTGATCATCATCGTGAGCGAGCGGATGAAAAGGCGTACGGCCGCGGCTTGAGGTCAAACGCGGACGGTTGCTGAACTCGCCAGCGTTTCGGTAAGTGTTGGCGATGTCGCTACCAGCCGCGGTTGGACACTATCAAGCGCTCCAGCGGCCGACATCGGCTATTTCATCCGTCAAAGCCCGACGCGTCGCATGTGTTCATCGGAATAGCGAGCACCTTTGATCCGAATGTCTGCCGTTTCGATTTCTCGGAGGTCCTCCGCAGACAATTCAACCGCCAGCGATCCTATATTTTCATCGAACCGCTCGAGCGTGCGCGTGCCAAATAGCGGAACAATCCAGCTCTTCTGTGCCAGCAACCATGCAAGCGCCACCTGAGCAGGTGTGGCACCGCGCCTCGCGCCGATCCCGCTGATCAGATTGATAAGCGTTTGATTGGCTTCACGAGCTTCCGGAGCGAAGCGCGGGATGCTGTTGCGCATGTCCGACCTATCCAGTTCCGTCGTGGTGCCAATCTTACCCGTCAGGAAACCTTTGCCCAACGGGCTGAACGGGACAAAACCTATGCCGAGCTCCTGAAGCAGGGGGATGATCTCCGCTTCGGGCTCACGGGTCCATAGGGAATACTCGCTCTGCAGCGCCGCGACAGGCTGCACCGCGTGAGCGCGTCGAATAGAGCCAGCACCGGCCTCCGAGAGGCCGAACCAACGGACCTTTCCTTCGGCAATCAAATCCCTGACGACGCCCGCGACATCTTCCATAGGCACCTCCGGATCGACACGATGCTGATAGAGGAGATCGATGTGATCTGTCCGCAGGCGCCTGAGACTTCCTTCGACGGCGCGGCGGATATGATCCGGCTTGCTGTTCACCCCACCATGATTGACGCCTGTGGCCGGATCGACATCCCACCCGAATTTTGTTGCGATCTTCACCTGCGCGCGGAGCGGTTCCAGCGCTTCCCCGACCATCTCTTCGTTCGTGAAGGGACCATAGACCTCCGCGGTGTCGAAGAAATCCATGCCGCGTTCCACGGCAGTGCGGATGAGCGAGATCATTTCGGCTCTATCCGGAAGTTCCCGCGCCTTTCCATAGCCCATGGCACCAAGCGACAGTGCCGAGACTTCAAGTCCTTGTCCGAGTTTGCGCTTTTGCATTTTTCCTTCTCCTGCTGTCGAAGGGCCACCAGCCGCTATGCAAACGGGTCGTAGCCAGGCTTCTTGTAGATCAGTTCGGCGCGATCCTGGATGTCGGGCACATAGACCCTCTCCACCCAGCTCGTGGCAACGAAGTCTTCGATCGCGACGGATACGGCATCCTCACCACATCCAAGCACTGAGTTCACTGCTCGGGTAAGTTCAACGGCCAGAGCGTCCTTCTGTTCACGGCTCCTGCCTGTAACCATTTTGACGATGAGATGCGGCATGATTGCTCCCTTCAATGCGTATGGTCGCGGCCCGCGCCCGCGAGCTGATCATCGACCCGAGGTAACGGTTCCCGGTGTATTTCGCCCGGTAGGCATCATCGATGCGGTCGCTGATCGCGCCATCGGCAACGGTTTCGAAGTTGACGCTGGCTGTCATCCCTGCCGCAGTGATCCGACCGGCTTTCTGCTTCAATGCGGCTTGATACCAACGCGAGGCTTGGCCGTTATAGGCGCGTACGAACAGCGCGCCGTCGACAGCAACCGACCAGATCCATGTCGGCGTGCCATAGGTCACACCATCCTCTCGAAATGGGGAGATGTGAAGGTCGTCAGATGCTGCAATGCGTTTCAGTTCGTCCTCTGACCATGCCATGTCTAGCGCTCCGCATATTGCCGGTCCGTAACATGCTCCATCCAGTCCACGGCACGACCGTCCAGAGACTCCTGAATGGCTATATGGGTCATGGCCATCGTCGGAGATGCCCCATGCCAGTGCTTCTCCCCGGGTGAGAACCAGACGACGTCCCCGGCCCGGATTTCCTGTATGTCGCCACCTTCTCGTTGGACGAGCCCGGATCCCGACAGGACCACCAGCGTTTGCCCGAGCGGATGTGTGTGCCACGCCGTTCGGGCACCCGGCTCGAACGTCACACTGGCAGCCGATACTCTTGCCGGCAGCGGCGCCGATGCCAGCATGTCAATGCGAACCGAACCGGTGAACCAGTCGGCCGGCCCCCTCGCTGAGGACTGCGACCCGATACGCTTGATGTCCATGAAACTCTCCTGTCACGACGAGAAGTGTCGCCTCCCGGAGAACATAAACCCTGCCATTTGTTTCGATTAGGCGCTAATATGAGATTGGACTTATATCGGAGATCAATAAATGCGACGCGAAGACCTTGGAGACCTCATGGCATTCCTCGCGGTTGCAGAGGAAAAAAGCTTCACCAAGGCCGCCGCTCGTCTCGGCACATCGCAATCCTCGCTCAGCCTCATCATTCGCAGGCTCGAAGAGCGGCTGGGCGTTCGCCTGTTGACACGAACAACCCGCAGTCTTGCGCCAACGATTGCAGGCGAACAATTGCTCTCGACGCTCAGCCCGGCATTCGGCAACATCGAAGCCCAACTATCGGCGTTGAGCGAGTTCAGGGAGAAGCCGGCCGGCAATTTCAGGATTACGGCCGGGCAGCACGCCATCGATACGCTTCTGTGGCCTAAGCTATCCAAGTTTCTGGTCGATTATCCGGATATCAAGGTCGAGCTCAACGCGGAATCTGCACTGACGGATATCGTCGCGGAGCGCTTTGACGCAGGAGTTAGGCTTGGCGATCAGGTCGAAAAAGACATGATCGCCATCCGCATCGGACCGATGGCTCGGATGATTGTCGTGGCCGCCCCGTCATGCTTCGACCATATGCCCATCCCGACCATGCCGCAGGAGCTAACAGCTTACCCCTGCATCAACATTCGGCTTCCAAGCTATGGCGGATTTTATGCGTGGGAATTTGAACGTGACGGGCACGAGCTGCGTGTGAGGGTTGATGGACAAGTGGCGTTCAATGGCGTGCCGCAATTGATAAATGCTGCGCTAGACGGTTACGGCCTTGCCTATGTCCATGAAGACGTCGTCAGGGAATATCTGGACGACGGCCGCCTTATCCAGGTTCTGGATGAATGGTCTCAGCCGTTTACCGGATATCACCTCTACTATCCTTCAAGGCGGCATCCCTCACCCGCCTTCACGCTGTTGGTGGAGACGTTGAAGTTTCGCCCTTGAAGAGCGAGGGAGGCAGGCTCTGACCGAAGGCACCGGCAATGCGCGAGTATGTCAAAGCAAACGCCTAAAAACGTTGCCTTGCCTCGCCCAGAAATCACCACCCCCATCCCTTTGAGAAAAATATTCGCAATTGCCCTTTTATCTTGCAGTTTTCTACGCTTCCGCGATGCAATTTTTCTGCGATGTATGCCACATTGATTGAAACCGCTCTCCAGAAACGGAAGAAAACGATGAACTGGTTGAAGACTGTTGCCGCTGCCGCCCTCGTACAGGCAGCGCTCCTCGTGCCCGCCCATGCCGGCGACAACCTCAAGGCGATCCAGGCCGCCGGTGTGCTGAAGGTCGGCACGGAAGGCACCTATGCGCCATTCACCTTTCATGACGAGAGCGGCAAGCTCACCGGCTTCGATATCGAGATCGCCGAAGCCATCGCTTCCAAGCTCGGCGTCAAGGCGCAGTTCCTGGAAGGCAAGTGGGACGGCCTGATCGCCGGCCTCGATGCCAACCGCTACGACACCGTCATCAACGAAGTCGGCATCACCGATGCCCGCAAGCAGAAGTATGATTTCTCCGATCCCTACATCGCTTCCAAGGCCGTGCTGATCGTCAAGGACAGCAACACCGACATCAAGGATTTCCCCGATCTGAAGGGCAAGAAGGCCGCACAGTCGCTGACCAGCAACTTCGGCAAGCTCGCCACCCAGTCCGGCGCCGAACTCGTCGGCACCGATGGCTTTGACCAGTCGATCCAGCTCGTTCTGACCGGCCGCGCCGATGCCACGATCAACGACAGCCTCTCCTTCCTCGACTTCAAGAAGCACAAGCCCGACGCGCCGGTGAAGATCGTCGCCCAGCAGGCCAATGCCGATTATTCCGGCGCCATCATCCGCAAGGGCGAGCCGGAACTGCAGGCCGCCATCAACAAGGCGCTGGCCGATATCAAGGCCGACGGCACCTATGAAAAGATCTCCAAGAAATACTTCGGACAGGACGTTTCGAAGTAAGGGAATAGGCAGAGCCGTGAAATTGTGAAAAAGATGCGTCCGGGGACATCTCCGGACGCATTCTCTTATGGAAAGGGCGCTTCTGCGTGGAGCATTGGTTGCAATTGATGTGGGAGTCTTTGGGCACGCTGCTTTGGGCAGGGCTCGTCTTCACCATCCCGCTCACCCTGATCACCTTCGTTCTCGGCCTCTTGCTCGGCCTCGTCACCGCCGTCGTCAGGCTGTTTGGGCCGCGGCCGCTCGTCGCCGTCGCACGTTTCTATGTCTGGGTGATCCGCGGCACGCCGCTTCTGGTGCAGCTCTTCGTCATCTTCTACGGCCTGCCGAGCCTCGGCATCCTGCTCGATGCCTTTCCGGCCGCCGTCATCGGCTTCACGCTGAATGTCGGCGCCTACTCGTCGGAAATCATCCGTGCCGTCATCTCCTCGGTGCCCAAGGGCCAGTGGGAAGCGGCCTATTCCATCGGCATGAACTGGCGCCAGGCGATGAGCCGCACCATCCTGCCGCAGGCAGCGCGCGTTGCCGTGCCGCCGCTGTCCAACACCTTCATCTCGCTGGTCAAGGACACCTCGCTTGCCGCCGCCATCACCGTGCCGGAGCTGTTCCAGGCCGCGCAACGCATCGTCGCGACCACCTATGAGCCGCTGATCCTCTATATCGAGGCGGCCATCATCTATCTCGTGCTCAGCACCTTCCTCTCGACGCTGCAGGGTTACCTCGAACGCCGTTTCGCCCGCTCCGGCGGCACGCTGGAGGCACAGGCATGATCGAGCTGTCGCATATCGAAAAACGCTTCGGCGACAACGTCATCCTCAAGGATATCAGCCTCGTCATTCCCGAAGGCACGGTGACGGCGCTTGTCGGACCCTCGGGCGGCGGCAAGAGCACGCTTCTGCGCTGCATTAACCTCCTCGAAATCCCTACGGCCGGCACCATCCGCATCGGCGACGAGACGGCCACCTTCCAGCCCGGCAAGAAGCCTACCTGGCAGGACATCCAGAAGATCCGCCGCCAGACCGGCATGGTCTTCCAGAATTTCCAGCTCTTTCCTCATCAGACCGCCATCGGCAATGTCATGGAAGGCCTGACGACGGTGTTGCGCTGGCCGCAAGACAAAGCCCGCGCCCGCGCCGTCGAGCTTCTGACCAAGGTTGGCATGGCGCACAAGATCGACGCCTGGCCCTCGACTCTTTCGGGTGGCCAGCAGCAACGCGTGGCGATCGCCCGCGCGCTTGCCCCGTCGCCGCGCGTGCTCCTCTGCGACGAACCGACCTCGGCGCTCGATCCGGAACTGGCGGCGGAAGTGGTCGATGTGCTTGGCAAGCTTGCCAATGAGGGCACGACCATGGTGATGGCGACGCACGACCTGCGGCTTGCCTCGAAGATCGCCAATAATGTGGTCTTTCTCGAAGCGGGCAACATCGTCGAGACCGGCTCCTCCCGCAGCATCTTCGGCGCCCCGGCGCAGGAGCGCACCAAACAGTTCATCTCCACGCTCAATGCCGGTCATAGCTACGACATATGAGCGGCAGGGCATCGCAAAGTGCCCATTACGCCTGAAGAGGCGCATTGACGGCATGCGGCTTTCTGGTTAGCTCTTATGCCATGAACACGGCATCGGTCATGGTAGTGGTAGGAAGGCGCATGGGCAGGATGGTGTAACCATCCGGCGAAAGCTCCCATGCGCGGTAAGCAGGCTCCTGACGGGGCCTTTTTTATTGCCTGAAATCCGGGCAGCACCTCGTCAGATCTTCCTCGACCTCCCCCACTTCCAAGACGGACAAGGCCATGACGCGCAACCAGAGCCGCATCGAAAGTTCAGCAAAGCAAACCATCGAAAACCCGGAAACTGAAAGGGCGCCGCCGCGGCTGACGACCCTCATCCTGCTTTCGGCGCTTGCCGTGTTGCCGGTCAACATGATCCTGCCTTCGCTGCCGAAGATCGCTGCGGCATTCCATGCCGATTTCGCCCTCGTGAACCTATCGGTTGCCGGCTTTTCCATCGTCACTGCATTCCTGGAGGCGATCGGCGGCGCGATATCGGACCGCTTCGGCCGCCGGCCGGTCGTCCTGACGGCGCTCTCGGTCTTCATCGTCGCCTCGATCGGCTGCGTTCTCGCCCCTGACATCGGCATCTTCCTGCTATGCCGCATGATGCAAGCGTGCATCGGCCCCTGCTACTCCGTCGCGCTCGTCATCATCAAGGAAACTTCAAACGATCGGGAGGCCGCCAGCATATTCGGCTATCTCGCCATGGGATGGGCGCTGGCGCCCATGGTCGGCCCCCTGTTTGGCGGCTCGCTGGACGAGATTTTCGGCTGGCAAGCAAGCTTCGTCACCCTCGCGATCCTGGGCATCGCGGCCTTTCTTCTGTCCCTACGCGAACTGAAGGGATCGAGAGCGCCCACGCCGGATGCGCGGAGAAACTATCTTGCCTCTTACGGCCTGCTGCTGCGCTCGGCACGATTCTGGGCCTATGCGCTCTGCATGGCATGCTCGATGGGCGTGCTCTATATCTTCCTCGGTGGGGCGCCGCTCACGATCGGCGATACGCTTGGCGGCTCAAGCGCAATGCTCGGCTTCTATATGGGCCTGGTTCCCGCCGGCTTCATACTCGGCAGCTATCTGGCCGGCCGCTACGGGGCACGTATCCCTCTCGGCATGATCCTCGTCATGGCGCGTTTTCTAACCTGTATCGGCTTGATATCTGGCCTTGCCCTGTCGCTGTCCGGCATGACGCATGTTTGGGCGCTCTTCGGCCCCTGCGTCTTCATCGGCATCGGCAACGGCCTCACCATGCCGGCGGCCAATAGCGGCGCGATGTCGGTAAGAGCGGATATGGTCGGGACGGCCGCGGGGCTCGCCGCCGCCATGCGAATATCAGGCGGCGCACTGATCGGCTCCATTGCCGGACTATTCCTCGAGCGGTCGCCGACAATCCATACCCTGTTCACCCTGATGCTGATGTCGGCCTTCCTCGCGCTGCTTGCGGCATTCTGGGCTGCCATGATCGAGAAACGGGCCTGCTGAAGGGCAGCTAACCGACACGCTTGCTCATATGGACAAGAAAACCGTCCTTGAGGGGTTCTTCGCGATCGATCGCATAGCCGTGTCTCAGATAGAGCTGCACGTTTTCGGCAAAGCGCTTGTTGGTATAGAGCCGGAGTACCTTCAGGCCGAGCGAAGCAGCCACCTGCTCGGCATGGGCAAGCAGCTTTTTGCCTATGCCCTTTCCCTGATGGCGGGGCGATACGGCGATGTTCTCGATCAACAGATGATCGGCGCCCGGCGCCATCTCGATCAGGGCCACAAGCTCTCCATCGGCCTCCACCAGATCGATGCGATGCTTGCGCACGGCTTCGGCATAGTTTGCCGTCATCGGCAGCGGCTCACGACCGATGAGCGGCACCCATTTGCCGTAGGCTTCACGCGTCAGCGCGCGAATGGCATCGACATCGGCATCAGTTGCCGCCCGCAAGGAAATCGCTTCCGTCACTCCTCCATCCCCCTTCACTCGGCCAACTCGTTTGCGCGACTTTTGCGGCAAGGTTTCCCATCATCTCCGCAGCTGGAAATGTCAGGCCGGCAGGATCTTGTAACCCGTCGCGCCCCGCTCCACGCGCCCAAAGCCGGTGATATGGCCGCCGGCGACGATCCAGCCTTCGCGGGCCGCATCTTCCAGAGCCACTTGACGGGTGCGGGCAGCTTGCCCGGGATCGAGATCATAGGCGAGGCCGATTTTCGGGTCACCGGGCTGCAGGTCTCCGACATGCAGGGTATCCCCCCAGATCAGCAAGGAATTGTCGCGGCCGCGAAGCAGATAGCCTGTGTGGCCGGGCGTGTGCCCCGGCAGCGAATGCGCCTCTATGCCGGCAAGCACCTCGCCTGGCCCGATCCGCTTTATGCGCGACCCGTAGACGCGCTGCAGCTGCTCGGCAATCTTGAAGCCACCGCGTCTCGCCTCCGGCAACGCCTCACGTTCAACCTGATCGGTGAAAAAGGCGATATCACGCTCCGGTACGAACACCTCTGCATGCGGGAAATACGGCTCGTCGCCATCGAACAGGCCGAGTGCATGATCGCCATGGATATGGGTGAGCAGAACGCCCTGGATTTCATCCGGCGAAATACCCGCATCATGCAATGCCGATCGTGCATGGCCGTATTTGGGGCCCCAGGACGTGCCCGTTCCGGCATCGATCAGAAGAACCCCGGCAGGCCCGCGCAGAAGGAAGCAGTTCACATCCACCTGAAGCGTCGGCTTGCCCCAGGTTTCAATCGCGTGCCGCCGGGCAACATCGCCATCCGCGTGGACCAACACATCCGCCGGCGCCTCGAAGAGGCCGTCGAGCAGAAGTGTAACGTCGTATTGCCCTATATGCAGGGAACGATCAGTCATGACTGCGCCTCTGTCCGAAAAGCTGCACAAAAAGGGCCGGATCGGAGCCGGCCTTTTTCGTATCTCTATGGACGCTCAGGCGCCGTAGACGACAAGCAGATCCTTGGCGTCGATCTGGTCGCCGGCGCGCACCAGCACCTCGGAGATCGTGCCGTCCTTCTCCGCATGCAGCGCCGTCTCCATCTTCATCGCCTCAATCGAGACGAGAACATCGCCGGCCTTGATAGCCTGTCCCGACGAAACGAAGACCGTGGAGATGACACCCGGCATCGGCGCGCCGACATGGGCTGCATTGCCCGTCTCAGCCTTGCGGCGCACCGCGCTGCCGGAAGCGCCATGGGCGCGATCCGGCACCTTGATGCGGCGTGGCTGGCCGTTGAGCTCGAAGAATACGGTCACCATGCCCTTGTCGTCGGTCGCCGTCATCGCCTGGTTGACGACGACAAGCGTCTTGCCTTTCTCGATTTCGGCAAACAGCTCGCCGCCTTCCTTCAAGCCATAGAAATAGGCGGGCGTCGGCAGCACCGAGACCGGGCCATAGGTATCTGCGGCCAGCGCATAGTCGGTGAAGACCTTCGGATACATCAGGTAGGAGGCGAATTCGAAATCATCGACCTTGCGCTCCAGCTTGGTCTCGATCGCTTTGCGCTCGGCATCGAGATCGGCCTCGGCAAGCAACGAACCCGGGCGCACCGTATAGGGCTTGTCGCCCTTCAGCGCCTTCTTCTGCAGGGCATCCGGCCATCCGGCCGGAGGCTGGCCGAGATCGCCCTTCAGCATGGACACGACCGATTCCGGGAAGGAAACCTCGCGATCCGGGCTGACGACGTCGGACACCGTCAAGTCCTGGCTCACCATCATCAGCGCCATGTCGCCGACGACCTTGGAAGACGGCGTTACCTTGACGATATCGCCGAACATCTGGTTGGCGTCGGCATAGGCCTGCGCCACCTCGTGCCAGCGGGTCTCGAGGCCGAGCGAACGTGCCTGTTCCTTGAGGTTGGTGAACTGTCCACCGGGCATTTCATGCAGGTAGACTTCCGAAGCCGGTCCCTTGAGATCGCTTTCGAAGGCAGCATACTGATGGCGCACGGCCTCCCAATAGAAGGAGATGCGGCGGATCCATTCGGGATCGAGGCCCGGATCGCGTTCCGTGCCCTTCAACGCCTCGACAATGGAGCCCAGGCAGGGCTGCGAGGTATTGCCCGACAGCGCATCCATGGCTGCATCGACGGCGTCGACGCCGGCATCGACAGCGGCGAGCACCGTCGCAGCCGCAATGCCAGATGTATCATGCGTGTGAAAGTGGATCGGCAGGCCGGTCGCCTCGCGCAGCGCCTTGAACAGCACCTTGGCCGCAGCCGGCTTCAGCAGGCCGGCCATGTCCTTCAGCGCGATGATGTGAGCACCGGCCTTTTCCAGCTCCACGGCCAGATCGGTATAGTACTTCAGATCGTATTTCGGGCGGGCGGAGCTCAGGATGTCGCCCGTATAGCAGATCGCCGCCTCGCAGAGCTTGTTCTCCTCGGCAACGGCATCCATCGACACGCGCATGTTTTCGACCCAGTTCAGGCAATCGAAGACGCGGAACAGATCGACACCGCCCTTGGCCGCCTGACGAACGAAGTATTTGACGACGTTGTCGGGATAGTTGGTGTAACCGACGCCGTTGGCGCCGCGCAGCAGCATTTGCAGCAGCAGGTTCGGCGCCGCTTCGCGGATGAGCGACAGGCGCTCCCACGGATCTTCGGTGAGGAACCGCATGGAAACGTCGAAAGTGGCGCCCCCCCAGCATTCCAGCGACAGCAGCTGCGGCAGGGCACGCGCATAGGTGCCCGCTACGCTGGCAATATCATAGGTGCGCATGCGCGTGGCGAGCAGCGACTGATGGCCGTCGCGCATCGTCGTGTCGGTCATCAATATGCGCTTTTCATTGCGCATCCATTCGGCGAATTTCTGCGGGCCGAGCTTGTCGAGCAACTGCTTGGTGCCGTCTGGGACCTTCGCGTCGATATAGGGCAGGACTGGTTCGGACGCCTTCGGCGAAGGTGTCGGACGGCCGCGCGTTTCGGGATGACCGTTGACGGTGACATCGGCGAGATAGGTCAAAAGCTTGGTGGCGCGATCCTGGCGCTTGACCTGCTGGAACAGCTCCGGCGTCGTATCGATGAACCGCGTCGTATAGCTGTTGTCGCGGAATTTCGGGTGGGTGATGATCGCTTCGAGGAAGGTCAGGTTCGTCGCCACGCCGCGGATGCGGAATTCGCGCAGAGCGCGGTCCATACGGGCGATCGTCTCGTCCGGCGTCGACGCCCAGGCCGTCACCTTGACCAGCAGCGGATCGTAGAAGCGGGTGATGATGGCGCCGGAATAGGCCGTGCCGCCGTCGAGACGGATGCCGAAGCCGGCGGCCGAACGATAGGCGGTGATGCGGCCATAATCCGGAATGAAATTGTGCTCGGGATCCTCGGTCGTCACGCGGCACTGCAGGGCGTGGCCGTTGAGGCGAATATCCGCCTGCTTGGGAACACCCGATTCCGGCGTGCCGATGGCAAAACCGTCGAGGATGTGGATCTGCGCCTTGACGATATCGATGCCGGTGACGACTTCGGTCACCGTATGCTCGACCTGGATGCGCGGATTGACTTCGATGAAGTAGAATTTGCCGGTATCGGCATCCATCAGATATTCGACGGTGCCGGCGCCGACATAATTGGTCGCACCGGCGATCTTCAGCGAATAGGCGGCCAGTTCCTGGCGCTGCGCATCGGTGAGATAGGGTGCCGGCGCGCGCTCCACGACCTTCTGGTTGCGGCGCTGAACGGAACAGTCACGCTCGAACAGATGCACGACATTGCCATGCGTATCACCAAGGACCTGGCTTTCGACGTGGCGGGCACGCTCGACCAGCTTTTCGAGGTAGACTTCATCCTTGCCGAAGGCAGCCATCGCCTCGCGCTTGGCCTCGGTCACTTCCTTGGCGAGATCGGCCTCGGAGCGGATGGCGCGCATGCCGCGACCGCCGCCGCCCCAGGATGCCTTGAGCATCACCGGATAGCCGATCTCTTCGGCCATCTTGGCGACTTCCGCCATGTCGTCGGGCAGCGGCTCGGTTGCCGGGACCACCGGCACGCCGACCGAGATCGCCAGATTGCGGGCGGCGACCTTGTTGCCGAGCTGGCGCATCGTGTCGGCGCGCGGGCCGATGAAGATGATGCCGGCGGCATCACAGGCATCGACGAATTCCGGGCTCTCGGAAAGCAGCCCGTAACCGGGATGGATGGCATCGGCACCGGAGAGCTTGGCAACGCGAATGATCTCGTCGATCGACAGATAGCTCTCGATCGGCCCGAGATCACGAGCAAGATGCGGGCCGCGGCCCACCTGATAGCTCTCGTCCGCCTTGAAGCGGTGCAGTGCCAGTTTGTCTTCCTCGGCCCAGATGGCCACCGTTTTTATGCCAAGCTCGTTGGCGGCACGGAATACGCGGATGGCGATTTCGGAACGGTTGGCAACCAGGATCTTGGAAATGGGCAATGCAGTCTCCTCATGCATCGAAACGGGCAATGCTGCACCCGCGAAGAAAATTCTTAACTTCTTGTCACAAGAAGTGTCAATTTCCCCAGCGGGTCGGAAATCAAAATAGTTGCCGCTACGGAATAAGTCCGTTTCTGAAAGCAATGGCTACGATATGCTGACGGTTCTTCGCTTTCAGCTTGTCCTGGATGCTGTTCATGTACCAGTCGACGGTGTGATTGGAGATCGTCAGGAGCCGGCTGATCTCGATCGACGTCATGCCATCGGCCAGGTGGCTCAGCACTTCCAGCTCGCGCTTGGTCAGCTTCAGATCGTCCTTGGCGGCCTCCTCCAGCGATTGCGCCTCGTCGCGCAGCTCTAGAAGCCGCCAAAACGCCTTCTTGGCGACCGCATCGAACAAGGACAGCTCCGTCGGCGACAAATCCACCGCATCGCCGCCGATCGTCATGGTGCCAAGCAGGCCGGTACGCCCGTGAATAGGGAAAATATAACCGTCGACGAGCCCGTTGGCGCGGGCATCCGCCATCATCTGTTCCATCCGCCGCCAGAGCGGGTCCAATTTCTGCGCGGCCACGGCATCGCTCCAGCGAAACGGGCGCTGTGCACGGGTGGCATAGCGCGCCACGGGATCGACAAGCATGTACCTCTTGTTCATGTAGGTCAGCGGCCATTTTTCAGGCCATCGGCCCGCCAGCATGAAGCTGGTGATATCCACATTCGGCCGTGGCTGCTTCAGCAACCCATAGAAATCGAACTTGTAGGAGCGAAGCACCAGCTCGAGTTCACCCACGACATTCTTGGCAAGCTTGCATTCTTCGATGACCACAAGCAGTTGTAATAGAGAATGGATATTCACATCTACCCCTTGGCTTTTCAGCCTGATTTGCTGGCGCGCGGACATCCCCATTCATGTCCTTCAGATCCAAAACGCACCCCACCGCCGGCAACGTAACCAGTCCGGCATAAAATTAAACGCCTGTGGCGATTTTTTTTGTCATTCAACCGTGGATGGCGAATCTTGCGCGATATGGGACCGCGTCGCCACGAGAGTGCATAAACTGTCATATTTTAGCGAAGACCGATAGCGTCCCCATATGATCTCGCGCGCATGACGCGAAAATTATCCTGAGAAAACAGCTTCAGATTCCGTTAATCGCCGGTTCAGGTAGCGATCTGTAGTGTCGCAGCATTCCTAGTTTTGCTTGTGCAAGAGGGTGCCAGACGTGTCGCTGTTCAAAGTCTATGCAAGAGCCCTGAAGTATCTTGGCGCGTATCGCTATCGCGTCTGGATGGTCGTGATCGCCAACATCGCATTGGCGATGACGACGATCTACGAACCGGTTCTATTCGGCCGCATCTTCGACGCCATTGCCAAGAAAGAGGCAGTGACGCCGACCATGATCCTGTGGGCCGGTTTTGCCGTGTTCAGTGCCGTGGCCTTCATCGTGGTATCCCGCGAGGCGGATCGTCTCGCGCATGGTCGCCGCGCATCCTTGCTGACCGAAGCATTCGGCCGCATCATCTCCATGCCACTGTCCTGGCACAGCCAGCGTGGCACGGCGAGCGCGCTGAACACGCTGCTGCGTGCCTGCGAAGCACTGTTCGGCCTGTGGCTCGAATTCATGCGCAATCACCTGACGACGGCCGTTGCGCTCGTCGTGATGATCCCGACCGCCATGGCCATGGACCTGCGTCTATCGGCCGTGCTCATCCTGCTCGGCATCTTCTACTGGACCATCGGCCAGCTCGTCATGAGCCGGACGAAGGACGGCCAGACCTCGGTCGAAGGCCACTACAACACGGTCTTCTCGCATGTCAGCGACTCGATCAGCAACGTGTCGGTTCTGCATAGCTACAACCGCATCGAAGCTGAAACCAAGGCGCTGAAGTCCTTCACCGAGCGGCTGCTTGCCGCCCAGTATCCGGTCCTCGACTGGTGGGCACTTGCCGGCGCGCTGAACCGCACCGCCTCGACCGTTGCCATGATGGCGATCCTGATGATCGGCACCGTGCTCGTCCAGGACGGCAGCCTCAGCCTCGGTGCGCTGATCACCTTCATCGCCTTCGCCAACGTGCTGATCGGCCGTCTGGAGCAGCTGCGTAACTTCGCCAACCAGATTTTCGAAGCCCGCGCCAAGCTGGTGGACTTCTACACGCTGGAAGATTCGGTCCGCGAACGCGAAGAACCCGCTGGCCTGGCCGAAATCAAGGACGTGAAGGGCGAAGTGGAATTCCGCAACGTATCCTTCGGCTTTGCCAGCACCTCGCAGGGTCTGCACGACATCTCCTTCAAGGTGAAGGCTGGCCAGACCGTTGCCATCGTCGGCCCGACCGGCGCCGGCAAGACGACGCTCGTCAACCTGCTGCAGCGCGTCTTCGACCCGCAGTCCGGCCAGATCCTCGTCGACGGCAACGACATCACCAAGGTGACGCGCCGCTCGCTGCGCCGCTACATCGCCACCGTCTTCCAGGACGCCGGCCTGCTGAACCGCTCGATCAGCGACAACATCCGCCTCGGCCGCGAAGGCGCGACCCAGGAAGAGATGATCCGCGCTGCTCAGGCGGCCGCCGCCAACGACTTCATCGAAACCCGCGAAAGCGGCTACGAGACCCGTGTCGGCGAGCGTGGCAACAAGCTGTCCGGTGGTGAACGCCAGCGTATCGCGATTGCCCGCGCCATTCTGAAGGACGCACCGATCCTCGTGCTCGACGAAGCCACAAGCGCGCTCGACGTTGAAACGGAGAACAGGGTCAAGGCGGCGATCGACAATCTTCGCCAGAACCGCACGACCTTCATCATCGCCCACCGCCTGTCGACGGTACGCGAAGCTGATATCGTCCTCTTCCTCGAGAACGGTCGCGTCATCGAGAACGGCAGCTTCAGCGCGCTCAGCCAGAGCAACGGCCGCTTCGCCGCCCTGCTGCGCGCCAGTGGTATCCTGACGGACGAGGAAGTCCGCAAGGCACACACGACGGAACACGAAGCCGCCTGATCTTCGCAAGGGGCCCAAGATAAAAGCCGGGAGAGCGCCGCTCTCCCGGCTTTTTGCTGTCGAACCGTCTGGCCGAATGACGTTTGTCGGGCCAGCGCAGCGCGATCGGCAACCTCGTGCCTGGCCCCTCACCCCAACCCTCTCCCCGCGAGCGGGGAGAGGGGGTTTACCGCACAAGGTCAGAACCTTTCTCCGCGAGTGCCGAAAAACACGGAACAGGTCCCCTCAGGCTTAGGGTGAGGGGCAATACCCGGAAAGAATGAGCCAGGAAAACGCAGCCGGCCCCAAAACAAAGAAAGGCCCGGCGGGAAAACCGGGCCTTTCCGCTTTTCTGATCGGAGGTCAATTCGGTTGGGCACTACCAGGAGTTAACATCGGCACCCAACCGAGATCGGATCAGAACTTGCGCTCGAAGCGGAGTACGCCGGCCCACTGGTCGCGGTCGGCGGCATCCCAATTGGTGTAGGAGACTTCTGGCTCGACCAGCAGATCCTTGACCGGACGCCAGGCAACGTTGGCCGTGGCGGCGAAGATCTTCGAGTCGGTGTAGGCCACCTGAGCGTTGGCCTGCAGTTTCGGATTCAGCTCATAGCTGGCGCCCGTCCAGAAGGCCCAATCACCCCAGCCGCAATCCGCGCCATTGGTCGGGCAGGCGGAACGGTTGCTGTTGAGATAGGAGCCGGCATACTTGTTCAGCTTGTCGCCGTTGGTATTCCAGCCACCCATGAGGAAGGCCTTGAAGGCGCCGAAATCGGCATCGACGCGAGCCTTGATCGCACCTTCCTCGACGACACTGTCATAGCCGCCGATGACGCGCAGGGTCCATGCACCCGTCTTGTAGCCGGCGCCGAGAACGACGTCGGGAGCATAATGGTTGCCCTTGCCGGTCTGCCATGCGCCGCCATAGGAGGAGGTGTCGCTCGCCGAGTTGGAATCTTCCAGCGAGATCACAGCCGTGAAGCCGTTGCCGGCATCATATTTGTAGGTGAGCTGGTTGAGTTCCTTCGGGCCGTCATAGATGACGTCGTCGTTGATGACGTTGCCGGCATAGCCCATGTAGTAGTTGTACTGCGAGTCCGCCTTGCCGACGAGGAAGCCGCCGAGGCTGATATTGGCCCAGAGCAGCTTGGTGCTCGTGGTGTTGCCATCGTTCCAATCCCAGCGGATGACCGTATTGGTCTTGAGCGGACCATATTCGGTGTCCGTCGCGGTATCGACGGCCAGCTCCGCGCGCGTGTGCCACAGCGTGCCGACCTTGCTGCGGGCATTGTAGGCATCGTGCCATTCGCCTTCGGTGCGAACGCGACCGCCGACTTTCAGGCAGGTTTCAGTGCCAGGAATAAAGAAGTAGCCCGCGCCATAGGCGTCGCAAATGCGAACATACTGAAGCGGTTCCGGCTCGGCAGCCACAATGGCGTCAGCCGCCTGCGCCCCCGATGCAGCTGCCAGAGCGGCGGCCGAACCGAGAAGAAGACTTCTGATATTCATAGATTACTCCAATCCAAAATAGATTGGGCATGAGTTATCGCGCCGAAAATTCGACGATCCCTACCCCATTCCCGATTTTGATAATCCCCACGAATGCACGGCGCCTCCTTTCGGAAACGCCGGCGACGCGATGGCGACGCTCCCCGAGCGCCGTCACATCGACGATATAACAATTAAATTTTGCACAACAAGATTTTGGGCACTCTAATTTTTACCGCATCGCACGCGTATGATTTTGCGTTGCAGAAAAATCACGTCACACTTCCTTCGCGAAAATGTCACAATAGAATTAGGAAGGGAAATCAGATGATTGAGCCGCACGCCAGAAGTGCGGCTCGATTGATCACTCAGCGGCGCTTGCCGATGTGGACAGGCATGGCAATCGCCCGCGCCGGTGCCTTCTCTGTCCGCTGAACGCCTGCCTGGAGCCGCTTGTGCTCAAGATGATAGGCGTAGAGGAACTGCGCGAGGATACCGATGACGACATAAATAGCGCCGACGACCGGGTTCGAATGGGTCACGTAAAGGAGGACCTGGCCCGCCATGGCGAGGATCGTACCGGCGACGAAGATGCTCAGCGAATGCCGCCCGAGGATGGTCAGCGGATGATTGGCGGACCGGCGCAGGAACCGCGAAATCGAGGGAACGCTGACGATCAGATAGGCGAGCGCCAGCACATGCAGCAAGCGCGGCAGCGACAGGAACGTCTTGTCGAAGCCGGTGACCACGGTCGGCAGGCCAAGCGTCGCCAGATAGTCGCCGAGTATCCAGAGCTTGTCGGTCACCCAGATGAAGGACAGGAGCACATAGGCGGAGGCGAGCGCGATCAGCAGCGGATGAACAGGCACCCGCCCGCCGCGCTTCACATGCATCGTAGCCGTAAAGCCGATGACGAACAGGAATTGCCAGGACAGCGGATTGAGGAACCAGAAACCGTCGAGCAGCGTCGTATGCGGCGCGATGTAGTAAATGCCCGACACAAGCCAGACGCCGGCCGAAACGGCAAGCAGCAGCAGGCGGCTTTTCGCTTCCAGCAGCATGATCAGCGGCAACATCAGAAACAGGGCGGCATACATCGGCAGGATGTTGTTGTAGCCGATCTGGTGACCAAGCGTCAGCAGGGCCGGAATGCCGCGCGCCGGATCCATCAGCAGTGCTAAGATATTCACTTCCGTAAGGAGGCCCTTCTGGTGGAATATCCAGGCGCCGGAAATGAACAGGATCAGCGTCACGAAGGTGGTGATCATATGCGCGGTATAGAGCGTGAAGGCGCGTTTCACCGCCTTCCACATCATCGCCAACCGGTTACCGGGAGAAAACCTCGTTCCATAGGCGAGACCCACGGAAATGCCAGAGATCAGCACGAAGGCTTCGGCTCCATCGGAAAATCCGAAATTCTTCGAGGTTATCGACTCGAAGATCTGCCCGGGAACGTGATTGATGAAGATCATGATCAAAGCCAAGGCTCTCAGGACATCCAGTCGTGTGTCCCGCGTCGCCACTGGCTTCGGCACATTGATTGGTTGTGCCGGTGTCAGGCCGATATCCGCCCTTGAGTTCATGAAACTCTCCTGTTCCAACTATCAAATGCAATCAAGGCCAAAGAGTTCCCCCTTTGGCCCCGATCTTCGACGTGAAACAGTGCAAAAACGCGACTGTTCGATCGGATGGCCCTCTTCGGGATGGGCGACCGCCCTGTCATTACGGTGACCGAGTATCCCATCGCATCGGGCGCTTTTGAGACAGAAATACGGCGATTTCCGCTCGATAGATTGCAGATTGATGTCTGCCGTAAAGTCATCCCAGTTCCAAAGCAGCGCCGGCTTGACGCAAGCTAACCTGTGTTTGAAGCGGAAGCCGAAAACGCCTTCGATTGCTACGCGATACAGCCAGCCTACCGAGATCCTGAGCGCCAGGTTCAACCGCCAAAGCCGGTCAATTTCCCTTCGCTATAAATATCAGCGGCAGCGATACGGGGCTTTACACGATAGATACCGGCCCGATCACGATCGCGTGCATAGTTTCATTTCAGACGAATCGTCTTCGCCCGGCGGAGTTTATCGCTTGAACGAGGGGGGATGTCACGGGTGAAAATGACGGCGGGGGTCCATGTGGAAAAACGCGGCATCGACAACTCGATCGACCGCGCTTTCAATATCCGTCGTGTGAGAAAATGGACTTAACGGAAGTCTATTAGCAGAAGGCTATCAGATCCGCCTTCTCCAGGAAGAGCTCACTGATCAGACGACGATGCCACAAACAATGGCGGCAACGAACAGAAATGCCGCGGAAAACAGAACGACGTTAATCGCTGTCTGTATCTTGTGCCGCGTCTTGGCGGCTCGCTTGGAACCATCGAACTGATTCACATGCGTATTCGACATACCCAAATTCGCCATGTGTTGCCTCCGTTCGTTTTTCTTATCTATCCCGGCTTAAGCCCGGAAGCGGATATTCATACATTTCCTATCAATTAGGTAGAGATGAATTTCCGTCCAGAACTCAGCCTGAGAAAAAATAAACCACTGGATTGCAAAGGGCTCAAAAGATCGGCAAGGCCAAATCAGCAGAGAATGCGGCGAGCCCAAATCAAGCTGCGCTCGATGGCGCTGGTATCGGCGGCCTGCTCTTCGGCAGGTCCGGCCTGGCGGCGGCTATTGTCTTCGCAATGAGAAGCAGACCGTGCACCTTCCTGCTTCGCCGGAACCGGCGGATGAAGATATCCCATGGTCATGCCACCCATGAAAAACATGCCTGCCTCCACTTGCGTGTGACCCTTAATCGGGATCACGAAAGTTAACCGCCATTAACGAGATCATGACAGAATTGCGGCAGGTGTCAATAGTCTACAGGATTGGTCGTGTTTCAAGGGCGATTCGTTAATGCCGCCCGAGGGTTGGATATCGTCCGCTCAGGCGCGGACGAAACCCTTGCTGGCGATCATCAGATTGCGCGTATAGTCCTGGCTGACGTCGCCTGCCGCCAATTGCTGAGCACTCAGCCGCTCGACGACCGCACCGTTGCGCATCACCACCAGACGCTCGCACATATGCGTGACGACGCCGAGATCGTGGCTCACCATGACGAAAGTCAGATTGCGATCCCTGCGCACCTGTTCGAGCAGGTTGAGCACTTCCGCCTGCACCGAGGCATCGAGAGCGGAGGTCGGCTCGTCAAGCAGCAGGATCGACGGTTCGACGATCAGCGCGCGGGCAATTGCGACGCGCTGGCGCTGTCCGCCAGAGAGCTGGTGCGGATAGCGGAAGCGAAAACCGGTCCCAAGCCCCACTTCATCAAGCGCCCGGGCAATGCGTGTCTCGCTGTCGCCGATACCATGAATCGACAGAGGCTCCAGCAGCAGCCGGTCGATCGTCTGACGCGGATGCAGCGACCCGTAGGGATCCTGGAACACCATCTGCACCTGGCGATAGAAGGTCCTGCTGCGCCGCGCGCCCTTCAGCTGCTCGCCGCCGACACGGATCGTGCCGTCGGTGACGGGCGCAAGGCCCGCGACGGCGCGCAGCAACGTCGACTTGCCGGAGCCGGATTCGCCGACCAGGCCGAAGGATTCACCCTTGTTCACCTCGACGCTGACGGCATCGAGAGCATAGTAGCCGTCATAGACGACGCTGAGGCCATCAACTGCAAGCGTTGCCGTCATGCCGCCCACTCCGGCTTGCGATCGAGAACCGGCAACGGATGACGGTTCTCGCCGATCACGGGCATGCAGTTCAGCAGGCCGCGCGTATAGGGATGCTGGGCATTGTTCAGTTCGGAAGCCTTGATTTCCTCCACGACCCTGCCTGCATACATGACGATCACCCGATCGCAGAAGGACGACACCAGCCGCAGGTCGTGCGACACGAAGATCAGCCCCATGCCGCGCTCGGAAACCAGCTTGTCCATGATGCCAAGCACATCGAGCTGCACGGTGACGTCGAGCGCCGATGTCGGCTCGTCGGCGATCAGCAGTTCCGGCCCGGCGATCAGCATCATGGCGATCATCACGCGCTGGCCCATGCCACCGGAGACCTCGTGCGGATGCAGGTTGTAGACACGGGCGGGGTCGCGGATCTGGACGGCTTCGAGCATGGCCATGGCACGGTCGCGCGCTTCGCCCCTGCCGACCTTCTCATGCGTGCGCAGCGTCTCGGTGATCTGCTTGCCGATGGGCATGACCGGATCGAGCGAATATTTCGGATCCTGCAATACCATGGCGATGCGCTTGCCGCGCAGCGACCGGCGCTCTTTGGCGGAAATCGACAGGAGATCCATGCCGCTGAAACTCAACTTGTCGGCGCTGATGAGGGCGTGTGGCGGCGTCAGCCCCATGATGGCGCGGCCGGTCTGCGATTTGCCCGAGCCGCTTTCGCCGACGATGCCGAGCCTTTCGCGGCCGAGCGTGAAGGACACACCGCGCACGGCCTCGATGATACCAGTGCGAGTGGGGTAGCGGACCCTGAGGTTCTCTACGGTCAGCAGCTCTGTCATTGGCCACTCTCCTTGGGATCGAGCGCATCGCGCAGGCCATCGCCGAGCAAGTTGAAGCCGAGGCTGACGATCAGGATCGCGATGCCGGGCATGGCCGCCACCCACCATTGATCGAGATAGTATTTGAAGCCGCTTGCAATCATGACGCCCCATTCCGGCAAGGGCGGCTGCGCGCCAAGCCCGAGGAAGCCAAGACCGGCGGCGGTGAGGATCACGCCCGCCATATCGAGCGTGACACGGACGATCACCGAGGAGATACAGAGCGGCATGACGTGGCGGAAGATGATGCGCAGCGACGAGGCGCCCATCAGCTGCACGGCGGCGATATAGTCGGAGCGCCTCACGGTCATCGTTTCGGCACGGGCCAGACGCGCATAGGGCGGCCAGGAGGTAATGGCGATGGCGATGACGGCATTCTCGATGCCGGCCCCGAGCGCGCCGGCGAAGGCGAGCGCCAGCACCAGCTTCGGGAAGGCGAGGAAGATGTCGGTAATGCGCATCAGGATCGTATCGGTCCAGCCGCCGAGATAGCCGGCAACCATGCCGATGATCAGCCCGATCGGCGCCGATATGATCGCAACGAGCACGACGATGTAGAGCGTCCAGCGCGAACCGTAGATCAGGCGGGACAGGATATCGCGCGCGAGATCGTCCGTGCCGAGAAGATAGCCCGGCGTGCCCGGCGGTTTCAAATAGGCGTTGGTCAGGTCGCCGATGACGGGCGAGTGCGGTGCGATCACATCGGCAAGTGCGGCCACCAGCACCAGTGCGATGATGATCAGCAACCCGACGACGGCCAGGCGATTGGCGGAGAATTGCCGCCAGGTGACATAGGCACGCCCCAGTCTTGCCTGCCGGCGCGATTGCGGCCGGTCCGATAGCAGCCAATCCCTCAGGCTGGGTTGGGTGATCTCAGCCGTCATTTACGTCGCGTCCTTGGATCCAGGGTCCGATAGAGCAGATCGGAAATCAGGTTGATGGCAATGAAAACGGTGCCGATGACGATCGTGCCGCCGAGCACGGCGTTCATGTCGGCATTGCGCAGGGAACTGGTGATGTAGAAGCCGATGCCCGGCCAGGAGAAGACGATCTCCGTCAGCACCGAGCCTTCCAGCAGCGACGCGTAGGAAAGCGCAATCACCGTGATCAGCGGCACCATGGCACTGCGCAAGGCATGTCCCCAGATCACCCGCGTCTCGGAAAGACCCTTGGCGCGCCCGGCAACGATATATTCCTGCCCCAACTCGTTCAGCATGAAGCTGCGCGTCATGCGGCTGATATAGGCAAGCGCGAAATAACCGAGCAGCGAGGCCGGCAGGATGATATGGCGGAACACGTCCCAAAAGACGTCCCACTGTCCCTGCATGGCGCTGTCGAGCAGGAAGAAGCCGGTAACCGGCGTGAAGGTATATTCGAAGGCGATATCGATACGACCGGGATAGGCGACCCAGTTCAGCTTCGCATAGAAGATGAGGAGCGACACCATCGCCAGCCAGAAGACCGGCAGCGAATAGCCGACTAGGCCGATGACGCGCACGATCTGGTCGATGAAGCTGTTGCGCTTGACGGCGGCGAGAACGCCGAAGGGGACGCCGAACAACGCGCCGATGATCGTACCGACTGTCGCAAGCTCCATCGTCGCGGGGAAGACCCGCTTGATGTCGTCCATGACGGGATTTGTGGTCAGCACCGACGTGCCGAAATCACCGCTGAGCGCACTCAGCAGGTAATAATAGAACTGCTGATAAAGCGGCTGGTCGAGATGCATCTCGCGGCGCAGACGCTCCACGACTTGCGTCGGAGCATGGTCGCCGGCGATCGCAAGCGCCGGATCGATCGGTATGACGCGCCCGATGAAGAAGGTGACGGCCAGAAGGCCAAGATAGGTCGTGACCGCAACGACGAGAAATCGCAGCAGACCCATGAAAAAAGGAGCGGCACGGCCCTTCTTGGGCCGCACCTGCATTTTCCGTTCGACGGTGCTCAAAGAACTAATCCTACCGGATTATCACTTCGAAATCGGCCAGACGAAGTTGTTGTCGAAGCTCGGGCCAAGTTTGAAATCCTTCACATCCTTGCGATAGCCGGCGACTTCCGTCTGCTGATAGAGGATGATGAAGGGGCTCGCCTCCAGGAACTTCTTCTGGATTTCCTGATACATGGCGCCGCGCTTGGTGGCATCGCTCTCGAAGAGGGCAGCCTTGGCTTCCTTCTCCAGCTCGGGAGAGGTCCAGGTATTGCGCCAGGTCAGCGTCTTGTTGTTGCTGGTATCGGAATTGTCGTCGTTAGTCGTGAAGGTATCGGCGTTGGAATGGGGATCCCAATAGTCCGGGCCCCAGTTGCCGAAATAGATATCGTGGTTACGAGCGCGATACTTCGTCAGCTTCTGCTTGCCGTCGCCGGGGATGATCTCGACCTTGATGCCGGCCTGACCGAGCGTCTGCTGGATCGCGGTTGCGATGCTCGTATCCGGCTCGATGCTGCGCACGTCCATGGTGATCGAGAATCCATTCGGCAGGCCGGCCTTGGCCAGCAACTCCTTGGCCTTGGCAACGTCGAGCTTGAACGGGTTTTCATCCAGCGAGCCGAGCATGCCCTTCGGTTCGAAGGTCTGATGGATCTCGCCGATGCCCTTGATCAGCGTCTTGCCGATGGCATCGTAGTCGACCAGATATTTGAACGCCTGCTGCACTTCCGGCTTGGCAAGGTTCGGATTCTTCTGGTTGAGGCTCATATAGTAGATCGTGCCCTTCGGCGCGCTCGTCGAAGCTAGCTGCGGGTTCTTTTCCACGGCCTCGAGATCGGTCGGCGACAGGTTGCGGGCAATATCGATATCGCCGTTCTCGAGCGCCAGGCGCTGCGCCGAGCTCTCCTTCATGAAGCGATAGATGACGCGGTTCAGCTTCGCCTTTTCGCCGTAATAATTGTCGTTGCGCTCAAGCACGACGGCTTCGTTGGCGCGCCATTCGCGCAGCTTCAGCGGGCCGGAGCCGGCAAAGCCGGTCTTCAGCCAGCCATTGCCGAAATCATTGTCATACTTGTAGTCGGCCGACGGCGTTACCGGCTTGACGTGCTGCAGCGTCAGCTTCTTGTCGACCACTTCGGCAACCGTTGCCGTCAGGCAGTTCAGCACGAAGCTCGGCGCATAGGGCTTGTCGACGGTGAAGGTGAAGGTGTTTGGATCTGTCGCCTTGGCCTTTTCCGTCACATTGTCGCCGGTGAGGCCGAACTGGGTGAGGATGAAGGCCGGGCTCTTGTCGAGCTTGACGACGCGCTCGAAGGACCATGCGACGTCTTCGGCGGTGATCGGGTTGCCGGACGCAAACTTCAGGCCGGGCTTCAGCTTGAAGGTATAGGTCAGGTGATCGTCGGAAACAGACCAGCTCTCGGCAATATCGGCCTTGATCTTGGAGGTGTCGTTGATGTCGAGACGGACGAGCAGGCTATAGGTGTTGCCGGTGATTTCGGCCGTGGAGAGCTCATAGGCTTCGGCCGGATCCATGCTCAGAATATCGTCGAAGGCAAAGCCCTCGACCAGCGTGTCCTTGGGCGTTGCGGCATAGGCATTCGGCGCGGCCATCAGCAGAAGCGACAGGGCCACGCCGGCGGAAAGCGCGCGAAAACGGCCATTCATCTTGGTGATAATCATTATTGTCATTCCCCTCTTTTAAAAACTCGAAGCAATGTCAGGACGCACTCGTTGAATTGCCTTCCTTCCAGGCGGACGCCAGGACGCGAAGCCAGTTCTCCCTGCACAGCTTTGCAAGATCTGCCTCACCATAGCCAACGTTCCGAAGAGCGGCAATCAGCTTCTGGTTACCTGCTGCATCGCTAATTTCCTCAGGAATGGTGGCGCCGTCGAAGTCCGATCCGAGGCCGACGCAATCGATGCCGACACGCGAAACAAGATGATCGACGTGGCGCACCATGGCCTCCAGCGGCGTATCGGCATCCGAGCGCGCATCCTCGCGCAGCATGGCCGTCGCGTAGTTGAGGCCGACGATGCCGCGGCTTTCCTTGATGGCATCCAGCTGCTTGTCCGTGAGGTTGCGCGCAACCGGCGTCAAAGCATGGGCATTGGAATGGCTGGCAACGAGCGGCTGGTCCGATGTCCTGGCGACATCCCAGAAGCCCTTCTCGGTGATATGGGCGAGATCGACGAGGATGCCGAGCTGGTTGCACGCGCGCACCAGTGCAAAACCCGCATCCGTCAATCCGGGTCCGGTATCGGGAGAGCTCGGATAGGCGAATGGGACACCATGAGCGAAGACATTGTTGCGGCTCCAGACGGGACCGAGCGAGCGCAGGCCGGCAGCGTAGAAGGTTTCAAGCGCGACGAGATCGGCATCGATGGCTTCGCAGCCTTCCATGTGCATCACGGCCGCGAAGAGGCCTTTTTCCATGCAATCGCGGATATCAGCGGTGGTGCGGCAAAGCTTCCAGGCGCCGGCGCGATCGAGCCTGAGTGCGATCGCCGCCATTTCGAGGGCGATATCAAGCGACGGCGCCCGCTCCAGGGGAGCGGCCAGCGGCGTTGCATAGTGACCGTTGCTGTCCGGATCGGCAAAGACGAGATCGCCCGATGGAATGTAGATGGCACAGAGACCGCCGGCGAGACCGCCCGCCTTGGCGCGGGGTGCATCAATATGGCCGCTCGATATCCCGTCCCTGAATTCGGCGATCGGATCGGCGCCATCGCGCTCGTGATGCCAAAGTCTCAGAAGAACGTCATTGTGACCATCGAATACGGATTGCATCGTCTATCCTGGATGAAGCGCCATGGCGGCGAATGGAAAGCGGCCAGAATAGAAAAGCTGACAGAATTCGCCATAGCCAAAAGAAAAAAATTTGCATTTGCATGCAATGCCGCAATCAAATGCAAAAGGCGGGGCAAAACCCCGCCTCAAATTTACCAATGATGTTTCAGGCAGCTCAGCGCTTGGCCCGCTTCTTCTGGCGATAGACGTCGATGGCGACGGCGGCGATGATGATGACGCCCTTGGCAATTTCCTGGTAATAGGCATCCACATTCAGGAAGGTGAAGCCGGAAATCATCACGCCGAGAATGATCGTGCCGATCACCGTGCCGGCGATGCGCCCGACGCCGCCGGTGAGCGAGGTGCCGCCGATGACGGCCGCTGCAATGGCGTCCAATTCATAGGTGACGCCCATGCCGGCCTGCGCCGTCTGGACGCGGGCAGCGGTGATGATACCGGCGAGACCGGCCAGAAGGCCTGCAATTGCATAGACCTTGACCAGATGTCCCTCGACATTGATGCCCGAGACGCGCGCCGCCTGCACATTGGCGCCGATCGCATAGGTGAACTTGCCGTAGCGCGTATAACGCAGCACCACATGGAAAATAACCGCGATGATCAGGAAGACGACGACAGGCCAGATGCCGGAGCCGATGAAATTGAACTGATCGGTGAGCCCCGAGATCGGCTGCCCCTTGGTATAGAGCTTCGACAGGCCGCGCGCCGAGACCATCATGCCGAGCGTGGCAATGAAAGGAGGGATTTTCGTCCGGGTGATGAGCTGGCCGTTGATATAGCCGGCGAGAAGGCCGATCAGCAAACCGATGCCAATCGGAACGAAGAAAGGCATGTCGGTCAGTGCCGGATAGACGGCGCGGGCCCATGTCGAAGACTGGGCGAAACTGGCGGCGACCATGGCCGTCAGGCCGACGACGGAACCGGACGATAGATCGATGCCGCCTGTAATGATCACCTGCGTCACGCCGACGGAGATGATGCCGATGACGGAGACCTGCAGGATCATGATCTTCAGGCGCTGCAGATTCAACAGGAAGCTCTGGCCGACGAAGATCCAGCCCAAGACTTCACAGAGAAGCGCGATGCCGATCAGCACGAGGAAGATGCCGAGTTCCGGCGGAACGCGGCGGCGTCTCGGACGGGTCAATGCCGGTGCGGCGGCCTCTGCAGCTTTGCTAACCATGGTTCAGTCCTCCCTTGCGACGGTTGGCGGCGTCACTGCGCGGCCAGCTCCATCACCTTCACTTGAGTTGCGTCCGCGCGATCCAGGAATCCGGTAACCCGTCCCTCATGCATCACCATGATGCGGTCGCTCATGCCGAGCACCTCGGGCATTTCCGAGGAGATCATGATGACGGCGACGCCGTTGCGCGCCATTTCGGTGACCAGGCGATGGATTTCCGCCTTGGCGCCGACGTCGATGCCGCGGGTCGGTTCGTCGAGGATCAGGATGCGGGGATTGGTGAGCAGCCACCGGCCGATCAGCGCCTTCTGCTGATTGCCGCCGGACAGGTTTTCGATGCGCTCGTCGAGGTTCGGCGTCTTGACGCGCAGCTTCCTGGCCATCTCCTCGCAGACCTGCTCGATCGCGCCCTCCTGCACGAAGCCGCCTCGCACGAACTTGTCGTGCAGCACGGCAACCTGCATGTTTTCGAGCACGCTGAGGATGAGAAGACAGCCGGTATCCTTGCGGTCTTCGGTCAGGAACGCCATGCCGTGACGGATCGCCGCCGCCGGGGAGGAAATCTCGACCGTCTTGCCGAACAGCTCGATCGTGCCGGACGAAGCAGGCGTCACGCCAAAGAGCGTCTCGGCGACATTCGACCGGCCCGATCCCACCAGCCCGGCAACGCCGAGGATTTCGCCAGCCCTGACATCGAAGGTAATATTCGAGAAGACGCCGTCGAGGCTGAGATCCTTGACCGAGAGGACGGTATCACCGATCGGCACCTCTTCCTTCGGAAACATCTGCGTAATCTCACGACCGACCATCATGCGGATGATGTCGTCGCGCGTGACGTCCGTAGAGGCGTGGGTGCCGATATATTTACCGTCGCGGAACACCGAGAATTCGTCGGCGATCTCGAACAGCTCGTTCATCTTGTGGGTGATGTAGACGATGCCGATGCCCTGCTCGCGCAAGCCTCGGATAATTTCGAACAGATGCGCCACTTCGCGCTCGGTCAGAGCCGAGGTCGGCTCGTCCATGATGAGTACGTCGGAATTGTAGGAAACCGCCTTGGCGATTTCGACCATCTGCCGGCTGGCGACCGAAAGCTCGCTCACCTGGATTTCAGGGTCGATGGAAATGTTGAGGCGGCTGAAGAGCTCTTCCGTCTTGCGGCTCATCTCGGTGTGATCGACGAAGCCGAAGCGGTTCTTCGGCTCGCGGCGGATCCAGATATTCTCGGCCACCGTCATGAAGGGCATCAGGTTCAGTTCCTGATGGATCATGGCAATGCCGTTTTCCAGCGCGTCCAGAGGCGATTTCAGCCGGATTTCGACGCCTTTGAGGCGCACCTCGCCCTGGTCGGGAATATAGATGCCGGCAAGGATCTTCATCAGCGTCGACTTGCCGGCGCCGTTTTCACCCATCAGTGCATGCACCGTGCCGCGCTTCAGATGGAAGGAAACATCGTCGAGGGCCAGAACGCCTGGAAATTCCTTGCGGATGCCGTCTGCGCTCAGCAGAAAGGCCGAATTAGGGACGGCGCCGCTGGCGCGCACCGCAGCCATGGTCGATGGGCTTACAACCATTTTTCCCTCCCGGGCAGATCAGATTTGTGGGGATGCGGGCTCAGGCGCCCGCATCCGTCGATCATCGCGGCATCAGTTCTTCTTGACGAAGTCCTTGACGTTCGCGGGCGTCACGAGCTGGAAGGGAATGTAGACCTTCTTGTCGACCTTATCGCCCTTTGCAAGCTTCAGCGCGGCATCCACGGCGCCCTTGCCCTGGCCGGCAGCATCCTGGAACACGGTGACCTTCAGGTCGCCGGCCTGCATTGCAGCCAAGGCATCCTGCGTCGCGTCGACACCGGCAACGACGATCTTGTCGAGCGACTTGCCCGAAGCCTTGAGCGCCTGGATGGCGCCGATCGCCATTTCGTCGTTGTTGGAAATCACGGCATCGAATTCGAGGCCGCTGGAAAGCCAGTTGGTGACGAGGTCGGCGCCCTGGGTACGCTGCCAGTTGGCAGTCTGCTCCTGGACGATGGTGATGCCCTTGCATTCGTCGGTGGCAAGAACGTCATGTACGTCCTTGGTGCGCATGCGGGCTGCCTGGTTGGACAGTTCGCCCATCATAACGACGGCCTTGCCCTTGCCGCCGAGAAGCCTGCACACTTCCTTGGCTTCCAGCGTGCCGGATTCCTGCTCGTTGGAGGCGACGAAAGCCTGCTTCTCCGGAAGGCTGTCGACGTTTGCCGGCTCGCGGTTGACGTAGATGAGCGGGATCTTGGCATCGGCGGCGAGCTTGGAAATCGCGGCCGTCGCGTCGGTATCGACCGGGTTTACGATGATGGCATCGACCTTACTGGCGATGAAGTTCTGGACCTGGCTCTGCTGCTTGGCGATATCGTTCTGAGCGTCTTCGACCTGCAGCGTCACGCCGTTCAGGCCCTTTGCGTAGTCCTGCATGCCGTTGCGCAGAACGGTTAGGAAGTTGTCGTCAAACAGCGCCATCGACACGCCGATGGTTTCGGCATGAGCCGCGGTCGACAACATGAGCGCCATCGCCGAGCCAAGAATAAATTTCTTCATGTTTTCCTCCCAGATACGGTGCCCGGCCACACCCCTCCTAAATGCCGGAACCCTCGGTCTCGACCGCAGGGCGTCTATTCAATTCGGCCACCACTCCCATGGTGGCCACGCTAAAAAACGGAACAAACAAACCGTAAAATTCTATATGCGGAATATTCATTCCATTTTTCATAACAAACGTCAACACTAATTTCTGACCGCATCGCAGGAGGGGGCGAAGGCGGATTTATTGTCGCTGCTACTGCAAGAATCGGCCGCCGAACCTACATAGGAGCACCCCGCCCGATGGAACGGTTATTTCATCGCCACAGGAGCGGGTTAGAATGCCGCCGATCCCGGCCGCCCGAGCGGCCCGCAATGGAGAACAAACATGCCCTCGATGTACAGTTTCTCGGTCCCCGTCTTTCAACGCGGCCTGCAAAACCTTTCGGCCTATCTCGACAAGATCGAAGCCTATGCCACTGAGAAGGGTATCGAGCCGAACGAGCTCGTCGCCGCACGCCTCTTTGACGACATGCTGCCGCTTTCCGGTCAGTACCAGCGCGCTTCCGATACGGCGAAGCTCACCATCGCCCGGCTTGCCGGCATCAATGCCCCGAGCTTCGAAGACAATGAGACAACCGTCGCCGATCTGCGCGAGCGTCTGAAGAAAACCCAGGATTTCCTGGCGACGGTCACGCCGGAGATTATGGAAGGCAGCGATGTCAGGGAAGTCACGATCTCGCCGGGCGGCAACAAGACCGTCTTCAAGGGCGAGGATTATCTTGCCAAGTTCGCGCTGCCGAACTTCTTCTTCCACCTCACCACGGCACACGGAATCTTGCGCAGCCGCGGCCTGCCTGTGGGCAAGATGACCTATCTCGGATCGTTCGCCTGAAGAGCAAATAGCCAGAACGACTCAGGGCCGGCGCGAAACCGGCCCTTCTTCCGTCAATTCCGTATAGGCGAGCGTCTGGTCCAGATGCTCCGCTCGCAATGAGAGAAGCTTTTCGGCATAGGTAAGCCGGGTGGCCATGTAGGCGCTATCGTCTGCGACGTTCGAAAGCTCCATCGGATCTTTCTCCAGATCGAACAGGACAGGCGGCAGGCCGGCAAAATGGACATACTTGAACCGCTCGTCGCGGATAACGGCGAGATTGCAGGCATTGGATTTCAGGCCGAAATGCCGCTCGGGGCTTTCGTTGGCGATGTCGCGAAAATCGAACTCCCAGAATGCGGCGTCGCGCCAGCTATCCGGGGCAGAGCCCCCGATGAACGGCAGGAGGCTTTCGCCATCGACATGGTTTTCAGGCGTAATGCCAAGCCGGTCGCATAGCGTTGGGAAAATATCGGCGGAGCTGGTGAAATGCTCAACCTCCCCGCCACGCGCGGCCGGCAGGCCGGGGTCACGAATAACGAGCGGCACATGATAGCTCGCGTCATAGAAGCCGCCCTTGCCGAGCATCCAGTGGTCGCCCATCATCTCGGCATGGTCGGAGGTGAAGATGATCAGCGTATCGTCCCACGCACCGGCATCCTTCAATGCCTGCCAGATCCGGCCGAGCTGCGCGTCCACTTCCGAAATCATGCCATAGTAGATAGCGCGGATCGCTGAAAGGTCCTCCGCAGACCAATCCGCGATGGAACCTTCGCCACCATACATGAACCCGCCCTTGCCGATCTGCGGCAGGGCAAAAGCAAGCAGCGGATGAGCAGACATCTCCGTCTGGCGATCGGCCGCCCGCGCAAAGGCTGGTCCATCGGCGGCGGAGAACATGCGATTATAAGGCCCCGGCACCGAAAACGGTGGATGCGGTCTCAGGAAGGAAACATGCGCGAACCAGGGCGCGTCCTGCTCGCCAAGCCAGCGAATGAACTCCCCGGTCATGAAGGCCGTCTGGGTCTCATCCTTGGAATAGGCCGGCGCATTGTTGGAAATTTCGCCGGGCGCGGCGCCAACGGGAATATGGATATCGCGGCTGAAGGCATCGGCGTGGCCGCGCGACCGCAACCAGGACAGCCACTGCTTCTCATGCTCGGGCAGAAGCTGCCGTGCCGTGAAGCCGGGCAGCACACCCTCATAGGTCGTCAGATGCGGATCGCTCAAGTCCTTGCTGCGCGGATCGGGCGCGGTGTCGGTATAGCCGAACAACGTCGGATCGTAGCCTGCCCGGCGGGCCGCAAGCGCCAGATTATCGAAACGGGCATCCAGCGGCGACCCGTTGCGGCAAACGCGATTGTTCATCTGGTAGAGGCCGGTATAGAGCGTCGCCCGCGCCGGCGAGCAAGGCGCGGCCCCCGCATAGTGGCGACGGAAGAGCACCCCCTCCCGCGCCAAGGCATCGACATTCGGCGTCTTGACGCAATCATGGCCAACGGCGGAGAGGCAATCGCCGCGCCATTGATCGGCCGAAATCAGCAGCACATTCAGACGCTTGCCCTTGACGTTGCCCGGAGAGGAAGACTGCTCAGTGCTGGTTGGATTTGGCATGCCAGTTCCATGCGGATTCGATGATCCCGGTCAGATCATATTGTGGCGACCAGCCAAGGATATCGCGGGCCTTGTCGTTATTGGCGACGAGCGTCGTCGAATCGCCCTCGCGACGGCCGACATATTCGACCGGGAACGGCCGCTTCGACACGGTCTCTATCGTTCCCAGCAATTCCTTCACTGTCGTACCCGTGCCGGTGCCCAGATTGAGGGCAACGGAGTCGCCACCGCGCAGTAGATATTCAACGGCGCGGACATGGGCATCGGCGAGATCGAGCACATGGATGTAATCGCGAACGCAGGTGCCGTCGCGGGTATCATAGTCGCTGCCGAACACCTTGAAGCCCTGGCGACGGCCGAGCGCAGCATCGATGGCGAGCGGAATGGCGTGGGTTTCCGGCGTGTGCCATTCACCGATGCGTCCCTCGAAATCGGCGCCGGCCGCGTTGAAGTAGCGCAGCACCACGGAGCGCAGGCTCTTGTACTGATCGTAATCGGCAAGCGCCTGCTCGACGATATATTTGGTGCGGCCGTAGGGATTGATCGGCACCTGCTGGTGGCTCTCATCGAGCGGCACGCTCTGCGGCAGGCCGTAGGTTGCGCAGGTAGAGGAAAAGACGAAGGCATTGACGCCGGCCGCCTGCGCCGCCGACAGCAGGGTCAGCGTGCCGATGACGTTGTTTTCATAGAAGGATACCGGGTCCTTGACTGACTCGCCCACTTCGATCAGCGCGGCGAAATGCAGGATGGCGGCAGGCTTGTGCTTGGCAAGGACTTCATCGAGGCGCGCCCGATCGCGGATATCGCCTTCCTCAGCCGGGCCCCATTTGACGAACTCACGATGCCCATTGGAGAAATTGTCATAGACGACGGGCTTGAACCCCTTGTTCGCCAGATCCAGACATGTGTGCGAACCGATATAGCCGGCTCCGCCGACCACAAGCACCGTTTCTCCTGCCATGATCACCCCTTCTCAATTCACCAACAATCTGCCGCCCCAAAATGCGGCGAACCGGCTTCGATCCGACGCGTACACTTAGAGAGCTGTAGCCGACTTGCAAGGCTGGAGAAAGGAGCAAGATTGGCATGATCAGAAATGGATGGAGACGAAAAGCTAAGCCGGCTTTGCCGAGTTGGCGGCATGCATGAGAATTCCCGCAAGCGCCAGCACCGGCGGCAGCAGGAAGCAGGCCATGCCGACAAGCAGGAAAAGCGTTGCCGCCACCGCGCAGCCGAGCGCAAAGCCACCGACAGCCGCCCCCATGCGGCCAAGCCGCGCCTTCGTTGCGACTTTCTCCTCGGGCTTGGCGCCACGCAGGAGATCGGCGATATCGATCATGATCTGTGTCGTCGTGCCCGTCATCATCGTCGTCGGCGGTGTGGAGCCAAGATGAATGCGGTGCGCCGTTGTCTGGATCGCCATCGCCGCAATCAGCGTCATTCCGGTGACTGTCGCCTGCCAACCGTCGCCATCGGCAAACGGGCCAAACCGCATGGCGAAAAACGCCGCAAGCACCAGCAGGAAAAATTTCAGCGTCAGGACGATCTGCAATGTCGGCAGATTGCGCCGCGACAGATCGCCTCCAAGCAGCCGAGCGAGAATGACGACAACGCAGAAAACCGGCAGCGCCAGAAGTTTGGCAACGGCACCCGACGTTCCCAGTGCCAAAGTCGCGCCGAGCGTCACGAAATTACCGGTCACATGTGCGGTAAACAGCCCATGCAGGGCAAGAAAGCCGGCCGTATCGACATAGCCGCCATTGATGCTGAGAAGGGTAGACAGGCTCGGCTTCATCGGCTCCTCATCGTCACGGATAATCGCTCCGATCTTATCGCGCTGAATAGCTGCCGATGTCGAGACGTTTGCGTGCCTATCGATGCCTCGTATTTTAACCCGGTGGCTGTCTCGTGACACGGTACGGATCGAGGTTGTTCCCCTTGCTTAATTGGATTGCACTTTGCTAGCTTCCATTTAGAGGGTGCGGGGGTTTCGCTTCATGATTTTTGCAGTTTTCAGGCATCTTTTGCGTTGCGCGCTGAAGATTTGCCTGCCGGCAGCCGTGGCCGGTTTTGCACTCGCGGGGCTGACGGCGGCTGCGATGGCCCAGGTGCCCGGCGCGCCAATGCAATTCATGCTCGTTCACGCGGCTCCCGGCTCCGGCAACTGTCGGCCCGAGGGCTGCATGGACTGGATTGCAGCCGAAGGCATGATCGATGCAAGATCCCCCGACGACCTGCGCAAGCTTCTAGCAAGCACAGGCAACAGGAAGCTGCCTATAATCGTGAACTCACCCGGCGGGAATGTAGAAGCCGCGATGGAAATGGGTGAGATCATCCGCAAGCGCGGCCTGTCCGTTGCCGTGGGCGGAACCCGGCTGGAATCCTGTCCGAGCAACCAGCCGCTCTGTGCCGACGGCTGGCGCGCCGGAGCAAAAGCTATTGCATATTCCGCAGGTAGCAGATGTCTTTCGGCCTGCCCCTTCGTGCTGTCTGCCGGCGTCAGGCGCGTCGTCAGCCCCTTCGCTATCGTCGGAGTCCATCAGGTCAAGACGACCTACGATCAGGAGCGGATCATCTACCGGATGAAGTATCAGATCGTTAACGGCAAGAAGCGCCTCATCAGTCGCCAGGAAATCAGCCGCAAGTTTGTCGGACTGCACGACAGTACGAAACTGTCGAAATCGCAGCGATCGAAGATGCTCGCTTACTTCAAGAAAATGGGCGTTGATCGGTCGATACTGGATATGGCGATGAGTACCGTTCCAAGTTCGATACGGCTTATCACGCCGGATGAGGCGACGAACATCAACCTGGTGACCGACAAGGCTTCCGCCGACGACTTTGATCAAGGCCGGCGCTTGCGCGGCCGGCCAGCCTTTTTCGGCCTGCTTGGCACCGATTTCAGCGGATTCGACAGCTCTTGTTGCAAACCCGCCTTTTGCTGACTGGCAGCTGAACCAGGTTCAGGATTTCCTTGCACCTTCTGTCACCGATCACGCCGACCGGAATCAGCAAGCTGCCGCCTGTGCCCAGAAGCCGTCAGACTATTCACCCCATTGGGTTTCAAGCACGGTGATTTCGTCAGACAGTTCCGCGATCCGCTGCCGCAACTCCGCCTCGGTACCGTCTTCAACCTCGCCGTCACCGAAACAATAGCGTGCTATATGCAGCTCAAGCTTGGCTTCGAGATCCTCTCGTTGTGAGCGTAGATATTTGAGATGGCTGTTTCGCATCGCGAACCACCCTTTCCGAGAAAATAACTCTCACCCCTATAAATAGGTTCGGCACGGGAAAGTTTCGATGTCGATATCAGGCGCGCTGCCAAAACCAGCCCCATAACCAACCGCAACCCCGTATCTCCAGCCTATTGCAAAGCCGGCAGCCGACATTCACATTCACGCGACCCGCAGCAGAAACTACGCTTGTGGCAGATATTGACGCTGACACGAGCCTCAGGTTTGGGCTAATTCAGGTGGATTGTTCGAGGTATGCTGTGTTGAATGAAAAGATTGCCGTTATCGGCCTGGGTTATGTGGGTCTGCCCGTCGCGATCGCGCTTGCAGAAAAATTCCACGATGTTGTCGGTTTTGACATCAAGGCCTCCCGTGTCGCCGCACTGAAGGCTGGTGACGACGATACTCGCGAGGTTTCGGCCGAGAAGCTGAGAGCAAGCGGATTGCGCATCAGCAGCGACATCGAGGATCTGCGGGATCGCAATATGTTCATCGTCGCCGTGCCGACGCCGATTGACCGCAACCGGCAGCCGGATCTGAGGCCTATGATCTCCGCCTCGCGCACGGTTGGCAAGGTGCTGCGCCAAGGCGGGGTCGTCGTCTACGAATCGACTGTCTATCCCGGCGTGACCGAGGAAGTATGCGGCCCGGTGCTCGCGGAAGTCTCGGGCTTGCGTCAGGGCGAGGATTTTCACGTCGGCTATTCACCGGAACGCATCAACCCCGGCGACAAGGAACACACCTTCGAGCGCATCGTGAAGGTGGTCGCCGGCGACGACGAGGAGACGCTGGAGAGGATTGCCGCCATCTATGGCGCCGTGGTCGAGGCCGGCATTCATCGCGCCCCCAGCATCAAGGTCGCCGAAGCCGCCAAGGTGATCGAGAACACCCAGCGCGACGTCAACATCGCCCTGATGAACGAGCTGTCGATCATCTTCGAAAAGATGGACATCCGCACCGCCGACGTGCTGAAGGCGGCACGGACGAAATGGAATTTCCTGCCCTTCACGCCCGGCCTCGTCGGCGGCCATTGCATCGGTGTCGATCCCTATTATCTCACCGCCAAGGCGGAAGAACTCGGCTATCATCCGGAGGTCATTCTGTCCGGCCGCCGCATCAATGACGGCATGGGGGCATTCATCGCCCAGAAGCTCATCAAGATGCTGGTCTCGGCAAAGAGGCCGATCAACGGCGCCCGCATCGGCATCTTCGGCCTGACCTTCAAGGAAAATGTGCCGGATCTGCGCAACAGCCGCGTGCCCGATATTATAAGTGAACTGCACCAATTCGGCCTGGAGCCGCTGGTGCACGACCCGATGGCGAGCCATGCGGAAGCGGAAGAAGAATACGGCATTCGCCTGGCGGCGTTGAAGGATTTCGGCAAGCTCGACGCTCTCATCCTCGCCGTTCCCCATAAATCCTATCTGGCCGGCGGTGCTGCCGATATCCTCAATCTGCTCAGCGAAAACGGTGTAGTCGTCGATGTGAAAGCGGCGCTTGACCCGGCCACCCCCCTGCTGGAAGGTCATTCGGTCTGGAGCCTGTAAGGGCTCACGGCAATGCCGGCCCTGCTGTCGTCAACGGCCGACAGTTGCCGCCAGCCCTTCCTCGATCGAATAGGGCGGCGACCAACCGGTGGTCGCCATCGTCTCGCCGATATCGACCTGGAGCGAGCCGAGCAGACGCTGGGCGGCGGCACGGCGGCCCAAGAGTGCCGCAAGCCCCTCCAGCAAGGCGGATGGCACCGGCAGCATCATGGCCTTTTTCCCCTGGGCCGACGACAGCTTGCCAATCAACGCGCCGATGGAAAGATCCGCGCCGTCGCTGATGAGAAAAACACGATTTCCAGCGTCCGGGTGACGGACGCAGAGCAGCATGAAATCGACGAGATTGCCGACGAAAACGAGCGACCTGCGATTACGGACCATACCGAACGGCCAGGGAAACGGCCGGGCCGCCCATTTCATCAGGCTCGCAAAATTCGCCTTCACGCCGGGTCCATAGACCAGCGGCGGCCGGATGATGATGACCTCCATGCCGGTCTCGACGGCGATTGCCAGCAGCGCCTCTTCCGCCTCCAGCTTCGAGCGGCCGTAGTCATCCTCCGGGTGCGGCGCATCCGAAGCCCTGAATGGTCGTCCCGGTGCAGTTTCCTCGCCGTTGACCTTGATCGAGCTCAGGAAGATAAACCGCCGGACCCCAGCCCGCGCCGCCTGCCGCGCCAGGTTGACCGTGGCGTCGACATTGACGGCGCGAAACGCGGCGAGCGGATCGGCCGCACTCTCGTTCATGACATGCACGCGGGCAGCCAGATGCATGACGGCATCGACGCCGGCAAGCGCTCCAGACCAATCGGTGGTGGCATCGATCGCGCCGGTGGCAACGTAACCTGGCCGCGGCGCGCGGCTGACCGGCCGATACTCCATCTGCCGGCGGGACAGTTCGGCACAAAGCGTCTGTCCGACAAAACCCGTTGCGCCGGTAACCAGGATCATGGGTTCATTGCCTCTGTTCGTTTTGTTCAAACATGCTTTGCATGGGATATCCGCGGAGAACAAGGCCGGGGAATCTCATGCCGCACGGTTGTGCACCAATCCGCAATATGAGATGCACAAAACACCCAAACCGCCATTGCCGCCGCCCGAACCGGCGGCGACGCAACGACAAGAGACGATGCTTTATACGATCGCCAAGCGCCTTTTCGATTTTCTTGCCGCGCTTGCCGCGGCCATCGTCTTTTCCATTCCGATCCTGATCGTCGCCATTGCCGTACGGCTGACCTCTCGCGGCCCCATCCTCTACTGGTCCGATCGTGTCGGGCGCGGTAACAGGATCTTCCGCATGCCAAAATTCCGCAGCATGCGCACCGACACTCCCGCCGTCGCGACGCATCTGCTGAAGGACCCCAAGATCTATCTGACGCCGATCGGCTCCTTCCTGCGCAAATCCAGCCTGGACGAACTGCCACAACTTCTCTGTATCCTGAAGGGAGAGATGAGCATCGTCGGCCCACGACCCGCCCTCTTCAACCAGCACGACCTGATCGCCTTGCGCACGGAACGCGGCGTCGACGCGTTGCTGCCCGGCCTCACCGGCTGGGCGCAGGTCAATGGTCGCGATGAACTGCCCATCCCGCAGAAGGTGGCGCTGGACGAAGACTATCTACGCCGGCGATCCTTCCTCTTCGATCTCAAGATCATCTTTCTGACGGTTTTGAAAGTGGTTCGGCGCGATGGCGTTACCCATTAGCAAACATCCGGCGAAATCGATGCCGCCCGGGCGCCGGCGGGAGAAAAATGCCGCATTCCTGCCCCTTTACGGCCCTAACGGCCTTCATGGGGGCGTCGCAATGCCGGACAATGGAACAAATGTGGACGAAGGCGGACGACGACATTGGACGACTCGCGCATGAACAAATCGCATGCTGATCTCGCAACCCGCCCCCCAGGCATGACCAAGGCTGCGAGCACCATGCCGAAAGCCGTCGCAATAATCGGCGGTATACTCTGGCTTTTGGTGGCCTCGCCCACCGTCGTCGAAAGCGACGCCTATCGCTATGCGACCGCGTTCCTCTCGCTGATCGCCCTCTATTACTACATGAAAGCGCCCCTGCGGCCGCGCACGGACTGGGTCGGCTGGCTCTGCATGGGTTGGGCCTTCTATGTCATGGCCCGCTTCGGCATCACCCTTTGGCTGACGCCGCAGCATGATATCGGTGCCTCGGACTGGCTCTACGCCTTTCCCTTCTTCTTTCCGATCATGGGCGTCGCTTTCCTGCTCTATGAAGAGGTGATGGAAAAGATTGTCGCGGCCTATTTCGCCATGGTCCTCGTCATGCTTGTGGCAACCCAGCATCTGCGCGAGGTTTTTGCCGGCGAGACCATCCGCCCGTTGATCATGAACAATCAGATCCATGGCGCCGTCGCCTGCGGCATGATCGTCATCTTCACGCTGTTCTGGCTGCTGCATTACCTGACGGAAAAATCCAGCGATCGGCGCATCGCCCGTTTCGCCTATATTGTTTCACCCTTCATCTTCGCGCTCTGTTTCATCGCCATCTATGGCGCCAAATCGAAGGGCGTCTGGCTGGCGCTCGGCATTTCCATCCCGCTCCTGGCGCTCGTCACGCTGACCTATCTGCGCATGAAGAGTGGCCTCATCGCCATCGTCGTCGTGGCGGCGCTGCTGATCGCCGGCATCTATGGCGTGCGCCACAATCTCGACAAGACGGCCGGCCCGACCGTGTCGGCAGCATTGTCCATGGTCGAAAAGGTAACAGGCAGCCATGATGTGGGCGACGTGGTCTCAAACGCCATCAGCTCGACCAACACCCCGGTATCGATGGATGAGCGCCTGCAGCTCTGGTCCAACAGCTGGGAAGTCTTCTCCTCCGCGCCGATCTTCGGCTGGGGCAACAGATGGCTCGAACGCTGGGCCGAGACGCGCTACTCGCACATTCAGTACACGCTGCTGCACAATGGCTATCTGGAGATCCTGGTGCGCTACGGCCTGTTCGGCGCCGCCGTGATGGCCTTCATGCTCGGCGTCTTCATCCGCGCCGTCTGGCGCGCCCGCAAGGCACGCATCATTCCGCGCGCCGCCTGGCACGCCTATATCATGTGCCTGTTCTTCTTCTCACTGACCTTGCTCAGCAACTCCAACAACCGCCTCGCCATCGGCGAAAGCCTGGCCTTCGCCTCCTCGGCCTTCGCCTGCTGGTGCCACATGCGGCTGAAGGGCGAGTATCTGGCGGCGGCAAAGCCGCCCATGCAGCCGGAAATGGCCGCGAGAGGTTGATCCTTCGACACGAAGAAGGGACATGACCGAGCGTCATGACGAGGCAATCGGATCGCCAGGTCCATGAGATGGATTCGGATTGATCGACATCGTACGCGGCGCGGCATCGAATTCGCGCAGTCGCCAAGCCTTCAAGGCATTGTCTATCTGATATTTTTGCAGAAATTTTTTGGCTAAAAAGCCTTTATTCTTCTATTATTTCAAATAATTACCCTAAGGTTTCAGAAGTATATTTTGCGTTTCCATTGCGAGCGACTATGGATGCAACTGTTTGCCCTGGCTTTGGACCTCGGTCATCAGAAGATGGGGAGCCGTTAGTTTCCGTACTCGATGCCGATACGTTGTCTGGCGGATCGCAGCAAGCATCACCGTTCCGCGCCTTCAATTCGGTCGTCTGAGTACCCAATAGTGCCCTGGAAACCGTTGGTCTACTTCGCAGGTGACCCGCGTGAAAAGCGCCTCTGTTAAAGACATTTGCAACGCAAACCTCGGTTTCTGATTTGGGGATGGGAGCCGTCCGCGGGCTTCTCGCTTCGAGGTTATAATACCGGACGTTCTCCATGCCCATTTAGAATGGCGATATGAAATTAATTGAGAGGCCCGAAGGGAATGCAAGAAGACGAAATCTAGTCAACAAATTAGCCAGGTAGGTAGATTAGCCGGCCGTTTAAAGTTTATCACAGTAACTTACGCAGCATGATAAAAATTAATATGGATTTTATCCGGGATTCGCGCAACAATCAAACATCGGAAAAATTGAAAGGGAGATTGTGCTATGGAAGAAAAGTTTATCGTCACACATTCAGTTGAAGATGACGACAAGGGCCATGCCCTTGACTGTTCTTGCAGCTGCGGCGGCCCGAATGTTTCAGTATCAAATGTGCACAGCAGCAAGAACAAAGAAGAAAATGTAATAATTATATTGAAGGGCGAAGAAGAACTTTGATGTTGATTATATAGGTGGCAACAAAATGTGCTCTATGCTATTACGAAGAGAGAAATTTGGAGGGATAGCAGCTCAATTGGGTGGTGATGCTCTTCGGTTGCTAGACCACATTGGTTATACTACCGTTGAAGGCATCGCTCTTAGTCTTTCAGATGACGAAATTCAGCAACGAACCTTGGCCAAACATCCTACGGCAAAGTCCACGCGGATAGCCAAGACGATATTAAAATTCAGAAACCTCCTCGACAAACCTGAAACGTGGTGGAGTTGCCCCTTAAAAACCGGACAGGATCAGGTTTCGGTTTGACGGTTCAAGAACTCACGAGGCGAGCAATACCCCAATGCCTTATGCGGGTGAAG
>NZ_LXKN01000008.1 GCF_001692325.1 Rhizobium sp. AC27/96 | reverse complement strand
TGAACCGCGCCGAGTTTGCCGGAGGCCATTTCGTTTAAGTTATGCGGCCCAGGCTGGTGCGCCCAGCATGGCGTAATACTGCTCCTCGGCTTCGGCCGGTGGTATGTTGCCGATAGGCTCCGGAAGGCGCCGGTGGTTGAACCAGTCGACCCATTCCAAAGTGGCGAACCCCACGGCTTCGAAGTTTCGCCACGGTCCTCGCCGATGGATGACCTCGGCCTTGTAAAGACCATTGATCGTTTCAGCGAGAGCGTTGTCATAGGAGTCGCCAACACTCCCGACCGACGGCTCGATGCCCGCTTCCGCCAGCCGTTCGGAATAGCGAATGGACACATATTGCGATCCGCGGTCGGAATGGTGAACCAGTCCGCCGCGGTGGACGGGCCGCCGATCATGAAGCGCCTGGTCGAGGGCATCGAGAACGAAACCCGCATGGGCAGTCCGGCTTGCTCGCCAACCGACGATGCGGCGAGCGAAGGCACCGATCAAGAACTCGACGTAAACAAAGCCCTGCCAAGTGACCACATACGTGAAATCAGAAAGCCAGAGCATGTTGGGCGCAGGCGCGAAAAAGTGCCGGTTCACCCGGTCGAGCGGGCAAGGCGCGGCCTTGTCCGACATGGTGGTTTTGACGGGTTTGCCACGGATGATGCCCTGCAGCCCCATTGCCCTCATAAGCCGAGCAACAGTGCAGCGGGCGATGTCGTAGACTTCTCGCTGCAACTGCCGCCAGACCTTGCGCACGCCATAGACCTGGAAGTTCTCATTGAAGACCCGGCGTATCTCGATCTTCAAACCGATATCGCTATGGGCTCGGACCGATAGGCGATCCACATCCAGTCGGCTGCGTCGCTCGGCAAGCCTGCTCGTTTGCCGCTGTCGATCTCTGTCTTCTTCACCCATTCGTGCAGCGTTGCAGGTGAGCAGCCGATCTTCGCTGCGATAGATGAAACGGCCGCCCACCGCGATGGGTGCTCTGCCTCATGGTCGAGCACCATACGGATGGCACGTTCGCGGACTTCAGGTGAAAACTTGTTCGTTGTCTTGCTCATATCGGCTCCACTTTCTCAGAAGTTGGAGCCTCCGGCAAACCCGGCGCGGTTCAG
>NZ_LXKN01000007.1 GCF_001692325.1 Rhizobium sp. AC27/96 | reverse complement strand
ACGTCCGCATCCAGGCCGGCCAGAACGCTCGCCTCGCATTCAACCTCGATAAAACCGTCTTCTTCGATCCCAAAACCCAAGCAAGAATAGCTTGAGGGGTGGAGCTCACATGAACGACACGCCCGACATCGTCATCATCGGTTCTGGAGTGGGCGGCTCGACCGTCGCTTCCGGCCTGGCTGCAACAGGCGCCCGGATCCTCATCCTCGAGGCCGGCGATCACATCAGAGACAATCCGGTCAACCGGGACCAGCGAGCGATCTTTCAGCGCGGCCATTTCCGGCCGAAGGAGACCTGGTACGAGGCTGACGGCAAGGGGTTCAATCCGGGCAACTACTACAATGTCGGCGGAAATTCTAAATTCTACGGCGCGGTGCTGTCACGCTATCGACGCGAAGACTTCGATGTCATCCAGCATCGTGAAGGCGTCTCGCCGGCATGGCCCTTTCCCTACGACACACTGGAGCCCTGGTATAGCCGCGCGGAACGCCTGTACAATGTGCGGGGAGCGCTCGGAGAAGATCCGACGGAGCCCTTTCATTCGGGCAGCTACGACTATCCGCCGGTTCCCGACGAGGAGCCGATCGCGGATGTGAGGGCGCGCATCAAGAAGAAAGGGCTTCATCCGTTCTCGCTGCCATTGGGTGTCGATATCGACCGGTGGCTGGCAAAGGCGCAGACGCCCTGGGATGCGCATCCAAATTCCGCCGATGGGAAGATGGATGCCGAGACGGTGGCGCTGGCCGCCGCACTTCGGCATGAAAACGTGCGGCTCGAAACGAATGCGCGCGTGGTCAGGCTCGATACCGGCGCGGGTGGACTGATCGAAAAGGTCGTCTATCTGAAGAACGGCCAAACCCTTTCGGTGTCGCCGAAGATCGTCATTCTCTCAGCCGGTGCGGTCCAGTCCTCAGCCCTTCTGCTGCGCTCCGCCAACGACCGTTACAAGAGTGGACTTGCGAACTCTTCCGATCAGGTCGGGCGCAATTTCATGAACCACAATTCTTCGGCCGTGATCGGCATCTCGCCAGGTTTCAGGAACACTTCCGTCTATCAGAAGACATTCGCCTTCAACGACTTCTATCTGTCCGATGGCGAAGGGGGGCCGCCGCTTGGCAATGTCCAGCTTCTCGGCCGGGTCTCAGGCAAGATCCTCAAAGGGTCTCTTCCCCATGTTCCCGAATGGCTTCTCGGCCTCGTCGCCGGCCATGCCATCGACTTCTACGCGATGAGCGAGGATATGCCCAATCCCGAAAGCCGCATCATGGTCGACGGAGACAGGATCGTCCTGCAATGGAAGCGGACCAATTGGGATGCGCATCTGGCGCTCGTCGCCAAGCTGAAAGGCATTCTGAAATCAATCGGCTTTCCGATCATTCTCGCCAGACCCTTCGACAAGCGGACCCCTTCGCACCAGTGCGGCACCGTCCGTATCGGCCATGATCCGGCAACGGCGCCGCTCGATACCTTCTGCCGCGCCTATGACCATGAAAACCTGTTTGTCGTGGATGCAAGCTTCCTGCCGACGTCAGCCGCCGTCAATCCGGCACTGACGGTTGCAAGCCAGGCATTGCGGGTCGCCGATCACATCGCGTCGAAGGATTTGAAGCAGACAGACATCGGCGCAGAAGCTGGCCTGTCAACGCCGCGCATATAACAGGATCACAACATGGCTTTCGACTATATCATAACAGGTGCCGGACCCGCAGGATGCGTGCTCGCAAACCGGTTGAGCGAAGACCCGGATGTCAAGGTCCTCCTGCTCGAGGCCGGCGGCGGTGACTGGAACCCCTTGTTCCACATGCCGGCCGGCTTCGCCAAGATGACGAAGGGCGTTGCAAGCTGGGGCTGGGAGACCGTGCCGCAGAAGCACATGAAGGGGCGGGTGCTCCGCTACACCCAGGCCAAGGTGATCGGCGGCGGCTCCTCGATCAATGCGCAGCTCTATACTCGCGGCAATGCCGCAGACTACGACCTCTGGGCCAGCGAAGACGGATGCGATGGCTGGGATTACCGCTCCATCCTTCCCTACTTCAAGCGGGCCGAGGACAATCAGCGTTTCGCCGACGACTATCATTCCTATGGCGGCCCTTTGGGTGTCTCGATGCCCGCCGCACCGCTACCGATCTGCGACGCCTATATTCGCGCAGGTCAGGAACTCGGAATTCCCTACAATCACGACTTCAATGGCCGTCAGCAGGCAGGCGTCGGCTTCTATCAGCTCACGCAACGCAATCGCCGGCGGTCGTCGGCGTCGCTCGGATATCTCTCGCCGATCAAGGATCGCAAGAACCTGACGGTTCGCACCGGCGCGCGCGTGTCGCGCATCGTGCTTGAGGGCAAGCGCGCCGTCGGGGTCGAGATCGCCGGCAAGAATGGCACGGAGATCGTTCGGGCCGAACGCGAAGTGCTGGTCTCCTCGGGCGCAATCGGCTCGCCGAAACTTCTTCTCCAGTCGGGCATCGGCCCTGGCGACCACCTGCGATCGGCCGGGGTCAAGGTGCTGCACGATCTGCCCGGCGTGGGTGGCAACCTGCAGGATCATCTCGATCTCTTCGTGATCGCCGAATGCACTGGCGACCATACCTATGACGGCGTGGCGAAACTCCACCGGACGCTTTGGGCCGGCATCCAATATGTTCTGTTTCGCACCGGACCGGTCGCCTCGTCGCTCTTCGAGACGGGTGGATTCTGGTATGCCGATCCGGATGCGCGTTCTCCCGACATCCAGTTCCATCTCGGGCTCGGATCGGGCATCGAGGCAGGCGTCGAGCGTCTGAAGAACGCCGGCGTGACTCTCAACTCCGCCTATCTGCACCCAAGGTCGCGCGGAACCGTGCGCCTGTCATCGGCGGATCCTGCTGCAGCTCCGCTGATCGATCCCAACTACTGGTCGGATCCGCACGACAGGGCGATGTCTCTGGAGGGATTGAAGATCGCGCGCGAAATCATGCAGCAGGCCGCGCTCAAGCCATATGTCATGGCCGAGCGCCTTCCCGGCCCGAAGGTGATGACTGACGAGCAGCTCTTCGATTACGGCTGCGCCAATGCCAAGACCGACCATCATCCCGTCGGGACATGCAAGATGGGCACGGGCTTAGATGCGGTTGTCGGCCTAGACCTGAAAGTCCATGGCCTTGACGGGTTGCGGGTCTGCGACTCCTCCGTCATGCCACGCGTTCCCTCATGCAATACCAATGCGCCGACCATCATGGTGGGTGAGAAGGGATCGGATCTGATCCGCGGTCTGCCACCGCTTCCCGCAACGATCTTTTCATATGAACGCAACGACACGCGTCCCCGGGCACGGGCCGACGTTCGCTAGGTCCGCATAAATCGCGATGGCGAACAGCTGACAATCATTTGCCGACCGGTCCCACGAGGATCGGCGGTCCATGGAGTGACAAGAATGGCCGAAATCAAGGTAGCAGTGCTCGGGGCATCGGGCTGGATGGGCAAGGTCCATACCATGGCCTATCAGACCTTCCCGCATTTCTTTGGTGTATCGGGCGGCACCGCGCGTGTCGTTGCGCTTGTCGAAGCCAGTCCGAAGGTTCACGAGGATCTGGCGCGCAGGGCGCCCGACGCAAAGATCCTGCAGGATTGGAAGGAGGCGGTGAGCGATCCGGAGGTGGATCTGATCGATATCTGCCTGCCCGACAGCCTGCACTACGAAGTCGCCAAGGCGGCCTTGATGGCGGGAAAGCACGTCTATTGCGAGAAGCCGCTGGCAAATACGGCCAAGGAAGCGCGCGAGCTTGCTGATATCGCCAAGGCCAAGGGCGTGATCACCCGTGTCGGCCATGCCTTCCCGCGAAATCCGGTCCATGATCTTGCCAAGGAGATCATTGAGACGGGTGAAATCGGCGAGATCAAGATGTTTCGTGGCTGCCAGCATGTCGACATGTATGGAGACCCGAGCGCCCCCTTCATGTGGCGCGCCGACGGCAAGCTCGCCCCGACCGGTATTGTCGGCGACACCGGTTCGCATATTTTCAGCTTCATGGAGTTTCTGGTCGGCCGCGTCAGCTCGTTGATCGCCGACAATCTGATCGTGACGCCGAGACGGCCGGTCGTCGAGGGTCTTGCCTATGGTGAGCAGGTCAAGCTGAAGGGCGACGAGGCCTGGGCGGAGATTACCAATCCCGACGCCACAAACCTGCTTTGCCGTTTTGAGAACGGCGCAAGCGGCATTGTCGATTTCAGCCGCGTGGCAACCGGCCGCAAATTCATGCAGACCTATGAGATCTACGGCACCAAGGGCAGCCTCGCCTATACTTACGACGAGGTGAACCGCCTGCGCTTCTATTCGAATGACGATCGCGCCGGCAGAGCCGGTTTTCGCGAGATCGATGTCGGTCCGGAGAACCCGACCTTCAGGGCCTTTCTGCCACTGCCGAACTTCGCGCTCGGCTACAATGAGAGCAAGATCATCGAGGTTGCCGAGGTCATCCGCTCGATCACCACGAACACGCCCATGTGGCCGACATTCGAGACCGGTCATCACATCTGCCAGATCGTCGACGCGTGCATGGAATCCTCGCGCCTCAAGCGCTGGGTTGACATCCCCTTCGCGTGACCGGACGCCTATCGCAAGGACAGACGCCATGACCATTGATGTCCCTCAACATATTCTTGACGCGCTGACGGATGTCGGTATGCCGAAGCTTTCGGCAGAGGCGGCTTCATCCGAAACGGTGACCCTCGCCGGCATCGATGTGCCAGTCTACAGGGCCGGCTGTGTTGTGGTAGGATCGGGGGCTGCGGGTTTACGCGCGGCCGTCGAAATGAAGCGGCGCGGTGACGATGTCGTCGTCATGAGCCAGAGCGCCTGGGGCGGCACCTCGGCCTGTTCCGGCTCCGACAAGCAGACGCTTCACACGGCGAACACCGCCGATCAGGGCGATAATTTCAAGGCGATGGCACGCGCCATCCGCGCCGGTGGCGCGATGGACGAGGACACCGCCTATGTCGAGGCTGTCGGTTCCGCCCGCATGATGGCGTCGCTGCAATTCCTGGGATTGCCGTTGCCGCAGGACCCCTTGGGGGGCACGCTCCGATATCAGACGGATCACGATGAAGTGGGCCGAGCCACCAGTTGCGGCCCACGCACATCGCGATTGATGGTCAAGGTGCTGGCCGAAGAGGCAATCCGGCTCAATGTTCCGATCTGCAATCACACGACAGCCGTGAAGATCCTGACTGAAGACGACGGCGAGGGCCGCAGGGTCGTGGGCGTGCTGGCGATCCGCGCCGCCGACCGGACTGACGCCAACCCCTTCGGCATCGCCCTGTTTTCCTGCGGGGTGCTGGTGCTTGCGGCGGGAGGGCCCGGTGAACTTTATCGGGATAGCGTCTATCCAAATGGCTGTTTCGGATCGCTCGGTCTGGCGCTGGAGGCAGGCCTCGAACTTGTCAACCTGACGGAGAGCCAGTTCGGCATCGGCACGCGCCGGGAAGGGTTTCCCTGGAACCTCTCGGGAACCTATGTCCAGGCGATCCCGCATATTTATTCCGTCGACGCCGATGGAAACGAGCATCATTTCCTGGCGCAATATTATCGCAGCACCCAGGAGATGGCCTCGAACGTCTTCCGCAAGGGGTATCAGTGGCCGTTTCACTCCACCCGGATGCTGGATTTCGGCTCAAGCCTCGTGGATCTGGCCATCTACCGCGAAAATGCGGCGGGCTGCCGGGTCTTCATGGATTTCAACAGGAACCCGCTGCCGGTACCCGGCGACCAGCCCTTTTCGCTCGAACGGCTTGACGACGACGTGAAACAATATCTGGGCAATGCCGGCGCGAACCAGGATCTTCCAATCCAGCGCCTGCGGCACATGAACCCGCTCGCGATCGAGCTTTATCGCCGCTACAAGGTCGACATCGCAGTCGAGCCGCTCGAATTTGCCGTCAACAACCAGCATATGAACGGCGGCATTCTGGTCGACACCTGGGGTCGCAGCAGTCTTGCAGGTTGCTACGCCATCGGCGAGGCGGCCGGCACACATGGCGTGACGCGGCCGGGTGGCGCCGCGCTGAACGCGGGTCAGGTCTTTGGCACAAGGGCGGCCGAGCACATTGGGGCGAGCGGCAAGGCAAAGATTGCTCCCAAGACCGATATCACGGCGACCGCCCGAGCGGGGGTCTCCAATCTGCTCGAAACGCTGAAACCGGATAGCCCGCTGACGGTGAAGTCAATCCGGGCCGAAGTACAGGCTCGCATGAGCGAGAAGGCTGGCATCATCTGTGACGGCAGCAGCGTCGCTGAAGCCTTGGTGGCAGCAAGTCAGCTTAGCACTCAAATCCGCGAAAACGGAATAGCGTATGAAAGGGCAGCGGAAGCGGGGCGAGCCCTGCAATGGCGGCATATGGCGCTTGCATCGGAGGCGGTATTGTTCGCGCTGGACTACTTCATCCAGAACGGTGGCGGTAGCCGCGGCGCCCGCGCCATATGTGATCGGGTAGGGGACGCGCTGCCGTTTGATCGTTCCGGCCCTCTCGAGGAATACCGCTTCAGAAGCGAACAGGATGCCCATCGGGACGAACAGATCATCGTTTGGCTTGAAGGTGACGCCATGAAGATCCGTACACGCCCGATCCGGCGGTTCGACGAAAGCGCAAAGTCGCTTTTTGAGCGCGATTGGCCGGCTTGGCTGACAGGCCGCATCTACGACCTAGACGCCGATCAGTAATAGCTGAGCTGCTCAACAAGGCTATGCGTAAGGCGTGCCCGCCAATGCAGCCTTAAGGCCGATGGTTCCCTTGTCGACGACAGCGAGAAAGGCGGCTTTTGCTTCCTTTGTGTCCTGGCGGTGCCGAAAGGTCATGTGACCCTGAATGAGGGCGACGGCCCAGGTCGCCAGTAGCAGGCTGGCCGCCAGTTTGGCGTCGGGATCGGTTGCTTCCCGCCCAACGCTTTCCGATAGCGCCACCGCCACGACCTGCGCGATCTCGTCGCGTATCGCTCTTACCCGGGCCTTCAGCGTTTCGCTGCCTTCGATCGTCTTTACGAAGCCCTGGCTGCGAGCCGAAAAATCGACGGCAGGGCTCTCCTCCGCAACCAGCCGATGCGCGAATAGACGATAGGCCTCGATCGGAGTGACGCCGGCCTCACGCTGCCGCAAGGCCTCGCGCAGCATTTCGCGCGCCTCCTCATCGCGATCGAACAGCATGTCCTCCTTACGGGGGAAATAGTTGAACACCGTCATCCGCCCAACGTCGGCGGCAGCGGCGATCTCGTCCACCGTCACATGGTCGAAGCCGCGCTCGAAGAAGAGGCGCGTCGCGACATTCGAGATGTTCTGACGCGTGGCGAGGCGTTTACGGGTTCGCAGGTCGGTCGGAGTGGTCATGGAGAGGTTGATAGCAGGAATTTTATACTGAGTACACATTTTCTGTTGACGGCCACTCCCGGTGAGAGTAGCGATAATGTGTACTCAGTCTATTATTGGACTTAGTATCGATAAATCACGAAACTGCACAGACGACGAAGACCGAAAGCGAAGCATCATGAAGGCTGTCCAATTCAACGAATATGGAGGACCGGAAGTCCTGCATGTCGTCGAGATCGATGAACCGCATGCCGGCCCGGGTCAGGTGCGCATTGCCGTCCGGGCCGGTGGAGTCAACCCCTCCGACTGGAAGCGTCGGGACGGACAGTATCGCGACTTCGAGGAGGTGGCGTTTCCATCGGGTCTCGGCGTCGAAGCGTCAGGCATTGTCGACGAGGTCGGCCAGGGCGTTTCGAACATGGCGATCGGAGACGCCGTCTTCGGTTTCGGCGAAAGCACGATGGCTCAACATGCGGTTCTCACGCATTGGGCGCACAAGCCGGATGATCTGCCGTTTGATGTCGCCGCCGGCCTGCCTGTCATCGTCGACACGGCAACGCGTGCCCTTGACGAAGTCGGCATCAAATCCGGCGAGACGTTGCTGGTGAGCGGCGCTGCAGGCGGGATCGGCACGGCTGTCGTCCAGCTTGCGCGCCTGCGTGGGGTGATCGTCATCGGCACCGCGAGCGCGCCAAAGCATGACTATCTGCGCGGACTCGGCGCCATCCCGACCCCATACGGCCCAGGGCTGGCAGGATGTCTAAGGGAGCTGGCGCCAGATGGCATTGACGCTGCCCTCGATCTCGCCGGCTCGGGAATCATACCCGAGTTGATCGATATCGTCGGCGATCCCACCCACGTTCTTTCCGTCGCCGATTTCTCAGCTGAGGAATACGGCGCAAAATTTTCACACGGCCCTCCCGAGAACCCCGAGCAGATTTTCATCGATGTGGCTCGGCTCTATTCCGAAGGCCTTTTCCGCTTGCACGTCGAACAGACCTTTCCGCTTGAGCAAACCGCTGAGGCGATGGAGGTCAGCGCCAAAGGGCGCGTGACCGGCAAGCTCATCATTTCCATGGATTGAAACCCTATGAACAAGCCTCTTATCGTCATCTTTGCCGCGATCTGCCTGGACGCCGTCGGCATTAGCCTCATCTTTCCCATTCTTCCCCGCCTTCTCGAGGATGTGACGCACACCCAGAACATCGCGCCCTATATCGGTATCATGACGGCGCTTTACGCTGCCATGCAGTTCGTCTTCGCGCCGGTGCTCGGTGCTCTCAGCGACAATCTCGGCAGGCGCCCCGTGCTGCTCATTTCCCTGGCGGGTGCGGCGATCAACTACGTCATCATGGCGTTCGCCCCGCAGCTCTGGATGCTGCTGCTCGGCCGCGCAATCGCCGGCTTGACCAGCGCCAATATCTCTGTGGCAACGGCCTATATCACCGACATTTCGCCCGAGGATAAGCGAGCACGCCGCTTCGGCCTGTTCAACGCCATGTTCGGTATCGGCTTCATAGTCGGGCCAGTGCTCGGCGGCTTGCTCGGCGACCATTGGCTGCGGCTCCCTTTCATCGCCGCTGCCGTTCTGAACGGCTGCAATCTGCTGCTGGCTTTCTTCGTCCTGCCCGAATCTCGCACTCCGTCTCGCCAGAAGATTAATCTGGCCGTTCTCAACCCGCTTCGACCGCTGCGCTGGGTCTTCTCGATGAAGGGACTTCTGCCGATCGTCCTCGTCTATTTCATCCTGAGTGCCACCGGCGAGGCCTATGGCACGTGCTGGGCATTGTGGGGCTTCGATACGTTCCAGTGGAATGGTCTGTGGATCGGCCTTTCGCTGGGTGCCTTCGGTGTCTGCCAGACGCTGGTGCAGATCTTCCTGCCCGGCCCAGCGACAAAGCTGCTCGGCGAGCGATGGGCCGCGATCACCGGGATAGCCTGCGCCTGCATCGCTCTTGTCACCATGGCTTTCGCCAACCAGGGCTGGATCGTCTTCGCGATCATGCCGATCTTCGCCCTTGCCGGCATCGGCACGCCGGCATTCCAGGCGCTCGCCACCCGGCAGGTCGATTCGGCCAGCCAAGGCCAGTTCCAGGGCGTACTGACATCGGCGGTGAGCCTGGCCTCCATTATAAGCCCTCTGGCATTCTCGACTTTCTACTTTGCCGTCCAGAAAGAGTGGCCCGGCGCCATCTGGCTATCGGTCGTCGTCGTCTTTGCAATTGCTGTGCCGCTGGTCCTGCTCGGCACCAGAACCGCCCATCCCATGCAGGTGGCCAACGCCTGACCGAGGCTTAGCCGGCTTTACGCAGGCCCATCTTGCCATCCATCCCCAAAAATCCGCAGCGCTAAGAAATATATTTCACATGATGAATTATATTGACAATACGCAGGCCATGCGGTTTCTTGTCCCCATCGGAGCTCGAGGAGGAGTTTCGATCTTCATTGGGATCATCGGCCTCCACAAGGGTGGCCAGGGGACATTTGGGAAGGGGCTTCGGCCTCCGGGGAGGAACTTTGCGCAAATTTCTAAGCACGACCGCAATGGCTGTTCTGGCCGCAGCGGCATTCGTCTCGACGGCGTCCGCAGCCGAGACGGACAATCCGTTTCGCTGCAAGCCCGGCGAAAAATACGTCATGAACGTCATGGTATCCGGCGTCGAATACTGGTTCCCGGTCTATGAGATGTTCAAGCAGGCCGGCCGCCAGCTCGGCTGCGAGACCGCCTATACGGGCACGCCGGAATATGACGTCAACAAGCAGATCGCCACGTTCGATCAGGCACTTGCCCAGAACCCGGCCGGCATTCTCGTCCATCCGATGAATTCCGACCCGTTCATCGAGCCGATCAACCGCGCGATCGATCAGGGCACGGCGGTCGTCACCTTCGCGGCGGATTCGCCGCTTTCCAAGCGCATCTCCTTCATCACCTCGGACAATACGCGTGAAGGCACCTATGCTGCCGACGCGATTGCCGCAAAGCTCGGTGGCAAGGGCGAATATGCCGTTCTGGAGAATCCGGGCCAGGACAATCACGACAAGCGCATCGCCGCTTTCATCGCTCGCATGGAAACAAAGTATCCTGACATGAAGCTCGTCGGCCGCGCGGCCTCGAACCAGGATCCCAACAAGGCCTATCAGGGTCTCATGAGCCTGGTGCAGGCGCACCCGAACCTCAATGCCGTGTTCATGCCCGAGGCGAACTCGGCAATCGGCGCAGCCCAGGCCAACAAGGAAAGCGGTGGCAAGATCCTCGTGATGTGCGCCGACGTCAACGCCAACATTCTCGACATGATCAAGGCCGGCGAAGTGTTCGGCTCGATCAACCCAAACCAGGGCATGCAGGGTTACATGGGCTTCATGATGCTCTGGTTTGCCAAGCATCCCGAGCTGATCGACCCGATGAACGACGCCAAGCGTTCCGGCTTCAACCCGATGAGCATTCCCTTCGTCGATAACGGCCTATCGATCGTGACAGCCGCCAATGCCGACGACTTCTATTGGGACAAGTACCTGAAGCGTCGTGGTACGAAGGGTATCGAGGAGTAAGCCTTGCGAAACGGCTGTCCGGGATGAGGAAATCCCGGACAGCCGATGCAGGGTGGGCAAGGGAGAGGATGTCACGATGCCAGCACCGGTCTTGGAGATACGCAATGTCAGCAAACGCTTCGGCGCCATCAAGGCGCTGACGGATGTGACATTCGCCCTGGAAAGGGGCGAGGTGCATGCGCTCTGCGGCGAGAACGGCGCAGGCAAGTCGACGCTCATGAACATCATCGCCGGCGTGCTGCAGCCGAACGAAGGAGAAATCCTCATCGATGGCGCGCATGTGAAGATTGCCTCTCCGGCCCATGCCCAGACCTTGGGAATAGGTCTCGTGCACCAGGAAATCGCCCTCTGCCCGGACGCCACCATTGCCGAGAACATGTTCATGGCGGCCACAAATCGCCGCCGCTCGCCTTTCATGAATTTCGCCCGGCTGGAGCGGGAAGCGCAGTCTGTCATGAACCGCCTTGCTCCGATCGATGTCCGCCAGAAGGTCAGCGAACTGCCGATTTCAAGCCAGCAGCTCGTCGAGATCGCCAAGGCGCTGACGCTCGATTGCCGGGTTCTGATCTTCGACGAGCCGACGGCGGCGCTGACGGTCACGGAAGCACAGGTGCTCTTCGGCATCATCAACGATCTGAAGGCCCAGGGCATCTCGATCGTCTACATCAGCCACCGCATGGCGGAGATTTTCAGCCTCTGCGACCGCGTCACCGTCTTTCGCGACGGCCGCTATGTCTCGACCGAACGGGTGTCGGATATCACCGCTGAGGATGTGGTGCGCCGCATGGTCGGACGCGAGATCACCCAGCTCTATCCGGAAAAGCAGCAGGCGGCGGAGCGCAACGACCAAACCATTCTCTCCGTCCAAAACCTTGGTGACGGCAAGCGCTTCCACGATGTCAGCTTCGAACTGCGCAAAGGCGAAATTCTCGGGATCGGTGGCCTGATCGGCTCCGGACGAACCGAAATAGCCGAAGGCGTCTGCGGGCTGCGCCAGACAACGACAGGCGAGGTCCGATTACAGGACAGTGCGCTTCGGGCGACTTCCTATGCAGACGCGGTGCGGGCCGGCGTCGTCTATCTCTCGGAGGATCGCAAAGGGTCCGGCGTCTTTCTCAATCTGTCGATTGCGCAGAACATTGCCGCTCTCGATTTGAAGTCGCTGACCGGACGGTTCGGGCTCTTGAATGCGAAGGCAGAAGCGGATCGGGCAGGGGAGCTTGCGCGCCGTCTCGGCGTTCGCATGGGTGGCATCGACATGCCGGTCTCATCGCTCTCCGGCGGCAATCAGCAAAAGGTCGCCATCGCCAAGCAGCTGGCGGTCGATCCGAAAGTGATCCTTCTCGATGAGCCGACGCGCGGCATCGACGTCGGCGCGAAGTCCGAGATTCATCGCCTGCTGCGTGATCTCGCGCGCTCCGGCATCGGCATCGTCGTCATCACCTCGGAATTGCAGGAGCTTCTCGGTCTTTGCGACCGGGCGATCGTCATCCGCGAAGGCACCATCGCCGGCGAAGTCGAAGGCGCGGCGATGACGGAAGAGGCCATCATGCGGCTCGCTTCGGGCATCGGCGCTGGGCAACACACCACATCGAAGGCATCAGAGCATGCCGTCTGAGGAAAAAGCAGAAACGGGGGACAAGACAATGACAGATCACGCATTGGCGGCGACGAGGGAGCGTGCTTCTTCCTGGCGGAAGCTCGGAACGATGCGGGAAGCAGGTCTCATCGCCATCATTCTCGCCCTCTGCATCCTCATGAGCTTTGCCTCCCCGCATTTCCTGACGCTCGGCAATTTCAGGGCGATGCTGATGTCGTTCTCGGTGGAGGGCATCGTCGTCGTCGGCATGACGATCCTTCTGATCGTCGGTGGCATCGACCTCTCGGTAGGGTCGGTCGTCTGCTTCTCGATGGTTCTGTCCGGGTCGCTGTTCCTGATGGGACTGGATCCATGGAGCGCGTCGCTGATCGGCATCCTCGCCAGCGCTCTGATCGGGTGTGCCATGGGCTTCTTCGTCACGGTCATCGGCCTCAATCACTTCATCACGTCGCTGGCCGCCATGGTGATCGTGCGGGGTATCTGCCTCATCATTACCAAGGGCACGCCGCTTTCGCTGTTCACGCTGCCGCCTTCGTTCAAGGCGGTCGGGCAAGGCACATTCTATGGGGTACCCTATGTCATCCTGATCTTCGTCGCCGTGGTCGCCATCTTCGATTTCCTGCTGCGCCGGGCAACGGCCTTCCGCAAGGTCTTCTATACCGGCAGTAACGAGAAGGCGGCGCTCTATTCCGGCATCAAGACCAATCAGGTCAAATTCTGGGTCACCGTCCTCTGCGCCACGCTATCAGGCGTTGCCGGTGTCATCTACATGTCCAGGTTTGGTGCTGCGACCCCGACTTTCGGCGTCGGCATGGAGCTCAACATCATCGCCGCGGCAGTTATCGGCGGCGCGTCCCTGAGCGGTGGTTCCGGCACGATCCTCGGCGCCATTCTCGGCATCGCGCTTCTGTCTGTCGTCTCAAGCTCGCTGATCCTGCTCAACGTATCGGTCTATTGGCAGGACATGATCAAAGGCTGCATTCTCCTGACAGCCGTTTCCATCGACCATTTCCTTCACAAGCGGAAGGCTGCCTGACATGCCGATTGCAAAGCAGAAATCCCCATCTGCGCCTCGCGAGGAAATCGTCATCGCGCGCCAGATGCACCAGGCTCTCGTCCTGCACTTCCTCGAAGGCCTGACGCAGGCGCAGATCGCCGACCAGCTCGGCCTCTCGCATGCGACCGTCAACCGGCTGATCAAGCGCGGCCGCCAGCTCGGTCTCGTCGAGATCAAGATCAAATCCCCTGTTGAGCCGCTGGTCGACATGGAGGAGCAGCTTCTGGCCCTTGGCGGCATCAGCCGCGCCATCGTCGTGCCGACGGTGTCGGATAATCTGCAGACCACGCTGCAGACGGTCGGCGAAGCAGCGGCCCGTCTGCTGCTCGAGCACATCGCAGACGGCGATACGATCTGCATCACCGGCGGCAAGGGTGTCAGCGCTGTCGTGGCCGGTCTTCAGGCACCGCGCCGCTTCGATGTCGCCGTTATCCCGGCAACGGGCTGCGTCCAGGGCAAGCACTATACCGATGTGAACCACGTCTCGACGATGATGGCCGACCGCCTGGGCGGCCACTCATTCCAGATCCATGCGCCTCTCTTTGCCGATAGTGCTGCCGAACGTGACATGCTGATCAACATGCGCTCCGTTGCCGACGTCTTCAGGCAGGCGCGCGACGCCAAGGTCGCAATCGTCGGCATCGGCTCCATTCTTTCCGATGACTCCAGCTACTACGACCTGCACCCCTCTTCGAGCACGGACCGTGCCGCAATCGAGCGCTCCGGCGCCTCGTGCGAATTGCTTGCGCATCTGCTCGATGATGAGGGCCGTGTTTGCGACTACAGCCTTAACCGCTCCCTCGTCTCGCTAACTCTTCCGGAGTTTGCCTCGATCCCGACGAAGATCGGTGTGGCAAGCGGCCCGAACAAGGCAGGCCCGATCCTCAGCGTCATGCGCGGCCATCATCTCGATACGCTGGTCACCGACGAAGCGACCGGCGCGCGCGTTCTGGCGCTGGCAAATAGCGAAGGACAGCGCGCATGAATGGGCAACAATTGATACGCAAGATAGGCGGCTCGGACGTCAGCGCTTCAGCGGTCGGCCTCGGAACATGGGCGATCGGCGGTTGGATGTGGGGAGGCACGGATGAAGCGGAATCGATCGCCGCGATCCAGGCCTCGCTCGATGCCGGCGTCACGCTCATCGATACTGCGCCGGCCTACGGCCTCGGCCACTCGGAAGAAATCGTCGGCAAGGCGCTTGCCGGGCGCCGCGACAAGGCAGTGATCGCCACCAAATGCGGTCTCGTGTGGCATACCGACAAGGGCAGGCATTTCTTCGATCAGGATGGCAGGCCGGTCCACCGCTACCTTGGTCGCGATGCAATCTTCCACGAAGCCGAGGAAAGCCTGAGGCGCCTCGGCACCGACTACATCGATCTTTACATCACCCATTGGCAGGATCCGACGACACCGATCGAGGAGACGATGCGGGCGCTGGAAGATCTGAAGACGTCGGGCAAAATCCGGGCGATCGGCGCCAGCAATGTCGGTGCCTCCGAACTGCAAGCCTATATTGCGACCGGGGGTCTCGATGCCATCCAGGAGCGCTTCAGCATGATCGACCGGGAGATCGAGGCCGACCTGCTGCCGCTGACCCGGGCAAACGGGGTCTCGACGCTCAGCTACTCCTCGCTGGCGCTCGGCCTTTTGTCCGGTGCTATCGGGCCTGATCGGATCTTTTCCGGCGACGATCAGCGGCGGGACAATCCGCGTTTTTCCGTTTCCAACCGCCAGAGGGCGCTCGCTTTTGCTGACGCCATCCGGCCGGTGGCTGATAAACATGAGGCCAGCATTGCCCAGATCGTCATCGCCTGGACGCTTGCCCAGCCCGGTGTCACCTTCGCCCTTTGCGGCGCGCGCAATCCCGCACAGGCGCTCGACAATGCCCGGGCCGGAACCATCCGGCTGGGCGCGGATGATCAATCAGCCATCGATGCAGCCATTTCAGCGAAACTGACCGATATGGACAGGTAACGGATCACCATCATGAATCGTGAAGAGACGTTGGACGGGCTTCGCCGGAGCCCGAAGGTGGACGTGTGTGTCATCGGCGGCGGCATCAACGGCATCAGTGTCTTCCGGGAACTGGCGCTGCAGGGGCTCGACGTGCTTCTGGTCGAGAAGCACGATTATTGCTCCGGGGCGAGCGCCGCATTGTCGCGCATGGTGCATGGTGGCCTTCGTTATCTGGAGAACGGCGAGTTCAAGCTGGTGCAGGAATCGCTCGCCGAGCGTGACAGGTTGCTGCGCAATGCTCCGCATTATGTTGCGCCGCTGCCGACGACCGTGCCGGTCTTCGATATCTTCTCCGGACTTGGCAATGGTCTCGTCCGTTTTCTGGGACTGTCACGCCGGCCCAGCCGCCGCGGCGCCATCGCCATTAAGGCAGGTCTCAGCATCTACGACTTCCTGACGCGCAAGCGGGCGATGATGCCGCGCCATCAGTTCCGCGGCCGGCGCAGCACGCTTGCCAAGTGGCCGGCGCTCAATGCCGACATCAAGAGTTCCGCCACCTATTACGACGCCTGGGTCAGCCACCCGGAGCGCCTGGGAGTCGAGTTGCTGGATGACGGCCTCTCTGCGGGATCGAAGGCACTGAACTATGCCGACATCCGCGCGATGGGGGAGGGCCGATATCTCGTCCACGACACCATCACCGGCTCTTCGACGGCAATCGAACCCACACTCATCATCAACGCAACTGGCGGATGGATCGACATCACCAACGGCACGCTCTTCAAACCCGAAACACGGACGGCCCCTCTGATGGGCGGCACAAAGGGATCCCATCTCATCATCGACAATGCGGCGCTCTATGACGCGCTCGCCGGCCATATGATCTACTACGAGAACGAGGATGGCCGGATCTGCATCCTGTTTCCTTATCTGGGTAAGGTTCTCGTCGGCTCCACCGATATTCGCATCGACGATCCCGATAGCGTGCGCTGCGAGGCGGACGAGCGGGACTATATCCTGCAATCCCTGTCCTTCGTTCTTCCAGATATCAAAATCCGGCCGGAAGAGATCAACTTCCAGTTCTCGGGCGTGCGTCCGCTGCCTGCGAGTACGGACAGTTTCACCGGCCGCATTCCTCGCGATCATTTCTGCACGGTCGTGGACGACTCCGATGGCGGCCCATCGGTCGTGTGCATGATCGGCGGCAAGTGGACGACCTTTCGATCGTTCGGCGAACTCGCGGCCGATCTCGCTCTGGAGCGACTGGGCAAAGAGCGGCAAATTTCGACAGCCGACCGGGCGATCGGCGGCGGCCGGCGCTTTCCGCTCGATCGCGCCGCATGGATCGCTCAAGTGGCGGCTGAAAAGGGAATTCCGGGTAGCCGCATGGCGGTGCTTTTCGGCCGTTACGGTACGCAGGCCGAAGCAATTGCGGGCTTCATCGCCATCGCATCCGACAGGCCAACACCCCATCCGGATTATTCCGAGCGTGAGCTCATCTTCCTCATCCGCAACGAAGCGGCCGAGCATCTCGACGATCTGCTGCTGAGGCGCACCACGCTTGCCATATCGGGCAATCTCTCCCAGCAGATGATGGACGCGACGCTCGATCTTCTGGCGTCGGAAAAAGCCTGGACGCCGGCAGAGCGGAGTGCCGAGCGCGACCGCTTTCTCACCCTCTTGCGTGACCGCCACGGCGTCACCGAACGCACCCTTTCCGAACGGAACGAACAAAGGAGCCTAGAATGCGAAGCAACAGCAAAGTCCGGATGAACCGGCTGTTCAATGGCGGCCGTTGCCTGGACGTAGCCATCGATCACGGCGTCTGCAACGAGCCGTCCTTCCTCAACGGTCTCGAAGACATGCCGGCTGTGGTCGAGACCCTGGTGAAAGCGGCTCCGGACGCAATCCAGATGAATTACGGCCAGGCGGATCTGCTGCAAGATGTGGCCGGCAGGAACAAGCCGGCGCTGGTCATGCGCATCGACATGGGAAACCCATATAACCGCACGCGGCACCGCGACATGTGGGCCGTGCTCCAGAACGAGGCCGAACCGCTGATCGGCGCGATCGAAATGGATGCGGCCTGCGTCGTCGTCAATCTCTTCATGCTCCCAGACGAGCCGGACCTTTTTCGCCAATGTGTGCAGAATATTGCCCGCGTGCGCGCCGACTGCGACAAGTATGGCTTGCCGCTGATGATTGAGCCTCTTGTGATGCAGCCGGTCGACCAGGCTGGCGGCTATATGGTCGATGGTGATGCCGACAAGATCGTCACCTTGACGCGACTTGCCCGCGAGATGGGAGCGGATATCGTCAAGGCCGACCCGACGACGAATGCGGAGGATTTTCATAGGGTGGTCGAGGCGGCCCGTTGCCCGGTTCTGGTTCGCGGTGGCGGTAAGGAAGACCTTCGGGCCGTCTTCGATAAATCAGCGGCCTTGATGCGGCAGGGCGCCATGGGCATGGTCTATGGGCGTAACATCTATCAGCACGCCAATCCGAGCGCGGTCGTGCGTGGGTTGATGGCGATCATACATGACGATGCAAGCGGCGAGGACGCTTTCGCGCTTTACCAGCGCGGCTGATCGTGAAGACTGGGGCCTTGGGAGGGGCTTTGCATGGCAGATTATCTATTGGGGCTCGACGCCGGCAACACTGTCATCAAGGCGGTGATCTTTGACCGGGAGGGCAACGAAATCGCGGCGGCGGCGGAAGAAGGCCATAGCCGCATGCCATGCGCCGGGCAGGTGGAGCGTGGGCTCGACGAACTCTGGGCAAATGCCCGCAAGGTGATCCGCAGTTGCATCGAGCAGGCGGCGCTCCGGCCGCAGGACATTGCCGCGGTCGGCTGCGCCGGCCATGGAAACGGGCTCTATGCGCTGGATCGCGACGGTCAACCGCTGCTCGGCATTCAGTCGCTCGATACCCGAGCGGCTGGCCTTGTCGAGGAATGGCAGGCGCAAGGCGTCGGTGACCGCACCTATCCGATCGGCCAGCAGCGGCCCTGGCCATCGCAGACGCCGACCTTGCTTGCCTGGCTGAAACGGCATCGGCCTGAGACTTTCGCCAGGATCGGCACGGTTTTCCTGTGCAAGGACTTCATCGTCAATCGGCTCACTGGCGTGCGGGTCAGTGAAGTGTCCGATATGACCGGATGCGGCCTGCTCGATGTCGCCAATCGCCGCTACGATGGCGTGTTGATGGAGGCCTATGGCCTCGGCGACTGCATGGATCTCCTGCCGCCATTAATTGAAAGCGCTGATATTGCGGGAGAGATCACCGAGGAAGCTGCCAATCAGACGGGGCTTGCCGCCGGCACGCCCGTTGTCGGCGGGCTGTTCGATGTCATCGCCTCGGCCATCGGCTCCGGCGTCACGCGGACGGGTGATGCCTCGATCATAGCAGGAACCTGGAGCATCAATCAGGTCATCATCGACAGGCCGCAGCTGGCGGGGCCAGTCTTCATGTCCTCGACCTTCGACCGCGAGCGCTATATGGCGATCGAGTCGAGCGCCACTTCGGCGGCAAACCTCGAATGGCTGGTCCGGGAATTCTTTTCTGACGTCCCCACAGGCGGGCGCTCACCCTTCGATCTCTGCGGCGAGCTTGCCGCCGCCATTGTGCCGGCCGCGGACGACCCGATCTACCATCCCTTTCTCTATGGGGCGCAGCAGAACGGTAATGCCCGCGCCGGCTTTTACGGGGTTGCCGGCTGGCATACGAAGGGGCATCTCGTCCGCGCCGTCCTTGAAGGCGTCGCTTTCGGTCATCGCGAGCACATAGAGACGATGCGCGAGGCAGGGGCCGTCTTCAACGAAGCGGTGCTTTCAGGCGGCGGTTCCCGAAGCTTGATCTGGCCTCAGATATTTGCCGACGTGCTGGGCTTGCCGGTGTCGATCGCTCGTTCGCGTGAGACAGGCGCGCTTGGAGCAGCGATTGCGGCAGGAACCGGCGCTGGTATCTTCGCGGATTTTACCGATGGTGCAGCCTCGATGGTGAAAATGGAGCGCAACTACGTTCCAAACGTCAATTTGGCGGCTCACTATGAAAGACGCTACGACCTCTACCGCGACATCGCCAAGGCAATGGCCCCGATCTGGCGACGCCTCGCGTCGATAAAGGGCGATCAATAACAACTGGCACCGAAGAGCGGCCACAGTTTCGCACGGGCGAAAAATGCGGCCGCTCATCAAGCTCGTTCAGCCCCTGCATCCAAAATTAGCAGAGAGTTCTCAGCGCAACCCCTAGATTAGCGGCCTCGCAAGTGTCAGCTTACGCCTTGCGAGCAATCCAGAACCCGCAACATCAGGAGGCCAGAACGTATGAGCACCACCGAACCCGATGTGATCGTCGTCGGCGCAGGCCTTGCCGGTCTGGTCGCGACCTACGAGCTGGTAAAGGCCGGACGCCGGGTCCTCGTCATCGATCAGGAAAATCGCAACAATCTAGGCGGGCAAGCCTTCTGGTCGCTCGGTGGGCTGTTCCTCGTCGATAGTCCCGAACAACGGCGGATGCGGATCAAGGATTCTTATGATCTGGCGTTGCAGGACTGGATGGGTTCGGCTCAGTTCGACCGGGCCGAAGATTACTGGCCCCGCAAATGGGCCGAGGCCTATCTTCGCTTCGCAACCGACGAGAAGCGCACATATCTGCACGAGCTGGGTGTGCGCTTCGTTCCGACGGTCGGCTGGGCGGAGCGCGGCGACGGCAATGCGCTCGGGCATGGCAACTCCGTGCCACGATTCCATCTGACCTGGGGAACAGGCCCCGAACTGGTGCGCGTCTTCCGCGAGCCGGTGCTCGATGGCGAGCGGCGCGGCCTGGTGCGCTTTGCATTCCGCCACCAGGTGGATGAGCTGATCGTCGAACATGGTGCCGTGGTCGGGGTGCGCGGCACGGTGCTCGAGCCATGCGACGATCTCGAGCGCGGCAAGAAATCGCCACGGAACGGAGTTGAGAGCTTTGAATACCGTGCGCCGGCCGTGGTGTTGAGCACCGGCGGGATCGGCCATAACCTCGACCTGATCCGCCGTAACTGGCCGACCGACCGGCTCGGCAAGGCGCCGGCGCATATGATCCCCGGCGTCCCAGCCCATGTGGACGGGCGCATGCTCGGGATTGCTGAGACGGCGGGCGCCAACATCATCAATCGCGATCGCATGTGGCATTATGTCGAGGGAATCCACAACTGGAATCCGATCTGGCCCGACCACGCAATCCGGATCATTCCGGGGCCATCGCCGCTATGGCTAGACGCCAATGGCGACCGCATGGAGGCTCCGAATTTTCCAGGGTTCAACACGCTTGGAACGCTGAAGCGGATTCTCTCCACCGGCCACGACTATTCCTGGTTCATCCTCAACGAGTCGATCATCGGCAAGGAATTCGTGCTGTCCGGCTCCGAGCAGAATCCCGACATCACAGGCAAGGACATCAAGTTGCTGCTCCGTAGCCGGCTCTCCAAGAGCGCACCCGGACCGATAGAGGCGTTCAAGCGCAACGGCATCGACTTCGTTGTGCGCAACAATCTGCGGGATCTCGTCGCCGGCATGAATGAACTCGCCCGCGGGCCAAGGCTGGATTACGACCATGTCGAACGCCAGGTGCTGGCGCGCGACCGGGAAAGCGAGAACAAATACAGCAAGGACGCCCAGCTGATGGGGATCATGAATGCGCGGCGCTATCTGAGCGATCGGCTGCGCATCCTCAAGCCGCATCGGCTGCTCGATCCCAAACGTGGGCCGCTCATCGCCGTGCGGCTCAATATCCTCACCCGAAAGACGCTTGGCGGCGTCGAAACCAATCTGGACTCACAGGTCATGCGCTCCGATGGCAGCCCGTTCCCCGGATTGTATGCGGCCGGCGAGGCTGCCGGATTCGGCGGTGGCGGCGTCCACGGCTACAATGCACTCGAAGGGACCTTCCTGGGTGGATGCATCTTCTCCGGCCGCGCCGCCGGCCGTGCAATTGCCGGACAGCGCGCACCGTCACGATGAGCAAGGCGAGGATCCTCTGCATCTTGGGATCCGGATTGGTCAGGAAACCAGCGTTGTGCTCATGAGGCCGGCTCTTTGGGCGGACCGCTTCGGGTCGAAGCTTCGGAGAAGCGCGCCTCCATTGGCGCAAGACCGTTCGGATTGGGCTCCGTCAGGCAGCCGTAAAGCTCGGGACGGCGACCGCGTATCCAGCGCTGGCCGGTACATTTGTCCAGCAAATCGAGATCGATTTCGGCGGTCACCATGGCGTCGGCAGCCTGCCACGTCTCGACCAGGATCCGGCCATAGGGATCGAGAATCATGGCATTGCCGGTGCGCACTTCGTCCTCGTCCTGACCAACGCCGTTACTGAAGACGAGGAACATGCCGTTGTCATGAGCGCGAGACGGCAGCCAGCGCATAAACCATTCTCGACCGTTCGGGCCTCGAAACTCCGCTTCGATGGCGGCGGGATCCTCATGACGACGGGCCCATTTCTCAACCGGAATTCGCTTCAATCCGTGCGGGCTGGCGGAATGCCCGCCACCCGCCTGATGCGGCGCAATCAACAGTTCTGCGCCGAGCAGGGCGGTCGCGCGGGCGTTTTCGATGAGATTATTATCCCAGCAGATCAATATCCCCGCCCGGATGCCCCAAGGGGTATCGAACACAGTAAATCTGTCACCGCTCGAAATGAGCTTGTGCTCCCAGGCATGCAGTTTGCGATGGCAATGGCGCTGTCCGTCGGGCATGCAGACGACATAGCTATTGTATAATTTCTGATCTTCACCGCGCTCCAGCAGGCCAACGCCGATCGCTATACCCTTGTCTTTTGCCAGGGCCGCCACGTAGGAGACCGAGGGGCCGGAGAGAGGTTCGGCGAGAGCCTCCAGACCTCCGCCATCGAGCTTCGGAACATGCCAATAGCCGCAGATGCACATCTCGGGAAATACCACGAGCTGGTTGCCCGTTTGCACGGCCTCCTCGGTAAAATGGAGGATGCGGGAGAGATTGTAGGCCTTGTCGCCGGCGCGATGCTGAAACTGTACGGAAGAGACTTTGAAGGTCACGGCTATTGCTCCTGATTGTCATGGAGCGATTTGACCATTCGGGCATCTTTTCGTAAAATGATACTTTCGACAGAAATTATTCGATATTCGAATGGATCTTAAACTTCTCCGCGCCTTCATTCAGTTGGTTGACACCGGCCATTACGGCAAGGCGTCGGCGAAGCTGTTCGTCACCCAATCGACCTTGTCCAAGCAGATACAAGCGCTGGAGATGACAGCGGGCGGGCCGCTATTCGAGCGTGGCCGTCATGGCGCCAAGCTCACAGCCCTGGGTCAGCTACTGCATCAGGAGGCGCGCACACTCCTGCGCCTGAGTGATGATATCGACCTGAAGATGCAGCGGGCCAATGCCGGCCTGACCGGATCGCTCGACATCGGATTCGGGATATCGACGCTGGTCACCGCCCCGCAACTGATCGCCGGCTTTCGGGCAAGCATAGCGGAGAGCCAGATCACGCTTAACGACCTGCCGTCGCGAGAGCAGCATCAGCGATTGCTCGATGGCCGGCTCGATGTCGGTTTCTGCCGAGCGCCGGAAGGCGACAACGACCTGGCTTTCATGCCTGTTATCGAAGAGCGGCTGGCGCTGGTTCTTCCTCACGAAATGACGATTCCCTCCGAAGATCTGCTGCCGGACCTGAACCGTCTCGGCTTTGTATCTCTATCGCCGTTGCGCGGGCCGGGATTGGATTCGCAGATCAGCCGTTGGTGCTCCACGATCGGCTTTACCCCGCGTATCATCCAATATGCCGATGATATCCTGACGGTACACGCCGTTGTCGCGGCCGGTCTGGGCGCGGCATTCCTTCCCTGGCACGGCGTCAATGCCTTGGCCGGTCGTACCCACCAGCAGCCTCTTTCAGGCCCCGAGGCGACATGGCCCGTTGGGCTTTGCTGGCACCGGAGAAGTAGCAGTGCCCTGTTGAGCCGCTTCGTAGACTATGTGTCCAAGCATTACGGGTGAACCTACTCGAGATGTCGCTTTTCCGCATGACACACGAGAAAGCCTAGTCAGACATTGAAACGGATTTCTGCCTGCTCACGCATAAAAGCACCGCAATACCTTTAGTCTAGTAAATTTATAGACAATATTCTGTCCAGCAGACCAGATCGCAAATCTGCACTCACTTGATCGATGCAGCAGCGACCAAATCAGGGACGGGATATGAAACAGGAATTTTTGACGGTGAATGGCAGGAAGCGGAATGCTGTCGGCATCGCCTTGGCATTGTCTCTTTTGACGCTCATCGGGACGCCGGCCAATGCCGCATCCGATACGACGAAACCGGTCGAGGGCGGCGTCCTCAATGTGGGGTTGGCAACCGATGCCGCGATCATCGATCCATCGATCACCGGCAACTCGATCACGGCACTTATCACCCGCAATATCGTCGATTCTCTTGTCGGACAGGCCGAGAACAATAGCTTCACGCCCTGGCTTGCCGAGAAGTGGGAGATCAATACCGACAATACCGTCTATACGTTTCATCTGCGCAAGGGCGTGACCTTCAGCGATGGTACGCCGCTCGATGCGGCGGCGGTCAAATATAATTTCGAGCGGATTCTCGACCCGAAGACCACGTCCAGCTATGCGAAGTCGCTGCTCGGGCCTATCGACAAGATCGAGGCGCCCGATAGCCAGACAGTGGTGATCCATTATCGTCAGTCCTTCGCGCCCTTGCTGCAGGGGCTGAGCCTGCCCTATCTCGGCATTCAGTCGCCAACCTATCTGCAGAAGGCGCAGAGCACGACGAATACCGTTATCGGTTCCGGCCCCTATATTCTCGAGAATTTCACTAAGGGAAGCGGCAGTAAGCTCAGCCGGCGCGCCGACTACAATTGGGGTCCGGGCTATGCCACGCATAAGGGGCCGGCGCATTTCGACCAGATCGTCTTCAAATATCTGCCGGAGGCTTCCGTACGACTGGGCGCGCTCGCAAGCGGACAGTTGCAGGCAATCGACGCCGTGCCGCCCGCAAACTACCGCTCCGTTCAGGGCAATGGCAAATTGCAGGTGGTGACGAGGGAAAATCCGGGCGTCAACAGCTCCTACTTCCTCAACACCTCCAAGGGGCCATTTCAGGATGTGAAGGTGCGCCAGGCCTTTCAGACTGCCGTGAATGGCCCAGCCGCCGTAAAGGCTGCCTATTTCGGCACCTTGAAGCCGGCGGACAATATCCTCGGGCCGTCGACGCTTTACTACGACCACGATATCCCGAAGAAATGGGGCTTCGATCTCGGCAAGGCGAACCGGCTGCTGGACGAGGCCGGCTGGTCGCAAAAGGATGCTGACGGGATACGCAAGAAGGACGGCGCTCGCCTGACCCTACACTATGTATATGACACGGGTTCCAGCAGTGCACAGGAAGTCACCCTGGCGCAGGCAGTTCAATATCAGGTGAAGCAGGCGGGCTTCGACCTTCAGCTTGATCCGGTCGATGCCGGCGGCTGGACCGCTCGCACCAATGCCAATGACTACGATCTCGTCTCGTTCTACTACGTGCGTGCCGAGCCGGATATCCTGCGCACGGTGTTTCACTCGGCCTATATTCCGCCGAACGGTCAGAACGCTTCCCGCATCAAAAGCCTGGACGAGAAGCTGAGCAAGGCAGTCGGCGCAACGGATGCCGAGCGCAAGCAGCTCTATGCCGACGTGCAGAAAGAAGTGATCGAACAGGCCTACGCCGTGCCGCTCTTCGTCGCGGCCTATCAGCTCGGCGCCTCCAAAGCGCTGCACGGTATCTCATGGGCCACCAACGCCAAGCCGAATTTTTATGATGCCTGGCTGGATCAATAAAGCCCTTCAGACCGCTGTGCGGCGGACCGGCGTGATCGTTGCCGTGCTTTGGGGCGCGGCAACGATTGCCTTCATTGCCGTAAAGCTCATTCCGGGCGATCCGGTGTCGATCCTGGCCGGCGGCGAAAATGTCGTCGATGAGGCCGAGCGGTCTGCCTTGATCCATCAATATGGGCTGGACCAACCGCTCTTCGTTCAATATGCGCATTACCTCGGCAAAGCCCTGGTCGGCGATTTCGGTCAAAGCTACCAATATCGCCAACCGGTGAGCGAGGTGATCTACGAGGCGGCCGGGCCGACGCTGCAGCTTGCCGGTACTGCTATCCTTATCGCTCTGCTATTGGCCATCAGCATCGCCCTGGCGACGGCGGGCCGCAGGCGAGGCTTGGCAAGGCTGTCTTCGGGCGTGGAGCTGATATTGCTGAGCACACCGGTCTATTGGATCGGCATCCTGCTGCTCACCGTCTTCAGCTTCAATCTGCAATGGTTCCCCGTAACCGGCAATGACGGGTTATCCGCCCTCGTGCTGCCGGCAATCGCCTTGAGCCTCCCTCTTGCCGCCCTGCTCAGCCAGGTGCTGCGCGATGGATTGGAGGAAGCGTTGTCCCAACCCTTCTCACTGACAGTCAGGGCACGCGGCGTCGGCGAGACGGTCCTGCGCGTCAGGCACGGCTTGCGGCATGCGGCGCTGGCGGCATCGACACTCACCGGCACTTTGCTGGCCGGCACGCTGGGTGGCTCGATCCTGACCGAGACGGTCTTCGGGCGCTCGGGCATCGGGCAGATCACGCTGCAGGCGATCAAAACGCGCGACATGCCGCTCGTACTGGGGCTGGTCATGCTCTCGGCCCTCGTCTTCGTCATCGTCAATCTGCTTGTCGATGCCCTCTATCTGATGATCGATCCACGTTTGCGGAGGACAGGTCTATGAGCAACGCTACACTCCTGGACGATGACATACTGCTGCACCGGCAAGGGGCCAAGCGTCGCCCCTGGCTGTCTTTCGGTTTGCTTGTCCCGCTGGCTTTCGTGATCATTCTCGCGCTAGCGGTCTGGGCGCCACACTGGTTTTCCCATTTCGATCCCGAAGCGGTCGATCCGGATGCGATACTCATGGCGCCGGACACCACGCATTGGTTCGGAACCGATGAGCTTGGGCGTGACCTCTTCTCCCGCGTCGTCTATGGCACCTCACAGTCGCTGACCATCGGCGTCGGCGCGACCCTGATCGCCAGCATCGGCGGCATCGTGCTCGGCACGATCGCAGCGCTGGCGCCAAGGGTGATCGCCCGGCCACTCTTGCGCCTCATCGATATTCTGCTCGCCTTTCCGGAAATCCTGCTGGCGCTGCTGGTCATCGCCGTGCTCGGCCGGGGACCTGCCAACACTCTGCTGGCCGTGGGGCTTTCCAGCATAGCGGGTTATGCAAGACTGATCCGCTCCCAAGTTCTCCAGGTCAAATTGTCGGGCTATGTCGAGCATGCGATCGCACTGGGCGAGCATCCCTGGACGATTGTCAGCCAGCATATCGTGCCGAATTCCATTCGCCCGCTTCTTATCCTGGCGACGATCGGCGTCGGCAGCTCCGTCCTCTCTGCCTCTGCCTTGAGTTTTCTCGGGCTCGGCGTCGTGCCGCCCGCCGCCGAATGGGGCGCGCTTCTCGCAAATGGTCGCAATTTTCTCGACATAGCGCCCTGGACGAGCCTGCTTCCGGCAACCGTTGTCGCCGTCTCCGTGATTTCGATCACGCTGCTGGGGCGCCGGCTGCAGACCATTCTTGCAACGGGCGATGTGCGATGAATATCCAGACCAGCTTGCAAAGCTTCCGCCCTGCGACTGACGGGACGCCACTGCTCTCGGTGAAGGGTTTGAATGTCACCTTCTCCACCCCGCAAGGCCGCGTCGATGCGGTTCGTGATCTGTCCCTGGACATTGCGCCAGGGGAGATTCTGGCCTTGGTCGGCGAGTCCGGATCGGGGAAGTCGGTAACGGCGCGCGCCATCGTCGGCCTGGCCGGCCCGCGTGCTGTCGTGCGCGCCGAGACCATGAGCCTGACAGCTCATAATGGCCAGCCGCTTAACCTGCTCGACTTGGTTGAGAGAGACTGGCGCGAGGTACGCGGCCGCGAAATCGGCTTCGTTCTTCAGGATGCGCTGGTATCGCTCGATCCACTAAGGACGATCGGCCGCGAAATCGCCGAACCCATCCTGACGCACCGTCTGTCGCCGCGTGCGCTCGTAGCGCAGCAGGTCGCGGAATTGCTGGCACGCGTCGGCATTCCCGATCCGGATGTACGAGCCGGGCAGTATGCGCACGAACTCTCGGGTGGACTACGGCAGCGGGCCCTGATCGCCTCGGCGCTTGCGGCTCAACCGCAGCTGTTGGTGGCTGATGAGCCGACGACGGCGCTGGATGTCAGTGTGCAGAGAAAAGTGCTTGCCATCTTCAAGGAGCTGGCAGCCGCCAGACATGGCATTCTCCTGATCACCCATGATCTTTCCGTCGCGGCGCAGCTGGCCGATCGCGTCGCGGTGATGCAAAAAGGCCGGCTGGTGGAAATCGGCCCGGCACGCAGTGTCCTTGCGAACCCGAAGCACGATTACACACAACGTCTGCTGGCGGCCGTGCCGACCGCCGCCAATCGCGGACAACGTCTGAGCGCGCCGGGCACGCCCTCGCTGAGCCGGCAGGCCATCCATTCGGATCAACGTCTGCTGGAGATCCGCGAGATATCGATGAGCTTCAGGCGCGCGGACGGCAGCCGCCTGCAAGCGGTCAGGAAGATATCTCTCCATATCAATCGCGGGGAGACGCTTGGTATTGTCGGGGAATCCGGTTCAGGCAAGACGACGCTCGGCAAGCTCGCCCTTGCCCTGCGGCATCCGGATGCGGGAGACGTGCTGTTCGAAGGGCAGCCATGGAGCACGCTTCCCGAGCGCACCCGTCGCCCACTGCGTGCTGGCATTCAGACTATCAGCCAGGACCCGCTCAGCTCCTTCAACCCGCGCTTCACGGTGGAGCGTATCATCGACCAGCCGTTGAAGCTCTATACCAGGCTGGACAGGGCAGGACGCCGAGAGAAGATTGCCAAGCTGATGGAACTGGTCGGCCTGTCGCAGGATCTGCTGGCGCGGCGACCATCAGCCCTTTCCGGCGGCCAGCGCCAGCGCGTGTCGATCGCACAGGCGCTCGCCGCCGAGCCGAAACTGCTGATCTGCGATGAGCCGGTTTCGGCCCTCGATGTCACGACCCAGGCGCAGGTTCTCGATCTTCTGGTCGATCTGCAGGCAAGGCTTGGCCTGTCGATGATCTTCATCTCGCATGATCTGGGTGTCGTCCAACATGTCAGCCAGCGCATTGTCGTCATGAAGGATGGGGAGATCGTCGAGGCCGGGGCGGTGGAGCAGGTTTTCGAACGGCCGCAACATGCCTATACGCGCGAGTTGATCGCATCGGTGCCAAAATTTCGCGAGGTTTAAGCAGGTTTGCCGGCAATCCCTGACTTCTACCGTCACTGTCTTCTTTGGGCAGCACTTTCGTTGCTAAGCCCTCACTCGGCAAAAACATTCCTCCGCGGTTGCGAAGTTTGGGCGCTGGTCTCTCCAAAATAGTCGACTGGAAAACTAGATTTATGGCGTCGAACCTGCAGGAGCCAGAATGTCTAGCCAGGCTGCCAATGTCATTGATTTCCAGGCCTACCGCGATGCCCGCGGCAAGGATTCTGTCGCAACGTCGCCCTCGAATTCCGTGTGGTCGGTTCAGCCTTTCCTGATGTGGGTACCCTTCGTCGGCTTCATTCCCGTCGTGCCATTCGGCCATCAGAATTATGGCGCTTGACGCGGGCGGGCCGTTGCATCTGGTCTCCAGGGCGGAGGCAATCGACGAAATCTCGACACTGACAGGCCAGAACCTGCGTCGTCTACGGACGCGCCGCGGTTATTCGCTCGATCGACTGGCCAAAATATCCGGTGTCAGCCGCGCCATGCTCGGCCAGATCGAAACCGGCAAGAGCAGCCCAACCATCGCCATCCTCTGGAAAATCGCAGCAGCGCTGGACGTGTCCTGCGGTTCGCTGATTGCCGAGCCGCAAGAAACCACCCTCCAGGTCCTCACCCACGCGAAAGCCAAGGTCCTGTCCGCCTCGGAAGGACGGTTTCAGACACGGGCACTTTTCCCCTACGAGAGCGAACGCAAGGTCGAGTTCTACGAATTGCGCATCGCGCCGCATCACACGGAGAACGCCGAGGCGCATCGACCCGGCACGATCGAAAATTTGGTCGTCTCGCGCGGAACGGTCGAGATCGTCGCCGGCCGGCACGCCGCACAGATCCTCGGCGAAGGCGATGCCGTCATATTCGAGGCAGATGTGGCCCACAGCTATCGCAACATGACCGCGAATGAAGCCGTGCTCTACCTCGTTACCACCTATGTCGAGGAAGTTCGCGGCTGATTGTTTGGCAGTTTCAATGAAAAGGCCGCCCTAAGGGCGGCCGAAGTGACCGGAAAGACTGATTGCTGTTCCGGTCAGCAATAGGAAGCAGGATCAGGCTGCTTCCATCGTGCAGCACATCATCATGTTGCCGCACATCATCATCATCGGCATGCCAGACGACATCATGGACATCATGCGCTTGCAGCATTCCATGAACATGTCCTTGTCCATGCCTTCCATGGGCATCATTTCGCAGACCATGCCCTTCGGCGTCATCTTGCAGGTCATCTTGCCCATCATCATCTGCATCATTGGCATCATCATGGGGTTCATCATCGGCATCTGGCCCATCATCGGCATGCCACCCATCATCGGATTCATCATGGACATGCCGCCCATCATTGGGTTCATCATGGGCATACCACCCATCATGGGGTTCATCATCGGCATCATGTTCATTGCAGGGTTCATCGTCGTTGTCTCCCGAGCTCCGCCGCATTCCGGCTTTCAATGAAAATTGAGGTATGCCAACTAATTTTCGCTTTCAATGCGAAAAATTGTTTTAATATTCTTTCCTCCAATAGAATAGATGCAACTCTGTTGGGTTGTCGATTATCCTCATTATTGCAGAAATCTATCCGTTATTACGGATGCCGGAGCAAACAGGTCGCTCCCTCGCTTGCCGCGAGCGCATTCGATTCGACGCTTGCGAAGAAATGCATTTTGTCGACGCCGCACGCATCAGCAGAAAATCGTTTCTTTAATCCACTAATTTTATAGACAATATTATGCTCATGAATAATGGAGCCGTCTTGCAGCCGCCACTCAGGTGCACGGGGTAGGGCGGGCGCCAGCGTCAGGAGCTTTCATGGATACTGTCCTCTATCTGGCCTCGCTTGCAACCCGTCCGACCTTGCCGACGCGCTGGCGCATTTGGCAGATGCTCCAGCATCTGTTCGCGGCCTTCATGGTGCTCGTCTCCTTTGTTCTGCTGCTGTACGCCATCTGCGGCGGTTGAAGGTAGTCGCTCCCCGGCGCAGCGATGCCCGCCAAACCTCTTCTCCTATGCCCCTATTCATCAACAGGAGTGTTGAGTGACAAGACTATACAACAGCTTCACGGACCTCATCGGGAACACGCCTCTGCTGGAGCTGCATAACTATCGCAGGAACAGGAGCCTTGACGCTCGCATCCTCGCAAAGATCGAATATTTTAATCCCGCCGGCAGCGTGAAGGATCGTATCGCCTGGGGGATCATCAAGGATGCCGAAGAGAGGGGAAAGATCCGGCCAGGCGATCTGCTTGTCGATGTGACCAGCGGCAACACCGGCATTGGCCTCGCGGCCATCGCCGCATCCCGGGGCTACCGGACGAAGTTCTATCTGAGCGACAATATCAGTCCCGACAAGATCAAGCTGCTCCGCTTCTTCGGCGCTGAAATCGTCACGGTGAAAAACGAGTTCTTCCTCGATCCTGAGGCGCTCGACAAGATCACGGCGCGCGTACAGGAAGAGAACCCAACGGCTTTCTTCACCGATCAGCTCGCCAATCCGGCAAATCCGCGCACGCATTTCGAAACGACAGGCCCCGAGATCTGGCGAGATACCGAAGGCACTATCGATATCTTCGTTGGCGGCGTCGGCACTGGCGGCACCATTTCGGGGGCCGGCAAGTTTCTCAGGTCCAAGAAGCCGGATCTGAAGATCGTCATCGCCGAACCGGCAGAGGAATCCTTGCCGACGGAAGAAAATCCCTATCCGGAGGAAATCGACGGCGTGCACAAGGTGAGCGAGGTGCCGCCCGAACAATTGCCGCGCAACTTCGACACGACGATTGCCGATGAGGTGATCGCGCTCAACACGGCTGACGCGCGCAAGACAGCGAGAGCGCTGGCGGCCGAGGAGGGCATATTTGCCGGAACCTCGTCGGGTGCCGTATTGTGGGTGGCGACCGAGCTGGCCGCGCGTCCGGAAAACGCCGGCAAGGTCATCGTCGCGGTTCTGCCCGACACCGGCGAACGATATCTGGCGGCAGAAACGGAGCAGGCTTGATGAGCAATTCAGACGATCGCCTGGACCCGCTTGGCCCGAATACCCAGCTCGTGCGAGCCGGCTACGATCCATTCGACTATCATGGCTTCATCAACCCACCCAAGGTTCACGCCTCGACCGTTCTTTTCCCCGACGCGCAGACGATGGAACGGCACGGGCAGAAATATACCTATGCAACGCGGGGAACACCGACCACCGATGCACTCTGCAACGCCGTGAATGAATTGGAGGGCGCTGCCGGCACGGTTCTCGTTCCCTCCGGCCTTGCGGCGGTTACCGTCGCGCTGCTGGCCTATCTCTCGCCCGGCGATCACGCGCTGATCGTCGATTCCGTCTACGGCAACGTCAGGCAATTCTGCGATACGATGCTGGCGCGGTTCGGCATTGAGATCGACTATTACGATCCGGCGGCCGGCGCGGAGATCGAGGCGCTCTTCCGCCCGAACACGAAGCTGGTTCACACCGAGGCGCCGGGTTCGAATACTTTCGAAATACAGGATATTCCAGCGATCGCAGAAGTGGCGCATCGGCATGATGCAGTGGTCACCATGGACAATACCTGGGCGACTCCGCTCTATTTCAAGCCGTTGGATTTCGGTGTCGATGTATCCATACAGGCATCGACGAAATATCCGGCGGGGCACGCCGATATCCTGATGGGGACGATCTCCGCAAACGCCAAGCATTGGCGCAAGCTGAGGCAGGCCAACGGCGCGCTCGGCTTTTGCGGCACGCCGGACGATGCCTATCAAGTTCTGCGCGGCTTGCGCACGATGGGTGTTCGGCTGGAGCGGCATCAGGCAAATGCCCTGGCGGTGGCGAAATGGCTTGAGGCACGGGAGGACGTTGCCCGCGTCCTTCACCCGGCTCTCAGCAGCTTTCCGGGCCACGATATCTGGAAACGTGACTTCAAGGGTGGCGGCGGTGTCTTCTCCTTCGTCCTTGCCACAGATCGAAAGCAGGATTTTGCGCCGAGGGCTGAGAGATTTCTCGATGCTCTCTCGCTCTTCGGCCTCGGCTATTCCTGGGGTGGGTTTCAGAGCCTGGCGCTGGTGGTCGATCTCAGCGATCGACGTGTGGTGCAGCCACCTGAGGAAGGGCCGCTCATCCGCCTGCAAATCGGGCTTGAAGATGCGAGCGATCTCATTGCCGACCTTGAGCGCGGGTTTGCCGCGGCTGCCGTCGTCTGAGCGGCAAGTTCGAAGACATGTCTCCTATCCGCCTCGGCGCCGGGAAATCCAGCGCCGAGGCCGGTATTGAATGCGACCGGCAGCCTCAGCCATGTTTCGCCGCGGGTACGGTATCCAGAGCGGCGACATAGGGCGGCAGCTCCAGATTGGAGCGGAAGTCATCTCCGACATAATCCGTATCGATGATCGAGCGGCGGCGCAGCTCGGGCAGCAATCCGTTGATGAGCAAATCTTCCTGATCCGGATTGCCCAATCCATGCAGGGACAGCACATCCAGAACGCCGGCGCGGACACGCTCTTCGATGGCATCCGCAAGCTGTTCCGGCGTGCCGGCCACCGACCAGTGGCCGGTTTCCTGCGCCTGAATGATCAATTCCCGCAGCGTCAGACCATCGCGGGCATAGCGACGGAAGATCTCCACGCGACCGCGCCGGCGATTGATGCTGGTGACTTCCGGTAACAATGTTTCCGGCAACGGCTTGTCGAGCGGCAACTCGGAGAGATCGAGATTTCCGCCGAGCATATCAGCCAGTTTCAGGCGGCCCTGCTCGTAGTCGATCCGCTCCTGCTTTTCCTTCAGGCGCCTTGCCACATCGGCATCGGATTCGCCGATCACCGAATGGAAGGAGTTCATGATGAAGGGAAGGCCGCTTGCTCGCCCGAAGCTTGTTGCGCGGCGGCGCAGCTCCGTTGCGAAGGCGATGGCATCCTCGAGCTTCGGCTGCGACGTATAGACCACCTCGGCATATCGCGCGCCGACCGTCACGCCTGCTTCGGACTGTCCGGCCTGAAACTGGACCGGGCGTCCCTGCGGCAATGGCGGCACATTGAGCGGTCCTTCGACGCTGAAATGCTTGCCGCGATAATTGATCGGGTGAAACTTCGACGGATCGATGCCGACCGCTCCGGAGGATTTGCGTGTGGCCGCATCGCGCTCGTTGGCGTCATAGAGCGCATTGACGATCTCGATGAATTCGGCCGCGCGCTCGTAGCGTTCTTCCGGGCTTGGCAATGTCTCGCCGAAATTCTCCTCGCCGACGGAAGAGGTCACCGCGTTCCAGCCGGCGCGTCCGCCGCTTGCATGATCGAGCGTGCCGATCTGGCGCGCGAGATTGTAGGGGTAGTGAAAGGTGGTCGAAACGGTGGCGATCAGGCCGATATGCGATGTAACCTGGCTGAGCGCGGCAAGAGCGATGATCGGCTCCTGAATGCCCGCCGTCCCCGCAAGCCCCGCCGGATCGATGTGGAGAAGGTCAGCCGTGAACAGGCCGGTGATCTTCTCGGCTTCGGCCTTGCGGGCCAAGTCGACGGCCCGCTTGATGCCCGTCACCGGGCTTGCATCATTCGATGCGGCAACGACACTGCCGGCTCCGGTCAGGGTCTTCAGGCGTCTGGTACGATTGAGCGTCATGACGGATTTCCTTGCTAGTCTAGAGATCTGCATCCGGCACCCGCCGGCATGGTGAGTTGCGTTTCAGGCCAGGGCCGGAACGGCATCCAGCAGGGAGCGCGTGTAGGAGTGGCGCGGTGCGGTGAAGACGTTGTGCACGTCGCCGGCTTCGACGATCCGGCCATCCTTCATCACAAGGACACGGTCGGTCAGATGATGCACGACACCGAGATCGTGGGAGATGAACAGCAGCGATGTGCCGGACGCCGCCTGAAGTTCGGCGAGCAGATCAAGCACCTGCGCCTGCACGGAGACATCGAGTGCACTCACAGGTTCGTCGGCTACCAGAAGCCTCGGGCGCGGCGCAAAGGCGCGGGCAATCGCGACGCGCTGACGTTGGCCGCCGGAAAGTTCGCGCGGATGGCGCTTCAGAAACGCCTCGCTGAGCCGAACCGCGTCCAGCACTTCCAGCACCCGCTCCCTGCGGGCCGCGCCGAAGACCTCGATGCTATCAAGGCTCTCGCCGACGATTTTCTCGACCGTATAGCGTGGATCGAAGGAACTGAGCGCATCTTGCGCGATCAGCTGCATGCTGGCGCGTCGGGGGCGACGTTCCGCCTCTGGGATATTGCTCCACTGCTTGTCGTCGATGAGCACCGTTCCCTGATCCGGCTCCACAAGGCCTAGAATGATCTTCGCAACGCTCGTCTTGCCGGAGCCGGACTCGCCAACGATGCCGAGCGCTTCGCCCGATGCGAGATCGAAGGTCACATCGTTGACGGCATAAGTGCCGCCCGATCCGCCATAGCGCTTGACGAGGTTGCGAGCCGACAGAAGGCGATTTTGCTGATCGATCGTCTTTGCCGGCAGCGGAACCCGTATCCGCTCGATGGTCTCGGCATCCGCCTGCACTTGCGCATCCTGCGAATTGCTGACGACGGCCGGCGAGAGCCGAAACCCCTTCGAGCTGGCGGATGGCACGGCATCCAGCAGCTGTTGTGTATAAGGATGTTGCGGCCGAGTCAGTATCCGTTCCGTCGGCCCTTCCTCGACGATCCGGCCATTGTTCATGACCAGCACACGATCGGCGAGACGAGAGACGACCGCCAGATCGTGGCTGATGAGGAGAAGCGTATGGCCGGCTCGGCGGCGTTCGGCCAGGAGATCGAGGATCTGCTTTTGAACCGTCGCGTCCAGCGCCGTTGTTGGCTCGTCGGCGATCAGCAGCGATGGCTGCCGGGCAATCGCCGTGGCAATCAGCGCACGCTGGCGCAGGCCACCGGAAAGCTGATGCGGATATTGCGGGAGCCTGCGGTCCGGATCGGGAATGCCGACGGACGCTAGCAAGGCACGGCTGTCTTCGCGCAGATTGGGACGGCCGAAGAAGCCGCGAGTGCCAAAGGCATCCGAGAGCTGCTGCGAGATGCGCCGAAGCGGATCGAGGGAGACTAGCGCATCCTGAAGGACGAAGCCTATCTTTCGTCCCCGGAGGCGTCGCCAGTCCGCTTCCTTGAAATCGCGCACGTCTTCGCCATCGATATCGAACCGGTCGGCGCTGATGCGGGCCGTCGCACCCGCAAGGCCGATGATCGAACGCGCCGTCACCGATTTGCCGGAACCGGATTCTCCGACGAGCGCCACCGCTTCGCCCTTGTGGATCGTCAGGTCGATACCGTGCACGACGCGATTTGCGTGTTCGCCCTGCGGGAAGCCGATGGTGAGATTGCTGATATGGAGGAGAGGGGTCACGATTGCCTCCTGCCTTCGAATGCAAGCTGCCAGCGCTTTCCGAGCACGCTGATCGAAATCACCGTCAGCGTAATCGCGAGGCCGGGCCAGACCCCGATCCACCAGGCGACGCGCAGATAGTTGCGCGCTTCCGCCAGCATGGCACCCCATTCAGGGGCCGGAGGCTGCGGCCCCATGCCGAGGAAACTGAGGCCGGCCGCCTGGATGATGGTCGTGCCCAGACCGATGGTTGCAAGGACAGGCACCTGCGCCAGCGCATGCGGCAGGATATGGCGGATCACCAGCACATTTCGTGTGAGCCCGAATGTCTTTGCCTGCTCGACGTAGCCGCTCTTGGCGATGACAAAGGTCTGGGCCCGCACCACCCTTGCAAAGCGCGGCACCGAGGCAACGCCGAGAGCAAAGATGAGGTTGACCGTGCCAGGGCCGGTAAAGGAGATCAGCACTAGCGCCAGCAGCAGATCCGGAAAAGACGAGATCACATCGAGAAAACGCGAGATGGCTTCGTCGATGAAACCGCGCGCAAGGCCGGAGATCAGACCAAGAAAGGCTCCGACGATGGACGCGATGGCAACGGCGCTGACGCCGATCAGGATCGAATAGCGCGCGCCATAGACGACGCGGGAAAATACATCTCTCCCGAGATGATCCGTGCCGAACCAGTGAGCGACCGAGGGCGGCAGCTGCGCTTGTAAGGGGTCTGCGGCAATCGGGTCGGCTGCCGTGAGGATCTGCGGCCAGATGGTCCCGATCGCCACCACCAATAGAAAGATCGATGGGAGAGCAATGCTTGGTCTGGCGGCTATCGTAGCGAAGGCATGACGCCAGCGGCTCGCATCCGCCTGTGGGCTTGTCGAGGAAACGCTCAATGGCCTGCCTCCGCGCCGTCATTGCGCAGGCGGGGGTCGAGCAGCAGATAGAGTACATCGACGAGCGTGCTCAGCGCCACATAGACAAAGGCGGAGAGGATGGCGACGGCAAGGACGACGGGAAGGTCGTGTGAAAGCACGGCATCGACCGTGATGCGCCCCAACCCCGGCCTGCCGAATACGGCCTCGGTAATCACGGCACCCGACAGCAGATTGCCGACGAGCCAGCCAGCGAGCGTCACGGCCGGCAGCGAGGCATGACGTAGGCCATGACGAAGCCTCAGGACGAAATCTCGTGTTCCCCAGCTTCGAACCGTGAGCATGAACGGCTCCTCCAGCGCCCGCTCAAGCCCTTCGCGCAGGACCTGCCCGACAACGGCGCCGAGCGAGAGGCCGAGCGACAGAGCCGGCAGAACCAGAGCCGAAAACGTCCGGTCGCCGGCAACCGGAAAAAGCTTTAGCGTGAAGGAGAAGACGAACAGCAGCACGATGCCAAGCCAGAAGGATGGCGTGGAAATGAGGATGAGCTCAAGCCGGCCGGCAATGCTGCGCGGCAGGCGCTTGCCCGCTGTGAGCAAGGCGCTGGCGACAGCGAACACGATTGCGACGACGAGTGCGGCGGCGGTGAGTTTCAGCGTCGGCAGCATTTGTGACAAGACGAGACCGGAAACGTCGGTCTGAAGGATGTAGGATCGCCCGAAATCGCCATGCAGGATGCGCAGGAGATAGGTGACGTATTGGCTCAACAGCGGCTTGTCCAAGCCCCATTCAAGACGAATGGCGGCCTCCACCTCGGGCGTTCGCAACTGCTCGCCGATCAAGAGGCTGACAATATCGCCAGGCGCGAGATGGAGACTGACAAAACTGAGCGTTACGGCGGCCCATAGAACGAGGATGCCTGACGTAATCCGGGTCAGAACCTGCGATGCGAGGCTGCCGCGCCTCAGCCGATTGCGGCCTGCCGGCCACGACGAAGGGGCCGCGTCCAGGGCCGTTGCATCGTCAGCACTCATGATCGTTGTTCCTTCGCTATCCCCGTGGCGATAGCCACGGGGCCTGTTGGCCGGGGCTTATTCGCTGCGCCAGATGTCGTATGCGCCTTCGGGAAGCTGCTTGAAGGGGCGGAAACCGATGCCCTTCACATAGCTTGCCGCCGCCACCTGATCCTCGGGTTCGTAGAGCGGCAGCGCATAGGCCTGATCGAGAACGGCGAAGCGCTGCAGCTTGGAATAGAGTTCGAAGCGCTTTTTCTGATCGAGTGTCGAAGCGGCCTCGTTCAGCCATTGCGACAATTCGGGTGCAAAGGCGCGGCTGTAATTGATGCTGCCGCCCTTATCGAGAGGCAGGTAGTGGTACTCGATGTCGATGGCGTCCGTCGGGGTGTTGGAATTGGCGATGGAGCCGAATTGGCCGGTCTTGCGTCGGTCGGTATAGGTACCCGCATCCACGAAGACGATGGCAAGGTCGATACCGGCATTCTGGCGTGCCTGTGCCTGAAGGCCCTGCAGCAACACATCGCGTTGATCGCGCACGGTTGCCTGCGCTTGGATGACCTCGATGGTCAGCCGCTTGCCATACTTGGTGCGAAAGCCCTGTGCATCGCGTGCCGTCCAGCCTGCTTCATCGAGAAGCGCATTTGCCGCTTTCGGATCGGGGCCGTAAGCGCTCTCGACGCTTTTGTCGTAGAATTGCGGATCGATCGGCGAGGTAATGCCCCAGGCGCGGGTGCGCTCGCCGCGATAGACGGCTTTCAGCACCGCATTGACATCGATGGAGGCGATCAGCGCCTTGCGCACCTTGATGTCCTGTGTCGGCCCCCAGGTGACATTGAGGAAAAGCGAATAGGGCGTGCCGGTGTTCAGCGCGGTCTGATAGCTGAAATCGGAGCTATCCTTGAACAAGGACGCATCATTGCCGGCGATGCCTTCGATGACATCGACCTGGCCGGAGGTCAGAGCGCCGGTTCGAACGGCGGATTCAGGCAGGAAACGATAGGTCACTTCATCCAGATAGGCCGCACCCTGGTGGGCGGCGGTCTTGGGCGCCCAGTTATAGGCGGCGTTTTTCACGAACTGGATTTCCTGTCCCTTGGCATAGCGCTTCAGGATGAAAGGTCCGGTGCCGGCGATTTCCGGACCGCCGGATTTCAGCTGCGAGGATGCGAAGGCCGATGGCGAAAGGATCTCCAGGCTGGCGGCGTAGTCGAGAAACGGTGCGTAAACCTGGTTCAGCGTGAAGGAGACCGTGTGGTCGTCTAGCGCCTTCGCCTCGACGATGCGGGCAACTGGCCCGGCGCTGACGCTGCCGGAATAGGCGGCGTCCTTGAGCTTCGTGAAGTTGGTGACCACGGCCTGCGCATCGAATTTCTGGCCGTCAGTGAAGGTCACGTTGTCGCGCAGCTTGAATGTATAGGTCTTGCCGTCCTCGGAGATCTTGTATTCGCTCGCCAGCCACGGAACGTAGCCGCCGTCTGCTGTACGAGCCAGAAGCGATTCATAGGCATTGCGCAGTAGCAGCTTGGTCTTGTCTTGCCCATTCAGCTGCGGATTGAGCGTGGCCGGCTCCGTCTCGACGCCCCATGTCAGCTTGCCACCGCTCACCGGTTTTGCGTCTTGCGCGATAGACAGGCCCGATGTCGCTGAAATTGCGACGATAGCTGCGGTCAGGCTTAGAAAATGTCTGCGAATAAGCATTGAAAGTGTATCTCCTTGAAAAATCTTGGCCGGCGCTCGCACGCCGTTCAGCTCTGTTGGTCGCCGGCCCGTCACGCCGCAATGGCGCTGCGCGCGTTGGCCAGAAGTTCGATGGTTTTCAGCCGGTGAGCACCGTCTGAGACCGGGCAGTCGATGACGAATTCGTCGACACCGAATTTGCCGTGCAGCCGCTGCAGCTCGGCATGGACGTCCACCGGCGTGCCGCGAATGAGGCGAGGGCTTCTCTCTTCGATGTGATAATCGGTCGCCCCGGCCTGGCGGACATATTCCAGCGCCTGTTCGCGGCTGCCGACGTTGACGCCCTGTCCGCCTTTGATCTCCAGACGGAAGCGGCGTGTGTCACCCAGCAAGCTCTCGGCCAGTGAAGCGGTCTGCGCGGTCACGACACTGACGGCGAGCAGAGCCGAGCTGCCGCCCGCTTCCCGATAGGCCGCAAGCGATTGCTCGATCGCATCGTCGTCGCCGTGGATGTGGCCGGCATAGACGAACTGCCAGCCAAGCCGGGCCGCCAATCTTCCGCTTTCCGGGCTCGCGCCGAGCAGAAATCGACCTGGCGGCTGGTCCGGCACCGGAAAGGCGGCAAGACTGTCGGCATCCGCATCAATGGTCTTCTCGTGATGGAGAAAGCCGTCGAGCTCGGTCAATTGCGTCTCAAACGACGGTTTGCGCGCGGGGTCAAGCGTCCCCTGCAGAGCACGGGTCGACAGAGGAAGACCACCGGGCGCCTTGCCCACTCCGAGGTCAACACGACCGGGGGCAAGAGCAGACAGTAGGTTGAAATTCTCCGCGACCTTGTAGGCGCTATAGTGCTGCAGCATGACACCGCCGGAGCCAATGCTGATACGGTTCGTGCGTGCGAGCAGAAAGCCGATCAGCACTTCCGGGGAGGAACTTGCGAGTTTGGAGGTGTTGTGATGCTCTGCTACCCAGAAGCGGCGATAGCCCAGCTCTTCGGCTCGTTTGACAAGCGTCAGCGTGCGCTGCAGGGCTTGCGCTGCGCGCTCCGTCCCATCGATCGGGCTTTTGTCGAGAAAGCTCAGGGCGTAAGACATGGATCCTCTCCGATCGGGTCGGTGCGGCTATAAAGATATTTAATCTATATTTTTACTAGATTATTAAATCGAGCAATGATGTTTCAATCATCGCCTGCACAATAAAAGATCATGCCGTGCGAAGCCGTGTGGCGATCATGCATCCTGAGGGTGCGAAGCGCTGAGCGGAAATTTGAAGACCATCGCATTCGGGGAAACCCGACGACAGGCCACACCGGACAGCCTTCAAACTTCTATTGGAGGCCTATCCATGACTGATATTATTGTCCGATCCTCCCTGCTGGATCCGGCGGCCCAACCGCTGATCGACGGGCTTGTCAGCGAATATGACGGGAGATACGGCGCAGCCAGCCGTCCCGGCGGCGCGCGCACCGAGATCATGCGCTATCCCATGGCACTGTTTTCCCCGCCGCTGGGTGATTTCCTCCTGCTGCAGCGCGATGGCCTGACCATTGCCGGCGGAGCCTTCATGAGCCATGACGACGAGACCGCAGAGCTGAAACGCATCTGGACGGACCCGAACCTGCGACGCCAGGGGCTGGCCCGCCAGATCGTACTTGCCCTTGAAGACAGCGCGGCACAGCTCGGCTACACGCGGGCCTATCTCTCGACCGGCTTCCGCCAACCGGAAGCGGTGGCGCTTTATAAATCGCTCGGATACCGGCCGCTTTTCGACACGACCGCGGACGCCACTTTCTATCGTTCGCTGCCCTTCGAAAAACATATCGGCGAAAAGGCAGGCCAGATTGGATCGACGCCCATCTATCCGCCCGCGGCCTCCTTTGAGGAGGCAACGGCACGCGTAACGGCGCTGAAAGCCGGCCAGGAACAGAAGATCACCGCACGCCTGGAGGCGCGACAGACTTCCGCCGCCTGAGGTTCGCGATCCCATACCGACAATGAGACAGGATTTTCATATGACACATCCAAGCGGCCTTCAGGTCGGCATCGGGTTCGATGCAGCTGCCCACACCGCCGACAGAGGCAATGCCCGGCGCGAGTTCTGGAAGACCATCATTGCGCGCCTTGACGACCACGTCGAGTTTGTGACGCTGGAAGATGGTTTTGCCAGCACTGATGGCGACGGGCTTGATGCGATCCTGCTTGCCAACTGGCTGGCACCGCGCAGCCACAACATTGGCATCATCGGTGGCGCTCCCGTCAATTTCCTCGAACCGTTCCATCTCTCGACCGCAATTGCGACGCTGGATTTCGTCAGCGAAGGCAGGGCAGGGCTATTGGCCCAACAGTATCGCAGCGCCCGCGCCACGAAGGCCAAGCAGGCGATCGGCGCGCTCAATGGCTTTCCGGGCATCGATACTGCGGCGCTTGAGCAGGATGGACGCGATGCCATCGAGGTCATCCAGCGCCTGTGGGACAGTTGGGAGGATGGCACCGTGATCCGCGACAAGAAGAGCCATCGCTTTCTGGATGGCTCCAAGCTGCATTACATCGATTTCGAAGGGGCGGGATTCCGGGTTCTCGGCCCATCGATCACGCCGCGGCCGCCGCAAGGAAAGCCGGTGGTCGCCGTGACCTACCGCAAGGGCGACGAACCTTCGCTTGCCGCGGCAGCCGATGTCGTCTTCCTTGGTGTGGATGCCGCCGATACTGCTGGCGCGATTGCGACCATTCACGGTTCAGCTTCCCTCGAAGCGCAGGCCTTCATCGCCGATATCCAGATTGATGTGGAGAAAAACCCGCTGGCTGAAACCGTCGCGCAGGTGGGGAGCATCGCGGCATCGGGCGTACACGGTATCCGCCTGATCCTAAGCGATCCCAAGGAGCAATTGGAGCGCGTCGTGGGCGAGCTTCTTCCCGCTCTCAAAGCTGCTTCTCTCATCCGCGACGTTGCTGGTGGCACGCTGCGCAGCCGTTTCGGCCTGCCGGCTGCCGGCAATCGGTATGCCCCGGCCGCGTGAGCCCTAGAGGAACGATCATGACCAAAAAGCAAGTAATTCTCGGCGCACAGTTTCCGGGCGTCAACAACTTCACCGTCTGGAGCGATCCGGCGGCGGGAAGCCAAATCGAGTTTTCGTCGTTCCGGCATTTTGCCGAGACGGTGGAGCGCGGCAAATTCGATTTCATCTTTCTCGCCGAAGGCCTGCGCATCCGCGAGCAGAAGGGCCGCTTCCACGAACTGGACGTTGCCGGCCGACCCAATACGCTGGCAATCCTGACGGCCATCGCCTCGATTACCGAGCATGTCGGCGTGATCGGCACCTTGACAACCACCTTCAACGAGCCCTATCCGCTCGCCCGGCAGCTGGCGACGCTGGATATACTATCCGGCGGCCGCTCTGGCTGGAACGTCGTGACCTCGCCGGGCGCCTTCACCGGCGCGAACTTCCGGCGCGGGGATCATCTGCCCCATGCCGAGCGCTACGAACGGGCGCGTGCCTTTATCGATGCCGTTCAGAAAATATGGGCTGGCGGCGAGTTTTCGTTCAACTCCAAACACTTCGACATTGCCGGGCACTCTGCGCTTGCGCCTTTGCCGCAAGGTGCACCGATCATTGCGCAGGCGGGTGATTCCGACGAGGGAAGGGAGCTGGCGGCAAGCCATGCCGACCTCATCTACTCCCGCCATGGCTCGATCGAGGCCGGGCAAGCCTTTTACGCAGATGTGAAGAAGCGTCTGGCCAAATATGGCCGCAGCCCGGATGCCCTGAAAATCCTCCCCGGCGCCAATTTCATCATTGGAGATACCGAGGAAGACGCGCAGGAAAAGCTGAAGGCTATTCGCCTGCAGCAGGTCAGCCCACGCAATGCAATCGTGTTTCTGGAACAGGTCTGGAACCGGGATCTGTCTAGCTATGATGCGGATGGTCCTTTGCCGGATATCGAACCAGATGTCTCCGAGGAGCGTGTAGCTCAAGGCCGCGCCAACAATCAGGACAGCAAGAGCAGGTTGGAGACAGCGCGGCTGTGGCGCGAACTTGCCGAGCGGGATCGTCTCAGCATTCGCGAACTGACCATTCGTGTCACCGTACGGCAGCATTTCATCGGAACGCCCGACAATATCGCCAGCGAAATCAACCGCTATGTGCAGGCCGACGCCGCCGATGGGTTTGTGTTTGCACCGCATCTGACGCCCGGCGGTTTCGATGAATTCGTCGAGAAAGTCGTGCCGCTCCTGCAGGAACGCGGCGTCTATCGCACCGACTATAAAGGGGGGACATTGCGGTCCAACCTCGGCCTGCCCGATCTGTCGGAGCGCGTGCTCACACGCGATCTCGCGGCAGCGGTCTGAAGGCAAAGATCGTTATAAGCAGTTATCAAAACAGTGGCTCGCGCTTTCGAGGCGCGAGCGATCTCGTCATATTGGGGAACGGTGCACTGCAAAGACCCAACTTTGCCTGCGCCCTTTATAAAACGACAACTACAGCACCTTCTTGAAGCCGGTGTGCGTTGCGACAAAGCCAAGCTTTTCGTAGAATTGATGCGCGGCAGGCCGCGTCTTGTCGGTCGTCAATTGCACCAGGACGCAGCCCCTGGAACGGCAATATTCAAACGCCCATTCGAAGGCCTGCTTGCCGATCCCCTGGCCTTGATGCGTGGCGGCAACCCTCACGCCCTCGATCTGCCCGCGCAAGGCACCCATTCTTGAGATATTCGGGATGATGGTGACCTGCAATGTGCCAATGACAGTGCCGCCCTCCGTCACAACAGCGAGGAACTGGTTCGGATCCGCATCGATCGCCGCAAAGGCTCTCTCATAGGGTTCGGCAATCGGCAGGCTAGCATCCTCACGCCCGGCTCCAAGATCATCCTGTGCGAGTAGTGTGACGATGGCCTGGAGGTCGGCGTGCTCTGCCCGTCGGAATTCCACCATGTCGATTTCGGCTCCTTGAGATCATCGGTCTACAAACTGAGCCGCATTCTAGCCGCGCTTGCCGATCAAACCAACTGAGCGCAATTGCCGTGGTCCCGATGACCGGCAGAATCATCGGGACCGCTTCGAATGATCAGGCGATTTCCAGCGTCTGGCGCGCTGCCGCCTCACGCTTCTTGTGTTTTGCCTTCATTGCCTTGCCGGCGACATAGACCTCGGCCACGCAGCGGTCGTCGCCCATGGTCTGCAGGATGAAGAGTTCTTCGGCGAGCGACGTTGTCGTGCGCATGCGGAATTCCATCGCTGACTTGGCGCTGGAATCGAGCACGACGATGTCGGCATCTGCACCGGCTTTCAGAGAGCCGATCTGCCGCTCCAGCCCAAGCGCCTGGGCATTGCCGAGGGTCATGCGATAGAACGAATTGAACGGCGTCAAGCGCTGGCCCTGCAGATGAAGTACCTTGTAAGCCTCGTCCATTGTCTCAAGCATGGAGAAGCTGGTACCGCCGCCGACGTCGGTTGCGACGGACCAGCGCGCACCGAACTTGTCGAATCGCGCCGCGTCGAACAGGCCTGAGCCGAGGAAAAGGTTCGACGTCGGGCAGAAGACGCCGACAGCGCCGGTTTCGGCGAAGACAGCAACTTCGCGATCGCTCAGATGAATGGAATGACCGAGCAGCATGCGCTCGTTGAGCAGGTCATAGCGGGCATAGATATCCGTGTAGTCCTTGGCTTCAGGATAAAGCGAGGTCGCAAAGGTCACCTCGTCGCGATTTTCGGAAAGATGCGTCTGGACATAGCAGGTCGGATGTTCGGCAACGAGCACCCGGCTCATTTCCATCTGCTCGGGCGTCGAGGTGATGGCAAAGCGCGGGCTGATGGCATAATGCGCGCGGCCACGGCCATGCCATTTCTCGATCAGCCGCTTGGTCTCGTCGTAGCCCTGTTGCGGCGTGTCGCGCAAAGCGTCCGGCGCGTTGCGGTCCATCATGACCTTGCCGCCGATCATGCACATGCCGCGCGCTTCGGCCGCGGTGAAATAGGCATCGACGCTTTCCGGATGTACCGAGCAATAGGCAACGGCCGTCGTCGTGCCGTTCGAAATCAGTTCGTCCATGAAGCGGTCCGCCACCTCAGCCCCATGGGCGGCGTAGGCAAATTTCTGCTCCTCGACAAAAATATAGGTGTTCAGCCATTCAAGCAGCTGCGCGCCGTAGGAGGCGATCGCCTGCGTCTGCGGGAAATGCAGATGCGTGTCGATAAATCCCGGCAGGATGAGGTTTGGGCGATGGTCGGCGACCTCGACATTACCGCCGGCCAGTTTGCTCATATCGCCGTAGGATCCGATCTCCATCACCTTGCCGTTGCGCACGAAAACCGCACCGTCCTCGAGATAGCGATAGGAGGCGGTATCATCGATGCCCTGCGGCTCGGCAAGGAAGGTCAGCACGCGGCCGCGGATCAGGATTTCGTTCATTGGGTCTTCTCCCCGTTGATGGTGCTTTCGTACCAGGAGACGAGCAGTCGGCGCTCCTCGTCGGTTATGTGCGAGGCGTTGGCCGGCGGCATGGCATGGCTGCGGCCGGCCTGCAGGTAGATCTCGCGGGCATGGGCGGCAATATCGCGGTCCGTTTCGAACACCACGCCCTTGGGAGGCGCGATGATGCCCTCCCAGCTAGGCTCCTTGGCGTGGCACATAGAACAGCGCCCCATGACCGTATCGCGGACCTTCGGGAAGGTCTGTGCCGTGATTAAGGGCTGCTGCAGAGCGGAGACCTTCGGGTTGGCGGCTTCGCCGGTCAGCAGCTTCGGCACCGTGGAAAGCCACATGATGATGATGAAGAGGATGACTGTGACCAGCCAGGTCCAGGTCGGCTTGCCGGCATCAGCGTGGCGAGTGTTGAACCAATGGCGGATCGTAACACCCATCAGGAAAACCAGCGAAGCGATGATCCAGTTGAACTGCGTACCGAAAGCCAGCGGATAGTGGTTCGACAGCATCAAGAACAGCACGGGAAGCGTCAGGTAATTGTTGTGCGTCGAGCGCTGCTTGGCAATCCTGCCGTATTTCGCATCGGGCGTGCGGCCCGCCAGAAGATCGGCAACAACGATCTTCTGGTTCGGGATGATGATGAAGAACACATTCGCCGACATGATCGTCGCGGTGAAGGCGCCAAGATGTAGAAAGGCGGCGCGGCCCGTGAAGAGATGCGTATAGCCCCAGGCGACTGCAACCAGAATAAAATACAGCGCCACCATCAGCCGCGTATTGTCATTGCCGAAGGGCGACTTGCAGATGAGATCGTACATGATCCAGCCGCCGGCGATCGTGCCCAGCGAAATGGCGATCGCCACGGGCTTCGACACGTCGAGCACGGCCGGGTCGATCATGTAGAGGTCGGCGCCAGCGTAGTAGACGAGACAGAGCATGCCGAAGCCGGAAAGCCAGGTGACATAGCTCTCCCATTTGAACCAGACGAGGTGGTCCGGCATGTTGGCAGGTGCCACCAGATACTTCTGGATATGGTAGAAGCCCCCGCCGTGAACCTGCCACTCTTCGCCGTAAGCCCCTGGGGGCAGCGAGGCGTGCTTCTTCAGGCCCAGGTCCAGCGCGACGAAATAGAATGACGAGCCGATCCAGGCGATAGCGGTGATGACGTGCAACCAGCGGACGGCAAATGTTATCCAGTCCCAGGCAATAGCGTATTCGTACAAGGGAAAGTCCTCCCGATCTTCACGGGACTGTTTGCCATCTCTCGATTTTCGCGAAAATCCCGCTTAATCCGCAACACTTTCAAAAAAATCTATAAGATGACCCCTGCTTGTTCCGCACGCTAATGTGGTAGAAGGAGCAATGTCTTATCTTGATAATGTGCGTGTCTTCGTTCGCGTGGTCGAACTCGGAACCCTTTCGGCGGCGGGGCGGGATCAACGCGTCACGCCCGCGGTTGCGAGCAATCGCATCAAGGAACTCGAGCGCCATCTCGGCGTACGCCTCTTCAACCGCACGACGCGGAAACTGTCACCGACGGAACACGGCCGTGTCTTTTACGACGGGGCCGTGAAGATCATCGAAGCCGTGAACGAGGCGGAGGGGGCGATTGCAGACCTCTCGCGCAACCCGAAGGGCTCACTCAGGATCACCGCGCCGCTCGGCATCGGCCGCCGGCTGATCGCCTCGGGCATTCCCGAGTTCCACGATAAGTATCCGGATATCGAAGTGCGCGTCCGCTTGTCGGACCATAATGTCGATATCCTCGCCGAAGGCGTCGATGTCGCCTTCAAGCTCGGCGTGCTGGAGGATTCGAACCTGCGCATGCGCGGCATCCTCAATTGCGAACGCGTGCTTTGCGCCTCGCCGGATTACCTTGCGCGCCGCGGCATGCCCGCCAATGCCGACGCATTGATTGCCGACAAGCATGAGTGTCTTCTACTGCGTTACCCCGGATCGAAGGAGTATTTCTGGACGCTGGTAACGGCAGAAGGGCCACGCAAATTCGAGGTCGCCGGCCCCTATGACAGTGACGACGGCGACGTGCTCACGCAATGGGCCCTGGAAGGTCGCGGCATCATCAACAAGCCGCTGTTCGAGGTGAAGGCCTATCTTAGGGAAGGGCGCTTGGTCGAGATCCTGAAGGATAGCCCACCGGCCCCGGTGCAGCTCGCCGCGATCTATCCGCACAAGCGTTTTCAGGACCCGAAGGTGCGGTTGATGATCGATTTCATGGCGGAGCGCTGTCAGCGGCTCATCGGCAAGCTACTGCAGGACGAACCCGCAACTGCGGCCGCTACCGACTGATTGCCGCGACAGACTTCGTTCGATTTGCCGCCCAGCTCAGGGCCGCGGTCATGATTTCGGCAGCGGCGAGCGTGGCGATAACAGCCGGACGTTTGTCCTTCACCGCGGTTCCGCCGATCGGGCAGACGAGATGATCGAAAAGATCGGGCTGGCCAACTTCGCGCGACAGCCAGTTGCGGAAGGTGGCGCGCTTCGTCTTGGAGCCGATCATGCCGACATACGCGGCATCCCGGTGCCTCAGCGCTTCCGCGGCAATGAGGAAATCGAGCGCGTGATCGTGGGTGAGGATCACGAAGCTGCTGCCGGCCGGCGCGTCTCGCACCACCGCTTCCGGCATGGCCGTCAGGCAGGTCTCAATGCGCGGCACGGTGCAGGCGGTCAGTTCGTCTTCACGCGTATCGACCAGCACGACGCGCAGCGGCGCCAGTGAGAGCGCCATGGCGAGCGCGTCGCCGACATGGCCCGCGCCGAATACATAGACATGCGGCCGCGCAGCCATTTCGCGGTCGCTGCGCGTGATGAGTCGGCGTGCCACGACTGGACTCAGTGCCGTGAAGGCGAGGCCGACCCGGCCGCCACAGCACTGACCGATCTCCGGGCCAAGCGGCACGTTCATCGGTTCCGCCGCAAGGCCGGAACGCAATGCGCGCCGCGCCTGGTCAATCGCCATATATTCGAGCTGCCCGCCACCGATCGTTGCAAAGCTCGCCCGTTCAGACACCAGCATCCAGGCATCCGTGTCGCGCGGCGTGGAGCCGGCAGCGCCGGTCACCTCGACCAGGACCGACACCGGCTCGCGGCGCAGGAAATCCCGAATGTCTTCACGCGCGGCCAGCATAGCCTCACCTTTCTTTCGCTGCTTTCAACCGTTCGATCGCCATCAGCACCCGTTCGGGTGTTGCCGGCGCATCGAGCCGTGGACAGATCTTGTGGTCGGCGACACTTGCCACCGCATCCGAAAGGGCATGCAATACGGCAAGGCCAAGCGGCAAGGGTGGCTCGCCGACCGCCTTCGAGCGATGGATCGTCGGCTCATAGGCTTCCGACCAATCTGTCAGCGCTACATTGAAAATCTTCGGCCGGTCGGATGCAAGCGGGATTTTGTAGGTCGAGGGCGCGTGAGTGCGCAGCCGCCCCTTATTGTCCCAGAACAGTTCCTCTGTCGTCAGCCAACCCATGCCCTGGATGAAGCCGCCCTCGATCTGTCCGATATCGATCGCCTTGTTCAGGGAGCGGCCGGTATCGTGCAGGATATCCGTACGCTCGACCACATACTCCCCGGTTAGCGTATCGATGGAGACCTCCGAGCACGCGGCGCCATAGGCATAGTAATAGAAGGCGTGGCCGCGGCCCTTAGAGCGGTCCCAGTGGATTTTCGGCGTCTTGTAGAAGCCGGCCGCCGAAAGCTGCACGCGCGACATATAGGCCTTTTTGACGAGATCATCGAAGGGCATCTCGACGTCGCCGATCCGCACCCGGTTGGGCAGGAAAATAACCTGGTCGCGCGAGACATGATGGCTCTCGGCAGCAAACGCGATCAACCGCTCCTTGATCTGCCGCGCGGCGTTCTGCGCCGCCATGCCGTTGAGGTCCGCACCGGACGAAGCAGCCGTGGGCGAGGTGTTCGGCACCTTGGCCGTCGTCGTCGCGGTGATCTTCACCCGATCGAGATCGATCTGGAATTCTTCCGCCACCACCTGAGCGACCTTCAGATGCAGGCCTTGCCCCATCTCGGTGCCGCCGTGGTTCATGTGCACGGAGCCGTCGCTATAGACATGCACGAGAGCGCCTGCCTGGTTCGACTCGGTCTTGGTGAAGGAAATGCCGAATTTCACCGGCGTCAGCGCAAGGCCACGCTTGACGATGCGGCTCTTCGCATTGAATTCGGCAATTTCCTTGCGGCGACCAGCATAATCGGCGCTCTCCTCCAGCTCCGCGACGATGCGCTGGATGATGCAGTCTTCGACTTTCTGGTGATAGGGAGTGAGGTTGCGTTCGCCCTGGACGCCCATCGCGTCATAGAAATTCAGCTTGCGGATATCGAGCGGATCCTTGCCGACCGCGAAGGCCACCTCGTCGATGACGCGCTCGGCCCCCACCATGCCTTGCGGGCCGCCGAAACCGCGAAAGGCCGTGTTGGAGACGGTATTGGTATAGAGCGGGGCCGATTTCGCGTGAACATGCGGGAAAAAATAGGCGTTGTCGCAATGGAACAGCGCGCGGTCGCCGACAGGGCCGGAGAGGTCGGCCGAAAAGCCGGCCCGAAGCGCGAAGGTGTAGTCGATGGCAAGGATCCGGCCCTCATCGTCGAAGCCGACATCGTAGTCGATGGCGAAGTCGTGCCGCTTGCCGGTGGCGGTCATGTCCTCATCGCGGTCGAGCCGCACCTTGACGGCACAGCTCAGCTTCTTGGCGGCGATAGCAGCGATCGCGGCACATTGGTTCGCCTGCGTTTCCTTGCCACCGAAGCCGCCACCCATGCGACGTATCTCGATCGTGACAGCATTGCTCGGCACGCCGAGAGCGTGGGCGACCATATGCTGCGTCTCGCTCGGCCCTTGGGTCGAGCAGTAGACGATGACCTCGTCGTCCTCGCCGGGCACTGCAAGCGAGACCTGCCCTTCGAGATAGAAATGATCCTGCCCGCCAAGCCGCATGCGGCCCTTGACGCGACGCGGCGCGAGCTCAAGCTCGGCTGCCGCATCGCCTCTTTTCAGCGTCAGCGGCGTGACGACCTGCCGATGGGTGGATACGTCGAGATCCCAGATGTCGATATCGGCAGGCAGTTCCTCATATTCGATCTTCGCCAACCGGGCCGCGCGGCGGGCCTGCTCGCGTGTTCCCGCAATGACGCAGAAGATCGGCTGGCCATGAAACTCGACCCTCCCGGCCGCAAGTACCGGATCGTCATGCATGTTGGAGGGCGAGATATCGTTAACCCCGGGCACATCCTCGTGGGTCAGCACGGTGACGACGCCGGGAGCGGCGCGCACGGCGGAAAGATCGACCGACTTCAAAATGCCATGCGCGACGCTCGACAGGCCGAGGCCTGCATGCAGCGTGCCGGCGGGCTCTGGAATATCGTCGATATAGACTGCCGTACCCGCTACGTGCTTGTGCGCGGAATCATGGCGCGGGCTGGTATGGACGCCGCCAATGATGGTTTCTGCCTTGAGGTCGGACGTGTGCTTGTTCATGGCCTATGCAGCCTCGTATCTGGAAACCTGGGCCGCCGTCGCACTTGACGTCGTTTCCAGGTAGAACCGGAGAAGAAGGTTTTTTGCCGCAAGCGCGCGGTATTCCGCGGTGGCCCGCATGTCGCTGAGCGGCGTGTAGTCCTCGGCGTATTGTTCCATGGCGTCTTCCACTGTGGATTCGCTCCAGGGCTTGCCAAGCAATGCCTTTTCCACCGCGAAAGCCCGCTTCGGCGTGCCTGCCATGCCGCCATAGGCAATGCGGATTTCTTCGACCGTGCCGTCGGCGGCAAGCGTCAGACGGAAGGCGCCAAGCGTAGCCGTAATGTCCTCGTCGCGGCGCTTGGTTACCTTGTAGATGGCAAATTTTTCCATGGCGGCGGGAATGGGCACATGCACGGCTTCCACGAATTCACCGGGCTGGCGATCCTGCTTGCCATAGGCGATGAAATAGTCTTCGAGCGCGACGGTGCGCCTGACGGCACCCTTGCGCAGGGTCAGCGATGCACCTAGCGCAATCAGCGGCGGCGGCGTATCGCCGATCGGCGAGCCGTTGGCGATGTTGCCGCCGATCGTTCCCATGTTGCGCACCTGCTGGCCGCCAATACGGGTGATCAGCGCGCCGAGCGCCGGAACGTGCTGTGAAATCGTTGCGATCGCCTCTGAATAGGTGACGCCAGCGCCGATGGAGATAATGCCATCCTTCACGGCGATAGACTTCAACTCCTCGAGCCCGGCAATGAAGACCGCCGGTGAGATATCGCGCATGTGCTTGGTGACCCAGAGGCCGACGTCGGTGGAGCCGGCCACTACAGTTGCGGTTGGCGACACCTCCAGAATAGAGGCAAAATCATCGAGATCCGCCGGCACGACCAACCGGTTGCGACCCTCGCCGATCTCGACGCGGCCGCCATCGCGCAAAGCCTGCAGGCGGGCAATCATTGTTTCGCGTTCCACGAACAGAGGATCTTTCTTTGTCCCGCCGTAGCTGGAAATGGTGCGGGCGGCGCGCAGGATCGGCTCATAGCCGGTGCACCGACACAAATTGCCTTGAAGTGCAGTTTCGATCTGCTGGTCCGTCGGGTTCGGCGTCTGCATCCAGAGCCCATAGAGCGACATGACAAAGCCCGGCGTGCAGAAACCGCATTGCGAGCCATGACAGTCGATCATGGCCTGCTGCACGGGATGCAGATTGCCGTCGCGGCCTGCGACATGTTCGATGGTCACGACATGGCAGCCGTCGAGCGAACCCAGGAAGCGTATGCAGGCATTGACCCCCTCATAGACGAGGCCGCCCTCGGGTGTGAGCCGTCCTACAAGCACGGTGCAGGCGCCGCAGTCGCCCTCGGCGCAGCCTTCCTTGGTGCCCTTGAGCGAACGGGAAAGGCGCAGCCAGTCAAGTAGCGTCTGGCTCGGCCCGACGTCTTTCAAGGAGATATCCTGACCGTTGAGGATGAAACGCAGTTCGGAGCGGATTGCCGGGGTCGTCATGGTCTAGCTCCCACGATAGGTGGAATAGCTGAAAGGCGAGACGAGCAGCGGCACATGGTAGTGCACGCTTTCATCCGAAAGGCCGAAGCGGATCGGGATGATGTCCAGGAACTTCGGGCCCTCGGATGTACGGCCGAGATAGTCGCCCGCATGGAAGCGAAGCTCGTATACGCCGATCTTCATGGTTCCCCCCGATAGCAGCGGCGCGTCACAACGGCCGTCGCTATTGGTCTCAGTGCTCTGGAGATGGTGATGCGTGTCACCTTCGATCCGGTAGAGATCGATGCGCAGCCCCCGGGCGGGCCTGCCGAGCGCCGTATCCAGCACATGGGTCGTGAGCCGACCGGCTCCTTGCGAATGAGGCTGCATGTTTTCTCCCGAACCGAGTGCTCCTGTCTCCACTATCCGGCAAGCTCATTCCCCTGAAAAGCGCTGGGATCGTTCGAGACTTTCAAATTTTACAAGGGGAATAGCGCGCGCGATTTGCGGTTAGAAATTTGCCATCGACAACATTTGGAGGAGTGTTTCATGCGATATTGCCGTGACATGCACGGATATGGCCCGACGCCACCGGCGGCTCAGTGGCCGGACGATGCACGCATCGCCGTACAATTCGTCCTGAATTACGAGGAGGGCGGCGAGAACTGCGTGCTGCATGGCGATGCCGCATCCGAAGCCTTTCTTTCGGAAATCGTCGGTGCCTCCCAATGGCTAGGTCAGCGCCACTGGAACATGGAATCGATCTACGAATATGGCGCTCGCGCCGGCTTCTGGCGCCTACACCGGCTTTTCACCGAGAGGCAGCTGCCCGTCACGGTCTACGGCGTCGCGACTGCGCTACAGCGCTCGCCGGCGCAGGTCGACGCCATGCTGAAAGCCGGCTGGGAAATTGCCTCGCATGGCCTCAAATGGGTCGAGCACAAGGATATGGGGCCGGACGAGGAACGGGCGGCAATCGCCGAGGCGGTTCGCCTGCACACGCTCGTCACCGGCGAGCGGCCGCGCGGCTGGTATACCGGCCGCTGTTCGGTCAACACGGTCGATCTGGTGACGGAGGCCGGCGGCTTCGACTATATCTCCGACACCTACGCCGACGATCTTCCCTATTGGTATGAACATGGCGGTCGCCATCAGCTCATCATCCCCTATACGCTTGATACCAACGACATGCGCTTTGCGACTCCGCAGGGCTTCAACAGCGGCGACCAGTTCTTCAGCTACCTGAAGGATTCCTTCGACGCGCTCTATGCGGAAGGGGCTGCCGGCCACCCGAAGATGATGAGCATCGGCCTGCATTGCCGGCTGATCGGCAGGCCCGGCCGCGTCATGGCGCTTGCCCGCTTCATCGATTACGTTCAAGGCCACGAGAAGGTCTGGATCGCCCGCCGGGTCGACATCGCCGAGCATTGGGCAAAGACCCATCCGCCGAAGCCTGCCACGGAACGGCCGTCGCAGATGGCGGAGGGTGACTTCGTCGAGCGCTTCGGCGGCATCTTCGAACATTCGCCCTGGATCGCGCGTCGGGCCTTTAGCGGCGAACTTTCGCCGGCGAATGATACCGCACTTGGCCTCCACGCCGCGCTCGCCTTTCAGTTCCGTGCGGCAAGCGATGAGGAACGCCTCGGTGTGCTCACCGCCCACCCCGATCTTGCCGGCAAGCTGGCACAGGCCAAGCGCCTGACGGCGAGCTCGACGGAAGAACAGGCTTCTGCCGGTCTCGACGCGCTGACGGCAGAAGAGCACGCACGCTTCACCGATCTCAACAACCGCTACATCGCAAAATTCGGTTTCCCGTTCATCATCGCCGTACGCGACCATTCAAAATCCGGGATTCTGGCCTCGTTCGAGACCCGGCTCGAGAATGACCGCGACACCGAATTCGCCACTGCCTGCCGCCAGGTGGAGCGGATCGCGTTTCTTCGGCTCGCCGCCATGTTTGGAGACGGGCAGGGCCTGCCTCGCTCCAGTCAACGGACCGCCGCGTGAGGGCCGGGCTCTGTGCGAAAAGATCAGAAACGAGGAGAGCGTGAATGAAAGTGATCGAGATACAGCCGTTGACGAGCGTCGCCTTCTTCCCCTTCGGCGAGGTGATCGAGACGGAAGGTGCTTACAACTACCCGATCAACGCCGGCAAATGCGTCCGCTATCATGACCTCGCCAAGATCGAGACCACAGGCGAGAAGGCGCGCGCGATGATCAGCCTGCTGCGCGGTGAGCCCTATAGCCTGCCGCTGGAACTGAAGATGGTCGAGCGGCATCCTCTCGGCAGCCAGGCCTTCATTCCCCTGTCGGATAATCCGTTCCTGATTGTCGTGGCACGAGAAACGGCGAATGGGCCGAGCGAGCCGCTGGCCTTTCGGACGAAGCCCGGACAGGGCGTCAATATCGGGCGCAATGTCTGGCACGGCATCCTGACGCCGCTCGACGGCATCTCCGATTTTGCCGTCGTCGATCGCGGCGGCGAAGGCGTCAATCTGGAAGAGCATTTCTTTGAAGAGCCATTCCTCATCCGCTAAGCGGAGCGGGGTCAGGTGAGACGATAAGTGAGGGTGCCGCAACCGCGGCGCCCTCCTTGTGAGTTTGTGCAGATTCTTCTGGATCGACACTCAGGAGCGAACCGACTCGAATTGTTGAGCGGCACCCGCCCACCTCCTCGAGGAGGTGCGCTGCCGGGGCTGCACCGACAACCGAACTATCCCACGCAGACGCTGCTATACCCACCGGAGCTCCCTGATCGGGGCGTTCAGCCGACGTGTGGTAATGAATATTGACAATATGTGCTACGCTTCCCACAATCAGGCAGAACGAAAAGGGGCTGCCAATGGCATCGGGAAGCATCCATGTGAAGGTCGGCGGTCTGTTGCAGGCCCATATTCAGCAGCAGATTGGCGAGAACGGCCTTTATGAAAATGCCAGTGAGTATATTCGGGCGTTGATTCGCCGAGACCTGCAGACGCGGGACGCGGCGTGGGACGCACTGGCAGGGGAACTAGCTCCCGCCATGCGCGCCGATGACGGTGAATTTGTCGCTGTCACGGCCGAGGACGTCATCCGCCGCAACCAGCGCCGCTAGCATGGCGGCCTATCGGTTTTACCCGCGCGCGGATGCGGCGCAGGACAAAATTTGGCGTGACACAGTTGAGAAATGGGGCGAGCCGCAGGCGGTCACCTACATCACCGGACTCCATGCGCATTTGACGTGTCTTTGTGAAACCAAGGCGCTTTGGCGCCAGCTTCCGCAGAAGCTTGTGGTTCCTGTCAATGTCAAACACGAGGCGTATTTCAGTCGCTACGGACATCACTATGTCTTCTTCCGCGAACTCGATAACGGCGATCTTGGCGTGATGAGCATTTTGCATGAACGCATGGACTTGCCCGTGCGTCTTGCTGAAGACCTCGCGGCGCTTTCTGAGAAAGCGCAACCTTTCAGGACGTAGAGCCGGCTGCTCCAAGGCAAAACCCAAACGAGCCAGGGCACCCATTTGATGCCCTGGCCCCTTGAAACATGTCTGCGTCAGTCTGCGAAGAATGCGAAGCGCACGATGAACAGGGCGGCCACGATCTGCGTCGCCAGATGAAGCGTCTTCCATCGACCGGTGAAAACCTTCAGGACGACATAGCTGATGAAACCGAAGGCGAGGCCATTGGCGATCGAGTAGGTGAACGGCATGGCCAGCGCAGTGAGCGCTGCAGGTGCCGCTTCGGTCAGATCATCCCATTCAATCTCCGTCAGCTCGCGCATCATCAGACCAGCGACGTAGAGCAGAGCCGGAGCGGTCGCATAGGCTGGAACAGAGGCTGCGAGTGGAGAAAAGAACAGGGCTGCGATGAAGAGCACGGCAATCGTCAGCGCCGTCAGGCCCGTACGACCGCCCGCTTGAACACCCGAAGCGCTCTCGACAAAGGCTGTCGTGCTGCTGGTGCCCATCAGCGAGCCGGCAACAATGGCCGCGCTGTCGGCGAGCAGGGCCCGGCTCAAGCGGCTCGGCTTTCCCTCGCCGATAAGGTTCGCGCGCTTGGCGACGCCAATCAGCGTTCCGGTCGCATCGAAAACTTCAACGAGCACGAAGACGAGGATGATGTGGATCAGTCCGCCATGAAGTGCTCCGACAATGTCGAGCTGCATGAAGGTCGGCATGATGGAAGGCGGCATCGAAACGATGCCGTGGAACTGGCTGGCACCGATGATCCAGGAGAGAATGGTGACGGCAAGAATGCCGATCAGGATCGCACCCTTCACCCGCAGGGCATCAAGAACGGCGATGACAAAGAAGCCGAAGATTGCGAGAAGCGGGCCGGACTGCTTCAGGTCTCCGAGGCCGATCAGCGTCGCCTTGTTGGATACGACGATTCCGGCGCTCTTCAGCGCGATGATCGCCAGAAACAGGCCGATACCGGTGGCGATCGCGCTTCTAAGCGAGTGCGGGATGCCGGCTATAAGCCAGCTGCGCACACCGGTCACCGTCAACAGGACGAAGATCCCGCCTGAAATGAAGACTGCGCCAAGCGCCTGCTGCCATGTAAAGCCGAGGGCGGCTACGACGGTAAAGGCAAAGAAGGCATTGAGGCCCATGCCCGGCGCCAATCCGATCGGCCAGTTGGCGACGGTCCCCATGACGAACGAGCCCAAGGCCGCAGCGAGACAGGTGGCGACGAAGACAGCGTTGCGATCCATGCCGGTGGTCGACAGGATGTCCGGGTTGACGAAGATGATGTAGGACATCGTCAAGAACGTCGTCACGCCTGCGATGAGCTCGGTGCGCACGGACGTGCCGTGCTCACTCAATTTGAAAAATCGTTCAAACATAGTTCCTCCCTAAGCGTTCCCAACGCCAGTGCATGTCATAAAGGTAGCCGGCATCTCCTCCGGATGCCGGCGCGACAAGCGCTTGTAAACGCTTCGTAGCGGGGGGATTGTGCGCTTTTAGGGGCTCTGCGCGCTAGAGCCGTATTTCCCTGCAATTTGCGAAAGTCATTCTAGTTTTTCAGACTATTTCCGCGCGAAGCGACTCGCATTTCAAGGCGATCCACGGGTGGATAAGCGGGTTGATACCGGCTACCACCAACCATTCTATCCGCAGTCGTCTGGCGTCATCAATCGGATAGATGCAACGATGCCCCACACTACAATGTGCAGTGCCATAAAGCCAATCGATTTTACGCAGGCGATGGCGCAACCGCGCTGTAAGGCGGTGGCGCCAGCGCCCGTTGATATCGATCTGAAGGAGAGCGGTGGGACCAGCCCAGACTCAGTTTGATGCGGCAAGAAGCGGCCGCAGTGCATCAATCAACTCAGTCTTGCCACGCCAGATCTCGCCCACACCAGGTTCGGCATCTATCCGGCCGGCATTATGGGCGACATACAGCTCGACCAATAACTTCGCGTAGCCTTCGGAAAGACCGGCCCGCATCAACGCAGCCTGCCATTCGGTCTGAGGCACCGGTAGAGCGACAATCTCCCGGCCGGCCAGAAAACCTATCGCCGCCGCCACGTCATGTGGCGTATAGCGCTGTGGACCTTCGGCATGGACGATCCGCAGCTTGGTGTTCTTGTCTTCCAGCAGCAGTTCGGCGGCAATAGCCCCCACATCAAAGGCGGAGACGGTGGGGAGCAGCTTGGTCAGCGGATGATAGAAGCTTGGCAATCGACCACTCTCGGCAGCGACCTTCGCCAAACGCCCCCAATTCTCCATATGCTCGGCAGATCGCAGGAAAATCAGCCGGGAATCGAGCTTTCGCAGCCGCGCCTCCAGAGCATAGAAGAGCAAGGTGACGCCGGTGCCGGAACTCTGCTCCGCGCCATAATCGGAGATGGCAAGGATGGTCTGAGGATTGGCCGATGCCAATGCCTCGGCCAGTGAATCGATCAGGTTCTGGATTCTCGAACGCGCATGTTCGGCGCGAATATCGACGGGGCAGATAACCTGGACGGAGTGAGCGCCGCTCATCGCCGCGGCCAGCGCCTGACGATCGTTCAAATCGGCGATGGCGATCTCGCAGCCGAGCTCTGAAAATGCTGATGCCTGCGAGGGATCGCGCAGCACCGCGCGGACGGGAGCGCCCGCCTTGCGCAAAGCGGCAATCGTCGTGCGGCCAATTTTTCCGCTAGCGCCTAAAATGACATGCATCGTGTCTTCTCCTGTTCATCTCCCCGCGACATTACCCATTGGCGCAGAGGGGATCGCGCAGGATCGGACGGTCTGCCGCAGGATCGGACGACGATCGAGGTCAGGAATGCATTCGGCTTATCATGCCGGGCGTGAGCCCGAGAATACGCCGCATCCAATGGGCCATATGGCTCTGATGGGCAAAGCCGCTTTCCAAGGCTACCTGCGCGAGCGGCATATCGCCGGCGAGGATAAGCATTCTGGCGCGCTCGACACGGCGGGTCAGAACATAATGATGGACGGGCATACCAAAGCTCGCGCGAAAAAGTGGTTTCAAGTGCGAGACGCTGAGCCCAGCGACTGCGGCCAGATCGGCAAGCGACAGCGATTGATCGATATGCTCTTCGACGAATTCCGCCAAAGCCCGCTGTTGCCGGCTGCTCAAAGTCGCTCGCGTGGTGGCTGTCTCTATCCGCTTCTGCCCATTGCTTTCAACCAGGCGGATGGCAAGCGCCATGCCCAAAGTCTCCGCATAGGTGCTATCGGACGGCATGGGCGCTTCGATTTCCGCCTTGATGGCCCACGCGATCGATTCGAGTCGCGGATCCCGAAGCTGGAATTTAGGGGTGAGTGAAATGGCTTCCGGATCTCGGCCGAGCTCGCGGGCGGCCGCATGAAGCAGTTCCGGCCGGATCGTCAGGCGCAGGATGGTGCAATCACGATCATCTTCCCACCAACCATCCAACCCCGCGGGAACGAGATCGATATCGCCGTGTGCCTGCTGACGGTGATGATGCCGGCCGTCGCATTGGCAATGGGCATTGACAGCACGTCCAAAGTGAATGCCGAGCCGGTGCGTCTGCGATCCCGGCACATGCGTGCGGCCGGCCTGAATATGGATGAAGTCTGCTTCGAGGCTCTTCCAGCCACGGCTTCTGCTGGAATGAAGAGTGGTCGCGGCACTATTGCGCTGATCCATGATGTCGGCTTCCCGCCAAGTGTATCGCCCGCGATCTCAAGCGAGCCGGCTTCTGGGAATATAGGGAATCCTGCGTCTCCGGTCGAGACGCCTTTCGGAATGGGGCTGTCACACGATCGACGCCCGATGTTCGCGGAAGGCGGCGGCCAGCGTGCGCAGCGCTCCGCGCGAGCGGGGATCCGACAAGGTCGAGTGAAGAATAATCTTCGATGGTGGCAACGGCGGGAGACCGAGCTTTTCGCTAACCTCCACCACGCCGATGGGAGCAACACGATGCGCCAGCGCTCCAACGGCCAAGCCCGCTGTAACGGCCGCCGTAACCGCTGCCATGCCGCCGCCGAGGAAGACCTCGACCCAGCCCACGCTTGCCCCGTCCAGTGCCCGGATTGCGATGTTGCGCACTCCGCAGGAAGCAGCGAGTGACGCCAGACGGAGGGGTTCGCCCTCCCTGCGCTCGAAGCCGGGTGCCGCGAACCAGCCGAAGCGTTCTTGCGATAAGAGCTCTCCATCGCGGCGGTCGTCTTCGCGTCGAACGATTGCCGCGTCCAACGCTCCACGATCGAAATCATCCAGCAAGCTTCGCGAGGCTCCGATCTGCACCTCTATCAGCAAGGCCGGGTCATGAGCATGAAGCCGGGCCAGAAGGACTGGAAGTTCCGGGCCGGCAATCTGATCGGCGATGCCGAGCGTGAGGCGCCGGGACGTTGCACTCAGCCCCGCCATGGCGCGTTCATGGGCCGCAAGAAAGTCACGCGCCACATTGAGGAATTCGGCACCACGCGCAGACAGCCGGACCAGTCTTGGCGTCCGCTCGATCAGCTTTTCGCCAAGCCGATCCTCCAGCCGCTTCAGCTTCATGCTGATTGCGGCTTGAGAGGTATCGAGCGCCTCGGCCGCACGCGTAAAGCTCTGAAAGTCGGCGACTAAGACGAATGCCTGCACTGCTTCGACGTCAAGCGTCTTCATGGCAATCATACTCATATGTTATCTCTGATATATAAATACATCCAGTTTCATTATTATCAAGCCACGACTAGTTTGTTGTGGAACACGATATGCGGCCTCGAAATCCTGACAGGTAAGGCGGCACGCATCTGGAACCTCTTTGAACCGCAAGGGACTGAAATGACGGACTGGCACTATGCGACCCTGATGGAGACTGCCGACGCAATCAGGTCGGGCACCATCTCTCCCGTGGAACTGACGCAAGCCATGCTGGATCGGATCGCCGCGCTCGATCCGCAGCTTAAAGCCTACGCAACGGTGACGCCGGCGCTTGCGCTGACGCAGGCCCGTCAGGCCGAAGCCGAGATTTCGGCAGGGCGCTATCGCGGTATGCTCCATGGTATTCCCATCGCCCTCAAGGATATCTACGATACAGCAGGTATCGTCACGGCTGCGGGCATGCCCATTCACGCGGATCGCAAGCCAAATTCCGATGCGACCGTGGTCAAGCGTCTGGCCGAGGCCGGCGCCGTTCTTCTCGGCAAGTTGCAATTGACCGAGGGCGTCTTTGCCAAACATCATCCCACGATCGCTCCGCCACGAAACCCGTGGAACGAAGCTTACTATGCCGGTGCCTCATCCAGTGGCTCGGGCGTGGCGACCGCCGCCGGCCTCTGTTTTGCGACGTTGGGCAGCGATACCGGCGGCTCCATTCGCTTTCCTTCCGCCGCCAACGGTGTGACTGGGTTGAAGCCAACCTGGGGTCGTGTGAGCCGCCACGGTGTCTTTCCGCTCGCTGACAGTCTTGACCACGTCGGCCCGATGGCAAGGTCGGCCGCTGATGCCGGCGCGATGCTCGGCGTCGTCGCTGGCCTGGATCCGAACGACCCCACATCGCTGGCGGCTCCGGTTCCCGATTATCTCGCCGGTATCGATGCGGGAATGCGAGGCGTGCGGATCGGCATCGATACCGCCTACAACGAAACTGACGTGGACGGTGAGATCGTCTCCGCACTAGGCAGCGCGGCGCGTGCATTGCAGGAATTGGGCGGAACCATTGTCCCGGTAAGACTGCCCGATCATCGCGCGGTGAACGAGGCCTGGGGATCCTATGCCGGTATCGAGTCGACGCTCGCCCATGCCGCGACGTATCCAGCCCGCGCGGCTAAGTACGGGCCTGCCGAGAGCGGCACCATAGCCGGCCTGATCGAACACGGCCACACGGTTACCGGCAGCGACTTGATGGAGGCGCATCATGCCCGCCTCGCTTTCAGTGGCGCATTGGCAACCCTGTTTGCCGATGTCGACCTTCTGCTGATCCCGACGCAGCCTTTGGCCGATTTCACGGTGGCGCAGGAAGCTGAGCTATTCACCAGGCCGGAGGAGCTAACCGCCTTCCTGCGCTTCGTTACGCCTTTCAATATGTCGGGCAGCCCCACGATCACTCTCCCCGGCGGGTTTACGAAAAAGGGAATGCCTCTCTCCTTCCAGCTGGTTGGGCGGCATCTGGACGAGGTCCTGCTGGTGCGGGCCGGCCACGCCTATCAGCAGATGACGGATTGGCATCGGAAACATCCTTCGCTCTGAGGCCACCAATTCAACTGAACACAACGGAACGATCGCCCGGGAACGTGCGACGGTCGGGAGCATGTCATGAACATCGATAGACGAATTCAGCCGAATCCTGGCACCGGCGAGACGGCAGGCGATCCGCGCCGATGGCTTGCGCTTCCGGTCCTGCTGACAGGCGCGTTCCTCCCCATTCTGGATTTCAATGTCGTCAACCTGGCGCTGCCCGCGATCAGGGAGAGTCTCGGGGCTTCGTCGAGCGAGCTGCAATTCATCATTTCCGCCTATGCCGCCACCTATGCGGTATTCCTCATCACCGGCGGCAGGTTGGGTGATTGGCTCGGACGCAAGCAAATGTTCACCTTTGGCGTCGCCGGCTTTACGCTTGCTTCGGTGCTATGCGGCTTCGCCTGGTCGCCTGGGGTGCTGATCGCGGGGCGCATCCTGCAGGGCCTGACGGCAACCGCAATGGCGCCGCAGGTGCTCGCCTCGATCCGCGTGTTGTTTCCGCCATCGGAGCAGGGAAAGGCTTTGGGCCTCTATGGGGCGACATTCGGGCTCGCCAATATCGTCGGGCAGATCCTCGGTGGCGTATTGGTGTCGTCGCATCCCCTCGGGTTCACCTGGCAGGCGATTTTTCTGATCAATATTCCCATCGGGCTCGCAGCTTTCATTGGCAGCCTGATCTTTCTGAAGGATTCGCGCGCCGAGCACGCACAGAAACTCGATCTCGGCGGGGTATTGCTGCTCTCGGCGACGCTTGGTCTTCTCGTCTATCCACTCGTGGAAGGCCGCGACAGTGGCTGGCCATGTTGGATCACCGCCATGCTCATGGCCTTCCCGGTGATGCTCACAGCCTTCATCCTCTTTGAAAAGCGGCTGATGCGGCGCGGCGGCGCGCCTCTCGTGGACCTCTCGCTGTTTCGGGAAACCGGCTTTGCAATCGGCGTCGCGATGGCCTTGGTCTATTATATGCTCTCGGCCTTCTACCTGATGTTTTCCATCTACCTGCAAGGCGGCTTGACCCTGACACCGCTCGAAGCGGGATTACGCACACTCCCATTCGGCATCGGCTATTTTACCGCGTCATTCCTGTCAGCCGAGATCATGCGACGCCTGGGACCTCGCGCGCTGACGCTCGGTTTCGTCATACAGATTCTCGGTTTCGGATCAGTCGTGCTGGCTGTTTCAGGCGTGCTGGCAGGATATATAGAGATCGGGCTGGTGGTGGCGGGTGTTGGGTTCGGCATCGTGATGCCGTCCGTCATCAAGGCTGTGATCGGCGGGATCGATCAGCGCCACGCCGGCCTTGCATCCGGGATCGTCATCTCGACATTCCAGATCGGCGCAGCGCTCGGCGTGGCAATCATTGGCGGCATATTCTTCAGCGTGCTTGGAGCCGGACAGGAATTCAGTTCCTATTCTCGCGCCTTCGCCGTAGCGCTTGGTTGTAACGTCGCACTGCTGGTGATCGGGGCAGGTCTATCACTGTGGCTGCCTAACCCTCGATCCAGTTAAGAACCAGCTTTAGGCAATCGCAAGACGAGCCCTGGGCTCGTCAGAGCAATCTCCCCACTCCCGGCAAGAGGGTCGTGGGGAGGTGTATATCACGCCTCCTGGCTAGCTATCAGCCACCATCTTTCGGCAGCGGCGCGGCCGGGTCGATGAGCCCTTCATTCCGAAGATCCGACCAGAGCGCTGCCGGGATTGGCCATTGCATATACTGGACATTCTGCTCGAGCTCGGCCACCGAGCGTGCGCCCGGTATGACGCTGACGACGAGCTTATGGGCGAGCGGAAACTGAAGGGCGGCAGCAGCCAAAGGCACCTTATGGCTCTCGCAGACGGCATTCAGCCGTGCAACGCGGTTGAGCACATCCTGCGGTGCATTCTTGGTGTTGAAAGTTGCCCCTTGAACGGCGCCGGTTGCCAGGATGCCCGAATTGTAGGGACCGCCGATAACAAGTTTCGTGCCTTTTCGCTCGCAAGCCGGGAATAGCGTCGCCAGCGGCTCCTGTTCCAGAAGCGTGTAGCGCCCCGCCAGAAGAAAATAGTCGAACTGGCCGGCTTCGACGAAATCCGAGAGCATCTGCCACTGGTTGATGCCGACACCGACAGCCTTGATCACGCCTTGCGACCGCAGCTCGTCCAGAGCAGGGTAGGCGCCATCCATGGCCTCCTTGAAGCGGCTGCGGGCATAGGGATCTTCTCCCTTGGCGAAGTGCAGCGCCTCGTCGGGATCGTGAATTGCCAGCATGTCGATATAATCGGTTCCGAGCCGCTTCAGCGAGCCTTCTATCGAGCGCAAGACACCATCGCGCGAATAGTCGAAATCGGCGCGAAAGGGAGGGGCCTCGTCCCAGAGAACCGGTTTGACTTCACTGTCCGGGATCGGCACGAGATCGTAGCCGACCTTGGACGAAATGACGATCTCCTGCCGCGGCAGTGTTCTGATCGCTTCGCCGAGCCGTGTCTCGGCAAGACCAAAGCCATAGACCGGCGCCGTGTCAAAGTAGCGCAGCCCGGCGGCAAAGGCGGCGTGGACGGTTTCATGGGCGACCTTGGGGTCTGTAGCGCGATACATGTTGCCGAGACCCGTTCCTCCCAGACCCATCGTGGTGACCGACAGTCCAGCCGCTACACTTCTCTTTTCCAAATTCGTCATTTGATTTTCCTGACTATTTCTCGATTTCACCAATATGTGACGCGCCCGGGGTCACCCGATTTGCTGCAGGGCCGTCAAATCATATTGACATAGAACTTGTCGTACAACAATGTAACCGTATGACAGTAAGCACACGGGAGGTGTAGCTCCTGTCGTCAAAGGGAGGGTACAGTTTTGAATGACGGTCATGATGAGAATGACGAATTTCAAGCAAAGGCGCTGCTGAGCCGCAGACAGGCTTTCAGCCTCGCGGCAAAGACGGGTCTCGGCGCTGCGGCGCTGGCCAGTGGCGCTGCCGCCTTGATGTCCAATCCAAACTTCGCCATGGCGCAGGCGGCAGCACAGGCAAGCGCCGGGCTGCCAAAGAAGCCGTTCAAGTTTCACTTCGTCTGCCATGTGACGCTTGATCAGTTTTTCACGCCCTGCATCTACGGCATCCAGGATGCCTGTGCCGCATTCGGCGCCTCCTATCAATGGACCGGTTCCCAGAAGAATGTTGTCTCCGAAATGGTCAGCGCCATGCAGACGGCGATTGCCCAGAAGGCCGATGGCATCGCAGTTTGCCTTGTCGACCCCAAGGCTTTCGATGCTGCGACGGATATGGCGATGTCTGCCGGCATTCCGGTCATTGCCTTTAACGCCGACGTCCCCACGGGCAGCCCGAACAAGCGCCTTTCCTATGTCGGGCAGCCGCTGTTCCAGTCAGGCTATAACAGCGCTGTGAAATGGCTGAAGCTGCTTCCTCCGAAGGCGCATGTGCTTTTGACGATCGGTGTTCCCGGCTCGCTCAATACGCAGCCTCGCCTGGACGGCTACATTCAGGCAATCAAGGATGTCGGCAACGGCGTTACCTATGATGTCGTCAATGCCGGACCGGATCCACAGACGGAAATCTCGCGCGTTGAATCCTATTATCTCAGCCATCAGAATGTTGCGGGCATGTTCGGCACCGGCGGCTCCGACACCTATGCCTGCGGCTTCGTGTCGAACAAATATGGCCTGGCAAAGAAGGGCGGCGTGGTCGCAGGCTTCGACCTCTTCCCGCAGACCCTGACCTTCATCAAGAGCGGCGACGTAACCTTCACCACCGACCAGCAGGCCTATCTGCAGGGCTTCCTGCCGGTGCAGCAGATGTTCCTCTACAAGGTCTCCGGCGGCCTCGTCGGCCCGGCAAACAGCGACACCAGCCAGGCCTATGTGACCAAGGACAATGTCGACCAATATCTCGGCCAGACGCGCTTTGAAGGTCGCACCAGCGACGAGCCGAAGTAAGCCAGGCTACCCAACCATGTGCACGGCCTTGATCGGCCGTGCACTTTTTTTCCCGCCACGGAGCGGCCCATCAATAGCGAGGTCGATTACCTGATGAATGTAGATCCCGGAGGCCTCGAGAAGGCCGGTCACGCTGTCGCCGTTCCGCCGGCCCGCCCGACGGTCGGCAGCAGGGCCGCGACCATGTTTTCGCGCTATAAGGAAGCAAGCGTCGCCGTTGTTGCCGTGCTGCTCGTCATCTATTTCCAGATCGGCAGCAATGGTGGCTTCCTGACCACCCAGCTCATGAGCGTCGTGCTGCGCGATACCGGCCGCCTGGGCATGATCTCGGTCGCCGAAGTCATGCTGATGATCACGGGCGAGATCGATCTGTCGTTGAGCAGCACCTTCTCGCTCGCGCCCTATCTCATGGTGTTGATGTCGGTCACCTGGGGGCTGCCGCTCTTTGTCGGCGCGATCATTGGCATTCTTCTAGGTGTCGCCATCGGCTTCATCAATGGTTTCATCACTGTCAGAATGCGGATACCGTCGCTGATCACTACGGTCGGCACGCTCTTCCTGCTCCAGGGCATTACGGTTTCGATCTATGACAGCCAGCCGATCGTTGCGCCCATCGAAGAGCCGTTCAATTCGATCTTCGGCGAAAGCCTCTATGGTCCCAATGACTCGCTGTTCTCGCTGCACGGACTGACGGCATTTTCGCCTTTCCTTTGGGCGCTGCTCGTCGTCCTCGCCCTGGCGGTCGTGCTAACCAAAACGCGGTTCGGCCTTCACACCGTCGCGACAGGTAGCAATATCACCGGCTCGCGCGAAATCGGCATTAGAACCGACTGGATAAAGATCTACAACTTCATGATTGCCGGCGGCATCGCGGCCCTGGCCGGGATCATCAACACGGCGGAGTTCTCCTCAGCCGATCCGACGGCAGGCAGCCCGTTCCTGACGCTTCAGGCAATCGCCGCAGCCGTCATCGGCGGCACATCGCTGCTCGGCGGCTCCGGCACGGCAGTCGGCTCGCTCATCGGCGCCTTTGTCGTCGCCTCGCTCAACAACGGGCTCGTCATGGTCGGCACACAGGCAACCACCTCCGATATCTACCTCGGAGGTGCGATCATCGGCGCGATGATCCTCAATGTCCAGGTCGACAGACTGCGCACAAGGAGACGCAAATGACAGGCAAACCCATTCCCCCGCTGCCCCAGAACGCGCCGGTCATTCTGGAAATGGAGCATATCAGCAAGAGCTTCGGGGCGGTGACCGCGCTTGTCGATGTCAGCCTGAAGCTGCGCAAGGGAGAGGTGCTGGCGCTTGTCGGCGACAACGGCGCCGGAAAATCGACGCTCATCAAGACCATGTCTGGATTTCACACGCCGGATCGCGGCAAGATGCAGTTCAATGGCTCCGACGTTCGGTTCAGCTCGCCACGCGATGCCCGTGCCTTGGGCATTGAAACCGTCTACCAGGATCTGGCTCTGGTGGGTGACCTCAGCGTCTACCACAACATGTTTTTGGGCCGCGAACAGCGCAAGCGCTTCCTCGGGCTGAACCTGCTCGACAATCAGCGCATGCGGCAGCTTTCGCGCACCTATCTCGATACGCTCGGCATCTCCATCCCCAGCGTGAATAGTACGGTGGATATGCTGTCTGGCGGCCAGCGCCAATGCATCGCGGTGGCGCGCTCCATCTATTCGTCGCCGACCGTGCTCATCCTCGATGAGCCGCTTGCCGCACTTGGCGTGCGTGAAAGCGCTCATGTGCTGGGGCTGATCCAGAACCTCCGGCGCCAGCGAGAAGTTTCCGTCGTGCTGATCGTGCACAACTACAACCAGATCTTCGAGGTCTGCGACCGGATCAACTTCCTGCATGCCGGCGAGATCGTGCTCGATGCCTCCACGTCGGAAACCAGCGAGGAGGAGTTGATCCAGATCGTCAAGTCCGGCCTTGGCAAGCGTGCAATCACCGCCGCGGCGGGGTAAACCTTCATGTTATTGTTCACCACGGCAAAGCCCGCCGGCCTGCCGTGGTGCGGAGGCGTCAGAAACTCTTCTCACGCATAATCATGTTGCGGGCGGGTTTGCCTCACGCCTTTGAGGATATCCGCCGCCTTTTCCGCAATCATCACCGTTGCCGCATTGGTGTTCGAGGAAATCAGCCTTGGCATGACCGAGCTGTCACACACTCTCAGGCGGTCGATGCCGCGAACCTTGAGCTCGGGATCGACGACAGCGTCGTCCCCGCCACCCATGCGGCATGTCCCGACCGGATGATAGGCGGAACGCGCATATTGCCGCGCGAACTCGCGATAGTCGGCCTGGCTGCGGATGTTGCCGTCAGGCAGATGCAGCTTCCGGACAAACGGCCGGAAGGCTGCCTGCGACAGGATTTCCTGGCTGATCTTGATCCCGTCGACCGCACGTTCGAGATCGTAAGGTTCGGCGAAGGCATTCGGATCGATTGCCGGCGCAACGCTTGGATCCTTGGAGCGAAGGGTCACCGTACCGCGCGAACGGGGACGAACATGGTAGGAATTCAGGGTGCAGCCATTGCCGCCGGGAACCCCACCGATGCCCTCCTCGACACCTGCGCCGGGCAGAAAATGAAATTGGATATCCGGCGTCTTCTCGTCGCGATCACCCCACCAGAACCCGCCCGCTTCGACGATATTGGATGCGACCGGCCCCTTGCCGAAAAGCGCATATTCGATACCGGCGGCGATCTGCCAGTGGCGCTTCTTGTAACGGTCGATGCCGTAGGAGCCGCTGAGTTCGGCCAGTACGTCGACATCCATGTGATCCTGCAGATTCTTGCCGACCTCAGGCAGATCACGAACAACATCGATGTCGAGTGCTCGCAGTTCGTCTGCTGGTCCGAGACCCGAAAGCATCAGCATTTTCGGCGAGCCGATAGCACCTGCAGTCAGGATCACTTCACGCTCGGCTCCCAGCAGCACCGGGCGTCCGTCCTCGATGATTTCGACGCCGACAGCGCAGCCGTTCTCGATGACGATGCGGTTGACGGCGACGCCCGTCCGAACGGTCAGGTTCTTACGTCCCGCCGCCGGCCTTAGATAACCGACGGCGGTACTGCTGCGCCGACCATTTCGCGTCGTTGTCTGATAGAAGCCTGCGCCCGCCTGCGATCCGGCATTGAAGTCCGGATTGAAGGGGAGGCCAGCTTCCTGCGCTGCGCGCACGAAGACGCGCGTCAGCGAATGTGGATTCTGCGAACTCACCCCGAGTGGGCCTTCGGTGCCGTGATGAGCACCGCCGAACGTATCGTTGCCTTCGGATTTGCGGAAATAGGGGCGCACATCTTCGTAGCCCCAGCCCTGGCAACCTTCGAGATCGCGCCAGCCGTCATAGTCTTCCGGGCATCCGCGAGTGAAGACCTGGGCATTGATCGAGCTGCCACCGCCGAGGACGCGGGCCTGCGGATAAACCATCTTTCGCCCGGCAATCTCGCGTCCGGCAATGGTTTCGTAGCCCCAGATCAGGGGACCCGCGGTCATCTTGAAGAAACCCACCGGCAGGTGGATATACATGTTGGTATCGCGCGGGCCGGCTTCCAGCAAAGTCACCGAGACATCCGGATCCTCGCTCAGGCGCGCAGCAAGCACGCATCCCGCCGAGCCGCCGCCGACGATGATGTAATCAGGCATTCTCTTCCTCCGCGAATTCCACAACCACCGGCGTTTCCTCTTTATCCAGCGGTCGGATCGCGATCACAATCTCAAGTCTCTTGCTCCCCGTCAAGAGAAAGGGTACGGTTATAGACTTGAAGGGTTGTCGTACAAATGCTACGACGGAAACGCTTCAGATCGAGATGTCGCGGGAATAAGGACGGCATCGGATCTTCGTCATTCAATGGGAGGTTTTCGAATGACAGACAGGATAAATTCGCGTTTCGCCAGCATGAACCGTCGCTCGTTTCTCGCCACCGTGGCAGCAGGCGCAACGGTTGCCGCATTGCCCAGCCGGCTCTTCGCCGCGGACAAGCCAACGCTCGTCACTTCGATCCGTTCGCTGTCCAACCCGTACCACGCTGTGTGGAAGACAGGTGCCGAAGCCTTTGCGTCCGCCGTTGGTCTCGACCACGTAACGCTCGTCTCGGAAGGCAACAGCGAAAAGGGGATTGCCGATATCAAGGCCATGCTCGCCAAGACCGGCGGCAACATGGTGGTGAATTCCGATCCGAACGACACGCCGGATGCGCGGCCGATCGTCGAGGCTTGCGCCAAGGCGGGTGCCTATGTGGTCACGCAGTGGAACAAGCCGAACGATCTTCACCCGAAGGATTTCAATCCCTACTACGTGTCCCACATCGAGTTTGACGGTATCTCGAGCGGCAAGCAGATCGCCGAAATCCTGTTCAAGTCGATCGGCGGCTCCGGCGGCATCATCGCCCTTGGCGGACAGATCTCCAACACGGCCGCGATCGAACGCAAGAAGGGCCTTGATCTGGCGCTCGCGGCAAACCCCAATATCAAGCTCCTGGACTTCCAGGTCGCCAACTGGAAATCGTCGGAAGCCTACGACCTGACGGGCAATCTGTTGACGCGTTTCGGCGACGACGTGAAGGCCGTCTGGGCGGCCAATGACGACATGGGCACGGGCGCACTCGAAGCTCTGCGCGCCGAAAATCTTGCGGGCAAGGTCCCCGTCGTCGGCGTCGACGGCATCAAAGCCGCGGTCGATGCGGTGCGCAAGGGCGAATTCGCCTGCACCGTTACCTCCGATCCGTTCTGGCAGGGCGGCATGGGCCTCGCAATCGGTCTGGCCGCATTGCAGAAGAAGTTCGACCCGGCCAAGGAGCCGCCAGAGCATCGGGAGTTCTATGGCAAGGCCGTGCTCATCGCCAAGGACAATGTCGAGGATTACTACAAGAACAATATCGACTCGCATCCGACGCTCGACTGGAACGACCTCTGGGGTCGCGTGACCGGCGCTATCCGCACCTAAGGCGCGACGACGGTCTCCTTTCGCAGCCTACGGCTCCTCCCGCGGCTGCCTTGCGGCTGGCAGATGTTGCGACACCTGCCAGCCCTCTCTGGACGACGCAGCGAGGTAAGACGGTTGACCACCAATATCGAGAACATCAAAACTATGACGAAAAGCGAGCGGGCAGATGCCATGCCGACGTCAGGAAGCCGCCTGGTAAATAAGCTCAACCTCAAGCGCTGGCGCTCCTATGCGCCTGTCGTGGTGCTGATTGCGCTCTGCATCCTGATCACAATTGCCAATCCGAATTTCATCGAACTCCGCAATCTCGTGCGCGTTGCCAACTCTGCCGCAGTGCCGCTGACGCTTGCCATGGGACTGACTTTCATCATCCTGCTCGGCAGCATCGATCTTTCGGTTGAAGGATCGCTCTCGGTCGCTGCCATGGTCACCGTGCTTCTTGCCACCAATGACGCCAATGCCAATTCCTATGGCTGGTTCGCCGTCATCGCAGCGATTACCGCCAGCACATTGATGGGGTTCACGACCGGCATCATCCAGACCTATCTGAGGATCCCCTCCTTCATGGCGACGCTGGGTGTCTGGTTCATCGGGCTGGGCATTTCGGTCTACATGCTCGGCGGCTCGGCCGTCCGTCTGATGGACCCTTCCATTCGTGACCTCGCCTTGATGCGGGTGCTCGGCCTGCCGCTCGCCGTATGGGTGGCATTCGCATCCTTCCTGCTCGCTTGTGTGGTTCAATATTACACCCGCCTTGGCCGTCATATCCTGGCGATCGGCGGCGGTGAGGATGTCGCCGAGCTTTCCGGCATCAACCTGCGGCGCGTGCGCATCATGGCATTCGGGCTTGCCGGTTTCTTCTTCGGCGTGGCGGGTGTTCTTTCAGCCGCCCAGCTTGGCCGGTCCGACGCCGTCATCGCAGATGGCCGCCTGTTTGCGGCGGTCACGGCCGTCGTCGTTGGCGGCACGGCGCTCACCGGTGGGGAAGGCGGCGTCATCAATACTCTGGTCGGCGTTTTGATTGTCACCGTGCTCAGCAATGGCATGATCCTCCTCGGTGTCTCGCCCTATGTGCAGCAGACCGTGCAGGGGTTGATGATCATCGCCGCCGTCGCGCTTTCCCTCGACCGCCTGCGCCTCCAGATCGTGAAGTGACCGCCATGTTGTCAGCCAAAGAAATCGGTAAATCCTTCGCAGGCGTCCCCGCTCTACGCAATGTCTCGATCGAGATCAGACCCAATGAAGTGGTTGGGCTGATCGGCGAAAACGGCGCTGGCAAGTCGACGCTGATGCGCATCCTTGCGGGAACGCATCAGCCTGACAGCGGCACGCTGATGCTTGACGGCCAGCCGCTGAAGCTGCGCAATGCGCGCGACGGCGCGGTGCATGGCATCGGCATGGTCTTTCAGGAGCAGTCGCTGCTGCTCAATATCTCCGTGGCCGAAAACATCTATCTCGGCCAGGAAGACCAGTTCGTCCGCTTCGGCATCATGGACTGGAAGGGAATGCGGGCGGCTGCGCGGCGCCAACTCGAGAAGATCGGCGTCGATATCGATGTGACGGCACGGACCTCGGAGCTGACATTCGCGGCGCGCCAGATGGTCGAGCTCGCAAAGGCTCTGACGCTCGAGGAAACCGTGGCACGGCCACTCGTGATCCTGCTCGACGAACCGACATCTGTGCTCAGCGGCAGCGATATCGATGTGCTGTTCAAGCGTGTGCGGTCGCTCAAATCCCGCGCAAGCTTCGTCTTCGTCTCGCATCGGCTGGATGAGGTGCTGCGCATCTCCGACCGCGTCTATACGATGAAGGACGGGCAGGTGGTTGCCGAGCACAGGGCAGCCGATGTCACCGGGCCGGAACTGCATGAAATCATGGTCGGGCGCGGCCTGCAGGCGACCTATTACAAGGAAGACAAGCAGCTGCCACCGCGCAGCGAGATCGTCGTCGATGCCAGCCGGCTGGCGATCGATGGCGCATTTCACGATGTCGACCTGCAGATCCGCGCCGGCGAGATTGTCGGCATTGCCGGCGTCGTCGGTTCGGGCCGTGAAGAAGTGACCCGCACGATTGGTGGCTTCCTGGCGCATACGGGCGGCACCTTGAAAATCAACGGAGAGGCCGTGCATTTTCGCTCTCCGGAACAGGCCGTTCGCAAGAGCATCGGCTATATCCCGCGCGAAAGGCGCGTGGAGGGCCTGGTGATGTTTCTCTCAATCGCCGAGAACATCTCGCTTGCGGACCTTTCCTCCGTCATGCGCAGGGGCGCGATCGACTATGGCCGCGAACGCCGCCTCGCCACGGACTGGATCAAGCGGCTGCGCATCAAGGCTCCCGGGCCTGATATTGCCTGCCGCAAGCTGTCCGGCGGCAATCAGCAGAAGGTGGTGTTGGCCCGCTGGATGACAGCCGGCTCCCGTATTCTCGTTCTCGACCATCCGACGCGCGGGCTCGATGTCGGTGCGAAGGAGGAAGTCTATGAGCTGGTTCGCGAATTGTCGTCGCAGGGCATCGCCATCCTGCTGATCTCCGACACGCTGGAGGAGACGATCGGGCTTTCACACCGCGTGCTCGTCATGCGTGACGGCGCAGTGACAGCGCATTTCGACGCGGCGCCAGGTCACAAACCGGATCAGGTCGACCTGGTCCGGGCCATGGTTTGAGGAGAGCATCATGAAGAGCTTCAGAGACATCAAAACTCTCCTTGCCGCCGGCTGGATTCAAGGCGCGATACCGCCCGCATTGCTTGTTGTGCTGGTGCTCGCCATCGAGGTGGCGGCGCCAGGCTTCCTGACGGGCGATACGCTGATCCTGCTGCTGTCGAACACGGCCGTTCTGTTCATTCTGGCGGCCGGCGTCACCTTCGTCATCCTCATCGGCGGCATTGATCTCTCGATCCAGTCGGTCGCATCGCTGGCAAGCGTTATCCTCGCTCAGCTCCTGCCGCAGATCGGCATTCTCGCTTTCGCCGTTGCAATCCTGTCAGGCCTCGTCTTCGGCATCCTCAGCGGCTACGTCCATGTCCGCCTGAAAGTGCCGTCCTTCGTGGCGACGCTTGCGACCGGCGGCGTCGTGGCCGGCATTGCCCTTTGGGCGGCGGCTGGCCGGGCAATCACCATCGAGGAAGGCGGGCGCGAGAAAACCGCCTGGATCAACGGCACGCTCGCCGGCCTGCCGACCGTCATCTGGATCGCCGCCGTTATCGGCATCCTGGCCTATATCGGCCTCAGATATACGCGCTTCGGCCGCCACAGTCTGGCGGTCGGCGCAGGCGAACCGGCAGCGATCGCGGCCGGGATCAATGTCGAGCGGACGAAGATCGTCGCATTCGCAATATCGGGAATGTTGGCCGCAATCGCCGGCATCATCCTTGGAGCACGTCTTTCAAGCGGCTCGCCCAATCTCGCCAACCAGCTGCTTCTCCCCGCCATCGCCGCCGTCATCGTCGGCGGCACGGCGATCACCGGTGGTCTTGGCGGTGTGGCACGCACCGCCGTCGGTGCGCTGATCATCTCCATCGTCCGCATCGGCATGACATTCGTCGGGATCAACATCTTTGCGGAAAATGTCGTCTTCGGCGCCGTCCTCATCCTCGCCGTTGCCATCACCATCGACCGCAGCAAGATTGCGATCATCAAATGACAGGGCGTTCGGGGGCGGCATTCGCGTATGAAAAAGGCCGCGTCGGTCGACGCGGCCCTCTAAGAACCAAACAATCCTTACATCGTGTCGAGGCCGACCAACTCGATCTTGTAGCCATCGGGATCTTCGATGAAGGCGATATGCGTCGTGCCGTGCAGCATCGGGCCGGGGGGACGCGGGATCTTTGCCCCTTCCTTTTCCAGAGCAGCGCAGACGGCGTAGATATCGTTGACGCCAAGCGCAAGATGGCCGAAGCCCGTGCCGAGTTCGTAGGGCTCTTCACGACCCCAGTTGTAGGTCAGCTCGACGACGGTATCCGTCTCCTCCGGACCATAGCCGACGAAGGCGTTGGTGAACTTGCCGCCCGGGTAGTCATCCTTGCGCAGAAGCTTCATCCCAAGCAGTTCGGTGTAGAATTTGATCGACCTGTCGAGATCGAACACGCGGATCATGGTGTGCATCATTCTAAATTGGCCGGACGTGGCGGTCATAATACGGATCCTCCTGCAAGTTATCGTTTTCACATCGGTTTTCGGTGAAATGGGAGCAGCTGAAGAGGCCCCCGCACTTGATGTTCAAAACCGATGTTGTATGATAACCATGCAAGCGACCTAGTTGTCCAGATGTTTTCGAACCTAACCCGGAGCAACCGAATGAATGCCCTTTCGCCCCATCAGGAAAGCGCGCTCGCAGCCCTTGCGGCAGCGATGCCGGCAGAGATGCTCCTGACGGATGCGGATGCCATGGGACGCTACAGCCGGGATTGGTCCGGCGATCACTACGGCCGGCCATTGGCGGTCGCGCGGCCACGATCGACGGCGGAAGTAAGCCAGCTTATGAAGTGCTGCCATGAGCATCAGATCCACGTCGTGCCACAGGGCGGATTGACGGGGCTGGTCGGTGGAGCCGTGCCGAGCTATCCCGGCGGGGAAGTCGTTGTTTCGCTGGAGCGGATGAACAAGGTGCGTTCCGTCAATCCCATCGATTTTGCGATGGTTGTCGAGGCTGGCTGTATTCTTGAAGAGGCCAAGCAGCATGCCGAGGCGGCGGATTGTATTCTCCCCATCACCTTCGGTGCGCAGGGTACTTGCCGGATCGGTGGCAACGTCTCCACCAATGCCGGCGGCTTCAATGTGCTGCGCTACGGCATGACGCGCGATCTCGTGCTCGGCCTGGAGGTCGTGCTTGCCGATGGCCGCATCTGGAATGGCCTGCGTACGTTGCGCAAGGACAATCGCGGCTATGACCTGAAGCAGCTCTTCATCGGCAGCGAAGGCACGCTCGGCATCGTGACCGCCGTTGCACTCAAGGTTTTCCCGAAGCCGGAACAGGTGGAGACGGCGCTGGTCGGCCTCGAATCCGTTGAAGCGGCCATGCAGCTTTACGCGCGGGCGCGCCGCCAATGCAGCGATCTGCTCACCGCTTTCGAGCTCATTCTGCGTGGGGGTATCGAGATCGCCATCAATTCACGAAACGATCTCCCCGATCCATTGAGCGAGGCCTATCCCGTCTACGTTCTCATCGAAGCGTCGGCGGCCGGACGGGTCGATCTGAGGGCGTTGCTGGAAGGCTTTCTCGCGGATGCCTCCGATCTCATTCTCGATGGCGTCATCGCCAGCAGCAAGGCGCAGAGCGACAAATTGTGGCTGCTGCGGGAGATGATGGTCGAGGCGCAGGGTCGTGGGGGACGCTACCTCAGGACGGATGTTTCGGTCTCGATATCAAGCCTGGCCGCCTTCGTTTCCGATACGCTCGACGCTCTCTCGAAAAAACACCCCGAAGCGATTGCCGTAACCTATGGCCATGTCGGCGACGGCAATATTCATCTGAACATCGTTCCGCCGGTGGGCATGCCGGCTGCCGAGTTCGACCACCTGTTCCATGCGACGGAAGAGGTGATTTTCGATGTCGTGGACAGGCATGGCGGCTCGATCAGCGCGGAGCATGGTATCGGCCGCGTCAAGCAGGCGGCATTCCTCAAACGCGCCGACCCCTTGACGCTGGAGCTTTCCAGCCGGATCAAGGATGCGTTCGATCCGAAGCATCTGTTAAGCGAGGGCCGAATACTGGCAAGCGTGGAAAGCGAAGTACGGGGGTAGGGAATGACGCTGAAGCTCGACAAGGTCAATCGGGGACCGCATCTCTCGACATTGGTCGCGAGTTCGATTTCGCGGGAGATCGCACAGGGGCGGCTGCGGCCCGGCGACCAGTTGCCGACCGAACAGCAACTGGCCCAGACATTCGGCGTCAGCCGCAATGTCGTCCGCGAAGCAATCGCGCGGCTGCGTTCCGAAGGCCGCATCTGGTCGCAGCAGGGCCGAGGCGCATTTGTTGCGGACGAGCCCAATGCTACGGTGCTGACGATCGATTTCGAGGCCCTGCAGCAGGCAAGTGCCTTCCAGTCGCTCTTCGAACTGCGCGGCATTCTCGAAGTCCAGGCGGCGGCTCTCGCCGCAAAGCGTCGTACAGGTGACGATCTTCTCGCCATGAAGGATGCTCTCGCAACGATGCGGGCCGCGCCCTATGGAAGCGTGATGTGGCTGAAGACCGACCTCGAATTTCACAAGACGGTCGCCGCCGCCACCGACAATGCCTACATGGTTCAGTTTTTGATGTTCGTCTCGGAGAAGGTACGCGAGAGCATTCTCGCGTCAGGCAATCAACAGCGCTCCGAGGATCTCGCCGCCGTCACGCTCGGAGAGCACCAGCGTATTCTCGATGCCATCGAGGCCGGGGATGCGGACGAAGCTCAGGAGGCGATGCGTGCCCACCTCCATGGCGCGGCAAGCCGTGTTGGCCTTGCCGAAGAGCAATCCGAATAATGTGCTGAGGATCTGAAATGACAGGAAGACTTGAAGGAAAGACGGCCGTCGTCACGGCGGCCGGACAAGGGATGGGGCGCGCCACCGTGCTGGCCTTTTTGCGGGAGGGCGCCCGTGTCTGGGCAACGGACATCGACGCAGCAAAGCTGGACACGCTTCGCGACCATGCCGGCGTCACGGTGCGGAGGCTCGACGTTTTGAAGGCAGAAGAGATCAAGGATTTCGCGGCCGACATCGATGCGCCGGATATTCTTTTCAACTGCGCCGGCTTCGTCCATAACGGTTCGATCCTCGATTGCGACGAGGATGCTTTCGATTTTTCCGTCAACCTGAATATCCGCGCGATGTACCGCATGATCCGCGCCTTCCTGCCCGGCATGATCGCACGGGGTGGCGGATCGATCGTCAATATGGCATCGGTCGCGTCGACCGTTATCGCCGCGCCGAACCGTTTCATCTATGGGACCACCAAGGCTGCGGTCATCGGGCTGACGAAATCGGTCGCACTCGATTATGTCGGCCAGGGCATCCGCGCCAATGCCATCTGCCCCGGCACGGTGGAAAGCCCCTCGCTGCAGGATCGTATGCGCGCACTTGGCGACTATGATCAGGCCAGAGCCGGCTTTATCGCCCGTCAGCCGATGGGTAGGCTCGGAACGGCGGAAGAAGTCGCCGAACTCGTCGTTTACCTCGCCAGCAACGAGTCTGCCTTCATGACCGGCAACGCCGTCGTCATCGATGGCGGCTGGGCGAACGCTTAAAACACCAACTCAAGATAGCGGACAATCAATATGAAGCTTCTCCGATACGGCCAGCGCGGCCACGAAAAGCCCGGCATCCTCGACAAGAACGGCAAGGTCAGGGACCTTAGCGGTCAGATCGATGACATTGCCGGCGTCAATCTCACTGTGGCCGGCCTGGCAAAGATCGCCGCAATCGACGTCGAGAGCCTGCCCGTGGTTGCCGAGCCCGGTCGCCTCGGCCCATGTGTCGCCCGAACCGGCAAATTCATCTGCGTTGGCCTGAATTATGCCGACCATGCTGCCGAGACGGGTGCAGCTATTCCCGAAGAGCCGATCCTCTTCATGAAGGCGACGAGCGCCATCACCGGCCCGAACGACAACGTCATCATTCCGCGCAAGTCGAAAAAGACCGACTGGGAAGTCGAACTCGGCATCGTGATCGGCGATGAAGCCCGCTATGTCTCCGAGGCCGATGCCTTGAAGCACGTTGCCGGCTATTGCCTCATCAATGACGTGTCCGAGCGTGAATTCCAGGCCGAGCGCGGCGGCCAATGGACCAAGGGCAAATCGGCCGATAGTTTCGGGCCGATCGGCCCCTGGGTGGTCACGCGCGACGAGATCGCCGATCCGCAGAACCTGAAGATGTGGCTTTCGGTCGACGGTACGATGCGCCAGAACGGCTCCACCAAGACAATGATCTTCGGCGTTGCCTTCCTCGTCCACTACATCTCGCAATTCATGAGCCTGCAGCCAGGCGATATCATCTCCACCGGCACGCCGCCCGGCGTCGGCCTCGGCATGAAGCCGCCGCTTTTCCTGACGGCAGGGCAGACGATCAAGCTCGGAATCGATGGGCTTGGCGAGCAGACGCAGCTGACTGTCGATGCAGCCTGATTGAATGATGGGAGGCGGTGAAGCGCCTCCCACTTCTAATGTGTTGCCATAATGGAAAGCGTGCGCAGGGCAGCCGAGGCCGCGCCGTAACCGTTGTCGATATTGCAAACGGTCACCCCTGGGGCACAGCTTGCCAACATCGCATTGAGAGCCGTGCGGCCGCTTTCGGACGCTCCATAGCCAACGGAGGTCGGGACGGCGATCAGCACGCCGGGGACGAGCCCTCCGAGTACACTGGCAAGTGCGGCATCCATGCCGGCGACGGCAATGACGATCGGATGGCACCGGATTTCCTCGATCCTGTCCATGAGCCGCCAGAGACCGGCTACGCCGACATCGGTGATGAGGCTCGCCTCGACGCCGGCGTGACGGAGTGTGCGCGCGGCCTCCCGCGCGACGCCGGCATCAGACGTGCCGGCAGCGACAATCGCAACCTTGCCGGTGACGACGACCGGCCGCAGCGGCCCGAAGAAAGCTATTCGGGAGAGGGGGCAATAGTCGATATCGGCGGCGAGCTCCGCCGGCAGGCTTGAGAACTTACCCGCATCAAGGCGCGTCAGCAGCAGACCGACCTTCCGCTCGCGTGCATCCGCGAGGATGGAAACGATCTGCCCGACGCTCTTGCCTTCGCTGAACACAGCCTCATCGAGCCCGATGCGGGCCGAGCGGCCAAAATCGAAGACGACATCGGAACCGCTCATTGCTTTGCTCCGACGAAAGCGCTGCCATTGCGATAGGCTTCGAAGCCGATCCTGCGGCCAGCAAGCGTTGTGGGCAACAATGCGACGATCGCTTTAGAGAGGTCTGACTGCCTGTCAGTTGTTATCCGATCGAGGCTTTGCGGATCGAGTTCGATGACGACGCCAGCCCGCCGCACGCGACAGCGTACCGTCTGGGGTGTCAGTGCGGCGCCGATCAGGCGCTCGATGGCATGGATTGCCTTCAGCGCCTCAGGGTCGATGGCAATCGTCGTCTCGACACGGCTGGAAAGACAAGGTGATGCTGGCAGCTCAGCGAGCTCACCAAGGCCGAGTTCGCGGGCAAGCGCGCGCACGCCCTGTTTGTCGATCTCCGCTTCAAGATAGGGATGGCGGACGTGATGATTACGGGCGGCATCGAGCCCCGGCCGATATTCCCCGAGATCGTCTGTATTCGCGCCGGACAAGACTTGCCGATCCGAAAGGCGGCTGATGGCACCGTAGAGATTGCCCTTGCAGAAGAAGCAGCGATTGACGGGATTGCTGACGTAGTTCTCGTCGGCAAATTCGCCGGCATCGAGAATGCGAAGATCCCAGCCCTCGCTCTTAGCAAAGCCACGCACGCGCTCCGTAGCCTCCGGCGGCACTGCAGGTGAAACGGCATGCATCATCGTTACGCGCGCACTGCCGAGCAGCCGGTGGGCGATGATGGCAAGCGTCATGGAATCGACTCCGCCGCTGACCGCGATAGCCAATGTTTCCAGCGAAGCGAGTATATTTTCCAGTCTCCGCCTCACTGCTCGTCCTCCAGGAGGCTGGCCTCGGCTCTCCGGCGCAGCCGGGTGCGCGCGGCACTTCCCACAATGTCGGTGAGGTCGTCGGCTTCCAGTTTGACAGTGCGGCCAGCGGGACGGTCGACGAGCTTGAGGCGAAGCGACCGTCCATCCAATTCAGTATTTCTCACCTCGCGCGGCAAAACTCTGCGGTCGGCGAGCGAATGCCGGATGCCGATCGTCGTCGTCTCATCGAAAACAGTGTGGATGATATCGTCGCGGGCGGCAGGGTCGGCAAGGATGCGAAGATGGGTCATCATCCTGCCCTTCTTGCCAAACACGGGCATCTGCACGACATCGAGCACGCCCTTGCGAGCACGCAGATTATCGATCGCCTGTGCCAGGTCTTCGCCGGTCTGGTCGTCGATTTCGCATTCGAGAACGGCCACCTGATCGTGCGCCGTGGACGTTTCTACCGTCTCGAAGGTGAGCACGCGGAGGCAGTTGCTCAGGCCCGGCAGCCGCTTGGTGCCGAAACCATGGCCGGAGGCGGTCAGCCTCCGAGGTCTGCGGACCGTGTCAGTGGGATCACAGAGATAGTGCAGGATCGCCGCGCCGGTTGGTGTCACCCGCTCACCGGCGATGCCGTCGTCGATGGTCACGAAGCCTTTCATGAGAAGGGCCGTCGCAGGGGCAGGCACGGGCAGCAGCCCATGGGCGCTGCGCACACGGCCGGAGCCGAGCGGCAAGGCGCCCACGGTCCAGTTTACAGCATCGATCCGGGCGATCAGCCATGCGGCAGCGACGATGTCGGCAATGGAATCCCATGCACCGACCTCGTGGAAACGCACCTGCTCCGGATCGACTCCATGCACTTGTGCTTCCGCTTCGGCCAGACGAGAGAAGATGCCGACCGCATGCTTCACGGTTTCCCGGTCGAGCCTTGAAGTCAACAGAGCCTCGCGGATCACATGCCAGTCGGCGTGAGAGTGGTGGCTCGAATGATCGTGATGATGATGTTCGTGGCCATAATCATGGTGATGATGGTGGTGGTCGTGACCGTCATGATGATGGTGTCCCGCATTGTTATCATCGAGTTCTGCGCGTCGGCCATCTCGACGAACGATGAAGCGCCGGCCCGTGAGGATGCCATCATTATGATCGGACAGCTCGAACCCGACTTTATCGAGCAGCGGGCAGAGCGACAGGGCCTCCATCAGCGCTGCCGCGAGATCCGGCCTCACATCCAGAAGTGCCGCGACGAACATGTCGCCGGCAATGCCTCCGACCGGATCGAGATGCACTTCAAGCATGGCAGATCCTCACCTATTCCGCAGGCCCGTTCTTGTCCGTCAGCGAGACGCCGTTCAAGGCGGCAACGACGTCTGACAAGGCAGGCACAAAGGATTCGCCCTTGCCGGCGGACACTGCCGCCGCAAAACTGTTGCGGACGGCCGCCCCGACCGGATTGGCGGCCTGAACGGATTGCGCGAAGGAGGCGAGGTAGCTCATGTCCTTCAGGGCATTGACCATCGCAAACCGCTGGGCGTTTTCGTTGCGGTTCAGCACGAACTCAAAGAACGCTTGATAGAAGCCGCAGTCCATGCGGCTGCCACGCAGCACGCTGTCGAAAACCTGTGGCGTAAGGCCAGCCTTGGCGGCGAGCATCAGCGCTTCCGAATAGATCGCCGAATAACCCATTGAAACGAAATTGTTGAGAAGCTTCATCGTGTGGGCGGTGCCGACGCCGCCGGTCTGAACGATGCGGGCAGAGAAGGCCTCAAGGATGGGGCGGGCGCGGGCAACTGCTTCCGGCGAGCCGCCGACCATGACATCAAGCGTTCCCTCAGCGGCTTCCTTCGGCGTTCGTGCCAGGGGCGCATCGACGAGGATGATCCCCGATTGCGATAGCTCCTCGGCGAGCTTGGTCGTTATCGCCGGGTTAGAGGTCGAGCAGTCGATCAGGAGCAGCGGCTTTTCGGCGGCGCAAATCCCGTCCCGACCGGACAGAAGCTGCTGGACCTGATCCGATCCGGTAACGCAAAGCACGATGACATCCGAAGCCTCGGCCAGTTCTCGTGCCGTTGCGACCTCGCTTGCACCGAGCGTCTTCAGCCGATCGACGGCTTCGCGTTTCCGATATGCAAGCACGGTGACCGGCCAACCCTTGGCGAGCAGGTTCGCTGCCATGCCGGAGCCCATGGCGCCGACACCGATGAATCCGATTTTCTCTTTCATTCTTTCCTCCCGGTTAGCTTTAGTTGTACCGTCAGACGGGTTTTTGCTTTTCCCATCCGTATGGGTTAGCAACGACGACATTAATTGCCGACCGCAGAACAGCGAGAATGGACTTCGAAACAGCATGAAGGATAGGGAAAACGCCGTTTTCACCACCATTGCGCAGACGCCCAATCTGCGTAGCGGCCTTGCCGACAGCCTGATCGTCCAGATAGAATCCGGCGACTTGAAGCCAGGTCAACGGCTGCCGACCGAGCAGGCGATCATGGAAGCGACGGGCGTCAGCAGAACCATCGTCCGTGAGGCGCTCGCCACGTTGCGCGCAAAGGGGCTTATCACCACCCGCCAGGGGCTCGGCGCCTTCGTCTCCAACGATCCGATGCCGCGCTCCTTCTCCATCATCCCGAATGACCTGGAATCGATCGACGAAGTTCTCAGGGTTCTCGAGCTGCGCCTGGGCATCGAACACGAGGCTGCCGGCCTGGCCGCATTGCGGCGCACGCCGGAGGATATTGTCCGCATGCAGGATCGGCTCGATGCGCTTGACCGGGCAATCGAAGAGGGTGGCTATGGTGCCGAAGAGGATTTTGCCTTCCATCGCACCATTCTGGTCGCGACGCAAAATTCCTACTACAGCCGGCTTTTCGATACGTTCGGCACGGCCATGGTGCCGCGCCAATGGGCACGCCTCGACAGGATGACCGCCTCCGAGCGACAGCGGCACGCCACGCGCATGCGCCGGGAGCACCACGCCATCTTCAACGCGATCCGGGACGGCAACGAAGCGGCAGCCCGCAAGGCGCTGCGCAATCATCTGTCGAAGAGCACGGCCCGCTTCGAAGAGCTCCGCGACGCCAATCTGCATCAATGATTGCTCAGGCGGCAAAGCGAGGCACGACATAGGGTCCCTCCGGAATGATGGCGACGTGGGGATCGCCGCTTCTGGCAATGCTGCGCTCTATGGCACCGGTGAGATCGTCGATCATGTCCACGCCCGTTAGCCGGCGATCATCACCGCTAAGGCCGGTCGTATAGAGCTCGACCTTGCCGAGCCGCATGGACTTCAGCTGCATCTCCGTCTGCCATTCGTCGATCTCGGCAAGGCTCTTGGCCATCAGCGTTGCAAGGAAGCGTTCGGGACCCAGTTCGACCAGTCTTGACTGCGCCTCGCGAAACTCCTCCGAGCCGAAGCCTTCCGAGCATTGGGATGCAATGATCAGTGTGCCGCCGGGCTTCAAAATATCGAGCGGCGTCACCATGCCCTTGATCGTCTGATAATAGGTCTTGTCGAGCGGATAGCCGGCGGAGGATGTGACGACCGTGGAGAATTTGCGAGGAAACGCAATACTGGTGGCCGCGCTGACGAAATCGACCGCGGCCTGATGGCTGGCGATGATCTCGCCGAAGGTGACACAGACAAGATCCCGCTCCTCGTCCAGAACGGTATTCAGCGCGTAGACATCGCCCAGCATGCGGACGATCTCCAGCTGTTCCTCATGCAGCGGATTGCCGACGAGGTTGCACTGTACGGCCAGCGGGTCTTCCATGAAACGGGCGGAATGGAAGGTGCGGATGGTCTCATGGTGGGCGACACCGGGCGCGATCACCTTGCGGCCGCCAGACCAGCCAGCCATGAAATGCGGCTCGACAAGACCGGTCGCAATGCGCAGGTCGGCCTCCACGAAGAGCCGGTCGAGCTTTACTGGCGTATGGCGAGTTTTCGTGAAGCCGAGATCGATATGGGCAGCCTCGTCCCGGGCGTAATGGTTCTCCACCCTCACATTCGCGAGCACCCAGGGGTCGCCGACGAGTTCGGCAAGCTCCTCGTCAAGGTTCGGTCGGTGCAGGCCGGTTGCGACAAGCACCGAGATTTTATCCTTTGCGATGCCGGAGGCGATCATGGTTTCGATCATCGGGCGCAGGAACAACCCGTTCGGCACGGGGCGCGTGATGTCGCAGATCAGGATGCAGGCACTCGTCCTTCCCCTGGCCAGTTCCGCAAGCGGCACTGAACCGATCGGGTGCTCCAGGGCTGCAACGATCGAAGCGCGGGGATCTCCAAGCTTCGGCAGTGCCTGTTTGCGGATCAGCGTCGGCTGCGCTGCGGCCGGAAGGGTGATGTCGAGATGGCCGCGGCCGTAGGAAAGCGCAATTGCACTCATGGTGACACCTGCTCCGCAACACCGCCGAGATAAAGCTCGCGCATGAGGGACATGTTCTTCAGCTCCTCGATGGGGCCTGAGGTTGCGATACGGCCATTCTGCATGAGATAGCCCCGCGTTGCGACGGATAGCGCCAGCCCGGCATTCTGCTCGACAAGCAGCACCGAAGCGCCGAAAGTCCTACCGATATCGAGGATGATTGCCCGGATCTCCTTGACGAGCAATGGCGAGAGGCCGAGCGACGGCTCATCGAGAAGCAGAACGCGCGGTCGTGCCATCAGGCCACGAGCAATAGCGAGCATCTGCTGCTGGCCGCCGCTGAGCGAGCCGCCCTTCTGCTGGCGCTTTGCCGCAAGGATGGGAAAAAAGGTCTCCATCGTCTTCACGTCGACTTCGACCGCATCGGCATCGCGGCGCGCATAGGCGCCGAGGCGAAGATTTTCCTCCACCGTCATGTCGGCGAAGATGCGCCGTCCCTCCGGCACCAGCACCACGCCGCGCTTGGCCATGATATCCGGCGTGCGGCCCGTCAGATCTTCGCCTGCGAACGTGACGCTTCCGGCCCTCGGCTTGACGAGGCCGACGATGGTGCGCAGCAGCGTCGATTTTCCAGCGCCGTTGGGGCCAAGAATGGTGATCACCTCGCCTTCGTCGAGCGTCAGCGAAACCTCGCGGTTGACGACCGTTGCGCCATATCCCGTGGTGACATTCGATACAGTCAACAGGCTCACAGCGCGCCTCCCAGGTAGACTTCCAGGACTTTAGGATCCGCAAGCACGGCCTGTGTCGGCCCGTCCGCGATCTTCGAGCCGAAGTCGAGAACCACGAGGCGCTTGCAGAGCATCTGCATCAGCTTCATGTCGTGATCGATGACGCAGACGCTGATGCCATGGCCGGGAAACTGTTTGACGAGACCGACCAGCGTCGCAGTCTCCTTGTCGTTGAGGCCGGCCGCGGGTTCGTCGAGCAGGATGAGCGACGGGCGTGTGGCCAGTGCAAGCGCAATGCCGAGAAGGCGCAGGCTGCCGAAGGGCAGCACGCCGGCTCTTTCGTCCGCCAGCGCGGTGAGACCAACGAAAGCGAGCAGGGCGGCCGGTGTCGTCCAAGGGTAGGGGCGGCCGGTATTGCGGGCGTGCTCGCAGGCGATCTGAACATTCTCGTGCACGCTCAGGCCGGGAAAAGCCATCGCCTGCTGAAACGTATAGCCGATGCCGGCGCCGGATATTTCGTGGGCGGCGAGGCTGGTAATATCGCGGCCGCGCCAGCTGACCTTGCCATCCGTCGGCTTGTACACGCCGGTGATGACGTTGAAGAGCGTCGTCTTGCCGGAGCCGTTCGGACCGACGATCCCAAGGATCTCGCCTTCCTCGATCGAAATGTCGACGCCCGAAAGGGCTGTCAGACCGCCGAACTGCTTCTTCAGGCCCTTGATATCGAGAATGGCGTTCATCGGCCAGCCTCCGATGCATGGTTGCCGCTCACGGCCTGCTTTCGACCCGAACCGCGAAGAAGTCGCTGCCAGCCATCGATGAGGCCGGCAATCAGGCCGTTCGGCAGGAGCAGGATTACCGCGATCAGGCAGACGCCATAGAGAATGCGGGATTCGACCGGGTCGAGATTGAGCACCTCCGGAAGGAAGGAAACGAGGATGCCGCCGGCAATCGGACCAAGCAGCAGCCTTGCCCCGCCGATCATGACCATGAGCGCCAGATAGATACTCGGGAAGGAGGCAAACTGGGTGGGCGAGATATGGCGCAGGAAGTAGGCGAGCAGGACGCCCGATACGCCCGCAAAGACGCCGCTGACGACGAAGGCGCCGATCTTGTGACGACCGATATTGATGCCGAGCGAAGCTGCAAGCTTCTCGTTCTCACGGATCGCGCGAAGTGTCCGGCCATAGCGCGAGTTTATGATGGCCCAGCTCGCGACCGCACTCAGCGTCACGAAAGCCAGCACGATGAAATAATAGGGCAGGAGATCGTCGGCGCGCGTGCCGAAGACATTGACTGGTAGCTGCAGGTCGAGACCCGTTGCTGCCCCGGTATAATCACCGCCATTGGTCAAGACGATCGTCAGCAACTGCCCGAAGGCAAAGGTCATGATGACGAAGTGGTGGCCGCTGACGCGTAGCGACGGTATGCCGATGACGACGGCTGCGATCGCGGCGAAGATCCCGCCGAGCGGAAGCGCTACCCAGAAGCCGATACCGGCGTCACGTGCAAAGATGGCCGCTGCGTAAGCTCCCACACCGACGAGCGCTGCATGGCCCATCGAGAGAATACCGGTCTGCCCGAAAAGGACCGAAAGGCCGTAAAGGGCGACGATGTTGATGCCGGCGGAAATGGCAAGCGACAGCATTCGGTTGCTGGGGCCGAGAACAGGCATCAGCGCCAGCAGCGCAAGTACGATCAGGGCCGGGATGAGGGAACGAAAGGGCGAAAGCGAATTGTTCATGATCTTGTCTTTCGTGCCTCAGGCCATCTTTGGGCCGCTCGTGCCGCCGAAGAGACCGTTCGGGCGGAAGAGCAGCACCAGGATCATCAAGGCGAAGGAGTAGGCATCAGTCCATTCGGAAAAGCCGTAGCCGGCGCTGAAGCCCTCGACGATGCCGAGGATGAGGCCGGCGACAACCGCACCCGTCAGGTTTCCGAGGCCGCCGATGAGCGCCACGGCAAAGCCCTTCATGACCATTGTGCCGCCGGTGAATGGTGTGATGGGGAAGAGAGCGATCAGCAGGGCGCCGCCAAGCCCCGCAAGCGCGCTGCCGAGAACGAAGACACCGGTGATATAGCGGCGCACCGGAATACCCATGAGCGCAGCTGTGTCGCGATCATCGACCGCGGCGCGAAGCGCGCGGCCATAGCGGCTGCGGGTTACCATGGCGAAGGTCAGCGCGACCACAGCGATCGTGACGAGAATGACCATGACGCGAACCGAGGCGATGCGCACGCCTCCGACACTCCAGATGCCCGCCAGCGGACGCGGAATGCTTTTCTGGTTCGGGTCGTAGAAGAAAATGACGATGTGCTGCAGCACGACGATCAGGCCGAGCGAGACGATGAAGCCATTGGTCGGTCGCGTGAGCGTGAAGCGGAAGAGCCCGCGCTCGAGAACGAACCCCATGGCTCCGACAGCGACGACGGCCAGCACAAGTGCGATGAAAAACCCGAGCCCTGCCTGCACCGCAAGCCACGTCACGATGCTGCCCACCATCAGGAATTCGCCATGCGCGAAATTGATGATGCCGGTCAGCCCGAAGATCAAGGTGACCCCAACGGCGATAAGCGTAATGACGCTTGCGATCGATAGACCGTTGAGGATTTGCTGAAAGAGAATGTCCACAGCTCTGTCTCGCTGTTGCGCAGGCCTTGCATGCCCGTCCGTTTCTGTGACGAAACTCCCGCCGGTGACCTCTCACCGGCGGGAGTGCATTGGCAGTTTACTCAGCAGGCGCCTCAGCGGGTGGCTGCTGCATGGCGCAGGAGATGTCGCCGCCAGGTGCCGCCGCGCAGACTTCCGTGGCGTGGGTCACCTGATGGCTCTTGTTGAAGGAAAGGTCGTCGGAAACTACACCCTTGTGGTGGATCGTCTCCATGGCCGCGACCGTCTTATCCGGATCAAGCGAACCGGCCTTCTCCCAGGCTTCGGCCAGCATGTGGACGTAGTCGTAGTAGAGCAAGGAGACCGAAGAGGTCACACCCTGGGGCGCGCCGGCTGCGAAGTAGTTCTTGAAATAGGTCTTCGCGTTGGCATTCGAGGATTCACCCCAGCAGATCGGCACGCAGCTCATGGCGACCGGAACATCGGCGCTGAGACCACGCTGCTTCCAGATGCCGGGATCGACACCGAACAGGAAGTAGCTCGGGGCAACACCGAGTTCCAAAGCCTGCGGCAGAGCGGCAAGGGTCGAGTCGCCATTGTACCAGAAGTGCACCACATCCGGATTGAGGCTCTTGGCGCGCGTCAGGAATGGCGAGAAGTCGGTCGTGTCAGGCGGATAGGAGATGACTTCGGGCACTTCCTGGCCCTCGGCTTTCAAAGCCTTGACGTAGTAGGACGTCAGGAACTGTCCCGTCGCGTCGTTGCCGACGATGACGACGGATTTCTTCAACGGGTGGCCGACCAGCGGCGTGAGCAGGCTCAACACACCGCGGGCGGTCGAGCCGGAGCGCTGGAATTCCTGCGGCTCGGACTGGAAGAGATAATGATCCTCGCCGCCAGGCGCGACGGACTGTGGGTTCAGGATTTTTGCAAGCGTGCTGTTGCCGGCGATCTGCAGCACTTTCGCAGGCTGCGTGATCTTGGTCATCGCAAGCGTGAAGTCATGCGTTTCAGAGCCGAAGATGGCCACGACCTTGTCGTCGCGCACCAGTTCCTGCGTTGCCGCGATCGCCGTCGAAATGTCTGTGCGGTCGTCGCGCTTCAGCAGCTCGATCTTGTAGGTCTTGTCACCGACCTTGACGCCGCCGGCGTCGTTGATCTCCTTCACCGCAAGCCCGACACCTGCGGGCAGCGTATGGCCCGCCGAGACGAAAGCGCCCGATTCGGCGGCGACGACGCCGATCTTGATTGTGTCTTCCGCCAGCGCCAGATGCGCAGACGCGCCGAGGCCAAGCGCTAGAGAAATGCCTCCCAATATCGCTGATCGCACGATCCCATCCTCCCAGTGTAGATTTTGCGTACTTACCGGGTTGTCGTACAACCCTGTTTTCTGATAATTAGATCGACTGTGAATGTCAAGCAAGTCCAACCGGACGAAAACCGGCGGTGCCGGCTATAGCAAACGAGGGAGTGAGAGATGCGAACGAGGGAATTCGGCCGGACCGGCCGCAAGGTGAGCGAAATCGGTTTCGGCGCCTGGGCCATTGGCGCCGCCTGGGGTGAAGTCAATGACGAAGAGGCGCTGGCCGCGCTTCATGCAGCACTTGATACGGGTGTTACCTTCATCGATACGGCCGACGTTTATGGCGACGGCCATTCAGAGCGCCTGATTGCGAAGGTCATGCGGGAGCGGGGCGGTGAGCGCCCGTATATCGCTACAAAGGCTGGCCGACGCCTTCCCGCGCAATCGGTCGAAGGGTACAGCAGCGAAAATCTCAACGACTGGATCGAACGCAGCCTCAAGAACCTCGAGACGGATTGCCTCGATCTGGTGCAGCTGCATTGCCCGCCAACCGACCTCTACTATCACCCTGAAGTGTTCGAGCGCCTCGACCGCCTGGTGGATCAGGGCAAGATCCGCAATTACGGCGTCAGCGTCGAGCGGATCGAGGAAGCTCTGAAGGCGATAGAATATCCCGGCGTCGTCAGCGTGCAGATCATCTTCAATGCCTTCCGCCAGCGCCCGATCGAACATTTCTTCAAGCAGGCCGAGGAAAAGAAGGTCGCGATCATCGCTCGCGTACCGCTCGCAAGCGGGCTGCTCTCCGGCAAGTTCAAGAAGGACAGCAAGTTCGAAGCCAACGATCATCGCCTGTTCAACCGCAATGGCGAGGCCTTCGATGTCGGCGAGACCTTCTCGGGCGTGCCTTACGAGGTCGGCCTGGAAGCCGTGGAGAGGGTGCGGCCGCTGGTGTCGAGCGACACCACCATGGCGAAATTTGCCCTTCGCTGGATCCTGATGTTCGATGCCGTCACCGTTGCCATTCCCGGCGCCCGCAATCCCCAGCAGGCCAGTTCGAACGCCGAAGCCGCAAGCCTTCCGGCAATTTCCGCAGGCGCGATGCGGGAGATCAAGTCGATCTACGACACCTACATCAAGCAATATGTGCATCAGCGCTGGTAGGAGAATTTGATCCATGACAAGTCCAATCATCGATTCCCACCATCACTTCTGGGATCCCGCCAGCGGCGGCGATTATGGCTGGCTGAGCGGCCCCTTCGAGCCGCTCAACAGGATCTTCGAGCCGGCTGATCTCAGGCCAAGCCTTGAGAAGAACGGCATCACGGGGACGGTCCTCGTCCAGACATGGAACGATCTCGGCGAGACCTGGGATTTCATAAAAACCGCCGGCGAGACCGACTTCGTCGCCGGCGTCCTCGGCTGGGTTGATCTGACCGACGACAAGCTCGCCCAGACACTCGCCGACCTGCAGGCATCACCCTATGGCAAATGGCTTGTCGGCGTCCGGCATCTGATCCAGACGGAGAGCGATCCGAACTGGCTGCTGCGCCCTGATGTCAAGAAAGGCCTTGGTGCTGTTGCAGAGGCGGGCCTTGTCTACGATCTCGTGCCGAACCTGCCGCAACTGCCGTCATGCATCAGCACAGTCGAAGCATTTCCCGATACGCGCTTCGTGCTGGATCATATTTCCAAGCCGGAGATCCGCAACAACGGCTTTGAGGAATGGGCCGGTTTGATCCGCAAATTTCGCGGCCAGCGCGATCATGTCTGGTGCAAACTGTCGGGCATGGTCACGGAGGCCAATTGGCAGACATGGACCTCCGATGATCTGAAACCCTATGTGCACGAAGTGCTTGAGGTCTTCGGAACCGATCGCTGCATGTTCGGCACTGACTGGCCGGTCTGCCTTGTCGCTGCAAGCTATGACAGGGTGGTCGAGGTCCTGCAGGAGTGCATCAAGGATCTGACCGATGCCGAGAGAAGGAAGATCTTCGGGCTGAACGCCATCGAAGCCTATCGGTTGCCGGGATTCCAGGAGAGAGCTGCATGACCAGCGATTCCTCGGGGAGCCGTATCGGCTTTGCCTCGCGCCTCGGTTTTGGCGCGAGCGGCATCGGCACGCTTTATCGTGACGTAACGGAAGCGCAGGCGGCCGACGTTCTCGACAAGGCGTATGAAGGTGGGATGCGTTACTTCGATACCGCGCCCCTTTATGGGCACGGCCTGAGCGAATTGCGCCTCGGCCGTTTCCTTCGAACCATCGATCGCAAGACAGTCACCGTTTCCACCAAGGCCGGCCGCTATATGGTGCCGCCTTATGGAGAGACCGTCGACTATGGGCTCTGGGCGTCACCGCTCCGTCTAAAGCCGGTGTTCGACTATACTTATGCCGGCACAATGCGGTCGCTGGAGCAATCGGCAAGCCGGCTTGGAATAGCCGACTTCGATCTGGTCTACATCCACGATGTAGACCGTTTCACGCATGGCGATGCCTATGAGCGGCGATTCAACGAAGCCATCGAGGGCTGCTACCGCGCACTCGACGACTTGCGCAAGGCCGGCCACATCAAGGCCATCGGCGTTGGTGTCAACGAGAGCGATGTCGCGACACGGTTCATCAAGGCTTGCTCCCTTGATGCCGTCATGATGGCCGGCCGCTATACGCTTCTCGATCGCAGCGCCGAGGCGGATCTCTTGCCGGAAGCGCAAAAGCAGGGTGTGGAGATCGTGGCCGTCGGCGTCTTCAACTCCGGCATTCTGGCAACGGGCACCGGCAGCTCGGCGGCAACCTACGACTATGGCGCACCTCCGCCTGAGATCGTCGAAAGGGCAAAGAAGATCGAGGCAATCTGCAAGCGCCACAATGTTCCGTTGCAGGCGGCGGCGATCCAGTTTCCGTTCCGCAATCCCCTCGTCTCTGCGGCGGTGCTCGGCATGAGCCGCGTCGAGCGCATTGAGCAAAATCTGGCCTGGGCAAAAACGGCGATTCCCGAGAGCTTCTGGACGGAGCTGGACGAGGCGGTGGTTTAGAAGCCGCCAAACGCTTCTCGAGGTGGATGGCCGCAACGCCGTCCACCTCAGGGGTCGGGTATCGCTTTGCGATAGTCGATCCCACTTGCCGCAAACTGTTCGCGAAGCCACTTCACCGCCGGCCCGGCGGGCCGTTGCTTGTGCCAGACCAGTTCAAGCGGCACCGGATGCGTACCTTCGTCGAACTGGAGCAGTGGCGTCGCCAGTTTGGAAGCCAAGGGAGAGTTTTCGAGGATGTGTGCCGGGATCAGCGACCACCCGACACCCTGCTGCAAAATCTGCAGGATGACCCAATGGCTTTCGACCCACCAGACCTCGGCGGCAACCCGCAGGCGATGCTTTTCCGCGCCATCGCTTCGCTTGGTCACCATGATCTGGCGGTGACGCTTGAGCTCTTCCCATGTAACCGGCGACTGCGCCAAAGGATGATCGCGGCCACAGACCAGGATGAGGGGAACCCAGCCAATGGTGTGGAAACCCAACATCGGCGGGAGATCCTCTTCGCGCCACATGACACCGAGATCGGCCTTGCCGCCGAGAACCAGTCCGACGACATCCTTGGTCGCGGGGAACAGCAACTCCAGTTCGACATGCGGGAAACGCTCGGCAAAGGCTGCAAACAGCGCTCCCGTTGAAGGCTCCGGGTAAAGTTCGTCGATCGCGACCACAAGCCTCGTCTCGACATGTTCTTCGAAGCTTCGCGCCACACCGATCAGATGTTCGCGTCGGTCGAGAAGCAATTTGGCTTCGGGAAGCAGCCGCTTGCCCGCTTCGGTCAATGTCGGATTTCGTGTTGCTCTGCTGAAGAGCTTGATCCCGAGATCGTCCTCCAATGAGCAGACGAGCAGGCTTACCGCAGACTGCGCTTTGCGCAGATGCCGGGCGGCGGCCGAAAATGAGCCTGCATCCGCGGCGGTGGCGAAAGCCTCCAATTGCTCGAGCGAAACCGTCATCTATCAATATTCCAGATAGTATCTAACTTTATCTAACGCCAATATCAGATAGGAGTGAGGTCGACAACAACAGAGGAAGTGAAATGCGTAGCTTTAAGGACCGCGTCCGACACGCGGTCATGTTCGAACTTATCGGCCTGGCAATCTTTACACCTGGCGCCGCTTTGCTATTCGACCAGCCCCTCGAACATATGGGCATTGTCGGCATTATCTCCGCCACGGCGGCAACGGTGTGGAATTTCGTTTTCAACATTGGTTTCGACAGGGCCATGATGCAACTCAGAGGCAGCGTGCAGAAGACCATACCCATCCGCATCGCCCACACCGCCCTGTTCGAGGCCGGTTTGATCGTGGTGCTCATTCCATTCATCGCCTGGTATCTCGGCATCAGCCTGATGACGGCACTCGCGATGGATATCGCAATCGTCGCGTTCTACCTGGTATATGCCTTCTTCTTCAACATCGCCTATGACCGTGCTTTCCCCATCGGAATGCTGCCGGCACCGCAGGCATCGTGAAGATGCTTCGTTCGCGAATATCGCAACGCTAATTCCCATTCTAATGCGCGGAATGCCCCGGTGCCTGATTTAGACGCCGGGGCATTTCCATTTAGCCTAGGAGAGGTCGGCCTTGGCGAGTGCCCGCTGCAGGCACCTCCATTTCCAATGACCACACTCGCATTCTGATTGTCTGAAGCCGGCAAAGTACAAATCAGAATGTCATTGAACTGAAATTCTTCTTTCCTAACGGTCAAGAGCCGTCTATCTCTGCTGCTGCTGAGGGCGAGCTCGTCGCGCTCGTCACGACAAAGTCAATGATTAAAGGAAGACAACATGGCTACCGGCACCGTAAAATGGTTCAATGCAACGAAAGGATTTGGTTTCATCCAACCAGATGACGGCAGCACGGATGTTTTCGTCCACATCTCCGCAGTAGAGAGAGCCGGCATGCGTGGCTTGAACGATGGCCAGAAGATCTCCTACGAACTCGTCAAGGACCGCAAGTCCGGCAAGATGTCTGCTGACAACCTGCAGGCTTGATAGAGCTTCGAGTGCAGTGATATTTCGAAAGGCCGGATTTGATCCGGCCTTTTTCGTTTGAAGCGGCTGGCCGCTCAGCCCTATTCGGCGACAATGCCTTCCAGAGCCAAAGCCGCTGCCAACAATCGCTCATCCTGATTCTTGGGAGCCGACAGCAGCAGCCCGACCGGCATGCCGGCATCGCCGGTGCCGCAGGGCAGGGATACGCCGCACCAATCGAGGAAATTGCCGATCAGCGTGTTGCGCAGCGTCTTGAAGTTCACCTTGACGAACAGCTCGTCATCCGCCTCCAGCGGCGCAAGCGCGGGAGCCACGTGGGCAACGCTTGGATAGGCCACAAACTCATTCGGTCCCAGCATGCCCGCCACGTCTCTTATCAGTTGCTCCCGCACCTTCAGAATCTCAAGATAGCCGACCAGGGTAATCTTCTCGCCAAGGCGCGTGCGGGCAACGACGCGCTGATCCATGCGTTCAGCCTCAGACCCCGCCAGCCGGCGATGATGGAGCGCGAAAGCCTCTGCGGTCACCAGCGGCCCATGCTCGGCCATCACCTGAAAGAGCGCGTCAAAGGCCGGGAAAGCAGCACGGCGCACCGTCACCCCCGCTGCGCTCAGCCGTGCAATTGCGGCTTCGAAAGCTTGCATCACGCCATCCTCGACATCGTCCATGACGAGGTTTGCCGGAACGACGACCGAAAGCCCCATAGGACTTCCCCGGATGACCTCGGGGACCAAACGGCCCCGCATTGCCGCATCGACCCAGACGGCATCCTGAACGCTGCGGCACAAGGGACCAAGCGAATCGAGGCTGGTCGCCAAAGGAAAGACGCCGCCCATGCTGTAGCGGCCACGGCTCGCCTTGTACCCGACAAGGCCGTTGAAAGCCGAGGGAATGCGTACGGAGCCGCCGGTGTCGGTGCCGATCGATACCGGCACCAAGCCAGCGGCAACGGCGACAGCGGAACCGGAGGAAGAGCCGCCCGGTATCCGGGCGACGTCGGACGCCCGTGGATTGAGCGGCGTGCCGTAATGCGGGTTAAGGCCAAGACCGGAAAAGGCAAACTCGCTCATATTGACCCGGCCGACGGCAATCATGCCCGCAGCATGCAGCGCCTTGACGACATCCGCATCCTCCTGCGCGGGCGCGGCGTCCGCCAGGACGATCGAGCCTGCCGTAGTCGGTAGGCCGGCGATGGCGAACAAATCTTTCCAGGCGACGGGAATGCCGTCGAGCAGCCCGCGTGACCGCCCATCCCGCAGCCGCTTCGACGAAGCAGCGGCCTCTTCTTTTGCACGGTCCTCCAGTAGCCTCGTGAAGATCGCTTGATCCTCATGGGCGCGGATCGCATCCAGGGTCTCTTCGATAAGCGTGACGGGATCAAGGGAGCCGGACTGGATCAAGACTGACAGTTGCGCGATCGATTTGCCGAGATGTGTCTGTGTCATAGGCCCTGTTCTCCTCTGCCGCCGACAAGCTGCATCCAGCGGCGCACAAGATAATTGTGCTCATCCATTGTCGTATTCCAGACAGCAATGCAATTGGCGCGCTGCCAATAGGAGCCGCCGCTGCGCATCGAGCCCGCCCTTATCCTGGTCTGCCCATCCGGGCCTGGCAGGTCTTGCGTTGCTGCTGTTCCATCATACCAATATCCCCATTCCGCCGGGGTCATGAACTGACGTGAGCGTTGCGGCGTCGAGATGTAATAGCCCTGCCGTGCGACGACGGCGCCCGGCCAGCCCGATATCCACCAGTTCAGATAGTCGTAAGCCACATCCAGAAGGCGACCGTTGAGATGTTTCGACAGGCATAGGCCGCCATGCCAGGCGCGATAGCCCTCTGCGGGCACGGCCTGCTCGACCGGGACGCCCTTGGAATTCAGGATACCAATGCCCGGCGACCACATGCTTTGAACGCTGGTCTCCCCGGCGATCATCAGCCGCGCGGCGTCTTCGGCGGTCTTCCAGAACCCACGGAAGAACCCGGCCTTCTTGCGCTCTTCGAGAAGATCGATCAGCTGATCGATCTCCTGCACCGACATGTTGCCGAGATCATCGAAGGACATCAGGCCGGCTGCCTGTGCGGCGAGTGCCGCATCGAATATGCCGATGGCGGGCTCGTCGACCAGTGCCACGCGGCCGGCCCATCTCTCGTCGAAAAGGGCGCTCCAGGAATGCATGCCGACATCATTCTTCGCCAGGTCGCTCCGATAGGCGAAGCTGTCGAAATTATGCGTGGTCGGCAGCATGGAAATGAAACGCGACGGCGTATCGCCCAAGGCGAGATTGGGCTGAACGAAGAGCTTGCGCGCCGGCACATCACCGAGCCCCAGCCGCGGATTGGGTCCGATATGGCCGGTCTTGGTCAGATCGTTGACCTCGTCCCACAGCACTATGCGCTGCGTGTCGATCGGCTGGATGGCGCGCCAATGCCAGACGATATCGAGATTGTGAAAGCACTGATCGTAAATATCGTAGGTTTCCGGTTCCCGCGCCGCCTTGTACTGCGTCGTCAGGAAGTCATTGTTGTCGAACGTCACGTCGATCCCAAGGTCCTGCTCCGCCCGCAGCCGCAGCTCCTCCAGTAGCGAGATCGCGGTGCCGAGAATGCGCAGGCGCGGCCGCCCTTCCAGATGCAGTGCTGGAGCAGGCGCGGTTTTCGCTATCGATTGATGCTTGTTCATGAACGGATCGACTATCCTATTGCGCCGCTGCCAAGGATGAGACGGCAGGCGGCATGCGAGCCAGTGTGAAGGCTTCGAAAGACCGTTTCAATAGCGCGCCATCCAGCCCATCCAGAATGAAGACCAGACGCGAGGCGCGATCTTCGGAAGGCCAAGCCTCCATATGCACCGGCGGGTGAACCAGATGTTGAACCCCATGCACCGCGACGGGACGCTCCTCGCCCTTGAGATTGAGGATGCCCTTCACGCGCAACACCCGATCCCCATGACGATTGAGAAGCATGGTCAGCCAAAGGCCGAATGCGGTCCAGTCAACCGGACGGTCGACCCTCAGCGCAATGGAGGAAATTGTTGTTTGATAGGGCACTCCGTCAGCCGAAACCAGCTGCAACGGCTCTTCGCAGTAGAAGCCGCTCGGCGACAGATTGTTGCCTGGCGAGGAGTTGCCGCGCATGTCGGCCAATGACGACAAATCAAGATCGGCGTCGGTTGCCATCACGAGCAGTGCATCGGGGTTCAAGGTGCGAAGCCGCGCCTCAACAGCCTGTGTTGCACGATCATCAGCGAGATCGGCCTTGGTGATGACGAGCCGGTCGGCAACCGCCGCCTGCCGGTTGGATTCGATATAGGTATCGAGCTGGCGCACTCCGTTGACGGCATCGACAGTCGTGATCACGTTGCCGGCGCGGAAATGGTGCCGAAGCACTGGGTCGGCCTTGATCGTGGACAAGACCGGGAACGGATCGGCAAGGCCCGTGCTTTCGATGATGACGCGGCGGAACGGCGGCAACAATCCGCGCTCGCGTTTGGAATAGAGGTCCTTGAGTGCCGCGGCGAGCTCACCGCGCACCGTGCAGCAAACGCAGCCCGACCGGAGAAGCACCATCTCGCCATCGACGCTTTCGACAAGGTCGTGATCGAGCCCGATCTCGCCGAATTCGTTGATCAGCACGGCCGTATCGGCAAATGCCGGATCCGCAAGTATCCGCTTCAGGAGCGTCGTCTTGCCGGAGCCAAGGAAGCCCGTGAGAAGATTGACCGGCAGAAAGCCGTCTGGCTCAATCACCATGACGTGCCTCCATTCTTGAAATGAACGCGACATCAAGGGGATCACACGGCCGGCCGACGAGCTTTTCAGCCGCCGGCCAGAGATGACCCAGATCCTCTATGATCTCGCTTTTGCCCGTTCTCGTCGACAGGACGAATGACGTACCCTGCCAATCGGAGAGAATGAGCCCGAAGGCGGAAAGCATTTCGTTGGCGGCGCGCACCCGTTCGGCGCGTTCACGCCGCCGCTCCGGGCTGGCGTGATTGCGTGTGAAAACGCCCGGCCGGGCCGCCGCATCGGTCCAATGCTCATTGCCACCGAGAACACCGCACAGTGAGCACATGATGGTCATTCCTTCCGAAAACGGCTTGGCCCTGTCCAGACTAGCCGGCTATTTCTGGCGCGGGAAGCGGGCAGCAAAATCGTCGGCGATCTCGTTCATCGTCACGAACTTCACGCCGGGATGCTTGATCATATAGGCGTAGAGCCGCTCCAGCATCATCAGCACCTGCGGCCTGCCGGCGACATCGGGATGGATGGTGATCGGGAAGACGGCATAATCCATCTCGCGATAGACCCAGTCGAACTGATCGCGCCACATCTGCTCTATATCGTGCGGATTGACGAAGCCGTGGCTGTTGGGCGACTTCTTGATGAACATCATCGGCGGCAGGTCGTCGAGATACCAGGATGCCGGAATTTCGATCAGATCGGTTTCCTGGCCGCGCTTCAAAGGCACCATCCATTCCGATGGCTTGCGGGAGTAATCGATCTTCGTCCAGCTGTCGCCGACCCGCACATAATAGGGCGTGAAGTCTTTATGCATCAACGAGTGGTCGTACTTGATGCCGCGCTCCAGCAGCAGCTCGTTGGTGACATTAGAGAATTCCCACCAGGGGGCGACATACCCGGTCGGGCGCTTGCCGGAAAGCTTGGTCACCAGCTCGATGCACTTGTCGAGGATTTCGGTTTCCTGTTCGCGCGTCATGGCGATCGGGTTTTCGTGGCTATAGCCGTGAATGCCGATTTCGTGGCCGGCATCGGCGACGGCCTGCATCTGCTCGGGAAAAGTCTCGATTGAATGGCCGGGAATGAACCACGTGGTCTTGATGCCAAACCGCTCGAACAGCTTCACCAGCCGAGGGCTGCCGACTTCGCCGGCAAAAAGGCCGCGCGAGATATCGTCAGGCGAATCCTCGCCGCCATAGGAGCCGAGCCAGCCGGCGACGGCATCGACGTCGACACCGAAACTGCACAGGATTTCTTTTGCCATGGGATGACCTCCTTCGATCAGGTTTTTAGTTCTCAGTGAGCTGGAATGACGGTCGCGTCGGCCGGGTTCCAGGTAAGCATGACGTCGGCGCCGATGGGAAAGAGATCGGGCCGGTATTTGTCGATATGCGCTTCGAGCGCGAGCCCTCGGCCATCAGGCAGGCTGACGCCGATCTGCGAGATATGACCGACGACATCGAAACGATCGACGCGCGCGCCGACGACATTGCCGCCGAAAGCGCCGGCGAGGCTGTCTCGCGCAGCGCCTTCAGTCGCGTGGACTTCGATCGCTTCCGAGGGAATGACGATGTTGACCCTGCTCGAAAGGCCGCCATTGGCGCAGCCGGACAGCATGCCGAACGAGGTCGAGACGAGTGTATTGTCAGCTTGCACGCCCGCAACCTCGCCTTCGAAGATGGTGTTGCGGCCGATGAACTGCGCAACGAATGGCGTATCGGGACGGGTATAGAGCTGATGCGGCGGGCTGATCTGCTCGACCTTACCCTGGTTCATCACGACGATCCGGTCAGACAGCGCCAGCGCTTCCGACTGGGCATGCGTGACGAAGACGAAGGTGACGCCGAGCCTCTTCTGCAGCAGCTTGAGCTCGTTCTGGATCGCCTTGCGCAGATTGGCGTCGAGCGCGCCAAGGGGTTCGTCGAGAAGCAGCACGTCCGGCTCCACCACCAGCCCGCGTGCAAGCGCAATGCGCTGGCGCTGACCGCCGGAAAGCTTGTCCGGCTTGCGCTCGGCAATATCCTCAAGCCCGAGCGTCGCCAGAATACGGTCGACCCGAGCATCCCGCTCGGCCTTCGGCATGCCTTTGACTTCGAGGCCGTATCCGACATTGCGCCGAACAGTCATATGCGGAAACAGCGCATAGTTTTGGAAGATCATCGATGTCGGCCGGTTTTGCGGTCGCACATCGTTCATGCGCTCGCCCTTGATCATCATGTCGCCGGAGGAAATGCTCTCGAAGCCGGCGATCATGCGCAGCGTCGTTGTCTTGCCGCAGCCCGACGGTCCCAGGAAGGCAATGAACTCGCCCTTTTCGATGGCCAGATTGAAGTCGATGACGGCGGGCGTGCCGTTATCATAGACCTTGCCGGCATTGATGAGTTCCAGGTCATAAATCATGAGAGATCTCCGGTCGTGGGCGGAGAGGCCGGAATGGCCTCCCCGCAGAGCAAGAGACGGACGGCCGAAGCCTGCGTCGCCGGATTAAGCATTGAGGAATTCATCCCACTTCTGGACGAGATGGTCGTATTCATCCGGCCACTGATGCCAGTAGGCGACGTTCTTCGCGCGCTCGGCCAGCGAGCCGCCGTCACGCAGGTCGCCTTCCTTGATGCCGCGTTCGGCAGCGCCCACCCAGGGCTTGCCTTCGTACCAGAAGGCATATTTGTCCGGCGCCATGACCTTCTGGATATTGGTCGAGGGCGAGTAGTAGCCCTGTTCCGACACGGTGATGCCGGGCTCGCCGGACAGCCAGTAGTCGGCATAGGCGATGACAGCTTCCTTGTTGGAGGTGCCAGCGATCATCGAAGGCCCGATCGCCCAGCCGCGATAGCCTTCCTTTGGCACGGCGTATTTGCACGCCTTGCCCTGTGCCTTGACCGCCATGACAGCCGGCTGCCAGGCGTCGCAGACCACCATCTCGCCCGATGCCATCAGGTTGACCAGCTCGCCGAAATCGCCCCAAAGCGCGCGGAACTGCCCGTCTTTCTTCTTCGACACGAGGAACTTCGCAGCCTCGTCGATTTCGGCCGTCGTCGGGTTGGCCGGGTTCTTGACGTTCGAAAGTCCCAGCGTGTTCATCGCCATAATCGCCTGACCGAAGGCGATCAGCGGATCGGTATTGAGGCCCGACTTGCCCTTGAACTTCGGATCGAAGATGGCCGCCCATGTATTGGCTTCCTCGGCCGAGAGGACATCGGGATTGTAGCCGATGGAGTCGTAGTTATAGACGGCAGGCACCATGTTCAGCGTCGTCTTGGCATCGTCGGCCCAGATCTGCCCGACGATCTGCTGCTTCGGGTCCCACTTGTCGGAAGGCGTGGTGAAGGTGTCGCGGATATTGGCCCAGTTCTTCAAGGAGGCGGCCGGGATCGGCTCGACATTGTTGGTCATCACGATCGACGGCAGCCGCTCGGCGATGATCTCCCAGCAATCATAATCCTTGGAACCGGAGAGGATTTTGGTCTGCGCGTCCGGGAAGGTCGCGGCCGTGCCGGACGTCTGCCCGACACCGCTGACCTTGCGGAAATCATCCAGGATGCGCTCCTGCACGGTGACGGAAAGCCCGATCGTGCGCAGCTGTTCCTTGGCAAGACCGCTTGCCTGCGCGTAAGCCGCCCGCGACGACAGGAACGGCGTGCCGCCCCCAATCGCCAGCGCCATGACGCCGGCCGAATGTTTCAACAGAGAGCGCCTGTTCATTTCCATTTTGGACATCTCATGTTCTCCAGTGCTGATTGCTGTTCCCTGTGCCCTTGCTGGGCCTGCTTCATTGCTTGCATCGCGCGGCTACCCGCCGCTACCGATCAGTACCGCCCCACGAGGAGGCCACCATCCACGACCAGAACCTGGCCGGTCATGTATCTCGCGCCCTTCGACGCGAGGAATGCGATCACATCGGCAATGTCTTCCGGCTCGCCGAGCCGGCCCATCGGGATGAATTCGGCTGCCTTCTCCGCACCGGCGGGACCGAGCGAGTTCTCCTCCGAAAGAAGCTGGGCGGTGCGGATATAGCCGGGGGCAATGCCGTTGACCCTGATGCCATCCCTTGCGAGCTCGACGGCCAACCCTCTGACCAGCCCGACAACACCGGATTTCGCCGCCGAATAATGGACGTGCTCGTCCCATCCATAGGCGACGCCCATGATCGAGGAGAGGGCGATGATGCTTCCGGATTTGCGCGCGCGCATGCCAGGAACGACGGCACGCACCAGCCTGAAGATGCCCTTCAGATCGACATCCATGGTCAGGTCCCATTTGTCGTCGCTGAGCTCGCCGAGTGGCGTGCGATGGGCGATGCCGGCATTGGCGACGATGACGTCGATCTTGCCGAAACGGGCTTCGACATCCGCGACCAGCCGGTTGGCAGCTTCTGTGGAACGCACGTCATAAAGACGAAACTCAGCCGATCCGCCGGCGATCAGAATATCGCGAACAGCGCTTTCGCCCTCGCTTTCGAGAATATCGGTGACGACGACATGATCGCCGAGCGCGGCAAATGCCTTGGCCGCCGCCCGGCCGATGCCGATACCCGCCCCGGTGACGATGACAATGCGCTGGTTTTGACTGTTCATATGCTTTTCCTCTTCAGAGCATCACGTCGCCGGAATTGGGACCAAGCGTCTGGCCGACGAAAAGGCTGGCGGCAGGCGACGCCAGGAAGGCGACGGTCGCGGCCACTTCCCCCGGCTCGCCGAAGCGTCCGAGCGGCAGCTCGCGTTTCTTGCGCTCGCGCCATTCTTCGGAAAGCCCCTGCACCAGCGGCGTATTGATAGGCCCAGGGGCGACGGCATTGACCCGCACGCCGTGGCTGGAAACCTCGCGCGCAAGCGCCTTGGTCATGCCGATGATGGCGGCCTTGGCGCCGGAGTAATGGACGAGCTCGATGCCGCCGATCTGCCCAAGCTGGGAGGCGACATTGACTATCACGCCCTCACCACGCGCGAGCATCGACGGCATGACGGCCTTGGTCATCAGGAAGGTGCCGCGGACATGCACGGCAAACATCCGATCGAAATCCGCAAGCTCGAGATCTTCGAAAGCCGCCTGATGCGCGATGCCGGCATTGTTGACGAGAAGGGCAACGTCACCGTGCGCGGCCTGGGCGGCGGCATGGATCGCAGCCACGTCCTCAGGCTTGGCGACATCGCCAGCAATTGCGGTCGCTGTACCGCCCACGGAGACGATCTCGGATGCGACGGCCTGAGCCCGTTCGCCGGAGAGATCGTTCACCAGAACTGCGTAGCCGTCAGCCGCAAGTCGAAGCGCGATGGCCCGACCGATACCGGAGCCAGCCCCAGTGACGATTGCGGAAAGCTTGGTCACCATCACGCGTCCTCCTGGATACGGACGCGCTTGGCGCGTCGGACTGACATCCCCATCAGGATCGCGTAGGTGCCGAGAAGCGCGAAGGAGAAGAGGGTCGTGAGCACACCGAAGGCAAAGACGTTCGGATGAACCTCGACGGAGAAGGTGCCGTAGATCGCGAGCGGCAGCGTCAACTCGCGGCCGGAGGCAAACAGCGTCCGTGAGAATTCGTCATAGGAGAGCGTGAAGGCAAAGAGCATGGCCGAGAGAACGCCGGGGAAGATCAGCGGGAAGGTCACCTTGCGGAAGGTGCGGGCCGGTGTGACGCCGAGCGACCAGGACGCCTCCTCCATGCTCGGATCGAACCGGTTGAAGATCGCCAGCATCACCAGGAAGGCGAAGGGGAACGTATAGACCACGTGCAGGACGAAGGCCGTGCTCCACCAGTGCCGATCAATACCGAAGGCATTGGCGACGAGCGCCATGCCGAGGCCGACCAGCACGCCCGGCACCATCATGCCGAGAACGATCAGGTAGAAGACCACGCCGGAGCCACGGAACTTGCGGCGGAACGCCTGTGCGGACATGACGCCGAGCACGGTCGAGACGATCATGGTCATCAGCGCCAGTGCCAGCGACCGGATCAACGCCTGATCGATCGGCAGGGGAGCGATGCGCGAGGGCGGCGTCAACCCGAAGAGATGCTGATACCAATAGGTCGACCATTCGATGATCGGGAATTGTGGGCCGCCCTCCGGCCCCGTCTGGAACGACAGGATCGCCAGAACTGCGAGAGGGCCGTAAAGGAAGACGAGAAAGAGGGCCGTATAAACACCCAGGCCGAGCTTAATGCCGCCAGCGTTCATGGTCAAAGCTCCTTTCTGAGGTCGACGACCTTGAGCAGCGCCGCGATGACCGCGCCCATGACGATCGTCAGGATGACGCCTGCCACCGCCGCAAAGGCCCATTTGAGCGAACCGACCTGGGTGACGATGATATTTCCGAGCAGATTGACCTTGCGGCCCGAGAGGGCAGCGGCAGTTGCGAATTCGCCGAGAACCATCACGGAAACAAAGATCGCACCGACCACCACACCGGGCATCGACAGCGGCAGGATGATGGTACGGAAGATGCGCCAGAAGCCGGCACCGAGATCCTGCGCGGCCTCGATGACCGAGGCGTCGATCCGGCCCATCATGAAGGCAATCGGCCCGACCATGAAGACGCAGTAGATCTGCGTCATGCCGATGATCACCGACAACTCCGAGAAGAGAAGCACCTCTATAGGGTGCTGCACGATGCCGAGCTTCATCAGGATCATGTTGATGGCGCCTTCGGTGCCGAGCATCGGCCGCCAGGCGAGAACGCGGATCAGGAACGAGGTCCAGAAGGGGATGACGCAGAGAACGAGCAGCACGGTCTGCAGCGTCTTGTTCTTGATGAGGAGCCCGACAAAGAGCGCAGCCGGATAACCGACGACGAGCGTCGAGATCAGCACGAGCAGCCAGATGCGGATCGTCGTCCACAGTGCCCCGAGATAGGTGGGGCTGGTCAGAAAGGTGATCCAGCTCTGCAAGGTCAGCGTCGGCTCGATCTTGAAGGTCGTCTGCGTCCAGAAGGAAACATAGACCATCATCAGGATCGGCAGGACCAGGAAGGCGATCATCCAGATCATGCTCGGCGCCAGCAGCCAGAATGTCTTGGCCGTCGTTCCGCGCGCGGCCACGCTTTCCTCGACCGCCTCTTCACGTGTGGCAACCATGGTCATCTCTCGCTCCCCTTGGCATATCCGGAAAAAACTTTCGGGAAGGTCACATCAGCCGAAGACAAGGGCGTCCTCCTTCTTCCAGACGAGTGCATAGCGATCCTTTTCGACAAGGGCCGGCGGACGGGCGTGGCTCAGATGGGATTCGACCTCGAAGACGTGACCGTCATCGAGCGCGAAGAAGGAATTGACCGCCGCGCCGGAATATTCGCTGGCGATGAAATCCGCTTCGATGCGGACCTCGTCGTCAAACTTCGCCGCGTCCTGAGGACGGATCGAAACGCGGTCGTAACGGATGGCATAGGCCGGCTGCGGTGCCTTCCTGCGCGAGGCGTTTAAGGGAAAGCGGCCGGCAGGCCCTATGAAGGCATCATCGACAACAGCACCTGCAAACAGATTGTAGCAATTGAGATAGCGGGCGACGGCGGCCGAGGCGGGGCGATTGTAGATCGCGTCGGAGGAGGCTGCTTGCGCGATGCGACCGGCATCGAGAACGAGCACGAGGTCGCCCATCGCCAGTGCTTCGGATTCGCTGCCCGTGACATGCAGGAAGGTCACGCCGCAACGCTCGCGGATAGCTTTGAGTTCGGTTCGCATGCGGCCGCGCAAATTGGCATCGAGCGCGCCCAGCGGTTCGTCCAGCAGCACCAGTTTCGGCTCGGTCACCAGCGTGCGGGCGAGAGCGACGCGCTGGCGCTGGCCACCGGAAATCTGCGTGACGGCGCGATCGTCAAATCCCTTGAGACCAACCAGCGTCAGCATGTCCTGAACCCGCCTCGCCAGGACGCGCACATCGGTCACGGGATCGACCTTGCGATTGCGCAGACCGAAGGCGACGTTTTCGCCGACCGACAGGTGTGGAAACAGAGCAAAATTCTGAAAGACGAAGCCGATGCCACGGTCGTGCGGGGCTACTCCATCCAGGCGGTTGCCATGAAAGAGGATCGAGCCGGAATCCGGCTCTTCGAAACCGGCGATGACGCGCAGTAGCATCGTCTTGCCTGAACCGCTTGGCCCGAGCAGCGAGATATAGGCATTGTCGGGCAGGGCAAAATCGACCGCGTCCAGCGCGGCCGCGCCGCCATAGGACTTGGTGACTTTCTTGAGCTGAATAACGGTCGACACCGAATTCCCACCAGTTTCAAGGCAAGGACCATCCTTTTGGCAAAGCGCCGCCATTGCCGGATTGCCATCAATCCAGACACCAGACGTCGGTCTGCGTTCGCGCAAGATCACATGCGCGTCAAAGAGATGTTCCTTGGCGTTTCAATGAGTTCCACCTGTGGCGCTTCTAACGAGCGCCTTGACGATTGAAGCATTACATAAATGATTTTTGTATTCAATAGGCTTTTTCAGAAAGTCTAGGGGTCAGCGCGATCGTGACCAAGGCACGAAGGATGAAGAAGGGAAAGTCGCAGGAATTTCGCGGCCATTCGGCACAAAACATCCGTTAAATATGCCAAATACGAGCTATCTACCGGGCGCGCATGTTCGATTTGCGCCCGCCATATCTCCCACCTTCGACATCGACCGTCGTGATAGCAAGAATCTATTTTGCACTTAAAAACATATTTTGTATTCAATGCTCATTTATTTTTGCGCTATGTTAGCGTTACAAAACGCGTAAGAGTGGGGCATCGGAACGACGTGAGTCCATTGCATCAGATGACCGAAAGCCATACGCGCCCCAATGCGCAGAAGCGCTACGAGATCGCGGAGGATGTGCTGCGCAGCAATATCGGCGACAGCACGCTGCCGCCTGGCGTCGTATTGCTTGAAGGTCCGATCGCCGACATCCTGCAGATTTCCCGCGCACCCGTGCAAAGGGCTCTTCAGACGCTGGAAAGCGAAGGGCTGGTGCACCGCTTCAACGGGCGCGGCTATCTTGTCGGTCCCTCCGGCCAGGGTATCGAGCCGAACCGCACCGACATCAAGACGCTGGGCCTCACCATTCCCCGCCATGCCGACGAAGCGCTTCAAAGCCGCGCCTCCTGGGAGCGGATCTACAACACCGTCGAGGCGGATGTCGCCGGCTGCGTCGTCTTTGGCCAATATCGCATCATCGAGATTGAGCTTGCCGACCATTTCAAGGTCAGCCGCACGGTGGTTCGCGATGTGCTCACCCGCCTGCGCGAGCGCGGCCTTGTGCGCAAGAACCAGTCGTCCCACTGGATCGCCGGGCCGCTGACCGCCCAGATGATCAAGGATCACTACGGCCTGCGCGGCATGCTTGAGCCGCAGGCGCTGATCGCCGGCGCGAACAGGGTCGACCGCGAACAATTGAACGACCTCTTCCTGCGTCTTTCCGAGTTGGAACGGCTGGAGCCTGCCGATCATCTTTCGGCGATCGAGGCCGTCCATGCGGATTTCATCGATATCTGCATCCTTGCCACGCCGAATGAACGGCTGAAGGAATCGATCCGAAACAATCTGCTGCCGGTTACCGCGACCGAACGATTGCTCCGGCAACTCGGCCTGCCTGGCGACCCGGCCATCATCACCGAGTTGCGCCTGATAACCGAACTGCTGCTGCGCGGCGCCGTCAAAGCGGCGGCGGCGATGATAGAGAGCCATCTGGAAGCGTCGGTCAATCGCACCATCGCGCAGATGAAGATCGTCGCCATCATTCCCGGCCCAAGCGTAACGGCCGCCTATCTGACCCGCGTCCTCGAATGAGAGGCCGGCAGTCCGAATGAAACTCGGTGTCGAAGCGGCCGTCATTTGCCTATCCCTTCATGACAGAGCCGCGCGCAAGCGCTCGAGCAATGCCTGGCGATCCGCACGAGCCGAAAGCGCCTGATCCATCGTCACCTCGACGAATTGCGTTGGCGTATGGGGCTGCAATTGCGCGATAAGATCCATGTCGGCTGAAATCACCGTTCCGACCATGAAGTAACCGCCACCGGAAACGGCGTCGCGATGCAGGATAATCGGCTCCGTGCCGCCCGGCACCTGGATCGAACCATAGGGGTAGCAGCTGTCGACGATATTCGAGGGGTCCGAGCCGGCACCAAAGGGCTGCTTGCGTTCGACGAATTCAAGCTTGCGGCCGCCACGGAAGCGGTAGCCCATGCGATCGGCTTCCAGCGCCACCTTCCATTGGTCAGCAAAGAAATTGCGCTTGGCTTCCTCTGTCAACCGATCCCAGTAGAGGCCAGGCAGCACCCGCAACTCAGCCGGCATGCCGGGCTTGCGGCGCAGCTCTTCCGCAACAGATCGTCCCTCGCTCGCCATTGAGCTCTTGCCGACGGGCAATTCGTCACCGGCAGCAATCGCTCTGCCCTGATAACCGCCAAGCGCACCGATCACATAGGTCGATCGGCTGCCGAGTGCCTCCGGCACGTCAATGCCGCCCGACACGGCGATATAGATGCGCGCGCCAGACTTCAGGAAGTCGAAGCTGACCGTCTGGCCGGCCCTGACCTTCAGCGCCGTCCATCCCGGTTGAAGCTCGCCGTCAATCCTGACCGGCATCTCGGCGCCGGTGACCGCAATCAGCGCATCGTCGAGAAATTCAAACTTAGGACCCATGAAGACGGCCTCCAGCCCGGCCGCACCTTCATCATTGCCGACGAGAAGGTTTGCTGCGCGCATGGCATAGCGATCCATGGCGCCACCGACCGGAATGCCCAGATGGAAATAGCCGGGGCGGCCGAGATCCTGAACCGTTGTCGAAAGGCCGTGATGAAGAACCTTAATGGCCATGCAGCGCGCCCTCCAGCTTGGCATTGTAGCCGTCTATGTCAGCCTGATATTGACGGAGATCGAAGCTGACCTCGCGGATCGGCGGAGCGAACCGGCCCTTGTCGACGTCTTCGACTGCCTGGTCGTAGCCACCGCGATCGATCGGCCGGAATTTCACGATATCGCCGGGGCGGAAGAACACCATGAAGTCGCGCAGATAGCTCGTCGACTGCGTGGGATCGAAGATCGGCATCGGCGTAATCCCGAACATCTGGTAGCCGCCTGCGCCGCGCACCGAATAGATGCAACCGAAGCAGCCGCCATGGCCGACGGTCAGGCGCGGCGTATCGGTCCGCGGGCGCAGATATTTCGGCACCTCGATCTGCCGCTGCCGCTCCACCATCTGATACATGAACGGCAGGCCGGCGACGAAGCCGACCATCGAGACGAACCATGGCGAGCCGGCATGAGCGGACACGAAATCCTCGACAGCATCATAGCCGTTGATTTTCGCGGCATAGTCGAGATCGGTTCCTGTGGGCTCCTGATGGCGCTCGCGAAAGCGCATCAGCGTCTCATGCGTCCACGGATCGTTATAGAAAACCGGGATTTCGACGATGCGGGTGGTGATGACGGGCTCTGCCTTTTCGGCCGCACCCTCGATTGCCTTCACCTCGCGCAGAAGGTCGTCGGGCTTGATCAGATCGGGATTGAACTTGATCTGGAAAGACGCATTGGCGGGGCAGATTTCCGTAATGCCCTTGATGGCGCTTTCTCGCACCCCTCTGGCCATCGACAGGCTTTTGAAGAAGGCTTCGAGCGACATCTCGTCGCTGCATTCGATGAAGAGATGTTCATCGCCTCCGAATGTATAGCGAGCAGGCATCAGGCGACCTCCGTGGCTATGCCGTCGACCGCGTTAAAATCGGTCTCCAGCCAGGATTCGAGAAAACGCGTATGGAAAGCTCCCTTGCGCACCGCCGGGTCTCTCGCGAGCGCAAGATGCAGCGGGATCGTCGTCGGCAAGCCTTCGATGGTCAGGCCGGAGAGCGCGACCGCAAGCTTGTCGAGGCAGGCATTGCGATCCTCCGCCCAGACGATCAGCTTGCCGAGCAGGGAATCATAGAAGGGCGGAACGGTGTAGCCGGCATAGAGCATCGTATCGAAGCGGATGCCTTCACCCTCTGGGATCGAAAGCCGCGTCACGGTGCCCGGCGCCGGCTGAAAGCCTTTCGCCGGGTCCTCGGCATTGATCCGGCATTCGATGGCATGGCCCCGCGCCTGAATGTCGGGCTGCGACAGAGACAGGGGAGCTCCACCCGCCACCTTGAACATCTCCTGCACGAGATCGATGCCGGTGATCATTTCGGTGACCGGATGCTCGACCTGGATGCGTGTGTTGACCTCGATGAAATAGAACTGGCGGCTATCTTCATCGTAGAGATATTCGACGGTTCCTGCGCCGCGATAACCGACTTCAGCGGCAAGCGCCACCGCGCTGGCACAAAGCTGCTGTCGCACCTCGTCGGGCAGCAGGAAAGCCTGCGCTTCCTCCCACACTTTCTGGCGGCGCCGCTGCAACGAGCATTCGCGCTCGAAGCAATGCACGAAGTTGCGGCCATCGCCGAAAATCTGCACCTCGATGTGCCGGGCGCGCGTGATGACCTTTTCCATGTAAAGGCCGCCGTCGCCGAAGGCTGCGGCAGCCTCGGCCGAGGCAAGCGGAAACTGCTCCTTCAGTTCAGCCAGCGACTGGACAATGCGGATGCCACGCCCACCACCGCCGGCTGCGGCCTTGATCATCATGGGAAAGCCGGTACGCCCGGCGACCACTTCGGCAGCCGCAATATCGGCCACGCGCCCGTCGCTGCCGGGCACCGTCGGCACACCGGCTCGTTTGGCAATCTCGCGCGCAGCAACCTTGTCACCAAGCATACGGATAGCCGTGCCGCTTGGCCCGATGAAGATCATGCCCGCCGCCTCGACGGCATCGGCAAAATCTCCGTTCTCTGACAGGAAGCCATAACCCGGATGGACAGCGTCGACGCCGGTCGAACGAGCCGCAGCGATAATCGCCTCGATATTCAGATAGGACTTCTTCGGCGCTGGCGAACCGATATTGATCGTCTCGTCAGCAAGCTTGACCGCAAGCATCTCAGCGTCGGCCGCGCTATAGACCTGCACGGTGCGAATGCCAAGCGCCTTTGCCGCCTTTATGATCCTGACGGCAATCTCGCCGCGATTGGCAACCAGAACGGAGCGGATTGTCATGGATCGACCTCCGCGATGACCTGTCCGGCCATGACAGGCTCCTCGTTCTCGACGAGGAAGGTGATGTTCCTGCCATCCAGACCGGCTGGGATCTGCTGGAAGGTCTTCATGACCTCGATGACCCCGATCGTATCGCTTGCGGCGACGGCGTCACCCTCGGCCTTGAAGGGGGGCACGTCCGGCGACGCGGCCCTGTAGAAGGTTCCCGGAAGGGGTGATCTGATCTCAAGCCTGCTCATGGGACCTCCGCGCGGCGTCATTGTTCAAAATCTGCGAAACAGGTGCAATTCTTATACCCTCGGCAACAAGGGCCTCGCGCATATGGCGCACGATATCGAGCGCACCCAAAGTATCGGAATGAAAACAGATGGAATCGAAGGCAATGGGAATATCCGTGCCGTTGACGGTGCGGACCACGCCCTCGGTGCAGGCCCTGACCACCTTGCGCGCGATCGCCTTCGGATCCGGGCGGCCGACATCCCTGGTAAAGACGATCCAGCCCGTATCGCCATAATCGCGGTCGGCATAGAACTCGCGAACGACCGGCTGACCTGCCTCTTGCGCGGCAAGGCAGGTCGCCGAACCGTCCATGCAGAAGACGAACATGTTCGGTGCCACAGTGCGCATGTACTGGATGAATATCTGCGATAGGTCGACATTCGCCGCCAATTCCATGTAGAGCGCGCCATGCGGCTTCACATGCTGCACCGGCACGCCGTGGCGTCTCGCAAACTCCCGCAATGCGCCGACCTGATAGACCAGGTCGTTGATGATCTCGCGGCTGGTGCCGTTGATCTTGCGCCGCCCGAAGCCCTGGAGATCGTTATAGCCGGGGTGCGCGCCGACGCCGACCCCATGGGCCGCCGCCAGACGGACGGTCTCGTCCATCAGGTTGGGGTCGCCCGCGTGAAAACCCGTGGCGATATTGGCCGAGCTGACGAGTGAGATGAGCTCCTCATCCAGAGCATCGCCGATCCGCCACCGGCCGAATGCCTCTCCCATATCGCAATTGATATCGACCGCTTCCTTCAAATGCATCCCCTCGCATGCTCGCCCTGATCGGGCCGTTATGGAAACGCTAGAGGGAAAGACGCATGTTGAAAAATACAATTTTCAAAAGATCATTATCTGATTAATTGATATCCTAGCTTAAAATTGCACCAGTAATTCCCTAGTAATATCAATTTAGTAAGCACATTGGGCGAGAAGGAAGCGAAATTTACATCGCCTTTAGGTCTTTGAATCTGATTAGCTACAGTTGTTTTCAGATAAATTGATGGGGAACAAGCATCATGAGTCTCAGCCTGCGGCAGCTTCGCTACTTCGTCGCGACGGCGGAATATGGCCAGATTTCCCATGCGGCCATCAGCCTGTCGATATCACAATCGGCAGTGACCGCCGCCATCAAGGATCTGGAGCTTTCGGTCGGCGTCTCCTTGTTCAGCCGCACGCCCCAGGGCATGGAACTGACCTCGGCCGGTCGGCAATTCCTGTCGCATGCCTATGAGATTCTGGCCAAGGTCGACGAAGCGACGCACCTCAATCTGGTCAGCAGCGATATCGAGGGCGAGCTCGTCGTCGCCGCGACCTATACGGTGATCGGATACTTCCTGCCCCTGCATATCGAGCGGATGAGACGGCTCTACCCGAAGCTCAGGATCCAGATCTACGAGGTCAATCGCGAGTCGATCGAAGAGGGGCTGCTCACCAACCGCTACGATATTTCGGTGCTGCTGACGTCGAACATTCTCAACCCGATGCTGACGACCGAGACATTGCTGAGTTCTGTCCGTCGGCTCTGGGTTCCAGCCGGGCACGGCCTGCTGCGCCGTGATGGTGTCGGCCTGCGCGAGATCGCCGAAGAGCCCTATATCATGCTGACCGTCGACGAGGCCGCTCATTCCTCGCTGAAATACTGGAGCCGGACCACCTACCAGCCGAAAGTGCTTCTGCGGACAAGTTCGATCGAGGCGGTGCGATCGATGGTCGCCAACAGCCTTGGCGTCGCGATCCTCTCGGACATGGTGCATCGTCCCTGGTCGCTTGAGGGGCGCCGCATCGAAACGGTCAACATTCAAGACCCTGTGCCGCCGATGGATGTCGGCCTCGGATGGCGCGCCAATATCGAGTTCACACCGCCGATGCTGGCATTCAGGCGCTACTTTCAGCAGGCTTTCGGCCTGCCGGGCACGAATGCCTGATGATTTCATCAAATTCCCCTGACCAGGAGGGTTCTGATGCAGACCGGCGACGTCGTCACAAACAGCGATCGCTGATATGCTGGCCGAGTTGCATTGACTTCATTCCAGCAGTACAAGATTTTGGTACGCCATAATATGGCATTCAGGAATTGAGGTGCGGACATGAATGACGATGCACATAGCGCTGCAATCCGCGTGGAGCGCCCGGCCAAGACATTGCGTGAACTCGCGCTCGACAAGGTGCGAGAGGCTATCGTCAATGGTTATTTCCGCCCGGGAGATCGTCTGGTCGAGCGAGATCTCTGCGCGCAGCTCGGCGTGAGCCGCACCATCGTGCGCGAGGTGCTGCGGCATCTCGAATCCGAGGGCCTTGTCGCCAATCTCCCGAACAAGGGGCCGATCGTCGCCCACCTCAATCACGACGAAGCAAAGCAGATCTACGAGATCCGCGGCGCACTCGAAGGCATGGCAGCGCGTCTCTGTGCGGAGCAGAACAATCCTGCGATTGCCGACGCCCTGGACAAATCGCTTGAGGATATAAAAAGCAGCTACCGCGACAAGGATATGGCCGGCGTGCTCGCCCACACCTCATCCTTTTACCAGACGCTGTTCAGCATGGTCGATCGCCATATCGCGTGGGGAGTGGTCAATCTCCTGACCGTGCGTATCAATCATCTGCGGTCGATGACGATCAAGACGCAAAACCGCGATGTCCAAGGACCGGCGCAGATGGCCCGCATTGTCGATGCCATCCGGCGTGGAGATGGCGAGGGCGCGTATCAGGCCGCCATGGACCATGTCGCCGGCGCGAGCGCGATTGCCCAGGCGGTGCTTTCAGGGCACGAGCGGATCGATTGATCCCTGCCTCCGTTTAATGCGCAACCTTCCACCGGAGCGGTGAGGCGCATTATTATCTGCGATCTTTCGGCTGCCTCTCATCGGCGAGCTGCCTGTCGGGCTGCCAAGCCTACGGGCTATAAGCCTATCCCAATCCGATTATTTGCCGCGATAGATCATGCAAAACAGAGCGCCAAATAGCTAAGATACAACCGCAATCCGCCAGTTCCCAAGACCATCTCGCGACGCTGGCCTGATCGAAGGCATGACGGCGCCTCGCATCGTATTCCGATCTAACTAATTGCTATAATTAGATTTTCTTCACCGCTCCGCGACTTTTTATCAGCCAGCACAAAGCTGCTTGACAGCCATGTATTATGGCATACCATCATACGGACTTCAGAAAAGCGAGCGGCATCATGACCTTCCAAATCCGTAAAACCGTCCTGCAGATCGAAACCACATTAATTGAAGGGGGCAGGGCCGCGCCGACGCCGCTGAAACTGTTCTCGGCTTGCGCGATCGTAAAAAACCCCTGGGCCGGCCGCGACTTTGTCGAGGATCTGAAGCCTGAAATTCACGCTGCGGCACCGATTCTCGGTGAACTGCTCACCAAAATGATCATTGACGCCGTCGGATCGGGCGAGGCCGTCGAAGCCTATGGCAAGTCGGCAGTGGTCGGCCTCGATGGCGAGATCGAACATGCTTCGGCGCTGATCCATACGCTGCGCTTCGGCAACCATTATCGCCACGCCGTCGGCGCAAAATCCTACCTCGCTTTCTGCAACACGCGCGGCCCGGCCAATGCGCCAATCATGATCCCGCTGATGGACAAGAACGATGAAGGCCGGCGCTCACATTATCTGACGATCCAGACGTCGATCGCCGATGCACCCGCCGCGGATGAAATCGTCGTCGCTCTCGGCGCCTCCGTCGGCGGCCGGCCGCATCATCGCATTGGCGACCGTTATCAGGATCTCAAGGATCTGGGACAGGATGTGTCCAATCCGGCAGGCGTTTGAGAGAGCGGCCGCCACGATGTCGACCCTGGACACCATAGCGCAAGGCAAGGCAGATGCTCCCAAGGTGAAAGCATTGCCCCGTAAGATCACGGCAGGCGGTACGGCCTACCATGAGGTGGGCACGGGTGAACCGCTTGTTCTCATCCACGGAGTCGGCATGCGCCTCGAAGCCTGGGCACCTCAGATCGCTCAATTCTCCAAGACGCATCGCGTCATTGCCGCCGACATGCCGGGCCATGGTGAAAGTAGAGCCCTGCCTGCAGGCAGCCGCCTGGCAGCCTTTGTCGGCTGGTTCGGCGGTTTCCTTGACGAGATGGAGCTCGGCGTGGTCAATGTTGCCGGCCATTCGATGGGTGCGCTCATCGCCGGCGGCGCGGCGGCGACCTTCGGCGAGAGGATCAAGCGCATCGCCTATCTCAACGGCGTCTATTGTCGCGATGCAGAGGCGAAAGCGGCGGTCCTGGCACGCGCGGCGGCAATCCCATTGACCGGCGTTGACAAGCAAGGGCCGCTCCAACGCTGGTTCGGTGATGACGCCCAAAGCTCCGTTGCCCGCGAACTGACCCGTAACTGGCTGAACCTTGTCGATCCACAGGGATATGCGACAGCCTATGCGGCTTTTGCCGGCGGCGACGAGACCTATGCCGATCGCTGGCCGAGCGTAAAGGCGCCGGCATTGTTTCTGACCGGCTCGGACGACCCCAATTCGACGCCGCAAATGGCAGAGAAAATGGCAGCGGCGACGCCCAAAGGCTGGGTGCGGATCGTCGAGGGACATCGCCACATGGTCAACCTGACGGCACCCGAGACCGTCAACGAATTGCTTGCCGAGTGGCTTTCATATGGGGAGGGCGCGAGATGACGATGCAACAGATCGACGCGAGGGCTTTGCGCGATGCCTTTGGCGCATTTCCGACCGGCGTCACGGTCGTAACCGCGCGCGATGCCGCCGGTCTGCCGATCGGTTTCACGGCGAATTCCTTCACCTCGGTCTCGCTCGATCCGCCGCTTCTCCTGGTGTGCCTGGCAAAGACCTCGCGCAATTTTGCGACCATGACGGGCGCTACACATTTCGCGATCAACGTCCTGTCGGAAACCCAGAAGGATATTTCCAACACCTTCGCACGTCCGGTCGAGGACAGGTTTGCGACCGTCGAATGGAGCGGCGGTGCTGACGGCTGTCCGATCCTTGCCGATGTCGCCGCCTGGTTCGAGTGCGCCATGAAAGAGGTCATCGACGCAGGCGACCATGTCATCCTCATGGGACGTATCGCCTCGTTCCAGAACAGCAGTCACAATGGGCTCGGCTACACGCGCGGCGGTTATTTTACGCCGATGCTGGCGAGCAAGGCGGTGTCGGCCGCCACAGACGGCAATATCGAACTTGCCGCCGTCGTCGAGCATGAAGGAGAAATTCTGCTCCTCGGCGATGATATCCTCTCCTTGCCGAGCTGCGAGGGCAGAGACGGAAGCCCCACCGACATTCTGAGCGGCTACCTGCAGGAGCTGACCGAACTTTCGGTGACGATCGGCTTTCTCTATTCCGTCTATGAAGGCAAAAGTGATGGCAGGCATCACATCGTCTATCGCGCTTTCGCCTCGCAAGGCGAGCCGCGCCAGGGCAAATTCCTCAAGCCGGAAGCCTTAAGCAGGGCGCGCTTCAAGACGACTTCGACAGCGGATATCGTCACTCGTTTCGCACTCGAAAGCCAGATCGGCAATTTCGGCGTTTATTTTGGAGACGAGACCTCCGGCACCGTCCGCCCGGTCTCGACGAAGGTGGCACGGGCATGAAATTCTCTCTCTTCGTTCACATGGAACGGCTCGACGCGAACCAGAGCCATAAGAGCCTCTACGACGAATTCGTCGCTCTTTGCGAGATCGCCGACAGGGGCGGCATGCACGCCATCTGGACCGGCGAGCATCACGGCATGGACTTCACCATTGCGCCCAATCCCTTCGTGACCATCGCCGATCTGGCGCGCCGCACCTCGCGGGCGAGATTGGGAACGGGAACGGTGATCGCGCCTTTCTGGCATCCGATCAAGCTTGCCGGCGAAGCGGCCATGGCCGATATCATCTGCGACGGCAGGCTCGATATTGGTATCGCCCGCGGCGCCTATTCCTTCGAATATGAGCGCCTTTTGCCTGGTCTTGATGCCTGGGGCGCCGGCCAGCGCATGCGCGAGCTGATCCCCGCGATCAAGGGCATCTGGAAGGGCGACTATGCCCATGACGGCGAATTCTTCAAATTCCCCGCGACGACCTCGGCGCCGAAGCCGCTGCAGGAGCCGAACCCTCCGATCTGGGTCGCCGCACGCGATCCGAACTCGCATGAATTTGCTGTCGCCAATGGCTGCAATGTCCAGGTGACGCCGCTCTGGCAGGGTGATGACGAGGTCGAGGCGCTGATGGGCCGCTTCAACGATGCCTGCGCCAAGAACCCTGACATTGAGCGCCCAAAGATCATGCTGCTGCGCCATACCTATGTCGGCTCGTCGGAAGCTGATATCGCTGAGGCCGCTCACGAACTCAGCGTCTACTACAATTACTTCTTCGCCTGGTTCAAGAACGAGAAGCCTGTTCGGCAAGGCCTGATCGAGCGCATTTCCGACGAGGATATCAGGGCGAATGCCATGCTCTCGGATGCTGTCATGCGCAGCAACAATGTCGTCGGCGACGCCGCGACCGTGATCGCGCGGCTAAAGGCCTATCAGGCGATGGGCTACGACGAATATTCCTTCTGGATCGACACCGGCATGCCGTTCGAGCGCAAGAAAGCTTCGCTCGAACGGTTCATTGCCGAGGTCATGCCGGCATTTGCGGAGTAAACCCATGCAGCGCTTCCAGTCCTACATCAACGGTGAATTCCTGGACGGGGAAGCCCGCTTCCAAAGTATCGATCCTGCAACGGGCGATGTCTGGGCCGATATGCCGGAAGCGCGCGAGGGCGATGTCGATAATGCCGTCAATGCCGCCGAGCACGCGCTTTACGAGGGCCCTTGGGCCAGGTTGACGGCGACGCAGCGCGGCAAGCTGCTCTATAAGCTCGCCGATCTCGTCGCTACAAACGCCCAAAAGCTCGCCGAACTGGAAACGCGCGATACCGGCAAGATCATTCGCGAGACCTCGGCGCAGATCGCCTATGTCGCCGATTATTATCGCTATTATGCAGGGATCGCCGACAAGATCGAGGGATCCTACCTTCCGATCGACAAGCCCGATATGGATGTCTGGCTTCGCCGCGAGCCGATTGGTGTCGTTGCCATGGTCGTGCCGTGGAACAGCCAGCTCTTCCTTTCCGCCGTCAAGATTGGCCCGGCATTGGCCGCTGGCTGCACCATGGTCGTCAAGGCCTCGGAAGACGGCCCGGCGCCGCTGCTGGAATTTGCCCGTCTGGTGCATGAAGCCGGCTTCCCGGCCGGCGTCGTCAACATCCTCACCGGCTTCGGCCCTTCCTGTGGCGCGGCTCTGGCGCGGCATCCGAAGGTCGCCCACGTCGCCTTTACCGGCGGCCCGGAAACCGCACGCCACATCGTGCGCAACTCGGCTGAGAACCTCGCCTCGACATCGCTGGAACTCGGCGGCAAGTCGCCCTTCATCGTCTTTGCCGACGCCGATTTTGAAAGCGCTGCCAATGCCCAGGTCGCCGGCATTTTTGCCGCGACCGGTCAAAGCTGTGTTGCAGGCTCCCGGCTGATCGTCGAGCGCAGCGTCAAGGACGCGTTCCTGTCCATCCTCAAGCGCAAGGCCGAGGCAATCCGCATCGGCGCGCCGCTCGACATGGCGACCGAAGTCGGCCCGCTCGCGACAAAGCGCCAGCAGGATCATGTGGCAGCCCTAGTCGAAAAATCAGTCGGGAGCGGCGCACGTCTTGTCGTTGGAGGCGAGAGGCCGGCTGGCAATGGCTATTATTTCCCGCCGACGATCCTGGACTGCGACGGTGTTGCTTCGCCGTCGCTGGCCGAGGAGTTCTTCGGTCCGGTTCTGTCTGTCGTCTCGTTCGAGACGGAGGCCGAAGCGCTGAAACTTGCCAATGATACCCGCTATGGGCTCGCCTCCGGCGTCTTCACCCAGAATCTTACGCGCGCTCATCGCCTGATGAAGGGGATCCGCGCCGGCGTCGTCTGGGTCAACACCTATCGCGCGGTATCGCCGATCGCCCCCTTCGGCGGCTTCGGTCTTTCCGGGCACGGCAGGGAAGGCGGCATTGCCGCGGCACTCGATTACACGCGCACCAAGACGATCTGGCTGCGCACGTCAGATGATCCGATCCCCGATCCTTTCGTCATGAGGTGAGGCCGATGTTCTACGAAATCCGCACCTACCGGCTGAAGAACGGCGCGATCCCGCAATATCTCAGGGTTGTCGAGGAGGAAGGGATTGCCATCCAGAAGGCGCATCTCGGCAATCTGGTCGGCTATTACTATTCGGAGATCGGAACGATCAACGAGATCGTCCATATCTGGTCCTATGTGAGCCTCGACGATCGTGAAGCGCGGCGCCAGCGTTTGGCTGCCGACCCTGAGTGGCAGGCTTTCCTGCCCAGGATTCGCGATCTGATCGAAGTGGCGGAAAACAAGATTATGAAGCCGGCTAGCTTTTCTCCCATGGGATGAGCGAACGGACGCATAAGGCACGACTGAAAGACCAAAAAACAAGGACAAAGGGAACATGAAAGCAAGAATTGCACTCGCGGCCTTTGCCGCAATGATGGCCGCCTGCTTGCCTGCGAAGGCCGATACCATGGTCTTCACGAGCTGGGGAGGAACAACGCAGGATGCCCAGAAGGTTGCCTGGGCCAACCAGTTTACCGAAAAGACCGGCATCGGCGTCATGCAGGACGGACCGACGGATTACGGCAAGCTGAAAGCCATGGTGGAGGCTGCCCGCGTGAGCTGGGATGTGGTCGACGTCGAAGGCGATTACGCGGCTCAGGCCGGCAAGAACGGGCTTCTGGAAAAGCTGGACTTTTCCGTCATCGACAAGTCCAAGCTCGATCCACGTTTCGTCAGCGATTACTCGGTCGGCAGCTTCTACTATTCCTTCGTGATCGGCTGTAATGCGGATGCGGTCAGTGCCTGCCCGAAGACATGGGCCGACCTCTTCGACACGAAGAAATTTCCGGGCAAGCGCACCTTCTACAAGTGGTCAGCACCGGGCGTGATTGAAGCCGCCTTGCTGGCGGACGGTGTCCCCGCAGACAAGCTCTATCCGCTCGACCTCGATCGCGCCTTCAAGAAACTCGACACGATCAAATCGGATATCGTCTGGTGGTCGAGCGGCGCGCAATCGCAGCAGCTTCTGGCATCGGCCGAAGCGCCGTTCGGCAGTCTCTGGAACGGTCGCATGACCGCGCTTGCCAATAGCGGCGTCAAAACCGAGACGTCGTGGAGCCAGAACATCACCGCAGCCGATTCCCTCGTCATCCCCAAGGGCGCTCCGAACCTGGAGACGGCGATGAAGTTCATCGCGCTTGCAACATCGGCGCAGGCGCAGGCCGATATGGCGAAAGCGACGGGATACGCCCCAATCAATCTCGGTTCGGCCAAGCTGATGGATCCGGAAACGGCAAAAACCCTGCCGGACCAACAGACGGCCGGCCAGGTCAACGCCGATATGAATTACTGGGCCGAAAACCGCGATGCCATCGGCAAGAAGTGGTACGCCTGGCAGGCCCAATAAGCCCCAGGAAGCTGACAAAAGCACCGCGGACCGACGTTCGCGGTGCGGCAATGCGAGGTGCGGGCCAGTCTGGTGGCCAAGGTTGTCAGGCTAAGCTCACGGTGGGAAAGAATTGCCATGTCGACATATATTGACGTTGCGGATGAAGCTGCGCCGACTCGCAAAGCGGCGAGGCCCACCGGGTTTGGGCAGGTGATACCGGCGCTGATCTTCGTCGCGATCTTTTTCGTCTTTCCAGTCATAGCGCTCCTGCTGCGCAGCGTGATGGAACCGACGTTCGGACTTGGCAATTATGTCGAGCTGCTGGGCTCCGAGACCTATGTGAAAATCTTCGCCAATACCTTCATCGTCTCCGGCCTGGTCACTGTGATATCGCTGCTGATCGGCTTCCCGGTTGCCTGGACGCTGGCGATCATGCCTTCGAGACTGGCTTCGGTCATATTCGCGATCCTGCTTCTGTCGATGTGGACCAATCTGCTTGCAAGGACCTATGCCTGGATGGTCTTGCTGCAGCGGACCGGCCTGATCAACAAAATGCTTCTTGGCATGGGCCTGATCGACAAGCCGCTCGCGCTCGTCAACAATCTCACCGGCGTCACCATCGGCATGACCTATATCATGCTGCCCTTCATCATCCTGCCGCTCTATGGCGTCATCAGGAAGATCGATCCGGCGGTGCTGCAGGCAGCCGCTCTTTGCGGCGCAAGCCGTTGGCAGTGCCTCACCCGCGTCCTGCTTCCGCTCGCCGCTCCCGGCATGATGGCGGGCGCCTTGATGGTTTTCGTCATGTCGCTCGGCTACTATGTCACTCCGTCGCTGCTTGGCGGCACGGCGAACATGATGCTGGCCGAGCTGATCGCCCAGTTCGTGCAATCCCTCGTCAACTGGGGGATGGGCGGTGCCGCGGCCTTTGTCCTGCTCGTCGTTACGCTATCGCTCTACGCAGTCCAATTGCGGCTGTTCGGCACGCAGAATGCGGGAGGGCGCTGAGATGCTGCTCAATTTCAGCCAGCTCGGCTGGTGGAAGTATGTTCTTCTCACTATCACCGTTCTTACGGCCGCCTTCTTGCTGATGCCGATCCTCTTCATCGCGGCGCTGTCATTCGGCTCGTCGCAATGGCTGATCTTCCCGCCGCCGGGCTGGACGCTGCGCTGGTACGGCGAACTCCTGTCCGATCCGCAATGGCTGGAATCGGCCTGGACGAGCTTCAGGATTGCGGTGCTCGTCACGGTGCTTTCGGTGTTGCTGGGACTGGTGACCTCATTCGGCATCGTGCGCGGCAAGTTCCTGTTTCGCGATGCGCTGAAGGCCCTGTTCCTGACGCCGATGATCCTTCCGGTCGTAGTCTTTGCCGTTGCGCTCTATGCCTTCTTCCTGCGCATTGGCCTTGGCGGTACCCTGGTCGGCTTCGTTCTCTCTCACCTCGTCCTGGCACTGCCTTTCTCGATCCTGTCGATCTCCAGCGCGCTCGAGGGTTTTGACAAGTCCATCGAGGATGCGGCTGTGCTCTGCGGCGCTTCGCCGCTCGAGGCAAAGATCAGGGTCACATTGCCCGCCATAAGCCACGGGCTCTTCTCCGCCGCGGTCTTCTCGTTCTTGACGTCCTGGGACGAGGTGGTCGTGGCGATCTTCATGGCAAGCCCAACGCTGCAGACACTACCGGTCAAAGTCTGGACGACGCTGCGGCAGGATCTCACCCCGGTCGTCGCCGCCGCCTCCACACTTCTCATTCTGTTGACGGTCACTTTGATGGCGCTGGCCGCGATCGTACGCAAGGTTCTGAAATCATGAGTGAATCCTTTCTGAAAATAAAAGGCATCCGCAAGGAATATGGCCCCGTGGTCGCCGTGCACGACGTCAATCTCGATGTGCGGCGCGGCGAGTTCATGACCTTCCTCGGCCCCTCCGGCTCGGGCAAGAGCACGACGCTCTACATATTGGCCGGCTTCGAGAATCCGACCAGGGGCGACATCCTGCTGAACGGCGAAACCTTGCTGTCGACGCCATCGCACAAGCGCAATATCGGCATGGTGTTCCAGCGCTACACGCTGTTCCCGCATCTGACCGTGGGAGAAAACATTGCCTTTCCGTTGAGGGTACGGCGCAAGTCAAAGGCGGACGTTGATAGCCGGGTCAAGGAGATGCTCCGTCTTGTCCGCCTCGAAGGCTTCGAGGATCGCAAGCCCGCCCAGATGTCCGGCGGCCAGCAGCAACGCGTCGCGCTTGCCAGGGCACTCGCTTACGATCCGCCGGTGCTTTTGATGGACGAGCCGCTATCGGCGCTCGACAAGAAGCTTCGCGAGGAGATCCAGCACGAAATAAAGCGGATCCATCAGCAGACCGAGGTAACGATCCTCTACGTCACCCACGATCAGGAGGAGGCATTGCGGCTTTCAGATCGCATCGCTGTCTTCTCGAAAGGCGTTATCGATCAAATCGGCACCGGGCCGGAACTCTACGCCAATCCACGCACCCGCTTCGTCGCCGAATTCATCGGCGACAGCGATTTCATCTCCTGCCGCCTGCTGTCATCCGATAATGGGCAGGCGACGATCTCGCTTGGAGAGCAGGCGGTCTTCGAGCGCATTCCGGTTCATGGCCGGGCTGCCGCCGGCGGCAAGGCCGCGTTGATGCTGCGTCCAGAACGCATCCGGCTCGGCCGCAAGGCAGGAGCGGAAAATAGCCTCAGCGCCACCGTCGGCGACATTACCTTCCTCGGCAACAACGTCCATGTCTCAACGTTGATCAGCGCCGGCGAGACCTTGTCCGTGCGTCTGCCCTTCGGCCACGAGGCAATTTCAGGCCTCAGCCGTGGCGATCGTGTCCACCTGGAATTCGATCCGGATGCTGCCCATGTGTTCTGCTGAAGCAATCCCGGCGAAAGTGCATGGAAAGAAGATTGAAAGTGCCGGCCGCTAGACCGCAGCATTCTCATTGCACATAGACCGGAACGACAGCCGAGGTTTCGTCGCGATAGGGCAAACGGATCTGGAAGCGATGTGCGCCGCTCTGGATAGGCCAGAAAACGGGCTTGTCCGGATCAGTGATTGCGAAGGGCTCGCCGTCGACATACCAGACGATCTGCGGCACATGCGGCTGAACATCGGCCTTCAGGGCCAGCCGGTTGAACACGGCCGGCTGCTCGGGATTACGCCAGATCTGGCTGTTGCGCGCAGGCGTCGAAATGGCAAGATGGATCTGTGGACTGGAAGCGTCGGCATTGGCGGGTGAATAGCCCTTGATTCTCCCTGCCACAGCGCTGATGGGCAAAGGCTTGAGATTGCCATCCGGACGAGGTTGCATGGCTGCCGTCTTCGGCATTTCATCCGGCTTCAACCATTCGACCAGCGTCTGGCTGCAGGTGTTGTCGTTCGCCTGTCCATTGACGACGCAAACATCGACCGGCTTGCGGTCCGGTGGCGTTGGAAAACGCGCATCGGCGATGTCTCCGGGCTTGTTGCCATGGACCCGATCGATGATGTCGTGCACGAGACGCGCGGCAGTCCCGGCGCCGGTCATCCGGTTCATGGTGCCGTTATCGCCGCGCCCGACCCAGACACCGACGATCACTTTCTCCGAATAGGCCATGGCCCAGGCATCCCGATAGCCCTGCGAGGTGCCGGTCTTGATGGCGACGGGAAAGGGATATTCCAGCGAACCATAGCGATGGAAACTCGGCAATCTGGCCTGGGGATCGGACAGGAAGGATGTCACGAGCCGTGCTGTATCGAGAGACATGATCCGCACGGATTGCGGCTGCGGCTGCTCACGCGCCCAGCGCAGATCCTGCAACTGCCCATCATTGGCAAGCGCGCCATAGGCTCGCATCAACCTGTCCAGGCGCGTCGGCAGAGAACCGATGGCCATCGACAGGCCGAAATAATCGGCCGGGGTTTCCAGATCATGCAGGCCGAGATCGCGCAAGAAGCGGAAGGTCGTCTCGAGACCGATCGTGCGCAGCAGGTTGGTGGCGGGCACATTGCGGGAATTGGCAAGCGCCTGGCGCGGCAGCATCGGCCCGAGGAATTCGCGGTCGGCATCGCCAATGCCGGAGGCGCCCTCTTGCAGATCCAGCAACATGTCCGTCGGCTTCAGCAGGCCGCGTTCGAACGCCAGCGCATAGATGAAGGGTTTCAAGGTCGAGCCCGGTGAGCGTTGTGTCCGGGTATAGTCGAACGCACCGGCATGACGACCGTAATAACTGCGCGATCCCACTTGGGCCAGAACCTCGCCCGTCTGGCGCGACACCACCATGACGCCGACCTGCTGCGCGCCCGCGGAGCGCCAGTGATCGAGATGTTGCCGCGCAAGTGCTGTCACATCGGCCTGGAGACCGAGATCGATCGTCGTGTGGATGAGCGGCATGCTAGCCGAGGCGGGAGATATCTGGCCGCTTTCGATAAGATCGTGATAGCGCAATATCAGGTGCAGCGCATCCGGGCGGCGGGGCAGGTTGGGCATTTGCACATTATCAAGCTGACGATGCGCAATCTCGGCCTCGTCGGCATTAATGACATTCTGCTTCAGCAGGACGTCCAGCATCTGGTGGCCGCGCTGAATGGCCCGGCGCAGGCCCTGCGGGCGCAGCGGGTTCATCCGCGTCGGCGATTGCGGGATCGCCGACAACAAGGCAATTTCCGCCCAGGACAGATCCGCCACCGGCTTGTCGAAATACAACCGCGCCGCATGGGCAATGCCGTGACTGCCGTTTCCATAGGGCGCCAGCCGCAAATATTGCGCCAGCACGGCCTCCCGGCCGTAGCGCAGGGTCAACAGGATACCGGTGCCGGCCTCCAGGATCTTGTGCACGAAGCTGCGCGATTCCGGCTGCTGCATGCGCGCCACCTGCATGGCAATCGTCGAAGCGCCGGAGCGGTGTCTGGCAGCGCCGAGATTCTGCCAGGCCGCCCGGCCGACGGCATAGGGGTCAACGCCGGCATGTTCGAAGAAGCGCCTGTCTTCGAGGGCCAATGTCGCCTTGACGAAGCGATCAGGCAGTTGCTCCAATGGCCAATAGCCGTAATCGACACGCCCGCTGGCGTCATCGCTGTGGCCAATCTGCGCAAGGAAAGCACCGCTACGGTCATAAAGTATCGGTGTCGGTGCAGGCGCAATCAGCTGTGCACGCTGATTGATGAGATATCCATAGATCAATGCGCCGGCTACGAGCACCAGCGAGAAAAAAAGAACGAGCTTTGATCGACGGCTTCTCAATAGTGTCATAGCCCGGCCGGCCAGCTCCTTGCCTGATATTCGTCCGTATCGTGATGGCTTATTTTGCCACCACGATCTGCACCGCGGCACTCGTTCCCTGCACGCCCTTTTGGTACATGGTCTCCGCTAACGCTTGTGGCTGCGTATAGGAGCCGGGGATCAGGGCGCGCATACGATAGGCAAAGATATAATTGCCCTTCGCCAGCCTGTCGGAGGCGGAGAATACCTGATCGTCCCCATAGGAAACCCAGTCAGAGGGCAGGGTTGAGGTTGCCGCAGGCGTCGCTTCGGCCGGAGCCGTGGCGATATTGGGATTGAGAGGATCCAGTCCCGCTGCAAGCGGCATGGTGAGAGCCACATGGGTGCGATCTTCGGAGACGACCAGCTCGACCCGCTCCTCCAATACATCGCCCACCTTCAAGGCAATCGTGCCGTTTGCATCGGGGGTCAGCTTCTCCAGCGGCGCATCGCCGGCAGCGACGCGATAGAGCGTGCGTGTGAGGGCAAAACCCTGGCTCTGCGCCTGCGCCTTATAGCCAGCTTCAGCGGGGAGATAGCTGGTTTCTACCAGCGCCAGAGCGGATGTCGTCCCCATATTGTTGATGGTGACGCTGCCCGGATCCAACGTGACCTCCCGCAACACAGGCGCATTCGCGTCCAGTGTACGAGCTTGAACGACGCCATTCTGAGTGAGGGTCAACGGCAGGGGCGTCGTTGGCCTCTGCCACGCCGTTGCCAGGGCTCGGATCGCCGCCGAAGTGGCGTTTGTCGAGCCCCATCCGTCGCCTTCACCCAATTGCAGCAAGGCATTTTTCAAAGCGGGATAACGCGGATCCGTCTCGGAGGTCAAAGCCGCCGCGCGCACCATCTCGGCCAGGCTGCGGACTTCCGAAGGCAGGATGATGGGGTTACCGCCATCCTGCGCCTGACCATTATAGACCAGCTCGCCATTTCGGGAGAGGATGCGGACGCGCGACCACATCGCATCGGCCAGGCCACCAACCAGACGCGGGTCGGCATCCGGCGCGCCAGCCGCTGCGGCGGTCATCCGGGCAACGCTGACATTCGGCATCAAGGCCGCCGAACGGGCCAGTTCGGCCGTATAGGCCGGATCGAGCTTGCCGCCTTCGGCCAGAGCCGTCAGGGCCTCGACCCGTTCGCGGATCTCGTCGCCGGTAATGAGATGCGGATAATCCGAGCGAAGCGACAGTTTCAGCACGCTCGCAAGACGATCCGTCAAAGCCTTGTCGGTGGGCTCGCCTGCCTTGTCCGCCGCCACCAGGAAGGAATAGGCCCAGGCCGTCAACGAGACATTCCCCTTGCTGTGCGGCCAGAAGCCGACGAGACCGTCGGAATCGACTGCCTGGCCGATCGCCAGCACGGTGTTGTGGACGTCGCCATCTATGCGCTTGTCCAGCTTCGCTGCCTCCAGGATGGGTGTGAAGCTCTTGAAGGCGACGCCGGAGGAGGCCAGCGATATCCGCTGCTCGGTGGAACCATAGGGCGATTCCACCAGCACGTTGAGCCCGGCAACCAGTTTCGCCAAGGCTGGGTCGGACGTCAGAGTCATGACGCGCTGGAACGATCCGGGACGAACATCCTCCTGTGGCACCGACAGTATTTTCGAGCCGCCCGCCGGGATTTCGACGATCTCGTAGTGCCTGGTCGGGATTCGGTCCGGCTTCACCGGCAGCGTGATTTCCACGTTGTCGCGAGCATGGTCTGCCTGCCGCTCGACGCCAAAACGCAGTCGCACATCCTCCTTACCGGGCTTTGGCTCGGGCACCGAGGCGAGAACGCCGATGTGAGCCGGCTTGTTCTGTTCCCACGTGAAAGAAACATCCTTGCTGCCCTGCAGCGTCAGGCCATCGGATGCGATGGCGGCGACACCGCCACCGCCACCGCCCTCGACCACGCGGGCTATGACGCCCGCCTCGAACTGGTCTCCGGACCGCAGGAAGCGGGGAAGGGCGGGCTGAGCCACGATTTCCTGCCGGATCAGCATTTCGCCGGTGCCATAGCCAAAGCGATCCGGGCCGCTGACGGCCTTGGCGCGCAGCTTGAAGACGGTGAGCGAGTCCGGCAGCTTCACCTTGATCTTGGCAGTGCCATCCGGGCCAATCTTCACGTCGGGAAGATAGATCGGGACTGGCGTGAAATTCTTGCGGACGGAAATATTATTGTCCGTGCCCCAATCCTCGCGCTCATCGCCTCCGGGCACCTCGTCGAGAGGAATGATGCCGAAGGCCATGTTGCGAGTATCGCGCAGAGCCATGGTGGATTGCCGCTTGACGATGAAATTCGGCAGTGGATCTAGCGGCTGCTCGGTTGCAAGCGACAGAACGGCCTGGTCAATCATCCAGAAGGTGGCATTACCCGCGATCGGATGACCCAGGTCATCGGCCAGATGCAGCGTCACCTCCACCTCGTCACCTGGGCGGGCCTTCTTCGGATAATCCATGGAAACGGTGACGGTGTTCTTCACCGGCTTGACCGTCACCGTCTTCGTGGCAGCGATCGTCACGGGTTTGCCCTGGTCGAAGGGTGCGTTCGGCGAGGGAGTGCTCGTCTCCAGCCGCCCGCGCATGATGAGGAAATGCACAGGGACCTCAGGCATATATTCCTTGCGGACCGTCACCGCATAATGACCGTAGCCATCGGTGATATCGACCCAATCATAGCGGAACTTACCCTCCGGCTCCTCGATAACAGCAAGAGCGCGGGCTGCCTGGAAGGGGGATTGGATCAGAAGATTGGCCGTTTCACCGGGGATGTAGCTGTCCTTGTCGGTGGTCACGATAGCGGTGCGCGCAGGCGCCTGCGACCAGGTGACCGGCGTGTTGCCGCCCACGAAGAAGTCCACGCTCACTTGCTGGCGACGACCGATCTTGTCGGTGGCCTCAAGCTGGATGATGTAGACGCCGGCGTCCGTTGCATTGAGCGCAAGGGTCTGAATATCCTTCGTGCTGGTAATCTTTCGCTCCAGCACGGTTTCGTCCATCTCCTGGGTGACGTATTTCGCCGAACCCTGGCTGAAGTCGCTTGCCTGCAGGGTCGATGTCCAGTTGCGATGGATCAGGCGCGCCGTCATCTCGAGCCCAGCGACGGCATCGCCATTGCCATCGACAGCCAGGATCTGCGGTTCGATTGCACCGGGCTTTGCCACGTAGCGCGGCACCTTCAGGCCAAGCACGAAAGGCGGGACTGCATAGACATTGGTGATGCTGCGAACCTGCAGATCGTCGTCGCCGGTAACGGTCGCCTCGATCATGTAGCGGCGCGGTTGTGCTGTGGGCTCGATCGTCGTGTCGAAGCTGATGCGCGAGGCGCCACCGGCATCCGTGCTGCCATCGCGCTCGAGCGCGGGCGAAGACTTGAACTCGTCACCGCCGGAGTAGCGCGAATCCGTTGAAAACAGGAAGCCGTCATGGCCAGGCGGCGTCCAATTATAGGGATACTGCACGGCGCGCCAACGGATCGGGCGGTCCGCCAGCAGGCCGCCGGCAAAATAGCGCGCGATCAGATCGACATTGAAGGAGGAGTCGAGCGGTACGGTCTGCGGGTTATTGAGCACGACTTCGAATGTCGGCAGGCGATAGGCCTCCTTCTTGAAGGAGATGCTGCCGCATTGGACTGTGTTATCGGCCGTATCGCTGGCATCATCGCTGGCGGCCGCGTTGCCATCGGCATCTGCCGGCTGGGTGGTGTCGGACTGGGCATCATCTGCCTTGCCGTCATCCGTATTACCGTCACTCGTCTGGCCGTCGACGTTCTCGTCGTCATTGCCGGACTTCTGCTCCGGCGCCGTCTGGTCCGCCGCCTTAGCCACGTCGCCCGGCTCGAAGTGCACCTTGTAATCGCCGGTTGCCGGCGTTTCGGCGTCGAATTTGTGATAGAAACTGCCCGATGCGTCCAGCTTCACCGGCACGCGCCATTCCTGCTTGTCTGGGCCGGTGATCACGATCTGGCGGCCCTGTTTCGGCAGCGTCAGATGGCCCCCGAGGTAGCTGCGGACATATCCCTTGATATGCACGGGCTCTTCCGGGCGGTAGATCGGCCGCTCGGTAAAGACGTGGCAGAGAGTACGCGCCTGCTCGGCACGATCCTCATCAGGATTGGTGGTCCAATCCAGCCACGAAGCCGCCGGTTTCGTCCAGTTACTCTGGGCATATTGCGCCGGGGCATGATCGGGGTCGATCACGAGAGTATCCAGCCCCTTCGTCACGATGACGCGACGAATCTTCGCCTCGGCGCGTTGCTTGAGCTCCCAGGAAAAGAAGCCCTGTGCATCCGTCGTCCCGGTCGCGAGCGTTACGTATTTCCCGTCCCGTAAACCATCCAGTTGTATCTGCGCACCGCTAATCGGACTGCCGGTGCCGAGCGATGTGACCGCAAAGCGCACCCGGTCCTGTTCTTCCACCGCGCTCAAAGTCAGGTCAGTGACTTGCACTCGCAGCCAATGGCGGGTCTGGTTGTCCACCGCGCGCAAGCCGATAAGGTAGGTGCCGGGTTGGTCGGCGCCGGCAATCTTGGCAAATAGGGGCTTCAGATCCAGACCGAACTTGGTGTCTACGCCGCCCTTGTGAATGGGGAGATCCACGAATTGGGAAATGGCGGGTGATCCCAGTGCCTTTACCCTCGCTCCGATGGCATCGGCCGAGATGTCGTCGCTGGTCGCCCATTTCTGCGGCTCCTTGCCGGGCAGAGGCGGTGCGTCATCATCCTTCGTATCCAGTCCCGCTTGTGGGAACGGCCAGAAATCGCGCGATAGCGGGTCGATCGCGTGGATGCGCACATCGGCCCGATCGTAGCCACGTCCGCGCACCGGCACGAGCTGCGGACCAAAGCGCTCGACAACGCCCTGCGACGCGTCCCAGACGAGTGAGGACTGCTCCGGCGAAAAGGCGAATTTCTGGCTGAAACCGGTCGCCAGCGGTCTTCCCCGATCATCCTTCAGGGCACCTGCGGCAACATTGAGCGTGTAGACCTTGTCCGTGAGAAAGCGGCCATGGACATAGAGACGTCCGCTGCTTGCTTCCGCCGTCAGGTCGTCAACAGGCGGAGTAATGCGCAACGCATCACGGACCGACAATTGCTCTCCTGCCAACGGGTTGCCGGAGAACCGGAAAAGCAGACTACGGCCCTGGCTCGACGAAGAAGCTGGCGTCCCTGCATCGGCATCCTCGACCGGATTGCCGTTGTCATCGACTGCGCCGCCGGAGTAGCCGGCGGTCGAGTTGGACGTGCAGCGCATGATGCCATCCGTCGTGGCCGCGTCGAAGCCGCGCCCGCAATCGGAATTGGTCATGGTGAAGGGCACGGCGGTGCGCGCGCGCAATTCAAAGATCTGATCGCTGAAATCCTGCGTATCGGCCAGTTTCAGCCGCACAAGCACGACGCGACCATCGGGGACGCTGGTGTGCAGCTTCACCACATAGGATTGCTGGTCGCTGCGGCTGTTGCGCTCGAGCGGCTGGATGTCGAAATCCTTCGCGCCCAGCATCAACCCGCCTTCATCGCCGATCCCCGGCGCCGGGCGCAACTCGATCGAGAGAAGCCGCGTGAGCGCCGCAACATCGACGGGCTCGGCGAAGGTCAGCGTGATCTGGTCGAGTTCATTGACAGGATCGTCGCCTGAAGCCGGAACCGTGGAGACCGGCACCGGCAGCAGCGATATCAGTTCCGTCTGACCGCCAGCGTCCTTGTCATGGCCCAGCATCTTCACCTTGACGCGGGCCAGCGGTTGCCATTTGTCGGCGGGTCGGAATTGCAGGGCGCGCGGGCCGAGCCATTGCCAGGCGCCGGCAACGGCCGGTTCCATCGTCACAAAACGCTCCGGGGAATCCTCGGGGCCGCCGGTTGCCGGCCCCGTATCTGCAGGAAAGAAAATCGTCACGGGATCATAGGCGCGCAGGAACTTCTCCGGCACGATCTTGACGCCATCGGCGCGTTGCAGAACGTCCAATGTCGGCGACGGAGCGCCCTGCTGGGCAGAGCCGCTTGAGATCAGCGCTGAAGAGGCGAGAGCAAGGGCAAAGAGAAATACAATCTTTTTCATTGGTCTCTCACTTCGATCCCGTGGGCTTCAAGCCGGCACGCTGCAGATAATCATTGATAATTTCAGGCGGCGGACCCGCGGGTGGTGGCGTCAGGCCCACCACCGTCGGCCTGACGACCAGAGTCGGCGCGTCGGCCGGCGCCCGCGCTTCCAAAAGATAATAGCCGGCATCAAGCTTCTTGAGCTGGTTGACGCCCTCACCAAGCAATTGGCCCTTGGCATCCAGCAGGCGGCCAATGGCAAGATCCGGATCGGAGCGCAAGCCGGCACCGATATTGCCGCTGTTCTTGACTTCGAAGCCGAACAAGGCCGTCGTGCCTGGTGCAAGCACCACAGGTGCACCGATGCCATCGCTGACCGGAACCACAGGCGTTGCCGTCAGATCCAGGTTGCCCGACAAAGGCCCCTCATGGGTGGAATAGAGCGTCAGCACTGCCTCGCCCGCCGCAACATAGCGGTGGAATTCGGCTCCAGTCGGGAATAGTTGCAGGTCCCGGTGGCCATTCTGTTCCAGGCTGACGATGACAGGCGCATCGCTGCTGACGTCCAGCACCATCGGTTGGGCCGGATCGAGGCGGAAGGCCATGGCCTCACCCTCAAGCGTCACGCTTTGCGGCAGGGTAACGGACTTTGGCTCCGGCTTGGGCCAGGGCGATTTGCCGCCACGCTCCAGCCAGAGCGCAGCCAACCCGGCGCCATGGTCGAGGATCAGCTGGCCGCGACCGGATAGAGAAATGCTATTGCCGCGCAAGACCCGACCGTCAGCCCCGATGAAGGTGGCAGCGCCGCCGGAGACATTCAGGACATCGCCGTTTTGGGCGTCGACCGCGATCTCTTCCGATCCGACGGTGCCGAAGAACCGACGCCTGATCTGATCGATACCCAGCGTAATCACCTGTCCCGGTGACAGGCCGACGCGTGCCGATGCGGCGGCATCGGTCAGGTTGACGAGCCAGATCTCCTCCGCCGACGCTGCGACATTGCGTGAAAGAGGCGCCGCGCCGGACCACACATTCAACAACTGCGAGGCCGAAGGGGCGGAGACGACGGCGATGCCGGGTGCCAGGTCAAGCGTCAGCCGCTTTGCCCCCGCTACCAGCTTCACCGGCCGCGCGCTGAGGGCCGGTATGGTCGTGGTGTAGCTGCCTGTCGATGCCACTGCCTCGAGTTCAGCGGCATCGACAGGCCGAAGCCGCATCTGCAGACTCTCATCGCTGCCGGCGTTTCCGATATGCAAATCCTGATGATCGGCCAGCGCAACCGCGCTGTTGAGGCTGACGCCCATGCCACGCCCGGCATTGAGGCCTGGCTGCCCGAAGGCCGAATCCGCACGCCACAACCGGACTTTGCCCGGCAATGGCGCTGTCGCCGGAATAACCGCCTGGTCACCGGGCGCGAGCGTCAGCGCGATCTCGCTATTGGGTTCGGCAGGGCTAACCTGCACATGGCCGTCTTGGCGAGCGACCAGCCACAGTCGATCCGTTTGCGGGGCAAAAAGTCCCGATGTTACTGTCGCGAGCGGTCGATCACCACTTGCTCCGGCAAGCAGATCCGTGGCGGTATCGAGCTCGACAAGGCCTGCCGATGGTGCGTGCACAAGCGCAACGTTCAGCGAGAGACCAAGGCCATCGATGGTTACGGGCTCCAGGGCAATATCGCCGGGCTCCCGAATGGCACTGATAATGCCGCGCGTGGCGATCTTGATGGGTGCAGCCCCGCCGTCGAGTGTCCAGACCGAGGCGCGCCATTGCGCTTCTCCGTCAGAGACGGGCCAGGCGATGACCGGCGTACGGCCTCGGGCAAAGGCTTGTGACTTCCAAATGCCATCAGTACCGCGCTTTTCCAGTGAGAGAACCAGCTCGCTGGTGGATTGCGCCGCAACGAGCGCAAGTTGATCCTTCACGCCGGCTGGCAGAGGGAAGGCGAAGACGGAGGCGCCTGTGACGTCGGCCGTGCCGTTGGGGCCAAGCGCCGGCTGCAACACTTCCTGCGGCAAGGCAAACTGAACCTCTATATCCCCGGCACTGGCCTGATCGTCGCCGTCAGACTGCTGGTCGCCATCGGCTGAATCGGTTTCTTGACTGTCCGAACTCTCGGTCTGCTGGCCGTTGGCCGTGCCGGATGTTGCGGCAGCATCAAGGGACAGCGTATAGGATCCGGCCGGCAGTCGGCTCGACAGCGCGATGTTCCAATCATCGCTGCGGCCGGCAAGCCGTTCGATCACGGCACCATGGCCGTCCTTCAATACGCCTTTGATTTCGCTGCGGCCGAATGTGCCGAGACTGACCACGTGGTCCTTGTCGACATTGAATGAAAGCTCGGCCGGGAGATTGACGAAGCGCGCCTCGCCAGGCTGCACAGCCTTCGTGTTCAGGGTAATCTGATAGTCCAGCCGGTCATCATGGGCGAGGCTCACGAGATCGATCCGATAATGGCCTGCCTTCAGCACTCCGTTAAACGGGGGAGAGGCGACAAACCGGGCGATCTGGTCCTTGTCGTCACGGAACAAGGTGCCGATCATGCCTTCGGTGAGGTCGATGCTGACGTCGGCGTCGGCGAAAAGGTCGAAAGTCCAGCTATCGGGAACGCGTGGATCGCTTTTGCTCTGAGGCTCGCGCCATTGAAATGCCTGAGCCTCGTTGAAGGCCAATGGATGCGGTCCATGGCCCTGCAGCTGCGGTGGGTCGATGAGCGGCCTCAGCCGGGCGACAAAACGAGTGTCGACATCGCGAGGCAGGATCACCAGACGATAGTGACCGGGGGTGAAATCCTGACTCAGCGTGGAGAGCGGCCCGGGCGCAGTCAGCGGCCATCCCTCGGAATCCTCCAGACGGGCTGTGAGATCGCCGCCAAGAGAATAAAGATCAAGTTGATAGGATCCCGCATTCGCTATTTCGATCGGCACGACGGCGCCACGACCACCTGACAGGCTTCCGCGGCTGGTGCCATCGGAAACCAGCGTTGCGGCCGTCAGCAGCGAAGCCGGCATAACGCTGAGACCGAGATGACCGGAGGAATTCTGCGCTGACACGGCAACCTGATAGGTTCCGGCGCGCAGATAGGTCTGCATCAGCGCATTGTGCCCATCGCCATTATCAGACGCTTGTCCGAGTTTCGGCAGGAACGACGTGCCAAGGCTCAATGATGTCTGAAGACGGCCGAGGGTTTCGATGCGGTAAAGTCCGCCTTCAGCAACATCCAGGCGATAGGATTTCTGCATATCCTCGGCGAGATCGAGAAATTGCCGTTGGCCGGCAATCAAGGGTGCCGCGGGGGCAGCCGGCGCGCTCCGTTTCGCTGCAGTCGCATCGGGCTGCCAGCTGACGCCAATGACCCGGGGAGCCGAAGGTGCCGGGAAGCGCAGGCTCAAGGTTCGACCCGTTGCATCAGCGCGCTCATTGCTGGCAGCAAAAGCGACAGGCACATTATGGATGTCAAATGCGGTGATCGTCCCGCCGCGCGGCACATGCACGTCGATGCGCAAATCCGCCGGCGATGCGGGCCGTGACAATGCATTCGCATCATCGGCGGCAGCCTTTTGAGCCTGCGGAACGGGTGCCGGCACATTGGACATCGGCTGGCCTTGTGCGGGCTGCGGCTGCGCCGAAGCATCGGTGGGCTGCCAAAGAGCCAATGGCCGTGCCTGCAGATCGGCAGGCAGCGCGACGGCGCGTGGCCCGGTCAGCAGTCCGGGGGCAACATTGGTGATGATCTCGTAGCTCGTCGCCTGCTCGGCGTCCCGGATACCAAATGAAATGCTGGTGCGCGCCGGTGCCGCAGGCTGGATCGGCGGCACGACACCCGGCGTGCCAAAGGCGAGGTCGACGATGCCAACCGCATTGTTGTCGGGCATGAGGCGCAGCAGATAATAGCCGGCGTCCAAATCGAAACGATCGGGGATGCGACCATCGGCGCGCGGCACATTGCCGACCAGTACCGGGCTGATATCGGCGTGGAGAGCAACGCCCGAGGTTTTGATCGCGATCTGGCCCGCCTGTGTCATCTCGAACAGAAGCGAGGTCGGTCCGCGCAGATTGAAGCGCCGATGCCAGGCCTGGCCGGGGCTCAAATGCGGCGTGTCGGACGCAACGATGGTGGCCTTGCCACTGCTATCCTGACGCAGCAGCAGAGCCGTAGCGGGGATCTCGTCACCACCTTCGCCGGCAACATCGAGACTGATGAGATTGGGCACGGAGCCATCGAATTGCGCCTGATTGCTGAACCGCAGTCCCCGAACCTGAAAGCGCTGGCCCTCATACCCCGACACTTCGACAATGCCGGCTTGGCCGTTTGCCGAAAGCGCAAGCGTGGCGACCGGCTCTCGGCTTGATTTAACGATCGAGGCACTTTGAAACGCGGTTGCCGCGCTGGAAATACGGCCGGCGCGAAGCACCGCCGGTGCGGATTGCGGCAATTCGAGGCGAAAGGTATCTAAATCCGCAGGCGCCTCGAAACGGACCGAACCGAAAGGCCCGATCACGCCTTCGGCAATCCCCGCGGCCAAGGACATTTGCGTGCCGGCGCGGATGTGAAATGGCTCGGCGGCGTCCGAGTTGGTCCAGACAAGCTTCTGGCCGCCATAGGCCGTTACCAGATAGCGGCCCGGTTCGACTGCACCGGCCAGCGTGGCCCGTGTCATGGGGACGCCCGGCTTCAGCTCGAAGATCGACAGCCTCGGCGAGAGGTCGGCAATATCGGTGCCGTTTCGCCACAAACGCAGATCCTGAAGCGAGCGCCCGACCGCCTCGATGTCAACGCGTCCGGAATCGGGAATGTCGATCCAATAGGATCTTTGCTGGAGATCGCTCAGCTCGCCATCGACCCCTTTGGTGGTCAAGGCAGCATCGGGACTTTCAAGCTCCTGATAGGCCTGTGCCGTTAGCTTTACAGTCCCGGTGGCTCCCTTTGCCCCGAACACGCGGATCTTGTAGGTGCCCTTGTCGAGCAGCGCATCGATACGGCCGTCGCTGACACCAGGCGCCCCCATTCGGTCGCCCGGGCCTGCGATCATGTCCACCAATTGGAGTGCTGCCCCCGTGCTGCTCTGGGTGCGGATGGTGATATGGCCGGGGGTATCGACAGTCAGCAGGGTGCTGCCGTCCTGACCGGCAGGCAGTTGCTCCAAGGCCAGATGCGGCTGCGCCACGGGTGGCGGCAAGGCTTTGGCGGGCGCGGGTTGAGATGCGACGACGGCCGGCGGTGCAGCCGGCTCTTGCGTCACAGGCGCCTGCGTTTCGACTACGGTTGACGCTGCAGGTTTGACAGGCGGGGCGGAAGATGCGGAAGTATTGCTGTCTGGCGAAGAGGCTGCTGCCTTGAGGGCCGCAAGTCGCGTCTGATAGGACGTCGTGAGGCATTTCGACAAGCCGATTGAGTCCGGCTGGACACAGGATTTGTTCCGGTCTGCCAGCCAGCGGCGCTGTTGCTGCCGCAGATCGCTGAGCTTTGCCGGGTCGCCAGCAAGATCGACCAGCGCCTGCCGATAGGAAGCTGCCAGGGTCGTATCCTGAGAAATCAGGGCCGGAGAGGCACAAATCGCCTTTTCGATAGCAGTCTGCGCCTTGCCGCAATCAAAGGATTGCGCTTGGCAGATCGCGGGAAAAAGACCGAAACCGAGGGCAACAAAGGCGAGCAGGCGAGGGGCGAAAGCCATAGGTAACTCGTTTCTTAAGCAGCCGGTCCGCTACTCAATATGAGCTATCTTGGCGCAAGACAAGAGCTACCTGACAGCCCCGGAAATCGAGGCGCCCTCCGCAAAGCAGATCCTCCCAGATGCAGAACCACCACTTGCAGGCTCCAGGTTCCGGTGACCTGGAGCCTGTTCCTTGACATTCTCGTAAGATAGCCGCGAGAGGGTGATCGGCCTATCTAGAAGAGGCCTGTCAGGCCAAACGTCACCAAAGACTTACCGATTGTGACTTTCGACGCCACCGGCGGCGCGAACACGCCGCTCACAATTGTTCGCCCAGAGCGAACACCACTGCAATCACGGTCGCGACGAGAGTGATCAGCGGAATGGCGAGCTTGATCCAGTTTCCTGTCAGCGCCCCGATTCCGGCAAGCAGCATGAGCGCTGCCAGCAGCATCACAGCCAGTAGCGCCAGCATCACAAACTTGAACACTCGCCGCCCTCTTCCGGCTGAAGGTGGAGGGCTTTCCGGCCAGAATTGATGCTGTGGCGGCCGCAAGGATCGTGCCGCAGGGTGACGGTGTGTCCTCTTGATAGACATCGACGTATCTCGTTGAAAATGAAGCGGAAGCAGTTTGTTTGAGGTCATAGCCTTCTCATGTATGCGCGCTTGTCCCATGGGTTCTGGAGGAAGTGCCATGGTGGATAAGACACGCAAAGTGTTGCGGCCTGATCGGCGATATGTGGAGGTTACGTGGAGACATCAGGCGGTCTGTCCCGGCCAATGATCGCGCCACATGTCGATGTCCATCACTGCGCGCGCGGAGATCGAAAATTCGCGCCCTTGGCGCTCGCCGGATAGGATCCAGTGACCGGCTGTCGTTATGCCGGAGTGGATCCTAGCATTTTGTCGATGAACGCATGAGCCCGCAGGGCGTCGTCACCGGTAACGATCAGCCGCCCTCCCCTGGTGATGGCACCGACAAAATTCGCGATGAGCTCCCGATGAAGCTCGTGACCGAAGGCCATGGGGTCGCTTCCGAAACCGGAGGCCATGTTGGCGCCGGCGCTGACCGTGCGGCCATCATGCATGGTCGCCTGCAAGCTGTCGCCCGTCAGGAATGCCGTGCCCTTCGTGCAGATCAGCTCGATCCTCTCCGGATAGCCGGGGTAAGCGCAGGTCGTGGCGTTCAGTGTTCCGGTCGCACCGTTCTCGAAGGAGAATACCGCATTCACCAGATCCTCGGTTTCCATCCGGTGAATGGGTGTGGTGCGCGCGAAAGCCGACACCTTGGCCGGCACGCCTGCCAGACCGAGAAGAAGATCGATCGCATGGATGCCCTGCGTCAGCAGGACGCCGCCGCCGTCGCGCGCCAACGTGCCTCTGCCGGGCTGGTCATAATATTGCTGCGGGCGCCAGTTGCGGACACTCAGCGACGCTTCGAGAATGGTACCCAGCTGTTCGGTTCGCAGCATATCCTGAAGTGCGGTGAATGATGACCGGAAACGGTTCTGCAATACGACCGACAAAAGCACACCGGCCTTGTTCGCAACCGAAACGATCGCCTTTGCACGATCCAACGATATGTCCAGCGGCTTTTCCAGCAAGATGTGCTGGCCGGCCATTGCGGCCTTCTCGACAAGTTCGAGATGTGTGTTGGGCGGCGTCAGGATGAGAACTGCATCGGCGAAATTGCGATCGAATATCTCTTCGAGATCACTCATGGCTGGAAAGCCATGCTGAGCGGCGAAGGCGAGGCGGCGTGTTTCCGTCGGGCTGTAGACGCCGACCACCTCGACCTGATCGGCGAGATCGATCAGGCTGCGGGCATGATGTCCCGCCGCCATGCCCAGTCCCACCATCGCTACCCGCAGCCGTGTCATCTCTACCCTCTCAATGCATCGATGGTGCGCATGACCCCACGCAGTTCGGCAAGACCCTTGAGCCGACCGATGCAGGAATAGCCGGGGTTCACCTGCTTGCCGATATCATCGACGATCGCATGGCCGTGGTCCGGCCGCATCGGGATTTCCCAATCCTTCCGGCCATCGGCCCGGCGCCGGCGTTCCTCGGCCATCAGCGCGTTGACCACGCCGATCATGTCGGTATCGCCGTCCAGGTGCTGGGCCTCATGGAAGGAGCCGTCGCCTTCCTTGGTGACGTTGCGCAAATGCGCGAAATGAATGTCGGAGGCAAATTCCTTTGCCATGGCGACCAGATCGTTTGCGGGATTGGCGCCGTAGGAGCCGGTGCACAGGGTAATGCCGTTCGACGGTGAGCGAATGGTGGACAGCAAGGCCCGCACGTCGGAGGCCATGCACATCACGCGCGGCAGCCCGAACAGCGGGAAGGGTGGATCGTCCGGATGGATCGCCATCCTGACGCCGGCTTCCTCGGCAACCGGCATGATCTCCGCCAGAAACTCAAACAGATTCTGCCGAAAGCCTTCGGTGGACAGCTCGCCATAGACATCCAGCATCCGGTTGAGGCTGTCGCGGTCATAAACAAATTCACGGGCCGGAACCCATTCGATCAGGTTGCGCTCCAGTCTGGCAAGATCGCTTTCGCTCATCGCCTTCAAGCGGGCCTGTGCCTTCTCGATGCGGTCAGCCGGATGATCGGCCTCCGCCCCGGGACGCCGGAGGATGAACACATCATAGGCGCAGAATTCGATGACATCGAAACGCAGAGCGGTCCCGCCATGCGGCATTTCATAGTCAAGATCGGTTCTGGTCCAGTCCGTGATCGCCATGAAATTGTAGCACACCGTCTGGATGCCCGCCTTGGCGACCGCCCGGATCGACGCCTTGTAGTTGTCGATCAGCTCGCGATAACGCCCGGTCCGTGTCTTGACATCCTCGTGCACGATGATGCTCTCGACCACCGACCAGGTCAGACCGGCCGCCTCGATCATTGCCTTGCGCTTGAGGATTTCCTCCTCAGGCCACGCGCGGCCATCATTCAGCTGATGAAGCGCCGTGACGATGCCGGTGGCGCCTGCCTGCTTGACGTGAGAGAGCTTGACCGAGTCGTCCGGTCCGAACCAACGCCATGTCTGTTTCATCTATCTAAGCCTTGCCTGTCAGTTTCTGGAGGGCCTGTTTCGGGCCTATTGTTTGGATCGTTTTCAGCTGGTTGGCAACGAGCTGAATGAGCTTTGACCGCTCTTGCGCGGCCTTCGCAAAGCCTGTCGTGTCGAAGATGACCTCGACCGTTTGTGTGTGATCGGATGCATCGAAATCGATCTTCGCCAATTGCGAGTCGAGCGGATCGGAAAAAGCATACTCTGTTGAGCGCGCCTGAAGAGCGGCGATCCAGGCGGCAACAACGAACGACAGATATTCAGCGGACGCTCCGGCCGACAACCGCTCGCAAGCGGCTTCGATGATCCGCTGCGGCAGCTTCTGCGAGCCGTCATTGGCGATCTGCGCCGTCAGATGGTTCAGGGCCGTATTCGAGAACCGCGCGGTGAGTTTCGCGGTGTAGAGCTGAGGTTCAAGTCCCTTGTCTTGCGGAAGAGTGGGTATCAGCTCCCTCCACAATCCATCGATGAACTGCCTGACATCGGTGGCGGCCATGGCGTCGGAGACGGTCTTGAGGCCAAGCAATTGTCCGATATAGGCAATGGCGGAGTGCGCACCGTTCAGCAGCCGCAGCTTTCTGATTTCGAACGGTGCGACATCTTCGACCATGGTGACTCCGAACCGCTCCCATTCGGGCCTGCCTTGCGGGAAACGATCCTCGATCACCCAATCGCTAAAGGGTTCGGTGACAACAGGCCACGCATCCGTCATGCCGATTGCATCTGCAATACGCGCTCTATCCTGCTCCATCGTCGCTGGCACGATCCGATCGACCATGGTGGACGGGCAGGAGACTTCCCGAGCCACGAATTCCGCGAGTTCACGGGAACGTTGCCCTGCGAATTCAGTCAGCAGGCGATGCAAGGTCTTGCCGTTGGCGGGGAGATTGTCGCAGCTGAGGACCGTGAAAGGCGCATCTCCGGCTGCCCGCCGTCGCACCAGCGCCTCGACGATGAATCCGTAAATCGTGCGGGGATTTTCCGGATCGGACAGATCGTTGCGAATGTCCGGATCATTCAGATCGAGATGGCCGTCGGCATTGCGCAGATAGGCCTTTTCCGTCACCGTCAGCGAGATGATGCGGATCGCCGGATCAACCATGGCCGCAATCAGGGCCGCCGGATTTTCCGGTGCAACGAGGAGGTCAAGGATCGAGCCGACCACATGCAGACGTTCCTCTGCTCCCTCCCGTACGGCAAGCGTGTAAAGGCCGTCTTGAGGCTGAAGCGCATCGCGTGTCTGCGGACTGCGCAAGGAGGCCGCGATGATGCCCCAGTCCCTCTGCCCGGCGGACAAGCATTGATCGACATACATTGCCTGATGGGCGCGATGAAATGCGCCGACGCCCAGATGTACGATGCCGGGCGTCAAGGTGCTTCTGTCGAGGCCTGGTTGACTGACTTTTGCCGGAAGCCGGCCGATTGTATCGTCTGCAAGGCGCGTGCCCATCTATCCTCCCGGTCCTCTATGCTGCCTGATTGCGCCGCCGATCAGGCGAAGCGCATACCGCTACCGGCATCGAAAAGATGACTGTTTGCCGGTTGCAGCTTCAGATGCAAGACATCGCCGACCCTGGTGGACATGCGCTCATGCAGCTGCGCCGACAGCTTTTGTCCGTCGACCGTACCCTGAATGAAAGTTTCGGATCCTGTCGGCTCGACATTGGAGACCATCATTGCGATGCCGTCGCTATCGGTCGAGATCGCCAGATGTTCCGGCCGGATGCCGTAGGTTACAGCTGTACCGGGCGCGGCAGCCGCGGCACCGGCAAGAGGCAGGCGAACGCCATTTTCGGTCACGACGGACGTGCGATCATCTGTGACCTTCGCCGAGAGAAAATTCATGGAGGGTGAGCCAATGAAGCTGGCAACAAAAGTATTGGCCGGCTTGTCATAGAGGTCGAGGGGAGCCCCGACCTGTTCCACGATGCCATCGCGCATGACAACGATACGATCTGCCATGGTCATGGCCTCGATCTGGTCGTGGGTCACATAGACGGTTGTCGTCTTGATGCGAGCGTGGATATCCTTCAATTCGGCACGCATCTGCACGCGCAGCTTCGCATCCAGGTTGGATAGTGGTTCATCGAAGAGAAAGACCTTGGGGTTTCGGACGATGGCACGGCCCATGGCGACACGCTGGCGCTGGCCGCCGGAAAGCTGCTTCGGATAGCGCGTCAGGTAATCGGAAAGGCCGAGAATGCGTGCGGCATCGGTGACGCGCGAGGCGATCTCCTGCTTGGACTTTTTCGCCAGCTTCAGCGAGAAACCCATGTTCTCGGCGATCGTCATATGTGGATAAAGCGCATAGTTCTGGAACACCATGGCAATGTCACGGTTCTTCGGCTCGACATCGTTGATGACACGGCCGTCGATGCGGATCGTGCCGCCGCTGATCTCCTCAAGCCCGGCGAGCATGCGAAGCAGCGTGGACTTGCCGCAACCCGATGGGCCGACAAGCACGACAAAGGCACCGTCGGGCACCTCGACCGAAACGCCCTTGATGGTCTCGTGTGCGCCATAGGCCTTGCGGACGTTCTGGATTTCAACGGAAGCCATGGATTTATCCTGAGATTGGTTGATTGTGCGGGATCAGATGGTCGGCGACGCGAATGGCTGCGAGCAGGCTGAGGCCGGTGTGATAGCCGGGATCGAGGTCGGGGGTGGCCGGCACGAAATCCACCGGCCCTTCCTTCGTCATGGTCTGGTAGGCAATCGGCGGCGTGCCACGCCAGTAATTTTCGAAGAAAGCCGCATGCGCCGTCTCCCATATGCGCAGGCTTGCCGCGCTGCCGGTGCGTTGGTGAACAAGTGCTGCGGCGCGGATCACTTCCGGCAGTGACCACCAGGGGCAATAAGGACTTTGCGGCTCACCTGAGGCGACAGAAATCGTTGTTGCGATACCCGGGCCAACGAAGCCCTTGTCGAAAGAGGAGATGAGAATGCGCTCCAGCGCCTCGATCAGCGCCGGATCGGCTTCGGCATCGAGGTAGTCAAGCGCAAAACCAACGAATTCGATGCCGTGGCCGGCATTGCAACTATCTTCGCCCGGCACATTGCGCAGCAGGCCGGTTAGCGCATCTAAATGCCGGTTGATGACATGGGAGATGAAACGGTGGGCATAGACAAGATGCGCCGTGTGGCCGAAGCGTTTCAGCATGCCGGCGGCGGCGAGCAGGATCATGCGCGGGCCGAAATCCTCTGCCTGCTCGGCAATGCTGTCGAGCGAGAGCGGCCGGCGCTCATCCATCTGGAAGCGGCCGATCTCGATCGATGCAACGACCCGGTCGAGATAGGCCAAATGGTCGGCGAGAGCAGGCGGGCAATAACGGCTGGCGGCAGCAACAAGCCCCTTGGCGACGAAAGCATCCGAGTAGGAATAGATCAGCTGCGGCTTCTGCTGAAGATGGATGTTGCCAGCAGCATCCGCATAGACTGGTGTCATATCGCGATCATAGCAAAAATAAGCGTGTTCATCTGGCTTCTGCAGGGCCGCCAGAAGGCCATAGAGTTGGCGACCAACAGCATCCAGCTTTTCGGCAAGCGGCGGCAATTCCCGTTCGAAGAACTCCGCGTGGCCAACCAGCGCCTCCAACCCGCGACCCTGTATCCACCCGTAGGTGAAATCCGGGCCGCGGACGCCATCCTCGCTACCATAATCCTGCAGCGTCAGGCTGTTCTGCTTGGTGTTGAGGAACCCGCCGCCAAGCGTCGGCCGCTGGAGCATCCAGTAGAGCGTGCCGGCATTGGCCGCCACGTAGGTCCTGCGCGCCTCTTCGAGGAATTGCATCGACATCACTCCTTGAGCCCGGTGCTGGCAACGCCCTGCACGAAGTTGCGGCGAAGAATGACGAAGAGCAGAATGGATGGGATCAGAACTGTCGCGGAAGCAGCACTCAGACGCCCGAGATCGACGGTGAAGCCGGTCTGGAAGAGCGCGAGCCCCACCTCGATCGTGTAGCTGGAGCGCGTCGTCGCGACGATCATCGGCCAGGCGAAGGCCGTCCAGGCCTGGAAAAACGCCAGCACCGCGAGGGCCCCAAGCGCACCGCGCAATAGCGGCAGAACGATACGAAAGAAGATCCAGAATTCGCCGGCGCCGTCGATACGGGCCGCCTCGAGGAGTTCGTCCGGGATCGAGTGGATGACGTTCTGGCGGATCAGGAAGATGCCGAAGCTCATCACCAGATAACCGAGCAGCAGTCCCCAGACGGAATTCAGGATACCGAGGCTCTTTGCCTGGAAATAGAGCGGGATCATATAGACTTCGAACGGCACGATGGCCGTCGCCAGGAACAGGGCAAAGAGGAGGCTCATCGTCCGGGAGCGAAACTTGCCGAACACGTAGCCCGCGATCGCCGAGGTAGCGACGATGGCGATGGTCGACATGACGGCGAAGGCGATGCTGTTGCCGATCCATCGCAGAAGTGGCGTCTCGCCGAGCACTGCCGAGAAATTCGCAAGTGTCGGGTCGTGCGGGATGATGGTCGGCGGCCAGGCAAGCATTTCCGTCGGCGTTTTGAAGGCATTCGCGACCAGAAAGAGCAGCGGCAGCAGCATGAAGATCGAGACGATCGCCAGGAAGATGTCGATCGCAAGGTTGGTCAGCCGTCGCTTGCGGCGCAGGCGCACGCCATCTGCCAGTTCTTCTGATGTGAGTTCGCTATCGCGCATGGTGTCGGCCCTCATGCCTTGCCCCTTTCCCGCAGCATCGAAAACTGGATGAGTGTCAGCCCCAGCACGATAACCAGAAGCACAACGGCTTCGGAGGCCGCGTAGCCGACGCGATAGTTACGGAAGCTGTTTTCCAGCATGTCGAGGACGAGCACGCGTACCTGCCGTCCGGGCGCACCCTGCGTATCGGAGGCCAGCACGAAGGCCTGGGCGTAGACGTTGAAGCCGGAGACCAGCGTCACGACTGAAACATAGAGCGTAATCGGCTTCAGCATCGGGATGGAGAGATACCAGAAGCTTTGCGGACCCGAGGCGCCATCGAGCTTGGCCGCCTCATAGAGCGAAACCGGCAGATTCTTGAAGCCGACGATGTAGATCAGCACGGCATAGCCGAGCGCCTGCCACGAGCAGAGAACGATGATGCAGATGACCGATAGAACCGGGTCGAATAGCCAGTTCTGAGCTGGGATGCCAAAAAACTCCAGAAGCGCGTTGAGCGGCCCCAGGCGCGCATCGAAAATCCATTTCCAGGCCATGGCGGCGGGCACCAGCGAGACGACATGCGGAATGAAGACGGCGGTTTCATAAAACCCGGCCATCCTCGACCGCGTCCGGTGGAAGATCAACGCCGCGATGACAAGTGCCATGGGGATCGTCAGAAGAAGGACGCCAAAGGCGATGATCGTCGTGTTGACCAGCGCGTCGAGGAAGAGATGATCGCCCATCAGCTCGCGAAAATTCGCAAGCCCGATGAAGGGCTTGTTCTTCGACAGGATGTTCCACTGGTAAAGGCTGAGCCTCAACGTGTCCAAGATCGGATAAAGTCGGACATAGGCGAAAATCGCCAGTGTCGGCAGGATCGCGAGGATCGCAAAGAGGAATCGTCTGCGCTTCAGCATTCGGTCATAGCCTGTAGACAAGCGGGTTCGGCCGCAAAGCGGATTGGAACCTCAGTCCTCGGAAATGCCCGGAACCATGATGTCCCGGGCGGTGGTGTCGGCAAGAGCGCAGGGCCCTTATTTTGACAGCAGGCCTTCGCGATCGAGGATGGTGTTCACTTCGTCGCTGCTGCCCTTCAGGAACGCATCGATCTTGGCATCGTCGCCGGCGAGCGACGGATCAGCAAAGGCAACGACCAGCTGGGCCGCGACGCGGGTCAGGATTTCCTCGATCGGGCCGATCGACGGCAAGGTGAAGAACTCATAATTCTTCGGGTAGTCGACGAAAGCGGCGAATGCAGGCTGTTTCGAGGTGACGCTTGAATAGTCGAGGCCGGCACGGTTCGGCAGCCAGCCGACATTCTGAAGCAGCCAGACCAGATTTTCCGGAGAATTGGCGGCCTTGGCGAACTCCCAGCCGATGGCAGCATTGTCACCGGTGACATACAGGTTTGTGGGAAGCGCGATCGAGCCCCTCGGCAGCGGCGCAGTCGCATATTTCAGGTCCGGCGCCTTCTTGGCGATGTCACCTATCACCCAGGATTCCCGCATGAACATGGCCGTCTGACCGCGCTCGAAGGCATCGGCATCAGCGGGCATTTCCGGCGTCACGGTTTTGGTGGTGAAGATGTTGGCCAGATACTGTTTCAGCGCCTTGCGACCAGCTTCATTGGCGAAATCGGTCTTCCATTTGCCGTCACCGGCCGGAACCAGTATGGCGCCGCCAAACTGATGCAGGTTGAGCCAGAATTTTTCGGCAATGCCCTGGCCGCCGCCGGAAAGGCGCAGGCTCCAGCCCGAGACGGTCGCCTTGCCCGAAGCATCACGCTTGGTGAGCTTCTCGGCATAGGTCGAGAACTCCTCCATGGTCTTCGGCGGCGCGCTGAGGCCGGCAGCCTTGAACATGTCGGTGTTATAGTAAAGCGCGCCCTGGCCGCGGAAAAGCGGCACGCCGTAAACCGTACCGTCATAGCTGGCGCTATCGATGAAGAACTTGTCGAAGTTCTTGCTGTCCTTGACGAAAGCCGAGATATCGTCTGGCGCCTTCGGAAGAAGGTCGTTTTCGAGGTAGCGGGTTGCCGTGGAGCCGGAAAGCTCGATGACGGTCACGCCTTCCTGACCGCCGCCAGTCAGTCCAAGGGCCACGCGCTTTTCATGCTCGCGCAGCGCAATAGCCTCGACCTTTACCTGCAAATCGGGATGAGACGCCTTCATGCCTTCGGCGACATGTTGGTAGAACGGCTCCATTTCCGGATAGCCGCTCCACACGGTCAGCGTCTCGGCGGACGCCGAAGCTATGCCGGAGAGAAGTGCGCCAGCAAATGCCGCGTTCATAAGCAGAGCGCGCGTCGAGATCTTCAATTTCACTGATGCGTTTTTCACGTTTCTGTTCCCTTATTCTTGTTAGTAAAAAGCTCTCATGCAACCGGTTGCGTGTCAAGTATCGGATAGGCGTTGAGGAAGGTGCGGATCATGCGGCGAGGTCCTCCTCAGTCGCCAATTTGATGGCGCAGGCGGCCAGCGCTTCGGCCGAACCCGGCGCGAATGTCATCGGTAGACCGTAATAGCGGTGGGCTTCGTCAACCTCGTAACCACCGTATGCGAACTCGCTGGCGGGCGGGATATAGCCGGGATTGTCATCGGCAAAACCAATGACAAAAGCGGGCTTTTTAGGCCCAAGCGCTGCACGGATCGCAAGCGCAGTCTCGGTGAAGATCTCGCCAGGCAAGGCCACGATCGGTATGCCGCCCCAATTCAGCACCGTAACACGGGCGGCAAGCGGCGCTGGCGCGGTCGGCGCGATGTTCTTCGCCCAATCGGCCCAATAGCCAAGCAGGTTTTTACGAGCAGGCTCGGCGGTCAAAGCCTCATTGCGCCAGCGTTCTTCGAGGAGATCCAGCGCTTCGGTTTCGCGACGCTCAAAAGCGAGCATGACAGTGCCGTTACGGGCGGAGATATCGTCCGCAATCGGTACCTCGTCTGCGGTCAGCGCGGCCTCGGCGATCTTGCCACCGATGCGTTGGGCGGCTTCATAGCTTCGCTCGGGATCAGCGGCCAACGTGATCGAGGCATGCGCCGAGTGTCCGGTATTCGCGTCGCCGGCGCAGCCGGTCATAAACAGCGCGATCGCGCCGGGATAGGTTTCTTCGAGCGACTGTCGCACGAAATGCGGATAGTCCGGAGTCCAGAGCAGGTTGTCGGCGCCCAGCACCACCGGATGACAGGCATAGGCCGTCACCACGGCGATCATCGCCCCGTCTTCGCCGCGGATCCGCAAAAGCGTCAATGAGGTGTCGACCGGCCCGTCGGAATGGCGACGGTTGCGCGCTATGTCCGGGTCGCTTCCCTGACTCACCACTATCCTTGCCGGCCGGCGTGCGGCCACTGCCTTGTCGATCGCCGCAACGCAGACGTCTTCCAACCGTTCGAGATAGGCTGGATCGGCTGTAAGGCTGAGCCTTCCCGCCATGGATACCGGCCCACCATGATTGTGAAGGGCTGCAACCACGATATTGTCGGCCGGCAGGGCGCAGCGTTGCCGTATCCTGGCACTCATGCCAGCATCGATGCCGATGACATCAGCCACGACCACCGCGGTGTCACCGATCACCACCGCCCGCGCCGTCAATGGGTCATGCGCGTCCTTGGCCGGCAGGCTACGGGCCGCAAAGCCGGACATCGAAAGCCCGGGCGTCGGTGTGATATCGATGATGGCGGCGCCGGCTTCGATCATTTGCAGAATGCCTTTTCGCCGCCAATCCAGGTCTCGCGAACCTTGATCTCACGCTCGCCTTGCGACCATTCGAAACGAATGAGATCGGCCCGCGCACCCACTTCCAGTCGCCCGCGCCCGCCAACAAAACGGCCGGGATTCCGTGTGGCAAGCAGCAGAGCGTCGGCGAGGGGAATTCCGGCCATTTCCGTAGCAATCGCAACGTTGGCAGATAGCGGCAGGCTGGCTCCGGCGAGATAGGGCGTGCCGGCAACACCGATGCGGCCTTCCGGCGAGACCTCGACGCTGCCGCCGACCGGTTGCTGATAGAGCCCGGCCGGCATTCCCGCCAATGCCACCATATCCGAAACGAGGATAGCTCGCTCCATGCCCTTGGCGCGCAGCATGGACTTGAAGGTATCGGCCGGCAGATGCCAGCCATCAGCGATAAAGCTTGCCGTCAACCGATCGTCGGCGAGCTGTGCCCAGATGACGTTCGGATGGCGCGGCAGCATCGATGCCGCACCATTGCCGAGATGGGTGGAGAGCGTGGCGCCTGCTTCCGCCGCCGCGTACACTTCTTCCGGCGTGGCCGCCGTATGGCCGAGGGCAACGAGCACGCCTCGCGCCGCAAGCCCCCGAATATATTCCATCGAACCGTCATGCTCGGGCGCGAGCGTCACCATGGAAACGAGGTTTCCGGAAGCCTCTTGCCAGCGTTCGAATTCCGCAATCGACGGCGGCCGGACATGTGCCAGAGGATGCGCGCCGCGCGGGCCGTCCTTTTCGGAAATCGACGGGCCTTCGACATGAATACCCACCACCATTTCGGCAACCAGCAGGTGGTCAGCGCGGCTCTTGGCGATTGCCCGCAACGCCTGGAGGATCGATGCCTCGGATGCGGTGATGATGGTCGGGAACCATGTCGTCACGCCGACACTCAGGAGCTCTTCACAAAGCGAAAGCAGAATGTCCGGCGTCACCGCACCGGCATTGAGGTCGAAGCCGCGGAAGCCGTTGACCTGCAGGTCGATCAGGCCGGCCGAAAGATAGGTGGTGGCGGTGGTTTCCACCGGCCGGATGGCGGCGATCACCCCGTCGGCGATCTCGATCGCCATACCTTTGCCTGTGCGGGGATCGATGCCGTCGACAACAACCATCAGAGCGCCTTTACCCGTCCTTGGAAATTGGCAATGAAACGGCTGTTCGCTTCGTCGCCACCCGGTGCATTGCCACTGCGCCAGACGGGCGGCTCGATGCCGCGCTCGACAAGCTTGGCAACCGTGCGGATCACCAGACAGTTCAGCGCGAATGCGTTGGCGAAAGTCGAAATCGCCGCAATGTTTTCGCCCATGCCGGGAACACTGACAACGGCGTCGCCGATCGGCACCTTGCAGTCGATGGCGATGTCGACGATGTCGTGCAGGTTCTGCTTGGTCGAGTGGCGGGCAGGGTGATCTGGCGAGGTATTGGTGGCATGTTCGCGCGAGCTGACGCCGATGAGAAAGGCGCCGCGATTGCCTGCTTCCAGCGCGGCATCGATCAGTGCTGCGTTGATGCCATAGGCGTTGACGAGAATCAGAAGATCATCCGCGCCGATGCGCTGGTTGGCGATGACTACCTTGCCGTAACCCGGCGTGCGCTCGATGGCCATGGAACGCAATGCACCGTTGGAAAGAAGCGTACCCTCGTCAAGAACCGCACTGATATGCATCAGGCCGCCGGCGCGGAAAAACACTTCCTGCGCGGCAAGATTGGAATGGCCGCCGGGACCAAAGATATGGACCAGCCGGTCAGCGGCGATCTGGTCGGCAAGCCTGGAGGCAGCCAGATCCAACGGTGTCTTTTCTTCCTCCAGAACCCGGCGCATCAGCGCCTGGGTGGCAGCGAGATAGCTTTCGCAAAGTGCGTCGGCATCGATGACGGTTTTCTCAGGCATCGGGATCGGAATCCTTGTCGATGTAAAGGGTGCAGGCAGTATGCGTGCGCAGGATGCTTGCCGGGCACTCCGTGCTCAGCGGCGCATGGAGCGTCTTGGACACCGCATCGCGCTTGATGGCGCCCGGCACGACACAGAACAGACGGTCGGCGCGCATCAGCCTCGGTACGGTGAGGGTGATCGCATGATGCGGTACGGATCTTAGGTCAGGAAAGCAATCATCGTCCACCTGCTGCTGGCGGCAGATATCATCCAGCTCGACGATCTTGACGTCCAACGGGTCATTAAAATCGGCGACCGGCGGATCATTGAAGGCGATATGGCCGTTGACGCCGATGCCAAGGCAGACAAAGTCGATCGGCGCATGGTCCAGCAATGCAGCATAGCGGGTGACTTCCGCATCGGCATCCGGCTCCGGTGTTATACGATGCACGGCGGCAAAGGGCAGCCGCGTGAAAACATGCGCATCGAGCCAGTTGGCGAAACGCGCCGGGGAGGAGGCGTCCAACCCGATATATTCGTCCATATGGAAGGCGGTGACGCGGCTCCAGTCGATACCGGGTGTGCGAGCGAGTACGCCAAGCATATCCGCCTGGCTGGGGGCGGCGGCGAAGACCATCCGCACATTCGGCTGGGTGGAAAGCCGCTCTGCAAGGGCCTTCGCGATATCCGCTGCTGCCGCAGCGCCCATATCGCTTCGCGTTGCAAAGCTTTCGACCACAAGCTGATCAAAGATGCGCCGCGTATTCGGCGAGGGGCGAAGGACAGTGGCGAGAGTCAATGCGGTCTCCAGATTCAGGCATGCGGAAACCGGCGGTGCGAAGCCATGTTTCCTGGCCACATCCGTTGCAGTTCCCCGTGTTCTTGTTGGCTAGAGACTTTCATGCAACCGGTTGCATGTCAAGTGGATGAATGGCAGTCTGCCTGCGTCGATTGATGAGGCTGTGAACTTTATGGTAAGCGGGTCCAGAACGGGCGAGTTTCAAGACACGATGATCAAGCGGACCAAGGGCGTCACGATTAGCCAAGTCGCGGATGCGGCCGGCGTGGCGCGTTCCAGCGTGTCACGCGCCTTTACCCGACCGGACATGCTCTCGCCGGAAACCGTCGAGCGGATCATGAAGGCGGCAGAAGCGTTGGGCTATGTGCCGAACCATACCGCCCGCGCGCTCAGCACAGGGCGGCACGGCAATATCGGGCTCATCGTGCCTGACATTGCCAACCCCTTCTTCCCCCCGCTGATACAGGCGGCTCAACTCGAAGCCGATCGCTCGGATTTCTGCATCTTCCTCGGCAATACGGAGGAAAATCCCAAGCAGGAAGACAAGCTGGTCGGGCGTTTTGCCGGTCAGGTGGAGGGTCTCGTGCTCGCCTCCTCGCGCCTCACCGACGAACGTATTCGCGCGCACGCGGCCCAGCTGCCCCTGGTGCTCATCAATCGCGATATCGAGGGCATACCGCGCGTGCTGATCGACAGCGGCTCCGGCGTCCGCCAAGCCGTGGAGCACCTCGCAAAACTCGGCCACCGCAGGATCGTTTACGTGAGCGGCCCGTCGAACTCCTGGTCGAACAAGCAGCGACGCACGGCGATCCGCGCCGCCGCATCAAAATTCAACATGGAAATCGAGATCGTACCGGCCGTGCTGGCAAGCTATAATTCCGGCCGCAATGCCGTCGGCGCGATCCTCGCATCTGGCGCGACCGCGGCAATCGCCTTCGACGACCTGACGGCACAGGGCGTTCTGGCCGGACTGTCGGAACAGCATGTCTCTGTGCCCGTGTCCTTCAGCCTGATCGGCTGTGACGACGTGCTCGGCGCCGTCACCTATCCGGGGCTTACCTCCGTGTCCAATCGCTCCAACGAAGCCGGCAAGCTGGCCGTCTCGTTGCTGCTGGAGATGCTGGATAACCGCAGCATCCGCGACGTCCGTTATGTGCTGGAGACCCATCTGGTGATCAGGGGCACGACAACCTCCGCGCTTGACTAGAGTCCCCGTGCCTGGCGATGCATGCGAGAGATCGTGCGCCTGTCTGGTGCGGATGATCGTGGCCACCCGCGCCGGCGGCGAACACCCTGCTATTGTGCCGGCGGATAGGTTGGGCTGGTCAGGCATTGGTCGAACCAGGTGGCATCGGCCTCCTCGAGAGGCCAGAGGCCTTCGACGTCAAGCTTGGGGAGATTCGGATTTGCCGATGAGAAGTGCTCATCCTTGTCAGGATTGAGCTTCCAGCTCGAATCTTCGCCTTTGTCGTTGCCCGCAGCGCAGATATCACCGGACTGGTCGCTGCACACGGCCGAAAGCTTCGCGGTATCGCCCTGAACGGTGCTGACCCCATAATATTCGTAGAGGGACCACGTGGCCCATTCCGTCTGTGCGCTGCAGAGCCGGTCCCTGTTTTGAACATGCATGGCGCCGTAGCACTGATAGGAGAAACTCGTCATGCTCTTGTCGTTCGGAATGAATTCGCAGCCGGCGTCAAATCCGGAAAAGGTGCCGCCGCTGTATTTTGCCAGGAAGCGACGCTGCGCTGCGGCCTCTGCCACAAACCCCTTGTCCGAACGATCGCTGAGGCGGCTGGTCCGATCGGTAATCGCCTTTCGAAGCTCGCTGACCGGCAATGGCTTGCCTTGCGAATCTTCACCCAAAGTAGCGTTGCGCGCTGCGATCCATCGGCGCTGACTACTGATGAGCATTGCCCGGACATCCGCATCCGGCGCTGTCTTCAGAAGCGCATTATAGGCCTGCCCCATTGCCGCATCGGCCGCCTTGAGGCTCGCATTGCCGCATATCCTGACATCGATGGGATCCGTTGCCTTGCTGCAATCGATGGCCCAGGCCGGCGTCGTGGCACCTATCGCGAGGAGTGTCAGCAACACCATCATCACACGGTTAAGCTTGGCTTTGGATCGATTGGCGAACATGAAACTATCTGCTCCGTGATTTCTGCAGTCCACACGAATCATGCCCGACCGTGAGGCCGAGGACTCGATCGCGCGCATGCGTCCCGACTCTCGAATGAGCCGGTTGTAGACGCTTTCCTAACTTGGAACGAGCGTGCATTTGTTATGGATGATTTCATGGAGGTTCGAACACCGTCAGGCAATGTGACGGGCCTGCACTTCGTCACGCTGCTGCACACAGGCCTGGACCGATCGCTGGGAAACGGTCGCCGTTTTCAAACGATGTCTTTCAGGCCATCCAACGGTCCGGACAGCGCGGTGCGGGGGGCAACGAGTTCCGGGCGAAGAAAATACACCTTCGGTGTCGACAATGGCTCCTTGATGAGTTCAAACGCCTTGGTGATCATGCCTTCGACGTCCTGCCGTATCATCAGCACCGGGAAGGGCAGAAAAGACGCGAATGGGTCATAGTCAAAGCAACCGACGACCAGATCGGCGAAAAGCTCGCGCGGATGGTTCGACATGAATCGCAAAAGTCCCTCGAAATTGATGGACGAATTGACGAACAATGCGCGCGGCAAGCGTTGCCGCTCGTTGAAAAATTTCTCGAATGCGACGCGCGCCGTGTTTGGCGAGTAGTTCGTCGGCTGAATTGACGCTTCGAAATCGCTTCCAAGCAGCTCACGCTTGACGTCTCTGAAGCCGCGGATGCGCTCGCGGCTGGCTTCGTCGTTTCGGCCACCAAACAGAAACAGCTCATCCGAGCTCAAGGGGTTGTCGGCGGGAAATTGACGAATAATCGCTTCCGTAAGGATGCGGCTACCTTCGTAGTTGTCGCTGACGACCGAATGCACCTTGGTTCCCGGCAAGTCGATGTTTATGTGCTTCAATCCGGCTGCCTCGCATATTTCATGCACGCTGTCCGGATCGGTCGCTCCGCAGATGAAAAGCTCGTCAATCGAGTAGGAAACAAGGGTTTCGGCGGTCTGTCGCTCCTCTTCCGGATCACGGCTTGAGCTTACGACGATCGGGCACTGCCCTCTCTTGCGTACATGCGCCTCGAATGTCTGCGCCATCGAGGAAAAATATCGGTTGTCATGGACCGGCAGCATCAGCCCGATAAGGCCGGAGCGGGAGCTGCGAAGACCTCTTGCTTGCTGGTTCGTCGTGTATTGCTGTTCTTCCGCCAGATTGCGTATCAGATCCGCGGTGCTTTCCTTGATCCTGCGCTTGCGCCAGGTGCCGTTCAAAACCGCACTCACGGTGGACGCTGAGCTGCCGGATAGGACCGAAAGGTCGTAGATCGTCGCCTTTTTCCTGCTGTCTTTCTTCATGCGCATCTCCTTGAATTCTTCTTAGCCTTCAAACCCCCTTGACGGAAAGGCAATTATGATCGATGTTTTCTGCACCATCGATTGTGCACACAAGAAATATCGATTGTGCATGTGATGGGTTGTTCAATAAAGGTGATCGCCGGGAGCGAGCGTCGCAGGCCATTTCACGCCCTGGAGGAGGGCGCCTGACGAGGTTGATTTTCCTGGTCAACAATAGTGGAGGAGAAATCATGAAGATATTCGCTTTGGCTGCACTTGCAGCAACGCTTTCGCTTGGCACCGCCATGTCAGCCTACGCCGCCGACACCGGAAAAGTTGGCGTCGTCGTCAAGATCGGCGGCATCCCGTGGTTCAACGCCATGGAAGCCGGCATCAAGGAGCAGGGCAAGAAACTCGGTGTCGATGCATCGATGATTGGCCCGACGAGTGCCGACCCGGCGCTTCAGGTGCGCGCAATCGAGGATCTCATCGCGCAAGGCGTCAAGGTGATCGGCGTCGTCCCGAATGATGCCAAGGTGCTCGAACCGGTTCTGAGCAAGGCGAGGGAAAAGGGCATCATCGTCATCACCCATGAATCGCCGAGCCAGAAGGGCGCCGACTGGGATTTCGAGCTGGCCTCCTCGACCGGCTTCGGTGAAGCCTATGGCAAGCTGCTGGCCGAGAAGATGGGCGGCAAGGGCGAATATGCCGTGTTCGTCGGTTCGCTGACGGTACCGCTCCACAATGCCTGGGCCGATGCTGCCATAGCTTACCTGAAGAAGAACTATCCCGATATGAAGCTCGTCGGCGACCGCTACGGCGTTGCCGAGGATGTCGACAAGAGCCGCAGCACAGCGCTCGACCTGATTTCGGCGCATCCCGATATCAAGGGCTTCCTTGCATTCGGAAGCCAGGGACCGATCGGCGCCGGCCGTGCCGTCGAGGAACGCCGCAAGATCGGCAAGATCTTCGTGCTTGGGCCTTTCTCTCCGGGCCAGGGCCAGAAGCTGCTGAAGTCCGACGCCATATCCGGCGGCTTCATGTGGAATCCCAAGCAGGCCGGTGAAGTCTTCGTGACGCTCGCGCAGAAACTGATGAAAGGTGAGGAGATCAAGGATGGCGAAACCATCGAGGGTCTCGGTGTGATCCACCCCGACTTCAAGAACCACAATATCATTGTCGATCAGCTGGTTCAGATCAACAAAGAGACCGTGGGCGACCTGGCCGCAATGGGCCTTTAATTCCGGGACGATTTCCTCCCGGCAGGCTGGGCTGGCTTCGGCTGGCCCGGCCAGTTCACCAATCAAATTTGCATCGAACGGATTATCTGGATGTCTCAGATCGATAGCGCGATTGCGAGCGGCAAGCCGCTGCTCTCGCTGCGCGACATCAATATCACTTTCGGTGGCGTCAAGGCTCTCAAGAATGTGGCCTTCGAGGTTCGCCCGGGCGAGGTTCATTGCCTTGCCGGTGAAAATGGCTCCGGCAAGAGCACTCTGATCAAGATCATCACGGGTGTCTATCAGCCCGCGCCAGGCGCCGTCATCGAATATGACGGTCAGGTCTACAGCCACATGTCGCCGGTTACCGCGCAGGCCAAGGGAATTCAGGTGATCTGGCAGGATCTTGCCTTGTTTCCCGAGATGAGCGTTGCGGAAAATATCGCGTTTCAGACCGTGCTTGGCCGCTGGCCGCGCCTCGTCGATTACCGTCAGATGCGACGGCTGGCGGTCAATGCGCTCAACCGGCTGGGTGTCACGCTTGATGTCGATCTGCCCCTCAAGGAGTTTGCGATCGCCCAACGACAGATCGTCGCCATCGCCCGCGCTCTGGTTGGCGAAGCGAAGATCGTCTTCATGGACGAGCCGACGGCATCGCTCACGCAATCGGAGACCGACCATCTTCTTCAGATCGTGCGCAATCTTTCCGCCTCCGGCGTGGCCGTCGTCTTCGTCAGCCATCGGCTTGCGGAGGTGCTTGATATATCGAGCAGGTTGACGGTGCTGCGAGACGGCGCGCTGGTCGGTGTCTATCCGACCGAGGGCATGACACAGTCGCGCATTACCGAATTGATGACCGGCAAGACATTCGACAATCAGGTGCGCGCGACGCCAAAGGACCAACAGCCCGTTGTCCTCGATGTCAAAGCGCTTAGCCGCCGTGGCCAATTCGACGACATTTCCCTGACGGTGCGAAGCGGCGAGACGCTCGGTATCACCGGCCTGCTCGGAGCCGGGCGAACGGAATTCGCTCTGGCGCTATTCGGCATGGCGAAACCGGATTCCGGAACGATCACGCTCGATGGTAAGCCGGTAGAATTTTCGTCCAATCGCGACGCGATAAAGGCCGGCATTGCCTATCTTTCCGAGGATCGCCTGTCGCTTGGGCTCATCCAGCCGCAATCGATCGCCGATAATCTGGTGATCTCGTCCTTGCGGAAAATTCTCGCCGGCGGCTTTCTCTCCGATGCGAAGAAAGAGAGCCTCGTCAGCCACTGGATCCGCGAACTCGGGGTCAAGATCGGCCGGCAGCAGGATGCGATCTCCACATTATCAGGCGGCAATCAGCAACGCGTCGCCATCGCCAAGTGGCTGGCGACCGATCCGAAGCTGCTGATCCTTGATGCGCCGACGGTTGGCGTCGATGTCGGGGCACGCGCAGGCATCTTCGACATCGTCGCAGAACTTGCCAAGAGCGGTCTCGCGATCATCCTGATTTCCGACGAGGTGCCGGAAGTCTACTTCAATGCCGACCGTGTTCTGCACATGGCACAGGGCCGGATCGTCGGCTCCTTCGATCCACGGCAATGCTCCCTTCACGATATCGAGGCTGCCGTCTATGCGTAATTTCATCAGCACCCACGCGACGGAAAGCTCCCTGCTTGCGGTGACCATCGTCATCTGCGTGTTCCTGTCCTTCGCAACCGACACTTTCTTCTCGCTCGGCAACAGTTTCGACCTGCTGAATACCAGCGCGGTCAATATCATCTTCGCGGTCGGCCTCCTCGTGGTCCTGATCGCCGGCGGGATCGATATCTCCTTCGCGGTCGCCGCCTCAGTCGTCCAATATCTGACCGTGATCGCGCTTGGCTGGATCGGCGGGGGAGGTTGGGTTTCAGGCCTGCTGATCGCAGCGTCGATCGGCATCCTGCTCGGAGCGATCAACGCCTTTCTCATTCACCGCTTTCGCATCATTTCCATCGTCGCGACGATCTCGACGTTCAACATCTATTTCGGGCTCCTGATGTTCTTCACCAAGGGCGTTTCGATCTATGATCTGCCGGATTGGCTGACGACCAAGGTGGTCCTGTTCGAGCATGAAATGCCCGACGGCAGCTGGATCGAAATCACGCTTCCGGCCCTCGTCATGGTGGCCTGCGTCGTCGCCACCTGGATACTCATCACCTGCACTACAATCGGTCGGCAACTCTATGCCTTTGGCGACAATCCGGAAGGCGCACGCCGTTTCGGCATCAATATTGGCGCCATGCAGTTCATCGCCTTCGGATGGCTGGGATTGATGGCCGGGATCGGTGGCCTCGTGCAGGCTCACTATGCCCAGGAGGTCGTTCCGAACGCGCTCTATGGACGTGAACTCGATGTTCTCGCGGCGGTCGTCCTTGGCGGCGCACGCCTCGGCGGCGGCAAGGGATCGGTGTTCGGCTGTGTTCTCGGCGTGCTCCTGATTTCCATCACGCAGAACGGACTTAACCTGATGGGTGTCTCGCCTTTCGCCTTCAAGATGATCATCGGTGCCATCATTCTGATTGCCATCACGCTGTCGAATACGCGGATCGAGCGCCTCATGCCATTTATGCGCAAAGAGGGAGACGCGTGATGACCGCACTCATGCAGAGTTTCCAGAAGCGCTTTGGCGCCGAAATGGCCGGTCCGTCGCTCGCCTTCCTTGCGGTCATGCTGTTCTTTGGGATCGCGTCGCCGCAATTCCTGAGTGCTGCGACCTTCGGTTCGGTTGCCTTCCAGCTTCCGGAGCTGGGTCTGCTGACGCTTGCCATGCTGCTGCCCATCCTGACAGGCGGGCTCAATCTGGCAATTACGTTTACGGCGAATATCGCCGGCCTTACCGTCGCCTGGGTCCTGCTGGCAAATGGAGGGGCCGATGCCGGTCCGTTTGCCTTCGCGCTCGGCTGCATGCTGGCGGTTGCTGTTGGAACGGCCAGCGGCTTGGTGATGGGCTTCGTCGTCGCCTATACCCGCGCCCACCCGATCCTCGTCTCCCTGTCGATGATGATCTTCCTGCGCGGTCTTGGCGAATTCCTGACGCGCGGTGGCGACGTCTCTGGTTTTCCGGCCTTCATCCAGCCTCTCGGCCAAGGAACGCTGCTCGGTGTACCCGTGCCGCTTATCGTTTTCATTGTCTGCGTGGTGCTGTGGCATCTGTTGCTCACGCGCACGAAGCTTGGCTTCAACACCTATATGATCGGCTCGAATATCGAGGCCGCTCGCTACTCCGGCGTCAACACGCGCAAGGTCGTGGTGCTTGTCTATGCCCTTTCAGGCGCCATGTGTGCGATTGCAGGCATCATCATGCTGGCCCGCTTCAACTCCGTTCGCGTCGGCCACGGCGAATCCTATCTGCTGATCACGGTGCTTGCCTGTTTCCTCGGCGGCATCAATCCATTCGGCGGCTTCGGGCGCGTCATTCCGGTGTTCGTGGCGCTCGTCGTCCTGCAGCTCCTGTCATCGGGCTTGAACCTGATGGGTGCCAATCAGCACCTTGCGACGGCTGTTTGGGGCCTGCTCCTCGTCGGCGTGATGATCCTGCGCTGGGTCGCATCGCACTACAAATTCCCCACCAATAGAAAAGGATGAAAGCTATGGAAGGCTTTGGTGTTCACACCAGCATGTGGACGATGAACTGGGACCGGTCAGGCGCGGAGCGGGCCGTTGCCGCCGCTGTCAAATACAAGGTCGACTTCATCGAGATCCCGATGCTCAATCCTCCGGCGGTCGACACAGCTCACACAAAGGCATTGCTTGAAAAACACAAGCTGCGGGCAGTCTGCTCCCTGGGTCTTCCCGAACCCGCCTGGGCATCGGTCCGCCCGGAGGCTGCGATCGAGCATCTCACCGTCGCAATCGACAAGACCGCCGAGCTTGGCGGCGAGGCGCTCTCCGGCGTCATCTATGGCGGTATCGGCGAACGCACTGGCGTTCCTCCAACGCAAAAGGAATATGACAATGTCGCCCGGGTTCTGACGGCCGCCGCCAAGCATGCCAAGGGTCTTGGCATCGAGCTTGGGGTTGAGGCGGTCAACCGTTACGAAAATCATCTGATCAACACCGGCTGGCAGGCGGTCGAGATGATCGAGCGCGTCGGCGCCGACAATGTCTTCGTTCACCTCGATACCTATCACATGAACATCGAGGAGAAGGGCGCCGCCAACGGCATTCTGGCAGCGCGTGACCACCTCAAATACATCCACCTGTCGGAGAGCGATCGCGGCACGCCTGGTTACGGCACCTGCGACTGGGATGAAATCTTCGCGACCCTTGCGGCGATCGGCTTCAAGGGCGGGCTTGCGATGGAAAGCTTCATCAACATGCCGCCGGAACTGGCCTACGGATTGTCGGTCTGGCGGCCGGTCGCCAAGGACGAAGAAGAGGTCATGGGCAACGGCCTGCCGTTCCTGCGCAACAAGGCGCGGCAGTATGGCCTGATATAGGGTCATCGACTGAATCGATCCCGTTTGATTGCCTTGGGCTGGAGGATTATCCAGCCCAATTGCATTGAACGCTCCTGCCCGCGATGGCGCAGGGCGCCGAAGGTCTCGGATGATCCGCGTCGCCCTGGCTTCTACGCCGCGCGACTTCGAAGACGAAGCGGATTAAACGCAAGCGACCCATGGTTTTCTTGAAAGACGACTATCGAAATGTTTCTGAGTATTGCCTTGTGCCCGATTGAGGATACATCGCACCATGTGGAAACAATCGGGAGTTTTATATGAGGAAAATTATCCTAACAAGCATCGCAGCTCTGGCATTCGCCGCACCGGCCTTTGCGCAGGCAACAACCGATCAGATGGAAATGGCTTACAATTCGGCTCGCAATCAGCTTGGCATCCTGAAATATTGCCAGACCTCGGGCCACATAGACGGCGCAGCCGTTGATGTGCAGCAGAAAATGCTCACCCTCATCCCGCCGCCGTCAGACAAGGCAAAGGGAGATGCAGCGGAAGAAGAGGGCCAGAAAGGCACGATTTCCGCGATGGGCATCACTCAGAATCTTGCAGCCTCTGCAAAGGCGCAGAACGTCACCGAGAAGCAGTTCTGCGAAACCATTGCAAATGCGGTGGTGCAGGCCGGGGCACAGCTCCCGAAGTAACCAAGCTGGTCGTGGCGGCGAAAGCCGCCACATTCCCTCAGCCTTTCCAAATCATTTCCCGAGCCAATGGTATTCGGCAATCGAAGCCTTGCCGGTTTTTTTGTCGTATAGGCACATGAGGTTCACGGTCTGGGCGCGCCCCTTGGCCTTTCCGAGCGACCCGCGCAGCAGGAGCGCAACCTTGCCGGTTGCGTCATCGAAGACGATCGGGGCGGAAACTTCAGGCGTGTTCATGCGTGACATGCCGATACACGTCCCATTCACCTTCGCGAAAAGCGCATTCCAGGCATCATCGCTCGAAGCGAAAGATTGTGCAGTCGTGGCCAACAGGACCAGCGCGGTGGTAGCCAATTTTACGAACATTTCCTTGCCTTTCACTTTCAGAATCGAATCGCGGGATATGCAGCCATTGTGCCTGGCGCAAAGCGAGGGCAAAATAAGGGCGTGCAATGCCAAGTGGAATAGAGAGCGTAGCGATATCAAGCTAGGTGTTTAAAATTGAGCTGCCGCGCTTGCCTAAAAATGGTTGCCCGAAGCTCGAACTCTCTCATGGCGAGGTAGGTCTGACCGAGCCGATCGATTCTCGAAATTGACGAGGCGTTGTCCCCGTTCGTTCCTTGAAGATTTCGTAGAAGCGGCTGCTAGAGCCGAAGCCGCAGTCAAAGCCGATCTGCAGCACCGGATCGTTGGTATCCGTCAGCCGCTGCATTGCCCTCGCGATCCGATAGCGCGTGAGGTAATCATTCACCGACATGCCGAGAACACTTCGGAACGCCTTGTTGGCGGTGCTTGCGTGTATGCCCGCAAGCTTTGCGAGATCCGTTACACTTATCGGGTTTGCATATTGAGAATTGATCAGATTGGTAAGCGTCTCCACATAACGAACCGTCTGCCCGCCCGACGAGACCGGCGAGATGGATATGGTGGAATCGGCCCTTTCTGAATTGTCCAGGATAAGGCGCCTCATTCGCAGCCTCACTTCCTCCACGATCAGCCTCTGCCTGACAGCATTACCCGTGCGCCATTCCTTTTCCCATCGCGGGACCATAATTGTGTCTGGCGTCTCGCGATTCCCCTCGCGCAGAAACCGACCCTGCATGATCGCCTGCCGGGCCTCTCCATCGATCGGCAAGGCAAGGAAATCGACGAGGGGAAGATAGGCGCATACAAGCGGTGCGTTGGCTGATACCGCGATGGTCTGATGCGGAATGGCGGCCCAGAAAAGGACCAATCGCCCGGCCTCGACCCGTTCCTGCCTGCCATTGAAGAGATAGGTCATCTCGCCCTCCATGAGCAGATTGACCTCGACATGATCGTGCCAATGCGCTGCGGCCATCGTGTCTGCCGTGTGCCGTTCGATCAGGAACTGGCCTCTGGATCCGATCCATTCTCCGCGCTCGTGATTGCTTCTCATTATGCTTCAGACTCGGATTCCGGAATTAATAGGCCAATAGCAGGAAGAAATTCTGGTTTGGAAGGCGCATTAGCATTGGATGACCTGATGGGAGATTGCAATGCCGAAGATTTGTCTGGTGGGTGCGGGCAGCACCGTTTTTGCGCAGAATATTCTGGGCGACGTCCTGTCGTCGCAGGGCGGCGGTGACTATGTCATCAGCCTGTTCGATATCGATCCGGAACGCCTGAAGACGTCGGAGATCGTAGCCCGGCGGATTTGCGCGTCGCTCCAGCTTGCAAATGTCCGGGTCGAAGCGACGCTCGATCGGCGCGAAGCGCTGCGCGGTTCCGACTTCGTGATCCTGATGATGCAGGTCGGCGGCTACAAGCCTGCAACGGTGACCGACTTTGATGTGCCGAAGAGATACGGCCTGCGGCAGACGATCGCCGATACGCTGGGAATCGGCGGCATTTTCCGCGGGCTGCGAACCATTCCCGTGCTGGAGGCGATCTGCCGCGACATGCAGGATGTCTGCCCGCAAGCGCTCCTCATGCAATACGTCAACCCGATGGCGATCAATTGCTGGGCCATCAAGGAACTGGCCCCGGAGATCCGGACGGTCGGTCTCTGCCACAGCGTGCAGCACACGGCCGCCCACCTCGCTCAATGCCTCGGCGAGACTATTGCCGACGTGAACTATGTTTCGGCCGGCATCAACCACGTCGCCTTTTTCCTGAAGTATGAGAAGGTGCATGGCGATGGGCGACGGGAGGATCTTTATCCGCGGCTCAAGGCGCTGGCCGCCGAAGGGCGCGTTCCGTCGGACGATCAGGTGCGGTTCGATGTGCTTAAAAGACTTGGCCACTTCGTGACCGAATCCAGCGAGCACTTTTCCGAATACACCTCCTGGTACATCAAGGAGGGGCGTGCGGATCTTGTCGACCAGCTCAACATCCCCTTGGACGAATATATCCGCCGTTGCGAAGTGCAGATAGAGGAATGGCACGCTCTGCGGAAGGAACTGGAAGGCGACAAGCCGATCGAGGTCTGCCGCAGTAATGAATATGCCGCCGGCATCATCCATGCCGCAGTCACCGGCAACCCGGCATTGATCTATGGCAATGTGCCGAACAATGGGTTGATCGACAATCTGCCGACCGAATGCATCGTCGAAGTGCCTTGTCATGTCGATCGAAACGGCATTCAGCCGATCCGGATCGGACGCATCCCCTCGCAGCTCGCCGCCGTCATGAATTTGAGCGTTTCCGTGCAGCAACTGACCGTCGAGGCGGCCTTGACGAAAAAGCGAGACCGCATCTACCAGGCGGCGCTCCTCGATCCGCATACCTCCGCGGAACTATCTCCGGACCAGATCTGGAAGCTCGTGGACGATCTGATCGAGGCGCATGGCGACCTCCTGCCCAGCTATCATTGACGCGGAGCCGCCTGGGGAACGGGCGGCAAGGCAATGCATAATCAAGTGCGATCCTGTCACAGAGCGCGCCGTCGATTTGACGGCGCGTTTTTGTTTTAACGCATCGCCAATTGATCATAAAAAATCAGAAATCTGATTGACAATGATCTTTTTGGATGAAAATGTGATTGAAAATAAGGCTAAGACCATGGGAGTTCTTCGTTGAGCCAGGCAGTTGGAGTAAAGGTCGATCGTCTCGATGCTATTCGCAGCCATCTTTATGCGAACGGCTTTTCGACCATCCAGGCGCTCGCCGATGCGATCGGGGCTTCGCTTGCCACAGTTCGAAGAGACCTGCAGATTCTGGAGCAGGAAGGCGCGATCGACCGGGTTCATGGCGGCGCGCGGATTGCCGAGGGATCATCGGTCGAAGTTGCGTTTCAGGAGCGGGAAAAGCGCCATCTGTCGGCCAAGCGGGCGATCGCTACCGCGGCCTATGAGCTGCTGCATCCGCGCACGGCCATCTTTCTCGATGCGGGAACAACCGTCCTGCAGCTTGCCCGCCTCATTCGCATCAACCCCATGCCGCTCAGGATCTTCACCAACGGGCTGACGGTTGCACAGGAATTCCTGAATATTCCTAACCTCGAAGTGGTGCTTCTCGGCGGTCAACTGCGCAGCGAGAATGCATCATTCGTCGGGCCGCTGGCGGAGGCGATGCTCGAGACAATTTGGTTCGATCAGCTTTTCCTCGGCGCAAGCGCAATCAGCACCGATGGCGCGATCTACAGCGTGGATAGCGCGGAGGCGAGCCTCAACCAGCGCATGCTGGCGCGATCGGCCAATCGTTTCGTTCTGGCCGATTCATCAAAGTTCGGGACCATGGCGACCTACAAGGTCGCGCCGTTGAATGCTGCAAAAGTCATCACCGACTCCGGGCTGACGCGCCACTGGCGCGACGAACTGGTCAACTTCGGCGTCGATACGACAATCGCCGATGCGGGGGCAAAGGAGTGAGCGACGAGCTGATCCTTGGCATCGATGGTGGTGGAAGCAAGGTGCTGGTTGCCCTTGCAGACCGAACCGGCCGGATCTTGCGGACATCCCGCGGCAGCGGCGTCAACCCCATGGACAATCCGAACTGGCTGCAAGAGCTGGAGCGGCATCTGCAGCCCTTTCGCGATGAACCACGACTAGCGGCTGTTGCCGCTGCCCTGCCTGCCTATGGCGAAGTCGAGCGCCTATCGGCGCTTCAACGCGATGCTATCGAACGGGCATTTCCACATATCCGCCGTCAGGTGCTCAACGACGTTGACGCAGCGCATCTCGGTGCATTTGCTGGCCAACCGGGCATTCTCATTCTATCCGGCACGGGTTCGATGTCATGGGCACGCAATGCCGCCGGCACCTCTGCTCGCACGGGCGGATGGGGTGATGTGATCGGGGACGAAGGCAGCAGCCACTGGATCGGGGGCAAGGCGCTCAACCTCGTCAGTCAGAGCCTGGACGGACGTGCTCCCGCGACCGCGCTGGCTAAGGCCTTGTTCTCCCGGCTTCATCTCGATGCGGCGGATCCGATGAACGGGCTTGGCGATTGGGTCAGCGGGCTTGCCAATCCACGAGCGGAAATTGCCGCACTGGCGGCGCTGGTCGATGAGGTTGCCCAAGGTGGCGACGAGGGCGCTCTGGGGCTGCTTGAACAGGCAGCCGACGAGCTCGCCAGACATCATCGGGCGATTGCCGAACATTGCGATCCGGGCGCCGAATGGACCTATGCCGGCGGCACTTTTTCGAGCCGCATCCTCCTGAGCGCGCTTGAGCGCCGCATTGGCAGGCCGCCGGCTCAGCCGAAACTTCCCCCTATTGGTGGCGCGCTCCTGGCCGCTGCCCAACTTCTCGACTGGCCCCTGGAAGAGGGCTGGTGCGAGCAAATCGCGGCCACGGCCAAAGGCGGTGACCGCGCATCCAAGTGAATTGAGCTCAAGAACAATCAAGGATGGGAACATGCATAAATTCATCTTGCCTCTACTCGCTTCAGCGGCCCTGGCGATCGCCATGCCCGCTCTCGCTCAGAATGCCAAGCCGCTGGCCGGCCAATCGATCACCGTACTGATGCCATCGCCGCAAGGCGCAAATATCGCAGCCGATTTTGAAGCCGAAACCGGCATTCATGTCGACCTGCAGACGCTGTCCTGGGACGATATCCGCCCCAAGCTGATCACAGCCCTCGTAGCCGGAACCGCACCGGCCGACGTTACCGAGTTCGATTGGTCGTGGACCGGCCAGTTCAGCGCGGCCGGCTGGTATCTGCCGCTGAACGATGTAATCGATGCAGACACCGTCAAGGATATCGGCGTTTCGAATATCTTTACGGTTGACGGCAAGCTGCTCGGCGTTCCCTACAGCAACGATTTCCGCGTCATGCTGGTCAACAAGAAGCATTTTGCGGATGCGGGCATCACCGAGATGCCGAAGACGCTGGATGCGCTGGTCGCCGCCGCCAAGAAGATCAAGGAAAAGGGCATTGCCCAATATCCGATCGGCCTGCCGGTTTCGGCCACGGAAGGTGCGTCGACGAGCTGGTACCTATTGACCAAGGCATTCGGCGGCGAACTCTTCGACAAGGACTTCAATCCGCTTTTCACCTCGCCGGATTCGGCGGGTTACAAGGCGCTCGCTTTCGAGCTGATGCTGCTCAAGGAAGGGCTCGTCGATCCGGCCTCGACCGGCCTGAAGGACAGCCAGATCAATGAGAGCATGTTTGCGCAGGGCATCGCCAGTATCATGATCGCGGGCGAGCCGGGGCGCCTCAGCCAGATGAATGACCCCAAGCAGTCGAAGGTCGCTGGCCAGGTCGAAGCCATCCTGGTACCGACGGCGAGCGGCAACACGCGCAGTTTCGGCCTGCCGGAAGCCCTTGCCATTCCAAATGTTTCCCCCAACAAGGAGGCGGCGATCGCCTTCGTGAAGTGGTTCACAAGCAAGGATTTCCAGAAAAAGAACGCCGCCAACGGCTTCCTGCCGACACGCACCTCGGCGCTATCCGAGCTGAACGAGGCCGGAAAGCTGATCAGTGGCGATGCCCTCGTCGCACAATCCAAGACGGTCGAACCGCTGTTCCCGCAGGGCACTCCGCCTTGGTATCCGCAATTCTCCAGTGGCGTGAACACGGCGATCAACAGCGCCGCCAAGGGTCAGATGACAGTCGACCAAGCGATGCAGGCTATCGCTGATGCTGCCAAGCAGGCAATGTCGCAATGACAGCCGTTACGTCAGAAGGTGTTACGAGCAAGCGTGGGGTCGGCGTCAGCGCCGACACCACACTGGGCCTGCTGCTGGTGTCTCCCATCGTCATCACCATGGCTGCCCTGGTCTTCTACCCGATGGGACGGACCCTGTGGGACAGCCTGCACAGGGTCAATCCCATGCAGGCGGGCACTCCATTCGTCGGCCTCGAGAATTACACCCGCATGCTGACCGACGGCCAGCTCGCGACGACATGGGTCAACACGCTCATCTACGTCGTTCTGGCCGTGGCCGCCGAGACCATCTTCGGCGTCCTTGCGGCTGCGCTGATCAACCAGATCAAGGTCGGGCGGCAATGGGTGCTTGCGGCAGTAATTCTGCCCTGGGCTCTTCCCGGCGTCGTCAATTCGGTGATCTGGCTCTGGATCTATCAGCCAGGCGCCGGCCTGTTGAACGGCATTCTCTCGGCACTCGGGCTGCCCTTCGAAAACCACGTCTGGTTCAACGATCGAACCAGCGCGATCATAGCCGTCACCGTTGTTCATGTTTGGCGGATGATGCCGTTGACCATTGTCATCGTTCTGGCGGCGATGCAGAGCATTCCGGCGCATCTCTATGAGGCCGCCCGCATCGACGGAGCCACGCGCTTTCAGATGTTCGGATTGGTCACCCTTCCGCTCGTTCGAAGCGCCATCGCCGTCGCCATGACGAATGCGACCGTGAATGCCTTCAACCTCTTCGACGAAGCCTGGGTCCTTGCGGGTGCAAGCCTGGAGACGCGGCCCGTGCTGGTGCAGATCTACCTCGAGACGTTCCAGAACCTCCGCTTTTCCTATGGCATGGCGCTCTCGGTGGTCATCACGCTGGTGTCTCTGCTCATCTCGCTCGTCTACGTCCTTCGCGTTTATCGCAACACACGGTTCGACTGATGAAGACCACTATTCCATATAGAATCATGGTTTGGACCGGCGTTGCCGTCCTGTTGATCTGGTCCCTGGGGCCGATCTACTGGACCATTGCAAGCTCGGTCACACCCACAGACGATTTCTCGACGCGGCCGATCAACTTCTTCCCGAAGCACTTCACGCTCGATCATTATTCTCGACTGCTTGGCATCGACATCGCCCGGATTGGCGGCGTGGAAGTGTTCAAGCAATTTCAGGCAGCCCTGATCAACAGCGTGGTGACCTCGGTAGCGGCGACGCTGCTCTGCGTCGCGGTCTCCGCGCTCGGTGCCTATGCGTTTACGCGGCTTCAATTTCCTGGCCGAAAGACGCTCTTCATTGCCGTCGTGGCGACGCTGGCGATCCCGGCCTATGCCGTATTGATCCCGCTCTACCAGATCATGATCAAGCTGCATCTGGTCGATACCTATGTCGGTGTCGCACTGATTTATGTTTCGGCCTATCTGCCGCTGTCGCTGTGGCTGCTTAGAAGCGTCTTCGAGGCCCTTCCGATCGCCCTGGAGGAGGCTGCGCAGCTCGACGGCGCGGGCAAGCTCTACATCTTCTTCAATATCGTGCTGCCACTCGCCGGACCCGGGCTGACGGCAGCCGCGATCCTGACCTTCCTGGGTGCCTGGGGACAATACCTCGTTCCGCTCATCTTCTCGCCGCAGGCGACGAAGCCTCTGACGGTTCTGATCCCCGAATTCGTCACCAAGAACTTCATCGACTATGGCCTGATCACGGCAAGCGGCTCGATCGCAATCGTCATTCCTGCCCTGGTCGTCATTTTCCTCAACCGATACCTCGTCAGCGGCTTGCTGGCTGGTTCGGTCAAATAATCGGAGACCCCATGAACACGACCGAAAAGGTTATTTTCGAGCAATACCCTTACTGGGAAAAGGCCATTGGCTCGAATTCAGCCATCGATAGCACCGAGCTGCTCGTCTTTGTCGGCTGCGGCACATCCTTCAATCTTGCGCTCTCGCTGGCTGCCTATTCGAATATGGCCGGATACAAAGCAATCGCCGTGCCTGGTGCAGAATGGCAGAACCGGCCGTCGGCCTTCTGGCCCGAATGGCGAAAGACCCATGTGGTCGCACTCTCCCGCAGCGGCGAAACGACCGAAACTGTCGCCGCGGCCAAGGCAAGCCGCGCAGCCGGAGCCTTCGTAACGGCCATAACCGTTGAACCGGAAAGCTCGCTCGCGAAAAACTGCGATCGGATGATCGCCGCCGCGACACATCCGGAAGAAGGCATCGTCATGACGGTGTCGGCGAGCCTTATGGTGCTTCTCGGCTTACAGATGGTCGGGCAGGAAATTCCGCAATCGGCGGTCAGTTCCGCCCGCCGGCTCGCCGGCGACCTCGATGCAGCACTTCCCCAGATTATCGCCGGCCGCTCGCATTTCGTATTTCTGGGTGGTGGCCCGCTGTTCGGTATTGCCTTGGAAGGCGCGCTCAAGCTCATGGAAATGAGCCAGGTGATGACGCAAGCCTTCCACCCGCTCGAATATCGCCACGGGCCCATCAGCCTTGTCGACGAAAAGACTGCCGCAGTGGTGCTCTACACCTCGGATCAGAAAGAGGCCGAGATGAAGCTGGTGGATGAGCTGAGAGAAAAGGGCGCGGTTGTCATCGGAATTGGTGGCCCGGGAGATCTCGAACTCGCCACGGATGTCGATCTTTCGCTTGCCGGTCTCGTCGTCCTCCCGGCGTTGCAGATCCTTGGCGAACGCGTTGCCCAGGCCCATCAGATCGATACCGTTTCCCCGCGCCACCTGACCAAGGTTGTCAAACTCGCATGACGTCGATCGAAGAGAACCGTCAGATCGCGCTTCGAAAGCTCTTCGGGGCGAGAGATCTGCCCCTGCCGCGCGGCATTACCTCCGTCTGCTCGGCTCACCCGCTCGTCATCGAGGCGGCGCTTCGCCGCGCAGCTGCCGAGGGCCGGGCGGTGCTTATCGAAGCCACCTGCAATCAGGTCAATCAGGAGGGCGGCTATACCGGGATGAAGCCGGCGGACTTTCGCCGGTTCATCGAAGGGATCGCCGCAGAGGTCGGCTATCCCGCCGAGCGCATCATTCTCGGGGGCGATCATCTCGGCCCCAATCCGTGGAGAAAGCTGCCCGCCGAGGAAGCGATGACGCGGGCAGAGGCCATGGTAGCCGCCTATGTCGAGGCGGGATTCGAGAAGCTCCATCTCGACACCTCCATGGGCTGCGCCGGCGAGCCTGTTGCACTTGCCGACGAGTTGACCGCGGCCCGGGCCGCGCGCCTTGCCAAAGTCGCGGAAGACGCGGCGAAGCGTTCCGATTTCCGTCCGCCAGTTTACGTCGTCGGAACCGAAGTGCCGCCGCCTGGTGGAGCGACGCATGCGCTCGAAGAGATCGAGATCACACGGGCCGACGCAGCCTTGAAAACGCTGGCGGTTCATCGCTCCTCCTTCGCCGAGGCAGGTGTCGCGGCGGCAATGGAGCGCGTCATCGGCATCGTGGTCCAGCCGGGCGTGGAATTCGGCAACGCCAATGTGGCACTCTACAGACCCGAGAGAGCCCGGAACCTCATTTCTGCTCTGGACGAAATGCCGGGGCTGCTTTTTGAAGCGCATTCGACCGACTACCAGCCAACGGAAGCCCTGTCCGCTCTTGTCGACAGTGGCTTTGCCATTCTGAAGGTGGGACCCGGCTTGACCTTTGCCCTGCGGGAAGCGCTCTACTGTCTCGATGCAATCGCGGATGTGATGGCCGGAAAGCCACAGCACACCGGTCTGGCCGCGACCATGGAAGCAATTATGCTCGATCAACCCACACATTGGACCGGCCACTACACCGGCAGAGCCGAGGAACAGAGGCTGCAGCGACATTTCAGCTATAGCGACCGTATTCGCTATTACTGGCCAGACGCGCGCGCATCCGCCGCCGTCGATGCAGTGTTCGATCGGCTCCGAGGTGATATCCCGGAGACCCTGATCAGCCAATATCTGGCCAGGCTCTATCCCGATGTGGTGTCGAAGCGGATCGTCCCACGGGCGAGAGAACTCTGCCTTGCTGCGATCGACGCGGCGCTGGCGCCTTATTCCGCTGCCACGGCAGCCCGATAACAGAAGCGTGGCCATCTTCAGCGAAGGGCCGCAGACCGAACTTTAAGAATTCCAGCCGGAGAGAGTTATGGCGTCAGTAAACGTGGCGAATGCCCGCAAGAGCTACGGTCACTTCGAAGTTCTGCACGGGGTCAATATCGATATCCAGGACGGCGAATTCGTCATCCTCGTCGGACCGTCCGGCTGCGGAAAATCGACCCTGTTGCGCATGATCGCCGGGCTGGAGGAGATTTCCGACGGCAGGATCTCCATCGGCAGCAAGGTCGTGAACAATGTCGCTCCGAAGGAGCGCGATATCGCCATGGTCTTTCAGTCCTACGCGCTTTACCCGCATTTGACCGTCGAGGCGAATATGGGGTTTTCGCTGCGGCTGGCGAAAGCCCCCAAGGAACAGACGCGGCAGCGAGTGCTGGAGGCCGCTCAGATTCTCGGGCTTGAGCACCTGCTCGACAGATATCCGAGAAACCTTTCCGGCGGCCAGCGCCAGCGCGTGGCAATGGGTCGGGCAATCGTGCGGCAGCCGCAGGTATTCCTGTTTGACGAGCCATTGTCGAACCTGGATGCGAAGCTGCGCGTTCAGATGCGCTCCGAGATCAAGCAGCTGCATCAGCGGCTGAAGACAACGATCGTCTACGTCACGCATGACCAGATCGAAGCCATGACCATGGCCGACCGGATCGTGGTGATGCGGGACGGATATGTGGAGCAGATCGGCTCACCCCTGGATCTCTATGACCACCCGGCAAATCTCTTCGTCGCCGGTTTCATCGGTTCGCCGGGAATGAACCTCATTCGCGGCAAAGTCGGCACTGCCGGCGCACCCACCTTCATTGCAGACGGGGGAGGGCAGTTGCCCTTACCCGTCGGAGCGGCGTTGGAGCCGGGGGCGGAAATCATTTACGGGATCAGACCGGAGCATCTCACCATCGGGCAAGGGCCGGTTGCAGCCGAAGTCGTGCTCATTGAACCCACTGGCGCTGAAACCCAGGTGACGGCCAAGCTCGGCTCGGACCACCTCATCGCGACCGTGAGGGAGCGGCTGGATCTGCGGGCTGGCGATAGTATCGTGATCGCTCCGGACCTCGGCAAGGTACATCTATTTGATGCGAAAACGGAAAAGCGGCTGATGCCGGCCTAGAATCCGAGCGGTTTCGAATGACGATTGGAATCGTTATCCCGCCAAACTCATTATCTTGTGGAGAGTCGCCGGCTCGTGCCGTAATGCGCACACGTTCCTCGGTAGGATCTCTATGCTTCCGCGAATCGCTACGGTCTCCGCCCATAGTGGCACGCGATCGTGAGCGACGTTGAAATTGATCCATTGGAGTCCTTCATGGCCGACATCCGCGCACCGCTTTCCGGGGTGATACCGAAGATTTCCGTCGTAGGTGTCGGCGGCGGCGGTGGCAACGCGATCAACAACATGATTGCCGAGGAGCTTCAGGGCGTCGAATTCATCGCCGCCAACACAGACGCACAGGCGCTCGCGACCTCGAAAGCGGCCAAGCGCATTCAGCTCGGTGCGCAGGTAACCGAAGGTCTCGGCGCCGGTTCCTTGCCAGATATCGGGCGTGCAGCCGCCGAGGAATCCATCGATGAAATCATGGACCACCTTCAAGGCACGCATATGTGTTTCATCACGGCCGGAATGGGCGGCGGCACCGGCACGGGCGCGGCACCGGTCATCGCGCAAGTGGCGCGACAGGCGGGCATCCTTACGGTCGGCGTCGTCACCAAGCCCTTCACCTTCGAAGGCAACCGGCGCATGCGCACAGCCGATGCGGGTATCGACCGGCTTCGTGAATGTACGGATACCGTCATCGTCATTCCCAATCAGAACCTGTTTCGCATTGCGGATGCCACGACCACCTTCGCGAATGCTTTCGTGACGGCTGACCGGGTGCTCTATGCCGGCGTCAGCTGCATCACCGACCTCATCATCAAGGAAGGCCTTATCAACCTCGACTTTGCCGACGTCAAATCCGTCATGCGCGGCATGGGCCGGGCGATGATGGGAACGGGCGAGGCGAGCGGTCCGGGCCGTGCATTGAAGGCGGCAGACGCCGCCGTTGCCAACCCGCTTCTGGATGACATGAGCATGAAGGGCGCTCGCGGCGTGCTGATCTCGATCTCCGGCGGCACGGACATGACGCTGTTCGAGGTCGACGAGGCCGCCAGTCGCATCCGCGATGAAGTCCTTGACGATGCCGATATCGTTGTCGGTGCGATTTTTGACCGGAACCTTGACGGCGTGTTCAGGGTATCGGTCGTTGCGACGGGTCTCGATGGTTTCGCGGCGGCCGGCAATCAGTTCGGAAGCGTCGGACTGGATCAGCGCTAAAGAGTGGCGCTGAAAGGCGCCCAACTCCAAGCAGGCAGGCATCAGGATAGGGGCGGCCTAGGCGGCTCCCATAAGCATGGCCTTGTGATCTCCTTGGACGATATCGTCCTGAAGTCTTGAAGCCAGGCGCTTCAGGTCCCGCTTTGGCGGCTCGCCAAACATGCGCGCATATTCACGGCTGAACTGGGATGGGCTTTCGTAGCCGACCTGGAACGCGGCGGCTTCGACGTTGACTGCTCGGGAAACCATCAAGCGGCGCGCCTCCAGAAGCCGAAGCTGCTTTTGGTATTGCAGCGGCGAGACGGATGTCAGTGCCTTGAACTGGCGATGGAAGGCAGAGACGCTGATCTGGGCGATTTCCGCCAGCTCGTCGATGCGAACGGGCTCCGCAAAACGTTCGCGCAGGCGACGCATGGCCTCCAGCACCCTCTGCGAGGGACTGTTCGCCAAAGCCATGCGGATGATATCCCCGCCGTGAGGCCCGGTCAGGAGCCAGTAGCAGATCTCGCGCATGATCACCGGGTAAAGCGTCGGGATTGCCTTTGGCGTATCAAGCAAACGAACCAGGCGAAGCGCGCAATCGGCGAGCGGGCCTTGAAAGTCGGTGACGAATACGCCGCGTCCAGTATCTCCGCTTGCCTTTGGGGGCTCATCCAGGCTTTCGGCGACGCTTCGCATGATCACAAGGTCAAGCTCGAACGCCAGAACGAGACATGGCTTATCCGGACTGGCTTCCGTGACGCGTCCGATCGACGGTGCCTCCACCCCGACGACCAGGGCTTCGCCTGCCTTATATTCCAGCTTGTTCTCGCCGAAGCTCGCCCATTTGGCACCCTGAGCCACGATGCACATGGCCGGCTGCGATATCCGGTGGACTGGCGGCTTCGGATGGTCGGAGCGAAGAATGGCCATGCTGTCGATCGGCGTGAAGTAGGGACTCATGCCTTTCTGACGATCCGTATAGTCCAGCATCGCCGCCGCCAATTCCTCGAGCATGTTTTTTCATCCTCATCGCGCAAGCTCGCACCATAGATCCATCAGCAGGAATAGGCAAGAAACAGGATGGTTTCGGCATTCAACTGAGGCTCCGCTCCTGCCTATAATCGACCATTGGCCGGATATAGGAGCCCATCATGACATCTGAGAATTCAACAGGATCAACCCAAAAGATCGCCATCATCACCGGCGGCAGCCGCGGGATCGGTCGCAGTACGGTGCTGAACCTCGCAAAACGCGGCGTCCGTTCGATATTCACCTACAAGTCAAATCAGGCAGAAGCCGATAGGGTCGTAGCACTTGCCGCCGAAGCGGGTGCGACGGCCATCGCCCTGCAGCTCGATGCCGGCAACGCCGCTGAATTCGCGGGCTTCGTCGAGAGCGTCCGGAGCGCTCTCGCGAAAATGGAAGCCGACCGCTTCGACTATCTCGTCAACAATGCCGGCACCTCCTCTGCCGCAACGCTGGCGAACGGCACCGAGGCCGAGATCGATGCGCAGTTTAACGTCCACTTCAAAGGCGTCTTCCTGCTCACCCAGGCATTGCTGCCGCACATCAATGACGGCGGCAGGATCATCAACATCTCATCCGGGCTTGCCCGATTTGCCCTGAATGGACGCGCCATCTACGGGCCGATGAAGGCCGCCGTGGAGGCTCTCACCCGCTATATGGCGCTGGAGTTAGGCCCGCGCCGGATCACCGTCAATGTCGTCGCACCTGGGGCTATCGCCACCGACTTCAGCGGCGGCATCGTCAGGGATAATCCGCAGGTCAACCAGATGGTCGCCGATCATACGGCGCTCGGGCGCGTCGGTCTGCCCGACGATGTCGGCCAGGTTATCGCCGGGCTGCTGTCCGAAGAGTTCGGCTGGGTGAACGCACAGCGCATCGAAGTGGCTGGCGGCGTTCATATCTGACACCTTGAAAAGAGAACATCATGACTTTTCCCAACGACAGGGCCTACATTGTTACCGGGCCGACTTCGGGCATCGGCCGAGACACCGCGCTTGAACTTGCCAGGCATGGAAACGTCGTCCTCGTCGGACGCGACCCCGCAAGGCTGTCTGAGGTAAAAAAGCTCATCGAACAGCGAGGACAACAGGCCGCATCCATCGTCTGCGACCTGTCGGAACCTGCCAGCGTCAAACGCGCGGTTCAGGAGATTATCGCCCTCAATCTTCCGATCGGGGGCCTGTTGAACAATGCGGGTATCATGCAGCTAAAGGCGACGAGGAACACACTAGGCTGGGATACGACCTTTTCCACCAACCATCTCGGCCCGTTTGCACTCACCGAAGCGCTTCTGCCGCATCTGCCCGATGGCGCGAACGTCGTTTTCATCGCATCGGGCGTGGAGGACCCCGAGCGAAAGCCTGCCAGAGTGGCGGGTTTTCGAGGTGGTCGCTACATTTCGGTTGAGGCGAGCGCGCGGGGCGAGTGGAAAGCGGACGGGTCGAAGATGCCCGGTGCGGACGCCTACGCCACCTCGAAACAATGCAACCTCGCAACCGTCTACACACTGGCACGCGAGAACCCGCGCCTTTACGTCAACGCCCTGGAGCCTGGTTTCAGTCCAGGCAGCGGCCTTGGACGCGATGCCAATATCTTCCTGCGCCTTCTGATGAAGTACGTCCTCTCGCCCCTCGCGCCCTACATCAAATACTGGAGCACTCCGAAGCTGGCGGCCCGCGAAGCGGTGAAGGTGCTGCTGAATGCGGGAAAGGTGACGGGCGTTTACTTCGACGAGGTCGGAAAGCCGATGCAGGGGTCTGCGCAAGTGCGGGAAATCGCGTTTCAGGATCGCGTCGTGGCGGAAACTCGTGACTTTCTGGAGAGCATTCCGGCCGACAGGTAACGGCTTCACGCTGCATTTCGCGGACGGCAGCCCTGGTCAGGTCACCAGCACGCGCCTGAGCGCAAGCATGTCGTGTGGGCTGTATTCTACGTTTGGAAAGCGCGCCGTGGCCAATTGCCGAGGCTTCCAGATCGGCTGGAAACCATCTGGAGCGTGTCCGACGAAACCAGCGGGGGGCACGGCCTCGTCGGACGCTGCAGTTGCCGGGTCGGGGGTGGCATCCAACCCGGTAGCTCGAATTATATCACTACTTTAGGTATATCTAAGCTACCCAAACGGGTGGTTTGAGTCACCAAGCAAACCACCCAGTTGGGCATGCCAATAAGTTGTGGACTGGAAACGATGCGCCAAGCCATCAATAGATGGCTGGATCAGATAAACAGGGCCGTCGAGCCTGCACTGCCGGCCGGTGGCTGCATCATTGTGTCGTCACCAGGCATCTCCGCCGAGGCAGGCTGGGAAGCCGCCTGCTTATCGGCCTGCATGTCACGTTTGGCCTTGTCGAGAAGCGCCTTGATCTCCGCCAGTATCGCATTGAACTGATCGACGATCTTCTGATCGCCCGACGAGAAACCGGAGCCTGCGTTACCATCCTCGACCATGGCATGGTAGGCGAGCTTGGCCTGCTTTGCATCGACGCCATCGGGGTCGTCCGCCTTGGCATCATTCGCCTGGCCGTCATTCGTCGTGCTGGCATCCTTGGTGGTGTTGGACTCGGTATCGTCCGATAACACCGCGCCTGCTTCCGCGCTGGCCGCCGCGTCGGCGACGGGGGCACTTGGCACTGCGGAAGACGCGCCGGCAGCTCCGATCGCCTGGGAGAATTGTTGCGCAGCGGCGCCCACCGAACGCGCGAGTTCCCCCGCGATCCCGGCGATGACTTGCGGCGGGAAACCATAGCGCTTCAGAAAATCAAGTTCCTGCTTCGCATCTTCGATCTTGCTTTGAGCACGGGCTCTGGCATCGGAGCTTGAGCTCAAGAGTATCCGGCGCGGATCCTGGCGCTGCTTCTTGATGCCATCATTCGCCGAAATCAGACTGTTCGACGTTGGCGACGTCGACACCGATTGGATTTGCATTGCTACCCCCGCTACAATTTACAGGGGTAGGCCTATATGTTGCGACTTGCCCAGAGCTGTAGGCGGATTGAAATCGCGAACCTCCCGTCCAATGTTGCGCACGGAGTGCGATCAGCCCATTTGCAATCACAGGAGCGTATTAAGTAGCGCTCAGCCTCGTCACAAGCTCGGGGACGACGCTCTCCGTGAACGGCGCCGCGTCCGGATTGGCAAATCTTCGGTCGATGAGATCAACCGCCTGCCGGGCCATCAGGACCGGATCCTGACGAAAGGTCGTCAGGCGATAGCTCAGCCAGCTGGCTTCCGGCACGTCGTCGAACCCGATCACCGCCAGATCGTTCGGGATGCTCAATCCCAGTTCGCTCCGCGCAAAATCCATCAGCCCAAATGCGATCTGATCATTGACGCAGAACACCGCCTCCAGGCGATCGTCGCCGCACAACAGTTGGCGTGCCGCCTCAAGTCCGCCCGCGTAATCCGTATTTTGCCCCTTGGCGACGACGACAGTCGCTCCCAGCGCTTTTCCCGCCTGCACGAAGCCTGTCTCACGCTCGGTGATGCTTGGCGTGCCGGAATGCGACCCGGCTATCCCAAGAAGGCGATGACCGCGCCGCACAAACATCTCCGCCGCCTTAGCCGCTGCAGCCGTATTGCCGACGCGCACCTGATCCGCTCCCGGCTCTGACCGTCCGATCGCCACGATCGACTGGCCGTTGCGATGGGCAAGGTCCACGAAGTTCTTCGGCGTCGATCCCGAGAGGATGATCGTTGCCTCGGCGCGATGGCCGATCAAGGTTTTCTGTGCGGCCAGCAGTTCTTCTTCGGTCTGCCCCGTATTGATCAGGATCGGGATGCTGCCCCGCTGAATGAGGGCCTTGGCGAGCGCCGCGGCAAGGTGGGCGCGAAAGCCAAGCTCCGGATTGGTGGCGACGATCCCGACCAACCGGCTGTGGTTGTTGAGCACCGCTCTCGCCAGGTCGTTCACCTGATATCCGAGATGCTCGGCCGCGCGCATGACCTTGTCACGGGTCAACGGGGCCACGCTGGCGCCGGGGGTGAAGGTTCTGGAGACTGCCGATCGGGACACGCCCGCCAATCTGGCCACGTCCTCGGCGCTGACAAAGCGCCGCTCCCTCTGCCGTTCTTCGCTTTCGCTACTGCCCAATATCAATGACCCACTCGTGAAAGGACGTCCGACTTGAGGAACCTCTCTACCATCAGCATGAACAGCAAGGAAGGAACGAGCAGCAACAAGGCTGTGATCGAGGCGATCTGATAGTTTCCTCCTGATGCGGCCGTGTAAAGGAGCAATGGCAGCATGTTGACGTCGGGGGCGCCGACGAAATAGCTGCCGGTAAACTCGTCCAGACTTTCCAGAAACACGAATATGGCGCTGGCCATCAGACCCGGTGCGGCAAGGGGCAGGGTGATATCCCAGAATGCCCTCAATGCGCCTGCGCCGACGGAGCGCGCCGCCTGCTCGAGTTCGATCTCGATCGCAGAGAAAGAGGCCGTCGCGATCCAGACGGCGTAGACCAATCCATGGGAGACGTGGACCAGCACCACGCCGGGAATGGTTCCGTTCAGGCGAAGCTCGTAGAAAATCCGGGCGACGTTGACGTAGATCGTCAGATTGGGAAAGGCCTGCGGAATGAGGAAGGCAAGCAGGATCAACCCCCGCAACGGCAGCTTCAGGCGCGCCAGCGCGTAACCCGCCGGGATTGCCAGCAACAGGGAAACGATCACGGTCAGGACTGCCACGATGAGCGAGTTGACCAGCGACTCCGTCGCACCACCACGCGGCGCGAAGACGCGAACCCACGAGCTGAACCCGTATTGGAGGGGGAGGGCGTGGGGGAAATACCATTTCTCCGCCACCGTCCACAGCAGCAGGTTTGCAATCGGTCCGAAAATCAGGAAAGCGATCAGGCCGAAGACGATGCCACGCGGCACCCACCAAAGAAGGCTTAGTCGAGCCTGGATATTGGAGTTGATGAGGGTCATGCGCGTGCCTTCAGATTTTGGCGCAGATAAATCCATGCGACCGAGCATGCGAGCACGAGCGAGATGATCCCCAGCGCATTGGCGACGCCATAGTCGCCATAGGCATTGACGCGAAAGGCAATGTCGGCGGTGAGCATTGTCGGTGACTGGGCGTTGATCATCATCGGCACCGAAAGTACGGACATCATCGTCACAAAGGAGAGAACAAGCCCGACGGTCAGCGTGACGGCGACCTGCGGCACGAGAATCTCGACTAGGATACGCAGCCGTCCGGCACCAAGATTGCGCGCCGCCTCGATATTGTCGCGGTTGATCGAGGCCATGGCGCCAGCGACCAGCATGGCGACGAAGGGCGTCTGTTTCCAAACGAATGCGAAGACGATACCCCGCCAGTCGAGAAAGCTCGTTGTATCGATCGGCGAGATCAATCCAAGACTGACGGCGGTGCTGTTCATCAACCCGCTCTTCGACAAAAAGGTCCGAAGTATTTGCCCCACGACGATGAATGGAATGAACAGGGGCCACCGATAGAGCCAGCGCAGGATGGCAATCGCCAAGGGATTGCCGCCAAGGGTCAGATAGCCGCCGATGGCAACCGAAATAATCCCGACCAATGCCGATGAAAGGCTGACGATCACGACTGTGAACAGGATGTCCTTGGCGTAGAGATCGAATGCCTTTTGGAAATTGCCAAGACCATAGTTGCCGCCTTCAAGCTGAAAGGCGCCGATGCCGGACATGACCATGGGCAGGATGAAGAGAAGCGCGATCACCGTCAGCGCCGGCAGCACAAGCAACAGTCCAATCATATAGTTTCGCATCGGCAGCCCGTCTGACTTGTGTGGAGCTCCCCGCCGGTTGAGCGGGGAGCCAGCCTTGCGGCATTGGTTACTTCACCGAGTTCTCATAGGCTTCGAGAATGGCGTTGTTGTACTTGGCGATCGGGAAGGGCTTGCCCTTGGTCGCCAGATCTTCCGGCGAGATGTCCACGAACAGCTTGTTCCAGGTGGCCTCGTCCAGCTCAGCCTTTACGCGGGTCGCATCGATGCCCGGATACCAGTTGAAGCGCTTGACGATGCCATCGGCCTGGACTTTCGGGCTCGTCGCGAGCGCCACGAACTTTTCGGCCAGTTCCTTGTGGCCGGTCTTTGCCGGGATGATGTAGTGCATCGGCTGGCCAGGCATGCCGGGCGAGGGGAGGAAGAGCTTCAGATCCGGCGGGAGCTGGCCGCTGGCCTGCCAGCTGTAGAACATGTCGACCCAAACCGGGCCCATGGCGATCTCGCCACGGCTCAGGAGATCGAGCGTTCCGGCATTGCCCGGCGTCAGCGTCGCATTCTTCGTGAAGTCGGCGAGGCTCTTGAAGGCGCCGCCCCACTTCTTTGTCTCTTCTTCCTTGTAGGGACCGACCATGAGGTTCTGAGCATCACCGTCACCGAATGCGTAGACCCAGCCCATGACGAAGCTTACGCCCGAAGCGCCGCCCTTGATGCCGTTATAGCCGAACTGCTTCGGATGCGCCTTTACCCAGTCTGCCAGTTCCGAATAGGTCTTGGGCGGGTTCGGCACCATGGCCGGATTGTAGGCGATCGCCGTCTGGCTGTTGAACATCGGCATGACATAGCCGTCGACATTGGCGCCGAGTGCATTCTTGGCGTTGTCGCGGGTGACGAACGTACCCGTGTCGATGCTGCCGCGATACTTTTCGAGATAGCCCTTTTCGACCAGCGGGCCGGCGAACTTTTCATGGACGACAGCGACGTCGACATCCCAGACAGGGCTTTTGGCGGCAGCCTGAGCATCGAAGCGCTCGAGGATCTTCTGCGAGCCGGCATCGCCAGGGCCAGTGCCGACTGCGCGAACCGTGTTGCCGGGGTAAGTCTTCTCAAACAACGGGCCGAGGTACTGGTTGATATAATCAACCATGTTCTGGTCGCCTGCTGTTGCGACCGTCAGTTCTTCAGCTTTGACGGGGATGGTTGCAAGCGCCAGCGCGAACGCTGCATAAGCCAATCTTTTCATGAACACTACTCCATTGTTCAGGTTAAGGCTGCGGGGGTCGATATTCCCATCTACTGCTGGTGATCGGCCGGCTTTGCCCGATCACGGCTTGGGAAAAGAAAAAGCGCTTGTGGCGCCACATGCACGATGACTTCCTCGCCCGGTTCGAAAGCGCGATGCCCGTCTGCGAGAATTTCGTGCTCGCCAACGCGGACCGAATGGCGCCAGTAGCCGCCGGGATAGGTTGCAGTGGCGACCGTGCCCCTGAAGCGGATACCGTCATCGGGGCAGGATTCCGTGATCGAGAACAGGCGGGCTGCCTCAGGGCGGAAGCGCGCTTCCACCTCTCCATCCGAAAGCGGCGAGCACAGCATTGGAATCTGAGCCGTCTCGTTGATCTTACTCTCGGCGATGACGAACGTATCCGCCTTTACCACACCGCTAAGCGGCAGTGAGTTCTCCGCACCCATGAAGGCGGCAACGAAGGCAGAGCCAGGCTGGTTGTATACCTGTTCCGGCGTGCCGTTCTGAGCGATGCGACCGGCATCGAGAATGATGATCCGGTCGGCGAGCACCATCGCTTCCTCACGATCATGCGTGACGTGGATCGCAGTGATGCCGAGGCGCTTCTGCAGCGCGCGCAGCTCATGGCGGACTGTCAGGCGAATTCTGGCGTCCAGATTGGAGAGCGGCTCGTCGAGCAGAAGTATTTCCGGATCGACCGCAAGCGCCCGCCCGAGCGCCACGCGCTGCCGCTGACCGCCGGAAAGCGCTATCGGCTTCCTCGCTCCCAGGCCCTTAAGACCCAGAAGGGTCTCCATCGCGGCAACTTTCTCGGCAATCCCGGCTTTCGACACGCCCTTGAGCTTCAGCCCATAACCGATGTTTTGATCGACCGTCATATGCGGCCACAACGCGTAGGACTGGAAAACCAGCGCCATGCCGCGCTTGTCCGGCGCAAGACCGGTCACATCGCGATGGCGCACAACCACGCGCCCGGCAGATGGATTGACGAAGCCTGCGAGCACCCGGAGTAATGTCGTCTTTCCGCATCCCGAAGAACCGAGAAGAGCGACGAATTCACCACGTTCAATACGCAGGTTGATATCCGACAAAACGGATGTCGAACCATACTTGCTCGCAATGCCGTCAAGCTCCAAAAACGCGCCTTGATCCAAGAAAACCCCCATTGCACAGCCGTGCATCGCCGCTTAACGGTTCAATATAGGAGCTCCTTGACAGGCAAATGACAGCAAGTTGGAAAATGGCGGTGTCGACGGTAAAGGCTTCCGCGACGGCAAATCGAGGCCGGCTATTCCTCGGAGCCTGTGCCTGCTGGAGGTGAGGCCAAAAGCCGCTCACTCGTGCCGCTCATACCGAGATCACCGCACTCACCGTCCGATGCTGGAATTCCTTTATTGCGTCGAAATGAGTGAATGGTGGGTTGAGCTGACATCCCGCAGCAGTTATCTGGTGCCGACCCCAAGAGGGTACTTCGCGAACAACAAGGTGCGTTCCGGCATGAATCCAGATTTCCTCGTCACCCATTCCGGTGGCTTCCATGCCGATGAGCTGCTGTCGAGCGTCATCCTGACCCGGCTTTTCCCGCAGGCTCGCATCGTTCGCAGCAGGGCGCCGGAATGGATCACGCCGGGTGCAGACCGCATCATCTACGACGTCGGCGGGAAGTATAACGCAGCCGAGCGCATCTTCGACCATCATCAGCGTGGTGCGCCGCTCCGCGACGACGGTCAGCCCTTCAGTTCGTTTGGATTGATCTGGAAGCACTTTGGGCGGGATTATCTTGCCGCCTATGGCCTTCCCAAAGCTGATATTGAGTTGGTCCACGCTTCCTTCGATGCGAGGTTCGTGCTGCCGGTCGATCTGGTCGACAATGGCGCGCTCAGCCCCGCCGTTGCAGGGCCACTGGCCGGGTTGACGCTGCCCGCTTTGCTGGAAACCTTGAAGCCCGTTTTCGACGAAACCGACCCTGGGGCCGAGGATCGCAGCTTCCACGACGCTCTGGCCATCGCCCGCCGTTTCGTCGAGGCGAGGATCGGACAAAGCGCCGCAAAATTGCGTGCCGAGGCGCTTGTGCACCAGGCCATCGTGAAAACGGGCGAGGGGCTTGTGCTGGAACTGCCAATGGGAATGCCGTTCCGGCCCGCCATCGTGAAGGCACGCGCCGATCACCTGCTGTTCGTCGTTCACCCGCGTGAGAAGGACTGGTGCCTCACCGGCATTCGCCGCGCTGAAGAGGGGTTTGAGCTGCGGGCTGATCTACCTGCAGCCTGGGCTGGCCTGACCGGCGGCGACCTGGAGTCTGCCTGCGGGGTGGAGGGCGCAACCTTCTGCCACAATGGCCGCTTCATCGCTGCTGCCAAGACCCGCGAGGCAGCGCTCGCCATGGCCGAACTGGCGGTGAAGGAAGCAACAGCGGCTGCGGAATAGGCAATTTCACTCGCAGGGTCCAGCGGCTGCAAGGCTCTTCACGAGACCATCTACTATGGCGCCATAAAGCTTTTGATCGTTCTGAGGATATTCGAGCGAAAAATTGCCCATGGCGCCATCGCAGAGCCCGATCTGCCTCACATAGAGGATGCGCTCGCCATGGGTTCCGGAAAAGCTTGCCCATTTCGCAGCGCGCTTTTCGTAGGTGATCTGCCACCCTTCCTCGACGTAAAACTTGCGTCGCTCGGCGCTCTCTGCCTTGAAGCTCTCCTGCATGATGTTGTTGCCCCACACCAGGAGCTTCGCCGATCCGGAGGCCGACTCGAGGCTCATACCGTCGCCATTGTCGGCAATCGAGACGATCCTGAATGCGGACGGGATGTCGATCGAGTAGCCAAATCTCGAGTTTTTATAGAGCTTGCCATCAGCAGCGGCAGTTGATGTCGATAGCAAACATAAGCAGATTACCGCGCGTGCCAGCATGTTGCTTCCTCCCATGGAATACCGATCCCTCAATCCTTGATGAACATCCCGCATTTACCTGCAGGATCTCGTTCAGGCGGCTTAAACCATTCGGCTATTCCAAAAATGGCCGCTTGCCAACGTTGTTGAAGGCAGTTTCCGGCACCGCCCCGGCGGATGATATTTTCGTCCCGCATGAACACAGCGAAGGTTCGGCCGGCCTAACTGTGGAAGGCGTCGTTTTTCATGGGCGCAGCTTGCGCGTCTACCTTCTTTCAGAGGATAAATATAGCCTGGCGGCCGACTTACCCCGGCAATCGGAACATGCTGCCATGACGACCGGCAACCGTTTCTTCGCCTCGCTTCGACCGGGCACTTCCTGCCCGATACTTCCGGCGTAAGCTCACCAACGACAATGGAGAACACATGAACAATCACCTGAAATTCTTCATCGACGGTTCCTGGGTCGATCCTGTTGTGCCGAAGACGATCGAGGTTATCGACCCCTCCACCGAGGAGGCCTATACCGCCATATCTGTCGGTTCCGCTGCCGATGTAAACAAGGCTGTCGCCGCGGCAAAGGAGGCCTTTGAGAGCTTTTCGCTGGCGTCGAAGGAAGAGCGCCTGGCGCTCCTGAAGCGGATTCTGGCGTGCTACAACGAGCGTTTCGAGGATATCGCCCAGGCCGTCAGCCAGGAGATGGGCGCGCCCTTGCCGTTTGCATGGGATTCGGGGATGCGGATAAAAAGTTGGACTAATTTATACTGTTAGGCCAAGGCTTTCTTGATACTCGACGGGACTGCGTGAGCCCAGTGATAATTTGATGCGCT
>NZ_LXKN01000006.1 GCF_001692325.1 Rhizobium sp. AC27/96 | reverse complement strand
CCGAGGAACCACAGGCGCTGCTGGGCAAATGAGAGCGGCAACACGCCAGCGCGGTCGACAGGCCTGATGGCCGGCAGCATCTGGCGACCGGAACTCCCGACAAGCTCCGATATCGCCTCGGCCATCTCCAACAGCACCGGCTGGGCAAAAAGCCTCGCCATTCTGAACTCGACCCCGAACTCACGCCGTATCCTGCTGATCATCCGCACGGCCAGCAGTGAATGGCCGCCGAGTTCGAAGAAGTTGTCGCCGCGCCCGATCCGCTCGACGCCGAGCAGCTCGCTCCAAAGGTCGGCCAGCATCGTCTCGATCTCGCCGACCGGCGCTTCGCTGGCTCCCCGTGCATAAGCCTCGTCTGCCGGTGCTGGCAGCGCACGACGATCCACCTTGCCGTTCGGGGTCAACGGCAGCTCATCAAGCACCACAAAGGCTGCAGGAACCATGTAATCTGGCAGGGACGCCGACAAATGTCCCCGCAATACCCCCGCAAGGCCTACAATCTCG
>NZ_LXKN01000005.1 GCF_001692325.1 Rhizobium sp. AC27/96 | reverse complement strand
GCCGACGGTCCTTCCGACGGTGGTCGGCCTGATGCGCGAACATCGGGCCGACAAACCGGACAGGCAGCAGTCTAACAGAGATACAACACACAAGGTGCCAACAGGCGGATGAGGGGGTGCCAAGAGCACAAAAGCCGATGAGTTCAGAGCGGAGTTACCCCCCTCATCCGACCCTTCGGGCCACCTTCTCCCCAAGGGGAGAAGGAACTATTGGCGCCGGCATTGCCCATATGCAATTGCCCTGCCGCGAGCGGGGAGAGGGCTAGGGTGAGGGGCAATCCAACCCTCCGAGGCCGATGACCCCGCGGCAAATCGCGCAAAAGTGACTTCACGAACGGGTCACAGTTGAGGCTTAACAGGTCGAGGTTCCTAGCCCCGAGGATAATATCCGATGACCACAGTTCCCTTTATAGCGCGGCGCTTTCAATCGACCGCGGCCTATTACCTGCGCTACCGCATTCCCTATCCGGACAGGCTGATCGACCGCGTCGCCGAGCGCAGTGGCCTGAAAGCCGGCGATCATGTGCTCGACCTTGGCTGCGGCCCCGGCCAGCTCGGCATCGCCTTCGCCCGGCTGCAGGGCGCAACCGTCACCGCCATGGATCCGGAGCCGGAAATGCTTGCCGCCGCCGAAGCCGGCGCTCAGGATGCCGGCGTCGACATCACCGTCAAGCAGGGCTCGTCCTACGATCTCGGACCTCAAATCGGCAAGCTACACCTCTGCGTCATGGGCCGCTCATTCCATTGGATGGACAGGCCGGCAACGCTTGAAGCACTGGACAGGCTGATCGAGCCGGGTGGCGCGGTCGTGCTTTTCCACGACAAGAGCATTTTGGCGGAGCCGGATTGGCGCGGGATCGTCGAGCCGCTGGCTGAAACCTATTCGCCGGAACGCAATGCCGACCGCCTGCTGCGCAAGAGCAAGGCCTGGGCGCCGCATGAAGCCATGCTACTGGGCTCGCCCTTCCGCAATCTCGAACGCATCGGCGTCGTCACGGAATATACGAGGGATATCGAGGATATCGTCGGCCGCGTCTTCTCGATGTCGTCGACCTCGCCACAGGCGCTGGGCGACAAGGCCGCCGATTTCGAAGCCGCGTTACGCGCAGAGCTGCTTGCCGCCGCACCCGACGGCAAGTTCAAGGAAATCGTCGAGGCAAACGGGCTGCTCGCCTTCCGCGACTAAAAAGGATCGATCAATCCTTGTCGCTACCCGGCGGCGGCGTCAGCTCCTGCCGGGTTGCCGACAGAAATTCGTGTGAGAGCGCCGTATCGTCCATGGCGCGAGCCAGGATGACGGCGCCAACCATGGCCGAAAGGCTGGCAAAGGCCCTGCGGCGGCGGTCCTCCGCAGTCTCGCCCGGAACGATATCCTCAAGCACTTCCACCAGCCCCATCAGCCCGCCGGTAAAGGTCGATTGCATTTCCGGGCCATGACGGCTGACCTCCTGCGTCAATGACGCAAAAACGCAGCCTGTCGCATGCTCCACGACGTTGCGATGCGAGAGATAATGGGCGAGCAGCGCCTCCAGCGGCTGGTCGGGTGAGCTCGCCGCCACTTCCTTCCAGCGCTCGAGCGAGCGCGATACCAGCGCCTTGCTGGCCTCGCAGGCGAGCTCGTCCTTCGATTCGAAATGGCCGTAGAAGCCGCCATGCGTCAGGCCGGCGGCCTTCATGATCTCGGCGACACCGATGCCGTCAAAACCCTTTTCGCGAAAAAGCTCCCCCGCAACCGCAAGAATCTTCTCGCGGTTCTCGGCAAATTTTTCCCGGCTCACTCTCATCAAAAAACTCCATCAGAGCTTCAATAAATCTGTATTGACAATTTATATGATGACCATCATGAATATGCAACAAATATGATCGCTATCATCTAAACGCCTTTACACAAACGTTCAAGCCGGAAGAGCGGCCTGGCGCTACAAGCGAAACGGTACCCCTGGCCTTTCGCGATCAAGCGCTTTCACCGCCCTTCCGCCCCTGATACCTAGATTAAGAAACTTATTGGAACGCACCCCATGGTCTCGACTGCTCTTGCTTCGACGCTCGCCCGGCGCAACATCCATTACGGATGGGTCGTCGTCGGCGCCACCTTCCTCACCATGCTCGTCACCGCGGGCGCCATGGGCGCACCCGGCGTGCTCATCAAGCCGCTGGAGGACGAGTTCGGCTGGAGCACGTCCTCCATTTCCTCGGCACTCGCCGTCCGGCTGTTGCTGTTCGGCCTGATGGGACCCTTCGCCGCCGCCTTCATGAATTACTTCGGCGTTCGCAAGGTCATCGTTTTCGCGCTTGCCACCATCAGCGTCGGCTTCATCGGCTCATTGTTCATGACGCAGGTCTGGCAGCTGCTGCTCTGCTGGGGCATCATCGTCGGCTTCGGCACCGGCCTCACCGCCATGGTGCTGGCGGCGACTGTGTCGACGCGCTGGTTCACCAAGCATCGCGGCCTTGTCATCGGCATGCTGTCGGCAAGCTCCGCAACCGGGCAGCTCGTGTTTCTGCCGCTGATGGCCGAGCTGACGACGCGCTACGGCTGGCGCACCACCGTCATCTTCGTCTGCGGCATGATCGTCGTTGCGGCCCTCATCGTGCTGCTTTTGATGCGCGACCGCCCTTCGGACGTCAATCTGCCGCTGGTCGGCGAAATCCACGTCACACCGCCGCCGCCGGCCACCAGGAACCTCAAGGCGGCGCTCGCCTCGCCGCTGTCGATCCTGAGAGAAGTGTCCACCACCTCCACCTTCTGGATCCTGTTTGCCACCTTCTTCATCTGCGGCCTCTCGACCAATGGCCTGATCCAGACGCATTTCGTAACGCTCTGCGGTGATTTCGGCATCGTGCCGGTCGCGGCCGCCAGCGTGCTTGCCGTCATGGGCATCTTCGATTTCTTCGGTACGATCGGCTCCGGCTGGCTCTCCGACCGCTTCGACAATCGCTGGCTGCTCTTCTGGTATTACGGCTTGCGCGGCCTGTCGCTGGTCTACCTGCCCTTCAGCGACTTCACCTTCTACGGCCTGTCGATCTTCGCGGTCTTCTATGGCCTCGACTGGATCGCCACCGTGCCGCCGACCGTCAAGATCGCCGCCGATCGCTTCGGCCGCGAAAAGGCCGGCCTCGTCTTCGGCTGGGTCTTTGCAGGCCACCAGCTGGGTGCGGCCACCGCCGCCTATGGCGCCGGCCTGACGCGTACCGAGCTCAACACCTACCTGCCCGCCTTCTTCGTTGCAGGCGCCTTCTGCCTGCTCGCCGCGATCCTGGCGATCACGCTGCAAAAGTCCGGCTCCACCACCAAGCGCCCGGCCATGGCTCACTGAGCTTCAGCAGCAAAAAGCCCATGGCGTCATCAACGCCATGGGCCAAACCGCAACCCTGCGGAAACACTCGCAATATGTGCCGAACCCGGCTTGCGCGCCCCGCCGATCACATGCTAGACAGCCGCCTCGTCATGATCCGTTGCCCCATTGGCGGAATTGGTAGACGCGCTCGACTCAAAATCGAGTTTCGAAAGAAGTGCTGGTTCGACTCCGGCATGGGGCACCATCAATCACCAGCATCATCGCCGCCGCTACCAGCATTGCTCCAAGAGCAGGTGCCGCCTCGGCCGAAATCTAAAGCTCGATCCGCGCGCATCATTTTGGCGGCGGCGCGAATACCGTCGCATTGCAAAGTGTACGAAGGCGCTTCTTAAACGCCATATTGGATCGCGCCTGTTTCATTTTTCGACCGCACTCAATGTGCCGGGATATGGTTCGCCCCTACCGATCCCGAAGTAGAAAATATTTATAAATACCACTTATGCGCGATTTCCGATAGTGGTATGCACCATTCCGGAATAGCGTTTTTCATTGCATTTATCGAATCCGACCCAAGCACCCGCTAGTATTTTGAAAGGTGAATACATTGTCCGAAATCACTGTAGCCACGACTCGCATCGGCCGACTGAGATGCACATTCAGCATAGTTGAAGCGATCGGCAGCGTCGTTCTCTGGATCATATTGACGATCGTCACGCTCGGCCTGGCCCTGATCGTATTTCCCTATTACCTTAACCGGACTGTCCTGAATAAAACCGAACTGCTGGATGGTTCCGGTCGCCCAATCGGTCGTTTTAACTGCACCTTCAATATTGGTCACTCGATAGGACACGTCATTCTTTGGGCCATTCTGATCATCGTGACCCTTGGTCTTGCCAGCTTCCTGTATGTCTATCGGGTCATCCGCGTCGTGCTCAATGAGACGCGCGTCGAGTATTATTGAGGCAGGCGCCTCCGGGGCTGCGTTAAAACCGAGGCGAGGCCACCGCGGTTGATCCAAGCCCCGAAACCCCCGCACCTGTCAGCCGAACGCGCCGGCAATGCCATTTCCTGTACCTCATTTCCCATATTGCGAAATGCACTTTACGACCCTATAAAGCAATCGTGACATCGGGCGGCCTGGCGCATTTGGATCGCCGATGACGCGTCACTCTGTCATTTTTGGGGGTAATCATGACATCGAAACTCTTAAGCGGGGTCTTCGCGGCCATCGTGTTGACGGCGATTTCCGTCTCATCATCGGTCTTCGCTGCCGACAAGGCGGGCTGCAAGGATTTTCCCGGCATCAAGCGCTTCGAAGGTTCATCGATCGAGCTGTGCGATGGGCGCAACTTCGCAGAATACACTTTGCCGACGGGAAAATGGACCAAGAACGAGGATGATCCGGACAAGTCTGGCTTTGCCAGCAAGGAAGAGCTGGAAGGTCGTCTGGCGCAGAACGTCTATTCCGTTCCTGCCGGGCCTTCCTCGGCCGAGGTGTTCCGCAACTATCTGAACGATCTGCAGTCCGCAGGCTATAAGATCCTGTTTCAGGCAAAGCAGGAGGATACCAGCCGGCTGGAAGATGTCTTCGGAGAAAAGGGCCCCGGCGGCCAGCTTTTCGGCTTCAGCCCTGACGAGGCACGCTATGTGGCTGCCGTGAAGGAAGAAGGTGGTGCCAAGACCTATCTCGCGCTTTATGTGATTGAATTCGAAGACGGCTATGTGCCGGAGTTCGAGGCAGTCAAGGGCCAGGTCTATGTTCGTCTCGACACGCTGCAGGTCGGCGAGCTGAAAAACCAGATGGTTCTGGTCACCGCGTCTGACATCAACAAGGCGCTCGATACCTCGGGCAAGGTGCTGCTCTACGGCATTCACTTCGACTTCAACAAGGCGGTGATCAAGCCGGACTCGCGTCCAAGCCTCGATGAAATCGGCAAATTCCTGAAGGATCAGCCGAACGAGAAGCTCTCCGTGGTCGGCTACACCGATAATATCGGCGGCGCTGATTTCAACCTGAAATTGTCGAAGGAACGGGCAGACGCTGTCGTCGCCGATCTGGTCAGCACCTATGGTGTTGCGCAGGATCGCCTCAAGGCAAGCGGCGAAGGCCTGCAGTCGCCCGTGGCACCGAACGACAATGAAGAGGGACGCGCAAAGAACCGCCGCGTGGAACTCCATCGGCAGTAGCATCCGCTGACTGGATAGCAAGACAGGCAAAGGCGGCTCACAGCCGCCTTTTTCTTTGGCCTTGCGTCCCCATCGATGCGGCACCAACTTCATTCGAGCCGTCGCATCGATTGCGACGACCTTCGCTCGAGCTAATATGGATGCGCTCACGTCCGAAAAATAAAAATTCCCTATTTTTAATAATATATGAAATTTTTCTAAAAATATGTGATATGGTGGCCATCTCTTAGAAAATAATTATAACAAGGAGTTGAGATGGAAAATTCTCTTTTCATCATCAGTGGCCGCAGGTTTGCGTTGTTATTGATAGAGACGTCCGTCCTGATGGCCGGAATCGCGGCCGTCCTCATGGTTAGCCTTCCAACACTCTATCTGGGGGTGTGATCATGACCAAACATCGGAAACTGTTCATCTCTCCGATCCGCGAGAAGACCGACACGGTGTTCCGGGAGATCATCAGCGGTAACGTGGCGGCGCGACTTGAAAAGTCCGGACTTCTCAAAGCTCTCCGGATCGAGCGAGGCCGCCCCATCCGTCCGCAGACCAAACGCTGAAGCTGAGCATGGGCAACACGCTCCATCGCCGAGAATTGTGATGTATCCAGGCTGTGCGCAATGTGAGCCAGCCTGAGCAACCATCCGTCAATCCGTTAGAAAAGCAGGCTTATCGAGGCCTCACCATCACGAAAAATTTTGATTTTGTGCGGGTTCCGTCAGCCAGCGACCATTTACAGCCATAATCCTGCCCCCTAAAGGTTTGCAACGCAGCAATAGGGGGCCGTATGCTTCGAAGACTTTACGACTGGACCATGTCGCTTGCCGGCCGCAAATCGGCGGAAATCTGGTTGGCCGTTATTGCCTTCGTCGAGAGTTCCGTCTTCCTCGTCCCGGCGGACGTGCTGTTCCTGCCGATGTCGCTAGCAAGGCCCGAGCGCGCCTGGCGCTATGCGCTGACGGCGACGGTCGCCTCCGTGCTCGGCGGCATTGCCGGCTGGGCACTCGGCTATTACGCCTTCGAGGCCATCGCCAAGCCGATCCTGGAATTCTACGGCAAGCTCGACGCCTTCAACCAGATGAGCGCCGGCGTTACCTATGAATGGGTTCTGCTGCTGCTGGTCACATCGGGCCTGGCACATCTGCCGCCGATCAAGGTGGTGACGATCCTGTCCGGCGTCGCCCATATCGATCTCGGCCTCTTCATCATCTCGGCCATCGTCGCCCGCGGCGCCCGCTTCTTTCTGCTAGCCTTCCTGCTGCGCCGCTATGGTGAATCCATCCGCCACTTCATCGAAAAGCGCCTAGGCCAGATCGCCATGGCCGCCGCTGCCGTACTCATTGCCCTCTACGGCATCTTCCATTTTGCCCTGGCAAGTTGACCAAGGAGCCCCCGCGCATGCCCACGACTTCGACCTCCTCCCGCGCCGGCCTCGGCTATAGCGCTCTCCTGACGATCGGCATGATCATCGTCATCGGCACGGCGCTCGGCTTCCAGCATATTGGCGGCTATATTCCCTGCGCGCTCTGCCTGGATCAGCGCCAGCCCTATTACTACGGCATCCCGGTCGCCATCATCGCCGCGCTGACGGCGGTTGCCGGCCTGCCGTCCTGGATCACCCGCGGACTGCTGATCATCGCTGGCCTGATGATGGTTGTCGGCGGCGGTATCGGCGTCTATCACGCCGGCGTGGAATGGCACTTCTGGGCAGGCCCGACGACCTGCTCGACGACCGCCAGCAGCATGACACAGAATGCCGGTGACCTCCTGAACGAACTCTCGACCATCAAGGGTCCCTCCTGCACGGAAGCAGCACTGCGCGTCCTCGGCCTGTCGATGGCCGGATGGAACGTCATCGCCAGCGTCATCCTGGCTGCGATCGCTTTTGTTGGTGCGAAGAAGGCTGCCTGATTTTTCGGCGGAACGGCCGCGATCTCTCATACGACGCGCCGCTGATACCCCCCTCTGTCACTTCGTGACATCTCCCCCACAAGGGGGGAGATCGCTGGGAGTTTGCTGCTGGTCCTCCCCATAAGAGGACAAGCAGCGATTGCAGCTAGCTCGGTGCTTGCTTGAGGCGGGAGAGCACCGCGAGTTACCAATCTCCCCCCATGTGGGGGAGATGTCCCGAAAGGGACAGAGGGGGGTGCTACACTCCCCTCGTGCAAGATCGCCAGGATGATCTTACGGCTGCAGTTCCGAATCCCAGTAGAGATAGTCGAGCCAGCTGTCGTGCAGATAGTTCGGCGGAAACAGCCGGCCGTTATTGTGCAGGTCCTGCACCGTCGGCTGGTATGGCTTCTGCGCCGGGAACATGCCGGCCTGCTTCGGCAGCTTGCTGCCCTTGCGCAGGTTGCACGGTGAGCAGGCCGCGACCACGTTCTCCCAGGTCGTCTCGCCGCCATGGGCGCGCGGGATGACGTGGTCGAAGGTGAGGTCGTCATGCGCGCCGCAATACTGGCATTCAAACCGGTCACGCAGGAAGACGTTGAACCGGGTGAAGGCGGGATTACGGGATGGCTGCACATATGTCTTGAGGCAAACGACGCTCGGCAGCCGCATCGAGAAGCTCGGTGACGACACGGAGTGATCGTATTCCGCAATGATATTCACACGGTCAAGGAAGACCGCCTTGATCGCGTCCTGCCAGGACCAGAGCGACAAGGGATAGTAACTCAGCGGCCTATAGTCAGCGTTCAGGACGAGCGCCGGCAAGGACTGCGGGGAGACTGCAATCGTCAAGGAACCCTCCTGATCGATTCGGCATCTGCACCTGTATATTAGGCCGGTTGTTACAGGATTGTGAAGTCGAATAAATTCAGTACGTAAAGGCGAATCCACAAGAGCTGCTGATTAAACTATAGGCAGCGCATCTCGCCGTGTTTTCGCGGCATAATAAGCCCAGAAAAGCCGGGCCGCAACGGAGCGCCAGGGCGCCCAAACCGCAGCTTCCCGGGCCAAAGCCTTGGCGAGCGGCCTTTCCGCATGGCCGAAAGCCATGCCGACCGCGGCCTGCAGCGCCACGTCGCCGACCGGAAACACATCTGCGTGACCGCAGCAAAACATCATGTAGACCTCAGCCGTCCAGGGTCCGATTCCCTTGATCGCCATCAGCTCGGACAGCGCTTTCTCAGGTGATTCGGCGCTGAGCCCATGCAAATCAAGGCCGCCTCCAACAATGGCATCCGCCACACGCGCCAAAGTATCGTGCTTGATTCGCGACAGGCCGAAGCTTCGCCACGCCTCCGGCTCCAGGCCGGCATAGCCCTCGGCGGTCACCTCACCCATGCCAGCGATCATCTTCCCCCAGATCGCATCCGCACTGGCGCGCGACACCACCTGCGAAACGATGATATGGGCAAGCCCCTCGAAGCCCGGTTGACGCAGACGCAGGGGTATGGCGCCCGCCTCTGCGGCAACGGGACGCAGGCGCGGATCAAGCTCCAGCAGGGCCGCCAACCCCCGTTCAATGTCGCCCTCGTCTCGAATGATCTGCATTGCGTCTCGTAGTCCCCGGTTCAAATTCGTGGCAGAAGAAAGCATGATCGAGATTCCCCGTCAAAAGCCGAAGTTCCGCTTCGCACCGAGCCCGAATGGCTCGTTGCACCTCGGCCATGCGCTGTCGGCCATTCTCAACCACGAAATGGCGAAAGAGGCCGGCGGTGATTTCCTGCTGCGCATCGAAGACATAGATCTGGCCCGCTGCACACCCGATTTCGAATCCGGCATCCATGCCGATCTCGCCTGGCTCGGCCTTCGCTGGCAGGAGCCGGCGCGCCGGCAGTCCGAACATTTCCCGGCCTACCAGAAGGCGCTGCAAACACTCATCGAGCGCGGTCTCGTCTACCCCGCCTTTCTGACGCGCGGCGAGGTCAAGGCGAAGGTCGCAGCCTTCGAGGCAAGCGGAAAGCCATGGGCGCGCGATCCCGACGGTACGCCGCTCTACCCTTCAGACGATCGCGAGCGCAGTGATGCGGAGCGGCAGCGCCTGTTGGCGACGGGCATGAAACATGCCTGGCGTCTCGACGTGGAAAGGGCAATGGCCACCGTGGGCGGCCGACTTCATTGGCAGGAAAGCGGCGATGGAGAGAAAGGCGATATCCTGGCCGATCCCGCAGCCTGGGGTGATGTCGTGCTGTCGCGCTCCGATGCGCCGTCGAGCTACCATCTGTCTGTCGTCGTCGATGATGCGGCACAGGGCATTACCCATGTCGTGCGCGGGCTCGACCTCTTCCACGCAACCTCGATCCATCGTCTGCTGCAGACCCTGCTTAACCTGCCCGAACCGCTCTATCATCATCATCGCCTGGTGCTGGACGATAACGGCCGCAAGCTTTCCAAGAGCCTGGGCGATACCGGCATCGCCGAATGGCGCCGGCGAGGCCTGTCACCGGCGGAGCTTCGCCGCCGCATCGGCCTCTGATTCGGCGGGCACCTCTTCCGATGGCGTCTCTTCCGCCGGGCGGCTCGCCGTCTTGCCGAACAGCAGCCGCCGCACCCGGAATTTCATCAGCGCGGCATTGATCTCGGCCCCCATGATGAAGATCACCGCCAGCATATAGAGGAAGATGAGCACGATCATCACGGACGCCAGGCCGGCATAGGTGGCGGTGTAATTGGCGAAGGTCGAGAGATAATAGGCAAAGAGCAATGCGCCGATCGACCAGAACACCAGCGTCAGTATGACACCAGGGATGACGTCGAACAGGCGGCGGCGGCCGGCGGCCAGCCACAGATGCAGGATCAGCAGCCCGGCGAGCAACAGGAAAATCGTACCGTAAATTCGCCAGCTGAAGACGATCTCGAGGATATCGGCGAGCGCCGGCAGCCATTGCCTTGTATAGTTGAGCGCCAGCGGCACGGCCACCAGCAGGATGCTGAGGATAGCAAAGATCAGCACGGCGATCAGCACATAGCCAAGGCTAGCGAGGCGATTGAAATACCAGGGCCGCGTTTCCAGCACGCGATAGGCGCGGTTCAGGGATATGCGCAGCGCCTCGACGCCATTCGAGGCGAAGTAGGCGGCTGCCAGTACCGAGATGGTCAAAAGGCCGCCGCGCGGAATGGTCAGCACCTGCACCACCTGATCCGCCAGAGGCTTGGCGATCGCCTCCGGCCAGGTATCGAAGATCAGATGCACGGCCGTCGACGAAAACTGGCTGGCGCCGAGGAAGCTCGCCAGCGCCGTGCCGAAGATCAGGAAAGGGAAGACCGCAAGGAGCGTCGAAAGCGCTACATGGCTTGCCATGGCAAACCCGTCATCTTCGACGAAATGGTACACCGCGTCGTAAATCACCTTGTAAACCGTCCGCAGGACTGTCGGCATTCCATCTCCGCTTGACGTCGGCTTCACCCGCCGGTTGTCGATTGTATCGGGTCCCCGAATATGGGAAACGAGTTTCTGTTTGTACAGGAAACATCCCATGACGGAACAACGCATTATCCTGCTAACTGGTTGCTCGTCCGGAATCGGCGCCCACTGCGCCCGGGCGTTGAAGACCGACGGATGGCGCGTTTTCGCAACCGTGCGCAGGCAGGAAGACCTCGCAGCGCTTGAAGCCGACGGCATCGAAGCGTTGCTGCTGGATTACACGCGGCCGGAGACGATTTCCGCTGTCGTGGCCACCCTGCGCGAGCGCACGGGCGACCATATTGACGCCTTGTTCAACAACGGCGCCTATGGCCAGCCGGGCGCGGTCGAGGATCTTACAACCGACGTGCTGCGCGAACAGTTCGAGACGAATTTCTTCGGCTGGCACGAGTTGACGCGCCAGATCATTCCGCTGATGCGCAAGCACGGACATGGCCGCATCGTCAATTGTTCCTCGATCCTGGGTCTCGTTCCCTATCGCTTTCGCGGTGCCTACACGGCCTCGAAATTCGCGCTGGAAGGCCTGACGATCACGCTCAGGATGGAGCTGCAGGATAGCGGCATCCATGTGAGCCTCATCGAACCCGGCCCGATCGCCACGCGCTTCACCGCCAATGCGCTCGCCAAGATCAACGAGCATATCGACCTGGAAGGCTCGGTGCATGCGGTGGAATACCGCAGGCAGCTCAGGCGGCTGGACGGATCGGGCCCGATCAGTAAACATAAATTGGGACCCGAAGCTGTCTATGATGTGCTAAAATTGGCGTTGAACGTGAAAAACCCGCGCCCGCATTATCTCGTCACCACCCCTGCCAAGCAGGGTGTTCTCTTGAAAAGGCTATTGCCGGCTAACCTTTTCTATCGTCTGATGCGCCGGCTGGACTAGAGCAATCCCGGGAAAGATGCCCAGCATTTTCCGCCCGGAATTGCGCGGAAACAATGAAATGGAGCAGCTTCGAGCTTTCGCGAGAAGCTTAGCTGCTCTGAAGACAAGGGTGGAGGAACCATGTCGACCGTTACTTATGTTGCCGCCATCATTGTCATGGGCCTCGTCGCGATCGTTCTCGTTCGCGGCCTGCTGAACATGATGAAGGGCGACAATCCGAACCTTTCGAACCGGCTGATGCAGCTGCGCGTCCTGCTGCAGGCGGTCGCGGTCATCCTGATCATGCTGACGCTCTGGCTGACGGGCGGCGGCCGCCCGGCCTAGAGCCTGACGACGGGAAAACGATGGTCAAGCTCAACAAGATCTACACCAAGACCGGCGATGACGGCACCACTGGCCTTGTCTCCGGTCCGAGGCGGCTGAAACACGATCTGCGCGTCGAAAGCTACGGCACGGTCGACGAAACCAATTCCGCCATCGGCGTCGCGAGGCTGCATACGGCCGACATGCCCGATCTCGATGCCATGCTGATGCGCATCCAGAACGATCTTTTCGATCTCGGCGCCGATCTTTCGACCCCTGAAACCGACGAACCATCGGCCTACGAGCCCCTTCGCATCATCGACCATCAGGTCGAGCGTATCGAACACGATATTGACGTGCTCAACGCCGACCTCGAGCCGCTGAGATCCTTCGTCCTGCCAGCCGGCACCCCTGCCTCCGCCCATCTGCATCTTGCCCGCACCATAGCGCGCCGTGCCGAGCGGTTGATGGTGGCGTTGTCACGCAGCGAGGGCGAACGCATCAGCCCGGCGGCGCTGAAATACATCAATCGCCTCTCCGATTTCCTGTTCGTCGCCGCGCGCCATGCCAATGACTGTGGGCGAGCCGATGTGCTCTGGGTTCCCGGCAAGAATCGGTAGTGCCATTGCCTAACGCTCATGGCTTGGGCTGGAAAACTCCCGCACGAGGCGGATGGTCCTCCCATGGCCCGACTGGATGACCAGCCTTGAAGATGTCCAGCTGCTGCTGAATTGCATCTTCCAATTCCCATTGCATGGACTGATATTGCTCTATGACACCCTGCTGCAGCCAGGTAGAACGGTTAAAATCGTGTTCGAAATGATTGTAGTAAATCACGGTTCAGCCAATGAGTCCTACGACCCAACACGCACCGTAATTCTTCAGCTCCCACTCCTCAGGAAGGAGTTTGATCATCTCCCAAAAGCGCCGCTGCTCGTGGCTCATGCGCGTCCACGAGTCGTTGATTAAGTCCCAAAGGCGCTCTTCAGAATAAGACATTGCAACCATTCCGATATGTTCGCTCTAGATCTAGCCAAGAAGGATCGGCGGCAAAATGTCAACTTGGCAGCCATATCGGCTGAATTGAGAAAATATGTCGCTCCCTTCGCAACAGCTTCTTTCCCCCTTGGTCGCCTCTTGCCGCCTTATGCGGGATTGCAGCCCGATATGAAAAAACCTGGACATTTATTGCCGTTTACGTAAACGTTATTCACAGCCCCAAAGCAATTTGCCTATCTGCGGCATGGAAGCGTTGTAATTGGGGGAAAAACGCGTATCCATGTCGCCATTCGACAAACGGAGCGGCGCTGAACAGGCCATGTTCTACAGCGCAGTGTTGAAGGAAGGACATCATGAAGATTCTCGTGCCAGTAAAGCGGGTGGTTGATTACAACGTGAAGATCCGGGTGAAGACGGATGGATCGGGCGTTGAGCTATCGAATGTGAAGATGTCGATGAACCCGTTCGACGAGATATCGGTTGAGGAAGCGCTGCGGCTGAAGGAAGCCGGCAAGGCCGAGGAAGTGGTGGTCGTATCGATCGGGCCTGCCAAGGCTGAAGAGACGCTGCGCACGGCGCTCGCCATGGGTGCGGATCGCGCCATCCTGGTCGAGACCGATGATGCCGTCGAGCCGCTGGCAGTCGCCAAGATCCTCAAGGGCGTCGCCGATGCCGAACAGCCCGGCCTGATAATCGTCGGCAAGCAGGCGATCGATGACGACTCGAACCAGACTGGCCAGATGCTGGCAGCCTTGCTCGGCACGGCACAGGCAACCTTCGCCTCGAAGATCGAGATCGGCGACGGCAAGGCCCAGGTCACCCGCGAAGTCGATGGCGGCCTGCAGACCATCGAAGTCAAGCTTCCGGCAGTTGTCACCACCGACCTGCGCCTGAACGAGCCGCGCTATGCCTCGCTGCCCAACATCATGAAGGCCAAGAAGAAGCCGCTCGACAAGAAGTCGCCGGCCGATTTCGGCGTCTCGACCGAGCCGCGCCTGAAGGTGCTGAAGACCGAAGAGCCATCCGGCCGCAAGGCAGGCGTCAAGGTCAAGTCCGTCGCCGAGCTTGTCGAAAAGCTCAAGACCGAAGCCGGCGTGCTTTAAACCAGTCCGAACGAGGAGTTAGATATCATGGCCATTCTTCTTCTGGCTGATCACGACAACGCCCACCTCTCCGACCAGACCGCCAAGGCGCTGACGGCAGCAACGAAAATCGGCGGCGATGTGCATGTGCTCGTCGCAGGTGCTGGCGCGAAGGCTGCCGGCGAACAGGCTGCCAAGCTTTCCGGCGTCTCCAAGGTGCTGGTCGCCGAGGACGCGAGCCTTGCAAACAATCTGGCCGAACCGCTGGCAGCCCTCATCGTATCGCTGGCTGGTTCCTACGACACCATCATCGGGGCTGCGACCTCGGTCGGCAAGAACGTGCTGCCGCGCGTTGCCGCCCTCATCGACGTCGCCCAGATCTCGGAAATCATCGAGGTGGTCTCCGCCGATACCTTCAAGCGGCCGATCTATGCCGGCAATGCCATCCAGACGGTGCAGTCAACCGACGCGAAGAAGGTGATCACCGTGCGCACGGCCTCGTTTGCCGCCGCTGACGCAAGTGGCAACGCATCGATCGAGAGTGTCTCTGCTGCTGCAAACCCCGGCCTGTCGACCTTCGTCGGTGACGCGCTGTCGTCGTCGGATCGTCCGGAGTTGACATCGGCCAAGATCATCATCTCGGGCGGCCGTGCACTTGGTTCTGCCGAGAAGTTCCGCGAGGTCATCCTTCCCGTCGCCGACAAGCTCGGCGCCGCCGTCGGCGCATCCCGCGCTGCCGTCGATGCCGGCTATGCGCCGAACGATTGGCAGGTGGGCCAGACCGGCAAGGTGGTGGCACCGCAGCTCTATATCGCCTGCGGCATTTCCGGCGCCATCCAGCATCTGGCCGGCATGAAGGACTCGAAGGTCATCGTCGCCATCAACAAGGACGAAGAAGCCCCGATCTTCCAGATCGCCGACTACGGCCTCGTCGCCGACCTCTTCGAAGCGCTCCCCGAACTGCAAAAGGCGCTTTGATCGTACCTATTGATCTTCTCGCAGTTGCGAGAGACTGGAAAATCGTCTCTTATAGGTCTATCAATCTTTGCCGGGCTAGAAATGGCCCGGCAAATTTGTGGTTGAGAAAATAGCGCACCGCCAAGAGCGCGCCGCCGGGGAGTTGGCAATGAGTTCGTTGAAGACGATCGGTATTATCGGCGCGGGCCAGATGGGCTGCGGTATCGCCCATGTATCGGCCATGGCCGGCTACAAGGTCCATATCTACGACCTCTCGCAGGATCGCATCGAAAGCGGGCTTGCCACCATCAACGGCAACCTTGCCCGTCAGGTCAGCTCCGGCAAGACCAGTGACGAAGATCGCAAGGCAGCACTTGCCCGCATCACCGGATCGAACGATCTCAACGACCTCGCCCAGGTCGATCTCGCCATCGAGGCCGCGACCGAGGACGAAAGCGTCAAGCGCAAGATCTATGCGCAGGTATGTCCGATCCTGAAGCCCGAGGCGATGCTCGCCACCAACACGTCGTCGCTGTCGATCACCCGCCTCGCCTCCGCCACCGACCGGCCGGAGCGCTTCATGGGCATCCACTTCATGAACCCGGTGCCGGTGATGAAGCTGGTGGAGCTGGTGCGCGGCATCGCCACCGGCGAACCGACCTTCTCCGCCGCCAAGGAATATGTGTCCTCGCTGGACAAGACGATCACCGTCGCCGAGGATTTTCCCGCCTTCATCGTCAACCGCATCCTGCTGCCGATGATCAACGAGGCGATCTACACGCTTTACGAAGGCGTCGGCACCGTCGATGCCATCGACACCGCCATGAAGCTCGGCGCCAACCATCCCATGGGTCCGCTGCAGCTTGCCGACTTTATCGGCCTCGACACCTGCCTGTCGATCATGCAGGTCCTCCATGATGGCCTTGCCGACTCGAAATATCGCCCCTGCCCGCTCCTGGTAAAATATGTCGAAGCCGGCTGGCTCGGCCGCAAATCCGGTCGCGGCTTCTACGATTATCGCGGCGAAGTACCGGTTCCGACGCGGTAACAGCCCTACACGGGGCCAACCTTCGTGGTTCGAGGCTCCGCCCTTCGGGCTCCGCACCTCACCATGAGGGCTGGAACGGAGCCAACGTCAACCAAACGGAGCGCGCTGGAAATGGCGGGAATTTCAGCGGACGCAATAGGTTAGCCCTCACCCTGAGGTGGGAGCGCAGCGACCCTCGAAGGGCGAGGGCGGGTGATTGAGCAGCGATACCGCCTAGATCCCCGCAGCCGCCTTGACCAGCTTCTTGGCGTCATCGCTGTCCCATACGGCCGGCCCGTTCATCGCCGATAGCAGGCAGCCCTTGTCGTCGATAAGCAGTGTCACCGGCAGGCCAAAGGCCAATCCCTGCTTCTTCAGCACATTGAACACGCCCATGGTGTTGTCGCGGTAGTAGCCAAGCTTGTCGATTGCATATTCCGTGCGGAAGGTCTTGGTCTTTTCATCGTCGCCGGTATCGATGTTGACGGCGACCACCTCGAACTTTTCGTTGCCGACGCTCTTCTCAAGCGCGTTCAGCGCCGGCATTTCCTCGCGACACGGCACGCACCAGGTCGCCCAGATGTTGAGCAGCACGGTCTTGCCGGCAAAGCTGTTGATCGACAGCGGCTGCCCCTCGGCACCCTTGAAGGAAATGTCCCTCAGCGAGATCGGCGCCGGCGGCACGCTCATGGCGGCGACCTGACCCTTGGTGAAGGGCGTCAGGGCAGCGGCGCGATCCTTGGCTGCCCCGCATTGATCGGCGGAAGCTGTTTCACCGATGCCATTGCCATACCCCGCCTCCTTCACGTATACCGCTGCCGCGCCGGCAATAATCCCAGCGACGGCGGCAAGCATAACGAGTTTCATGGACGGCAGACCGAACGGCTTCTTTGCTGTCATTTCATTCTCCAGGTGGGCATCTCATGACTGACGGCACGGACACCAAATCCTCCAACCAGATGTGGGGCGGGCGTTTCGCTTCCGGCCCCGCGGCAATCATGGAGGAGATAAATGCATCGATCGGTTTCGACAAGAAGCTGTTTGCACAGGATATCCGCGGCTCAATCGCGCATGCCGGCATGCTTGCCCATCAAGGCATCATTTCAACCGAGGATAAAGACAAGATCGTTCACGGGTTGAACACGATCCTGTCAGAGATCGAAAGCGGCAATTTCGAATTCTCCCGCCGCCTCGAAGACATCCACATGAACATCGAGGCACGGCTTGCCACGCTGATCGGTCCGGCCGCCGGACGTCTGCACACGGCCCGCTCGCGCAACGACCAGGTGGCGCTCGATTTCCGCCTATGGGTGAAGGAAGAGCTGCAGAAGTGCGAGCAGGCGCTGACCGATCTGATCGCAGCCTTCCTCGACCGCGCCGAAGAGCATGCCGATAGCGTCATGCCCGGCTTCACCCATCTGCAGACGGCGCAGCCGGTCACCTTCGGCCACCACTGCATGGCCTATGTCGAGATGTTCGGCCGCGACCGCTCGCGTGTCCGCCATGCCATCGAGCACATGGACGAATCGCCGATCGGCGCCGCAGCGCTTGCCGGCACCGGCTTCCCGATCGATCGCCACATGACGGCGAAGGCACTCGGCTTCCGCGAGCCGACCCGCAACTCGATCGACACGGTTTCCGACCGCGATTTCGCGCTGGAATTCCTGTCGATCGCCGCCATATCAGGCATGCACCTGTCGCGCCTTGCCGAAGAAATCGTCATCTGGTCGACACCGCAATTCGGCTTCGTGCGCCTCTCCGACGCCTTCTCCACCGGCTCCTCCATCATGCCGCAGAAGAAGAACCCGGATGCAGCCGAGCTGGTGCGCGCCAAGACCGGCCGCATCAACGGCTCGCTGGTGGCACTGCTCACCATCATGAAGGGCCTGCCGCTCGCCTATTCCAAGGACATGCAGGAAGACAAGGAACAGGTCTTCGACGCCGCGGAAAGCCTGGAACTGGCGATTGCCGCCATGACCGGCATGGTGCGCGACCTGACGATCAACACGGCCCGCATGAAGGCAGCCGCCGGCTCCGGCTACTCCACCGCGACGGACCTTGCCGACTGGCTGGTGCGTGAGGCGGGCCTGCCGTTCCGCGACGCCCATCATGCAACGGGACGTGCCGTGGCGCTCGCCGAAAGCAAATCCTGCGATCTCGCCCAGCTGTCTCTTGAGGAGCTGCAGGCAATTAACCCTGCCATCACCGACAAGATCTTCGACGTGCTCACGGTCGAGGCCTCGGTTGCCAGCCGCAAGAGCTTCGGCGGCACGGCGCCTTCCGAGGTGCGCAAGCAGATCGCCTTCTGGCGTGCCCGCAACTGAAAAGACTGACGAAAACGCAAGCAAACAATCAGGGTGCACAAGACGCGGAAACTTCGCTAAGAAGAGTAACTTCCGCGTTTGCCGCCCAAGAGGATTTCGATGCAGATCAACATGCCGCATATCATCCGCCTGACCGTCGTGCTTTCGGTCATCGGCCTTGCCGTCGTCGGATGTGGCCGCAAAGGCGATCTCGACCCGCCGAGTGCTCACGCGACCAAGGGCGGTGACGTTTCCAAGCCGACGAAGCAGCCGGGTGAGCAGGACAAGAAGTTCTTTCTTGATCCGCTTCTCTGATTAGGCATCGGCCGTGAACCATTTTCAGTATCGCGACGGCATCCTCTATGCGGAGGATGTGCCGGTTCTCGAGATCGCCAAGGCGGTCGGCACCCCGTTCTACGTCTATTCGACGGCAACGCTGGAGCGCCACTACCGCATCTTCTCCGAGGCCTTTAGCGACGTAGACGCTATGGTTTGCTACGCCATGAAGGCCAATTCCAACCAGGCGGTATTGAAGACGCTCGGCCGCCTCGGCGCCGGTGTCGACGTCGTTTCCGTCGGCGAACTGCGCCGGGCATTGGCAGCCGGAATTCCGGCAAGCCGCATCATGTTCTCCGGCGTCGGCAAGACCGCGCAGGAAATGGATGTGGCGCTCGAAGCCGGCATCTATTGCTTCAACGTCGAATCCGAGCCCGAACTGGAAGTGCTGAACCAGCGCGCCGTCCGCGCCGGCAAGGTTGCGCCCGTTTCCTTCCGCATCAACCCGGATGTCGATGCCCGCACCCACGCGAAGATTTCGACCGGCAAGAAGGAAAACAAGTTCGGCATTTCCTGGCAGCGCGCCCGCGCCGTCTATGCGAGGGCCGCCAGCCTGCCCGGTATCAATGCCACCGGCATCGACATGCATATCGGCAGCCAGATCACCGAGTTGCAGCCTTTCGACGATGCCTTCAAGCTGCTGCGGGATCTGGTGGAAACCCTGCGCGGCGACGGCCACCATATCCATCACGTCGATATCGGCGGCGGCCTCGGCATCCCCTATCGCGACGACAACAACCCGCCGCCCTTGCCCGATGCCTATGCCCAGATCGTCAAGAACCAGCTGCACGGTCTCAACTGCAAGATCGTCACTGAGCCGGGTCGGCTGATCGTCGGCAATGCCGGCATTTTGGTGACGGAAGTGATCTATGTGAAGGATGCCGGTGACAAGAGCTTCGTCATCGTCGACGGCGCCATGAACGACCTGATCCGCCCGACGCTTTATGAAGCCTATCATGAGATCCGCCCGGTTGTCGTTGCAGCCGGCGATATCAAGCGCATCAAGGCGGATGTCGTCGGCCCCGTCTGCGAGACCGGTGATTATCTGGCGCTCGACCGCGACATGGCGATGCCGAAGCCCGGCGATCTCCTTGCCGTCAGTTCCGGCGGTGCCTATGGCGCGGTTCAGGCCGGCACCTACAACAGCCGGCTGCTGGTCCCCGAAGTTCTGGTCAAGGGTGGCGAATTTCACGTCATCCGTCCGCGCGGCACCTATGAGGAACTGATCGCGCTGGATTCGCTTCCCGCCTGGCTCGAAGGATAATCCGCTTCGCGCTCGAATCTGCGCGCGGAAGGACAATCCTGTCCACCGCTGCCAAGCGATCACGTTTCAGCGAAGTCCGATGAAAAAACAGGCTTTGGCGTGGCTTGCCCTCGTCTTCGCCACAAAGAATGTTATCTTTGCTGAATTGGTGTCTCGCCGGGCGCCGCGAGCTTGGATGTGTGGGACATCCGGCCAATTTCCAACGGGCAAATAGCCATCAACGTCAGATCGGGAGAAAACCGGACCGATGACCAGCCCCAGCAACCCCAAGAAGGGCGCTTTCGCCACCCGTCCGGCGCTGGCGCGCATGGTTGCGGTCAAGCGTCTCTTTGCACGGTTCGTGCTGGTTTCCGAACAGCTTCTGCCCCGGCTGCTGTTGCCGGCATCCATTTTTGCCCTGTTCCTGTCTGCTGCATGGTTCGGCATTTTCCGCGTCGCGCCGGATATTCTGCGCCTCTTGATGCTCGCCGTCTTCGTCATCGGTTTTGCCGTCTCCCTCTATCCGCTGCGCCGTCTGCGCTGGCCCGATATCAGCGAGGCGGATCGGCTGCTGGAAGAGCGCAATGGCCTCGCCCACCAGCCAGTCACCGTGCAGGAAGATGAGCCGGCGCTCGACACACCCTTTGCCCGCGCACTCTGGCGCGAGCACCAGACCCGCATGGCGGAACGTATCGCCGCGCTGGATGCGGGCCTCCCGCGGCCGGATATCGCGCGTTACGACCGTTTCGCCCTGCGCGCTATTCCGGCATTGCTGCTGGTAACGGCCTTCAGCTTCTCGATGTCGAATGGCGGCGGCTCTCTGAGCGATGTCTTCACCGCATCCGCCTCCGGCTCGAGCAATCCGGATGTCCGCGTCGACGCCTGGGTCACACCGCCCTATTATACCGGCGAGCCACCGGTCTATCTCACCGGCAACGTCGCCAATGCCAGCGACAATCTCAACGTACCGCAATTCTCCGAGCTTACCGTGCGCGTCACCGGCGCCTCGGCCGATGAGAAGGTGCTGTTCCAGGCAGCTGGCGCCGACAAGGGCGTCGAAGTTCCCGAACAAGTCGCCGATACCGATCAGCAGGCCACACCGGCCGGCGGCAAGCCTGCTGCAGCGCCGCCGGTGGCACCAGGCAACGCCACCCCACCTGCAGCCGATGGCATGATAGCCCGCACCCATGTGCTGAAGCTCGAAAAGGGCGGAGCGCTCACCGTCAACGGCAAGTCCTGGTCCTTCAATGTCGTGGTCGACAAGCCGCCGGAAATCAGCTTTGACGGCATTCCGCGTGCCAATGCCAACGGTGCACTGGAACTCGGCTTCAGGGTCAAGGATGATTACGGCGTCGAGGAAGCCCGTGCCGAGATCGTGCCCGTCGATTCCGATCCGGCCGCGACGCCGCTCTACGGCCTGCCCGAATACAAGCTGGACATTCTGCGCCGCGACCGCCGCAATGGCAAGGGTCTTGGAAGCCATGACCTGACGCAGGATCCGCTTGCCGGCAAGCGCGTGCGCATCACCCTGGTCGCCAAGGACGGTGCCGGGCAGACCGGACGCAGCGCGCCCTATGAGATGGTTCTGCCGCCCCGCAATTTCAGCCAGCCGCTGGCCGCCGCCGTCGCCGAGGAGCGCCAGGTCTTCGCGCTCGATACGCGCAAGATGCCGGAGGCGATCGAGCTCAACAAATCGCTGACCATCCGGCCGGAAGAAACCATTCCCGATCTTGGCAACTATCTGGCGATCAAATCAGCACTTACACGTATGAAGCTTGCCAGCAGCAATGCCGCACTGAAGGACACCGCCGACTATCTCTGGCAGATCGCGCTCGGCATGGAAGATGCCCAGCTGACCGATGCCGAAAAGGCCCTGAAGGATGCACAGCAGAAGCTTTCCGACGCGCTACAGCGCAACGCCTCGGATGAGGAAATCAAGAAGCTGACGGCCGAGCTACGCAAGGCGATGGATGCCTATATGAAGGAGCTGGCCGAACGCATGCGCAACATGCCGGCCCAGCCCAACCAGCGTTCCGCCAATATTCTGCGCCAGCAGGACCTGCAGCGGATGATGGACCAGATTGAAAACCTTGCTCGCTCCGGCAATCGTCAGGCGGCGCAGCAGATGCTGTCCGAGCTGCAGCAGCTGATGAACAGCCTTCAGGCGGGTAAGCCCCAGCCCGGACAGCAGCAGAACCAGGCCAACGACAAGATGCGCGAGCAGATGGACAAGCTCGGCCGCATCATGCGCGATCAGCAGAAGCTCATGGACCAGACCTTCAAGTTCGACCAGGCCATGCGTGATCGCATGCAGCGCGGCGATTCCAACGAGGATGGCGACGGCTTGATGGATCAGCCGCTGCCCAACCTCGGCGACCAGAACCGACCCGACATGGGCCAGAAAAATCAGGGCCAGAAAAATCAAGAACAGCAGGACCAGCAACAGGGCCAGAATCAGCAGGGCAAGAAGGATAGCGACCCCACCGATGGCATGACCGCCGATCAGCTGCGCGACGCATTGAAGCAGTTGCGCCAGCAGCAGGACGACCTGGCCAAGCAGCTCGGCGAGCTCCAGAAAAGCCTCGGCTCGATGGGCATGAAGCCGAACCAGAATTACGGCAAGGCCCAGCAGGAAATGAAGGGTGCCGCAGGCCAGCTGACCGAAGGCAACGGCGAAGGCGCCGTACAGGGCCAGGGCCGCGCGCTTGACGCTTTGCGCAAGGGCACACGCGACATGATGAACCAGCTCATGGCGCAGATGCAGCAGCAGGGACAAGGCCAAGGGCAAGGGCAAATGCCGGGACAAATGGGCCAGGGCGGCCAAAATGGGCGCGATCCGCTCGGCCGATCACGCAATGACGGCGGCTTCTCGGACAATCCTGACAACAACATGGTGCCCGACATCATCAGAGCCGAGCGCGCCCGCCAAATTCTCGACGCCATCCGCGAGCGGCTGAGCAACAATCCAGCATTTACCGAGGAACGGCGCTATCTGGAGCGCCTGCTAAATCTGGCTGAGTAAGATTGCTTCGGACCTAACCGCCTATGACCGGACAGAGCCAGCACAGGGACAGCCGTGCTGGCTGGGGATTAATTTCAGGCAGCCAGGGCGCGGGCGACAGCCTTGCGGATATCAGGCAGAGCAAAAGGCTTGGCAACGACATCGACGATCTTTTCCATGAGATCGTCGGCGCGCTCGCGCTGCTCGGCATAGCCGGTCATCAGCAGGATTTTCATTCCCGGGCAGGTCGAATGCGCCTGATGCGCAAGCTCGATGCCGTCCATGACGGGCATGCGAATATCCGACAGCAGCAGGTCGTAGCTACCCAATTTCAGCTTTTCCAAACCTTCGGCGCCATCGGCTGCCTCTTCGGTCTCGTGGCCGTCCAGGCGCAACGCGCGGGCGACGAAGGTGCGAAGCGAATCTTCGTCTTCCGTGATGAGAATTTTTGCCATGGCCTATGCTCCTGGTCCGTCATGTTCCGCGACCGAAATCACCAGAATTCCGTTTGCGATAGGTAAACGAGGAGGGTCGATCAGGCTCCGTGGTTAACGAGTCGTCATCACTGGAGCAGAATGGGACAGCCAGGACAGCTGCCCGCGTTAACTCAGATTCGCCAGAGCGGTCGCGCGTTTCAGGGCATCGCTTGACCGCTCCGGGTTATTGTCTTTGCGCAATTACGGGCGGGAGACCGCCACGCATTTTCCTGAAATTGCGTCAGGTAGCGTCGCCCGTGACAACGCCCACAAAGGGCAGCTCGCGGAAGGCATAGGCGACGTCCATGCCATAACCAACAACGAAATAATCGGGGCATTCGAAGCCGACATAATCGGCCTCCAGCTCTTCCTGACGTTTGACGCTCTTGTCGAGCAGCACCGCCAGCGAGACGTTGCGGGCGCCGCGTTCATAGAGCAATTCCTTGGCGAAACGCAGGGTACGGCCGGATTCGAGAATATCGTCGACCAGCAGCACGTCGCGGTCTCTCACATCGCTGTCGATGTCCTTGACGATGCGAACACCCTGGGACGTCGTGCCGGCGCCATAGCTCGACAAGGTGATGAATTCGACTTCCGGCGCAAGCCCGGTGTCATGCAGCGCGCGCAGCAAGTCGGCCGCAAAGATGAACGAGCCCTTGAGAATGGCAATGACGAGGAGATCCTTCGTCGGGCCGCTGGCAATCTGCTGCGCCAGAGCCTTGTTACGCTCGGCAATCTGCTCGGCAGTGAAAAGCGGCTCGATATTTTTCCCGCGTACGACAGGCATTGATTGGCATGCTCCATGGCTGTGCTGCGGCACTTGTCCGCTGATCAAGCTCTAGCCCCTAGCACAATCAGCACAGCCGACACACCCCCCGGAGTCGGATGATTTTGGGCCCAATCCACCTAAAATCCGAATTTGCCCTGGAATCAAATAGCTGGAGGGCGGTGCCGCCCGAAGGCGATCTACATCTTTCAGCCCCGCGCTTCAGGGCATGAAGGTCAGGCGAACATCCGGTGTTTTTCCGCCGGGATGCTGCAATCGCGTCGAAAACCCTCGGCTCTCATGCGGGGCGAGACGATCGATCGGCACATTCACGACAACGCTTCTGACCAGCTGATCGCCGGCAAAAAGATTGGCGCGTATCGGCGGGACCGAGAGCGTCGCGCCGCTGACATTCTCGATGATGCCATTCAATGTCAGCACACCCAGCCCGTTCTCGTCGCGCGGCGTCAGCGTTACATGCTCGAACTGCAACGGCTCGCCAGCCATCTCACCCGTCGTATCAGACAGGCCGGAAAATCCGCCGGAAAGACCGAAGATCAGCACCGCAAGCGAAACGATGAGCGCCACGAAACTGCGGCGCGAGGCCTGTTGCAAAATCTCTTCGATAAAGCGCAGCGAAGCCAATGTGCGCGAGAGCACGGTCCTGCGCGCCGGCTGCGGCCGCAATTTTGCTCGCAAAGGGCCGCCATGGCGCATATTAGCGCCCGAGACGCTTCTGCCGGAAACGGTCACGAACTCAGCATCGACGATGTCAGGCTTCGGCGTGAAATGGTGCACCTGGCCCGAACCCGATCCGCGTTCGGGCGGAATGAGGTCATAAACCAGCCCCGCCTGTTGCGGACGGTGGCGAAAAGCGCCCATGATGACCTCCCGTTTCGGTGATCCACATGGTTTCGACGCCCATCGCGAATGAGGGCATTGAAACGAATCCTGCCCAGTCGTAAATTTTAATGGTTAATGCTTCGCAAAGATCGCCATGAATGGCGCGCCTTTCCAGAAAATTTACCGGCTGTTAACGCCGCTGGTTAACAAGTCGCCTGATTGAACCCCGCGGAAGACTGGATGCCCGTTGATTCATTTTGAGAACGTCGGTTTGCGTTACGGCATGGGCCCGGAAATCCTCCGCGACCTCAGCTTCGACATTCCGCGAAAATCGTTCCAGTTCCTCACCGGTCCCTCCGGCGCCGGCAAGACGACGCTGTTGCGGCTGCTGTTTATGTCGCTGCAGCCCACCCGTGGGCTGATTCGCATGTTCGATCGCGAGATTTCCTCGATCCCGCGCAACGAGCTGCCGCTGCTGCGGCGCCGCGTCGGCATCGTTTTCCAGGATTTCCGGCTGCTCGATCACCTCACCACCTACGAAAATGTCGCCCTTCCGCTGCGCGTGCGCGGCAAGGACGAAACCTCCTATCGCACCGATGTGCTGGAGCTGCTGAAATGGGTCGGCCTGGGTGAGCGCATCAACGTGCTGCCGCCGGTGCTCTCGGGTGGCGAAAAGCAGCGCGCCGCCATTGCGCGCGCGCTCATCGACCGCCCGGAAATCCTGCTTGCAGACGAGCCAACGGGCAATGTCGATCCGCCGATGGCACGCCGGCTGCTCAATCTGTTCCTCGAGCTCAATCGCCTCGGCACCGCCGTCGTCATCGCTACGCACGACCTTGCCCTGATGGACCAGATCGAAGCCAGGCGCATGATCCTGTCGGGAGGGCATCTCGATATCTATGACTAAGCCCGCCCCTCGCAGCAACGCACAGAACGCCAAGGCCCCGCAAGCGCGGCAGGCACCCACGACACCACCGCCGGAGCGCAAGCGGCCGGAAATGCGCGTGCGCCCGACCGGCCCGATCGTGCCCTCCTCGAATATTCAGGGCAATGCGCTGATCGTCGTCATCGCCATCATGGCCTTTCTCGCTTGCCTCACGCTTGGCGCGGTCAGCATGGTCCGTTCGACGGCAGCAAGCTGGGAAGGCCAGATTTCCCGCGAGATCACCATCCAGATCAAGCCGGATGATAATCTGGACATGGAGAAAGCGCTCACCAGCGCCCGTGATATCGCACTCAGCTTCGTCGGCACCAAGTCCGGCCAGATCCTCGATGAGGCGGCAACGGCGCGTCTTCTCGAGCCCTGGCTCGGCGCCGGTCTCGATATCAAGGAATTGCCGGTGCCGCGCCTCGTCATCATCACAATCGATGAGACGCACCCGCCTGATTTCGAGGCCATACGCAGCCTGATCAAGGCGCAGATCCCGCAAGCGACGCTGGACGACCATCGCACCTGGGTCGACCGGCTCGTTTCGATGGCGCATACCACCGTGCTCATCGGTACGGGCATCCTGCTGCTGGTCTTTACGGCCATGGTGCTGACCGTGGTCTTCGCCACGCGCGGTGCACTGTCGGGCAATCGCCATATCGTCGAAGTCCTGCACTTCGTTGGCGCCGAAAGCACCTTCGTCGCCACCGAGTTTCAGAAGCATTTCCTGAAGATCAGCCTGAAGGGATCGGGGGCCGGCAGCGCGCTTGCCGCCCTGTTCTTTGCCAGCGCCGGCCTCCTGCAGAGCCGCACGATCGCCACGCCGCAGACCGATCAGGCGACCGCCCTCTTCGGCACGTTTTCCGTCGGCGCGCTCGGCTATCTCGGCATTCTCGCGACCATGATCGTCATCGCGCTGCTGACCACGCTCACCGCGCGATTTACCGTCATGCGCACGATCTACGAGATCGATCTGATCCGCTCCGACCCCGGCAGGTCGGACAGTGTGCAGAATTGACACTGTGGTGATGATTTTTTGCCGTCTGGCAGCCCGTAGCTTGCCGCAATTGTCGTATAATAGCGAATCATGAGCATGGATCTGACGACTCGCAAGACCGTGAGTTCGCAGCCGCTGGAAGAACAATCCAGCAGCGATAGACCCGTGCGACGTAGCCTGTTCCGGCGGCTGCTGCGTTGGGGCGGCTTCGGTTTCATATTTCTGGTCGCCATCATTTTCGGCGGCTTCCTGCATTTTGCCGATTCGATCACCACGCTGAAACCGCCGCTGGCTCCCAAGGCGGATGGCATCGTTGTCCTGACGGGCGGCTATCAGCGGATCGATCAGGCAGTGGAATTGCTGCGCTCCGGCGCCGGCAACCGCCTGCTGATCTCGGGCGTGCATCCGACCACCACCCCATCGCAGATCCGCAGGCTGACGCAAAGCTCGGTCAATCTCTTCAATTGCTGCGTCGATATCGGCTATGACGCCATCGACACGATCGGCAATGCCCGCGAAGCCGCGAAGTGGATCCATGCCCGGGGCTACAAGAGCGTGCTGGTGGTGACCAACAATTACCATATGCCCCGCAGCCTGGCGGAATTGAAATATGTCGACCCGTCGACCGATTTCATTCCCTACCCGGTGGTCAATTCCGACCTGAAGACCACGAACTGGTTCTCCGATCCGAATGCACTGCGTACGATGATTGCTGAATATGCCAAGGTTCTTCTCGCCGGTGCCCGCAATATCACCGGCCTGGGGCGCCCAGTCGGCCTGCGCTCGCAGGAACAGAGCGACGATCCGGACTGAGATGCTGGACCGCACGCGGACCGACTTTTTATTGACAGCGTAATCGTGTAGGCAAGGCTTCTGATGCTGGCGAAAGCCGGCGTGTTGGGAAAGCCTTGATGATCACCTTGCGTTCGATCCTGTTCAATATCGTCTTCTACGCCAACCTCATCATTCGCATGATCGTGCTCTCGCCGATCTATTTCCTGATGCCGCGCAAGGCGGCCTATGCGATCCCCAAGGCATGGGCCAAATCCAGCACATGGCTGATGGAGAAGATCGTCGGCACCACCTTCGAGATTGAAGGCCTGGAGAATATTCCGAAGGGCAGCTACATCTTCGCGCCCAAGCATCAATCCTTCTGGGATACGTTTGCACTGCTGCCCTACCTTGACGATCCGGTCTACATCCTCAAGCGCGAGCTGATGTGGATTCCGCTGTTTGGCTGGTATGCGGGAAAGCAGCGCATGATCCCGGTGGATCGCGGCGCACGCGGCAAGGTCATGTTCGACGTGCTGAAACGCACCCAGGAGGAGCTCGCCACCGGCCGCCAGCTCATCATCTATCCCGAGGGCACCCGTCGGCCGCCCGGCGCCGAACCAGTCTACAAATACGGCATCGCCCGCATGTATCGCGATCTCGATATCCCGGTCGTTGCGGTTGCCATGCATCCAGGCCTGTTCTGGCCGCGCCGCACCTTCCGCAAATATCCGGGCCACCTCAAGGTCCGCATCCTGCCGCCGATCGAGCCGGGCTTGGACCCGGATGTCTTCTTCGCCCGATTGATCGAGGAGACGGAAAGGGCGAGCGACGAATTGCTGGTCGAGACCTTCGCCAACAATCCGCATCTCCCCATCCCGCCGACGGCAGCCAAGCGCCTCGCGGAAATCCGAGATGCAAAGGTCGCCGCCGCGGTTTGACTTGCCTGCGGCAACATCAAAGGAGGCGCCGGCTCAGGATGGCTCCCGCATCCTGTCGATCTCGCCGGCAACCTGCTCCAGCCAATGATCGCGAATGCCCATGTCGCGCAGATGCGTCAGCGTATTGAAGACATAGGCGTCGTTCGGGCCAGATTGGCCACTGGCGGATTCGACGATATGGGCGGCGTCAATGGCGTCCAGCGCGCCGGCATATTGCCTGTGCGCGCGATCGACGACATAGGCAACCGCCGTCACCCGGCGCCCATCGGCGAGCCGGATGGCCGTCGTCCTCTCCAGATAGACATTGGTTACAAGCTCGCGCTCGCGCAGATAGGACAGGACCTCATCCCACGCCGCAGTCGAGACGCGAAACGCCATGCCGCGGCAGGAGCCGCCGCGATCGAGGCCAAGGACCAGACCGGGGCTCGCCTCGCTGCCGCGATGAACCCAGGAATGCACACAAAGCGAACGGCGGTAGCCGAAAACAAGCGCCTCGGCCTTTTCCTCATACTCGAAGCCCGGATTCCACATGAGCGATCCGTAGCCAAACACCCAAAATTCGTCCATATCCAACGCCAAATCAGTGTGAGAACTTTCAGTCCAACCATTGGAGAACAACATGGCAGCGTCAAGCCAGAGCGTAACGACCGGCCGAGGCAAACGTCTTTGGATCGTCGTGCTGGGTCTGTTGATAGTCCTGGCCGCGCTCTATACCGGAGGATGGTATTACGCGACCGGCTTCGTCAGAGCCAACGTATTGAAGGCGCTTGGCCAGCAAAATAGCGCCGGCATTGCCGGCAAATGCGAGAACATGGCCTTCAGCGGCTTCCCCTTCTCCATCGGGCTAACCTGCGACACGGTGACGGTCGATAATCAGACCCGGGGCGTCTCGGCCAACTTCGACACCCTGAGCGCCTCTGCGCCGGTCTTCCAGCCCAACCATGTCAGCTGGAACCTGAAATCACCGGCAGAATTGCGGACGACCGAAGGCCTGACGATCTCGGCCGAATGGACGGACCTGCAATCCAACCTGGTCGCACACGGCCGTGGCGTCGCGCAAAGCCAGACTGTCATCGACGGGCTGAAAGCAGGCATCGTCTCCTCCTTGACGGGCCAGAGCGCTAATGTGACGGCCGCCCATACCGAAATGCACGCCAATCAGAATGGCAGCGATCTCGATTTCGCAATCGGCATCGAGAACGCCAACGCCGTGATCAAGGATTTCCCGCAGACGCTGCCGACCGCCTCGACAAGCGCCAGCGTCACGCTGACGGGCAAGGCCGGCCTGCTCGACGGCAGCGATCGTGAAGGTCTTCGCGGAGCCGCAGGCGTACTGCACCAGGCCGTCATCGATATCGGCGACGGTCGTGTCATGACGCTCTCCGGTCCCTTCAACTTCGACAGTGATGGATTTTTGTCCGGCCAGTTCAAGCTGGAGATCAACCAGATCGGACCGTGGGGCGACAGCCTGACGGAGACGCTCCCGGCTGCCAAGAGCATCATCAAGACAGCCACCAAGATGCTGAAGGCTCTTGCAAGCGGTGCCGACAAGGTCTCCGTCGACCTCACGGCCGATCGCGGCCGCCTCTCGCTCAGCGGTTTCATTCCGCTCGGAAAAATCCCGCCGATCTGATGCGCTACGGCTTATCTTTTCCGGAGATATCCTTCAGAAAGAATATCTCCGGGCTCGGCTGAACCGCGCGGAAATCGATGCTGCCGGCGGCGCGAAAGCCGTTGCGGCGATGCCAGGCTTGCGGTTCCGCCTCCGCCCACTCGCTGGAGGTCATCAGGACCTCAGCGCCTTGCACGATCATCGCGCTCTCCCATGCCCGGAACAATGCTGTGCCGACACCGGAATGGCGGTGTGACGGCAGCACGCGGATCATGTCCATATAGGGTATCTTGCCCCAGAAGCGGCTGAAGCGCAGAAAGCCGACCGGCAAATCGTCCTGCTCGGCGAGCAGATATTCTCCGGACTGGATACAGCGTGTGATCCAGTCCTCACTCACGTCATCATGCTTGGACAGCCATGGAAGATCCTGTGGGCGCCCGTCTCTGATGATCATGGGCAACCCTCCCTTCGAGCGGAGCGCCTACTTCTTCGTATCCAGCGCGTGGCGGCCGAAATCCGGCACGTCGACGTCCTGGCCCGCCTCGACGATCGAGCGACGAATGGCGCGGGTGCGGGTGAAGAGTTCGAAGATCTTGTCGCCGTCTCCCCAGCGGATGGCGCGCTGCAGCGACGCCAGATCCTCGGAGAAGCGCGACAGCATCTCCAGGATGGCATCGCGATTGTGCAGGCAGACATCGCGCCACATTGTGGGGTCGGACGCGGCAAGACGGGTGAAATCGCGAAAGCCGGAGGCCGAATATTTGATGACTTCCGACTCGGTCACCGTCTCCAGATCATCGGCGGTGCCGACGATATTATAGGCGATGAGATGCGGCAGATGCGAAACGATCGCCAGCACCTTGTCGTGATGCTCCGGATCCATTTCGTCGACGCGCGAGCCCAGTGTTTGCCAGAATTCCCGAAGTTTCCCGATCGCAGCCTCATCGGTGCCGGGAACGGGCGTGAAGATGCACCAGCGCCCTTCGAAGAGCCCGGCAAAGCCCGCATCCGGTCCGGATTTCTCCGTACCAGCCAGCGGATGGCCCGGAATGAAATGCACGTTGTCGGGCATATGCGGCTGCATCTGCGCGATGACGGACGCCTTGGTGGAGCCGACGTCGGTTACGATGGCTCCCGGCTTCAGATGGGCCGAAATCTCCTTGGCAACGCTCTCGGAGGCTCCCACGGGCACGGAGACGATGACGAGATCGGCATCCTTGACCGCTTCGGCCGAGGACGGCGTGTAGCGGTCGCCAAGTTTCAGCTCTTCGGCGCGCTTCAGCGTCTCGCTGCTGCGGGTCGAGACCACCACTTCCTTGGCAAGGCCGAGGCGCTTGATATCGTGGGCGATGGAAGAGCCGATCAGGCCGATGCCGATCAGCGCGATACGGTCGAACTGGATCGTGCTCATGCCTTGCGTCCCATAAATTCTGTCAGGGTATCGAGGAGGCCGAGATTGGCCTCTTCGGTGCCAATGCTCATGCGCAGCGAATTCGGGAAGCCATAGGCGCGCACGGCCCGGACGATGTAGCCGCGGCTGGTGAGGAAATCATCAGCCTCGACAGCGCGCTTGCCGTCGCTATCGGGGAAATGAACGAGAACGAAATTTGCAACCGACGGCGTCACCTTGAGGCCGATGGCCTCAAGCGCAGAGGTTACCTTCTCGATCCAGAGCGTGTTGTAGGCAACGGCCTTCTCGGTGAACGCCTGGTCGCGGATGGCAGCGGCACCCGCAGCGATGGCGGCACCGCTCAGGTTGAACGGCATGCGCACGCGATTAAGGGCATCGACAATATCGACCGGTCCGTACATCCAGCCGATGCGAAGCGCCGCCAGGCCGTAGATCTTCGAAAAGGTGCGCGTCATCACGACATTCTGGTTGCTGGAGACGAGCTCGAGACCGGCCTCGTAATCGTTGCGGCGAACATATTCGGCATAGGCTGCGTCGAGCACGAGGATAACATGCTTCGGCAGGCTCGCCTGGAGGCGGCGAATCTCGCTCACCGGAACATAGGTGCCGGTCGGGTTGGCCGGATTGGCGATGAAGACCATCTTCGTCTTTTCGGTCACGGCCGCGAGGATCGCATCGACATCGACGGTGCAATCCTTTTCCTTCACGGTAACCGGCGTCGCGCCCGCAGCCATCATCTGGATCTTGTAGACGAGGAAGCCATGCTCGGTGATGATGCCTTCGTCGCCGGTACCAAGATAGGTGTGGCAAAGCAGGCCGAGCAGCTCGTCGGAGCCGTTGCCGCAGAGAATGTTGGCGACGTTCAATCCATGCACGTCGGCGATCGCCTGGCGCAATTCCTTGGCTTGCCCGTCCGGATAGCGCTCCAGATGCCCGGCAGCGCTGCGGAATGCCTCAAGGGCACTCGGGCTGGCGCCAAGCGGCGTCTCGTTCGAGGACAGCTTGAACACGCGCGCAACGCCCGGTGCATGCTCCTTGCCCGGCACATAGGCTGAGATATCGAGAATACCGGGACGCGGGGCGGGCTTGCTCATTTCCATGCTCATGGGATCGACCTTGGGAAGGGCCGGAAAATTCCGGCTTGAAACACCCCGTCGCATTAATGCGGATTGACAATTTTGTCGAGTGTCAGCGCTTTTTCGGCTGCATCAAGGGCCATCTCGCGTCGTCGGTATGCCGCGCGGTGCCAGCACCGGCACGAAGACGCGGCGTGAAGCGCGGACGGCAACCGGCAGGCCCTGATAGAGCCGCTTCTGTGCCTCAACGATGATCACACCGGAAAAGGCAGGCCATAGGGTACGGCCGACCCTTTCGAAGGCGCGGCGCAGGCTGAGCACGGTACGCAGCTTGGAGGGCGGAAAGAACAACGCCTCGGCCGTTGCGCCCGGCGTGAAGTTTGTTTCCCGCAGCAGCGAGGTCAGCTGGCCGCGCGAATAGGGCCTGCCGGAACCGAACGGCGTGTGTTCCATGCGCGCCCAGACGCCACGGCGGTTGGGTACTGCGATGACGAGCCGCCCACCCGGCGCCAGCACCCGCCATAGTTCCTTCAGCGTCTCGCGCGGGCTTTCGGCGAACTCGAGCGAATGCACCATCAGCACCCGGTCGATCGAACTGTCTGGCAGGGGCAATTCTTCATCGAAAATCAACGCCGTCGACGATGCCGAGCCCAGCGGCCAGTTCACCGCGCCCTGCCCTGCCGGCATGAAGGCGAAGGTGCGTTCGGTATCGGCGCGGAAGCGGTCGAGATAGGGAACGGCATAGCCGAGGCCGACAAGGCGCTCCTCCGGCATGCGTGCCCAAATGGAGGAAAGCGCCATGGCAATGGACTGCTCCGCCAAGCGACCAAGCTCGGAATGATAGAACTGACGGAGATCGACAATATCGGCGTGCATCGAAACAAATGTTATCAGCCGAGCGTTGGACTTCAAGGCCGAACGGCTTACATTCTGTAGCAACCCAAAAGACGAGGACGATTTCGATCATGAAACCATTGGAATTAGAGATTTTTATCTGCCGTTCCGACAATTACGGCGTCTTGGTCCATGATCCGGAAACCGGATCGACTGCATCGATAGACGCCCCCGAGGCGGATGCCATCCTGAAGGCGGCCAATCGCCGCGGCTGGACGATCAGCCATATCCTGACGACCCATCACCACAACGACCATGTCGAGGGCAACCTCGCGCTGAAGGAACAGTTCGGCTGCCAGATCGTCGGCCCGATCAATGAAGCCGTCGCCATTCCCGGCCTCGACAAGGCCGTCGGCGACGGGGATACCTTCGAGTTCGCCGGTCACACCATCAATGTGATCGAGACGCCCGGCCACACGGCGGGCCATGTCTGCTATCATTTCGTGGATGACAAGCTGCTCTTTGCCGCCGACACGCTGTTTGCACTGGGCTGCGGCCGGCTGTTCGAGCGCACGCCCGCCGACATGTGGGCCTCGCTGCAGAAGCTTGCCGTGCTGCCGGATGAGACAGCCGTCTATTTCGGCCACGAATATACGCTCTCCAATGCCCGTTTCGCGCTGACGATCGACCCCGACAACGAGCGGCTGAAAGCTCGCGCCGCCGATATCGAGGCGCTGAGGGCGGAGGGCAAGTTCACCATCCCGACGACGCTGGCGCTGGAGAAGGAAACCAATCCCTTCCTGCGCGCCGCCGACCCCTCGATCCGCCGCCACTTGCTGATGGAAAGCCGCAGCAACGAAGAGGTTTTCGCGGAAATCCGCAAGCGCAAGGACAATTTCTGATGCAGGTGAAAGAGATCATCGAAACGCTTTCCATGCAGCGACATCCGGAAGGCGGCTGGTACGTGCAGACCTTCCGTGACGAGCAGGGCGGCGCTCGCGGCCATTCGACTGCGATCTACTATCTGCTTGAAGCGGGTGATCGCTCGCATTGGCACAAGGTCCGCGACGCCGCCGAGGTCTGGCACTATTATGCCGGCGCACCGCTTGCCCTGCATCGCTCCGCCGATGGCAAGGCGAGCGAGCGGCTGGTGCTTGGGCTCGATCTCGCAAAGGGCGAGCGTCCGCAGGCGATCATTCCGGCCGACTGGTGGCAATCGGCCGAGAGCCTCGGCGAATTCACGCTCGTCGGCTGCACGGTATCCCCGGGCTTTGAATTTTCGAGCTTCGAGATGGCCGCGCCGAACTGGAAACCCACCGCCAGCTGAATACGCCTTTACCGCCCGTCGACTTCGCGCCACGCATGGAGTGCCGGCGCGATGTCTTCCATCTTGAAAAAGCTTCCCGCAGCGTCAGCTTTACCCACGGAGAGAGAAGTTGGATCATTTGGAGGAGGATTTTTCGTGCGTTTGTTGTTTCCTTTGCTCGTCGCGGCAGGCTGTGTCATGAGCGCCCCTGTCCTTGCCGTTGATGCACCGGCATCGCCCCCGGCCGAACAGCCCCTGAAAAACTTCGTCACGTCTGTCGAGAAAGACGGCTCCATCACCTTCCGGCTCTATGCGCCGTCGGCAAAGGCGGTTTCGGTCGCCCTTGGGTCGCGCGATCCGCTGGCCATGCAGAAGGGTAACGATGGCACATGGAGCGTGAAGACCGAGGTCCTGAAACCAGATCTCTACGAATATTATTTCAACATCGACGGCTTCCGCAGCATCGATACCGGCACCAATGCGCCCAAGCCGCAGCGGCAGGTCAATACCAGCCTCATCCTCGTGCCGGGCAGCATTCTCGATATCCGCAACGTGCCGCATGGCGACCTCAGGCTGGTAACCTTACATTCCAAGGCGCTGAAATCGGAGCGGCAAATGTATGTCTACACGCCGCCCGGCTACACCGATGCCTCCAAGCCGCTGCCGGTGCTCTACCTCTATCACGGCTTCGGCGACACCGTCGGCTCCTGGGTGGCGCAGGGCCGCGCGCCGCAGATCCTCGACAATCTCCTTGCCGAAAAGAAGATCGAGCCGATGATCGTGGTAATTCCCGATACGGAAACCGATATAGCGGAAGCAATCGCCGAGAATTTCCCCGCCGCCGACCGTCGCAAGGATTTCTATCCCGCCAATGCGGAGGCGGCCGATCGCGAACTGATCGAAGATCTCATTCCCTACATGAAAGCCCATTACCGGGTGCGCAACGATGCCGACGGTCGCGCCGTCGTGGGTCTGTCTCAGGGCGGATACCAGGCGCTCGTCTCCGGCCTGTCGCATCTCGATACCTTCAGTTGGGTTGCGACCTTCAGCGGCGTCAGCACGAGCACGGTGCCGAACAAGGCTGTCGATGCCGCGCTCAACGAGCCGGCCAAGATCAACAAGGCGCTGCGCAACTTCACGGTGACTGTGGGAAGCAAGGATCAGGTCGTCGGCAAGGATGTGGCCGGCCTCAAGGCGACGCTTGAGGAAAAGAAGATCACGCACGAATACCACGAATATCCGGATCTCCAGCACGAGATGGACGTCTGGCGTCCGTCGCTTGCCGCCTTCCTGGAGAAGGTCTTCAAGAAATAGCCGGCAATGGCTGCGGCGGAGCTACTCCGCCGCCTCCGCCTGCGCCGAACCGCCACTATCCCGGCGCAGGATCATGCGATGCGCCGCGAGTACCGCCCCACCGGTGACTAGCAGGCAGGCAAGCGCAATACCCCAGCTCGGTTCTGCAAAGCCAAACAAGGTCAGGATCAGCGTCGACAGCAACGGCGCGGCATAGCTTGCCGCACCGAGAATCTGGATGTCGCCGTTCTTGATGCCGAAATCCCAGGCGTAAAATGCCGCGCCCACGGGGAAGAGGCCAAGACCGAGCACTGCGATCCACTGCGTCGGACTCTCGGGCCAGATCGTCTCCTCCAGTCCGAGGTGGCAGACGAAGGAGAGGATTGACGTCACGAGGCAGAAGATGGTGACGACATCGGTCGACACCGCCTCGAAACGGCGTGTGATCAGCGAATAGCCGGACCAGGTAAAGGCGCAGAGCAAGGCCGCGCCATAACCGACGACATAGGCGCCCTCGAAATGGAAACCGTTGCGGCCGACGATCAGAACCGTACCCGCCAGGCCCATCAGCGCACCGACGATGTGAAACCAGCGCAGCCGCTCACCCGGCAGCAGGGCTGAGCCGACGACGATCAGCAGCGGCCAGAGATAGGCGATCAATCCGGCCTCGACCGCCGGCGCGTGGCGCAGCGCCGTAAAATAGAGGAAATGATAGCCGAACAGGCCGACAATGCCCGTGATCCAGACCTTTGCCGGCTGGCGCAGCAGCTGCAATCGTTCCGGCCGCAACGCCAGGACGACAATGCCGGGTACGCTGCCGATGGCAAAGCAGATGGCCAGCAGCTGAAACGGCTGCATCTTGCCGGATGCCACCGTCAAAAGCGCCAGAAACGACCACATCACGATGGCCGAGAAACCCGTCAGTGTCGCACGAAACTTCAATTCCGCCCCCAAGACAAACGCCACGGGCGTCCCCGGCCCGCTAGAGCAATTCCGGGAAAAATGCGCAGTCGTGCTCTATCCGGAATTGCGTGGAAACAACGGTAGGGTGGTCAGGCGATTCTGTGAAGTGCTCGATGGCCCTAGCTGCCGTATTTCACGGCGGTAATCGTCACCGTCCCGTATTGCGTGGGTATGCGGACATAGACCGGGGCATATACATTCATGGCGTCGGCCTTGGCAAACCAGATCTCCATGCCGTCGCTCTTGGCAAGGTAGAGATAGTCCTTGCGCGTGCCCTTGTAGCCGCCCTTTGGCGTAAAGCGGACACCGCAGGCGATGGTCTTGCCCTTGAAACCCTCGGTCGAAAACGGGTGCGATCCCTTCGGCGACAATTTCAGATCCATGCGCATCTCGCCGTCAAAAACAGCAAGCGTCTGATTGCAGAGATTGAGGCCGGGCGTGATCGGAAAGATCATGCCGGAAATCGGATCCAGCACCGATTTCAGATCGCTCGCACCCAGTGGCACCCAGGTATCCGGCCGCTTGGGCTCCGGCGTGATCGTGTTCGACGTCACATTGCCGTTGGTATAGGCGACATCATAAGTACGCTCTCTCTTGCCGCTCTTGTAGAACAGCGAATAATGCGTTGCCTGAAGCTTGTTCTCGTTGACGACACCCGTCACATCGGTTTTCGCATCGATCGACGTCACGAGATCCGCAAGGCCGGCGGAGGTTATATCACCACGGATCGTGAACTGCTTGCCCGTGACTTCGGTCTTGAAATCCGCTCTCGCAATCGGCAGGCCGGCGAGCGAGACGCGATACCGGGTCTCGTGCCGCAGCACATCGGCCAAGGCCAGGGATGGCGTTGACGCAATGACGGCCGAAATAACAAGCCACTTCCGAATTTGAAACATGTTCAAGGCCTTCAACGAGGATCAGGCAAGATATATAGACACTATACTCGCCGGCTGCGAGTTCCACAGAACAGCAGCTTTTTGACGGAATTGCGGGAAAACACAAGGTTTGGCTTGACGCGGCCGGCCGCTCTGACTATAGAACCGCAACTTTCCAATTATGGCCCGTTGGATTGCGTGCCCGATTTTGCCGGGAATGCTTATCCGATAGCCGAGAAAAACAAAAGTAGGTGTATCATGTCCCGCATGTGCGAATTGACCGGCAAGGCCGTCCTCGTGGGCAACAATGTCAGCCACGCCAACAACAAGACCAAGCGTCGGTTCCTGCCGAACCTCTGCCAGGTCACGTTGATCTCTGACGTTCTTGGCCAGCGTTACCGTCTGCGCGTTTCCGCTGCAGGCCTGCGCTCGGTCGAGCATCGTGGCGGCCTTGACGCTTTCCTTTTGAAGGCAAGCGAAAACGAACTCAGCATGCGCGCTCGCCTGCTGCGTCGTCAGATCATCAAGAAGACCGCTGAAGTTGCCGTCGCTGCTGCATAAGCAGTTCCAGCGCTTCGCGATATCATACCGGTTAAGAGGCTTGCACGGTTTATATCCGGACAAGCCTTTTTCCATGTCCGGTTTCCTCCAACTGGTGGCATCTCCCAGGATAAAAAAATGCTGACAGCGCGTCATACCCTTATCTACGTACTGCTGATGACGCTGGTCGTCGTCGCCTCCAACATCCTTGTGCAGTATCCGCTGCAGGCCCAGCTTGCGGGCATCAATCTCGCGGATATCCTGACCTGGGGCGCCTTCACCTATCCCGTCGCCTTCCTCATCACCGATCTGACCAACCGCCAGTTCGGCCCGAAGGCTGCGCGCAAGGTGGTGTTTGCCGGCTTCGTCGTCGGCGTCGCCCTGTCGTTCTATACCGCCCAGCCGCGAATCGCGATTGCATCCGGCTCGGCCTATCTGGCCGGCCAGCTGCTCGATATCTCGGTCTTCAACCGCCTGCGCCGCATGGCCTGGTGGCGCGCGCCGCTCTTCGGCTCGCTGATCGGCTCGATGCTGGACACGCTGATCTTCTTCTCCTTCGCCTTCGCGCCCTTCTTCGTCTTCTTCGGACCGAACGAACCATTTGCGATCGAATCGGCTCCGATCCTTGGCATTTTCGCCACCTCGGCACCGCGCTGGATTTCATGGGCAATCGGCGATTTCTCGGTCAAGGTGACCGTCGGCCTCGTCATGCTTCTGCCCTACGGCGCGCTGATGAACATGCTGAAGCCGGTGCCACAGGCGCCCACGGCTTGATCAAGCGATAATCCCGGCCAGCCGCATAATCCAGAGCATTTTCGCTTTTCTTCGAATCGCGAAAGCGCTCTGCCGCTTTGTCTTTAAGCATTCCAGACGGAAAATCGCTGCGCATTTTTCCTGCAAGTGCTCTTCTAGTTCTGGCTGACGACGTTTTCGTCATGCAGGCGGAATTCCAGCATCAGGCTACGCTGCAGGATCGAGTGATTGTCGTCCGAGACGAGGATGAGGTGGAGGGAGCCATCCGCCGCGCGGAACACGTCGATCCCTTCCATATTGTCGATCTGCTCGCTGGTATCGGCTTTGAAGATCACCTTGCCGTCCACGACCGCATCCGGCTTGATGTCCGCGCCGGCAATGCGGCGGATACGCACGCCGAGCCCGCGCGCCAGCCCGAAACGGCGCTCCAGCAGCAAGAGATCCCCATCGGGCAGAAAGACGCCGTCGCTGACGTCAAAACCGCCGTAATGGCGCACGGTGAAGCGGCCATGCAGCGGGCCGTCCAGAATGGCCGCAATCATATTGCCCTTGTCGTCCAGGCTGTCTTCCGTGACGATGACGGCGGCGCCCGCAAGCGGGCTCGACTGCGGCGCGATCATCAGTGCCTCGAGGCTGCGGTTGGAGCGCAACTGCCATCTGGGAATGGGGATAGGCAAGCTGTCGTCCGGCGGCGATATCTCGAACCCGGGATCGGGATAGACGTCGACGCGATGGTTCTGCTCATAGCCGACGAGGACATGATTGCCACGCAGGGCCAACCCCTCGGCATCCATCGCCCCCTTGCCGGCATCCGTGCCGCCATAGCGGTCGATCATGGGCATGATCCGTGCCTCGGCGATGCCCTTCAAGCGGCCCTTGTCGTCGCGCTCTATCGTCCCCGTCAGCCAGTGGCCGGTATCGAGCACCGAAACGAATTGCCGTTGATCGGGACGAAGGCGGATGGCCGAGATGGCGCCAAGCAGCGCATTGTCCGAACTGAGCTCAAGACCGCCGAGAAATTCCAGCGCGCCGAACTGCGTTTCCTGCGAGCCGGGTCTGAAGCTGGAAATAGCGGTGGCGCGAATATCGGCCGGACCGCCGTCGTCAGCCTTGTCGCCGGGGTTACAGCCGCCGAGTATCACCAACATGGCGATGAGGCCGACGCATTTCATCGCCGTGGACCGGCATTTGGAATCGGTATTGCCGATGGGAAAATGCATCGGCCGGCGGGCCGATGCGGAGAGAAGCCTGAACGGGCTCAGCTTGCGCGGCGCATGCGCGAGCGCGGCATGCTTGCCTGATCCTCGAACAGCGAGGCCAGTTGTTCCGTCATGGCGCCAGCCAGTTCATCGGCATCGACGATGGTCACGGCCCGGCGATAGTAGCGCGTCACATCGTGACCGATACCGATCGCCAGCAGCTCGACGGGAGACCGCGTCTCGATCTGATCGATGACGGCGCGCAGGTGTCGCTCCAGATAGTTGCCCGGATTGACCGACAGCGTCGAATCGTCAACCGGCGCACCGTCCGAAATCATCATCAGGATACGCCGCTGCTCACGGCGACCGAGAAGACGGTTATGCGCCCAGATCAGTGCCTCGCCGTCGATATTCTCCTTGAGCAGGCCTTCGCGCATCATCAGGCCAAGATTGGCGCGAGACCGCCTGTAGGGCTCGTCAGCCGACTTGTAGATGATGTGGCGCAGGTCGTTCAACCGGCCTGGCGTCTGCGGCTTGCCGCTGGCAAGCCATTTCTCGCGCGCCTGCCCGCCCTTCCAGGCCTTGGTGGTGAAGCCGAGGATCTCGACCTTGACGCCGCAGCGCTCCAGCGTGCGCGCCAGAATATCGGCACAGGAAGCGGCAACCGTGATCGGCCGGCCACGCATCGAGCCGGAATTGTCGATCAGCAGCGTCACCACGGTATCGCGGAACTGCGTATCGCGCTCCATCTTGAAGGACAGCGCCTGCGTCGGGTCGATGATCAGGCGCGGCAGACGGGCCGGATCGAGATACCCTTCTTCGAGATCGAAGTCCCAGGAGCGGTTCTGCTGCGCCATCAGGCGGCGCTGCAGACGGTTGGCAAGCCGCCCCACCGCACCCTGCAGATGCGCGAGCTGCTTGTCGAGGAAAGCCCTAAGCCGTTCGAGTTCAACCATGTCGCAGAGCTCCTGCGCAGTCGTGGTCTCGTCGAACTCTTCGGTATAGACGTGATAGTCGACCTTCTCGTTGAAGTCGGAGAAGGGTGTGTTCGGACGGCGGGTCTCGCCGGGCGTTTCCGAATCCTCCTCGCCTTCCTCGCTCATATCGTCGTCGGAAATCTCGCCGCCGTCTTCCGTCGCGCCGTCGTCCATCTGCTCGTCGGAGGTTTCGCTGTCCTCGGCGGGTGCCGCGTCGGAGCCTTCGTCTTCGTTGACGTCGTCGCTGCTTTGGTCTTCGCCGTTCGGCTTGTCCTCTTCGCTCTGCTGGTCTTCGCTGTCCGGATCCGACTGTTCGTCGCCATATTCCTCGGCCATTTCCATGGCCGTCAGAATGTTGCGGATCGCGCGGGCAAAGCCCTGCTGGTCGTTGATGGTCGAAATCAGCTTGTCGAGCTCGCCGCCAGTCTTGTCCTCAATGAAGGACCGCCAGAGGTCGAGCACCTTGCCGGCGCTTTCCGGCGGCTTCTGACCGGTCAGCTTCTCGCGCACGATCATCGCCATGGCCTCGCCGAGCGGCGCGTCCTCCTGGCGCTCGATGCCGGAGAAATTCGCCTTGGCGTATTTTTCCGAATTCATCGAGTTGATGTTGGCGGCAACGCCGCTCATGCGCAACGAGCCGATCGACTCGACGCGGGCCTGCTCGACGGCATCAAAGATCCCGCGCGCATCGGCACCCTGCGGCGCCATGACGGCATGGACGCGCGCGTCGTGACAGGCAAGCCGCAGCGCCATCGAATCGCCAAGCCCGCGTGTCACCGCCAGCTCATGCGCCGTCGGCCGCTTCGAAAGCTCCGGTAGGCGGATGCGTTCAGCGGTCATTCCCGGGCGTTCGTTGGCGAATGCCACCTCGACCTCGGCATCGCCGGCGATCGAGCGCACACAGCCCGTGATCGCCCGGCGCAACGGCTCCATGTCCGCCGGGGCACCCGGCTTCGCTTTGGAATTGTCTCCGCGACCTGACATGATGTGTGGGTTCTTCCCTATGCTTCTAGCACGATGTTGGCGGCACTTTCCTTCAGCTCGATGCCGAAGGCGCGCTGATAGTGCTCGGCGACCAGCGGCCGCTCCAGCTCATCGCACTTGTTGAGGAAGGTGACGCGGAAGGCAAAGGCGATATCGCCGAAGATTTCCGCATTTTCAGCCCAGGTGATCACGGTACGCGGGCTCATGACGGTCGACAGATCGCCGTTCATGAAGGCCGCACGCGTCAGGTCGGCGACGCGCACCATCTTGGAGATCGCATCACGACCCTTGTCGTTCCGGAAGGACTTCACCTTCGCCAGCACGATATCGACTTCGACATTATGCGGCAGATAATTCAGCGTCGACACGATCGACCAGCGGTCCATCTGGGCCTGGTTGATCTGCTGCGTGCCGTGATAGAGGCCCGTGGTATCGCCGAGACCGATGGTGTTGGCGGTCGCGAACAGGCGGAAAGCCGGGTGGGGACGGATGACGCGGCTCTGGTCGAGCAGCGTCAGGCGGCCCGACGATTCCAGCACGCGCTGAATGACGAACATCACGTCCGGGCGGCCGGCATCATATTCGTCGAAGACGAGCGCGACATTATGCTGATAGGCCCAGGGCAGGATGCCGTCCTTGAACTCGGTGATCTGCAGTCCGTCCTTGACGACGATCGCATCCTTGCCGACGAGATCGATACGGCTGACATGGCTATCGAGGTTGATACGCACGCAAGGCCAGTTGAGCCGCGCGGCAACCTGCTCGATATGCGAGGATTTACCGGTGCCGTGATAGCCAGAAATCATCACGCGGCGGTTATGGGCAAAACCTGCGAGGATCGCGAGCGTGGTCTCGCGGTCGAAAAGATAGTCCGGATCCAGATCGGGTACGTAGGCGCCGCCCTTGCTGTAGGCCGGAACGCGAATGTCGGAATCAATGCCGAAAACTTCACGAACCGAAACGGTGGTGTCGGGAACTTCGGAAATATCAAGGTCAATCTTGCTCATCATGTCTCCAGGGCGGGTGGCTCTCACCCAGCCATATCAATCTCAGCCGTTTGATCCGAAACGCCACGGCTTATTGCCCGCATCCGTTCGGTCGGAACAGCGGCGATACTTCTCCGGGACTAAAGCAAAATCTCGGCGCGATGAAATGATCGCTTGCGAGCATCCTTGAACAGAGCCCCGGACAAGAAACGCCGCGTCCGGAAAGTTGGCCGAGGTGCAGACAGCCAAATGCGCACCCTGCCGCGGTTGCCCACGGCTTCAGCCGATTTGGACCATACCTGATTGAAGGCGGAGAGCAAGGACAGGAATTAACAAAAACCGTTCTGTTTCAATAATTGATAGGCCTGTATGACCGCGCGGAAACGCTCCTCGGAGCCGCGGTCGCCGCCATTGGCATCCGGGTGATGCATTTTCACCAGTTCCTTGTAGCGACGCTTGATCTCCGGTGCTGCGGCGGTGGCGTTCAGCCCCATCGTATCGAATGCCTTCGCCTCCAGCGTCTTCAGCTTGCGCTGTTCCGGGAAACGCGGCCCGCGCCCCTGCCCCTGCCCTTCCTTGACGAAGCCGAAGGGATCGCGAACGCGGGAATAAGAGCCGGAGCGGATATCGGAGTGGAGCGGGCTGTTCTTGGCAGCCTTGTTGACACCCACCGTCCAGGTCGGACGATGGCCGGTGATGGCTTCCTTCTGATAGCGCGCGATTTCCCCGTCCGAGAGGCCGGAGAAATAATTGTAGCCCTTGTTGTAGTCCTTGACATGCTCAAAGCAGAACAAAAAGAACTGCCCTTCCGCATTGCGCCCGACCGGGGCGCGATGCGTACCGTGCTTTTCGCAGCCATCCCACTGGCACGTCGGCGGCCCCGCCTCGGGCTCCTGCGGGCGTTTGCGGCGCGTGCGAATGCGATCGAAGTATTTTGAATCAAGTCCCATAGCGCCCTAATTATGGGGCCTCGATTGGCCCACAACAAGAATTGACAAACAGGAATGTTGCAGGCTTTGTGGGAACCTTTTTCGCTAGGGAGCTCGATGCGTGAATATGGAAACGACACTGCAATCACGCATTGAGACGAAGCTCAATGACGCTTTCGCCCCCGAGCGCCTCTCTGTCATCAACGAGAGCCACCTGCACGCCGGCCATCAGCCCGACATGACCGGAACCGGCGAAACCCATATAAGAATTCGCATCGTCTCCGCCAAGTTCGCGGGCATGCCGCGCCTTGCGCGCCACAGGGCGATCAACGAGCTTCTGAAACCGGAACTGGATGCGGGCCTTCATGCCCTAGCCGTGGAGCCCGCCGCACCGGGCGAAGCTGTGCGCTGGTAGGCTACAGGCAAACCCCAATTAGGGCGTCTTCGCCTCTTCCGTCTCGGCGGGGCGAATGCGCAGCTTGGTGATGCGGTTCTTTTCCCGCTTCATGACGATGAAGCGCTTTCCGTAGAACGTGAAAGCCTGACGCTCTTCCGGAATGGTCATCGATTCATGGATGACGAGGCCGGCGATCGTCGTCGCCTCCTGGTCAGGCAGGTTCCAGTCGAGCGCCCGGTTGAGATCGCGGATCGGCACGACGCCGTCGACCACGATCGAACCGTCGGCCTCCTGCCGCACACCCTGGATATCGATGTCGTGCTCGTCGGCGATATCCCCGACGATCTCCTCCAGAATATCCTCAAGCGTCACGATGCCCTGCACCTCGCCATATTCGTCGACGACGACGGCGAAATGCTGCTTGCGGCGCAGGAAGGCGTTGAGCTGATCCTCGAGATTGGTGCTGTCGGGCACGAACCAGGGCTTTTGCGCGATCTTGACGATGTCGAGGTTTTCCGGCTCGACATTCGGCTCCGCAAGCGCCCTCAGCAAGTCCTTGGCATGCACCACGCCGATGATGTTGTCGATCGTGCCGCGCCAAAGCGGCATACGCGTATAGGGGCTGTCGAGGATAGCACGCACGACCACCTCGGGCTGGTCGTCGGCATTGATGGCGCGCATCGCCGTGCGATGCACCATGATATCAGACAGTTCCAGCTCACCGAGATCGAGCACGCCGCCCAACCGGTCACGGTCGGCCTTGACCACCGACCCTTCCCGATGAAGCAGATCCACCGCACCGCGCAACTCGTCATGCGCCGACAGCATCGAAACCTCTTTCGAGAGGTTGACGCCGAAAACACCGAGAATCCACCGGACGATGGCATTGACGAAGCTCGATACCGGACCGACGACGGCGACGAAGAGCCGAACCGTGCCGGCGACATTGAGCGCGAACCGGTCCGGCGTCGAAATGGCCCAGCTCTTCGGCAGGACTTCCGCGAAGATCACCAGAATGACCGTCATGGCGACGGTCGCGAGCGCGACGCCAGAGTTGCCGAACAGTCCGAGGAACACGCTGGTCGCCAGCGAGGACGACAGGATGTTGGCAAGGTTGTTGCCGATGAGCAGCGCTCCGATCAGCCGGTCCCGACGCTCGATCAAACGACGAACGATGCCGGCATCCTGATCGCCATTGGCTTCCAGCGTATGGATACGGCTGCGCGACACGGCGGTAAGCGCCGTCTCCGAACCGGAGAAGAAAGCCGACAGCAATACAAGCACGACGATCGAGAGGATCTCGGGCCAATATTCGAACAATACAGCCAGCGTGCCCTCGACCGTCATCAGGGATGCTTTTCCTTTAGGAAACTCAGGACTTCGGAAGACGGCACGTCATCGGCGACAAAGGACTGGCCGATACCGCGTGTGAGGATGAAAGTGAGCTTGCCGCTCTTGACCTTCTTGTCCTGCGCGATTGCGTCCATCAGCGTCTCGGCGGGCGGCAGTTCGCCGGGTATATCGCCCATGCGTGTCGGCAAGCCCACGGTCTTCAGATGGGCCTCGACGCGCTTCGCATCATCCGGGCTTGCCAGATTGAGGCGGGCGGAAAACTCATGCGCAAGCACCATGCCGATGGCAACGCCCTCACCATGCACCAGCCGGCGGCTGTCATAGGCGGTGGCGGCTTCGAGCGCGTGGCCAAAGGTGTGACCGAGATTGAGCAGCGCGCGCGGCCCGTTTTCGCGCTCGTCGGCAACGACGACATCGGATTTCGCCTGGCAGCTCGCCGCGATCGCCTCGATGCGGGCGGCACCGCCGGCAAACACATCTTTCCAGTTGGCTTCGAGCCAGGCGAAGAAATCCGGCTTGTCGATCAGACCATACTTGGCGACTTCGGCATAACCCGCGCGGAACTCGCGTTCGCTGAGCGTATTCAGCACGTCGATATCGGCAAGTACCAGATCCGGCTGATGGAACACACCGACGAGGTTCTTGCCGTGATGGGTGTTGATGCCGGTCTTGCCGCCAACCGAGGAATCGACCTGCGCCAGAAGCGAGGTCGGAATCTGCACGAAGCGGACGCCACGGCGCACGATGCCGGCCGCAAAACCCGCGAGATCGCCGATGACGCCGCCACCCAATGCGATCACCGCATCGTTGCGCTCGACGCGCGCGGTCAGCACGGCATCGCAAACCGTCATGAGATGCTCGAAGCTCTTGGTCTTCTCACCGGCCGGCAGCACGAGGCTGGATGCCTCGATGCCTGCTGCCGTCAGGCTGGCGACCAGGGCATTAAGATAGTGCGGCGCGACGTTCTCATCCGTTATGACAGCGGCCTTGCGGCCCTTCAGCCGCGCGGCGATCTCGCGCCCTGCCCGGGCGATCAGGCCAGGGCCGATGAGGATATCATAGGCGCGCTCGCCGAGAGGCACGCGCACGAGGCGTTCTGCGGAGGCCGCCGTAATCGCATTCATGGTGCTTTGCTTTCTGCTGTCTTTCCCTCGGCAACGGCAACAAGGACTTCCTTGGCCATGACTTCCTTGCTCACATCGCGGGACAGAACCGTGAGATCGGCTTCCGCATAAATCGGATAGCGCACGTTCATCAGGTCCTCGAGGGTCTGTTTTGGATTGTCGGTCTTGAGGAGGGGGCGCGTATCCCGCTTGTTGACCCGATCCCAGAGAACTTCGAGATCGGCCTTCAGCCAGACGGAAAGGCTGCTGCGCTTGACATGAAACCGCGTGCCCTCGTTGATGAAGGCGCCGCCGCCGGTTGACACGACGCGTGGCCCGCCCTTGAGCAACCGCTTGATGACACGCGTTTCCAGCGACCGGAACTCCAGTTCGCCATAGGCGGCAAAAAGCTCCGGGATCGTCATGCGCGACACGCGCTCGATCTCGGCGTCGGTATCAACGAAGGGGATGCCCAGTTGCTGTGCAACAAGCCGGCCGACCGAGGATTTGCCTGCCCCCATCAATCCCACGAGGACAAGATTGCGCTGGCCCAGCGCGGCGCGCGCCCTGTCTTTTAGGCTCTCTGCAAGGGTCAGGACTTGTTCACTCATCGGCCCATTCACAATTTCTTTGGAAACGGTATCGTCAAATGCGCCTGTAGCGTCAAGACGCCGCTCGCGTAAACATGTCTGCAATATCCTTCCGCTAACGCTTGTTGGGTATAATTAGTGCGTCGCCGGACCCATGCTGGGACGAGGAGAGTTTTCGAATGCCGACCCTGTTTCGCTTCCTTGTCATCTGCGCGGTGATCGGCGGATCGATATATGGGGCAATGTGGGCGCTCGCGCTCTTCGTCGATCCGCAGCCGCGCGAGATAACGATCCGCATTCCGTCGGAGCGCATCAATCCGCCGACGACCGGCTCGCTGAAACCATGAACGCGAGGGCTGGCGTGAGAGATCTGAGCCGCGCGCATCTGGAATCCTTCCTGGAAATGATGAGCGCCGAACGCGGCGCGGCCGTCAACACGCTGCAATCCTACGAGCGCGACCTTGAAGACCTTCATGGCTTCCTTTCCGAGCGCAGCGTCCGCATGACCGATGCCGGGCCGAACGACCTTGGCGCCTATCTCTCCGGCCTCTCGGCCCAAGGTTTCAAACCCTCCTCCCAGGCGCGGCGGCTCTCGGCCATGCGCCAATTCTATAAATTCCTCTACGCGGAAGGCCTGCGCACCGACGATCCCACGGGAATTCTCGATGCACCGAAAAAAGGCCGCCCCCTGCCGAAGACCATGGGCGTCGACGACGTGACGCGTCTTTTGACCCAGGCGGAACAGGAAGCAGCCGCGGATGGACCCGACCGGCTTCAGCGCCTGCGCATGCTCGTGCTGCTGGAACTGCTTTACGCCACCGGCATGCGCGTGAGCGAGCTCGTGTCATTGCCCGCGAAAGTGTTGGATCACGAAGGACGCTTTCTCATCATTCGCGGCAAGGGAAACAAGGAACGGCTGGTGCCGCTGTCGCAGTCGGCCATATCGGCGCTGAAAGCCTATGGGCGGCTGCAAACCGAACTCGCAGCGAATGCCAAGCAGTCCGCACCCGAAAGCCCATGGCTCTTCCCTTCGGCCTCGCAGCAGGGCTATCTGCCGCGCCAGGTTTTCGCGCGCGATCTGAAAGATCTTGCCATCCGCGCCGGGCTCACGCCCTCGCTAATCTCGCCGCACGTCATGCGCCATGCCTTTGCAAGCCACCTGCTTGCCAACGGCGCCGACCTGCGCGTGGTGCAGGAACTTCTGGGGCATTCGGACATTTCGACGACACAAATCTATACGCATGTACTGGAAGAACGCCTTCATCAGCTCGTCCAAACGCATCACCCCCTTGCCAAACAGGCTAAAAAACAGGATTAGGACCGGCATAAGGGTTAAACCTGCCGTCTCTCGTTACGCGCAAAAGGATCGGAAACGCACCTCATGCACAATTATCTCGACTTCGAAAAACCCATCTCGGATCTCGAAGGCAAGATTCACGAGCTCAAGAAACTGGCGAGCGAAGACGAAAGCATCGACACTTCGGACGAAGTCGGTCGGCTTGAAATCCGCGTTCGCGAGGCGACGGCGGATATCTACTCCAAGCTCAACGCCTGGCAGAAGACGCAGGTGGCCCGCCATCCGCAGCGGCCGCATTTCGTCGATTACGCCAGTGCACTGCTCACCGAGTTCACGCCGCTCGCCGGCGATCGCAAGTTTTCGGAGGATGCCGCCATCCAGGCCGGCTTTGCCCGCTTCCGCGGCCAGCCCATCGCCATCATCGGCCAGGAAAAGGGCAACGACACCAAGACGCGCCTGAAGCACAATTTCGGCAGCGCCCGTCCCGAAGGCTACCGCAAGGCAATCCGCATCCTGGAAATGGCAGACCGCTTCCAGCTGCCTGTTATCACGCTCGTCGACACCGCAGGCGCCTATCCCGGCGTCGGCGCTGAAGAACGCGGCCAGGCCGAAGCCATCGCCCGCTCGACCGAGATGTGTCTCGGCGTCAAGGTGCCGATCATCTCCGTCGTCATCGGCGAAGGCGGCTCCGGCGGCGCCATCGCCATTGCCACCGGCAACCGCGTCTACATGCTCGAACATTCGATCTACAGCGTGATTTCGCCCGAAGGTGCCGCCTCGATCCTCTGGCGCGATTCCACCCGCGCCAAGGAAGCCGCCACCAACATGAAAATCACCGCCGAAGACCTGAAGGGCCTGGGTGTGATCGACGGCATCATCCCGGAACCGCTCGGCGGCGCGCATCGCGATCCGCAGAATGTGATCGCCGCAACCGGCGACATTATCTCCAAGGCGCTTGGCGAGCTTTCCAGCCGCACGGGCGAGCAGCTGCGGAGCGACCGTCGCCAGAAATTCCTCAACATCGGCCGCAATCTCTAAGCGGCTTTGTGAAAATCCAATTGCGAAAAATAGGAATGAGGCCAAATCTTGGCCACATTCCTGTTATCGAAGCTTCTATGGCAAAGAAAAGCTTGCCGATACGACGCGAGAGCGTCATAGGCTGGTAAGGAATTTTCAAGTATAAGCCGTTTATGATTCCGTTTCATGCTTCGAGGGGAGTGGCGAAACAGATCGAGCTGCCGCTCTTCGCATTTATGGGCCAAGTCAGAATGCGCATCCGTAACCTTGCTTATGTATCCTTGATGGCGCTGGCTCTTGCCGGCTGTAACGACGCGCTCGATACCGCGTCGATCGATCTGTCGAAGGTGACGAACAAGGTCGAACAGCCGCTGCCGAGCCGTATCCTGGCGGATATGACCAAGAAGGGCATGGACCGCAATTCGCCGATCATGATCCGCATCTTCAAGGAAGAAGGTGCGATGGAGATCCTGAAGGCGAACCAGAGCAACCGTTTCGAGGTCATCGCCAGCTACAGCATCTGCGCCTGGTCGGGCCGTCTCGGCCCGAAAGTCAAGGAAGGCGACCGGCAAGCGCCGGAAGGCTTCTACATGCTGACGCCGGCCAATCTCAATCCGAATTCGAAATACTATCTTGCCATCAACACCGGCTTTCCCAACCGGTATGACGCAGCCAACGGCCGCACCGGCAACAATCTGATGATCCACGGCGCCTGCTCGTCGTCGGGCTGCTATTCGATGACCGACCAGCAGGTGCTGGAAATCTACGCTTTCGCGCGCGACGCCTTCAAGGGCGGTCAGAAGGCCATCCAGCTCGAGGCATTCCCCTTCCGCATGACGGCGGAAAACATGTGGAAGCACCGTCTCAGCCCGAATATCGATTTCTGGAAGATGCTGAAGGTCGGCTACGACAATTTCGAAGTCACAAAGCGGCCGCCGGAAGTCGAAGTCTGCGAAAAGAAATATGTCTTCAACCAGCAGGCCAGCGGCCAGTTCAACGCCGGCGGCAAATGCCCGGTCATGACGACACCGCCTGCCCTACAGGTTGCCCTTGCCAATTACGACAAGCAGTATCAGACCGATTACGCCGCGGCGACGAAGAAATATAGCGATATGGCCTGGTACGATCCGACCGAGGCCGAGCGCAAGGCTGTGGTCGCCAAGCAGCGCAAGGGCCACGATCTTGCCTATGCTCCCACAGGCACCGCACTTGCCGCCGGCAAGATGATGAAGGTTGCCGATCTCGAGTCGATGATGTCTAACCAATCGGCGCAACAGATCGCGCGCGGCGGCACCGTCGCCAGCCCGACGACGACGGCAAGCATCCGCTTGGCAACCGCCGCTCCGGACGCAACGGCGCAGCAGACCGGCGGCCCGCTGGTCGCCGCCAACATTCCGGCGAATGTTCCGATCCCGACGGCAAACCCGATGGTTCCCGGTCCCGCCGTCAACCCGCTCGCCTATGCGCAAAATCCGGATGTAGAGACGGCGCAGACCGAGCAGGCAAAGAAGCCGCCATTCTGGAAGTTCTGGGCCAAGAGTGAATAGTCCGGACGGCGAGATCTACGATCTGCGCGGACTGAAGTGCCCCTATCCGGCGATCAAGACGGAAAAGCGCCTGCGCGGCATGCCGAGCGGCGCCATGCTCACGGTCGAGACGACCGATCCCCTCGCCGTCATCGACATTCCGCATCTCTGCAATGAAAAGGGCCACACGCTTCTCGCCAGCGAGAAGACGGACAGCGGCCATCGCTTCATTATCCGCAAGGGGTGATCTCCAGCAGCCGGTGACCATCCCAATGGTTCGAGGGTCGCTTCGCTCCCGCCTCACAACAGCGATTTCACATGGGGCATGTCAGCGCTGATAACTCCTTCTCCCCTCAGGGAGAAGGTGGCCCGAAGGGTCGGCTGAGGGGGTGTATGGTCTTGGATTTATCAGCTTTCATGCTCTTGGCGCCCCCTCATCCGCCTGTCGGCACCTTCTCCCCAAGGGGAGAAGGGGGTGCGCGGCAACCATCTCATCTCATATGCGATTACCCTACCCCTCACCTTGAGGATAAAGGCAGTCCGGCCGCGCGCTCAACCTGATGCTGTGCTCCGATTACGACGAACCGGGCGGCAACGCACAAAGATCAGCCTCACCCTGAGCCTGTCGAAGGGCGAGGCGGTTGCCGGGTGCCTAGAAGCGCATCCCCGGCACCGCCAATGGATTGTCCTGAAGCGCTGCCCGATCCGGCGTGTCGACGCGCGGCTTGCTGAGGAAGGCGTCGAACAAGCCCTTCACGAAATCCTCGGGCAGATCCTTGGTGATGATCACCATGCGCGTGCGCCGGTCCTCCGGGTTGGGCCAGGCCGGCAGGCGCACCGGCGGATGGAAGATGTTCTGCACGCCATGCAGCACGACCGGGCGCTCCGGCCTGTCCGACACGGCAACGATCGCCTTCATGCGCAAAAGCTTTTCACCATGGGCCGAACGCAGGAGATCGATGAACATCTCCAGCGCCGCCGGGTCGATCGGCTGTGTCTCGATGATCGAGAAGGACCGGATCGATTCATCGTGGCGGGTCACGTCATGGCCGTGCTGGTGGCGATGGTCGTGGTGGTGGCCATGATGGTGATGGCCGTGACCGCCATGATGATGGTGGTGGTGGTGATCATGGCCGTCGTGATGATGATGATCGTGATGGTGATCCTCATCCGCCTTCAGCTCGTCCTGCAGCCAGCGGCCGACATCGGCGATCTTCGACATCGGATCGTAGAGACCGTTGATGAGAATGGCGGCGCGGCCGGCCTCCTCGCTATCGGCGCTCAGGATCTGCGCACGCGGATTGAACATCCTTAGCCGGCCGACCAGCAAGTCTTCAGGCACAGCGCCGGCAATCCCGCTCTTCGAGACGATCAGCCGGTCGGCGACCGCCACCTGTTTGCGCGCCTCTTCATGATTGTCGAGCGTCTGCAGCCCGTTGACCGCATCGACGACGGTGACGACGCCATCCAGATCGAAATTGGCCGCGATGATCGGGTTGCCCATGATCGACTGCATGACAGGCGCGGGATCGGCAAGGCCGGTGGTTTCGATGACGATGCGCTTCAGCGGCCGGATTCGACCGGTCTGCATGGCATCCATCAGGTTCGCCAGCGTATCCACCAGCTCGCCGCGCACCGTGCAGCACAGGCAGCCGTCCGACAGCTCGATGATGGCATCGCCGGAGCTCTCCACCAGCAGATGGTCGATGCCAACATCACCGAATTCGTTGATGATGACGGCCGCATCGCGCATGGCCTCATCCTTGAGGATGCGGTTGAGCAGGGTCGATTTGCCCGCACCGAGGAAACCGGTCAGGATTGCGACCGGCACTCTTTGCTGCGAAACGCTCATGGCTAAAATCCGATATTAGAAAGTGGGACGTGGCATCGGGACCGGCACATTGTCCGCCCGGCCGGAGATGGCGATCTTGTTGCCCTTGGTGGCTTTGTCACCTTTCGCAGTGGCATCGTCCTTGTCGCCCTTGGCGGCGGTGGCGATGTCCTGGCCGCCGATCAGGCCGGCATAGATGAAATTGGGCTCATGATCCATTTCGTGGATATAGGGCGACTGTACCTTGGTGCGGCCGAAGGGATCGCGCGTTTCGCTGCGTGCCTGCGCGCCCTTGGTGCTGCATATATCGGCGGTGACGTCGGCGACATCGGCCGCAAGCGGCGCGTCGGGCCTCAAGGTCGCGAGTGTGTCGCGGGTCGACAGCTGGTTCTGGAAACCCTTTTCCAGCAGGTTGGCGGAATCATCAGCCCGCGCCGCCAGGCTGTCTGTGCCCAGCACGACGGAGATCAGCGTGCGGCCGTTGCGAGTTGCCGAGGCGATCTGGTTGAAGCCGGCCGCGCAGATGAAGCCGGTCTTCATGCCGTCGGCGCCGTCGAAACGGCCGATGAGCATATTGATGTTTGGCACCTGCTTCACACCGTTGGTAAAGCCTTCCAGCGAGAAATAGCCGGCATATTGCGGAAATTCGCGGCGCAGCGCGACGCTGAGAATGGCAAGGTCACGCGCCGTCGTATATTGCCCCTTGCCCGGAAGGCCGTTCGGATTGATGAAATGCGTGTCGCGCATGCCAAGGCGAGCCGCCTCCGCATTCATTCGCGCCACGAATGCCGGCTGCGAACCGCCGACGGTTTCGCTCACCGCCATGGCAAGATCGTTTGCAGATTTGACCAGCATCATCTTCAAGGCATTGTCGAGCGTCATCTTCTGCCCGGGCTTGAAGTACATCTTCGCCGGCGGCTGCGCGGCGGCGAGCTTCGACATGACGACGGGCGTATCGAGCTTGATCTGGCCGGACTGGAGGGCGCGGAAGGTGACGTAACTGGTCATCAGCTTGGTGAGAGAAGCCGGATACCAGCGGCGAAACGCCTCCTGCTGGTCGAGCACCCGTCCGGTGCTGACATCGACGAGAATATGCGGATTGGCTCCGGCCGTCTGCGCGGTCGACAGGAAAAGCATGGATGCAGCTGCGGCTACGGGAACAAGCCGCAGGGCGGCATACAAACGATTCTGCTTCGTCGGCACGATCTATCCTTCAGAGTTCCGGAATTTTCTCGAAAGCTTCGTCTATTTAACCTATATGGCTAGGAGAAGGCAAAGGCGATTGACGACTTTATTTGCCCCTGAGCAGGCCACGCTAGACGCGAAGAGCCGGCAGGGGCGGAACGAAGAACCGAAGAGTTGAACCACAACCGATAGTGAGCAGCAGGAAAATCAGCATGCCGATCTTGAACAGAGCCGCCGAACTCCAGGGCGAAGTGACCGAATGGCGCCGCTATATCCACACGCGGCCCGAACTTCTCTATGCGGTGGAAAACACCGCCGCCTTCGTCGCTGAAAAACTTCGCTCCTTCGGGGTCGACGAGGTGGTGACCGGCATCGGCCGCACCGGCGTCGTCGGTCTGATCCGCGGCAAGGGCGAGGGTCGCACAGTCGGCCTGCGCGCCGACATGGATGCCCTGCCGCTCACCGAAATCACCGGCAAGCCCTGGGCTTCCGAGACACCCGGCAAAATGCATGCCTGCGGCCATGACGGTCACACCGCGATGCTCTTGGGCGCTGCGAAATACCTCGCCGAAAACCGCAATTTCAACGGCAATGTCGCTGTCATCTTCCAGCCGGCCGAAGAGGGTGGCGCCGGCGGCGACGCCATGGTCAAGGACGGCATGATGGAGCGCTTCGCCATCGCCGAAGTCTACGGCATGCACAACATGCCAGGCCTGCCGGTCGGCCACTTCGCCATTCGCAAGGGTGCGATCATGGCGGCAACGGATGAATTCACCGTCTCCATCAAGGGTGTCGGCGGCCATGCCGCCATGCCGCACAAGACCATCGACCCGATCGCCATCGGCGCGCAAATCGTCTCCAACCTGCAGCTCATCGCCTCGCGCAGCGCCAATCCGCTGAAATCGGTTGTTGTCTCCGTCACCAAGTTCAATGCCGGCAATGCCCACAACGTCATTCCGAGCGAGGCAAGCTTTGCCGGCACGGTGCGCACGCTCGATCCCGAGATGCGCGATCTCGCCGAACAGCGCTTCAGGCAGATCGTCTCCGGCATCGCGGCCAGCCACGGCGCCGAGGTCGACATCGAATTCCAGCGCAACTACCCTGTCACCTTCAACCATGCCGACGAGACCGATCATGCGATCGCCATCGCCGAGGAAATCGCCGGTGCGAACAATGTCATTCCGGATATCGACCCGATGATGGGCGGCGAGGATTTCTCCTACATGCTGCTTGCACGCCCCGGCGCCTTCATCTTCGTCGGCAACGGCGATACCGCCGGCCTGCACAATCCGGCCTACGACTTCAACGACGAAGCCATCGCCCACGGCATTTCCTACTGGGTGCGCCTTGCCGAACAGCGCCTCAACGCCTGAGACACCATCGCCACGATCCGTGCGCCTCATGCGGCGCACGGCACCACAAAAGCGAATTGTCCCCGGGACGTAAAAGGGCTTGGCTTCCTGCCTTTGCTTTTGTATGGATCATCCCGAGTGGTCTCGTAGCTCAGCAGGATAGAGCACCAGATTCCTAATCTGGGGGTCACGCGTTCGAATCGCGTCGAGATCACCAATATTCCCCAATTAAAACAATCTGTTAGTATATCCATCAGATCTATAAGGGTTCGGCGGCGTTCCTGCACGCCTGTCCCCGATGCATTCGCACGCTGACGATATATGACCGGGAGTTCGCCGTTAGGCGAACTCCGACACACAAAAGAAATTACCAGCAGTGCCAGCACCGGTGATAAAATCCGCCGTCATAATAATGATAATAGGGATGATAATAATACGGGTGGTAGTAGTAAGGGTGATAGTAATAGGGGCCGGTTACAACACAGCCTGCCAGCATTGTGGCGAGGATAAACGCCGAACCCAGCTTCAACACAAATCGTAGCATAATTACCTCTCAAGCCCGCCCCGATGGAGCTTAAACGGCACGGAAAGGATATTCCGTCGCTGGAGAGCAATTAGATTATGGAATGGTGGGCATCTTCAAAAAGGCCGCATGCTCCCAATTCCGGCAGACGGCAGCTAAGGATCGGCTCTCCGAGAGGCATTGCCCATTACCGCTTACTTGTAATCAAACGCCCCCGGATGATTCTCCAAACTGCCCGTCAGCGCCGCGTAGAGTATGGTCCTGCCATCGATCGCCTCATTACCCGGCCCGATGTTCAGCCATGTCAGCTTCTCGGTCACGGTCTTCTGGTCGGCTGAGAGCAGCAGACCGTACATGATCTTCTTGGCGGGATCGTACATCACGGCGATCCGTTCAGAGCCGCAGTCATGCTGCTTGCAGGCGCTCATGACATAGACCTTGTCTCCGCCAAACGTCACCTCGTTGCCGGGGGATTCGACGGTCTTGCCGTTGATCCAGTCCGGCAACGTGTGGCCTTTGGCCATCGCCTTGAAGGCGGCGGTAGCAGCCGGATCGGAGGCGATTTCGCGGAATGTGGCGGGATGATTTTCTGCGGATGCGTTTGTCGCGGCCAAAAGGGTCCCTGCGAGCGCGGCGGCCATCATGAGCTTTTTCATGCGTCTCCCTCGAAATGCAATCCAGACTAGATCCCTACCGGGCGGAGAATGAACGAAAACTGAAGCTCGCGCTCACCCCACCGCAATCCTGTTCCTCACCAGCCTCACGCCGCGGATCGACTCGGCGACCGCGGTTGCCCGCATCACTTCCTGCTGAGTGGCGACGGTGCCATCGAGGCGGATCTCCTGGCCGGCGGCCGTCACCGTCACCTCGGAGGCGTCGATCCCACCGGCAACGGCAAGCGCATTGGCAACTGTGGACTCCAGTTCCGAACGCCTGGAATGCTCGCTTTCCAGATAAAGCTCCATGCCGTGAAATGTCGCCGCTTTGAAAACCATTCATCGCCCTCCGCATTCGAGTGGACGAAAAACGCAGCACTTGGCAATTGGTTCAATAATGATCGAAAAATATCATTAAATCAGTGATTTCGCCTTAAACGCGCATCCCAGTCGCAGGGGGTTGTAAGCCGGCACACTTGCCGCTTCCTGCGATCCCCTGTAGAGCCTTGGAGACTTTCAGCAACATGCGGATACCTGAATGACCACCGGTAGCAAGGCGCGACGCCGCCTGACGATATTGGGTTCGACCGGCTCCATCGGCCAGAATACGCTTGACGTCATCGCCCAGCTGGGCGGGCGTGAAGCCTTCGACATCGCCGCCATTACAGGCCACGACAATATCGAGCTTTTGGCGGAGCAGGCAAAGGCCTGCGGCGCCGCCTTCGCCGTCACCGCCAATGAGGAGCGTTATCAGGCACTGAAGGACGCGCTGGCCGGCACCGGTATTGCAGTCGGCGCTGGCAAGAACGCCCTGATCGAAGCCGCCTCCATGCCATCGGATTGGGTGATGGCCGCCATCATCGGCACGGCCGGCCTTGCACCGACGCTTGCAGCCGCCCGCCGTGGCGCCGATATTGCGCTTGCCAACAAGGAATGCCTCGTTTCCGCCGGCGATCTTTTCGTGCGCGCCGTTTCAGAAGGCGGCGGACGGCTGATCCCGGTCGATAGCGAGCACAGCGCCATTTTCCAGGCACTGGAGGATGATCAGCAGCACGCGGTGGAGCGCATTATCATCACTGCGTCGGGCGGCCCCTTCCGCACCTGGACGCGCGAGCAGATGGCCAATGTCACGCCGGCGATCGCGCGTGCCCATCCCAATTGGTCGATGGGCTTCAAGATTTCCGTCGGCAGCGCCTCGATGTTCAACAAGGCGCTGGAGATGATCGAGGCCAGACACCTGTTCAATGTCCGCCCCGATCAGATTGAAGTGGTGGTTCATCCGCAATCCGTCATCCATTCCATGGTCGGCTATAGCGACGGCTCGGTGCTGGCGCAGCTCGGCTGTCCCGACATGCGCACCGCCATCGGCTATGCGCTGACCTACCCCGCCCGCACCAAGCTCAGCGTCGACCGGCTGGATTTCGCCAAGCTGGCGCGGCTCGATTTCGAGGCGCCCGACGAGGTTCGCTTCCCCGCACTGCGGCTTGCCCGCACCGCGCTCGAGCGTGGCGGCCTGCAGGGCGCCATCATGAACGCCGCCGAAGAAATAGCCTTCCATGCCTTCGTGGATGGCCGCATCGGCTTCCTGGGAATGGCCGATATCGCCGAAGCCGTCATGGACGAGATGATCGCGACCGGCAGCGCCGAAACCATGGACGCCGTCTTTGCCGCCGACGGGGAAGCGCGCGGCCGGGCAGCCGCGCTGATCGCCCAGCGGGAAAAAGCAGCCTAACCCGCCTCGCCAGCAGCGCCTTTTGGACAGATACTCCATGCCACTTCACCTTGAAACTCCGCTCATCGAGTCCCAGCCGCTCAGCCATGCCTCGGAACGCTCCATCTGGTTGAAGATGGATGCGCTACAGCCGCCCGGCTCCTTCAAGATCAGGGGTGTCGGTGCTGCCTGCGAACATCATGCCGCTAACGGGAAACGGCGCTTCGTATCCTCTTCCGGCGGCAATGCCGGCATCGCCGTCGCCTATGCCGGGCGTCGGCTTTCCATCCCGGTGTCGGTCTTCGTTCCCGAGACGACGACGGAGCGGGCGAAGGCGCTGATCCGCCAGGAAGGCGCCGAGGTCTTCGTACATGGCGCATCCTGGCAGGAGGCAAACGAACGCGCGCTCCAGGCGATGGATGCCGATACCGCCTTCATCCACCCCTTCGATGATCCACTGCTCTGGACGGGCCACGCGACGATGATCGATGAAGTCGTCAGCGCCGGTGTCCGGTTCGATGCGGTCGTTCTTTCGGTCGGCGGCGGCGGGCTGCTCGCCGGTGTGTCGGAAGGACTTGACCGCAATGGTCTTGAACATATCCCCATTATCGCCGCCGAAACGGAAGGTGCCGCCTCGCTGGCAGCTTCGGTGACATCGGGCAAGCTGGCGGAGCTGCCCGCCATCACCAGCATCGCAACATCGCTCGGCGCCCGAAAGGTCTGCCAGCGCGCTTTTGAGATTACCCGGAACAGACCAGTCGACTGCGTCGTCGTCGATGACCGCGCGGCCGTCAACGCATGCATGCGCTTCCTCGACAATCACCGCACTCTCGTGGAGCCTGCCTGCGGCGCCGCACTGGCCGTCGCCTACACCTATACCGATCGGCTGGCGCGCTTTGAGCGGGTGTTGATGATTGTCTGTGGGGGAGCCACCGCCACTTTGGCGCAGTTGCAGGCTTGGCAAGCATCCTGATTGTACGGCATGCCTTCAGCAGGATTGCCGTCGGCTCCTGAGACCAATAGGTAAGGAGAATCTTACCGATTGATTTCTGCTGTTGCCATTCCCGATATCGATCGCTAGAGAGGAATTCCGGCCTCACTTTCAAAGGAATCAAGGATGCCGGACTTTTCCACCCTCATTCTATTCGCCGCCGCGTCGTTGGTGCTCACCGCCACACCCGGTCCCGATATGCTGCTCATTGCCTCGCGCAGCATCAGCCAGGGCCGCTCGGCCGGCTTCCTCACCTATGCGGGCATTGCGCTCGGAACCTATTGCCACGCCATGGCCGCCGCACTCGGCCTCTCCAGGCTGTTTCTCACCGTGCCTGTTGCCTATGAGATCGTACGCTGGGCAGGCTGCGCCTATCTGCTCTATCTCGCTTTCAAGACCATCCGTTCGCAAGGCTCGGCTTTCGCGCCGTCCGCGGCCCTCAAGCGCCTCTCTGGAAAACGCATATTCACCGAGGGGCTGGCGACCAATCTACTCAACCCGAAGATGGCACTCTTCGTATTGGCACTGTTCCCGCAATTCGTCGACCCGCATGGCGGCTCGTTAATCCTGCAGATGGCGCTGCTGGCCAGCATTTTGAATGGGATCGGCTTCCTCGTGAACGGCTCCGTCATCCTGCTCGGCAGCCATATCCGAGGACGTCTGTCGGCGATCAAGCGCGTGCCGAAATTGCCGCAATATCTTCTGGCGACGGTCTTTGCCGGCCTGGCATGCCGCCTGGCCTTGGCAAGCCGCAACTAACCTAACTTGAAAACAATATCGCGGAAATGCCCATGCATTTCCGCGATACTGGATGCAAACAGCAGTTTTAAGCGACAGCGCGGGCCAGCGCACAGCGCGACCAGAGCGCATGCAGCGCGCCAACCAGATGCTCGATATCGCCATCCGAATGCAGCGGCGTCGGCGTGATGCGCAGGCGCTCGGTCTTCTTCGGCACAGTCGGATAATTGATCGGCTGGACATAGACGCCGGCATCGAGCAGCAGGTCGGAAATCCACTTGCACTTGGCGGCATCGCCAACCATGACAGGCACGACATGGCTCGGGTTCGGCATATGCGGAATGCCAGCAGCATCGAGCTGGGCGCGCAGTCGGCGAACACGGTCCTGATGGCGGGCGCGTTCGAACTGGCTGACCTTCAGATGCTGGATCGAGGCGACCGCGCCGGCGGCAAGTGCCGGCGGCAGCGACGTCGTGAAGATGAAGCCGGATGCGAACGAGCGGATGAAATCGCAAAGCGCCGTCGAAGCCGCGATATAGCCGCCCATGACGCCGAATGCCTTGCCAAGCGTGCCTTCGATGACTGTCAGACGATCCATCAACCCTTCGCGCTCAGCGATGCCGCCGCCGCGCGGGCCGTACATGCCGACGGCATGCACTTCGTCGAGATAGGTCATCGCGCCATACTTGTCGGCGAGATCGCAGATTTCCTTGATGGGAGCGATATCGCCATCCATGGAATAAACGGATTCGAAAGCTATCAGCTTCGGCGCCTTCGGATCGGCGGCCTTCAGCTTGGCTTCGAGATCGTGCAGGTCGTTATGCTTCCAGATGACCTTGTCGCACTTCGCATAGCGAATGCCTTCGATCATCGATGCATGGTTGAGCGCATCCGAGAAGATGATGAGGCCGGGGATGCGCGCGCCGAGCGTGCCGAGCGTCGCCCAGTTGGAGATGTAGCCGGAGGTGAAGATCAGCGCGGATTCCTTGCCGTGCAGATCGGCGAGTTCCTGCTCGAGCAGAACATGATAGTGGTTGGTACCAGAAATATTCCGGGTGCCTCCCGCACCCGCGCCACAGTGATCTATGGCTTGCTTCATCGCCTCGATCACTTTTGGATGCTGGCCCATGCCGAGATAGTCGTTGGAACACCAGACCGTGACTTCCTGCGGGCCGTTGGGCGTATAACGCGTCGCGCGCGGAAAATTGCCCCGGCGGCGTTCCAGATCGGCGAACACGCGGTAACGACCTTCATCATGCAGGCCGTCCAGCTCGCCCTTAAAAAATGCTTCGAAATCCATCATCTGCTCCAGTAGCGTGCAACCGTTTTCAAGAATGGCGGTTCACACGTCAACCCCTCCCAACTGCTTTCGGGCTCCTCTGCGGCAAATGGCCCCTAATTTTGAACAGTTCCAGACAAGAATAACCAATCGCATCAAATTGACAATCGAAACCATGCCCGAAAAGGGCGAAAGTCTTTGAGCTATCACGACGATAAAACCATGCGGATATCTGCGCCGATCTCGCAGATCGCATGCTCGCCCGAACAGCAGCGTGGCACGACGATAGATCAGCACCAACGTGGAGTTTCTTTGGAAAAGCGGCGGATTTTCTACGCTGCGCCGATCGTTTTACTGTCCGAATGTGAGGCTGCCTTCGTTCAGCAACAAAAAAACTGTTTATCCCCAATGGACAATCACATTTTGCACGATATTTTTTCGTAGTTGCAGGACTGAAAAAACAGCCCATCGTGTTGGAGCTGAAGAATTGGGACGACGTTGCCGGGTTCGGCTTAACTAACGTTGGAGAGAGTAAATGAAAAAAGTTCTCATGCTCGCATTGATCGGCTTGTCCATCGCAAGCTGCACGCCGACTGAACAGGGCGCCGGCATCGGCGCGGCAGGCGGCGCCATCATCGGCGGCGCAGTCACCGGCAACGTCCGCGGCGCCGCCGTCGGCGCGGCTATCGGCGGTCTTTCCGGCGCTGTCATCGGCAGCGTCCAGGAACAGCCTGGCCAATGCTACTATCGCGACCGCTACGGTCGTCGCTACATCGACGATTGCCCGCGCGGCGGCTATCGTGGCGGTTACGGCGGCTACTGATCGCTATCAGATCGAGATATCGAGTCCCGGGCCGCAAGCCCGGGACTTTTTGATTCCAGGCGGGCAAATACCCCCTCAAGACGCCGACATCATGTGCTGGCACGGGGACGACAACCCTTGCGCGTCGCTTGAAGGTCCGTCCCTAGGCGCAGCAACTTCATCGGAAATCCCGGCGTTCCTGTCCATTTTGGTCATCTTTTCCAGGTTTTTGACTCCAAACTGGTACACCTGAGAGACTTTTGCCTCTATGGTGGCCCCGCGTTAACCCCGGGGAAACGTCAAACTGAGTAAGTTCTCATGTAACCGTAAAGCGGCGTATGCATAAAAGAACTGAACCGAGGAAGAGTATTGCGTATCGGCAGGCAGGAACCGTTGCAGCGGTTGCGGCAGCGCTCGCGCTCGGGCCTGTTTGCGCCAGCAATGCCTTCGCCTTCAAGCTCTTCGGCATAAAGCTCTGGGGTAAGGACGAGGCGACGGATCAGGTTTCCGATCCCGTCCAATACACGGTCGATTTCAAGACTGACAATCTCGACAAGGATCTGAAGGAAGCCCTGAACGACACCTCGATGCTGGTCGCCGACAAGGACAAAGCCGTCTCCGGCGACCTCGGCGTCGTCGTCAAAGCGCGTGACGACCGCGATCGGCTGATTGCCTCACTTTATGAAAAAGCCCGCTATGGCGGCGTGGTCACCATCACCGTCAATGGCACCCCGCTCGATGCCTTGCCGCCAACGCCGACCTTTGGTCGCTCCAAGCCCGTTGCCGTCACCATCAGCGTAAACCCTGGCCCGGTCTTCAAGCTCGGCAAGATCAATCTGCTTGGCGATGCCGGCAGGCTGGATCCCTCGCGCTACGGCCTGGTACGCGGCGGGGATGCCGGCTCGCTGACCATCCTGAAGGCGGGCGACAAGATGGTCGCCGACTTCAAGAATGAAGGGCATCCGCTCGCCACGCTCGACAAGCGCGATGTCGTCGCCGACCACTCCACCAATACCGTCGATGTCTCGCTGAAGGTAGAAAGCGGCCCCGTCGCACCCTTTGGCAATGTCGGCGTCACCGGCCAGAAGTCGGTCGATCCGGACTTCATCAAGCGCTATGCCCGCATCAACGAAGGCAAGCCCTATTCGCCTGACGATCTGAAGAAGGCCTCGGACCGTCTCAGAAAGCTCGGTGTCTTTTCCAGTGTTACCATTCGCGAGGCCGACAAGCTGGCGCCGGATGGCAGCATTCCCACCACCATCGAGGTGTCGGAAGGCAAGCAGCGCTATTTCGGCGTCGGGGCGCAATATTCCACCATCGACGGCTTCGGCCTGCAAGGCTATTGGGGACACCGCAACCTGACCGGACGGGCGGATTCGCTGCGCATCGAAGGGGCCGTCTCGCGTCTTGGCGAAACCACCGACGTCGGCCAGCTCGATTACACAGCGGGCATCACCTATGTCAGGCCCGCAACCTTCTATCCTTCGGCAACCTTTACCGCAGCGCTGAAGATGCAGAGCCTGCATCCGGATGCCTACGACGCCAATACGGTGACGGGAAGCGGCAGCCTCGCCTACGAAATCAACGATCAGGACACGGTCTCGGCCGGCGGCGAAGTCAGCTACGAGTCCGACACGACAGACGCCTTCGGGAAGCGCAACTATCTGACGGTGGCGATCCCGCTCGAATATATAAGAGATACGCGCGACAACAAGCTGGACCCGACGGAAGGCTTTCGCGCCGCAATCAGCGCCAAGCCGAGTTACGAGGCAATGGGCGGCACGGTGTTCAGCTCCTTCGAGGGCTCGGTCACCGGCTATCAGGGTGTCGGCGCCAACAACAACGTCGTCTTCGCCGGCAAGCTTGCCCTCGGCTCGCTCATCGGCGCCAATAGTATCGAGGATATCCCCGCCACCCGGCGCTTTTATGCCGGCGGCGGCGGTTCGGTCCGCGGCTATGGATATCAGGAAATCTCGCCCTATAACTCCAAGGGCGATGCGCTTGGTGGCCGCTCCTATGCGACAGCCTCGTTCGAGGCCCGCGTGAAGATCACCGATACCATCGGCGTCGTACCCTTCGTCGACATGGGCAGCGTCACCGACACCATCGCTCCGGACTTTTCCGATCTGCGCATTGGCGCGGGCGTCGGCCTGCGCTACGCTACGCCATTCGGTCCGATCAGGCTCGATGTCGCCGTTCCGTTGAAGAAATATGACGATGGCACGGCCTATGGCATCTATGCCGGTATCGGTCAGGCCTTCTGACGGAACGTACGGTTGTTGCGGACGTTTCAGCACACGGTTACAAAATTGAGGTTACTGTCGCTTTCATGAGCATATTGATTCGAATCCTCGGGAAACTGGTACGCTGGATCGCCTATGCGGTCGTGGCGGTCCTGTTGCTCGTGATCGCAGCTGTGCTTGTCATCGGCCTGGTACCCTCCGCAACCAACTATGCCGTTGACCAGGCGGCAAAGCTCGCCTCGACACCTGACCACACCATCACCATAACAGCACCGTCAGGACTGCTCAGCGGCAATCTGAAAGTCGGCTCGATCACCGTCGCCGACACCAAGGGCGTCTTCGCCAAGGTTCAAAATCTCGCCGTCGACTGGTCGCCGCTATCGCTGCTGACCGGCACCTTCCATGCCGATCGCGTCGCGGCTGATGTGGTCGACTTCCAGCGTCTGCCGGTCTCAACGGCGACACCCGCGCAAGAGCCTCAGACATCCAGCAGCAGCGGCTTCTCCTTGCCCATCGCCGTCAATATCGGCGCCATTACCCTGCCGGACCTTCGCATCGGACAGGCCGTTGCAGGACAAGACTTCGCTCTCGCCGCCGACGGCAGCGTCAAGGCCAACAGCAGCAGCGTCGGCCTTACGCTCAATGCCACCAGACATGATGTGCCCGACGCCAAGCTATCCGCCGACATCGCCTTCGCTCCGGCCGAAAACCAGCTGAAACTGAAGACGCAGATTTCCGAACCGCGCGACGGCATGCTGGCCGGGATGCTGCATCTGCCGGGTGGCCCGGCCATAAACATCGACCTTTCGGGCGACGGCCCGCTCTCCAACTGGGCCGGTAAGCTGCAGGCAGCACTCGACGGCAAGCCGACGGTTGCGATCAACGGCCATCACAGCCTTTCCGCCGATGGTCTGCACCATATCGACGTCAAGGGCGGCGGCGACGTGGATTCGCTGCTGCCGCCGACGATGCGGCCGCTCTTTACCGGCCAGACGACCATCGATCTCTCGGCAACCTTCGACGGCAAGGGCAAGATCGACATCCAGACCGGCAATCTCGCCACCGGCAGCGTTGTCATTGCCGCGTCCGGCACGCTCGATCCAGCCGGCAACAACAGCCTCAACGCCAACCTGATCGGCACTTCCGGCCCCGTCGACTTCCGCTGGCCGATGGAAGACGGCGAGCTTCGCGCCATGATTTCGCGCGTCGACGTCGCACTGACCGGTGCGGCACAATCGGTGAAGATCGACGCCAAGGCGGCGGTTGACAGTGCCAGCGCGCCACAAGGCCAGATCGGCCAGGTGAACCTTAGCGCCAGGAGCGATGCCTTCAATCTGGCAACCATGTCCGGACCGGTGCAGTTGCGTCTGGTCGTTGGCCAGACCGCTTTTGTCGGCGCCGATCTCAACCGGCTGATCCGCGCGCCTATCTCGCTGACCGCGCCGCTGCAGCTTTCGCCGGATACGATCGGTTTCAACAACACGACGCTCGAAAGTGCCAGCATCGGCGGCACCGTCAATGGCAAGTACACGCTATCATCGAAGGCGCTTACGGGCAATTTCAAGCTGTTCGCCCTGCCTGGCGTGCTGCCGGACGGCGTGTCAAACAAGTTCGAGGGAACGATTTCGCTTGAGGGCCAGGTTGGCGGCACGGTGCCGACCAAGATGACGCTCTCCAATCTGGCGATAAAATCCAACATCGCCGAGATCAACGGCAATCTGGCGCTCAATGATCAGTCGCTGACATCGAATCTCACCGGCAAGCTGCTCGATCTTTCCAAGCTCGTCCCCAATGCGCAGGGGCAGGCCGATATCGGCCTCAAGGCCAAGGGGCCGCTCACCGCACTCGGCATCGATGCGACCTTGAAAGCGGTCAACGTCAAGCTGGCCGGGCGGCTTCTCGATACGCTCGATATCGACGTGACCGGAACCGCCGATCCCAAGGCTCCGCAGGCAAATATCCAGGCAAACGGCGCGATCGACGGAAAGCCGATCCGCATTGCCGCCGACGCCATTTCCAAGGATGGCCGCACCAGCATTCCCTCGCTATCGGCTGAAATCGGCACGAACAAATTGCAGGGCAAGCTGGATCTGTCGCCGAGTTTCGAGCCGAACGGCGCGTTGACATTCGATCTGCCTGATCTCAGCCTGCTGGCAGCCCTTGCCGGACAGAAGGCAGAGGGCGACCTCAAGGGGTCGCTCGATATCGCCAGCACCAACGGCAAGATCGGATTGAAGGTCAATGCCAACGGTAACGGCATCCGCCGCGACGATCTGGTCATCAGCAAGCCCGCAGTCGCCCTTAGTGTCGACGATCTCAAGGCATTCTCGGCCAATGGCAGCATCCGCGCCGATACCATCGCCTCCGGCGCCAACCGCATCGCCGATCTCGCATTGACCTTTACCCAGCAAGGCAGCCGCACGGATTTCGACCTGAAGTCGAACTATGACAATGCCCCCCTGACCGCCCGCGGCAATGTCGAAACTTCCGGCGGCCAGACGACCGTGAGCCTGGATTCCTTTGCCGGTGCGCCAAAGACGGTCCCGGTCAAGCTGGCATCGCCGACCAAGATCGTCGTCAAGGACGGCGTCGCCACGCTGAACGGATTGACCATTCAGACCGGCGGTGGCTCCGTCACGGTCGACGGCACTGCCGGCCAGGCCCTCAACATCAATGCCAAGATCGCCAACCTGCCGGCAAGCCTTGCCAATGTCTTCGCGCCGACACTTGCCGCCGAAGGCGTCATATCAGGCACTGTGGCTGTGACCGGCAAGGCCACATCGCCCGTGGTGGCGTTCCAGACCAACTGGACAGGCGCCGCCACCAGCCAGACGAAATCCGCTGGCCTCACGCCGCTCGGCATCAAGGCTGACGGCAAGTTCGCCGACAATGTCGTCACGATCAACACCAACCTGACAGGCCAGAGCGGCTTGGCGCTCAATGGCGGCGGCACGGTCGCGGTTGCCGGCAACAAGGCGATGGCGCTGAAGTTTTCCGGCAATCTGCCATTCGACGCCCTCGCCGGCCAGCTTGCCGCCCAGGGTCTGGTGATGACAGGCTCCGCCAAGGTCGACATGCAGATCGGCGGCACGACGGCAGCACCTGCGGTTACGGGCACGATTACCACCGATGGCGCCAAGCTCGTCGATGTCCGCCGCAACCTGACCCTGAGTGGCCTTGCCGTCACCGTGAGCCTCGACGGCAAGCAGGCCGTCATCTCGCGGCTTAGCGGCAACCTGACGAGCGGCGGCAGCATCGCCGGCAGCGGCACGGTCGGCATCACTCCGGACAGCGGCTTCCCGGCCGATATCCAGATGAAGTTCAACAACGCGACCTATGTGGACGGAACGCTGGTGACCGCCACCGTCAACGGCACGCTCGGCATCAAGGGTCCGTTGCTGACCGCGCCGATGCTGACGGGCAATCTCAGGATTAACAAGGCATCGATTACAGTGCCTGAAAAGCTGCCGGCTTCATTGTCTGAAATCAATGTGAAGCACAAGAATGCGCCAGCCGCGGTGACTGCCCAATTCAAGGATCAGAAGCCGGAGGGACCGCGAGACAAATCGACGACCCTCGGCCTCGATCTGCAGCTGGAAGCGCCCTCGCAGATGTTCGTGCGCGGCCGCGGCATCGATGCCGAGCTCGGCGGCAATATCACCGTTCGCGGCACGGCGGCAGCACCTGTGGTATCAGGCGGCTTCACCATGCGGCGTGGGCGCCTGACCATCCTCAGCCGCCGACTGGATTTCACCGACACCAGCAAGATCACCTTCGGCGGCGACTTGACGCCGGCTCTCAATATGGAAGCCACGTCTTCCGTAAGTTCCACCACGATCACCGTCGATGTTACCGGCCTCGCCACCGACCCGCAGATCGGGTTCTCCTCCTCCCCTGCCTTGCCGCAGGACGAAGTGATGGCGCAGCTGATCTTCGGCCAGTCCATGTCGAAACTCTCCGCCATGCAGATTGCCCAGCTCGCCGATGCCGCAAGCCAGCTGGCCGGCGGCCGCTCCACATCGCTGTTCGAGGGCCTGCGCAGCCATCTCGGCGTCGACGATCTCGACATCTCGACGGATGCCAACGGCCAGGCGCAGGTCGGCGCCGGCAAATACATCAACAAGCGCACCTATATCGAACTGCAGCAAGGCGCTTCCAACAATACCAAGGCGATCATCAATCTCGATGTCGGCCGTGGCGTGAAGCTGCGCGGTGCGGCCGGCTCGGATGGTGCAGGCGAAGCCGGCATCGTCTATGAGCATGAGTATTAGGTTTTAAAACCCCATCTTGCTGGTCTTCAGCAATATATTGGATTCCGTCGTGTTGATGCCGTTGATCAGCCTGATCTGGCGCAGCGTCTCGTCGAAGGAGGCGAGATCGCGATCCTCGAGTTCGGCGATGAAATCCCATTTGCCGTTGGTGCTGTGCAAGGCCCTCACCTGCGGCAGGCCGCGAAGCTGGTCGGCGACCTTGTCCGCCAGCTTGCCGAGCACTTCGATCAACACGATGGCCCTGACGCCGGCGGCGCGGGTTTCATGACCGGTGCGGATGGTGAAGGCAGCGATGGTGCCGCTCTCCACCAGCCGCTCTATGCGGGCAGCGACGGTGGCGCGCGAAGCGCCGATCGCAGCCGCCAGGGAGGAAACGGAGATGCGTGCATTGTTGCGCAGCGCACTGAGGAGGTCGCGGTCGAGGTCATCCATATGGCTTGTCATTCTGCTAAATCGTATTGAGCAATCTGTCGAAACCTAATCAATTTTCGACAATTTTCCATCTTTTTGCTGTCATGCAGAAAATCAATAATGCGACTCGACTGCCTCTAACCCTCGGAGCAATGCCGATGAATACGCAATCCACTCCCATCACCTTGATCGGCGTTCCCCTGGAGGAAGGCTCCGGCCGCCGCGGCGCCGGCATGGGCCCGACGGCGCTCCGCATCGCCGGCATCGAAACGACGCTCATCGAACTCGGCCACCGCGTTACCGATAGCGGCGATCTGCACCCCGCCCCGGCCGCCGATCTGCCTGACGATCCGCAGGCCCATAATCTGAAGATCGTCGGCGCCTTCACGCGGGCGCTGGAGGCAAAAGTCTACGACGTCGTATCGTCCGGGAGCTTTCCGCTGATCCTCGGCGGCGACCACAGCCTGTCCATGGGCAGCGTCTCCGGCATGGCACGCCATGCCGCTGAAGTCGGTCGCCCGCTCTTCGTCCTCTGGCTGGATGCGCATTCGGATTTCAATTCGCCCGCCACATCGCCATCGGGCAATATTCACGGCATGCCTGTCGCCTATTATTGCGGCGAGGCCGAGATCGCCAATGTTTTGCCGGCCGGCCGGCCGCTGGTCGATCCGACGAAAGTCTTCCAGGTCGGCATCCGCTCCGTCGACGCGCGCGAGCGCGAGGAAATCCGCGAACATGGCGTCAACGTCTTCGACATGCGCTCGCTCGATGAGCAGGGTGTGGCTGCGATCATGCGCAGGGTGCTCGACACGGTCAGCGCCGCCAATGGCCTGCTGCATGTCAGCTTCGACGTCGATTTCCTGGATCCTGATATCGCACCGGGCGTGGGGACGACGGTGCCGGGCGGTGCCACCTACCGCGAGGCGCATCTCATCATGGAGATGCTGTCCGACAGCAGCCTGGTCTCGTCGCTCGATCTGGTCGAACTCAACCCGTTCCTCGACGACCGCGGCAAGAGCGCCCGCGTTCTGGTGGAGATGGCCGCCAGCCTCTTCGGCCGCCGCATCTTCGACCGCCCGACAAGGGCCGCCTGAGGCGCTGCTTGGCTGGCGGCGGAATCCGACGACGGTTCGCCAGCGGGCGGCCTATTCCTATCTCGGGCCACCCTCGTCCTTCGACAGGCTCAGGATGAGGGTGGAGTGAGCCCTTCCTCGATATAGCCACGTTCTTGGGCGGCGGAGCGTCAGAAGACCAGCCCTCATGGTGAGGAGGCCCAAAGGGCCGTCTCGAACCACGAGGGCGGGTGGCCGGCCTCCTTTTGCAACCCCCATACTTCCAGCGGCATGCTTCGCCAGCCTCCCCTATTCGAAACCTTGTCGGCAGATTTAGGTTTGAGCAACATTCTTGCTCTATCGTGCCATCAACACGCCGTATTTGGCGTCAGGCGTCAATGGGAAGAACGTTCATGGCCACGATCAATTCCACCAGCTTCAGCGGCGATACTCTGGAAATCATTGCTTTCCGGCTTCATGAGCAGGAATTCTGCGTCAAGACCACCACGATCCGCGAAATCCGCGGCTGGGCGCCATCGACGCCGATCCCGCATGCGCCAGCCGATGTCATCGGCGTCATGAACCTGCGCGGCTCGGTCATCCCGATCATCGACCTCGCCTACAAGCTCGGCATGCAGAGCACGGTTGCCAATGAGCGCAGCGCCATCGTCGTCGCCGAAGTCCACAACATGGTCATCGGCATGCTGGTCGATCGCGTCTCCGATATCCTGACCATCGCCTCCAGCCAGGTGCAGCCGGTTCCGGAAGTGACTGCCTCCTTCGATCGCGCCTATTGCGAAGGCATCATCGCCACCGAGAATGGCATGATCTGCTTCCTGAACCTCGCCAAGATGTTCAAGGAAAGCGAAACGGAAGAACTCGCCGCTTAACTTCGCAAAGCTCAATTTCTTAAGAACCGCCACCTTTCCAGTGGCGGTTTTTTATTTGCTCCTAATTTTAGTTAGTTATATTTTATTTAAATTACGATTTCTAATACATCTAATTTTACTCAAAATTAATGGAGCCAGCTCCATCATCGATTGTGAGGTGAGGTGAGAAAATACAATCAAAACATTCCGACCATCCCGTGCGGAGCGCTGTCCTGTCGGCGCTCTGACGAGCGCGGCCGCCCGCTTCGTTGCCATCAAGTCGACGCCCGGCAAGCGTGAGCTCTCGGAGAGGGGAAAAGGAATGTTCAGCCTATCATCGGATGCCAGCCGCATCCTGTCTGCCGTTTCCAAGTCGCAGGCCATCATCGAATTCGATCTTCAGGGCAAAGTGCTGACTGCAAACGAGAATTTCTGCCGCGCGCTCGGCTATGAGCTGAAGGAAATCGTCGGCAATCATCACCGCATGTTCTGCGAGCCGGCCTATGTCGCCACTCCCGCCTATCATGACTTTTGGGCGCGCCTCGGCCGCGGCGAATATGACGCCGGCACCTACAAGCGGCTCGCCAAGGGCAATCGCGAGATCTGGATCCAGGCTTCCTACAACCCGGTTTTCCGCAACGGCAAACCGGTGAAGGTTGTAAAGTTCGCCGCTGACGTTACCGAGACCAAGAAGAAGGCGATCGACGATGCCGGCAAGCTCGAAGCGCTCTCGCGCTCGCAGGCCGTCATCGAATTCCTTCCCACAGGCGAGATCCTGACCGCCAACGAAAACTTCTGCGGCGCCATGGGCTATGCGCTCAGCGAAATCGTCGGCAAGCACCACAGCATCTTCTGCGAGCCAACCTATGCCCGCACGGAGGAATACCAGCGTTTCTGGCAACGTCTGGCGCAGGGCGAATTCATCGCCAACGAATTTGTCCGCTACGGCAAAGGCGGCAAGGAAATCTGGATCCAGGCTGCCTATAACCCAATCACCGACGCCGACGGCAAGGTCTACAAGGTGGTGAAATTCGCAACCGACGTGACCTCGCGTATGAGCGCCATCAGCGAACTTGGCGGCGCGCTGCGCAACCTGTCGGAGGGCGACCTGACCAAGACGCTTGATCGATCCTTCGTGCCGTCCATGGAGCAACTCCGCCACGATTTCAACGCGACGGTGCGCAAGCTGTCCGACACGCTGACCACGGTCGGCGACAATGCCAGCGCCATTGCCGCCGGCTCACGCGAGCTCGGCGACTCCGCCGAATCCTTCTCGCGACGCACGGAGCAGCAGGCCGCCTCGGTGGAAGAGACGGCAGCCGCATTGGAGGAAATCACCACCACGGTCGCGGATTCCAGCCAGCGTGCAGAGGAAGCCGGACGCCTCGTCGCCGAGACCAAGCATGGCGCCGAGCAATCCGGCACGGTGGTGCGCAGCGCCGTTGCCGCCATGGATCAGATCGAGAAATCCTCCCGCGAGATCACCAATATCATCGGCGTCATCGACGACATCGCCTTCCAGACCAATCTGCTGGCGCTCAACGCCGGTGTCGAGGCAGCCCGTGCCGGCGAGGCGGGCAAGGGCTTCGCCGTCGTGGCCCAGGAAGTGCGCGAACTGGCGCAACGCTCCGCCAGTGCGGCCAAGGAGATCAAGGCGCTGATCACGGCTTCAAGCGAGCATGTGAAGAATGGCGTCGGCCTTGTCGGCCAGACGGGCACCGCGCTGGAACAGATCGTCACCCAGGTCGCCGACATCAACACCAACGTCGCCGCCATCGTCAAAGCCTCGAAGGAACAGACGATCGGCCTCAGGGAAATCAACTCGGCCATCAATTCGCTGGATCAGACGACACAGCAGAATGCCGCCATGGTCGAGGAAAGCACGGCCGCAAGCCTCAGACTTGCCAGTGAGGCGGACGCGCTGCATACGCTGCTGGCGCAATTCCGCCTCGCCGACGCGAAGGTCAGGGACATGGTCTTGCGCCGGGTGGCATGATTTCCTTTTCAGCGCAAAGCGAAGCCGCCCCGAGGGATCGAGGCGGCTTCGTTGTTTTACGGAATTGCTTAACCGAACAGTGCGTAGGTGCTCTTGATCGTCACCCAGACGCCCCAGAGCAGCGGAATGCCGACGATGGCCCAGGCGATCAGCGCCTTGCCGTCGAAGCCGCCCTTGCCGATGCCGAAGGAGCCGGTGGGGCCGGCATTGGCGGCGGCGGTCTTTGCCTGTAGCGCCGCCACTTCCTCATCCGACATGAACCACTTGTCCGCAAGCGGCCTGACCAGCGAATTGGCGATGAGGCCAAGCGCCAGCATGGCGGCGAGGATATACATGGTGAAGGTGTAGAGCTGTGCGCCTTCGACGCCGGCGGCCTTCTGCGCCTCGCGGATATAGTTGACCACGACCGGCCCGATGATGCCCGCCGTCGCCCAGGCCGTCAGCAGCCGGCCATGGATCGCGCCGACGAACTGCGTCCCGAATATATCGGCGAGATAGGCCGGAACCGTGGCAAAGCCGCCGCCATACATCGACAGGATGATGCAGATGGCACCGACGAACAGCACCTTGCTGTGAATGCCCGCCGCCCAAGGGGCCAAAATATAAAGCGCGATACCGATGACGAAGAAGCAGTAATAGGTGTTCTTGCGGCCGATTTTGTCGGAGAGCGAGGCCCAGAAGAAGCGTCCGCCGATATTGAAAAGCGAAATCAACCCGGCAAAGCCGGCGGCGATCGCCGCGACCAGAGCCACCTGATCCTTGCTGAGATCCGTGAACTTCAGGTCCGGCAGGCCGATCAACGCACCGCCGAAGATTTCCTGCAGCATCGGCGAAGCCATGCCGATGACGCCGATGCCGGCCGAGACGTTGAGGCACAGCACGGCCCAGATGAGCCAGAACTGCTTGGTCTTGTGCGCATCGCGCAGATGCACATGCTTCGTCGTGATCATCGTGCTCTTGGCAACGGGCGGCGTCCAGCCTTCCGGACGCCAGCCGGCCGGCGGCAGGCGATAGCCGAAGGCGCCGCCCATCATGAAGACGAAATAGATCGCCGCCATGACGATAAAGGTCTGCCAGACGCCGACCGAGCTGTCGGTGCGGAAGTGGGTCATCAACAGGTTCGCGAGCGGCGCACCGATCATCGCGCCACCGCCAAAGCCCATGATCGCCATGCCGGTCGCCATGCCGCGCCGGTCGGGAAACCATTTGATCAGCGTCGACACGGGCGAGATATAGCCGAGGCCAAGACCGACGCCACCGATGACGCCGGCACCGACCCACATTAGCCAGAGCTGATGGTAGATGACGCCGACAGCAGCGATCAGGATACCGCCGCACCAGCAGCAGGCCGAAACGACACCGGCCTTGCGCGGCCCGACCCGCTCCAGCCAGCCACCCCAAATGGCGGCGGAAGAGCCGAGCAGCACGAAGAACAGCGTATAGATCCAGCCGAGATCGCTGACGCGCCAATCGCAGCTCGTGGTGAACAGGGCGGATAGAAGATTGAGGCTTGTACATTCAGCGGGAGCGGGCGTCGGCGTGCCGAGCGCCTTGGACAAGGGCAGCCAGAAAACGCTGAAACCATAGGCCATGCCGATGCACAGATGGATCGCAAGCGCGGCCGGCGGCACAAGCCACCGGTTGAAGCCCGGCTTGGCGATGATGCGCTCTCGATCGAGCAGGCCCGCCGCTGCCGCCCCCCTGGAAATATTCGTATCCGCAGCCGTCATGAACAACTCCTCCTCGTTTCAGAGACCAGCACCCGCATTTGGTCGGCAAGAATCACCTAGGTAGACGGATTCTCGTACCATCCAATACCATTCATCAGCTTCGGATGTTAAGCAGACGTGACTTTCTCCACTGGCGCTGGCCTGTGGATCAACAGGGCAGCTTCCAGGACGAGAGGGCTCAACCCACTATCGCCTTGATCGATGATTTCGAATAGCTGACGCCGCATGCGCGGCTCCCAGAACTTGTTGATGTGGGTGGCGACACCCTGGACCGCTTCGCTCGCTGGCTGCGTCTTGAAGAAAGTCGCGATCTGGTTTGCCATATAGATGAGCTTCGTTCCGGTCTTGCCGTGATGCGTTTCGTCAGGCGACATCGGCAATGCTCCCCGTGATAATGCGATGCGGATGGGTGAAAATTTCGAAATCGTCGCCGCGCACGAGCGCCACCAGCGTCATGCCGGCCTCATCAGCCGTGCGGATGGCAAGTGCTGTCGGCGCGGAGATGGCCACCAGCACGGAACTGCCCAATATGGCAGCCTTCTGCACCATCTCGACCGATAGCCGGCTGGTGACGGCCACCACGCCCTCCGCTCCCTTGCGGCCGGAGCGGATGACGGCGCCGCAGAGCTTGTCGAGCGCATTGTGCCTGCCGACATCCTCGCGCACGGCAAGCAGCCCTTCGGATGGAATATAGAATCCCGCCCCATGCACCGCGCGCGTTTCGCGATGCAGCGGCTGGGCATCGTTGAGCAAGGCGATAGCGCGGACGATATCCTTCTGCGTCAGCGTCAACGCCACCTTCGAAACATCGGGAACCTTGCGCACCGCCTGCTCGATGGATTCGATGCCGCAGAGACCGCAGCCGACGGGGCCGGCCATATGTCGGCGCCGCAGCCGCAGCGCGTCGGCGACATCATCGACCAGCGTGATCTGCACATCGATCCCCTGCTCATCCTCGAGCGGTTCGACCGCGGCGATTTCGCCGATATCAGCGATGATGCCCTCGGTCAGGCTGAAGCCGAAGGCAAAATCCTCGAGATCATCGGGCGTGCCCATCATGACCGCATGCGAGGAGCCACCATAGGAAAAGGCGATCGGCACTTCCTCGGGGACAATGCGGGAGCCCGAATTGATGACGCCATTGCGGCGGGCGGTTTCGGGGACAGTGGTGGTGGGGGTGAATTTGGTCATTGCGTGACGGGGCGCGGAATACCCCCCTCTGTCACTTCGTGACATCTCCCCCACAAGGGGGGAGATTGGTAACCCGCAGCACTCTCTTGCCTCAAGCGAACATCAAGTCCGCTGACATCGCAGTCTGTTGTCTTGCGAGTGACAAACGGCAAAGTCCCAACAATCTCCCCCCTTGTGGGGGAGATGTCACGAAAGTGACAGAGGGGGGTATCTTTCCCCACGTTCAAATTCACTCCGCGGCCTCCATCTTGCCCGCAATACGGCGAGACTGCCGGGCCTGTTCATCATAATCGACCTGCCATTGCGAGGGGCCGTTGGACGGCGAGACCTGCACTGCCGTCACCTTGTATTCCGGGCAATTCGTCGCCCAGTCCGAATAGTCAGTGGTGATGACGTTTGCCTGTGTGTCCGGGTGGTGGAAGGTCGTGTAGACGACGCCGGGAGCCACGCGGTCGGTGATGAGTGCCCGAAGCGTCGTGTCGCCAGAGCGGCTGGTCAGCTTGATCCAGTCACCCTCGCGAATGCCGCGCTGCTCGGCATCATGCGGATGCATCTCCAGACGATCCTCGGCATGCCAGACGACATTCTCCGTTCGCCGCGTCTGCGCGCCGACATTGTACTGGCTGAGGATGCGCCCCGTCGTCAGCAGCAGCGGGAAGCGCGGGCCGGTGCGTTCGTCGGTCGCGACATATTCCGTGCGGATGAACTTGCCCTTGCCGCGCACGAAGCCATCGACATGCATGATCGGCGAACCGAGCGGCGTCTTCTCGTTGCAGGGCCACTGCACCGAGCCCATCTTCTCCAGATAGTCGTAGGAGACGAGCGCGAAGCTCGGGGTCGTTGCGGCAATTTCGTCCATGATCTCGGAGGGATGCGTATAGTTCCAGCCAAGGCCCATGGCCTGCGCCATCTTCTGCGTCACTTCCCAGTCGGCATAGCCATTGCGCGGGGTCATGACCTTGCGCACACGGTTGATGCGGCGCTCGGCATTGGTGAAGGTGCCGTCCTTTTCCAGGAAGGTCGAGCCCGGCAGGAAGACATGGGCGTAATTGGCGGTCTCGTTCAGGAAGAGATCGTGGACGACAACGCATTCCATCGCGGCAAGACCGGCGGCAACATGCTTGGTATCCGGATCGGACTGGAGAATGTCTTCGCCCTGGATGTAGAGGCCCTTGAAGCTGCCGTCGACGGCGGCATCCAGCATGTTCGGGATGCGCAGACCCGGCTCATTGTTGAGCTTCACACCCCAGAGCTTTTCGAAGATATCACGCGTCGCGTCGTCGGAGATATGGCGATAGCCCGGCAGCTCGTGTGGGAAGGAGCCCATGTCACAGGAGCCCTGCACATTGTTCTGGCCACGTAGCGGGTTCACGCCGACGCCGGGCCGGCCGATATTGCCGGTCACCATGGCGAGGTTGGCGATCGCCATGACCGTGGTCGAGCCCTGGCTGTGCTCGGTGACGCCGAGACCATAATAGATCGCGCCATTGCCGCCTTTGGCGAAGAGACGAGCAGCGCCCCGTACGAGATCCGGGGAAACACCGGTGTATTTTTCCGTTTCCTCCGGGCTGTGCTGTGGTTCGGCGACGAAGGCTGCCCAATCCTCAAACTCCGACCAGTCGCAGCGTTCGCGGATGAACTTTTCGTCGAACAGGCCCTCGGTGACGATGACATGGGCGAGCGCCGTCATCATCGCGACATTGGTGCCCGGCTGCAGCGGCAGGTGGAAGCTCGCCTCGACATGCGGGGTGCGCACCAGATCGATGCGGCGCGGATCAATGACGATGAGCTTGGCGCCCTGGCGCAGACGCTTCTTCAAGCGTGAACCGAACACGGGATGGCCGTCAGTCGGGTTGGCGCCGATGACGAGGACAACATCGGAATGCTCGACGCTGTCGAAATTCTGCGTGCCGGCCGACGTGCCGAAAGCCTGACCCAGGCCATAGCCTGTGGGAGAGTGGCAGACACGGGCGCAGGTATCGACATTGTTGTTGCCGAAGCCGGCGCGCACCAGCTTCTGCACGAGGAAGGTTTCCTCATTCGTGCAGCGCGACGAGGTGATGCCGCCGACGGATTCGCGGCCATACTGATATTGAAGACGTTTGAACTCGGTGGCGATATGGGCAAAGGCCTCGTCCCAAGTGACTTCGCGCCACGGATCGGTGATTTTTTCGCGCACCATCGGATTGAGGATGCGGTCCTTGTGGGTCGAGTAGCCATAGGCGAAGCGGCCCTTGACGCAGGAATGGCCGCGATTGGCCTGGCCATCCTTCCACGGCACCATGCGCACAAGCTCCTCGCCGCGCATTTCCGCCTTGAAAGAGCAACCGACGCCGCAATAGGCACAGGTGGTGACGAGCGAATGCTCCGGCTGGCCGATCTCTATCACCGACTTCTCCGTCAGCGTCGCCGTCGGGCAAGCCTGCACGCAGGCGCCGCAGGAAACGCATTCCGAGTCGATGAAATGTTCGTGCATGCCGGGAGAGACGCGCGAGCCGAAGCCCCGGCCCTCGATGGTCAGCGCAAACGTACCCTGCACCTCTTCGCAGGCGCGAACGCAGCGTGAGCAGACGATGCACTTCGAAGGATCATAGGTGAAATAAGGGTTGGACTCGTCCTTCGGCATCCATTTCAGATTGATGTCGCCGCTATTGCGCGCCTTGACGTGATTGTCACCCTCATAACCATAGCGCACATCGCGCAGGCCGACGGCGCCGGCCATGTCCTGAAGCTCGCAATCGCCGTTGGCGGCGCAGGTCAGACAGTCGAGCGGGTGGTCGGAGATATAAAGCTCCATAACCCCGCGACGAATATCCTTGAGGCGGCCGGTCTGCGTATGGACGACAATCCCCGGTGCGACCGGCGTCGTGCAGGAGGCCGGGGTGCCGTTGCGGCCCTCGACCTCGACGAGACAGAGACGGCAGGAGCCGAAAGCATCGACCATGTCGGTGGCGCAGAGTTTCGGCACCTGAATGCCGGCCTCCATCGAGGCCCGCATGATCGACGTGCCCTCGGGCACGGTAATCTCGCGCCCATCGATGGTCAGCGTCACCATGGTTTCGGAGAGGGATGCGGGCGTGCCGTAGTCGATTTCTGGAACGAGAGACATGGGTCTTACTCCGCCGCTTCAATCAAGGGAACCGGAGAGAAATCCTCCGGAAAATGGGTCATTGCGCTGGTGACGGGATAGGGCGTGAAACCGCCGAGCGCACAGAGCGAGCCGAACTTCATCGTGTTGCAGAGATCGGCAAGCAGCGCCCTGTTCTTCTCGGGCTCGATGCCGCGAGCAATCTTGTCCGCCGTCTCGACGCCGCGGGTCGAGCCGATGCGGCAGGGCGTGCACTTGCCGCAGCTTTCGACCGCGCAGAACTCCATGGCGAAACGTGCCTGCTTCAGCATGTCGGCCGTGTCATCGAAGACGACAATGCCGGCATGACCGATCAGGCCGTCCTTGGCCGCAAAGGATTCATAGTCGAACGGCGTGTCGAACAGCGCGCGCGGGAAATAGGCACCGAGCGGGCCACCGACCTGCACGGCCTTCACCGGCCGCCCGGTTGCCGTGCCGCCACCGATCTTGTCGATGATATCACCCAGCGAGAGGCCGAAGGCCGTCTCGTAAAGGCCACCATATTTGACATTGCCGGCGATCTGCAGCGGGATCGTGCCGCGCGAACGGCCCATGCCGAAATCGCGATAGAAAGCCGCTCCCTTGTCCATGATCACAGGCACGGAGGCGAGCGAAATCACGTTGTTGATGACTGTCGGGCAGTTGAACAGGCCCTTATGCGCTGGCAGCGGCGGCTTGGCACGCACGATGCCGCGCTTGCCTTCCAGACTGTTGAGCAGCGCCGTTTCCTCGCCGCAGACATAGGCACCCGCACCGGTACGGATCTCCATGTCGAATGCCTTGCCGGAACCGAGAACTGAGGCACCGAGAATACCGGCCTTACGGGCGATCTCGACAGCTGCGGTCATCGCGGTGATCGCATGCGGATATTCCGAACGCGTATAGACAAAGCCCTTCGTCGCCCCGGTCGCCAGACCCGCAATCGCCATGCCCTCGATCAGCACGAAGGGGTCGCCTTCCATGATCATCCGGTCGGCGAACGTGCCGCTATCGCCCTCGTCGGCATTGCAGACGATGTATTTGCGGTCGCCCGGCGCATCGAGCACCGTCTTCCATTTGATGCCGGTCGGGAACCCAGCACCGCCACGGCCGCGCAGGCCGGAATCAGTAACGTCCTTGACGATATCGGCCGCTGCCATGCCGATGGCGCGGCGCAGCCCCTTGAGGCCGCCATGGGCTTCATAATCTGTGAGGGAAAGAGGATCGGTGATGCCGCAGCGGGCAAAGGTGAGGCGTGTCTGTTCCCTAAGGAATGGGAGGTTTTCAACCTCCCCAAGACAGAGCGTATGCTCGCCACCTTCCGTGAGCCCGGCATCGAAAAGGGCTGGCACATCCTTGGCCTTCACCGGTCCGTAGCCGATACGCTTGCCGTCGATCTCGACTTCGACCAATGGCTCGAGCCAGAACATGCCGCGCGAACCATTGCGCACGATGCGCGCATCGAGGCCGCGTTTGGCAACTTCTTGTGCAACGGCTTTCGCCACCTTCTCCGCACCAAGCGAGAGGGCGGCGGCATCACGGGGGATATAGATGGTGAGGGTCATTGACGCGCCTCCTTCACGAGGTCGTCGGCGCTCTCGTCGTCGAGCCGGCCATAGAGCTCGCCATCCAGCATGGCCGCCGGCGCGCAGGCACAGAGCCCGAGACAGTAGACCGGCTCCAGCGTCACGCTGCCATCCAGCGTCGTCTGATGAAAATCGATGCCCAGCAGGCGCTTGACGCGCTCGGCAACCTCATCGCCGCCCATCGACTGACAGGCTTCGGCACGACAGAGCTTCAGGACATGGCGACCCGTGGGGTGGTCGCGATAGTCGTGATAGAAGGTCATGACGCCGTGCACTTCGGCGCGCGAAAGGTTCAATGCCTTGGCGATCAGCGGCAGCGTATCCTGCGGCACATAGCCAAACTCCTCCTGAATCCCATGCAGGATCGGCAAAAGCGGCCCTTCCATCGATTTCATGCTATCGATGATGGTGCCGGCACGGGTCGCAATCTCGCCCGCACCCAGGTTCAAACTCATAAACAAACCTCCCACGCATAATCCGAAAACCGCCGCGGCAATTTCAGAAAGACTTATGCGGCATTTCCTCCGAGGCGCGCGATCGACACGCCTGCGAGTAAGGTCGCAGGGAGAAGGCAAAGGATCAATAAGGCAGTCCCGTCACTCGATAGAAAATTTCTATCAAGACCTATCAGCTTCCGCGAGTAATCTTGCCTCATGCAACAAAGCGGAGACGAGCGGCGTGAAGGGCTCACGATGCGTGGCAACCAGCCCGACGAGATGCTCCGCATCCGGCTCCGTGATCGGGATTTTGCGGATATCGACCGGAAAACCGAAGGAATCGGCGATATTCTTCGGCATGATGCTCGCCCAACGCCCGGTCTGGACATGCGAAAACAACACGATCATCGAATTAGACTCGAGCGTCGGCTTGGCCGTGGCGCCGGCTTCAGCAAGATGTCGGTTGATAATCCGGCGGTTTTGCATGTCGGCAGTCAATAGACAAAGCCGAAGATCGCCGATCTCCTTCCAGGTGACGCTTGCACGCTCGGAAAACGGGCTGCCAGCAGCCGTGATTAGATGATAGCGCTCCGCATAAAGCGGCACGCTGGTGACACGCCCAAGTGGTTCGTTCTCAAGATAGGTGATACCGGCATCGATCTCGAGATTTTCGAGCAGGCTCAGTACCTGAAGCGAGTTGCGCGATAAGATGGAGAAGGTGACGTCGGGGTGCCTCTCCTGGAAAGGCGTGGTGATTTTCTGCACCATGGCAAGTGCCGTTGGAATGGCCGCAATCCGCATATGACCGGCAAGACCTTTGCGCGCCGCCCGCATTTCCTCGCGCATGGTGCGGCTATCACCGACGATGCGGCGCGCCCATTCCAGCACGCGCTGCCCCTCCGGCGTCAGCGCCTGAAAGCGCGAGCCGCGGCTGACGAGCATGACGCCGAGCTGATCTTCCAACTGCCGGATCGCCGCCGACAAGGTCGGCTGCGTCACACCGCATTCCTCGGCCGCACGGCCAAAATGCTTCTGATTGGCAAGCGCGATGAAGAATTCCAGCTTTTCGATCATTTAGCTCTCCCGAATGAGACAGTTAAATGGGCTGGGTCGCGAGCGCAACACAGGAAAGAAGAGCACGGCAGATGGCGGATCACCGTGCTCCGTTGGCAATCACGCGCCGTCGCCGATCTTGAAGACGGTGCGCCGATTGCTGTCATCAAGCGGCCAGGCCTTTTCGACGTCGGAGAGCGGAACCGTCTTGGAAGCAATCTGGAAGTTGCCCGGCACTGTTGCCCGGAGCAGCCCGGCGGTCGCGTTGACGAAGCGGTCGAGAGAGATGCTTCCGATACCGCTGCCCATCAGCGTGATGGCCGACGACCGCAGCACGGCACTCGGCAGGCTTATATCCCCACCACTGATCGCACCGACCTGGACATAGCGGATCGGTACCGCATCCTTGCCGGCCTTGGCGGCGGCAAGGAGAAGGCTTTCGGCGCTTTCACCCCAGAGATAATCGATGACGACATCGACACCTGCAGCGAACTGCTCCTTGAAGGCCTCTTCCAGCGTCGCTTTATCCTGGACCAGCGGAATGATCACATCCGCGCCAAGCCCTTCCAGCGCCTCGAGGCTGTCGGGATTGCGTCCCGTCGCAATGACCTTGCCCGCTCCCAGATATTTGGCAATCTGAACGGCCAGCCGCCCCGAGGTCCCGGTTGCGCCGTTGATCAGAACGGTCTCGCCGGATCTGAGCTTTGCCCGCTCGTGATAGGCCGCCCATGACGACACGCCGGGATTGGCGATAGCGGCCGCCGTGACATCGTCGAGATCGTCAGGCAATTCAATAAGGTGTCCAGACCGAGCCGCGGCAATTTCGGCCATGCTGCCATAAGGCGCCTTTGGCAGGACGAAATAGACCCGCTGGCCATCATTAAGCCTCCCCACACCATCGATCCCGACGATGAAGGGAAATTGATTGCCGGAGCTGTAGTGCTTGCCCGATGCCCGGCTCTTGACGACTTGGCTGATGGCGGCAGTGCTGACGGAGACAAGTTTCTCGTCTCCATCAGCGACCGGTGTCTCGAAATCACCAAAGACGGGCACGCGCCCGGCATCCCATACAATTGCAGCTTTCATCGCATATTTTCCTTTTTGATCATCCAAATTATGTGCATAATGCACTCATATGGGAGATCGACCATGACGTCAAGAAATAATGTGCAAAATACACATATACGGCTGCAATTTCGGAAACTGCATGCGTCGGTGCTGGATATTGTCAGCGTCATGAACCGGCCGCAGCGCGACGAAATCCTGATCAAGGAAGCCGGAATTCCGCTCGAACGGGCGCTTTTTCCGCTGCTGGTCTCGATCGAGCGCTTCGGCCCGATCGGCGTCGTCGAGCTCGCGGATCGCATTGGCCGCGACTATACAACCGTCAGCCGTCAGGTCGCAAAGCTCGAAAGTCTCGAGCTCGTGGCGCGACAGGCCGGCGCCACGGACCGGCGGGTGCGTGAGGCGGTTATCGCGCCGAAGGGAAAGCTGATGACGGACGCGGTGGACGCGGCCCGTGACAGGATCGCCAGCTCCATCTTCGGAGCTTGGGACGTCAATGACATCGACGAGCTTGTGAGGCTCATGCGAAAATTTGCCGATGCACTGAACGAGGAACCGCCGGCTACATAGCCGCAAGGCGCTTGGAAGCACGAACTAAAATGGCCAAGACCGTTTCACACAATCCTGGCCGGCTCGCATCTCTGCCGCTACCGCAATCATTTCGCCTGCGGTAGCGTCACTGGGTGGGTTTTCAGTAGCCGATCTCGCGGCCGGCACATGGGCCGTCAACGAACACGTGCGGCGCGAGTGCTATTGCATCCCGTTCGCCGGCAGCTGCATGTCTTGCACGGGCCGTCTTTTCCAGAAGCTTCGCAAAATCGCTCAACGATACGCGATCGGCACGAAGCATTTGGCGGATCATCGGATCTCGCAGAGCTTCCGACATCGTCATTTCATTGTTCTGCATAGCTATCCTCCTTCGACGAACGAAGGTGAATTAGCGCTCCCGCTTAACACTGTCATGTCAGGCAGTTGACCATTCGATGATGAATTGAAGGCCAAAACGGGGCAGCGATCAGCAATCGCGTTGGCCGAAGGCTTCCTGCAGCGAATCAACCACGGCGCAAAGTTCAGAGCGCGCGACGGCGTAGTGAATGAGTCGTCCCTCGCGACGCGTATCGACGAGCTTGTCGAGACGGAGACGTGCCAGATGCTGCGAAACCACCGCCTGCGGCAGATCGAGAAGCGCTTCAAGCTCCATCACGGTTTTCTCGCGCTTGGCGAGCATGAATAAAATAGCTAGCCGGGTTTCGTGCGAAAGCGCCTTCAGCAAAGCGCTTGCCTTTCGCGCCTTCTCTGTAACTTCCCCGATATTATGTTCAGCGGCACCGCCCTGCGGTGGAGACGACGACATATTACAGCCTCTGGTGAGAATTCGTATAGAGGTATGCTTATAATATTATCTAACCATAAGCTGATTCAAAAAAGACATGCGAACCAAAAAAGGTCCGATTTTTCAGCAGATAAGCTGACCGCCATTGATCTCGATCACCTGGCCGGTGATGTAACCGGAGAGTGCGGGCGCGGCGAGGAAAAGATAGGCCGGAGCACAATCTTCCGGTGTACCCAGGCGCTGAAGCGGAATGGACTTGCGCGTCTGTTCCAGCTTCTCCCTGGATGAATAACGCTCATGGAAATCCGTTGATATCGTGCCCGGCGAGACGCAGTTCACCCGAATCCCCGCTGGCGCAAGCTCGCGGGCCAGTGCTTTCGAATAGGTTGCAACAAAGGCCTTGGATGCCGAATAAATCGCGGATCCGGGGCTCCCACCGGTGAGGGCCGAGATCGACACGGTGTTGATGACGGCCGCCTGCCCTGCTGCCCGCAGCAGCGGCAGCAATCCCCTGGTCACCTCCATGACGGAGGTCTGGTTGAGATGAACGATGCTGTCATATTGCTCGTCCGTCAATTCGCCAGCGGGAAAACGGCCGACCATGGTACCGGCATTGTTCACCAGGACATCGACGCGATCGAAACGCTCGCCGGCTGCACCGACGAAATCCCGCGTGCCGTGACCGCTGGAAAAATCACCGGCAATGAGAAAAGCGCGGCGGTCTGATTCCGCCTCCATCAGGAAATCCGGCAATTCCCGATCCGCATCGCGACCGACATGAACGAGGACACGGGCACCGCAATCAAGAAACTGCCTGGCCACTTCCAGTCCGATGCCACGACCGGCGCCGGTGACCACGACATTGCGATTTTCGAATAGCTTCGGATGAAACACCTTGATCTCCCAACGATACAATCCGCGCGCCGGTAATTGCGGAATTTTCACTTTACCATATGATGACGAAAAAACGAAAGAAAGGGAGCGAAAACCATGTTCCTATCCGGACGCCAGACCGAGATTCTCGAAATCGCCAAGGCGGAGGGGCGCGTGCTGGTGGAGGAGCTGGCGCAGCGCTTTTCAGTCACGCCGCAAACCATCCGCAAGGATCTCAACGACCTTTGCGACGGCCGCGTACTGTCTCGCGTACATGGCGGCGCGATCTTCCCCGGCGGAACCGAAAACGTGAAATATGAGGCGCGCCGCTCGATCGCCGCGCTCGAAAAGCAGGCGATCGGCCGCGCAGCCGCTGGCCTTATTCCCAGCAACAGCTCGCTTTTCATCAATATCGGCACGACGACGGAGGCTGTCGGCGAGGCGCTTCTCGGTCACCACGAGCTGATGGTGATCACCAACAATATCAACGTTGCCAACAAGTTGCGCATCTTCCCCACGATCGAGGTCGTCATTGCCGGCGGTGTCGTGCGCGGTTCGGATGGCGGCATCGTCGGTGAGGCGGCCGTCGATTTCATCAGGCAGTTCAAGGTCGATTATGCCGTCATCGGCGCATCCGCAATCGATGCGGATGGCGCGCTTCTGGATTTCGATTTCCGCGAAGTGAAAGTGGCGCAGGCCATCATCGCCAATGCCCGGCATGTCATTCTCGTGGCCGACAGCACCAAGTTCGAGCGCACCGCGCCGGTGAGGATCGGCCATCTGTCGCAGGTTCATACCTTTGTCACCGATGAATGCAGTATTGAATCCGTGCGCACCATCGCGTCGGAGCATGACGTTCGCCTGGTGGAAACCTCCCGCCGATCAGCCTGATCGGCACGCTTTCCGTCGCGAAACGTTCGTTTGACATTCGTATCTATTTCACTTTAGATAGGTTGATTTTCGATTTTTCGTCTTCACGAGATTGCGTACCTTTGCGGAGAAGCGGGTGAGCGAGCAGATCTACGATATTTTCGTTATCGGTGGCGGCATCAATGGATGCGGCATCGCCCGTGACGCCACGGGGCGCGGCTATAAGGTCGCCCTTGCCGAGATGAACGACTTCGCCTCAGGCACATCCTCCGGCGCCACCAAGCTCATCCATGGCGGCCTGCGCTATCTCGAACATTACGAATTTCGTCTGGTGCGCGAATCCCTGATGGAGCGCGAAGTGCTCTGGGCGATGGCGCCGCACATCATCTGGCCGATGCGCTTCGTCCTGCCCTACCACAAGGGCGGTATCCGGCCAGCCTGGCTCATCCGCCTCGGGCTCTTCCTTTACGATCATCTCGGCGGACGCAAGCTGCTGCCGCCAACGGCAACGCTCGACATGAAGAAGGATCCGGCCGGCAAGCCGCTGAAGGCGCTCTTCACCAAAGCCTTCGAATATTCGGACGGCTGGGTGGACGATGCCCGCATGGTGGTGCTGAACGCCCGCGACGCGGCCGACCGCGGCGCGACGATCATGCCGCGTACGAAGGTGATCTCGGCGCGTCGCGAAGGCGCGGGCTGGTCAATCGAAACGGAAAACACGATTACCGGCGAGAAACGCGTCTTCCAGTCGCGCATGCTGGTCAACGCTGCGGGGCCGTGGGTCGATCACGTTCTCTCCGACACTTTCGGCAAGAACCAGGTGCACAATGTCCGCCTCGTCCAGGGTAGCCACATCATCGTGCGCAAGAAGTTCGACGATCCGCGCGCCTATTTCTTCCAGAATCCGGACAACCGCATCATCTTCGCCATTCCCTACGAGCAGGATTTCACCCTGATCGGCACCACGGACCGCGACTACAACAACGATCCGAAGGATGTGAAGATCAGCGAAGAGGAAACAGTCTATCTCTGCAATGCGGCCAGCGAATATTTCAAGGAGCCGGTGCGGCCGGAGGATATCGTCTGGACCTACTCCGCCGTGCGCCCGCTTTACGACGACGGCGCCTCGAAAGCACAGGAAGCAACGCGCGACTATGTTCTGAAGATCGAAGGCGAGGAAGGCCAGGCACCGCTGCTCAACGTCTTCGGCGGCAAGCTGACCACCTATCGCCGCCTGGGCGAGCATGCACTGGAGAAGATCGGTGAAGCCATTGGCCTCAAGGGCACGCCCTGGACGGCCAACAGCTCGCTGCCAGGCGGTGACTTCCCCGCTCGCGGCTACGAGGCCGAAGTCACCAAGTTGAAGTCACGCTACCCCTTCCTTGCCGACGCGCACGCCCGCCGGCTGGTGCGCCGCTACGGCACCCGCGCCAGCATGATCCTTGCCGACGCAAAGACAACAGCCGATCTCGGCCGTTGCTTCGGCAGCGATCTATACGAGGCGGAGGTGCGCTATCTGATGGAACATGAATGGGCCTATACGGCCGCCGACATTCTTTGGCGCCGCTCCAAGAAGGGCCTTTACCTTTCGAAGGAAGAAGCAGCCGCGCTTGACGGTTACGTCGCCGAGAGCCACGTCCACGCATAAAGCAATTCCAGGAAAACTGCGTAGCGGTTTTCCCCGTCCGCAATTGCGTAAAAGCAACGGCAAGGGCGACTGAGTGATTCCGTAAAAACCAGTCCGTTCTATGCTTTCGCCTCACTCCTCGGGGTCGAGCAGCCGCGCCCCTGCTCCTTCCTCGGCAAGCCTGTCCCAGGGATTTCGCAGCGGACAGCTCTTCATCGAGAGACAACCGCAACCGATGCAGCCATCGAGCTGATCGCGCAGCCCCTGGAGGCGCCTGATCCGGGCGTCAAGATCATCCTTCCAGCCTGCGGAAAGGACTTTCCAGTCTGCCGCCGTCGGCGTGCGTCCCTGCGGCAGGGCATCGAGCGCGGCTTGAACTTCGGCAAGCGGTATGCCGACCCTTTGCGCGATCTTGATGACCGCGACCCGTCGCAGCACCTCGCGTGGATAGCGCCGCTGGTTGCCGCGGCTACGATGGCTCTCGATCAGCCCTTTCGCCTCGTAGAAATGCAGTGCGGATACCGCCACGCCGCTTCGCGACGCCACCTCGCCGACCGTCAGCAACCTGGAAAATTGGCTGGGCTCGATTTTTTCCATTTTACTCTATTGACCTCAACTTTACTTAAGGTTTTATAACCCGAGCTCCAAACCGCGTAAAGCAGGAGCAAGACATGACTGAACCAACCCGGCTGGCGATCGTCTACGGCAGCACCCGCCCGGGCCGGCTATGCGATCGGGTGGTCAACTGGGTCGCACGGGAACTGGTACACTATCCCCTCATCGAGATCGACGTGATCGATCCCCTCGAATTCGATCTGCCGTTCCACCATGACCGCGAGCACGCCGGCGTCGCCGCTCTTTCCGCCCGGCTTTCGGAGGCGGATGCCTTCATTATCGTCACGCCGGAGTACAATCACAGCTTCACGGCCTCGCTGAAATTCGTGCTCGATCTCGTCTACGAACCCTGGCACGGCAAACCGGTCGCCTTCGTCTCCTATGGCGGCATCTCCGGCGGCCTGCGTGCCGTCGAGCAATTGCGCGTGGTGTTTTCCGAACTCCATACCGTCACCGTGCGCGACACGGTGAGCTTCGCCAATCCCTGGGGCAGGTTCGCCGAAGACGGCACGCTCGAAAATCCGCTCGAGGCCCGTCAATCGCTGGTCCGCATGATCGCGCGGCTGAACTGGTGGAGCACGGCCTTGAAGCCGGCCCGCGATACGCGCCCCTATCGCTCGGTCGCCGCCTGACCATCACTTCGACATTCGGAATCCGGCCTTTCGTTTCTGGCAGGTGCGAAAGACCGGCTTGACGTCCGGGCCCTCCTCCAACACGGACCCGGACGTCTATCTCTCGGCTACAGCAACGGATGTTTCGATCGATGCTTGCCGATGCTGCGTCCATGGCTTAACCCGCTACCTGGGAGATTTCGGCGGGGAGGCTGATGGACAGGACTGCACGTCTTGGAGGGGCGGATTTCATGCGCGCCGTCGCGTGCCTGCTGGTGCTTGCCCACCATCTCGTGCTTCGCATGAACTTCGACAAGATTCCCGACGCCCTGTCTCTGCCCTTTCACATCGCACGTTTCGGCAGCTACGGTGTTGCGGTCTTCTTCGTTCTCAGCGGTTTTCTTCTTTCGCGGCCGTTCTGGCTGGCGCTGGACAGAGCACAGCCGCTGCCATCACTGAAAATCTACATCATGCGCCGCGCCGCGCGCATCCTGCCAGGGTTTTGGGTCGCCCTGACCATCGGTTTCGTGCTCAGTTTTGCCGTCTATGGATTTCCGCTCGATGGTGAATTGATCGGCCGCTATCTCGCCGGCTTTTTCCTGATGAGCCAATGGCATTGGCTCACCTTCTTTCCGGTGCAGGGCGACGGACCTCTGTGGTCCATCCCCTTCGAGACGACTTGCTATGTGCTCCTGCCGATCGGCTTCCTGCTGTTGTTCAGCCCCAGGCTGAGACCGCGCTCCGCCTTCGTCGGCCGCATGCTTTGGATTCTCGTTATTGCAGCGGCGCTGGCCGGCCATTGGCTTGTCGTCACTTACCTCCCGACAGACAGTGCCGGCCGGGGATGGCTGTACGGCTTTCAGGGCGGCGCCAAGGAATGGATGCCGCGCTATAATCCCATCGGCTTCTTTGCGATATTTGCCATCGGTGCATTGGCGGCAGGTATCCAGACCATGATCCCGCCGAGACGCTCGCCGGTCTATGATGTCATGGCCATCATGACGATGGTCATCGGTGTATTGCGGCTTTACCTCTCCATCGGCGGCGATTGGGAAGGCTATGGCTGGCTCGGCATTCCCTATGGCTTCCCGGTCTTCCCGCTTGCCGTTGCCGGCGCACTCATCACATTACCGCAATCTGCATTTCTCGGAAACTTGCTCGACAATGGCCTCAGCCGCTACATCGCCACGGTCTCCTTCGGCGTCTATATCTGGCAGGATATCGTGCTGACGCTGATGCAGAAGCTGTTGCCTTCGTCGTTTGGCTCAGGCTCGGACGACGTGCTCCCCGGTTGGATAGTCTCAAGCCTGATCGCAACCGCGATCATCCTCGCCATCGGCACGCTGAGCTATGGTCTTCTGGAGCGTCCCGTCATGCGCTGGGCGCGCACCCAGGAGCAAAGTGCAAAACGTCCCGCCACGGCGTGACGGGACGAAAAATCAGCGAGAGCATAGATCGGCAGCGATCTCAGATGCGCGTTGCCTTCAGCCGCTCTTCGTCGAGAACGATACCGAGCCCCGGCGCGACGCCAAGATCCAGCCAGCCCGCTTCATGCTTCAGCGGCGATGCCATCGGATAGTCGCGCCGGGCTTCGCTCCACTCCGGATTGTCATAGGGATATTCGAGCCAGGAGGCGTCGGCGACGCCGGCGGTCAAATGCGCATTGGCGAGAACCCCGATACCGTTCGTCCAGGAATGCGGCGTGAACTGCACGCCAGCTTCACGCGCCTGATAGGCCAGACGCCGGCACCCGGTAATGCCGCCGACAAGCGCCACGTCAGGCTGAATGACATCGAAAGCACGCTCTTCGATGATATCTCGGAATTCGTATAGTTCGCGCGTCATTTCGCCGCCAACGATCCGGACAGAGGTTGCTTGCTTCAATTCCTTCATACCCTTGCGGTCGGACCGATGCAGCGGCTCTTCCATCCAGTAGACGCCGAGCCGCTCCAGCTCTCTGGCAACGGTCAGAGCATCCTTGAAGGTCCAGGAGAGCGTCGTGTCCCAGGGCATGCGCCAACCCTGGTTGCAGTCGACCATCAACTCTAGCCGGTCGCCGACGCGAGCGCGGATCGCTTCCAGCGCCTTGACGTCTTCGCGCCAGCCTCCACGGCCGCCCGATGACGAGGAGAAGCGCACCTTCATCGCCGGAAAGCCTTCCTCGATATAGCGCTCGGCCTGATCCGCCATCGCGGCGGGTTCGCGCAGCACGCCGGAAGACGCATAGAGCCGCACGCGGCTGGCGCGGCCGCCCAGCATCCGCCAGACCGGCTCGCCGGTGATCTTGCCCGAGAGATCCCAGAGCGCCAGATCCATCGGCCAGCAGCGGCCATAATGGAAGTTTATATGCGACAGCACTTCGTAGTGCCGCTCAAGATGGCGAGGATCCTGGCCGATGAACAGATCCTCGTGGCCCTCGAAGCCCTTCATGAGATCGCCGGAGCCGATGCCTTCGCGGCCCTCATCGTCCCTGACGCGCACGATGGTCGCATCGAAATGCTTGCGCGGACGGCCGTCCCAGCTTGCCTTGAATGCCGGATCGAGCGGCAGGCGATGATGGGTAATCTCAATGGAAACGATCTTGCTCATGGTGGCTCCCTCTCCCCAAGCATGATCCCGAAAAGCGTAAAGCTGCTTTCGGGATCATGTTGATTCTTATGTCTTAGCCGAATTGCTGCCAGATGGTCTTGTAGTCGCAATATTTATCGATCGCATGCACCGAGCGGTCGCGCCCGAAACCGGATTGCTTGAAGCCGCCGAAGGGCGTCGCGAAGTTCGACATATCATAGGTGTTGATCCACACCGTGCCCGCATGGATCTCTTCGGAAAGGCGATGCGCCCGATCCATATCCTTGGTGAACACGGCGCCGGCAAGCCCGTAAATCGTGTCGTTGGCGATCCTCAGCGCTTCCTCCTCGGTATCGAAGGGAATGGCGGCAAGTACCGGCCCGAAGATTTCCTGCCGTGCCAGGCTCATGTCGTTTGTCATGTCGACGAAGACACCCGGAGAAACATAATAGCCGCCGGTTTCGCTGAGCACACGCTCGGCACCGAAAGCGCGGCGCGCGCCTTCCTTCTCGCCGGCAGCAATCATCGCCAGCACCTTGTTCATGTGCTCTTCCTCGATCAAGGCGCCGATCTGCGCGGAGGGGTCGAGCGGATGCTTGAGCGCGATATCGGAGCGGGTTACCGCCTCGATCTTCTCGATCAACTTGTCCTGCACGGAGCGCTGGACGATCAACCTTGTCGAAGCATGGCAGGTCTCGCCGGAATTGTAGAAGCAGCCCCAGGCAGCAGCCACGGCGGCGGCATCGAGATCGGCATCTTCGAAGACGACGAGCGGCGACTTGCCGCCGAGCTCCAGCGCCACGCGCTTGACGTTCGATTGCGCCGCATAACCCATGATCAGCTTGCCGACCTCGGTCGAGCCGGTAAAGGCAATCATGTCGACATCCATGTGCAGCGCCAGCGGCTTGCCCGTCTCTTCGCCATAGCCCGTGACAACGTTGAAGACACCAGCGGGCAGGCCGGCTTCGAAACCAAGTTCGGCAAGACGGATCGCCGAAAGCGAGGATTGCTCGGCCGGCTTCAGCACCACGGAATTACCAGCCGCGATCGACGGCCCGAGCTTCCAGGCATCGATGATCATCGGATAGTTCCAGGGCGTGATTGCACCGATGACACCGAGCGGCACCTTGCGCACCAGCGCGCGGGCGTTCGGGCCTGTGGGCGCGATCTCGTCATACATCTTGTCGATCATCTCGCCGTAGAACTGGATGCCGTCGGCGCAGAGGCGGACATCGACACCAAGCGACGCCATGACCGGCTTGCCGACATCAATGGTCTCGAGCATGGCAAGCTCGTCGCCATGGGCGCGGATCAGCTCGGCCCATTTCAGCATGATCTTCTTCTTTTCCAGCGGCTCCTTCTTGCGCCATACGCCGCTTTCAAACGCGGCGCGAGCGGAGGCGACGGCGGCGTCGATATCGGCGGCATTGCCGCGCGCGAGCTCAGCGCCGGGCTTGCCATCCATCGGACGGATGCGGGTGAAGGTCTCGCCGGAGGCGGCGGCGCGATGAGCACCATCGATGAAATGGCGTCCCTCAGGCTTCAAACCGGAAAGGACATTCTCCCAATAGTCGCGCGTATATTCCTTGGTCATCTCAAATTCCTTTCGGCAGCGTCATGACGGCGGCCGCGAAGCGGTCGATATCGGCATCCGTCACGTCACGGATGGTCGAGCGCCGCATGGGCTGGTTTTCGGTGGCGCGCATTTCGCGGGCAAGGTCACTGGCATCGAACGGCTTGAAGGCAGCGGGCAGCGAACGCGTGATGCCGCAGCGATCCATCCAGTCGGAGACGAAGGCGGGAAGCTCGATAGCGCTCTCGACACCGCATGCATTGACTGCGGCATTGAGATCCGCCGTGTCCGCTTCGACCAGCCACGCAAGCGTTGCCTCGAAGCCAAGCGCCGTTGCAAGACCATGATGGACCGGGCCGAGGCCAGCGAGAGCATGGCTGACATTGTGCGCGATCGCCGTGCCGCAATTGTCGATGGCAATGCCGCCGAAGCAGGAGCCAAGCAGCACGTCGCCGCGCGCGGCGATATCATCCGGCTGCTTGACCGCGGTTTCCAGAGAGCCGGTCAGCAGCCGCAGCGCCTGGTGCGCGTAGAACTGCGCGCCGCGATGGGTATTGCGGTTGGTCGCCGCCTCGAAAGCATGGATGAAGGCATCGAGACCACACCATGCCGTCAGATTGGCGGGCAAAGTCTTCGTCAGCGCCGGATCGAGAATGACGAGATCGGCCTTCGTTTCCGGACCCCAGATCCAGAGCTTCTTGCCCTCCGGCCCGGCGAAGATATTCGTCGCCGAAGTTTCGGAACCCGTACCGGCCGTGGTCGGTATCATGATCTTCTTGAGCGGATGTTTCGGCAACGGATTGGCCGCCAGCGCATAGTGCATCGGATCTTCACCGGAGGCGATGCAGCAGGCGACGATCTTGCCGATGTCGAGCGCCGAACCACCACCAATGCCGATGACCATATCCGCGCCCTGCCCCACGGCGATGGCAGCATGCAGATGCGCAAGCTTCGGCTCGCCGGCGAAATCCGAAAAGACCTGCGTCGTCACACCAGCTTGCGCGAGCTCGGCGCTGATCTTGGCGGCAAGGCCCGACTGCGCCAGGAAGGCGTCGATGACGAGTAGGACGGAGCCGACGCCATCGAAGGATTTGACGGCAGCCGGAAGGCCGGAGAGTGCGCCCTCGCCGAAACGAATATCTGGGATGGCGGAAATGGAAAAGGACACGAGGGATCCCCTGATAAATGCGGATGATATGATGACGTGATCCTGCATCACAATTTCAGATCTTCAAATCCGGGCAATTATCAGGAATATTGATGATCTGAAGTTATGGAGAGCCCATGCTCGAAAAAATACCCCTGGAAGCCTTTCGCGTCTTCGACGCAGCCGCCCGCGCGATGAACTTTTCCCGCGCCGGCCGCGAGCTGAACATCACCCAGGCAGCCGTCAGTCGCCGCATCAAGGGGCTTGAAGACCATCTTGGCGCGGCGCTCTTCACCCGCCGCGGCCGAAATCTGGCGCTGACGCCTGAGGGAGAGCGGCTGTTCCAGCGCGTGCGTGCCACGCTGGAATATCTCGAAGAGAGCCTCGAGCCATTCCGCGCCGGTACGGGTGAGATCATCTCGATTGCGGCGAGCGGTTCGATCTCGCATCTCTGGCTCGGGCAGAGGCTGAGGGACTTCGGCAAGGAAAGCCCGGGCATTTCCGTGCGTCTGCTGACGACAGACGTCCATTCCGAACTCGCTTCCGAAAACCACGACCTCATCATCATCTATTCCACCGGCGAGCATCCGCGCTGGAGCCTGACGCCGCTGATGAAGGAGGTGCTGGTGCCAGTTGCCTCGCCGGACTACCTGGCAATCCGCGGTCTCGATCCGCAATCCCTAACGGCGGTCGATATCGCCGCGCTCGATCTCATCGATTACGAGCGCGCCAACGCCCATTGGATCAGTCTGCGCCAATGGTTCGGCCGCATCGGCGACCCCTTGAAGGGCAAGCTGCCGAGGCCGCGCCTTTCCTTTTCAACCTACATCATGGCGGTGGAGGCGGCGCTCAGAGGCGAAGGCATAGCGCTCGGCAGCCTCGGCCTTATTGAGGAGTATCTACAATCCGGCGCGCTCGTCACCGTCGGCAATGACAGCGTCGAAAGCGGCTTCGGATATTATCTCGGCGCACCGCGTTTTCGCTCGCTCTCTCCGGAAGCTTTGCAACTGCATCGGTTCCTGTTGCAGGGGCAACAGGCCTGATGGGGGTATCGCGGCGCCTTGGCGGTGAGAGGTTGGGGATTCGAAGGATGCGTCGCCACTCGCCCTCGTGGTTCGAGACGGCCCTTTGGGCCTCCTCACCATGAGGGCAGATCTTGCGTGCCTCACCACAGGGCTCATGCGTGCCTAACCACGGGGCTTTTGCGTACCTCGCCACAAGGCACGCTCCACCTCATGGTGAGGTGCAGCGCCGTTAAGCGGAGCGAAAACGGCGATGCCTCGAACCACGAAGTGGCCCGGGTTTGCGCCGGAAGTTATCCAACCTTGAGATTTGCTCCATCCTCACCTTGAGGTGCGAAGCCTCAAAGGGCGAGGATGGCCCGGACATTTCGACAAAACAAAAAAGCGGCCCATAGGACCGCTTTCGTCTCAATCACTGCATCCAGACCGGATCAATCCTGCGGGATCGAGCCGCGCAGATGCGAGAGTTCCATGATGAAATGCTCGAGGCGCGACTTGTGCTCGTGATGCTCGGCATCCTCAAGCTCGGCCTTTGCGGCATTGATGCGGCGCTCCAGCTCGTCGCGGCTCATGTCCTCGACCGGAACGGCCGATTCAGCGAGCAGCGTGCAACCGGTCGGCAGGATATCGGCGAAGCCACCGAATACGACGTAGTCCTGCTTCTTGCCGGAAGCGGAATGCACCCGCACGACGCCCGGCTTGATGGTCGTCATGGTCGGCGCATGATGCGCCATGACGGTCATTTCGCCTTCGGTGGCGGGAATGACGACATCGATAACCTGCTCCGAGAGGAGCAGACGCTCCGGAGAAACCAGTTCGAAATTGAAATTGTCAGCCATGACCCGTCACTTCTCGATTGTCTTATTCGCAAGGCAAAGGCGCGCGGGCAATGCCGCGCGCCAATGGATTGGCCTTATCAGGCAGCCAGCTTCTTGGCCTTTTCGATCGCTTCTTCGATCGAGCCGACCATGTAGAAAGCAGCTTCCGGCAGATGATCGTAGTCGCCGTTGACCAGGCCCTTGAAGCCCTTGATCGTGTCTTCGAGCGCAACCAGCTTGCCCGGCGAACCGGTGAAGACTTCGGCAACGAAGAACGGCTGCGACAGGAAGCGTTCGATCTTGCGGGCGCGGGCAACGGCCAGCTTGTCGTCTTCCGACAGTTCGTCCATGCCCAGGATGGCGATGATGTCCTGCAGGGCCTTGTAGCGCTGCAGCGTCGACTGAACCTTACGAGCGATTTCGTAGTGCTCTTCGCCGACGACCATCGGGTCGAGCATGCGCGAGGTGGAGTCGAGCGGGTCGACGGCCGGGTAGATACCCTTTTCAGCGATCGAGCGCGACAGAACCGTCGTTGCGTCCAGGTGGGCGAACGAGGTAGCTGGCGCCGGGTCGGTCAAGTCGTCGGCCGGAACGTAAATGGCCTGAACCGAGGTGATAGAACCCTTGGTCGTCGTGGTGATGCGTTCCTGCATCTGGCCCATGTCGGTAGCAAGCGTCGGCTGATAGCCCACGGCCGAAGGAATACGGCCGAGCAGAGCCGACACTTCCGAACCTGCCTGGGTGAAGCGGAAGATGTTGTCGACGAAGAACAGAACGTCCTGGCCTTCATCGCGGAAGTTCTCGGCAACGGTCAGACCGGTCAGAGCGACGCGAGCGCGGGCGCCCGGCGGTTCGTTCATCTGGCCGTAAACCAGGGCTGCCTTCGAGCCTTCGCCGCCGCCATGCTTGTTGACGCCGGACTCGATCATTTCGTGGTAAAGGTCGTTGCCTTCGCGGGTACGTTCACCCACGCCTGCAAACACCGAGTAACCACCGTGCGCCTTGGCGACGTTGTTGATCAGTTCCATGATGAGAACGGTCTTGCCGACGCCGGCGCCGCCGAACAGGCCGATCTTGCCGCCCTTTGCATAAGGCGCGAGCAGGTCGACGACCTTGATGCCGGTGACCAGGATCTGGCCTTCGGTGGACTGCTCGACGTAGGACGGAGCATCCTGGTGGATGGCGCGCTTGTGGGCGGTAACCAGCGGACCGGCTTCGTCAACCGGCTCGCCGATGACGTTCATGATGCGGCCGAGCGTTTCGTGACCGACCGGAACCGAGATCGGAGCACCGGTGTCGGAAACGGCCTGGCCGCGAACCAGACCTTCGGTGGAGTCCATGGCGATCGTGCGGACCGAGTTTTCGCCGAGGTGCTGCGCGACTTCCAGAACAAGGCGGTTGCCGTTGTTGCTGGTTTCGAGAGCATTCAGGATCTTCGGCAGATCGCCGTCGAAAGAAACGTCCACGACGGCGCCGATAACCTGCGTAACCTTGCCGACCGAAACTGCGGCCTTAGCTGCGTCAGCCATAATCTTACCCTCTTTCCCTAACCTCAGAGCGCTTCCGCGCCCGAAATGATTTCAATCAATTCCTTGGTGATCTGCGCCTGACGCTGACGGTTGTAGTTCAGTGTCAGCTTGTTGATCATCTCACCGGCATTGCGTGTCGCATTGTCCATCGCGCTCATCTTGGCGCCCATTTCACCCGCAACGTTCTCAAGGAGCGCGCGGAAGATCTGAACGGAGATGTTGCGCGGGATCAGATCCTCAAGGATCGAAGCCGCATCAGGCTCATATTCGTAGACAGCACCCTTGTGGGCGGCGTCTTCTTCGACAACGGCCGGAGCCGATGCCGGGATGAGCTGCAGACCGGTCGGCACCTGGCTGATCACCGACTTGAATTCGGAATAAAACAGCGTGCAGACATCAAACTCGCCGGCCTCGAACATCTCGATGACGCGCTTGCCGATGGCATCCGCATTCTCGAAGCCGATCCGCTTGACGTCGCGCAATTCCTTGCGCTCGATGATCAGCGAAGCATACTCACGACGCAGAATGTCGTAGCCCTTCTTGCCGACCGTGAAGATCTTCACGGTCTTGCCTTCGGAGAGCAGCTTGCGAACGTGATCGCGGGCAAAGCGCGCAATCTGCGAATTGAAACCACCGCAAAGACCGCGTTCAGCCGTGCAGACCACGAGCAGATGCACATCGCTCTTGCCGGTGCCGGTCATCAGCAGAGGCGCACCATCAGCATCGCTGACGGCAGCCGTGATGTTGGCGAGAACGGCGCCCATGCGCTGCGAATAGGGCCGTGCGGCCTCGGCCGCCTCCTGGGCACGCCGAAGCTTCGCCGCGGCGACCATTTTCATCGCCTTGGTGATCTTCTGCGTCGCCTTGACGGAGGCGATCCGGTTTTTCAGATCCTTAAGTGAAGGCATCCGGTATCCGTCCTAGAAGTGAGGCCCGATCAGGCGAAAGACTTGGCGTAGCTATCAAGAGCAGCGGTGAGCTTGCCCTTGGTCGCGTCGCTGATGGCCTTTTCGGTGCGGATCGTGTCGAGGATTTCCTTGCCTTCCGACCGGAGGTAGGACAGCAGGCCCTGCTCGAACTTGCCGATCTGCGGAACGGCGATCTTGTCGAGGTAGCCGTTGACGCCAGCGAAGATCACCGCAACCTGTTCTTCCGTCTTCAGCGGCGAGAACTGCGGCTGCTTCAGGAGTTCGGTCAGGCGGGCACCGCGGTTCAAGAGGCGCTGCGTTGCGGCATCGAGGTCCGAGCCAAACTGGGCGAAAGCGGCCATTTCACGATACTGGGCGAGTTCGCCCTTGATCGAGCCGGCAACCTGCTTCATCGCCTTGATCTGTGCGGACGAGCCGACGCGCGAAACCGACAGACCGACGTTAACGGCCGGACGAATGCCCTGATAGAACAGGTCGGTTTCGAGGAAGATCTGGCCGTCGGTGATCGAGATCACGTTGGTCGGAATGAAGGCCGAAACGTCGTTGCCCTGCGTTTCGATGACCGGAAGAGCGGTGAGCGAACCAGCGCCCAGCTCGTCGTTCATCTTTGCAGCGCGCTCGAGGAGACGCGAATGCAGGTAGAAAACGTCGCCCGGGTAAGCTTCGCGGCCCGGCGGGCGGCGCAGCAGCAGCGACATCTGACGGTAGGAAACGGCCTGCTTGGACAGGTCGTCGTAACCGATCAGGGCGTGCTGAGCGTTGTCACGGAAGTATTCGCCCATGGCGCAACCGGCAAACGGTGCCAGGAACTGCATCGGGGCCGGATCGGAGGCCGTTGCAGCAACGATGATCGAGTACTTCAGCGCGCCGCGCTCTTCGAGCACCTTGACGAACTGGGCGACAGTCGAACGCTTCTGGCCGACGGCGACGTAGACGCAGTACAGCTTTTCGCTGTCCGGGCCGGCATCGTGGATGGCCTTCTGGTTCAGGATCGTGTCGAGAATGATGGCGGTCTTGCCGGTCTGGCGGTCACCGATGACGAGCTCGCGCTGGCCGCGGCCAACCGGGATCAGAGCGTCGATGGCCTTGAGGCCGGTCGACATCGGCTCATGAACCGACTTGCGCGGGATAATGCCCGGAGCCTTGACGTCGACGCGCGAACGGCGGCTCGCATTGATCGGGCCCTTGCCGTCGATCGGGTTGCCGAGAGCATCGACGACGCGGCCGAGCAGTTCCGGACCGACCGGAACGTCAACGATGGCGCCGGTGCGCTTGACGGTGTCGCCTTCCTTGATGTCGCGGTCCGATCCGAAGATGACCACGCCGACATTGTCGGCTTCAAGGTTCAGCGCCATGCCGCGAATGCCACCCGGGAATTCGACCATTTCGCCGGCCTGGACGTTGTCGAGACCGTAGACGCGGGCAATACCGTCACCGACGGAAAGAACCTGGCCGACTTCGGAGACTTCAGCTTCCTTGCCGAAGTTTTTGATCTGATCTTTCAGAATTGCGGAAATTTCCGCGGCGCGGATATCCATCAGCCGACCTCTTTCAATGCAAGCTTAAGAGTGGAGAGTTTGGTGCGAAGGGACGTATCGATCTGACGCGAACCGACCTTGACGATCAGCCCGCCGAGGATCGACGGATCGACAGTGACGGCGATCGTTACGTCTTTGCCGGTGACGCCCTTCAGCGCCGCCTTCAGTTCATCTTCCTGCGCCTTTGTCAGCGCATGTGCCGAGGTGATCTCGGCGGAAATTTCGCCACGATGCTGCGCGGCGATAATACGGAAAGCCTTGATCATGCCCGGCAGCGCAAAAAGGCGCCGGTTCTTGGCCACAAGCTTCAGAAAATTGGTAACGAACGCGCCGAAGCCTGCCTTTTCAGCCAGCGACTGGACGGCGCCGACCTGCTCCTCAGCCGAAAAGACCGGGCTCAGAACGAAACGCTTCAGATCCGCGCTGTCGTCAAGCATGGCTTGGAACCGATCGAGATCGGCGGTCACTGCCGGGATTGCACCCTCCTCAAGGGCCAATTCGAACAATGACGAGGCATATCGTTCTGAAACACCAGAAATATGCTGGGATGTGTCTGCCACGGGCACAAATTTCCCTGATTTCAACCCAAGAACTCGGCTTCCGGGTGACGGAAGCCATATACCCTTGAATTCGTTTTGATTTCCCCCAGAAATCAGCAGGAGTGCGTTCCTGCCTCATCCGAAATTCGGGGTTCGTCTAACATAGGATATTGAGACTCGCAACACGCGTATCCACGGAATACGCCATTCGGGTGAAATTATGATGGCAAAAATCGAAAAGCGTGGGGATCGCGTGGACGAATATGGGCCGGACACGCCACTTTTCAGCTCAAATATAGCCCAATCCGTAAAGAAGAGGTAGCGCCGCCAGAATCGCCTGCACAACCAGAAGGAGAAGGCTGAGGAGCACGCCTCCCCGATCCGACATAAGCGCCAGGATGCGGCCAAAGGCCGAAACGCCGAAGGAGGCGCCGAGCGCCAGATAGATCATCGGCTGGGCGAGCAGGATCGCCACAAGTCCAAAGCCGACAAGGAAGCCGCCCGCCGAACGCGCCTCGCCATAGGCCTCCGGCCGCCCCTCGCGCACCTGGAGCTTGAGGAAGCGATAGGTGTAACCCGGCGCGAACATCATGAAGAAACCGATCAGCGCCGTAAACGCCGCCGAGCAGAAGGCAAGCTGCTCGCCGAATTCGGTTGGAAAATAGAACTCCATCGGTCGTCCCCAAAAGATCGGTCGGTGCGCAAATCAGGTCAATGAGACGGCCGACTTATGGCATGATCCGGCCGATCAGGGAAAGCCGTTGCCACAATATCAGTGGGGTCAATCACAGAAAGCTCTGTGGATCGATGTCGAGCTGCACCTGCACCGAGCCACGCTCCCTGGGCGATTGCGCCAGCATGGCCCGAAGAAACCCCTGCATGTCCGAATTGCGCCGCCCGTGCACCAGCAGCCGGAACCGGTGGCGCCCGCGCACCAGCGCAAGCGGGGCCTCCGCCGGCCCGAGCACTGAAATCCCCGTGACCTGCGGCGCGGCGTTGCGCATGCCGCGGGCGTGGGTCTCGGCATCCTGCCGGGTTTCAGCCGAAACGATGATCGAGGCCAGCCGGCCGAAGGGCGGCAGCACCGCCCTCTCCCGCTCGGTAATCTCGCGATCGTAGAAGGCAGCGGCGTCACCGGAGACGATCGCCTGCATGACGGGATGCTGCGGCTGATAGGTCTGCAGCAACCCGTGGCTCTTCAGCCCGGTTCGCCCAGCGCGTCCCGTCACCTGCGATAATAGCTGGAACGTCCGCTCGGCGGCGCGCGGATCACCATTGGCAAGGCCGAGATCGGCATCGACGATGCCGACCAACGTCATCAGCGGAAAATTGTGGCCTTTGGCGACCAACTGCGTGCCGATGACGATATCCGCCTCGCCCTTGGCAATGGCCTCAAGCTCAAGCCGCAGCCGCTTGACCCCGCCCATGATGTCGGACGAGAGCATGATCGTCCGCGCCTCGGGGAAGTGGCGCTCCACCTCCTCGGCGATGCGCTCGACACCCGGCCCGCAGGCGACGAGATGGTCGAGCGTGCCGCATTCGGGGCAGGCTTCCGGCGTGCGCTCGGCATAGCCGCATTGATGGCACTGGATCTGGCCGCGAAACCGGTGTTCCACCAGCCAGCTCGAGCATTGCGGGCATTGGAAGCGATGACCGCAGACCCGGCAGAGAGTCAGCGGCGCGTAGCCGCGCCTGTTGAGGAACAGCAACGCCTGCTCGCCCTTGGCGACCGTCTTGCCGATGGCGCGGATCAACACCGGCGAGAGGAAACCGCCGCGCTCCGGCGCGTGCCGGCGCATGTCGACCAGATGCAGATCGGGAAGAGCCGCGTCGCCGAAGCGGGTCGGCAGATGGATTGTCGTGTAGCGCCCGCTCTGGCCGTTGACCTGGCTTTCGACCGATGGCGTGGCCGAGACCAGCACCACGGGGAAATCGCCGATGCGGCCGCGCACGACAGCCATGTCGCGCGCATTATAATAAACGCGATCTTCCTGCTTGTAGGCGGGATCATGCTCTTCATCGACGATGATGAGGCCAAGATCCTCGAAGGGCAGGAACAGCGCCGAGCGCGCGCCGGCCACGACCCTGACTTCACCCGTCACGGCCTGCCGCCAGACCTTTTCACGCATCTTCGGCGCGAGATCGGAATGCCATTCCGCCGGCTTGGCACCGAAGCGATCCTGAAAACGTTCGAGGAAACTTGCCGTCAGCGCGATCTCCGGCAGCAGGATCAGCACCTGCTTGCCGCGCCGCAGCGTTTCGGCAATCGCCTCGAAATAGACCTCCGTCTTGCCGGAGCCGGTAACGCCGTCGATCAGCGAAACAGCAAACTCGCCCTTGCGCACATCCACCAATATCTCGTCGGCCGCATCCTTTTGCGGGCCTTCCAGCCGGGACGGAATAAACTCTGGATCGGGCTTGGCAACGACGGGCGGCGGCGGCAGAAAAATGGTCTCGAAAATGCCTTGCGAGATCAGCCCTTCGACGACGCTTGTGGAAACGCCGGCCGCATGCGCCAGGCCGATGCGTGTCCATGACAGCCCGTCGGCGGCCGTCTCCATGACCCTCGTGCGTGCCGGCGTCAGCCGCTCCGGCTGGCCGCCGATGAAACGCAATCCCTCGACCATCGGTTCGGGATCGAAGGCGGCCGGCGCCCGCAAGGCCATGCGCGCCACCAGCCCCGGCGGCGACAGCGTGTAGGTCGCGACCCAGTCGATGAAATCGCGCATATGCTTGCCGAGCGGCGGGCAATCGAAGACGCGCGTGATGGGCCGAAGCTTCTTCGGATCGACACCGTCATCCTCATCGCCATCCCAGACGACGCCGATGACCTGCCTTGGCCCGAGCGGCACCTGCACGACAGACCCAGGCTCGACCGCCACCCCCTCAGGCACCGCATAGGAATAGGCCCTCGGCGCCGGCAGCGGCACTAGGACCGGAACCGTGCGGCTCATCACAGGTTTTTCGGGCGCCGCCTCGAAAAGCGCACCGAACAGATCGGAAGAATCTTTACTCATTGCGCCAGACCATGCCCCGGACGGGCTGAAAAGAAAACCCGGGAGTAGCGAACGGCGGATCGTAAAATGGGGGCGGCTTAGGAGCTAGCATAAATATTGGGTCTTACACAGCGATGCTACCAGCGGGCGCTGCCGGCCTATTGCGGACCTGTTGCTTGATGATCGACCCACTTTCACCAATTCACAGGAAGCCCCAACAAGATGAGCAAACCTGCTCGCCAAGATTGGCTCATGGCATAGCGAAAACGGCAACCACCTAAAACTCATGACAGTGGAACAAATCGGCAAAGTTTAGAGTTTGGCTATATGCGGATCGAAGTTCCGGAAGCTACATAATTTGTGCTGAAACCAGAGCTTTATCCTCGAGAGACTACCTCTATCGCATCTGCCTCAGTCGAGCATTCAAGAATGGATTTGGCGATCAATGCTCGATTATCGGCACTAATACTGCTCCAGCGGGCATCCCACACCTTATATGCGTGCCATGAATAACCCAGTTTCATGCTCTTGCTCATGTGATCCATCGAGAATCTGACGGCTTTGAGAAACGTTGTCTCAACTGCGGTCTTTCTGACATCAATGAGGCTTCCAAGATACGTTAACCAAGACGCCAACTGAACATACTGGGGCCATGCTCCCGACTGCCCGGTCAATGCCATTTTCTTCGAAATAACATCTTGGAAGGTCTCCACCACCACATCCTCCTCAAGACTCGCTCCGACGGCTCCTATCGATGATACTATTTCATAGAATGAGCTCTCGACTTGCAGGTATATCTCCTCAAAAGCGTGATCTTCATAAAGGACTTTTTTGATATTATTGACCGAATCCTCTAGGCATTTTTCGACATCAACGAAAGTATCGTTTAGAGCTTTAAAAAACTCTTCGACGCCAGTATTCGATATCACTCGGATCCCATAGCAATTCGAGTAGTAGTCGGAAATTCTCCGATCTACTGGCTTGTGGGAGACGAAAAATATACTATTGCTAACCACATGATTTATCACAAACCCACGATAGTCATTTAGTATAGATTTCAGATTTGTATCCCCTAGAGAGTACCCGATGATGACAACCGTATTTTCATGCAGAACCGTACTCAGCTTTCGCGAGAAATACGATTCTGAGTGCATGAATTTAAAGTAGTCATCCGCCGTAACAATCATCCTCCCAGGAACTTCTGTTGACCCGTGAACATGATATACTTTCACGCGGCTGCTCGAACGCGGAATTGGCCGACCTGGAGAGAGCGATTGGCAACCTTCTCCAGCCAAGGTTTCAGCCAGTTTGTCGTAATTTGTTGTCGCAACTCGAAAACTACGATTCTCAAAAAACTTCTGTGTTTCCGGGTAATTGCCCGACAAGGCAACGCTGGATATTAATGCCGCAATTTCTTCATGAATATCTTTGCCAATCTTGGTCAGCTCAATCGCGATAACCTGTGCGGCTTCATCTAGCTGCAGAGAATTTACGCCTACCGAAGGAAACAATGCTGCCTTGAAGGCTTTGTTTCCTATCTGCTGGTCGCAAATTGTTTCTAAAAGCTCTTGCCATCCCGGTGCGGCATTCGCCGTCAACGCTTTAGAAAAGCCAGTTCCTGTGAAGATACATAGGCGCCTTGCAGCGGCAGCGTAAGCAATCTCAAAAAACTCGCTCATTCGGCCCCCTTATGGTGCTTCTGCTCGCCGCATCCAAAGGCAGAAGATCAAGTTAGGATTGTCCAGCGATTCTCTATCCCAGTCGGGAAATTCTCCTCCTAGGACGGCCTCCTATTTGAGATCACTCAGTACTGGTGGCTATTACCCGCTAGTGACCCGAGCCTGCCGTGGATGCCGCCATCCCCGATAGTGCCATCTGCCAGCAAACTCCCTAAATATCAGGGCCCTATGTAGCGATGCCACCGTGACCACTATTGGCGCATTGCAGTCGTTACTTCTAACTCTGATAATTCGCTGTGTTTAGCTAATCGCAGCAGGTCCGATCGAGCCATTTTGGAAGTGTTGAACGCAGGCTCCCATAAGACGCACACAGTTCTCAAGAACGTCAAAGCTGGGGTTATCGTGCTGCAGCGAACTGTATTTTCCCGGAAAAATCAGTTTCGCGTTTTGATACAACCAGGACGCGGACACCTCGAAATCCCGAAGCTCGAACATTTGATCGAAGGGTTGTAGTTCACGTCGAAAGATCCCGAATGTGAGGCGGCCCAACTCCGTTTTCGACAGCCTAAACCTTATTGCCATTGGACCAAGCAGATCAAAATTAGCTTTTCCTCGGACAAGCAATTCACTCCTCGAATTCTCGCTATCAATAAATTCTATGCCGTATTCCAAAAAAATCCGTTTGATGATTGTTCGGATTTCCTTTGTTTGCTTAAATTCCGCACGACTGAATCCGTCATGCAGCCATAAGTAGTTATTCTCAAGGGCCCAGCGCTCGGCGCAAGACATGATCTTTGCAAAGGTTTTAGAAGACTCTTTAGAGACTTCCCCGCGCAAAACTCTTGCCGAACGATATTCATTGAAAGCTTCCAGAATTGCGTCGGTTCTCACTCGCAGCATCCCAACGAACGGCTCTGCGAGAAAATCGTCCACGCCAATGTAATTGATTGCAGCAAAGCTTCCTTCACGTGCGTCAATAAGCCGGAAAAGCGATCTAACCCGCTCGGCAATAATGGCTTTTTCGAAAGTATCCAAACTATGCCCGAACAATGGCAGCTTCTCCAACAAACGTAGTTGCGGACCGAAGAGAAGGAATACCGGCGAACGCGCCGCCTGAAAAGCGCGAGGAAGTGGATGTTTGCTTGCGGCTCGTCAGACGACGATCGCTGATGGCCCAAAGGGGCCGTGAACGCCTCCATCCCGAATGGCAACATCTGTTACCAAATTCCGCGACTATGAGAGCCCTGCAGATAACCCAGAAAACCTGCCATCCGCCCTAATCCACAGAGCAGGCTCCTCAAAACTATCATTGCTGAAAATCGCATCGGCAGAAACAGCAGGCGCAACCAGACTTTCATATAGATCAAAGGCCGGCCGGTATCGGTTGGCATAGAGCTCGCGGGTAGCTTCGGCTCCGCCCAGAAGCTGAGTGTCGCGCTCTATGCCGCGTTGTTCGGAAACATGCTCCGAGGTTTCGACGAAGATCGTGACATCCCAGCCCCCACGCAGCTCCGGTCGCTGGAGAAACGTGCCATCGACAATGAGGATGGCGTCGGCGGGTGCCAATTGCGGCTCCTGTTCGATCGGCAGGTCATCGTGCAGATCGAACGACGCCGTGCGATACCAGCCGTCGCCGCCCGGCCCCAAGGGGTCGAGAAGGAGCGCGTTGATGGCGGGAAGATCGCGGGCATCATGGTAGTAACCCTCGGCGGAATGCCGCCCGCGCGCATAGCGCTCCACCTTCGGCCTGTGGAAACCATCGATCGAGGTGCGAATGACCTCCCGGCCCTTGGCCCTGAGGCAATCGGCCAATTCGTTGGCCAGCGTCGTCTTGCCGGATGCCGTCCTCCCGTCGATCGCAACGCGGATAGGCCTTGCCGACTCCAGCTTTGCGATCATGACGGCGAGGTCGTTCAACACAGCGGCTCTGGGCGAAGACGTCATATCACCAATCCTATTTCATTCGATTTCTATTCGTCGTCATCGTCGATCACACCGGTCAGCCGCATGCCGTCGATCCAGGTGGCGCCGTCTTCGCGGATCACCCGGCGCGGCCGCACGCCGCAGCGCTCGCGCACAGCGGCGGCCAGCACCTCGGAATGGGTGACGATCCAGATCTGGCTGGTCCTGGCGGCCTGGGCGATCATCTCGGCAAGCGGCACCAGCATGTCGGGATGCAGGCTCGCCTCCGGCTCGTTGAGCGCGATCAGCGGCGGCAGGCGATAGGACATCAGGGCGGCGGCGAGCCCGAGAAAACGGATCTGGCCGTCAGACAATTCGCGCGGCTGGAAGACGCGCTTCGGGAATTCCGGCAGCATCAGGCCGAAATCCGCCGTCTCCTGCGGCTCCGGCACGACGAGACGCGCGCCGCCAAGGGCTGCAGCCAGAACCCTGTCGAGTTCAACAGTATCTTCGCGCGTATGGACAAGCGTGGCAAAGACGGCAGCGATATTGGCGCCGTCTTCATCCAGCATCGGGGATGTCACGGCAAGGCAGGGCGCGCGCAGCGGCGAGCCGCGATCGGTGCGAAAGCCATGATAGAACCGCCAGGCGTCGACGGCTCGGCGGAAAGTACCGATCTCGGGATAGTATCCGGCATCGCCGAGAAGGGCGATCGCCGTTTCCGATGTCAGCGCCTGCTCTGGATGGGCCTGCATGCGGCCATTCTCGCCGCGAACGGAAATGCCCGGCCCGTCGCGCTTCATCATCGTCACCGGCCGCCGGCCCGTCTCGATCAATAATTCCTCGGCCTTGACCTGAGGCTCCAGCGGAAAGCCGGCGGAGGCAAGCGGCGGGCGCATACCGGCTTCGATCCAATAGCGGAAGGTCGCCGCCCGCTCCATGTCGAGCAGTTCGACATCGAAGCGGATACGGGCGGATTCGTGTGAACGCCGCTTGCCCGACCACATGGCCGAAAACATGCCGCCCTCGCTGGAAATCTCATGCGCCAGCCGGCCGCGAACCGCCGCCTGCACGAGCTGCAGCGAACGATAGAGATTGGACTTGCCGACCCCGTTCTCGCCGATGAACAGGTTGACGTCGGCCAGATCCATGCGGATCGAGCGCAAAGAGCGGTAATTCTGGGCGAACATGGAGCGAAGTTGCATAGGCCCGCTCTAACCGATTCCCGATTTAAAGAGAATGCGCGGCCAGCGCCTCATCCTGCCTTGGGGACAGGAGCGGCGAAAATCGCGCATTGCCGTCGGCTGCGAGATCGACGACCGTGTGCTTCTCCAATGCCTTCGTCACCTCGTTGACGTCGCCGTCCAGATGCTCGACGGGAATGAGATTGCCGACGAGAAAATCGAACCGGTCGCCGCGCTTGTTCAGAAGCTCGTGAAAGACCGTCATGTCGCGCAGCTCGGTCGACCATTTGGCAAACCAATAGAACAGGCCGGAATTGCGCGCCGTCAGATTAACGGGCAGGATCGGCAGATTATATTTGCGTGCCAGCCCCACGGCCGATGTCTTCCACGGCCGCTCGTTCAGCTTGCCGTTCGCCCAATAGGCAATGCGGCCGGATGGAAACAGTACGGTGACCTTTCCCTCGGCCACCGCCCGGTTGGTGAGCTGCAGCGTCTCGCGCGTCTTCAGCTTGCTCTTATATTCATCGCGCCATTCCACGGGGATAATCATCTCGGCAAAACGCGGATTGACGCGCACCGCATCCCGATTGGCAAAGACCATCATGTCGGGGCGGCGTGATTTCAATAGGTCGAACACGGCAACGCCGTCGGCAATGCCGGTGGGATGATTGCTAACGAGGATGAAGCCGCCCGACGCCGGAATGCGATCGGCATGCGTCACGCCGATATCCAGTCTCAGGAGATCGCTCATGTACTCGAAGCACTGAAAGCCGGAAAGCTTGGCGACATCATTGGCGAATTCGATCGCCCTGTTATAGCGCAGCAGCGTATAGAGGAAGGGACGCATGACCGGCCAGAGCGGATTGCGGACGATCTTCTGGCCACGTTCGGCGATCAGCGTGTCGACGATATGTCCCGGCTGGCCCTGGGACACCAAAGCGATCGCCTCTGCAAGTTGTCCCAATGCAGTTATCGAACCCCGGCGTGCCATGAAGTGTCCTGAATGGTTGGGATATATTCTATCGCAATCGAATATGATCGAAGCATGACAAGCGCCTCGCATATAGCCGCTGAACCATCGGAGATTGGTGAGTAGGGCCTATATGCAGTTTCTAAAGTACCGCTACGCCCGCAATGCACGGGAAATGCGGGCGGAGCAACGGGAAAGTTAGTGATTCCATAACCTTCCCTCATTCAAAGTGGCAGAAGGAATCCGAATTTCAAGGGGTTTTCCACTGAACGAATTGCTTGTTATCGCCGACTCCGGGTTGATGGCGGAACGCAGCCGCTGGCTGGAGACCCTTGGCCAGGAGCGGCGCCTCGCTGCCCACACGTTGAATGCCTATGAGCGGGACACACGGCAGTTCCTGACCTTTCTCACCGGTCATCTCGGCGGCCCGGCCACGATCGCGGATATTCGCGCGCTGCGCCCCGCCGATTTTCGCGGCTTTCTCGCCGCGCGACGAAAGGAAGGGGCTGGCGCCCGCTCGCTCGGGCGCAATCTCGCCGGCCTTCGCTCGCTGCTGCGCTACCTCGAAAAGAAGGGGCTGGTGAATGCCGCCGGTGCGGCCGCAGTCCGCTCGCCGAAACAGCCGAAATCGCTGCCCAAGCCGCTTTCCGACACGCAGGCGATCACCGTCGTCAGCGACGAAGCACAGTTGAACGAGGAACCCTGGATCGCCGCGCGCGATGCGGCCGTTCTGACGCTGCTCTATGGCTGCGGCCTGCGCATTTCCGAAGCGCTTGACCTAAAGCCGCAGGATTTTTCTCCGGGCGCAACCTCGCTGCGGATCACCGGCAAGGGCAACAAGACACGGCTGGTGCCACTGCTGCCCGTTGTCGCCGAGGCAGTCAGCCACTATCGCGCACTCTGCCCCTATCATCTGGACACCGACGGTCCCCTTTTCCGCGGTGCGCGCGGCGGCAAGCTCCAGCCTGGGATCATCCAGCACGGCATGCAGAAACTGCGCGGCGCCTTCGGCCTGCCCGATACCGCCACGCCGCATGCCCTGCGCCATTCCTTCGCCACCCATCTGCTGGCCGGTGGCGGCGATCTGCGCACGATCCAGGAATTGCTCGGCCATGCCAGCCTGTCGACGACGCAGGTCTATACCGGCGTCGATTCCTCGCGGCTGCTCGAGGTCTATGATCGCGCTCATCCACGCGCGTAAGGAAGCATTAACCCCTCGCGTTAAGGGAATATCCGTCTCCTCGGGGTAGAGCAGGAGCATGTATTCGCATGTCTCCTGAAAGCCGCTTTCGCGCTTCAGTAAGCATGCTCTTTGCCAGCGGAAGGTTTCAATGATTTCTGCCCTCGGATCCAAGGCGATGCGGTCGACGAAGCCGGCACTCGGCGATATCCTCTTTTGGCTTGCAACCAGCTTCCCGCTGATGCTGGCCATCGCCCTGATCGCAACCATGCTGGCGCTGCAGCCGGCACGCGCTGACGAAATCGCATCCGACAGCTGCGGCGGCAAGGATCTGATGGCCGAACTTCAAAAGAGCGATCCCGCCAAATACGCCTCCATCATCGAGGCCGGCGACAAGGTGGAAAACGGCAAGGGCATCTTCTGGAAGATCGAGAAGCAGGGCCTGAAGCCGTCCTGGCTGCTGGGCACCATGCATGTCTCGGATTCGCGCGTGCTCACCATGCCGAAGGGTGCACCAGAAGCAGTCGCCGCCGCCGATACGATCGTCGTCGAATCCGACGAAATCCTCGACGACAAGAAGGCCGCTGCCGCCCTCTTCGCCAATCCGTCCCTGATGATGCTCAGCGATGGTTCGACCATCAGCGAGCATCTGTCGCCCGAGGATAACGCCAAGCTGGAGGCCGGATTGAAGCAGCGTGGCATCGCGCTTGCCGCCGTCTCCCGCATGCAGCCTTGGCTGATCGCAAGCTCCTTCGAGATGACCGGCTGCGAAGTTCGCCGCAAGACCGCCGGCGCGAAATTCCTCGATCAGAAGCTGGCAACCGACGCCACGGCGGAAGGCAAGCAGGTGAAGGGTCTGGAAACGCTGGCGGAGCAGGCCAAGGCAATGAGCGATCTGCCGGTGGCGCTGCATCTGAAGTCCTTGATCCAGACGCTCAGCCTCGGCGACAAGATCAACGACGTCAACGAAACGATGACCGACCTCTATCTTGCCGGCAATATCGGCGCGATGATCCCCATGCTGAAGGTGATCGAGCCCGACCAGAATATCTCGGATGACGATACCGCCGCTTTCGAGCAGCGCATCATCCTCGACCGCAACAAGGTCATGGCCGAACGCTCCGCGCCGATCCTAGACAAGGGCAATGTTTTCATCGCCGTCGGCGCGCTGCATCTGGCGGGAGATCAGGGCCTGGTGGCGCTATTCCGCAAGCAGGGCTTTACCGTTACCGCAGCAAACTGAACCGGTGATCCGCACGCCCGCAACTAGTGCTTGAGTTGGGCAGATCGCTCAGCCATACTCATGCGATGTTGGTCAAACCCACATCCGGATTTTTATGAGAAACAGCTTTCCTGTAAAATTGGGAGGCTGCTTCAAAGGCATCGCATCCCGCATCGCCGCGATGCTTCTTCTGGCCGCTTTCCTGTTCGCACCAGCCGGCACGCCGGCACGGGCGGATGGCTTCGGAAACTGCGCCGGCAGCAATATTCTCCTGGAGTTACGGAAAAAAGACCCGTCACGCTACCAGACGATGATGGACGATGCAGCGAATGTCAGAAACGGCCACAGCATCTTCTGGAAGATCGAAAAGCCCGGCGTGAAGCCTTCGTGGCTTTTCGGCACCATCCATTCCAGCGACGAGCGCGTGCTGAAATTGCCCGCTGAATTTCGTAGTGCCTTCGACCATATCAACACTCTGGTGCTGGAGTTGAAGGAAATCTCCAAGCCCAACACCATCGCGATAGAGCTTCTGAAACATCCGGAACTGACGATGTTGCCGGCTGAAAAGCCTCTGGATCATATCCTGCCGGCTGACGAGACGGCGCAGATCGCAGCCGCGCTTGCGAAAAAAGGCATACCGATCACCTCGGTTCTCCGCATGCGCCCCTGGTTTCTTTACACCTCGCTTCTGATGTGCGCCCCCGAACGGAATTCCAACGGCGGCTTTGTTCTGGACAGGCAATTGGCCGTGCAGGCCGAGACCAAGGGCGTGGATGTCGAAGGGCTAGAAACGCCGCTCGAGCAATTCCAGGCGATGGCGGATCTGCCTGATGACCTGACGATGAAGGGCCTCCTGCAGGCTTTCCAATTGCCCTACAACATGAATGACGTCACGGAGACTCTGATCGCGCTTTATTTGACCGGGAACAGCGGTTTGATGAAGGCCTTCGCCGACGACCTCTCCGATGAGAAGACCATCGAGGCCGTATTCAACCAGCGCATCATCACCGACCGCAATGAAGTTATGGCAAAGCGCATCGTGCCCTATCTGGAAAAAGGCAATGTGATGATGGCAGTCGGCGCCCTCCACCTTCCCGGTGATCAGGGCGTCGTCCAGTTGCTGCGCAAGCAGGGCTATACGCTGACTGCCGTCAACTGACCGTGCTCGCGCGTCGAGGGAACGAGTGCAGCGAGAGAGATGATGAGAACGAACAACGTATGGTCTGTTTTGCATGAGTTCGAAGATGATGCTTTTTGCGAACATGTTAAGATAATCGGCTTCTTTCAGAGCCGCGCACAGGCTCGGACCGTTGTTGCAAAGCTGAAGCAAATGCCGGGATTCAAGGAATACCGGAAGGGATTTTTCATTCGCAAGGAGGTACTTGACCGGGGTGGCTGGATGGAAGGTTTTGTCACGATGCAAGGTGACAAAGCTATGCCCGAGCCTGAATCACCCACCTCGGGAGAAACGGTTCTCGATTCCGACATCCAAAACAGTCCGGATCGACTGTGGTATGTTTTTCACTCCTATGCCGATCAATGGCAGTGCACCAATACGTTCGGAATCGGCCTCTATACCGATTTGAAATTGGCGAAGCGATCCGTCGAGGATCGATTGAATCAGCCAGGATTTCGGAGCCGGCCAAGCGGATTTCAAATCGCGCCGGTAACGCTCGGACATGTTGAATATGAGAATGGCTTTTGACCGGTAACCGCAATCACCCCTATTCCAGCAACAGCACCTAGACAAAATTCGCCAAGTGCTGGGTCGCTCTAGCGTAGAGCCGATGCGTTAGCCGGCAATATCTTCAGCCGCCAGGCCGTATCCGATTTCAGATATGTGGTCGCGGTCGCACGGACATCCTGCGCCGTAATCGACTGATAGCCGGTGATGTTGCCGCGAATACGCTCGAGACGGCGTGGGTCCGTCTGGGCGTTGCGAAGGCCCTCCAGCCAATAATTATTGCTCTGTTGCGAGCGCTTTATCTCCTCAACGATCGGAGCCCTCGCCCGCGTCAGCTCATCTGGAGAAACGTCCCTGTCCCGCAAATCGGCGGCGATCTTGTCCACGAGATCGAAAAAGTGATCCACCTTGGCGGGCGTCGTCTCCAGATAGACATAGGCAAAGCCATAGCCTGGTATCGACCGCGACAGATCGACATCTCCCTGTGGGCTGTAAGTCGCGCCCTCTGCAATGCGGAACTGATCGATCAGACGATTGCGGAGGATCGCACCTGTGACATTGGCAGCAGCCGCGCGCGGCAAATCGGAGAAGAAGTCGCCGATCGGCATGGCGACGAGCGCGCCGGCATTGTCGCTGCGCCCATCATGAAGCAGCACGACGGGTTGTGGCGTCGGTGCCGGGAAATGCACATCACTGTCCTCGGCCTGCTCCTGCGTATCGGGGCGAGCCGGCAGCGCGCCGAAGGTCTGTGCGGTCATGCGGATGGCATCATCAACCTGAACATCGCCGGCGACGATGACTTCGATCTGTCCCTTGGCAATGGCCGGCCGCAAGACCGCCTCGAAATCTTCCGGCTTGGCATCGAGCAATTGCGTCCTGTCCGGGAAAGCCCAGCGCGGATCGCTGGAATGCAGAAGGCCGGGAAGATCGCGGCCGACCACGGTGCCCGGCGCTGCCTGAAGCTGCGGCAGGCTGTTCAGATAGGCCTGCTGCACCCGCTTGAAGACATCGGGGCGATAAGCCGGATCGGAGACATAGGCCGTGAGAAGCTGCAATTGCGTCGCCAGATCGCTCGGCCGCGTGGCTCCCTCGAACTTGAAGGCGCCATCCTGAACGGAAAAATCGCTGCCGAGGACATTGCTGGCGAATGCCTTCTGCATGTCGTCATAGCTGATAGCGTTCAGACCGGACAGCGGCACCGCCGGCGCCGCCCAAAGCGGCAGCGGCCGATCATGCGGCAGATCGAGCCGGCCGTGGCCGACATTGACACGGACCAGAACCTCATCGGCGCGGAGCTTGGTCGGCTTGACGGTCAGGCGCACACCATTGGCAAAGCGCACCATCGTCACGCCGAGGTCATCGATCACACGCCGTTCAGCAACATCGCCCGATGGCCCGAAATTGGTGTAAGGCCATGCGACCGCTGCCGTATGCTCTGGCGCGGTAACCGGCGTCGCACGCGAATCGGCATAGGCCTTTTCGACGGCCGCATCACCACCTTCGGGCATTTGCGGAATTTGCAGCACCAGTTGCGGACCATTGCCCGCAAATGCAGCCTGGAGGCTCTGGTTGACCTCGGCGGCAGTCAGACCCTTCATTGCGGCATCGAACAGCGAGAGATCATCTGCAGGCGAGGTAAAGACCGCGCCTTCACCGACACTCCAGGCGAGCGATGCGGCGATGTCCGGGCTCGTGCGCGTTGCCGCGCCACCCGCCGCTGCCTGCAATGTCGAGCGGTATTCCGCAATCTCGCGGTCAACCTCGCTTTGCGCGGCACCGAACTCAGCGATGCGGCGCTGCTCCTGATCGATGGCGTTGAGCGCTGTCTGCCATTTGTCTGGATCGCTGTCAGCGGCAATCATCGTGACGTGAGCGGACTTCAACAGGTCCTGTGAGCCGGCCTGCACGCTGACGAAGGGCGGGTTGGGCTGTTGTGCCAAGAGAGATATGCGGCGGTTGAGAACAGCCAGGCCGATTCCTTCGACCAGTTGCTGCCGACGCTTGGCAACCGTATCCTGCGAGGCATCGTAAGGGCGGGTCCAGGCGATCTGCACGCGGGTGGCACCACCCGGCACGATCACCGTCCCGACACGCTCTCCATGCTTTTCAAGCGCACCAAGATCGATATCCGCCGGCGCCGGCGTCTTCGCCGTCCAATTGCCGAACCGGTTGCGGATATCGGCTTCAAGAGCAGCCGGATCGATGTCGCCGACCACGATCAGCGTCGCACGCTCGGGCCGGTAATTGGTGCGATAATAGTCGCGTACCAGATCGACCGGAGCATTGCTTATAATATCGGTCTTGCCGATAGGCGGCCGCTGCGGCACGCGCTGGCCGGGCAGCAGCAGGTTCACGAAGCCGATCCCGCCCCGATATTGCGGCGTGTCGCGCAGCTTCTCTTCCGAGAGGATGACACCGCGCTCGCGGTCGAAGGCGCCGGCATCGAGCGTCAGTTCGCTCGCCGTCTCGCGCATCAGCATCAGGCCGGTGGATACTGTCTCCTTGTCGGCCTCGGGCAGATCGAGCGCATAGACGGTCTCATTGTAGCTGGTGGACGCATTGGTATCCGCGCCGAAGGCCAGACCAAGGCGCTGGAGCGTGCGGATCATCTCGCCTTCGGCGACATGGGTGGAACCCTTGAAGGCCATATGCTCTAGAAAATGCGCCAGGCCCTGCTGATCGTCATTCTCCTGGAGCGAGCCGGTGCCGATGCGAAACCGGATCGCCACCTGCCCCGCCGGCGTCGCATTGTGCATGATGGCGAAGCGCATTCCGTTCGGCAACGTGCCGAAACGGATACCGGTTTCCACGGGCAGATCGCTGGTGGCCTGCGGCCAGGCGACGGCTTGCGTTTCCGCAAGGGCCGGCAACGCAGCGGGCACAAGGACCGTGAGCAGAGTTGCAATGAAAAGCTTCAGGGAGATGGCAATGACTGGGATTTGGCGTGACATGCTTGCTTCGCTGGATGGGAGCGGATCGCTGATGCGATGAACGAGTGTCCCGTTCATCGCATCATCGTTTGTGCATTGCAATCCCAGTATTCGACCGAGCTTAAATGCCCGATCTTACATGTGGATCGGCTTGAAGAAGGTCGCAAGCGCTGCTTCCTTCACCGCTTCCGACATTGTGGGATGCGCATGGCAGGTGCGTCCGAGATCCTCGGACGAGCCGCCGAACTCCATCAGAACGGTAATCTCGTGGATCATCTCGCCGGCGCCGAAGCCGACGATATGGCCGCCGAGAACCCGATCGGTTTCCTTGTCGGCCAGGATCTTGACGAAACCATCTGTCGCCAGCATGGCGCGGGCACGGCCGTTGGCGGAGAACGGGAACTTGCCGACCTTGTAGGCAATACCCGCAGCCTTCAGCTCTTCCTCGGTCTTCCCGACGGAAGCAACTTCCGGCTGGGTGTAGACGACGCTCGGAATGACGTCGTAGTTCACGTGACCGGCCTGGCCAGCGAGGATTTCGGCCAGCGCCACGCCCTCGTCTTCGGCCTTGTGCGCCAGCATCGGGCCCTTCACGACGTCGCCGATAGCATAGATGCCGGCGACATTGGTCTTGAAGTGGCCGTCGATTTCGACACGGCCACGATTATCGAGCACGACACCGGCTTCTTCCAGGCCAAGGCCAGCCGTATACGGCTTGCGGCCGGTCGCGACCAGCACGACATCGGCGTCGAGTACAACCTTGTCGCCGCCCTTGACCGGCTCGAAGGTGACCTTCGCGCCATTGCCAGACTTCTCAACGCCAACAACCTTGGCGCCCAGGTGAAATTCCAGGCCCTGCTTGGCGAGCATGCGCTGGAACTGCTTGGAGACTTCGCCGTCCATGCCGCCGAGGATGCTGTCGAGATATTCGACAACGGTAACCTTGGCGCCAAGGCGCGACCAGACCGAGCCGAGCTCGAGGCCGATAACGCCACCGCCAACCACGATCATCTTGCCCGGCACCTTGTCGAGCGCGATGCCGCCGGTCGACGAGATGATGACCTTCTCATCGATCTCGAGCGGCACGCCGGGAATGCCGGCAACATCCGAGCCAGTGGCGATGACGATGTTCTTGCCCTCGATCTCGGTGACCTTGCCGTCGTCGGCCGTCACGGCAACCTTGCCGGCGGCAACGATCTTGCCGGTGCCCTGGAAGGCATCGATCTTGTTCTTCTTGAAGAGGAAGGCGACGCCCTCGACGTTCGACTTTACGGTCGCATCCTTGTGCGCCAGCATCTTGCCCAGGTTCAGCTTCGGCGCGGCAACTTCCACACCGAGCGCGTCCAGGCCATGGCCCGCTTGGTGGAACATTTCGGAAGCATGCAGCAGCGCCTTGGAAGGGATGCAGCCGATGTTGAGGCAGGTGCCGCCATAGGTCGCACGCTTTTCGACGACCGCCACCTTCAGGCCGAGCTGCGCTGCCTTGACTGCGCAGACATAGCCGCCGGGACCGGTTCCGATAATGATCACATCGTAGGACATGGTTTAATTTCCTTGTTTTATATCTCTGTTAGTCGGCCGCCCGCGCCAGGGCGAGGCGGATGCCGAAGCCGACGAGCGCCGCTCCGGTGATGCGGTTGAACCATTTGCCCGACGCGATGAAGCGATCGCGAACCGGCTTGACGGTGAAGAAGATGGAGACGCCGGCAAACCAGGCGACGAGCGCCGTAGCCATGCCGATGCCATAGCTGAACTGGATCAAGGCCGGGGTGTCGTGGTGCACGAGCGTCGAAAACAGCGACAGGAAAAACAGCACCGGCTTCGGATTGAGCGCATTGGTGATGAAGCCCGTCGCCAGGCAACGCCAGACGGAGACCGGCTTGCGGTCCGCATCGGTGATCTCGATTTCGGCCACCTTGAAGCCCGGCTCGCGGAAGGACTTGATGCCCAGATAGACCAGGTAGAGAACGCCGGCCCATTTGATCATGCTGAACAGCATCAATGATTGCGACACGATCAGGCCGAGACCCAGAATGGTGTAGCTGATGTGAAAGAGCAGAGAGAAGCCCATGCCAAGCCCGGTCATCATGGCGGCGCGGCGGCCATGCACGATGCTCTGGCGCAGGATCACGGCAAAATCGGCACCGGGAACAACGATGAAGATCGAGAAGACAGCCATCAGGCCGAGGAATTCGAGAATATATTGCATGTCACCCACCCATTCTGATCAGCGGCCGCCGCTCACGTCGAGCAGCGCACCCGTTATATAGGATGCATGCGGGCTCAAGAGATAGAGGATGGAGTCGGCGACTTCATCGGCCGTTCCCGCCCGTTTCATCGGCAGTTGCGGCGCGATGTCGCGAGCCCGGTCCGGCAGGCCGGCGGCGGCGTGAATATCGGTATCAATGATGCCGGGACGGACGGCATTGACGCGGATGCCTTCGGCCGCAACTTCTCGCGCGAGCCCGACGGTGAAGGTATCGATCGCGCCCTTCGAGGCGGCATAATCGACATACTGCCCGCCACCGCCCAAGGTAGCGGCCAGCGAAGAGACGTTGACGATCACGCCACCCTTGCCGCCGTGGCGGGTCGACATGCGGCGCACGGCCTCGGCGGCCGCCAGCATCGAGCCGGTGATATTGACGCGGAACATGCGGTCCAGCCGCTCCGGCGTCATTTCGTCGAGGCGCTGGATAACCCCGACAATACCGGCATTGTTGACCAGGCCGTCGATGCGGCCGAAATGCGCGTCGACCTGGGCAAAGATGGATTTGATGTCTTCGGCCTTGCCGACATCGCCGGCAATCGCAATGGCCTCGCCGCCCGCTTGGCGGATGGTCTCTACCACGGCTTCGGCCGCATCCTTGTTGGATGCGTAATTGACCGCAACCGCCCAGCCATGCTGCGCGGCGGCAATGCAAACCGCGGCGCCGATGCCGCGGCTGCCGCCGGTGACGAGAAGAACAGGTGTATCGTCGGTCATTGGCCGCATCCTTTCAGGCTGAGGACATCCCAGGGCGCAACGGTTGCCTTGCCTTCGCCCCAGAGGGACGACTTCTGGATCGAGGGGCCGAGTGCCGGCAGGAAGAGCCGGTCCGCCGCGCTTTCGCCTTCGGCCGGCAGCACGCGAATATGCCCCTTGAGATCGGAGGCGTAGACCATGCCCTGCCAGACGGTGCAGGCTCTGAGATCAGCCCCGGTCACATCGCCTTCCGGACATGCAAACATGATCCGGCCGTCCGCGCGCAATTGATCGTCGGTGCGCATGACAATGCCATCGGCGACGACGGCAGTATTGCGCACGGTCAGCTTGAACCTGTTGCTGAGCGCCGATTCCGAGCCCATGGGCTCGAAACGAAGCTCGTAGGCATTGTCCATATCAACGTAAACGGCTTTTTCCTGCACGCATTCGTCCGCATGTGCAGGCAATGAAGCCACGGCAAAAGCCATCGCCGTGCAGCATGAAGCCGCCAATCGTGTCATCATGCGGTCAGCCGGCATGATCATTGACCTCCCGGCTCGCGTCGACCGTCGGCATTCTCGGTAACGCCGAAATCGGTAAACAGAACCAGCGGCCTTCCGCCGGCATCGAGACCCCAGAAGACCGGATAGAAACCATCACCCCAGCCGCTGGAGAAGATGGCGACATTGCCGTGCTTTCCCGATATCGGCCGGTGCATGGCATAATCGTCTTTGTTCGCCTCCAGCTCCGGCGCCAGGACATCGTCGTAATAATTGATATCGGATGTCGATTTCTCCGCCTGGACCTGCTTTTCCCGCTCCTGAATGAGAGCATAGGTATCGGCATCCATATAGCAACCGAGACCGGCATCGACCGGATAGCCGAAGAACTCGTCGCCTTTCAGCGAATTGATATCCTGACCCGGGATCACGGCCAGCTCCCAGCGCACCGGTCTGCCCTCGGCAAATCGCATGCTCGCAGCCGCAATACGGCCGAAGGCTCCGAAGAGCGTCACGGGATATTCGCCCGGGGTCACGGTTCTGGCGAGCGCCGAACGCTCCGGCTCGACCAGCGGGTCGCTGGCAACGATGCGGCCGGAGGTCAGTGCGACATTGCCGATGCGAAGGACGGAGATCGACCGGGCTGCAAGATCGGCGTCGCCGAGCGACGCCAGATCGAGATTGCTGCTGAGCTTGGAAATGTCGAGATCACCCGCACCGGCGGATGACGGCATCCATGCGGCAACGGCGCACATCAATCCGCGCAGCGTCCGCATGGGCCATGTCGACATGATCCAGCTCCTTAGAGATCGAGAACCAGACGTTCCGGATCTTCCAGGCTTTCCTTGACGCGCACGAGGAAGGTCACCGCTTCCTTGCCGTCGACCATGCGGTGGTCATAGGAGAGCGCCAGATACATCATCGGACGGATGACGACCTGACCGCCGATGGCGACCGGACGTTCCTGGATCTTGTGCATGCCGAGAATGCCCGACTGCGGCGCATTCAGGATTGGCGAGGACATCAGCGAACCATAGACGCCACCATTGGTGATGGTGAAAGTGCCGCCCTGCATGTCAGCCATCGACAGCGTGCCGTCGCGGGCAGCCTTTGCCAGACGACCAAGCTCCTTCTCGACTTCGGCGATCGACATCTGGTCGGCATCACGGATGACCGGAACGACCAGACCCTTGTCGGTGCCGACAGCCATGCCGATGTGGCAGTAGTTCTTGTAGATGATGTCGGTGCCGTCGATCTCGGCGTTGACAGCCGGCAGTTCCTTCAGTGCGTGGGTGACGGCCTTGGTGAAGAAGCCCATGAAGCCGAGCTTCACGCCATGCTTCTTCTCGAAGATGTCCTTGTACTTGTTGCGCAGGTCCATGACGGCCTTCATGTCCACCTCGTTATAGGTGGTGAGCATGGCGGCGGTGTTCTGCGCATCCTTGAGGCGGCGGGCGATCGTCTGGCGCAGGCGGGTCATCTTGACGCGCTCTTCGCGGCTGACGTCCTCGACGGCGGTCGGCGCGCGCGCGGCGACCGGAGCAGCCGGTGCGGCGGCCGGCGCCGAGGCGGCCTTGGCAACGGCGGCGATCGCATCACCCTTCAGCACCTGGCCGCGCTTGCCGCTGCCATCGACCTGATCGGCGGAGATGTTGTTTTCGGCCAACAGCTTGGCGGCTGCCGGAGCCGCCGGCATGGCGGAAGCCGGAGCGGAGACGGCGGGCGCTGCAACCGGTGCGGCAGCGGCAGGTGCCGGAGCGGCGGGCGCCGCAGCCTGAGCCGGTGCGGCGGCGGCGTTGCCGGCTGCGATCTGGCCGAGCAGCGCGCCGAGACCTACGGTTTCGCCGGCCTGGGCAACGATTTCGGACAGGGTGCCGGCCGCAGGTGCCGGAACTTCGATCGTTACCTTGTCGGTTTCGAGCTCGAGAAGCGGCTCATCGGCCTTGATGGCGTCGCCGACCTTCTTGAACCAGGTACCGACGGTCGCTTCGCTGACGGATTCGCCGAGGGTAGGAACGCGGATTTCAGTGGCCATTGTTCAGATCCTGATTTTCGTCATTATGAGTTTGGATGGAATTCCGGCGACAGATGGCCGGGGAACGAATAGCGCCATGCGCAGCAATTGCCCAACCGGCGGCGGCCGATCGGGCATCTGCTTCGTGCAGGCGATAGGTGGCGTATTGCTGCATGGCTGCCATCTTCTCCCCCGTCGCATCCTGCGGAAGGCTGGAGCGCGACGACGCGATTTTCAAACGAAAACGTGTCATCGCGCAACCCCTCAACCGCCGAGCGCGTCCTCGAGGAACGCCGCAAGCTGCGACAGATGCTTGGACATCAGGCCCGTCGCCGGCGAGGCGGCGGCCGGACGGCCGGTGTAGCGAACGCGCTGGTACTTGGCATCGATATGGGCAAGTACCCATTCCAGATAAGGATCGATGAAGGACCATGCGCCCATGTTCTTCGGCTCTTCCTGGCACCAGACCATCTCCGCATTGCGGAAGCGGCTGAGCTCGTTGATGAGCGCCTTGGCCGGGAACGGGTAGAGCTGTTCGATGCGCAGCAGGTAGATATCGTCGATGCCGCGCTTTTCGCGCTCTTCCAGCAGATCGTAATAGACCTTGCCCGAGCAGATGACGACGCGACGGATCTTGTTGTCCTTCTGCAGCTTGATCGGGCTATCCTTGATCACTTCCGCATCGTCCCAGAGCAGGCGATGGAAGGAGGTTTCCCCCGCCATCTCCGCAAGGCTCGACACGGCGCGCTTGTGGCGCAGCAGCGACTTTGGCGTCATCAGGATCAACGGCTTGCGGAAGTCGCGTTTCAGCTGACGGCGCAGGATGTGGAAGTAGTTCGCCGGCGTCGTGACGTTGGCGACCTGCATGTTGTCTTCGGCGCAGAGCTGCAGATAACGCTCGAGGCGGGCGGAAGAGTGTTCCGGACCCTGACCTTCATAGCCATGCGGCAGCAGGCAGACGAGACCGGACATGCGCAGCCACTTGCGTTCGCCGGACGAGATGAACTGGTCGAAGACGACCTGCGCACCGTTGGCGAAATCGCCGAACTGGGCTTCCCAGAGCGTCAGCGCATTCGGGCGGGCCAGCGAATAGCCGTATTCGAAGCCGAGGACAGCCTCTTCCGAAAGCATCGAGTTGATGACTTCGTAGCGGGCCTGGGTCGGCGACAGGTTGGCGAGCGGAATGTAGCGCTCTTCGGTTTCCTGATCGTAGAGAACCGAATGACGCTGCGAGAAGGTGCCGCGTTCGCAATCCTGGCCAGAGAGGCGGATCTTGTGGCCTTCGACGACAAGCGCGCCGAATGCCAGGGCTTCCGCCATGGCCCAGTCGATGCCTTCGCCGGTCTGCACCATGTTGGCGCGATTTTCCATGAAGCGCTGGATGGTGCGGTGCGCGTGGAAGCCAGCCGGGATTTCCGACAGCTTGCGCCCGATCTCCTTCAGCGTCTTCATCGGCACGGCGGTCTTGCCGCGGCGCTGCTCGTCGGCATTGTCTGCCGTGTGCAGGCCCGACCACTCGCCGTCAAGCCAGTCGGCCTTGTTCGGCTTGTAATGCTGGCCGGCCTCGAACTCTTCCTCGAGATGAGCGCGCCAGTCGGCCTTCATCTTTTCGACTTCGCCCTCGGTCAGCACGCCTTCGCTGATCAGGCGCTGCGAATAGAGCTGCAGCACCGTCTTGTGGGCGCGGATGACCTTGTACATGTTCGGCTGCGTGAAGGACGGTTCATCGCCTTCATTATGGCCGTAGCGGCGATAGCAGAACAGGTCGATCACGACCGGCTTGTGGAACTTCATGCGGAATTCGGTCGCAACCTTGGCCGCATAGACGACGGCTTCCGGATCGTCGCCATTCACATGGAAGATCGGCGCTTCGATCATCTTGGCGACGTCGGACGGATAGGGCGACGAGCGCGAGAAGGCCGGATTGGTGGTGAAACCGATCTGGTTGTTGATGATGACGTGCATGGTACCGGCGACGCGATGACCGCGCAGACCCGACAGACCGAGGATTTCGGCAACCACGCCCTGGCCGGCGAAAGCCGCGTCGCCATGGATCAGCAACGGCACGACCTTGGCGCGTTCGGACAACGGAATGATATCGCCGTCCCAGAGGGTGGCGCCCATGTCCTGCTTGGCGCGGGCCTTGCCCATGACGACCGGATTGACGATTTCCAGATGCGACGGGTTGGCCGTCAGCGAAACGTGGACCTTGGTGCCGTCGAAATCGCGATCCGAGGAGGCGCCGAGATGGTACTTGACGTCGCCCGAGCCTTCGACTTCGTCCGGTGCGTAGGAGCCGCCCTTGAACTCGTGGAAGATGGCGCGATGCGGCTTGCCCATGACCTGCGAAAGCACGTTCAGGCGGCCGCGATGGGCCATGCCGAACAGAGCTTCCCGGAGGCCGAGCTGGCTGCCGCTCTTCAGGATCTGCTCCAGCGCCGGGATCAGCGATTCACCGCCGTCGAGGCCGAAACGCTTGGTGCCCTTGAACTTGACGTCGAGGAACTGTTCGTAGCCTTCGGCTTCGATGACCTTCTGCAGGATCGCCTTCTTGCGCTCGGGATTGAAAGCAATCCCCTTGTCGACGCCTTCGATGCGCTCCTGGATCCAGGCCTTCTCTTCCGGATTGGAGATGTGCATGAATTCGACGCCGAGCGTCGAGCAGTAGGTGCGCTCGAGAATCTCGATCATTTCGCGCACGCTCGCATATTCGAGGCCGAGCACGTTATCGATGAAGATCTTGCGGTCGAGGTCAGCCTCGGTGAAGCCATAGGCTTCCGGCGACAGTTCCTTGTAGTCTTCGACCGGAGCGGCGATGCCGAGCGGGTCGAGCTTGGCATGCAGGTGGCCGCGCATGCGATAGGCGCGGATCATCATGATGGCGCGGACGGAATCGCGCGTCGCCTGCAGGATGTCTGCGGTATCGGTCGGCTTGCCCTGGGCTTCCGCCTTGGCCTTGACCTTGGTTTCGATGGCCTTTTCGACGATGCCCCAATTGCCGTCGAGGGCGGAGATCAGCTCGCCATTTGCCGGGATCGGCCAGTTCTTGCGCTGCCACGAAGCGCCCTTGGCCGCCCGCTTCACATCGCCGGGGCTGTCTTCCAGCGCCTTGAAGAATGACCGCCACTCGTCGGATACCGACGATGCGTCGTCCTCGTAGCGCGCGTAGAGCTGCTCGATATAAGCAGCGTTCGCGCCGTCCAGGAACGAAGTGATCTGAAATTGCTCGTTGGCTTCTTGCCTTGCCATGGTGATATGCGGACGCCTTCGTCCGCCTCCCGACTTGTTTGCATTGCCGGCTTATGGACGTCCGGCGACCCTATTTCGTCAGCGGCCCTCTTGGACCGCACATCTGCACTTGCGAATTGGAAGGCCGGACGGGATGGGCGTTTGCCGCTCCCCGTCCGGGTCTTGCTATAGGTAGGCTCAGCCCTTCAGGACTTCCACCAGCGTCTTGCCGAGACGCGCCGGCGACGGCGACACGCGAATGCCTGCCGCTTCCATCGCCGCAATCTTGTCTTCCGCGCCGCCCTTGCCGCCGGAAATCACGGCGCCAGCATGGCCCATGGTGCGGCCGGGAGGTGCCGTGCGGCCGGCGATGAAGCCGACCATCGGCTTCTTGCGGCCCTTCTTGGCTTCGTCCTTGAGGAACTGTGCGGCTTCTTCTTCAGCCGAACCGCCGATTTCGCCGATCATGATGATCGACTTGGTTTCGTCGTCCGCAAGGAACATCTCGAGAATGTCGATGAACTCCGTGCCCTTGACCGGGTCGCCGCCGATGCCGACAGCCGTCGTCTGGCCGAGGCCTTCATTGGTGGTCTGGAACACGGCTTCATAGGTCAGCGTGCCGGAACGCGAGAGAACGCCGACCGAGCCCTTCTTGAAGATGGAGCCCGGCATGATGCCGATCTTGCATTCGTTCGGGGTCAGAACGCCCGGGCAGTTCGGCCCGATCAAGCGCGACTTCGACTTGATCAGGCGATCCTTCACCTTGACCATGTCGGCAACCGGAATGCCTTCCGTGATGCAGACGATGAGCGGGATCTCGGCTTCGATCGCTTCGAGGATCGCAGCCGCGGCACCTGCCGGCGGCACGTAGATGACCGAGGCGTTGGCGCCCGTGGCGTCCTTGCCTTCAGCAACGGACTTGAAGATCGGCAGCTTTTCGCCGTCCTTGCCGGTCCAGGTTTCGCCACCCTTGGAGGGATGGATACCGCCGACCATCTTCGTGCCGTGATAGGCAAGCGCCTGTTCAGTGTGGAAGGTGCCGGTCTTGCCGGTCAGGCCCTGAACCAGAACCTTGGTGTCTTTGTTGATGAGAATAGACATGCGAGGCCTTTGTTACGAGAGGTTGGAAGACGCAGAGGCAACGCGACGGTACAAGCCGCTGACAACCTCCTGCCATGTATCGCTGCCGGCGGGCGCAAAAGTGACGCCCATGCGGTAGCAGTCTTCATTTTCGAACTGGAAGAGAGTGCGCTGCGCACCGCGCGGCGAGACCCTGGTCAGAACCAGCCTGTCGTCGATCCATTCGCCGGCGGCCGGCGCTGCGGGCACGAAGCCCACCGTATCGAACTGATAGAGCTTGTAGGCCTGATCCGTTCCGTCGAAGCCGAAAATATTCCGCGCTTCGAAGGAGGTTTCGCCATCACGCGTCTGCACGTAGCGCTGCTCGACGAAGAATCCGCCGAACAGACACTCGGCCGTGAGCCGCGCTGTTGCCGTGCCTTCCTTCGTCCAGGCCGAAGCCGCGACATGCTCTTCCCCTTCCCAGGTGCCGGCAAAGGCACCGAGGCGAAGATGAGCAGCCGTTGGAGTAAAGGAAGCAGCCATCCCGATCAGCCCTTGACTGCCTTGACGATCTTCTGGGCGGCATCGTCCAGGTCATCTGCGGAGATGACGTTGAGACCGGATTCGTTGATGATCTTCTTGCCGAGCTCGACATTGGTGCCTTCGAGGCGAACGACGAGCGGAACCTTCAGACCGACTTCCTTGACGGCTGCAAGCACGCCTTCGGCAATGACGTCGCACTTCATGATGCCGCCGAAGATGTTGACCAGAATGCCCTGGACAGCCGGATCGGCAGTGATGATCTTGAAAGCGGCCGTAACCTTTTCCTTGGTGGCGCCACCGCCGACATCGAGAAAGTTCGCCGGCTCAGCACCGTAGAGCTTGATGATGTCCATGGTCGCCATGGCGAGACCGGCGCCGTTGACCATGCAGCCGATGTTGCCGTCGAGGGCGACATAGGCGAGATCGTATTCGTGCGCCTGGATTTCCTTCTCGTCTTCTTCCGACGTGTCGCGGAGCGCGCGGATGTCTTCATGACGGAACAGCGCGTTGCCGTCGAAGGAAACCTTGGCGTCGAGAACGCGCAGCCGGCCATTGGTCATGACGATCAGCGGGTTCACTTCCAGGAGCGCCATGTCCTTCTCGACGAAGGCCTTGTAGAGGATCGGGAAGAGCGTGGCGGCGTCTTCGCGGGCAGCACCCTCGAGCTTCAGCGCATCGGAAAGAGCAGCCGAGTTGGCAGCCGTAACGCCAGTCGAAGGCTCGATGGCGACGGTGATGATCTTTTCCGGCGTGTCATGCGCGACGGTTTCGATGTCCATGCCGCCTTCGGTCGAAACGACGAAGGCAACCTGGCCGACCGAACGGTCAACCAGGATGGAGAGGTAGAGTTCGCGGTCGATGTCGGCGCCGTCTTCGATGTAAAGGCGGTTGACCTGCTTGCCGGCCGGGCCGGTCTGCTTGGTCACCAGCGTGTGGCCGAGCATTTCCTTCGAGTTGGCAACCACGTCTTCGACAGACTTGGCGAGGCGAACACCGCCCTTGGCGTCGGGGCCCAGTTCCTTGAACTTGCCCTTGCCGCGGCCACCGGCGTGGATCTGGCTCTTGACGACGTAAAGCGGGCCCGGAAGCTGCTTGGCAGCGGCGGCAGCTTCGTCGGCAGAGAAGATGGCAACGCCGTCCGCGACGGGTGCGCCATAGGTCTTCAGCAGAGCCTTGGCCTGATATTCATGAATGTTCATGGATTTATCCCTGTTATAACGCAGAAATTACTTCAGCGACGGCGCGATGGCGATGCAGGCTTCGCAAAGACCGGCGACGGATGCGACCGACTTGTCGAAGGCTTCCTTCTCGGCCTTGTTCAGGTCGATCTCGATGATGCGCTCGACACCGCCGGCGCCGATAACCGTGGGAACGCCGACATACATGTCCTTGACGCCATACTGGCCATCGAGATGGGCAGCGCTGGGCAGAACGCGCTTCTTGTCCTTGAGGTAGGATTCAGCCATTGCAATGGCGGAGGCGGCCGGAGCGTAATAGGCCGAGCCGGTCTTCAGCAGGCCGACGATCTCGGCGCCGCCATCACGGGTGCGCTGGATGATTTCTTCAAGGCGCTCGGCGGTGAGCCAGCCCATGGTGACGAGGTCCGTCAGCGGGATGCCGGCAACCGTGGAGTAACGAGCGAGCGGAACCATCGAATCGCCGTGGCCGCCGAGAACGAAAGCGGTGACGTCTTCGACGGAGACGTTGAATTCCTTGGCGAGGAACAGGCGGAAGCGCGAGCTATCGAGCACGCCGGCCATGCCGACGACCTTGTTGGCCGGAAGGCCTGAGAACTTCTGCAGCGCCCAGACCATGGCGTCGAGCGGGTTGGTGATGCAGATCACGAAGGCGTTCGGGGCATACTTCTTGATGCCGGCGCCGACCTGTTCCATGACCTTGAGGTTGATGCCGAGAAGATCGTCGCGGCTCATGCCCGGCTTGCGGGCAACGCCGGCGGTGACGATGCAGACGTCAGCGCCTTCGATCGCCGAATAGTCGCTGGCGCCGGTCAGATTGGCGTCGAAGCCTTCGACAGGAGAAGACTGGGCGATGTCGAGACCCTTGCCCTGAGGAATGCCGTCCGCGATGTCGAACAGGACGATGTCGCCCAGTTCCTTCAGGCCGGCGAGATGCGCCAGCGTGCCACCAATCATGCCAGAACCAATAAGTGCGATCTTGTTGCGCGCCATTTCGGTGTATCCTTTGCGATCAAAATCCGTGGCGGGACGCCATGCAAGGCATCCACAATAGCCGCCAATCGCATAGACCCAAAGGCGGAAATTGGCAATTGATTATTTTGAGATCAGCAATTTCAATCGGTTAGATCGATAATTTCTTACGTAAACGTAAGAAATTCTGTCACCGAATTGTTACTCGGCGGCTCGCTTAGCCGGAGTCTGGGCCAGATATTCGGCACTGCGCATCTCGAAAAGCCGGGAGGTCGTGCGGTCGAATTCAAAGCCTTCGGTTCCACGCCGCTCGACCAGCAATTCCTCAGGCATGGCCGCTGCGGAAACATAAAGGCGAATATTATGATCGTAAAGCGTGTCGATCAGAATGATGAAACGCTTGGTCTGGTTGCGCTTGTCCGGCCCGAGCTTCGGTACGCGGTCGAGAAAGATCGTATCGAAACGCTCGGCTATGGCGAGGAAATCGGCAGGACCAAGTGCGGCTTCGCAAAGATCGGTGAAGGAAAAGCGCGCCATGCGGTCGACCGCCAGCGGCACGTGAATGGAGCGCCCCTTCCGCGGAATCTCCATCGGCTGCGCCCGGCGTCCGTGCAGCGCCTGCATCCAGGATGCATCCATCGCCATATCGGTGCGCTGGTCGAGCGGTGTGAGATAGACGGGCTGGCTGTTCAGCTTCTCCATGCGGTAATCGGTCGGCGAATCGAGCGTCACCACATCGACGTAGCGCTTCAAGAGATCGATGAAGGGTAGAAACAGGCCGCGATTGAGCCCGTCACGATAGAGGTTGTCCGGCTCCACATTCGAGGTGGCAACCAGCACGCATCCGAGCGAAAAAAGCTCGGAAAATAGCCGCGACAGGATCATCGCATCGGCGATATCGGTGACGGTGAACTCATCGAAGCAGAGCAGTTCGGCCTCGCCATAAAGATCGGCCGCGATCGGCGGCAGCGGATCGGCCTGCTTCGTCTCGCCATTCTTGAACTTCAACCGCTGCGCCGCGATGCGGTTGTGAACATCGGTCATGAATTCATGGAAATGCGCGCGGCGCTTCTTCTGGCAGGGCGCCATGGCGAAGAACATATCCATCAGCATCGTCTTGCCGCGCCCGACACTGCCGTGGATATAGAGGCCCTTGACGGTTTCGACCGGCTTCCTGCGCGCGGCGAACATCCAGCCGAGCGCGCTCGCCTTGCTGGCCGGGCGCCTCCGCTTGAGATCGGCAAGCACGCGATCGAGCAGTTTCGCCACATTCATCTGCGCCGAATCCACCTGAAGCGATCCGGAAGCCGTCAACGCCTTCAGCTGCTCGCTGACGCTGAGGGAATAGTCGGGCATGGGCTGCATGGGGAAATATCCGCCTGTGCAAAAAGGGGCGCGCCGAAAGACGCTGCCCCGTCAGATAAGCTTATCGGCTAAGGCCGATCGGCTGGCCGGAAGCGGTAGAGCCGTCAAAGCGCGAATCGGCCGTCTTGTAGAGGGTACCGATCGTGCTGCCGTCGCGATTCTTCAAAAGAATCTGCTTACCGGAAACTTCCCAGGAGCCCATTGCGGTAAGCTCGCCCGAGCAACCGCGCGTGCCGCCGCGAGAGCCGCTGCCGAGATTGGTGAGCGTCAGGAACATGTCGCAGCTCGATCCGCCGTTGCTGACCTTCCAACTGCCGACCATCGACTCCTTGGTGACGTCCATGGCGGAAGCGGCCATCGCCTGCTGCTGTTGCGGATTGCCCGCATTCGGCGCATTCGACGGCGCGGCCGGAAACTGCGAGGGGTCGCCGCCGTTCGCAGGAGGAAGCTGGCTTGACTGAACGGAGGGAACAGGCGCTGCCTGCACCGGCGGAGCCGAATAATTGTCGTTGTATGCTGTGCGCTGGCAACCGGCAAGCGACAGGCCTATCACCGCAGCCGTCACTGCATATCTGAACTGCATCATCACACTCCTAATTAATCGTCCACCGCTGACATTTGCAAAGTGATGCTCAATGATGTGGGAATTATCGTATTTCACTTTGGTTAATCAAGTCGATACCGCCATAAATTGCCGCAGGCCATAGCTGGACAAGAATCGGGTGGTTTCAAGGCCTAACGCGACGAACCTCATCCAGATAGAAGCGATCGGCAAATTCCTGCATGCTTTTGTCCCGCCCATGGTCTTCGCGAAACTTGACCGAGAAATCGGAATAGCGTCCGAGCGAGACCGATAGAAACTCCGTGAGCGGTGCCGGCGGTACGCCTTCTCCCATTTCGCGCGTCTCCTTCTTGACCGCCACCAACTGCAGAATGGTTGCCCGAATGTCCTTGTCCAAATCGATATCGGCAAGACATTCGAGCATGTTCATTGGCGGCAGCCTGGCAAAATCCGTTTGCCGCATCCATTCGAGCGCTATTGCAGGGCGGATGGAATAAAGCAGCTTCTTTAAGCGAACGGGTTCAGCGCTCCCATCGGGCCGATGCTGTTTCATCAGGCCGATATAGTGCTGAGCGACCTTCTCCGGCACCATGATTTCCTGCAGCAACGTGCCTAGTCGATCACGAAAACCGATTTCCTCTTCATAAACGATGGGCGATTTCAGCCACTCGACAAGAACGGCATTGCCCTTCAGCGCCAGAAGCAGCGCCTTGCGCAGATCCCATCCACCGGTATCGATATCACCGACGGTTGGAAACTCGATGACATCGCGATGAGGAAACAAGGTCAGATGATCCTGCTCCGACCTGACATAGACGAAGCGGCAATCGTAGTCGCTATCAGGCGAAGGGAAACCCCAGGCACGGCTCCCGCTTTCGATGGCAAAACCGATGCGGATGCCCTCGGCCTTGACCGAAGCAAGCCGCAGCCGGATTTCGGCCACGGCCTCCGGGGCAAAGCCTTCGATGGTCATGCGAGCATCTTCCTCATCGCCACTTGGCTTGGGTAGTCGCCGGCGGGTTAGACCCGCCGCTCGACCATCATCTTCTTGATTTCGGCGATCGCCTTGGCCGGGTTCAGACCCTTCGGGCAGGTCTGCGCGCAGTTCATGATCGTGTGGCAGCGATAGAGGCGGAACGGATCCTCGAGATTGTCAAGGCGCTCGCCCTTGGCTTCGTCTCTGGAGTCGATCAGCCAGCGATAGGCCTGCAGCAGCACGGCAGGACCGAGATAGCGGTCGCCGTTCCACCAGTAGCTCGGACAGGAGGTCGAGCAGCAGGCGCACAGGATGCATTCGTAGAGGCCGTCGAGCTTCAGGCGGTCCTCATGGCTCTGCTTCCATTCCTTGGCCGGCGGCGGAGAAACCGTCTTCAGCCACGGTTCGATCGAGCGATGCTGGGCGTAGAAGTTCGTCAGGTCAGGCACAAGGTCCTTGACGACGGGCATATGCGGCAGCGGATAGATCTTCACCGTGCCCTTGATCTCGTCGAGACCCTTGGTGCAGGCGAGCGTGTTGGTACCGTCTATATTCATCGCGCAGGAGCCGCAGATGCCCTCGCGACAGGAACGGCGCAGTGTCAGGGTCGGATCGATCTTGTTCTTGATGTAGAGCAGACCGTCGAGCACCATCGGACCGCAATCGTCGATATCGATATAGTAGGTATCGATGCTCGGGTTCAGGCCGTCATCCGGGCTCCAGCGATAGACGCGGAATTCGCGCGTATTCTTGGCGCCGACCGGCTTCGGCCAGACCTTGCCTTCGCGCATCTGAGAGTTCTTGGGGAGAGCGAGTTCAACCATGGTCAGTTCCTCTCAGATCAATACACGCGTGCCTTCGGCTCGATCTTGTGCGGATCGATGCCTTCGGCGATCAGGTCGGTGTGGACGGGACGATAGTCGAGCTTCACATCGCCGGCTTCGTTGATCCAGGCAAGCGTGTGCTTGCGCCAGTTCTCGTCGTCGCGGCCGGCGAACTTGCCCTCGGTATAATCCTCGCGTGCATGCGAGCCGCGGCTTTCCTTGCGGGCCTCGGCGCCGTAGATCGTCGTGATGGCGTTGGCCATCAGATTGTGCAGTTCCAGGGTCTCGACCAGATCGGAATTCCAGATCAGCGAGCGGTCGGTGACCTTGATGTCGGCCATTTCCTTCCAGATCTCGGAAATGCGGCGGCAGCCGGATTCCAGCGATTCCTGCGTGCGGAACACGGCGGCATCTTCCTGCATGGCGCGTTGCATCTTTTCACGCAGCGCTGCCGTCGGCGTCGAGCCGCTGGCATGGCGCAGGCGATCGAAGCGATCCATGATCTTGTCGCAGGCAGCAACGTTGACCGGCGGAACCGGGCCTTCGCGGTCGATGACCTGGCCGGCGCGGATGGCGGCGGCACGGCCGAAGACAACGAGGTCGATCAGCGAGTTGGAGCCGAGGCGATTGGCGCCGTGGACCGAGGCGCAGCCGGCTTCGCCGACGGCCATCAGGCCCGGCAGGATGCGCTCGGGATTTTCGCTGTCGGCATTCAGCACTTCACCCCAGTAATTGGTGGGAATGCCGCCCATGTTGTAGTGAACCGTCGGCAGAACCGGGATCGGCTCGCGGGTCACGTCGACGCCGGCGAAAATACGGGCGCTTTCGGAAATGCCGGGTAGACGCTCGTGCAGCACGGCCGGATCGAGGTGGTCGAGATGCAGGAAGATGTGGTCTTTGTTCTTGCCGACGCCACGACCCTCGCGGATTTCCAGCGTCATGCAGCGAGAAACCACGTCGCGCGATGCAAGGTCCTTGGCGGAGGGAGCATAGCGCTCCATGAAGCGCTCGCCTTCGGAATTGACGAGATAGCCGCCTTCGCCGCGAGCGCCTTCGGTGATCAGACATCCAGAACCGTAAATGCCCGTGGGATGGAACTGCACGAATTCCATGTCCTGCAGCGGCAGGCCGGCGCGGGCAACCATGCCGCCGCCGTCGCCGGTGCAGGTATGGGCCGAGGTTGCGGAGAAATAGGCGCGGCCGTAGCCGCCGGTCGCCAGCACCACCATCTTGGCGGCAAAGCGATGGATCGTGCCGTCGTCGAGGCACCAGGCGACAACGCCGGTGCAGCGGCTGCCATCGTCGGACATGATGAGATCGAGCGCGAAATACTCGATGAAGAATTCGGCATTGTTGCGCAGCGACTGGCCATAGAGCGTGTGCAGGATGGCGTGGCCGGTACGGTCGGCGGCAGCGCAGGTGCGCTGTACCGGCGGTCCGTCGCCAAAATTCTGCATGTGGCCGCCGAACGGGCGCTGGTAGATCTTGCCTTCCTCGTTACGCGAGAAGGGCACGCCGTAATGCTCGAGCTCATAGACCGCCTTCGGCGCTTCCATGACCATGTACTGCATCGCATCGACGTCACCGAGCCAATCGGACCCCTTGACGGTGTCGTAGAGATGCCATTGCCAGCTGTCCGGCGTCATGTTCTGCAGCGAGGCGGCAATGCCGCCCTGGGCAGCGACGGTGTGCGAGCGCGTCGGAAAGACCTTCGTGATGCAGGCGGTGCGGAAGCCCTGTTCGGCCATGCCGAGCGTGGCGCGCAGACCGGCGCCACCGGCGCCGACGACGATCACGTCATAGGAGTGATCGACATATTTATAGGCTGAGCCATTCTGAGCGGATGAGTTCGGTGCCATGATGCATTTATCCTACGAACGCGATCTTCAGAATGGCGAAAAGACAGAGCCCCGCCAGAATGACCGCGAAAAACGTGTTGAGCATGAGAAGGACGATCTTGCCGAATTCGCCGTGGACATAGTCCTCGATGATGACCTGCATGCCGAGCTTCATATGGATGATGCCGGAGATCACCATCAGGGCCATGATGACGGCGACGAGTGGATTCGACAGCGCGTGCACGACTTCCGCATAGGGCGCGCCGGCGTAGATCAGCAGGAAGATGACGAAGAAAATGAAGAGCGGAACATTGGCGACGGCTGTCAGGCGCTGGCGCCAGAAATGATCGGTGCCTTCCTTGGCGGAGCCAAGGCCGCGGACTTTACCCAAAGGGGTGCGCATATCCATGATATATATCCTCTAGAGCATGATCCCGAAAATCACCGAGTGGTTTTCGGAAACGATCACACCAATCAACCCAGCCTGATGACGATGCCGACGATCCAGACCAGCACGGTCAGACAGATCGACGCGACGAGCATGAGCTTGGCCACCCTGGTCGACACGGCAGGGTCGAAACCATAGCCGAGATCCCAGAAGAAGTGGCGAAAGCCGCCGAGCATGTGATGCAGCAGCGCCCATGTGTAGCCGAACAGGATGATCCGGCCGACGATGGTCCCCAGGATCCAGTTGACCAGATCGAAATAGCCCTGGCCGGTCGCAGCGGCGATCAGCCACCAGGCAACCAGCACCGTGCCAAAGTAGAGCGCGCCGCCGGTGATGCGGTGGACGATCGACATGACCATGGTGGGAATGGGTTTGTAGATTTGCAGATGCGGCGACAAGGGCCGGTTTTGTGTGACGTTCGCCATCAGAACCTCGCGGCGTTACGGTACGCTTAAAACCCGGATATCCGGGGCAACGCGCGCACAGGGACGTGCAGTGTGCGTTGCATCATTGCGACCATTAATCGCCCAAATGCCTATCGACAAGCACAATTGATGCCTGCACCGAATTTAATCGATTGGGATCGCTTTGCACTTTAGCGAGTATGCAAGGACGCGCTCCCCATTCGGCCCCATTTACCATTTCCTCAACCCTGACGTGGACTTCGCGCCGGTCTTGGGGCAATCTGCCGTTAAGATTTCATTAACCGACCCAAATGGGGGCGAATCATGAGCTCGCATCTTTTCAGGGCAGCAGCGCTCGTTTTGGCGGCAGCAGCCGCATTTTCGTCAAGCGTAGTGCTGGCAGGCGATTACCGCCACTGGCATCACCGCGACCATTCCGGCCTCGTGCGCCTGAACCAGATATCGGCGCCACAGGGTTTCGCGCAGCAGCAGCCAGCTCGAATCGTCCTCATGGAACCGCGCGAAGCGGCAAATGCCGGCACCTATGCCGGTTCGGCCGATGTCTATCAGGCGAATGGCGGCACCTATGTTGTCGGCTATGGTGGCTACAATCCCTATGCTCGTCCTGCCGCAGTGCAGCCAAGGCCGCGCGCCAAGGTCATCAACGTCCGCTATGCGGGCAATCCCTGCTCATACGAAGCCGGCGTCTGCGTAATCCGGCCCTGAGGAAAGCCTTAGCCGGCGAGAAATCGCCACACGGTGGTCTTCTTGATTTCGCTGTCCTCCAGCGCTCGCGTCACCGGCACCTGATAGGTCGCCTCCGCTTCCAGCCGATCCTTCGGCAGATAAGCTCTGCCTGGATCTCCGACCAGAACCAGCTTCGCCTCGCCCGCCAATTGCCGCAACCAGGGAACAAGGCTCGCTGCAAAATCCTGATCGTAGAATACATCGCCGGCGAGAACGACGTCGGCCTCCACCGTTCGGCCGATGATGTCAGCGCCGGCAAAGTCAAGATCGACACCATTTTCAACTGCATTCAGCCGGATTGCCGTGCCGGCCCAAGGGTCGATATCGACGGCAAGCACATGGCTGGCGCCCGCACGCTTGGCTGCAATCGCCACAAGCCCGGATCCGCTGGCGAAATCCAGCACTTTTCTGCCGGCAACCGTCGCCGGATGATCGAGGATATAGCGCGCCAAGCCCTGGCCGCCCGCCCAGGCAAAAGCCCAGAAGGGCGGCGGTAGCCCGATCTCCTCCAGCTCTTCTTCCGTCTTCAACCAGAGTTCATGCGCTTCGCTTGCCAGATGCAGCCGGATCTCCGGCACATGCGGCGGCGTCATGAGGCCGGTATTGGCGCGGATGAAACGTTCCGGATCGGTTTTCAAGAATTCTCCAGCATCGGACCGCAGGCAGGAATCAGACAGGTGGATTGTCCAGTTCGCCCATGCGGCAGACTTCGAGCCATTCCTCATCTGTCACCGGCTGCACCGAAAGCCGCATCGAGGTGACGAGCGCCATCTGTGAAAGCTTCGGGTTTGCCTTGATATCCTTCAGGGAGACAAATTTCGGCATGTCGCGCACGGCGCGGATGTCGACGCACTCCCAGCGCAGATCGTCCTTGGCTGTGGAATCGGGATGTGCCAGTGCACAAACCTCGACGATGCCGACGATCTCCAGCCCGTCATTGGAGTGGTAGAAGAAGCCCTTGTCACCGATCTGCATCGCCCGCATGTTGTTGCGGGCGAGATAGTTGCGCACGCCGGTCCATTCGGTTCCCTTTTCGCCGGCATCCTTCTGCTGCTGCCAGGACCAGGAAGACGGTTCGGATTTATAAAGCCAATGCGCCATGCCTCATGCCTCCGGATTGTTGAAGACCCAGTTGAACGGCTTGATCTCGACGCTCTCGAACAGGCCGGCCTTCGTATAGGGATCCGCATCCGCAATCGCTTTTGCCGCCTCGATGGTCTCGGCGCTGACGACGACGAGGCTGCCATTCGGCTTGCCATCGGCATCGAGGAAAGGCCCCGCCATCTTCAGCGTTCCCTCGGCATTGAGCTTGTTCAGATGCTCCACATGCGCCGGGCGCGTCTCCATGCGGACATTCAGGTGGCCGGGTTTATCCTTGCAGACAAAGGCGAACAGCATTGTTCAACTCTCCTATAAAACCAGAATCTATTGATCGTGATGGATAAGGCCTCACTCGCTGCAGGTCATCTTGTTTCTGCGCGAAGAGGATTGATTAGATCGAGGCCCCAGAAATCAGCCTCGTTATGGGTGACGATAATACATTCGTTGGCGATTGCGACCGAAGCAATCAGCATATCCATGGGATCACGCTGTCGCCCGGCGGCGCGTCCATCTGCCATGAGCTTCGCCCAAATCAACGCAGCGTTCTCCTCAAAAGGAAGGATACGTCCGCCAAAATACGCCAGTGGTCCTTGCGTGCCGAGAAACCACGTTTCCAGGTCTTCGCGCTTCCGGCCTGCCGGCATGATAAGGATGCCGCGCCGAATTTCAGCAATCGTGGACGCGGCGATGAAGAGATCTTCATCCATCTGGGCTTGAAACCACGCGGCGAGATAAGGCGATGGTTCCGGTTTGATCGTATTGCTAATGATATTGGTATCGAGCAGATAGCGGGTCAAAGATCGATCTCGCGCACCTTGCCTCTCACCCGTTCAAGATCCAGATCCGCTCCGACAAGCGGCGAGCCGCGTAGCCAAGCGTAGACACCGCCTTTCTTCGGCGGCTCTCCAGAAACAGTCTTCGTTAACACCTCGCGAATATGGGCCGCTTCGGGACTATCCTCTGCCAAGCGCCGCGCTAACGAGCGAATGAGGGCACGATCGCCGTCAAGCCCGAGCACCTCAAAACGGGCCAGACCACGCTCACCGAGACGAGAGCGGTAGTTCTGAATCGCGCGCTTTTGCGAATTGCTCATCGTAGGCCTCCGGTTATATCCAGTAATATATCCAGCGCACTGCCGATGTTCAAGCTATTCCGTGGTAATCGGCCGCGTCATCAATTGTCCGATGGCCGTGGCTATGTCGAGCTTGCCGTCGATGATGGCGGAAACCGCTTCGGTAATCGGCATGTCGACGCCGAGTTCGCCGGCCAGCCGCGCGGCGATGGAGGCCGCATAGGCGCCTTCGACCAGCGTGCCATGCATCGGATCGGCCGTGTCTCCGCGACCGAGCGCAATACCGAACCGCAAATTTCTGGATTGATGGCTGGTCGCCGTCAGCACGAGGTCGCCGAGGCCGGAAAGCCCGCGCACCGTTTCCGCCTTGCCGCCCTTGGCTGCGACGAAGCGCGACATTTCGGCAAGGCCGCGGCTGATAAGGGCAGCACGGGCGGAATCGCCGATGCCACGCCCCTCGACGATGCCGCAGGCAATGGCGAGCACATTCTTCAGCGCGCCACCGAGTTGCACGCCGATGCGATCGTCCGATGCATAAAGGCGGAACGTCGGGCCGGAAATCGCCTGTGCAAGCTTCTCGGCGACGGCCATGTCCGCAGCCGCGATTGCCATGGCCGTCGGCAGGCCCTTGGCAATATCGGCGGCAAAGCCCGGCCCGGAGAGCACGGCGATGGCGTGCTGCGGCAATTCCCGCTCCAGCATCTCGGTCAAGAGATCGCCGGAGACTTTGTCGATGCCCTTGGCGCAGGTGACGACGATTGCATCCTTGGCAAGATAAGGCCCATAGAGCCTGGCGGCATCGGCCTGGGCCTGCGACGGCATGGCGAAAAGAACGATCCCGGCATCGGAAACGGCATCCGGCCCGGCCGAAAATTTCAGGGAATCCGGAAGCTCGATACCGGGCAAGACGGCATCATGCATCCTGTCGGCGGCAAGATCGGCCATTAGCGCCGCCTTGCGCCCGACAAGCGTCACGTCGCTGCGGCCGGTGAGCGCAATGACGGCTGCAAGCGCGGTGCCGAAGGCGCCTGCGCCGATGACTGCGATCCGTTCCTTGCCGCTCATGCTTTGGCTCCGCGTTTGCCATGACCCAGGAGCGTTTCCGCCTTCTGATCCAGCGGCCAGCGTGAACGCGGCTGCACATCGAGATCGTCAGGGGCAAAGCCCGTTGCCATGCGCTCCAGCCCGGCCCAGGCGATCATGACGGCATTATCCGTACACAATCTCAATGGCGGCGCGATGAAGCGGAAACCGTTGGCGTCGCAAAGGTCCTGCAGCGTGCGGCGCAGCTCGAGATTGGCGGCAACACCACCGGCAACCACGAGCGCCGGCTTTTCATCCGTCTTCGGAAATTCCGCCTTGAAGCGCTGCAGGCCGCGACCGATGCGATCCTTCAAGGTGCGCGAGACCGCCTTCTGGAAGGAGGCGCAGATATCGGCGATATCCTGCTGCGTGACAGGCGCGATGGCCGTTGCCGCCTGCCGCACCGCCGTCTTCAGGCCGGAAAAGGAAAAATCAAGGCGCGTCTCGCCGACCAGCGGCCGCGGAAGATCGAAGCGATCCGCATTGCCGTTTCTGGCCGCTGCCTCCACGGCCGGGCCGCCGGGATAGGGCAGGCCCAAGAGCTTGGCCGTCTTGTCGAAGGCTTCTCCCAGCGCATCGTCGATGGTGGTGCCCCAGCGCTCGTACTGGCCGACGCCACGCACGAGGATGAGCTGCGTGTGGCCGCCGGAAACCAGCAGCATCAGATAGGGAAAGGCAAGCCCGTCTGTCAGCCGCGCCGTCAGGGCATGGCCTTCCAGATGGTTGATGGCGTAAAGTGGTTTGCCTGTGGCGCGCGAGATCGCCTTGCCGGTCATCAGGCCGACGAGCAGCCCGCCGATCAGACCGGGGCCTGAGGTCGCGGCAATGGCATCGACGTCTGAGAGCGACACATTGGCGCGTTTCAATGCTTCGTCGATCAGCGTATCCAGCGCCTCGACATGCGCCCGCGCGGCAATTTCCGGCACGACGCCGCCATAGGCGCTATGCTCGTCCAGCTGGCTCAGCACGACATCGGAGCAAACCGTCGACGTACCGTCATCCCGGCGCTCGACAATGGCCGCGGCGGTTTCGTCGCAGCTTGTTTCGATACCGAGAATACGAAGAATGGACGCCATGGAGAAAGTTCGTTGCCTACAGGTCGATTGCGATAAAGCGGAAATATGGTTACGGGAACTGTCGGTAACAACGGATCAAAGCGGATGCAAACAAAACCTTTCCGGATCGGCACGCGCGGCAGCCCGCTGGCGCTCGCCCAGGCACACGAGGCCCGCGATCGCCTGATGGCGGCGCACGGCCTTCCGGAAGAGATGTTCGAAATCGTCGTTCTCACCACCAAAGGCGACCGTATCACCGACCGCTCGCTGGCGGCGATCGGCGGCAAGGGCCTGTTCACGGAAGAGCTGGAAGAGAAGCTGATCTCCGGCGAGCTCGACTTCGCGGTGCACTCCGCCAAGGACATGGCGACGAAAATTCCGCAGGGACTGGCGCTGACGGCCTACCTGCCGCGCGAGGACATCCGCGATTCCGTCATCGGCCGCACGGCACCGAGATTGATCGAACTACCGTATGGCGCGACCGTCGGCTCCGCATCTCTGCGCCGTCAGGCGCTGATTCGCCGCCTGCGCCCCGATATCAATGTCATTACCTTTCGCGGCTCGGTTCAGACTCGCCTGCGCAAGCTGGAAGAGGGCCAGGCTGACGCAACGCTGCTTGCCGTTGCCGGCCTGAAGCGGCTCGGCAAGGTGGAGGTCATCACCGATATCCTCGATCCCGACGAATTCCCGCCGGCACCGGCACAGGGCGCGATCGCCATCGAAAGCCGGATCGCCGACAGCCGGATGAACGACCTGCTCGCCGCCATTAACGACGGCCCCACCTTCGATACCGTTTCTTGCGAACGTGCCTTCCTGGCAGCGCTTGACGGCTCCTGTCGGACCCCGATTGCCGGTTATGCGGTCTGCGAGGGCGATCATCTGCGCTTCTTCGGCATGATTCTCACGCCCGACGGACAGCAGGTGCATACCACCACCATCGAGGGCAATCGCCGCGATGCCGAAGCGCTCGGCACCAATGCCGGCCAGGCCATACGTGCCGAGGCGGGCAGCACCTTCTTCGAAGACTGGATCTGATATCCGATGCGCGTCATCGTCACCCGCCCTCAGCATTCGGGTGAACGCACCATCAGGCGGTTGGCGCAGATGGGCCACGAAGCCCTGTCGTTGCCCCTGGCCGAACCGGTCCATCATGTCGACGAGGCAAGGCGCAGGCTCCTGAAGACACGTGGGGCCATCGCCATCACCAGCGCCGAAGCGATTCGGGTTCTTGCGACGTTGGGGTCCGATCTCGCCGAGCATCTCAATCGCCCTCTCTTTGCCGTCGGCAAGGCCACGGCGAAAGAAGCCACCGATCTCGGCTTTACCGATATTGCCACGTCCGAGGGCGGCGGCACCGAGCTGGCAGCGCTTATTTCCGCACATGCGGCCAGCCTTGCTAGCGCTCCCCTCCTCTATCTTGCAGGCCATCCCCGCGCTGCCGGCTTCGAGGCAAGATTGACCGAGCTGCAGCTGCCGTTCCGCACGGTCGAATGCTACCGGATGCGAGATATCCTTCCCGGCGAGGATATCCTGCGTCGATTTTTCAAGGATGCGCGCACGGATGCCCTGCTGCTCTATTCCCAGCAGACGGCGCAGCGCTTTTTCAGCCTGCCGTTCGTTCAACGCAATCCCGCGCTTTTTGCTGAAACACGCTTCCTCTGCCTGAGTGAGGCCATTGCAGCGGCGATCCCGCCCGCCATGCGTTTGCACGTCGATATCGCCGACATGCCGGATGAGGACAGACTTCTGGCGCTGCTTGTCTCAGAGTAAGGCCGCAATTTTGATCTAAGGTCTTTCCATAATGGCCTTGTCTGTCTAACTTCGTTGCAGCGCATGAAAAGAGGACCTCCATGGTACCGGGAAAACCGCCTAACCATTCGAAGCCCAATGACGAGCCGGTCACGATTGATCTGGAAGCCGAAAAAACTGCGCAGGACGCAGCCCCTGAAGATGTGACGGAGCGTCACCACGGCGAATTCGCCTCTTCCTCCGCCAATGAAGTGGAAATGCCGCTGGAAGCGGAGAAGGAACCGCTGCGCGAGGAAACTCAAGCCAGCAGCTATGATCCGGACCCGGAAGAGCCACAGGCCACAGCGGCGCGACAGCCTGATCCCGCCCCGTCCTATTCCGGACAACCGCCGCGACGGGAGGGCGCGACTTCGGGCCTGATCGCCGCCGGTATCGTTGGCGGACTGATTGCACTCATCGGCGCCGGCGCCATTCAATATGCCGGCCTGTTGCCGGGCCAGGGCGCGGCCAAGGATAATTCCGCTGAGATCGCAGCGCTTAACGCCGAAATCGACGGATTAAAGCAAAGCGTCGCCAAACTCGCCTCCACCCCTGCGCCAAAGCCCGACAATGCGCTTGCGGCCCGTGTCGCAGCGCTTGAGACCACAGCAGCCAGCAACATTTCGGCCGGCGGCTCCACGGGTGTGACCAGCGGCGATGCCGATCAGAAGGTCGCTTCGCTGAGCGCCGAGGTCGAGCAGTTGAAGGCGGATCTCGGCAAGGCGACCCAAAGTCAGGCGACATCCGACGCCGAAGTCGGCAAGCGTCTCGATGATGCCGAAAAGAAGCTCAACCAGCCGAGCCAGGAAAGCGCGGTTGCCCGCGCCATTGCCGCTGCCGCGCTGAAGGCGGCGATCGATCGTGGCGGCCCCTTCCGGCCCGAGCTCGATACCTTCGCCAATGTCGCACCGGACGATCCGGCCGTGGCAGACCTCAAGAATTTCGCCCAGACCGGCGTTCCCTCGCGCGCCGATCTGATCCGTCAGGTGACGGATGTAACCACCGCCATCGTCGCCACTACGCAGAGTGACGATCCCAACCAGAGCTGGAGCGACCGCCTGATGTCGGGCGCCAAGTCGCTGGTGCAAGTGCGCCCCGTCGGCAACGTTCCCGGCGATGGCGTCGATGCGGTCGCCGCGCGTTTCGAAGACAAGGTGAAGAATGGCGATCTGCCGGGCGCGGTGACCGAGTGGAACAGCCTGCCCGACGCCGCCAAGTCGACCTCCGCCGCCTTCAAGCAATCGCTGGAAGCCCGCATTCGCGTCGAGGATCTGGTGAGCGATGCGCTGTCGAAGGCCATCGCCAATACCGGGAAACAGAATTAAGGACGGAGCGCGGCAATGATCAGACTGCTTATCTTCGCCATTCTCGTCCTGGCTCTCGGCTATGGCTTTTCGTGGCTTGCGGATCGCCCCGGCGATCTCTCGCTGGTCTGGGAAGGCCAGCTCTACCAGACCAGGCTGATCGTGGCCGCCGGTATATTGATAGCGCTCATCGCCGCCGTCATGATTGCATGGTGGTTCTTGCGATTGATCTGGACCTCGCCGCATTCCGTCACCCGCTATTTCCGCGCCCGCAAGCGCGACCGTGGCTATCAGGCGCTTTCCACCGGTCTGATTGCTGCCGGTGCCGGCAACGCCCTGCTTGCCCGGAAGATGGCGGCGCGTACCCGTGGCCTGATCCGCGCCGACCAGGAACCGCTCATCAATCTGCTCGAGGCGCAGGCGGCGCTGATCGAAGGCAAGCACGACGAGGCGCGCCAGAAATTCGAGCTGATGGCCAACGACCCGGAAACGCGCGAGCTCGGCTTGCGCGGGCTCTACCTCGAAGCCAAGCGTCTCGGAGCGCATGAAGCCGCGCGGCAATATGCCGAAAGGGCTGCCGATCAGGCTCCTTATCTACCCTGGGCGGCACAGGCGACGCTCGAATATCGCAGTCAGTCCGGCCGCTGGGATGACGCCATCAAGCTGCTCGATCAGCAGAAAGTCGCCCACGTCGTCGACAAGACAACAGCCAACCGCCAGCGTGCCGTGCTGCTGACCGCGCGCGCCAGCGACAAGCTCGAGAGCGATCCGGCCGGTGCCCGCGACGATGCGCTTGCGGCCCTGAAACTGGTGGATGATTTCGTACCGGCGGCGCTGATAGCGTCCAAAGCCCTGTTTCGCGAGGACAAGGTGCGCAAGGCCGCATCCATGCTGGAGCAAGTCTGGAAGACCCAACCGCATCCGGAGATCGGCAAGGCCTATGTGCGTGCCCGCAGCGGCGATTCCGTCGTCGATCGGCTGAAGCGTGCCGAACGGCTGGAGGCCATCCGGCCGAACAATGTCGAGGCATTGCTGCTCACCGCCAAGGCGGCGCTCGATGCGGGCGATTTCAGCAAGGCCCGCGCCAAGGCCGAAGCCGCCGCGCGGATCGATGCCCGCGAGGGCGCCTTCCTGCTTTTGGCCGATATCGAGGAAGCCGAGACCAATGACCAGGGCCGCGTGCGCCACTGGATGGCGCAGGCGCTGCGAGCCCCGCGCGACCCTGCCTGGGTTGCCGACGGTTTCGTATCCGACAAGTGGCTGCCGCTATCGCCGGTCACGGGCCGCCTCGACGCTTTTGAATGGAAGGCACCCTTCGGCCAGGTCGAGGGACCGGTGGAAGAAGGGTCTGTCGTATCTGTCGATGCCGCGCTGAAATCGCTGCCGCCGGTGCGCGAGGCCGCTCCCGCAACCACGGCGGAGACCCCAAACGCACCGAAAGTTGTATCGCCAGCCGCCAATACCTATGTCATGGAATTGGAGCCGGCGGCGGCAAAACCGACGCCGAGCGCACCCGTTGCCGCGCCACAGCCGGCGCAAAAAGAGCCGGAACCACGGCCCTTTTTCGGCGGCGCGCCGGATGATCCGGGTGTGAAAGACCAAAAGCTTGAACCGGAACCCAAGACACGGCTCAAGTTGTTCTAGAGCAATTCCAGTAAAGGCACGCAGCGCCTTTGCCGGAATTGCGGAAAAACAAAAAGATCGAGCACGGTGCCCCCAAGAACCCTGCTCCACCTGCTTTAAGAATGGAAACGGATGTTCGAACGCTTTCAGGAGTTTCTCCATAACCTGACCCAGGATCACCCCAAATCCGGCTTTGCACCCGACGACCCGCGCGTTGCGGTGGCGGCACTCTGCATCCAGGTGATGGAAGCGGACGGCAAGATCGAGAACAGCGAGAAGAAGCGGCTGCGCAAGCTCTTGAAGGAGCAATACGGTCTTGACGGCCGCGAGCTTGATCGATTGATCGCAGCCGGCGAGGAAGCCGAAAGCGAGGCGGTCGACTACTATCGCTTCACCTCGGATCTGAAACGCCATCTCGATGGTGCCCAGCGGCTGGAACTGCTCGGCATTCTCTGGGATATCGTCTATGCCGATGGTGAGCGCAGCGAGATGGAAGACCACGCGATCTGGCGCATCGCCGATCTCATGGGCATTTCCGACCGCGAGCGCATCATGAAGCGCCAGGAGGCGGCCGCCCGCGCACCCGGTTCCAAGGTGGAGACGGGCAATGATGATTGAAGCGCCGAAGAGCGCAGGCCGACCCATATTGATCGTGCTCCATCAGGAGCGTTCCAGCCCCGGCCGCGTCGGCCAGATGCTGCTGGAAAAGGGCTACGATCTCGATATCCGCCGCCCGGTCCTTGGTGAAAGCCTGCCCTCGACGCTTGCGGCCCATGCCGGCGCCGTCATTTTCGGTGGTCCGATGAGCGCTAACGACCCGGATGATTTCGTCAAGGCAGAAATCGACTGGCTCAAGGTCCCCCTCAAGGAAAACCGCCCCTATCTCGGCATATGCCTCGGCGCGCAGATGCTCGCCCGTCAGCTCGGCGCCAAGGTGGGCGCGCGCGACGACGGCAAGACCGAGATCGGCTGGTATGCGCTGAACCCGACGGAACGGGGCCGCATGCTGATGCGCTGGCCGCAAATGGTCTATCATTTCCACCGTGAAGGCTTCGAGCTGCCGCATGGAGCCGATCTGCTGGCCACTGCCGAGACCTATCCCAACCAGGCCTATCGCTATGGCGCCAATGCCTGGGGCCTGCAGTTCCACGCCGAACTCACGCGCGCCATGATGCAGCGCTGGGTCGTGCATGGCGAGCACCGCTTCTGCATGCCGAACGCCCAGCAGGGTCGCGAGCATCTGGAAGGCCGCATGATCTTTGACGCCGCGCTGAAAGCCTGGCTGTCGGAATTCCTCGATCTGGTCTTCGAGGGCAAGCAGGCGATGGCTGCCTGAGGCGACCGATATCTCAGTTCGCCGCGAGAATTCGATCATATTGCTGGATCGCCCGGCGGATCGATCCGGCATATAGCCTCAGCTTTTCAGTGTCTGACACCAGCACATCCCTGACATATCTCGGGATCTCCAGCTGCACGCCGGCATTCCGCCTGCCGCGATTGCATATGTTGCCGGTCCCGGTACCCGCCAGAGCCTCGCCTCTCGCCCTCGCAATCACAGCAAAGCCATTCTCCCGCAACGACTGAACGATCAAATCGCGAAGCGCCGTATCGAGGCCGCCGACCCAGCTTGTTTCCGGATCGTCCCTGTCCAATCGGCCGTGAACGGCGACGACAACCTGTGATCCGGACACGAGGCCAAGCGCCATCGGCTCGTCGAAATGCGCGGATGTGATGTGCAGATCGTGATGCGACCTGTCTGCGGCCAACCCTTCGAAACAATAGAAGGAGAAGCTCTCCGCCGCTATTTCCACCGTGATTTCAGAGGTGCTCGGCTCGATGAAGCCGCCATGGGGAGCGATAATGGCAACCCGTGACGACCTGTCTTCCAAGCGGATACGGTAGTCGACGCCCTCGACCTCATGCTCCCGCAGCGCTGAGAACGAACCATATCGATCCGGCTGCCTTGTCACGCCGCAACCTCACGCCGGCTGCGGTTCGCCGTCGCGATCGGGGGCGTTGAGGCTGTCGATCCGGCGAAGCTGCGGGAAGCCGGTTGCCCAGAGCACGGCAACGGCGAGCGTGCCAATGCCGCCAATGACGACGGCGGGGATGGCGCCGAAATAATGCGCCATGGTGCCGGCACGGAACTCGCCAAGCTCGTTGGACGCCCCGACGAAGACCATGTTGACGGCGTTGACCCGGCCACGCACGTGATCCGGCGTCCAGAGCGTGATCAGCGTCTCGCGGACATAGACCGAGATCAGGTCGGAGGCGCCCATGATCGCAAGGGCTGCAATCGACAGCCAGGCCGTATGCGAAATGCCGAAGATCAGCGTTCCCAGGCCGAACATGGCGACGCCGATGAACATGCAGATGCCGGCACGATTGCGGATGGGATAGGTCGCCAGAAACAGGCCCATGGCGATGGCGCCGAAGCTTGGCGCGGCGCGCAGCAAACCGAGGCCCCAGGGGCCAAGCGTCAGGATATCGCGCGCGTAGATGGGCATGAGCGCGACGGCGCCACCCAGCAGCACGGCGAAGAGGTCGAGCGAGACGGCGCCGAGAACGACCTTTTCCGACCAGATGAACCGGAAACCGGCAAGCATCTCGTTCAGGCTCCGCGCCTCATGGGCGACGCGCTGCTGCGGCTTCGGAATCAGGAAAGTCAGCATGGAACCGGCGGCAAAGAAAAGCACCGCCACCGCATAGGCAACGCCGGCGCCGACGCCATAGAGCAGGCCGCCTGCGACCGGCCCGAGAATAGCCGCAGCGTCCCACGACATCGAATTCCAGGTGATGGCATTCGTCAGGTCTTCGGGCGGTATGAGGTTTGGCGCCAGAGACTGCATCGCCGGCGTCATGAAGGCGCGCTCGATGCCGAAGACGGTGAGGATCAGGAAGACCGGCAGCGGCGCAAAGGTGCCCGACACGGTCAGGAACAGCAGAGCCGCCGTGCAGAGCGTGCCGACGAAGATGCAGATCGCGGCGATCATCCGCCTGTTGTAGCGGTCGGCCACCGTGCCCGTCACCAGGATCAGCAGCAGCGACGGCAGGAACTGGACCAGGCCGATCAGACCGAGATAAATCGGCTTGCCCGTGTGCTCGTACATCTGCCAGCCGACGGAGACGCTGACGACCTGCGTCGCAAAGGCCGTCAGAAACCGCGCGAAGAAGAAATAGCTGTAGGCGATGTGCCTGAAGGCGGCAAACCGGTCTCCGCTTACAGCGAACGACATGGGGCGAGACTTTCCGGCGCGGCGGCCGATGCAAAACGCACGCTCGACGGCCTTTTAAACATGATTCAACATGCCTCAAAGCATGGGACTTGCCCGTTTAGTCGCCAATGTCTACATGTCTGTCAACCGCGAAATGGAGACTGACATGCTCGCCTTATTTCAAACCATTGATCTGGCTTTGAATCTTTATACTTGGGTGCTGATCGCCAGCGCCATCTTTTCCTGGCTCTATGCTTTCAACGTCATCAATTCGAGCAATCAGTTCGTCGGCTCCGTCGGCAACTTCCTTTATGCGGTCACCGAACCGGCGCTTCGCCCGATCCGCCGCATCCTGCCCGATCTCGGCGGCATCGATATCTCGCCCGTCATCCTGCTGCTGCTCATCTTCTTCATCCGCTCGCTGATGTGGAATTCGCTCGTTCCGCTTTTCCTGCGGTGAACCAGCCGTGGCAGGCATCTTCGGATCACCTGCGGCTTTCCGTGCGTCTCACGCCCAATGGCGGGCGTGACTCGATCGACGGCATCGAGACCGGCAGCGACGGCCAATCCTATCTGAAGGCGCGCGTCTCGGTCGCGCCCGAAAAGGGCAAGGCCAACAAGGCGCTGATCGCCTTGCTTGCCAGAAACATGGGCATTCCCAAATCCTCGCTTGAACTGGTCAGCGGCGATACCGCGCAAAAAAATCCTCCGGATCGAGGGCGAGCCGGAGGATCTGATGCAAAGATTAAACGCTATCGCGAAGGCCTGATCAGGCCTTTTCCTTCTTGGCGCGCTCGATAGCTTCGAGAATGAGCTCGCCGGCTTCCTTGGAGCCACCCCAGCCAAAGATCTTCACCCACTTACCGGGCTCCAGGTCCTTGTAGTGCTCGAAGAAGTGCTCGATCTGCTTCAGCGTGATCTCGGGCAGGTCGGTATGTTCCTTGACCTTCTCGTAACGCAGCGTCAGCTTCGGCGAGGGAACGGCAATGATCTTCTCGTCCTTGCCGGAATTGTCTTCCATCTTCAGCACGCCGATCGGGCGGACATTGATGACGCAGCCCGGAACCAGCGGACGGGTGCTGGCGATCAGCACGTCGATCGGGTCGCCATCTTCGGAGAGCGTGTGAGGGACGAAGCCGTAATTGCCCGGATAGGTCATCGGCGTATAGAGGAAACGGTCGACGACCAGCGTGCCGGCCTCCTTGTCCATTTCGTACTTGATCGGATGACCGCCGACCGGCACTTCAACGATGACGTTGATGTCTTCGGGCGGGTTCTTGCCAATGGAAATCGCGTCGATGCGCATGCGTGTCCCCTAATAAGGATGGTTGCCGCCAGCCAAATAATCGGAATCATGACGCAACGCAACAATCCATCGATAGAGTGGAGGATTTAGTTGCCGTCAGGGCCAGACGAAACCGATCTTCTTCAGCTGCCGGTGATCGAAAGTTTCGATGCCTTCGCAGAAATCCGCGCCATCCTGTCCGCGATAGAAGCGATAGGCATTTTCGTTTTCTTCGAGGCACCAGACCACCAGGCCCTTGCAGCCGAGCGACTTCAGCAACCGGCGCGCCTCGCCGAAAAGCATGCGGCCCAAGCCCAGGCCTTGGTACTGCGGGCGCAGATACAGCTCGTAGATCTCGCCTTCCTGCGGAAGGGCGCGGGCGCGGTTGAGCCCCAGCGTCGCATAGCCGGCAATCTCGCCGGCAACGTCCAGAACCAGCAGCGTCGCCGGCCCGCCGGTCGCCTTGCGCCACCAGGACTCGCCACGACGCTCGATCATCTGGCCAAGCGCGCGATGCGGAATGATGCCGGCATAGGTGTACTGCCAGGACTGGCGGTGCACCTCCGAAATGGCCCGGGCATCGTCGGGTTCTGCCCGCCGAACATCAATCGACAACGTCTTCATAACGGCTACTCTGGTCTTGCAGGCCCGAATTAACCATCCTCATTCATAAAGACGGCAAACTTGCCCACAGGCTTTATCCGTGGATCATCCACAAAAATTAACGACTTTTTAACCTTTGCCACAAGGGCTCAAAAATCGAACACACAAAATAAAACCCCGGCACAATGGCCGGGGTCGGATGCTTTGAAACGATACAGATAAGCTGTTACGCGGTGCGCGCCTTTTCGAAGCGCTTACGCTCGTTCGGGTCGAGGTACATCTTGCGAAGGCGAATCGACTTCGGCGTGACTTCCATCAACTCGTCGTCCTGGATCCAGGAGAGCGCGCGGTCGAGCGTCATGCGGATCGGCGGCGTCAGCTTCACGGCTTCATCCTTGCCGGCGGCGCGGATGTTGGTCAGCTGCTTGCCCTTGAGCACGTTGACTTCCAGGTCGTTGTCGCGGGAGTGAATGCCGATGATCATGCCGGCATAGACCTTTTCACCCGGCTCGATGATCATCGGACCACGATCTTCCAGGTTGAACATCGCGTAGGCGACGGCTTCGCCGGAGGCGTTGGAGAGCAGGACGCCGTTGGTTCGGCCGCCGATCGCGCCCTTGAAGGGCTGATAGTCATGGAACAGACGGTTCATGATGGCGGTGCCGCGCGTATCCGTCAGCAGTTCCGACTGATAGCCGATGAGACCGCGGGTCGGTGCGAAGAACTTCAGGCGCAGGCGGTTGCCGCCGGACGGACGAAGCTCGACCATTTCGGCCTTGCGCTCGGACATCTTCTGGACAACGACACCGGAATGCTCTTCATCGACGTCGATGACGACTTCTTCGATCGGCTCCAGCATCTGGTCGGTGGCTTCATCCTTGTGCATGACGACACGCGGACGCGATACGGCAAGCTCGAAGCCTTCACGGCGCATGGTTTCGATCAGAACGGCGAGCTGCAATTCGCCGCGGCCGGAGACGTAGAACGAATCCTTGCCTTCGGCTTCTTCGATCTTCAGCGCGACGTTGCCTTCAGCTTCCTTGAACAGGCGGTCGCGAATGACGCGCGAGGTAACCTTGTCGCCTTCGGTACCGGCCAGCGGGCTGTCGTTAACGATGAAGGACATGGTAACGGTCGGCGGGTCGATCGGCTGGGCGTGCAGCGCCTCGGTCACCGACGGATCGCAGAACGTGTCAGCAACCGTGCCCTTCGACAGGCCGGCGATGGCGACGATATCGCCCGCATGGGCTTCTTCGATCGGCGTGCGCTCGATGCCGCGGAAGGCGAGAATCTTGGAAATGCGGCCGGTTTCGATCAGCTTGCCATCCTGGCCCAGAACCTTGACGGCCTGGTTCGGCTTGATCGAGCCCGAATGAATGCGGCCAGTGATGACACGGCCGAGAAAGGGGTTGGATTCGAGCAGCGTGCCGATCATACGGAACGCGCCGTCTTCTTCGCCGACACTCGGCTCCGGAACGTGCTTCAGCACGAGATCGAGAAGCGGGCCAAGGCCATCCTCAACCGGACCATCCGGCGAATAGTTCATCCAGCCGGCGCGGCCAGAGCCGTAAAGGATCGGGAAATCGAGCTGCTCGTCGGTGGCGTCGAGCGCTGCGAAGAGATCGAAGACTTCGTTGATGACTTCTTCGTGGCGGGCATCCGGACGGTCGATCTTGTTGATCGCAACGATCGGGCGGAGACCGACCTTCAGCGCCTTGCCGACGACGAACTTGGTCTGCGGCATCGGGCCTTCCGAGGAGTCGACCAGCACGATAGCGCCATCGACCATCGACAGGATGCGCTCGACTTCACCGCCGAAGTCGGCATGGCCGGGCGTGTCGACGATGTTGATGCGCGTGCCCTTCCAGACAACCGACGTCGCCTTGGCGAGAATGGTGATACCGCGCTCTTTTTCCAGATCGTTGGAATCCATCATGCGCTCGACGGTGCGCTGGTTCTCGCGGAAGGATCCGGACTGCTTCAGAAGCTCGTCGACGAGGGTGGTTTTCCCATGGTCAACGTGCGCGATGATCGCGATGTTGCGAAGTGCCATTTGTCTTAATCTCTGAGGCTGGGGCGCTGTATAAAACAAACAGGCCAATTTCATTTGGCGCGCTCATAGCCTTTTTTTCGCGATTGCGAAAGGGGGGAGGCGCGTGGATGTGTTTTTGCATATGACCGAGGCAATGGCGATATCAGATAATTCAGCCCTTAAACTGACCGTAACCCAATCGGCAGCTTAAGCATCATCACCATCGACGGCTGAATATTTCAGGAGTAATCTGAACCAACACCAGGAAAAGTTGCGCCATGTTTCCCATTGGAATTATCGGCAGACACATCCTAAAATCCAAGGCTCATGAATGGTTAGCATGGCGGATTTACCTGAAAATCTAGAAGACAAGCGGAAGCAACCCCGCAACGACCCACTTAACAATGTAATGGGCGTGGCTGTGGATGCCGTCCGCGAAACGGGCCGCCGAGGTGTTAGTATCTACCCGTCATCGGATGGCTTCGCGGGCATGGCGCCAATCGTCTTCCTCCTGTACGGCATACCTTTTTTCATAATTGTTGCCATGATACCGTTTTGGGAGAAGTGGGGCGATTGTTCGCCTGTGGTCTGGCTCAACTCTCATATAGCGCCAGCTGTCAACAGTATCTCCGACCAATACAGATCGGCGGCCCTTCCCCGGCTGCCGCTGCGCCGCCTGCTGATTGCCGCCACGTCGATGATCGAGCTTCTGTTCCTGTCAAGCTTCTTGACAAAGCTATCGCGCTACGGTCGCAAGCAGGCGCTGATGGTCTGGCTTTCTTTCGACAAATCGCGACTATTGGGTCTATTGCTTGGCAGCAGCGCAGCTTTCGTGGCTGTCTGGTGCTTTCTTTTCTACAACTGGACGCTTCTCGACTTCTTCGAATCCGAACCAAGGGGTAGCAAGATCGTGATTTTAGCGATCGTGTTGCTACCCTTGATCGCTCTGATCTGCGGTCGCATCGCTGCAATCGTCACGCTCGGCGTCTTTTGGAGCACTTCGAAAATGATTAGAAGGCGATTGAACAGGTGAGCTTTTTAGAGGCGCCTACCCTCTTCGGGCTTTCTGCTGATCCGTCAGGCGGCGCATTTCAGCAGCCAGGGATCATGGGCCACCAGGAAAGCCTTGAGGCGATCCGGATAGTCGTTGACTACTGCATCTCGCACGCTTTGCCGCAAAGCCAATTCGGTGCGCCACGCCATGACGTGGGGCAGCCTATCGAGGACGCCGGTCGGCCTTATCGTATCGAACACGTCAAAATAACGGAAGATCGGCGCGAAGACCGCATCGACCAGGCTAAAAGCCTTGCCCGCGAAAAACGGCCCGTCGTTCAATTGAGCCTCGACACGGCCGAACTTGTCGATCAGCGCCTTGCGCTTGGCCTCATACGTTCCTTCATCCCTGGCGGTCTCGAGCCCCCACAGATCCGAAAGGATGGAAGAGCCGAACTCCATCCAGCCGCGATGACGGGCACGCGCCAACGGATCGGCGGGATGTAGCCTGACGCCGGGTTGGGTTTCCTCCAGATACTCACAGATTACGGCGCTTTCGAACAATACCGTTTCTGATCCACCGCCCAGCTGGACGATCAGGAGCGGTACCTTGCCGAGCGGCGAGATGGCCAGAAACCAGTCGGGCTTTGCCGCCAGATCGACATAGCGGATCTCGAACGGCACAGCCTTTTCGGCAAGCGTGATCGCCGCCCGCTGGACGTAGGGGCAAAGATAGTGGCTGACGAGGGTCAATTTTGCATCGGACATGATCGAATCTCCGGAGTGTTCATTCATAGTAGATGTAATTGCATCTATATGCGCACTTGCCAGTTTGGTCAATATAGATGTAATTGCATCCATGTCCGATTGTTCAGATGCAGCCCCCGCAAAGCCCTCCGCCGCCATAACGCGGGCATGGGTGCGCCTCATGCGCGCTCAGCAAATCACGCTTGCGGCCATCGAGCAGGATTTGAAGGCCGCCGACCTGCCTCCGCTTGGCTGGTATGACGTGCTGCTGGAGCTGGCGCGGGCTGCGGACGGCAAGCTGCGACCCTATGAGATCGAAGAACGCACGCTCCTTGCCCAACATAACCTGTCCCGCCTCCTCGACCGGATGGAGAAAGCCGGCCTCGTTCACCGCGAGATCTTTTCCGAGGACGGCAGAGGTCGCTGGGTGATTATCACCGAGGCGGGGAATGCGATGCGAACCCGCATCTGGACCGTCTATGCCGCCGCGCTCCAACGCCACCTGGGCGATAGACTGGACGACACTGAGGCCGATCAATTGGCCGATCTGTTGACCGCGCTTTCGCGCAAAGCCTGATCGGCGCGGCGAAGGCTATCCGCCCCGCGCACAGCGCAGAATTTACAATGCAGGCTCCTTAGGGAATAACAGCCTTGGAACTGACCTGAAAAAGCCGGGGAATTGATTGGTGAAGCCGTCAACAGCAACAAGCCCCGATGCCGCGATCGGTCAGCCCCGAGGCACCGCTGGCGAAGTCTTCCTTGCCTTTCTCAAGCTTGGCCTCACCTCGTTTGGTGGCCCGATCGCTCACCTGGGATATTTCCGCGATGAGCTGATCATTCGCCGGAAATGGACAAGCGAGGAAGGCTATGCGGATCTGGTCGCTCTCTGTCAGTTTCTGCCGGGACCGGCTTCAAGTCAGGTCGGGTTTGCCCTTGGCCTCCTGCGCGGCGGTATTGGCGGCGCGCTTGCCGCCTGGACAGCCTTTACGCTGCCCTCCGCGATCCTTCTGGTTGCCTTTGCCATGGCGGCAACCGCATTTGACGGGCCGGTGGGAGCTGGCTTGCTCCATGGCCTCAAGATCGTCGCAGTCGCCGTGGTCGCGCAAGCCGTCTGGGGCATGGCGCGCACCCTGACGCCCGATAGGGAGCGAGCCAGCATTGCGCTGGCGGCAGTCCTGATCATCGTCTTTGTTCCGAGTGCGGTGGGGCAGATCGCGGCAATCGCCACAGGTGCTTTCGCCGGATTGCTGTTCTGCCGCAGTGAGCTTGCGTCCACCGCGCACCACGTCTCATTCCGCATTCCAAGACGTGTCGGACTTTTGTGCCTGATCTGCTTTTTTGGGCTGCTCGGCCTCTTGCCAATCCTCGCCAGCCTCAGCGGGTCGCAAGGAGTAGCGTTGTTTAGCGCATTCTATCGCTCCGGATCGCTCGTTTTTGGAGGCGGGCATGTTGTACTGCCCCTCCTGCAGGCAGAGGTGGTCAATACTGGCTGGGTCAGTGCCGATGCGTTCGTGGCTGGATATGGTGCCGCACAGGCCGTACCGGGACCGTTGTTCAGTTTCACGGCCTATCTCGGCGCAGTGACGGGACCTGCACCACACGGCTGGGCAGGAGCGGCAATTGCGCTTGTTGCAATTTTCCTGCCTGGCCTGCTGCTATTGATCGGCACCTTGCCATTCTGGGATGATGTCCGCCGCTATCCGCTCGCACAAGCCGCCATGCGCGGTGCCAGCGCGGCAGTCGTCGGCATTCTCGCCGCCGCGCTCTATAACCCGGTCTGGACGAGCGCAATCCTGCGGCCGTATGATTTCGCAGCTGCGCTGGTCGGCTTCGTATTGCTCGTCGCCTGGAAGGCCCCGCCCTGGATTGTCGTGGTCTCGATGGGTGTGGCGGGAATAGGCCTCGCCTTCATCTGAAAATCGACAAACAAAGCTTGCATAAATGGATGCGGCAACAGGTGGCGATTGCCCTGGATCATGGGCAATCTCGCCATCCCGACGCTTACATAGGCGGCTAAATCAAGCCGCCAGCCCCTTCTTCTTCAGCATCGCCTCCGGGCTCGGTAGCTTGCCGCGGAACGCCTTGTAGGTCTCTTCCGGATCGATTGATCCGCCGACGGAATAGATGTTGGCTTTCAGTTTTCCGGCCATATCGGCATTGAAAGCATCGCCAGTTTCCTCGAAGGCGGCGAATGCATCGGCATCGAGCACTTCCGACCACATGTAGGAATAATAGCCGGCCGAATAGCCGTCGCCAGCGAAGACGTGCTGGAAGTGCGGCGTTGCATGGCGCATGACGATCGACTTCGGCATGCCGATTTCGGCAAGCACTTCCGCCTGAACCGCCATCGGGTCCTCAACGGCGCCACGGGTATGGAACGCCATGTCGACCAGAGCCGAAGAGGTGAATTCCACCGTGTTGAAGCCGGCATTGAAGGTGCGGGCGGCCAATACCTTGTCCAGCAGCGCCTGCGGTATCGGCGCGCCTGTCTCGTAGTGAACGGCATATTGCTTGAGGATGGCGGGCACGGTCAGCCAATGCTCGTAAAGCTGCGACGGCAGTTCGACGAAATCGCGGGAAACGCCAGTGCCCGACACCGAGGGATAAGTGACGTTGGACAGCATGCCGTGCAGCGCATGGCCGAATTCATGGAACAGCGTGCGCGCATCGTCGAGCGACAGCAGCGCCGGCTTGCCTTCCGCCGGCTTGGCGAAATTGCAGACATTGTAGATGATCGGCAATTCGCCGACCTTGCCATTCTCAAGCAACAGCTTGTGCTGCGATTGGAACGAGCTCATCCAGGCGCCGGAGCGCTTGGAACCGCGGGCAAAGTAATCGCCGAGGAACAGCGCGACGAGCTTGTCGGAACGGTCGCGGATCTCGAAGACGCGCACGTCGGGATGATAGGCAGGCACGCCCTTCTGCTCGACGGCATGAATGCCGAACAGGCGACCGGCGACATCGAAGCAGGCGGCAATGATCTTTTCGAGTTGCAAATAAGGCTTGAGTTCGGTCTCCGAGAAATCGAACTTCTGCGTGCGGATCTTCTCGGCATAGTGCCGCCAGTCCCAGGGCATGACCTCGTGATTGCGGCCTTCTTCGGCGATCAGCCCGGCAATATCCTTTTCCTCTTCCCCGGCACGTGCCACTGCTTTCGACCATACGGTCATGAGAAGTTCGTTCACCGCACCCGGCGTCTTTGCCATGGTGTTGTCGAGCTTCAGCGCGGCGAAATTGGCATAGCTGAGCAGCTTGGCCTTCTCGGCCCTCAGCGCCAATGTCTCGCGGATGATCTCGCGATTGTCGGTCTTGCCGCCATTGGCGCCGCGCGCCACCCAGGCGTTGAAGGCCTGCTCGCGCAGATCCCGGCGTTCCGACGACGTCAGGAATGGCTCGATGATCGAGCGCGACAGCGTGACGGCATATTTGCCCTCTTCGCCGCGTTCGCGTGCTGCGGCGGCCATCGCGTCGCGCAGATAGTCGGGAAGCCCGGCAAGATCGGCCTCCTCGGAGAGCAGAAGCACCCAGCCCTTTTCATCGGCAAGCACGTTCTGGCCGAACTGCGCACCAAGACCGGCAAGCTTCTCGTTGATCGCGGAAAGACGGTCCTGTTCAGCTTTCGGCAGCTTGGCACCCGATTTTACGAAACCCTTCCAGTGCCGTTCCAGCACGCGGGTCTCTTCCAGGCTCAGGCCGAGCTCGTCCCGCTTTTCCCAAAGGGCATCGAGGCGGGCAAAGAGCGCTGCATTCGTGCCGATCTTCGAATAATGCCGGGACACCTTCGGCGCGATCTCGCGCTCCAGCGCCTGGATCGTTTCGTTGGTGTGGGCACCGGCCTTGTTCCAGAACAACGCCGATATGCGCGACAGCGCATCGCCGGCGATCTCGAGCGCCGTCACCGTATTGGCGAAACCAGGTGCTTCACCGTTATTGGCAATGGCGTCGATCTCCGCCTCATGCGATGCAAAGGCGGCGTCGAAGGCAGGCGCGAAATCCGTGTCCTTCACGGCGTCGAAGCGCGGTAGCCCCTGATGTCCGGTCCATTCGACGAGCGCGGGATTGACGGCGGCGTTTGAAGACATGCAGGGCATCCTTTCGACTGACATCTGATCGAAGCACGATATAAGGCCCGCGCCGCCAAATTGGTATGGCGAGCCAAACAAATTCATTGAAGAGATCAGGCCCTGCGCCAGCCGAGCAGGCCCGGCGTCGCGTGCCAGAGCGCCTGTGCCGCAAAGCCCATGAACAGCACGCCGGAGCAGCGCACGATCAGCCGCTCATGCTTACGATAGAACCGCCGCACGGCGCCCGCACCGATGACGCTGATCAGAATGAGATCAGCGGTCACGAAACCGGCAAAGGAAACGGCGAGCAGCAGCGGCAGCGCGCTGAAGGTGAGCGCACCTGCGGAGCCGGCCACCAATGCGGTGAACGTTGCCAGCGCAACCGGATACCCCTTGGGATTGGTGACGCCGAAGATGAGGCCGCGACGGAAGGGTCGGTCGACATTGACAAGCGATTTGCCATCTCCTGTCGGCTTGGCCGTGACGGCATTCCAGCCGATCCAGGCGAGATAAAAGCCGCACAGCAATCCCAGAAGATCGAAGACGAACGTGCCGACGGTCTTGGCGCCGACGATGGCGACGAGTGCCAATGAAGACCAGACGAGATCGCCGAGCAGATGGCCGCTGACGAAAAATGCACCCGCCTTGCGTCCCTGTCCTGCACCGATGCCGAGCAGCGCCAGGAAGGCAGGGCCGGGAATGAGCACATAGAACAGCGCCGCCAGAAAGGCGCCGACAACAAGGGATTGCGTCATGATGGGTATTCCTACTGATGATGGGCGCAAAAGTAGCAATCTGCCGATTCCGGTCAAGCCATCCTCTGTTTTATGGCCGAAGAAGGCGTTGTGTTCACGGGTTTAAACCAATAAGAACGTAGTGGGGCCCTTGAACTGAAAAGCGTAGGTAGGGAAACGCTTATGACCAGCAGGATTAATACGGATTCGCTCGCCTTTCTTGTGAGCGATTGCGCCCGATTGATCAGGACGGCCTTCGAGAGACGTATTCTCGTCGCAGGTCTCGGACTGACGGCGGGCGAAGCACGGACGCTGATGCAGGTGGCCGCCATCAATGGCAGTCGCCAATTGGACATCGCCTCCCGGATGGGACTGGAGCCGATGACGGTCAGCGCATTTCTGGACAAGTTGCAGGCGAGAGGCCTGATCGAACGCCAACCTGACCCGCTCGATCGCCGCGCCAAGCGGATCGTGCTGTCGGAAGCGGCAGACGCCAAGCTGAAGCAGATCGATCGCGAAATCTGCGAAGTCGAGCGCAATGCGACGCAGGGCTTCGACCAGGGACTGCAGACGCAACTGCACGACGCGCTGTGCTCGTTTCGCAGCAATCTCCAGAAGGTGGAATTGCCCGCCGAGATCGAACGCGAACTAAGGCCGGTGGATTAATCCCAGCCGCGCCGTCATGCCAAAAAGAAAACCCGCCTCCGATAACCGGAAGCGGGTTATTTTGCGTTTTGATGCCGGTTACTTCGACAGATTGCGCTTGGCGAGCGTGCGCAGGCGCAGAGCGTTGAGCTTGATGAAGCCGGCCGCATCCTTCTGGTCGTAGGCACCCTGGTCGTCTTCGAAGGTGACCAGCTTGTCGGAGTACAGCGACTTCGGGCTTTCGCGGCCGATGGTCATGACGTTGCCCTTGTAGAGCTTCAGCGTCACTTCGCCTTCGACATGTTCCTGGCTCTTGTCGATCAAGGCCTGCAGCATCTCGCGTTCCGGCGAGAACCAGAAGCCGTAATAGATGAGCTCGGCATAGCGCGGCATCAGCTCGTCCTTGAGGTGCGCGGCACCGCGGTCGAGCGTGATGGATTCGATGGCGCGATGGGCTGCAAGCAGGATCGTGCCGCCGGGCGTTTCATAAACACCGCGCGACTTCATGCCGACAAAACGGTTCTCGACGAGATCGAGGCGACCGATGCCGTTGTCACGGCCGTAATCATTCAGCTTTGCCAGCAGCGTGGCCGGGCTCAGGCGCTTGCCGTTGATCGAAACGGCATCGCCCTTTTCGAAACCGACCTTGATGACCGTGGCCTTGTCGGGAGCCGCCTCCGGCGAAATCGTGCGCATGTGTACGTATTCCGGAGCTTCCTGCGACGGATCTTCCAGAACCTTGCCCTCGGACGAGGAGTGCAGCAGGTTGGCGTCGACGGAGAACGGCGCTTCGCCCTTCTTGTCCTTGGCAACCGGGATCTGGTGCTTCTCGGCAAATTCGAGCAGGTCTGTGCGGCTCTTGAACGTCCAGTCGCGCCACGGAGCGATGATCTTGATGTCCGGGTTCAGCGCATAGGCCGACAGTTCGAAGCGAACCTGGTCGTTACCCTTGCCGGTCGCGCCATGCGCAATCGCATCGGCGCCGGTCTTCCTGGCGATTTCGATCAGATGCTTGGAGATCAGCGGACGGGCAATGGAGGTGCCGAGCAGATAAACGCCTTCATAGACGGCATTGGCACGAAACATCGGGAAGACGAAATCGCGCACGAATTCCTCGCGCACGTCCTCGATATAGATTTCCTTGATGCCGAGCAATTCGGCCTTCTTGCGTGCCGGCTCGAGCTCTTCGCCTTGGCCGAGATCGGCGGTGAAGGTGACGACTTCGGCGCCCAGCTCCGTCTGCAGCCACTTCAGGATAATCGAGGTATCGAGCCCGCCGGAATAGGCGAGAACGACTTTCTTCACGTCTTTATGTGATGCCATGGTGATTTCCGTTTCAAGGCGAACCGAGGGAAAGGCCCGCAAACCCTGTGTCGCGGAACTTTTAGCGAGATTATCGCGAGGCGCAAGGGGAAGTGCGGCACGGCACTTCGTGCACCTTCGACACCGGTTTGACTCGCTCCCGGAAAGCACCATATTCGGCGACGACCGAACAATGCCTGAGGAGGGCGCCGCTCGTGACTGATATTCAAGCCATTTTCAAGAAATCCAATGTTGCCGTCATCACCGGCGGCGCGTCCGGCATCGGCCTTGCCGCCGCCAAATATTTCGCTTCACGGGGGATGAGCGTCGTCATCGCCGATCTCGGTGGCGACCGGCTGGCGCAAGCAAGCGCCGAGCTCAAGACGATCACGGGCGAAGAGCATGTCATGGCCATCGAGACCGATGTTGCCAGCAAGGACTCGCTGGAAGCGCTGGAACGCGCCGTCCTGCAGCGTTTCGGCCGGGTCCATGTGCTGATGAACAATGCCGGCATCGGCCCGGAGACTTCGATCTTCAGCGCGCAAAGCGGCTGGGATGCCATCCTCGGCGTCAACCTGCTCGGCGTCGTCAACGGCACGCGAACCTTCGGGCCTGGCATGCTGGCACACGGCGAGGCCGGGTTGATCATCAACACCGGCTCGAAGCAGGGCATCACCACCCCTCCGGGCAATCCCGCCTACAATGTATCCAAGGCCGGCGTGAAGGTCTTCACCGAGGCGCTGCAGCACGAGCTGCGCAACACGGCGGGCGCGAAGATATCGGCCCATCTCCTCATTCCCGGCTTCGTCTTCACCGGTCTTACCAAGGGCGAGCGCAAGGAAAAGCCGGCCGCGGCCTGGACGCCGGAGCAGACGGTCGATTTCATGGTGGAGAGCCTGGAGCGCGGCGACTTCTACATCCTCTGCCCCGACAATGACGTGGCGCGTCCGGTCGACGAGCGCCGCGTGCTGTGGGCCGCCGGCGATATCGTCGAGAACCGCCCGCCGCTGTCGCGCTGGCACCCCGACTATGCCGATCAATTCAAGGCATTCCTCGACAAGAAGGATTGATTTGCAATCCCCCGAAAGCCGGATAGAAACACGCATCCCCCTAGAGCAATTCCAGGAAAAGTGCGCAGCGGTTTTCCGTCCGGAATTGCGAGAAAATAAAGAGATAGAGCGGTTCAGAGCTTCCCTGAAAAACCGAACCGCTCTATCCGGCTTTCGGAGCATCTCATGGATTTCATACCCAGCCTGCCGACCCTTCTTGCCTTTTCGGCGGCAAGCCTGTTGCTGGCGATGACGCCTGGCCCTGACATGACGCTGTCGATCAGCCGTGCGCTGGCGCAGGGCAAGAAGGCGGCGCTCTTCGTCGTGCTCGGCACCACGCTTGGCGTCGTCGTTCACACCTGCCTGGTGGCTTTCGGCATTTCCGCGCTGATCACAGCCTCGCCTGTCGCATTCACCGTGTTGAAGACGGGTGGCGCTGCCTATCTCCTCTGGCTGGCGATCCAGGCGATCCGCTTCGGCTCCAGCCTGTCGGTCAAGAAGGTCGACGCCACCAGCGGCACGGCGCTTGCCAATATTTCGAATGGTTTCTGGGTCAATCTGCTGAACCCCAAGGTCATCATCTTCTTCATGACCTTCCTGCCGCAGTTCGTCACGGCTGGTGATCCCACGGTCACGCACAAGCTGCTGTTTCTGGGCTTCTTCTTCATCGTCATCGGAATGCCGGTGAACACGCTCGTGGTGCTCGCCGCCGATGGCCTGTCGTCCTGGCTGCAGAGAAACCGCGGCGTCATGCGCGGCCTTGATTACGCCTTTGCCGGCGTCTTCTCGATCTTTGCGGTGAAGATCTTCTTCACTCAGGCCCGCTGACAACGGGGCGGCGTCCGGCAAACCGGCCGGCGATCCACCAATAGACGATGCCGCTGGCGGCGCCCAGGAAGGCGAAGCAGACAACGATCGTGATCAGATTGAGGGTATGCGGCCGCTCGACGCTACCCGAAATCAGCACGGAGGCCACCGCCGACAACAGGGCGCCATAGACGGCATAGCCGTACCAGCGGCGGATACCGCGCCACTCCAGAAGCGGGATAACCACGAGGGATGGCAGGATGCTGACGATCATCACCAGTTTGGTGAGCGCGATTGTCAGGGCGAAAAGCTCCGGGGTCGCCGCATCGGGCACCGTCCATGCGGCAACGCAGGCCAGCACGAAGCCCATCAATGCGCAAGCGGCAATATAGCCCCACAGGAGCCGTATCGGCTTGCGCAATGCAACGAGCATCAGGCTCAATCCTCGCCGTGATTGGCGATCATCATCGCTTCGAAAGCCAGGCGCTCGGTCTTGCGCATGCGCTCCGATTCCGACTTCAGCTGGCCGCAGGCGGCGAGAATGTCGCGCCCGCGCGGTGTGCGGATCGGCGAGGCATAGCCGGCCGAATTGATGAAATCGGCGAACTTCTCGATATGCTCCCAGTCCGAGCACTGATAGTTGGTGCCGGGCCAGGGGTTGAAGGGGATGAGGTTGATCTTGGCCGGAACGCCCTTCAGGAGCTGGATCAGCCCCTTGGCATCCTCGAGGCTGTCGTTGACGCCCTTCAGCATCACATATTCGAAGGTGATGCGCCGCGCGTTCGAAAGGCCGGGATAGGCGCGACAGGCGTCCATCAGCTCCTTCAGCGGATACTTCTTGTTGATCGGCACCAGCATGTCGCGCAGGTCGTCGCGTACCGCATGCAGCGAGATCGCCAGCATGACGCCGATCTCCTCGCCGGTGCGGTAGATCTCAGGCACGACGCCCGAGGTCGAAAGCGTGATGCGTCGCTTCGAAAGCGACAGGCCATCGCCATCGGAGGCAATCAGCAGCGCCGTCTTGACGCTGTCGAAATTGTAGAGCGGCTCGCCCATGCCCATCATGACAATATTGCTGACCTTGCGTCCTTCCGCCGGCATGATCGTGCCCTGCGGCGCTTCACGATCCGGAAAATCGCCGAGGCGGTCGCGCGCCAGAAGCAGCTGCGACAGGATTTCTTCCGCCGTCAGGTTGCGCACCAGACGCTGCGTGCCGGTATGACAAAAGGAACAGGTGAGAGAACAGCCGACCTGGCTGGAAATGCAAAGCGTTCCGCGGCCCTCTTCCGGAATATAGACGGCTTCGATCTCGACGGGACGGCCGGCGCCGCGCGGTGGGAAGCGCAGCAGCCATTTGCGGGTGCCGTCGTTGGAGACCTGTTCTTCGACGATCTCGGGACGCGCGATGGTGAAATGCGTTTTCAGCATTTCGCGCATGTCCTTCGAGACATTCACCATGGCATCGAAATCGGAGACGCCGCGCACATAGATCCAATTCCAGAGCTGGCTGACGCGCATCTTGATCTGCTTGTCGGCAACGCCCTTTTCCTTGAGCACTGCCCCCATTTCCTCACGGGTCAAGCCAATGAGCGAAGGCTTGGGCGAAAGCTCCACAGGCTGCGACAAGGGCATCGGCTTCAACTTGGAGGGTGTCATGACATCGGTGGCGGACATAGGATCATTCCAACGGTTCACATCGGCGATGCCGCAAAAGCTGACGAAAGCTGCGGATGCGGGCAAGGCACGGAAATCTGAAGATTCATGCGGTGGCGGGACCAACTGTCTGCCGCACACCTGCTGTTGGCGCGGCCTTTAGCATTAATTTCCGCCCGCGTCATCCCTTTCCCTCAAAAGCAAAGCCTGGCCCTTAAAAGCAAAAGGCCGGCATACTGGCCGGCCTCGTCATTACGGTCGCGGCGGCAGGACGATCACATTGACGTGATCCCTTGGCCTTCGATCTTACTTGCAGTTCTCGATCTGCTTCAAGGCAGCGGTAACGCCCTTCAGCGAATAGGTATAGGACGTCGCGGTGCCCTTTTTCGACGTCGCCGTCACTTTCAGCGAATGGCCGGATTTCAGAGCCGCCACCAGCGCAGGCTCCTGCGCGGCATTCTCGACCCAGGCGGCCTTGTCCTTGGTGAACATCACGAAGGTCTTGTTGTCGATGAGCACGTCAACCTTGGAATTCTCCTTGAGAGGATAGCCCATCATCGCCTGCGGTTCGTAGGAGATGTTCTGGCCCGGGCGCTGCGACACGATGAAGAAGTTATCGCCATGGTCGATACCCGACGCTGGCGTCTTGGCGGTCGGCACCGAGAGAACGTAGCAGACCTTGCCCGCCGCCGACTGGTAGGAGTAAGCGCCCCAGGCATCGAATTGCTGGATGCGCGACGGAGCCGCTGGCGCCGCCGCTGCCGCTGCCTGCGTCTGCTTCTTGGTCTGCGCGGACGCGATGCCGGTGCCGGCGAGAACGAGCGAGAGAGCGATTGCGAAGCTTTTTACAAACATGGTTTCCTGCCGATTTCTTGCGGTCCAGAGCTCATGGCGAATCGATATACGCACGCCTATGCTCGTGAGCTGCCCTATTTTGACTTTATTCAGGTTACCAAACCGTCAACGGAGCGCTGACCGCCCTCAGCTCCGTGCCATTTCAATCCAAGCATCACGCAGAGTTTGAACGCATCAGAAGGAGTTGGAAAACCCGGATGATGAAGTACCATCCTACGGGATCGATTTAAGACAGAAAGATTCAGGCAAGAATTTGACATCGCTAAAATCAGGGTCTGCCATAAAGGTCTGGAAACCCGAAAGGATTCAGAACAGGCCCGGTTGAGCGGGCGTCAAGCCGTTTTCATCGCTTCCGGCTCATTCTCAAGCGCCCTGTCCGCCGCATCATAATGCTCCTGTCGGATATGGCCCCGGATCATGCTGAGGGCCAGCGTCAGCACCGCAATATCGTCGGTAAAGCCGATAACGGCGAAAAAATCGGGGATAATATCGAACGGCATGACGAAATAGCCGAGTGCGGCCAGCAGGATGCCGCGAACACGGGTCGGCGTCTGCGGATCAAGCGCGCAATAAAAGGCAGCAACGACGTCGCGCGAAAACGGGATATGGCGAGCCGCCTTGCGCAAGGTCGGCCAAAACTTGCTGCGCACCGATTTCTCCTGCTTTTTCTGGGTCTCTTCGTCACCAGGCATCAGGATTTCCCCGTACTTGATGTCATCCATTCCGTTTACCTCTATTCGCACCCGCTTTTTCCGGGCCGCGTCAACATATGGTGATCATCCGGGACGATTCAATCAACGCGCCGGGCGGCCGCCTTCTCCATCGCCCTTGCCAGCTTGACGTCATGATCGGTCAGGCCGCCGACATCGTGAGTGGTCAGCTTCACATCAACGCGGGAATAGACGTTGAACCATTCCGGATGGTGATTGAATTTCTCCGCCGCGAGTGCCGCCTCGGTCATGAAGCCGAAGGCCTCGACGAAATTGCGGAATTTGAACATCTTGGAAATCGACAGTCGGTCGGCCGCAAGTGTCCAGCCACCGAGCTCCTCCAGGATTTGATCGATTGCAGCCGGCTCCAGCTTCTCGTATTTCATGGCAAGATCACTCCTCTCTAGCGATTGAACGATAGCATGGATCGTCACAGGGTTCTTTTCGTCTGCGCCGGCAACATCTGCCGGTCACCCCTCGCCGAAGGCATTTTCAGGCATCTGGTGACCGAGGCCGGTCGCTCCGCCGAATTCGAGATCGCTTCAGCCGGCACCGGCGGCTGGCATCAGGGCGAGAAGCCGGATCGCAGATCGATCGCCGTGGCCGCCAGCCATGGGGTCGATATTTCCGGTCAGCGAGCCCGCCGCGTTGAGCCATCGGATTTCGGCCGGTTCGATCTGATCCTGGCAATGGATCAAGACAATTTGAAGAACTTGCGCAAGACGGCACCTGCCGATGCTCTCAGCAGGCTGCACCTCTTCAACGCCTTCGCGCTCGGCAGCAACAAGGATATTCCCGACCCCTATTATGGCGGCCGGGAAGATTTCGAAGCCGTTTACACCATGCTCTTGGCTGGCTGCAGCGCGCTGTTGCCCAAACTTGGGAAAGCACTCCGCGCTTCGTGAAGCGGGAAGATCTCCTCGGTGAGATAGGGACCGCCACCGACCGATTCGCGCGAGGACAGAAGCACGAAGCGCCCCACCGTGAACGGCTGGGTGTAGAAATTGCCGCGGCCGGAGAGGTAGTGCACGACATCGTCGACACGCGAGGATTTCAGCCTGGCGAGCGTGACATGCGGCGTGAACTTGCGGGGGTCGGGCTGCAGGCCGATGCGCTGGCAGATGCGCTCGATCTCGCCTTGCAGCGCATGCATGTCCGGTGTCGGCGAGACGCCGGCCCAGACCGAGTGCGGTTTCTTGGAACCGAAGGAACCTATGCCCTCCAGCCGAAGCTGGAATTCAGGACGATCTATCCGGTCCAGACGGTCGACGATCTCATCAGCCGTGCGGCCATCAACGTCGCCGATGAAGCGCAGGGTGATGTGATAATTTTCAACGTCGATCCACCTGGCTCCGGGGAGACCACCGCGCAACAACGAAAGGCTCATGGCCGCGTTGCGCGGAATTTCGAGGGCGGTAAAAAGTCTCGGCATCACGAGCACTCCCCGAATCTCTTGCAGGTATAAGCAGGGAATCACGCATTTGCAGTCGGTGCAAGCATCTATTTCGCACCTGCGTCAATCATCCCTACAAACTTGATAACGGCCGGTAAGATACGCTCGACCATGACATCGACACCCTTGGGGTTCGGATGCATGCCGTCGTCGAGCTGAAGATCAGCCTGCGCAGCCACGCCGTCTAGGAAGAACGGATAGAGCGTGACCTGGTATTTGTCTGCCAGACGCTTGTAGATCGGGTTGAATTTCTCGGCATAATCCGGCCCCATGTTCGGCGGCGCCAGCATGCCGGCGAGGAAGACCGGGATCTTCCGCTCCCTCAACCTTTCGATCATCGTCTCCAGGTTCTTTTCCGTCTGTTCCGGCGGAATGCCGCGCAGAGCGTCATTTGCGCCAAGCTCCAGAACCACACCGTCGGTGCCGTCGGGCACGGACCAGTCTATGCGGGAAAGCCCGCCGGATGTCGTATCGCCGGAAACGCCTGCATCGGCGACAGCCACATCCAACCCCTTTGCTTTCAGCGCCGCCTCGAGCTTGGCCGGAAAGCCATTGCCCGGCGGCAGCTGATAGCCGGCCATCAGGCTATCGCCGAACCCGACGAGTTGGATGGTTCGCGCCTCAGCCGCACTCACGGCGCCAAACAAAAGACCGAAAGTGATGACAGCGAATTGAAACGCAGCAACTTTAAATCTCATGATCCATTCCCTAAATTCGCTGCTCGGGCCAAATCGCGCCCGCCATTATCTTTGATGTTCTCTGATATATAGGGCGTTCGCATTGGCAAAAACCATCATCGAGCTGAAGAAGGCGGATTTGACGCTCGGCAATGCCGCCGCATCAGTCCATGTGCTGAAGGGCATCGACCTTACAATCATGGAAGGTGAGGCCGTCGGTATCGTCGGCCCCTCTGGTTCCGGCAAGTCGACCTTGCTCATGGTGCTGGCTGGCCTCGAAAAGCTCGACAGCGGCGAACTTGTGATCCGTGACACGCCTTTGCACAGCCTCAGCGAAGACCGCATCGCCGATTTCCGCGGCCGCAATATCGGCATTGTCTTCCAGTCCTTCCATCTCATTGCCAATATGACGGCGCTGGAAAATGTCGCAGTGCCGCTGGAACTTGCCAACAACAGGGACGCCTTCGATATCGCCCGGCGGGAACTGGAGGCGGTGGGGCTGGGCGAGCGGCTCAATCACTATCCCGGCCAGCTTTCCGGCGGTGAGCAGCAGCGCGTGGCGATTGCCCGCGCCCTTGCGCCGTCGCCTGCCGTGCTGATCGCCGATGAACCGACAGGCAATCTCGATACCGATACCGGACGGCAGATCGCCGACCTGCTTTTCGCCCAGCAAGCCGAGCGCGGCACCACCATGCTGCTCGTCACGCACGACCCGGCGCTCGCCGCCCGCTGCTCGCGCCAGATCCGCGTACGCTCTGGCGAGATCGAGAATGACAGCGCCCGCACACGCGTCCATCAGGCGGCGATAGCATGACGGGTGCGGCGGGAATGCGTCTGCCTCTCGCCTTCCGCCTTGCCCTGCGCGAGCTGCGCGGCGGCCTTGGCGGCTTCTACATCTTCCTCGCCTGCATAGCGCTTGGCACCGGCGCGATAGCCGCCGTCAATTCCGTATCGCGCTCAATCACCGACGCCATCTCGACGCAAGGCCAGTCGCTGCTGGCCGGCGACGTTCGTTTCGAGCTGCGCAATCGCGAGGCGACACCGGAGGAACTGGCCTATCTGCAGGGCCTCGGCAAGCTCTCCCGCTCTACCAACTTGCGTTCCATGTCCCGCCTGCCCGATGGCTCCGATCAGGCGCTGGTTGAGGTCAAGGCGGTTGATGACGCCTATCCGCTCTACGGTACCTTCCAGGCCGATCCCGATCAGCCGCTATCGACCCTGCTCGCCACCAAGGATGGTGCCTATGGCGCCGTCGTCGCGCCGCTGCTGCTCGAACGACTGAACCTCAAGGTCGGCAGCGATCTGCTGCTGGGCAATACCAGGCTGCGCATCACCGGCACCATCGCCAATGAGCCGGACGCCGTCTCGGAAGGTTTCGGCTTCGCGCCGCGTCTGCTGACCAGCCGCGACGCATTGGCCGCCTCGGGCCTGATCACGACAGGCAGCCTTGTCGAGCAGGCCTACAGGATCCGCATGAACGACCCCGCGACGGGCCTGCGCAATATCGGCGATCGCGCCAACGCTGCCTTCCCGCAGGCCGGCTGGTCGATCCGCACCAGCAGCCGGGCTGCACCTGAGCTTGCCGACAATATCACCCGCTTCTCGCAGTTCCTGACATTGGTGGGACTGGCGGCTCTCATCGTCGGCGGCGTCGGCGTCGCCAATGCCGTGCGTGCATTCCTCGATTCCAAACGCACCACCATCGCCACCTTCAAATGCCTGGGCGCGCCCGCTTTCGTCGTGGTGTTGATCTATCTCATCCAGATCGCGATCATTGCGCTCGCCGGCGTTGCCATCGGCCTTGTGCTCGGCGCTATTGCCCCGGTGATAGCCTCGCAGTTCATGGCGGAATTTCTGCCCATATCGACAGTGCCGCGCCTTTACCCCGGCCCGCTGATGCTGGCTGCCGTCTTCGGCCTGCTGACGACGCTTGCCTTTGCCATTCCACCGCTCGGCCATGCCCGCGAAGTGCCGGCGACGGCCCTTTTCCGCGAACAAGGCTTCGAGGCGCGCCGCCTGCCCGGCTGGTCCTATCTGCTTGCTGCCGGCGTCCTGATGGCGGCGCTCGCAGCCCTGGCAATCCTCACTGCCTATGACCGCTTCATCGCCATCGTCTTCGTCGTCTCGATCGCCGCTGCCTTCGTCGTGCTGCGCCTGGTTGCCGCCGGGCTCTCCTGGCTTGCCCGCCGCAGTCCGCGTGTGCGCTCGCCGGCCCTGCGATTGGCGATCGGCAATATCCACCGCCCCGGCGCATTGACCGGCTCCGTCGTGCTCTCCCTCGGCCTTGGCCTCGCACTGCTGGTGACCCTGACGCTGATCGACGGCAACATGCGCCACGAACTCACCGGACGCATGAGCGAAAAAGCGCCGAACTTCTTCTTCGTCGACATCCAGGGACCGGAACTGGAGGGCTTCCGCAAGATCGTCCTCAACGAGGATCCCAAGGGCAAGCTCGTCGAAGCGCCGATGCTGCGCGGACGCATCGTCGCCTTCAACGGCGAGGATGTCACCAAGATGAAGGTGCCGGCTGCTGGCCAATGGGTGCTGCGCGGCGACCGCGGCATCACCTATGCCGAAACCCTGCCCGAAAATGCCGCGCTCACCGAAGGGCAATGGTGGGACAAGGATTATAGCGGCGAACCGCTGGTCTCCTTCTCCGGCGAGGAAGGCAAGGCGCTTGGCCTGAAGCTCGGCGACAAGGTCACCGTCAACGTCCTCGGCCGCAACATCACCGCCAAGATCGCCAGCTTCCGCAAGGTGCAATGGCAGTCCCTGTCGATCAACTTCGTGATGATCTTCTCGCCCAACACCTTCAAGGGAGCGCCGCACGCCTGGCTCGCAACCCTGACCGATACTTCAGCCACCTCGGAGCAGGAAGCGGCGATCCTGCGGAAGGTCACCAACGCCTATCCCACCATCACCAGCGTTCGCGTCAAAGACGCACTCGACGTCGTCAACACACTTGTCGGCCAGCTCGCCACCGCCATCCGCGCGGCCGCATCCGTCGCGCTCATAGCCTCCGTGCTGGTGCTTGCCGGTGCGCTTGCGGCCGGCAATCGCGCCCGCACTCATGATGCCGTCATCCTCAAGACGCTCGGCGCGACTCGGGCCATGCTGATCCGAGCCTTCAGCTACGAATATCTGATCCTCGGTGTGGCGACGGCGATCTTCGCCTTGATCGCCGGCTCGGCCTCCGCCTGGTACATCGTCAGCCGCATCATGCGCCTGCCCTCGACCTTCATGCCTGACGTCGCCTTCTCCACCCTCATCATCGCGCTGGTGCTGACTGTTGGTATCGGACTGATCGGTACGTGGCGCATCCTCGGCCAGAAGGCAGCCCCGGTACTGCGCGAGCTTTAACCCCTTCCGACCATTGACAGAACAATACGAATCGACCCGATATTACATCGATTTAACGCGGCGCCGTCCCCTTGACCCTTGTGTATAAGGCTTGAAAGCCTCATATTCTGTGCAGGCATGCTGGAGCTCCGCAGCGGCGCCTGGGCCCGAGAGGCCCGACACCGTACTCACTTTGGAGCTTGAAAGAGGAAAACATGGCTGACTTTCGCAATTACCAAAACCGGGCGCAGAGCGATGCGCAATCCGGTGCGATGATAGACGCAGGCCTTCGAGCCTACATGCTCAAGGTCTATAACCTGATGGCGCTGGGTCTGGCGATCACGGGTGTTGCTGCCTATCTTTCGTTCTCGCTCGCTTTCTCCAACGGACAGATCACGGCCTTCGGCCAGGCGATCTATCTGAGCCCGCTGAAGTGGGTGGTCATTCTGGCTCCGCTGGCAATGGTCTTCTTCCTGAGCTTCAGGATTAACCGCATGAGCGTGGCCGCCGCGACGACGACCTTCTGGGTCTACGCCGCGCTGGTAGGCCTGTCGCTGTCGTCAATCTTCATCATCTACACCGGCCAGAGCGTCGTGCAGACCTTCTTCGTGACCGCCGCCTCGTTCGGCGCCCTGTCGCTCTACGGCTACACGACCAAGCGTGACCTGTCGGCGATGGGTTCGTTCCTGATGATGGGTCTCTTCGGCCTGATCATCGCGATGCTGGTCAACATCTTCCTGGCTTCGTCCGCCCTGCAGTTCGCCATCTCGGTGATCGGCGTGCTGATCTTCGCAGGCCTCACCGCCTACGATACGCAGCGGATCAAGGAAATGTACTACGCTGCCGACGATGCCACCGTGGCTGGCCGCAAGGCCATCATGGGCGCCCTGTCGCTCTACCTGGACTTCATCAACCTGTTCATGTTCCTGCTGCAGTTTATGGGCAATCGCCGCTAATCGCACGGCTTGAACGAGACATTCGGAAAGGCGGCTTCGGCCGCCTTTTTATTTGCCTGGAGCATAGTCCTGCGATTTGATATCGACCATCACATCGAGCAGATCAGGCAAGAAAAGCAATGTCCGTCAGCCTTCGCAGCGCAACCGTAAACGACCTCCCCCACATCACCGCCATCTACCGCGATTCCGTGCTGAATGGCACGGCCAGCTACGAGATCACGCCCCCAAACGAAGAGGAGATGGCTGGCCGTTTCCAGGCGATCCAGGAAAAGGCCTACCCCTACATTGTTGCCGAGGACCAAGGCGGCGCGTTCCTCGGCTATGCCTATGCCTCGGCATTCCGCACCCGCCCAGCCTATCGCTGGATGGTGGAGGATTCGATCTATCTCGCGCCGGAAGCTCGCGGCCACGGTGTTGGCGGGCTGCTACTCAAAGCCTTGGTGGAGAGCTGCCAGACGCTGGGCTTCCGCCAGATGATCGCCGTCATCGGCGGCGCTCACCCGGCCTCCGTCGCCGTGCATCGCTCGGCGGGCTTCACCGAGGTCGGGCTGCTGAAAGGCACGGGCTACAAGCATGGCCGGTGGCTGGACACGATGCTGATGCAGAAGGCGCTCGGCGACGGCGCGGAGAGCGATCCGGATCTAGGCGTTTATCCAGGGACGTTGTTTGAGGGGTAGATTTGCGCTCGTGTTGAGCCTCTGATACCCCCTCTGTCGCTGTCGCGACATCTCCCCGACAAGGGGGGAGATTGGTAACCAGCTGCACGCTCTTGCCCTAAACGAATATCGAATCTGTTGAATGTGTGGGCTGTTGGTTTGAAGGGGCGTCCCGCAAACTCCCAACGATCTCACCCCTTGTGGGGGAGATGTCACGACAGTGACGGAGGGGGTGCAGCACTCTCCGCAAACAACGCAGCCAACTGAAAAAAGCTACTTATCCACCAGCTTCAGCTGCTTGTCGAAAACCTTCAGGACCTGTTGCAGGTCATGGCCGCGTTTCAGGATCATGCCGTTGGTGTTGACCACGGAGAAGGCGCCTTGCTTGGCTGCCAGCTTCGGGTTCTTTTCGATGCGGAAGAGCGGCAATTCGCCTGAGCGCTTGAAGACGGAGAAAACCGCCATGTCCTTGAGGTGGTCAATGGCATAGTCCCGCCACTCGCCCTCCCCGACCATACGACCGTAGATCCAGAGAATGGCATCCAGCTCACGGCGATGGAATGTCACCGGCAGCGGGTCCTTGCTCTGTTTGTATTCCCTGAGATCGACGACGACGGAGGTGGTGTTGGTGTCGACGGAACGGCTTTCGCTATGGCGCAAATCCGGCTGATCAGTCATCAATCCCCCAGGGGCTATCTCATGACAAGAGAATGACAGTTTGCCTCAGCCGCACCAAATTGCAAGACACCTGGCGGCTCACAATTTCTTTCCTGCCCCCGAAAGCATCTCGGCGGCGCCGCATTTCAGTCAAAACGCCGCCCGATTTGCAGGAAGTATAGGCAACCGCTTGGCGCCGCCGCGTCAAGCGGCCCGGCCGGGGGCGTATCGATAAACCCCAGCCCCGAATGCGTCCTCGCCGGGCACCCCGCTCTCTTCGGCGTTAGCCGAAATAGAGGACTTTTTGGCATCAGCCAAAATAGGGACCCTTTTCGGCGCCAGCCGAAATAGAAGGCTTAGGGGTCAGCTTAAAAAAAAGCCGCTCAGCCGTCCGAGCCGATGGTCAACACCGTCGCGCCGATGATGGCTGCGGGATCGCCCGTGGGCGTCGAAGACTGCAGGAGAACCGCAAGCCCTCTGCGGCCGGCCTTATCAAGCACATTGGCGGGCAGGACGATATTCATGGCCTTGCCGTCCCACATACCAACGGTTTCGACATCTGAAACCGCATGCATGTAGGCGATCTGCTGGCCGTTGTTTTCGCCGCCCTTCGGAGCCACCATCTGTTCCTTGTCGAAATAGACGACGACCACATTGGCCTTGCCTTGGCCAGCGCCGATCTTGATCGACAGCTCGTCGTCCTTCATGGCGGCATTGACGGGGATGGTCAGACCTTCGCCGCTGCGCTGGAAGCTATCGAGCTTGACGTTGATCGCATTGAGATCCGCGCCGTTCATATGGTCGCGGCCATTGACGACGGCCTGGGGCGTGTAGACGCCGCTGCGGCCCAGCGCGCGCGCATAGGCATATTGGCGCGCCGTATTGTCCTTGGACGCCATCGTGTCGCTCCAGCCGAGATAGTTCCAGTAGTCGACATGATAGGCAAGCGCCACCACGTCACCCTGGCGGATCAGCTTGCGGAAAGCGGCGTCGGCGGGTGGACAGGAAGCGCAGCCCTGTGCGGTGAAGAGCTCGACCACGCCCTTGATCTTCGCAGCCTCCTGCGCATGCAGCGAACTTGCCAGCGCGATGCCTGCCAGAAGTAGAATCGAAAGTCGAAGGCGCATTTCCCTTGTACCTCATTGTCAAATTTCAAAGGCCGTCTGCCTGCGCAGGCCCTGAAACCACTCACGCTCCTTCGGGCAACCAAGCCCGTATCAAGCCCGAAAAATCTGAAACAAGAGATAATAGTTTAGCGTGATGACGCAAAGTCACGATGGGGTGAGACCGGCGTGCGGCACCTGACCTGCCGTACACATCGGCGTGAAAAACAAGACGCCGCCGGGAAACTTTCCCCGGCGGCGCGTAATTTGCGGCTTTTAGAGCCTATCAGGCAGCGAGATCGCGCAGAACGGTCTGCAGGATGCCGCCATTGTTGACGTAGATGACCTCATCCAGCGTGTCGATGCGGCAGATGATCGGGATATCGCGAACCGTGCCGTCGCCATAGGTAACCTTGGCGATCTTGCGCTCGCGCGGCTTGATATCGGCCAGGCCTTCGATGGTGACGAGTTCGTCGCCCTTCAGCTCAAGGGTGGCCCAGGTGGTGCCGTCCTCGAAGACGAAGGGGATGACGCCCATGCCAACCAGGTTCGAGCGGTGGATACGCTCGAAGGACTGGGCGATCACGGCGCGTACGCCGAGCAGGTTGGTGCCCTTGGCAGCCCAGTCGCGCGACGAGCCGTTGCCGTATTCGACACCGGCGAAGATGACGAGCGGAACGCCCTCGGCCTTGTACTGCATGGCCGCATCGTAGATCGACGTCTCTTCCTTGGACGGATAGTGGATGGTGTAGCCACCTTCCTTGCCGTTCGGGCCGAGCATGTGGTTGCGGATGCGGATGTTGGCGAAGGTGCCGCGCATCATCACTTCATGATTGCCACGGCGCGTGCCGTACTGGTTGAAGTCGGCGACGCCGACGCCATGGCCGATGAGGTAGGAACCAGCCGGCGAGGCAGCCTTGATCGAACCGGCCGGGGAAATGTGGTCGGTGGTGATCTTGTCGCCGAAGAGGCCGAGAACGCGGGCGCCCTTGATATCGGAAATGCCGGCGCCGGTCTTGCCCATGCCCACGAAGTAAGGCGGGTTCTGGACATAGGTCGAGTTGTCGTCCCAGGCATAGGTCTGGCCCGGAGGAACCTGCACGGCCTGCCAGTTGGCATCGCCCTTGAAGACGTCGGCGTACTTGGATTCGTAAAGTTCGCGGGTGACGTATTTCAGGATGAATTCCTGAATCTCATGCGAGGTCGGCCAGATATCCTTCAGATAGACCGGCTTGCCGTTCTGGTCCTCACCGATCGGCTCCTTCGTCAGGTCGAGCTGCACCGAGCCGGCCAGCGCATAGGCGACGACGAGCGGCGGCGAGGCCAGGTAGTTCGCCTGGACGTCAGGCGAAATACGGCCTTCGAAGTTGCGGTTGCCGGAGAGAACGCCTGATACGATCAGGCCCTTGTCGTTGATCGTCTTCGAGATCGGCGCCGGCAGCGGGCCGGAGTTGCCGATGCAGGTGGTGCAGCCGAAGCCGACCAGATTGAAGCCGAGCTTGTCGAGATCAGCCTGCAGGCCGGACTTGGCGAGATATTCGCCGACAACCTGCGATCCTGGCGCCAGCGAGGTCTTGACCCACGGCTTGCTCTTCAGACCCTTGGCGACGGCGTTGCGGGCGAGCAGGCCGGCAGCGATCAGCACCGAGGGGTTGGAGGTGTTGGTGCACGACGTGATAGCGGCGATCGCAACGTCGCCATGGCCGAGATCGAAGTCCGTGCCTTCGACCGCATAGCGGTTGGAGAGCTGGCCAGGCTTCTTGTATTCGGTTTCCAGCGAACCGGCGAAACCGGAGGCGATGTTTTCCAGAGGAATACGGCCTTCCGGGCGCTTCGGGCCAGCCATGGCCGGTACGACGTCGCCAAGATCGAGCTCGAGCGTATCGGTGAAGACGAGGTCGGCACCGTCATTGTCGCGCCACATGCCCTGAGCCTTTGAATAGGCTTCGACGAGCGCGATGCGATCCTTCGCGCGGCCGGACATGTTGAGGTAGTTCAGCGTTTCCTTGTCGACCGGGAAGAAGCCGCAGGTCGCGCCGTATTCCGGACCCATGTTGCCGATGGTGGCGCGGTCGGCGAGCGGCAGTGCGTCAAGGCCGGGGCCGAAGAATTCGACGAACTTGGAAACGACGCCCTTCTTGCGCAGCATCTGCACGACGGTCAGAACGAGGTCGGTCGCGGTGACGCCTTCCTTGAGCTTGCCCGTCAGCTTGAAGCCGATGACTTCCGGAAGCAGCATGGAAACCGGCTGGCCGAGCATGGCGGCTTCAGCTTCGATACCGCCGACGCCCCAGCCGAGAACGCCGAGACCGTTGATCATGGTCGTGTGCGAATCGGTGCCAACGCAGGTGTCGGGATAGGCGATGGTTTCGCCGTCCTCTTCCTTCGTCCAGACAGTCTGGCCGAGATATTCGAGATTCACCTGATGACAGATGCCGGTGCCGGGAGGAACGACGCGGAAGTTCTTGAACGCCTGCTGGCCCCACTTCAGGAAGCGGTAACGCTCGCCATTGCGCTGATATTCAAGCTCGACGTTGCGGGCGAAAGCCTGCGGCGTGCCGAATTCGTCGACGATGACCGAGTGGTCGATGACCAGATCGACGGGAACCAGCGGGTTGATCTTCTCCGGATCACCACCCAGCGAGACCATCGCGTCACGCATGGCGGCAAGGTCGACCACGGCGGGAACGCCGGTGAAGTCCTGCATCAGCACGCGCGCCGGGCGATAGGCGATTTCGTTCTCGACGGTACCCTTGTTGGTCAGCCATTCGGCGACGGCGAGGATATGTTCCTTGGTGACCGACTGCCCGTCTTCAAAACGCAGCAGGTTTTCCAGAAGCACCTTCATGGAGTAAGGCAGCTTGGAAACATCGGGCAGACCATTCGCTTCAGCCTTGGGCAGGCTGAAATAGACATAGTCTTTTCCGTCCACGGTCAGCGTGGAACGACAATTGAAACTGTCAAGAGATTTAGACACGAGATACCCCGTTTCTGATAGCCAACACAGTCGTGCGAACGCCTATGCACTTTATGCACATCAGGATGCGGGTACGGCCATTTCCGCTGTCCGCACGTAAGGCAGAAAACCTTATGTTCGGCGCAAGGATGAAATTCACGCCGACCGCTGGCGTGGTTGCAGGTCTTATAGATAATTTCGTAAAGACTTGCCAGAGTGACAAGATGCAAATTTGGACAATTTTTTGCGCATTGCGGTAAAGAAAATAGGAAAGCCTGAGCGAATGCATCTAAGGGCTGAAAATCTGGCGGCGAGGCGGGGCGAAGACCTGATTTTCTCGAACGTTTCCTTTGGCTTGGAGGGTGGTGACGCGCTCGTTCTCACCGGCCGCAACGGCTCTGGAAAGTCGACGCTTCTGCGTGTTGTGGCCGGTCTTCTAAGGCAGGAAAAGGGTCGCGTCACATTGTCGGGCATCGACGGCGATTCGGAGCGCGCGCCCGGCGAAGCCAGCCACTATCTCGGCCATCGCAATGCAATGAAATCGGAGCTGACCGTCGCCGAAAACCTGACATTCTGGAAAACCTTCCTTGGCGATATGCCGGGGGGCGCCGGTCTCGGTATCGAGGCGGCGGCGGATGCCGTCGGGCTTGCCGATATCGCCCATCTCCCATTCGGCTACCTCTCCGCCGGCCAGCAGCGCCGAATCGCTTTCGCCAAACTCCTGGTCGCCCATCGCCCGATCTGGATCCTCGACGAACCCACGGCGGCGGTGGACACTTCTGCAGACCAGCTCTTTACCGACTTGATCTCGGCGCATCAGCAGAAGGGCGGCATTGTCCTTGCCGCGACACATCAGCCGCTGGAACTGGAGAATGTGCAGGAAATGCGGATGACCGGGTTTGCCGGGGTAAGCGAAGGGGTTTGGGGATGATGTCGACAATGAGGAGTTTGCCGAACCTGCGTCACCCCCCTCTGTCCCTTCGGGACATCTCCCCCACAAGGGGGGAGATCGTTGGGAGCCTGCGGCATCTGCTTACAAAGGTGCTAAGCTCTGTCTCTGCGGATTCGATGTTAGATTGGGGCTCGTGCGCGCTACAAGTTACCAATCTCCCCCCTTGTGGGGGAGATGGCCCGAAAGGGACAGAGGGGGGTATCTCTCGCCACGGCAGGATCACCCCATGACCGCCCTCTTCCTCCGCGACCTCAAGCTCTCGGTCCGCGCCGGCGGTGGTGCCCTCATCGGCATCCTCTTCTTCTTGACCGTCGTCGCGGTCATTCCCTTCGGCGTCGGTCCCGACCTGAAACTGCTGTCCCGCATCGGCCCGGCCATCGTCTGGATCGGCGCTCTGCTTGCCTGCCTTCTCGGCCTAGACCGTCTGTTCCAGGCCGAACGCGATGATGGCTCCCTCGATCTGCTCGTCATGCAGGAAACGCCGTTGGTGCTCACCGTTTTTATCAAATGCGCGGCGCATTGGGTGGCGACGGGCCTGCCGCTGGTCATCGCCTCGCCGCTGCTAGGACTCTTCATGAATATGAGCGAGACCGCAATCGCGGCGACGGCGCTCACCTTGCTTGTCGGCTCGCCGGCGCTCACCTTTATCGGCGCGGTCGGCGCGGCGGTGGCGGTGGCATTGCCGCGCGGCGGCCTGCTGGTGTCGATCCTCGTGCTGCCATTGGCAATCCCGGTGCTGATCTTCGGCGTCAGCGCCACCTATGCCGCAGTCGAAGGGCCGCAACCCTTCCTGCCACCTTTCCTGATCCTCATCGCGCTGACCCTGTTCTTCGCCGTCATCGGCCCGGCCGCCGCCGCGCTCGCGCTGCGCAACACGACAGATTGATCTTGATGAGATACTCTTTCGCTCATCTGAGACAATGCTGTCGATTGCCGGAAAAGCCATATCGGGTTAAACAAGCCGCATGAGCGATATCAGCCCTGCGATCAGCCGATTTTCCGACCTCGCCAACCCCACGCGGTTCCTGGCTTTCTCGGCGCGTCTCATTCCCTGGCTGGCGGCGATTACGGCCATACTCCTAGCGATCGGCCTCTATCTCTCGTTTACGACCGAGGGCGATTACCAGCAGGGCGATACCGTCCGCATCATGTATATTCACGTTCCGGCCGCCTGGCTTTCGATGATGTGCTATACGATCATGAGCATGTCGGCGATCGGCACGCTCGTCTGGCGCCATCCGCTGGCCGACGTCGCCGGCAAGACCGCCGCCCCGCTCGGCGCCGCTTTCACGCTGATTGCACTCGTCACCGGCTCGCTCTGGGGCAAGCCGATGTGGGGCACCTATTGGGTCTGGGATGCGCGCCTGACCTCGGTCTTCATCCTGTTCCTGATGTATCTCGGCCTGATCGCGCTCAACCGCGCCATGGACGATCCGTCCAAGGCCGCGCGCGTCGCCGCCGTGTTGACGCTGGTCGGCTTCATCAACATTCCGATCATCAAGTTCTCGGTCGACTGGTGGAACACCCTGCATCAGTCGGAAAGCATCATGCGCATGGATGGCCCGGCCATCGACGCGGAATTCCTCTGGCCGCTCTTCATCATGGCGCTGGCTTTCACCTTGTTGTTCTTTACGCTGCATCTGATGGCGATCCGCAACGAGATCTGGCGCCGCCGCATCGCCGCGCAGCGCCGCATTGCCGCCCGCATGGCAAGCCGGGAGGAATAGCATGACCCATCCCTTCTATGTCTTCGGCTCCTATGGCTTTGCCGGCGTCATGATCCTTGCCATCATCGCCTGGACATGGATCGACGGACGCCTGCGCCGCCGCGAACTGGCGGCGCTTGAAGCATCCGGCATTCGCCGCCGCTCGCAGCGCCCGCCCGAAGGCGACGCGAAATGACCACCGATGCCGATAACAAGGACCAGCCGAAATCCGGCGGCGGCGGCACCGCGCGCTATTTGCTGGCGCTGATCCCGCTCATCGTCTTTGCCTGCATCGCGCTTGCTGTCGGCAAGGTCATGTACGACCAGGAAGTTCACGGCACCGACATCTCCGCCATCCCCTCGGCACTGATCGGCACGAAGGCGCCGAAACTCGCTTTGCCGCCGCTTGAAGGCTCCAATCTGCCGTCACTGACCGACGACGCCATCAAGGGCAAGCTCACCCTCGTCAACGTCTTCGCCTCCTGGTGCATTCCCTGCCGCGACGAGCATCCCGTGCTGAAGGAACTTGCCAAGGACGGACGGCTCAATATCGTCGCGATCAATTACAAGGATACGAGCGAGAATGCGTTGCGCTTCCTCGGCGAGCTCGGCAATCCCTACAAGGCGATCGGCATCGACCCCAATGGCACCGCCGCCATCGACTGGGGCGTCTACGGCATTCCGGAGAGCTACCTCGTCGCCCCCGACGGTACGATCCTCTACAAGCAGGTCGGCCCGTTTACGCCGACGAGTTTGAAGGAAGGGCTCTATCCGGCCATAGCGAAGGCGCAGGGAAAGCCGGTATCCTGAAGTCCGACCGCACACTCTGCTTTGAGCCGAAATAATCGGAGTTATTGCTTGTCACAGAGGAAATTGCCGCGCGTGAACGTGTTCATGACATCTTCAGCTGGTGCATCCTTGAGTGTTGGATTGTGGGTAAGGAAATCGCAGAACATGCCAGTGATCTTTGCTGGATCAAGCTGCGGTGAAATGCAGATATCGACGCCGACAGACTCGCCGAAATAGCCCCAGTTCGTCATCGCCCGGACATTGGGGATCGATTGGGCAATGCCGCGACGGGCAAGAAAATCATCTCGATTCCATTTATCCAGCCAGCCGATGACATAGCCGGAAACAAGTTGCCGAGAGCTGCTGTTGCAATCGGCAATCAGAAGTCCGGCATCGGTGAAACCTGTCGGCGATTTGGATGTGACTACGGCCAATAGCACTGCGACTGCGATGCTCGACATCTGCGCCCCCTCGCAAGATCGCACAGCAGCAACGACTTTGCCGTGACGCGATATTACGAGAGTAAATGCAATTTTATGGCGATTTTTGGCAATGGTGAGTGCTGCCATCGCTAAATTTAAAAATCGGCTAAATCCCACCCTGCCAGGTCTTGATCGCCTCGACTGGCCAGACCAGCATCAGCACATTGAGCGTGAGATTGTCGCGGATCAGGTAACCGGTCAGCAGCTCGAAGAAGATGGCGATGGCGATCGTCACGACCACCGGCGCACGCCAGGCAAAGAAAAAGCCGACCACCATGAACACTGCGTCCATCGCCGAATTCAGAATGCTGTCGCCAACATAATCGAGCGAGATCGTCGCCGCGCGGTAGCGGTTGATGATGATGGGGGAGTTCTCCAGGAGCTCCCAGCCGGATTCGATCAGCGTGGCAACGAACAGGCGCATCGACAGCGGCTTCCGGCGCATGATCAGATGCGTGAGGCCAAAAAACAGGAAACCGTGGATGATGTGCGACGGCGTGTACCAGTCGGCGATATGCTGCGAATTGCCGCTGGATTTCACAACAGGCTCGAACAGCTTCACATAGCCGCAGGTGCAGATCGGCACGCGGCCCATCATATATTCCGCCACGATCTGCACGAGCAGAACGAGGGCGCAGGCGATGAACCAGAAGTTTTGCTGCCGGTAGCGGTTCTGCGCGTCGACGGCTTCGATCATTTGCCTGATTCCGCCGGTTGCTCGATCGTATGCTTCATGATCAGCGGCATCTGCGACAGGGTGAAGAGGATGGTGATCGGCATCGTTCCCCAGACCTTGAAATTAACCCAGAGATTGTCGGCAGCCTTGACGTCGGGCAGGTAATACCAGTTCGACAGGCGCCAGACGACTTCATTGAGCACGGCCAGAACCAGGAAAAACAGGCCCCAGCGCAGCGTCAGCTTGCGCCAGCCTTCGCTATCGAGCTGAAAGGCGGCATTGAAGACATAGCCAAGCAGCGACTTGCCGAAACCAAGGCCGCCGAGCAGCACCACGCCGAACAAGGCGTTGACGATGGTCGGCTTCATCTTGATGAAGGTTTCGTTCTGCAGGTAGATGCCGAGCGCGCCGAAGACGAGGACGACGATGCCTGATACGAAAGGCATCAGCGGCAGATGGCCGAGCATGACCTTCGAAACGACGAGCGAGAGCACCGTTGCCGCCATGAACAGGCCGGTGGCGACGAAGAGAGGCCCGCCAAGCGCCGCCAACTGCGGAAATTGCTGCGCCAGCCACTCTCCACGCAGATTGCCGAAGAAGAACACCAGCAAGGGCCCGAGTTCCAGCACCAGTTTCAGCATCGGATGATGCTTGTCGGCGGCACTTGGGGTGAGTTCGTTGTCGCTGGTCGTCATTGCGGCACTTTCGCTATCGTCGAATTTGTTCTTGTCGTTCATTGGCTGCTTCCAGCGCCCGTCCCTGCGATGGCGTTGGCGAAATCCTCGGCCTCGAACGGCTCGAGGTCGTCTACACCTTCGCCGACGCCGATGAAATAGACCGGCAACTTATGCTTGGCCGAGATGGCGACAAGGATGCCGCCGCGCGCCGTGCCATCAAGCTTCGTCATGATCAGCCCGTTGACGCCCGCGACATTGCGGAAGATTTCCACCTGGTTCAATGCATTCTGGCCCGTGGTGGCATCCAGCGTCTGCAGCACGGTGTGCGGCGCATCCGGATCGAGCTTGCCGAGCACGCGGACGATCTTTTCGAGCTCGGCCATCAGCTCCGCCTTGTTCTGCAGACGGCCGGCGGTGTCGATGATCAGCACGTCGCTCTTGTTGGCTTTGGCCTGCTGGAAGGCGTCGAAGGCAAGGCCGGCCGCATCCGCGCCGAGCTTGGTGCCGATGAACTCCGACTTCGTACGGTCGGCCCAGATCTTCAATTGCTCGATGGCGGCAGCACGGAACGTGTCGCCGGCGGCGACCATGACCTTCAGCCCGGCACCTGAGAGTTTCGAGGCCAGCTTGCCGATGGTCGTCGTCTTGCCGGTGCCGTTGACGCCGACGACGAGAATGACATGCGGCTTGTGGCTGAGATCGAGCTGCAGCGGCTTGGCGACCGGCTTCAGCACCTTGGCGATTTCCTGCGCCATGATGCGGCCGACATCCTCGCTCGTGACGTCCTTGCCGTATCGTTCCGAGGCCAGCGTATCGGTGACCCGCATCGCCGTCTCGACGCCAAGATCGGCCTGGATCAACAGATCCTCCAGATCCTGCAGCGTCTGATCGTCGAGCTTGCGCTTGGTGAAGAGCGCGGCGATCTGGCCGGTGAGTTGCGACGAGGTGCGCGCGAGGCCGGCGCGCAGGCGCTGGAACCAGGAAAGTTTTTGTTTCGGTGCTTCCGAGGTGGGCTCGGGGACGCTGGAGGCGGTGGCGAAGCCCTTGGGGAGGATGGGAATTACGGCTGGGGTATCGGTAGTTTCCGGCGACGGTTCCGATTCTGTCTGAGCTTCGATGCTTTCCGACGAGAACACTGAGTTTGTCGAGCCTTCGTCACCCCCCTCTGTCCTGTCGGACATCTCCCCCACAAGGGGGGAGATCGGTTCGGATGTAACCTCTTCTGCCGCAACATCAGCTTCAGAGTCTTCGGCCTGCTCTGGTTCAGCAACTACATTAGCTGCGGCTGGCTCGGAAACCGAAGCCTCGATCTCATGCGAAACAGCTGCCTCTATGGGCTCTTCAACCTGTTGCTCTTGCGCGACCGCTGCGGCATCCTCCAACCGATCTCCCCCCTTGTGGGGGAGATGTCCCGAAGGGACAGAGGGGGGTGACGCAGGCTCGGCAGGTTCGGAAGCCGGCGAAATATCTGAAACAGGCTCTCCCTGCTCCGGGGCAACTGCCTCAACCTTCGGCAAATCCTCCGCAGGCGCCGGCTCTTCAACCGGCTTTTCACGGCCGAAGGTGAAGACTTTTTTGATGAAACCGAGCGCCATGAAGTATCCGTTGAAGCATTAGGCCGCGTTGGCGGCTAGAAGTTGCATGTCGAGGTGCTTGCCATTGTGGCCGGTGATTGCGACCTGCACAAGGTCGCGCGGGCGAAGGCCGGGGGCGGCGGCAAGCGTGAAGTTTTCGGTATGGGCAAGCCCATTATTCTCAATGAGCAGCCATTGCCGCGTTCCGACCATATTGTCGAGATGGGTCAGATGCAGTCTTTGTCCAGCCGCGCGCAAACGGGCGGCGCGTTCCTTGATCAGGGTACGGTCGAGCTGCGGCATGCGGGCGGCCGGCGTGCCGGGGCGTGGGCTATAAGGGAAAACATGCAGATGCGCGATGCCGGCCTCTTCGGCAAGACCAACGGCATTGGCAAACATCTCTTCCGTCTCGGTGGGAAAGCCGGCGATCATATCGGCGCCGAAGCTCGTCTCAGGGCGCAGACGGCGAACATCCTCGATAAAACTGATAGCATCGGCGCGCGAGTGCCGCCGCTTCATCCGCTTGAGGATCATGTCGTCGCCATGCTGCAGCGATAGATGCAGATGCGGCATGAAGCGCGGCTCGTCGGCGATGAGATCCATCAGGTGTTTGTCAGCTTCGATGCTGTCGATCGAAGACAGCCGCAGCCGGCGGATATCCGGAAGCTGCTTCAAAAGCGTCTTGACAAGCAGGCCGAGCGTCGGCGTTCCCGGCAGGTCGGCACCATAGCTCGTGGCATCGACGCCGGTCAGCACGATTTCGCGATAACCGCTTTCGACAAGGTTACGGGCCTGATCGACCACCGCGCCCATCGGCACCGAGCGGGAATTGCCGCGGCCATAGGGGATGATGCAGAAGGTGCAGCGATGGTCACAGCCGTTCTGCACCTGAATGAAAGCGCGCACATGGCCGTCGATATGGCGGATCATCTGCGGTACGGTCGCCCGCACACTCATGATGTCGTTGACGCGCAGCTTCTCTTCCGCCGAAACACCGAAATCCGGAAGCGCTCGATAGGAGGCGCTCTTCAGCTTCTCCTCGTTGCCGAGAACGGCATCCACTTCGGCCATTTCGGCAAAGGTCTGCTTCTCGGTCTGCGCGGCACAGCCTGTCACGATGATGCGTGCATGCGGATTGTCACGGCGCGCGCGGCGGATCGCCTGTCGTGCCTGGCGCACGGCCTCGCCTGTGACAGCACAGGTGTTGACCAGAATAGCATTGTTGAGCCCGGCTTTTTCCGCCTCAGCCCTCATCACTTCGGATTCATAGGTGTTGAGACGACAGCCGAAGGTAATGACCTCGACCCCGCTCACCGCGCCTGAGCCCCCTGCTCCGGATCGCGCGAAAAGCTTCCCGTCACGGGATCGACAGTGCCGGACCATTCCCACTCGGCAGGGCCGGTCATGACGACATGGTCGTCCGTCTCCCGCCATTCGATGGTCAGCTGGCTCGGCGCCGGCGCGGAGGCGACGTCGATGGTCACCTTGCGGCCGGTGCGGCCCGTGCGGGCGGCGCTGACGGCGGAGGCGCAAGCAGCGGAACCGCAGGCCAGCGTCAGACCGGCGCCACGCTCCCAGGTACGGGTGCGCAGTGAGGTCGGCGAAATCACCTGTGCCAGTGTGATATTGGCGCGCTCGGGAAACATTGGATGGTTTTCCAGCAGCGGCCCGAAACGGGCGAGATCGAAGGACATCGGGTCCTTGTCGACCCAGAAGATCGCATGCGGGTTGCCCATCGACATGACGGAAGGTGAATGCAGGATGGGATTGTCGATCGGCCCGATCTGCAGCTCGATGCGGCTTGTGTCGACGAATTCTTCGGCAACGGGGATCTTGTCCCAAGCGAACACCGGCTTGCCCATGTCGACGGAGATCGTCCCGTCCTCATGCTCGACGGCATTCAGGATGCCGGCGACCGTCTGGAAGGTAAAAACCTTCTTTCCCGTCTCGGCTGAGAGCGCCTGCACGACACAGCGCGTACCGTTGCCGCAGGCCTGCGCCTTGGTCCCATCGCAATTGAGGATATCGATCCAGGCATCGGTTCCCTGAGCCTTCGGATCGTGGATCGCCATGATCTGATCGAACTGGGTGGCAGGATCCGCATTGAGGGCGATCGCCGCCTCGGCCGTCACCGCATCCTTGCGGCCGCGCATGTCGACAACCAGGATCTTGTTTCCAAGCCCGTTCATCCGCGCGAATTCGACCGTATTGCTCATGGTGGTATGTCCGTCTGTGTTTCGAGCTGTATATGGCGGAAATGCGTGGGAATTACCAGTGGGACATGAATAGCTGCTCTTTTCAAGATTGGCAGGGGTCGTGCGGGCCGCCCTGATCCTTCGACAGGCTCAGGATGAGGGCGGAGCGAATTGCGAGCCAGGTAAGGGAGGTAGCCCTCATGGTGAGGAGGCCCAAAGGGCCGTCTCGAACCACGAGGGCGGGTGGCCCGTCCTTTGACCACAGCGAAAACCTCAACCAGAAGCCTTGACGGAATTCATTTTGAGAAAAAATCATCCATCAATGTCGGATTATCAAAAGCTGCCACGTCCTAGGCTCGTCCACTCCGTCAAACCAGAAGGAACATAGCCATGCCGAATACCATCCGCCTGCACCGCGTCCTGGCCACGAGCCCGGAGAAGGTCTATCGCGCATTCATCGAAGCGGACGCGCTTGCCAAGTGGCTGCCGCCGAATGGCTTTGCCTGCAGCGTGCACCACTTCGAAGGCACCGTCGGCGGTACCTTCAAGATGTCATTCCGCAATTTTACGACCAGCGAAATCCATAGCTTCGGCGGAGAGTTTCGCGAACTCGTCCCCGGCGAGCTGGTGCGCTACACCGACAAATTCGACGACCCGAACTTGCCGGGCGAAATGGAAGTGACCGTCGCCTTGAAGAAGGTTCTTGTCGGAACCGAGGTGAACATCACCCAGGCGGGCATACCGGACGTTATTCCGCCGGAGGCTTGCTATCTCGGCTGGCAGGAATCGCTGATCAATCTGGCAAAGCTCGTCGAGCCGGAGATCACGCAGTAAAGCGCAGCAGCAAGACTTTCGTGTGCAACCCCTTCTCCCCTCGGGGAGAAGCAACCATGTCATTGCGGTGCCTGTTGCCAAGGCCTGTCGCGTTGAAGGATGAGGTTGGCCGCCTCGATAAGCTT
>NZ_LXKN01000004.1 GCF_001692325.1 Rhizobium sp. AC27/96 | reverse complement strand
AACCCCTTCTCCCCTCGGGGAGAAGCAACCATGTCATTGCGGTGCCTGTTGCCAAGGCCTGTCGCGTTGAAGGATGAGGTTGGCCGCCTCGATAAGCTTTCGCATAATGGCGACGATTGCGACCTTGGGCGGCTTTCCAGCGGCGATTAGGCGCTTAGCGAAGACACCATAGCAGGGGTCGCAACGCTTGGCGGTCAATGCCGCAAGGTAGAGTAATTTGCGTGGTCGGCGACGGCCGCCGGCGATGAAGCGCTGGCCCTTGCGCTCACCCGAATCCCGGTCGAATGGCGCCACACCGATCAACGCCGAGGCCTGTCCCCTGCGCATGGACCCCAGTTCGGGCATGCGGATCAGCAGGCTGAGCGCCACGATGGGGCCAACGCCGGGCAAGGAGCGCAGAAGGCCGAGACGATGCGCCAGATCGGGCCAGAGCCGGATGCGAGCCATGATGTCGGCGATCATCCTGGTCTTTCGGGTGACCAGGATGGCCAGTTGAGCGCGGGCCTCCGCCACAAGGTCGGGCAGGCTCATATGCTCCATTTGGGTCTTGAGCAGGGTCGCCAGATCCGTCGCCTGCTCATATGCGGTCAACCGCTCGGCCAGCTCGACCAGACGCGGATCTGCCGCTGCTTTGATAGTATCGACTTGCGCGGTCGCGCTCGCGATCAGCTTTGCATCGATGCGATCATTCTTGGCTCTAAGCCGCTTGAGACGGGCAAACAGCTTGATCTCTATGGGCTGATGCACAACCAGTTCCAGCCCGCTGTCGCACACCGCCTTCACGAGCGCGCGCTCATAGCCGCCAGTTGCCTCCAGTCCAACCCGCAAAACACCCCGGGCAAGAAGCCAGTCGACCAGCTCCCCATGTCCGGCGGGCGTATTGGTGACCCGCAGCGTTGCCTCGCAGCCATGGAGTGCTGCATCCAGCCAAGGCTTGGAGACATCGACGCCGGCGCTGCGTGTGATAGACTTCGAGATGTTCATCGATCCCTCCTTGTGGCTTCGGACCCTGTCGTCCCTGCAACCATCCGGATCAGTGAACAGCCGACGGCGACCAAGCTTCTCCACAGCCCACAGGGCTCAGATGCCGACGGTCCTTCCGACGGTGGTCGGCCTGATGCGCGAACATCGGGCCGACAAACCGGACAGGCAGCAGTCTAACAGAGATACAACACACAAGGTGCC
>NZ_LXKN01000003.1 GCF_001692325.1 Rhizobium sp. AC27/96 | reverse complement strand
CGTTGACAGGTGCGCTTTGCCATGTCAGTTATGTAACTATATGGTTATTTACGGGAGGAATGGCTTATGGCGACAAGGCCAATCGGGATCATCATGCACGGCATTACCGGGCGCATGGGCTACAATCAGCACCTGCTGCGCTCCATCCTGGCGATCCGCGAGCAGGGCGGCGTGCTTTTGTCGAATGGCGACAGGCTGATGCCAGAGCCGGTGCTTGTCGGCCGCAATGCCGAGAAGATCGAGGCGATTGCCCGCAAGCACGGCCTGTCGAAGACGACGACCGATCTCGATGCCGCTCTGGCCGATCCTGCCAATGCGATCTTCTTCGATGCCGGCTCGACGCAGATGCGCGTCGAGTTGCTGGAGAAGGCGATTGCCGCCGGCAAGCATGTCTATTGCGAAAAGCCGATCTCCGAGACGCTGGAAGAGGCGCTGTCGGTGGCAGCGTCCGCCGAACGGCGCGGCGTCAAGAATGGCGTGGTGCAGGACAAGCTGTTCCTGCCCGGCCTGCGCAAGATCGCCATGCTGCGCGACAGCGGCTTCTTCGGCAAGATTCTCTCGGTGCGCGGCGAGTTCGGCTACTGGGTGTTCGAAGGTGATTGGGGCGTGCAGGCGCAGCGTCCGTCGTGGAACTACCGCAAGGCCGACGGCGGCGGCATGATCCTCGATATGCTGCCGCATTGGCGCTATGTGCTCGACAATCTGTTCGGCGAGGTCAGGTCGGTGAGCTGCCTCGGCGCCACCCATATTCCAAGTCGTGTCGATGAGAGCGGCAAGACCTATGCCGCCGATGCCGACGATGCAGCCTATGCCACCTTCGAGCTCGAGGGCGGGATCATCACCCACATCAATTCCTCCTGGGCGGTTCGCGTCCGTCGTGACGATCTCGTCACCTTCCAGGTCGACGGCACGCACGGGTCTGCGGTCTGCGGGCTGATGCGCTGCTGGACGCAGCATCGGGTGAATACGCCAAAGCCGGTATGGAACCCGGACCAGCCGCAGCCGATCAACTTCTTCGAGACGTGGGACGAGGTTCCGGACACGCAGGTATTCGACAATGGCTTCAAGGTTCAGTGGGAGGGTTTCCTGCGCCATGTCGCCGAGGATGCGCCGTGGAAGTTCAGCCTGCGCGAGGGCGCCAAGGGCGTGCAGCTTGCAGAACTCGCCCAACAGAGCTGGCAAGAACGTCGATGGGTCGATGTGCCGAA
>NZ_LXKN01000002.1 GCF_001692325.1 Rhizobium sp. AC27/96 | reverse complement strand
AGCGCATCAAATTATCACTGGGCTCACGCAGTCCCGTCGAGTATCAAGAAAGCCTTGGCCTAACAGTATAAATTAGTCCAACTTTTTATCCGCATCCCCATGGGTCAAATCTCAGTGATAATTTCCCGCTATCTCGGGTCAGCTCTTAGTACAAATCAACAGCTACGCTCATCAGATTCAATGATCCGGGTGCCTTTTGGTCACGCAAACCGCTATCCGGCGTCAAGCATCAATCTCTTTGAATATTTTTCTGCGAGCAAACCAATCAACAGACACAAACCACCAAACGATAGTACATACTCCCTATCGAGAAGGCGATCGCTGTAGTTTTCGAAATATGCCGTTCGCATCCACTCTACGCACTGCACCAGCGGATTATATGAAAGTGGAATGGCGATCTGATCAGGTAAATTTGGCGTTACGAAAAGACAGCCCGAACTAAGGTAGAAAAGGATCGTCATCAGAGCGTAGACAGTAACAAAAATAGGAAGGACAGTCGTCATGACGCTTATGATTGAGCCAATTCCCAAAGCTAATAGAATAGTTGCGAGATAGGCGAAGACTGCTTGTAGTGGGTCATCTGGATAAGGGCTTATACCCATTGATGTTAGTATAACCCAAATAAAAAATAAAGTTATAAATCCAGCTATAATCTCAAGAAATGCTCTACCGTAAATGATGTCGGTAATCCTCACTATGGGGAAAGAGAGCATGTTTTTATTCAAAATAATTGAATACGCCATAAATCTTGAAATATAAATAAATGACAACGTTGGAACAACACCGGCTCCGAAAAATACCATAGGGTTACTTCCGTATGGTGCAGACCTTCCCATAAGTGTGTTCAAAAATAACAAGACAAAAATGTGCGTTAGCGGCCAAAGCGATTGAACTAGGAAGCCAAGGCCATGGTTGAAGAAGCGGGTTCGCATGTCGCGCAAGATGACTGCGCTCATGACGTGTCTCCGTTCATGAAGCGCGTCTGCCACTGAACGCTTTTTTGTCTGCCTTTGAGGCTTCATCCAAAAGACCTAATGCAAAAGTGGAAGATTACATCCGAAAACCTGGAGGCCATATTAGTATATATCTAAGGCGGTCGTCACGCCGACAATATGCAGATTGATGTCATTGAATGAAGGTGATTTTTCGATTGCTCTCCGTCGCCTTCGGTCGAATTCCTTTCTATCAATCAAAACGCATCTCCTTTTATCGTAGTCGGCGGCCTGCAATAATTCACACTCCGATGCTAGCGGCCTCTTACGGTTCCTTATTGTACCTTGGTTGCTGATGATCTCGCCATACATGCGCGTTGCAAAACCATTTAGTCTCGCCCTTGCCGATTGCATAGCCTCCACTGCCCCTATACCTTACACCCGAATTCTTCGCGCCATTATTCAAAGAGGGGCGAAGAATTGCAATAAGCCAAGCTAATTTCGAATGGGTCACGCTGACCTAGAACGAGCGCAACAAGTTGTTTCGTCTTATAGTGATAATGTTGCTGCCAATTTTAGGAGCCCTGACGGTAGTCGGGATTATTTTTCTGACCCTGTTTGGCTAGCCCTTTATCGGTTCGCAGAACGACAAAAGCCGCTCTTTTGGGGCGCCTTTTCACTGGCCCCCAAACACTTATCTCGTTCGATTTCTGCCTATCGACATTGGTCCTTTCTATTGAATTGCGTGTAAATCAAGACGATGCTTGATCTTATTTGTTCTCGTTGTGTTCTTGCTTGGTGAGGTGTCAAATATAGGCTTCCGTGCAGCATGCGGTGCCGTGAAATCACAGCTATTGGTGTGTAAAGGATGCCGTTCGCCGGCCGATCTTCAAGACTTGCCGTTCCCCGTCGCTAGCTTTTGCAGGGTTTCTTAAGAGTTGAGGCAGAGTATAAGGCCAGGGATGCGGATTGTGGTGGAAGGTCGCGGCACGAGCTACGGTGTTTACGCGAGCGATTTCCATCGAAGCGGACCTTGAGTTTGAACTCTCTGCAGATCAGACATTTAGCAGCCCTGTTGGTGATATTGCTGAACGCAACCCCTGCGTTTCTCGGTCCGCAGACGGACCGCACAGGTCAGCGTCTGCTTTATACCAACCGAACGGTGGGAAAAGCGCATCGTCGATGCGATCGGCAAGGCTAAATCCTCCATTCGTGTTGAGGTTTACGACTTCACGTCCGTTCTGATCATCAATGCTCTCCAGCGCGCTGCGGGCGAGGGCGTCGAGATCGTGCGCCGGTTTATTGCGAACTGGGAAAGTCGATTAAAGTTGTCAAAGATGTTTGATCTCCCCTAATCCACCTCCATTTTGCATCGCGAACGCTCGGGTAAGATCTCCGGTAACGGGCGGTAACGTGATGCTTCAAGTGGCTGTTGTTTCATCTATAATTCGTTCACCATAGTTAACGCCTTGTTAAAGCGGTTCGTGATAGAGCGTCGTTTGATGAACCACTATGCGCGCTGAGAAGAGAGGCTCCGTTTGACCTTGGACGGTGAACTGCTGGAGATAGCGTGCCGCCGGATCGCCAGTCTGGACAGGCCTGCCTACATCAAGAACAGCGAGCTACGCTACGTCGCCGTCAACGAGGCCTATGCGCGTTTTTTCGGCCGCGACATCTCCGATTTCATCGGCAATCGCAGCCACGATCTCCTCGACGCTGGTGAGAGTGCCGAGAGGGAAGACAAGGAGCGCCGAGCTCTCGTCTTCGGCTCCGAGGAAACAACGCTGTGCTTCGACACCACAGGACGTCGGCGTTCGGGCATTCAGATCGAAAGCTTCTCGGCTTCTGAAGATCGTGTTTATGTTTTCGGGATGTTTCTCGGCACCCCGGCTGTCTCGGGCAAGGTCTCACCTGCGGGTCAAGTGCGAGAGAAGGTCGACGATGTAGGCTTTTTCAGTGCTGTTCTGGAGGATCTGCCGGTCGCGACCTTCGTGCGCGATGCCGACCATCGGCTGATCTATTCCAATGCAGCCCATGCGGCCATCATCGGCCTCGATCGCGAGGAAATGCTCGGCAAGACCGAACATGAAATGTTCGATGTCGGCGCCGACGAGTTCTTTGCGGAAAACGAGGCTGCGCTGAGGGAAGGGCGAGAGCACGAATTCGAAAGCGAAATCGTCGATCGGCAGCAGGTGAAACGCCCCGTCAAGATCCGTGTCAATCGCGCGACGACGCCTGACGGCAAGCACTACACGATAGGTTCCGTCGCCGATACGTCGGCACTGAAACAGCGAGAGATGCAACTGATCGAGGCGCAGGCCCGCGCCGAGGCGCTGCATCAGGACCTCGACAATATCCTTCGCTCGATGCCGATCGGGGTTCTGATCCACAACAGCGATTACATCGTCGAATACGTCAACGACGCCTGGTACGACATTTCGGAATTCCCGAAGGACGAGCGTTTCGAGGGGCGGCCTTATCGCGATTTGATCGCCAAGCATTTTGAACTCGAACGCTTCGGCTCGGATCGCAGCGTCGACGACATCTACGAGGCTCGTCTGGCTGCGCTGCGCAAGGCAGGGCCACATCTGCAGACGGAAGTGAATTTTGCCGACGGCAAATCCGTCATCATCGATGCGCGCCGCATTTCCAATGGCCGGACGCTGATGTCCTACACGGACATTTCCTCGGTGAAGCAGCAATCACAGGAGATCACCGAGACGCAGCTTGCGCTGGAGCGGCTCGGCGAGCTCATGGCGGATGCGATGGAGGCCATGTCGCAGGGTCTGCTGATCGTGCAGGACGGCACGATCATGCTGGCAAACGACAGGCTGAAGCATATGCTGAAGCTACCGGCGGAGCTTCTCGAAGTCGGCAAGGACTGGTCTGCCGCCTTCGACTATTGCGCCGCGCGCGGAGATTACGGTGACGATGCGGAGGCGATACGGCAATCCTGGAGCGAGAGCATCGCTGCGGGCACGCCGATCTCCTGCGTATTTCAGGTCGTTGGCGGCCGCTGGATACAGCTCGACGGCGCGATCGGCGGTCATCGCCGCTGGACCGTCGTGCTGACGGATGTCACCGATATGAAGGAGCGAGAGGCGGAGCTGCAGCTTCTGCTGGCCCGTAGCAACGCCGCGGATCGTGCGAAGTCCGAATTTCTGACCCATATGAGCCATGAAATCCGCACGCCGATGAACGGCGTTCTCGGCATGGCGGAATTGCTGGCCAAGACCGATCTGGACGCGCGACAGAAGACATTCGTCGATATCATCGTCAAATCGGGCAATGCGCTTCTGACCATCATCAACGACGTGCTCGATTTCTCAAAGATCGATACGGGCGCGATGCACCTGCGCAAGATAGCGTTTGATCCGGTGGAGGCGGTCGAGGATATCACGACGCTGCTGGCGGCCGCTGCGTCGGAGAAGAATATCGAGCTGATCATGCGCGCCGCGCCCGATGTGCCGGCAGCAGTGCTAGGGGATGCCGGGCGCTTCCGCCAGATCGTGACCAATCTCGTCGGCAATGCGATAAAGTTTACCGAGCGTGGCCACGTTCTCATCGAACTGGGCAGCCAGCCGATCTTCAGCGAAGACGTCTCGCTGATGCTGCGCGTCGAGGACACCGGTATCGGCATTCCGGATGGCAAGCTCGACAGCATCTTCGATAAATTCTCGCTCGCGGATTCTTCCTTTGCGCGGCGCCTCGAAGGCTCCGGCCTCGGGCTTGCCATTACGGCTGGGCTGGTCGACCTCTTCGGTGGATCGCTGGCGGTGGAAAGTGAATGGGGCAAGGGTTCGGTCTTTACCGTCCATCTGCCGGTGCCGCTGGTCGTTGACCGCGGTAAACCGCTTGATCTGCCCGCCGATGTCAAGAATGCCGGCATCCTGATCGTCGAGGACAATGAGATCCAGCGGCGCATCCTGACCGAACAGTTGGTGCAATGGGGTTTCGACAGCTATGCGGCCGAGAACGGCAGCACCGCCCTTGCCATTCTGGACACCGCGTTCGGCATGGGCGTACCGGTCGATGCCATGATCATCGACTATAGCATGCCTGATATGAATGGTTATGAGGTCGCACGCGCTGTCCGAGCCGATCCCCGTTTCGTTTCGCTGCCGGTGATGTTTCTGACATCGATGGGAGTGGTCGGCTATGACAAGGAACTGACCGCGGTCAACGGACAGGCGCATCTGATGAAGCCGGTGCGGGCCAATGTGTTGCGCAGCACGGTTGTCGACGTGGTCCGCACGTCACGCCGGCGCAAGATGATCGGCCAACCGAGCCCCGTTGCCCGGGCCATGCCGATAGAGGCGGAAGCTGCCGCCGCGATCGAGGCGAGCGAACAGTTGGCCTCGGCGAGACCCGGCAACGCCATCGATGTTCTCGTGGCCGAGGACAACGAGGTGAATCAGATCGTCTTTACGCAGATCCTGCAAGCGACGGGTCTGCGTTTTCTTGTCGTGGAAAATGGCGAGGCGGCCGTGGATGCATGGCGTCAATTGCGGCCGTCGCTGATCCTGATGGATGTCTCCATGCCGGTCATGAACGGTCATCAAGCAACGCGGATGATCCGGCAGTTCGAGGCGCAGAGCGGGCAGGGCTGGCATGTGCCGATCATCGGCGTGACGGTGCAGGCGCTTGAGGTGGACCGCGCGATGTGCATGGAGGCTGGCATGGACGACTGCTTGTCGAAGCCGATCAGCCCGGAACTTCTCGAGGCCAAGATCGAACGCTGGCTGGGCGATGCGGTTTTTCAGGCCGGACGCTTCAACAGTTAGGCCGGTTTGACGCCGCAGAGCATTTCCCGCTTGCCGGCGAAGCCCGGCCGTCGCTCGACGGTGAAACCCGTTGCCTGCAGATTGCGGCGCACGAAGCCTGCGGCGGCGTAGGTGGCAAAGGTGCCGTTCGGGACGGTCTTGTCGTAAAGGGCCTGCATCAGTTCCGGCGACCACATGTCCGCATTGCGTGATGGCGCGAAGCCATCGAGAAACCAGGCATCGAAGCTGGATTTTGCATTGCTGACCCCTTCGAGCGCCAGACCGCAGACGACGGTCAGGCGCATATGGGCGTCGAGTTGCAGCGAGACGATGCCTTGCGGATCACCGGGCCATGCGGCGACGAGAGCCTGCCGTTCGCGATCGATCTCGGGCCAGTGCGACAGGGCGCGATCGATCTGGTCAGCCTGCATCGGGTAGAGTTCGAAGGACATGAAATGCAGTTCGGATTCCGGCCCGGCTTGCTGGCGCCATTGACGCCAGGTCTCGCAGAAATTCAGGCCGGTGCCGAAACCAAGCTCGCCGATGAGGAAATTCTGCTGCTCCTGCCAGCGCGCAGGCAGGCCATTGCCGGCCAGGAAGACATGGCCGCATTCCAGCCGGCCATCGGTCTGGCAATAAAAATGATCGCCAAAAGCCGGCGAATAGGGCATATCGCCGTCGCGCCATTCGAGCTCCGGGCTTGCCGTGTTGGTTTCGGACGTTTGCGTCCGATCGGAAACTGGATCTGTCATGGAAAGAGCCGATAATCCTCCGGGGCCTGCCGGTCAATCATCTGTCGATCTTCTGATCGTCGGTGGCGGCATCATGGGCTTGTGGGCAGCTGTTCATGCCGAGCGCCTCGGCATTCAAACGCTGCTGGTCGATGCCAACAGTTTTGGACAGGGCGCAAGCGGTGGCCTGCTCGGCGCTCTGATGCCGCATATGCCGGACAAGTGGTCCGGGAAGAAGCGGTTTCAGTTCGACGCGCTCGTGGCTCTGGAAGAAGAAATTGCGGTGCTGGAAGTGGCGACCGGGCTTTCCGCCGGTTACCGTCGCGCCGGGCGCCTGATCCCGCTGCCGAAGCCGCATCTGCGGGAGATCGCGCTTGGTCATTCGCGGGATGCGCAAACGCATTGGCACCAGGGCGGGCGTGAGTTTCACTGGCATGTCGTCGATGCGGCACCTGTTCCCGGCTGGATCGATCCCGCGGCGGCCGAAAGCGGTTTCGTCTTCGATACGCTGGCGGCGCGGGTCGCTCCACGTGCTCTTTTGAAAGCGCTGCTGACCTTTCTCTCCGGTGCCAGGCACGTCCGGTTGCTTGAGGGGGTGAGCGTCCAGGGCATCGATCCGGACAGAGGTGTGGCGACTACAAACAAAGGCGATATCTTGTTTGGCCGCTGCATTCTGTCGGCCGGACACAGTTCTTTCCCGATACTCGACGGACTGACCCGCGATCGCAAATCCTCTCTAGGCCAACCGGTCAAAGGGCAGGCGGCTCTGCTGAAGGCGGATGTCGATGCCAGCCTGCCGGTGATCTTTCGTGATGGCCTCTATATCGTCCCGCATGAGGGCGGAATGGTCGCGATCGGCAGCACCAGCGAGAACCGGTTCGAAGATCCGCTATCTACGGATGGCCAGTTGGATGATCTGCTGGCCGCAGCCCGCTCGATGGCGCCGGCCTTGCTGGGAGCTGAGGTCGTTGAGCGTTGGGCCGGTCTGCGGCCGAAGGCGATCGATCGTGACCCGATGGTCGGCGCGCATCCCGATCATCCCTCATTGATCGCACTGACGGGCGGTTTCAAGGTGAGCTTCGGATTGGCGCATCGGCTGGCGGAAGCAGCCGTACGGGAAGCGGTTGACATGCCATCTTGCTTCACGTTGCCGCAGACATTCACCCTGGCAAGTCATATTGCCGTCGTATCACACAAAATGTGAATATACGCCCCCTTCAGGTCGTCAATTTGTCACGCAAATCACCTATCTGCTTGGCCGTCAGCAACCCGCTCGGTCAGCCGGTTTGTCGTGCCTGGGAGGAGATTTTATGCGCTACGCCATTTGCTTCACGCCGTCCGCGAGCGATCCGCTGACGCTTGTGGCCGCAAATTGGCTCGGCCGTAACGTCTATTCCGGCGAGATGGTCGATCCGCCCGCGGTGCGCGGCCTCGGGATCCATGAGATCGCTTTCTATACCGCCGTTCCCCGCCGCTACGGGTTCATGGGTTTGTTGAAGGCGCCTTTCCGCCTGGCGGAAGATGTGTCCGAGGCGGCGCTGCTGCGCGATCTCATGCGGTTTTCCGGCTCGGTCGCGCCCTTCGAAATTCCAAGGCTTGAAGTCGCGCGGCTCAGCGGCGCCCTGGGTCTCGTGCCGTCCGCACCCAGCCAGCAGATGCATTTTCTCGCCGCGTCGCTGGTTCAGGCTTTCGACCACTATCGCGCGCCACTGAGCGAAGCCGAGATCGAACGTATCGATCCGGACGGTCTTTCGGCGACGCAATTTGCCAATTTGCACCGGTGGGGCCATCCGCATGTGATGGATGAATTTCGCTTTCAGATGATGCTGACCGGCACGATCAGCCCGGGCGATATGCTGCGGATCGAACGGTCGCTGCGGGACTTCTTCGAGCCATCGCTTGCGGCACCAATTCCCGTCTCCAATATCGCGCTGATGATGGAAGATGGCGCGGGCGGTCCTTTCCGGGTGCATTCCCTGCATCCGATGGGCAAGGTCAGTGCCCGCAAGATTGCCTAGGTCAGCGGTGCCAGCCGTATTGGCGGCTTGCCATTGAAGAGAAAGTGATTTTCCCACTTTCCGTCTCGACATTCGCGGCACGGGTGCTACCGTTCTCCTTATTCGAGAAGGTGCTTCAATGTCGGAAAACTACTCCCGCGATCTCATCGGCTATGGCCGCAACACTCCCGATCCGAAATGGCCTGGCGACGCACGCGTCGCGGTGCAATTCGTGATCAATTATGAAGAGGGCGGGGAAAGCTGCATCCTCGACGGCGATCCGGGGTCGGAAAACCTGCTGTCCGAGATCGTCGGCGCCGCCTCCTGGCCGAACCAGCGCAATCTCAATATGGAATCGATCTACGAATACGGCTCGCGTGCCGGCTTCTGGCGGCTGTGGCGCATGTTCACCGAACTCAAGGTCCAGGCGACTGTCTATGGCGTGACGCTTGCCATGGCACGCAATCCCGAAGCGGTTGCGGCGATGAAAGAGGCCGGCTGGGAGATTGCCAGCCACGGCTATCGCTGGCTGGAATACAAGGATTTTTCGGAGGATCTTGAGCGCAAGCACATTCTCGAGGCGGTGCGGCTGCACACCGAGATCACCGGCGAGCGGCCCTACGGCATGTACCAGGGCAAGCCTTCAGACAATACGCTGCGGCTGGTCATGGAGGAGGGCGGCTTCCTCTATTCCTCCGATTCCTATGCCGATGATCTGCCCTATTGGGTCGATGGCGTGAACGGCAAGCCGTTCCTGATCATTCCCTACACGCTCGAAACCAACGACATGCGCTTTGCCACGCCGCAAGGCTTCAACTCGGGCGACCAGTTCTTCACCTATCTCAAGGATGCGTTCGACACGCTTTATGAGGAAGGCAAGCAGGGCAGCCCGAAGATGATGTCCGTCGGCCTGCATTGCCGTCTCGTTGGCCGCCCGGGTCGAGCCGCAGCGCTGCGACGGTTCATCGAATATGTCTTGAAGCACGACAAGGTCTGGATCCCCCGGCGCGTCGAGATCGCCAACCATTGGTATGAGCAGCATCTCCCTGGAGGCGCGCGCTGAGATGGTATCGCGCGACGAATTTGTGAGCCGTTTCGGTGGCGTTTTCGAACATTCTCCCTTCATTGCTGAGCGCGCTTATGATGCCGGTCAAATTGCTGAGCCGTTGACCTCCGGTGGCGTGCATGCCGGCCTGACGATGTCTTTCCGCGCGGCGAGTGCGGAGGAGCGGCTTGGCGTCCTGCGGGCTCACCCCGATCTGGCTGGCCGGCTGGCGATTGCCGGCGAGCTCACCGAAGACAGCCGCAAGGAGCAGGCAGGCGCCGGGCTTGATCGGCTCAGCCCGGTGGAACACGCCCGCTTCACGGAGCTGAACACCGTCTATGTGGCGAAGTTCGGTTTTCCCTTCATTATTGCGGTGAAGGGTCTCGGCAAGGACGATATTCTGGCTGCCTTCGAAACGCGTGTTGGCAATGACCGTGAGGCGGAGTTTGCGACGGCAACGGCGCAGGTAGAGAAGATCGCTCTGTTGCGCCTGCAATCCCTGCTTCCGGAAAGCTGATATGCGGAGAGGGCTGTCTCTTTCTGGAGCTCTCAAGGCTTGCGACCGGGCTGAAAGAGGGCGTGTGACATGAGTTTGGATCGGCTGGTTACCTATCTCGATCGCATGCAGCGGGCGGCGTCCGAAATCTGTTCGTTTCTACACGGGATTGATCGTGACGCCTTTCTCAACGACCTCGAGAAACAACGAGCTATCGGCATGAATCTCGTGCTGCTGGGCGAAGCGGCCTCGCGCATTTCGGAGGAATATCCCGAATTTACCGTTGACCATCCGGATCTGCCTTGGCATGCGCTAGGCGACTTTCGGAATCGAATTGCGCAGGGCTATGTCGACATTGAGCTGACGGCCCTATGGGATATGGCGCAAACATCCGTTCCGGACCTGCTCTCACAACTGGACTCCATTCGCCATTGGCGAGCGGAAGGCGAATAATCATAGAATGACACAGCAACTGGACATTCGCCCCCTGACAAAGGCGGCATTCACACCATTCGGCGATGTGATCGAGGCTGATCCGGCGACGATGCGCCTCATCAATGGCGGCACGACGGAGCGTTTTCACGGGCTTGCCAGCGCCGAGGCCATCGGCGATGGGGCACGGGTGATCCTGAATATCTTTCGCGGCCAACCGCGCGCCTTTCCCTATGCGATCGAGATGATGGAGCATCACCCCTTCGGCAGCCAGGCCTTCGTGCCGCTCAACGGTCGGCCCTTCCTGGTGGTCGTTGCGCGGGATGAGGACGGCAAGCCGGGCAAGCCGGAGATCTTCCTTGCACGCGGGGATCAGGGCGTGAATTACCGCGCTAAAGTCTGGCATTATCCATTGATGGCGCTTGGCGAGCAGAGCGATTTCCTGGTCGTCGACCGCGACGGGCCGGGAAACAACCTGGTGGAATTCTTCTTCGATACCCCCTTCATCATCGGAGCACCGACCCTATGACCGGACTGACGACCCATGTGCTCGATACGGCCCTCGGCAAGCCGGCCGAAGGCCTGGTGATCGATCTTTTCAGGATCGAGGGCGATGCTCGCATCCATCTAAAGACGGTGACGACCAATTCGGACGGGCGCGTCGACGGTGGTCCTATTCTGATCGGCGACAGCTTCGTCGCCGGCACCTATGAGCTGCTGTTCCAAGCCGGCGACTATCTGCGCGCAAGCGGCGCGAAGCTGACGGAGCCGGCCTTTCTCGATCTCGTGCCGATCCGTTTCGGCATTGCCGACATAACGGCGCATTATCATGTGCCGTTGCTCATCTCGCCCTATGGCTATTCCACCTATCGCGGGAGCTGAGATATGCGCTTTGCTGTGATTGCGGATATTCACGGCAATCATCTGGCGCTGGAGGCGGTGCTTGAGGATATCCGAAAGCAAGGCATCACGGATATCGTCAATCTTGGCGATTGTTTCAGCGGACCGCTGACGGTGGGGAAGACTGCCGATATTCTGCTGGGGCTCGATGCCGTGACGGTTCGCGGCAACCATGACCGATACCTGATCGAGCAGGCGCCTGAGGCAATGCACGCCTCTGATAGCGTGGCTTACGCGGAATTGAGCGAACGTCATCTCGCTTGGCTGCGCAGCCTGCCATTCAGCACCGTCTACCAGAACGAAGCCTATCTCTGCCACGCCACTCCCGCCAATGACAACGTCTACTGGCTCGAATCCGTCTCGCCGGATGGCCATGTCTATCTGAAGCCGCTGGAAGAGATCGAAGCGCTTGTTGACGGCGTCGAGTTTCCGCTGATCCTGTGTGGTCACAGCCATATTCCGCGTGCCGTCCGCCTTTCCGGCGGGCGTCTGATTGTCAATCCCGGCAGCGTCGGCTGCCCGGCCTATGACGACGATCTGCCTTACTATCACAAGGTGGAGGTCGGTCATCCCTTCGCCTCCTATGCGATCGTGGAAAAGCAGGGCGAGTGCTGGCTGCCGGTCTTCCGGAATGTGGTTTATGACCATCAGGCCATGGCGGAATTGGCGATGAAGAGGGGCCGTGCCGAATGGGCAAGCGGTCTGGCGACGGGCTGGTTGCGCTAGAGATCGGCGAGAATATCCCGCCCGACCGCTTTGATATCGCGCTTGCCGCAAAGTGCCATCGAAGTATCCAATTCCTTGCGGATGATTTCGAGCGCCAGCGTCACACCTTCCTTGCCCATGGCGCCGAGGCCGTAGAGGAATGGGCGGCCAATGAAGGTGCCCTTTGCGCCGTAAGCGATGGCCTTGAGCACGTCCTGGCCCGAACGGATGCCGCCATCCATATGCACCTCGATCTTGTCGCCAACGGCGTCGACGATCCTTGGCAGCATGCTGATGGAGGAGTGAGCGCCATCGAGCTGACGGCCGCCATGATTGGAAACGATGATGGCATCGGCGCCGGTATCCACGGCCGCCCTGGCATCCTCGGGGTCAAGAATACCCTTGATGATCAGCGGGCCGCCCCATTGCTCCTTGATCCAGGCGACATCGCTCCAGGAGAGCTTGGGATCGAACTGCGAATGCGTCCAATGCGACAGCGTCGTCATGTCGGAAATATCCTTGGCATGGCCGATGATGTTGCCGAAGGAATGGCGCTTCGTTTTCAGCATCTCCATGCACCAGCGCGGCCTTATCGCCATTTGCCAGACGTTCTTCGCCGTCATTTTCGGCGGCGCGGAAAGTCCGTTGCGGATGTCGTTGTGGCGCTGTCCGAGGATCTGCAGGTCGGCTGTCAGTACCAGCGCCGAGCATTTTGCGGCCTTGGCGCGCTGGATCAGGTTCAGGACGAAATCGCGATCCTTCATCACATAGAGCTGGAACCAGAAGGGCTGTTTCGTCACCGAGGCGATGTCCTCGATCGAGCAGATGCTCATGGTCGACAGCGTGAAGGGGATGCCGAATTCCTCGGCTGCGCGCGCCGCCAGCATCTCGCCATCGGCATGCTGCATGCCGGTGAGGCCGGTCGGCGCCAACGCCACCGGCATAGAGGCCTTCTGGCCGACCATCGTGGTTGCCAGTGATCGGTCGGACATATCGACGAGGACGCGCTGGCGCAGCTTGATCCTGGCGAAATCGGCCTCGTTCGCCTGATAGGTCGATTCCGTCCAGGATCCGGAATCGGCGTATTGGAAAAACATCTTCGGCACGCGCCGCTTGGCGATCTGTTTCAGTTCGGCAATGGTAAGCGGCGCGGTCATGGCTGTCTGCCTTCTCGGTGGTTGTGTTGCTTCTTGTCGCCCTATTGCAGGATCGATTTCATCGGCTTTCCGGCGACATAGGTTTCGACGATAGCGCGATCGTCGCCCATCGTCTGTAGCAGGAACAGTTCCTCGGTGAGGTTCTTTACGACTTCCATCTTCAACGCCATGGCCGGCGTGGCGGCGGCGTTGAGGATGATGAGGTCAGCCTCCGTGCCGGTGTCCAGCGTGCCGATCTTGTCGGCGAGCGAGAGGGCCTCGGCATTGCCTCGGGTCATGTAGTAATAGCTTTCCAGCGGGTTCAGGCGCTCGCCGAGGAGCTGCTGGATCTTGTAGGCCTCATCCATGGTGCGCAGCATAGAATAGCTCGAGCCGCCGCCGATATCGGTGGCAACGCCGATACGAACGGGCTTCTCGCGGCGCGCCAGCGCCTTCAGCGGGAAGAGACCGGAGCCGAGGAAGAGGTTCGAGGTCGGGCAATGCACGGCGACCGCGCCGGCCTCGCTCATGGCATCGGCCTCGCGCTCGGAGAGATGAATTGCATGACCGAACAGGCTCTTGGAGCCAAGTAGCCCGTAGCGGGCGTAGATATCAGTATAGTCGATCGCTTCCGGGTAGAGCTCGCAGGTGAAGGCGATCTCGTCGTGGTTCTCGGACAGATGCGTCTGGATGTGCAGGTCCGGGAATTCGCGGGCGAGGGCGGCCGTCGCCTCCATCTGCGCCGGCGTCGAGGTGATGGCGAAGCGCGGCGTGATGGCGACATGGTTGCGGCCTTTGCCATGCCAGTCTGATATCACCTGGCGTGTCTCGTCATAGCCCATCTCCGGGGTGTCGAGCAGCCCCTGCGGCGCATGGCGATCCATCATCACCTTGCCGCCAACCATGCGCATGTTGCGGCGCATGGCTTCGGAGAAGAAGGCGTCGGCGGAGGTCTTGTGCACAGAGCAATAGGCAACGGCCGTCGTCGTGCCATGGCGGATCAACTCGTCATAGAAATGCGTGGCGATGCGCTCGGCGTGCGCGCTTTCGACGAAGCGGCATTCCTCGGGGAAGGTGTAGGTGTTCAGCCATTCCAGAAGATTGGCAGCGTAGGAGGCAATCACCTGCATCTGCGGGAAATGCAGGTGCATGTCGATGAACCCGGGAAGGATCAGATGCGGCCGATGGTCGATTTCGGTGACGTTTTCCGGCGCCTGCGCCTTGATATCGGCATAGAGGCCGGTCGCGACGATGATGCCGTCCTCGATCAGCAGGCCGCCGTCGCTTTCGTAAGCGTAGCTATCCGTATCATCGAGGCTTTGCGGCAGGCGCTTGAAGGACAGCAGGCGGCCGCGCAGAAGGGTGGTCATTGGCTCTTTTCTCCGATGGAGCTTTCGAACCAGGCGACCAGCAATTTGCGCTCCTCGGGCGTCACCTCGGTGACGTTGCCCGGAGGCATGGCATGGCTGCGGCCGGCCTGGATATAAATCTCCCGGGCATGCATAGCGATTTCCGCGTCATTTTCCAGCATCACATCCTTCGGCGGTCGGACAATCCCTTCATAGACGGGCTCGGCCGCATGGCACATGGAACAGCGTGTCGAGACCATCTGCTTGACGGCCGGGAAATGCGCGTCCGAGGCGAATTGCTGGAAGGCGGGCGCGACCGCATTGGCATCCTTTTCACCGGTCAGCACCTTCGGCACCGTCGAAAGCCACATGATGACGATAAAGAGGACGAGCGTGACGATCCAGGTCCAGGTCGGGCGGCCCTTACGAGCATGCGTGGTGTTGAACCAATGACGGATGGTGACGCCCATCAGGAAGACCAGCGCCGCGATGACCCAATTGTAGGCCGTGCCGAAGGCCAGAGGATAGTGGTTCGACAGCATGAAGAAGATGACGGGCAGCGTCAGGTAGTTGTTGTGCAGCGAGCGCTGCTTGGCGATGCGGCCGTATTTCGGATCGGGCGTGCGGCCGGCGATGAGGTCGGCGACGACGACTTTCTGGTTGGGGATGATGATCATGAAGACATTGGCGGACATGATCGTCGCGGTGAAGGCGCCAAGATGCAGGAAGGCGGCGCGGCCGGTGAACAGATGCGTATAGCCCCAGGCCATGAAGACCAGCACGGCGTAAAGCACCGCCATAAGGCCCCAGGTATTGTTGCCAAGCGGCGATTTGCAGAGCAGGTCGTAAACGATCCAGCCGCCGGCGAGCGAGGCGAGCGAGATCAGGATGGCAACGGGGACGCTGACGTCGAGCACATGCCGGTCGATGAGAAAGAGATTGGCGCCGCCGTAGTAGACGATGCACATCATCAGGAAGCCGGAAAGCCAGGTGAAATAGCTCTCGTATTTGAACCAGGTCAGATGCTCCGGCATCTGCGCGGGTGCCACGAGATATTTCTGGATATGATAGAAGCCGCCGCCGTGAACCTGCCATTCCTCGCCATAGGCACCGGGCGGAAGGTGCGGGCGCTTGACCAGCCCGAGATCGAGCGCGATGAAATAGAAGGACGAACCGATCCAGGCAATCGCGGTTATGACGTGGAACCAGCGGGCGGCAAAAGCCAGCCATTCCCACGCTATGGCATACTCGTACATGCGGTCCCCCTTCTTCTCTTTCGACTCGACACCTTGCAAAATGTTGAGGTCGGATGGAAGCGGAGAGTTTGATAGGCGAGCCAAAAGCCGTGGTCTTGGCGAATGTCCGCCCGCATTATTCCAGCGGCCGGCCGAATTCGGTGAGGAGCCAGTCCCTGAAGGCTCGGATGCGCGGTGTATGACGCCTGTTTTCCGGATAGGCGACCCAATAGTCGGCACCGTCGGTCGAAAGGATATCGAAAGGCTGGATCAGCCTTCCGGAGGCAAGCTCCTCCGCGTAGAATTCGGGTGTGAGAACCGCGACCCCCTGACCGGCCAAGGCAGCACTTGCCTCGAAGGATTGCGCACCCAGCCTGCTTCGCGGCCTGCCCTGAAGGCCGGGGTCGGTAACGCCGGCATCCTGGAACCATGTAACCCACCATGGATCACCCGCATCGATGATGCGCAGCTTCAGGAGATCAGCCGGCTCGTGCACGCCGCCGATCGTCTCTGCCAGCGCCGGGCTCAGCATGGGCGTGAAGGTCATTTTCATCAACAAGTGGGCACGCAGGCCCGGCCATGTGCCCAAGCCGGCGCGGACGGCGATGTCGGACGGTTCGCGAGCGAAATCGATGATCGAGCCTGAGGTCGACAGTCGAACGGCGATTTTGGGGTGCTTGAGCTGAAACGAGCCGAGATGGCGTGCGAGCCATTGGGAGGCAAAGGTCGGCGTCGAATGGATGAGAAGCGTGGTCTCGGCGTCGCCGCTGATCGAGGCCATGGCATCCTGCAACATGGCAAAGGCTTCGGCTACTTTTGGCGCCAGCTGCTCCCCGGTTTCGGTCAGTTCGATCTGCCTCGGGCGGCGCAGAAACAGAGGCTCGCCCACGGTCTCCTCAAGCAGCTTGATCTGATAGCTGACGGCCGTCTGCGTCATGCCCAGCTCGTCGCCGGCACGGGTGAAGCTGCCGAGCCTGGCGGCAGCCTCGAAGACGCGCAGGGCATTCAACGGGAAGCGTTTCGACAGCTTCATGGATAAGTTCTCTTTATGCATCCAGACGATAGTTCGATTGGAATTTCAGCATTTTTGGCAGCAAAGTGCAATTCACATCGTTGATTGAATTGAGGTGTTGTCATGGACTGTTATGCTGTGGAACGGATAGAAATGGCCAAGCCTTCAGGCTTCGCTCGGGTTCTGGAATCGTTGGCGCAGGTCTTCAGCAGGCACGGCGAGCCATCCCCGCATCTGGATCTTGAAGACATGCCGGACCGGGTGAAACGCGACCTGGGTTTCCTGGACGGGCGTGAGCCGCGTTATGAGGATATGCGGCTGCGATAGGCTGAAGACGCTGTCGAAGGGTCGTGGCCGTCAGGGCGGCTATGACTTCCGAGCATTGTCAATGCTGGGGGCTTGCTGCGGCAAACACGAGTTCGCTTTGTGGCTTCCGACTTTCTGCATGCCACTTTTGTCTGGCGCGATAGCCATCACATCGCCTTCAGGCGCTCCACCGCCATCAGCACCCGTTCCGGCGTTGCCGGCGCGTCGAGGCGCGGGCAGACGCGGTAATCCGCAACGCTCGCAACCGCCATCGATAATGCTTCAAGCACCGAGATCGGGAGCATGAAGGGCGGCTCACCCACAGCCTTGGAACGGCCAATGGTGGCTTCCGTGTTTTCGGACCATTCGGCAAGGCGTGTGTTGAAGATCTTCGGTCGGTCGGAGGCGAGCGGGATCTTGTAGGTGGAGGGCGCATGCGTGCGCAGACGGCCCTTGGCATCCCACCAGAGCTCCTCGGTCGTCAGCCAGCCCATGCCCTGCACGAAGGCGCCCTCGACCTGGCCGATGTCGATTGCCGGATTGAGGGAGCGGCCGACATCGTGGAGGATATCGGCGCGATCGATCAGATATTCGCCGGTCAGCGTGTCGATCGAGACTTCCGAGCAGGCGGCGCCATAGGAGAAATAATAGAACGGCGTGCCGCGGCCGGCCTTGCGATCCCAATGGATCTTCGGCGTCTTGTAGAAGCCGGCGGCGGAGAGCTGCACGCGGGCGAAATAGGCCTGCTTGACGAAATCGGGGAAGGGGATTTCGGTGTCGCCGACGCGAACGCGGTTCGGCAGGAACTGCACTTCTTCGGCGCCGACACCCCACTTCTCGATGGCGAAGGCGACGAGCCGCTCCTTGATCTGGCGGGCGGCATCATAGGCGGCCATGCCGTTCAGGTCGGAGCCGGAGGAGGCGGCTGTTGCCGATGTGTTCGGCACCTTGCCAGTTGTCGTCGCAGTAATTTTCACCCGGTCGATATCGACCTGAAAGCTATCAGCCAAAACCTGCGCGACCTTCGTATAGAGGCCTTGGCCCATCTCGGTGCCACCGTGGTTCAGGTGAATGGAGCCGTCCTGATAGACATGCACCAGCGCGCCCGCCTGGTTGAAGGCGGTCATGGTGAAGGAAATGCCGAATTTCACCGGTGTCAGCGCGATGCCCTTGCGGATGAAGCGGCTCGAGCGGTTGAACTCGATGATCGCTTTGCGCCGTTCCTGGTAATCGGAGGATGCTTCCAATTCATCGACGATGCGGTTGATGATGTTGTCGGTGACCTCCTGATGATAGGGCGTCAGCGTCCGGCCGGAACCAGGCTGGCCGTAGAAGTTGGCGCGGCGGATTTCCAGCGGGTCCTTGCCAAGCGCATAGGCGATCTCTTCGATCATGCGCTCGCCGCCGACCATGCCTTGCGGGCCGCCGAAGCCGCGAAAGGCTGTGTTGGAAACGGTATGGGTCTTCAGCGGCTTCGATGTGAGGTGCACATGCGGATAGAAATAGCTCGAATCCGCATGGAACAGCGCGCGGTCGGTGACCGGGCCTGAGAGGTCGGAGGAAAAGCCGCAGCGAGCGGCATAGGTGGCATCGACAGTATGGATGCGGCCGTCGTCGTCGAAGCCGACTTCGTAATCCACCAGAAAGTCGTGGCGCTTGCCCGTGGCGCTCATGTCCTCATCGCGGTCGGGGCGGAACTTGACGGCGCGGCCGAGCTTCTTGGCGGCGACGGCGGCCAAAGCCGCAAACTGATTGCCCTGCGTTTCCTTGCCGCCGAAGCCGCCGCCCATGCGACGCACGACGACAGTGACGGCATTGGACGGAATGTTTAGAACATGGCCGACAATATGCTGGATTTCGCTTGGATGCTGGGTGGACGACCAGACGGTGACCTCATCGTCCTCGCCGGGGATCGCCATGGCGATATGGCTTTCGAGATAGAAGTGCTCCTGGCCGCCGATGCGCATCTGCGCCTTGATGCGGTGCTTGGAGTTTGCCATCTCCGTTTCGGGCTCGCCGCGCTTCAGCGTCATCGGCTCGTAGACGAGCGGTGCGCCATTGGCGAGCGCGCCATCGATATCACTCCAATGCGTGAGGTCGCGGTAGTCGATCTTGGCGAGGCGAGCGGCGCGACGGGCCGCATCGCGCGTTTCGGCGATGACGGCGAAGATCGGCTGGCCGTGAAACTCGACCTTGGTCTCGGCGAGCAGCGGCTCGTCATGCATGCCGTTGGAGCTGGTGTCGTTGACGCCGGGAACGTCGGCGCCGGTGAAGACCCAGACGACGCCGGGATAGGCCTTGACGGCCGAAAGATCGATGGAGACGAGTTCGGCATGGGCGCGGTCGGAGAGGCCAAGCGCACCGTGCAGCAAGCCTGCCGGTTCGGGAATATCGTCGATATAGTCGGCGGCTCCGGTCACGTGCTTATGGGCCGAATCATGCTTCAGCGATCCATGCATCGAGCCGTTGATGACAACCTTGCGTTCTTCGAAAGCGGATTTATCCATGGTTCAAGCCTCCGCCATCGCGAAGCGTTTCAGCTCCTGCGGCGCACCCGATGTCTCCAGATAGAAGCGGAGAAGCAGGTTCTTGGCGGTCAGCTGCCGATATTCGGCGGTGGCGCGCCAATCGGTCAAGGGCTTGTAATCGACATCGAAGGCGGGGCGGACGGCCGTGACGGTCTCTTCCGTCCATGGCTTGCCGATCAGCTCGGCCTCGACCGTGCGGGCGCGCTTCGGGGTCGCGGCCATGCCGCCGAAGGCGATGCGGATATCGGCGACGTTGCCGACATCATCGAGCACCAGATGGAAGGCGCCGAGCACGGCCGTAATATCCTCGTCGCGGCGCTTGGTGATCTTGTAGACGGCAAAATGCACGTCTTCGGCGGGGTAGGGCACGAAGATGCTTTCGACGAATTCTCCGGGGTTACGATCCTGCCTGCCGTAGTCGATGAAGAAATCCTCGAGCAGCAGGCTGCGCGTACCGGCCACCGAGCGCAGCCTGACGGTCGCACCGAGGGCAATCAGCGGCGGCGGGGAATCGCCGATCGGCGAGCCGTTGGCGATATTGCCGCCGATGGTGCCCATGTTGCGCACCTGCTCGCCGCCGATGCGGTTGATAAGGCCCGAGAGCGCAGGGATCTTCTCGCCGATGGCAGCAAAAGCACGGCTATAGGTGACGCCGGCGCCGATGGTCAGGCCGTCATCTTCGATAGTGATCCTCTGCAGCTCACTCAAATGATTGATGAAAACCACCGGGTTCAGCCTGCGCATCTGCTTGGTCACCCAGAGGCCGACGTCTGTGGATCCGGCGACCACGGTTGCCTTCGGCTCGTCCGCAAGCACCTGCGCCAGGGCGGAGACAGAGCCGGGTACGATCAGGCGATCCTCGCCTTCGGTTATGGTGATGGTGTCGTGGCTCTGCATCGGCCAGAGGCGTGCGATGATGTCGGCCCTGGTTTTCTCAAGCGGATCGAAGAGGGCGCTTGGGCGCTTCTCGCTGACCAGTTCGGCCGCCTTGACGATGGGCTCGTAGCCGGTGCATCGACAGAGATTACCCTGGAGCGATTTCTCGATCTGTGCCCGGTTCGGTTTTTCGGTCGAGAGCCAGAGACCGTAGAGCGACATGATGAAGCCCGGCGTACAGAAACCGCATTGAGAGCCATGGCAATCGACCATGGCCTGCTGCACCGGATGCAGCGTGCCATTCTGGGCAGCCAGATGTTCGACAGTAACGACGTGGGTCGCATGCAGCGAGCCGACGAAGCGGATGCAGGCGTTCACCGACTCATAGTGAAGCCCGCCGTCGATCAACCGTCCAACCAGCACCGTACAGGCTCCGCAGTCGCCTTCCGCGCATCCCTCCTTGGTTCCCGTCAGGCGCCGCTTCAGGCGCAGGAAATCGAGCAGCGTCTCGGTGGGGCGCAGATTGGAGAGCGTAATATCCTCGCCGTTGAGGATAAAGCGGATGCTGTCGTTCATATCGTTCCCGAATTCTCTGTCGTTGGCCGGGGCCGGATGTGCCTGTGCGAAACCGGCCCTAACCGTCTATCGTTATGCCGCGGTCCAGCCACCGTCAATCGAGACGTGTGTTCCGGTGACCTGGCGCGCCTCGTCACTGGCGAGATAGAGCGACAAGGCGCCGATCTCTTCGGCCTTGACGAATTCATGCGTCGGCTGCGCCTTGAGGATGACTTCGGTCTTGACCTGTTCCTCGGTCATCCCACGTGCCTTGGCCGTGTCCGGGATCTGCTTTTCGACAAGCGGGGTCAGGACGTAGCCGGGGCAGATGGCATTCACCGTGACGCCGAACTCGGCAAGCTCGAGCGCTGCCGTCTTGGTCAGGCCCAATATACCATGTTTTGCCGCGACATAGGCGGATTTGAAGGGAGAGGCGACGAGGGCATGCGCCGAAGCGATGTTAATGATGCGGCCGTATTTCCTGGCTTTCATCAATGGAATGGAGGCGCGGATCGTGTGAAAGGAGCTGGACAGGTTGATCGCGATGATCTGGTCCCACTTTTCGATCGGAAAGTCCTCGATCTTCTCGACATGCTGGACGCCGGCATTGTTGACGAGAACATCGACGCTACCGAAGGTCGAATTGGCTGTGGCGATCAGGTCGGCGATCTCGGCAGGCTTGGTCATGTCGGCCGGATGATAGATCACTTTGCCGCCGCCGGAGGCTTCGAGCCTGGTCTTGATCGCATCGATTTCCTCGGGCTTGCCGAAGCCGTTGATGACAACGTTATCGCCCTTGGCGGCGAAGGCGGTGGCGATGGCGAGGCCGATACCGCTCGTGGAACCGGTGACGACAACTGTTCTAGCCATGATCTTCTCCCTGTACAGCGCAGCGTCTTGCTGCAACGCAAAAGTGGCTTGAGCCTACTGCATAATTCCTTAAATCGGAATCGATTTAAGGATGAAATTATGCAGCATTTCAAGGTGCTACAGCGTCCTTAGCGCGTCTCAAAAGACGCGCGGCGCTGTAGTCCCAAACCTGCGGATCTGGCAATCGCATTGACGCTAGATCCTTTTGTGAGGCTGTTGACCACGATGGTGGGAGCGGGGAAGCGGATTTTCGATGAAAAATTTCGTTTTGCTTTCTTTTCACATTCGTTTTGCTCGCGTATCTGTTGATTGGGACGCAACAGTCGGGAGGAATGCATGAGCGGCTATGTCTTGGCGATCGACCAGGGAACGACGTCGACGCGGGCTATCGTTTTCGATGGCAAGATGAAGGTTGCCGGTGTCGGGCAGAAGGAATTCACCCAGCATTATCCGAAGCCGGGCTGGGTCGAGCATGATCCCGAGGAAATCTGGTCATCGGTCCTCTTCACCGTTCGCAAGGCCATCGAGGCCGCCGGCATCACGGCGAAGGACATCGCCGCACTCGGCATCACCAACCAGCGCGAGACCGTGGTCGTCTGGGATCGCGAGACGGGCAAGCCCATCCACAACGCCATCGTCTGGCAGGACCGCCGCACGGCAAGCTATTGCGAGAAGCTGAAGCGGCAGGATCTGGAAAAGCTCTTTACCCGCCATACCGGCTTGCTGCTCGACCCGTATTTTTCCGGCACCAAGCTTTCCTGGCTGCTGACCAACGTGAAGGGTGCTCGTGCGCGCGCCGCCAAGGGTGACCTTTGCTTTGGCACGATCGACACTTTCCTGATCTGGCGGCTGACTGGCGGCAAGAGCTTCGTCACCGATGCGACCAATGCCTCGCGGACGCTGATGTACAATATCGGCAGCAATGAATGGGATGAAAAGCTGCTCGATATCCTGCGCGTGCCGGCTGCGATGCTGCCAGAGGTCAAGGATTGCGCTGCCGATTTCGGAATCACCGATCCCTCGCTCTTCGGTGCCGCGATCCCGATCCTCGGCGTTGCCGGCGACCAGCAGGCGGCAACCATCGGCCAGGCCTGCTTCGAGCGCGGCATGATGAAATCCACCTACGGCACCGGCTGCTTCGCGCTGCTGAATACCGGCGCCGACATGGTACGCTCCAGGAACCGGCTGCTGACCACCATCGCCTATCGTCTGGACGGTGAAACGACCTATGCGCTGGAAGGCTCGATCTTCATCGCGGGTGCGGCCGTGCAATGGCTGCGCGATGGGCTGAAGACGATTCAGCGCGCTTCCGATTCCGGCGAGCTGGCGGCCAAGGCCGACCCGCTGCAGGAAGTCTATCTCGTGCCGGCTTTCACCGGTCTCGGAGCGCCCTATTGGGATCCGGATGCGCGTGGCGCAATCTTCGGGCTGACGCGCAACAGCGGGCCTGAGGAAATTGTCCGGGCGGCGCTGGAAGCGGTCTGCTATCAATCGCGTGACCTTCTGGACGCGATGCACAAGGATTGGCGCAACGGCGACGGCGAGGACACGGTGCTGCGTGTCGATGGCGGCATGGTGGCTTCTGACTGGACGATGCAGCGGCTCGCCGATCTGCTCGATGCTCCGGTCGATCGGCCGAAGATCCTGGAAACCACGGCTCTTGGCGCAGCGTGGCTGGCGGGCAGCCGTGCCGGCGTGTGGCCGGATCGTGACGGTTTTGCCAAGGCCTGGGCGCGTGACCGGAGGTTCGAGCCCGACATGGATGCCAAGACCAGAAATGCAAAGCTGAAGGGCTGGAAAAACGCTGTGTCGCGCACCTTGAGCACACGGTAAAGCTGCTGACAGCCAGGCCTGCCTCACCTTGGGTTATATTGTGTAAAGTTTCTTTATTTTGCTTATATGAGGAGAGGCAGCGATACTTATCTCGTCAAACGTTCGGAACGGAATGTTTCGAATCACGTTTCACCGGCTCGACCCTGGGAGATGACAAGGCGGATAATGGCTGCTCAATTTAGCGAACTGAAGAAGCATATATACAGGCAGGTCAAATATCACCTGACGCGACCAAAGCCGCCCGTGCTGGCAGAGCCGTTCAAGGGGCCTGTCCTCGTCGTGGGATCGGCGCCGATGTCGAACAAGCCTGCCGATTTCGACGAGACCTTCCGGGTGATTACCATCAATGGTTCGCAGGTGGTGACGAAGGCATGGGGGATAGAGGCCCCCGATGTCACGCTTGTGCAGTTCAATCAGATCGAGGGCAAGAACACCAATGCCGTCGAGGTGCGCCGTGTGCTGAACGGCGAACGCACCAGGATGCTTTATGTCCTGCTCTGGCGGGAGGAATTCAAACGTCTTGAAGACGGGTTGAAGGCCTTCAATTATGGCTATGACAGGCTTCAGATCGTCGACCGCTACAAGCGCATGGCGCTTCTCGACCGTGTCGGTGGCGTGAAATGCAGCGAGCTCGGTGCCGACGACAAATGCTCGAATGGCATCAATGCCGTTCTTTTTGCCCTCTATAACGGTGCCAGCGCGGTCATCATCACCGGCATCAACCCGGATTCCGGCGGCCATGTCTACAATCAGGAAAACCTGACCCGGCTGCATGTTCGCAAGGATCGCGAAGTACTCGAGCGGTTGATGGAGCGCGGCTATCCGGTCTTCACGACTGACCCCGCCGTGTCGCAGTCGGTTGGTCTGCCACTATGGGAAGGCAAGACGAAAGCCGCACAGCTATCCGAGGCTCATGCCAAAGCCGCGCGATCCCCCTCGAAAGAGGCTACCGTCTTAAACCCGTCGCTTGGCTGACGCGCTAGCCATCCGATCCGAGGCTGACGCCTGTCATCATTCCATGCCAAGATCGCGGCATGGAATCACTGAACCGTGAAACTGTCGATCGGATTGTGATGCCGCCGCCATTGCGGCCGGGCGACAAGATCCGTTTTGTCTCTCCCGCCAGCCCGCCCGACAAGGATAGGGTCCTCCGGCACGCCGAAATACTGAAGGGCTGGGGGCTGCGCGTCGATTTCGGTGAGCATGCCTTTTGCAAGCACGATTATCTTGCCGGAACCGATGAAGAGCGGTTGGCGGATCTGGATGGCGTGCTTCGCGAGCCAGAGGTTCGGGCCATCTTCACCACGCGCGGCGGCAAGGGATCATACCGGATCGCCGACCGGCTGGATTTTGCGGCCGCCCGTCGCGATCCGAAGTTCCTCATCGGTTTCAGCGATATCACCGCGTTGCATCTCAGCCTCCTGAAACATAGTGGCCTGATCGGCATTCATGGCGCCCTTTTCGCTGGCCCCGGGGAGGAAGATGTTAACCCTGAGACCATCGGTGCCCTCCGCCGGGCTTTGATGACGACGGAGGATATCACTATCCAATCCCGTCCGGGGGAGCCGACATCGGCGCTGACCACAAGCGGAACCGCCACTGGCCGGCTGATCGGCGGCAACCTCGATATGGTAGCGACAGCGGCAGGCTGGGCCTTGCCGGATTTGCATGGGGCGATCCTGCTGCTGGAAGCGGTCAGCCTTTATCGCGGGCAGGTGGACCGGCAAATGACCATGCTGCGCAAGGCCGGGCATCTCGACGGCCTGGCAGGCGTCGCGATTGGCCAGTTTACCGATTTCGAATTCGATCTCCGCTTTTCGGTCATCGATATTCTGCGCGAACATCTTGATGTGCTCGGCGTGCCGGTCCTTGGCGGCTTGCCGCTGGGGCATGGGCGCAGCCCCGGCAGCGCCTTGATCGGAGCCGTTGCGGAACTGGATGCGGAAACGGGGACATTGACGATCCGGCGTGGTGGCATCTAGCTCCCCGGTTCCGCGCGTCGCGAAGGGGAATGCATGCGCCCTGATGTCGCAGAAACTTGCCGGGCGAGCTTCAGCCGCCGAAAAGACTTATTCGCCCGGAAATTCGATGGCGATGTGTGACACAGGGCATCGGCTATGCGTTTCATCTGGTTGCTATTGGTTGGACTGCTATCGACACCGGCTTTGGCGCAAACCGTGCCTTTGGCCGAATGGGCGCATGTTTCTCCTGAGGCATCCGGATGGTCGGCGCCGAAATTGGCCGAGGCGAAGGCCTTTGCCGACGGGCACGATGTCAGCGCCGTCGTGGTGGTCCAGCATGGTGCTGTCGTTGCCGAATGGGGCGATACGAGCAAGCCGATGGAGTTGGCCTCCATTCGCAAAAGCCTGCTTAACTCCCTGATCGGGATCGCAGTCGGGCGTCATCAGATCGATCCTGGCAGCACGCTTCAGCAATTGGGTATAGACGACAAGCCGCCGTCGCTGTCCGATCAGGAGAAGCAGGCGACGGTCCGGATGCTTCTCGAGGCGCGATCGGGCATTTATCATCCGGCGCTCTATGAGACCGAGGCGATGGCCGCGCGGCGGCCACAGCGCTTCAGCCATGCGCCGGGGATGTTCTGGTACTACAACAACTGGGATTTCAACGCCCTCGGCACGATCTACGAGAAGGCGACCGGCGCCTCCATCTACGATGCATTCGAGGATGAGATCGCCCGGAAAATCGGGATGCAGGATTACGATCCGCATGTGCAGCACAAGGTCCGCGGGCGCGCATCGATCCATCCCGCGTATACGTTCCGGATGAGCACGCGGGATCTTGCCCGCTTCGCTCTCCTCTTTCTCGATGGCGGGCGCTGGAACGGGCAGGAGATCGTGCCCCAGCAATGGGTACGGTCAAGCACCACGCCCTATTCGGACGCCGATCATGGATTCGGATATGGGTATCTCTGGTGGACCGCCGACCGGCCGTCGTCAGGCACCGATGCGAGCGCAAATGCATTTCGCCTTCCGACGGGCGCTTATTTCGCCTGGGGCGCGGGTGGGCAATATGCCTTTGTCATCCCGCAGGACGACCTGATCATTGTCGAGCGCACCGATCGCGATTTGCCGCTGAAGTCTCCCCGGCTGCATGAGGTCGCCAATTTGATCGACCTCCTCCGCCAAGCCGAGCACTCCCAGCCATAATTTTTTGACGCGGTCTGTCGGAGCTGATGCTATTCCTTCGTCTTTAGAGAGAGAAGGAGGTCCTCATGCTCTACGCAATCCTATGCTACAACGACGAAGATACCGTGTTTGCCTGGTCCAAGGAGCAGGAGGATGCGACGATGGCGCGGCTTATCGCGGTGCAGACGCCGCTCGCCGAGGCCGGCAAGCTTGGCCCCGTGGCACGTTTGATGCCGACGACTGCAGCAACGACGCTGCGCAAGGGCAAGAACGAACCGATCATCATCGATGGACCCTTCGCCGAGACGAAAGAGCAACTGCTGGGCTTCTACGTTGTCGACTTCGAATCGCTCGACGAAGCGATTGATTTTTCCAAAGAGCTAGCCGTGGCCAATCCCGGCGCCGGCTCCTACGAGATTCGGCCACTTTACGTGTTCAGGCCGGGGGCGGTTGCCACATGACGGATATTGCCTGGATCGACATCGCGCTGACCAATGCCCGGCCGCAGGTGCTGGGCGCTCTGCTGCGCTATTTCCGCAATCTCGACATCGCCGAGGAGGCCTTTCAGGAGGCCTGCCTCAGGGCCTTGAAGACCTGGCCCGACAAGGGGCCGCCACGCGACCCGATTGCGTGGCTGATTTTCGTCGGCCGCAACAGCGGTATCGATGCGACGCGCAAGCAGGCGAGGATGCAGAGCCTGCCGGACGAGGAGGCGATTTCCGATACGGGCGATGCCGAGAGCGACCTTGCCGAACGGCTCGATGGTTCCGGCTACCGCGACGACATTCTCCGGCTGCTGTTCATCTGCTGCCATCCAGATCTGCCCGCGACCCAACAGATTGCGCTCGCGCTGCGCATCGTGTCCGGCCTTTCGGTACAACAGATCGCCCGCGCGTTTTTGGTGAGCGACAGTGCGATGGAGCAGCGGATCACCCGCGCCAAGGCGCGTGTGGCCGCCGCCGGCGTGGCGTTCGAAACACCGGGAGCCGTGGAGCGGAGCGAGCGGCTGGCGCTCGTCAGCGCCATGATCTACCTGATCTACAATGAAGGCTATTCCGTCGGAGGGACGCATCGCGAGGCGGCCGCCTTTTCAGATGAGGCTATCCGGCTCGGCCGGCTGCTGCTTCGCATCTTCCCCGGCGAGCCGGAAACCATGGCGCTGCTGGCGCTGATGCTGCTGCAGCAATCGCGCAAGGCGGCGCGCTTCGATGCGGATGGGCAGATCATTCTGCTGGAAGAACAGGACCGCACGCTTTGGGACCGGACATCGATCGACGAGGCACTGGCTCTGCTCGACAAGGCGATCCGCCATCGCCGGCCCGGTCCCTATCAGGTGCAGGCGGCCATTGCCGCGCTGCATTCGCGGGCCAAGCGCGCCGCAGACACCGACTGGGCGGAGATCGAGCTGCTCTATCAGGTGCTGGAAAGACTGACGCCGTCTCCGGTCGTCACGCTCAACCGCGCGGTCGCGGTTTCCAAGCTGAAGGGGCCGGAGGAGGCGCTGGCACTGATCGGGCCCCTCGAAGCACAACTCGACAGCTATTTCTACTTTCATGGGCTGAGAGGCGGCCTGCTGGTGCAGCTCGCCCGTCCGCAGGAGGCGCGCGTTGCCTTCGACAAGGCCATCGCGCTTGCCCGCTCACCGGCGGAAGCGGCTCATATCCGGCATCAGCTCGATTGCCTGAATGCGGATGCCATTGCGGCTGTAAAATAATCAAAAATTTTGTTTTCCGGATGTCGGGAAGGCATCTCCTCCCACGTCCTTGGGGCATAGGCCGAACGGGCCGCGTCAAACCAGAGAGAGGACCAGGATATGACTGAACAGAGCCAACGCCACGAGCTTTCGCTGACCCGCATCATCGATGCGCCGCGCGCGAAGATTTTTCGTTGCTGGACGGAAACGGAGCTGTTGAAGCAGTGGTTCGCGCCGCTGCCATGGACAATATCTGCCGCCAGCATAGATGTTCGCGCCGGCGGCTCAAGCTCGATCACCATGCGCAGCCCCGAAGGCGAGGATTATCCGGGCAACGGCGTCTATCTGGAAATCATCCCCAACGAACGGATCGTCTTCACCGATGCCTTTTCCAGCGCCTGGGTACCTTCAGCGAAGCCCTTCATGGTCGTGACCATTCAGCTTGACGATCTCGGTCACGGCAAGACGCGTTACACCGCAACGGTCCTGCATTGGACGGCCGAGGACCGCGAAGCGCACGAGAAGATGGGCTTCCATGAGGGATGGGCCCAGTGCGCCGACCAGCTTGCCGCGCTGGCGGCAAAGATTTGAATTTCTGATTCAATTCCGGGGGATAGTGAAATGTCTTATTTGGTCGATTCATCTGTACCGTCAGTCACGCGCACTCAACGCGTTGTCGGCATGATCCTTAGCGGGGTGCTCATCGCCTTCCTCGTCTTCGATGGGGTGATCAAGCTCATTCCGCTTGCGGTTGTCACGGAGACGATGGCGGGGCTTGGCTACTCAGCCGATCCGGCGCTTGCGCGACTGCTTGGCGTGATCACGCTTGGCTGCGCGATCCTCTATGCCATTCCGAGGACTTCGGTCCTGGGCGCAATCCTGCTCACTGGCCTTCTCGGCGGGGCTATCGCGACGCATTTGCGGATCGGCAGCCCGCTTTTCTCGCATGTGCTGTTCGGTGTCTATCTCGGCTTGATGGCCTGGGGCGGCCTTTATCTTCGATATGAAGCGGTTCGGAAAATGATTCCGTTCTTCCAGCGAAGCTTTTGATTTCGGATTCGATTTGCTAAGGCTCGCTCCCTCGAACAAGGGTGGAGCGAGCCATGCCGCAAGTGATTATCGCACCAGTCAGGCAGTCGGATGCGGACGAACTGATCGCCGCCAATATCGCCAGCCGCGCCCATCATGCCCCGTGGGCCTATCCCTTCCTGGATCGCGACGGCTTCGACGGATGGTTCGGCCAGACAATTACGGGGCCGAATATCGGGCTCGTCGCTCGGGATGCCGGCTCGGGCGGTATCGTTGGTGTCATCAACATCAGCCAGATCGTCTGGGGCGGGTTCCGCAGCGCCTTTCTCGGCTATCATGGCATGGCTGGCTTTGCCGGGCAGGGCTTCATGACCGAGGCATTGCGGCTGGCTGTGGCGCATGCTTTCGATGCCGTTGGCCTGCATCGGCTAGAAGCGAATATCCAGCCGGGAAATCTTCCTTCCATCGCGCTCGTGAAGCGGCTCGGCTTTCGCAAGGAAGGATTTTCGCCCAAATATCTGAAGATCGGCGGGGTCTGGTGCGACCATGAAAGATGGGCGCTGCTTGTCGACGATCCACGCCTTTGATCCATCTTACGAAGGCGAAAGTCGCGCCGACCGCCAGAAAGGCATTGACTGAACCGAGTGAAGAGGCGAAAGCCAGATTTTAACCTCTCAAGGCAATGACGAGAGCGCGAGACTGCCGGAAGCCGCAAATGATCATCTCGAACGACGACGAACTGACCAAGCTGAAAGAGATCGGCCGCATCTGCGCCAATGCACTGCATACCATGGCCGCCGCATTGGAGCCTGGTATTACCACGCTGGAGCTCGATGCCATCGGCCGCAAGGTGCTGGAGGATGCCGGCGCGCAGTCCGCGCCGGAGCTCGTCTACAAGTTTCCCGGCGCGACCTGCATCAGCGTCAACGAGGAAGTTGCCCACGGCATTCCCGGTCCTCGGGTGATCAAGGCCGGCGATCTGGTCAATCTCGATGTCTCGGCCGAGAAGGACGGGTTCTTTTCCGATACCGGCGCGTCTTTTGCGGTGCCGCCCGTCAAGCCGAAGATCGAGCGTCTTTGCCGGGATGGCAAGCGGGCGCTCTGGGTCGGCCTCAATCAGGTGCGCAGCGGCGCGCCGCTCTCCAGGATCGGCCATGCCGTCGGCGCTTTTGCCCAAAAAAACCGCTATACTTTGATCGCCAATCTCGCCAGCCATGGCATCGGCCGTTCGCTGCACGAAGAGCCCGCCGAGGTTTCTACCTGGGCGGACCCTGATGAGACGCGGATCATGGAGGATGGTCTGGTTTTCACCGTCGAGCCGTTTTTATCGCTCGGCGGTACCTGGGCGGAGGGCGGCGACGATGCCTGGACGCTTTATGCCGATCCGCAGGCGCCGACGGTTCAGTTCGAGCATACGATCGTCACCACCCGCAACGGGCCAGTCATCCTGACCTTGCCGGACAAGTGACATTGCGGCTCAGTCGTTGGCTTTCGGCTCTTCCGAGGTCTTCGTTTCGCCGCGGATGATATCGGCGGCTGCCCGCTCGAGGATTGCCGCGATGCGGGCACCCTCGGCCTTATCCCACGGAAATTTCGACCGCAGTGCGGAGCGCAGCAGGTGGCGGGCACGATGGACGTCGCCGGCGCCATGCCGATCGAACGGGCTGTCGCGGCCGTCCTCGTCCTGACCGTCGAAAACCTCGCGGACGCGGGCCATCTTCTCGCCGATGGCGGCAAGCTTGGTGAAGGTCGCTTCCACCAGGTCGCTGTTATCGTCGACGCGCTTCTGGCCGCTTTCGGTGATGCGGTAGAGCTTCTTCGTGCCGCTTGCCTCGACTTCGGCCTGGCCGGTTTCTTCGAGATAGGTGAGGGCGGGGTAGATGACGCCCGGGCTCGGCACGTAGAAGCCGCCGGAGCGCTCCTCGAAGGTTTTGATCAGCTCATAGCCATGGCGCGGCTGCTCTGACAGCAGGGCAAGAATGATGAGCTGCAGATCGGCTGCGTCGAACTTCCGCCCGGTGCGAAATCCGCCGCCGAACATGCCGCCCTTGAAGCCTCTCATGAAGTCTCTCCTGTGGTCGCCGTGTGATTCACGGCCTCGACCATGTCGTAGGATATATGCCTCGACCATGTCAAAGCCATCGCCGCACATACGGTCTCTAAAACCTCTCATATCGTTTCTCCTTGTGAAGTGTGAGAGTTTGTATCGTTAGTCATGTCGTACGATATATATCGTAAGATATTTGCTTACAAGATGCGGCGATGTTTTTTTTGATTGAGCGGATGGCTGCGCGAAGGGAAGGGTGGGGAAATGCCTGGACGAGTGGAAATTCCCAGCTGAACTATCGCATCACGATCATGGGATAAGCGATTACATCTATGTAAGAATGCGGCGCTGCCGGTTGCCGCTCCTGGCGAACTGTCCTAGGCTTGCCGCAAATTGACGCCATTCGTGGTCGTCCGAACCAACAGGAAGCCTAACCGTCGTGTTCAACTCCTTCTTTCCAAATCCGCGATTGTTTTTTTCGTCAGCAGTTGTCTGGGCGCTCATATGCGTCTTCTTATGGTACTTTGTGGGCATCCACGTTGTCGCGTCGATGGGCTTCCCGCCTTTGTCGGAGGAGCAACAACCGGTTGGCGCTGCGTTTTTTGCAGCTCCCACCAATTTCCTGTTTTATCTCTATTTTATTCTCTGTGGCGCCATCTTTTGCGGCTTCTGGCACACGGTTTCGAGAGATAACCGGTGGGCGGCATGGTCTGTCTGGGGTTCGGCACTTATCGTCTTCATCACCTATTTCGGTGTTCAGATCGACGTTGCCATCAATGTTTGGCGCCGTCCCTTCTTTGATCTCCTGCAAAATGCGCTCGCCGGAAAGCCTGGTATCACAAACGGAGATTTCTACACGCTTATATGGGCGTTCACGCAGCTCGGGATGGTGGGCGTAGCCGTGAGCGTTGTTTCATCGTTTTTCCTCAGCCACTATCTCTTCCGCTGGCGCTGGGCGATGAACGATTTCTACATGTCGCATTGGGAGAAACTCCGCCACATCGAGGGTGCATCCCAGCGCGTCCAGGATGACACGATGCGCTTTGCGTCCAGTCTCGAAGGACTGGGCGTCAGTCTGATCGGCTCGATTATGACGCTCATCGTCTTCCTGCCAATCCTTCTCGAACTGTCGAAATATGTCACTGATCTGCCGATTATCGGCACAATTCCGTACTCGCTCGTTTGGCTGGCGCTGCTCTGGTCGGTATTCGGCACTTTCCTGCTGGCGGTCTTCGGAATTAAATTGCCGGGACTGAATTTCCGCAACCAGCGCGTTGAGGCAGCCTATCGAAAGGAGCTTGTCTACGGAGAGGATCGTGATGATCGCGCGCTGCCACCCACGGTGCAGGAACTCTTCTCCAATGTTCGGCGCAATTATTTCAGGATGTACTTCCACTACGCCTATTTCAACATTGCGCGCTTTACCTACGGTCAGCTCGACGCGATCTTCCTCAATTTCATGCTGATCCCGACTATCGTTGCTCACAAGATTACGCTTGGTATTTGGCAGCAGATATTGACCGCTTTCGGACAGGTCAGCAATTCCTTCCAGTTTCTTGTCAGTTCCTGGACGACGATCATCGAGCTCATGTCTATTCATAAACGCCTAAAGGCGTTCGAGGCCGCCATTTACGACGAGCCGCTACCGAAGATCGATCAGCACTATCTGGAACGCGATCAATCCGTCACCCACGTCGACGGCTAATGGGATGAGGCCCTGGAAACGGGGCCTTTTTTTCATGAGTGGGTCACGGGGCTATACGCCTTGAAAGACGGCAGTCCCTTGATCTCCTTCGCCCCGCCGGGGAGGAGAGAGCTGCGGACGCTGGGGAAATCGACCCACCGGGTTGATTGCTCTTCGCTCCGAAGACCACTCCTCATCCCTGCTGCGGCTTGCCTCTTGCGGCAATCAGCGGAATGGCTTCGGAATAGCTGACGCAGGCGACATCCTGCTTGTGGCAGACATCGCTGACGAAGCGGTCGAGGGCGCGCCAATAGGCGCCGTCATTCATCTCGACGAAATGGAACCCGAGCTGCAGAGGAATGCGCTCGCCGTCATATTGCTTGTTGAAGGCTGCTTCGAAGGCATCGAAGGTGCGGTCTTCATAGGTCTTGGCATTGGCCTTGTCCTCGACGCCCTTGGAATGGCGGACATAGAGATTGTAGTCCATGCCGATCACCAGCCGATGTTCCGGCCCTTCCGGGATCAGCGGCAGACCAAAGCGATAGATGCCGTTGACCACCTGCGGCAGGGCAGGGCCTTTGGTCACCAGGCTTGCGTCATACTGAAAGCCCATCTCCTTCTCCGCTGGCACCAGGCCATCGCTGGTGGAGAGATAGGGTGTGCGAAATCCTCTAACGTCGTTAGTGGCGAAGTCTTCCCAACCCTGCGGCTCCTTGTCGGCGACGCCGACATTCTTCCAGGCATCGCGAAGCGCGACACGGGCGTTCATGAATTCCTGTTTCCAGTCGGCAGCACTCCAGCCCTTGCCATCGAAGTGGCCGCACGCATGGCTGGAAATATCATGGCCTTCCAGATGCGCGCCCCAGATGTTGGCGATGCGGATGCGCACATCGTCCTCGCTCTTGGCAAAGCCGACATTGGACTTGCCGACGCGTTGCTTCGGCCCCTGATAGGCCTTGGCTTGCGCCTTGTTCATCAGGAAGGTGCAGGAGAGAAAATAGGTGAAATGCGCGCCATTGCGCGAAGCGATCTCGCGGCTCTTGGTCCAGAGCGCAACATCATGCGCACCGTCGAAGGAAATCATCACGAGCTGCTTGGGTTTTCCATCGGCCTGGGCTGCGGCGGGCAGGGCAAGGGAAAGCGCAAGGGAGAGGCAGGAAATTGAGCGTAACATGGGCACCGACATTGCTGGATCGAGCATGGCTTGCCAAAGATCATCTGGCGATTTCAGGCGGCATGCTCCGGGGTAGCTTCCTTCCTTTCGCGCAAATGCGGCGAAGCTGCGGTGATGCTGGCAATTTTTTGCGGCAGCCGATAAGGATATGCTCACAAAATAGAAGGGGTTTCATTCATGGCTTTGCTCGTTCTCGGCATTGTTCTTTTTCTCGGCCTCCACCTCATTCGCGTCGTCGCTCCGGGTCTGCGGGCCTCCCTAATCTCCAGCCTCGGCGCATCCGGCTGGAAGGCTGCCTACTCGATCGTGAGCATCCTGACGTTGATCCTCCTGATCTACGGGTTCGGTCAGGCCCGCGACATGACGCCCATCTGGTCGCCGCCGTTCTGGATGAGCCATATCACCATCCTCCTGATGCTGTTTGCGATGATCTGTCTTGTCGCCTCGCTGCTGCCGGCGGGGCATATCGCAGTCAGGACGAAGCATCCGATGGTGCTTTCGGTGAAGATCTGGGCGCTGGCGCATCTGCTGTCCAATGGTGACGGCGCGGCAATCCTGCTCTTTGCCGCCTTCCTCGCCTGGGGTGTCATCCTGCGCATTTCACTGAAGCGGCGCGAGCGCGCCGGCGAGATCACGCTGCGTCCCTTCGTCTCGGCGAAGTACGATCTCTATGCGATCATCATCGGTGTCGTTGCCTGGGCGCTCATCATTTGGAAGCTTCATGCGTGGATTATCGGGGTTTCACCGCTGGTTATGTGACGATTTCTGCCATTCCCCCTTACATCAGCCGTAAAATGGAGTAGAAGGCCCCACTAACCCCTAAGCTCTTTGGAATAACTTGGCCTGAGCCGGAGACGAGAATGGCATTCAATGACGACAGCTTCATCCGCGAGGTGAACGAGGAACTGCGTTCGGACCAGTTGCGGTTCGTATGGCGCCGTTTTGGCAAGCTCATCATTGGGGGAGCCGTGCTTATCGTTCTCGCGACTGCGGCCTATAGCGGCTATCGTTATTGGGCGGGCAATCAGGCCGGCAGCGGTGGCGACCAGTTTCTGGCCGCCCTCACATTGGCCGACCAGAACAAGACGGACGAGGCGCTTGCCGCGCTGTCAGCCATGGAAAAGGACGGCCCTGGCTCCTATCCGTTGCTCGCGCGCTTGCGTGCCGCCACGTTGCAAGCGCAGAAGGGCGACAAGGCCGCTGCGATTGCCGCTTTCTCGGCTATCGGCAAGCAGACGGATATTCCTCTGGTTGTCCGCGATGCTGCACGCCTGCGTGCAGCCTATCTGCTCGTCGACACCGGTACTTATGATCAGGTTGCGGCCGAAGCGCAGGAATTGGCGGTACCGGCAGACACCTTCCGGCATTCCGCGCGCGACGTTCTCGGTCTTGCCGCTTACAAGGCCGGCGATTTCGCCAAGGCGCGGCAGTGGTTCCAGGCGATCGTCGACGATCCGCAGAGCCCACGCAACGTCGCCAATCGGGCGCAGATGCTGCTCGATCTTATCACGGCTACCGGCAAGGCTCCGGTCGCAAAGGGCTGAAGGACGGATCCTTAAATGAGTTTCACGGTCGCGATCGTTGGTCGCCCGAATGTCGGCAAGTCCACCTTGTTCAACCGTCTCGTTGGCAAGAAGCTGGCGCTCGTCGATGATACGCCGGGCGTCACGCGTGACCGTCGCCCCGGCGACGCCAAGCTGATCGATCTGCGTTTCCGTATCGTCGATACGGCCGGTCTCGAAGAGGCTGATGAGGAAACGCTCGAAGGTCGCATGCGTGCCCAGACCGAAGCGGCGATCGACGAAGCGGATCTGACGCTGTTCGTCGTCGACGCCAAGATGGGCCTGACCCATGTCGACAAGACGCTGGGCGAAATGCTGCGCAAGCGCGGCCGGCCTGTTGTGCTGGTTGCCAACAAATCCGAAGCGCGCGGTTCCGACAGCGGCTTCTATGATGCCTATACGCTTGGCCTTGGCGAGCCTTGCCCGATTTCGGCCGAGCATGGTCAGGGCATGATGGATCTGCGCGACGCGATCGTCGAGGCGATCGGCCATGAACGCGCCTTTCCGGAGACGGATGACGAAGCGGAAACGAATGTCAGCATTCCCCGCTCTGCCGCCGACGATGAAGGCGAGGAGATCGACGAAGAGCCTGCCTATGACGAGACGAAGCCGCTGCGCGTCGCGATCGTCGGCCGCCCGAATGCTGGCAAATCGACGCTGATCAATCGTTTCCTCGGCGAGGACCGGCTGCTGACCGGCCCGGAAGCCGGCATTACCCGCGATTCCATCTCAGTCGACTGGAGCTGGCGCGGGCGTACCATAAAGATGTTCGACACGGCCGGCATGCGTCGCAAGGCTCGCGTGACAGAGAAGCTGGAAAAGCTTTCCGTCGCCGATGCGCTGCGCGCCATCCGCTTCGCCGAGATCGTCGTCATCGTCTTCGACGCGACCATCCCCTTCGAGAAGCAGGATCTTCAGATCGTCGATCTCGTGCTTCGTGAGGGCCGCGCCGCAGTTCTCGCCTTCAACAAGTGGGACATGATCGAGGATCGTCAGGTCGTGCTTGCCGATCTGCGTGAAAAGACCGACCGGCTGTTGCCGCAGGCCCGCGGCATCCGCGCCATCCCGATTGCCGGCCAGACCGGCGAGGGGTTGGATCGGCTGATGCAGGCGATCGTCGATACCGACAAGGTCTGGAACAAGCGTATTGCCACAGCCAAGCTCAATCGCTGGCTGGAAACGCAGCAGGTTCAGCATCCGCCACCCGCGGTTTCCGGGCGCCGTATCAAGCTGAAGTACATGACGCAGGTGAAGGCCCGCCCACCGGCCTTCATGATTTCCTGCACGCGCTCCGATGCGCTGCCGGAATCCTATGTACGCTACCTGATCAATGGTTTGCGTGCGGATTTCGCCATGCCCGGCGTGCCGATCCGCATCCATTTCCGTACGTCGGAAAATCCCTTCGAAAACAAGAAGAGCAATCCCTACGAAAGCAAGAGGAAGCGGTCCTAACCGCTTCACTCGCCGGGGTAGTCGCAGAGCATATATCCGGTCAGGCTGCGTTCTTGCTGAGCGCCTCGCGCAATGTGATGATCTCGGCCTTCAGGCGCGTCAATTCGTCTATCGTCTTGTCCGAGGCGTCGAGAATGCAGGGCGGGATTTCCGCCGCCTTTTTCTTCAGTGCAACGCCTTCGGCGGTCAGGTGGATCAGTACCTGGCGCTCGTCTTCCTTGCTGCGGATACGCTGGATGTAGCCGGCCGCCTCGAGGCGCTTCAACAGAGGCGTCAGCGTGCTCGATTCCAGAAACAGCTTTTCACCGATGCCGCCGACGGTCTGGCCATCCTGCTCCCACAGCGTCACCATGACGAGATATTGCGGATAGGTGAGGTTCAGCGCGTCGAGCATGGGTTTGTACAGCCGATTCATCGCGTGGTTCGCCGAATAGAGGGCGAAGCAGATGAAGGTGTCCAGTTTCAACGGGTCGTGCGCCATTTCCAATACTCCCTAGGGAATAGCATCTAAATCGTGCGATAAACAATCGTACACCAAAACGTATATGGCTGTCACGGTTTTGTTGTGTTTTTCGGAAAACGCCTCACAGGGACGGGCTCAGACGTGATGAAAGCGCCTGTCATGCATGCACGCCTTGCAATCAGTTATCTGGAGATATGTATCGGGAATTCAACCTCGAGCCCGGTCATGCCGTGAACTCAATGGTTGTGCGTTAGCATCCGGCCACGATGATTGGCAATGCGGACGTTGCCGATGAACTGGGTGGTGGCGGCTTCCCAGGAGTAGTTGAGGGCAACTGTGCGGGCCGCATCGCGGGAGCAAGAAAGGGCGGCAAGGCAGGCCTTCGCCAGATCTGCATCCACGATACCCGCCGGTTCATTGCTGGCGAGAATGTCGGCCGGGCCGGTGACGGGATAGGCGGCGACTGGAACGCCGCTTGCCAGCGCTTCCAGGATGGCGTTGCCGAAAGTATCGGTCTTCGACGGGAAGACGAAGACGTCGGCCTGGGAATAGGCGTGCGCCAATTCTTCGCCAAACATTGCACCCGGAAAATGCACGTTCGGATAGAGCTTTTGCAGTTCCGCGCGCGCAGGACCGTCACCGACGACGACTTTCGATCCCGGCAGGTCGAGATCGAGGAAAGCCGGCAGGTTCTTTTCGAGAGCGACGCGGCCGACGGTCATGAAGATCGGGCGCGGCAGGCCGAAGGGATTATCCTCCAGCGGCTGCGGCCGGAAAAGAGTCGAATCGATGCCACGGCTCCAGGGCAACAGATTGTGAATGCCCCGCTGCTTGAGTTCGGCGGCGAGGCTTGGCGTTGCCACCATGCAGCCATAACCGGCATTGTGAAACCATTTGACGAAGGCGTAGAGCCAGCTCTGCGGTATCGGCAGGCGCGCCGAAACATATTCCGGAAACCGCGTGTGGTAGCTCGTTGAAAAGGGCATGCCGTTTCGCAGGCACCATCGCCGTGCCGTGAGGCCGAGGGGGCCTTCGGTGGCGATGTGAACATAGGTCGGCCTGAGTGCTTCGATCCTGCTGGCTATCTTGCGATAGCTGGCGATCGAAAGCCGGATCTCGGGATAGGTCGGGCAGGGGATGTTGCGGAAACCGTCCGGCGTGATCATCGACACTTCGACGCCCATGCGGACCAGTTCGCGATTGGTGTTCTCGATCGAACGGACCACGCCGTTCACCTGCGGATGCCAAGCATCGCTGACGATGAGCAGTCGTTCCGGCACGGCGACAGGCGTTGCTGCCTGGGCCCATGTATCGTGATCGATGTCTGACAAGCGTTGCAACATGCCCAAAACTACCCATCCGCACCGCATCCTCATGATGGCGGTGCAAGCGATTGCGGTGCTTCAAACATGATTCCCGCGCCCACTCTATTGTGGGGGGTGTCCATGATGGAAATATTACAGCGCCGATCAGGCGACTTTCAGCTTCTTGGGGGAGACGAGGGCGCCGTGTTCCTGAATGACTTTCGCGGCGATTTCCGCAGCGAAGCCAGCAGCGGCCAGCGGATCGTCATGCTGCAGGTAATGAGCCAGAAACGCGCCATTGAAGCTGTCGCCGGCGCTTGTCGTGTCGACCAGCTTGGCGACCTTGACTGCGGGAACAAGTGTCTCTTCGGTGTCGATGCCGATGGTCGCGCCGTCGGCACCGTTCTTGACGATGACCATATTGGCTCCGTACTGGCGATACCGACGGATGGTGCCGCTAATCGAATCGTCGCCGAAATGCGCGGCTTCATCGTCGAAGCTCGGCATCACGAGTGTCGAAGCGCGGGCGCCATCCGCGATCAACGTATGCATGGCGTCCAGGCTGGACCAGAGGCGTGGGCGCAGATTGGGATCGAAGGCAACGATCTTGCCGACGGCCTTGGCGCGACGGAGCTCGGCCAGCAGTGTGTAGGCATCCTCGCGTGGCAGGACCGCCAGCGTAATGCCTGAAAAATAGAGGACGTCGGAGGCTTCGATTGCCGTGCGCAACGCATCGCCGTCTGTGGCGAGCTGGCGGGCCGCGGAACTATCACGCCAATAGCTGAAGGTCCGTTCGCCGTCCTTCAGGTTGATCATGTAGAGGCCGGGTGTCTTGCCACGAAGGCGGCGGATCTGCGCGGTGCCGATGCCGGCGGCGCTCATGAAAGCCACCATTTCGTCCGACATTCCGTCATCGCCGAGGGCGGTGAAATAATCGATCGACCAGCCGGCTGGCAGGCAGGCGCGGGCATACCAGGCCGTGTTGAACGTGTCGCCGGCAAAGCCTTTGCGCAGATGGCCGTCATCGGCCTGCGACAGCTCCACCATGCATTCGCCGATCGATAGAAAACGCCCGCCCAAGTCTTCCTCCTGCACTTTGTCTTGCTGCTGCATACGCGTAAGCGGCAGCTTGGGCAAGGTGGGCGGCAGCGGGTGCCGCCCACTTTTGACGTGCTAGGGTCTGTCCATATGGTAGCAGGCGGCCGTCTGGCCGGGGCGCACCTGCTCGGTCGGCGGCATCTTCGTGCGGCAGATATCCGTCGCCTTCCAACAGCGCGGCGAGAAGACGCAGCCGGGCGGCGGATTGAGCGGCGAGGGCGGGTCGCCCTGCAGGCGAATGCGCTCACGGCCACGCGCCAGCTTCGGGTCGGGAATGGGCGCGGCGGAGAACAAGGCCTGCGTATAGGGATGGGCCGGATGGTCGAAGACCGTCGAGGCGTCGCCGGCTTCCACCACCTTGCCGAGATAGAGCACCAGCACGTCGTCCGAGATCAGGCGCACGACGGAAAGGTCGTGGCTGATGAAGATCAGCGTCAGGCCGAACTCCTTGCGCAGACGGCGCAGGAGGGTAATGACCTGCCCCTGGATCGAGACGTCGAGCGCCGAAACCGGCTCGTCGCAGATGATGAGCTTCGGCCGGGTGATGACGGCACGGGCAATGCCGATGCGCTGCGCCTGGCCGCCCGAAAACTCGTGCGGATAGCGATTGATCATCTCCGGCACCAGGCCGACCGCCGCCATGATCTCGCGGACGCGATCTTGACGCTGGGCTCTCGACAGTTTCGGCTCGAAGACGGTGAGCGGCTCGGCGATGATATCGCCGACGGTCATGCGCGGATCGAGCGAGGCGATCGGGTCCTGGAAGATGATCTGCATGTCGCGGCGCGCGGCGCGCATCTCCTCGTCGGTGAGATCGAGAAGATTGCCGCCCTGCCACATGATGCGGCCCTTTTGCGCCTGGATCAGCCGCAGGATGGAGCGGCCGAGCGTCGACTTGCCGCAACCGGATTCACCGACGATACCAAGCGTGCGCCCGGTCTTCAGCTCGAAGCTGACATCGTTGACCGCGGTCAGGATCATCGGCGGCTTGAAGAAGGATTTGGACGGAAGCTCGAACTCGGTTGTGAGATGCTCGACCTTCAGAAGCGTTTGCTCAGCCATGGACGAGGCTCCGTTCCTGATTAGCCGAAAGGGGATGGAAGCAGGCCGCGCAACGCTGTGGCGCCAGCCGGTCGAGCGGTGGCGCCGCGTCGAGACAGTTGTCCTCCACATGGGCGCAGCGCGGCGAGAAGGCACAGCCGCGTGGCAGGTGCATCAGGTTCGGCGGCCGGCCGGGAATGACAGCGAGATCGTCGACATCCTGGTCGGGGCGTGGGATCGAGGCATGCAGCGCTGCCGTATAAGGATGCGCCGGGTCTTCGAACAGCTCATCGACCGGCGCCTCCTCGACGATGCGTCCCGCATACATGACGGCGACGCGATCGGCGAGGCCTGCGACGACACCGAGGTCATGGGTGATCATCACAAGAGCCGTATGCATTTCTGCCGTCAACTCATTGAAAAGATCGAGAATCTGCGCCTGGATGGTAACGTCGAGCGCGGTTGTCGGCTCGTCGGCGATCAGAAGCTTCGGCTTGGTGAGCAGCGCCATGGCAATGACGATACGCTGACGCATGCCGCCCGAAAGCTCGTGCGGATAGAGGTTGAAGCGGCGGCTCGGGTCAGGAATGCCGACGCGTTTCAGCATATCGAGTGCCGCAGTTGAAGCCGCGCGTGCAGTCAAGCCACCGTGGACTTCCAGCTGTTCCGTCAGCTGTCTGGATATGCGCAGCGATGGATTGAGGGCCGTCATCGGGTCCTGGAAGACCATCGCCATGTCCTTGCCGCGGACATGGTCGAGTTCGCGCGGCTTGAGCTGAAGGATGTCCTTGCCGTCGAGCAGTGCCTGGCCGCTGGTGCGGCCATTCTTGGCGAGCAGGCCCATCAGGCCGAGAAAGGTCTGGCTCTTGCCGGAACCGGATTCGCCGACGACGGCGACGCGCTCGCCACGGCCGATCTTCAGGTTCAGCTTGGAGACGGCGGCAACTTCGCCTTCCGGTGTGCGGAAGGTGATGGAGTAATCTTTGAGTTCGAGAAGCGTGTCTGTCATGTCAGCGATCCTTCGGGTCGAAAGCGTCGCGAAGACCGTCACCGATGAAGAGCAGGCTCATCAGCAGCGCGATCAGGAAACCAGCGGGGAAGAACAGCAGCCAGGGGGTCGTTTCCATGCCGGCCGAGCCCTCGGCGATCAATGTGCCGAGAGAGGTCAGCGGTTCCTGCACGCCGAAGCCGAGATAGGAGAGGAAGCTTTCCGTAGCGATGATCTCGGGAATGGTCAGCGTCGCATAGATGACGACCGGTCCGACGAGGTTGGGCACGATATGCTTGAGGATGATCTTGAACGATCGCTGGCCCGAGGCGCGCGCCGCTTCGATGAATTCCCGCTGCTTGATGGACAAGGTCTGGCCGCGAACGATGCGGGCCATGGTCAGCCATTCGAGCGCGCCGATCGCTGCGAACAGCAGATAGACGTTGCGGCCGAAGATAACCATCAGCAGGATGACGAAGAGGACGTAGGGGAGCGCGTACATGATATCGACGAAGCGCATCATGATGGCGTCGACGCGGCCGCCGAAATAGCCGGCGACGGCGCCATAGAGCACACCGATGACGACGGAGACGAGCGTCGCCACCAGGGCGACTGTCAACGAAACGCGGGTGCCGTAGAGCGTACGCGACAGTAGGTCGCGGCCGTTGCCGTCGGTACCGAAATAGTGACCGACTGCGAAGTCCGGAGCGCCTCGGAAGGAGTTCCAGTCCGGATCCTCATAGTTGAAGGGCAGGAAATACGGGCCGAATATGGCGACCAGAACCAGTACGGCCAGCACGATCAGCGACAGTGCCGCAGCCTTGTTGCGCAGCAGGCGGCGCATCGCATCGCCGGTGAGGGAGCGCCCCTTGGGTGCAAGCCCTTCTGCTGAAAGCAATTCCGCTTCCAGCAATTCTCTCTTGGCGGAATTGAGGATCATCGCATTCTCACTTTCGGGTCGAGCCAGGCATAGGCGATGTCGACCAGCAGGTTGAGGACCACGATCAGAACCATGTAGAAAATGACCGTGCCGAGAACCATGCCGTAATCGCGATTAAGCGCCGCTCCGACGAAGTAGCGGCCGACGCCGGGGAGACCGAAGATGCTCTCCACGACCAGCGAACCGGTGAGCAGGTAGCTGGCGGCCGGACCGAGATAGGAGACGACTGGCATCATGGCCGGTTTCAACGCGTGGCGCATGATAGTGAGCCGCGGGCCGATCCCCTTTGCCTTGGCCGTGCGAATAAAGTTCTGACCCAGAACCTCGATCATCGAGCCGCGCATGAGGCGGGAAATACGCGCTGCGTGCGGCAGCGTCAGAACGATGATGGGCAGCACCAGGAAGCGGATCGAACCGTCGCCCCAGCCACCCACCGGCAGCCAGCCGAGCGTGTTACCGAAGATGAGCTGAAGGATCGGGGCGATGAGGAAGCTCGGCATGACGAGACCGATGAGCAGGCCTCCGCCCAGCCAGTAGTCGGCGCTGCGGTTCTGATACAACGCCCCAAGACAGCCTATGAAGACGCCGAGGATCGTGGCGAGCACGAAGGCGGAACCGCCGATGGTCAGCGTGTAGGGAAATCCCGACATGATTTGCTGGGTGACGGTGAAATCCTGATTGGCGAAGGAGGGGCCAAGGTCGCCCTTCATGACGTCGCCGACATAGATCAGGTATTGCTCAACCAGGGGCTTGTCGAGGTTGTAGTGAGCCGCGAGGTTGGCTTTGACTTCCGGCGGCAATGGCCGTTCGCCATCGAATGGGCCGCCGGGAGCGAGGCGCAGAATGAAAAAACACACTGTCACGGCAATCCACAAGACGGGGATTGTCGACAGCAGACGACGGAGAGCGTAACGGAACATGGGTGCGTTGAGGCCCCGCCCAGCAAGCGCCGGCGGGGCCTTTTCCTATTATTCTTTGATGGACAGCCAGCGAGTGCGGTGAATGTCCTGAATATTATCGACGAACCCCTGCACCTTCGGGGCGACGATGTTCTGCGACACGTAGTAGTAGATCGGGATCGCGGCGCTGTCATCGAGGGCCAGCTGCTCGGCCTTCTTGTAGATCTCGGCGCGCTTCTTCAGATCGATCTCTTCATTGCCCTGCTTGATCAGAGCGTCGTAATCCTTGTTGCTCCAGCGGCCGTAGTTCATCTCGACGCCGGTGGACAGAAGGTTCAGGAAGTTGATCGGATCATTATAGTCGGCGAGCCAGCCGGCACGGCCGATCTGCACCTCACCACGCTGCATTTCATCGTAATGCACCTTGGTTTCGGTGTTGTAGAGCTCGATATCAACGCCGAGCGGCTTCCACATTGCGGCGATCGCAACTGCGATACGCTTGTGGTTGTCGTTGGTGTTGTAGCGCAGCTGTGCCTTCAGCGGATGGTCAGGGCCGAAACCTGCTTCCTTCAGAAGCTTCTTGGCCTCTTCGACCTTCTGCTTGTAGGGCTCGTCTTTCCAGCTGACATAGGCCGGGTCGCCGTAATTGGCCGTGCCCGGCGGTACCCAGGAGTAGGACGGCAATTCACCGGTGCCGAGGATCTTCGGACCAATGACTTCGCGATTGACGGCCATGGAAAGGGCCTGACGAACGCGCTTGTCGCTGAAGGGCGGCTTGGTGGAGTTCAAGACGTAATAGTAGGTGCCAAGGAACGGCACCACATGCGCCTGGCCGGGCAGGTTCTTCTGGATCCAGTCGTACTGGTCGGCCGGGAAGGATGTGAGGATATCGAATTCGCCGGCACGGTAGCGCTTCAGCGCGGCTGCCTGGTCTTCCAGCGTGTAATAATTGACGTTGTCGATCTTCACGTCCTTGGCGTCGTAATACTGGTCACTCTTGACCATGCTGACGTGCGAACCGGGCACCCATTCGGTGGGCTTGTACGGGCCGTTGGTGACGATATTGCCGATCTTGACCCATTGGTCGCCCTTGGCTTCAACAACATGCTTAGGCAGCGGATAGGCCGTGTAATGCATCAAGGCGTTGAGGAAGTAGGGGGTGGGGTTTTCAAGGGTGATTTCGAGCGTCTTGTCGTCGATCGCCTTGACGCCGAGCTGGGTCAGATCCTTGATCTCGCCCTTGTTGATCTTTTCCGCGTTCAGGATCGTGTATTGCAGATAGGCGTACTGGGCGGCGGTCTTCGGGTCCATCAGGCGCTGGAAGGCGAAAACGAAATCCTGTGCTGTCACAGGCTGGCCATCGGACCACTTGATGCCGTCACGCAGCTTGAAGGTATAGACCTTCTGGTCGGGGGAAATGGTCCAGCTCGCAGCCTGACCCGGAATGGGGTTGTCCTTGGGATCTTCGGTCACCAGACCTTCGAAAATATCGCCATCGATACGGTTTTCCCAGTCGCCGGAAATTTTTTGCGGGTCGAGCGATGTTGGGTCACCGCCGTTGTGGATATTGAGGGTCGCGGCATGCGCGGAAACACTCAATATGGTGCTGACGAAAGCCGCAGCGATAAATTTTCGGGTGAAATGAGTCATATGTTTTCCCACCTTTCTGGAGTTATTATCCTTGTTTTACAAGGCTGTTTTTGATCCCGCAGGTGACCCGTACGTGCAGGTCAAGGCGGGAAGTTATCTAAAGCGACGTCGCTTTCAAGCCCCTAAAAGACGCAGAGGCTTGGTGTGACAGTTTTCATATTGATAATTCTCTAAAATTGATACTGCGAATTTACGCTTGTCATGGTTGAGATTCAGCGGTGGGCGGATTGCTGCTTGCCGGTCGCGGCTGAGTGTGCAAACTGGGAGGCCTTGTGCGATATCGAGGCGGTTTGATGACATCGACGAAGAAGGCGGCTGGAGCCGACTGGTGGCGCGGCTCAGTGATCTATCAGGTCTATCCGCGGTCGTTTCAGGATACCGATGCCAACGGGCTCGGCGACATCAAGGGGATCACCCGCCGCCTGCCTCATATCGCCGCACTCGGGGTCGATGCGATCTGGCTGGCGCCGTTCTTCACCTCGCCAATGGCCGATATGGGCTATGACGTCGCCGACTATTGCGATGTCGATCCGATTTTCGGAACGCTTGCCGATTTCGATGAAATGATGGCCGCAGCGCACCAGCTTGGGCTGAAAGTCATCATCGATCAGGTCATCTCCCATACATCGGACCAGCATCCCTGGTTCGTGGAGAGCCGGACAAGTCGTGACAATGCGAAGGCGGACTGGTATGTCTGGGCCGATCCGAAGCCGGATGGCACGGCGCCGAACAACTGGCTGTCGATCTTCGGTGGGCCGGGTTGGGAATGGGACGGCGTGCGCCGCCAATATTACCAGCACAATTTCCTGACCTCGCAGCCGGACCTGAACTTCCACAACTCCGACGTTCAGGACGCGGTGCTGGCCGCCGTGAAATTCTGGCTCGAGCGCGGCGTCGATGGCTTCCGTCTGGATACCGTCAATTATTATTTCTGCGACAAGAAGCTGCGGGATAACCCGCCGGCACTCGTTGCGACGGGGGGCCTCGATGCGCCGGAGAGCAATCCCTACGGGATGCAGAACCATCTCTACGACAAGACGCAGCCGGAAAATGTCAACTTTCTGAAGCGGTTCCGCGCGCTGCTCGATCAGTATGAGGATCGCACGACGGTCGGAGAGGTGGGCGATGGTGCCCGTTCGCTGCAGACGGTAGCCGCCTATACGAGCGGCGGCGACAAGCTGCATATGTGCTACACGTTCGATCTGCTCGGACCGGATTTCACCCCGGCGCATTTCCGCCGGTGTGTCAGCGATTTCCAGGACAATGTCGTCGACGGCTGGGTCTGCTGGGCGTTTTCCAACCATGACGTGCAACGCCATGTCAGCCGCTTTGCCGAGACGGAGGCCGAGCAGCCGCGCGTCGCCAAGCTGGCGATTTCGTTGCTCTCGACGCTACGTGGCTCGATCTGCCTTTATCAAGGCGAAGAACTCGGTCTTCCCGAGGCGGAGCTTGCCTTCGAGGATCTGCGCGATCCCTACGGCATTCGCTTCTGGCCGGCCTTCAAGGGGCGTGATGGATGCCGCACGCCCATGCCCTGGGAGGCAAGCCGTGCCCATGCCGGCTTCACGACCGCCGACAAGTCATGGTTGCCGGTGCCCTACCAGCATGCGGCGCTTGCCGTCGACAAGCAGGAGGCGGAAGAGGCGTCCGTGCTGCATCACTATCGGCAGACGCTGGCCTTCCGCAAGGAGCATGCCGCCTTGCGCGATGGCGACATGACCTTCCTCGACACCGAAGAAGATATACTCGCCTTCACGCGCCAAAAAGGCAACGAGGCGCTGCTCTTTGTTTTCAATCTTTCCCGCAAACCGGTGAAGGTCACCTTGCCGGCAGGAATTGCGATAGCGAACACCGTGCCGATGCCGGGCTTTGGCGCTGCTCATGCCGGCAAGGTCATAACGCTGGCCGCGCTCGATGTATTTTGCGGGAAGGCTGTGTGATCAATCCGCAAGCTGGCTGTCGTCGGCCTGATGAGGGCGACACTAGTCGCTGACCTGATTTCGCCAGCCGTATTCCTGCTGCGAGAAAAGCAATAGACACCTCCCGTAACCGATGTCCTTGGCTTTGCAAGGCCAGCCTAGAGAATTTTGCTCTACTTTAGCGGGCGGGAATTTTCCGACTGGACAAATGGGCTTGCCTACCTAGTTTTTTGCATCTGACACGCAAAGATCGCATCAAGATTGCAACGGAGCCAATCAACGGTAGGACATTCGCGCAATGTCCATATTCCCCCATCGTCAACACATCGAAGAATGGCAGGTCAAATATGGGATTAGCACCGCTTACGAGGCCGCTGGGCCAGACGCCGCAAACTGACTTGGATCGTTTTCATCTGATACCGCTCTCCAGTTGCCCTATTCTGGGTGGAGACAAGGCGGGAGGATTACCGTCGGGGGTCGTTTTTACCGGTCGTTCTTTTGAGGCGGCAAGCGAGAATTCGCTCTCATGCTGCGGTCGCTACAATTTCAACAACAGCCTTCATCAGGGCGTCGCGGGGATGGTGGACGACGGATCTCTCATCTTTGCCGTCAACAGCTGGGTCAGCGGCCGTCGCTGCACGGTGATGGGTGCGTTCGACCCGTTTGGCAAGCCGGTCGCTCCGACCAAGCCGCAGCAGGATTTGCTGGCAAAGTATTTCCCAACCACGGAGCGCCCAATCGTTCTCGACACGAAAGCCAAAAGCGATATCGGCTTTAGAACGAACGGCGCCAATCCGAATGTCGGCGTCTATGTCGGCAACAAGACCATCATTTTCGATGTCCATGCACGCCTGGGCGATGACAGCAAACGCTATCTGGAAGGCGGTGCGACCGTCACGACGGATTTCGACGGCAAAGTTACCGGACAAGCCTATACGCTGACGGCCAAGGACGGCAATGCGTCGCTGGGCGGCGGCTATGAACGAAAGGGCACCCAGACCATAGAGAGCGTGAACGCCACCTGGGACAAATGGTCCTTGGCGGGCAAACGGTCGAGGGATGGCGCCAATAAGGATCGTCAGCTCGATCTTTCCTTTCGTGCCTCCGAAAGAGTGACCATCAAGGCTTCCTGGAGGCCGGACGTGAAGCCGCCATCCACGCCGCCGCGGATGACGTCCTACTCATTCGACAAGCCGCCGGTTGTTCCGAATTACAGCCAATACATGGTGACGTTTGAAATTAGGCTGCCCTGATATCGGGCTGCCCAAGATCTAGGCGACTGATCAGCCGATCAGCATGAACTTGTCGACATCGACCAAGCCTCTGTCCGATATCTTCAGATGCGGGATGACGGGCAGGGGCAGGAAAGCAAGCTGGAGGAAAGGCTCTTCCAGCGTTGCGCCCAGGGCATAGGCTGCCTGGCGCAAGTGATGCAGCGTGTCGCGCACGCTCTCGTAGGGCTCGAGGCTCATCAGGCCGGCGATGGGCAGTGCGATCTCGCCGGTGACGACGCCGTTTTCCACAACCACGAAGCCGCCATTGATGTCGCTGAGGCGATTGGCGGCCAGCGCCATGTCATCCTCGCTGACACCGACGACGCAGATATTGTGGCTGTCATGGCCGACGGTCGAGGCGATCGCGCCCTTCTTCAGCCCAAAACCCTGGACGAAGCCATTGGCATGATTGCCGTTCTTGCCGTGGCGCTCGATGACGGCGACCTTGATGACGTCGTTGCCGAGATCGATATCGGTCTGGTTGCCCTTGGTGGGCAGGCGATAGCGGCGATGTTCGGTGATGATCTTGCCGGGGGTAACGCCGATGACCGAGCTTTCGCCCTCCGTGACAGGCACGCCGAAGTCGGCGGCATTGATCGGCCGAGCCCTAACGCTGTCGAGACCGACCGGCGCGATGGGCTTGCGCGTGGCAAAGAGTTCGGTGGTGACGCGGCGGCCGGCGGAGAAGACAGTCTCTGCCTTGCAATTCTCAAGGCTGTCGATGATGACGAGATCGGCACGCCAGCCAGGCGCCACCAGTCCGCGATCCCGCAAGCCGAAGGCGCGTGCAGCCGAGATGGATGCGGCGCGATAGATGGCCAGTGGCTCGACGCCATGCGCGATGGCGTTGCGGATCATATAGTCCAGGTGGCCTTGCTCGGCGATATCGAGGGGATTGCGGTCATCGGTGCAGAGCGCGAGGTGAGGCGACAGGCGCTCGGTAATGATCGGCATCAGCGCATGCAGGTCCTTTGAGACCGAACCTTCGCGCACAAGCACCTGCATACCCTTGCGGATCTTCTCCAATGCCTCTTCGGCGGTGGTCGATTCATGCTCCGTGCGGATGCCGGCGGCGAGATAGCCGTTGAGATCGTTGCCGCGCAGCAAGGGCGCATGGCCGTCGATATGGCCGCCCTGGAAGGCTTCGAGCTTGACCATGCAGACGGGATCCTTGTGGATCACGCCCGGGAAATTCATGAACTCGGCAAGGCCGATCACCTTCGGATGGTGGCGGAAGGGCAGCAGCTTTTCGATCGGCAGATCGGCGCCCGAGGTTTCCAGATGCGTCGCCGGTACGCAGGAGGATAACTGGACGCGGATGTCCATGATGGTTTCCAGCGAACAGTCGAGGAAATACTGGATGCCCTCGGTGCCGAGCACATTGGCGATCTCGTGCGGATCGCAGATGACTGTCGTGACACCATAGGGCAGCACGCAGCGGTCGAATTCATGCGGCGTTACCAGCGAGGATTCGATGTGGAGATGCGTATCGATGAAGCCCGGCACGACGATGCGGCCCGTTATGTCGATCTCTTCGCGGCCCTTGTATTCGCCGCAAGTGCCGACGATGCGATCACCACAGATGGCGATATCGGAGGCGACAAGCTCTCCCGTCACCAGATCGAAAAACCGCCCGCCCTTCAGCACGATATCCGCCGGCTCGCGGCCCACGCCCTGGTCGATATAGCGTTCGAGTTTGGTGGTCATTGTTCATTCCTCGCATATGGATCGCCCCTCATACCCGGCCATTCTGTCTAATCAGAAGGGGGTAAGAGGGGCGTTGATGTATTGGAGCCTATGCCTCAGATATTATTCTGCAAGATCTCGCGAAGCTTGCCGAACAGCTCGTCGATGTGGTGCTTCTCGATGATCAGCGGCGGCGAGAGCGCGATGATGTCACCGGTGGTGCGGATCAGCAGACCCTTTTCATAGGCCTTGAGGAATGCCGTAAAGGCACGCTTCGTGGGCTCGCCGGCAATCGGGTCGAGCTCGATGGCGCCGATCAGGCCGGTGTTTCTGATATCGATGACGTTCGGGCAGTCCTTCAGCGAATGCAGCGCATCGGCCCAGTAGTCCGAAAGCTCGGCTGCGCGCGTCAGCAGGCCTTCTTCCTTGTAGGTGTCGAGCGTCGCAAGGGCGGCTGCCGATGCGATCGGGTTGCCGGAATAGGTGTAGCCATGGAAGAACTCGATCATGTGTTCGGGTCCCTGCATGAAGGCGTCGTGGATCTCGGAGGTAACGAAAACCGCACCCATCGGGATGACGCCGTTGGTCAGGCCCTTGGCCGTGGTGATGATATCAGGCTTGACATCATAATATTGCGCAGCAAACGGAGTGCCGAGACGGCCGAAGCCGGTGATGACTTCGTCGAAGATCAGCAGGATGCCGTGCTTGGTGCAGATTTCGCGCAGCTTCTGTAGATAGCCCTTCGGCGGGATGAGCACGCCCGTGGAGCCGGCAACCGGCTCGACGATGACGGCTGCGATCGTGGAGGCGTCATGCAGGGTGACGATGCGCTCCAGTTCGCTGGCGATATCGCCGCCATGCTCAGGCTCACCGCGCGTAAAGGCGTTCTTGCCGGGAACATGCGTGTGCGGCATGTGATCGACGCCGGTCAGCAGCGTGCCGAACATCTTGCGATTGGTGACGATGCCGCCGACGGAGATGCCGCCGAAATTGACGCCGTGGTAGCCGCGCTCACGACCGATGAGACGGGTGCGTGAACCGTTGCCCTTCACGCGGTGATAGGCAAGCGCGATCTTCAGGGCCGTTTCGACCGATTCCGATCCGGAGTTGGTATAAAGCACATGGTCGAGGCCATCCGGGGCGATATCCACCAGCCGGTTCGCCAGCTCGAATGCCTTGGGGTGGCCGAGCTGGAAGGCGGGGGCATAGTCGAGCTCACCTGCCTGCTGGGCAATGGCCTCGGTGATTTTCGGCCGGCAGTGTCCTGCGTTTACGCACCATAGCCCTGCCGTTCCGTCCAGTACCTGCCGACCGTCGTGGGTGGTGTAGTACATATCCTTGGCGCTGACGAAGAGGCGCGGTTCCTTCTTGAACTGACGGTTGGCCGTAAACGGCATCCAGAAGGCGCGCAAATCGTTGGGGGTGGCATTCAAACGGTCCGACATGCTGTTCTCCAATGGCCATTCGGGGGCCATTTCCCGATCGCGATGTGACGTCGCGTGATTATATTTACTGCCTGGTCAAATTATCAGCCGGCCTTTTGGCGTCAAGGCAAAGATAGTGGCCGGAATGGGAAGGGCGCCATGAATTGGCTATCTCTGAAAGAGATGCCGGCCTGTCGGCTGAAACCCCTCGTGAAGGCTGCTGGCTGCGTTGTCGCCGTTGAAATGCGCATGAAAAAACCGGCAAATCAGAGATTTGCCGGCCAAAATAGTTAAACACCTGGTGATGAAAGCAAGGCGGTCTTCAGGGTTTCATATTATTCCCATCGGACCATTCGCCGGCAGACTTCGGGCTTTGTTAAAGCTTTCAAGCAGCCGATCTACTTTTTTCAGGTTCACAATAAATGTCTTCCAGCGTTTCGAGAACTCGAATGACCGATTCCGAAGTGCTGGAGTAGTAAATCGTTTGAGCGTCGCGACGTGTCTTTACGAGCTTCTGAGCGCGCAGCTTCGAAAGATGCTGAGACAGTGCCGACTGGCTCAAGCCAACCTGATTGGCCAAAACGCCAACAGGAACTTCGCCTTTAACAAGACTGCAAAGGATCAAAAGACGCTTCGGGTTTGCCATTGCTGATAATAATGCTGCCGCAACATTGGAATGTTCAGCTAAATTTCTTGTCTTCATGTTTTAAACTTCCAAATGTGGGGCGTACATCAGAATTTGTGCTATTTCTCTGCCGGTCCCAAACCGATATCTAACAATACCAAGACGGGTCGAAGATTGTATATACCTAAATTTAAGGTATCGAGTATGCTGTTTTAGATATGTATGTATGACAGCAAAGCGATGGAATTATGGGGGATCAATGTCTCTCAGGGGCACGAAATGACCCAAATTAGGTCGATTGTGGGCATTTCCGGGCCACAAATATGCCGATTTTCGGTATATTTGGATTGCAACCTACCAATAATGGTCGATGCTACGCTAGGGTGTTGGGCTACTAATTCTCGCACTATTCCGCGGTCTTACTGCAGTCACCAATTTGTTTTCAGCTTAAAGAATCGCGATGTCCTCTGAGGACAGGATGTAGGCTCTTCCGAACCCGCCGTTCAGGCTGGCATCGAGCGGAATGAAGCGAAAAAAGCCAAAATCCGGGAAGTCGATATAAAGCTTCGATTTCGGGTGACATTCAAGGAAACGTCCGCGGATCCGCTCGTGCGGTGCGCCTTCACGCTCGACGCGCTCGGCCCGGCAGCGCAGTGTCAGGCGAGGATGGGCGAGGGGGTCGCCCTTGCCCGGTTCTCCAAAGAGGATGGAGGCACGCGGATCTTTCAACAGGGTTCTGGTATGGGCCGAAAGACCCGAGACGAGAATGACCGGGGCGCCGTCAGTATCGGTGGCGGTTAGCACACGGCTGACGGAGGGAAAGCCGGTTTCCGGATCGATGACGGCAAGTGCCGCGTGAGCGGCCGTGTCCATGAGGACACGCGCTTGCTTGCGCGCATCCTCATCAGTTTCCCGGATGATGGATGGTTTATCGTTCATTAACGGCTCCATGAATACGGGAGCAGGCGTGAACGACTACTCCTTTCGCCTGTGACTGGTGAGCCCAGCCACGACGTCTTGCGCGGAGATCGTTCCGATAATCGCGCCATTGTCAACAACGCCGATATTGCCGGGCTGGCGCGTCAGCGCATCGAGAATATCGACAAGCGGGGTGGCGGCGGTGGCTGTCGCGGTGACCGAACCGCCTGATGTCGCATGGCCGACACCCTGCTGCATGACATCGCGTGCCGTCAGCATGCTGATCGGGTTCATGTGCTGCACGAAATCAGCCACGTACTGATCAGCCGGGTTCTTGACGATCTCCTGCGGCGTTCCGCACTGGATGATGTGGCCGCTCTCCATGATGGCGATACGGTTGCCGATACGAAACGCCTCGTCCAGATCGTGACTGACGAAGAGGATGGTGCGCTTCAGGCGACGCTGGAACTCCAGGAGTTCGTCCTGCAGGCGGGTGCGGATCAAGGGGTCGAGCGCGGAAAACGGCTCGTCCATGAGCAGGATCGGTGCACCGGTTGCAAAGGCACGGGCGAGGCCGACGCGCTGCTGCATGCCGCCTGAAAGCTCGTTGACCTTGCGATTGGCCCATTGCGTCAGGTTGACGAGCTGGAGCTGCTCGTCGACGCGCTTCTTGCGCTCGGCGTCGGGGACCCCCGCAAGCTCAAGGCCGAAGCCGACATTGTCGGCGACCGTACGCCATGGCAGCAATGCGAACTGCTGAAAGACCATGGAGACGGTGTGCATGCGCAGATCGCGCAGCGCCTTGGGGCTGCAAGCATAGGGATCGACGGGGCCGGTCTTGCTGTTGACGATGACATTCCCGCGCACCACCGGCGCCAGGCCGTTGACAGCGCGCAGCAGCGTCGACTTGCCGGAGCCTGAAAGGCCCATGAGCACGAGAATTTCGCCTTCTTCGATCTCGAGCGTGGCATTGGCAACACCAAGCACCATGCCGGTTGCCTTGCCGATCTCATCGCGCGTTTTACCTTCATCAGCGAGCTTCAGCGCAGCGTCCGGGCGATCACCGAAGATAATGCTGACATTGTTGAATGCGACGGCGGCGGTCATGAGCGGTCTCCTTCGCCGGGGGCGCGGAACATACGGTCGAGGATGATCGCCAAAATGACGATGCAGGAGCCGGAATCGAAGCTCTTGGCGACGTTGACGCTGTTCAGCCCGCGCAGCACGGGTACGCCGAGGCCGGGCGCGCCGACAAGCGCGGCGATGGAGACCATGGAGAGGGACAGCATGATGGTCTGTGTGAGCCCGGCCATGATCTGCGGCGCGGCGAAGGGCAGCTCGATCTTGCGGAGCACCTGCCGTGGTGTCGCGCCGAAGGCTTCGGCTGCCTCCACGAGCGAGGGCGGTGTCGAGATGATGCCGAGGCGGGTCATGCGGATGGCGGCAGGAATAGCAAAGACGACTGTCGCGACGAGACCGGGCACCATGCCAAGGCCAAGCAGGATCATCGCCGGCACCAGGTAAACGAAGGTCGGGATGGTCTGCATCAGGTCAAGGATCGGGCGCAGAATGGCATAAAGCCAGGGGCGGCGCGCCGCGGCGATGCCCATGGGCACGCCGACCAGCATACAGACGAAGGTCGAGGCCAGCACCAGCGCGAGCGTTTCCGTCGTCTCTTTCCAGTAACCCTGGTTGATGGTGATGAGCAGACCGATGAAGGTCAGTACCGTGATGGTGATGCTTCGGCGCATCCAGTAGGCGACGGCGGCGAAAACGACGACGACGATCAGCGGATGTGGTGCCTGCAGCAAAAACAGCAGCGCATTGATCCCATGCGCGACAACGAAGGAAAGGCCGTCGAAGAACCAAGTGAAATTGGCTATCAGCCAATCGACGACTGCTTTGGCCCATGGCCCGATGGGGAGGCGGTAATCGTTTAACCAGTTCACGTCTTTGCCCACGATTGGGGGCGGCTTATCCGATGATCTCGTATTTCCGGAAGGTGCCGCCGAAGAATAACGGTCTGTCGCGCCACAGGGATCTTGTCCCAGGGGTGGCGGGACGCGAAGGAAGCAGTCCGTCCAAGCAAGAGAAAGGGGCGGTTTAGCCGCCCCTCAATCCACTATTACAAGCCAAGCTTGGACTTGACCGCCGCCAGGCCATCGCCACCGTCCTTGGTGGTGACGCCGGCGAGCCAGGGCGTAACTGCTGCCGGATTGGCCTTCAGCCATTCCGTTGCCGCTGCTTCCGGCTCCTTGCCGTCGTTCAGGATCTTGCCCATGATTTCGTTTTCCATGGGCAGGGAGAAGACGAGATTATTGATGAATGCGCCGACGTTCGGGCATTCCTGCAGATAGCCTGCACGGACGTTGGTGAAGACGTTTGCGCCGCCGTAATTCGGTCCGAAGACGTCATCACCGCCGGAGAGATAGGTCATCTTGAAGGTGGTGTTCATGGGATGCGGGGCCCAGCCGAGGAAGATGATCGGCTTGCCTTCCTTGTCGGCGCGGGAAACCTGCGCGAGCATGCCTTGCTCGGAGGATTCGACCACTTCGAAGCCCTTCAGGCTGAAAGTGTTCTTGTCGACCATGTCGATGATCAGGCGATTGCCGTCATTGCCCGGCTCGATGCCGTAGATCTTGCCGTCAAGGTCATCCTTGTGGGCGGCGATATCCTTGAAGTCCTTGATGCCGAGTGCGGCACCCTTTTCGTTCGTCGCCAGCGTGTACTTGGCGCCTTCCAGGTTGGCGCGCACGGTTTCAACCGACTTGTCCTCGGCGAACGGCTTGATGTTCTCGGCCATGGAAGGCATCCAATTGCCGAGGAAGACATCGATATCCTTGTTCTTGAGGGACTGATAGGTCACCGGCACGGCGAGGACCTTGACGTCCGTATCGTAGCCGAGTGCCTTCAGGAGGATGGAGGCGGTTGCCGTGGTGGAGGTGATATCGGTCCAGCCGACATCGGCAAAATGGACGGTGCTACAGCTTGCGGGCTCGGCAGCGGAAGCCGCTGTAGCGCCGAATGTGAGGGCCGAAAGAGCTGAAGCGAAAGCGACTGCGGTAAGGGTCATTTTTATCATTAGGTGACTCCCAGTTTAACGTTCCCAAGCAACCATCAATAACTGACATTTTCAACCGATCACAGTGTATTTGCGCCGGTTTGAGGGGGCTGATTGCGACGCCCCCATTTTTCGGGCCGAAGGTTGCGGAAGTCGGCATTCCGCAACCGAATTGATCCTGTTTCCTGTGGTTTTCGCCGAGAATATCTTTTCTTATCGTCCCGGAGCACCCATGAAGCATCTAAGGAGAATGTCATGGCCAAGCTTTACTTCCATTATTCGACGATGAATGCCGGCAAATCGACCATGCTGCTGCAGGCTGCCTACAATTATCAGGAACGCGGCATGCGCACCGCCGCCTTCATTGCCGCGCTGGATGATCGCGCGGGCCGTGGCAAGATCGCGTCGCGCATCGGCCTGACGATGGATGCCATACCTTTCGCAACCGCTGACGATCTCTATGCGCTGATCGATGACATGCATGCGAGCGAGCCGCTGGCCTGCGTCTTTGTCGACGAGGCGCAATTCCTGTCGCGCGAGCAGGTGTGGCAGCTGGCGCATGTGGTCGATCGCCTCGGCCTGCCTGTCATGGCCTATGGATTGCGCACGGATTTTCACGGAAGGCTGTTTCCCGGATCGCAAGAGTTGCTGACCATCGCGGATGAGCTGCGCGAAGTGCGGACGATCTGCCATTGCGGCCGCAAGGCGACCATGGTGGTGCGACTGGACGGTGCCGGCGAAGTCGTGCGCGAGGGTGCGCAGATCGAGATCGGCGGCAGCGACAAGTATGTTTCGCTCTGCCGCCGCCATTGGGAAGCGGCGATTTCGGAGGAGTGAGGCTCGTCGCTTTCGTTTTGCGGCGGGTGGTCACGGCGTTTCCTGTCGTAAGGTAGCACGGGTCAGCCGGGATTGAGCCGATCGGGAGGCATGATGAAGCTATTCTGTCTGACACTGGCAATCGCCACCGTCGCTTCGGGTTCCGCGGCCTTTGCGGATGGGGATGTGGTGGCCGGCGCCGCCGTTTTCAAGAAATGCGCCGCCTGTCATACCGCAACCGAGCGAGAGAACCGCGTCGGGCCATCGCTGGTGGGCATTGTCGGTCGCCCGGTCGCGACCTTTCCGGATTACAATTACTCAACTGCGATGAAAGCCTTCGGGGCTGGCGGCAAGGTTTGGGACGAAGCTCTCCTGCGGAAATATCTCCCGGGCCCGCAATTTCTGGTGAAGGGCACCAGGATGACGTTTCCCGGCCTGAAGAGCGATAGGGATCTCGACAATCTGATTGCCTATCTGAGGAATCCTGTCGCCGCCCAATAATATGGCGCTGCCATTTTCATGTCGCGCGGAAGCAGCTAGTCTCGCCTTCAGAGGCAGGGGAGAGTTGCTTTCATGGCCATACCTCATTCCTTCGATGGCGCGCTCGACAAGGCGCATGCCACGCTCGACGACGCCATCGGCAGCGCAGGCGCGGCGGTGGCGATGCTGGGCGGGCACGCCCGGGGCGAGGGCTTCGACACCGTCAATTTCCCGGTGGAGGAAGCGCTGGTGCGCGAGACCATCGAATTGCTGGACCGATGGAAACTTCTTGCCCTGTCGCTCGTCAAGGAGCTGGACCGCATAACCGCGCAGGCCGATCTGCAGCATCGGCGGCTGTTTGACGAAAAGGCAGGCCTCGAGAATGCGGGCTTGCTGCGCAGGAAGCTGGCAGGCGGCCCCACAAAACCGGAGGCAATCATTGCCGATCTCGATGCAGCCCTGAATGCCTCGGCCACGCTCGATCTCCAGTTAAAACAGGCTCGTCCTGCATTCGCAGAGTGCTTTCACGAATGCGAGCTCCAGCTCGAGGGCGTGATCGAACGGCGGCAGAAGCTCGATTTCGAGATTGAGGAGGTGCAACGCGCCGCCGATGCCATGACGGCGAGGATCATCGATCACCGGCGTAGCCTGCCTTCGATACGCCAGGCCGACATGCATGCGGAACTTGATGAGGACTATCGCGTTCTGCTGGCCGAACAGGATGAAATTCGCAAGCAGGAGAGGGAGTTGCAGGCAGGCCGAACGGTGCGCCAGCGTCTCATCGATATGTATGAGGGACTGGCAGGGGTCTTGAATGCGCAGATCGCCGCCGTCGGGGCCATGGCGGGCAAGCTCACGATCGACATCGAGCAGCGGATTGCCCTGCTGAAGGCATTGGAGCCGGAGGCCGATCCGCCATCACTGGCGGCGGCGCGCCCTGAAGCGGTTCAGGGCTTGATCGAGGCTTTCGAAGCGAATGTGCTCGCCGGGCATGATCTGGCGGCACGCAAGGCGCATGTCGACCGGGTTTTCACGCGGCGGCTGGAGCCGCATCTCTTGCCTGTGTCCGCGGCGGTGGGAGGAATTTCAGGCGATGCGCAACCGGAGGAGTGATTGCCGTCCAGCGTCGAAAATTCGGTGCAGACGGTTGTTGTTCCTCTCAAGAACACATATCTGCTTGAGCGCGAATGAAGACTGGGTCTTACAGCACGGAAATCGAACGAGATTTTCGGCGGGGCCAATGCGCAGGTTCAGTGTGGTGCGTCCTTCGCATGTCGGCGGGATGCGCGTTACGGTTTAGGAGGCGTGTCCATGCTTGACTCGATCACAGCGGTTTTGAGGCGGATAGGCAGCGCCATTGCGCGGTGGCTGGGATTGGTCTTCGTCGGGATTTCCTGGCCATTTCTGGCGGCGCATGGCTGGTATCGGCAGCGAAACTGGCTGATCAAGCTGCCGGTCGTCGGCTTCGTGACCCTGCTCGCCTTGCTCTATATCTACTTCGTCTGGCAGACGCAGATCTGGAGCGGGTTCAACACGGCCTATCCGGATGTCTACAAGTTTTCCGACCGCAAGTTTTCCGCCGGGCAGGAATTGCCTGCTGCAAGCGGGCAGCAGGCCGCTGCCGCTGCGGCAAAGACCTGCCAAACCTCCGCAGTCGTCGATGTCGCCGCGGATCTTACCGACTTCAACGTCAACCAGAACGCTTGGATATCCTCGATGCTGCTTTACAAGCTCGGGCTCTTCGGAATGTCATGGGACGACACGCCGTTTCTCGACAACAAGGCGTCTTTCCAGCGGGGCATAAACTCGGTCGTCCGCCGCACCTCGGCCGAGCTGGTCGACACGATCGGCCGCGTGCGCGGAACGTCCGGCATCAACAGTGACCTGCAGAAAGCGCGCGGCAACCTGCAATTCGACGAGTCGAGCTGGTATTTCGGTCTGCATCCGTTCGGTCCTAAGACGCCGACGCCGAGCTACTATCGCGCTGCAATTGCCAATCTGCGCAGCTTCAATACCGACCTTGGCAGCTGCAAGGCGATTTTCGACGGCCGCGCCGACAACCTTCTGCAATTTGTCGATCACATTGCCAACGACCTTGGCAGCACCGCAGACATATTGGCCAAGCGTGCCGCGGATCACAGCTATGGCTGGCTGGACACGCGTGCGGACGATCGCTTCTGGTTCGCTTATGGCCAGCTTTATGCCAGCTACGGCATTCTGAGTGCGGCCGGCGCCGATTTCCAACAGGTTATAGCCGAGCGTAGCGTCGGCACCCTTTGGGCGGATACGATAACGCAGTTGCAAGTGGCGCTGCGCATCCAGCCCCTGATCATCTCAAACGGACCTGAAGACAGTTCATTCATGCCAAGCCATCTGGCGACCATGGGTTTCCATATCTTGCGCGTGCGCTCGAACCTGGTTGAAATCCGCACGGTATTGGGCGGTCGCTAAAAGCGAAGCCGGTCACGCCCTCGGCGCAGCGGCGCGCGCGGGCATTGTCGATCGATGATGGGAAAAGACTGCGGCGAAGTTTGTCGCGGTTAGAGCGTTTTCGCTTTTCTTCGAATCGCGAAAGCGCTCTATCTCTTTGTTTTTGCGCATTCCGAACGGAAAACCGCTACGCACTTTTCCTGGAAATGCTCTAGCTGATCAGCTTGAGCCGGATGGCTTTTGCAACGAGCTGCGTGCGGTTGACGCAATCGAGCTTCTTGATCGCGTTCATCATGTAGGCGTTGACCGTATGGTCGGAGAGGGAAAGGATCTGGCCGATTTCGACCGAGGTCTTGCCCTGCGCGGTCCAGCGCACCACTTCGAGCTCGCGGGCTGAAAGCGTGTTTGGCATCGCGCCGTCGTTGCGCTTCAGGCCGTTATAGGCATCGAGCGCCTGCAACATGATCATGGTGAGTTCGTTGAGCTCGCTCTGGCCGAGGCTGTTGCGATTGCCCATGAACCAGAACAGGAGACGCTGTCCGTTCGAGGAGTTGATCGGAATGATCACGCTCATCGGGCAATTGTAGTTGATCAGCAGGACATAGAGTTCACGGGGCAGGTCGACATCCGGCGCGCCATCCTTTTCCAGCAGATGCCAGGAGCGCGGCATGACTGAATCGCGTGTGCGCAGCAGCATTGGACAGCGACGAACCAGTTGCTGACGGTCGAACTCACGTACGAACTGGACGGGCACCGATCCTTCGATTAGCAGCGGCGTCATCATCGAATCATCCGGGACCGGGGCGTTCATGAAGGCTACATGGCTGAAGCCAAAGGCCGTTCCCGTTCGCTCCAGCGCCTTGGCAAACGCTGCTTGAGTCCGAGCAGAAGCGAGCTCGGCGGAAAGCAGCAATTGTCTCTCAGCAGTGATGATATAGGACATATGAGTGAAGCGCCCACAGCGTGTTGTCGCAATCAAATACCCGATTTATGAGTGAATGCTAGACGCAAAAATACCACAGGACCAGAAATAATTTCATTTTCATATATTTTAATATTCCAACATGCGGATTTGTATGACTTTTTCCCAAAATAGGCCTTGTGGATGAAAATTTCGTCTTCGGTGCGCCGGATTGCGACGGAGGCATACATTTCACGTCGATTGGGTGCCCGCGGAATGAAATCCGGCAACGGCGGATCGGCTCTCAGGGCATGTTAGAGGCAGTCTTTTCGGCATCGACTTGTGATCCAAAATATGGTTTTGGGGCTTGATGGAAATCGGTCTTGTGATTATCTTCCTTCGATTTTGCGCTGAAATGGTATGATGAGCACCCCAGGATTTGCCGGTGCTGGTTTTGGCTAAGTCCGATGGCTGCAAAGCCTTCCCGCCACCCAGGATTTATCTGCCTGTAGCGCTGAGGCGAGTTGTCTTTCGGTAAATGATGCGGGAGGCGGCAGGTCTGCCTTGCGAAGGCCCAAAGCGGTTGCTATCGGTCTTGCAAAAGTAATCGCTTCCAGGCGTATATCTCATGAATTTTCGCTTCCGGCCGCATGTTGCAGTGCGGTGTTGTCAAACGGCGCTGTGGTTTCTGACGGCCATTTCGCTTCTGCTGCTTTCGCCCGCACCTTCGCAAGCGGCAGAGGTCGTCGGCGGCTCGCCGATGCAGTTCCTGCTGGTTCATGGCGATATGGGCCAATGCCGCGCCGACAACAGCTGCCCGGACTGGATATCCGCAGAAGGGCAGATCATGCCGGATTCGCCAAGGAAGCTGCAGAAGTTTCTGAAGCGGCTCGGTGATCGCAAGCTGCCGATCGTGGTCAGTTCGCCGGGTGGCGATGTGCGGGCGGCCATGGAGATGGCCTACGCGATCCGGAAGCAGAAGCTTTCCGTCGCGGTTGGCCGTACCCGCTCACGGGCGTGCCCCTATGCCGAACCGATCTGCTCGGCTGCGATCGCCAAGGACGGTTCGATCAAGGGCGAGCCATTTTCCGCGGGCGCGATCTGTTTTTCTGCCTGCCCACTGTTTTTCTCAGGCGGCGTCCAGCGTGTCTCGAGCCCCTTTGCACTTCTCGGTGTTCATCAGATCACGACGACCTACAGCGAGGTGCGCGTCCAGTACCGCACCGAATATGAAATGGTGGATGGCAAGCGCAAGGTCCTGTCGAAGAAGGAGATCGGACGCAAGTTCGTCGGCAAGTACGATACGACCAAGCTCGACAAGGCGCAAAGGGCAAGGCTGGTCGGGTTTCTCGACAAGATGGGCATCGACAAATCGCTCGTCGATCTGATGCTCGGAACGGACCCCAGCGGCATCCATCTGATTTCGCAGATGGATGCTCTCAAGCTGAAGCTGACGACCGAGCTTGCGGATGCCGTGGCACTTGTGGCTGCGGATGTTTGCAGTTCTCACAGAGCAGCCGCTGGTTGTATTGAGTATGACAAGCATGCCTTGTCTACCATCGTCAGTTCCGCATTTCGGAGCAACGAACGATCTCACGGTGATGAAAAGTAATTCCTACTAAAAATTGATAGCAGCAATCGTTGTCGAGTTCGTTCTCCATGATGTTTCGTTTCTCTCCATGGCCGTTGTTCCAAAGCTACCGAAATGCCTTTCTGCGGCTAGCGGCTATTGCCGTTGCAATTTTTATGACCATGACGGTTCAGCCTGTTATTGCCGCTACAGCTGTAGGCAAGCCGATGGAATTTGTGCTGGTGCATGGTGACATGGCTTGGTGCCGAAGCGACAACCGATGTCCGGATTGGATTTCCGCCGAGGGGGATATCACGCCAGACACTCCGACGAAGCTGCGCAAAATTCTCGATCGTCTCGGTGACGACAGGGTGCCCATTGTCGTCAGTTCGCCGGGGGGCGATATCGGCGCGGCGCTGGAAATGGCAAGGGCTATCCGCAAGCATAATCTTATGATTGCCGTTGGGCGGACACGGTGGAGGACCTGCCCTGTGGCCGACCCGATGTGCGCCAAAGCGCACATGCCAGATGGTACAATGAAGGGTGAAACATATTCGGCTGGCGCCTTTTGCAACTCCGCCTGCACTCTATTTTTTTCAGGGGGTGTCAAGCGTGTTTGTGGCCAATGGGCTTGGCTCGGCGTGCATCAAGCGAAATCATTTGATAACGGTGCCCAAATTGAAAGGGCAGGGCTTTCGCCTCAATGGGAAAAGAAGGTTATTCAGTTTATTGAGGAAATGGGCGTCGATAAACACCTTTTCGATATCTCACTTGAAGCCAAACCGAACCAGATGCGCAACGTGCCGCAAATGGAGGCACGATCGCTGAATCTTACAACAGAGCTGGCGGCTGTTGAGGACCTGGTGGCGGCACGTAATTGTCAAGACAATGAACCTCTTGGGGTTTGTGCCGCAAGAGCGCGTATACCACCCAGAAAATAACGGCCTTCAGCTATCCTTGCCCTTGGCTTTCGCCATGATTTTTTCCAGGAAGCCGAGCAGCAGCGCCGAGATGACGAAGGCGAGATGGATGATGGTGAACCACATCAACTTGGCGTTGTCATATTGAGTAGCGTTCAGGAAGATCTGCAGCAGATGGATTGAGGAAATCGCCACGATCGAGGATGCAACCTTGATCTTGAGGCTACCTGAATCCAGCTTGCCGAGGAAGGAAACCTCGCCCTCCGCTTCGTCAAAGCGGCTCACGAAATTCTCATAGCCTGAGATCATCACCATCACTATCAGGCTTGCCACCAGCGCAGCGTCGATCAGGCCAAGGATCGCGAGGATCATATCGGCTTCGTCATACTGGAAGACGTTGATCGTCACCTTGTAGAATTTGAAGGCGAACGAGACCGCGTAGACGGCGAGCGAAGCGGCCAGGCCGAGATAGAAAACGACCAGGAGCCAGCGGCTGGAGAGGATGATGCGCTCGACCAGTAGTTCCAGGGACTTCATGTATTTTCCTTTTCTATCCTGTATTTGCCGGGAGATAATAGGCGCGCCTCGGTTCGGCAACAAGGCGGTGAGTTTCGCGCGGGACAGCGAAGCGCGGCTATTCACACCGGATACGTATTGGGTTATCCCGACAGGGAAATGACTGCATGCTGGGGATAGGTCTTATGGCAACGGTGGCATCCGACATAGAAATTGCACGAGCCGCAAAGAAGCTGCCGATCATCGAGATCGGCGCCAAGCTCGGCATTCCGGCGGAAGATCTTGCTCCCTATGGCTATGACAAGGCGAAGATCAGCGCCAGCTTCATTACCGCGCAGTCCGGCAAGAAGGATGGCAAGCTGATCCTCGTAACGGCGATCAATCCGACGCCGGCGGGCGAGGGGAAGACCACCACGACAGTCGGCCTCGGCGACGGCTTGAACCGTATCGGCAAGAAGGCCGTCGTCTGCGTTCGCGAGGCTTCGCTCGGTCCCTGCTTCGGCGTCAAGGGTGGGGCGGCCGGCGGCGGCTATGCGCAGGTCGTGCCGATGGAAGACATCAACCTGCATTTTACCGGCGATTTTCATGCCGTCACCTCGGCCCATAATCTGCTTGCGGCGCTGATCGACAACCACATCTACTGGGGAAACGAGCAGAATATCGATATCCGCCGCATCACCTGGCGGCGCGCGATGGACATGAACGACCGGGCGCTGCGCGATATCGTCGCCTCGCTTGGCGGCGTCGCCAATGGCTTTCCGCGCGAAGGCGGCTTCGATATCACGGTTGCATCCGAGGTCATGGCGATCCTGTGTCTTGCCTCCGATCTCAAGGACCTGGAAAAGCGGCTCGGCAACATCATCATCGGCTATCGCCGCGACCGCACGCCCGTCTATGCCCGCGATCTGAAGGCCGATGGCGCCATGGCGGTGCTGCTCAAGGATGCGATGCAGCCGAACCTCGTGCAGACGCTGGAGAACAATCCGGCGCTGGTGCATGGCGGTCCCTTTGCCAATATCGCCCATGGCTGCAATTCGGTGATTGCCACGCGCACAGCGTTAAAACTCGCCGATTATGTCGTGACCGAAGCCGGCTTTGGCGCCGATCTGGGCGCTGAGAAGTTTTTTGATATCAAATGCCGGAAGGCCGGGCTCTCGCCGGACGCGGCCGTCATCGTCGCGACGGTGCGCGCACTGAAGATGAACGGTGGCGTCAAGAAGGACGATCTCGGCAAGGAGGATGTCGAGGCGCTGGTAAAGGGCTGTGCCAATCTCGGCCGTCATGTCGCCAATGTCCGCAAGTTCGGTGTGCCTGTGGTCGTGGCCATCAATCACTTCGTCTCGGATACGGAAGCCGAGGTCGCGGCGCTGAAGGATTATGTCGCAAGGCTTGGTGCCGAGGCGATCCTCTGCCGTCATTGGGCCGAGGGTTCGGCCGGGATCGAAGACCTCGCGCACAAGGTGGTGGAGCTTGCCGAATCCGGTCAGGCGAAATTCCAGCCGCTTTATCCCGACAATCTTTCCCTGCTGGAAAAGATCGAGATCGTCGCCTCCAAGATCTATCATGCGGGCGAGGTTACGGCTGATAAGGCCGTGCGCGACCAGCTACGCTCCTGGGAGGATCAAGGTTATGGCCATCTGCCTGTCTGCATGGCCAAGACCCAATATTCCTTCTCGACCGATCCGAATGTTCGCGGTGCACCCGAGGGTCATGTGGTGCAGGTTCGCGAGGTTCGTCTCTCGGCCGGCGCCGGCTTCGTTGTCGTCATCACCGGCGAGATCATGACCATGCCCGGTCTGCCGAAGTCACCGGCAGCGGAACGGATTTTCCTCAATGATCAGGGCTACATCGAAGGATTGTTTTAAGTTCTGATTCTGGTGGAACTGCCTTCTGGCGCGGTTCAGTTTTCACGGAATCTCTGAACCGCTCTATCTCATTGTTCTCACGCAATTCCGGACGGAAAACCGCTGCGCACTTTTCCAGGAATTGCTTTAGTGGCAGTACCGGAAGCCGCCGTTCCTCTCGATTACATCCAGGTGGAAATGCGTTTCGTGGGCGGCATCGCTTTCCGGATCGAGCACTGTCGTGAAATAGAGGCAGGCTGCGGCGCTCGTGGCGCGCTGGAATGCGCCTGTCAGCGTCGGATCTTCGCGCCGGGGCTCGATGCTGATGGTCTTGCCGTTTTCGAAGGTGAAGCTGGCGACATCGATGGCGTTGCCGCGGGCGTGCTCGGAGATCTTGCCGGTTGAGGCATTGTTGCGCAGGCGGCAAATATAGGTCGAGGCCTGGTTGATCGTGACGATCTTGCCGTTCTCCAGTGCGGCGGCCGAGGGTATCACACTTTCCTTCATCCATTGGGCCAGCGCCAGCGCGACCTCGCACCGCATCTTGCCCTCGGGCTTGAACGCTATGCCCGGCAGCGGTGAGGACAACGCAATCGGCTTGTCGATGCCACAGCCATTGCCGTCATCGATGCGGGGGATCTCCTTGAAGGTGGCGCCCATGGCGGTCAACTCCTTGAGGCATGTCTGGTGCTCTTCATCCGACTCCGGGGCGATCGTCAGTGGCGGGGCAGGCGGGGCCTGCGTCTGATCCGTCGCCGGCTCATCCGCCGCAGCCGGTGGCTTCTCCAAGGGGACGACCGGTTTTTCCTCGGGTACGGCAGGCTTTTCCGCCGGGATCGGTGGAGCCTCGGCTGGCTGTGTCTGCACCTTGTCCGGCTTTTGCTCTGGTATAGGCCCGGTTTGCGGAAGTGCAGCAGCCACCAGCACGACAACAGTAGAGATTAGTGAAATCATTCTAAACAGCATCAAGTAATTCAGCCAATTCTAATGATGGTGCCGATAGAACGTTTGAAGCGACCATTTCGTTGCAATTCAGCAACTTTTAGCGTTTGCCTTTAAACATGATCATTTTATTCATGATTATTGGCGGCTGATATATTGACAAAAATACTCATGTTTTTTATGCGGCAGAAAGAGGGCGGAATATTTCTGCCTCGTTAACAAAATCAGCCCAGCCAGCCCCTTGTCTGCTTTTGACGCAGCAACCAGCCAGCCCGGTAAAGCAGTTCGAAAGGAATGGTTATGGTTGTCCGGCGCTCCCGCTCGGCTCTCTTGGCGTGCACTGCGTTTCTGGCTCTTGGGCTGGCGACGCCGTCTTTTGCGCAAACAGCACCTCAGAATGAGAAGGGGACTGGCGAAGCCGCCAGCGGCGAGAGTGCCACGAACCTGAAACCGATCGTCGTGAAGAGCAAGGGCAAGGCGACCAAGGACGTGCTTGCCGATTCCCCGACCGCCAGCCAGACGACGGCAAAGGACATCGATGACAAGCAGATCAGCCGCATCGAGGATCTCGGCCGCAGCACCGAAGTCGGCGTCGGCTTCAACCGCACGACCGGCGGCGTCAACATTCGCGGTCTGGGCGACGATCGCGTCCTGACGACGATCGACGGCATCAAGGTGCCGTTTCTCCTCGATGCGTCTCGCGATTCCGATGGTGGCATCAACAGCTTCGACTTCAACGCGCTCTCGAGTGTGGATGTTGTTCGTGGTGCCGATTCGAGCCGCGGCGGTTCCAGTGCTCTCGGCGGAGCCTTCGTGCTTCGCACGCTGGAGCCGGAAGATCTGATCACCCCGGGTTCTACCTGGGGCGGAGTCTTCAAGTTCGGCTATAATGGCGACGACCGGAGCATCGGTGGCTCAGCGGCCGTTGCCGAGCGCATCAACAACACCGCCGTTCTCTTCCAGGGTGGCTATACGCATGGCCATGAGCTTGAGAACAACGGCGATGTCGGTGGCTATTCGACCAAGCGTACCGAGGCAAACCCGGCCGACTACAACCAGAGAAGCGGCCTGTTCAAGATCCGCCAATATACCGATATCGGCACTTTTGGCATCACGGCTGAACACTATAACAAAGATAAAGAAACCGATCTGATGACCCTGCAGAGCCCGGCCGGAAACTTCCGGCCTGGCAACTACAATGGGACCGATAATGTCGAGCGCAATCGCGTCTCGTTCGATTACAAATATGAAGCGGAGAGCGCCGATTCGCTGCTCGATACCGCTAATGCTGTCTTCTACTGGCAGAATCTTCTGCGTGAAACCGGTACCGACGGCTACCGTTACACTTCCGTTATCGGTGACTATTCACGCCTCAATGATTTGAAAGACAGTAGCATCGGCTTCAATGGCAACGCGTCGAAGTCCTTCGACACGGGCGGGCTGCATCACACGGTTACCTTTGGTCTCGACACCTCGTTTGACAAAACCAGTCAGTATTCGGCGGGCAAGGACAGTTGCAGCAACCCGCGTTGGCGTGCGACTTGTGCGTTCCTGCATACCAACCAATCCGACATGCCCAATGTCGATGGCAAGCGTGTCGGTGCCTTTATTAATGACAAGATCGAGTTCGGTTCCAGCAATGTCTCTCTGACGCCGGGGCTGCGCTTCGACTGGTATGACTACTCGCCGAAGAACACGCCGGCCTATCGCGACAGCGCCAACTACAAGGGGTTGCCGGCCGGCCAGTCGGATACCCACATCTCGCCAAGCTTGCGTGCTGCCTATGAGCCACAGCAGAATGTCGAGATCTACGCGCAATGGGCGATGGCTTTCCGTGCGCCGAATGCGAGTGAGCTTTACGTCAACTATGGTGTTCCCGGCGGCTATGTCAGCTACGGTAACCCTGACCTGAAGCCAGAGACCAGCAACGGCATCGAAATCGGCACCAATCTCGGCGATGACGATTTCGGCGGCCATGTCGGCGCCTTCTACAACAAGTACAAGAACTTCATCGACACGCTGAATTATCGCGATGTGACAGGCACCTATCCGCTGGGGATTACCGAATACTTCAACCGCGCCAATGTTCGCATGTTCGGTGTCGAGGTGAATGCGCATAAGAAGTTCGACAACGGTATCCACGTCAAGGGTTCTCTTGCCTATGTCAACGGCAAGGACTCTGATACTGGCCAATGGATCAACTCGGTGGCTCCTGCCAAGGCCGCCTTCACCGTTGGCTATGCGGCTGACGTCTGGGGAACGGACCTGACGTTCGTTACCGCCGCTCGCGAAGCGAAGAAGACGGGAGATACCCTGCAGACTCCTGCCTATGGCATCTTCGATCTGACGGGCTGGTGGGAGCCGGAACAGGTGAAGGGGCTCAGCATTCGCGGCGGCATCTACAACATCTTTAACAAGACCTATTACGACGCGCTCAACTCACCGTCCTACAGCGGCACGCTGGCCCAGCCCGCTTCCTACTATTCCGAGCCCGGCCGTACCTTCAAGCTGACGCTGACGCAGAAGTTCTAAGCGGTCTCACCGACGCAGCAACTCAGGCGATGCTTCGGCATCGCCTCTTTTTTTGCCCTTATGAGGCGGTATCGTGAGGTTTGCGCAATTGTAAATCGCAACATTCGATGCTAATGGAAGCGCCCAGTCTTCAAACCTGTTGAGAAAAGAGAGGAGGACCTTATGACCAAGATAGTCTGGCATATTCGCCAGTTCGGTCCGACTCGTGCCCTGCGGATGCGTTTGCAGGGCTGATCAGAGGCTGTAACTCACTCATTCTTCTGGTCTGCCCTTTGGGCGACGTGGCTTCGTGCATTTATGCCCGTGCTGCCGCGTCATGACATGTTTTCGAGCATTGGCCTGTCCATGGCCAGCGACATCGGCGTAGCGCGGCGAAAGGAGCCGCAGGCGATGTCTCGTAAATGCTCGAGCAAGACCGGAAAAAACCATGACTCTGATCAATCTCCGCAATCTCGGCGTTACCCTGGGTGCGCCGTTGTTTTCCAATCTCAATCTGACCGTCGATGCCGGTGACCGCATCGGGATCGTCGCTGCGAACGGGCGCGGAAAGACTTCGCTGCTCAACAGCATAGCCGGCAGGCTTGAGCCAACGACGGGCGATATGACGCGCGCCCGCGGCCTGCGGGTCGGCTATGTCGAACAGAACGTCCCCGCCGATCTGCTTGATGTCTCCTTCTATGATGCGGTTCTCCGCGCCCTGCCGAAGGAACAGGCCGCAAGCGAGAGCTGGCGCGTCGATGTCACCCTCGATTCGCTCGATGTGCCCGCGGTGATGCGGGAGCGGACGCTCGCCCAGCTCAGCGGCGGTTGGCAAAGGCTTGCCATGCTTGCCCGCGTCTGGGTGACCGAGCCCGATGTGATGATGCTGGACGAGCCGACCAACCATCTCGATCTCGCCAAGATCGCGTTGCTGGAGGACTGGCTGAATGCGCTGCCGCGCGATGTCGCCGTGCTGATTGCCAGCCACGACCGCGCCTTTCTCGATGCCGTCAGCAACCGGACGCTGTTCCTGCGGCAGGAGCAGTCGCAGATCTATGCGCTGCCCTATAGCCGCGCGCGGGCGGCGCTGGAGGAGGCCGATGCTTCGGAAGAGCGGCGCTATCAGAAGGAGATGAAGACGGCGCAGCAGCTACGCAAGCAGGCGGCCAAGCTCCACAATATCGGCGTCAACTCCGGCAGCGATCTGCTGACCGTGAAGACGAAGCAGCTGAGGGCAAGAGCCGAGAAACTGGAGGACGCCGCTCGACCCGGCTATCAGGAGCGTTCGGCGGGTGCGATCAAGCTCGCCAATCGCGGCACGCAGGCGAAGATATTGGTGACGCTTGACGATGCCTCTGTGGAGACGCCCGATGGTACGTTGCTGTTCAAGACCGGCAAGCGCTGGATCTGCCAGGGGGACCGCATCGTCCTGCTCGGCGCCAACGGCGCCGGCAAGACCCGGCTTGTCGAGATGATCCGCAAGACCATCGACGATCCGGCGAATGCCGGAGCGATCAAGCCGACGCCGTCGCTGGTGCTCGGCTATAGCGATCAAGCCCTCTCCAATCTCGGTCAGGATGATACGCCGTTGGGCGTCATCACGCGGCTGTTCGAACTCGGCGAGCAACGCGCGAGGACGCTGCTCGCCGGCGCAGGCATGAACATCGAGATGCAGGGGCGTGCCATCGGCAGGCTTTCGGGCGGACAGAAGGCGCGGCTGGCGATGCTGGTGCTGAGGCTCACCAACCCCAATTTCTACCTGCTCGACGAGCCGACCAACCATCTCGATATCGATGGCCAGGAGGCTCTGGAAGACGAACTGACGGCGAACGAGGCTAGCTGCCTGCTCGTCTCCCACGATCGCAGCTTCGTGCGCAGCATCGGCAACCGCTTCTGGCTGATCGACCGGAAGCGGCTGATCGAAGTTGACGGGCCGGAGGAGTTCTTCGAAGCGGCCCGAACGCAGGACTAGCAAAAGGGTGGGCAGAGACGAAAAATCGTTTCTGCCCATTCACTGAGATTGCGGCTTGCGCATCCCGTCATCTCACGCTAACAATTCCCGCCATGAACATGTCCTTGAACAACATTGCAGTTTGGTGGTGGGCTCGCTGAGGCGGCCTCGACCAATCGTGTTCAAAGACCACGAGTGAGCCGCCCGAGATTTCGAGGCGGCTTTTTTGTTATAAAGGCCGCCTGTCATCCGGGCCCGATAACGGAGTGGGAATAATGGTAACGATCCTTCGGGATGATGGTGCGGAAATCTACGAGACGAAGGGCGGGATCACCGTTACCCGGCAGCGCCGGTCGACGCCCTATGCGGATGCGGTTTCGTCTTACATCGACAAGCTCGACGAGCGCCGTGGCGCGGTCTTTTCGTCGAACTACGAATATCCCGGCCGCTATACGCGTTGGGACACCGCTGTCGTCGACCCGCCGCTCGGCCTTTCCTGCTCCGGCCGCGATGTCTGGATCGACGCTTATAACGAGCGTGGCGAGGTCATTCTCGGCTTCATCGCGGAAAAGCTGAAGACGGTTTCCGAGTTGACGCTTGGCGCCTCGACGCCGCGCCGGCTCGACCTGACGGTGAAGATGCCGGACCGGATCTTTACCGAGGAAGAACGCTCGAAGATGCCGACGGTGTTTACCGTGCTGCGCGCGGTGACGGAGCTGTTCTATTCGCAGGCGGATGCCAGCATCGGCTTCTATGGTGCCTTCGGCTACGATCTTGCCTTCCAGTTCGACGCCATCAACCTGAAGCTCAAGCGTCCCGACGACCAGCGCGACATGGTGCTCTACCTGCCGGACGAGATCCTGGTGGTCGACAACTACTCTGCCAAGGCCTGGATCGACCGTTACGATTTCGCCAGGGATGGCGTTTCCACCGAGGGCAAATCCGGCGAGATCGCCGCCGAGCCCTTCCGTCACACCGATACGATTCCGCCGAAGAGCGATCATCGTCCCGGCGAATATGCGGAGCTGGTGGTCAAGGCGAAGGAGAGCTTCCGCAAGGGCGATCTCTTCGAAGTGGTCCCCGGCCAGAAGTTCATGGAGCGCTGCGAGAGCAAGCCTTCCGATATTTCCAAGCGCCTGAAGGCCATCAATCCTTCGCCCTATTCCTTCTTCATCAATCTCGGCAATCAGGAATATCTGGTGGGCGCATCGCCCGAAATGTTCGTGCGCGTTTCCGGCCGCCGCATCGAGACCTGCCCGATCTCGGGCACGATCAAGCGTGGCGACGATCCGATCGCTGATAGCGAGCAGATCCTGAAGCTTCTGAACTCCAAGAAGGACGAGTCGGAGCTGACCATGTGCTCCGACGTCGACCGTAACGACAAGAGCCGCGTCTGCGAGCCGGGCTCGGTCAAGGTCATCGGCCGTCGCCAGATCGAGATGTATTCGCGCCTGATCCATACGGTCGACCACATCGAGGGCCGTCTGCGCGACGACATGGACGCCTTTGACGGTTTCCTCAGCCATGCCTGGGCCGTCACCGTCACCGGTGCGCCGAAGCTCTGGGCCATGCGCTTCATCGAGAGCCATGAAAAGAGCCCGCGCGCATGGTATGGTGGCGCGATCGGTATGGTCGGCTTCAACGGCGACATGAATACCGGCCTGACGCTGCGCACCGTGCGCATCAAGGACGGCATCGCCGAAGTGCGGGCAGGCGCAACGCTGCTCAACGACTCGATCCCCGAGGAAGAAGAAGCCGAAACCGAATTGAAGGCCTCCGCCATGCTGTCTGCCATCCGTGATGCCAAGGCTGCGAATTCCGGCAAGCAGCAGCGCGACGTTGCTTCCGTCGGCAAGGGCGTGAAGATCTTGCTGATCGACCACGAGGACAGCTTCGTCCATACGCTTGCCAATTACTTCCGCCAGACGGGCGCGACGGTTTCCACCGTGCGCACGCCGGTGCCGGAGGAGGTGTTCGACCGGCTGGACCCTGATCTGGTCGTGCTGTCGCCGGGACCTGGCAATCCGAAGGATTTCGACTGCAAGGCGACGATCAAGAAGGCGAGGGCGCGCAACCTGCCGATCTTCGGCGTCTGCCTGGGCCTGCAGGCACTGGCCGAAGCCTATGGCGGCGAGCTGCGTCATCTCGCACTGCCGATGCATGGCAAGCCGTCGCGCATTCGCGTGCTGGAACCGGGTCTTGTCTTCTCCGGTCTCGGTCGTGAAGTCACCGTCGGCCGCTACCATTCGATCTTTGCCGATCCCTCGACGCTGCCGCGTGACTTCATGATCACTGCCGAAAGCGAGGATGGCACGATCATGGGCATCGAGCATGTGAAGGAGCCGATCGCGGCTGTACAGTTCCATCCGGAATCGATCATGACGCTCGGCGGCGATGCCGGCATGCGGATGATCGAGAACGTGGTGGCGCATCTGGCGCGCCGTGCAAAGACGAAGGCCGCCTGATCAGGGCTCCGACGCTATGGCTTTAAATAGAACATCCCCATGCACTCGGACAAAGTGCATGGCGATGTTTTTTGCCTTGAAAGAGCCAACAAACACCTGAAGACATCTCGTGTCGGGTAGGGGCTTCCGGTTGTTGATCACAAAGATATTCAAAGGCGTTCTGATTGCCGCGCTGGCTCTCGTTGCGATCGCCGCACTCGGCATCGTGGTGCCGCGTCCGCTCTGGCACGATGGGCCGGTGCCGGCCGAGCAAACCCATCGCATCCTCATGCTCAGCAACCCCATCCATACGGATATCGCCATACCTGTCGACGGCGATCTCCTGGCTCGCTTTGCATTCCTGCGGACGGCTGGTCTTGATCTCGATAATCCCAACCTGCGTTACCTCGTCTTCGGCTGGGGAGGCCGCAGCTTCTATATCGAGACGCCGACATGGGCTGATCTGAAGCCTGGCCCGGTGCTAAAGAGTTTTACCTTGGATCGCTCGGTCATCCATGCCGAGCTCGCCGGCAATATTCCCAAGGACGCACCGGCGGTGACCGTGCTCAATATCGATGCCGGTGGGCTTGAGCGGTTGGAGCAATTCATTCTCGATAGCCTCGTTCAGGGCGATGGAGGGCCGATATCCCTGCCGGGCAGCAATTACGGGCCGAATGACGCATTCTTCGAGGCGAGGGGGTATTTCAATGCCTTTATGGGCTGCAATACGTGGACGGCCGCCGCCTTGAGACAGGCGGGGTTGACCTCCGGCCTATGGACCACGCTGCCGTGGATGCTGCGGCAATCGCTTGATCTGCACAATGATCGCGATCGTTTCGCCGCAGATCGTTCGTCCGTCAAAGAGCTGTAGCCGCCGGTTTGACTTGCTCCCGGTTGTAAATTATTGTGCCGGCGTTCCTGTGGGGCACATCGGCATGGAGGCCGAAAGGGCTAGGCCCGCCCGCTGATATCACTCAGCAGGAGTCTGTCCATGCCAACCCTCGATACCTATCGCAAACAAGCCAAGCTGCTGATGCGCTGGCACCGTGATCGTGACTATTCCATTGGCGGGAGAGTTCGAGTCCTCGACCGTTTCAGCGCCCTGACGGATCGTGAGATCCTGGCGATGAAATTCCCATTGGCGCTGGCGCAGGAGATCGTTGCGGTCGAAGCGGGCCACAGAAGTTGGGCCGAGTTGAAGGCCGTTGCCGCGGATGCGCCGAAGACGCCGCCTGCTTCGCCCGAACCGCCGGTTTTCAAGAGCGTCATACCGATCCTTTTCGTGCGGGATGTGACGACGAGTGCGGCGTTCTTCAGGGAAAAGCTTGGTTTTGTGGCGGAGTTCCTGCATGGCGCGCCACCATTCTATGGAGCGGTGTCGCGGGACGGCATCTGGATCCATCTGCGACTCGTCTATGAGCCCTATTTTGCCGCTGCGGCGGCAAAGGAGGGGGCGCTCATTCTCGCTTCGATCGAGGTTTCGAATGTCCAGGGACTGTTCGAGGAATTCAAGGCCAGGGACGTTGAGTTCGCGCAACCGTTGACCAAGCAGGCGTGGGGCGGCACCGATTTTCATGTGCGCGACCCGGATGGCAACGTGTTCTCGTTTGTCACGTTCAGATCGTAACGCCTTGACCCCTAGAGGGTTGCCGCGAAACAGCGGCCCTCACAGATCCTCGCAATCCTGCCAGCCTTCCTCAAAGACGAGCTTGTCGAGCGGCAGGCGGTCGCGCCATCCCTTCACGGCAAGCTCGGGCATGTCATAGAGTTCGTCGACATAGCCGACGCAGAGCCAGGCGACGATCTTGACGTGCTCGGGTATGCCAAGAATCGCCTTGATGGCCTCTTCGTGGAAGATGCTGACCCAGCCGACGCCGACGCCTTCGGCGCGGGCGGCCAGCCAGAGGTTCTGCACGGCGCAGACGGTCGAATAGACGTCGGTCGCCGGGTTGTGGGTGCGGCCGAGCACGACAGGGCCGCCGCGCTTGGTGTCGCAGGTAATGCAGATGCTGAGCGGCGCCTTGCGGATGCCTTCGAGCTTCAGCCGCTGATATTGGGCGCGGCGATCGCCTGCGAACATCGTGCAGGCCTCCTCATTTGCCTGGTGGAATGCCTGCCAGACGCGTTCGCGCGTCTCCGGCTGACGGACCAGGATGAAGTTCCATGGCTGCATGAAGCCGACCGAGGGGGCAGCATGAGCCGCTTCGAGCAGGCGCCTGACGAGATGATCGGGTAGGGGATCGGACTTGAATTGATCACGGACGTCGCGGCGCGTCTCGATTGCGCGATAGACGGCATTGCGCTCCTCTTGCGAAAAAGCGCCGGCCGCAACCAGATGATCAGCCGCTCCCGCTTGGACGTCGATAGCAGATGCGGCAATAGGGGCATTGTCAGGAGCGGGCATATTCAACCATGGTTTTATAGAGAGTGGCGATTTGTCGGCCGATGCCGGCCACCCTTGCATGCGGGGCTGAAGCACAGCTTAGCGCACGATTGCAAGCGAAACTAACAGCTCGGTTTTTCACAGGCGAGCGCATAACCGGCTTCCACTGTCGCGAAGCGGTGGTTTGCAAAGTCTCTCTGTAGCTTTTGGCGGACGATGCGGCGACCCAAGTCGACTTCCAAATGATTGCGAGGGGCGTTATGCCAGTTCGCAAGCCTGTCTTGGCTGGTATTCGCCTTGAAGACGCCACAAGGGCGATCCATGCGAGCGCCGAAATAGCTATTCATGCGGAACCGGAGGGCGAACAGGCCCGCCGTATCCGCGTCAAGGAGATCTGAGATGCCCAACACCGATGTTTCCGGCCTGTCGATGCTCGGCAGCCAAACCGAGGCCCCCGCAAATCCCGAGGCGGCGGTTCTCGAAAAGGTGCCGGCCGGCCATGCCGGCACGGATTACGTCGTGCGCTTCACCGCGCCGGAATTCACCTCGCTCTGCCCGATGACGGGTCAGCCGGATTTCGCCCATATCGTCATCGATTACGTGCCAAACGAATGGCTGGTGGAATCGAAGTCGCTGAAGCTCTTCCTGCATTCCTTCCGCAATCACGGCGCATTCCATGAGGATTGCTCGATCTATATCGCCAAACGCCTGGTGGAGCTGCTGGATCCGAAATGGCTGCGCATCGGCGCCTATTGGTATCCGCGCGGCGGCATCCCGATCGATGTCTTCTGGCAGACGGGCAAGCCGCCGGAGGGCGTCTGGCTGCCGGATCAGGGCGTGCAGCCCTATCGCGGCCGAGGCTGAACAAAAAAGCCGCCATCCGGAGATGGCGGCTTTTTCCTGGAGCCTATGTCTGCCTGATTTCAGGCAAACGAGCTGTCGTCGTCGCTGTTGTCGAACGAATCGTCATCGGCGTCGTCCTGAGCGTCCTGGGCAGCATCCTGGGCGTAATCGGCCGCCCGCTGATCATCCTGATCGCTATTATCGTCATTGCCGAAATAGTTGTTGTTGATGATCGTTTCCTGCACCGGCTGTTCGGCTGCGTTGGCCGCTGTGGCCCCGAAGAGGCCGCTGCCGGCATTTCCGCCGAAGAGACCGCCGCCAGTGCCGCCAAGATGTGGGCTGAAGAGGCTGGAGAGCGATTCCGCCAGCATCACGCCGCCGGCGACGCCGGCTGCCGTGCCGAGAGCGCCGCGCAGGAAGCTGCCGCCAGCCGAGGGGGCTGCTGCCTGCTGGCTCCACGGGCCTGATGGTTGCTGTTGCGGCTGGCCGCTCCAGGGACCGGGCTGCGGCGCGTTGCGGGCATAGTCGTCATAGAGGCGGCCTTGCTGCTGCGGATATCCAGCTTGGGGCTGGGGTGCCGGAGCGCGCTGCTGCTGGCCACCGCCAAAGAGAGAGCCGATTCCGCCGAGGAAACCGCCACTCTGGCCCTGTTGATGATTGTCGGCGCCCTGTTGCTCGAGCTCGTGGACGCGAGCCTCGAGTTGCTGGATGCGATCGGCTGCGGCCTTCATGCCCTGTTCCTGCATGATGACGGCCTGCGCCAGAAAATATGGCGCGTAGGGCTGGTCGCGAACCGACTGGTTGATGAAAGCCTCCGCATCAGCGTCACGCTGGGCGCCACCAGCTGTGCGCACGCGATCGAAGAGAGAGCTAAGCAATTGACGTTCTTCAGGCGACATGATGGCCTCCTTGGCAATCTGTTGCTGTAAATTCGGGGCGCGACTTCAATCGCGCTGACCTGACGTAGGATCCAATCTCGGCTTTTCAAAGCCATTCAAGTTACATTTCGGTAATCCGCAACCATAACGCCATGTTGTCAGACGCTATTCCCGCCTTGTCTTTTTCCTGCATTGTTTTACGCATTGAGTCGCACTATGTGCGGTGTACGACGCATCATGCTGGAGACTTGCGAATGAACGACGAAGACGAACAGGAAGACAAGAAGAACGAACAGCCGTTGGGCAAGGACGCGGAGGCGAATCTTTTCAAGTCGCGCTCGATCTTCATCTATGGCGGCATCACGCAGGAACTGGCCCAGAAGGTCTGCTCGCAGCTCGTGGCACTTGCTGCAGCCAGCGACGAAGACATTCGCATCTATGTGAACTCGCCCGGCGGCCACGTCGAATCAGGCGATTCGATCCACGACATGATCAAGTTCATCAAGCCGAAGGTTTGGGTGATCGGCACGGGCTGGGTCGCTTCCGCCGGTGCGTTGATTTACGTCTCGGTTCCCAAGGAACGCCGTATTTGCCTGCCGAACACGCGCTTCCTGCTGCATCAACCCTCCGGCGGCACGCGCGGCATGGCGTCCGATATCGAGATCCAGGCACGCGAAATCATCAAGATGAACGAGCGTCTGAACAAGATCTTCTCGGAAGCCACAGGTCAGCCGATCGAAAAGATCGCCAAGGACACGGACCGCGACTACTGGCTTTCCGCCGAGGAAGCCAAGGCCTATGGCCTGGTCTCGCGCATCGTGACCTCGCAGGCTGAGATTTGATCTAGCCGATTTTGCTTGAACGAAAACCCTCGCTTGCCGGAAGGCAGGCGAGGGTTTTTGTATGGTGGTGATCTGTTTGCCTTATTGGTCAATCTGAGGTGACCGGCATTCGGAGGCCGTCATGCGGCGGTGAGCCAGCGAAAAGCGCTGCGAATGAAGGCTTGTCCGTTTTCGGTGACAGGATCTCCGTGAGCCATTAGCACCTTCTCGGCCGGCCACTCAAGAACTTGGCGGATCGATGCGCGCGCAGCGCTGCGATCGGTAAATGCGGCACGAAACTTTCGAGGTACGGACGGCTCCGCGGCGACCATAAGGTCGAGACGGGCTACGAATGCCCGCCAGCCCTTGAACCATCCCGGATGGAAATGCTGGATAAGGTCGGTGAAAAGCACCGTTCTGCTTTGGCGATGAAAGAAGACGATCTCCGTCGTGATCAGGTTGCCGCGTATGACGGCGAGATCGATGTTATCGACCCAATCGCTGTCCATGGCTCCATCGAGGTTGCCGTCGAATCTGATGTCCCTGCGCTTCTGCGCCAGACCGGGCGGGGCGTAGACCTTGGCATTGGGGTAGGCGCGCTGCCAGTCACCCAGAAATACATGGTGAAGCGAATTGGGTGGTATCAGATAAGCTACATCCCCCAAGGCGTCGATCTCTGTGCGAAGGGCATCCGAGATTTGCGTCGGCGACCACAGGAACAGGCTGCCATTGGACAATCGGATGACGGCCATGCGCGTCGAGTAATGGAAACCGGCGGCCGCCGTGATGATGGGGCCATCGGCGATCCAGATATCGGGGCCCAATTCTTTGAGGGTGGCAACCATTCTTCAAAGCGTTCCCACGCGAGAGAAAGTTTACATGAGTGTAAATTTACACTAAAGTATAAAAATGGCAATACCAAAGCGAATTGAGCGATCACGAACACTCATCCTGGATGCCGCCGTGCTGGCGTTTCGCGAGGCCGGCTTTGCCGAGACCTCGGTGGAGGAAATCGCGACGCGTGCCGGCCTCACGCGCAAGACGGTCTATAATCTGTTTGGCTCTAAAGAGGAGATCGCCCTGCAGCTCATCGCCCGCGTGGAAGCAGGTGACGCAATCTATCGTGCCCGCATGGAGGCAAATGAGGACGTCTTCGTGTTGCTGGAGCGGGTCTTTCTCGACAGTGCCGGCTGGTGCCTGGCAAATCCTTCGCTCGCTAAGCTGGCGCTGGCTCCAGCCGAGAGACCATCGCTTGAACCCCGGCCAGACCGTCCGTCTTTCCAACGGCTCGTCAGGGACCTTCTGGTGCTTGGTCAACAGCAGGGCGTCATTCGCAAGGACGACGACCCCAATTTCATGTCGTTGGTTCTGCTTGGCATTTATGGGCAGGCCATGCTGACGGCTCTTTCGAGCGGCCGATTTAGCGAGGATGAGATCAGGCATCTCATCCGCATTGTCGTCGAGGGCATTGGCGAGCGGCGCTGATTCCCCTGACCAGATTACCGAGCTTTGGCTACCCGGAAGGACGGTGCTGGCGGCGGGATGGACCGCCGCCAGCTTTCGCCGCTAGGGAGATTTGCAACGTTTCCGAGGGCGGCGAATTCGAAAGATCGGGTAAGGGTGCCACGGTCTGGGGCGCTTTCTATGTGGTGATCTCGACCGGGGTTCCGTCCGGCATGGTAACAACCGCCTCGTAGAAACCGTCGCCCGTCGTTCGGGGGCCAGATTTGAGACAGCCATCCGCCTTGCATCGTTCCGCCAGCGCATCGACGGCGGCTTCGTCACCCAGAGATATGGCGATGTGGTCCCAGCCGACACGTTCGCCCTGTGCGTCGGCTGGAAGCCAGGGGCCGGTCATCAGTTCGATCTGATCGGCGCCGTCAGGCAGGTGCACGAAGCGGGAGATGAAGCCGGGGCGGCGCTGACTGCGATAGGGTTCGCCGACGGTCGCTCCGAAATACTTCATCCAGAACGCCGCGGCGGCGTCGATATCACGTGTCCACAGAGCGGTATGAGCGATGCGCATTCGTCTCCTCCTTATCCTGCGTGCGGGTGACGATCCCGGCACATAGAGGTGCGGCACAAAGCAGGATGGCGAGCATCCAGAACGAGCCGGGCAGGCCGATGTGATTGGCGACGAAGCCGACACTGGCAGGCCCGATCAGCACGCCGGCATATCCGCACATGGTAATCGCAGCGACAGCGAGCCCCGCCGGCATGACGGTCTGCGTCCCTCCCTTGCGGAAAAGCACTGGCACGATGTTGGAAGCGCCAAGCCCGATCAGCAGGAAGCCACTCATGGCGAGGATTGCAATCGGGCTCAACAGGAGAATGACGAAGCCAGCTACCGCGACGAGCCCGCCCCACAACATCATGGCTCTGTCTCCGAGCTTTGCGGTGATCCTGTCGCCGGCCAGGCGTCCCACTGTCATGGCAATTGCAAACAGCATGTAGCCAAGGCCGCCATGGCTAGCTTCGACCCGGCCTTGCGTGGTGAGAAGCAGGGCGCTCCAGTCGAGAATGGCGCCTTCAACAAGGAAGGTGATGGCGGCAAGTACGGCAAGCAACAGAACGAAGCTGCGGGGAATGGCGAAGAGCGGCGCATCTTCCAATGGGACGGTTCTGAGCAGCCGGGGCCAGGCGACGACCAGGGCGATCAGCATCAGGGCAGACGATAGCAGCGTTGCGACGAGAGGGCCGGCATCGACTGACAGCAGCAGAGTCACCAGCAGCGAGCCGATAAAGCCGCCGATGCTGAAAAGCGCGTGAAAGCCGGACATCAGAGGCTTGTCCGCACCTTTTTCCACCTCGACGGCATGGATGTTCATCGCGACGTCGAGTGATCCCAGAGCTGCGCCAAACAAGGCGAGGGTGATGCCCAGCGTGAATGGCGTGCTGGCTATGGTGAGGATCGGGAGTGTGAGCGCGAGGCCGAGCCCACCGGCAATGATGATCGGCTTGCTGCCGTAGCGCGCGCTCAGCATGCCGGTGGCAAGCATTGCGGCGACCGAGCCGAGGCCAAGGCAGAGCAGCAATATGCCAAGTACGCCGTCATCGACCCCAAGCCGGGTCTTGGCGAAGGGGACGAGGGGCGCCCAGCAGGCGATACCGAATCCCGCAATGAGAAAGGCCAGTCGTGTTGCCAGCCGGGTTTCCGGCCGATCGGCGGATTGCATGATGATTCCCCGTCTTTCGAGATCAGGATGATGTGGTGATGGCGCTCGGCTTGATGAGCGTGAAACCAGCGCGGATAGCGGCTTCCTCTTCATCATCGGGCAGATCGTCTTCGACGATCAGCCAGTCGATATCGGCGGCATCGCCGATGCGATGAGGCGCTTGCTCGTGAAATTTTTCCGAGGTTGCCATGGTGATCCGTATCGTGCTGCGCTTGATGAGCATCCTTTTGAAAATCGCGTCTGCATGTTCATGCACGCTGATGCCGTTTTTCGCCGAGACTGCACAGGCGCCCACGAAGCAACGATCGATGTTCATATTTTCGATGGCTGCCACCGCGGCCGCATCGACGCTGCCGCCGACGATGGGGTTGACCGCGCCGCCGATCAGGATGAGCGGGAGGTCGCCACGTTTCATGACGGCAGACGCGATGTCGATGGAGTTCGTGGCGACCGTCAGTTCGCTGTTCTTCGGCAGCAGGTCCACCATCGCAAGATTGGTGCTGCCGCTGTCGAGAAACACGAAAGCGCCGGGTTCGATCATGCTGACGGCTGCACGCGCCAGTGCCTGCTTTCGCTCGGACGCCTGCCCGATACGGGCAGAGATGGGCCGCGAAGGGGTCAAGAGAGGAAGAGCGCCGCCATAGACACGCCGGCATTTGCCCTCGGCGGCCAGCGCCCTGAGATCGCGACGCACGGCATCCTCGGAAACATTGAACTCGGCCGCAAGCGATGCGGCAACGATCTCTTGTCCCTCTGCAAGCCGTGTTTCGATGACGTCCCTGCGGGACAATGGAAGTGAAGTGCTCATAATCATGCATTAACGTGCATAAATAGGAGAGTCAATGTGCGTATTTGTACTTGTTGTTAATTGATTGCAGGCCCCCGGATCGGCGAGTGATCTCAACTCGTCGGTGCTGTTTGCCGATTGGGCCTTCGCGCGACCATGGCAGTCATTTTGGCCAGAAACTGCACTTGCACGTCCGCAGCTTGTAATGCTCCATGCGACGCAATCGTCTTATCGTCCGAGTCTCGCCCCATGCTCAAAGATTTCTCCGTCCAAAGCCTGTTTATGGGATGCCTCACGGCATTTGTCGGCTTTGCCAGTTCCTTTGCCGTCGTCTTCCACGGTCTGCAGGTGGTCGGTGCGACCGATGCGCAGGCTGCGTCCGGGCTGATGGCGCTTTCGGTTGCCATGGGCCTTTGCGCGATCGTGCTGAGTGCCGTTACCAGATCGCCCATCAGCACGGCCTGGTCGACGCCGGGGGCGGCCTTGCTCGCCAGCGCCGGAGCGATCGACGGCGGCTTTCCGGCGGCAGTGGGGGCTTTCTTCATCTGCGGCCTGTTGATCGTCATCGCCGGCTTGTTTCGGCCATTCGGCCGGGCGGTGGCCTTGATCCCGGCGCCACTCGCCAATGCCATGCTTTCGGGCGTGCTGCTCGGCCTTTGCTTCGCGCCGGTCAAGGCGATCGCCTTCAACCCCGCATTCGGTCTGCCGATCATTCTCGCCTGGATCGTCGTTGGTTCCTTCAAGCGGCTCTGGGCGGTGCCGGCGGCCCTTGCCGCTTTCGCACTTGTCTTGGCTTTCGGCGTCAAGATACCGGGCGGCGCTCTCGCCTCATTGGGCAACTCACTGCTGCCGACAGTCGAGCTGGTGAAGCCGGTCTTTACCGTCGCCGGCATTGTCTCCATCGCGCTTCCGCTTTTCGTCGTGACGATGGCGTCCCAGAATATCCCCGGCATCGCCGTGCTGAAGGTCCATAACTACGATCCCAAGCCTGGCCCACTGTTTGCCGTCACCGGCGTGTTTTCGCTGCTGGCCGTGCCTTTCGGCGGCCATGCCGTCAATCTTGCCGCCATCACCGCCGCCATGTGCGCCGGACAGGATGCGCATCCCGATCCGAAGCGGCGCTATTGGGCGGCGATGATCGCCGGCGCCGGCTATGTCATCCTCGGTCTGCTGGCCAGTGCCGTCACTGCTTTCGTGGCGTTGGCGCCGCCGGTGCTGATCGAAGCGGTCGCCGGTTTGGCGCTGGTGGGAGCACTGTCCAATTCGGCGCTCAATGCCTTCCAACAGGCGGAATCGCGCGAAGCTGCCGCCATTACCTTTCTCGTGACGGCTTCGGGCGTTTCCTTCGGCGGCGTTTCCGGCGCCTTCTGGGGCCTGATCGCCGGCGGATTGATGATGGCGCTGTCGCGCGGTGTGCGTGCGCTGAAGAAGTGAGCAGGGGGTTGCTTCTTTTTGGCCGCGCGGCTATAAGCGCGGCCATGAAGACGACTGGCGCAAAGATTTCTGAGCAGATTGCACGTGGGCGTGTTGCCCTGCGTGACAATACGCGCGCCCTTACCTCGCTTCTCCTCCTCGGCCTTACGCGCGGTTGCCGGGTCCTTTGAGGAGCGCCCGGCGGCCGAAAAGCCCGCTGGCCATCGCTCCTCGCGACTTACCCTAAAATCGACAGCACACCCGCAAGGGATCCGCATTTGTCATCGCCAAGCCGCATCCGATCGGCTAAGACGCGGGATAAAATGACGGGAAAGGAAGAGACGAGACCATGGACGCGAACAGCCATTCCCCCAAAGGCATGCCCGAAGCGACGGTAAAATACCGCGCCTATCCCCAGATCAACATTTCCGACCGGACCTGGCCGTCCAAGGTCATTACCAAGGCGCCGGTCTGGTGTTCGGTAGACCTGCGCGACGGCAACCAGGCGCTTGTCGATCCGATGGGCCATGATCGCAAGGCCCGCATGTTCCAGCTGCTGCTGGACATGGGCTTCAAGGAAATCGAGATCGGTTTCCCCTCGGCCTCCCAGACCGATTTCGACTTTGCGCGCTGGTGCATCGAAGAGGGCAATGTGCCCGCCGACGTGTCGCTGCAGGTGCTGGTTCAGTGCCGCCCGGAATTGATCACGCGGACCTTCGAGGCTCTGGAAGGCGCCAACAAGCCGATCGTCCATTTCTACAATTCCACCAGCGAATTGCAGCGCCGCGTGGTGTTTGCCAAGGATGTGCAGGGCATCAAGCAGATCGCCGTCGATGCGGCGAAAATGATCAGCGACATGGCGGCCAAGGCCGGCGGCGGCTATCGTTTCGAATATTCGCCGGAAAGCTTCACCGGCACCGAGCTGGATGTGGCGCTGGAAATCTGCAACGCCGTCATTGGCGTCATGAAGCCGACACCTGACAACAAGCTGATCATCAACCTGCCGTCGACAGTCGAGATGGCGACGCCCAACATCTATGCCGACCAGATCGAATGGATGTGCCGTAATCTCGATAATCGCGAAAACCTGATCATCTCGCTGCATCCGCATAATGACCGCGGCACCGGCATCGCCGCTGCCGAATTGGCTTTGATGGCCGGCGCCGACCGTGTCGAGGGCACCCTGTTCGGCAATGGCGAGCGCACCGGCAATGTCGATGTCGTCACCATGGCGCTGAACATGTTCACGCAAGGCGTCGATCCGGAGCTGGATTGCTCCAACATCGAACGCATGAAGGAAGTCTTCGAATATTCCAACCAGATGGCGATCGGCGAGCGTCACCCTTATGTCGGCGAACTGGTCTACACGGCTTTCTCCGGCTCGCACCAGGATGCGATCAACAAGGGCATGAAGGCCGCCAAGGTTGCCAATGATCCCGTCTGGGAAGTGCCTTATCTGCCGATCGACCCGCAGGATGTCGGCCGCACCTATGAGGCGATCATCCGCATCAACTCGCAGTCCGGCAAGGGCGGTATCGCCTATATCATGCAGCAGGATTACGGCTTGAACCTGCCGCGCAATCTGCAGGTGGAATATCGCGAAGAGATCCAGCGCATCACCGACGAAGAAGGCAAGGAGCTACCCTCCAAGCGCATCTACGAGCATTTTATCGAGCGCTACGTGACGCAGCCCGGCGCCCGCATCCGCTTCGTCGATCACCACACCTTCGCCGATCCCGAGCATAAGGGTCAGCGCATCGTCGCAGCCGAAATCACCGACAATGGTGAGGTGAAGCGCATCGAAGGCCGCGGCAACGGTCCGATCGACGGTTTCATCAACGCCCTCTCGATCTATCTCGGCGTTTCCATGTCGGTCGAGGATTATTCCGAACACTCGCTGCAGCACGGCTCCAACGCCGCGGCAATCTCCTATGTCGAGATTTCCCATCCAGGCGGCAAGCTCTTCGGCGCCGGCATCAATACCAATATCGTTGCCGCCTCGCTCGAGGCGATCGTCTCGGCGGCAAACCGCGTGCTCGATATCAAGAAGTAGGGCTGAGTTTCAACCACTCGGGCCTGATGAAGTCAGATCCTCTCGCTATCGTCGAGGGGATTTTTCGTTCTGCCTGGCAACAATAGTGCGGTGGGCTAAGCAGTCGTTTTGCGCAAAACGAAAAGGTGTTTAGGGCTTCTGCCTGGCAAGCTCATCGCGCCGCTTCGTCAGTCGCTCGAGTTCTTCTTCCTGTTCGGCGATGCGTTCGGATGTTCGCTCTTCGTCAGCCGCACCGGAAAAGGCTGTGGCCTGCTCGATCAGTTCGCGAAGGTTTTCCCTTATCACGGCTATGCGCCTGTCGATTTCCGGAATAGTCAGCAGAACGTCGGACATATTGAAACTCCAGCGAGAATATCAACCCGGTACGATTTACCGTTGGTCATTATCCATCGGCTGGCTGGCCACCGCAAGCTGCAAAGCGGGAGCGGCTCTATCAGATTTCCGAGGATACCCTGTTGGCGATCTGGTCGAGCATGGCATCCGAGGACGGGCCGACGACGGCATATGTCGTGCCATTGCGATGCCAGGAGACGATGCTGACATCGTCCTTGATGATTTCGTCGAAATCGTCGTCGTCCGGAACACCGTCGGCCTTGGTGAAACAGATGGCGACGACTTCGCCGTCCAGGTTCTTGTAGATCAGCTGGCCCACGGGCTTGCCGCCGGCAATGAACATGCGGGCGCCCTGGAAGACAAGACCGTCTGCGGCAAGATCCGGAAAATTGAACTTCACGCCGACCGTGCTCGACAGCCACTTGCTGATCTCGTCCAGCTCGCTTGCCTGCATTTCAACCAAGTGGCGTGGCTGCCGCGAATAGATGCGATGGTAGGCGGCGATATCGTCCAGCCAGTTGCGTGTAGCGACCTGAGCCGGTGTAGGGGATGCGGCTGCGGGCGCCTGGGCCGGCTGTAGGCCGAAGAGATAGCCGATGCCACCGCCGAGGACGAAAAGAAGGAGAGCGGCCGCAAGCGACTGCTTGCCCGAGGGGGCAAGCTTGAAGGACGGCCGGGCGAGGCGGGGGGAGGGATCGCGTGTTTTAGGAGGCTGCGCGCTCTTGATGGAGCGTACGAGTGCCAGAGGCACGGGTTCCTTCAGGACTTCATCGAAAGCCTTGCGGCCGACATCGGAGCCGTGCCGCAGCTCGTCGAAAATGCGGCGTGCATCGGGATCGGAGGCTATCAGCCTTTCCAGCTCTTCCTTTTCTTCGCGGCTCATCTCGCCGTCCAAAAAGGCGGAAAGGCGAACTTCGAGCGGCAATTTCTTCATGTCCTGCAATGCTTAAAACCTTCGAGGCGAGCGGCTGTGACCCTGTGCGGCAAGATGCAGTCGGGCGCTGGAGAGGCGGGACATCACTGCGGACAAGGGGATGCCGAGAATATCGGCCGCCTGCTTGTAATTATGTCCTTCGACATCGACCAGCAGGAAGACACTGGCAAGTCCTTCGGGCAAAGATGTGACCAAGCGATGCGCTTCGCCGGCTTCCACCGGATTTGAATGCACCCCGGATGCCGGCTCGCCCTGCTCAAGCGCATTGCCTTTGGCGGGCCGCAGCCTATGGCGCCGCGCTTCATCGATCCATTGATGCCGCGCCATCGTATAGAGCCAGCTTTCGAGCTTTCCGGTGCCGTTCCAGAGATGGAACTTGGCTATGCCGCGCTGACAGACGTTCTGCACCAGCTCATCGGCATCCGCCAGATCGCCGGTCAACGTCACCGCGAAGCGGCGCAGCTTCGGAAGAAGGCCGACCAGATCGCGTCTGATATCGATGGCAGCTACCGGCGTGGGCATTGTCTTTCCAGGGAGGCGTTGGAGGTTGTTACAATGACGATGTCTTCCGGCAAATGAAGACCTTTCCCTTGGGAAGGGCGATGCGAAAGGAATGACCGTCCTGTATTGGTATGAACCATTTCTGTGCCGTTTCGCAAGTAGTTCAAAAGTACTTGCGCATTTGTCTGTCGCACATTCGCGGCGTGCGCCACGTCCGCGTCGACTCAATAGGTGACCTGGCCCTTCAGCGATTGCATCAGTGAGCGATATGCCCAGGTATTTTCGCCGCCGCGGTCCCGGATCTCGACCAGCTGCACCCGGGCGCCCTGAACGTCGCCCTGCTCAAGCAGGGCTTGCCCCATGTAGGAGCGGGCAAGGATGTAGTTCTCGTCGCGCTGCAGGGCTTTCCGGTAGTAGCTCATGCCGAGCTCCATGCGGCCGGCCTTGCGGTTGGAATAGCCGAGATAATTGAGGATACGGGGATCGTCCTGGTTTCTGGCGAGCTTCAGAACCGTGATGGCATTGTCGTACTGACCGGCATAGGCAAATTCACGCGCGGCCTGGAACAATTGATCGTCATTGAAGCCGCTTTGCGTCGGCTTCACGCATTCTTTCTTGTCCTTGTCCCACACCTTGCCGTCGGTGCATTCGGTGGTGGTCTTGCTCTTCGGCGGAGGGGCGGTCTCATCATCTTCCGAACCGGCAGCGAAGGCCTGCAGGCTGGCGACGAGCAAAAATCCGCTGGCCAGCGCCAGCGTTGCGGCTCTCTTCGTCACGACCTTGAAATCCATTCCATCCTCCGAGATTCCCAGGTGACGATTGTATCTCGGTATCTTCGAAAACGCTACCGAAACGATGCCGTCGCAAGTCGCAAAACAGCGATCACGGAGCTAAAATATCGACACCTTCCGCATCGACCCTGTCGCCTTTCGGATCGAGGCTGTAGCGCTCGGCCTTCAGCTCCCAGGCGCCTGGTCTGCCGGCAATCGTGAAGAGATTATAGGCGGCCCGCGGCTTTAACCCGCCGACGCCCTGAGACGCCGAAGCGATACCGACAACTGGCACCGGACCTGTCTGGCTGCGGAGCCAGTGAAGAGTATTGAGGTGGGTGTGGCCATGAAGAACAAGCTCGGCGCCGCCCGTGGAGATGGCAGCGGCAAAGCGGCGAATGCCGATCATCCGCTTGTAGAAGCTAGTCGCGCCGCGGATCGGTGGATGATGGATCATGACGACGCGGAAGAGGCCGGCATCGCCGGCCGCGTGGAGCATGTTCACCGTTTCGCGCGCCTGACGGGCGGAATAAAAGCCGCTGGCGGCAAACGGCGGCGTTGCCACGGCGGTCGAGCAGCCGATCAGCGCGACCTGGTCGCGAACGCGTAGATAGGGGAAGACATGCTCATCTTCAGGCCATTCGGCGGGGGAGCGATCCCCTCTGACATAGGGATACCAGGCGCGCATGGCCTTCTCATAGGAGCCGGGCACATAGGCATCGTGATTGCCGGGCACGACGGAGGTGTGCTGAGGGTCGCCAACTGTCTTCAGCCAGGCGGCGGCGGTCTGGATTTCGATGCCGCTTGCAAGGTTGACGAGATCGCCCGTTACCGCAAGATGATCGGCCTGCTTCGCCTTGATATCGTCAAGAAGCAGATCGAGCGTATCACCAAAAAGGTGCTTGCGCCGGTTCCTGTGCCAGTTCACAAATCCTGTAATGCGTTTGGAGGCGAGCTCTCTGATCGAAAGGCGTGGCAGGGGACCCAGGTGAACATCGGAAATATGCGCGAGCTTGAACATGGGATGAGACATAGCCCATTCGATTGTCAAAACAAATACATGCCTTGCCTCAAGGATCAGCGCGCCGGAGTTGAGGGATGAGCGAGGAAGCTCCGAAGAGCGAAGGGCGTGGTCTGCGGGCTTGGTTGTTCGGCCGCGCATTGCATGTGTATTTCCTGCTCACCCGCAGCATGACGCTTGGCGTGCGGGCTGCCTGTTTCGATGGCGATGGGCGCATTTTCCTGGTAAGGCACTCCTATATTCCGGGATGGCACATGCCGGGCGGCGGTGTCGAACGTCATGAAACGATGGAGCAGGCGCTCGAGAAAGAGTTGCGGGAGGAGGGCAATCTGGCGATATCGGGGAGACCGCAGCTCTTTCACGTCTATTTCAACAATCGCACGAGCAAACGCGACCATGTCGTCTTCTATCGCGTCGAGGTAACGCAGACTGCGCCGCGCAAGCCTGATCTCGAAATCGTCGAGAGCGGCTTCTTTCCGCTCGACGCCCTGCCGCCGGGAACGACGAAGGCGACCTATCGCCGGTTGGAAGAGTTGAGCGGGTCCGAACTCCCTTCGAATTATTGGTAATGACGTCGCCGTTAACCACCTTGTGGCATTTCGACCGTGACATGAAAATTGGCGTCCGCGGGGTGAATGGTGGAACTATCTCGCCCCTTGGCGGGCGAGAAAGCAATTTCACTGGTTTAGGAATTGCGATGCCATAGGTTCAACAGGCTTCAAGCTTAGCGCAATTTCTAAGCCATTGAAATTGCAAGAGCGGGGGTCTGTTTCTTGCTCATTTACTTCTGAAACAGGGTGCGTCCCGACCTTCCCCCTCTCTTGCAAAATCTAGCACTTAGCTGAAGCTAAATGCTGATTTTGCTTTCTCGCCCGCAAGGGGCGAGATTGACCGCGCCTCAGGCAGCTTTCGACAATTGCTCGCGGCCATGCGGACGATCGAGATCAAGCTCCGGGCCGATGGGAACGATGCCGGTCGGGTTGATCGTCTTGTGGCTGCGGTAATAGTGATGCTTGATGTGCACGAGATTCACGGTCTCCGCCACGCCGGCAACCTGGTAAAGATCCCGCAGATATGCGGAGAGATTTGGGTAATCGGCGATGCGGCGGATGTTGCATTTGAAATGGCCGACATAGACTGCATCGAAACGGACGAGCGTGGTGAACAACCGCCAGTCGGCCTCGGTCAGATGCTCTCCGAACAGATAGCGTTTTGTCGATAGTCGCTTTTCGAGGGTGTCGAGCGTTTCGAAGATGCGGCGGGCATTCTCTTCATAGGCGTCCTGCGTCGTTGCAAAGCCGGCCTTGTAGACGCCGTTGTTGACCGTGTCGTAGACCAGCGTGTTCAATGCATCGATATCTGCGCGCAGATTCTCGGGATAAAAATCGTCCTTCGATCCGGTCAATTCGTCAAAGGCGCTGTTGAACATGCGGATGATTTCGGCTGACTCATTGTTGACGATCGTGCCGGCCTGCTTGTCCCAGAGAACGGGAACGGTGACCCGGCCGGAATAATGCGGATCGGCCTTGACGTAGATTTCCCAAAGCGCCTTTGCGCCAAAGAGCGGATCGATCGTCCCACCGTCTTTCCCTTTGAATTCCCAACCATTTTCCAGCATCAGCGGGTCGACGATCGAGACGGAAATGAGATCTTCTAGCTTCTTCAGCTTGCGGAAGATGAGGGTGCGATGCGCCCAGGGGCAGGCGAGCGAAACGTAGAGATGGTAACGTCCGGCCTCGGCCTTGAAGCCGCCGGCTCCGGTTGGGCCGGCTGCACCGTCAGGGGTGATCCAGTTGCGGAACTGCGACGCAGCGCGCTGGAAATGACCCTTTGTCTCCTTGGTGTCGTACCAGACATCGTGCCAGATGCCGTCAACCAACATGCCCATTGCTTTGTCCTTCCGGAAATGCTGCTTAAAACCTGCCTCAAGCATACGGCATGCCGGACGAATTTCGAGGCGATAAACGATGAACACTGCGTATCGGGCATGATCGGCAGGCATGGGCGCGAGATTTCATCGAGAGGTGTCATCATGCGGACACGATCTTGCATCAACAAACGGCAGTACACATTTTGCGTTGGACGTGCCGAATATTTCCTGCTATCGGGCTTGTCAGACTTTGAGGAACAGCTCTCATGAAAGCCATCAGAAGCCTGCGACGACGCCGATGATCCCGAACGCTCCACGAGCGCCTTCGAGAACAATTCCGTCTGTCTATCTGGTTTCTTTGGCTCATGTACAAGCACGATCTGGTCTACCTCACTGAGGATGCGTCGCACGACGCCGTTATCGAACTCATCAATGAAGAAGCATTCGGTCCCGGTCGGTTTACCCGTGCTGCTGCGCGGATTCGCGAGCAGGGACCGCATGACCGCACGCTGTCCTTCATCTGCGCCGACGATGGCGAGACGATCGCCTCGGTGCGCATGACACCGGTCCTGGCCGGTTCGGTCAAGGGTCATTTGCTCGGGCCGCTTGCCGTCAGGCCCTCGCACAAGAACAAGGGTATCGGCCGCGAGCTCGTGCGGATCGCTGTCGAAGCGGCCAAACGCAAGGGGTCGGAATGCGTCATCCTTGTTGGCGACCCGCCTTATTATGGCCCGCTCGGCTTCGAAAAGGTCGCTTACAACGCCCTGGCCTTCCCGGGGCCTGTCGATCCCAACCGCGTTCTCGTCGTGCCGATTGCCGCCGACACGCATGAGCGGCTGCATGGCCCTATCATTTGGCGGGATGATTCCGCTTCGATCGTCGAGGTCGAAGGCGAGGATTTTGATGAAGTCATGCCGCTGACGGCGATTGCGGTCTAGGCCTTTACGCCGGATGCAGAAAACGTCGCCCTGTTGAGATCAACGGGGCGATAGTTTTTTCTGCAGGAAGAAGCGGCTGCGGCCAACCGGGAAATCCGGCAACTCGCCGAAGATCTCATAGCCTTGCCGCTGATAGGCGCGCAGCGCCTGCGGATTGAACGTATCGATCCAGGCTGCGAAACAGCCGCGGGCTATCGCTTCCGTTTCCGCCGCATCGAGCAGTTTGCTCGCCATGCCCTGGCCACGCAGGGTTTCCGGCACGAACAGCAATTGCGTGAACAACCATCCCCAGCCGGTATAGCCGGAGATTCCGCCAATAGTCTCGCCGTTCTCGTCGCGGATCAGCACCCCCAGCGGCCGGCGTTCGGATGGGCCGATATCGGCGGCATTGAAGGCGATCAGGCCGCTGGTGATCGTAGCCAGATCGCTTTCGGAAGGGGTATCCGTTACATCGATTTTTGTCATCATGTCACCGTCCTTCGCGCCACCAGGTGGCGGAGAAGGCAAAGAGCAGGGCGGCGAGACCGGCAAAACCCGCGAACAGGGGCAGCGTATTGATCCCCTTCAGCACGGTTTCGTCAGTCATGCGGACGGTCAGACGCTGGCCGTCGGCGACGCGAACCGCGCCACGAACCGGCAGGATCTGTGGAACCGTGACGCCGCCATTGGCGCCGGCGACACGGGTGACGAGACCCTTGGTCTTCTGGGCTAGCGGCTTCAGCGTCTCGGTGGTCGAGATCATCGCCTTGAACTCCGGAGCATCAATGGCACCGATATGGACAAGCGTCGAGAGGTTGCCATTGGCGACCTGGTAGAGCCCGATCTCGTCCATATGTTTCTCGGCCTGGTAAAGCCCCGGCTGCGTCTGCTTCAGCGGCAAGCTCTGCGTCTTGCCGGAGGGCGATTTGATCGTGGCGGGGCCTGGATCGTCACCGACAGTCTGACGTGTCACCTGCACCGTGCGGCCGGCGGCATTTGCCGTCAGTGCCTCTTCTTCCAGCGCCGGCTCCTTCAGCAGCCAATGGGCTATGCGCCGATAGAGCGACACATGCGGACCGCCGCCTTCGAAGCCACGTGCCCAAAGCCAGCCCTCATCGGAAAGCAGCATGGCGACGCGGCCCTGGCCGACGCGATTCAGCACCAGCAACGGGCTGTTGTCGGCGCCGACCATCACGGTCTGGCCCTGCGGCTTTTCAACGTCGACGCTGCGGAACCAGCGGCCCCAATGCGGCGGCTCCGTGTCGGAGCCATCCAGCCCGCGCGTGACAGGATGCTTGCGGCCCTGATCCGAGAGGCGCGGATAGAACGGCTTCTCGATCATCTGTCCCGTCGGCTCGGCCGGAAGAACCGAGGCGAGCGGCGTCAGAGCAATCGAATTGCCGCCGGAATGTTCGGGGCCGGCCGCCACGAGCAATGCACCGCCGTTTTCCACGTATTGGGCCATGTAATCATAATAGATCGTCGGCAGGACGTTTTGACGGTCCTGGTAACGGTCGAAGATGATCAAATCGAAAGAGCTGATCTTGTCGACGAAGAGTTCGCGCGTCGGGAAGGCGATCAGCGACAGTTCGTTGATCGGCGTGCCGTCCTGTTTGTCCGGTGGGCGCAGAATGGTGAAGTGCACGAGATCGACGGAGGCGTCGGATTTCAACAGGTTGCGCCAGGCGCGCTCGCCGGCATGCGGTTCGCCCGACACGAGCAGGACACGCATGTTCTGGCGGATGCCCTCGATCAGCTGGACCGTCTGATTGTTGACGGGCGTCACTTCGCCCGGCACTTCGGCCACGGAGAATTCGAGAACATTGTTGCCGGCACGCGGCACCTTGAAGCTGAAGGGCGTATCCTGGCCCGGTGTCGCCTGCAGCGTGGCAATCTCGTCGCCATTCATCTTGACGGTTACGTCCGCGAGGCCGCCGGGGCTCTTGCCGTCGTCGACGACATGAAAGACCAGCTGCTGCTCCTCGTTGACGAGACCGAAGCGAGGGGCGCGGACGATTTCGATGCGGCGATCGAACTCGTCCGGCTTGCCGGTGATCAGCCCATGGATGGGCGCGTCGAAGCCGAGCTGCTGGTTCACGCCGGGAATGTCGTGGATCTGGCCATCGGTCAGGAAGATCGCGGCACCGATCCGGGCAGGCGGTACGTCCGCGATCGCCGAGGAGAGGGCGGCGAAAAGCCGTGTCGAGGGAGAGTCCGATTCAGCCGGGTCGCGCGCCTCGACAATGCGGGGCTCGATCCGCGGGAATTGCGCCAGCCGGTCCTTGAGCATCGCCAGGGCGTCGTCTGTCATCTTGGTACGTTCCGGTGTGTCCTGGCTCAGGCTGCGGTCGACGACGACGGGAACGATGGTGGTGAGCTGATCGCGGTCTTCCTGCATCAGCACGGGATTTGCGAGCGCGAGCAGCAGCGCGGCGCCGGCGAGCGCGCGGATCCAACCGCCGCGCAGGCGCCGATAGATCGCAAGCGCAGCGATGGCGAGGGTCAGCACCGCAAGAGCAGCCAGTATCGGCCAGGGCAGGAATGGGGCAAAACCGATATTCATCTTATTGCCCCAACCGTTGCAGGATATCCGGGATGTGCACCTGATCGGCCTTATAGTTTCCGGTCAGCATGTACATCATGATGTTGACGCCGGTGCGGTAGGCATATTCACGCTGGGTTTCGTCCGGAGGCACGGTCGGCAGCAAAGGCGTGCCGTTATCGTCCACGGCCCAGGCGCCTGCGAAGTCATTGCCCGTGATCATGATCGGCGTCACGCCATCGGAGGATGCCACGGCGTTGCCGTCGCGCCGCGTATCCTGCCGCGCCTCGATCCAAAGCGGGCTGTCGGCATAGCGGCCGGGAAAGCTCGACAACAGGTAGAAGGACTTGGTGAGCACGTGCCCTGACGGCACGGGTTCGAGAGGCGGGATGTCGAGGTTGGCGAGAATCTGTTGCAGCCGCTGGCCGTTCGGGCTAGGCGACGATGTGTCGCCCATCGTATCGATGGCATCGCGAGTGTCGAAGAGCACGGTGCCGCCGTTGCGCATATAGGCATCGATGCGGTTGATTGCGTCATTGGACGGCATCGGCGCTGTCGCCGATATCGGCCAGTAGATCAGCGGATAAAAGGCGAGTTCATCCTTTGCCGGATCCAGTCCCACCGGTGGCCCGGGCTCCAGGGTCGTTCGATATGTCAGGTAATCGGAGAGGCCGGCAAGACCGCGCTCGGAAAGATGGTCCACCTCGGATTCGCCTGTGACGACATAGGCAAGATGCGTCTTGTCCAACCGCGAATATATGGTGTCGTCGCCGGGCTTGGAATCATTGGCGAGAGCGGTCGCAGGATGCAGGAAGACGGCGACCGAGATCGCCAGCATCAGCATTGCCGCGCCGCCGGCCATGGTTTTCGTCGATCTGCCAAGACGGGGGAAGGCGCCGTTCATGAAGAGGACGATCAGGCTGTCGGCAAGCAGGACAAGGAAGGCGAGGGTGAAGAGGATCGGCTTGGCCGACCATGCCTCGCCACCGATGAGGCCATCCCTTGTCACCGTGCCCGTCGCTGAGGCATCGAGTGGCTTGAGCGTGGCGCCGGCGGGCAGGATGTTCAGTGCGGTAAAGCCCTCTTCGGAGCCGTAGAGGCCCGGTGGATTGTCGAAACTGGCAACGGCCGCGCCCTTGATGCCTGGTTCCAGCGGACGGGCGGTGCCGATCTCGCTTGTCAGCACGCCCTTGGCGGTGAGAAGCCGGTAAGGTGGCATTGCCTCGGCCGTCTTGGCTGCGCCTTCCGCCGATGCGACGCCGCCGGAGCGCGACAGCTGCACGAGCCGGCGCAGCATTTCAACGAAATCGCCCGAGATCGGCAGGTCCGACCATTGCGGCTCGGCGCTGACATGGAAAAGGACGATGCGGCCAGCCTGCATCTGCTTCTCGGTGACCAGCGGTGTCCCGTCCGCAAGGCTTGCCCAGGTGCGTTCGGCAAGATCAGGCGTCGGCTCGGCCAGAACCTGCCGCTTGACCAGCACATTGGTGGGCTTCTGCATGCCGGCGAAGGGGCCGAAGGCGGGGAAGTCAGCCAATGGCTGCGGCTCGGCCCAGGAGAGGGCGCCGCCGAAGGTGCGCTCGCCCTGCCGCAAGGTCACGGGAACAAGCGGGTCATCGGTCGGCGCTGCGGCCAGGCGGGGGCCGGCGAAGCGGACGAGCGTGCCGCCATTTTGAATCCAGCGCTGCAACGGAGCGTAGCTCTCCTGCGGCAGGCGGCCGACATCGGCCATGATCATTATGGACGGATTGCCTGCGAGCAGTTCGGGGATCGACTTTGCCAGATCGGCGCTGTTGGGCTGGATCAGGTCCGCGTAGGGCTGCAGGGCGCGCTGGATATAGTAGAGCGGCGACAGGATCGGCTGGAATTCGTCGGCCGCCTGTCCGGAAAGAAGCGCAACGCGGCGGCGGCGAAAGCCGTCGTCGAGAAGGTGCACCGAGCCGGCGCTGGCGTAGCGGTCGACGCTGATGCGGGCGAAATCGTTGCGCATCTCGAACGGAGCGGCGATCAAGCCGCTGGCAACCGTTTGGCCGCCCGCGAAATCGAGCGAACCGGCGGCGATGGGCCGGCCCTGATTGTCCTGCGCCGTCAGTCCGAGGCGCAGCGGGCTGGTGCCGTTCAGCCGTGTTGCCGTAACGGTCATGTCACTGGCGTTATTGGCTGCGCCGGTGATTGCGAGAACATCGCTGCCGTCACCTTCAATCAGGCGCAGTTCGCTCGGCTGAAGGGCGGAAAGCCGATTGACGATGTCGTCCTTGTCCTTGCTCTCGATACCGTCGGAGATGAAGGCGACCGTACCCGGCTTGCTGCCGTTGAGCGCGGCCTTCACCGCGTCGACGGCGCGCTGGCGGTCGGGCACCAGCGGTCGCGGGTTCATCGCATGCAGCTTGTCGCGGGCTGCGGTCGCGGCACCCGGCGTCGCGTCATTGCCTTGCTCGGCAGTGAAGGCGATCGAGACCGGAATGCCCTTGGCGTCGGCATCGTCGATGAGCGCATCGGCTGTTCGGACGCGGCGCTCCCAATCCGAGGCGCTAGCCCAGCTATTGTCGATCATCAACACCAGCGGACCGCCACTCGACAGGGTGTTGGTGCGCGGATTGAACATCGGATTGGCGACGGCGAGGATGACGAGTGCGGCGAGCAGCATGCGCAGCAACGTCAGCCACCATGGGCTGCGCGCCGGCGTTTCCTCGCGCTTGAGGATCGTTGCCAGAATACGCAACGGCGGAAAGACTTCCGCGCGGGGCTGCGGCGGTGTCAGGCGCAGGAGCCACCAGATCACCGGAAGCAGGACCAGAGCTGCGAGGATCGCCGGCGAGGCGAATGCGAAGGAAAGACCGGTCATGGCTGTCCTCCTGGCGCGACCCTGGAAGGCATGCCGGAGAGGTACATGTGGACGGCCACCAGCGCTTCCGATGCCAGACGGTCGGTACGATGATTGACGAAGGTCCAGCCGAGATGACGCAGCGATTGACCAAGGTTTTCGCGACGGGCGAGATAGGCGCGCTGATAATCATCTCGCAGATTTTCCGCGCGGCCGGCGATCAGCTTCGAGCCGGTTTCCGGATCGCTGAACTCGGTGCGACCGCTATAAGGGAAGATTTCCTCGGCGGGATCGGCAACTTCGACGACATGGCCGCGCAAGCCGCGTCGCGCCAGAGGTCCGATGCGGCTCATCACGCTGTCGGCGTCATCCAGAAAATCGCCGATGAGCACGATATCGCTCCAGCCGCGGATCATCGCCGTCTGCGGCAATCCGCCTTCGAGCGGCGTATGCATCAGGGCGGCCGCCAGCCGTTCGGCGGCGTTGCGGGTCGAGACCGGCTCCATGATGCCGGGGCAGCCGATGCGCTCGCCGGACCGGGACAGGATTTCCGCAAGCGCCAGCATCAGCACCAGCGCGCGGCCCTCCTTGGAAACATGGCCGTAGGTCGATTTATACATCATCGATGGCGAGAGGTCGGCCCAGAGCCAGATCGTGTGGGCGGCTTCCCATTCGTGATCGCGGATATAGGTGTGATCGTCGCGGGCCGAGCGGCGCCAATCGATGCGCGAGAGGCTTTCGCCCTCGCTATAGGGACGGAATTGCCAGAAGTTCTCGCCGATGCCGCGCTTGCGCCGGCCGTGCCATCCGGCAATGACCGTGTTGGCGATGCGCTTGGCTTCCACGAGGCAATCCGGCACGAGGGCGGCGCGACTGCGGGCACGGGAGAGCGCATCATTGCCTGAAGTCGGTCTGACGATCTGTCCGATGGATGCCACGCGTTTAAATTCTCCTCGACCTCAAGCTTATGGTCTCGACTGCTTTACCAGCCCTGCAATGACATCGCGCACGGACATGCCTTCGGCGCGGGCGGCAAAGGTGAGCGCCATGCGGTGCTCAAGCACGGGTTCGGCGAGCGCATGCACGTCATCGATCGATGGCGCGAGCCGGCCCTCGTAGAGCGCGCGGGCGCGGGCGCAGAGCATCATCGCCTGGCCGGCGCGCGGACCCGGGCCCCAGGCAACGTGCTTGTCGGTCGAGGCATTGCCCTGACCGGGACGGGTAGAGCGCACCAAAGACAGGATCGCGTCGACTACCCCGTCGCTGACCGGCATCTGGCGGATCAGTTGCTGGATTTCCAGCAGGCGTTCGGCCGTGATGACGGCTTGCGGCGTTGCTTCACTGAGGCCGGTGGTTTCGAGAAGAATACGGCGCTCGTCGGCCAACTCGGGATAATCGACATCGACCTGCAGCAGGAAGCGGTCGAGCTGCGCTTCAGGCAGGGGATAAGTGCCTTCCTGCTCCAGCGGGTTCTGCGTGGCGAGAACGTGGAACGGCGCGGGAAGGTCGTAGCGCTGGCCGGCAATCGTCACGTGATATTCCTGCATGGACTGCAGCAGTGCCGACTGCGTGCGCGGCGAGGCGCGGTTGATTTCATCGGCCATCAGCAACTGCGCGAACACCGGTCCCTTGACGAAACGGAACGAGCGGCGGCCACTTTCGTCCTGGTCCATCACTTCGGAGCCGAGAATGTCCGACGGCATCAGGTCGGGCGTGAACTGCACGCGGCTGGAAGCAAGGCCGAGGACCGAGCCGAGCGTGGTCACGAGCTTGGTCTTGGCGAGGCCGGGCACGCCCACAAGCAGCGCGTGGCCGCCGGCGAGCACGGCAAGCAACGTGTTTTCCACGACGCTTTCCTGACCGAAAATGACCTTCGAGACCTCTTCGCGGATGAGGGCGATATCGCTCAACGCCTTTTCGGCGGATGCGATGATGGCCTGCTCGTCGAGGCTCGTATCGGTCGATTTGATCATGCCCATTTGCGTCTCCAATGGCAGAAAAACGGTGCGCGCGATTCGCAGACCTTACACATTTGCCTCATAATCAATACAACTTATCGCCACGAACATGGCTGACAAGCACGTTTCGAATGACTATCTCGTGAGAAACTGTCGTATTCGTGACTAACGGCGAACCGGGACGGAAGAATGGCAACCGAAGACATCAGGACGACAGGTGATGCAGCGAGCCTTGCAGCGCTGATTTCCCGTGCTGCGGGCGATAGCGGCGGTCGAAAGAAGGGCCTGCCGCCCGTCGATCGTTGGGATCCGCCGTTTTGCGGCGATATCGACATGGAAATTCGCGCCGACGGCACCTGGTACTATCTGGGCACGCCGATCGGCCGCGCGCCGCTGGTGCGGCTGTTTTCCACCGTGCTGCGCAAGGATGCGGACGAGAAGACATATCTCGTCACGCCTGTGGAAAAGGTCGGGATCCGCGTCGTCGATGCACCCTTCGTTGCCGTCGAGATGAGTGTGACGGAGCGCGACGGCCGGCGTGTGCTGACGTTTCGCACCAATGTCGGCGATGTCGTCGAGGCGGGCAGGGAGCATCCGATACGGTTCGTCATCCGTGGCGAAAACGATGAGTTGAAGCCCTATCTGCATGTTCGCGGGCGCCTGGAGGCGCTGGTGACGCGTGCGGTGATGTATGACCTCGTCGAACTCGGCGAGCCCGTGGAGATTGCCGGGCGGGAAATCTTCTGCATACGCTCCGGCAGCTCCATCTTTCCCGTCATGCCGGTTGCCGAGCTGGATGCCCTGACGCGATGAGCGAATTCCCCCTCTATTCTGCGGATGAATTTCGCCGTCGTGCCCTGCATCAAAGCGGTGGTCCCGTCGAATTTGCCTGGCGAGATCATGGCGATCACATTCTCAATCCTGAAACAATATCGCAAGTCGAAGGTCTGAAGCTGAAAGATGCCGCCGTGCTCGTGCCGGTCGTCGACAGCGGCGACGATGCCAAGGTGATTTTCACGCTCAGGACATCGACCTTGCGCAAGCATTCAGGCCAGATCGCTTTTCCTGGTGGCGCCATCGATCCCGAGGACGCTTCACCGGAAATGGCTGCCGTGCGCGAGGCGGGCGAGGAAATCGGGCTTGCGGATATTTTCATAGAGCCCGTTGCGCGGCTCCCGCATTATCTGGCGGCTACCGGCTTTCGCATCACGCCAATCCTGGCCGTCGTAAAGCCCGGCTTCGACTTGGCCCTTAATCCGACCGAGGTGGAGGATGCCTTCGAGGTGCCGCTCTCCTTTCTGATGGACCCGGGCCATCATGCGACCGACACCATGCTCTGGCAGGGCACCGAGCGCCACTTCTATCGCATGCCCTATGGGCAGCGGATGATCTGGGGCATTACCGCGGGCATCGTCCGCACGCTTTATGAAAGGCTTTACACATGACGTCCGTTGCCGGCGAGACATGGTTCCGGGATGAGGCGCTGGGGCGGGTTCTATCCTTGCTCAATGCCGATGGCGGCGAGGGCCGCGTCGTTGGGGGTGCCGTGCGCAACAGCCTCATGGGCCTGCCGGTCGCCGATATCGACATCGCAACGACGTTGCTGCCGGAGGCTGTTGTCGAAAGAGCAAATGCAGCGGGTATCAAGGCGGTGCCAACAGGCATCGCGCATGGAACCGTCACCCTGGTCATCGACGGAAAGCCGTTCGAAATCACCACCTTGCGCCGGGATGTGGAGACGGACGGGCGCCGCGCACTCGTTGCCTTCAGCGAGGACTGGCAGGCGGATGCGGAACGCCGCGACCTGACCATCAATGCGCTTTATGCGTCGGCTGATGGCGAAGTGGTCGATCTTGTTGGCGGGCTTGCCGATCTGGAGCGTCGGAATATCCGCTTTATCGGCGACGCTGCGACCCGGATCGCGGAGGACTATCTGCGCATATTGCGCTTCTTCCGTTTCTTTGCGCATTACGGCAGCGGCCGGCCGGATGCGGATGGGCTGCGCGCCTGCGCCGGCGCGCGATCGAAGATCGCGACGCTGTCGGCCGAGCGTGTCTGGTCCGAGATGAAGAAGCTGCTCTCGGCCAACGATCCCGGCCGGGCTCTGCTCTGGATGCGCCAGGTCGGGATATTGACCGAGGTTCTGCCGGAAACGGAAAAATGGGGCATTGATGCCGTTCCGGCTCTGGTGGCCGCCGAACAGGCTCTCGGCTGGCCGGCCGATCCCCTGCTGCGACTGGCAGTTATCGTGCCGCCGGATGCTGCGAGACTGGCCAAGCTGGCGGAGCGGTTGCGGCTTTCGAAAGCGGAGGCTGCCTATCTGCAGGCCTGGGCGACTGCGCCTGTGGTCAAGGACGATATGTCGGAAGCTGGCTTCGATCGCCTGCTGTATCGCCATGACCCCATGGGGGTTGCGGCGCGGCTGAGACTGGCGCTGGCCGTTGCACGCGGCAAGGCGGAGGGCGATTTCGAAGAAATGGCGCGCAGCGCACGGATCGGCAAATTGCTGCAGCGAACCGAAAAATGGAAAAAGCCTGCTTTCCCTCTCAGCGGGGCGGACGTGCTTGCCGCCGGTGTTGCGGCAGGCCCTAGGGTCGGAGAATTTCTCAGCACGCTCGAACAGGAATGGGTGGAAGCTAACTTTGCCGCGGACCGGGCAAAACTGCTCGCCCGGCTGAAGGATCTGGCGAACGCCTGACGGCAGCAAGCCGATCAGGCGGCCTGCGCCTCATCACGAATACGCGCCTTGATGTTGTCGACCATATTTTCGCGGACGATCGTTTCGCCATGGGCATCGCGCATATGCTCGACGGCACGGCGAACTACTTCGGCATCGTCCTTGGCGCGTGTGTGCCAAGCGCAGCCGGGTACCAATGTACCGCATTCGAAAAGTCGCATGTCTTCCTCCTGAGATTGAACGCAGTGGGGTCCCTCATGTCGAAGGACACGAAGTTAAACGCAACGGGCAGGAAAAGGTTTCCCCGTCCGGCAGGCTCCGTTGCTTGCCGGACGCGGTCTTGCGAATCTCAGTCCGGCATCGCCCAGGACTTGAAGCAGTCCGATGACTGATATCTGGTCATGGGCGCCTGTTTTGAGGGACGATCGGCCGCCATGCGGGCGACATCGCTTGGCGACTTACCCGCCAGCTGCATCCTCACCTGCTCGATGAAGCAGGAGAGCGGCAGATCGGAGCCGCTGCGGACCCGCATATCCTCTGCCAGCCGGATGACGAATTCCGGACTATCGACTGTCCGCGAAAGCTTCTCTTCCTTCGAAACTTCCGTGGCTTGATTCAGTACTGCCATTGCAACCTCCTCCGATTGAAACGAGCATTACGTAACCTAGGGTCTTCTCCCGTCGATTTCAGGGCCTGCCTGATCATTTTATTTTGAACGCCTAAAGTACATCGCGACCTCCAAGGTTCGCTCTCTGCACTTCAGGTCTTCTTCGCCGCGTGCCGCCGTCGCAAAACGGCTGCACGCCCTTGCGCGACGGGCCTTAGGGCCAGCGCACCACCGGGGGCAGAGACGACAGGATCGACTCGACGTTGCCGCCTGTCTTCAGCCCGAATATTGTACCGCGATCGTAGAGCAAATTGAACTCCACATAGCGTCCGCGACGGATTAATTGCTCGTCGCGATCCTCTTCGGTCCATGTCTCGTTGAAATTCGAGCGGACGATGCGCGGATAGACCATCGAGAAGGCGCGGCCGACGTCGCGGGTGAAAGCAAAATCAGCATTCCAGCCGCCGGCTTCCTCTTCCGAATGCAGCCAGTCGAAGAAGATGCCGCCAATGCCGCGCGCTTCGTTCCTGTGCTTCAGGAAGAAATATTCGTCACACCAGCTTTTGTAGCGCTGATAATCGGCGACGGCGTGCCGGTCGCAAACGATCTGCATGGCGCGATGAAAAAGGGCGCTGTCCGGATCTTCCTGGGTACGGCGGCGATCGAGAACGGGGGTCAGGTCGGCGCCGCCGCCGAACCAATGGCTCGTGGTGACGACCATGCGCGTATTCATGTGCACGGCGGGCACGTTCGGATTGACGGGGTGTGCGATCAAAGACAAGCCAGATGCCCAGAAGCGTGGATCTTCCTCCGCGCCTGGTATCTGGCTACGGAAATCGGGAGAAAATTCGCCGTAGACGGTCGAGGTATGGACGCCGACTTTCTCGAAGACACGGCCTTCCATCATCGACATGCGACCACCGCCACCCTGGCCTTTTTCCCGCTGCCAGTCCTTGGCGACGAAGCGTCCCGGCTCCTGATCGGAGAGGGGGCCGGCAAGCTCGTTTTCCAACTGCTCGAACTCGGCGCAGATCGCGTCGCGCAGGCTTTCGAACCAGCTTCGCGCCGCCTCTTTCTTTGCTTCAATATCCTCGGGTAGTCCTTTGGGAAGGTTGGGTCGTTCCATGCATGCTCTCCGACAGTGCGAGCAGCCGGCGGCCCGCGATTCGCACCGTATGTATCGTGATTTTGAATAGCAGCAACACTGCGGCGCAACCAGTGCGGCGGCATGGAGGAGAATCGACTCGCAAATTTTTCGATGCGGTATTATGTTCCCTCACATTGGCGAGGTTTTATCATGAAGATACCCGGACCGCCGCCCCTTGATGGGCTGAGAAGCAGAATATTCCGCTATCGGCAGGAACATCCCGCCGGCGGAAAGAGCGAGTTCGTTCGCGAGACTTTTTGTCTCAGTCGGCCGGATGCGCGCGCCAAGGCGCGCGAATGGTTCGATGAATTCCCGAAGGCCGCATATTGGACCGAAGTCGAAAGCTGGCGTCAGATCGACGGCGATCGCATCGAGTTCACCATGAGGCGCTTGCCGTCGGCGGATTGAACCGGACGGAACAGAAGCTTGCAGCGGCAGGCGATCAGCCTGCCGTGATGTTTACTGTGTGCTCCGCAACCGGCTCTCGATCAGCAATCCGCTCTCGTCCAGGATCGGATGGGCAACCGATACGATATGCGCGTTGATGCGCTTCAGATCGCGCAGCATGTCGAGATGCAACGAGCTGGTCTGCAGGCTGTCGATACGGCCATCCCGCAATCTTTCGAGATGACGCTCGGAGGATTGCTTTTCGAGCCGGCGCACGTCCACCTTCACTTCCATCAACTGCTTGGCGAGATTGGAATCGCGCGTCACGAGGATGGTCTGGGCGATGCGCAGATTGTCGATCGTCAGGCTGAAGAGGCTTCGCAGTTCACGATAGCCGTCGTCTGAAAAGGTGAGGCCCTTGCCGATCTTCTTCGCCACCTGCTCGGCAAGACCCTTTTCCACGATATCGCCGATGTGTTCGAGGTTGATGGCATAATCGATGATAACGATGGAGCGGCGGCCGTTCTCGGGATCGAGCCCATCGCGCCCGAGCTTCGACAGATAGATCTTCACCTCCTGCTGGATCTGGTCGACGCGCTTTTCAAGAATGGGAATTTCCTTCAGGGGAGACAGGTCATTGTCGTTGAAGGCGTTTTCGGTGCGGATGAGCATGCGTTCGATGAGATCGCCGACGCCCAGCACCTCGCGTGTGGCGCTTGCAAGTGCCACGACAGGCGTGTTCAGCGCCTGCTGATCGAGAAATTTGGGGCCGTCATCGGCTTTTGGATCGTCATGCACAACCCTGAGCATGGTTCTCGAGAGCAGGCTTGAGAAGGGCCAGGCGCAGATGGCAAGGGCGATATTGAACAGTAGGTGAACATCCACGGGCAGTTTGGCCGGCGAGAAATGCAGGCTCTGCATCCAGTCGCCGATATAGCCCGCGAGCGGCAGAACGATGAGGCAGCCGATGGCGCGCACGATCAGATTGCCGAGCGTGACGCGCCGCGCAGTTGCCGGGCCCGAGAGTGTCGCCATGACGGGCGGAACCGCACCGCCAAGATTGGCGCCGAGCACGAGCACGACGGTCAGGGCCGGAGAGAGGATGCCGGTGGATGCCAGCGACAGGATGAGGACGACGACGGCAAGACTTGAAGAGGACACGAAGGCCAGCACCGCCGAAAAGATCAAGGCCACCGGTAGCGCGCCGTCAAGCAGGCCGATGAAAGCGCCAAGCGCTGCGGATTGCCGCATCGGCGCGGTCGCCATACTCAGCAGCTGCAGCGACAGCAGCATGAGCCCGATGCCGATCAGCGCCGCGCCGGCACCTTGCTGGGCGGTCGACGATCGGCGGTAGAAGACGATGCCGATGAGAATGATGAGGGGGGATAGCCATTCGATGCCGGTTGCGACGATCCATGCCGTGACCGCCGTGCCGACATTGGCGCCGAGCAGCACGATCTGCGCCATGCTTGGTAAAACGAGATCGCGTTCGACGAAGGAGGCGATCATCAGAGCCGTTGCCGTTGAGCTCTGTAAAGCAATGGTCGCCGCGAAGCCGGACGCGAAAGATCGCGCACTGCTGCGGGTGCCCTTGGCAAGGCCAGTTCTGAGACGGGCACCGAAGGCGCGGGACACGCCGTCCTTTACCTGCGCAAGGCCGAACAGCAAAAGGCCGACGGCACCGAACAGGTTGATCATGACAATGGTTGATTCCATCTTTTTCTAGTTCTTTCTCATGCCGGCATGTCGTCAATGAATCCGAAAGCGATAATAACCTACTGAAAAGGCATGGATTTCAGCATGTAATCGTGTTGGATGAGAAACGGCTGTTTTGCTCGCCGGCTAAGCATTATACGCTTGCCGAAACCTTAGTCCACCGTCGCTTGCGACATATTTGGTCAGTAATTGCGCATGGCCCAATTCAATGTGGCTTGGGCGGCTGCAATTCATCCGGTGAGCCGGGCTCAATCTGCGGCGGGTTGGGCAAGCTGCCGGCGGCGAAGGCCTTCTTGACCTCTTCGATCGTTGCGGATCTCGGTTCCGGGCTTGTGGCAGCTAGGAGCGCGGCCGTTTCTGCAACTGTCGACCATAGCTCTCCCGAGGATTTGCCATCACGTTCTTTGGCATGCCCTTTAGCTGTCATCGGCGACGTTGCCAGGATGTCCCTGAGTGCCGATGTTACGGACAAATGCCCGTTCAGATCCGTGTTCGTGTGGTGCCATGCATGCGAGATGCGTCGATCGGCGTGGATGAAGGCGCGTGAATTCATCTCGCCGAACCAGTCCCAATCACCCATGACATCGACGACATCGGTGAAGGCCGGCGGCATGGCGATCCGCGCGCCTATCGTCACGATCTTCATGTTTCGGGCCAGTTTCTCGATCCGCGCTTCATCTTGTTTGCACAGCTCGTGCAGGGCGGCGGATAGTACGAGGTTGCCCTTGGAATGGCCGGTGAGCAGGCGGAAGGAGAGGCGGGGGTCGGCAAGGAGCGCTTGCACTGTCCGGGTGTCGAGGCTGGTGCGTGCAGCCGGTCCGTTGCTCTGCGCCCCGACTTTTGGGCGGCCGGCAAGATCGTCCAATGTTTCCAGGAACGGACGCAGCCCTTTCAGATGGCCGAAGAAAAACAGCCCGCCGAACGCCTCGGTAATGACATCGGCGATGCCATAGCCGGAGACGACAACGGCGACCGGCCCCTGGATCGCGTCGGCGACGTTGCGGGCAAAAGCTGCCGCGCCAAGCGCCGAACCACCGATGCCTGCGACGGCAAGGGCCTGCACCCTGGCGCCACCGCGCAGCACGAATTCATCCACGGTCTCGCAGAGGCTGATCGCCGCGCCGCCGCTCGGCGGGACGATCATGATTGCACCTTCGGCGGCCAGAGAATCGCTGATGTAGAAGGCCTCTTCCGGCGTGATCACCTTGATGTCGTAAAACATCGCGTCGAGCGCGAGATTTCGCTGGCGGAGACCTTCGAGTGCGAGATTTCGGCCGGGCGAACGCTGCAGCCGCTCGGGGAGGCTCAAGCTGCGTGCGAACTGTGTAAGAGAAAGTGTGAATGCCGTCTGGAACATGGGTCACCTCGCCAAGGCTGCCTGAGTTAGAGCATTCCAGGGAGAAGCTTCTCACACTTTATTCGGCGTGCCAACGCCTATCGGGGTGCGACATTCGGGCTCGCTACCGGCATCGGCGACCATTGCGTCTGCCGCAGGGCTTCACCTGATATCATGGCGGCCGACATGGCGACGTTGATGGAGCGCTGGCCTTCGACCATCGGGATTAGAATGCGGCCGTCGGCCTTGTCGTGGACATGCTCCGGCACGCCGGCGCTTTCGCGGCCGAAGAGAAGAATATCGTCGCTGCGGAAGGTGAAATCGGTATAGCGCCCGGCCGCCTTGGTGGAGGCCAGCACCAGCCGTCGCCCGCTTTCCAGGCGCCATGCCTCGAAGCGCTCCCAGTTGACGTGTCTGGTAAGGCTGACGGCTGCAAGGTAATCCATGCCGGCGCGCTTCAGGTTGCGGTCGGATATGTCGAAGCCGGCCGGCTCGATGATGTCGACACCAAGGCCGAGGCAAGCGGCCAGACGCAGGATCGTGCCGGTGTTGCCGGGAATGTCGGGCTGATAGAGGGCGATACGAAGCATGGTCATGGGTTGCAACTAGCGAAATCGCCCGGATTTGTCTTCGATTTTCCATGAGGTTTCGACTTTTGTGATGTCTTCCATCAGCAGAATTGAAGATTTCAGCCCATTTTTAAGGCATATTTCGCTTTTCAAAGCGGAGAATACGCGCTAGAAGACGGGCGCTCTACAACTTGCGAAAGAGGAGGCTCAGATGGATATCTCGTTTGTGATGATGCGCCTCCGTGCCGTAGACCCACGGCTCTGATCAAGGCGCTCCCGGGCGCACTTTCGCAGTAAAAAACCCCCTTTCGATCCATTTCGCGGCCAGCGTGGCCTCGTTCTTTCATCGCCCGGCCACCATATCAGTCTGCGACCTTTAGGTGCAGCGGGTGGCCAAAAGGTCGAGTCTCTGGAGCATTTCAATGTTTGGCTGGTTTGAACGCCGACTAAATCCATTTCCGAGCGAGATACCGGACGCTCCGCCGCGCGGTCTTGTTGCCTTCTGCTGGCACTATACCAAACCGGCCGCGCCCTGGCTGATTGCCATGAGCGTCCTCACCATGTCGATCGCGATCGGCGAGGTGGCGCTGTTCCAGTTCCTCGGTGATATCGTCGATTGGTTGACGAAGGCCGATAGGGCGACCTTCCTGCAAACGGAATGGACCAAGCTTTTCTGGATGGGGGCGATGGTGCTTGTCGGCCTGCCGCTGGCGGCTGCGCTCGACAGCTTCATCATGCACCAGGTGCTGATCGGCAACTACCCGATGATCGCGCGCTGGCAGATGCATCGCTTCCTGCTGCGCCACAGCATGACCTTTTTTGCCAATGAGTTCGCGGGCCGCGTCGCCACAAAGGTGATGCAGACCTCGCTTGCTGTGCGCGAAACCGTCATGAAGCTCCTCGACGTTTTCGTCTACGTGGTCACGTACTTCCTGTCGATGATCTTCGTCATTGCAATGGCGGACTGGCGACTGGTGATTCCGATCGTGATTTGGCTCGGCATTTACATCGGTATCGTCTCCTACTTCGTGCCGAAGCTGCGCAAGATCGCCGCGCAGCAGGCCGATGCGCGCTCCACGATGACGGGACGTGTCGTTGACAGCTACACCAACATCGCGACGGTGAAGCTGTTTTCGCATGCGGGCCGCGAGGAGAGCTACGCCCGGGCCGGCATGGAGGAATTCCTCGACACCGTGCACAAGCAGATGCGCAAGATCACGCTGTTCAACGCCGCTGTTTACACCAACAACTGCGCGGCCTTGTTCGTCGTCTCGGCACTGTCGATCTGGTTCTGGCTCAACGGCTCGATCGCGGTCGGTTCGATCGCCATCGCCATCGGCCTTGCCATGCGCATCAACGGCATGTCGCAATGGGTGATGTGGGAAGTCTCGGCGCTCTTCGAAAACATCGGCACCGTCTATGACGGCATGGAAATGATGACCAAGCCGCATGATATCGTCGACCAGCCGGCGGCCGCACCGATCACGGCCAAGCAGGGCGCGATCCGCTTCGACCACATTCGCTTTCACTACGGCAAGGCGAAGGGTGTCATCGAGGATCTGAGCCTGGATATCCGTGCCGGCGAAAAGGTCGGGCTAGTCGGTCGCTCAGGCGCCGGCAAGACGACGCTGATGAACCTGCTGCTCCGGTTCTACAATCTGGAGAGTGGACGCATCACCATCGACGGCCATGATATCGCCGAGACGACGCAGGACAGCCTGCGTTCGCTGATCGGCGTGGTGACGCAGGATACCTCGCTGCTGCACCGCTCGATCCGCGACAACATCGCCTATGGGCGTCCGGACGCGACCGACGAAGAGGTGATCCAGGCGGCCAAGCGCGCCAATGCCTGGGAGTTCATCGAAGGTCTGGTCGACATGCAGGGCCGTGCCGGGCTCGATGCACAGGTTGGCGAGCGTGGCGTCAAGCTCTCCGGCGGCCAGCGGCAGCGCATCGCGATCGCCCGCGTCTTCCTGAAGGACGCGCCGATCCTGGTGCTCGACGAGGCGACCTCGGCGCTCGATTCCGAAGTGGAAGCGGCGATCCAGGAAAACCTCTTCGCGCTGATGCACGGCAAGACGGTGATCGCCATCGCGCATCGCCTGTCGACGCTGACCGAGATGGACCGCCTTATCATTCTCGACAAGGGCCGGATCATCGAAACGGGCACGCATCAGGAGCTGGTCGAGAACCGCGGCATCTACGCCGAGCTCTGGAGCCGCCAGTCCGGCGGTTTCCTCGCCGACCACGAAGAGGCCGAGGCGGCAGCGGAGTGATTGATCAAGCAACCGGGGCGCTGTGGCGCCCCGGTTGCTGTTCTAGCGGTCTTCCCGACCGTGCCATATTCGCAGGATGAAAACAGTCGATCCGACAATTTCGTAGCGCATTTCATACGCGCCCACCACGATGCGCCTGACGTCACGAGGCTCGAATTCCTGAAGTCTTTCGCCAATGCGCGGGTGTTGAAGCAGCTGTAGCGGAGCAGCCGACGGAGTTTGTACGGTTCTTATAGCGACGGGCTTATTGACCAGTGCCAGAAAATCATGGACGCGGATCAAGTCGGATTGCGCTTTTGCAGTCCACTTGATTTCCACTAGCGAGACCGCTCTTCGTCTTCCGGCTCGCCCAAGCTGCGCACCCACTCCTCAATGACCTGATGGTCAACAACATTGCCGGCATCGACATCGGACAAGGCTTCAATGGTCAGCCTATGGCGCTCTTCCTGTAACTCGACCCAATTGTTCAATACCTGCTTCACGATCCATCCACGGGAGCGCTCCAGCCGGGCAGCTATCTGGTCGACTTTTTCCGCCAATGACAACGGCACGTGTGCCGTAAGAACTTTTGTATCGGCCGTCTTGTTGTTCATTTCTATCGCGTCCTAACTCTCGCTGGAGGATAGCGGGTGCGATGAATATTGCATAGCTATTTATCAATTTTAATCTTTTTGATTAGGATTGATTACACTGTTTCAACGCCGAGGAATTCGAGCGCAAGTGGCGAAACATGAACAAAATATAACCTTTGCCGGGGTGAGCCTTCACTTTGCGTGTGCTCGGAAATTCCCTATATCGCTCGCATGCTCATCCGTTCCGTGTACCGCCTGTTCGAGACCTGGATTGATCCCTACTATCGCAGCGGCGATCTCAGGCCGCCGCGGTCGCTCGGGGCCTTCATCTGGTATTATGTCGGCCAGGCGAAAGGGCCGTTCCTGGCAATGGCGGCGCTCGGTGGGGCGGTGGCGATGCTGGAGGCCGCGCTCTTCTGGTTCGTCGGCCACCTGGTCGACATTCTCGACAAGGTGAAGCCGGGCGAGGGTTGGAGCGGATTGCTCGCCGGCCATGGCGAGGCGCTTCTCGGCATGGTCTTCGTCGTGCTCGTTGTCCGCTTCGTCATCGTCAGCCTCGGTGCGCTCGTCGAGGAACAGGTGGTCGTTCCCGGCTTCCTCAATCTTGTGCGCTGGCAGGCCTACCGGCATGTGGCCAGGCAATCGGTCGAATTCTTCCAGAACGATTTTTCCGGCCGGGTCGTTACCAAGGTCTGGTCGGCGGGGCAGGCGACAGGCGATCTTGTCGTGTCGCTGCTGCAGGTGGTCTGGTTCATCATCATCTACGCCGCCTCGACTATCGCACTGGTCGGTGGTCTCGACTGGCGGCTGGCGCTGGTGATCACGATCTGGATCGGCGTCTTCTCGCTGCTCGCCCGCCATTTCGTGCCGCGCATCCGGCAGCATGCGCGCAATGCCGCAGAGGCATCCTCGATGCTGAACGGCAGCATGGTCGACGCCTATGCCAATATCCAGACGCTGAAGCTCTTCGGACGGGAAGAGCAGAACGACGATTACATTCGCAGGGGTTTTGACCGCTTCCAGGCCGCCGTCATGCCCTTTACGCGGCTGCTGACCGGCGTGCGTTCGTCGCTGGCGCTGCTGTCGGGCGTGATGATCACCACCATCGGAGCGCTCGCCGTGCACCTCTGGCTGTCGGGCGAGATCTCGACCGGTGGCGTTGCCTTCACGCTCAGCATGGTGCTGCGGCTCAACATGCTCTTCGGCCGCATGATGTCGCAGTTCAATGCCATCATGCGCAATCTCGGCACGATCCAGAATTCGGCTGAGATGATTTCCGAGCCGATTGGCCTGGTCGATCGGGCTGATGCCAAGGATCTGACAATAACAGGCCCGGAAATCCGTTTCGAGAATGTGACTTTTCACTATGGGCGCGGCGGCGGCATCATCGATAATTTCTCTCTCACCGTGCGTGCGGGAGAGAAGGTCGGTATCGTCGGCCGTTCAGGGGCGGGCAAGACGACGTTGGTCAATCTGCTGCTGCGCTTCTACGACCTTGAAGGCGGCCGCATCCTGATCGACCGCCAGAATATTGCCGATGTGCGGCAGGAGTCACTGCGCGGTGCTATCGGAATGGTGACGCAGGATACCGCGCTTCTCAATCGATCCATTCGCGACAACATCCTCTTCGGTCGGCCGGATGCCAGCGACGAGCAGATGGTGGAAGCGGCACGACAGGCCGAGGCGGACAAGTTCATCACCACCCTGGAGGATCAGAAGGGGCGGGCTGCCTATGCCGCCCATGTCGGCGAGCGCGGCGTCAAGCTTTCGGGCGGCCAGCGCCAGCGCATCGCCATCGCCCGTGTCATGCTGAAAGACGCGCCGATCCTTGTGCTCGATGAGGCGACGTCGGCATTGGACTCGGAGGCCGAGGCGGTCCTGCAGGCCAATCTCGATACGCTAATGAAGGGCAAGACCGTTCTGGCGATCGCACACCGGCTTTCGACCATTGCCAAGCTCGATCGGCTCATTGTCATCGACAGGGGCGAGATCATCGAGGAGGGGACACACGACGAGCTGATCGCTCGCGGTGGCCTCTATTCCGAATTGTGGGCGCGTCAGTCCGGTGGCTTCATCGCGGCGGAAGCCGACTAACCAAAATCGATAAACTGGCGATGAAGGTCCTTCGATATCAACGCCTTATTGAGGAACGTCGAACTCCGTCATCAGGCCGAAATGGTTCGAGCCCATGGCATCCGGAATCTGCTCGACGGATATCAGCCGCAGCGGTGCGCGAGCGAAGACATGATCGATGGCGATGCCATAGGCGCCGGCTTCGATCGGCCAGGTCGCCGGTTCGGGAAGGACATGGCGCAGGCCGGTCGCGGCCAGAAACTCACGCATGTCGGGCGCAATAACGGAAGCATTGAAATCCCCGGCCAGGATCAGCGGGTCGCTCATGCCATTGACGCGCCGGGCGAGGAGATCAAGTTCGTTTTCATGGAAGTCGTCGAAATAGGGCTTGCTCAAATGGGTCGTGACGAAATTGACCGGCTGCCCGTCCATGTCGATATTCGCCAGGATGAAGCGATTGTTCCAAAGGCCGCCAATGCTGCGGATTTCCTGTGTGCGGAACGGTCTTTTCGATAGCAGCAGGGAATCGCAGTCCGGCGTCATCGCGCCGCAGCCGATGCGATAAGGATAGAGCTGCGTGATGCGGTCCATCTGTGACAGGATCGGCTCCGCCTCGAAAATTTCAACGACATCAGCCTGCGAGGCGAGGATGAAGTCGGCAATGCGTGCGCCGTTTTCGAAATTGTCGTTCTCAATGTTGAACGAGAGAAGCTTGTAGCGTTTGGCTTGCGCCGAGGGCGTCTCCGCGATCGCCGGGGCGGCAAATTCCCGCAGCATCACGACGGAATGGACGCAGAGCGCTATGCCCGCCGCAAGGATGAGCGCCGCGTACCAGTGTCGCTTGAAGATGAGCGCGATCAAGGCAAGGGCGATCGCCACCAGGCTGAAATGGGTCTGCAGGCTTTCAAAGAAGGCCAGTATCCACAAATGGACGGCATAACGAGCCGCCAGAATGCCGACCGCAAGAGTGGAAAGGACTGAGAATACGCAGTAGGCCGTATGTTTCATCAAGCGTCTCAAGTCTCAAATTGCAGCATTATATCAGCGCTGCGCGATTATCGCGTCGGCTGATAAATCGTGCATGAAGTGCATGCGGCTTTCGGAGGCGGAAAGGCGAGGGTTGTCAAAGCCTGCCGGTGAATTCTATTTATATGTGCTGCGATGCAGCATGAAAATCATTGTTTATTTCGCTCTGCAACATAAAAAACTGTCATGCGAATTGCTTGCTTTTTCATGATCTTAACGTCCTGGCGCGGGCAAGGAAGATCTGAGGCTCGGTCCTTGCGACGCAATAGCGCAGTTTTGCCGCGACATTGTGCCCTCTCCCCTTGCCAAGACTGGACATAATTTGCGATGAAGCTTAGAACGCAGCGGGTTACGGAGGAATCTATGGCGGAATTATGGTCGCCACGATTCGCTGTTGGTGAGGGGTACCGCGGTTTTGCCGTGGTTTGCGGGAAGAGGATGTGCAGCGTTGAGCGAGCATAGTACGACAAGTGAATCCACCGGCGAGCCAACTCGTCGCGATTTCCTTTATTTGACGACCGGGATGGCCGGCGCAGTCGGCGCGGTTGCCGTCGCGTGGCCGTTTATCGATCAGATGCGGCCGGACGCATCGACACTCGCTCTTGCTTCCATCGAAGTCGACGTGTCGAGCCTCGAGCCTGGCATGTCCCTGACGGTGAAATGGCGCGGCAAGCCCGTTTTCATCCGCAACCGGACGCAAAAGGAAATCGACGATGCCAAGGGCACGCAGATTTCCGAACTGAAAGATCCCATCGCCCGCAATGCCAACCTTCCTGCCGACGCGCAGGCGACCGATGTCGCCCGTTCAGCCGGCGACGGGAAGGAAAACTGGCTCGTGATGATCGGTGTGTGCACCCATCTGGGTTGCATCCCGCTCGGTCAGGCAGGGGAATACGGCGGGTGGTTCTGTCCCTGTCATGGTTCCGTCTATGATACCGCCGGTCGCATCCGCCATGGGCCTGCGCCGCAAAACCTCTTCATACCGCAATATGCGTTCACGTCTGAAAAGAAGATCAAGGTCGGTTGAGGGGGAGCTGAATCATGAGTGGTCATTCGTCTTACGAGCCATCCACAGGGCTCGAAAAATGGGTAGACGCGCGGCTTCCACTGCCGCGTATGGTCTACGATAGTTTCATCGCCTATCCTGTCCCGCGCAACCTGAACTATGCCTATACGTTCGGCGCCATGCTGGCCGTCATGCTGGTTCTGCAGATCCTGACCGGCGTCGTGCTTGCCATGCATTATGCGGCGGATACGACGGTCGCCTTCAACTCGGTCGAAAAGATCGTGCGTGACGTCAATCACGGCTGGCTGCTGCGCTACATGCATGCCAACGGAGCGTCCTTTTTCTTCGTCGCCGTCTATCTGCACATCGCCCGCGGTCTCTACTACGGCTCCTACAAGGCGCCGCGCGAAATCCTCTGGATCCTCGGCGTGATTATTTACCTCCTGATGATGGCAACGGCCTTCATGGGCTACGTTCTGCCCTGGGGCCAGATGTCCTTCTGGGGCGCGACCGTCATCACCGGCTTCTTCTCGGCCTTCCCATGGGTGGGTGACTGGATCCAGACCTTCCTGCTCGGTGGCTTTGCCGTCGACGATCCGACGCTCAACCGCTTCTTCTCGCTGCATTATCTGCTGCCGTTCATGATCGCGGGCGTTGTTATCCTGCACATCTGGGCGCTGCATGTGACCGGCCAGACGAACCCGACCGGCGTCGAGGTCAAGCTGAAGACCGATACCGTGGCCTTCACGCCCTATGCAACGTTGAAGGATGCGCTTGGCGTTTCCGTCTTCCTGCTGGTCTTCGCCTATTTCGTCTTCTACCTGCCGAACTTCCTCGGTCACGCCGACAACTATATTCCGGCCAACCCGCTGAAGACGCCGGCCCACATCGTTCCGGAATGGTACTTCCTGCCGTTCTACGCGATGCTGCGCTCGATCACCTTCAACATCGGACCGATCGACTCCAAGCTCGGCGGCGTTCTGACAATGTTCGGCGCGATCATCGTGCTGTTCTTCCTGCCATGGCTCGATACGTCGAAGATCCGTTCGGCCGTCTATCGTCCCTGGTACAAGCTGTTCTTCTGGCTGTTCATTGCCGACGCCATCCTGCTCGGCTGGCTTGGCTCGCAGCCGGCGGAAGGCGTTTACACCACGGCAGCTCAGTTCGCGACGCTGTTCTACTTCCTGTTCTTCCTCGTCGCCATGCCGGTGCTCGGCCTCGTCGAGACCCCGAGGCGCGTTCCAAACTCGATTACGGAAGCGGTTCTTGAAAAGCAGAGCGGTAAAGCTGCCGCTCCGGCGCAAGCATAACCGGCGATAGAGGAAGAAAACGATGAAAAAACTTATTGTCGGCCTTCTGTCGCTCACACTCATCGGCGGTGCTGCTACCGCCGTTGCCGTGGCTGCGGAAACGAAGCCTGCGGCGGAGAGCGAAACGCCGCATTATCCGCTGAAGGAGCCGCGCGAACAGCACTGGAGCTTCTCCGGCCCGTTCGGCTATTATGACAAAGCGCAGCTTCAGCGTGGCCTCAAGGTCTATACCGAAGTCTGTTCCGCCTGCCATTCGATGAAGCTGGTGGCTTACCGCACGCTGGGCGACCTCGGCTATTCCGAGGCGCAGGTGAAGGCCTTCGCTGCCAACTACGAAGTGCAGGACGGCCCGAACCCTCAGGGCGAGATGTTCACCCGCAAGGCGCTTCCATCGGATCATTTCAACTCGCCGTTCCCGAACGACGAGGCTGCTGCTGCTTCCAACAACGGGGCGGTGCCGCCTGACATGTCGCTGCTGGCCAAGGCGCGTGAAATCGAACGCGGCTTCCCGCAGTTCATTTTCGACATCTTCACCCAATACCAGGAAGGCGGCCCGGACTATATCTACTCGCTGCTGACCGGCTACGAAGATGCACCGGCCGGTTTCAAGGTGCCGCAGAACTCGCACTACAATCCGTATTTCGATGCGGCCGCGACGTTTGCGATGCCGAAGCCGCTTTCCGACGGGCAGGTGACCTATGACGATGGTTCGCCGCAGACGGTGGACCAGTATGCGCGCGACGTGTCTGCTTTCCTGATGTGGACTTCCGAGCCGCATCTTGAGGATCGCAAGCACCTCGGCTTCATGGTGATCATATTCCTGCTGATCTTCTCGATCCTGATCTATCTCACCAAGCGTTCCGTCTATGCCAAGGCCGGCGCTCACTAAGTATTGCGATGATTGAACGAAGAGGCGGCCCGTCGAGGCCGCCTTTTTTGTTGGTATAGCGCCCGGCTCTTGATAGGGTGCCGCCGGCCCTATCACAGCCTGAGAGTACATATTTCATGAACACTATTGCTTCGGAGCTCGCTGCCAGCATCCGCTCCATTCCGGACTATCCCAAGCCCGGCATCATCTTTCGCGACATCACGACCATGCTCGGCGATGCCAGGGCGTTCCGCCGTGCTGTCGATGCGCTGGTGCAGCCCTATGCCGGCTCGAAGGTCGACAAGGTTGCCGGCATGGAAGCGCGCGGCTTCATTCTCGGGGGAGCGGTTGCGCATCAATTGTCGGCCGGCTTCGTGCCGATCCGCAAGAAGGGCAAGCTGCCACACGATATCGTCCGGATCGCCTACAGCCTCGAATACGGCGTCGACGAGATGGAGATGCATCGCGATGCGGTCAATCCCGGTGAAAGGGTTATCCTGGTCGACGATCTGATCGCCACGGGCGGCACGGCCGTCGGCGCAACGAAGCTCCTGCGCCAGATCGGCGCCGAAGTCGTTGCCGCCTGCTTCGTCATCGATCTGCCTGACCTTGGCGGGCGCAAGAAGCTCGAGGAACTGGACGTGCCGGTTCACACGCTCGTGGAATTCTCCGGTCACTGACCTGGATGTGCGAATGGCTTGCGGGGCGGCGTGATCGCGCCCCGCAAGGTTCTATTCAAAGGCCAACACGGTGCTTTCGAAGCGCAGGGCTGGCGCGCCGTGCTGGTTCACTCCGTCACACGCAAGCGTATAGAGCGCCCAGCCGGGCCGCGAGGCCAATGGACGGCTGCCGAGGATCGTGACACCATAGGTGATAGTGTCGCCTGCAAAGACCGGGCGCAGCCATTGCAGCGTCTTGAAACCCGGCGAGGGGCCGAGAGTGGGTGGTGTCTTGCCCTCCGCGATCAGCCGGGCCATCTCGGATTTCCAGTAATCGACGAAGCTGCGCATCCACACTGAGCAGCTATGCCAACCGGAGGCGCAGAGCCCGCCGAACAAGGTTTCCTTGGCCGCTTCGGCATCCATGTGGAAGATCTGCGGATCGAAGCGCGATGCAAACCGGACGATGCTTTCGGGGGTGAACGTATGGCTGCCGATCTCGACGCGCTCGCCGACCGTATAGAGCTCGCTCATCTTCATGCCGATACCTCCGCGCCCGCACGCATGCGGATCATCGTCGAGTTTTCCCCGAGGCACACGAGTTCGCCGTTCTGATTTTCGATCTCGTGGCGGAACTTGACGATGCCTATGCCGGGGCGTGAGCGCATGGGCCGGGCTTCCAGCACGATGGACCGGCCGGATAGCGTATCATCGGCCAGAACCGGCTTCTTCCACTCCATGAAATCGATGCCGGGCGCACCCTGTGCATCGGCTTTGAGGAGATAGGAATCGCACATCATACGCATGAACATTGCCGAGGTATGCCAGCCGGAGGCGGCAAGACCACCGAGGATGCTGGCGCGGCCGGCTGCCTCATCCAGATGCATCGGCTGCGGGTCGAATTCCCCGGCAAACTCGATAATTTCAGCCGCTGTCACATGTTTGGGGCCGAGCGGAAATTCCTGCCCCTGCTGGAAGTCTTCATAGGCCAGTTTCGTCATGTCTCCCGCCATCCTCCGCATCGCTTTCGTCGGCAATGGCATAGCCGGTGGCAATGGCGCAAGTATTTTCATGGCTTCGAGGATGAGGACTGTTGCCGAACGGCGATTGGTCCCCGGCAGCTCTTGATTGTGTGCGGGCGATATGTTGAGGCTTGGTGGTGGCGAGATGACATGGGGATATGAATGAGCGATCTTAAAATCGCATTGGACGAGGCTGCCGGCGAGGGGATTATTTCCTCCGATCAGGCCGCGCGATTGCTGCCTTATCTAAGCGACAGGAACATCGGGGCACTGGCGGCGACGGGCGCTCTTTCCGAACTGCGTTCGACGGATGCGCCCAACCCATTGGAAGAAACGGAAGCGCCACGCTTTGTCCGCGGCTTTCACGATGTGCTCATCACCATCGGCATCGTCGTCCTGCTCGTCGGCCTGTGGGGAGTGGCGAACCACTCCGTGTCGCTGCTGGCGATCGGTATCCTGGCGGAAATTCTGGTGCGGCGCCAACGGCTGGCACTGCCGGCCGTGGTTTTGACCATCGCCCTCGTCAACTGGCTTGTTCAGACGATGATAGGCTATGTCGATACAATGCCGTCGCTGTTCGCCGATTTCACCCATGGTGCCGTCGTACTGGTCGCGCCGTTCCCGATCATGCTGGCCTTGTTTTATTGGCGCTACCGCGTGCCCTTGTCGTTGGCATTGCTGCTCTTCTCACTATTCGGGTTGCTGCTCGCGGCGGTCTTCTACGCCGTTGGCTCGATGCTCGGCTCTTCGGACGTGCTGACGGACTATCCGCTCCTGACGCTTGTCATATTGTTTGCGGCAGCGCTTGGCAGCTTTGCCCTGGCAATGCGCTTTGATCTGAGCGATTCGCAGCGGCAAACGCGGCGTTCCGACGTGGCGTTCTGGCTGCATCTCGTGACCGCGCCGGCTTTGCTCTATTCAACGATCCTGCTGGTTCTGCGCTTGCAGCTCGCCAATAGCGGTGTCGTGTTCAACAACCTCACCAATGTCTTCTTCGGCGGCTATCTGCAGGCATTTACGGTGTTGGCGGTTGTCCTGGTGATGATGCTCATCGGCCTTATCATCGATCGCCGCGCCTTCGTTACGGCTGGCCTCGTATCGCTCGGTCTCGCGACCGGCGCCATTCTCCGGCACAACGACGCCGGTCTCGACAAGATCGGCTTCCTCGTGCTGATGATTGTCGGTCTGGTCGTGCTGGTCATCGGCATCGGCTGGGCCGATCTGCGCCGCATCGTCGTGCGGCGGTTGCCGCTGTCGATACAGGGTAGATTGCCGATCCTTCGTTGACGGTCAGTGCTGGCCGGAGGCCTGTGCCTCTGACAGCAGCCAGCTTCTGAATGCGATAACATCCGGCCGGTCGGCGACGGCTCCCGGACAGACAAACCAGTAGCTGAAGTCATTCGGCAAGGTCATATCGAATGGCTGGACGAGGCGCCCGTCCAGCAGCGCTGCTCCGGCGAGAAACAGTCTGCCAAGTGCCACGCCCTGGCCGTCCATTGCGGCTTGCAACATCTGTGCGTGGTCGTTGAAGATCATGCCGGGCAAGGGGTCAGTATGAGAAACGCCGGCCTGATTGAACCAGCGCGACCAAGCGTTACGAGGCGTATCATGTAGCAGATTGGCTCGAAGCAACTGGTCGGGCGTCCTGAGGTCCAGCATGGCTGCCAGCGAAGGCGCGCAGACGGGGCTCAATGCCTCATGGGCAATGAGATATGTCTTGAGGCCGTGCCACTTCCCTAGCCCCGAGCGGATGGCAACGTCGAAACCATCAGTCGAAAAGCCCCAGCTTTCGGGCGAACTGCTCAGCCTCAGATCGATACCGGCATGGCGCTCCCGAAATGCTTTCAGACGCGGCACCAGCCAGGAAGATGCGAAGGACGGAAGAACCGTCAGGCGCAGTGGGCCGTCCTGGCGACTGCCGACAATGGATGAAGCCGCCGCCAACCGGTCCAATATCTCGCTCACCTCCATCAGAAAGGTGTCGCCCTTGTCCGTCAGGCGGAGAGAATGCCCGGCGCGCTCAAAGAGTTTTACGCCAAGCCAGTCTTCGAGCAGGCGAACCTGATGGCTGATGGCGGCCTGCGTGACACAAAGCTCGTCGGCGGCGCGGGTGAAGTTCAGATGCCTCGCACCGGCTTCAAAAGCGCGGACGGCCCCGAGCGGTGGCAAACGGCGCATGCTCGATTACCTCTGTTTATCGAGGCCATGAAAATAGATCATTTTTCTTCATGATGAAAGTCGTGTTTCTGGCATCCGCAACGGCGCTGTTCCCGCCCGTTTCGGAACCGAGGGCGTGATGATCAGTTTGGAAATTTGGTTGCTCTTTTTAGGCTACACCGTGCCGCTGGTAATCAGCCTCGGTCCGGGCAACACGATCCTGACAAGCATGGGCGCGCGCTTCGGCGTTAAAGGTTCAGGGCCGTTCTGGTTGGGATTTGAGGCGGGCAATGTGGCCCTGTGTCTCATCTATGGCTTCGGGCTTGGGCAACTGGCGCATGCCTATCCGCTGTTTGGTGCGGCATTGAAGTGGACCGGTATCGTCTATCTGCTCTATCTGGCGTGGACCTTCATCAGATCGACGACAAAGCCATCCAGATACGGTGAAAAGGGCCATGGACGATTGGGTCTTGTCGATGGCTTCGTGTCAGTTCTGCTCAATCCGAAAATTCATTCGATGGTCTTGGCGATGTTCACGCAATTTCTCGACAGCGGCCATCTTGTCGGGCAGGTCACCCAATTGACCCTGGCATTTCTGGTTGTCTCCATCATCTGCCATTTTCTGTGGATCTATCTCGGCGCAACCGTTCTCGGCCGCCTCCGCTCTGAAAAAGAGCAACGGATCCAGGGCTGGGCGTTCGCGCTGTGCATGATCGTCGTGGCAGGTTTCATGGTGCGCGGGTAAACGCGCACCATGAGCAGATGCTTTTTGAGGATTACGTGTTGAAACGGAAGTGGATGACGTCGCCGTCCTGGACGACATATTCCTTGCCTTCGTCACGCGCCTTGCCGGCTTCCTTGGCGCCGACTTCGCCATTGAAGGCGATGTAGTCGTCATAGGCGATGGTGTTGGCGCGGATGAAGCCACGCTCAAAATCCGAATGGATGACGCCCGCTGCCTGCGGAGCCTTGGTGCCGCGCTCGATCGTCCAGGCCCGCGTTTCCTTCGGCCCGACGGTGAAGTAGGTGATGAGGTGCAGCAGCTTGTAGCCGGCGCGGATCAGCCGGTCGAGGCCGGCTTCATCGAGACCGAGCGCGGAGAGGAACTCCGTCGCCTCTTCTTCGGGCAGCTGTGCGACTTCCGCTTCGATGGCGGCGGAGATGATGACAACTTCCGAATTCTGCTCCTTGGCCATGGCGGCAACGGCAGCCGTATGCTCATTGCCGGTCACCGCATCGGCTTCGGCGACGTTGCAGACATAGAGAACCGGATGCGAGGTCAGAAGGTTGAGGCTCTTGAGGATGCGGAGTTCTTCGGCATCGAGCTTCGACAGCAGCGTGCGCACCGGCTTGCCTTCGTTCAGCAGGCTGAGCGAGGCTTCCATGATCGGCAGCATCGCCATGGATTCCTTGTCCTTGCTGGTGGCGCGCTTGCGCATCTGCTCGGTGCGGCGCTCCAGGCTTTCGAGATCCGAAAGCATCAGCTCGGTCTCGATCGTCTCGGCGTCGGCGACCGGATTGATACGGCCTTCGACATGGGTGATGTCGCTGTCTTCGAAGCAACGCAGCACATGCACGATGGCGTCGACTTCGCGGATATTGGCGAGGAACTGGTTGCCCAGGCCTTCACCCTTCGAAGCGCCGCGCACGAGGCCGGCGATATCGACGAAGGAGATGCGCGTCGGGATCAGTTCCTTCGACTTGGCGATATCGGCAAGCTTGCGCATGCGTGGATCGGGAACGGCAACTTCACCCGTGTTCGGCTCGATCGTGCAGAACGGATAATTCGCCGCCTGCGCCGCCGCCGTCTTGGTCAGCGCGTTGAACAGAGTGGACTTGCCAACATTCGGCAGTCCGACGATACCGCATTTGAAACCCATGGCACCTTGTCCATATCTTGAAAAATCTTTGCAGTGCGTATGAGGGAACGGCCGGTGCGGGTCAAGTCTTGTGCGAAAAGCGAGCCGGTTTTCGCGGCAGAAAGGCGCCTTTGGCGGTGCAGAAGCCGCCCGAGCGGCTCGGGCGGCTCAATTGTCAGAGGCGGAACACCTTCACTTCGTTGCCGCGTTCAAGTTCCTTGTTGGCCAGGAAGAGCGCGGTTTTCGCATTCTGGCTTTCCCGCTCGGCCAGCAGCAGCAAGATGGCCTGCAGCCGCCGGATGGCGAGCGCCTTGTTGCGGTGTTGAGAGCGTTCATCGCGGCACATGACGGTGATGCCGGTCGGGACATGGATTGCCCTGACCGCGCTGTCTGTCGTGTTTTGATGCTGCCCGCCGGGACCTCCGGCGCGCAGCGTTTCGAAGCGAATGTGGTTCATGTTGACGGTCGTTGTTTCATTCGCTGTATCGGCGAGTTCGATGCGCTTGACGCCGACGAACCAGTTCTGCCGCTTGTGCCCGGGCCTGAGTTTGCTTTTGAAGATAAAGCGGATCGAGCCGCAATAATCCGCCGCCAGGGTCGAGGCACCCGTGCCACGCAGCGTGACGATTGCTGATACCGGGCCATGCCGGTCCGGTTCCTGTGAGACCGCCATCTCGATTTCGCAGTCTCTGGCCTGCGCCTCCCTTTCGAGAATGGAGAGCAGCGATCTAAGTGCGACACGGCATTCCGCCGGACCGTTGCCCGAGGTGGCAAGGAGATGGATGTCAGCCATTCTTGCGCCTCCCATTCATCCTGCGATCGCGCGTGCGGTCCCGCTTGAGCTCTTCGTGATCGACGCTCGTCTTCTTGTAGGTAATGAGCGGCTTCATCGAGGCGAGTGGTCGCACAAGGCCATGGCCCGCAAGATCCTCAAGGACTTGCCCTGCATTCTTGTAGGCGCTGGCGGCCTCTTCGACTGCAAGCTTGCGGTCGTCGCAAATGGCGATGCCGCCCCACTGATTTCGCAACAACGCCTCCCGCTCCGAGCGGGTTACGCCAATGCGGCCATGCATGTTGCGGCGGTCGTATTTGCGCCCGGCTCCGTGCGAAATGGCCCAATGCGATTTCGCCGCGGTGGAGAGAACCTGGACAATATAGCTCAGGCTGGCTCGAGAGCCGGCAATGGGCGCAATGCCGCCATTCTGAACGGCGGCTGCCCCCTTGTAGTGGACATACCCATCGGTATGCCGACGCACGAGATTGTGCGGGACATCCGCGATCAGGTGAACGTCTACGCGAAGTGCCTCGGCCACTCGTTGCGCAATCATCTGTCGATTGAGCACTGCCCACTCGACGCAGAGATCATGGCGGTTCAGCCATGTCATGCCGGCCTCGGATGCCGGATCCAGGCCATCCGTCATAGCGCCATTCTCGTCGATCGTCCGATCGAAGACGCTGGCTCCCAGGTTGCGCGAGCCTGTGTGGACAAGCAGATAGAGCTTCTGCCTGTCCAGGAGTTCGGCCGGATCAGGTTGAAGCAGCTCTTCCACGGACTGGATCTCGCAGAAGTGGTTGCCGCCACCGATCGTACCCAGCGATTCGACATTGGCCTCAAGGTCGGCCAGCGGCGCGAATTTTGCGATGTCGGGTGCATCGAAGCCAATAGTCTCAAGTTCGCGCAAGGCGGTGGCAGCCTTGTCGATCCTGAATTTGCGTTGCGGCATGTCGAGCTCGAAGAACGCCATGCCGCAGCCGATATCGTTACCGATCAATTGCGGATAAAGGCGCGACGACAAGGCGGCCATGCCGACCGGGCCGTATTTTCCCGGATGAAGGTCAGGGAAACCGGCGACGGACAGCATGCCCGGAAGCCTTGTGATTTCCGCAAGCTGCTCCAGCGCCAATCCTTCGATCCAGGATTTTGCCGTAAAATAGTGTGCTATCGCGGCAGGGCGGCTGCAGCGCATAGTGACGGGACCGGAGGCCCCTATGGAATTGCCCATGAATATGATCCCAGGACAGGATAAATATTTTCGGCCTTAAGGCCGATCAAAGGAGCTCACGGCAGCGCATCGACGCTAACTTAAGCTTTTGCCCCTAAGGGGCGCGATGAAATGACGTGCATCATTTGTGCTCCCAGTCCTGAAAAACTAATGCCGGCTGTATAAGCGAAACAGAATGGATTGCAAGACCTGTTTTGAGATCGCCCACCCGTGGTTGCTCGCAATCCCCCGATCTGCCAACTGGTGCCGGAGCTCACCCTCCTTGAATGGCGTAGTGCGCTGCACTATAATAGCGCTATTACTCCAAAGCCTTTTTCTCTGTCGTCAACGGTGATGCCGATGAGTGACAATGATATTGTCCTGAAACCAAAGACCAAGACGAAGCCGAAGGTCGACAGACCGAAGCTTTACAAAATCATTCTCGTCAATGACGATTACACCCCACGTGAATTCGTCGTGATGGTGCTGAAGGCTGTCTTCCGTATGGACGAGGATACCTGTTATCGCGTCATGATGACGGCGCATAAGCTCGGCAGCTGCGTGGTGATGGTTTGCGCGCGAGATATCGCCGAGACGAAAGCCCAGGAGGCGATCGACCTGGCAAAAAGCGCCGATTTCCCGCTGATGTTCACCACGGAACCGGAAGAGTAGGGCCTGAGGCCGATCAGGCGATGGCTGGGCGGCGGATCTGGAAGCCGGTCTTGTCCTGCACGAAGCCGCAATTGGCGTAGAAGCGCAATGTTGCCGGGTCCTTCGAGCCGGTCAGCAGCATGGCCTTGTAGCAGTTTTTGCCCCAGGCTGTTGTGACGGCCTTCTGGATCACCATCCCGGCAAGGCCGCGCTTGCGATAATCCGAATGCGTGACGACATTCTCGAGCAAGGCATAGGAAGCGCCGCCGCGCGTCAGGTTCGGAATGACCACCAGTGTCACGGAGGACACGGCCTTATCGCCGGCAAAGGCCGCGAAGATCGTCATGCCGGAATGGGCCAGGATTTCAGCGAAGCGGCGCTCCGCCAATGGCAGGTCCAGCATTGGGTCTTCAGCATTGAGATGCTGATAAAGTGCAAGAAGCGTCGGCAGATCGGCAATCTCTATCGGCCGGATGACGATATCGGCGGCGTTTTCTACGGCTGCTTGCGACATGTCAATTATCCTTCTTGCCGAACATCCTTTTCAGCATCTCCGCCATCGGACCTGTCTCGGGTATCCTTGGCTGGTTATGGTTCCGTGCCTGATGGATATGCGACTTCGCGGTCGCCTTCTTCTCAGGCTTCGGAGCCTCTTCCTCCGCCTTGCCGCCCAGGGCAAGCGCGATCTTGTTCATAAGCTGCGAGTCCTCGCCGCGCACCAGCATGTCGGCATTGTCGGCAAGCGTATCGAACAAGGGGTCGAGCCAGTCCCGATCCACCTTGGCGAAATCACCAAGAACGTGATTGTGCACGAGTTCCTTGGCGCCGGGATGACCGATGCCGAGGCGCAGACGCCGATATTCGCGGCCGGAATGGGCGTCGATCGACTTGATGCCATTGTGGCCGCCATGACCACCGCCGGTTTTCAGCCGCGCCTTGGCGGCCGGCAGGTCGAGTTCGTCGTAGATGACCACGAGGTCGGATGGTTCGAGCTTGTAGAAGCGCATGGCCTCGCCGACGGATTCGCCCGAGAGGTTCATAAAGGTCTGCGGCTTGATGAGCAGCACTTTCTGGCCGCCCAACTCCCCTTCGGAAATCTCCGCCTTGAACTTCTTCGTCCATGGCGAAAAGCTATGGCGGCGATGGATCGCATCCACGGCCATGAAGCCGATATTGTGGCGGTTGCCTTGATATTTGGCGCCGGGATTGCCGAGACCCGCGATGAGAAGCATGCGCTTCACCCCCTGGAAAATGCCGATGCCCTTCACGACAGCGAATTGACGGCAAAGTCAAGGCGGGATGCGATCAGTCGCCGAGGTGCAGGCCGTACTTCCGGAAAATCCGCTTTTGCGTGCCGTCGGCGATCAAGGCATCGAGCGCGGTTTGCATCCTGTTTTGAAGGTCGCTGGGGAAATCCTTCTGGCAGGCAATTCCCATGGCTTGCTGAGAGAGGATGGTCACCTTCTGCACGGCATGCCCTTCCTTCTTCAGCTTGTCGAAGTAGAATTCCGAGATCGGCATCAGGTCGATGCGGTCGCTCATCAGCTTCTTCAACGTCGCCTTGAAGTCGCTGCCGACATCGATGCGCGGAAAATTATTTCTACGCAGGATTGTTTCGGTGTAGTCCTCACGCCACGTGCCGACAAGATATTTCCTGGCCTCATCGATCGTGGCGGCAGTGGCCTTCGAGCCATTGTGCTTGATCAGCACATTGCGATCGATAAACAATGGCTGCACCCAGGCGAAGAGCTTGTCGCGCTCTTCACTATGCGCCGTGGCGAAAACGCAGGTCAGCGGCTCCGTCATTGCCTGGCTGTAGGCTCGGGCCCAGGGCATGACATCGATCGTATAGTCCACGCCGATATCCGCCATCATCTTCTGCACCTGCTCGACAGTCGCGCCGACGGGGGTCTTGCCGTCACGATAGTTGAAGGGCGGGTAGTCTTCCGTGGTGAAGTGGACGGTTTCTGCGTGGGCCGAAGCAAGAAGAGAGAGTGAAAACAGGTTGGCAGCGACGATGAGCAACAGCTTTCCCACCCGGCTCTCCATTGCTACGACGCCTGCGCTACACGGGATTGGCCATTCATTTCCAGGCAGGACAGCGTCGTCATCAGGATATCCGGATGCTGCGGCCGATAGAAGAGATAGCCCTGGCCATAGTCGATGCCCATGGTGCGCAGGGTTGCGCATTCCTCTTCGGTTTCGACACCCTCGGCAATGACCGTGCAGCTCATCTTGTGCGAAAGCGTCGTGATGCTTTCGACCAGCATGCGGCTCTTGGCGCTGACATCCGACGCCGTGTCGTTGATCGCCCGCACGAAGGACTGATCGATCTTGATGATGTCCACAGGGAAGCGGTTGATGTAGCTCAGCGACGAGTATCCCGTACCGAAATCATCCAAGGCGATGCGGCAGCCATAGCGGCAGATCTCGTTGATGACCATGCGCGTCTCCGGATTGTCATCCATGAGCACGGCTTCGGTGATCTCGACCACGATGCGGCGCGGCGAGATATCATAGCGTGAAAGCAGGGCGGCCATGCGCACCGGCAGCTCGGGCTCGAATTGCAGGGGCGAGAAGTTGATGGCGAGGTAGGTATCCTGCATGCCATCGAGCTGTGAGAGGCGCGCGAAGTGGGCGACAGCCTTTTCCATGATGCGGTTGCCGATGCGAATGATGGAGCCGGTTTCCTCCGCGACCTCGATGATGCGGGCCGGAGGCAGGATCCCCTTGTGCGGATGATGCAGCCGCATCAGGGCTTCGAAGCCGGCGATTGAGCGATCGTCGATATTCACGACCGGCTGCAGATGAGCCTCGAACCAGTCTTCGCTGAGACCGCTTTCGATATGGCTTTCCAGCTCCGCGCGGCGGCGGGAGTCGTCCAGCATGCCGTTGTCGAAGATCTGGGCGCCGTTCTTGCCGTCGCGCTTTTTCGCGTACATGGCGATATCGGATTTCAGCAACAGTTCGGCCGCATTGGCGGCGTGGCGCGGGTAGATGGCGATGCCGACGCTGGCGCTCAGACGGGCATCGCCATAGAAGGGCGCCTCGAAAACCTCGGCAATGCGGGCGGACATGTCCAACGCCCTTGCTTCGGCATCTTCAGCCAGCAGCAGGATTGCAAATTCGTCGCCGCCCAGGCGCGCGGCAATATCGCCCGGCCTCATGCGCTTCTGCAGGCGCGATACGAGTTCACGCAGCGCCGCATCGCCGGCGGCATGGCCCATATTGTCGTTGATCCACTTGAAGCGGTCGAGGTCGATGAAAAGGCAGGCAAGCTCACGCCCGCGCAGATCGGCCTCGTTGATCTTGGCGTCCAGCGCGGTCTCGAAGCCCTGGCGGTTCAGAAGGCCGGTCAGGTGGTCGGTGATCGCCTGACGCAGGTTGCGGTCCTCGGACTGCTTGAGTTCGGTGACATCGGTCATGACCGAAAGCGAGAGGCCGTCCTGGATCGCGGTGGTCTCGAGGATCAGGACATCCATGACCTGCTCGTTCCGGCAAAGGAATTTCACGGTGACGGCAAGCCGGGCAGCACTATCGGGGTTACTGCGCTTGCGCTCGGAATATTGCGAACGCGATTCCGGCAGGACAAGGCTAGCAAACTCGCGCCCAAGCACTTCTTTTCGATCATAGCCCGTGGCGGCGAGCCAATAGTCGCTGACGGCGGCGATGCAATCGTCCTTGTCGAGGGAGAAAAGCATGGCGGGCGTGAGATTATAGGTGTCGGTGGCCCGGCGATGGGCAAGCTTCAGCTCGGTTTCCTCACGCTGGAGCTTGCTCTGCATGTCGTTGAAGCTGCTGGCGAGCCGGCCCATTTCGTCGTTCGATTGCCAGTCGACATGATGGCGCGAGCCGAGGCGGCGCGTCGCCTCGACGGCGTGCGTGAGCCGCATCAATGGCTGGATGACGAAAATGCGGTTACCGATCAGCGCCGCGCCGAAGACCGTCAGCACGGCGAAGATGAAGATGGAGATGAAGACGATCTCTTCATTCTTCAATCCGTCGAACAGGCCGAGCTGTGGGTAATAGACAGTGATGGTGCCGAGCTTCTTGGCGCCATCAACGCCATTATAGATGATGGAGCGGGAGACGGACTCCAGATTGCCCTTGTAGGACTTCGGTATCGTCGACTGAGTGACATCGAGCTGGCCGGAGAGATCGCGGACATTCACCCTGACGATCGCGCCCTCGGCGACCGTCGTCGCGCTGATCTGGGTGACGCTGTCTTCGTCCAGGTCCCAGAGCGGCTTTGCCAGAGCCTGGGCATTGGCGACGAGCAGAACGGTTATATGGTCCTTGATTTCCTTTTCGGCGCGCTCCGACGACAGGAAAAGGAATAGGATGAAGAGCGGCGCTACGAAGACAAGCAGCGCACCGCAGACGATCGCGAAAAACCTATTTTCGACCGAATGGTTCATCGTTCCGTTAGCTCCCCAGTTATAGGCCAGCGGATACTGGGGCACCGATCCCTACAACTCTTTCGCGTAGGTTTTCATGAATCTGTTAAATGTTGCTGAAACTCTGGGGTTAATGGAAATTAGTGAAAGTATAGATTCAAGAAATTGTTATTTTTACTTTCTCTAATATTTCGATGTCGAGCATGAAAAAACCCGCCATCCCATGGGGAAGGCGGGTTCGAATGATTGCGATGAAGATGCCGATTAGGCGGAGGCTTCTTCGCTACCTTCTTCTTCTGCAAGACCGGCTGCCGGAGCAACGATCGTCGCAATCGTGAAGTCGCGGTCGGCGATAACCGGCGTGACGTTCTTCGGCAGCTTGACGGCCGAGATGTGGATGCTGTCGCCGCTCTTCAGGCCGCTGAGGTCAACGGTGAAGAATTCCGGGATGGCATCAGCCGGGCAATGGACTTCGACTTCGTGGCGAACGATGTTCAGCACGCCGCCAGCCTTGAGGCCCGGGGACTTCTCGTGGTTCTCGAAGTGAACCGGGATTTCGACGGTGACTTCGGTGTTGCCGGAAACGCGCAGGAAATCGACGTGAACCGTGAAGTCACGGACCGGATCGAGCTGGTAGTCCTTCGGCAGAACCTTGATCTTCTTGCCACCGACGTCGATCGTTGCGATCGTCGTCAGGAAGCCGCCGGCGTGAATGCGCTTCGTCACCTCATTGGTGTTGAGAGCGATAGAAATGGGGGCCTGCTTGTCACCATAGATGACAGCGGGAATCAAACCATTGCGGCGAAGTTCACGGGCGGACCCCTTACCAACCCGTTCGCGCGCCTCGGCCTTTAGCTCGTAGCTTTCGTGGCTCATAGCTATTCCTTTCGAGGTGTTATCTGGAGAGCTCAGCCGGTCGGTCATGTGCCGTATCGGTTGAACTGGAGGAAGGGCGTTCCCTGCCTCATCCGCATTGCCTCCAAGGGTGTCTGCGCGGACGCGTGGCGTATAATACAAAGTGGCCGCAGGCGCAAGCACCTCCGGAATGGGAGGGTTTGTGATGACATTGCCACGCTTGCCTTCGTGGCCGCCCGCCATTTCCATCAACGCCTTGACATATACCCTCGGCCTCTTCAACAGTCGAATTCAATCGATCAGGGTCAGAAAGAGAGGTCGGGCATGCGCTCCAGGGCTATCGCCGCCGCGGTTTTTTCCATGGGTCTCGCCGGCGTGTCGCAGGCCGCCGACATCAACGAGCAGGGCGCCAACGATCTCCGTGATATCCTGACGCATTCGCTTTCGCGCGATCTCGCGCGCAGTGATTTCGTGACGGTCAAGCCCGCCGGTGACCAATATGAGATCACCTACGACCTTGCGAAGTTCTTCGACAAGGTCAATTCCGGTGGGTTCTCGGTCACTGGTTTCAAGCCGCTTTCTCTGTTCGCCCAGCCTGTCGACCAGGGCCGCTGGCACCTGACGGGGAACAACAGCCTTGATATTGCGGTACATTCGCCGTCATCGGATATTGCCTACTCGATCGCTTCCAGTTCCTTCGACGGCATTTTCGATCCCAGGATCGAGATGATGCGGTCGATTGGCATCAAGAGCGGCAGCGTGAAGTTTTCCAGCGTCGGCAGCGGTGCCAAGAGTGGCCGCAAGATCGACGCAACCATCGACGGCATTTCTTTTGCCCATACGGTGACCGACAGCAGCGAGGCGGGCAAGGTCGATCTGCAGGTGCAGGGCACGCTGCAACGACTGAACGAACAGCTTACACTGCGGCCACATGGCTCGCCCGTGAGTTTCAGCGCCGATAGTGTCAGCACCCACCTGACGGCAACGAGCCTGCCGGCAAAGGAGCTGCGCGAACTCTTTCGCTTCTTCGTCCAGCACGTGAAGGCCAAGCAGCTGTCGGCAAGCGGCAGCGAAAAGTTCGAGCAGCTCGTGCATCGGGCTTTGCCTGCCTTCGGCTCCCTCAGCAAGTCGGTGACATTGAGCAATGCGGTTGTCTCCACGGACAAGGGCAAGGTCGGCGTCAAGCAAGTCGACTATAGCTTCAAGATGGATGGTCTGACCAAGTCCTCCAACGTCAATTTCGAGCTGCGCGCCGAACATTTCACTCCGGATGCGGACCTTATTCCGGCGGCATATGCGCCCTTCCTGCCTGAAACGCTGGATGTGCAACTCGGTGTACCCAATATCAATTTCTCCGGCCTTATCGATACAGCCCTCGATGCGGTGGCGGCGCGAGCGACGCCGGTCTCCGGGGAACTGGTCAAGCGGACCATGTTTCCAAGCGGATACGGGACGCTTGAATTTCCGAAGATCAGCGCTACTTCGGGCGTCTACGACCTAGAGGTTTCCGGTACATTGAAGGGCTCGACCAAGGCGCATTCCACCTATTCGCTGCAGGCGACGATCCTGGCGCGCGATTTCGACAAGACCGTTGCGGCCATGCAGGCCGCCGCAAAAACGGAATCGCGTCTGAACAGCGTCTCTTTCAGCCTGCTCGCGGCCAAGGGGTTTGCCAAGACCGACCCGGATGGGCGTCTGCGCTGGGACGTAACGATGGATGAGGATCGGACGGTAACCGTTAACGGGCAGGTGATGAAGAAGCCCTGATAGGGCATGAGAGCGCGGGATGTCCCGCTGCATTGATAGAGTTTCGTTCGAGAGGCGAATCGGCCCTCTCGAATTTCACATTTTTTCCAGGTATTTGGGGGGTGAATTATGCGTTTCAAAGCGGTTGCCGTGGCAGCTGTTCTTGCTGCAGGTGTGGCCGGTGCTACGCAGGCGGCTGAAGTCAGCGAACAGGGTGCAAAGGATCTGTTTGGCAATCTGACCTATTTTTTGCCTGACGATATCGCCAAGGGCGGCGCAATTTCGGTAAAGCCGGTCAGTTCGCATTATGAGGTCACTTATGATCTGCGGACATTGTTCGACAAGCTGGATGTCAGCGGCTTCGATATCAGCGGACTGAGGCCGCTGACCATGCTGGCAATGCCGCAAGATAGCGGCCTCTGGAATATCGAAGGCAACAATGCTTTCGATATCACGGCACATTCGAAGCCTGGCAGCGCCGCTGACATGGAATTTCGCTATGCCCTGGCTTCATCGAATTTCCAGGGTGTCTTCGATCCCGCGCTTCATTACCTGCGTTCGATGGATATGAAGGGCAGCGGTATCACCTTCACCACGAAGACCAGCGACGAGAATAGCGGTGTCCAGAAAAACGACGCCACGGTCGATAGCGTCGGTTACACTCTATCATCCGCCGATAGCGGCGAACCGGGCCGGCTCGACGTCAAGATGAGCGGCAGTCTGCAATCGCTCTACGACAAGATCTCGTCCGACGACACGACGCTCGGCGAAATCAAGGTTGCGGCGATCGACTTCAATGCCGGCGCGACCAAGCTGCCGTTGAAGGCGGTGAATTCCCTGCTGCACTTCGTTTCCGAGCACAAGGACCAGAAGACCCTTTCCGATCCGGACGCCACGGCGCTCAAGGCGCTGCTGATGGATGCCATGCCAATCGCCGGCTCCTTCGAGGAGTCCATCTCCGCCAAGGACATTTCGGTGACGTCGCCGTTCGGCGATGGCGGTCTGCAGAAGCTGGGTTATTTCTTCAAGATCGCCGGGCCGACCAATGCGATGAGCGCCGATTTCGGATTGAATGCCGAAAAGCTCACCCTGGCCACCGGTCTGGTGCCTGAAGACTATATCGCCTTCATTCCGGATGCGGCGGATTTTCAGATACAGGTGCCGAACCTGAACTTTTCCGCCCTGATGGAGATCCTGCAGCAGACCGACTTGAACAAGCCGGAAAGCGATGCCGCCCTCGACGAGAAATTGCAGCAGGCCATGTTCCCGGATGGCACGGTGTCGATCAACTTTCCGAAGATCAGCGCCGTCTCAGGTCTCTATGATATCGAGGCTACCGGCAGCATGCGTGGCTGGCTGAACGAGAAGGACCGCGTCTCGATGAAGATGACGGTGCTGGCCCGTGATCTCGACAAGACGATTGCCGCCGTGCAGGAGTCTGCCAAGACGAAGCCCGATCTTTCTCAGCTCTCCTTCGGCCTGATGATGGCCAAGGGCTTCGCCAAGACCGATGCGGATGGGCGCTCGCGCTGGGACATCGAGCTTACCGATGCCGGTGGCGTGACGGTCAACGGTCAGGTCATGAAGTAAATCAATCAGAAATCAGAATGCGATCATGTTTGTCCTGAGGCCGTTGAGCCAGCGCTCGATCTCTCTCCTTTGGGCCGGTCAGGTACTGGCGGCCACGGGTTCCGAATTCTACATGGTCGCAGTCGTCTGGATCGCGGCGGACTTTATCGGCAGGGATGCGGGATATGTGTCCGCGCTGCAGTCCGGCACGCTCCTGTTCGGCAGTCTTTTTGCCGGCATCGTCACGGATCGGTGGCGTCACAGCACGACGATGATCATGGCCGATCTGCTGCGCGCCATCCTGTTGCTGATGCTGTCACTTGCCGGTCTTCTGCATCTGATGAGCCTGCCGCTTCTGATGGTGCTTGCGGCATGCATCGCGTTGCTGACATCGACATTCGATCCGTCACTGCAGGCGACGCTGCCGACGATTGCCGTCGACCCGGACGTTCGTCACGCAACCAACGGCCTGTTCGACGCGACGCGACGCATGGCACGCATCCTCGGCCCGAGCCTGATTGCCATCGTCAACGGCTTCCTGCCGAAATCGCAATTCTTTGCGGTGACGGCGGCCACCTTCCTGCTGTCGGCGCTTGCGGTATGGCTGGCGGTGGCAAGGCTTCCCGCTGCGCCGCGGCGGCGTGATTTCTCCGGAATGGCTGCCGTAGTGGACGGCGTTCTCGGCGGATGGCGGGTGGCGCGGGGCCACGCGGCCATCCTCTATGGCTTGTTCACCAACCTGATGGGAAACATCGCCTGGGCAATGGGAATCCTGCTCGGGATGATCCTGCATCTGCGCGAAACCAGCGCCGATCCCCTGACGGATTACAGCCTGATGATGACCGCCTACGGCGTTGGCAATGTTGCGACCAATCTTATTCTCAGCAACATCAAACCGCGCCAGCCCGTTGTCTGGATTATCGCCGCCAAGCTCATTTTCGGTTCTGGGGTTTTCCTGCTGCCGCTGATGCACGACCGGATTTGGCTGATGGCCGTCGCGTGCTTTGCTGCGATCAACGGACCTTTCGAGAATCTCGCCATGCTGCATCTGATGCAGACACGCAGCGAACCGCATCGTCTCGGGCAGGTTTATCGTCTGATGATGTGCGCGATCTTTACAGGACTTTTCCTGGCTTACCTGATGTCGCCGACCCTGTTTGCCTGGTTCGGCATCGGTCCTTCGATCATGGGGGCAGGGGCTGCTGTCGTGATCTCCGGTCTCATCGGTATTGGCCTGCTGGCCTGGAGACAGACGCATCCGTCCAGGGCAAGGGTCGTCTGACGAGAGGTGAGCGATCTCAGTCGAAGAGGCTCGAAACCGAAGCTTCCTGGCTGGTGCGGTTGATGGCTTCGCCGATGAGGCTGGCCGTGCTGATGACGCGGATATTGGGGGCCGACTGCACCGCCGTCGTCGGCTGAATGGAATCGGTGATCACCAGTTCCTTCAGCTTGGAATTTGCGACACGCGTCACGGCACCGCCGGAGAGCACGCCGTGGGTGATATAGGCGGTGACGCTTGCCGCGCCCTTTGCGAGCAGGGCGTCGGCCGCGTTGCAGAGCGTGCCGCCGGAATCGACGATGTCGTCAATCAGCAGGCAGTCTTTTCCTTCGACGTCACCGATGATGTTCATCACTTCGGATTCGCCCGGGCGGTCGCGGCGCTTGTCCACGATCGCCAACAGACAGTCGAGGCGTTTGGCAAGAGCGCGGGCGCGTACGACACCGCCGACGTCCGGTGAAACAACCATGACGTTGCTGATATCGTAATTGGCCTTGATGTCACGGGTGAGGATCGGCAGCGCGTAGAGATTGTCCGTGGGGATATCGAAGAAGCCCTGGATCTGGCCCGCATGCAGGTCAAGCGTGAGAACGCGGTCGGCGCCAGCCTCGGTGATGAGATTGGCCACCAGCTTGGCCGAGATCGGTGTGCGCCCGGAAGCGCGGCGATCCTGGCGGGCATAACCGAAATAGGGGATGACTGCGGTGATGCGGCGCGCCGAGGAGCGGCGCATCGCATCGATCATGATCAGCAGTTCCATCAGATGATCGTTGGTCGGAAACGATGTCGGCTGGACCAAGAACACATCTTCGCCGCGGACGTTCTCCTGGATTTCAACGAAGATTTCCTGGTCCGCAAAACGCCTGACACTGGCCTTGCCTAAGGGAACGTTGAGATAATTGCAGATCGCTTCGGCAAGATGCCTGTTCGAATTCCCTGCGAAAACCTTCATCTTGGCCCGCCTGTTACCAACCTGATAGCCGCGCTTTTAACCGCCTTGCTCTCGAATGCAAGGGGGGAAGGGTGCGATACCTTTCATATTTATGAAAAGCTTGTGGCTATCCACCGTTGGAATTGCGCCAGGAATTGAATTCCGACATGGTTTTGGTGGCGATTTTCTGCATGACGGCCGGCGGAACGGCCGTCCAGGGATCGCCGCGCTTCAGCGGCGCACTTTCCGCTCCCTGGATCCGGTGCACGCGATTGCCAGCATTATCAAGCACATCCCAGACATAGGTCACCGAGATCTGCGGCCCATCTTCGAAGGCGGCAAGATAGCCCTTCAGGATGTAGTTGGCGCTGGCATCGCTGGAACTCTTGATTGTGAGGCCAAGCGAGCGGGCATCGGAGCCAAGTTGACGCGATAGCGGTGTAACGGCCTGCACGGGCGCGCCGATGATCGGCAGAAAACGGATGCTGTTGCCGCCAGTTGCCGCTGTGGCCGGCGGCAGCGATGCCTGCTGTTGGTCCGGCTGCTGCTGATCGTCGGCCGCTTGCTGCTGCGGTGGCGGATCGTCCGAAAGCCGGCGGTCGGCCTCGCGCTGCTCGTCGGATTGCGATGTCTGCGGATCGGCCGGGGCGATCGATGCCGTGCGGCCATCGTCAAGCGGACGCGAAGCATAGGGATTGGTGCCGTTCGACTTCAGCGCTGATGCCTGATCGTCCAGCGAGCCGCCGCCACCATAGCTTTGCGACTGATATGCCTGCTGGGAGGTCTGTTGTTGATAGCCGTAGCTGTCCTGTGTCCCCGGATAAGTCTGCCGGCGCTGCGGCGCGGTGGCCATCCGCTCGACATCCCGTTGAGTGACCGGGCTGGAGCTGACATCGCCGATCGCCTCGGGTGGCGTCAAGGCGTCCGTCGTGTTGCAGGCGGAGAGCGCGAGGCAAAAGCCGGCGACAATCAAGGTTGTCCTGACCAGTCCCATTTGCGCGATCCCTTCTCTTGACGGTCTCTCCGTTCAGGATCGCTATTTTACGCCACTAACGGTTAAGAAATTCGAGCGGGTGGCGGGAGAGCGCCTTGGGGCCTTGCGAGGTCGTCAGATAGGTTTGCCCGAGGGTCATGGCGGTGCCGCTGTCGGAGTCCATGATGATCATATGGACGAAGAGCGACATGTTCTCCTCGATCTCCTGCGGATTGCCCATGTGGAACATTTCGTGCTCCATCCATGAGGGTGAAAAGCGTGCGCCGAGCGAATAGCCGCAGGCGTTCAGCCGGTGTCGGGCAAGGCCGCGCTCATCCATGATTTTCGCATGCATATCGAAAACATCGCCGAAGGTGTGGCCAGGTTTCAGGATCGTTTCGATCGCCTGCAGCGTTTCCAGGCAAGCGCTGTAAAGTTCGCGGTGGCGATGGCTGGCGGTGCCGATGACGACCGTTCGCATCATCGCGGCATGATAATGAGCGTCGACGCCGGCCCATTCGAGCGTCAGTTGATCTTCAGCATCGAGTTTGCGCCGGCCTGACTTGTAGCGGCAGAGCAAAGCCTCCGCGCCGGAGCCGATGATGAATTCGTTGGCGGGATAGTCGCCGCCGCCGGAGAAGACCGCGCCCTGCATGGCAGCCAAAATATCTGCCTCATCCGCGCCCGGCTTGATCAGGGACAGAGCGGCATCGAGCGCATCGTCAGCAAGAGCGGCTGCGCGCTCGATATGGGCGATCTCCGCCGTGCTCTTGGTCAGGCGCAAGCGGCTGATGAGATAGGAGGCGTCGACGATCTGGCCGAAGCTGGCGAGCTGATGGTCGAGCAGGCGGGCGATGCGGCCTGTCATGCCATGGGTGTCGTATTCCACGCCGATGCGGGTGCCGAGAAGATCCAGATCGGCAAGCAATTCCTTGAGGTCGAGTGTCGGATCGGCGTTGAGGCGATCGACCCAGATGTGAATGTCGGTAATGACTGAAGTGAGCTGAGCCTGACGCAGGTCGGCGGAGCGCGTCAGAAGCGTCATCGATCCATCGGCCTTGACCACCAGCGTCTGGAAGAAGCAATAGCCGAAGGTGTCATAGCCGGTCAGCCAGTACATGCTCTCCTGCGCGAACAGCAGCATGGCATCGAGCTTCTCCTCCTGCATCCTGGCAAGCAGCCGAGCCAGGCGTGCGTCAAATTCGCTGCGTTCGAAATGCAGAGCCATATTAGCTTGCCTCCCCGATGGCGATGGCTGAGATCTGCCGGCCGTAGTCCGGCTCCTTCGCATGTGTCGTGCGGCGATAGGAGAAGAAGCGGTCGGGGTCCGGATAGGTGCAGAGATCGAGGCTTTCGGCTGTCACGCCCGCCTTGCGCAGGCGATCGACGGTGAGAGCTGGCAGATTGAACATTGCGTGGCCCGCCCGTTCCGAAGGTGCAAAATATCGGGCGTAGTCGGGGTCGTGAGCCAGAAAGCGGTCGACGAATTCCGGTCCGACTTCATAGCTTGCCTGACTGATGGAGGGGCCGAGGCAAGCAACAATCGCCTCGCGCCTCGCGCCGAGGGCCACCATGGCGTCGATGGTGTTTTCAAGTACGCCGGTCAGTGCGCCCTTCCAGCCGGCATGGGCGGCGCCGATGACCCGATTGTCCGGATCGGCGAAAAGGATGGGGCCGCAATCGGCGGCAAGAACGCCGAGCGCGATCCCTGGTGTAGCGGTCACCATCGCATCGGCCTCGGGGCGATTGCCGTTATAATGCTCATCGACTGTGACGACATCGGGGGAGTGGACCTGATGTACGGTGGCAAGCCGTTCCAACGGCAGGCCGAACCAATCGGCGACGCGACGGCGGTTTTCCAACACGTGCTCGCGATTGTCATGCGAGCCGAGCCCGACATTCAATCCCCGATAGAGGCCTTCGGAGACGCCGCCGGCACGGGTGAAATAACCGTGGCGAATACCGGTAGCTTCTGCGGCGCTCAGCAGCGTGCTTGCAATGGGTTTCGGCAACTGGAGCGTCCCTTGATGTCTGGTTTAGCCTGTCGTGCGATGGATAACGCAGCCGCGGCGAAGCAGTTCGATTTGGCGGCGATGTTGGCCCAGCCCGGCGCGGGCTGTCAATCCGCAGTATGGAGGGTCAGTCAGGCGACGGGACGAAAGGGCAGGAGGTCGATCGCCGGGTTCGAGACGGCCAGCACCTTGAAGAGCTCTCCCATCTTGCCTTCGCCCGCACCCGCAAGTCGTTCCACAGCGGCGCGAATATTCTCCTGCGTCGCCGCATCCTGATCACGGCCGAGCGCTGCCGCTCGTTCCAGCAATCCGAGCCCGACCAGGAAATCTCCCTGGTGACAGCATCCGTTGATATGCGTTCCCGATGCGAGCGCCGTTTGCGCCAGGTGCTGGAAATCGACATGGCTGGTGAGGTCCGCTTCGCCCGGATGCTCAAGCGGCGGATCATATTCATGCATACGCACCGCCTGCAGCGTGTCGCCAAAGCCCGTCGTCATATGGCCGTAGTCGATGGCGAGCGCCGTACCGCCTTGAGCTTTCAACCTATCGCAGATCGTCGTCATGACAGCCTGGCGGGCGGGCGCGATTTCGAAAATGGTGCCGATCGGCGGCGCGCCGCCTTCGGGCAGAAACGCAGGATCGAGAGTTGCTACGCCGGCGGTGAAGGTCAATTCGTCATCGATGTCGAGCCCAACCGCGCGCTCGCGAAAGCCATTGGCAGTGCGCACGAATTGGCGGATCGGGATGGCGTCGAAGAGTTCGTTGGCGGCGAGCAGGGTAAAACCATCCGGTACTTCGCCGAAATCCGTATGCCAGGAGACCTTTTCGCCATGTGCCGCGAGGGTTTCCCTCTGAAACTCCTGCAAGCGCATGCTGGTTTCCACCAGATGCATGCTCATGGCGTCATAGAGTGGCGGCGCCAGCTTGCCGATGACGCGCAGCATATCCGACATCATCGTGCCGCGGCCGGGGCCGATCTCGACCAGGCGCACATCGGATGGCGTTCCGTGGCGCTGCCACGCATGCACCATGAAGACGCCGATCATCTCGCCGAAAAGCTGGCTGATTTCGGGAGCGGTGACGAAGTCGCCGGACTGGCCGAAGGGCTCACGGGTTTTGTAATAGCCATGCACGGGATCGGCGAGACATAGCGAAAAATAGTCCGTAATGCTCAGTGGCCCGTTGGTGCGGATGATGGCTTTGATTTTTTCACCGAGCGCCGTCGTCATTCGTTGCTTTCGCTAGTGCACGGCCTTGGGAAGCTTGGGGGCTTTCGAAAGCATCATGCGATATCAATCTTCGTCTCAAGCCGTCTGTCCGGTTAACGCCTGACGACGGGCGCGGATCACGGCCCAAAGGCCGATGGCGACCATAGGCAGCGACAGCACCATTCCCATCGTTAGCCAGTTCGTGCCGAGGAGATAACCGAGCTGCTCATCAGGTTGACGGAAGAATTCGACAAAAATACGCGAGAAGGCATAGCCAATCACAAAAATGCCACTGACCGTGCCGGGCTTCTTGAGCGCGAAGGCCCAGCGCGTGAGAATGAAGAGAACGAGGAAGAGGATGATGCCTTCGATACCGGCCTCGTAAAGCTGGCTTGGATGGCGCGGATCGGGGCCTGCGGGGCAGACGCCATTATGCGCTGCAATCACATGCGGGCTGCAGAATACCATCGCCCAGGGAACATCCGAGACCCGGCCCCAAAGCTCACCGTTGATGAAATTGGCGATGCGACCGAAGAAGAGCCCGATCGGCGCGACTGCGGCAACGATATCGAACAGGCTCCATGCCGGGATATTGTTGCGTCTTGCGAACAGGAACATGGCGATGGTCGTGCCTATCAAGCCGCCATGGAAAGACATGCCGCCGTTCCAGACCTCGATGGCGCGGATCGGATTGGCAAGGACCGGATCGAGATCATAGAACAGGATGTAGCCGATGCGGCCGCCAAGAACGATGCCGAACGCCACCCAGAGGATGAAGTCATCCAGATGCTGGCGCGTCATCGGAGCGCTGTCGTTCAGCCAAAGCTTGCCGTTGTCGACCAGACGGCGCGCATAGAACCAGCCAAGCAGGATGCCCGCCACATAGGCGAGCCCGTACCAGTGGATCGAAATTGGACCCAGGGAAACGGCAATCGGATCGATATCCGGAAATGGCAGGATGGCGGCGAGATTGGCGGATGTCAGCAAGATCGTCAGGCCCGTTGCAGCGTGATTCCCAAAAGCACTGCGCCTTTTCGGGACAGGAATATTTTAAGTTCAAATGTGCGCGGAACATGGCGCTCGCTGTCGAAACGGTCAAGTCGATTATTGATATGCCCGTTATCGTGGGTCCGGTTGTCCCCGTCCTATCTCAATTTGCTTGCATCGGCCCCTTGGAAATCCTACCTCAACACTATCTGGCCCCGTATCGAAGCCTGCTGGTTTTAGGGGCTGACGGCCGCAAGGAGATTGCTATGAGCACTGGACCGAACCGTATCTTGGATGAATTTGCCAAGCTGATGACCGATGCCGCCGGTGCTGCCCAGGGCGTGCGCCGCGAGGTTGAGACCGCTTTCAACGCCCATGCCGAGCGCTGGCTCAACAGCATGGATATCGTCAAGCGCGAGGAATTCGAGGCCGTTCGCGAAATGGCGATCAAGGCGCGCGACGAAAACGAGGCGCTGCTTGCGAGAATCGAAGCACTCGAAGCCAAGCTTGCCTCCAAGGGCAAATAAGCTGCAATCTTCCACTGCGGATTGGCGCGGCACTCGTTTGCCGCGCATTTTTTATTCAAAAATTTCATTTGTTTTTCCACCTGTGGACATAGGCAAAAAAGCCAATTGCCAGAGTCGGTTATGACTCCCTTCTGAATAGGTGCGACAACCGCTGTCCACAGCGCCGTTTCCAAAAACGCCGCTCAGGGGCTGGCAGGCCGGGCATGCCGCTATACACTGATTTTAAATGATGATTCGAAACGGACTTGGTAAGCTCCGGGCAGGGTGGACGCGTTAGTCTGGCAGCCGTTCAACATCATCCCGAGGATGTTTCCGGGGTAAAGCGGGTTGCGTTATTTCAGTGTTGAACCACGGGAAAACTGCATTCGTTCCGGTCAAGAAGGTGCTGCATGAGCCTTATGGAAATGGAAGTCGAACGACAATCGAATCCGGTGGACATGATCGAGTTCGTGGCGGCCAACAACGACTGGTCGTTTGAACGATCAGGCGAAGACGAGCTTGCCATGACGGTCGAAGGGCGGTGGACCGATTACCACGTGTCTTTCTCGTGGATGGAAGAATTCGAGGCGTTGCATATCGCCTGTGCATTCGACGTGAAGGTCTCGGAGCCCCGCGTCAACGAGGTGATCAAGCTACTGTCCTGCATCAATGGTCAGGTGCTGATGGGCCACTTCGATCTGTGGCGGCAGGAGGATATCGTTATTTTCCGCCAGTCGCTGCTGCTGTCAGGCGGTGCCGAGCCGACAAACCGGCAGGTGGAAGTGCTGCTTTCCAATGCGCTTGACACCTGCGAGGCATACTATCAGGCTTTCCAGTTCGTGGTGTGGTCTGGCCTCGATGCCAACCGCGCCATGGAAGCGGTGCTCTTCGAAACGGTAGGCGAAGCGTGACATGACAGGCCAACAGTCCGCCAGTGCTTTCGCATCCTCCGGGCCGATCCTGCTGATCGGCGCCGGCAATATGGGCGGTGCGCTGCTGACGGGGTGGTTGAAGAACGGAGTGCCCGGATCTTCGGTCATCGTCGTCGATCCCAATCCGTCCGAGCCGATGCGGAAGATGATTGCGGATGCGGGCGCCAGCCATGTCACGGGCGTTCCTGCCGGCGTGACGGCGGGTGTGCTTTTCATTGCCGTCAAGCCTCAGATGATGGATGCCGTGCTGCCGCCATTGAAGGCTACGGTGGGTGACAATACAGTGGTCGTATCGATTGCGGCGGGCAAGACGCTCGCCGCGCTCGAAGCGCATCTCGGTGAAGCAGCCATGGTGCGAGCCATGCCCAATACACCTGCTATGGTCGGGCGCGGCGTTACCGGCGCTTTTGCGAATGACAGGGTTGCCGAATTTCAGAGGCAACTTGTCCAGAATCTCCTCAAGGTATCCGGCCCGGTCGAGTGGGTGCCGGGAGAGGCCGATATCGATTCCGTAACCGCGGTCTCGGGCAGCGGTCCCGCCTATGTTTTCTATCTCGTCGAATGCATGGCGGAAGCCGGCCGGAAGCTCGGCCTGCAGGCGGACCTCGCCATGCGGCTCGCACGGGAGACTGTCGCGGGGGCTGGTGAATTGCTCCATCAGTCCCCCGACGACGCAGCGCGTCTGCGCCAGAACGTCACGTCTCCCGGCGGCACGACCGCTGCGGCGCTGGGCGTCTTGATGGCGGAAGACGGCATGCAGCCCTTGTTCGATGCGGCGATTGAAGCGGCCCGCAAGCGAGCGCAAGAGCTGGCCGGTTGAATTCTAGAGCATTTTCGCTTTTCTTCGAATCGCGAAAGCGCTCTATCTCTTTGTTTTTACGCATTCCAAACGGAAAACCGCTGCGCACTTTTCCTGGAAATGCTCTATGGGGAAGGCCGAGGCATGACGGAAGAGATCACCTATGGCGATTTCGAGCGCGTGGATATTCGCGTCGGGACGATCATCGAGGCGGAGACCTTTCCGGAAGCCCGCAAGCCCGCATACAAGCTGCGGATCGATTTCGGACCGGAGATCGGTATCAAGCGTTCCTCCGCGCAGATTACCGTGCACTACACGCCGGAAACCCTTGTCGGCCGGCAGGTGCTTGCCGTGGTCAATTTCCCGCCGCGTCAAATCGGCCCGGTGCGTTCAGAAGTTCTGACGCTCGGATTCGAGGATGAGGCAGGCGCGATCGTCCTTGCCGCCGTGACGCATCCAGTGCCGAACGGCAAGAAGATGATGTAAGCTGCATTCCTTCAAGGGAATGAATGGCTCAATGAATATCCCTTGATAGCGGATCAGTCAGGCTGAAGTGGAGAAATTCCGCTTCGAAGCCTTCTCGTTGTGGCGAGCAAAAGGCAGGACCGACCGACAGTTCCTCCAGGGTCGCGTCGAACCAGGCGAGCCTTGCCATGCGCCATTCGTCCATCCTGTCGGTGCGATACTGGATGAAGAGTGCGTCGCCGTTGCGTGTCACCCGCGCGGACATGACGTCGAATTCATGCTCCAGCCGAAAGGCCGACCAGTCGGAATTGCCATTGGTGACGACGACGCTGAAATGCCTTGCGCCATCGGTATATTCGATCCCACATTTCATCCAGTGCCTGGCATCGTGGCGGATCATCAGGCCTGCCTGATCGTAGAGTTCACGGTAATGCCCGATGAAGCTCACCTCGGCGGTAAAGTCACCCCGGCGCGGCTTTCCGAGAAAATGACCGTCGTCGCGATGGAAGCCGTAATAGGTTTCCTGCCAGAAATCGGTCTTGTTGCCTGAGCGTACGAATAACCGACCCTGGTTCATTTCCCATGCCGGCGGCGCGTTCAGCCAATGCATGCCATCGATGTCGATCGACATAGTGCCTTCTCCTTCAGGCAGGAATGCGGATGGTGGCGCGCAGGCCGCCCAGCGGGCTGTCGGATAGCGTGACGTTGCCGCCATGGCTGCGGGCGATATCGCGGGCAATGGCCAAGCCGAGGCCGGTGCCGGATTTGTCGAGATTGCGGGCAGAATCCAGCCGGAAGAACGGCTTGAAGACATCCTCTCGCGCCTCGGGGGGGATGCCCGGGCCATCGTCGTCGAAGATGATCGTCAGCCACTTGGCGCTATGCTTGGCCTCGATACGCAGACTTTTGGCGTAGCGGCGCGCATTCGTGGCAAGATTGGTGACAAGTCGGGTAAAGGCATTCGCACGGACGGAAATCTCGTCGTCACCGTCGATGGTGAAGTCCATGGATTTGCCGTGCAATGTGAAGTCCTGCCGAATCCTCTCCAGGATGTCGCTGAGCTTGAACTGGCCGACATCCTCCTCCGCTTCGCCGCGTGCAAAGGCCATATAGCCTTCGAGCATGCTCTGCATATCCTCGACATCCTCGTTGAGGCCGGCCAGATCGGGATTGTCGCTGGCAAGAGCGAGCTGGAGCTTGAAGCGAGTGAGCACCGTTCGCAGGTCGTGGCTGACACCTGACAGCATCGCCGTGCGCTGCTCGAGTTGTCGCTCGATGCGCTCGCGCATCAGGATGAAAGCAAGGCCAGCGCGCCGAACCTCGTCGGCGCCACGCGGAGAGTAGTTCTCCAGGCGCTGTCCCTTGCCGAAGCTCTCGGCGGCGCGGGCCAGCGCCAGGATCGGCCTGATCTGGCCACGCAGGAACAATACGGCGATGCCGATCAGAACCAATGAGGTGCCGACCATCCAGAGGATGAAAATATGCGTATTGGACGCATAGGTCTGGCTGCGCTTGGCAAAGACGCGTAGCACCTTGTCGGGCAGCTTGACCCGGATCTCGACCAGGCTGGAGTTTCCAACCGTGTCGATCCAGAAGGGCAGGTTGATCTGATCGCGGATCTCGTCACTCAGAATGCCGTCGAGGATCGAGAAGAATGGCTTCTCGCGCGGAGGCGGTAATTCGCCGCCCGGCTCGATCGAGATGCTGAGATCGAGCTTTTGCCGGGCGATCTGGGTAATGGCCGAAAAGTCCGCGTCCTGCGGATAGGTCTCAATGATGGCGATGATCGCGGCGATATCGCGCGTGGTCGCCATCGACAGCCGCTGCGTCACCATCTGCCAGTGGCGTTCCATGAAGACGACGGTAACGACGGCCTGAAGGATGATCATCGGCAGGATGAAGATGAGCAGCGAGCGGGCATAGAGACCGGTCGGCAACACATATCTGCGCATCCAGCGCGAAAGCCACCGCAGCCCATTCGACGGCGTGTGATCCTGTTCACGTCTGATCGAATCGAATGCCACCATTGCCGCGGACCTTTGGAACCGAACTCAGTCTATGCTCAGACGGTAGCCGATGCCACGTACCGTCTGTAACCAGATAGGGTTTGCCGGATCGTCTTCAATCTTGCGGCGCAGCCGATTTATCTGCACATCGATGGTGCGCTCGCCAACCTCGGCGTCGCCGCCGATCAGTTCATGACGCGGGATGGTCTCACCGGCACGCTTGGCAAAGAGCAGCATGATTTCCTGCTCCCGGTCGGTCAGGCGGATGAGTTCCGCCGACTTTTTCAGCTCCTTGCGGGTCAGCGAAAACGTATAGGGCCCGAACATGACAAGCTCGATTTTCGGGGAATCGGCCGGGGTGTTACGGCGAAGGATATTGTTGACGCGCAGCACCAGCTCGCGCGGATCGAAGGGCTTGGGGAGATAGTCGTCGGCGCCGGCCTCAAGGCCGGCAATGCGGGAATCGGCTTCCGCAAGCGCCGTCAGCATGATGACCGGGATGTTCTTGATGGCCCGCAGGCTTGCCGTAAGCTCGATGCCGGATTCGCCGGGCATCATCACATCCATGATGATGAGATCGAAATCGAGCCCTTCGAGCTTGCGGCGCGCTTCGGCGCCGTCTGCCGCCGCCGTCACGCGAAATCCCTTCTCCATAAGGTAGCGATTGAGGAGGGCGCGGATACGCGTGTCGTCATCCACAACCAAAAGATGTGCCGCATCGTCCGAAATAGCTGTCTTCGTCGTCATTCGATCCGTCTCAATCCTGCCCGTTGATGGAAATGATCCATTTCGCGCCAGCCTTGTGCAGCTGGAACCGTCGTCACGTCTCGGTTTGCATTCCCCTCAGGAAACGTTTCACGCTTTCGCGCGTTGCTTCCGATGCGCCTTCGAATGCCCGTTCAATACGGCGCGATTGCGGCTCGGCCAGCGCCAGCGCCAGATCGCGGCCCGCTTGCGTGGGATAAAGCTTGCGTTGACGCCGGTCCTCGGGACCGGCGACCTGCCGAATATAACCTGAATCGATCAATTGTTTTAGAACCCGCGCCAAACTCTGCTTGGTGATCTGCAGTGTTTCCAGAAGGTCCGCAACGGTCATCCCGGGTTCGCGGTTAACGAAATGGACGACGCGGTGATGGGCCCGGCCAAAGCCGCTCTTGACGAGGATCTGATCCGGATCCGATACGAAGTCGCGGTAGGCGAAGAAAAGCAGCTCGATGATCTCGAAATCGATGATTCCCGCGTTCTGCATCGGCGTTGCCAGCAACTCCGCCTTTGTCGCGTTTTGGCTCATCTGTCGTGCCACCGTAGCATTTCCTTTTTATCTTCAATCGTTCGGGAAACTTATGCAAAAATATGTCAGCTTTATTGACATTTTTATGCCATCGGTTGCTCCCGCACAATGCCGCTTTGCAGGAACGAGCTTGCCGTTCGCGCGAAATTAGATGCGGCTTTGCAAAAACTTCAACATCCCTGAATTCCCCGGCGCTGCGCGGATGCTGCGCAAGGAGAACAGCAACCAGTCGACATAGTGTAAACCCGCCCCGCTGTTATACATGGCTCTGACGGGCAGGTGACGCGAAAAACGAATATCTTCCGCGAAAGCAATCGCATTGGTGCGGGATCATCAGCCGGTCGGCAGCAATCGCGACTTCCTCTTGCCTCATGCAATGAGCGCCCGCGGGGCATCGAAGCCACAGCTTTCAAACAGGCCTGCATATGGATACGCAAAAGCCGAGCGTGCATGTCGCTCGGCTTTTGCTGCGTATAATTTTACGACTTGCGGCCGAGAACCGCGCCAACGATTGCCGAGAGCACGCCGCCGGCGATCAGCGATGATATGCCCTGTGCCACGAGGCCGGTGAGGGCTTCACTGCCGATCAGATTGAGGATGACCCCACCGCCAAGGCCGCCAATGGCGCCCGCGATCGTTCTGGCGATAAGATTGATGCCGTCCTGCTTCAAAACGGCGCTTGCGGCGTTGCCGCCGATTGCGCCGGCTATCAGCTGTGTGATGATAGGCCCTAGACTTTCCATGATTGCCCTTCTCCCATAGTTCCGGAAGACGCTTCCGGATGCCCTCTCGTCGCATCCTGGATCGGTGCCAGGGAGCGGCGATAATCCTCACTGATATTAGGATTACATCATGCACCAGACGGTGGAAATAGAAGGGCAACTCAAACGGGAGAAATCCGCGATAAAAGCAGGGGAAATCCGCTTCTTAGGCATGCGGCCGACTAGCCGCACGCGAATTTTGCCATCTTGCTCGGGTTTCGAGCCGAATCAGCGATAGACGTAAACGATCCGTCGCGTGCCTGGATCAACCAGGACCGGCTGGCGGTTTACCTCGACATAGCTGTATCGGTAGTCCGGGATACGGTGGATCTCGACGCTTTGCGGCAGTGTGGCGCCGACCACTGCGTCGTTGTCCAGTTGGACTGTGTCGACCGGATTCTCGTCGATGTAGCCCCGGATATTGCCTGGCGGTGTAACGGCGACGACAGTGTCCCCATTCTCATCGGCGGGGCCGAGCAATTCGTCGTTCGGGCCCGGCTGTACGGCTCGCACGCTGCCCGTCCTGACTGGGTCAGTCTGCTCGTAGGTAACTGTGGGAATGCCGAGATCGTCACGATGATCCTGAACGACGACGGAGGCGCCGTTTTGCTCGACGTTGAGATACTGAGCATAGACCCAGCCGCGCATGCCGTTGACATCTACGCGGCACCAGCGGCTGCCTTCGATACAGCCGTCCAGCGTCGCTTCGGAGCCACGTGTTGCGACGCCGACGGTTGGAAACTCGGCGCCGGGGCCTGAACGGACTTCGATGTCGCTCGCCGTGGTCGCGGCCATTTCGGCCTGTGCCAGACCGGCGCTGCCGACAAGGACGAGGCCGGTCAGCAGCAGATTTCTCTTCAAGGACATTGGTTCTCTCCTTCTGCCTTTAAAGACGTATCTCAACGCTTCGCACGCTTCAGTGTTCCGGTCCGCGCGGTTCAGCTCTGACGCTTGCTGAGAGAAGGTTCAGGTAACTGCTCGAATTATTTACCTATTTCCGGATTCCGCAGGTTGGCGTTCGCGTGAGCACGGCACTTTGAAAGCGCCAGGGGCTGTTTTGCCCGGAGTTTGCGGCTATACCGGCAGCACGACGATCCAAGAGACGAGGCGCTTCATGGGCATGCTCCAGGCCGGCATCATTCCGGTGACCCCTTTCGAACAGAATTGCACCATCCTGTTCGACCCGGATACCAAGGAAGGGGTGGTGGTCGATCCCGGTGGCGATGTCGACGTCATCCTGCAGACGGTGCGTGAAAATGGTCTGACCTTGAAGGCCATCTGGTTGACTCATGGCCATATCGATCATGCCGGCGGTGCGGACGAGGTGCGTGAGGCGCTTGATATCGAGGTGATCGGCCCGCATGAGGATGACCGGTTCTTGCTCGAGGACATCGAGGCCAAGGGCAAGATGTTCAACATCGACGGCGTGCGCAATGTGGTGCCGGATCGCTTTTTGAAGGATGGCGACAAGGTTTCCTTCGGCGAACATGAATTCGAGGTGTTTCACTGCCCGGGTCACGCGCCCGGCCACGTCATATACGTCAATCGCAAGCAGGGCTTCGCGCATCTCGGCGACGTGCTTTTCAACGGCTCGATTGGCCGCACGGATTTGCCCGGCGGCAACCATCAGCAGCTGTTGGATTCGATCCGCGACAAGGTCTTCCCGCTTGGCGACGAAGTCGGCTTCATCTGCGGTCACGGTCCGGGCAGCCGCATTGGCGACGAGCGTCGCACCAATCCTTTCCTCCGCGGGCTTTGAATCAGAAAGCGCCGCTCAGGGGCGGCGCTTTCTCGATCTGGTCCGATGTGTCTGGATCAATCTGCCGTGCAGAAGTGACGCATGCCGTCAAAGCCGACATAGGTGCCGCTTTGGCCGTCGAAGCTTCTGTAGCGATCGTAGCAATAGCGCATCCATGCGGACGACCACGGGCGCAGGCCCGAGACCGGCGGCGGAGCGTAGTAGCTGACATCCCGTTCGACGTAGACGCGGCGCGGCGCCGGGCGATAATAATAGGGCGGAGGAGGGGCGTCATAGTCAGGTTCGACATAGACCGGTGCCGGCTCGACATAGCGCGGCTGGCTGGCGATCGCCGAGCCGACGATGAGGCCGGTAGCGAGACCGGCGGCGCCGAGCGCCCAACCATCCCGGTTGCGGTGACGCCAATATTCGTCCGCTGAAGCTGCACTCATGGACGTCAGCGTCAATGCTGCAGCCATGGCGGACATGACGAGCGATTTGCCGAGTATGGTCATTGGTCTATCCTTCAACGAAAACGGGACAACTATTATCCCCGCTCTTTCATGTCAGGCAGACTAAATGCGATAAGCTGAATGCAGACTGAATGATAAAAACCCGGCATCGCTGCCGGGCCTCAACTCGAATGATAGCCGTGAGACGTATCAGCCCGCAATCTGGAGATTGACGGCCTTCGGTCCCTTACCGCGGCGATCCGGTTCCGTGTCGAAGCTTACTTTCTGGTTTTCAGACAGTCCTGCCAGGCCGGATGCCTGAACCGCAGAAATATGTACAAAGATGTCTGCTCCACCTTTGTCCGGCTTGATGAAGCCAAAGCCCTTATCGGTGTTGAAAAACTTTACAGTGCCAGTCTCGGCCATGCCTAAGGTCCCTTTTCTCTCTGCCCGCCATCCACACGGGCAGCACTACTGTATTGCCCTTGCGGGCGCTTGCAGGCAGTTCTCGCAATTTGAAGGAAAAGGTCCCCTATACCTCGGCTCGATCTCGATGCGATGTTTGCCACCCCGCGTCTTGACCAAGCTGACCGGAATATTAGCGTTTCCGGCGCGCAATTCTATTAGGACTTCCCATGCTCTAAAAATGCCCGAACATCGTTGAGAGTGCTGTGTTTATTGGGAATTGGCAAGCAAAAGTTTTTTAACGTATCGGGAGGAGCACAGTCCTGTAACGCGATGATGTTATGGCGATTCGCAAATTTTCCCACGTTGAAACAAGTTTCTAAGGGTTTTGCATCGTTGGCGATATAATTTTGGTGAAATTTTCCCAAATCGCTGGCGATCTGCGCCCGTTTTAGACTGTTCGAGAAAATTTCAAAGAGAGTGGCCGCGAACAGCCATAGCGTGCATTTCGGGCCGTTTTCAGGCCGTTGCGCTGCGGCGGCGAACGATTTCCGGTACCAGTTCTACTGCCAGCATGGCGGTGAACATCAAGGCGCAACCGGCATAGCCGAGCGGTCCCATGGTCTCGCCGAGGAGCAAAGCGCCAAGCGAGGCTCCGAACAGAGCTTCCGAGGAGAGGAAGATCGCCGCCTGCGGGGCGGTCGTGTAACGCTGGCCGATAATCTGCAGCGCGAAGGCAAGGCCGGATGAAAAGATGCCGACATAAAGGATTTCGCCGAGTGCTGCGCGGATGGCGGCCACGCTGATCGGCTCTATGTCGGCGGCTACTGCCAAAGCGAGGACGGCGGTGACTGCGAATTGCGTGGCGGAAATACCGAGGGGCCGGCCGGTTTCGTTGACGGCAGAGCCGGCAAGCGTGATCTGCGCGGCCCAGAACAGCGCACAGATCACGGTGAGGAAATCGCCGATTGTCAGATGCGACAGAGATCCGCCGGACAGGAGATAGATGCCGCCGAGCGCCATCAGAGCCGCCGGCCAGATGATCCAATGGGGAGACCGGCGCAGGAAGACGACGGCGATCAAGGGTACGAAGACGACGTAAAGGCCGGTGATGAAGCTGGAGTTCGTGACGGTTGTGGTCAGGAGCCCTAGCTGCTGCGTTGCGGCGCCGCCGAACAGCGCGACGCCGATCAGCACGAAGGAGAGCCAGTTGCGAGGCGTCAGCGGCTGCGCCGTCTTCCTGTTTTCCATCCACACAAAGGGCAGGACAACGATGGTCGCGACGGCGAACCGCAGACCGATGAACCAGAACGGTCCGATCGACTTCATTGCTGTCGATTGTGCGACGAAGCCTCCGCCCCAGATTGCGGCAGCCAGCAACAACAATAAATTCGCCTGTATGCGAGACATTTGCATCCTACGGGAGGGGGACCGATCTTGATGACCGTTAGCAGTTGCATTTGCCCGGAGCAAGGCCGAAAGGTGCCGGCGACGGCGAGCCACATGCGCCTAGTTCGTCGCTCTTGAAACTCTCAAAAGCGCGCCATCATTCTCGTCCGTCGTGATCAAAAGCGCACCGTCGGGCGCGATAACAATGTCGCGCATGCGACCGAATTTATCGTCGAACATGCGTTCCCGCTCGGTGATCTTGCCGCCGGCGTCGCGCTCGAGACGAGACAGCAGCTGGAATTTCAGCGCCGTGACCAGCAGGTCGCCATTCCATTCCGGAAACATCTTGCCGCGATAGACGGCAATGGCGCCGGGTGCGATCGACGGATCCCAGTAGAAGAGGGGCTGTTCCATGCCCTTCTTCGCCGTGCCGATGCCGATCTTCGTGCCGTTGTAGTTGACCCCATAGGAGATGACCGGCCAGCCATAGTTCTTGCCAGCTTCGGGCGTGTTGATCTCGTCGCCGCCCTTCGCGCCATGCTCGGCCGTATAGAGCTTGCCTGTCGCCGTATCGAATGTGATGCCCTGCGGATTGCGATGACCCTTCGACCAGATTTCCGGTAAAGCGCTCTTGCCATCCTTGAAGGGATTGTCGGTGGGAATGCTGCCATCCGCCTCGATATGGATGATGGAGCCCGCATCGTCATGGAAATCCTGTGCGCGATCCTGCTCGCCGCGATCGCCGAGGCCGACGAAAAGACTGCCATCCCTGGCAATGGCGATGCGTGCACCATACTGGATATTGCCGCGCGACAGCTTGTTCATCAGGAAAATGCGCTTCACCTCGGTCAGTTGCTTCTCGTCCGGTGAAAGTTTGGCGCGGAACACGGCCGTGCCGCTGCCGCCGTCGGCTGCCACCGAGGCGGTGAAATACAGGGTTCGGTTGCTGCTGAATTTCGGGTCGAGTTCGACGTCCAGCAGGCCGCCTTGTCCGTGGGCATAGACCTCCGGCACTCCGACAATCGGGGCTGACACCTTGCCATCGCGGATCAGGCGCATTTGGCCGGGCCGTTCGGTCACAAGATAGGCGCCATCCGGCAGCACTGCGACCGCCCAGGGATGTTCGAGCCCGGTGGCGATCGTTTCGACTTTGGCCGCCACTTTCTGCGTCTTGATGGTCTGAGAGGTTTCGGCAGATGCCGCGCCTGCCGACCACTGAGCTGATGCCACCAAGGCAATCGCAAATCGTCCTGGACCAAAGCGCATGTTCTCAACTCCCCCAATATAGCCGCTTTCGCAACGTGGGGCGGCCGACCCGGCGTTCAAGGAGAGGTGTGTGGTCGATAACGCCATTGTGTTCGCAAAGGTGGCGTCTCCATGTTTCTCCGGTCGATCCAGACGGAGGGCAAGGCGCCGATGCGTCGACCCGATCTGTGTCGACAGGCTCGCGTGAAGTTCCGGATACGGGAAACTGTTTGATTTTCATCGGAAATTTCAACGCTCTTCAGAAACTGAATCAGCTGCCTCGCAAATTGATTCAACGTCGAGGGATCAGCGGGATGGCGCACGGCGACGCGGAGGTCATGCGCGGTCTTTCGCCGGCACCTCAAGATCGGCCGAAGATGGTGCGAAAGGCAGCGCCCGGAAAGCCATGAAATAAAGCCACTGTGACGCCTTTGTGCTTGAAACCTCGGCCCATATTCGACATAGAGCTTAGCGCAGAAATCTGGTCCACAGGCTTTCTGCCCATTTCAACCGAATAGGACCGATCATCATGGCCTTTCTTGCCGACGCTCTTTCCCGTGTAAAGCCTTCTGCCACCATCGCCGTTTCCCAGAAAGCGCGCGAGTTGAAAGCAAAAGGACGCGACGTGATCGGCCTCGGCGCAGGCGAGCCTGATTTTGATACGCCCGATAATATCAAGACGGCGGCCATCGACGCGATCAATCGCGGCGAGACGAAGTACACGCCGGTTGCCGGCATTCCTGAACTGCGCAAGGCGATTGCTGCCAAGTTCAAGCGCGAGAACAATCTGGACTACGCTCCCGAGCAGACCATCGTCGGCACGGGCGGCAAGCAGATCCTGTTCAACGCCTTCATGGCGACGCTGAACCCTGGCGACGAAGTCGTGATCCCGACACCTTACTGGGTATCCTATCCGGAGATGGTGGCGCTTTGCGGCGGCACGCCGGTTTTCGTCGCGACGACGCAGGCCAACAACTTCAAGCTTCAGCCCGCCGACCTCGAAAAGGCGATCACGCCGAAGACCAAGTGGTTCATGTTCAACTCGCCGTCCAACCCGTCGGGCGCCGCCTATTCGCATGACGAACTGAAGGCGCTGACGGACGTGCTGGTCAAGCATCCACATGTCTGGATCCTGACCGACGACATGTACGAGCACCTGACCTATGGCGAGTTCAAGTTCGCCACGCCGGTCGAAGTCGAGCCGAGCCTCTATGACCGCACGCTGACGATGAACGGCGTCTCGAAGGCCTATGCGATGACCGGCTGGCGTATCGGTTACGCTGCCGGCCCGCTGCAGCTCATCAAGGCCATGGACATGATCCAGGGTCAGCAGACCTCGGGTGCGACCTCGATCGCCCAGTGGGCTGCCGTCGAAGCGCTGAATGGTCCGCAGGACTTCATTCCGCGCAACAAGAAGATCTTCGAAGGTCGCCGTGATCTCGTTGTATCCATGCTGAACCAGGCAAAGGGTCTTTCGTGCCCGGTTCCGGAAGGCGCTTTCTACGTCTATCCGTCCTGCGCCGGCCTGATCGGCAAGACGGCTCCGACCGGCAAGATCATCGAGACGGACGAAGACTTCGTGTCCGAGCTGCTGGAATCGGAAGGCGTTGCCGTCGTGCACGGTTCTGCCTTCGGCCTCGGCCCGAACTTCCGCATCTCCTACGCGACCTCGGAAGAGCTGCTCGAAGAAGCTTGCCGCCGCATCCAGCGTTTCTGCGGCGCCTGCAAATAAGCGGTTCCAAGACTAGTTCAATGAAAAGCCCGCCAGAGATGACGGGCTTTTTGTCTTAAAGGCCTTGATGCTGGTTCATCAATTGATTCAAGCGCTTCGCGATCTGAATCCGCCTGCCGCCCCAAGCCTTTGAAATCAGAGTCAAAGTCCAAGCGTCGTCAGCATGATGAAGGTGGCGAAGAGGATAAAGTGGGTCATGCCTTCGATGGCGTTGGTCTCGCCATCGTTGAGATTTATGGCGGCGACGATCAGCGTGATCATCACCATGACGGTCTGCACTGGTGACATCGCCATGATGAAGGGTTGACCGGTATAGAGCGCGATCGCCTCCATCACAGGCACCGTCAGGATGACGGTCGAAAGCGAGGCACCCAGAGCGATGTTTACCGTCGCCTGCATGCGGTTGCGCAGCGCCGCGCGCAGGGCCGTCAGGATTTCCGGGGCTGCCGATATTGCCGCGACGACGATGGCGGCGATAGCCGGTGGTGCGCCCGTGCCCTTGAGGCCGACATCCATGAACCCCGACATGAATTCCGCGAGTGCACCGATCAGCACGACGCCGATCAGGATCGTGACGATCGACGTGGTGGTGGATTCGTCCTCGTGATGCTCTTCGGGTGCCGAGAGCTTCTTCTCGGTGCGCGGATAGCTGTAGCTGAAGAAATAGCTGTGCTTGCCGACCTGCATGCGCAGGAACAGCGCGTAGAGCGCGATCATCGCAACGATGGTGAAGGCGGAATAGAAATGCCATTTCGCTTCAGGGATGAATTCCGGCACGATCATCGAAATGCCCATGGCCGTCAGGATCATCACGCCATAGGTTCGGCTGGAATCGTCGTTGTAGGGTTGCTCGCCATGCTTCAATCCGCCGAGAAGGGCGGCAAGGCCGAGGATGCCGTTAATGTCGAGCATGACGGCCGAGTAGATGGTGTCGCGGACCAGTGTCGGCGAACTCTCTCCGCTCATCATGATGGCAAGGATGATGACTTCGACGGCAACGGCTGCCAATGTCAGGATCATCGTGCCATAGGGGTCGCCGACTTTTGCCGCGAGGTTTTCGGCGTGGTGGGCAACGCGCATGGATGCCAGCACAATCGTTGCGATCAATGCCGCCGCCGCGATCATGGACGCGGTCTGCCCCATTTCCAGCACGGTGTGCTCGACGGCATAGGCAATGACGGCGACCGCCAGCGCCACCAAGAGTGCTTTTTCCTGTCTAAACCAGTTTGATGTGATCACGTTCCCAACCTTTGCGCCGATTCCCGGTTGCAATCTAAATCAATGATTTTTCACATCAAGCGCGCATGTTGGGGTGAAATTTGCAGTCGAAGCCGTTTAATGAAATACTAACGGGATAGGTCTGCCCAACTAAAATGTCGCGGCATCCTCGAAATCTGTCTGAGATGCATGCGGCCCGCCGGCCATGTCCGGCCCCAAAGCCTTGGCAGATGAGCAGGAGGATCTGGATGATCAAGGTCGTTTACGAAATCGTGCCGCATGACGGCGGATGGGCGTATCGGTTCCGGGATGTTTATTCGGAAGCGTTTCCGTCACATTCGGAGGCGGTGGAGGCCGCCAGGATTGTTGCGGCCGAGCAGCAGGTCGGGGGTGACTCTGCGGAAATCAGCTGGCAGGACGAAAGCGGCAAATGGCATGAGGAATATGCCGATGGCGGCGACCGGCCGGAAACGGAAGTCATCGATGGCCAAATGCATTTCCCGCCCATTGACACGGCTCCTGGCGCTTAGCCTTGCGATGCGCGCAATGCCTTCTCGATGATTGCATCGACAAAGTGTCGTTTCTCGGCGGTATAGCGATCGCCATCGTGCCGGTAGTGTTCGGCTAGCCCCTGTTTCAGCGTGGAATAGGCGGCCATGTCCTCAGGATGCGATCTGAGATGATCGCGAAAGATCATTCTTCGTTGATGCGTCTGATTGTCGGGCGAGCAGAGATAGATGCGTTCTGGCGGCGTGCCGCCTCGCAGCATGAATGCCCAGACATCATCATCGTAACGATTGCCGCGCGGTTCGTAATTTTGATCCAGAAGCAGCTGCGTCGCCGGCGTTACATCGTCGGAATGACGAAGAATGATATCGATATCGACAAGCGGCTTTGCCGCCAGGCCGGGGATGGATGTGCTGCCGATGTGCTCGATTGTCACCACATGGGGTGCTAGTAATCGTTCGAGCTTGCCGCGAATGCGTTGAAAGGCCGCCGGCCAGTCTGGATCGTAAGGCACCAGTTCGACGGCCGTTCCCTTTGTCACGATCGTCTCCCATCCGTACCACCCTTGACGTAATCCAGCAGGCCAGAGACCAATGCATCGAAGGTCACGCGGCAGCGTGGCGACGTTTTCAGGTTTTCGTGCATGACGACCCAGGTGTCGAGTGGAAGTTCGATCTCGGGCAGAAGGCGTACGAGGTCGGGGGCGCGTCTTGCCAGGGGTATATGGAGAAAGCTGATGCCGAGGCCTGCGCGCAGCGCATTGTGCTGGGCAATGGTATGGTCGGATCGAAAGGCGAGGGTTATGCCGTCGAAGATTGGATAGCGCTTGCGCATCATCCTGATATAGGCCGTCTGGCGATCGAACCCGATCAGCTTGTGCCGCTGCAGGTCTTCGATGCTCTCGGGCATGCCATATCTTTCAAGGTATTTGCGGTGAGCGAAGAAGCCCAGGGGGATGATGCCAATATGCCGGGAAAGCAGAGCTTCGTGGGCCGGCTCGACCATGCGGACCGCGATATCCGCCTCACGCTGCAATAGATCCTCCACGGCATCGGATGCGGAAAGCTCTATGACGAGGTCGGGATAGCCGGCCTGCAATTCGGCAAGGATTGACGGCAGCACTTCGGTGCCGATGACTTCGCTGGCGCTGATGCGCACCGTGCCTGTTACCTTATCGCGTGAGCTTGAAGCGGCTCGCAGCAAGGCGGCCGTCGTGCTTGCCAGCGTCTCGGCATAAGGTTTCAGGACGAGAGCCGTATCCGTTGGCAGGAGGCCCTGTTGCGAGCGGGTGAAAAGCTCGGCGCCGACGGCAGCTTCCAGCGCGTCGATATGGCGGCCGATCGTAGGCTGGGTGAGGCCCAGATCACGGGCAGCGGCCGACAACGAACCTTGCTGCAGCACGGCAAGAAAGGTGCGGTAGAAATCCCAGCTCGGTTCAGACTCAGTCATACATTTATGTATATCATCTGCAGATTTTTTGGCAATTTCGTTTATGTCGGACGGAAGGCATAGTCAGCTCATCGAAACCGATGGAGACGACCATGAGCAACCAGACAGAAAATGGAAAGACGGCTTTGATACTTGGCGCTACCGGCGGCATCGGCGGTGCTGTTGCCGATGGACTTGCCGCCCGCGGATGGCGCATCCGGGCTCTGACCCGCGATGTCGCGCAGGCGGCTCGCCGCCGTCCGGATTTCGACTGGATTCAGGGCGATGCCATGCTGGTTGGAGATGTCTTGAAGGCCGCGGCTGGAGCCGAAGTCATCGTGCATGCCGTCAACCCTCCGGGCTACCGCAACTGGGGTCAACTGGTGCTGCCGATGCTCGATAATACCATTGCGGCGGCAAAGAGCGTCGGCGCGCGGATCGTGCTGCCCGGTACGGTCTATAATTTCGGCCCCGATGTTTTTCCGAATGTGAGTGAGGACAGTGCGCAGCGTCCAAAGACCCGCAAGGGTGCCATCCGCGTGCAGATGGAACGGCGCCTGAGGGCGGCGGCAGAGCAGGGCGATACGCCGGTTATCATTGTTCGCGCCGGCGATTTCTTTGGCGGATCGCGCGCCAATAGCTGGTTCTCGCAGGCCATGGTCACGCCGGGTAAGCCGGTCAATTCCATCACCTATCCCGGCAAGGCCGGTCTTGGGCATCAATGGGCCTACCTGCCTGACGTCGCCGAAACGATGATCCGGCTGATCGAAAAGGGCGACGAGCTGCCTACGTTCGCCGTCTATCACATGCGCGGCCATTGGGATGGCGATGGCAGGCAGATGATCGATGCCGTGCGGCGTGTGCTTGGGCACGCGGTGAAGGTCAAGGCGTTTCCCTGGATCATCGTGCCGCTGGCTGCCCCTTTCGTTCCGTTCATGCGGGAGTTGCGCGAAATGAGCTATCTCTGGAAGGTGCCGGTGGAGATGAGAAACGACAAGCTGGTCGCTGTTCTCGGCGAGGAGCCGCATACGCCGATCGACGAGGCCGTCAGATCGACGCTTGCAGCAATCGGCTGCCTGCCGGCAGCATGAGCCGGCCGTCAGGCATTGAGCTCGGCGAAGGCGATGCCGGCGACGGTGAAATCCGAATCCGCATTCTCGGTGTCGCCATCACTCAGGAACCACGTTGCCGAAAGCCCCGCATAGGCAATGATCCATTGCAGAAGGCGCTTCGGCTCGAGGCCAGTCTCGGCGCAGATGATCGGCAATTGCCGCTGCAGGCGGCCTGGCTTGGTGACGGTAGGCAGCTCGGGATTGCAGAAGATGTTGGCGAAATCGAAACCACGCTCGCCATAGACCCGCTTGGGGTCGATGGCGAGCCAGCCGCGGGGCCCGAAATCGAGAATGTTCTCGTGGTGGATGTCGCCGTGTAATATGGTCTGGTCGCGTTGATCCGCCAGAAGGCGCGCGGCGACCTCGGCACAGGCGGCGAGCATGCCGCCATGGATGCGAGCCGCTGGTTCAAGTTCCCTAAACCAGCGATCCAGGGAAACCAGATCCGACGGCAGTGGCTTGGCCTTGCGTGCATGCAGCCGCGCAGCCGTCCGACACATGATCCGGCTTGCCTCGTCGTCCTCTCCCCGCATTGCCATGCTGAGCAGGGAGCCTGGCCCCGTCGCCCGCTCCATAAGGGCAGCATCGTCGTCATGTTCGTAGACGAAGGCTGCGCCATCGCCGTCCCACCAGCGCAACACGCGGTTGCCGAACTTCTCGTCAACATTTTGCGCCACCTTGAGCATGGTGGGCTTGTTCCGCCAGATGACGGGAAGAAGATGACTCGAATGGGTGATGATGGGATCGCCGTCCGGTATGAGTGACCAGCGGTGGATATAGGGATCAAACATATATCGGCTTTGCTATCTGTGGGTGCTGGGACTGCGAGGCGGTATGCCTGCTTAGTTTGGTTGTGATCCCCCTGTTTTCAAGCGCTAAAATAGAAAAACCCTCGCGAGGCGTCGTCGCGAGGGTATTGTGTTTGCGTCCGGTATCGTTCGGCAGCTTCGGCTATGCGCGAAGGCGCTGCCTGAAGCGATGGATCGGAACTTAGGCTGCCTCATCCAGCGTCGGATAGTCGGCATAGCCCTTGGCGCCGCCGCCATAAAGCGTTGCCTGGTCCCATGTCGCCAGCGTAGCGTTTTCCTTCAAGCGATGGACGAGGTCCGGATTGGAGATGAAGGGCTTGCCGAAGGCGACGACATCAGCCTTGCCGCTGTCGACAGCCTCGATCGCCATTTCGCGTGTGTAGGCATTGTTGACCATCCAGCCGGCCTTGCCGCCTGCGGCCTTATAGGCTGCATGCAGGGCATCGTAGTCAAAGGGCAGGAAGTCGCGCTTGCCGCCAGTCTGGCCTTCGACGACGTGGATGTAGGCAAGGCCATACTTCGCCAGGCCCTCGACCACATAGGTGAAGAGCGGCTGCGGAGCCGGATCGCTGGCATCACCTGATGGTGTTACCGGCGAGATGCGGATCGCCGTGCGACCGGCGCCCACTTCCTTGGTAACGGCATCAACGACTTCGAAGAGGAAGCGCGCGCGGTTTTCTATCGAACCGCCATATTGGTCGGTGCGGTCGTTGATATTGCCGCGCAGGAACTGATCGATCAGGTAGCCGTTGGCGCCATGGATCTCGACGCCGTCGAAACCGGCATCGATCGCAGCTCGAGCGGCCTTGCGATAATCCTCGATGATACCGGGGATTTCCGAAGCTTCCAATGCACGTGGCTCGGAGACATCGGCAAAGCCGCCGGTGCCATCGCTGTTGACGAGGTAGGTCTTGGAGGTTTCAGCGCGCTTGGAAGTAGGGGAGACCGGCTTGCCGCCATTCGGCTGCAATGTGGTGTGGGAGATGCGGCCGACATGCCACATCTGCACGACGATCTTGCCGCCATTGGCGTGCACGGCGTCGGTCACTTTCTTCCAGCCATCGAGGGCTTCCTTGGTGTAGAGGCCCGGCACATTGGCATAGCCCTGACCCTGATGGGTAATGGCGGTTGCTTCGGTGATGATCAGGCCGGCGGAGGCGCGCTGAGCGTAGTACTTGACGTTCAGCTCATTCGGCACGGCATTCGGGGAACGATTGCGCGTCAGAGGCGCCATGACGATGCGGTTGGCCAGGGAGATATCACCAAGCTTCGTCGGTTCGAACAATTTTGTCATGGGTTGTCCTTTCTTAATCATGGGGGCGGGAGAAGAAGAGGGGTCAGGAGGAGGCGAGTGCCTCGCTCTTGGGGCGTGTGGCTGCGAAAGTCAGCAGCACGGTGATGAGGCCGAGGATCGCCATGGCCGAACCGGCAAGCGGCACCTGCGAGAGCGAAAAGCCTTGATCGATCACGACGCCGCCGATCCAGGCACCGAGTGCGTTGCCGGTATTGAAGGCGCCGATATTGATGGTTGAGACCAGGTTCGGCGCATCTTTTCCGAAGGTGACGACGCTGATCTGGAGAGCCGGGACGGCTGCAAAGGCCGCTGCTGCCCATATGAACAGCGTGATCTCGGCGCCGATGAACGAGTGCATGGTGACGCTGAAGATCGCCGATGTCACCGCGATTGCGATGAAGACACCCGCAAGCGTGGTGCCGAGGCGCCAATCCGCAAGCTTTCCGCCGATCAGATTGCCGATCGTCAGGCCGACGCCGATCGAGAGCAGCGTCCAGGTGACGGTTCTCGGCGAAACGCCGGTGACGTCGCGCAGCATGGGCGCGATATAGGTGAAGAGCGCGAACATGGCGGCGGAGAAGAACACGGTCGTCAAGAGCGACAGCCAGAGGCCGGTGCCGCGCAGCGCGGATATTTCGCGGCCGAGATTGCCTTCCCGCACTTCCTCGCCCTTCGGCAGGACGACAATGAGGCCGACGATCGAAGCGACGCCGAGGAGCGACACGATCCAGAACGGTGCGCGCCAGCCGAAGGCCTGGCCGAATGCGGTGCCAAGGGGAACGCCGAGCACGTTGGCGAGCGTCAGGCCCGTGAACATCAGGGCGACGGCGCGAGCCTTGCGATCGTCTGCTACCAGGCTTGCCGCAACAACCGAGCCGATGCCGAAGAAGGCGCCATGGCAAAGGGCGGTGACGATGCGAGCGAACATCAGCACCCAGTAGCCGGGGGCGATGGCGCAGAGGAGGTTGCCGAGGATGAAGAAGCCCATCAGCATGATGAGTGCCGAACGTCGACGCAGATGGGCGGTGGAGACCGCCATGATCGGTGCGCCGATGGCGACGGCCAATGCATAGCCGGTCACCAGCCAGCCGGCTTGCGGAATGGTGACGGACAGATCCGAGGCCACTTCCGGCAGCAAGCCCATGATGACGAACTCGGTCGTGCCGATGGCGAAAGAACTGAGCGCCAGAATGAGGAGCGCAAGAGGCATGTTCAGAGTTCCTTTTGCATGGCTTCGAGGAAGGCCGCGATGGTCTCTTCGTTACGCTTGTAGAAAATCCACTGGCCAAGGCGCCGTGTCGTTACCAGGTCGGCACGGTGCAAGGTGCTGAGATGCGCCGAAACGGTGGATTGCGACAGGCCGCAGCGCTCGAACTGGCTGGCGCAAACGCCGAGTTCCAGCGGATGCTCCTGTGTCGGGAAGTGGGTCTGCGGATCTTTGAGGTGGTTGAGGATTTCGAGCCTGGCCGGATGGGCCAAAGCCTTCAGTATCTCGCTCTTGTCCATGGTGTTTACCGCGTGAATATCGAATAATGACGATATATGTATCGATGGTTTTCGATATATCAAGACCGACGCGGAATATTATTTCTTGCAGTGCAGCAAGAGTGGCTGCTTAGAAAATGGGCAAAAAAAGAGGGCCACCGGTATGAACCAGGGCCCTTATAGGTGTGAAGGTCAAAACCTCCAGAGGGGAACAGCCAATGCGGTGGAACTGGGAGGAAAAGCCACCATGTGCATCAGCTGTGTGCGTTATGATGCTAATTTGTGCAGTGCGCAATGCTTTTTTGTGCATGGCAGTTATGCGTTTGCGGGCTCAGGGCCAAAAGGGCAAAAAAAAGGGCCGCCGGAGTAAACCAGGGCCCTATAGGTATGAAGGTCAAAAACCTCCAGAGGGGAACAGCCAATGCGGTGGAACTGGGAGGAAAAGCCACCGTGTGCATCAGCTATGTGCGATATGGTAGTTAAATGGGCAGGCTTCAACTCTCATTTGCGCATATCAGATATGCGTAATACGCGTAGCTGATATATTAGAGATAAAAAGAGTTCGTTATCAGTCACTTACCTACGGTTAGAAATTCCAGTTCCGGGCCTTGGCGACGACAAAATCACGGAAAACCTTAAGCTTAGCCGCGTTTTTCATCTCGTCAGGATAGCAGAAATAGGTATCGAAGGATGGAACGTCCGCATTGATGGCGAGCTGGATGAGGCCCGGGTCCCGACCGACGATATAGTCGGGCAGCACAGCGATGCCGATGCCGAGCAGGCAGGCGCGTTTGATCGACGTCTGGCTGTTGATCTGCAAATGCGGCATGCGCTTGTTGTCGGAGGAGCGACCGGCGATCTCCAGCCAGTTGACGTCAAGCAGGTAATTCGGTGCCGGCTCGCCGAAGCTGATGATGCGATGCTCGTCCAGATCCTCCACGGATTGCGGCTCGCCGTAACGGTTGATGTACGAGGGGGCTGCATAGACATGCATGTGGACGGTGAAGAGCTTGCGCTGGATCAGATCCGACTGCTGCGGCTGGCGCAGGCGGATGGCGCAATCCGCATGGCGCATGTTCACGTCCAGCTCCTCGTTGTCGAGGATGAGCTGAATCTGCATATCGGGATAAAGCTGCAGGAACTCCTGGATCTTGTCGGTCAGCCACCCCTGGCCGAGGCCGACCGTCGTTGTCACGCGCAGCTTGCCGCTCGGCTTGTCGGTCGTCTCGGTCAGTTGCATCTTGACCGTTTCGAGCTTCAGCAGAACGTCGTGTGCGGTACGGTAGAGCAGTTCGCCCTGTTCGGTCAGGATCAAGCCACGCGCATGGCGATGGAAGAGCTTGATGCCCACATCCTGCTCCAGCGCGCTGACCTGACGACTGATGGCGGATTGGGAGAGATGCAATTTATCAGCCGCGTGCGTGAACGAACCCGCTTCGGCAGCCGCGTGAAAAATACGCAGCTTGTCCCAATCCAGTGGCATGCCGTTTCCCCTCATCGGCTGCTTCACTCCGCAGCCACGGCGACGGGCATATGCCCGGTCAAGTAGCGTTCCGCCTCAAGCGCCGCCATGCAGCCCATCCCCGCTGCAGTGATCGCCTGTCGGAACGTATCGTCGGTCACGTCGCCGGCGGCATAGATGCCCTCGACATTGGTCGCGGTCGAATCCGGCGCGGTCCAGAGGTAACCATTGTCCTTGAGTTTCAGCTTGCCCTTGAAGAGTTCAGTCGCCGGTGCATGGCCGATGGCGACGAAGACGCCGTCAATCACCATTTCGGTGATGGCGCCGGTGCGCGTATCGCGCAGGCGCGCGCCCGTGACAGACGGCGGCATTGGCGGCTTGGCTGGCGTGCCGGTAATCTCGGCGACTTCGGTGTTCCAGAGAACTTTCACATTCGCCTTGGCGAACAGGCGTTCCTGCAGGATCTTTTCGGCGCGGAAGAAATCGCGGCGGTGGACCACGGTCACCGACTTGGTGATGTTGGAGAGATAGAGCGCTTCCTCGACGGCGCTGTTGCCGCCGCCGACCACGATCACATCCTTGTTGCGATAGAAGAAGCCGTCGCAAGTGGCGCAGGCTGAAACGCCGAAGCCCTGGAAGTGCTGCTCGCTCTCGATGCCGAGCCACTTCGCCTTGGCGCCGGTCGCAATGATGAGGGTGTCGGCGGTCCAGACGTCACCGCTGTCGGTATGGGCGACGAAGGGGCGCTTGCTGGTGTCGACTTCGGTCACGAGGTCGTTGACGATCTCGGCGCCGACATGCTGGGCCTGCTGCAGCATCTGCTCCATGAGCCATGGGCCCTGGATCGGATCGGCAAAGCCTGGATAGTTTTCGACATCCGTCGTGATCATCAGCTGGCCGCCTTGCTCCAGGCCGGCAATCAGAACCGGCTTCAGCATTGCGCGGGCCGCATAAACAGCGGCCGTATAGCCGGCTGGGCCGGAGCCGATGATGAGCACCTTCGTGTGGCGGGCAGGCATAGTCAGTCCTTTCAATTCAGCGATCGGGAAAACCGCGGCTTAAACGCGCAAAGCAGGCGATTTCACGATCCGCCGCTTCATTTATGATTGCCTTATGCATTTATTCAAGGGCAGCCTTGCATTACTAACAGGGCAAATCTGCTTTGTGTAAGAATCGGTTACCCAGGAGAAACTTTCTTGCGAATTTTCCTGCCTTATATAGAAGCTGGCGAGGGGGAATTAAAGAAAGGCAATAAAAGTGCTTCGCGCTGAACTCGATGCCATCGATATCAAGATTCTGCGGGAACTGCAGCGAGACGGACGTATGACCAATGTCGAATTGGCCGATCGCGTTGGCATTTCCGCGCCGCCTTGCTTGCGTCGTGTGCGCAAGCTCGAGGAGGCTGGCGTCATCGAAGGCTATCACGCCATGCTGAACAGCCCGAAGCTGGGCTTCGATCTCGTGGCTTTTTGCATGGTCGGCCTCAAGCATCAGTCGGAAGCCAATCTCAAGGCTTTCGCCAGCGCTACGGCGGCCTGGCCGCTCGTCCGGCAGGCATGGATGGTGTCCGGCGACAGCGACTTCCTGCTGCATTGCGTGGCCGAAAACCTCACCCGATTCCAGGATTTCGTCATCGAGGTTCTGACGGCGAACGAGCATGTCGATACGGTGCGCACGATGCTGACCATCCGCCAGGTCAAGAAGCTCGGTCTGGTGGAGCTCTAGACGGATGGCGGATCGGCCCTGGCATAGAGCGCTGATCAAGCCTGCGGTGCGCCTGTTTCTGGGCGGTTCGCAGGCGCATGTGCAGGATTGGTTTCCAGGGCTCAGCATTGTTCGCAGCCAGAATATCAGCGAAGTGCTCTATCGCCGCGTCAAGGTCGCCAACCTTGCCGGGATGGATCGGCTGCGCGAGCGGGCCGGTGAGACGATCTATATTGTCGGCTCCGGGCCTTCGATCCGTGAGAGCAACCTCAGCGGCATGGAAGCCAGCAGCGCCATTCTTTTGAACGGCGCCATAGGGCTGCTCGGCGAGCAGGTCAGCGAGCCATTGGCGATTGCGGTCGAGGACGAACGCTTCGTCTGGCGGCACATCGAAATGATGCGCAAGAAGATCATGCCGGGTTCGCTCTGTCTGTTTTCCGTTGCCGTATTGCGCGCGCTCTGCGAGATCGACAAGGAATGGCTGGCGGACAAGACGATCATTCTGATCGACGACATCCGCAAGCCCTATGGTGCGCGCCGCCGCTCGCTGGATGATCTCAAGAAGCTGCAATATGTGCGTCTGGATGCAGAGGGTTCGGCAGGCTTTTCGCTCTCGCCGGATCGCGGGGTTTTCCTTGGCGGGTCTGTGGCGGTATCGGCGCTGCAGTTTGCCCTTTATTGTGCGCGACAGACGATCGGCTTTGTCGGTATCGATATTTCCAATGACCGCGAGCCACGCTTTTACGAGACTAGCGACGACATGGCATTTTCCGGTATTGCGCGGGCCGAGGGCCGCATTGTCGAGCACCTCGTCTTTGCTCGGCAGATCGCCGCCGAACGCGGCGTTTCCTTCGTCAATTATTCGCCTGTTTCGGCGTTGCTGAAATATGATTTCGGTTACGATGACAGGTTTAAATCGCGGTCGTGAGGCTCATGCGCTGGCTGAAACCCAAAGGCTCCGATGCCAAGAAGCTCACGATTGAGCCGCCTGCGGCCCGGGCAGGGCGTCATGGCATTGCCATTGCCGCCTGCGTGAAGAACGAGGCCCGCTACATCGAGGAATGGGTGCGCTTCCACCAAGCCGTCGGCATTCGTCACTTCTATATCTATGACAACGGCTCGACCGACGATACCTGCGCAGTCCTTCGCGGCCTTCTGAGCGCGGAAACGCTGACGATCATCCCTTGGGCGGGGCGGATGCGCGATGCCGCGACAGCGACGCTGCTCAACGGACAGGTTATCGTCTTGGCGCACGCCATCCTCAATTTCGGCGGCGACTACCGCTGGATGGCCTTCATCGACGTCGATGAATTCCTGTTGCCGAAACAGGGGCGGACGGTGGAACAGGCATTGGAGACTGTTGGTGATTTTCCGAACGTCTCGCTGCCGTGGCACATGTTCGCCACCAGCGGCCACGAGGCGCCGCCTGATGGGCCGTTGACGCTGAATTATACGCTGCGTGGCGCCGACCCGATGACGTCAAAGGAAAACGTCAGCAATTTCAAATGCATCGTCGACCCATGTGAAGTGACCGAGGTCAGCGTCCACCAGTTCCAGACGCGCGCTTTCGGGGATCTGACGGCCAATGATGCCGGCAAGCGCTTTACACGGCGCGGGCGGAAAGCGCCGGAGTTCTATTCGAACCAGTTCCTGCAACTCAATCACTACTATACGAAATCCCGGCAAGAGCTGATGGAGAAGCTCGAGCGCGGATGGATCTACGATAGCAGCGCGACGAAGTATCGGGACAAGGTTCTGTCCGTCGTCAAAAGCATTGAGGAAGATGTGACGGAGGACCGTTCGATGATCGATTTCATCGAACGCTATGCCATCGATCTCGGCCGCTGACGTCTCCGCTCAGCCGTTGGTGGCGAGCATCTGGCGATAGATGTCGCCGATAGCCATCGCTTCTTTTTCCAGCGCGAATTCGCTGCGCACATGGCGCACCGCATTTTCGCCCTGGCGGAGCGCTTCCTCCGGGTCGGCGAGATAGAAGGCGATAGCCTTGGTCAAAGCATCGCCATCGCCGGCGGGCACGACGGTGCCGGTCTCGCCCGGAATGATCATTTCTGCATAGGCGCCGGCATCGGAAGCGACGACGGCGGTGCGGGACGCCATGGCTTCCAGCGGGGTCAAGCCGAAACCTTCGTTGCGGGAAGGAGCGACATAGAGGGTCGCGCGGCGATACCATGGCTTGATATCGTCGACCTCGCCGAGAAAGCGGATGCGGTCGGCAAGACCGGCATCGGCGACCAGCTTCACCAGTCCATCGCCGAAACCGCGATGTTCCGCCGTCACCCGGCCGCAGACGACGGCGGTCCAATCCGGATGGTGCGGCAGAAGCTCGATCATCGCCTTGACGAAGAGATCGGTGCCCTTTTGATGCCGCACGCGGCCGAAGCAGCCGACCAGATAGGTGCCGGGCAGGCCCGTGGCAGCCATGCGGTCGTCGCGAGTTTCCGGCGGATGAAAGCGATTGAGATCGACGCCGTGCTGGATCACCGTATGTGGCACCTGCAGAAAGCTGCCCGAGCGCGTGCTGGTGGCGATGACCGCATCCATGCGGCGGATGAGCCAGCGCGTATAGCCAGTGTGACGGCGCTGGGCTGCAGAGGTGAAGACAAGCTTCAGGCGCATGCGCAGCACCGAGCGAAGAAGGAGGCCGATCAGCATCTCGTTGTTACGGCGGGCATGCCAGACGCGCAAACGGTGTCGGCGCGGCCTCATCCAAAGGCCTGGAAGCCTGAGCCAGCCAAGCTTGGGCAGGCCCTCCGGCAGGCCGGGACCGAGCGTGGCAATATGATAGCCAAGCTCGATCTGCTTCGGGATCAGCTGTACGATCGTGGAAGTAACGCCGGAGAGCCGGCGTTTGAAATTCGTCGCTATGATCTCGATCTCGCGGAGATCGCTCGTCTGCGCTGAATCACGATCGCGCACGGGCGATCAGCCCCAGGTAATGGAGAGGATTTCGTAGCCCTTGGCACCACCGGGCGCATTGACCTCGATCGAGTCGCCGACTTCCTTGCCGATCAGGGCACGCGCGATCGGCGACGAGATGGAAATGCGGCCTGCCTTTACGTCGGCTTCCTGGTCGCCGACGATCTGATAGATCTTCTCTTCCTCGGAATCCTCGTCGATGAGCTTCACCTTGGCGCCGAACTTGATCTTCGAGCCGGACATCTTCGTGAGGTCGATGACTTCAGCGCGCGCCGTCAGGTCTTCAAGCTCGCCGATGCGGCCTTCATTGTGGCTCTGTGCTTCCTTGGCAGCATGGTACTCGGCATTTTCGGACAGATCGCCATGGGCGCGCGCTTCCGCAATTGCCTCGATGATTCTCGGGCGCTCTTCCTGCTGACGCCAGCGCAGTTCTTCCTGCAGCTTGACGAACCCGTTCTGCGTCATCGGTACCTTTTCAACCATTTTCCTTGTCCTTAGTCTCTGCGCAGCTCTTCCGCACACACAAAAGAAAACAGGTTCCGAAGCGGTACTTCGGAACCAGTCGAGCCATTATTTTGTCATCTATAGCAGATTGCGTCCGCCGATTTCCAGAAAATTCGATGCTTTAAGGAACGCTGCTCAAGGCTCGCGCCGACTGAAAGCCGATCGCTGGCGGTTTGCGGCAAGCTGTCATTCACAACCGCTACGCCAACCGAATGAAGCCGCGACGAATATGAGCCGACTATTATGCCGACATTCGTCGCGGCCTAAATTAGCGCTTAGAAATAGCTCTGCAGCGGCCGGACTTCGAGGCTGCCGGCCTTCAGCGCCTTGATGGCCATGGCAGCGGCTTCAGCGCCGGCCATGGTCGTGTAGTACGGCACCTTCTGCATCAGCGTCGCCCGGCGCAATGATTTCGAATCCGAGATCGCCTTGTTGCTGTCGGTCGTGTTGATGACGAGCTGGACCTGGCGGTTGCGGATGGCGTCTTCGATATGCGGACGTCCCTCAAGCACCTTGTTGATCTTCGTCGCGTCGATGCCATTCTCCGCCAGGAAGCGCTGGGTTCCGCCGGTGGCCAGCACCTTGAAGCCCTGTTCCGTCAGCATGCGGATGGCCGGCAGGACGCGCGGCTTGTCGTCGTCGCGAACCGAAACGAAGACCGTTCCGTCACGCGGCAATTCGACGCCAGCGCCGAGCTGCGACTTGGCGAAGGCCAGCGCGAAATCGGTATCGAGACCGATGACTTCGCCGGTCGAGCGCATTTCCGGTCCGAGCAGAATGTCGACGCCAGGGAAGCGGGCGAAGGGGAATACCGCTTCCTTGACCGCGATGTGCTTGAGCTTGCGCGGATCGGGCTTTTCGCCGTAGGCGGCAAAAGTCGCATCCAGCTTTTCGCCGGCCATGACGCGGGCGGCGATCTTGGCGATCGGCGCGCCGATGGTCTTGGCGACGAAGGGCACGGTACGCGAGGCGCGCGGATTGACTTCAAGCACGTAAACGGTGCCGTCCTTGATGGCGAACTGGACGTTCATCAAGCCACCGACGTTCAGCGCCTTGGCCATGGCCTTCGCCTGGCGTTCCAACTCGTCGATCATGGCAGGCGAGAGCGTGCGCGGCGGCAGCGAGCAGGCACTATCACCGGAGTGAATGCCGGCCTCTTCGATATGCTCCATGATGCCGGCGACGTAAACGTCGGTGCCGTCGGACAGGCAGTCGACGTCAACTTCGATGGCATTGGCGAGGTAGCTGTCGAACAGAAGCGGGTTCTTGCCGAGCAGGGTGTTGATCTGGCCGGTCTTGTCGTTCGGGTAGCGCTGCTTGATGTCTTCCGGCACCAGCTCAGGAACCGTGTCGAGCAGATAGGTCTGCAGCATGCCTTCCGAATGGATGATCTGCATGGCACGTCCGCCGAGAACGTAGGACGGGCGCACGACCAGCGGGAAGCCGATTTCGGAGGCGACGAGGCGCGCCTGCTCGACCGAATAGGCGATGCCGTTATTCGGCTGGTTCAGATCGAGCTTCATCAGGAGCTTCTGGAAGCGGTCGCGGTCTTCGGCAAGGTCGATGGCATCGGGCGCGGTGCCAAGGATCGGAATGCCGTTCTTTTCGAGCGCCTCGGCAAGCTTCAGCGGCGTCTGGCCGCCGAACTGAACGATGACGCCGACCACTTCGCCCTTTTCCTGCTCGGCGCGCAGGATTTCGATCACGTCTTCGGCCGTCAGCGGCTCGAAATAGAGACGATCCGAGGTGTCGTAATCGGTCGAGACTGTTTCCGGGTTGCAGTTGATCATGATCGCTTCGTAGCCCGCATCCTTCAGCGCGAAGGCGGCGTGGCAGCAGCAATAATCGAACTCGATGCCCTGGCCGATACGGTTCGGGCCGCCGCCGAGGATGACGACCTTCTTGCGGTCGGAAACCTCAGCCTCGGAGCGGGCAGCGCCGACGAAGGGCGTCTCGTAGGTCGAGTACATGTAGGCGGTCGGCGAGGCGAATTCGGCAGCGCAAGTGTCGATGCGCTTGAAGACGGGGCGAACGTTGAGGCTGTTGCGCAGCTCCGCCACTTCCTTCGGGCGCTTGCCGGTCAAGGTCGCCAGACGCGCATCGGAGAAGCCCATGGACTTCAGCATGCGCAGATTGGTCTCATCCTGCGGCAGGCCATGCTCGCGGATGCGGGCTTCCATATCGATGATATTCTTGAACTGCGCGATGAACCAGGGGTCGATCTTGCAGCCTTCGTGCACTTCTTCCGGCGTCAGGCCGAGGCGCAGCGCCTGGGCGACCATGCGCAGGCGGTCCGGCGTCGGGGTGCCGATGGCGGCGCGGATGGCGTTGCGGTTGCCTTCGCCTTCCTCGGTGCCGGGGATCTCGATCTCGTCGAGACCCGTCAGGCCGGTCTCAAGACCGCGTAGCGCCTTCTGCAGCGATTCGGCAAAGGTGCGGCCGATCGCCATGACTTCGCCGACCGACTTCATGGCCGTGGTCAGAACCGGGGAAGCGCCGGGGAACTTCTCGAAGGCGAAACGCGGGATCTTGGTAACGACATAGTCGATCGACGGTTCGAACGAAGCGGGCGTCGCACCGCCGGTGATGTCGTTTTCCAGTTCGTCCAGCGTGTAACCGACAGCGAGCTTGGCGGCGATCTTGGCGATCGGGAAGCCGGTGGCCTTCGATGCCAGAGCGGAAGAACGCGACACGCGCGGGTTCATTTCGATGACGACAAGGCGGCCATCCTGCGGATTGACCGCGAACTGCACGTTCGAGCCGCCGGTTTCGACGCCGATCTCGCGCAGGACCGCGATCGAGGCGTTACGCATGATCTGGTATTCTTTGTCGGTCAGCGTCAGGGCAGGGGCAACGGTGATCGAGTCGCCGGTATGGACGCCCATCGGGTCGATATTTTCGATCGAGCAGATGATGATGCAATTGTCCGCCGTGTCGCGGACGACTTCCATCTCGAATTCCTTCCAGCCGAGCACCGATTCCTCGACCAGCACTTCGGTGGTCGGCGAGGCATCGAGGCCGCCGCTGACGATTTCGAAGAATTCCGAGCGGTTATAGGCAATGCCGCCGCCGGTGCCGCCAAGCGTAAAGGAAGGACGGATGATGGCGGGCAGGCCAACATGATCGATCGCCTGCGCGGCAATTGCCATGGCGTGGCTCATGTAGCGCTGCTTGCGGTCGCTCTCGCCGAGGTTCCACTGGTTTTCCAGCGCATCGAGCGCCTTGTCGAGCTCGGCGCCGGAAAGCTGGGCCTTCAGCTTGCTGCGCTCGGCTTCGTGGGTCTTGCGGTCGGCATCCTTGATATCGGTGGCGTTTGCCAGCATCGAGCGCGGCGTTTCAAGGCCGATACGGGCCATGGCTTCGCGGAAGAGGGCGCGGTCTTCGGCCATGTCGATCGCGGCAGGCTTGGCGCCGATCATCTCAACATTGTAGCGGTCGAGCACGCCCATACGCTTCAGCGACAGTGCGGTGTTGAGTGCCGTCTGGCCGCCCATGGTCGGCAGCAGCGCGTCCGGACGCTCCTTGGCAATGATCTTGGCGACGACTTCCGGCGTTATCGGTTCGACATAGGTCGCATCCGCCAGACCGGGATCGGTCATGATCGTTGCCGGGTTGGAGTTGACGAGGATGACGCGGTAGCCTTCCTCCTTTAGCGCCTTGCAGGCCTGTGTGCCGGAATAATCGAATTCGCAGGCCTGGCCGATAACAATCGGTCCTGCGCCGATGATGAGGATCGATTTGATATCTTGGCGCTTCGGCATGGGCTCACATCCGTTTTTTTGTTGCGCGAAAAACCGGCCAGGGTGGGAGATCACCGGCCGGGCGCGCATAGACAAATCTTTTCAGGCTAGAAGCGGCTTATAGGCAAATGTATTTGTAAACGGAACCCCATAAATCGCGGAATCGACAGGAATTCGGCTTGCACGCTTCATGACTCTATGAATTCGTGAGGGGTGACGCCCGCTTTTTGGGCAGCGGATCATCAGCCTTCTATATAATGGGGCACGAAGCGCGAGGTATCGCGAGTGACGGGCGTATCGTCCTCGCGAATGCCAATACCCGCGGGCTGGCCGGCGACGATCCAGGATCCGATGACCGTCCAATCCTCACTGAAACGGGGGAGCAGGTGCAATGCCTGCCTTATATAGCCTTCTTCGCCGTAAGGGCCTTCAACATGATACGTGCCGGCGCCAGCTTCGTGGTTGACGAGCGTCACATTCGCGCCTTCGCGGGATAGCAACGGTTTACGGACATAGCGATCCCCCAGATCGCTTACGCGTGGGTCGTCCTCGAAATAGGCGGGCAACAGATTTTCATGGCCAGGGAACATCTCCCACAGCACTGGCAATAGCCCCTTGTTGGATAGTGTCAGTTTCCAGAGCGGCTCGACTACCCGCGTCGGTGTGATCGGCAGATGGCGACCGAAAGGTTCGCGTACCATGTCTTCCAGTGGGTAAAGCTTGAACAAGCAGTCGATGCGCTGGTCCTGAAGATCGATCAGCCAATGTTTGTCGTCGACGCCGATATCCGGCATGGCGATCAGTTTCGTCTTGCAGCCGGCCTGCACGGCGCAATCGACCAGATAGTTCAAGGTCACGAGGTCTTCCTCGGATTCCAGCATGCCGGCGAAGTGGATGCGCCGCGAGGGTCCGGCAAGGATGCGTATGGCATCCACTAGACGCTCATGCACGGAGTTGAACTGATCCGCCGAGGGCGGAAGCTCGCCTCGTTGCTTCATGTCCTCCAGCCAGCGCCATTGAAAGACTGCACTTTCAAACAGGCTGGTCGGCGTGTCGGCATTGAATTCGAGCAGCTTTGCCGGACCGTCTCCATCATAGGAGAGGTCGAATCGGCCATAGAGATCGTGTTCGCGATTGCGCCAGGAGCGCAGTACGGCATCGTGATAGACCCGCGGAATGGCCATGCGGCGCATCAGTTCGCCATCCAGGGCGATCCTTTCGACGGCCGCATAGCACATTTCCAGCAGGACAGCCGTGGGATCTTCGAGCTTCGTCTCCACCTCTTCGAGGCTGAAGACGTAGGCGTGCCGCTCGTCCCAATAGCGTTGACCATACATGGAGTGGATGGTGAAGCCGCAGCTCTCGGCATCGGCTTTCCAATCCGGTCGCTCGTTCATGAAAACCCGTTTCATCTGCCTACCCGTTAACCCGAAAGATGGAAGCCGCGAAAACCCCAGCCGCCGCGCTCTACCGAACTGGTCGAGCGCGTCGAACGCTCCGAAGACGACCCCCAGGAACCATGAGAGCCGCCACCGCTGCCACCCGAAGATGAGGTTTGTGTATCGTCGTCCTTCTTCTTTGCTGCATAGTTTGTCTTTCCAAGCAGCATGCCGTTTGCAAAGCTGCGACCCGTCGCCGTTCGAAAGTCGCTGCTCCCACGCGGCTGGTAAAGCGCTTGCGTGTCGAGCGTTCTGGTGGCGCTGCCGACAAGATAACCGGCCAGCAAGGGAATGAAGTGGCCGGTACCGGCCTGATGTGCGGTGGTTGTCGGTTGGCACTTGTCGGCGCCATAATCCTTTTCACAATTCGCCACCGTCTCGTAGGCGGGCGCGTTACGCTCGCGCTCCGTCTCGGCAGCGGCAAACTGGGATCGGCATTCGTCGGCGGAAAAGAGTTCGCCCGCGACGCAGGCATCGACATCCTTATAGATCTGAACCTTATCTTCTTTCTGGCCGCAGCCCGACAATGCCGCTGTTCCCATGAGCAGCAGCGACACACTCATCGATCGCTTCATAAAACCCCCTGCGCCTTGCGCCTTCGCAGCCGGATATTTCGCACGTTGCCCGCACACGTCTATCGGCCGCAAGACACACGGGTGCGGCTGTTCACATGAGCAAAGATTTCAACGTAAGGAATATGGGCTCGACAAAACAGTTAGGTGTAAATCGGCCTGATTTAAAGAACGTATGCGTGCGTTTTGCCGGATTTTTTTAGACCAATGGTTGCGACCGTAAAGAATGTCTTTCGCGGTTTCACAAGTTTTGGCGACGCTCCATGTCCGGGGGAGGCGAGCCGCTTTTATCCCCGTGCGCCGGCAGCTCGACTATTGCTGGCCGAAACGATGCCGGACCGCATCCGCATAGGGACGGCTCACGGGCATCTCCAAGCCGTCGTGTGTCAGGACGAAAAGCTTGCCGTTGTCGCGTTTCAAACCGGCGACATGATCGGCGGCGATCCAATGGGATCGATGCAGGCGCAAGCCTTCGGTATCGCCGATTTCCATCAGCGCATCGCCGAATCGCAGCAGGATCAGTTCGCGCCCGCGGCTCGTGACGACCTCGGTATAGTGGTCGCGAACGGAAAGGCGTATGAGCGCTCCCCGATTTTCCGGTTTCAGACGTGAGAGGATCGGTGGCTGTGAAGACTGTTGCTTAATCTCAGCCATCTTTGCGGCAGAAGGCGCTGGCTGCGCGCCAGTTGGCCTTTCGGCTGCTATTGCGATTTGCTGGTGCATTGTCAGATAGGTCAAAAGGCAGAAGAGAAAGCAAAGCGGGATCGAACTCAGGGCCTGCCGCAGGCTGCTTGCCAGGGTGGGTACCGTGCCGAAGAATGCCAGGTCGACGAGCCCGATGCCGAAGCCGATCGGCAGTGCGGCGATGATGGAGCCGGTCATCATCCGGGCGAACATGCTCGTCATCCGCTCACGCAGGAGTATTTCGGCCGCAACGGAGAAGAGGATGGCTATCGACCAGGCCATCGCATGCAGGGCCAGCCAATAGCCGAGCCGGGCGCCCGGCATCAGCCGCGCAAAGGTGCCGTATGGGCCTGATATGGCGAAGATCAGGACGATTGCGACGAAGGTCGCCCAGAATCTCGGTGAACGCTGGAAGACCTGCAATTCGCGAAGCGTGGATTGCAGAAAGGTGTGATCCACGAAATTTTCCCGTTCTTTCGCGCAAATTCGATTGAGAGGAGGATAATATCGCGGAAAGGCTCGGCAAACTCAACCGGATGCCGCCATGACTCTCGATCCGCTTTTTGATGCCCCATTCGCAATCCAGATTCACGTTGCGGCAGTCGTTCCCGCTGCCCTGCTCGGTGCCTATCTTCTTCTGAGGCCGAAGGGGACGCCGAGACATCGGTTGCTCGGCAAAATATGGTTATGCCTGATGGTGATTACGGCGCTGTCGAGCTTCTTCATTCACCAGATCAACCTCTTTTATGGTTTCAGCCCCATTCATCTGCTCTCGGTATTCGTTCTATTCGGCTGCTGGGGGGCGATCGTCAATGCGCGCAGGCACAATATCGCGGCGCATAAGCGCATCGTCAGAGGCCTTTATTTTGGCGGCATCGTCGGCGCGGGATTATTTACGTTCCTCCCGGGCCGCATCATGAACAAGGTGGCTTTCGGCGGCGACGAAATTGCGCCGCTTGTCGTCGTCGCAGTCATTGCTATGGCTCTTCTATGGGGTGTGTATAGAGAAATGCGGCCCCGGCGGCGGTTAAGCTGAGGTTCTGTCGATAGCCAACTGGCGTTGCGCCGCTTCCTGGATATATAAGTGCTTTAAGGGACTTTGGTTTCAGGCATCGCCAGGAGGTGCAATCATGGATTGGAAGGGGCGTCGGCAATCCGACAATATCGAGGACGAGCGTGGCTCATCGCCCATGAGTGGCGGCGGTGGCGGCGGCTTTCGCTTTCCCGGCGGCGGGTTGGGCGGCGGCGGTTTGAGCCTTCGCACAATCATCATTCTGGTGGTGATCTTCCTGGTGCTGAGAGCCATGGGCGTCGACGTTATGGGCTTGCTGCAGCAGAGCGGCGTCCTCGGCGGCGGCTCGGGATATCAGCAGAGCACATCTGCCGGGAGCAACGGCCAGCCCGCCAATGACGAGATGAAACAGTTTGTTGCGACTGTTCTCGCCGATACGGAGGATACCTGGACCGGCATCTTCAAGTCGATGGGCCAGACCTATACCGATCCGAAGCTGGTGCTGTTTTCGGGCAGCTTCCCTTCGGCTTGCGGACAGGCTTCGGCCGCGACCGGGCCTTTCTATTGCCCAAGCGATCAGAAGATCTATCTCGACATGGCCTTCTTCCAGCAGATGAAGGATCAGTTCGGCGCATCCGGCGATTTCGCGCAGGCCTATGTCATCGCGCATGAAGTCGGTCATCACGTTCAGGATCAGCTCGGCATCCTGCCGAAGTTCAATCAGGCCCGCCGGAACATGAGCGAAGTGGATGCCAACAAGATGTCGGTGCGCATCGAGCTGCAGGCGGATTGCTTTGCCGGCATCTGGGGCAAGTTCACCCAGCAGAAAGGCATCCTGCAGGCCGGCGATCTGGAGGAGGCTCTAAACGCTGCCCAGCAGATCGGCGACGATACGCTGCAGAAGCGCAGCCAGGGCTATGTCGTTCCTGACAGCTTCAACCACGGTACCTCGGCACAGCGCATGAAGTGGTTCAAGCAGGGCTTCGATTCCGGCAAGCTCACCGATTGCGATACCTTGAACAATCCGGTCTGATTTTTGACACCCGCTCCCGATCATGGGAGCGGGTGCAACTCTTATTCCTTACTTCTCGCTATCCAGATGTGTCAGCTGTGCTTCCGGGTAGCGGCCGCCGGCAGCGGCATCCTTGGGCACGGCCCGGTCGATCGCCGCCATATCGGCCTGCGACAGCTCGACCGAGAGTGCGCCCAAAGCTTCCGTCAGGCGATCGCGGCGACGAGCGCCGACGACGGGCACGATGTCCTTGCCCTGCGCTGCGACCCAGGCGATGGCGATCTGCGCCACGCTGACCCCTTTGGCATCGGCGATCCCGCGCAATGCTTCCACCAGCTCCAGGTTCTTTTCCACGTTACCGGCCTGGAAGCGCGGGCTGATGGTGCGGAAATCACCCTTCTGGACATTGTCTTTCTGCCAATGGCCGCTGATGAGCCCGCGCGACAGCACGCCATAGGCCGTGATGCCGATGCCAAGTTCGCGGCAGGCCGGCAGGATGCTGTTTTCGATGCCGCGCGAGATCAGCGAATACTCGATCTGCAGATCGACGATCGGATGCACGGCTGCGGCACGGCGGATGGTGTCGGCTCCGACCTCGGACAGGCCGATGTGCCTGATGTAGCCGGCCTTGATGAGGTCCGATATCGCGCCGATCTGGTCCTCGATCGGCACGTTCGGGTCGAGACGGGCAGGGCGGTAGATGTCGATATGGTCAACGCCGAGGCGTTGCAGCGAATAGGCGACGAAGTTCCTGATCGCGGCTGGCCGCGCATCATAGCCGAGCCAGGCGCCAGAGGGATCCCGCAATGCGCCGAACTTGACGCTCAGCAGGAAGTCATCGCGCTTCAGGCCCTTGATGGCTTCGCCGATCAGCATTTCGTTGTGGCCCATGCCATAGAAGTCGCCGGTGTCCAGCAGGTTGATGCCGGCATCGAGCGCGGCATGGATGGTAGCGATGCTTTCGGCGCGATCGGATGGTCCGTACATGTCGGACATGCCCATGCAGCCGAGGCCGAGAGCGGACACCTGCGGACCTGTTTTTCCCAATGGGTGTTTATGCATAGCGGTTCTCCTTCGATGGGAAGCATAGCTCAGCTTCAACTGGATCTGATGGGATTGTTTACTCCGTTGCTCTTTGTGCGATAATCCGAGTAAATCGAAACAGGTCGTTTGGAATTTTGCACAATGGATGACTTGCCCTTGGCCGATCTCGTCGCCTTCACTGCCGTTGCCCGCGAACGCAGCTTTCGCGAGGCGGCGCGCAAGCGGCGCGTATCCGCTTCATCCTTGAGCGAGGCGGTTCGGCGGCTGGAGGAGCGGCTTGGCGTGCGTCTGCTCAACCGCACGACGCGCAGCGTCACGCCAACCGAAGCTGGCGAGCGGCTGATGGAGCGCCTGACGCCGGCAATGAGCGAGATCACCCTGGCGCTCGACGACATCAACAGCTTTCGCGACAGCGTCGGCGGGACCTTGCGCCTGAATGTGCCAACCGTTGCCGCCATGGTCGTCATGCCCGACATCATCAATCGATTCCTGCTCGAATATCCGGCGGTTTCCGTCGAGATCGTTGCGGAAGACAGTTTTATCGATGTGGTGGCAGCCGGCTATGATGCCGGCATTCGCTATGACGAAAGGCTGGAAAAGGACATGATCGCCGTGCCGATCGGGCCACGGCGGCAATGCTACGTGACGGCCGCTGCGCCGGACTATCTTGCGGCGCATGGTATCCCGGAGCATCCGCGGGACATACTTGAGCATCGCTGCATCCGCCATCGCTTCCTTGGCGGCTCCATCTTGCCCTGGGAGTTCGAGCGCAATGGCGAGACATTGTTCATTGCTCCCACGATGGTCATCGCCTCGAATTCGATCGAGATCGAGCGCAGCGCGGCGGTGGCCGGCCTCGGCATCATCAGAACCTTTCGGGAGTTCCTGGCACCACAGATCGCCAGCGGCGAGCTGGTGCCGATCCTGGAGGAATGGGACACGGATTTCTCGGGTCCGTTTCTTTATTATGCCAGCCGCCGGCACATGCCGACGCCGCTTCGAGCCTTCGTGGATTTCCTCAATCGCGAGCAGCGGCGCAATCGCGGTCGATAGTCGCTTTTGGGTCGAGGATCAAAAAAAGCGGTCAATAAATCAATAAGATTGAAGCGTTCACGGATTGTTTCTGCCAAAATCTTTATGTATGGGAACATTCCTATTTTTCGTTCACGTTCTGTCTCTTTCATGGAGATGGAGCCTTAAAGGCAACTCCATGATCGATCAGAAATTCGCACGGCGTGGCCTGTTCCTCGTCTTCCTCATTCTCTTCCTCGATGTCATCGGCATTGCGATCATCATGCCGGTCATGCCGAAGTATCTGGAAGAGCTGACGGGCGCGTCGGTCAGTACCGCCGCCACCGAAGGGGGCTGGCTGTTGCTGGCCTATGCGGGGATGCAGTTCCTGTTTTCGCCGCTGATCGGCAATCTGAGCGACCGCTTCGGTCGCCGTCCGTTGCTGCTCGCTTCGGTACTGACATTCGCGATCGACAATTTCATCTGCGCGATCGCCGGCACCTACTGGATGCTGTTCGTGGGCCGCATTCTTGCCGGCATCAGCGGTGCAAGCTTCTCGACCTGTTCCGCCTATATTGCCGATATCAGCAATGATGAGAACCGCGCCAAGAATTTCGGCCTGATCGGCATGGCCTTCGGCGTCGGCTTTGTGCTTGGTCCCGTGATCGGCGGCTTTCTCGGTGAATTCGGCCCTCGCGTTCCCTTCTACGGCGCAGCCGCCTTGGCATTCCTGAATTTTGTCGGCGCCTATTTCCTGCTGCCGGAAACGCTGGATGCGAAGCATCGTCGCCCCTTCGAGATCTGGCGGGCCAATCCGTTCGGTGCACTCACGCAGATAAGACGCTACCAGGGTATCGGCTGGGTCTGCGTCGTCATGTTCCTGAACTGGCTGGCGCATGGCGTCTACCCGGCTGTGTGGTCCTTCGTCACTTCCTATCGCTATAATTGGAGTGAGGGACAGATCGGCTTTTCGCTTAGCGTGTACGGTATCGGAGCGGCCATCGTCATGGGGCTGGTTCTGCCTCGTCTGGTGCCTGTGCTTGGCGAATGGAAGACCGCTTTGCTCGGTTTGGCGTTTTCCTGTCTCGGGTTGATGGGATATGCTTTCGCCTGGCAAGGGTGGATGGTCTATGCCGTCGTCGTCCTGACCGTCATCGAAAACGTCGCAGATGCGCCGCTACGTTCCATCGCTGCCAGCAAGGTGCCGCCTTCGGCGCAGGGCGAGTTGCAGGGCGCGCTCGGTAGCTTGACGAGTATCACCGCGATCGTCGGCCCCTTGCTCTTTCCATATCTGTTTCAATACTACACCGCGCCCACGGCACCGGTTGTTTTTGCCGGCGCCCCCTTCATCATGGGTGCAATTCTGGTGGCGACTGCGCTTTTCGTTCTGCTGACAAAGGTTCGCAAGACCGAGCCGAAGGTAGCGGTGCAGTCAGAGGCGGGCGAGGCGGCCTAAAAATTCATCAGATATTTTGATGTCCTGATGAATTCTTTAGCACTATGGGCTTGCCGACTGGCTTTTTAGCCCAACTTGCGGTATGGCCGCAGCATTGCGCACCCTTGGGTAGGGCGGTTCGCGCGATTCTAGAAATCGAGTTTTCATCATGGATATGCCGCTAGCTGCGCGCCCATACGCGCATGACAACAATAATTCGTGGTCTGCACATATCCGTGCGACCCTTGCGCTCGGCATACCGTTGATCGGCGCGCAGTTGGCGCAGCTTGGCATCAATACCACCGACGTGATGATCGTCGGCCGGCTTGGTGCCGAGCAACTGGCTGCGATGGTGCTCTCTGCGCAGTTCCTGTTCACGATTCTGATTTTCGGCGCCGGCTTCTCCATCGCCGTGGTGCCGCTGGTGGCGCAAGCCTATGGCAAGGGCGATGTGGCGTCTGTGCGCCGCGCCTTGCGCATGGGTCTGTGGGTCGTGACAGCCTATTGGCTGTTGGCGCAGCCGGCCTTTCTTTATTCGGAGCAGATCCTTCTTGCGGCGGGACAAAAGCCCGAGGTGGCGCGGTTGGCCAGCGGCTATATCGCCATTGGCCACTTCGCCGTGCTGCCCGGGTTGCTCTACAACGTTATCCGTGCGTTGGTCAGCGCCATCGGTCATGCCGCCATCATCCTCAAAGTCACGATTGCCATGCTCGTGATGAATGCCGTGCTTGCCTATATTCTGGTGCTCGGTCATTTCGGCCTGCCGGCTATGGGGCTGCATGGGGCGGCCATCGTCTCTGTTGCCGTGCAGACGGCCGGATTGATTTTCATCATCTTCTATGTGCAGAGCCATGAGGAAACGCGCCGCTACGAGATTTTCGTCCATCTCTGGCGCCCGGATTGGCACGCTCTGTGGGACGTCATTCGGTTGGGCTTTCCGATCAGCATCACGGTTCTCGCGGAGGTTAGCCTGTTCACGGCGGCATCGTTGTTGATGGGACAGATCGGCACGATCGAGTTGGCAGCCCATGGCATCGCACTTCAATGGGCGTCGATGGCCTTCATGATCCCGCTCGGCCTCAGCCAGGCGGCAACGGTACGGGTGGGCGTTGCGCACGGGCAGGGCGATCTTTTCGGTCTCAAGCGCGCGGCGATCGTGGTGCTTGTCGTTTCGAGCGTGATCTCGGTCTTTGGCAGCATCCTTTTCGCCACCGTGCCGACATGGCTGGGAAGCTGGTATGTCGATGTCACCTCAGCGGATGCGCCGAAGGTGCTTGCCTATGCGGCGCCGTTGATCATGGTGGCTGGCCTCTTCCAGCTGGTCGATGGTCTGCAGGCGATCGCCAGCGGCCTGCTGCGCGGTCTGAAGGACGCGCGCGTGCCGATGATCATGGCACTGATCGCCTATTGGCCGATCGGCTTTTTCCTTGCGTGGCTGTTTGCCTTTCCGTTCGGCTTCGGCGGCATCGGCATATGGTTCGGGTTCCTGCTCGGCCTTGCCTCGGCAGCTGTGATGCTGTGCACACGCTTCTATATTCTGTTGCGTTCGCAAACAGAATCCGCGTGAAATCGGCGATGTTGAGCGTCACGCGAAGAGACTACTGACAAATATTGTCAGCATGGTCGTGTATGTATGGTGTCATACCAATCACGGGAGATGACCATGATATTCGAAGCAAGCGATCGTAACGATACCGCGCTTTTCTCGCGGGAAGACTCCATCAACCAGGGCACCATGGTGCGCCTGTTTCCGCGCGCCAATACATCGTCCCGGCAGCCTCAGCCGGCGCAGAGGTCCTATTGGCTGGCGGTGGCTAGTGCGGAGCACGTGCGCCTCGGGCGCGAGTATGGTTTCATGCAGGTGAACCACGGCAAGGAAGCACCATTGAAGCGCATCAAGCCGGGCGACGGCATCGTCTATTACTCTCCATCTGTGAAGATGGGCGAGAGAGACAGCTTTCAGAGCTTTACCGCCATCGGCTTTGTCCGCGAAGGTCAGCCCTACCGAGCGGAGATGGGTTGCGGAAAAGCTTATCGCCGCGATGTCGATTGGCTGGATGCCCCTGAACAGCCGCTTCGCCCCTTGCTGGGCTGGCTTGATTTCACCCAGGACAAGAACTGGGGTTACAGGCTGAGATTCGGTCTCGTTGCCTTCGGGCAGTCGGACTTCGAATTCTTGGAGGAAATCATGATGAGCGAGCTTGAAGTGGTAAAGCAACGGCGCCTGCAGGCCTGACCGGATAACGGGACAGCTAAGGTTTCCTATGCTGGCCTAAACAAAAGAAAGCCCCGGATTGGCTGCCAATCCGGGGCTTTTGAATATTGCTGGGTTGGAAAGATTTAGGCGCGTTCCGCCAAAGCCGGTTCGCCCTTCTTTTCGCGCACCAGATTGATGAAGCGACGGAAGAGGTAGTGGCTGTCTTGCGGGCCGGGAGACGCTTCCGGGTGATGCTGCACCGAGAAGACCGGCTTGCCGGAAACGCGCAGGCCGCAATTGCTGCCATCAAAGAGCGAAACGTGAGTCTCCTCGACGCCTTGCGGCAGCGAATTCGAGTCCACTGCAAAGCCATGGTTCATCGAGACGATCTCGACCTTGCCTGTCGTGTGATCCTTGACCGGATGGTTGGCGCCGTGATGGCCCTGGTGCATCTTCGCCGTCTTGGCGCCGAGTGCGAGGCCGAGCATCTGGTGGCCGAGGCAGATGCCGAAGAGCGGAATGTCCGATTTCAGCAGGTCCTTGATGACCGGCACGGCATATTCGCCGGTCGCGGCCGGGTCGCCAGGACCGTTTGACAGGAAGATGCCGTCGGGCTTGAGGCCGAGGACTTCGTCGGTCGAAGCCGTCGCCGGCAAGACGGTGACCTTGCAATCGAGACCGGCAAAGAGACGCAGGATGTTACGCTTGACGCCGTAGTCGAGGCAGACAACGTGGTATTTGGCTTCGGCGGCGCCGAGTTCGCCATAGCCTTCGTTCCAGATCCACGGTGTCTGCGACCATTGCGAGGACTGGCCGGAGGAGGCGACCTTGGCGAGGTCAAGGCCTTCGAGGCCACTCCAGGCCTTGGCATCCGCCTTCAACTGCTCGATGTCGAAGACGCCGTTCGGATCATGGGCGATCACGCCGTTCGGCATGCCGTTTTCACGGATCCAGGCCGTGAGCGCGCGGGTGTCGATGCCGCTGAGGCCGATGATACCGCGGGCCTTGAGCCACTGGTCGAGATGCTTGGCGGCGCGATAGTTCGACGGATCGGTGATGTCGGCCTTGAAGATGACGCCGACCGCGCCGTGCCGGGCGGCAGGCGTCAGGTCTTCGATATCTTCCTCATTGGTGCCGACATTGCCGATGTGAGGGAAGGTGAAGGTGACGATCTGGCCGAGATAGGAGGGATCGGTCAGGATTTCCTCGTAGCCGGTCAGCGCCGTGTTGAAGCAGACTTCGGCCTGGACCTTGCCGGTCGCGCCGATGCCCTTGCCTTCGATCACGGTGCCGTCGGCGAGAACGAGAAGAGCGGTCGGCTTTTCAATGGTCCATGGGGCTGTGGCGGTCATAGTCATCCCGTTTCCGGCGTCGTGCGCGACCTTGAAGAGGCCGTCGGCTTCCGCCATGTTTGTAGCAAGGTACGGCCGACGACACGTGTCGCGGCTTGAGATCTTCATATGGATCTAATGTGCAGGTGTTGGACATAGCTAAACAAGGCCAGCCGGTCAATGCGCGCTTTTCGTTTCCTGCCAGGGAATTCATCCCATTTCGGCCGGTTTGACGCATTTGCATTGGTTGCTGCTGATGGTCTATGAGACAGGCAGCATGAAATAAGAGACCGGGCGATCGTCGTCCGCCTGCTTCAAGGAGTATAGACATGATCCGCGAGACCCTTTCCAACGCCCAGAAGGATGCGATGAAGGCAAGGGATACGGCAAGGCTTTCCACCGTGCGTCTTATCCTTGCCGCCATCAAGGACAAGGACATTGCCAATCGCGGCCTGGCCAAGGAACCGGCCAGCGACGACGAGATTCTGCAGCTGCTCGCCAAGATGATCAAGCAGCGGGAAGAGTCCGAGAAGATCTATGTCGACGGCGGACGTCCGGAGCTGGCCGCGAAGGAACGTGAGGAAATCACGGTCATTCAGGGCTTCATGCCCGCGCAGTTGTCGGAAGACAAGGTCCGCGAGATCTGCGTCGCGATCGTCGCTGAGCTTGGTGCGCAGGGCTTGAAGGATATGGGCAAATGCGTGGCCGCCCTGCGCGAGCGTTACGCCGGCCAGATGGATTTCGCCAAGGCTTCGGCGATCCTCAAGGAATTGCTGAAATAAAGAGCTGTTTCGTCTTCGGCATGCGGATTTGCTGCGTGCCGAAGGCGCTTTTCCAGACCCCCTCTATGATGGCGAATTTTTCGGCTTGAAAGTTCCGGTATTCCTGGATGAAGCCGCAGGAGAGCCAGAGCTGGCTTCTCCCCGAGGAGCCCGTCCACCCGATACTCTGCATTTTCACGGCCCTGTTCATCAGCCGCTTCGCATGGGTTCTGGAAATATGAAAGCGGCGACAAATGTCTGTGAAGGCAATTCGCCCGACAATTGCCCTGTGCGTTACCGAATCGACCAGCCCGACACGCGAGATCAGATAGTCCATAATCACGCCACCGGAATTGACCCATGTGAACAGATCGAACGTATCTCCTGGGCGGCGAACATCAACGCTGTCGATGATGCCGACCGAGATTGCAGGCTGCAAGGCAGCTATCAGCTCGGGGCGCTTGGCAAATAGGACGCTGCGCCTGCCGCCATCCAGCCGGTCCAGCACTGCGAGATGAATGGCAAGCCATTTCCCCAGCTGCCTGATGGCCTCTTCCGTCGGTTCCATTGGTCGCGCACGGCGGTCTGGCGCGTTCGGCAGGTAACGCAGAAAGCCCTCGGCCAGCATGTCCTGCATGAAGCTGAGGGCGGTGTTGTGGCTGGCGATCTCGTGCTCGACCACATAGGTGGCAAAACGATTCGCATGGAGGCCGGGCGGCTCTCCGTCGACGCCGCCATAGTATAAGGCAAAACCCGCAAGCGCCATCAGCCAGCGTTGCTGCGAAGCAAAGACAGAGCAGATTTTCTGATTTTCATTATAAGTTGATATAATCTCTCGTGTATAATCTAGAATTTCGGCAAAAAAATTGGGATCTTGGGCAAGTTCCTTCGCGGATAAAGACATGTAGCCGTCTCCGATGAACTGGACAAACTTCCGGATTCTCTGAAGAAGATGATGTTCATCAGGATGGCATATCTTGTGGGCTTAGGAAATATACATTGCATCACGTACGTCAAAATACATGCGCACGCGGTATAGCGATGCCTTGTGGGCGACGCTCATCGTTTTCGGGCCGTAAAATTAGAGAAGGCAGGAGCTGGGGGAGCTCCTGCCTTCTTGCACTTTGCAGCCGTTTGATGACGCAGGGTGGGGCCCAAAAATCAAACGTCTATTGCAAAGGCACTCAGGTGGGGCGGCGCCGGGGGTAGGGATGGTGCCCCACCTGAGTATCTGGTGAACCTATCGAATGATCCTGACTTGCTGGGGCAAAGCCAATGCTTGCGACGGCAGTCCGTACATTTGAACTTTAACGCCTGCCGTGAGGGCAGGGATTTTCATATCAACCGGCAGCTGGTATTCCGCGCCGGCATAAAGCACGTTCTTTTCGGTACTGCCGTTAGCTGTCGTGGCCGAGCTGTAATTAGCTGTGGCAAAAATCGCCGCGGCGGCTAAGGGTACGATCAGAACACGCATTTCATCTCCTAAACTGAAAGCCCTGTTCCTTATGGCTTCCGGTTCGTCGGGGCGTCTCGGCATGTCGCGTCGCGAAGTCGTTTCTTCGCCGGCTTGTCTCGCCCCGTGAGAAGAACGCTATTGCGGTGCACATCAACAATCAAATTACAAAAAAATAATGTTTGGCTTACGAACCATGCCGCAAATGCGCCACCAAGCAGTTTGGGCGCAAGTCATAGGCGTTGCAGCCAGTGATTGTCATTCTCGCATCCGTTTTTCCTTTCCACCCACCTCAAGATGTGCAAGCCCTTGCTTTTCCGTCTCTTTTTGCATGAAAGCAGTTGAGTGCTCGCCGCTGAATCCGTCAGCCCTTCCGCTCGATTCCAGTGCAAATGCGGGTTTGGATCAGGCTGAAATCGACCTGTCTTGCCGGTCTGCTCGGCTCGATTTCCGTCATGGCTTCACGAAGTTGTGATCGGCGGGGTGGAAATGCAATCGTCCGTATTGGGCTGTGAATACCGTGTGTGTCCGTCGGGTCGTCGTGGCAATGCGCGCCATTCCTGTTTATATGGGGCAAGCCAGAGGTAGCCATGCGATTTTCCAATACGTTTCTCGACGAGATTCGCGACCGCGTTCTGATTTCAGACGTGATCGGTCGTCGCGTGAGCTGGGATCGGCGCAAGACCAATGTGCCGCGTGGCGATTTCTGGGCCTGCTGCCCTTTCCATGGCGAGAAGTCGCCAAGTTTCCACTGCGAAGACCGCAAGGGCCGCTATCACTGCTTCGGCTGCGGCGTGACAGGTGATCATTTCCGTTTTCTGACCGAGCTCGAGGGCTTAAGCTTTCCCGAGGCGGTGCAGCAGATCGCCGACATGGCCGGCGTTCCCATGCCGGTTGCCGATCCCATGGAGGCGAAGCGCGAGAAGGAGCGCACATCGCTGCTAGATGTCATGGAGATGGCGACTCAATTCTTCCAGGACCAGCTGCAGACCGCCAATGGCGCCCGCGCCCGCGCCTATTTGCGCGACCGAGGCTTGAGTGGACGCACCATCGAGACCTTCCGTCTTGGCTACTCCCCGGATAGCCGTAATGCGCTGAAGGAGTTTTTGGCCGGCAAGGGCGTATTGAAGGAGCAGATGGAAGCCTGCGGCCTCGTCGTGCACGAGAACGTACCCGTCTCCTACGATCGCTTTCGCGACCGCATCATGTTTCCGATCCTGTCGTCACGCGAGAAGGTGATTGCCTTCGGTGGCCGCGCCATGTCGCCGGATGCGCCGGCGAAATATCTCAATTCCAATGAGACCGAGCTCTTCCACAAGGGCAACGTACTCTACAATTTCACCCGCGCGCGCCGCGCCTCCCAGGGCGCCGATGGTGCCGGCACCATTATTGCTGTCGAAGGCTATATGGACGTCATTGCCCTGCATCAGGCAGGCGTCGAGAATGCCGTCGCGCCGCTCGGCACGGCGCTGACCGAGAATCAGCTCGATCTTCTCTGGAAGATGACGCCGGAGCCGGTGCTCTGCTTCGATGGTGATGGCGCCGGTATTCGCGCTGCCAACCGTGGCGCCGACCTGGCGCTGCCGCATATCAAGCCGGGCCGAACCGTCCGTTTCGCGCTGTTACCCGATGGCAAGGATCCGGACGATCTCGTCCGCCATGACGGTCGCGCGCCTTTCGACAAGGTTCTCGCGCAGGCAAAGCCGTTGGCTGACATGATCTGGGCAAGGGAAGCGGGCAGCGGCACCTTCGAAACGCCGGAAGCACGGGCGGAACTCGAGGCCCGGTTGCGGCGCATCGTGTCGGTCATCGTCGATGAGGATGTTCGCCGCCACTATCAGCAGAGCATGCGCGAGCGGCTGAACGGGCTGTTTCAGCCGCAGTTCCAGCGTGGCGGCAATCAGCAGGGGCGTGGTTTTTCCCGCGACGGCAACGGCCGCTCCTTCGGCGGGCGTGGAGGACAGCAGGGCCGTGATCGGGCTGCTGTCAGCACGACGGCATCTGACCGGCTGACGCGGTCGGCGATGATCAAGGGACATCAGGACATTCCGAGCCTTCGGGAAAGCGTTCTGGCGCTGACCATCGTCAATCATCCGCTGCTGCTGCAGGATGAATATGACGAGATCGCTGCGATCGACTACGAAAGCCGGGAATTGCAGCGCCTCTGGTCTGCGGTTCTCGGGATTGCCGCAACCACGACCGGATCACAGCTTGTCCGCGACCGATTGGTCGAGCAATTGGAAGAGCAGGATTTCGGCGCATTGCTGAAGAATCTCGACCAGCAGGTTCGCAATGCCCGGCTTTGGACGGCAACCGAGGAAGCCGCGATGGAGGATGCCCGCGAGGGCTATCGCCAGGCGCTTGCGCTTCACAAGCGTTCCAAGGCACTGCGCTGGCACAAGATCGAGTTGGAAGGCGCGATCGCCGAGGCGACGGAAGATGGCGATGGCGAAGCGATCGAGCAGCTGATGCGCGCCTTGCAGGAAGTACAGCTTGAAGCGGTGCGGCTGGAAAACCAGGAGGCGATCATCGATGGCTTTGGCGTGTTGTCCGGCCGTATCAAGGGCGTAGCAGGGAAATAGGGAATAAATGCCACAGCCGGATAGACTGGAACCGCGATTTTCCGCCGATGACGCCCTATTCGGTAACAGAGGTGGTGCATCCGCGCCGCTCGACGTGCTGAAGCGTGTCTATGGCTATTCGGCATTTCGCGGCAAGCAACAGCAGGTGGTTGAGCATGTCGTCTCGGGCGGCGATGCCGTCGTGCTGTTTCCGACCGGCGCCGGCAAGTCGCTGTGTTTCCAGATTCCGGCGTTGTGCCGAGACGGCGTCGGCATTGTCGTTTCACCGCTGATCGCCTTGATGCGCGATCAGGTGGAGGCGATGAAGCAGCTCGGCATCCGGGCGGCCGCCTTGAACTCGTCCCTGTCGCGCGAAGAGGCCAGCGATGTCTATCGCGCGGTTTCCAGCGGCACGTTGGATATGCTCTATGTCACGCCCGAGCGTATCCTGACGGATGGCTTCCAGCAGATGATCTCCAAGGCGAAAATCGCACTCTTTGCGATCGACGAGGCGCATTGTGTTTCTCAATGGGGGCATGACTTCAGACCGGAATATCGGGACCTCGGCAAGCTTGCCGAACTTTTTCCCGGCGTGCCGCGCATCGCGCTGACGGCGACGGCAGACCCTCATACCCGTGACGATATCATCGAGCGGCTTGCCCTTGATGACGCCGAAGTTTTCACCACCAGTTTTGACCGCCCGAATATCACCTATGAGATTGTCGAGCGCGATCAGCCGCGCCAGCAATTGTTGCGCTTTCTCGACGGTCACCGCGGCGATAGCGGCATCGTCTATTGCCTGTCGCGGGCCAAGGTCGAGGACACGGCGGAATGGCTGAACGGGCAGGGCATCCGCGCGCTCGCCTATCATGCCGGCATGGATCGGTCTCTGCGCGATGCCAACCAGGATGCATTCCTCAAGGAAGAAGACCTGTGTCTTGTGGCAACCGTCGCCTTCGGCATGGGCATCGACAAGCCGAACGTGCGCTATGTCGCGCATCTCGATCTGCCGGGTTCGGTCGAGGCCTATTATCAGGAGACCGGTCGTGCCGGGCGTGATGGCTTGCCCTCGGAGGTATGGATGGCCTACGGCATGGCCGATGTCATCCAACGGCGGCGCATGATCGACGAGGGCAATGCGGCCGATGAGATAAAGCGGGTGGAGCGGGGCAAGCTCAATGCGCTGCTCGCCATCTGCGAAACGGCCGGTTGCCGCCGACAGGCCATCCTGGCCCATTTCGGCGAGGCGCATGGCGGCGGTTGCGGCAATTGCGATACCTGCCTGAAACCCGTCGAGACCTGGGACGGCACGGAAGCGGCGATCAAGGCGCTGGCGGCGGTCTATCGCACCGGCGAGCGCTTCGGCACCGGCCATGTCATCGATGTGCTGTTGGGCACGGTCAACGAGAAGACGGAGCGTTTCGGCCATGTCGACATGCCCGTTTTCGGTGCCGGAAAGGATATACCGTCCCGCACCTGGCAATCTATCTTCCGGCAATTGCTGGCAAGCGGCCTCATCAGCGTCGACCACACGGCCTTCGGTGCCATGAAGCTGGAGGAGGAAGCGAGGGCCGTCTTCAAGCGCGAGCGGCAGGTCTTCTTCCGCAAGGATCGGCCCGAGACAGGGCGCCGTGGCAAAAAGGCGGGGCGCTCGGAAAAGCCGGCGCATGGCCTTGCCGGCGAGGCACAAGCGCTGTTCGATGCGCTGCGCGCCGAGCGGACAAGGATCGCCAAGGAATTGGGTGTGCCGCCCTATGTCGTTTTCCCGGATACGACCCTGATCGCGTTCGCGACCGAACGCCCGAAGAATTCCAAGGCACTCCTCGGCATTTCCGGTGTTGGCCAATCGAAGCTGGAGCGCTATGGCGATGCGTTCCTTGGTGTGATTTCGGATTTCGGTCGTCGTTGATATCCGTCGGCCGCGTGTAGAGACGCGGCTACATGCGTACCGTCATGCCGCCGTCGACGGTCAGAACATGGCCGTTGACGAAAGACGCGGCGTCGCTGGCAAGGAAGAGCGCAGCACCGGCGATTTCGTCGGGTCGTCCCCAGCGCTGGACCGGGATGCGTTGCCGCACGAAGGGGATCAGCTCCTCGTTCGCCGCCATCGCCGCATTCGTTTCCGTTGCAAACCAGCCGGGGGCGATGGCATTGCTGGTGATGCCGTGCGGGCCGAACTCGACCGCCATTCCGCGCATCAGCCCCGTCAGTCCCTGTTTGGCTGCGGGATAGACGCAGTCGCCGGGCATGACGACCTGACCGCTGATCGAGGTGACGGAGATCAGGCGTCCGTGATTGTGCCGCTTCATCAAGCGGGCCGCATCGCGTGAGAGCATGATCGACGCGGCAAGATCCGTGTTGAGCAAGGCAAGGATCGCTTCGTCGTCGAAATCCGCCAGCTGGCGTCTGTCGCGGGCGCCGACATTGTTGATCAATATGTCGAGCCGGCCGTGATTGCTCTCGATCTCGGCCATCACAGCGCGTTGGGCCTCACGATCGGCGATGTCGAAGGCGGCAGCCTCGGCGGAACCGCCGCTCGCCTGGACGGTTTCGACCGCCGCATTCAAGGTCGCTTCGGTCCGCCCGTTGATGATGACGTGAGCGCCAGCATCGGCAAGTGCCTGTGCCATCTCAAATCCAAGGCCACGACCTCCGCCGGTAACCAGCGCGACACGCCCTTTAAGGGAGAATCTGTGAAATATGCTCATGGCTATCCCTTTATTATGCAGTGAAGACAAGCTGCCGCAAGATAATGGACTCAGTCAAGTAATTTCCGCAATGGCAGCTAAAGGGAACCGGACAGGAACTTGCGTGGATCGATGCTGGTTTGACAGATAATATCGAACCTGCCTCCTATCGCGCCGACGTCACCGCGTTGCGCATTTTTGCCGCTGCTGGATGCAGCAAGCGGTCGAATCCTGTGTTACTTCTTCATCAATCAGGCACTGTGACCAGCATCGGAATGCGACAATGACCTCAGAATTTCTATCCCATCTGCGCAAGGAACTTGTCGGCTTGAAAGAAGCCGGTCTCTACAAGGCCGAGCGCGTCATCACGTCCAAGCAAGCCGGTGAAATCGCCGTTGTCGGTGGGGCCCGCGTGCTCAATTTCTGCGCCAATAACTATCTCGGCCTGGCCGACAACGAGGAGCTTGCCGAGGCCGGGAAGAAAGCGCTCGATCGCTATGGCTACGGCATGGCTTCGGTCCGCTTCATCTGCGGCACGCAGGAAGAGCACAAGCAGCTCGAGGCCCGGATTTCGGCCTTTCTCGGCATGGAGGATACCATCCTCTATTCCTCCTGCTTCGATGCCAATGGCGGGCTGTTCGAGACGCTGCTGTCCGAGGAGGATGCCATCATCTCTGATGCGCTCAATCACGCCTCGATCATCGATGGCGTGCGGCTCTCCAAGGCCAAGCGCTTCCGTTACGCCAATAACGACATGGCCGCTTTGGAAGAAGAGCTGAAGAAGGCCGAGGGCAGCCGCTTCAAGCTGATCGCCACCGACGGCGTCTTCTCGATGGACGGCATCATCGCCAATCTTGGCGGCGTTTGCGATCTCGCCGAGAAATACGGCGCGATGGTCATGGTCGACGACAGTCACGCCGTTGGCTTCGTCGGCGCGCACGGTCGCGGCTCGCCGGAACATTGTGGCGTCGAGGGCCGGATCGATATCATCACCGGCACGCTCGGCAAGGCGCTCGGCGGCGCTTCTGGCGGCTATACTTCCGCCAAAGGCGAGATCGTCGATTGGCTGCGGCAGCGCTCGCGCCCCTATCTCTTTTCCAACACGCTGGCGCCGGTCATCGCGGCTGCCTCGCTGAAGGTCTTCGATCTGATCGACAATGGCGACGCCTTGCGGGCGCGGCTTCGCAGCAATGCCGAACTCTTCCGCAGCGAAATGACCAAGCTCGGCTTCACGCTTGCCGGTGCCGATCATCCGATCATTCCAGTCATGCTGGGTGATGCCAAGCTGGCGCAGGACATGGCGGCGCTGATGCTGAAGAAGGGTGTCTACGTCATCGGCTTTTCCTTCCCCGTCGTGCCCAAGGGCCAGGCGCGCATCCGCACGCAGATGTCGGCCGCCCACTCGAAGGCCGATGTCGAGCGGGCGATTGCGGCCTTTGCGGAAGCTGGACGAGAACTCGGAATCATTTGAATTGGTTGGGGAGAACCGATCATGTCGAACATGATGAAAGCGCTGGTAAAATCGAAGGCGGAGGTCGGGCTGTGGATGGAGCATGTTCCGGTTCCCGAAGTCGGGCCGAATGATGTGCTGATTCGGGTCAGGAAGTCGGCGATCTGCGGCACCGATGTCCATATTTGGAACTGGGATCAATGGGCACAAAAAACCATTCCCGTGCCGATGGTCGTCGGCCATGAGTTCTGCGGCGAGATCGCCGAAATCGGTTCGGCTGTCACGAAGTACCATGTCGGCGAACGCGTCTCCGGCGAGGGGCACATCGTCTGCGGCAAATGTCGTAACTGCCGTGCGGGCAGGGGACATCTCTGCCGCAATACGCTCGGCGTCGGCGTCAACCGTCCCGGCTCGTTCGGCGAATTCGTCTGCATTCCCGAATCCAACGTCGTGCCGATCCCCGACGATATTTCGGATGAGATCGCCGCGATTTTTGATCCGTTCGGCAATGCGGTTCACACCGCGCTCTCCTTCGATCTGGTCGGCGAAGACGTACTTGTCACGGGCGCAGGGCCGATCGGCATCATGGGGGCCATGGTTGCCAAGCGCTCTGGTGCGCGCAAGGTCGTCATCACCGATATCAATCCCACCCGGCTGGCGCTTGCCCGCAAGGTCGGCATCGATCACGTCGTCGACGCTTCGAAGGAAAACCTTGCCGATGTGATGAAATCCGTCGGCATGACCGAGGGCTTCGACGTCGGGCTGGAAATGTCGGGCGCGGCACCGGCTTTCCGCGACATGATCGACAAGATGAACAATGGTGGCAAGATCGCCATTCTCGGCATCGCGCCGGCGGGCTTTGAGATCGACTGGAACAAGGTCATCTTCAAGATGCTGAACCTGAAAGGCATCTATGGCCGCGAGATGTTCGAGACCTGGTACAAGATGATTGCCTTCGTGCAGGGCGGTCTCGATGTATCGCCCGTCATTACGCACCGCATCGGCATCGATGATTTTCGCGAGGGCTTCGAGGCCATGCGCTCAGGCAATTCCGGCAAGGTCGTCATGGACTGGAATTGATCCTGACTGTCGATTTCCTGCATCGACAATGGCATGCGATGTCGGAAATGTGCAGCTTTCTTTAGGATGCTCTTGTCATCGCGCGGGGACTTCCTAAATACGGGAAATAATGGTTTATGGCGCACCGAGCCTGTGGATAAGGCTTTTTCGCGCATTTAACGTGCTTTTTTACCGGAAAAGCTTGACGAGAACAAAAAATCTAGGAATCACCGTTTAACTTCGGGAAGAACGGTAAACTGGATCAAGCGGATCACCTAATACCATGGCCGGAAATCCAAACGCAATCCAGCTTTGCAATCCGGTAGAGGTGATCGTGGTTAATCGGGCATTAAAGGTCATTCCGTTAGGTGTTTGTCGGTGAGTCGAGGCTGGCGCAGGGCGTGCCGGCCTGATTGAAATGTTCTACCGCGTGTAAAGTTTGCAGCGTCAGGGAAAGCGACGATATAGAGATGGCAACCAAGGTCAAAGAGAACGAAGAAGCTGAAGTCGAACGCGACGGCACCTCCGACGGCCCGCTTCTCGATCTTTCCGATGACGCGGTCAAGAAGATGATCAAGGCCGCGAAGAAGCGCGGCTACGTGACGATGGACGAGCTCAATGCCGTTCTGCCCTCGGAAGAGGTGACATCGGAACAGATCGAAGACACGATGGCCATGCTTTCGGACATGGGCATCAACGTCATCGAGGATGAAGACGTTGAAGAGGCGGGTACGCCTTCCAACGACGATGACGACGCGAGCGGCGACGAGGAAGGCGAAGGCGGCGAGCTGGCTCCTTCCACCGGGTCTGCGCTTGCGACCGCCAAGAAGAAAGAGCCGACCGACCGTACTGATGACCCGGTGCGCATGTATCTGCGCGAAATGGGCTCCGTAGAGCTGCTGTCGCGCGAAGGCGAAATCGCCATCGCCAAGCGCATCGAGGCCGGCCGCGAAACCATGATCGGTGGCCTCTGTGAGAGCCCGTTGACGTTTCAGGCGTTGATCATCTGGCGTGACGAGCTCAACGAGGGCACGACGCTGTTGCGCGAGATCATCGATCTCGAAACCACCTATTCCGGTCCCGAGGCAAAGGCTGCTCCGCAGTTCCAGAGCCCCGAGAAGATCGAGGCTGACCGCAAGGCTGCCGAAGAAAAGGAAAAGGCTCGCCGTGGCCGTTCGCCAAGTGGCGACGACGATATTACCAATGTCGGCGGCGAAGGCCTGCCGATGGAGGAAGAGGAAGAGGACGAAGACGAGTCCAGCCTTTCCCTGGCAGCCATGGAAGCCGAGCTTCGTCCGCAGGTGATGCTGACGCTCGATACCATCGCCGAGACCTACAAGAAGCTGCGCAAGCTGCAGGATCAGCAGGTCGAACAGCGTCTGTCTGCTTCCGGCACGCTGTCGTCGGCGCAGGAGCGCCGCTACAAGGAGCTGAAGGATGAGCTGGTCAAGTCGGTCAAGTCACTGTCGCTGAACCAGAACCGCATCGACGCTCTCGTCGAGCAGCTCTATGACATCAACAAGCGTCTCGTGCAGAACGAGGGTCGCCTGCTGCGTCTTGCGGAATCCTATGGCGTCAAGCGCGACAGCTTCCTGGAGCAGTATCAGGGTGCCGAGCTCGACCCGAACTGGATGAAGTCGATCGGCAATCTGGCCGCGCGCGGCTGGAAGGAATTCGCCAAGAGCGAAAACACCACGATCCGTGACATTCGCCAGGAAATTCAGAACCTTGCGACCGAAACCGGCATTTCCATCTCGGAATTCCGCCGTATCGTTCAGATGGTGCAGAAGGGCGAGCGCGAAGCGCGCATCGCCAAGAAGGAAATGGTCGAAGCCAACCTGCGCTTGGTCATCTCCATCGCCAAGAAGTACACCAACCGTGGCCTGCAGTTCCTCGACCTCATTCAGGAAGGCAATATCGGCCTGATGAAGGCGGTCGATAAGTTCGAGTATCGCCGCGGCTACAAGTTCTCGACCTATGCAACGTGGTGGATTCGTCAGGCAATCACCCGTTCGATCGCCGACCAGGCACGCACGATCCGTATTCCGGTGCACATGATCGAAACGATCAACAAGATCGTTCGCACGTCGCGCCAGATGCTGCACGAGATCGGCCGCGAGCCGACGCCGGAAGAACTGGCCGAAAAGCTTGCCATGCCGCTCGAAAAGGTGCGCAAGGTACTGAAGATCGCCAAGGAGCCGATCTCGCTCGAAACGCCTGTCGGTGACGAAGAAGATTCGCATCTGGGCGATTTCATCGAGGACAAGAACGCGCTTCTGCCGATCGACGCCGCCATTCAGGCAAATCTGCGCGAGACGACCACCCGCGTTCTGGCATCGCTGACGCCGCGCGAAGAGCGCGTGCTGCGCATGCGTTTCGGCATCGGCATGAACACCGACCACACGCTCGAAGAAGTCGGTCAGCAGTTCTCGGTTACCCGCGAACGTATTCGCCAGATCGAAGCCAAGGCTCTGCGCAAGCTCAAGCATCCGAGCCGCAGCCGCAAGCTCAGAAGCTTCCTCGACAGCTAAGGCCCTGGCGCAAGCCGGTATTGGCAGTATACGAAACGGAGCCCGGTTCGCGAAAGCGAGCCGGGCTTTTCATTGAGGGCATCGGCATCAAAGGTCTGAGCATGGCGGGTAAGCGGCAATTCATGGAAACACCCATCCCCGTCCCGCTGCGTGATCTGCTGGCCGGTTATGAATGGCGGCAGGATGCGCTCGGGCGTTCTTCGGCGCATGTTTTCCGGCTTGAGGCCGATGGGTCTGCGCCTGTTTATCTCAAGACAGAGCCTGTGGACCCCTTGAGCGAGCTGGCCGGCGAGGTCGCGTGGCTGCGATGGCTGCGCTCTCAGGGCCTTGCCTGTCCGGAGATCATTGCCCATGCGAAGGACGAGGAGCGCGAATGGCTTTTGATGAGCGCGCTTCCCGGCAGCGATCTTGTCAGCGCGGAGCTGATATCGCCGGCCGAACGTGTCCGTCTTCTGGCGGATGCGTTGCGGCGATTGCACGCGATCGACATCGCTGCCTGCCCTTTCGATCATCGATTGGCGAACAGAATTGGCGATGCACGGGCGCGTCTGCTTGCCGGCCACGTTGATGAGGATGATTTCGATGAGACCCGCTTGGGGCGCTCGGGGCATGATCTTTTCAGAGAACTCGAGGAGAAAAGGCCTGCGACGGAAGACCTTGTCGTTACCCATGGCGATGCCTGTCTTCCGAATTTCATAGCCGATGATACGGGCTTCAGTGGTTATATCGATTGCGGCCGCCTCGGCATTGCCGATCGCCATCAGGACCTGTCGCTTGCCTGCGGCAGCATCGAATATAATTTCGGCTCCGCGCTGGTTGCCGATTTCCTCAATGCCTATGGGCACTTCGAGCTGCATCCTGAAAAGATGGCTTACTATCGGCTGTTGGACGAGTTTTTTTAACGGTGGACGGGTGGGTTTGGCGCCCGTGCGATCACGCAGGTTTGTTTTTGAAGCATTGCGGATCGCCCGGAGGCCTGACAAGTTCGATTTTGATGGCTGCCTCTTTCTTGGCGTGCTGTCGGATACCATATGTCAGCGGGCTTGGAAGTCTTCTGATCTGTTTGCCGGCAAGGATCGAATGAATCGATGCGCAGTTCCCTCTTGATTGTTTTCTCTTCGCGAGCCATCCGCTGAACGATGGAAAAGGTTGCGGAAAAACGGGATAAGGAGACGAGGCCGGGCTTTGTCCTGTCGATCCTCCTGCATGTCCTGTTTGTGGCTATCTTTCTGCTGCCGCTGTTGCCCGCGCCGCCACAGGCAAAGCCCGAGCAGAGCGTCAACGTCGAGCTGGTGCCGCAGCCGGAGGAAAAAAAGGAGATCGCGACGAAGGAGAACGAGAAGCCCGATCAGCCTCCGAAGCCCGTTCAGAAGCCCGATGAGAAGCCAGCGCAACAGACCGCTGAAGCTCAAGAGCAGCCGCAGCAGCCCGAGGGAAAAAAGGCCGACGAACAACCACCAAAGCAATCCGACCCTCAGGGCAAGGAGCCGACGGACAAGCCATCACCCAAATCGGATGAGGCCAAGGCCGACAAGCCTGAAGAGCAGCCGGAAAAGCCTGCGCCCAAATCTGACGATGGCGGCACTGACAAGCCCGTCGAGAAAGCGGACCAGAAGCCCTCTGCGACGGAGACGCCATTTCCGGATATGAAGGGCGAGGAGAAGGACGCGACGACCACGCAGGAGGCGGAAGCCTCAACGCAGCCGAGCGACACGCCGCAGACGCCGCCGAATGATGCCGCCGCGCAACAGGCTGAGGCACAGGCTGCTGCTGCGGCAGCTGCAGAAGCTCAAGCCCAAGCTCAAGCCGAGCAAGCTCAACAGCAAGCCGATGCCCAGAGCCAGGAAGCAAATGCGGCCAAGCCGCCGGAAAGCGATTCGACCGCCAAAGCTGCCTCTTCGGCTCCCGATGTGCTGGCGACCAACGAACCCTCTGATCAGCAGGTGCAGCAGCCGCAGGCGCAATCGACCGATCAGAATGATCCACAGGCGCAAGCCGCCGCGCAGGTGCCCCCATCTGATCCGCAACAGCAGCCTACCGCCAATGAAGCCAAGGATGAGGCGAAAGCCGAGCCGCAGATTGTTGTTCCCACAGTGAGGCCGTCTCCGACGGAGCAAGCTTCGCAAAGTCAGCCTGCTTCGAGCAGTCAGGGGGGGCAGACCGGCGGTACCGCATTGGTGACTGAACCGCAGCCGCCCAAGTCCGACGCACCGAAGAGGGCCGTCCAGGCCAAGAAGCTTTATTCGAGCGCGGAGATGTCGCGCCTCTCGAAGAGTGACTATGATGCCTGGAAGAAGCTGCCACGTAGGCAGCGTGTCGCCTACCTCTGCAACTCCGAGGAAAAACTCCAGTACCGTCACGATCTCGGTGCCGTCGGTTATGTGAATTCTGCCCTGTCTCCCGCGATGGTTTCGGACACCAGCCTGTTCGGCGAAGGGGTGGCGGTGCAGACCCAAAATGATTGGCAGAGAGTGGCGTTTACCTGTGAGGTGGACAGCGACGCGTTGAAGGTGGTCGCTTTTTCCTACACCGTCAGGGGGCGCGTTCCCCCAAGCCAACTCGACAAGCTGGGCTTTGCAGGAAATTGAAACGGCAAGATCGCCCGCCACATCCACCTGAAACAATAGTTTATTGTCAGCTCAATCGAAATTCGGCTCGTTTCATCATACAATTGCCTGTATCTACCTGATTCAATTCTCCTCCCGTCACATTGTACGATTCCGATGTCCTCGATTACAGCCGATCCCAGTTCCGCGGCCGCTGGCCGCTCCGCCTTGCGCGGTGTCCTTGTGGCATTCGCGTCTTATGCCGTCTTTGCCTTCAGCGATGCTTCGATCAAGATCCTGCACGGCGTGGTTCCGTCCTATCAGGTCGCCTTCATCGGCGCGCTGTTTGGCTTTGCCGCCGTGCCCTTTCTGAAAAAGCGGGAGGACGGCTGGCTTGATATGGTGAGGACGTCTAACCGGCCGCTGTGGCTGTTGCGCTTCATCTGCGGCGCGACCGGCGCCATCTGCTCGGTCATCGCATTTACCAAGCTGCCAATGGCGGAAGCCTTCGCGCTTCTCTTCCTGCTGCCGTCTTTCGTGACGATCCTCTCGGTGATCTTCCTGAAAGAGGATGTGCGCTGGCAGCGCTGGACAGCGGTCATTCTCGGCTTCATCGGCGTGCTGATCGTCTTGCGGCCAGGCTTTCGCGAGCTCTCGATCGGCCATCTCTGCGCTGCGGTGGGCGGTCTTGCGGCGGCGATTTCGATCGTCATTAATCGTGCGCTCGGCTCGAAGGAAAAGCGCATCTCGCTTTATGGTGCCGGCCTGTTCGGCACTTTGATTGTCAGCGGCTTTCTGATGCTTTCGGAGGTTATGGCGCCGACGGCGACGCAATGGATCTTCCTCGCGAGCTATGGTCTGTTAGGTGCGATCGGCAACGTGCTGCTGATGAATGCTGCACGCATGGCGCCTGCCAATCTGGTTGCGCCGCCGCAGTACAGCCAGATGATCTGGGCGATTATTTTCGGCTATCTGCTGTTCAATGACAGCATCGATATGCCCATGGCCTTCGGCATCGCCCTCATAATCTTCTCCGGCCTGCTGACGCTGGCGAGGGAGCGCAGGCGCGGTACCCCGCTGCCGGCCGCCGTTGCCGGCAACACGCAGGCGGCATTGGCAACAACCCAGGATGAGGACACAGCCATACCGGAACGATAGCAGGGCTGGAAGGAAGACGAGCGAGATTGCCAGCTGTACCCGTATCGGATTAGGCTTCGCCATCATCCTCGAGCGAGTGATGCTGTTTCCGTGGGGAAGCGATACGCATGAGATCCAGCCAATTCAGGATATTCCGCTCTCAAGTTACGGGCATCGAGGCCGTGAAGGCGGCAACGGGGCACAGCTTCCCCAAGCATACCCATGATCAATTCGGTATCGGTCTTATCGAGGCCGGCGCACAGATGTCGCTCAGCGGGCGTGGGATGGTGCGGGCGGAGGCTGGAGACGTCATCAGCGTCAGTCCAAACGAGGTGCATGACGGCATGCCCATCGGCGAAAGCCGGGCATGGTCGATGCTCTATTTCGATCCACGATTGATCGGCGATCTACTTGAGGATATCGGGGAAGGGCAGATCGGCGAGATCGAATTTCCGGCCCCTGTCATCCGCAATGGCCAGATAGCCGCATGTTTCAGCGCCTTGTTTCCGCTTGTGGTCGATCGGGCTGAGCCCGCGGATGGGTTGCTGCGGGATGGGCTATTGTTATCGCTGGTCGCCGCCGTGATGAGTGAAGGCGAACGGACGGCGCGCGATATCGCTGTCCCCGCGCCCATCGATCGGGCGCGCGACATGATCGACGATGATCCTGCTGCACCCCTAACGCTTGGCGAGCTATCCGATGCCTGTGGGCTGAGCCAATTCCAGTTCCTGCGCGCATTCAGCAAAGCGATGGGGCTTACTCCGCACGCTTATCTGATGCAGCGTCGTATCCAGGAAGTGCGGCGGCTGATCGCAACAGGCACGCCGCTGGCTGAAGCTGCCTTTGCCGGTGGCTTTGCAGATCAAAGCCACATGACGCGCCTGTTCGTGCGCAATTTCGGCATATCGCCCGGCGCCTATGCCGCCGCCTGCTGAGGCTTCTGCAATTTCATTCAAGACCTTGCGATGATGACAGGGTCTTCTGAAATGCAAAACCGGACATGCAGAAGGAGAGGCCATGTATTTTCGCCACTCGAACGAGATGTGGAACGAGTTCCCCGAACTGGTTCCGGGCGTGTTGTTTGCCGACGGGATCACCGCTGATGCCGCCGTCACCGATCGCCTCAATGGGTATTATGCGACTGCGACGGAGCGGCTGGCGCAAGGTCCCGAAAGTGAGATGCCTGAGATTCAGGCCTGGCGGCGCTGCTTCTCGAAAATGGGATTGAAGCCCACTCAATATCGCTGCGCCTCGGAGGCTCTGTTGCGTCGTTTCCGCCAGGAGGGTTCGCTGCCGCGGCTTCATCCGCTCGTCGATCTCTGTAACGCTGTTTCCATCGCCTTCGCCATTCCTGTTGCCGTGTTCGATCTCTCGAAAATATCTGGTGATCTCGAGGTGCGGTATGCTCATGGTAGCGAATCCTATCTGACATTTTCCGGAGATGTCGAGCGTCCGGAGCCTCGCGAGGTGGTCTTTGCCGATGCAGCAGGGCAGGCCCACGCCCGGCGGTGGACCAATCGGCAAAGCGGTTTTTCTGCGGTGCGGGAGGACACGCGATCCGTGCTCATCGTGGCGGAAGCGCTGCACGATTCCGCCGCCAGCGATGTGCCGCGGCTGATCGATACGATTGCCGCCGAGCTTGCCGCTGTCTGGTCGCTGGAGGCCAGGCGGGGATTGCTAAGCCGCTCATCACCGCGATTTGATCTCCCGGCGGAGACGAATGCCCAACTGGAACCGAAACGAGGTTGACAAGCGGCGCGTTCAGGCAGAGCAGGGGCTACAGAGATTTTGACGATTGAGAGCGCATGTCTCCGCGCATCGGCGCCGGAAGACGAAGAAGGCCCATGGATACCCTGCAGAACCTAGACCGGCCGGGCGTGCTCGGTCACCCCGGCTACCGTTCATTTGTGGCGTCGCGCGTTTTCTCCTCGATAGGCTTTCAGTCGGTGACCGTCGCCATGGGCTGGATGATCTATGATCAGACTCATAGCGCCTTCTATCTCGGCCTGGTCGGCCTCTGCCAGTTCCTGCCCATGGTCATCCTGACCTTTGTCGTCGGCCATGTCGCCGACCGGTTCGACCGGAGGCGCATCGGCCTTGCGTGCCAACTGGTCGAGGCTCTGACGGCACTGGTGCTGGCCGTTGCCGTCTGGCAGCACTGGATCGGTCCCGCGGGCATTCTGGCTGCCGTCGCCGTCATGGGTGCGGCTACCGCTTTCGAGCGCCCCACAATGGCGGCGCTCCTGCCGAATATCGTCCCGCCCTCGCTGCTCCAGGTCGCGATCGCGACCTCGACGTCGATGATGCAGACGGCCTTCATCATCGGCCCGTCGCTTGGCGGCCTGCTCTATGGCCTCAATCCGGTGGCGCCGTTCGCTGTCTCGGCAATGCTGTATGTCATCGCGAGCAGCAACGTCATTTCGATCCGTGTCGAGCGGGAGCAACCATCGTCGCGGGAGCCGGTCACGCTGAGCTCCGTCTTTGCCGGCGTTTCCTTCATCAAGAGCAGGCCCGTAATGCTGGGGACGATCTCGCTCGATCTGTTTGCTGTCCTGCTGGGCGGTGCAACCGCGCTCCTGCCGATATTCGCCCGCGACATTCTGCATGCCGGCCCCTGGGGTCTTGGCCTGTTGCGTGCGTCTCCGGCGATCGGTGCCTTGGTGATGTCGATCTGGCTGGCCCGGCGGCCCTTGCAGACCGATGTCGGCAAGAAGATGCTGTTTGCCGTGCTGATTTTCGGCGTGGCCACCGTCGTGTTCGCGCTGTCGAGTAACATCCTCCTCTCCGTCGCCGCACTGTTCGTTGTCGGCGCTTCGGATACGGTCAGCGTCGTGGTGCGCAGCTCGCTCGTGCAGCTTTTGACGCCGGATGCGATGCGTGGCCGCGTCAACGCCGTGAACTCACTCTTCATCGGCACGTCCAATCAGCTCGGCGAATTCGAGTCCGGCATGCTGGCCAGCGCTCTCGGACCGGTGTTGACCGGCATTGTCGGCGGTGTCGGCACCATAGTTGTGGTGCTGCTGTGGATGCGGCTCTTCCCGGATCTCACCAGGGTCAAGACGCTCAAGGGCTAGCCCAAGCGACAATCCCTGCAGCTTGCCTGGCTGTCGCCGAGCCCGATATCCCTCAGTAAATGGTCGTTCGCCGCATCGAGCGTATTGGGCCTGCCTTTCGATTTCAGCTGGGGCAGCCTTTCGCTGTTATGTTCGCGGATTGCTTGATCCAGCCACCGGGCAATCCATCGCGCCCAATCATTTCCATGAAGATTTTTCATCTATCGGAGCCTTATGATTTCTTGAGATGAATGGATGCGCTCGAAAATTTGTGATGTATAATGAAGCTTCTCGCAATCGAACATGCAGGGTTTTCATGGGTAAGAGGCCGCTTCCACCCCTGCCGGTGTTGCAGACATTTTGTGCCATTGTCGAAACCGGCGGTTTTGGCCGCGCCGCGGAGCGGATCGGGCAAACCCAGACCGCCGTCAGCCATCAGCTCGCGCAGCTGGAAGGATGGATTGGCGGGCGCCTGTTCGATCGTGGCCGAAACGGTGCAAGGCCGACGCCACTCGGCGCGCGGCTGCATCCGGCAATTGCCGGGACCATCTCCGAGCTGGAGACGGCGCTCTATCAGGCGCGGGCGAGTATTTCTGTTCGTAGCGTTGCCGTTTCCGTCTCGCCGGAGTTTTCGAGCCAATGGCTGGCATCGCGGCTGCCGGATTTCTGTCAGCGACATCCGGAGATCGAATTGAAGATGGCCGTCGGCTACCAGCGTCCGGATTTCCGGCCCGGTGGGATTGATCTGGCGATCTGGCTTGGCCATGCCGACGCAGGCCTTGTTGAGGAGGTATTGCTGGCGGACGAGGAGTTCGTCGTCAGCTCGACGGCTCTTTCCGAACGTTTACCCCCGCGCAACGCCATAAGGGCGGCGCCGCTGCTGCGCTATGCCGGCATGAGCCACACGATACTGGATTGGCAGCGTTGGCACGGGCAGATCACCGGCGGGATCGGCGAGGCAGGCGCGCATTTCGATATCATCCGGGCTGTGGAGAACAGCGAGCTGTTCCAATCCTTTGCCGACATGCTTGAGGCGTGCCGGGAAGGGCGCGGCTTCGCCCTTGTGCGCAGCTCATTGGTTGCGCGGGATATTGCCGAGGGAAAATTGGTGCGTTGTTTTGTCGAGGTTCAGCCGGCACCAGTCAGCTACAACCTGCTCTATCCGCCCAATGCGCTGGAGAACCCTTCGGCAGCATTGTTTCGCAATTGGTTATTGTCGCAAGCTCGTTCGCCCGGGTGAGGCGTTGGGTAACGCACTCCGGTCTCAATCACGCAATCTTATCAGGCCTGCTTCGGTGGGGGTGAAACCGAGCTTTCGATAGAAGCCGGTGAGATGCGGTTCGAAATCGACATGCAGCCACTCCGCGCCACGCTGGCGGGCGAGGATCGTTGCTCGCTCGACTAGGCCGGTCGCGATACCTTGACCTCGGAATTCCGGGTCGACACAGGTATCGAGAATGAAGGCGTGGATGCCGCCATCCCAGGCGACATTGACAAAACCGATTAGCCTCGGGCCTGCAAATGCGCCGACATGGGCGAGGCTTCTTGCGAGGATAGGCGAGAAATCGCGCATGGAGGGATCATTCCATGCACTCGTCCAGAGAGCGCCAAGGGCTTTATTTCCAGGATTTGGATCGTCCCTGTACTCTATTTGCATTTGAATCACTCGGGCGGATCCGTCTGTTGGGCAATCGTTGAAAAAAGTGAGCGTCCCATGTCGGATAGTGATGTGTTCGATCGTCATTCTGACGTGAGTGTAGAACAGAGGAGGCTCAAATGTCCTATGTGGATGGTTTTATCCTTGCCGTGCCGAAAGACAAGATCGAGGCATACAAGGCGCAGGCGCGCAGGGCCGGGGAGGTTTGGAGGGAACATGGTGCTCTCAGCTATGTGGAGGCCATCGGCGACGATGTGCCCTATGGAGAACTGACATCCTTCCCTCGCGCAGTGCTGGCAACCGAGGATGAAGTGGTCGTCTTTTCCTGGATCACCTACGAATCCCGGCAGAGCCGCGACGAGGTGCTGAAAAAGGTCATGGCCGATCCACGCCTACAAGACGATATGCAGAATATGCCCTTCGATGGCAAACGCTTGATCTATGGCGGCTTCGAGATCTTCCTCGAGACATAGCCGCCGGACTTGACATTGCGAGTGTTGCGGCAGACCTGATGCCGATTACAAACACTATTGTCGGAAGAAGCCATGCCGCAAACCGTCATCACGCTCGCCACTCGTGCGCAGGGACTTTACGAGTTCACCGATCAGGCCGCGGCTTTCGTCCGTGATGCAACGGCTGGCGGCGGCGAGGGGCTTTTGACCGTCTTCGTGCGGCACACATCCTGCTCGCTGCTCATTCAGGAAAATGCCGACCCGGATGTGAAGACGGACCTCGATACCTTCTTCCGGCGGCTGGTGCCGCCCTCCTCGGACCCGTCAATGCGCTGGGTCGTGCATACGATGGAGGGGCCGGACGACATGCCGGCGCACATCAAGGCGGCCCTGACGCAAGTCTCGATCGGCATTCCCGTCATGAATGGCCGCTTGGCGCTCGGCACATGGCAGGGCATCTATCTTTTCGAGCATCGTGACCGGCCTCACCGGCGTGAAATTGTCCTGCATCTCTCAGTCTGATTTCTGAAATCCTCGCGTCAACCGATTGTTAACCCTCATGAATACAATCTGAATGGCGAGTTCGCGTTCGGTTCAGCTTGGCCGACGTAACCTGCACTCAATCCCAAAGGCGTCGAGCCGGATCCCGGGATTGCAACAATCCGCAGCAAGGATTTGAAGGAGAAACACCCATGACCAATCTTTTCACCAAGGTCGGTATTGCCGCTCTGATCGCGCTCGGCGGTATCTCCGCAACGGCCGCCACCGCATCTGCCAATGATTTTCACCCCGGCATCCAGCAGGCGCGCTATGATCACTATCGCGGCCGTTCGTGCTCGCCGGTTCTGGCTGTTCAGAAGGCACGCGACATGGGCCTGCGTCGCGCCCGCATCGATAACATCACGCCGCGCCGCGTCGTTGTCGAAGGTTTTGGCCGCCGTGGTCCGGATCGCGTCGTTTTCGCCAATGCGCGGGGTTGCCCGCTGATCCGCCGTTGATGCCGGCTGCAAGAGCGCTGACGTTTTCCACATATATTCGATAGTTCCGAAGCCGCCTCCGCTCACGAGGCGGCTTTATTTTTTAACATTGTGCTATCGTGGCGCATCTGGTGTCATTTTAGCGTTCATTGTACCTGACGAGTAGAGGTACCGTCGATTCTGCTCGTTTCAGCGTCTCACGTTATCTCTCGGCACTCGCTCGGCAAGTATTGCAGGAGCGAAGGAAAGGCTTTTTTGCTCCATGGAGGACACAATGAGACACTTGCTGGCAAAGTTGGGGGTCGCCACTGCCATCGCAGTTACTGCGTTGTCGGGAACGGCGGATTTTGCTTCCGCGCAGGGCGTGGATATTTATGTCGGTCCCGGCCGCCATCGGCCGCCACCGCCGGATTATAACAACCCGCCGCCACGCTTCGACCGTCGCCGCGGCTGCGATGCGCGTGAGGCCCTGGATGTCGCCCGCAGCTATGGCTTGCGCCGCGCTCGTGTCGTGGATGTGACGCCGCGCCGCGTCATCGTCGATGGCTTCGGTCGTCGCGGCCCGGATACGATGATGTTTGCGAATGTGCGCGGTTGCCCGCTGCTCGGCCGCTGATAGAACAACGGGCGCCTGTCGCGCCCGTTCTTGCCTGTTTGATCTTTTCGCCTTTTGGCGGGGGCCGCGGAACCGCCCTTTGCTCGATTCGGATGAATCTGAGCGAAGGGCGGTTTTGCTTTTGATTACGGCTGGATCGCGTAGGTGATGCTGACCGAGGCGTTATATTCATTCTCGCCGGTTGCGACGGGAACGGCCTTGTCCATCGGCGCTGCGGCAGACATGGCGCGCATGTAGGGCTGCGGCGGAGCGGCAATGCCGCCTTCATGGATCGCGATGACGCGGCCGAGCTTGACGCCGGCGGCATCCGTCAAGGTTTTCGCCTTGGCGGCGGCATCGGCGACGGCCTTCTTGCGGGCGTCTTCGAGCACGGCATCCGGCTTGTCATTGGTGAACTGGATATCGCCGCCCTGGTTGACGCCGAGCTTGATGGCCTGGTCAAGCAAGCCGCCGAGCTTCGAGAGGTCGCGCACGCGAACGGTCAGGCCGTTGGAGACCTGATAGCCGTTGAGAACCGGCGGCTGGGTATGGCCATCCTTGTCATTCGGATAGGTGTATTGCGGCTGAATGGAGAAGCCCGAGGTCTGCAGGTCGCGCTCGGCGATGCCGCTGTCCTTCAGCGTTGCCAGAACGGCGCCCATGGCCTTGTTGTTCTGATCAAGCGCATCCTGCGCCGTCTTTGCCTGCTGGACGACCGCAAGCGTCACCACGGCCATATCCGGCGCGATGGCGGCATGTCCTTCGCCGGTGACCGTGATGACGGCCTCGCGCGGCTTGGCGTCCTCGGCAAAGGCTGCGGCCGCAGGTACGAAAAAAGTGGCGCTGACAAGAGCGGCAAGGACAAAATCTCTGGTTTTGGTCAGTGGCATAGTTCGTTCCTTGGTTGATGGTCCCTCAGGATTCGCTTTTGCGGATTGATTGTGAAGGTATTACGGCAGTCCCTTGTCGGAAAAGAGAAATTGGGCTAGAGCCATCTCGGCTTTCGGAGAACCATTGCTCCGGAGTCGCGCGCGGGGATCCTTTCTCGTGCCGGGCCTGTAGCTCAATGGTTAGAGCCGGCGGCTCATAACCGCTTGGTTGGGGGTTCGAGTCCCTCCGGGCCCACCATTTTTAATGTTGCTCGCATCATACGTGTGAGCGTTTGCACGCCAAATTGAGCAAAGCGCCCTCATTGGTTGCGAGGTATTGGCATATTACTCCGATTTGCTCGCATTCGCTGCATTTGAGTGTCGCCAAACTTCTGCTGCGGGAGGCAGAGTAATTTAATTTATCCGTAATTCCTACGTCTCTGCCTCGCAGAATGAGGGACAAACGTTGCTGCGGCCGGTCCTTTTAAATTAGAATTCGAAATCTTAGCACCAATCAGCTTTCGAAATGCATTTCGGGGTCCTGATTTTCCGTCGTAATTCCTATGGCGCAAGTATCGGCGCTCGCCCTTCGTGCGATCTATATCCTATTATTCCAACCGGGGATTGATTCGGGGGAATCTGAGTGGCAGACGTCGACGTTGATAAGCAAAGAGAGGCCACCGCATCCATACGCGGATATCTTTACCAGTTGGATGCCGCTCTGCTGGAAATTCTCAACGCAGGCCTTGATGATCAGATCGTTATCGAAGGAATCGAGGACTTCGACCGTTATTCGGGCGATGAGATCACCTACAGCCAGGTCAAATACTACGCAGGCAAGGAACTAACGAACAGCGTTCTTCGCGAACCTTTGTTTAAGCTCTTTCAGCATTTCGCGAAATTGAAGCCCGACGCGCGAAGGAACCGAAAGTACGTTCTCTACGGGTTTTACGCCGACGTTAAAATCTCAACGGATGAGCTGACGGTCGACCGCTTTAAAGAGGTGATGGAAGTCGGTGAATTCCTTCCAGATGCCCAAGGCGTTAAGCGGCTCCACAAGAAGTCGCTTATTGATCCAGCTACCATGGCCGATGAACTCATAGAGGAGTTCTGCAAGGCGTTTCGGATCATATTGTCGAAGGAATATTCCGAACATCGTGTCGATGTGATAGCGGCCGTCAAGAAGGCTCAGGGAATTTCCATCCTGGAAGCTGAAGGATTTCACTACCCGCGTGCGTTTGATTTCATTGCCACGATGGCAACCAAAGCCGATCACCGGGAACGGACGACTTGTCTGCGGGCGCTGCAGGGGCACTTGGCCGGTACACAGGCAATTCACAGTCGATGGCTTTTACGCGAGAAGGACGCCGCCGAATATGGCAAGCATATGCGACGCCTCTATTTCGCTGCGAACAATAGCGCAGGGGTTGTCAGAGCGTTCGTTCTTGATGTTGGTAAAGCTGACAGCGGCGCAATTTGCGACCAGCTACGCGAGATCGCTCGGAAATGGAGTTCTGCCAAAAGCAAAACCACTCCAAATGCCGACCGATATGCACCCTTCATCGTTTTGCGCGACGCGACCGCACAATTGATTTCAGATGTTAAGAACGAACTGTTCGACACCGGAACCGATTTTGTTGATGGCTTTCCTTACCAGGGGTCACCGTTCAGAGCTGAACACATCCACACAGCCCAAACAAGAGAACGGTTGATAGCTATACGATTCGCGGACGACACTGATCAACTGCTTGAAGCACTCGACGGTGTCGGTCGGAAACTATGCCATTTCTACGACTTTTTCTTAGAGAGACCGCTGGTAGTCAAATTGCCAGGTGCAAAAAGCCGGATGTTCTCGATCCCAATCAACGACATTTCCATAATCAGAAGAATTGTATGAGGTAAACATGACCGAAGAGATAGCGAACGCTGAAGTCGTTGCCGTATATCCAAATAAGGTGCGCGTGGCGGTTGATGACCTAATCAATTTCCAAGCGGCCGGGGAATCTTTGCGTGTTGGCTCGTTCCTCAAGGTTTCAGACAACGACAATGTATCGCTGATCTGCATTATCGAGAGCTTTTCCATCGAAATGAAATCGGTCACCGTTGACGGCGTGCCGGATTCCAAACGCGTGTACATGATCGATGCATATCCGCTCGGAACGCTCAAAGACGGTAAATTTAATCGAGGTGGTGACGAGCTGGCGATCCCGCCGAAAAAGGTCGTGCCTGCCACTAAAGAAGAGATTGCGGCAATTTATGCGGAGGCGTTTGAGGAAAAGGATCGCTTTTGCTTTTCCTCGCTGACGAGGCAACGTGACATCAAGGTCCCTGTTCACGGAGACCGATTTTTTAACAAACATGTCGCCGTGGTCGGGGCTTCGGGTTCCGGGAAGTCATCAAGCGTGTCGTCAGTCCTTCAGCGTGCCATAGCGGCGAAAACAGGCGAGTACCAGGGCCTGAACAACTCTCATATTCTGATATTCGACCTACACTCTGAATATGCATCCGCTTTCCCAAAGGCCAACGTCATTACCGTTGACGATCTCGTTCTGCCTTACTGGCTGCTGAACGAGGACGAGATGGAAGACATGTTTTTGGAATCGGGCGACAACAATAATTACAATCAAGAATCCCTGCTGCGATCTATCGTGACCATCGCAAAGAAGATCGCCAATCCAAATGTCGAGAAGGTGAATTTCGACAGTCCACTGCGATACGACATACAGAATGTTGCGAACGCTTTCCGCAATCTTACGCGCGAAACGAAAGATGCTGACAATTCTCTACATATCAAATTCAAGGACGGCACTGCGAAAACATTCGATGACGTCGAAGGTCAGCTTGAGCACTACTGCAAAGCGTTGCATGAGTTCGCTTTACCGGAACGCAGCAAGATAAATAAAGGGCCATATGCCGATGGCAGCATCGACAAATTCGAGCGGCGCATAAGGTCAAAGATATCCAATTCACGGCTCGATTTCATCTTCGGCGCAAAGGCAAAAGCTGCGACCTTGGAGCAAGTGTTGGAGCAATTCACTGGCTACAAAGCAGGTGCTGAAGCGAACATAACCATCATCGACTTGAGCGGCATACCATTCGAATTGCTTAGCATCACTGTCTCATTAATCTCCAGATTGATGTTCGATTTCTGCTATTATGCCCGCCGCGCGGACAAGGCGACCGAGCAACCGTTTCTTATGGTCTACGAAGAGGCCCACAAATATGCCCCCAAGAGCGGCCTTGCTCGCTATAAGGCGTCATTGGCAGCCATCGAACGGATCGCTAAGGAGGGCCGCAAGTACGGTATCAGCTTGCTTATCTCCAGCCAGCGGCCGTCGGAAATCTCTGAGACAATCTTCTCTCAATGCAGCAACTTCCTGGCGATGCGCCTGACCAATCCAGATGACCAAAGTTATGTACGGCGGCTTTTGCCTGACACGCTCGGCAATTTGACAGAAGGGATGCCAGCGCTTGAACAGGGTGAGGCCCTTTTGATTGGGGACGCCGTTATTATGCCCTGCGTTGTCTACGTCGAGAAATGCGACCCTGAACCAGCATCGAGCGACGTCAAGTATCTTACGCTTTGGAAAGACGAGTGGAAGAAGATCGACTTCAAGAGACGTGCCGAGAGCTGGCGTGGCTAATACCATATCTCGATGTTGCTTAGATAAGCGACAATCCTGCCGATTCGCCTGGCGCTACATACCGTAAACCGGTAGGCGTGGCGCGACATTTAACTCGAAAGTGCTCTTGGGCTGGCGTCCCAGGTACGTAATGCTTGGATAGCCCCGCCAATCCAAATCTAGCTGGACGCCATACTCTCCCAGCATCGATCTCTGCGCCATCTTTTTGGGCGCATTGGCGTCGTGCCCGAGCGTTGCCTCAATGTTCGGCTGCGAGAGATACAGTATCGTGTGAGCTACCAAGCGCGTCCCAGCAGTCGCTGCTGACCGGTCTCCCAAAACAGACGGATCGAGCCCATACGAAAAGGTGTTTGTCGCCTCAAGCAACGGTTTCCCAAGCGGGATTTTGATGTGATAGAAGCGTGTCAGGCCTTTTAAGAGGTCTCCGGCATTCTCGTCTTCGTCAACGAACTTTGGATCGTTGCAGACCAGGATCACGTCGAAGACGACCTCTCCGTGTTCACTTACTTCGTGAACATACGCTCCTTCGAAAAATATCCCTTCAGCCGAATCGACCGTCAGGTTTTTCTGTTCCCCAAAGGAAATGAAGATTGTTTCATACGGTAAGCGTTCGTTCTGGAACGTCAATCCGGCCAGGCTGGCAGATTGAAATTGCTTTACTAGATTTGAGATATCGAACAGGCGATCACCATGGACCATGACGTCAGTGGCCAAAGGCTGAAGTCCTACGAGAGTTTCAAACCGCTCAAGGCGTTCATCGTCGCGCATGCCTGCGAATTCTTTTGAAGAGGCCCAGTTTTTTATGATTTCCTGCTGCTTGTCCGTGTTGCGAAGATCAGAATTCAGCAGAGTTTCTCTGTGATTGTTCGCAAGCGCATGTACCCGGTTCTCAAACAAGGTATCAAACATGATCGTGCGAGAGGGATGTGGGTGGCGCATTGATCGTTTCCGGAATTCACGATAACGATTTTTGCATCTGATTTTGCAAAGGAAAAGCGGGCGGGTGCGTGGAAAGGCTTGAGGGGCAAGTTTACGCAATAGGTGACGTTCACGGTCGAGCAGATTTGCTCCGTCCGCTGCTGGACGCTATCGAAGCTGACGCTGGAGATTGCCCCGCGCAGGTCGTTTTCCTTGGTGACATCATCGACAGAGGGCCGGATAGCAAAGAGGCTCTCGAACTCGTTGATGAGGCCTTCGACAGATTTCCAGGATCGCAACTTATCCTTGGAAATCACGACGAGTATCTTTTATTGGCGCTAGAAGGCCTCCTGACAGATAGCGACGCGGTAAACTGGCTTGACGGAAACGGTGGCCGGGCAACGACCGAGTCGTATCTGCCAGGCACCCGTCCGTCCGTCGGCCAGTTCGCTGATTTTGTCTGCAATTACTATCAGCATCATCATACCCTGTTAAAAGACGCCGTCTGTCAGGTTTTGGTGGGTGATTATTGTCTCGTCCACGCCGGGATTCGACCCGGAATCGCTCTCGATTCCCAATCCTCAACCGATACGCGGCTCATTCGTGACGACTTTCTCTCGCACTCGGGCTCTTTTGAGAAAGTTATCGTGCACGGGCATTCAGTAACGCATTCGGGATTGCCAGAGGTCTACCCGAACCGGATAGCACTGGATACCGGAGCTTACGCGACGAACCGGCTGACGGCGTGCAAATTAGATGCCGGGAATGCGCTGACCTTTCTCATCACAAGGCTGAATGGTGTCGAGGTAATCGTCGAACGCACGTCTCCTTTGAGATAGCAATACACCGCCTGCCGGTTGTTTAACCGGTCGTTTATCTTGCTTTCCTTGCAACCTGCATTGATACTTTTAAGAGAATCTGCGTGGGACGTCTGGAGGGATGACAGTGGCGCGTGAATGGCGGCAGTTGCTTGAACTGCGTTTGAGGAAAAGCAACTCAACAAGTTTCCAGAAGTTCTTTGCAGAGTTTATGGGCTGTTTGTATCCGGATGACTACATCCCAGTTAAGCCGCACGGCTCGCTGGGCGACGGCGGCATGGACGGATATCTGCGAAGCAGCGACACGCTATATCAGTGCTATGGTGCGGAAAATGGGGTGGTCAACAATATCTATAACGTCATCGATAAGATGAAAGCAGATTTCGAGACTGCTCGCCTGAATTACAAAAATCTTAAAGAGTGGCGTTTCACTCACAATTTGATTGAGGTTCCTGCCCCGCTTGTGAAAGAGCTGTTCGAACTGGAGATCGAAGGAAAAAAGCACGGTATCAAGGTCGGCTTCTTCGGCTTCAACAACTTCCGCGAAATGTTGCCGCAACAGTCGGCGGATAACCTTGAAGAACTTATCGGTATCAGGACGTTAAATGCCGCGCATGTCGATGAGCTTCCAAAACTAATTTCTGAAATCCTCGACGGCGTCATTGAAGAAATTTACTCCTCAGGGATTGAAGAGAAGCTCGCGGTTCTGCCGATCAAGCCAGTGCCGCTCGATAAGCTGGACCACAACAAAATCCCGCCGATTTGGAGAGAGAACCTTGTTACCTGGCTGAAACACGCGCCCACAGTAGAGTATGTGATCGCCCACTATCCTACCGAGAAGGCGGCTGAACTGGCTCCGCCTTATTTCCACGAACAATACAAGCTCCTTAAACAGCAGAGTTTATCGCCAAAGACTGTTCTGGAAACTTTACATGAGCAGTTGGCGGGGTTCGTTTTAGAGCACAACGGCCGATACGAAGCAGCCCTCGCGGTAATGGCGAGCATGTTTGAATCCTGCGTAATCTTCGAAGATAAAGAGAAGGCAAAGTTCCCGGAAGTCGTCAATGATCCTGCCTAGCAAATTCTTGCCCGCTGACCGCGCCCTCATAACTGTCGGTGGCGAGGTGCTGACGGTGATTAACGAGACCCCACGCTCAGTCAGCGAGGTTTGGGAACGTGTGAGCGCAGATCGCAGAACGCGAGGGCAAATTCTCGGTTTTGATTGGTTCACCTTGGCTCTTACTTTTCTCTATGCCGTACAAATGATCGAAATGAGCGATGGGCTTCTGCAAATCCGCCGGGCGGTTAAGTCATGATCATTGCCATCGGTAGTTCGCTTCCATCATTCAGGACCATCAATTTTCACGAAGGCCTTAATATTCTTCTGGCCGATAAGAGTGAAATCTCGACGGAGAAAGAGACTCGAAATAGTGCTGGGAAATCAAGCATCATCGAGATCGTTAGCTTTCTGTTGGGCGGCGATATCACCCAAGGTACGCCGTTTGTCGCCAAGGACTTGGCCAAGACTTCGTTCTGGGGAGAGTTTTTCATCGAAGGAACCAGGACGAAGGTCACCAGGCATGTGAGCATGCCTGACCGAGTTTACGTTCAGTTCGATGGTCAGCCCGGCACCCCTCTAGTCCAGGAAGGCGACCTGATCGAGCCGTACGTGTCTCTCAGAAATTGGAATGCGTGGCTTGGTCATGTGATGTTCCGGCTCCCGCTCCACCGCGAAAACACCGTCTTCGAAGAGGGTGGCCCAACCTTTCGCATGCTCTTGCCATACTTCATTCGGCGGCGCGGCAACGGCGGCTTCCTCCATCCTGCAAAGGCTTATGAGAAAGCTCCTGATGCCCAAGCTCAGACGGCGCTATCGTACATGATGGGTTTGGACTGGACCATCGTTCGCGCATTCGAAGAGGCAAAGCAGGCAAAGAAAGAAATTGACGCTGATGCTAAAAATGCGATCCGCGCCAATCCATCATTGACCACGCTTGCGTCTGCCACCGCTGAACACGTTCTGGCGCAGCAGCGTGCTGCGCGGTTATCCCAACAGATTGCTGATTTCCAGGTTGAAGAGCACTATCACGACCTCATGAAGGAGGCGACCGATTCTCGCCTGCAGGCCGAGCGCCTGACTCGCGAAGAGGTGCAGTATGCCACTGCCATAAAACACATAGAAGCCAGTATCGAAAATGAGAAGCGGTCGACCTTAAGCGATGTCGAGCGGCTATATGACGCCGTCGGATTTCAATTGCCTGACAGTGTTCGGATCGGTTTTGAGAGCGTAGCCGCCTTCCATGAATCCGTTGTAACAAACCGGAAGTTTCATCTTTCTCAGGAGCTTGAACGCAACCAACAGCGACTTCGGGAAATCGACCTGGAAAGACGCGCTCACACAACCCGTCAAAGCGAGATTTATCAAAGCCTGAAAGGCAAAGGCGCTTTCGGGGAACTGGTCGACATGCAGCGAAGGCTTGCTGACGTGAACCAGCAGGTTGCCAATCTCGCCACGCAGAAGGAGGCTTTGCAAAAGGCGGAAAGCAACAAAAGCGAACATCGCAAAGAACGTATCAATCTTAAGCAGAGGCTGGACGCTGACTTGGCTGCTCGTGAGAAGGCAGTGCGCGACGCAACGCTCGCCGTCAATGAGGCTCTGAAGGCTCTTTATGCAGCGAACCGAAACATGTCGCTACGTATCGAGAGCACCGAAACCGGACCACGCTTTATAGTTCATATTGACGGGAGCCGCAGCGGCGGGATCGCGAGTATGGAAATATTTGCGATGGATTATGCGCTGTTCAAGCTTGTGTCCAAAAGCTTCGGCGGTCCGCATTTCTTGATACATGACAGTCATCTCTTTGATGGTGTTGATACTCGCCAGGTTGCGAAAGCGCTGGAAATTGGCGGTGCGTTGGCCCACGAGGTGGCGGGTCAATACATCGTCACCATGAACAGCGACCTTTTCAGAGAGTTGCCGTTTACAGGAGGCTTTGATGCACAAAGCCATGTTCTTCCAGTGGTGCTGGATGACACTGCCACAGGCGGCTTGTTCGGCTTCAGGTTTGAGTGACAAGTAACAGTGTGATTTTGTCACCTAACGGATTACGACAAGACTATTATTGAAGAAGACGAGCAAACTCACATGACCGCCCGAAAATTCTCCGCCATCGTTCGCAAGGTTTCGGAGCACGTAAATCTCGACGGAACCGCCAAATTGACGTTCGAGGCCAGTGATGGCGTGAGACCCATGCAACTTTATTGTGCTGAGCGCCCTGTGAACGTGGACGGAGCTTTGCTGGTGCGACTATCGGCGCGGCCTGCCAGCTGCAAGCCGCGTGATCGTTGGCTGGTCGAGCAGGCAGTAGCGGCAACAAACTGTTGCGGGTCTTCTGCTAAATCGTCATGTTGCGCATGAGGCCGGTGTTCGGGAACTAAATCCGCTTGACAGATGGAATTTTGTTCCGTATTTGTTCACGCCATGACCCAACACGCTCAACCATCGCTACGAATAACCCTATGAGCCGTTCCGCTTAGGCGGAACCGTATAGTGTTGTTCTGTTGCGAGTGTTCATGATGAGCGTCTCTACTTCATCCCCGACAGGGTCGCCGATTGTTTCGGCACAAACTTTCTATCCGCTTGGCACAATCCGATGCTCCGGTCCATCAGTCTTCCGGAACCAGCTTTCCAGAGATTTGGCATGCATTCTCGACACCGACGACGATATTGTTTCGTGGTCGTGCATGTCGATCTGTCTCTCAAATGGAATAGAGGAATACCGGCCTGATTTTGTCGTAGAGCGGGCCGATATCACGTTCCTCGTTGACACGACCACTGATGGCAGTCCTCCTGAATGGGTGGAGCGCAGCGCTGAAACGGCCGGGTATCACTACGAAACCGTTTCAAGGTCATCACTTCCAAAGGTGCGATTGAAGAACGCCAAAGACCTTCTTCGATACGCCAGGTTTGAAGCCGCGCTCGCTGACCGCATTCGACTTCTTGCTGCCCTTGATGAACATGGCAGCCTTAGTGTTGCCGAATGCCTCAACGCGTTCCAGGAAACCAAGCCAATAGCCGGGCTCGCGAGTCTCGTTCTCCATCGCTTTATCACGATGGACCTAGACGAAATCCTCATCGGCCCTGAGACACAGGTTCGTCGTAAGCGCGACTGAGCCGCTCGTTCTATTGGTTTCGCAGCACGGCTGCAGGTAGGTTTCCTATGTCAAAATTTGAAAATTCAACAAAGCGGCAAAAACCCGGCTCTGCTTACGGTTTCGCATTACATTGCTGCATCACACGCGCTGTTCGAACGGTTCCTGCGTTTGCTGCCGGTGGACCCGGTATTCTCGTTCTTGTTACGCCATCCGGAAAGCCGCCATCTGACTATGTCAGACCGGTCACAACGGCACTCCACGGAAGCGAGGTCGATTATCTCGGCCGCGACTTGGGCTTCATGTGCATTGTGTCGAAAGATCGGGAAGCGAAATCCGTCGACGAATTCGAAAGCGAATGCCGCGACAAACGCCGTGCAATCGTCATCGCTGAATCAAAGGATGTCATTCCGACCGTGATCGCTTTAGCAGCAGATGCCGTGGTCGACATTCCGCCGATTACGGTCAAAGACCTTCAGGCTGCCTGTCGATTTGTCCTTAAAACAAAAGCATCAGAAGCCCAGGCGGCCGAAGCGCTTTCCTATCCTGATCCTTTGCTTTGGAGTGCCTTGCGGATCGGGCGACCGATGGCGGAGTCTCTTGACCGCTTAAAGAGAGCTGTGAACGACACGGCTGGAAAAAAGTCGTCGCTTGAGAAAAAAGCGGTTCCGCATCTCCACGACATGCACGGATACGGAGAGGCCAAGGAATGGGGTCTTCAACTTGCTGATGACCTTGCGCAGTGGCGTGACGGGAAACTCGACTGGAGCGATGTTGATAAGGGTCTCTTATTGAGCGGCCCGCCGGGTACTGGGAAAACCCAGTTTGCCCGGTCGCTTGCAGCAACCTGCGGCACTCACCTCGTTGCCTCGTCTGTCGGTCAATGGCAAGCGCGAGGACACCTTGGCGATCTCCTTAAGGCGATGAGATCGGACTTTGACGATGCTCGCCGAAAAGCGCCATCTATCATTTTCTTGGATGAACTCGACAGCATCGGTGATCGGGAATCGTTCCCGCGAGACCATGCGTCTTACAGCACCCAGGTCGTGAATGCCTTGCTCGAATGCATCGATGGCATTTCGGGAAGAGAGGGTGTCGTTGTCATTGCGGCAACGAACAATCCGGACCGGATCGACCCTGCCTTAAGGCGGGCCGGTCGCCTCGACAAGCATGTCATCATTGGAATGCCTGATGAGAAAGATCGAGTTGCGATCCTTGGACATCATCTCGCCGGAACGCTCCCATTTGAAGTCCTTGCGGCGCTTGGACCTGAAATGGAAGGCATGTCCGGGGCAGACATCGAACACTTGGCGCGACATGCGCGGCGATCTGCCCGCAGGATGCAAAGAGACGTCACGGTCGACGATCTCAAAGATAATTTGCCGGACCTCATCCCGGTCGATGGCTTTTATCGTCGAACCGTATCCGCACATGAGGCGGGCCACGCCATCGTTGCCGACCGAACTGGTCATGGTGAACTCGTCAGCGTCGTTGTGGCGCGGCAGGTAAACCCACGCATTCGTGAGCATCAAGCTGGAGCTGCCACCTTCAGGTACAGGGTCTTATCTTTCCGAGATCGACAGTCGTACTTGGATGAGATTTGCACGACCCTTGCCGGGATCGCTGCGGAACATGTCTTATTCGGACGCCATGGTGATGGCGCAGGCGTTGGCAGCGACAATGATCTTCGGCAGGCGACCAGGTTAGCGTTCCTTGTTGAAGGTAACCTTGGCATGGGACAGGGCTTTCGGTTCGTTGAAGCGGAGGCCCATGGAAGCTCTGCTGTTCTTCACCATCAATACGCCCAGCGGATTGAACAACTCCTTCGCGAGCAGTTTGACCGAGCCTTGGCCATACTCTCGGAACATCGACCGTTTCTCGAAACCTTAGCGAAGGAATTGCAGGAAACAGGGAACGTATCCGCTGAACGATTTCTCAAAATAAGAGGAAATTTCATCTCATCCACTGGAACAGCGTTAGCGTCATGACAAGGAAATTGCTCAAAAATACTCTTTGATATTCGTAAGGAATTACCCATGAAGATAGGTTTCTCGTGACTCCTCAATGCTGCATGAAATACGCTGCAAGCACGTTCGTTTTGGAGAATAAGTTCGTGAATGCAGCGCTATCTCAATTGAAGGACCTATGGGCGTTTAGCCTGTCCGTGCGCTGAGTCTCCTCTCGGCCACGACAGGCCGAACGTCACCCAGAAACCCTTATTGGTTTAGGTGCCGAATGAACGTGACTAAAGGAAATTGCAATCACCTCCAGCCGCGCTGCTGCTTGCCCAAGCCTCAGCGCTCGCTCCCTAGCGCTCCTGAATTTCTCCTACCGCGCATAGCGAACTGAATCTCACATCGTTTCAGTGTTGCTCGAAGCTCGGCCGCTGGCCGCAGCCGCCGATGGAGTGTGTCGTGATGTATCCGGCAGCGATTTCCTTTCAAGGTAGTACGAAGATTTCGGCGAACGCCGTCATTCGACATGGGGTGCCATTGAGCACCCTCACTTCCCTTCAAGCGCTTAACGGCCACGGTGTTGTCCCCGGCGGTAACAAAGGGGAAAAGAAATGAAGACTGGATTTGAACCTGGTAGCGTTCCGGTCTTTGAACCGCCACGTCGACAGATGCAGGCGAGCTTGCCTGGCATTGCGCCGAGCCTCAAGGTCGCAGGCGGCTTTGTGCGTACCAAATCGCCTCTCATGCTGGATGGAATGATCCACCTGGAGGTCAATCCGGCAGTGTCGCGTATTTGCCCGTACCCGATCCGGATCGAATATGCATCGAGCCAGACTAGCGAGATGTTCAAATTTCGCGAACGCACCTTCCATTTGGGCGTGGAAATGCGATCCGGTCATCGCGTCTATATCGACTACATTCCATATGCGATCCAGCAAGAGCGCCCCTGGATCAAGGAACGCACACTGCGCCTGGAAGAGGCGGCACGAAACGAACTCGGCGCGGACTACGTCGTCCACGACGAACGTACGCTTCATATTCAGCCTCGGTTCGCCAACCTCAAGATCATGTACCAGCACCGTCGCGTCAAAGATCACGAGGCTTTGATGGTCGTGCGGCGCGTCGTGGCGCAATTGGATATGCCGACCACCATCGCCGCCGTTCGCAAAGAGGCGGTGCTGCGTAGCTTACGTTTTGAAGTTGCCGATCTCTCCGGGCAGTCTGTGCTCTATGCCCGTGACCTTGATGATGTTGACCGGGTCTTCACGGCGATCATGCAGATGGCCACGATGGGTGAACTGCGCATCGATCTTTCGCGGCCGTTCAATGACGACACGCTCCTCTTCAGCTCGCTTGATCAGGAGGCCTGAGATGTCGCTTCGTGAAAATCCAACTGCTTTTATCAACCCGGAAGCCATGCAACTCATTATGACAGCTGATGAGCTTGATCTTCCGCGCCCAGAAAACTCGGCGAACCAACAGTCGCTTGTAATGAACGTTGGCGAACGCTGGCAGATTTATTCGGCGGACCGATCCAGGGTCGGTCATTACGCGGTCCAGTCATGGTCGCTCGATGATCGTTTTGGGGCGCTTGTGACAATGGTGAATATCGCCAGCAATAGCGCGGCCCACTTCAGCACGTCGCAGCTGGTGTTCCTGGAAAAACATCGGCGTCTCCGCCCTGCCAACGGCAAGCGTCTGAATGACAATTCTCCCGGTGCCGTTTTTAAGGTTTCCGATGAGGACCTTGCGAAAGCCAAGCGGTATCTTGGGTACGTCGAGGCATGCCTTTGCGCAGCATCAGATGCAAACAAGCCCCTTCGCCGTGGCCTTATTGAACAAGCTATCGCGAAGCATGCAGTGTCGACCGGCGATGCGAAGCCTCCGTGCTACAATACGATCAAGCTGAAAATCGATCAGTATTGCAATGGCAGTTTTGACCCGGTGAGCGCCCTGGTCCCAACAAAGAGTGCTGGGAACCGCACCGACCGGTTTTGCGGCCAGATCGAGGAGTTACTCACCAAAGCGGTCGAGAAAAGCTGGAATCTGAAAACCGGCGATTGGAAGAACGTCAAGGATTTCCTCGTAGAAGAACTCAAAAAGCCGGAAAACCAGTATCTTCGCGAGTTTACTCACGATGCCGAAGGGCACTTCGTCCGACCGAAGAACCGCACGATCCAAAAGCGTTTCGGCAGCGTCGATCACGTCCAACGTACGATTTGGCGTCATGGCATCGCGTATGCCAAAAAACATTTGGACATTAAGGTTCGCCAAGCCTTGCCGGACCACCCCCTTGATGTTGTCGATGTCGACTTCACGCCCATCGACGTCATCGTAATCGATGACGAACGTCCGATCATCTTTGGACGTCCGCACCTGATTGCATTCCGTGATCGGAAGACTGGCTCGATCCTCGGCAAGGCTATCAGCTTCAAGGGCGCGACATTCGAAGCGTTCCTCGAAGCGCTTAAAATGGCGATCATGCCGAAAGATATGTCTGATTTCCCAGGTCTTGAATGGAAACAGTACGGGACGTTTCTGCGCTTGGGTGTCGACAACGACATGGCGTTCATTAACGACCATGCGCGTTTTACGCTTTCACAACTCGGCATCCAGCTTGTCGAATACCGTCCCGGACACCCTTGGGAGAAGGGTGCCGTAGAGCGCCTGTTCCACACGTTGAATTTGGATGTCGTCCACAATTTGCCTGGAGCAATGATGGCAACTGTCGTCGAGCGCGAGAAATTCTTGGAGAAAAATGACGACGTTCCAAAGATCAAGCTCAGCGAACTTGATCGCTTTCTTACCGAATATATCTGTGGTGAATACCATGTCACTGCTCATAGCGGTCTTGGAATGCTCCGCACCCTCAGTGGGGTGCCAAACAAGCTTTGGGACGAAGGTATCCGCAAGGCCAAGGCGCGTCGGCCGCTTGATGCGGACATCCTCACCCGCGCGTTAGGCAATACTGCCTTCGTCACCATCCAAAACGGATGCGTGCGCTGGGACAACCTCATCTACACCCATCCCGATCTTGTCGTTGTGCAGGCTGACGCTCGAAACCGCACCGCTGTGTCGGGCGTGGCAACGACGAAGTACAAGGCATGGCGTGACCCTGGCGATCTCCAGTGCATCTATCTCTTCGATCATTTCAACAACCGGGTTGTTACGGTCCCGGTCCAGTCAATCGACCTCTGGTACGCGAAGGGCTTGCGACTTTACCAGCATACGATGATGATGAAGTATCAAAGGGAGTTGGGCCTGGACGAGCGGGACTTCCAGGGAGTCTACGACTCGTTTTCTGCTCGGCTTGCCGAAATCAATAATATCCGCACCACCAAGAGAACGCGACAGGCGCTCGGCCGATTTCATGCCCGTGCAACCAATAAATTCGTTCGTAGCCGGGTGGTTGAGGTGGATCACAATGATCCAGGCGGCGCTGCTCACATGGAATTGGTGAAAAACGCTTTGGCGGTTCCGGAGCCGTCGTTCTTTTCACCAATCCAATCGTACGCCACGAGTTCCATTGAGCCGGATGGCTCCAGTTCCGACATGGTTGAACTGAGCCCATCGGTACCCCCGGCTTCCGGGCATCCGTCCAAGGTTCCCGCCAAGTCCAAACAGCCGAAGCCCGCAACTCCCGAGCAGTCCGTTCCTGAGGAGAGCCGCAGCTATAACCTCGACCTCTCAGATGATGTCGACGACATCGCCAGCCTCCTCAACAACAAGGATCAAGCAGAATGATGATTTTCCCAAATTTCCACATGACGCCTTTCCTCTCCGACGCAAAGCGTCTGGAGGCTTCGCTTCTTTCGCCCGGCGAGCGTCAGGAGATGGTGAAGAACGTGCTTTTTCCTTATGAACAGTTCTTGACCGTCTCTGAGCAGATTCAGAGCTTCCATCGGCCGGTGAAGGGGGGACAGCCCGACACCGGTTGGATGGCGGGCGTGATCGGGCAGTTCCGTTCCGGTAAAACATTCATCCTGCAGAACTTTGCAAGACAGTTTCAGCCTAAACAAACCGACACCGGCTTTGAGCATCAGGTCATCTACCTCCAGGCGCGTGCTGACTGGGACTCGCTTGAGCTTGGACGCCAGATTTATTTGGCAACAGGTATCCCTACCACTCCGCGCATTTCGACTTCGACACTTAACACCAAGGCGGCCCGTCGCATCATTGAATGCGGCGTCAAGCTTATTATCATTGACGACGCGCATTGTCTGCTTGGAGCAGCGGGACGGCGGCGGACCGTGTTCATCTCGCTCATCAAATACCTGCTCGACAACGTCAACGCATGTAATGTCCTGCTGGCTGGGCCGTCGATTGTAAAACAGTCGATGGAAAACGATATGCAGATGATCGGTCGCGGTGGCTTCCCGACCTTCAACGTGGAAGGGTTCGATCCTAAGACCGTCGAAGGGCGAACGAAATTCCGGATTTTCCTTCATGGAGTTGACGAGCGACTTCCATTTCGCACGCTCTCCAATTTGTCGTCAAAGCGCTATGTCGCCGATCTGGTTGAAGTCTCGGACGGCTCTGTCGGGATGGTGATGAACATCGTGATTGCGGCTGCCTATCGCGCGATCAACGACGGGACTGCCTGCGTCATGCCGGAGCATCTTCACCAGGCAGCGAAAGAACGCATGCCGACCGGAAAAACCTATATTCCTTTCGGTGAAGGCGCGACCGAATGACCGTCCAGTTCGATATTCGCACCGCCCCGTTTAGCCGCTGGAATGTGGAGAATGCTCTTGACGAGCCCGCTCACGGCTACTTCGCCCGCTTGGTCGCCGCAGAAGGCCATTCAAGCGTAACCCGCTACGCCGATGGTATCGACGTCAATACGAGACACACCAATCCAGAAACCCTGCTGGACGTTCTCCTGAAGCTTCCGCTTGCTGAAGGGCGAAAAGCTCGCCTTCTTAATGCGACGCCGCAACGTCGCGGTGACGGTGTATGGCTTGCCGGTCAAAGGCTGAATCATTCGGACCTTTCGTTTTCATCGCGACGCTGGTGCCCAGGATGCCTGCATGAGAGTGGTCATCACCGAACCTGGTGGGATATTACGGCCATCCAAACTTGCCCATTTCATGGAGTCGATCTCGTAGAGCATGACAAAAACGCAGAAGCCGTGCGTTGGTGGTGGCCAGAGATGAGCGTTTCACCGGGAGGTGATGTGCTTCATTCGCCTATTGGTAGGACGGGCGATGACCGGTCGTTTTCGGGATACATCGTCGGTCGCCTCGGTTTTGGCCCGTATGTTCCGGCACCGCTGTTAGATCGATGCGATCTCAGCGCCGCGATCTCTGTATGTCAAATGCTTGGGACGCTCTTGTCGCTTCCGTGGACCGATAATCTTCCTGGCAACCCGGAGATGTTTGGCGAAGCTGGATTCCGAGCAATCGGGGGGAGCGCGGTCGCATTGGTAGAGGCTTTGAGAGCCTGGATTCGCATCAATGTGCCCAAGGAGATCGTAAGACGCGGCTACACCATCGTGTTTGGCCAGGCAAACAAAAGACGGCAAGCGCTTTCCGACCCCGAGCTTTCCAACCTCCTGAAGAAGGCATTCCGAAAAGCACTTGCTCTGGAAGCACGCGGCGTTTGTGATCCATTGACGAATGACGATTTCTTGGATGACGAGATTGGCCTTACAGCGTTGGCACAACGCATTGGGATAAGCAGAAAAGGCATTTCCGCTGTTGCAGACGCGATTGGTCTCCTCCCTGAACGAGAGTGGTACCGTGCCCCTGTGAAGTTCGATCCGAGCGAGGCTGATACTATCGAATTTCATTGCCGCCGTATGGCCACGCGCGTAGAGGCCGCCGCGAGCCTTGGACTTGTTTCTCAGGATATTCAGCACCTGGTTGACGCAGGATATCTCAGGGAGTTTCGAAATGTCTCAATTGAGGGACCGAGCGGCGCACGCTTCTTGCAATCAGATATCCAGGTTGTTCTCGACCGTTTGATTGAATTGCTGACGGTCGACAGCAATTGTACATCCCTTGGGCTTTTCGCGTTTGCAAAGGGAATGAAAATCGAGCGCGGCGATGGAGCTGCGGACATTCTTCGTGGACGATTGAAGATTGTCGCGGGAGACCGTTCCCGAGCTGGCTTCCGGGCTATTCGCATTGTTACGGCCGAGGCCGATCCTTCGCTTCCGCCATCATCAAGGACCCCTTCAAAGACGATCAAGCGATTGCCCAACCAGATGTCGTTAGCAGAAGCTGAAATTGAGTTGAATATTACTCGGCAGACGCTTTGGGCACTTGTCCAAGAAAAGCATCTGAGCCTGCAAGAGCAGAATGGTGCCCGCTGGCTGGATCGAGCTGAAGTGGTTGTCTTTGGAAGAGACCACCGCAACGCCAGAGAGTTCCTGACATATATTGAGGGAAGTCTGGATGACCTGAAACAAACCATGACTGACAACAATATCAGGGCTTTGCTGTCGCCACACCCGAAGTCGAAGGGGCATTCTGTAAACGTGATCTACCGCTACAGCGATCTCCGCAAAGTGTTGAGATTCCGGCGTGACCCGACACGGATCACCACGCGCTCGTTCCAAAACTTTTGGGACAAGGCGCGTGCGATGACTTCTGAACGGCCACCGTTTCTCTATCTCCCCTCGACACTTTCGCTCGACGGTCAGGCGATTTCTAATGCAAAACGGACGTTGACCTTTATGGTGGTCTTTAACGAGGACACAGGCATTCTGGCGTTCGAAGGAAGACGTCTTGCCAATGGGCTTAGTTTCGAGATCGCAATTTCGAACCCACAGTCCCTGGAAAAGTTGGAGGAAGCGCTGGTGACAATCGCAAGCCTCGTGTGAGATGACTAACCGAGATCGGCGAAGAAATCCGCTATCTGCATAACGCTGCGGGTAGCAATTTTCCAACCAGGCGGGTTCACGGCGGCTCCCGCATCAAGCCTTTCGAACACCGTATAACAGCCAACCACATTGTAGCCAGCATCTTCTAACTTGAGTTTTGCTGCAGCCATTTGTGACCCTGTCGTAAGGAAATCATCAAAAATCACGACGGGCAAATTGGTGGTGCCATTGATGCGTAACGCAGCCAAATGGTCATCAACCCGCCGAGCCCGTTGCTTAAGATGAGATTTTCCCTGCGCAACATTCCATCGCAGTAAGTCCAGGCAAATACTACCGTTGCCCATTCGGTTGACGATAGTGGTTGCTATGCGGAAAGTTCGGAAAACATTGTTCTGACCAAGAACGCCATCGCCATTTGGAATGGGAACTACAGCAACCGGATAAGGATGATCGGCAAGAATTTTTGCAGCAAATAATTTATTGATTTCGCTTTGGAAGAGGCCAACGTTGTGGTTGTTTATCTTCGTGTAAACGCCATTAATCCAAAAATTAAAGCTGCCGTTGAGCGGCTCAGCTTTAACGACACGCTTCATATGTATTGCCTCCCACTCGATTTGCGGGCGGTTCTCCTTGTGCTCCGCATTGTAAGGGATCAAGCAAGTTACAGCGATGTCAGTCATCGGCGGATCGCTTCCAGCAGTTCTGATGTGTCGGTGAGCATCCGCGTCTTTGGATGTTTTAGAAATTTTGCAGGCCAAGTCAGTGTTTCGTCTTCGACCACAGACCGCATAATGAAAAGCCACCTATTATTTTTTTGACACTCGGCTGCTTGGTGAAGAGTTCCCGACGTATCGGATGCTTCGACGATCACCGTCGCGTCACTAAGAACGGCCATGATCTTATTCCGTGCAGGGAAATTCGATTTGAAAACCTGCTCACCTATGTTGAACGGGGAAATCAACAAATGGCGGGTATAGATTTCCATCTGCAATTCCGCGTTCTCGGCAGGATAGACACGATCCAGTGGCGTGCCGATAACCGCTGCAGTATGTCCCTTCGCCGCCATCGCCGAGGTGTGAGCAATTGTGTCGACGCCTTTTGCCAACCCGCTCATTACCAATACGTCAGCTTCTCCCAGCTGCCGCGCCAGCTTGGTCGCGCGAAGCACTCCTTTTTCGCTGATCTGTCGCGTTCCCACTATCGAGACGGTGGGTTTGGCCAACAACTTTAGATCGCCTGAGTAGTGAAGGAAGGTATCCCGTTCGCCATAACTACGAAGAAGGTCAGATTGTCCGACGTCGTTCGCGCTACGACCAAAGCGATGAAGAATTTCCTGGAGAGTAGACGTCCGGAAGTGCTCAGGCTTCACATAACGCGAGCCTAATCGACTTGCATTCGACTTTGTTGCGGCATCTGCCTTCATGAGCGCAACCTTACAAGGATTTACCGCGATTCGCGAGGTCGCCGTTTTGACGAGCCTCGTGCTCAGAGATATGATGCGATGCTGCCCGTTTTGCTCAGAGGTACTGTGCGATCTGTTCAATCGAACGGTGCGAGGGGCGAGAAGAACGCTGTCTTTTCAAAGTCAGCTTGTTCAGAGGTATGATGCGAGCCTCATTTAACTCACCTCAAATGCTTGGTGATATCGAACCTCTCCACCTGGTGTTGGTCCCTTGAATGTAATGTGCTGAAAATACTCCGCTGGCACGTCGGCATAGCGAAGAGCCGGGTCATTCCTGAAGCCGAAGCGGGCGTAGTAGTGGGGGTCGCCGAGGACGACGCAGCCGTGGGCGCCGTCTTCCTTGAGCTTGGCGAGCCCGGCCTCGATCAAGGCTTTGCCGATGCCGCTTCCTTGTCGATCAGGTAGCACCGAGACCGGCCCGAGGCCGAACCATCCCGCTGTCCCTGATTCGATACTGACAGGCGAGAATGCAACATGTCCGACGATCTCGTCGCCTTCGACAGCGACGAGCGAGAGGGTCAGCGCTCCGGCAGTTCGCAGGGCATCGATGATCATTGCCTCGGTGCCTGAGCTGTGCTCGGCACCTGCGAAAGCGGCGGTCGTTATGGCGCGAATTGTAGTGGCCCCCTAAATCTCCGGACACGATCTCCCACTTGTTAAGTGTTAGGAGTAATGTGCCCATTATGACCAGTCACATACCTAAGATAGAAGTGC
>NZ_LXKN01000001.1:1339748-1339883 GCF_001692325.1 Rhizobium sp. AC27/96 | reverse complement strand
TTTCTACTCTATCTACTATCGACCTTGCTCCACCGTCTTCCTTCTCCCTGCTGTCGCTAGTCTCGTCCATACATATTCTATGCGAGTCATGCGCGAGTTCGTTTCTTCTTTTTTTTTTTTTTTATGTTTTTTTTC
>NZ_LXKN01000001.1:0-1339702 GCF_001692325.1 Rhizobium sp. AC27/96 | reverse complement strand
AGATGTGTATAAGAGACAGGAAAATCCATTGTTGCTAATGTTTGCAATGGGCTTCCAGCCTATCGCTAAAGTAGCGCGACGGATGGCAAAGATACGGAGTTGTCACGCGGTCGTAACGCAGACCATTATCCTGCGGTGACACGATTTGTAACGGTGGGAGGAGCTGGGACGACATGGTGCAATCGAATGACGAGTACATGATGGGTGTCGCGTTGGCGGAGGCCAAGCTCGCCTTGGGAGCGGGCATATTTCCTGTCGGTGCGGTCTTGGTCGCTGGAGGAGAAATTCTCGGGCGTGCTCACAAAACCATGGCCTCGAACCATTTGAACCACGCGGAAATGAACTTGTTTCATCAAGTATTTAAAGGGAATTATGCGTTCTCGCGAAATGACGGGCTGACGCTGTATACGACGCTTGATCCGTGCATCATGTGCTTCGGCACCATGTTGCATCTCCCGATAACGAAGCTCGTTTTCGCCATGGAGGATGCCTACGGTGGATGCGCTCATATGAGGCTCGAAAACGCGCCTCCGCGTCACCTTTCGAGAGCGGTGGAAGTCATCGGCGGCATTCGCCGGTTGGATGCCTGCAAGCTTTTTGCGGATTTTCTCAACACGACCAGCGAGAAGTTCTGGCAGAGCGGTGGAGCGTCGCATTTTCAGGCCGCCGTGCGGGCCGAGATCAAGGCTGGTACCTTGAGCAGCTGACAGCAACCATTGCGTTCAAGATTTTCAGTGTGCCTCAGGCATCCGCCAGCGTAAACACGGCGCAAGGCTCCAGAATTCCCCGCAATTCATGCTCTCCCAGCGGAATCAGCGCCATACTCGCTTCCGCCGCAACCGCGCCCGAAACGAGCACATTGCGGCCGAGCTGCTTGCATAGGCCCTCGAGCCGGCTGACGAGATTGACGGCGGGGCCGATGGCGGTGAAGTCCAGGCGGTCGGCGGCGCCGATATTGCCCCAGAGCATGTCGCCGAAATGCAGGGCGGCGCCGAAAGGGAGCGGCGGCAGGCCCTGTGCCTGTCTGATAGCGTCGAGATGGGCCATGCCGGCGCGGATGGCCGTAGCGGCACGAAGGGCGGCATCACAGGCGTCTGCCGGCGTGCCGGTGATGGGGAAGATCGCCAGCACGCCATCGCCCATGAATTTCAGCACTTCGCCGCCGAAAGCGTGCACGGCGCCGGCGACGCGGTCGAACCAGGCGTCGAGGGCAGCGATCATCACGGCGGGCTCCGTCGCCTCGGAAAGGGCGGTGAAATCCCTGAGGTCGGCGCAGAGCAGGGCGGCGCGGATGGTTTCGCCCGTGCCGCGATGCAGCGCGCCGGCCTGTACGCGGGCGGCACTCCTCCGTCCCAGATAGGCCTCGAGCAAGGCCGAGAGCGTCGCGCGGGCGGCGAGGTTTGCAAGGGGAGCAGCCGCAAAGCGTGCGACCTGGCGCAGGCTGTCCGTCACCGAGGGATCGAAAACTCCCGTCCCGGCCCAGCCGAGCATGGGACTGCCGGGCGCCTTGCCAATCGCCTCCTCCCAGGTCGGGCCAAGCTCGACCAGCCAATCTCGTCCGGCCTGGCCAAGCGAAGCGCCGGCAAAGCCAAGAGCCTCGATGACGGTGTCCGTCTCTGCCCGCCACAGCCAGGTGCGTTCCGTGATGATCGGATGCGGCACGGCCAGTGTCAGCGCGCCGCCGCCAAGCGGCAGCCCGGCGGCCAGCAATTGGCGACCGAGATCGGCCAGAAAGCGTTCGGGGCTGGGCGAGGCGCCGGCTTCATCGATCAGCCAGGCAAGGGGGGCGGGCAAATCCATGTCGCGATCATGCCATGGCGGTTGCAGGCTGTCATCTGTTTCACCGCGACTGGCACTTGCTTTGCCCAGGGGCGGAGATTCGATGCGCGAGTGATGATGCCATAGGTAAGCCTGCGCCTTTGCTGAAGGTTATGACTCTATCAAACGTCCCGGCCGAGGCCGCCAGCCTGATGTTTCTCATTTCAAGATCTAATGCTTCTTTGGAGACGGCCACTTAATACGATCATAATTTGGATTGAAAACGAACTCTCCGCTGATCTCCCCAGAGTCGTTTACCTCCCAAGCACCAACGATCGCCTCAGGTGGAACAGCCTCATACGCGGCGAAGGTTCCCGCGATTCTGAATACTCGACCATTGGGATAATTTTTCGCGACCTCAATCTCCTGGATATAAGGCACCACTGTCTCGGGTTGGGGGAGCGACCGTATCCAACTTCGGTAGAATGCTTCTTGCTCTTCAACGGTCCCAAAGTCCTCGGGAGAACAACCGTCGAGCAATTCAATTGATGTCTCCGCTGAACAACCCAATTTGAGCAAGGACACCTGTCGGCCCCCCCTCATACTTCTGCTCATCCCAGAAGGATAAGCGTCCTTTCGAGAGCCTGCACACAGCAGTCTGTATCCAAGTTTTTCAAGGTCAAGTCTGAGTACAATCAGCGCCTCGAATAAGTCCTCAGCGGAATAGAGGCGCTCGGGTGATCCATCTTTTCTAAATATAAGATGCCACGGCTCGTCGCGTGAAAGCTTGATGCTCGCTTCATCAACTCTGCCTTCAGCGTCCAACAGTTTAACCTTAGTCATCGGCTATGGCCTCCAATTTGGATCTAGTAAAGAGACGCCACCACCCACCAAAGTGCCAACCTCGATGTTAGCCGAGGGTACGCCTCCAGGTATCGCGATCTTGGGTTCACGCTGGAAAGGACTAGCGGCGCCTAAGCGTTTTGTCGGCCTGACGGCGTAGACGTTGTGGCCAAATTAGCCAACTAGTCTGTCCGATGGTTTCCGCGCCCTATTTCGCCGGCTGCCCGCGCTGTCCGTCTTCCCCGTGCCAGTGGTCCGGGCCTGGGTCGCGTCCGGCCGCGACTGCGGCGAGGCGATCGATGTAATGCGCCCAACCCCTGGCGTGGCCTTCACATTGCTCGACCGAGGGCAGGCCGGTATGGGTGAGGCGCAGCAGCGTTCCGTTCGGCGGCTCCTCGAGCAGATCGATCTCGACCAGGCTGGATCCGGGCGGAACCACTTCGCTGCCATCCCAGCCGAAACTATAGGCAAGGCGATGAACGGGCACGACTTCACGAAAAGAGCCGCGCGCGAAGCGGGCACCAGTGACGTTGACGAGATAGAGGCCGCCGGGCTTCGGCTCGACCTGCGCTTCCGTGCCCATCCAGCGGAGAATCTTTTCCGGGTCGGTCAGCAGTGCAAATACGGCAGCGGGCGGCGCCGAGACATGGGTCTCACGGCGGACGACGAAAGGCTCTGACATCGGTCTCTCCCCTGGTTGCTGTGACTTGCCCAAAGAGAGGCGATGCGGCAGCGCGCCTGTCATCCTCTCGTTGGTACCTCCTCACATAACGGCATGTAGAAGCAAAAGTAGCCTCCGCAAGGCATGAACGGATACTTCGGCCTGTCGTCACCTCCCATGAGACGGCAACGGAGCGAGGGGCTTCCGCTGGAGCTGGCTTATCGTCCTGGCCGTCCGGTCTTGCCCTTCGTGCGTTCCTTGCGTTGCTTCTCGTCCACCGGATCTTCATAGGAACCAACGCCGGGTTTCGCACGGATGACCGGTTTGTCCGGCACCTTGCCGATGACCGGCTTTTCGGTGCGGCCGACGGTCATCTCGTCGAGCGTGTTCTTTCGGAAGAGTGGAGTGCCGGCTTCGCTGCCAGGTTTCATTTCATCAAGGCTCGGCTTGGCGAAATAGGAGCTCTGCGTCCCGCGCTCGTGGTTCGAGGCTCGCTGCGCTCCCGCCTCACCATGATGGTTCGAGACGGCCCTTTGGGCCTCCTCACCATGAGGGCTGCCGTCTGAGCCTTTCGCTCCGCCCTCATCCTGAGATGCGCCGTTTGAAGCGGCGGCTTTCGAAGGCTTGGGGCGGCCACTCTTGCCACCCTCGATGCTCTTCGCCTCTTCTCGCGCCATCGGATCGTCCATGACGGCCAGTTCGGCCGCCTTGAGGCGCTTGATCTCGTCGCGCAGACGGGCGGCCTTTTCGAAGTCCAGGTCTGCGGCGGCATCGCGCATGGCTTTTTCCAGCGCGTTGAGATGGGCCTGCAGGTTGTTGCCGACGAGATGGCCGCCATCGGCAAAGCCCTTGCCCGAGACGCCGCCGATATCGGCGCGCACATGATCCCGCTCGTAGACGCTGTCGAGAATGTCGGAAATCTTCGCCTTCACCGATTCCGGCGTAATGCCGTGTTCAAGATTGTAGGCCATCTGCTTCTCGCGGCGGCGGCTGGTCTCGTCCATCGCCCGCTGCATCGAGCCGGTGATGGTGTCGGCATAGAGGATGACCTTGCCGTCGACGTTACGAGCGGCACGACCGATGGTCTGGACGAGCGAGGTTTCCGAACGCAGGAAGCCTTCCTTGTCGGCATCGAGAATGGCGACGAAGGCGCATTCGGGAATGTCGAGACCTTCGCGCAGCAGGTTGATGCCGACGAGCACGTCGAAGGCGCCGAGGCGCAGGTCGCGAATGATCTCGATGCGCTCCAGCGTGTCGATGTCGGAGTGCATGTAGCGCACGCGCACGCCCTGTTCGTGCAGATATTCCGTCAGGTCCTCGGCCATGCGCTTGGTCAGGACGGTGCAAAGGGTGCGGTAACCCTTGGCGGCGGTCTCGCGGATCTCGCCGAGCACGTCGTCGACCTGGCTGCGGGCCGAGCGGACCTCGACCGGCGGGTCGATCAGGCCGGTGGGGCGAATGACCTGTTCGGCGAAGACGCCGCCGGATTGTTCCATTTCCCAACTGCCCGGCGTTGCCGAAACCGCGATCGTGTCCGGGCGCATGGCGTCCCATTCCTCGAAGCGCAGCGGTCGGTTGTCCATGCAGGAGGGCAGGCGGAAGCCGTATTCGGCCAATGTCGCCTTGCGCCTGAAGTCGCCCCGGTACATGCCGCCAATCTGGCTGACCGAGACATGGCTTTCGTCGATGAAAAGCAACGCATTGTCGGGAATATATTCAAACAGCGTCGGTGGCGGTTCGCCGGGATTGCGGCCGGTGAGGTAACGCGAATAGTTCTCGATGCCGGCGCAGGAACCGGTAGCCTCAAGCATTTCGACGTCATAGCGTGTGCGTTGCTCAAGCCGTTGTGCCTCAAGCAGGCGTCCAGCCTTCTCCAGCTCTGCGAGCCGGATTCGCAGCTCTTCCTTGATCGCCTTGATGGCGCCATTCAGCGTCGGGCGCGGCGTGACATAGTGCGAGTTGGCGTAGATCTTCACCGATTTCAGGTCGCCGGTCTTCTGGCCGGTCAGCGGGTCAAATTCGGTGATGGCGTCGATTTCGTCGCCGAACATGGAGATACGCCAGGCTGCATCCTCCAAGTGAGCCGGAAAGATTTCGATCGTGTCGCCACGGACGCGGAAGGAGCCACGGATGAAATCCATGTCGCGGCGCTTGTATTGCTGCGCCACGAGGTCGGCCAGCAGCTGGCGCTGGTCCAGCCGGTCGCCGACATTCATCTGGAAGGTCATCGCCGTGTAGGTTTCGACCGAGCCGATACCGTAGATGCAGGAGACCGAGGCGACGATGATGCAGTCGTCACGTTCCAGCAGCGAGCGCGTCGCCGAGTGGCGCATGCGGTCGATCTGTTCGTTGATCGAGCTTTCCTTCTCGATGAAAGTATCCGAGCGCGGCACATAGGCTTCCGGCTGGTAATAATCGTAGTAGGAGACGAAATACTCGACCGCGTTGTCGGGGAAAAAGTTCTTGAACTCGGAATAGAGCTGGGCGGCAAGCGTCTTGTTCGGGGCGAGGATGACGGCTGGACGCTGCGTCGCCTCGATCACCTTGGCCATGGTGAAGGTCTTGCCGGAGCCGGTGACGCCGAGCAGCACCTGGCTGCGGTCGCCATTGTCCAGGCCTTCGACGAGATCACGGATGGCGGTCGGCTGGTCGCCGGCGGGTTCATAGTCCGAGGCCATGCGAATCTGGATGCCGCCTTCGGACTTTGCCGGTCGGGCAGGGCGGTGCGGCGTCCAGAGCTTGCCGTCCTTGAAGAGCGGATTGCCGCTTTCGATCAGCGCCGACAGCGCCTCGACAGTCGCCGTCACGGCCGTGCCGGCATTGGCGGCGTTTTCCAGCGATGTGTCCATGCCGGACACCGGGTTTAGGCCGGCGGCGGCGCGTGTTTTCGGGTCGGTCGATCCGCCCATCGAGGTGCCGCGCCCGGATTTGGAGGCGGCGATTTCCACCTTCTTGCGGTGCTTGCCGGCCTTCGAGGCAATCTCGCGCTGCGTCTCGATGCCGGACATTTCGGCATCGGCCTCGAGCTGCTTTACCCAATCGGCAACGCCGCCGCTGAGCGGTGCGCCCTCAAACGGAGCCTGTGGCGCCTCTTCGAAACCGGACGGGGCGGGGGATTTTTTCGGTGCTTTAGCCATGGGGCGAATATGGCGAGAGAATGCGCGGATGTGAAGAGGCAAAGGGTACAAAAGGGAAACAAACTAAAGGAATTTTCCATTATTCGAAGATGTCAAATGTGTTACAACTCAAGCGCGGCTGGTGCGTTATCGCTGATCCGAAAGTCCGCGCAGCGCAATCCTCACTGGCGCCAAAGGAGGAACCACCGCAACGTCGACATGCCCGGCCAGTGCCGGGTTCCCCCAGCTTCGACGGCATCCGGAATTACCCGCCTCGCCGCCGCCATCCGGTCGGAGGATCATGATGACCGCATTGGATAGCTTACGTTCCTTGTCCCCCCAGCAACGAAACACCGTCATCGCGGCCTATCTGGGCTGGACGCTGGATGCTTTCGATTTCTTCATATTGGTTTTCGTTCTCAAGCATATAGCAGAGGAGTTTCATACGGATGTTCCGGCGGTTGCCGTCGCCATCTTCCTCACGCTGGCCATGCGCCCGCTTGGCGCTTTGATCTTCGGCCTTGCGGCGGATCGCTACGGCAGGCGCACCACGCTCATGGTGGATGTGCTGCTCTACTCGGTGTTCGAATTCCTGACCGGGTTTTCGACCGGGTTGACGATGTTCCTCGTCCTGCGTGCTCTCTTCGGCATCGCCATGGGCGGCGAATGGGGGGTCGGCGCATCGCTGGTCATGGAGACCATACCGGAGGACTCGCGCGGTCTCGTTTCGGGCATCCTGCAAGCGGGCTATCCCTCCGGCTACCTGATTGCCTCCATCGTCTTCTTCCTGCTGTTCCCGGTCATTGGCTGGCGCGGCATGTTCATCGTCGGTGCGGTGCCGGCGTTGCTGGTGCTCTACATCAGGCGGAACGTTCAGGAATCGCCGGCCTTCGTAGAGCGGCAGTCGAAACCGCAGCGAGCGTTCCTCACCGTGCTGCGAGAGAATATTCCTCTCTTCATATGGGCGGTGCTTCTCATGACTGCGTTCAATTTCTTCAGTCACGGAACGCAGGATCTCTATCCGACTTTCCTCGAAACTCAGAAGCAATATGATTCCTATACGGTCGGCGCCATCGCCATCGTCTATAATATCGGCGCTATCGTCGGTGGTTTGACCTTCGGCGTGTTGTCGCAGCGTTGGGGCAGGCGGCGAACCATCGTCATCGCCGCACTTCTGGCCATTCCTGTCGCACCGCTCTGGGTTTACGGACAGGGACCGGTGATGCTGGCGATCGGCGCTTTCCTGATGCAGCTCTTCGTTCAGGGCGCATGGGGCATCGTGCCCGTGCATCTCAACGAATTGTCGCCGGACGAGGTGCGCGGCACCTTCCCCGGTTTCGCTTACCAGCTCGGCAATCTTCTGGCGTCGGGCAATGCCTCGATCCAGGCCGGGTTGGCAAAGCAATGGAATGGCGATTATGCCACTGCGCTGCTGATCGTCGCCTGCATCGTTGCCGTCGTCGTGGCTCTATTCGCCGGCTTCGGTTTCGAGAAGAAAGGGGTCCGCTTCGGCAGCAAGAGTGCCGGCGAGGCGGATGCTGCCGTGCGAAGCTGAGCCGGCTCGGTATCCAATTTAAGCGGGGCCGGCATCTTGCCGGCCCTGGCTTTACTTGCCGCAGATCTCGGAAATTTTCGCCTGGGCAAAACCGCGGGCGAGGTCCTGCAATCCACCGACGGAGGATATCAGCTCGCCGATCGGGCCGTTGATGCCGAGACGCAGATCGGTGATATGGCAGGCGCCGACATCGACCGTCATGGACGCGTCGAGCTGCCCCTTGAGCGTCGTCTTCAGAAAGCCATGCGACTTGCATTCCATTTCGGCATGCGCGTTGATCTGCACGTTTCCGGTCGGGCCATCGCAGACATCGAGCGACTTGACCTCGAATTTTTCCTTGTGATCGACACCGGGCAGCTTCTTGCAGGGATCGGCTTCATTTACCGATTTCTCGATCTGTGGGCCGAATTTGCTCTGCAGCAGCGACCAGCAGGCGCCCGGCGCGGCTTCGGCCGGCGTCGCTGCCATCGGCAGTGGGGATAGTGGCAAGACAATAGCTCCGGCCAGCAATACCGTGCGAATTGACGGCAGAAGCGAGGCGGAATGTAAGGCGTGTTTCAGTTTCACGGCGATCTAACCTCTCAACAGAAGAAGCAGCAAAGCATGTCCCGGCCAGCTGCAGTCTTTCATGTCTTCTGTCGGCATGGCAACCCCGTCTGCTCGCGAGCCAGCCGTGACCGCTAGTCCCTGACGACCTTGGTGTCGCAGAAGCGGTCGTAGAAGGTCTGGCCGCGCCAGATGACCAACGGAAAGAGCCACCAGATGAGCGTGAACACAAGCAGCATCGGCGCCAATGCGCCCGTCAGGGCGAGGAAACCGTCGGCCGTGAGGATACTGGCGTCACGGGCCTGCTGGATCAACTGGTCGATCGGAGGCTGGAAGGGCCGCAAGATAAACAGGCTGACCAGATTGAAGACCGCAACCAGCACAAAGGGCAGAAACTTGAATATTTCCCGTTTTGCCGCCAACCCCAGGGGCATCGGGCCGTCTTCAATCGTCGTCACGCGCAGGGACAGCAATCGCTTACCCGGTGTTCGTCTTGCGCGGGCTGAGCAATAGGCGAAAGCAAGGGGCAGGATGAGCAGGACGACGCTGGAGGTCGGCCTCGTCGTTACGTTTGGATCAACCGGATTTCCATTGTTGTCGACCGGCGTGGAGAAGGCACGTATGGAGGTCGTCGCGCCCTGTTCCGAAACGACTTTCGAGACGAAGACGGTGTATCCCTTGCTGCCGAGCCAGGATATGCGGCACAGCTGGTTGCTTCTCACTTCACCCTTCTGCAGCGGCCATTCGGCCTCTATCTTCGGAACAAGCGGCCCCGTTGTTGTTTCGTTGCACTGCTGCTTCTGGAGAAACGGCAGCGTCAGATCCCAGGGCGTCACCATCGACAGAGCGAGGAACAGCAGCGTGAACACGATCTGGAAAAGGATGATATCGATCGCATAGGCTGCAAGCCGACGCCAGAAGTGGCGCGGCGGCAGTGAGGCCAGTTGGTAATCCGAGGCAGCAAAACTCATAGTCCCCCACTTTCAGCGCCCATTGCCGCCCCCAGGCGCAGCGCAATATGCTTCAAGTTGCATCAGTTGGCACGGCTAGCCGAAGAGCTGACAGTAAGCTGCCAAAAAACGAGAGTGCCTATTGATCGATCCGCATGGCCATCTCAGATCGGGATGCTTTTGGCATCCGACGGCTCTTCCTGTCCGTCATCGGTATCGCCCTGATAGCCCAGGCTTTTCGCCTTGCGAAACCACTCAAGCGCCTTGGCCGAATTGGCCGGAACGCCGTCGCCGTCGCGATACATAATGCCGAGATTATAGGCGGCGTCGGCATAGCTGTGCCCGGCCGCCCGCTCGAACCAATAGACAGCCTGAACGGCATTCTTGGCGACGCCTTCTCCATCGCGGAACATGACGCCGAGATTGTACTCGGCTTCGACGTCATTCTGCCCCGCGGCCTTCAGGAACCATATGATCGCTTCTGCGTCGTTCTGCTTTATTCCGTCGCCATCGGCATACATGGCACCGATGTTGTATTCGGCATCCGCATCTCCCTGATCGGCCGCCTTGCGGAACCAGGAGAGGGCCTGCGCGCCATCCTTGGCGACGCCTTCGCCATCGCGGTACATGATGCCGAGATTGTATTGCGCCTCGACCTTGCCCTGGCCGGCGGCCTTCAGATACCAGGTGACGGCCTGGCTCTTGTCCTTGCCGGTGCCGTCGCCCTGGTCGAACATGACACCGACATTGTATTGGGCGTCCGCATCGCCCTGTTCGGCGGCCTTGCGGTACCAGATGAAGGCCTGCGCCTTGTCCTGGACCATGCCTTCGCCTGTGTCGTACATGACGGCGAGATTGTATTGCGCGTTGGCGTGCCCCTGCGCTGCGGCCTTCTTGTACCATTGGATGGCCGCGCCCTTGTCGATGGCGATGCCTTCGCCCTGGTCGTACATGGTGCCGAGGTTAAACTGTGCTTCGGCGCTGCCTTGCTCGGCGGCTTTGCGGTACCAGTGGAGTGCCTGGGTGAGGTTCTTCTCGACGCCGTCACCCTGCTCGTACATCTGGCCGAGCTTCAGTTGCGCCTCGACATCACCCTTGTTTGCCAAGGGGCGCAAATAGTCGGGTGCCGATTTGAAATCTCCACGATCATAGCTGTTGCGTCCGACATCGGCGTGTGCCGCGCCTGCGGATGCCAGCGCGAAGAGCAATCCCACGGCCCCCTTCTTCCAATTCACGATCTACCCCTCAGTCGGTGTCCGTTAGAGTATCAATATACAATGTTCGCAGTCGTCACGGCAGAAGAGCCATCAGTAAACGAAGGGCGATCCAGCCGGGTGTCGAGCCGGTGTCCTTGCCGGCGGCACGTCCTTCGCCCAAGGGACCGAGATCCCTGATCGGACCGTCTCCATTGGCTTCCATATAGCTGAGGCCGTGTTGGGCCTCCGGCAGTCCCTTTGCTGCAGCCTTGTTGAACCAATCGGCTGCGATCGCTGCGTCCTTGGGCACTCCGTAGCCGTTATAATAGAGATATCCAAGACTATATTCGGCGCGGGCGTCACCTTGTTCCGCCGCCTTGCGAAACAGATCGGCCGCCTGGCCATAATCTCTGGCGACGCCATCGCCGTGATAGTAGAGCGAGGCGAGCGCATATTGCCCCTGCGAGTTGTCCTGCTCGGCGGCCTTGCGATACCAGCTGGCGGCGGCAGCCTTGTCCGGCGCGGTTCCCTGGCCATTCTCATAGACGTAGCCAAGGGCGTATTGTGCATCCGCGTGGCCTTGCGCCGCCGATTTCCCATAGAATTCGAAGGCTTTGCGGTAATCCCTGGCGATGCCGCGGCCGCTGGCATACATGTAGGCGAGGGCGTATTCGCCCTGCGCGTCGCCCTGATTGGCCGATTTGCGATACCATTTCACGGCGCTGGGCTCATCAACTTTGACGCCCTGGCCGTTGGCATAGAGATAGCCGAGCGCATATTGAGCATCTGATCGTCCCTGATCGGCGGATTTGCGGTACCATTGCAGCGCTTGCCGATAGTCTCTTGCAACACCCAAGCCGTTCGCAAGGCTGTAGCCAATGGCATATTGCGCGTCGGCGCGGCCCTTTTCGGCGGCTTTCCTGTACCAGGAATAGGCCTCAGCTTCGCTCTTCTCGACGCCCCTGCCATTGGCATAGGCGTAGCCGAGCGCATATTGGCCTTGGGCGTATCCCTGAGCGGCAGCCTTTCCATACCAGTCAACAGCAGCGGCCTGATTTTCCGCCACGCCTTGACCGGTATCGTACATATAGCCGAGCGCGTATTGAGCGTCGGTACGGCCCTGATCGGCTGATTTGCGATACCAGCCGAGAGCAATGGCATAATCCTGCTCGACGCCGAGCCCGCTGGCATACATGTAGCCGAGGGCATATTGTGCCTGCGCCTGGCTCTGGGCTGCTGATTTCTGGTACCAGCTGATGGCCTGCTCGTTATCGACATCCATGCCGCGACCATTGGCCAGGGAATAGCCGATGGCATATTGCGCATCGGCGTTGCCGCGCTGCGCGGCCTTCAGATACCAGTCGTTGGCCTGCTTCTGGTCGGCATCCATGCCGCGACCGTTCGAATACATGTAGGCTAGGGCGTATTGGGCCTGAGCATTGCCCTGGGCGGCAGCCTTCTCATACCACTCTACCGCCTGAGCATCGTCGCGCTCCACGCCCTGGCCGTTGGCGTAGCGATAGCCGAGACCGTATTGCGCGGCGGCGTTACCCTGTTTTGCAAATTCCACCCAATATTTCAGGTCGATAGTGGTATTGGCCGGCCCGGGTGCCGGATCTTCCGCGTGAGCAATCCAAGGCAATGAAAGAGCAAGCGCCAATCCCAATGCATAGCTCTTTAATGTCAAGGCTGCGTCTCCGATGGCAATCGATCTGAACAATATGGCGATGTCTTGGTCAAGGATTGTAGAGTGCCGAAATGGCAGCCGTTTTAATGGCAGGCAGTCTTTCATCTCTATCCCGGAAGCACATCGTAAAGGCGGAAGATCCAGGTGATCTGGTAGATCAGCCCGACGATCACGAATGCCGCCTGGAATCGCCGATTGGCGGTGATTGCCGCGATGATGCAGAGGATGATGTAGACGACGTTGCGCGTCGGATATTCCCAGCCGAGAGAATAGAAATATGCCTCGCCTTTCAGCCAGGTATCCATCAGATCGACGGCATAGGTGACGGCGAGGAGGCCAAAGAACCAGCCACGGCGAGAAATGAAGTACTCTTCGAAACCGCCATAGTCCTCGACGGATGGCGGATTCAACAGAACGCAGAGGAAATAGAAAAGACAGCAGAAGCAGATCAAGAAAAGGTAGACGCCGAAATTGATCTGCGCGACGGACTGCAGCCGATACTCCCACCACCAGAAATGGATGATGAACAGGAACATCGACAGTACCCAGCCGATGTGGACGAAGTAGATCTTGTTCTTGCCAGGGGCCTGCACGAAGCCGGCGAGCCGGGTCAGGAGCTGGGCCAGCGAAAGGCCGATCACCATGCTCATGACCGTCCTGATATAGACGTAGACCTCCGGTGCGTGCGCCGCGCCCAACATCTCAGCTCTCCGCCGCCACCGCCTTCGGTGCGCCATTTTCGTCAAGGGCGACCATGATGAAGGTCGCGGCCGTGACTTTTTCCAGCGTGTTGAAGCGCGCGCGGTGTGCCCATGCTTCGACATTCAGGGTGATCGAGGTGCGGCCGACACGTTCGATATCGGTGAAGACGCTCAGCGTATCGCCGATCTTGACCGGCAGTTCGAACGCCATTTCCTTGACAGCGGCGGTGACCACGCGGCCGCGAGCCCGCTCGGCGGCACGGATGCCGCTTGCCAAGTCCATCTGTGCCATGACCCAGCCGCCGAAGATGTCGCCGGCGGGGTTGGCATCAGCAGGCATAGCCAGCGTGCGCAATGTCAGCTCGCCTCTCGGTTTGACGCTGCCATTCATTCCTTCGCTCCTATCGCCGGGCACTGATTCATCTTGCCAACCTATGCAATCCCACTGCGATGGGAAAGACCGTGTCGGCGTTTACCACCAGGGGTTTTGAAGGTGTCCGCGCGCTTCCCAAGCGTGGCAACGGAACAGCCCGGTTCGTGGCGGTAAGTATTCATTCACCGTTCCCATTTAGGATTTGTCATCGTTACCGACCCGTGGCTGGGCAACGGATCAGGATTATGGCCTATTTATCCATTCTACGGCGGGCTCTGCTGCCACTGCTGCTGTCGTCGGCGCTGGTCGCCTGTACGGCAGATAGCCTCGTGCCGCCCTCGAGTGTCGATAGTAGCACGCGCGTCGGCTCGATCAGGCCGCATCGCGGCGTGCAGCAAAGGCAATTCGCCTATCCCGGCGCGCAGGATCCCGTCGTTTCAGCCTCCAGCAACTACAACGGCAATGGTTACAAGCGCACGGCCGGGATGGGCGAGGCCGTGACCACCACGGATGTCCAGACGGGCCTGGCTCAACAGGCCGATGTTCCCTCCCAGGGCGTCAATATGGATGCGGAGCTGGGGGTCGGGCCGGCCGAGGAGGCGCAATCAGGATCAGTGGTCGGATTGGCGCAGGAAGAAGACCAGAATATTGCCGAGGGTCAAACCGACCAGCCTGTGGTCGACGGCATCGGTTCGGACGCGCCGGTGCAAACCAACCGTTCGACCCTTCAGCGGTCGGCCGCACAGGCTGAACTCAATCAATCGCCGATACCGCGGCAACAGCCGGGCACACAGGTGGCGATGCTGCCGCGCGTCGGTAATCCGATGCCACGCATCGACCAGCAGTTCGAAGCGCCGCAATCGACGCCGGGCATGATGCCGCCTTCCGAAATCGCCTGCCGCCAGGAACTGAAGCGCATGGGCGTCGTCTATACCGACAAGCCGGCAATTTCGAATGGCCCCGCCTGCCAGGTTCCCTATCCGGTTTCTTTGAGTGGTCTGTCGGGCAATATCGCCGTCAGGCCGGCGGTGACGCTGAATTGTCAGGTGACGCTTGCCTTTGCGAAATGGGTCAAGAACGAATTGGCGCCAGCGGCACGCACACGTTACTGGTCCGGTATCGGCACGATCGTTCCGCTTGGCGGATATTCCTGCCGGCGGATGAACAATAGCCGGCAACGTTATAATCCGATGTCGGAACACGCCCATGGCAATGCCATCGATGTCGGCACCTTCGTCCTGAAGAATGGCCATGTGATCGACGTGCGCAAGAAGGGCCTATTCTCCTTCCGCGAGGGAGGATTGCTCAAGGCCGTTCGTACCGATAGCTGCCGGTATTTCGATACCGTTCTCGGACCGGGAAGTAATGCAGAGCATTGGAATCATTTCCATTTCGACCTCAGGGATCGCAAGGGCGGCCGGCGCTATTGCAGCCTTTGATTAGTGCTTGGACGCAGATGCATCCATACTTGCCGAAAACGAAAGCTGATTTACCTATTTGGGGAATTGCGGTTAAGTGTGGCCACGGGAGGCAAGCGAGGGTTCGATGGAGCAGGTGCCGAGACGACAAAGAAGCCTGGGAAGAGCGCTCATTGCCGCGTTGATTGCCATCATTGTCGTGATCGGCGGGCGCTGGTACGCCTATGTCGCCTACGCCGACGATCCTTTCGATGAAGTCGGTATCGGCCTCAATTCGATGATGCCGGGTCCCATTCGCGACAAGGGCTGCGAAATGCTGAAGGCTCGCTTCGAGCACAAGACCCTGCCACCGGCCGGTTGCGGCCTGAACGGCAGCTGGTAGACGTCATCCCACTGATCGTAAGCTGGCGAAAAAGAAAAAAGCCGGCGAGGGCCGGCTTGAACGGGGCATGGCAACGACGGGGGATCCTTGCCTGCTCCAGAAAAAAACTTCATGTGGCAATGAGGCACGCAATATCAATGCGAGGGCAATAAATCGTCGAGTAAAACAGGCGCTGGCGTTGTCACCAAGAGGCGTTGGGCGGAGTTGCGACAAACGTTGCTCACCTAAGGATGTATATGCCCGACGAAGGTCACGATTTGATGACACGTTATTTGGCTTAGACGAACGCTGTGTTTCAACTCGGTGGGGTGGTAAAAGCACAATTCGGGCTATATAGCGGGCAACCGCTGCAAAATTAATCACATAGGCCGGACTTTACCCGCATCATGGCTCCGATCATTTCCATCCGCAGTCTTACCAAAACATACGGTAATGGCTTCCAGGCGCTGAAAGGTGTCGATCTCGATATCCAGCAAGGGGAAATCCTTGCCTTGCTGGGGCCGAATGGCGCTGGCAAGACCACTTTGATCTCGATCGTCTGTGGGATCGCCAATCCGAGCAGCGGCTCGGTAACGGTCGGCGGACATGATGTCGTGCGCGATTTTCGCGCCACGCGCGCCATGATCGGCCTCGTGCCGCAGGAGCTGACCACGGATCAGTTCGAAACCGTCTGGAATACCGTCAGCTTTTCCCGAGGCCTGCACGGCAAGAAGGCGAACCCTGCGCACATAGAAAAGGTGCTGCGCGATCTGTCGCTATGGGACAAAAAGGACAATACGCTTCGCCAGCTTTCAGGCGGCATGAAGCGTCGCGTTCTGATTGCCAAGGCGCTCTCGCACGAGCCGGAGATCCTGTTTCTCGACGAGCCGACGGCAGGCGTGGATGTCACGCTGCGCAAAGACATGTGGCATGTGGTCGAGCGCCTGCGCGCTTCCGGTGTCACCATCATCCTGACGACACATTATATAGAAGAAGCCGAAGAGATCGCCGATCGCGTCGGCGTCATCAATGGCGGGCAATTGCTGCTTGTCGAGGAAAAGAAGGCCCTGATGGCCAAGCTCGGCCGCAAGCAGCTGATCCTCGATCTGAACGAGCCATTGGACGCCGTACCGGCCCGCCTTGACGGCAACGGACTTTCACTAGGTCCGAATGGCCTGACATTGATCTACGATTTCGATGCCCAGAATGAACAGTCGAGCATCGCGGTTCTACTGTCGCGTCTGGCGGCCGAGGGGATCCATTTCAAAGACCTCTCGACGCGCCAGAGTTCGCTCGAGGACATTTTCGTATCGCTTGTAGGAGAAGCCAAATGAACTTCGAAGCGATCAAATCCATCTATGGCTTCGAAATGGCCCGGACGCGCCGCACGCTGCTGCAGAGCGTGGTCTCGCCCGTCATTTCCACCTCGCTCTATTTCATCGTCTTCGGTGCCGCGATCGGATCGCGCATCAATCTGGTCGAAGGTGTGTCCTATGGGGCGTTCATCACGCCGGGCCTGATCATGCTGACCCTGCTTGGGCAATGCATCAGCAACGGCTCCTTCGGCATCTACTTCCCGAAGTTCACGGGCACGATCTACGAGGTGCTGTCGGCACCCGTGGCCATGAGTGAGATCGTCCTCGGCTATGTCGGTGCGGCGGCGACCAAGGGCATGCTGATCGGGCTGATCATCCTGATGACGGCGAGCTTTTTCGTCGAGATCAGGATCGAGCATCCGTTCATGATGATCCTGTTCTTCGTGCTGACGGCGATAACGTTCAGCCTGTTCGGCTTCATGATCGGCATATGGGCTGGAAATTTCGAGCAGCTGAACCTCATTCCGATGCTGGTCGTGCCGCCGCTGACCTTCCTCGGCGGCAGCTTCTATTCGATCAACATGCTGCCGCCCTTCTGGCAGGCCGTCAGCCACCTCAATCCCGTGCTCTATCTCGTCAGCGGTTTCCGCTGGAGCTTCTATGGCATCGCCGACGTCAATCCGGTGCTGAGCCTTGCGATGATCACTCTCTTTCTGTTCATCTGCCTGGCGGTTCTTGGATGGATCTTCAAGACGGGCTATCGGTTGAGGAACTGAGGACGAAGCATTAGAAGATGGATCGGATAAACCGGCGCCATGCGTCGGAGTCGTCGATTTCAATCTCGCTGAAAGTGTTTCATGTCTTCGTCCCTTCCCAGCCGGGCGCTATCCGATGCCCTCAGTCGCCTCGACCAACTGACCAATTGGGAGCGCAAGCCGCGCGGGGAGATGCGTGTCGGCCTTGAGCCTATGCTGGATCTCATGCAGCGCCTGGGCAATCCTCATCAGAGTTTTCGCGCCATCCATGTCGCCGGCACCAAGGGCAAGGGCTCCATTTGTGCGCTCGTCGAGGCCAGCCTGCTGCAAGCAGGGTGGCGCGTGGGCCGCTATGCTTCGCCGCATGTCGACCGCGTGAACGAACGGGTCAGCATTCTCGGTCAGGCGGTTGAGGATGACAATCTTGCGCAGGCCGTGATGCAGGTGCTGGATTGCTACCAAGGGGCGAAGCGAGAGGCAACGGCAGGTGAAGATGCCACCTGGTTCGATGTGATAACGGCTGCCGCCTTCGTCGCCTTCAAAGATGCAGGTTTGAATTGGGCTGTGGTCGAGGTCGGACTTGGAGGACGGTTGGACTCCACCAATGTCGTCTTCGGCGAGATCGCCGTCGTCACCAATATCGAACTCGAGCATACGGAAATTCTCGGGAATACGCGCGAAGCGATTGCGGGCGAGAAGGTCGGCATTTTGAAGCCTGGTGCGACGCTCGCCACCACGCTTGCAGCCGCAGATGCGGCCGGGCACGTTCTTCAGCAACGGGCCGACGACCTTGGCTGCCGTGTATTGCGCACGGATGTTCCGGATGATGCGACGATAGCGCAAAAGAACAATGCGCTGGTCGGTCTGGTGCTGGACGAGTTGGGGCGGCAGGGCGAAAGCGCAACCGCGGCTGCTCAGGCAGGCAAGCCGATCGGTGCGTGGTTGCTTGATGAGACCGTTAGGGAAAAAGCCCGTCTCCCGGGCCGGATGGAGCGGTTCAACGTCAAGCTTCCGGCCAATTCCCAGGCCAGGCAGCGGCTGGTGCCCGTCTTGATGGATGGTGCGCATGTGCCGTTCAATATTGAAGCGGTCTTGCGGGACATCACAGGCTCTTCCGACACCCGCGGCGAATGCGTGGCGATTGTAGCGCTGGCCTCGGACAAGGATGCTCAAGGCTTTCTGGCGGTTCTGTCGCGCCATGTAGCCTATGCGGTCTTCACTGAAGCGTCCGGATCCGGACGCGCTCATCCTTCTAGCGAACTGGAGATGCTGGCAAAATCCATGGGAATGGATTGCGAGGCCGAACCGGACGCGCAAAAGGCATTCGATCGGGCTGCTGCGAGAGTATTGGAAGGTGACGGCTGGATGCTTGTCACCGGTTCGCTCTATCTGGTTGGCGCGCTGCGCGGTGCGGTGATAGAGGGCGCGAGTTGACGGCCGAGATCAGAATTCGGCCAGCTGTTGTCGATGACGCGCCTGCTATCGCCCGACTGCATCGCGCGGTCTGGTGCGATACCTATCACAATCTTGCGCCGGCCGAGGTCTATCGGTTGCTCGATGAAGATTTCCGCCTGATGCGGTGGAGCCAGATGCTCGCCAATCCGCATCCGCATCAATGCGTGCTGTTGGCAGAGCAGGACAATCGGCTCGTTGGCATTGGCGCCATTGGTGCGCCATCGGAAGCAGCCTTTGGCGGGCGAGGGGAAATACGCTCCCTTTACATCGACCCCACAGTCAAGCGACAGGGACTTGGGCGCCGCCTGATGCGTGAGTTGGCAGCGCAGCTTACCGCCATGGGCTACACCGGCGCTGGGCTTGGCGTTGTCGTCGGCAATGATCCCGCGGTTGCTTTCTACCGTTCGCTCGGAGGCCGCGTGATCGGGCAGTACACTGATCCCGGGCCGATCTGGCGTTCGGACAACCTGATTTTCGTCTGGGACGATCTGTCGGCTCTACGCTAATTTTTCACGCAGCCTTCAGATGAATGTCACCCGGCGGCGACCTTCTTGCGCGGAGCGATCGTCATGGCCATGACCCCGGCGACGACACAGACAAGACCGATCGCGGCTGTCGAGGATAGAGGCTCGCCGAGGAAGATCACGCCGATGCCGACGCCGATGGGAACGCGCAGATAAGCCTGTGCCGTGGTGCTGACGGAACCCAATGTCTGGATAAGCCGGAAATAGATGCTGAAGGCGAGGGCGGTCGAGACGATCGAAAGGCCGAGAAGGCAGAGGATCGAGGCGGAGGACGGGGCGAGTTGCCAGGGGTGGTCGACGACCAGGCTGGCGGGAATAAGGAGAGCTGCGCCGCATAACAGCGAGCCGGCTGCCGGCATCATCGGGTCCAGCCCCTTGAAGTTGCGTCCGAACAGCGCAGCACTCGCATAGCAGATGGATGCCGCGATGACGGCAAGCTGTGCGGGCAATTGCCGGCCAACGCCATTCAACGCATCGACACCGATGATCAGGCAGATCCCCGCCATGCCGGCGACCACGCCGAAAAGCTTCCGCCCGGTCAGCCGCTCGGTGCGAAATAATCCTGCCGCAAGCAGGAAGGCAAAAATTGGCGTGGTCGAATTCAGGATCGTGGCCAAGCCAGCGTCGAGGGTTTGTTCCGCCCAGGCGATGAGGGTGAAGGGGATCGCGCTGTTGAGACAGGATTGGATGAGAAAGCGCCGCCATGTCGCAGCATCTCTTGGTAGGCTCAAGCCGCGCCAGCGAATAATGACAAGCAGAACGACACCGGCGATCAAGGTGCGGGCGGCAATCAGCGTGATCGGCGGAATGGTCTCGACGCCAACACGGATAAAGCTGTAGGACGCGCCCCAGCAGGTTGCTAGGAGGAGGAGAAGCAGCAGCTCTGTCGTTACGTTAGTCTTTGCGGGCGCCATGGGTGTTTCACTTTTCAAGCGGTTCGGTTCTGCCGCCATCTAAGATGACTACACCTCCAAATGCTTCGATCGCAACCGAACTGTTGACACCTGTCTTTGGTTTGGCTCAGTCCCGCAACCGTAGCTCATCGGTCTGCATCTGCATCGACCCCAAAGTCTCGAGGAAGCTCATGCCGAGGAGGCTCTGGTCGAGCTTGCCCGCTTCGGCGACGCTCGCCTTGACGTCTCGACGCTTGATAGGGCCGATTGCCACCGAGCCGAGCTCCACGGGAGCGGCGCTGGCGCGGCCGTTTGCGGTCAGCACCGTCATGGAATAGGTGAGGTTTTCGGGGATGATGCCGACGCGTTCGGCGTCCTCCTGCGAAAGCGCGATCGTGCTGGCGCCGGTGTCGATGAGCATGTCTATCGGCTGCCCGTTAATGATCACTCGCGCCTCGAAATGCCCGTTCGAGCGCTTGTGGAGGATCACTTCCTGGCCGCCCTCGCTCGTGGTGACGACGACGGCATGGCCGGGCACCAGGCCGGCGAACAGGCGATTGCCGACCTGTTCGGCGTCACCGCGGTAGATATAGGCCGTTGCCAGCGCCATGATGATGACGAACCAGATGAGAAGGTTGCGTATCGACTGGCTGACGGTGTGTCGGCTTGCCCAGACAGCGGCGCTCATCATCAAGGCGATCGGCAAGAGGTAGATGACCCGGGCAAAGTCATCATTTTGCATGCCGAAGGTCGTGCCGGTGTTGTTGTTGAAGATGAGCAGTGCAAGGCCGATGCCGAGAATGGCGAGAACGATGTTCAGGCGGTTCATACGGCGTTGCGCTCCTTTGCCAGTCGCTGTCGACGGGTTTCCCTGCGCGGCTTGCGCTCGACCTTCGTCAGGCGTTCCGGAAGTACGTCCATGAGCTTGCGGCGCTCGTCGTCACTATAGCTCATCCATGCGCCGATCTCTGCTGCCGTGCGGCCGCAACCGAAGCAATAGCCGGTAATGTCGTCGATCGAGCAGATAAGGATGCATGGTGTTAGCATAGGATCATATATCGAGGCTTCAAATGCACATGGCAAGGGTACAGAGCGACGCGATCTCGCAAATCTGCTGCGTCGCGCCAATGGTGTCACCAGTATGACCGGATAGCCTTCGGCGCACATGTCGGGTTACGAAAAATGTGGCGATGGCCACGACCAGAAGGCAAGAGACAAGCGCCGAGATACCCAGGCTCGGCCAGATGAACAAGGTTGCCAAGGCAAGAGCCGTGATCAGCGCCAGTTGCATGGCGTTGCCGTCCGGCTGACCGGCGGAAGCCGCAACCCCATCCGGTTTGGCTGGGAGGAGCACGTGCCAGTGCCACACCATCGCTCCGCGGCTAAGCGCGGCCGTTGCCAGAAGCGCAAGTGCGGCGTCAAACGGCATGAGGTGGCGGGCGATCGCAGCGAGTGCCGCGGCGCGCAATCCAAACGACAGGATCAAGGCGGCCGCGCCATAGGTGCCGATGCGGCTGTCTTTCATGATGGCGAGAGCACGCTCGCGATCCTTGCCGCCACCCAACCCATCGGCGGTGTCGCTGAGACCGTCTTCGTGCAGGGCGCCCGTTGCAACCGTCTGGACCGTGAGCGCCAAGAGCGCGGCCATCAGCGGATCGGCATGCAGGGCAAGCAGTAAACCGAAGACAATGGAGCCGGGCAGGGCGATGAGCAGGCCGGCAACAGGAAAGGCGCGGGAAACCGGCGCCAGCTTGCCATCATAGCCTGCAAAGAAGGACGTGGGCACGGGGATGCGGCTTAAAAAGGCGACTGCGCGCGCGGTGTCGCGCATGTATTCCCGCATTTCTTTCTCTCCCCGCTACCCGCGCGACGGCATCGGGCGCTTTTGGAGTTGTTCCCGCCGATTCCGAAGACTAATAGAGTCGCACGCAAAGAACCTGATTTGAGACCAAAAAACAAGGAACGGCATTCATGAGCGTAACCGGCTTGCCATTCGATGATTTCCGCACGCTGCTGCGCGACCTTCCGGGCCCGGATGCCCGAGCGCTGGTAGCGGCACGCGAGCGCGACGCGCAGCTTACCAAACCGCCGGGCGCGCTTGGCCGTCTTGAGGAGATCGCTTTCTGGCTGGCCGCATGGACCGGCCGCGCGCCGGCCGTCACCCGGCCGCTGGTTGCGATTTTCGCCGGTAATCATGGTGTCACCAAGCAGGGCATCACCCCGTTCCCACCTTCCGTCACGCAGCAGATGGTGGAGAACTTTGCCGCCGGCGGTGCAGCCATCAACCAGATCTGCGTCGCTTATGATCTCGGCCTCAAGGTCTTCGATCTGGCGCTCGATTTCCCCACCGCCGACATTACCGAGGAGCCGGCGCTCAGCGAGCGCGACTGCGCTGCGACCATGGCTTTCGGGATGGAGGCGATTGCAGGCGGCACGGACCTGCTCTGCATTGGCGAAATGGGTATCGGCAACACCACGATTGCGGCCGCCATCCACTATGCGCTTTACGGCGGCAAGGCCGAGGATTGGGTCGGCCCCGGCACCGGTTCCGAAGGCGAGATGCTGAGACGCAAGATCGCTGCCGTCGAAAAGGCGGTGGCATTGCACCGTGATCATCTGTCCGATCCGCTGGAAATACTGCGCCGTCTCGGCGGTCGCGAGATCGCTGCCATGGCCGGCGCCATTCTAGCGGCGCGCATGGAGCGCATTCCCGTGATCATCGACGGCTACGTCGCGACGGCTGCAGCCTCCATTCTCAAGGCGGCCAATCCGTCGGCACTGGATCATTGCCTGATCGGCCATGTATCGGCGGAGCCCGGGCACCTGAGATCGATCGAGAAGCTTGGCAAGACGCCGCTTCTGGCGCTCGGAATGCGGCTCGGCGAAGGCACCGGGGCTGCGCTCGCGGCCGGGATCGTCAAGGCTGCGGCTGCCTGCCATTCGGGCATGGCGACCTTCGAAAGCGCGGGTGTCACCAACAAGCATTGATGGACCAAAGCAGCGGGATGCTGGATAGCATCCCGCTGCCGATTTTTCTGTGGAACTATCGGTACACGTCATAAATCTGTAATGAATTCCTGAAGCGGTCGAAACTGTCAGCTTGCTTCAGTGGGAGCAAGGCGGTATTCGCAAAGCGTCTAAATTGCAGTTGGGGCATTACGGGCGGAACGAGAATGGCCGAATTTTCGAAATCAGCAGTCACCAAGGAAACAGGGATCCGGCATTTCTTTGCCGCTGCCGGTTATTCCTGGGGTGGTTTTCAACGGCTGCTTCAGGAGGCTGCGTTCCGCCAGGAACTGCTCTTCGCAGCGGTTTCGCTGATCCTGCTGATCGCAGTCGGCGCGAGCTTTGGTGAAATCGTCATCGGTATGGTGATTTTCCTCGGCGTCTTTGCTGTCGAGGCAATGAATACGGCCGTGGAAGAGGTCATAGACCGGATTTCGCCGGAGATTTCCAATGTCGGCAAGTATGCCAAGGATCTCGGCTCATTTGCCGTGTTTTGCATGCTGGTCGCAGCCGGCCTCTATATGCTTTACATCATCGGCAGCCATCTGTTTTTCCGGTAGCCGTCGGAAAGCTGAGCCTCAGGCGAAGCTCTTCTTGCGCCGTCCGATGAGCGGGGCATCTTCGACGGCCGGCAGGCTTTGCAGTACGCGCTTGGCCGGCAGGATAGCGATGACCTCGGTGCCTTCGCGCAATTTGGATTTCAGCACGAACTGACCGTCATGCTTGGCAAGGATCGCCTGCACGATCGGCAAGCCCAGGCCAGTGCCTTGCTCTGCACTCTTGATGGCGATGGACCCCTGACCGAAGGCCGAGAGGACCACTGGAATCTCTTCTTCGGGAATACCAGGCCCATTGTCCTTGATCGCCACATACTCGCCGCCTCCGGCCGTCCAGCCGACCTTGACGGTGATTTCGCCGTTCTGCGGCGTGAATTTCACGGCGTTCGAGAGCAGATTCAGGATCACCTGGCGTAGCGATTTTTCATCAGCCCAGACAGACGGAAGCTGCGGTTCGATTTGCGAGGAAATGGAAATATTCTTGCCGCGCGCGCGCAGCTGGACCATGCCGATGCAATCTTCGGCAATGTCGAGCAGCGAGATGGCTTCCTCGTTTAATTCGTATTTGCCGGCCTCGATGCGCGACAGATCGAGGATTTCGTTGATCAGGTTGAGCAGGTGCTGTCCGGAGCGATGGATATCGGTGGTGTATTCCCGGTAGGTGGCGTTGTTCAAGGGCCCCATGACCTCCGCGGACATGACTTCCGAGAAACCGAGAATGGCGTTCAGCGGCGTTCTGAGCTCATGCGACATGGAGGCGAGGAAGCGCGATTTGGCGAGGTTCGCCTCTTCCGCGCGGCGGCGGGCCTCGTCGGACATGGATTTCGCGACTTCCAGTTCCGCGATCAGATCATCCTTTTCCGATTGGAAGGAGAGGATCTTCAGATTGGACTGGAACATGCGATTGGTGATGAAGGTAAAGAAGATCACCGCGACGGAGACGACCGCTGTCAGGGCGATATCCGAGGGCCTTCGGGTCAATATCGCGGTGACGACAAGTGCCACCGTTGCCGGCGCAAAGCAGAAGGGCACGGCACGCGGCAACATGAAGCTGGACATGGCCGTGATACAGATCGCCACAAGCAGGACGGCGCCCTTGTAGAGGCTGAAGCTGTCGCCGCCGCAGGTCGAGCAGCTCTGCATCGCGAAGACTGCCCAGCAGAGCCCGGTAAATAATTGGCCGAGCAACAGGATCTGCCGCCATCTCCTGGCGCTTTCGACGCTCATCTCCTGCTTTTTCGCGCGCCTGCCGAGGATCATATTGATGGCATGCGCAGTCAGGATCGGAATGGCCCAGAAGAAAATCAGCGCGTCACGGGTCAGATAGACCCCGATCGATGCCACGACGATTGCGAAGATCGGCACGACAGCGGCACCTTGCAGCATCGTATCGATGTGCATGAGCATGAGCTCGCGGTCGAAATTGCTGCTGTGGCCAATTTGCAAGCGTTCGCGGGTCTGCCGCACGGCCTTCGACACAGCCCGGTTTCGGTGACTGCGCGATCGGTCGACGATGTTTTTATCTGTCGATGTGCTGACGCCGATTTTCATGGTTTCGTTGAAAGTTAGTCTTCCTGAGGTTACAGACTAGCGGCCAAACATTAAGAAGATACTGCGGCGAAATGGTTTGTTTGCCATCTTCGCCAAGGATTTGTTGTGAAAGGAGGCAAGAAAGTGATGCGGTCAAGCCGCCTGTTTCGCGACGGCGCGGTCACATTTGCCCTGCTCGCCATTCTTGCTTTGCTCGCGTTGAAGTTGAACAATCGGCCAGAACTTGTTCAAACAGGCCGATTTTATGCGATCGATGGCGATACGCTTTCTGCCAATGGCGAGCGTTTGAGGCTGAAGGGCATCGATGCGCCGGAATATCGGCAACGGTGTCGGCGTGATGGCGCGGACTGGGCATGCGGAGAAGAGGCGCGCAAGGCGCTTGTCACAATCATTAAGATCGGCGCGCCGGAATGCCGCGGAAGAGAGAGGGATCGCTATGGTCGCCTGCTGGTGACTTGTATGGTCGGCGACCTCGACATCAATGCCGCCATGGTGCGCAATGGCATGGCATTGTCCTATGGAGGTTATGCCTCTGAGGAACGGATGGCGAGGCAGGCGAAAGCTGGAGTTTGGGCCGGCGATTTCGAACGGCCGAGCGATTACCGGCGCGAAGAGCGTCTGGAGCATCCCGCTGGAGGCGATCCGATGATGGGCCTGATTGAATATCTGCGAGGGATTGTCGGATGGAGCGCGCAATGATTGGAGCGGGCGAGTTGCAGGCCCTGCATTCGGCCATCGCCGCCTGTCGCCTCTGTCGTGACGCCCCGGCGAAGGGCGAAGCGGATCGGCTGCCACACGAGCCACGGCCGGTCGCCACGCTTTCTTCGACGGCACGTATCCTGATAGCGGGGCAGGCACCCGGCCTGCGCGTTCATGAAAGCGGCCTGCCGTTCAATGATGCTTCCGGTGATCGGCTGCGGCAGTGGCTGAACGTCGATCGCGATAGTTTCTACAATCCCGACAATTTTGCCATGCTGCCGATGGGTTTTTGTTTTCCCGGTTACAATGCCGCTGGCAGCGACCTGCCGCCACGCAGGGAATGCGCGCCTCTGTGGCGTCAGAAGGCGATGGATGCGATGCCGCAGATCGAGCTGATCCTAACAATCGGGCAATATGCCCAGGCATGGCATCTCGGCAAGGAGCGCATGGCGTCGATGACGGAGACGGTCGCCGAATGGCGGCGTTATCTTCTGACCAATCACTCGCCGGCCATCTTGCCGTTGCCGCATCCGAGCTGGCGCAACAGCGGTTGGCTGAAACGTCATCCCTGGTTCGAGGAGGAGTTGCTTCCGGTATTGCAAGAACGTGTGAGAATCTTGGTTTCTTGAAAAATGGTTCTTTTCTCGTCCTGAAAATAGGCTATAGAGAGAATATAATTCGAAGGGATGCTGAAAATGGACCGTCTTGACCGCAAAATCCTGCGCCTCCTCCAGGAGGATTCCACTCTGGCCGTGGCCGATCTTGCCAAGAAGGTCGGATTGTCGACGACACCGTGCTGGCGCCGTATCCAGAAGATGGAAGAAGACGGCGTCATTCGCCGCCGCGTGGCCCTGCTGGATCCGGAAAAGGTCAACACGAAGGTTACCGTTTTCGTGTCCATCCGCACCAACAGCCACTCGATCGAATGGCTGAAGCGTTTTTCCGAAGTGATCGCCGATTTCCCGGAAGTGGTGGAATTCTACCGCATGAGTGGCGATGTCGACTATCTGCTGCGCGTTGTCGTTCCCGATATTGCCGCCTATGACGCCTTCTACAAGCGCATGATCGCCAAGATCGAAATCCGCGACGTCTCCTCGGCTTTTGCGATGGAGCAGATCAAGTATTCGACGGAACTGCCGCTGGATTACATGCTGATCGAGAACGCCAAGTCGAACGAAGACTAAGCGCTGCTTTGACAGGGGCGCTCAGCCGAAATTATTCCGGCTGAGCGCCTTTTAATATTTCTTGTCCAGCCGTGCGAGCAGGGACGACGTGTCCCAACGATTGCCGCCCATAGCCTGAACATCACCATAGAATTGGTCGACGAGCGCCGTTAGCGGCAGCTTGGCCTGGTTCTGACGCGCTTCGGCAAGCACGATGCCGAGATCCTTGCGCATCCAGTCGACGGCAAAGCCGAAATCATATTTGCCGGCATTCATGGTCTTGTGACGGTTTTCCATCTGCCATGAGCCGGCAGCGCCCTTGGAAATGACCTCCACGACCTTTTCGATATCGAGTCCGGCCTGCTTGCCGAAGTGGATACCTTCGGCAAGGCCCTGAACGATGCCGGCGATGCAGATCTGGTTGATCATCTTGGTCAACTGACCGGCGCCGACAGAACCCATCAGGCCGACCATGCGGGCGTAGGCGTCGATGACGGGACGTGCCTTTTCGAATACGGCTTCGTCACCGCCGCACATGACGGTCAGTACGCCGTTTTCAGCGCCGGCCTGGCCGCCGGATACGGGGGCGTCGATAAAGTCCGCGCCTTTTTCCTTGGCGGCAGCGTAGAGCTCGCGCGCCACTTCGGCGCTGGCTGTGGTATTGTCGATCAGTATGGCGCCCGCCTTCATGGTCGAAAGAACGCCATTCTCGCCCGTGGTCACCGAGCGCAGGTCGTCGTCATTGCCGACGCAGGTGAAAACGAAGTCCGCGTCTTTGGCGGCTTCGGCCGGAGTGGGGGCGAACTTGCCGTCGAACTGCTTGGCCCATGCTTCCGCCTTGGCAACGGTGCGGTTATAGACAGTGACGTCGTGGCCGCCTTTGACCTTGAGATGCCCTGCCATGGGATAGCCCATGACGCCCATGCCGATGAACGCGACCTTTGCCATTTTTTCTTGCTCCATGATCTATTTTGACTCGAAGGCTTAGCGGAAAGGCCAGAGGGACGGAAGGCCGATTTATCGACCAACTTGTCACCATGTCACTTGGCTTGGAATCTCATTTCTAGAATGAGGCATTTGGCGAAACCAAATTTCGACGTTCGCGGAAAACTTCATAATATCCTTTGTCGATATAATCTGTGGATTTGCGATCCTTAGCTACCGACAATGAGCCGGCGTTCACGGGAAGCGCCAAAGCGACAGGGAAAAGGATCTTCGATGATTTCGCGCAGACAGACACTCGGCCTCTTCGGCGCCACGGCGGCTGCCTTCGCGTTGCCCTCCATCAGGCCGGCTGGTGCCGCTGCGGCGACCACTCTTCGCATCGGCTGGCAGAAGAACGGCGTGCTGGCGCTCGCCAAACGCAAGGGAGCGCTGGAGAAGCGGCTTTCCGATCGCGGGATTTCTGTCGAGTGGTCTGAATTCACCTCTGGACCGCCGCTCCTTGAAGCGCTTGGGGCAGGTGCGCTTGATTTCGGTGCCACCGGCGACGTACCGCCACTCTTTGCGCAGGCAGCCAATGGCAATCTGCTCTATGTCGGCCTTTATACGGGCAGCCCGGAAAGCTCCGCCATTCTTGTTCGCAAGGATTCGCCGATCCAGACGCTTGCCGATCTTAAGGGAAAGAAAGTCGCCTTCAAGCGTGGCTCCAGCGCCCATAACGTCACCGTCAAGGCCTTGCGCAAGGGCGGACTGACGGTCAACGACGTCCAGGCGCTCGATCTCGCGCCGCCGGATGCTTCGGCTGCTTTCAAGACCGGCGCCATCGATGCCTGGTCGATCTGGGATCCTTACCTGGCCATTGCCGAAGCCGATCCGGATACGCGTATCCTGACGACGGCGCGGGGGATCGTCGACTCCTTCAGCTATTTCCTGGCAAACGGCGATTTCACCAAGGACAATCCGCAGGTCATCACCGATGTCATTGACGAGCTGGCCAAGGTGGGCGCAGCGGCGCAGTCCAATCTAGATGATACCGTTGCGGCCCTTGCCGAGATCACCGGTGTACCGGCCGACGTGACGCGGGTGACGTTGACCCGTCCCGGCTCGAACCTCGGCGGTGTTTCCACGATCACGGATGCCGCGGTCGCCTACCAACAGGGACTAGCCGATGAATTCTACAATCTTGGCATCGTTCCGAAGAAGCTGACCGTTACCGATATCGTCTGGCGGCCGAAGGCGAGCTGAGCACAGTTGACCTCTCGAGAACTCCCGATGCCTCCAACGTCTGAAAAGATCCTGGATGGGGTCGCAGGCGGAAAAATATTCCGCCTGACCTCAGGCAATAGAAAATCTGCATTGTCGATATAATCCATAGTCTATGCCACTATCCCGGTCGAAGCATCGGGAAGTGGCTCCCGACCACGCGCACCCAGAAGGCAGGAACACTTCATGACCGCGACCGCAAAACCCATCGATTTCCTGTGGTTCATCCCGACCTCCGGCGACGGTACCTATCTCGGTTCGACCGATCTCAATCGTGGGCCGGATATCGGCTATCTCCAGCAGATCGCGCAGGCGGTTGACAGGCTCGGCTATACCGGCGTGCTGCTGCCGACGGGCGTCTCCTGCGAAGAATCCTTCGTCACCGCCGCCGCGCTTTCGGCCCATACGCAGAAGCTGAAGTTCCTGGTCGCCATCCGTCCCGGCACGGCATCACCAGCCTATTATGCCCGTCTCGCTTCGACGCTCGACCGCGTATCGAATGGACGTGTGCTGCTCAACATCGTCGTTGGCGGCAGCCCGGCGGAATTGGCCGGCGACGGCATTCATCTGGAGCATGACGAACGTTATGCCCATGCCGATGAATTCTTTCATGTCTGGGAAGAGTTGCTGGAGAAGGGCTCCTCGACATTCGAGGGCAAGTATATCAAGGCCACCAATGCAAGGCTCGGCCTGCCGCCGGTGCAGGCACCGCGCCCGCCGCTTTATTTCGGCGGCTCCTCGGATGCCGGCATCGAATTCTCGGTCGGCCGTGTCGACAAGTACCTGACCTGGGGCGAGCCTCCGGCACAGGTGGCTGAAAAGGTCGAGAAGGTCCGGGCAGCAGCCGCCAATCGCGGCCGCGAAGTCAGCTTCGGCATCCGCCTGCATTTCATCGTCCGTGAGACGGATGAGGAAGCATGGGCCGCCGCCGATCACCTGATTTCCAAACTTGATGAAGAGACGATCCGCGAAGCGCAGGAGCAGTTCGTCAATCAGTCCGACTCGGTTGGGCAGAAGCGCATGGCCGCGCTCCACGGTGGCCGCCGCGACAAGCTCGAAGTATCGCCGAACCTCTGGGCCGGCGTCGGCCTGGTGCGCGCCGGTGCCGGTACGGCGCTTGTCGGGTCACCGAAGACGGTGGCGGCAAGGCTGCGCGAATATCAGGATATCGGCATCGAAACGGTGATCGGTTCGGGCTATCCGCATCTGGAAGAGGCCTATCGTGTTGCGGAGCTTCTCTTCCCCGAACTTGGGCTGGACCGCAAGGAGCAGCGCGCGGGTTTCCGCAATGAGTTCGGCGCCAAGCAGATTTTTGCCGGCGGCAGCCATGGCGGCAATCTGAAAGTCGTTTCCGGCTCGTGAGCCATCCTACCAAGGAGATCCCCATGTCGGCATTCGATACATCCTTCATCCGCATCGGCGCCGAAAGCCGGGCTCGCCCGGTCAAGCCTGCAAGGCAGGTGATCTCCTTCGAACGGTTTCTGCCCTTCCTGCTGCCCGTCGTCGTCATAGCGGCGTGGCAGCTCGGCTCGTCGGTCGGATGGATCTCGACGCGCATCATGCCGTCACCGGCTGCCGTCGTGGTTGCCTTCTGGCAGACGACGATTTCGGGCCAGTTGCCGAACAATATCCTCGTCAGCGCCGGCCGCGCTTTTGCCGGCTTGCTGGTGGGCGGCTCGATCGGCTTTCTGCTGGGCATCGCCAATGGCGTGTCGCGACTGTCGGAACAGGTGACCGACACGACGCTGCAGATGCTGCGCACCATTCCGCATCTGGCCATGGTGCCGCTCGTCATTCTCTGGTTCGGAATCGGTGAGGAATCAAAGCTGTTCCTGACAGCGCTCGGCGTACTTTTCCCGATCTATCTCAACACCTATCACGGCGTTCGCAATGTCGATCGCGGGCTGATCGAGATGGGCAGGGTCTATGGCATGAGCAACTGGACGCTGTTCCGGAAGGTGATCTTCCCCGGCGCCTTGCCGTCCATCCTTGTCGGGCTGCGCTTTGCGCTCGGCATCATGTGGCTGACCCTGATTGTTGCGGAGTCGATCGCCGCATCGTCCGGTATCGGCTACATGGCCAATAATGCCCGCGAGTTCGGCATGACCGATGTCGTGGTGCTGACGCTGGTAATCTACGCCATTCTCGGCAAGCTCGCCGATGTCGTTGCGCGGGCCATCGAGCGCCGGGCGCTCCGCTGGAACCCGGCCTATCAGAATTGAGGACCAAGCCATGAGCGTGATCGCACCGGATCGCCTTCGCCATCAAGCCGCAAGCACAGCTCTGTCATCCACGGGTGCGGCTGCAATCCATATCAGAGGCCTGGAAAAGAGCTTCGGCAACAATCGGGTCCTGCGCGGCATCGATCTCGATATCCCGGCCGGACAGTTCGTCGCCGTGATTGGCAAGAGCGGCTGCGGCAAGAGCACGCTGCTGCGCATCCTGATGGGGCTCGACGAGCCGAATGCGGGACATCTGCGTTTCGAGGCTGGGGATGGTAGCGAAACGGAACCGAATACCCGCATCGTCTTTCAGGAGCCGCGCCTGCTGCCCTGGCTTTCGGTCGCCGATAATGTAGCCGTCGGGCTGGGCGAGGGCGTGCCCCGGGATATCTCCCGAAGCGCAACGGCTTCGGTTCTCTCCGAAGTGCAACTTGCCGAGAAATCTGGCGAATGGCCGTCCAGCCTTTCCGGCGGCCAGAAGCAGCGTGTGGCACTTGCCCGTGCGCTTGTCAGCAAGCCCGGCGTGCTTGCTCTCGACGAGCCGCTTGGTGCGCTGGATGCGTTGACCCGCATCAGCATGCAGGAATTGCTGAACCGCGTCTGGCGCGAGCTTCGTTTTACCGCGGTGCTCGTCACGCATGATGTCAGCGAAGCCGTACATCTGGCGGATCGGGTCGTCGTACTGGACGAAGGGCGGATCGTGCTCGACCTCGCCGTTCCTTATCCGCATCCACGCCGTCACGGCAATCCGGCGCTGGCGGAACTCGAAGGGAAGTTGCTGGCGGCAATTCTTGGCGAGGCGCGCAGCTAGGTCGCCCGCCAAATGGTCTAGTTCGGCCTGCTTTCGTCTCCCTCGACATAGAGCCGGAGATTATCGAAGCCGCTCTCCGTGCCCATCAGTCGCGAGCCATTGTCGCCATAGCCATCAAGGAACACGACCTGCTCGACGAAGGTCATCTTCGTGCCGCCGGGCTCCTGAGCAAAGCTGACGGTTGCCAGCGACACGGAAATTCTGACGTCGTCCAGCATCATGTCGAAGGCATAGATGAAGCGATCGTTCGGGACGACGTCGATATAGCGCGCCTGATAGGCATGCACGACACCGTCCGTCGAGGCGACGCGGTTGCTTTCGCTGCCGCCGGCGCGGAAATCCAACTGGAAATCCAAAGGCGTCCAATCGCCATGGCAGGCAAACCATTGCCGCTTCTGCTCAGGGATCGCCCAGGCGCTGAAAACGCGCGGCAGAGGCGCCTTGAAATGGCGCTCTATGGTGATGGTCGTATGTTCGGTCGATCGTTCGCTCATTCGCCTGCGGTCTCCGTCGGTGTCTCTGCGAGGAAGAGGTCGAGCCGGTCGAATGCTCTGTTCCACGAGGCCTTGCGTTCGGCGATCCAGCGCTCGACCGACGCCAGTGCCTCCTTGCGAAGGTGATACGTCCGCACCCTGCCGGCTTTTTCCGAGAGAACCAGCCCGCTGGTCTCCAGCACCTGCAGGTGTTTCATCACCGTCGGCAGCGCCATATCCAGGGGCTGCGCCAGTTCGGTAACGGAGGCGGGGCCGCGTCCGAGCCGGTCGATCATGCCGCGCCGGCTCTGATCTGACAAAGCTTGAAACATCCGGTCGAGCGACTGGGCTTCTTCAAGCATGCGATTGTTCCGGGCGGAATTGGGCCGGCAGGTTCTCTTGATAGGGATAGAAATGGAAATAGGGCATGGCTTCCTGCAGCACGCGGGCAAAGGACGGACGGTCGAGCAGGCGTTGGTAGTATGCCTTCAGTCTGGGTTGGCTTCCATCGAAGGGAACGAGCGTTTCGGCGTAGAACAAAGCGGGCGCTGCGGCGCAATCGGCCATGGTCAGGTTTGCGCCGGTGATCCAGGTCTTCTCGCCGAGCTGCTTTTCGATCATTCCATAGGCGGTGCGCAACAGCGCCTGTGCTTCAGCGACGCTTTGCGGGTCGTGAGCATCCTCAGGCCGGCGTCTGTCCGCGACGATCTTCTGCATCGGTTCCTGCACATAGAGATCGAAGAAACGATCCCATAGCCGGACGTTCAGGGCATCTGTGGGATCTGCTGGTAAAAGCGCTGTGGCTCCAGGGTAACGCCGATCGAGATATTCGATGATGATGCTGGTTTCGGGAACTGTGCTGTCGAGCGTTTCGTCGCGCAGCACCGGAAACTTGGCGAGAGGCCAGAGACGCGCCAAGGAGGCCCGCGATTCCTCGTTGCCGAGATCGATAACCCGATTTTCGAACGGCGTGCCATTCTCATAAAGCGCCATCAGCACCTTGTGGCAGAAGGAGGCAAGGGGATGGTTGTAGAGAATAAGGGACATGCGACGACCTCTCTTATAAAGGTTTCAACTGTTACTTATCCAAACGGCTAAGTAACAGTTCGCGCGCAGCGAGGCAAGGAAATAGTTATCCATTAGGATAACTATTTCTGCCGTTCTTATCGGTCGTATCAGTCGGCAAGCAGGCGCGCGATGACCAGATGGCCCGGCGTCGGCTGGCCTTCCTGCATTCGGACATTGATATCGGTGATCTCGACCAGCTCGAAGCCGGTCGCAGTCAGCCGCTCGCGCACATAGGCGTCCGCATGGGCAAAGCGCTGGTGCGGACCGACCATATAGAGACGGCCGGCCAAGGTCGCCTCCGGCAGGGTCTCGGAGGAGAAGATGAAAAGGCCACCGGGCGTCATGTTCTCCGCGGCGCCGAAGAACAACGGTTCCAGCGCGCCAAGATAGGGCAGGACATCGGTGGCGGTAATCAGGTCGAAGGATTCTTCGTCATTGTCCTCGAGGAAGTCTTCGACCTCGGCCACGAAGAGAGTTTCGTAAACATCCTTCTCGTGGGCGATTTCGACCATGTTTTCGGAGATGTCGATACCGGTGATGTCCTCGACGATGTCGCGCAAGGTGCTACCGGTCAGCCCCGTGCCGCAGCCGAGGTCGAGCATGCGCTTGAAGGGGCCGAGGCCGAGCGCCTGCAGTCGCTGGCGCACGAGGACCGGCACATGATAGCCGAGTTGCTCGACCAGAACGTCTTCGAAAACTTCGGCATGCTGGTCGAACAAGGTCTCGACGTAGGCATCCGGCGCCTTTGCCGGGGTTTCGCCACGTCCCATCGAAGCGATGCGGACGGCGGCGCCGCCATGGTCTTCCGGATCGAGAGCGAGAACCTCTTCATAGGCCTTGACGGCGGCATCGATATCGCCGGATTTTTCCAGTGCCAAGGCACGGTTGTAAGCTTCCGCCAGCGCGTCTTCGTCGATCTTCTTCTTTGCCATGATCAGCAGCCCTTCTTTTGTCCCGCTGGCATTAAGGCGCTTGACCGGCTTTTGCAATGCTTGCGTCGAGATCAGGGCTTCTGAGGGCGGATATAGCCGTTATCCGCCCGATTGGTGGTTCGTTCAGCGACTGCATCCATGAGGCAAGGCTAGTGCAGGATGAACTCACCCTTCAATGCCCGCCACTCGGTCGCCGATATAAGCTTGCGATGGACATAGCGCACCGAATGCAGCGGGCCGTCGAGCGTTTCCTCCCAGAATTTCAGGAAGCCGCGCATTTCGGGGAAATTCGGGGCGAGATCATAATCCTGCCAGATGTAGGTCTGCAGAAACTGAGGGTGATCGGGCAGTCGGTACAGGATCTGCGCCGTCGTCAACCCATAGCCTTGCAACTGCTTTTGCATGTCGTCGTGCATGAGCTTTCTCTTTCCGTTCCCATTCTTGTTCGTGACTCACCGTCACACACATATGGAAACAGCTCATGGTAAACCCAAGCTTTACAAAAGTGTCGCAAAAGAAATTTTCTTCACAAAAATCAATGTGTTAGCAGCGTCTATGGGTGAGTGCTGCCAGCAAGGGAGGCATGCGCCCGTCCTTGCCGTCAGCGCTTGAGGTGGCGGGTCAGATAGGCTTCCATCCGGCCCCAGCCATTGCGCATGATTTCGACGATCACCAGGTAGAAGATCGCTGCCCAGAGATAGGTCTGGTAGTCGTAGGTTCGTGAGAAGGCATAGCGCGTCTGGCCCATCAGATCATACACGGTGATGATCGAAACGACCGCGGAGCCCTTGATCAGAAGGATGATCTCGTTGCCGTAAGGGCGCAGCGCCACGATCAAAGCTTGCGGCAGGATGATCTTGTAGAAGGTGACCAGCCTGTGAATGCCCAGGGATGCGGCCGCTTCGCTTTGCCCCTTGTGAACGCTCTGAATTGCCCCGCGCACGATTTCCGCCTGATACGCCGCCGTGTTCAGCGATATGGCGAACAGACCGCAAAAGAACGGATCGCGGAAGAACCACCAGAGACCCCAGCTTTGCAGAAAGTCGCGGCCTTGCGGAAAGCCGTAATAGACAATGAATATCTGTGCCAGCAGGGGCGTTCCGCGGAAAAGATAGACGTAGCAATAGGTAAGCGTGCTCAGAAACCTGTTGCTCGACATTCTGGCGAAGGCGATCGGCAATGAAAGTATCGCACCGAAAATGAAGGAGAGCCCGACCAATTCTACCGTAATCCAGAGGCCATGCAGGTAGGCCGGCCCAAACTGGAAGAATTTCTCGTTGTCCCAGTTGATTATCATCATCGCGATCAGCGAGATGCCGAGCAGAGCCCAGAGGGTCAGGAAGAAATAGCCGGCGAATCGAGCCTTCGAGAAGCGCCGTGTGGTCTGTGGCGGGGCCGGCTGGGCGGGGATCAATGCTTCAGCATAGCTCATCGGCGAAACTCCGCGCGTTTTGCCCAGCGATCAAGATAGGACAGGCCGGCCGAGGAAATGATCGCGAGCACCAGATAGAGTAGGCAAGCGATGGAATAGAAGAGGAAAGGCTCTTTCGTCGAGCGTACGGCCAGACCGGTCTGGCGAATGATGTCTGCAAGCCCGATGACGGAAACATAGGACGTGTCTTTCAGCAGGTTCATCCAGAGATTTCCGAGATTGGGAAGAGAAATGCGGATGAGCTGCGGCAGGATGATCAGGCGCATGGTGCGGGCGCGGTGAAAGCCGAGAGCGTCGCCTGCCTCGTACTGTCCCTTCGGGATTGCCCTGAAGGCAGATAGCAGCACTTCCGAGCAATATGCCGAGAAAACGATCGCCAATGCGACCATGCCGGCGGCGAAAGCGTTGATCTCCACCGGTCCGTCGTAGCCGACATGCGCAAGTGCCAATTGCAGCACGATCTGCGCGCCGTAATAGATGATGAAGAGCGTCAACAGTTCCGGCAAGCCGCGGAAGATGGTGGTGAAGACGCCGGCCGCCAGACGCAGCGATTTCTCTTCGGATTGCTGAGCCAGCGCCACGCAGAAACCGATGACCAGGCCGAACGGCAATGTCAGGATCGCAACGACAATGGTGACCTTCAGGCCACCGGCGAGCTCGTCACCCCACCCGGTATCACCACAGGCAAGTATGGTATTGTGGCCGAACACCGTGAACAATCCGGCCGGACCACACAACGGGTCGAAAATTGTACTCAACCAGGTCCACAAGGAACCAAGCGCGGAAAACAGTCCGCTCATGCTGTATTTCCCCTAGCGGCTTTTGCCGCGTTTCTGCTTATATTCTTTTCGTTGTCAAACAAAAACGGCGGAAGAGCAAGCTTCCGCCGTCGTCTTTTCCCAAGGAATCGACGGGCGATCAGTCGCCGTAAACGTCGAAGTCGAAGTATTTGTCCTGGATCTTCTTGTAGGTGCCGTCAGCGCGGATCGCTGCGATCGCGGCGTTCAGCTTGTCCTTGAGCGCTGCATCGCCCTTGCGGATGGCGATACCTGCGCCGGCGCCGTTGACGACCGGGTCGATTTTCAGCGTGCCGAGCATCTTGCAGCAGCTGCCGGCATCAGACTTCACCCATTCCGACAGAACGACGACGTCGTCGATCGCAGCGTCGATACGACCATTGCCGAGGTCGAGCTTGTATTCGTCAGCCGACGGATAGAGCTTCAGTTCGGCGTCCTTCAGGTGGACGGTCGCATAGTTGGCGTGCGTTGTGGAGGACTGCGCGCCGATGGACTTGCCCTTGAGGGCTTCGTCGGTCGCTTCCTTGATGGTGGAGTCCTTCGAAACGGCGATTGCCGGCGGCGTGTTGTAGATCTTGTTGGTGAAGTCGACGATCTTCTGGCGTTCCGGCGTGATCGACATGGAGGAGATGACGGCGTCGAACTTCTTGGCCTGGAGAGCCGGGATGATGCCGTCGAAATCCTGATTCACGAAGCTGCACTTGACCTTCATATTGTCGCAAAGCGCATTGGCTATATCGATGTCGAAGCCAACAAACTTGCCGCCGGCATCGAGCGATTCGAAGGGCGGATAGGTCGCGTCCGTGCCGAAGACGATCGTGTCGCCATCGGCAAGAGCCGCGCCGGCGAGGAGCGACATCGCGGCGAAGGACGCAGCGGCAAAAAGACGAGTGGAGATGCGCATATTGATCCTCTCTGTTGGTGGCCGGCAGCTCATTATTGTTGATTGGCGTCCGGCTCGAGTGGAGCGGGTCGGTGACCCGCCTTGCGGCGATATTCGTACTTTTTTTTTGGAAATTGCAACTGGAATTACGAAGGCTATCGTTGCCCCGCGATCTGCCAGCAACCCGGACGGGTGGCGGGGAAATGTGAACGAAAGCCGTCCGGCCCATTCAGCCAGGGTTAATTGCAGCCACCTAATAGTTTGGGAACATATAGCGGCCTGCCGCGATTCAGCCTCACGAGAACCGGAAAATGGCCCGGATCGTGGGGCATCGCCTTGCCCGCTGAGATTCGCAATTCGGCAGACAAAGATCATAAGAGGAGACCCCATATGGGTAAGCGATCCAGACTATTTGCCAGCGCCGCATTTCCGCTGCTTTCATTTTCGCTCGTATTCGAGCCGGCGGTTGCTGCGGCGCTGCGTGAGCAGCCCATCGCGCCGTTGAACAATGGAATCACTGGAGCGACGGCTGCTACCGCAAGTTTCGAAGTGGCCCAGCAGGAGGCTCCGGCCGCGCAGCCGGAAGAAGAGCAGCTCAAGCACAAGAAGCCTGCCGAGGGCGAGCAGGGCGAGCCGCAGGGCCAGAAGCCCGAAGAACCGAAGCATCAGATGAAGCAGGCCGAGCCCGAAGGCGAGCAGCAGCAGAAGCCGCCTAAGGAGCAACCGCCGAAGGAGCAGCCGGAAGCTCAGCCTCCAAAGGCGCAGCGCCAGCAGCCCGCCGAACAGGAGCAGCCGAAGCCCGAAGCCAAGGAGCCCGCAGCCGAGGCGCCGGCGCCGAAGAAGCATCAGCAGCCGACTGAAGAACAGCAGCCGCAGGCTCAGCCGGAGGCAAAGCCGCAGCCCAAGGCTAAAGCTCCCGAGGCCGAGCCGGAAGCGCCGCAACCCAAGCAGAAGGGCAAGCAGCCCGAGGCAAAGCAGCCTGCCGAGGCTCCGGAACCGAAGGTAGAGAAGCAGCAGCCTGCCGCCGAGGCACAGCCGGAAGCAAAACCGGAGCCAAAGGCCAAGCCTGAGCCGAAGGCCCAGCAGCCGGCGCCCGCTCAGAAGGAAGCACCTGCCACCGCCGAACCGCAAACTCAGCAGGAACCGGCAAAGCAGGCTCAGCCTGAACAGAATGCTCATCCGAAGAAGCAGGGCCAGCCCGAGACGCCGGCGCAGCAGCCCGCCGAACAGCCGCAGACGCCTGCCGGCCAGCCATCGAAGGGCCAAAAGGCCCAGCCGGAAACGCAGGCTCAGCCGGAAACCCAGCCGGGTACCCCGGCAACGCCCGGCACGGAGCAGGGGCAGAAGCCGGGCGACAAGACGCATGGCAAGCAGCCTCAGAACCAGCAGCAGGGCGAACAGCCCGCCGCCAATCCACAGCAGCCGGCCACAAAGGGCGAGCCGCAGGGTCAGCCGGCTCAGCCTGAAAATCAGGCAACGCCGCAACCCGGCAAGCAGCAGCCAGCCAATGGCGCCGAGACCGCCGCTCCGGGTACGGCAACACCTGCGCCGGCAAACGGTACCGGCCAGCAGGCTGGCGAAATTCAGGTGCCGCCAGCCGAGCAGGTTTCGCCCCAGGAACTGGAACGACGCAAGAAGATCGCCGAGAATCCGGGTTCTGCCAGCGGCCCGGTCATCCTTCCCGTCGAAAACGGCAGCGCCGTTCTGGACAGCCAGAAGGATGCGGTTCGTCGCGGAGAACATCTAAACGGCGGACAGAATCCGGGCGCCCCCGGTGCACAGGGTGACCATGGGAAGGCCGGTCAGGGCCAGAATGGCCAGGCGCAGACCAACCCGGCCCAGCAGCCGCCGCCTGCCTATACGAAGCCGCCGACCTCCGACGCGGACGCGCAGCGCGTGCCTGCCGGTGGCCAGCCGCAACCGCCCGTCAAGATGGAGGCGGTAACGAGCGAGCAGGGCCGCCGGATCGATCGCCGGCCGGATTTCGTGCCACCGCAGGGAAACACGATCCAGACCATCATCAATCAGGACAATCGCACCGTCATTAACGTCGACAACACCTATGTCGTTCGCCACGATGACAGCGATCGCTTCGTTCGTGATGGTGAGCGTCCGAGCTACGAGCAACTGCCGCGGGATCGCTATCGCGAGACGATCGATCGGCCTGACGGCGATCGCATCGTCACCATTCGCAACCGCTATGGCGACATCATCCAGCGCTCGCGCATCGATGCCCGTGGCCGCGAATATGTGCTGTTCTACTCGCCGGAGCTGGAAGACCAGCCGGATCATGACGACTATTTCCGCGATCCGGGCGACCGCCTGCCGCCGATGCGCCTGCTCATTCCGCTGAGCCAGTACATCATCGACACGGCATCCAACCGTAACACTGATTATTACGACTTCCTGCGCGAGCCGCCGGTCGAACCGGTCGAGCGGATCTACTCGGTCAACGAAGTCCGTTACTCGGCTCGTATCCGTGACAAGATCCGTCGTATCGACCTTGATACGATCACCTTTGCGACGGGCAGCGCCGATATTCCGATGTCGCAGGCCAGCACGCTGCGTGGTGTTGCCGACGGCATATCGAAAATCGTCAAGCGTGATCCGACCGAAACCTTCCTCATCGAAGGTCACACGGATGCCGTGGGCTCAGCCCAGAGCAACCTGATCCTGTCGGACCAGCGTGCGGAATCGGTCGCCAATGTCCTTAGCGATGTCTATGGCATCCCGGCTGAAAACCTGGTCACCCAGGGCTATGGCGAGCAATATCTGAAGGTGAATACGACTGGCCCGTCGCAGGAAAACCGCCGCGTTACCATCCGGCGCATCACGCCGCTGGTGCGCCCGGTTGCCTCCAACCGGTAAGCATTCGCCGACGCAGGAATGGAGGCCGCCGGGAAGCCGGCGACCTTTTATTTTGCCGGCTTATGAAGACCGACAGTCGCCGCAATGAAATCGGCGATCGCCAGCGTGTCGTTGAGATCGAATACCGGAAGCGAGCCGGCATCTTCCACTGCGTGATCGGCAGCGATGGCAGCGATATGCGGGTCCTGGGGGGCGAGCGGCTCGCGTTTGGCAGCTTCGAGGCGCCGCGCCTCGATCTTGGGGATCGGTTCCCGCTTATAGCCCTCGATCAGCACGAGGTCGCACGGAGCGAGGCGCGCCAGTATTTCCTCAAAACTTGGCTCCGGCGCACCGCGCAATTCGTGCATGATGGCGTAGCGCGTGCCCGAAACGATGGTGACTTCATGTGCTCCGGCCTCGCGATGACGGAAGCTATCCGCACCCACCTTGTCGATGTCGAAATCATGATGCGCGTGCTTGATCGTGGAGATCCGGTAGCCGCGCCGGGTAAATTCGGTGACCAGGCGAACGGCAAGACCGGTCTTGCCGGAGTTCTTCCAGCCAGCAATGCCAAAGATTTTCGGGCGGGATTTTGTCATGCCTTGGTTTCCAGAGCTGCCAGCCATTTTTCCGCGTCGGCCAGATCATCAGGCGTGTTGACGTTGAAAAACGGATCAAGAGGGCCGATTGGCGTTTCAATCGCGGGAAAATCCACTCGGCGGACCTCGTAGCGGGTGAGAAAATCGCTGACCCGCCGTTTCGTGTCGGTCACGATCCAGCTTTCAAGGTCGGCGGCGGCCGATACGGGCCAAAGACTGAAAACGGGATGATCGCGGCCGAGCGATGTGGCGACTGCAATTTCATCGCGGCCCTGGATGGCGTCTGCCAGCAGCTCGATAAGACCGAAAGGGAAGAAAGGACTGTCTATCGGTACGGTCGCGACATGCGAGGCTTGCGGATAGTGCAGGGCCGTATCCTGCATCGCGGTGAGTACGCCTGCGAGAGGGCCGAGTTTTCCGGGAATTCTGTCGGGAACCAGCCTCAAGCCCAAGGCGTCGGGCCAATCAGCATCTGCGTTCAGTGCGATGGGATGCTGCCCGCGTTTACCGAGCCGCCCGGCGACGCGTGACAGAAGGCTTTCTCCCCCGAGCGAGGCGAAAGCCTTGTTCGAGCCCATGCGGCTCGATCTGCCGCCGGCAAGCAGGACAACGGGAACAAGTTCTGTATTGGCAATGAAGCCGGACATGGCAACGACCTCAGGCGGGAATACGCGGTTCTGCTTCCTGCGCAACGCGCTCGGCAGCACGCCGTTTGTTTTCCCGATAGAATGTATAGATGCCGGAGGCAATGACAATCGCGGCGCCGATGATGGCCCAGCCGTCGGGCATCTCGCCGAAAGCGATCAGGCCGAGCAGCGAAGACCAGATAAGGCTCAGATAGCGAAACGGCGCGACGAAGGAAATCTCGCCGGTGCGCATAGCGAGGATAACGGCCTGATAGCCGATGAGCACGAGGACGGATGCCAGCAGGATCTGCAGGAGCGATGTCATGCTCACCGGCTGCCAGCCGCCGAGGGGAACGATGCAGAGCGCGCCAAAGACGGAAATCGAAATCGCGGTGCACACCGTCACCATCAGTGAGGGCACATTCTTGTCGATGCAGCGTGTCGCCAGATCGCGGGCGGCGGTCGCGAACATGCAGGCTGTCACGAGCAAGGCAGCCAGGGTAAAGCCGTGCGGTCCGGGCCGGATGATGATCAGCACGCCGATGAAGCCGACCAGAATGGCCGCCCAACGCCGCCAGCCCACGGGTTCCTTCAGAAATATCATTGCTCCGAGTGTCACTGCCAGCGGCACGGCCTGCTGAATGGCGGAGGCATTGGCGATCGGCATCATGCCAAGCGCGGTGATGTAGGTGGCGGCCGCTATCGCTTCACAGGCGATGCGCAGGGCGATCATCGGTTGCAGTATGACCTTCCAGGATCGCAGTGCCCCCATCCTGCGCGCGAGCAGATAGACAATGAACGCTGTGAACAGGCCGCGGATGAAGATGATCTGCCCGGCATTCATGGAAGCGACGATCGCTTTCGACAGCGCATCGCTACAGGAGAAGCCGGCCATGGATGCGGCCATCAAAAGCGCACCCTGCGTGTTCTTGGTCAATTGCATTGATATAGATGAGTCCCCGGAGATACCGTTCTGGAGTAGCGCCGTTTCAAGCAAATTGGAATCGCTTGTCGGCCGCCATCGAGCGAATTCGATTGTGCAACGCAGCAGAGTTGTTGCGGTTGAGCGATTTTCGCGTTTTGGTGGTGAGATAAAGCGCCGGTTGTAGATTTTTGCCTGTCCGGCCGGCTTTTGCTGCCCCGATTAATGCTTATTCAATCTTATTTCTGGAGGGTCGCGGAGGTTTTGCATGAGGCAGAAGCATCTACGGTAGCGCAGCAGGAATGACCGTCCCGCCATCGCCGGATACTTATTAGATCCATTTGGGGCGCCGCATGTTTTTCATTGATCGTCTTTTGCAAAGCCGCCGGATTGTTACCAAGGTCCTCATCTTCGTAGTGCCCTTGGTGGTTCTTATCGCCGGTGTCGGCCTGGTCGGCTATCACACGGCCAATATTCTGAACGGTCATATGACCGTGACGCGCGCGACGATCGAAAACATCAGCGATTTCGAAAATCTGCAAGCCGCCCTTCAGGAATTCACAGCTGGTCCATCGGAGGAGACGCGCCAGGCGCTCGCCGACAAGATCGATGCGCAAGAGCAGGGCGTGCATCGCCTGAGCGGGCTGCTGAGCGATGACCAGCGCGACAAGATCACTACCGTCGCCGAGCTCGCCGCCAAGATGCGCACGCAGGAAGCGACGCTCTGGTCTATCCGGCAGAAGCAGGACAGCGACGTCGAGACCATCCGCAAGGCTGTGCAGAACATCGAAGCGACAGGCAAGGCCGCCGGCAAGCAGATCGATATCATCCGCAAGGATTTCAGCGACAAGGAAACCTTCGCCAAGGAGCTGCTCTACGATGCAGCCGCTTATAAGGGTCTGTCGGAAAAGATGAGCAATCTGCGCATCCAGGTGCAGATGGCAGCCGATTCCACCGAAGAAATTTCCGATGCGCGCACCTATGCCGACGCCATCTTGAAGCAGGTCACGGTATCGAAGGCTCTGGTTTCCAAGCGCGGCGCGGCGCTCGTCAACAATGCCTCCGATGCTGCCGACAAGCTCGATGCCGTCCTGAAAAGCTCCGGTACGCCCGACCAGAAGGTCGAGGCGATGGGGCCGATCCTGCAGAGCTTCGTGAAGATCGAAGGCGAGATGACGCTGCAATCGGCCAAGAACAGCGATACTGCCGCCGATCGTTTCGTCAGCCTCGACAAGATCATCGACGGTCAGAAAGAGCTTCTCGACCATGTCGACGAGGCTCTGGGCATCGTTGATCGCCTGACACTGCATGCCTCGCGCATGGAGAATGTTCGTGATGCTGCTTCGCGCGAACCCGTGATGGCGGATCTCAAGGATCTGCAGGTTGCCGCCGCGAAGATCTCCGCGCTCGGGCAGACCAACGCCACCATGCGTGATTTTGCCGCTCATGTGCAGCCGCTGATCGATGGCCTTACCAATGGCTCGGCCGATCTGCTGCAGACGGCAGCCGATTGGAAAACGACACGCGTTCAGTCCAACGCCCTTTTGGCCGATGCTATGACGTCGCTTCGCAGCTTCGTCGCCCAGGCACAGGAAATCGGCAAGGAAGACAGTGAGCGCTCGGCCAATGTCTCCGTGATCGCGATGATCCTCGGCACGCTGCTCGCCATCGTCGGCGGCCTGATGCTGGTGGAAACCCTGCGCGGACCGTTGAAGCGGGTGTCCGAGGTCATGACGCGGCTTGCAAGTGGCGATCTGGACGTGGCGATCGATGGGCGCAATCGCGGCGACGAGATCGGCGACATGGTGCGCTCCGTCAGTGTTTTCCGTGATGCTGCGCTGGAAAACGTCCGGCTGGAACGCGAAGCGGAGAGCGCCCGGGCGCTGTCGGCGGAAGAAGCCTCGCGCCGCGCCGCCGAGCGCGCCCGTATCGAAGCCGAACAGAAACAGGCGCTCAACGCGCTAGCCGATGTTCTCTCAAAGCTTGCCGACGGCAATCTCGAAGAAAGCATGCGCGAAGACCTGTCGGCCGACTTCGTTGAAATGGCCTTCACCTACAATCACGCCATCGAGGCGCTGCGCGAGACGCTGACGGATGTTCGCTATACCGCCGAAGAGATCAAGGGCGGCACTGGCAACCTCGCCATGTCGGCCGACGACCTGGCGCGGCGCACCGAGCAGCAGGCGGCCGCTCTCGAGGAAAGCTCACGGGCTCTCCATCGCCTGAGCGACGTGGTTCGCTCGACGGCAGACCGCGCGCGGCAGACCGCGACTTCGGTCAACGAGACGCAGGCCTATGCGACCCAATCCGGCGAAGTGGTTGCCAAGGCTGTTGGCGCCATGAGCGAGATCAATCGTTCCTCCGAGAAGATCGCCACCATTATCGGCGTCATCGACGAGATTGCCTTCCAGACCAATCTTCTTGCATTGAACGCAGGCGTCGAGGCGGCGCGTGCCGGCGAGGCGGGTCGCGGCTTTGCCGTCGTGGCACAGGAAGTGCGCGAGCTGGCGCAGCGCTGTGCCAATGCGGCAAAGGAAATCAAGGGGTTGATCTCGGCGAGCTCCACCCAGGTGCAGAACGGTGTCCGCCTGGTCGAGCAGACCGGCGCTGCGCTGGCGGAGATCATCAGCCACGTTACCGGCGTCCAGAGGCTCGTCTCCGATATTTCTTCCGCGACCTCGGAACAGTCGACGGGCATCGAGGAAGTGACCCGTGCCGTCGCCGAAGTGGAATTGATTACCCAGCGGAATGCGGCAATGGTCGAGGAGAACAACGCCGAGATCCATGGTCTGCGTCAACGCGTCGATACGCTTTCCGAAAAGATCGATCGGTTCCGCACAGGCGAGGGTGATGTGGGATACGAAGATTACAATGTTACCGAGGCTCGCTATCGCGCTGCCTAAAGTAAAATATTAGAAAATAATCATAAATATTTGAAAGCGCCGGGTCACTGGTCCGGCGCTTTTCGATTTTGGTTGTCATTTGGTCGTGGGATTGAACGGTGGGGCGACGTCCGCCACGGCACCTGCCTTCAGGATAGCAATCCCGGGGATTTATGGAGTTGCTCTTCGCGCCAGCGCTGCCAGCGGCGACGTAATTCGCCCGAGCGCAATCCGATGGGTTCTTCGAGTATCTCGGCCCCAATGATCCGGTCGGTGCGGAAATGCCGGAAACCCTGTCGCAGTTCACACCAGGCGACCAAGAGGCTGCTCGTCTCGGCATAGCCGAGGATCACAGGCCACACGGTGCGCTCGGTCTCGTCGCCCGCCTCGGAGCTGTAGCGGAGCCGCAGTTTCACACCGTTGCGGATTGCCGATCTGAGCAGCGAGGCATCGACATGCTCTTCCAGCTTGCCGAAAGTCGGTCTTGCGCCGACGGTCGGCTCGAGGATGAAGAGACGCAGGCGCTCGGGGACGACGGCGGCGATCTTCGCTACCACATCGCGCGCGGCATTGGCGAGGGCCTTGTCGGAATGGCCCGCGACCCACTGCGCGCCCAGCACCACTGCCTCCAGTTCGTCTGGCGCCAACATCAGCGGCGGCATGTCGTAGCTGGTGGCGAGCACATAGCCGAGCCCTGCTTCGCCTTCGATGGGAACTCGCTGGCCGATCAGGTCGGCCACGTCGCGATAAACAGTGCGCTTCGAAACTTCCAGTTCCGCTGCCAGCGCCTTGGCCGTCACAGGTCGGGTTGATCGGCGCAGAATCTGGATGATCTGAAACAGTCGGTCGGCACGGCGCATCGCATACTTACTCCTGCTGACAGTATGGTGGCAGCAGGGCTGTGCGACAAGAGGGTCTTCGAAGCCGCAGAAGGCTTCGCCCTCCATCGAAAGGACTTGCTATGAAGCTCGCCTCCATCCGTCTCATTACCGCTGATATCAATACCATGGTTGCCTTTTATGAAATGGTGACCGGGTTCCAGGCCAAATGGCTCGCCCCGGTCTTTGCCGAGATCGAGACGTCGGGGGTTGCGTTGGCGATCGGCGCGGTCGAAACCGTTGCTCTTTGGAAAGAGGGCAGCGCCGAGCCAGGCGCCAATCGCACTGCCTTTATCGAATTCCAGGTCGAGGATATCGATGCCGAATACGAACGACTGAAGGACAAGGTTTCGCTTGTTCAGGAGCTGAAGACGATGCCCTGGGGCAACAAGACGTTCCAGTTCCGCGATCCCGAGGGCACCGCGGTGTCCCTGTATATGCCGGCAACCGAAGAGGCGAAGAAGCGGTTCGCGGCTCGCTAGAGCCCTTTCGCTTTTCTTCGAATCGCGAAAGCGCTCTATCTCTTTGTTTTTACGCATTTCCGGACGGAAACCCGCTGTGCACTTTTCCTGGAAATGCTCTAGTGGCGCTTGCCTTGGGCCGGGCAGATCATCGGCTCAAGTGGAGCGTTTCGCCATCGGCGGGGATCAGCAGGTGCGACGGATCGATACCCGCCGTATTTGCTGCCTGGCGGAGATCTTGCCGCGTGATCGTCGCGTGGTCGAGCGCTTCCATATGGGTTGCAACGACGATCGCCTGCGGCGCGAGGCGGCTGACTGCGACGGTCTGCTCGGCATCCATGACGATCAGATCGCCATCCCAGCGCGCGCCGCAGGAATGGGTGATGATGATGTCGGGCGAGACCTGCCCGATCGTGTCGGCGACCGGCGGATAAAGCACGGTATCGCCGGCCCAATAGACGGTGGGTTCGCCGGGAGCTTCCAGCGTGAAGCCGATGACATGGCCCATTTTCTCGACGACCGGGCCGAGGCCATGGCTGCCTTGCCGCGGCGTGATCGTTATTCCCTGCCAGACCGTGGTTTGGAGCAGAGTCGTGACATCAGTGAAGCCGGATTCGCGGATAGAGCTTTCGTCGCCGGGCTGGCAGAGGAGCGGCAGGGTTTTCGATACACGCTCTTTCGCAACCGTATCGAAGTGATCGGTGTGCAGATGCGACACGATCACCAATTCCACTCCCTGGAGAATACCGTCGATGGAGCCGGGTAGTTCCGTCATCGGGTTGGGAGAGCGGCCGGTAAAGGATGGCAAGCTGTGGCGTGGCGCGAAATAGGGATCGATCAGCAGCACATGGCCGCCATAGGTGATCTTCAGCGTCGCATTGCGAATGAGCTCAAGCTGCATTTGATTGTCTCGATCTTGATCAGCCGCCGGTGACGCTCATGTGGCGCGCAACAGCCGGGCGATTGTGAGTACGATCGATAATGAAGTCGTGGCCTTTCGGCTTGCGGGTGATGGCTTCGTCGATCGCGGCGTAAAGGAGAGCGTCATCTTCGGTCGCGCGCAGAGCCGTGCGCAGATCGGCCGCGTCGTTCTGGCCGAGACACATGTAAAGCGTGCCGGTGCAGGTGAGGCGTACGCGATTGCAGCTCTCGCAGAAATTATGCGTCATTGGCGTGATGAAGCCGAGCCGGCCGCCGGTTTCCGCCACGTTGACGTATCGGGCCGGGCCGCCGGTCTTGTAGGGAATATCGCTTAGCGTGAACTGGCGCTCGAGATCGCTGCGCAGCTTGGAGAGCGGCAGATACTGATCGGTGCGATCCTCTTCGATCTCGCCCATCGGCATCGTTTCGATAACGGTGAGGTCCATGCCTTTGCCGTGTGCAAAGCGCATCAGCTCGGGGATTTCCGTTTCGTTGAAATCCTTGAGGGCGACGGCGTTGAGCTTGATCTTCAGGCCAGCCCTTTGCGCGGCGTCGATGCCTTCCATCACCTTGGCGAAATCGCCCCAGCGGGTAATCGCCCGGAATTTGTCGGGGTTGAGGGTATCGAGCGAGACGTTGATGCGCCGCACGCCGCAATCATACAGCTCATCGGCATGGCGGGCGAGCTGCGAGCCGTTCGTCGTCAGCGTCAATTCGTCGAGCGCGCCGTCCTGCACGCGCTTGCCGAGTTCGCGGACCAGAAACATAATATTCTTGCGCACCAGAGGTTCGCCACCGGTGAGCCTGATCTTGCGGACACCCTTGGCGATGAAGGCGGAACAGAGCCGGTTGAGCTCTTCGAGCGTCAGCAGATCCTTCTTCGGCAGGAAGGTCATATGTTCCGCCATGCAATAGGTGCAGCGGAAATCGCAGCGGTCGGTGACCGAAACACGCAGGTAGCTGACGGCTCTCCCGAAGGGGTCGATCATGGGGGACGCATCCGCCTGCAGCGCTGATGCGTTGCCTATGGTACCGACTATGCTGTTCACACGAACCTCCGTTACACTGCTAATGTGTGCATAGGCGATTGTTGCGTCAAGGCAAATGCATTTTGATTGCACTTGCGCGTGAACGAATGGCAGCATAATCCTCAAAACGAGCATTGAACGACATGGAAAAGCTGATGAGCGACGTCTGGCCGACAGAACTGAAGGTATCGAAGGACCGCCGCCATCTGGTGGTGAGCTTTGACGACGGCACGAGTTTCGATCTGCCGGCCGAGATGCTGAGGGTCTTGTCACCCTCCGCCGAGGTTCAGGGCCATGGGCCGGGGCAGAAGGTCACCGTGCCGGGCAAGCGCAATGTCGGCATCATGTCGATGACGCCGACAGGCAATTATGCCGTGCGCATCGGCTTCGACGACATGCACGATACCGGCATTTTCACCTGGACCTATCTGCGTGAACTCGGCCAGAAGGGCCACGAACTTTTCGCGGCATATGAAGCCGAATTGAAAGAGAAGGGCCTCACTCGCGATACGGCCGGAAGGTCTCACTGATATTGGCATCAACGACCTGAGAAGGGGCGCAGGCATGATCCTTGGGGGTAGGGAAAGCTGGCTTCGCGCCAAGGGCAGCAAGAACGAGAGCAAGGTCTCCTTCGTCGAGCTGTTTTTCGATCTGGTATTCGTCTTTTCGATTTCACAGCTTGCCCACACCTTGGCCGAGCACTTCACGCTTTTGGGTGGGCTTGAAACGATCATGCTGATCTTTGCCGTATGGTGGGTGTGGGTCTTTACCGCCTGGGTGACGAATTGGCTGGACCCGGATCGCATGCCGGTGCGCATCATGCTGTTCGTGCTGATGTTTGCCGGGCTTATTCTATCGGCGGCGATCCCGGAGGCCTTCGGTGAGAAGGCGATTTTCTTTGCCGGCGCCTATGTCTTCATGCAGGTCGGCCGCTCGCTGTTTACGGTCTATGCCCTCAGGGATGTCAGCCCGGCCAATCACCGCAACTTCCTTCGTATCACGACTTGGCTCGTATTCTCGGGCATCTTCTGGATCACCGGAGCGCTTCTCGAAGGCGAGATGCGGGTGGTGCTTTGGCTCGCGGCGCTGGTCATCGAATATGCAGCGCCTGCGCTTGGATTTCGTGTTCCCGGTCTCGGCAAGTCGACCACGGCGGATTGGGATGTGTCGGGTGCGCATCTTGCCGAACGCTGCGCTTTGTTCATCATCATCTGCCTTGGCGAAGCCGTCCTGCAGGCAGGCAAGACCTTTGCGGAACAGCCGGTTACGCCCCTGATCATTGCGGTGTTCATCACGGCTTTCGTCGGTACCGTTGCGCTGTGGTGGATCTACTTCCAGTTCGGGCACGAGCGGGCGGCTCATCGCATCGAGCATGATGATACCCCAGGCAGCCTGGCGCGGCAGGCCTTCACCTATGCGCATATCCCTATCCTCGCCGGCATCATCCTGAGTGTCGTCGGCGACGAATTCCTGTTTGCGCACCCGCATGACCGGGCCGATATCCATGCCGCTGCCGCCATTCTTGGCGGTCCGGCCGTGTTTTTGATCGGAAACCTCTGGTTCAAGGGCGCAACGACCGGGCGTCCGCCGCTGTCGCATGCGGTCGGCCTTATCGGACTGGCCTTACTGCTTCTTACCTTGCCGATGGTGGTGGTCTACCAGCTTGGCATTCTCGCGGCGGCAGTGCTCGTCGTCGTGGCGATCTGGGAGTTTGCTTCTCTGACACGGGTTGTCCCGTCGGCGCGTTCGGCCGGGGATCATTGATCGCCGACCGTCTCTAGTGGTTCGCTCTCGTCCTGCATCAGCAGGCTGACGATTCGCTCCATATGCACGGTCATGAGTTCGCATTCCTCGACGGGCGCCTGTGACAGCATGCGATCGATAAGCGCCGTCTGGATGGTCATGGCTTCCTCGGTGACGCGGCGGCCTGCCTCGGTCAAATAGAGGCGAAGAACGCGCTTGTCCTGCTTGTCGCCACGGCGCTCGATCAAGCCGCGGCTCTCCATTTGCGGCAACAGCATGCTCATGTTGGAGCGGCCGACCAGCAGCTTGCGGGCAAGTTCCTGCTGGGAAATGCCTTCGAAACGAAAGAGATTGACGAGAATATCGAGATGCGGCGGCTTGATGTCGAGAGGCGCCAGGGCGCGTCCGAGCGATTGCTGCATCAGCTGGCAGGCGCGCGCCACGGCGATCCAGCTTCGAAAACGCGGGTGGTCCCAGGGAAGGGATTGATTTTTGTTCATCGTTGTACTTTATTGTTCATAGTTGAACATTATTGGATTCCCACTATGCCATCCTTTGCGCTCAAGGTCACCCGGTCGAGCCTCTCCGGCCTCGGCAGGCTTTCGCCGAAGCTCGCCGGCAAGGCTGGTTTCAGGCTTTTCTGTCTCACTCCGTCGCGGCGGCCGCGTAGTGCCAAGGCCACGGCCGCCTATATGGAGGGCCGGGAACGTCTTGCGGTAGCAGAACAGTTCATGCTGCCCTTTCCCGGCGGACGCGCCATGGCCTATCGCTTCAACGGCGGCGCCAAGGGGCCGCGCAAGCGCTACCTCGTCGTTCATGGCTGGGGTTCCAGCAGCGAGTACATGTCCGAGCTGACGGCTTTTCTTGCCGGAACCGGGGCTGAGGTGATCTCGCTCGATCTTCCCGGACACGGCCGCTCCACCGGCCGCTTCCTCAATATACGCCTTGCGGTTTCGGCTATAGCAGCAGCGTCGGAGCGCTTCGGTGTCCTTGATGCCGCGATCGGCCATTCATTCGGTGGTGCCTCGCTGGCACTTGCATCTGCGGGCTTTCTGCCGGGCATCGATCCTATCGAGACGAAGAAGCTGGTGCTGATCGGGGCGCCCAGTGCCATGGGATGGCTGTTCAAGGATTTCGGCCGCCTGATGCATCTTCAGCCGCAGACGCAACATGCGCTGGAGGCCGAGGTCGGGCGTGTGACGGGCAGGGCGCTTACCGCCTATGACGAGCGGCGCGGCATTCTCGATCCCGACCGGCCGGTTCTTGTCATCCATGCCGAGGACGACAAGGAAGTGAGTGCCGATCATGCCCGTGCCTATGCCGCGCAGGGAGCGCATGTTCGCCTCGTCTGGGCCAACGGCTTCGGTCATCGGCGCATCGTCAGCGCCGCTCCGGTATTCGAGGCGATCGATAGCTTTCTTGCGGAAGCTATCATTGCAGAAAAACCGCTCGAAACTGGCGATGGGACGGTGCTATCCTTCTATAGATCCCCGGTTCGGCGCTCCTCGTAACGAGACATGTGCTGCGCCGGATTTTTGGCAGGGCGCCGCATAATGAACGCGAGGCAGCATGCGCATCGTTACTTCAGTCGAGGAATTGAGAGAGCTTTACGGTCATGTCGGCGAGGCGTCGATCACCAAGGTGACGACGGTGCTTACGCCGCTATACCGACGAATGATCGAAGCTTCGCCGTTCATGGCACTGGCAACAGTGGGGCCGGAGGGGTTGGATTGTTCACCGCGCGGTGACCTTGGCGGTGTCGTCCGTGTCGCGGATGAACGGACACTGCATCTTCCGGATTGGCGGGGCAATAATCGTGTCGACTCGCTTGAGAACATCGTGCGCGATCCGCGCGTGGCGCTGATGTTCCTGGTTCCCGGCTCGAATACGACGATGCGGCTCAACGGTCGCGCGGTGGTCTCCATCGAGCCGAGCCTGCTTGATGGTTTTGAGATGGATGGAAAGCACCCGCGCTGCGTTGTCGTGATCACGATCGATGAGGTGTATTTCCAGTGTGCACGCGCTGTCATGCGGGCCGAACTCTGGAATGCCGAGCGTTTCGCCGATCCCGTGAGCCTACCTACGCCAGGTATGATGCTGAAGGCAGCGAAGGGTGATTTCGATCAGGAAGCCTATGATCGGGAGTGGCCGGCGCGAGCCGCCAAGACTCTCTGGTAGATTAGGCGCTTCGATAAGCAGAACCGCCGGGCTGCCTGGGAAAGCAGCGCCGGCGGTTGGTTGGCTGCACTTCTAGTTCTTGTAGATGAGCCAACTTTTGGTGAAGTCTTTCTGCATGCTTTCCTGATAGACGTTCCAGCAGTTGCGGCCGGCATTCTTGGCGCAATAGAGCGCAAGATCGGCCTTGTTATAGAGTTCGCCGGAATCCGCCGTCTCCGATGCCATGCACACACCCAGCGAAATGGTAACGGGACCGTAGTCGACCCGAGTGCGCGAATTCTTGAACGGCGTGGTCTCCAGGGAGTGGCGGATGCGCTCGCAAACCGTTGTGACTTCCTCCGCCGTGACGCCTTCCATGATCAATGCGAACTCTTCGCCGCCGACACGGGCGACGAAGACCTCGCGCCGGACATTGGCGCGGATAATGGAGGCAACGGTGGCAAGGATCTTGTCGCCGACGGGGTGGCCGTAGGTGTCGTTGATCCTTTTGAAATGATCGATATCGGCCAGCACGAGCGCCGTCGTCGGGCGGGTCAGCTGATTATCAAAAATGGAGATCAGGCGATCCTCGAAGGCGCGGCGGTTGGAAAGCCGCGTCAGCGCATCCGTATTGGCGATGCGCTTGTATTCATCCAGTTCCTTGCGGACCTGATCCATCTCCTGGCTACGTTGCACCACGTTCTCGACGATCTTTTCGCCCTGAGCCATCGTGTCGCCGGTTGCCGTAGTCAGCATGTCGATCGCGTTGCGCAACAGCTCGGCGCTGTTATGGCTTCTGGAACTCATGCGCTCGCAGGTTTCGCCCAGAAGCCGATTGTAGCTCTCGAGCGTCGTCTGCTCCTGCTTCAATGCGCGCAGGACACCGTCCAGCTCAACCGTCAGCCGGGCGTGGGCGTCGTCGAAAACGCGGCCCGCATGCTGTGGAAAATACTTGGCGCCGATCGTGTCCAGTTCCTCCTGCGTCGCACTGTTGCCAAGGGCAGCCAGTTCGCGGGTCAGGGCAGGATTCGAACCGATATAGGCCTCGTAGAAAAGCTCGTAATTGCGCGGAATAGGTGCGATCCCCATGGATCGCATGGCGTAGGTGATCTGCCCTGCCACGTCGGGAATTTGCGCCTTTGGCGCAATCGCCGTACTCATCGGTGAGCTCCGTAACATGTATTGGTTGAACCCATTTTTTAGTTACACCAAGATTCTTTGAAAAATCTTAAGAAGATGATTATGAATAGATATTGATCACTAAAGTTTTACTCAAAAGTTTTATAATTAAAGCATGTTTTGCATACGAAGGCGCCACCGGCGCCTTCTTTAAATTCAGCCAAAGGAACTGTCGTCACCCCAGGTTGAGCTCCTGGAAGAAGTCATTCCCCTTGTCGTCGATGACGATGAAGGCCGGGAAATCTTCCACCTCGATCTTCCAGACCGCTTCCATGCCGAGCTCGGGATATTCCAGTACCTCGACCTTCTTAATGCAGTCTTGCGCAAGGCGGGCGGCCGGGCCGCCGATCGAGCCGAGATAGAAGCCGCGATATGTCTTGCAGGCTTCACGCACCGCGCGGGAGCGGTTGCCCTTGGCGAGCATGATCATCGAGCCGCCGAACGACTGGAACTGGTCGACATAGCTGTCCATGCGGCCGGCTGTCGTCGGCCCGAAGGAGCCGGAGGCGTAGCCCGCAGGCGTCTTTGCCGGGCCGGCATAATAGACCGGGTGGTTCTTCAGGTATTCCGGCATGCCTTCGCCCTTTTCCAGGCGCTCACGGATTTTTGCGTGCGCCAGGTCGCGGGCGACGATGATCGTGCCGGTCAGGGACAGGCGCGTCTTGACCGGATGCTGCGACAGCTCGGCAAGGATTTCAGCCATCGGCCTGTTGAGGTCGATGCGAACCATCGATTCGGAAAGCTTGGCCTCGTCGATCTCGGGCATGTATTTCGACGGATCGGTTTCGAGCTGCTCGATGAAGATGCCGTCGCGGGTGATCTTACCCTTGGCCTGGCGGTCGGCGGAACAGGAAACGCCAAGCCCGATCGGCAACGAAGCGCCGTGACGGGGCAGGCGGATGACGCGGACGTCGTGGCAGAAATACTTGCCGCCGAACTGTGCGCCGACACCGAGGCTCTGGGTGAGCTTGTGGATTTCCTTTTCCATTTCGATATCCCGGAAGGCATGCCCGCTTTCGGAGCCTTCCGTGGGAAGACAGTCGAGATATCGCGTCGAGGCGAGCTTGACGGTCTTCAGGTTCATCTCGGCCGAGGTTCCGCCGATGACGATCGCCAGATGGTAGGGGGGACAGGCTGCCGTGCCGAGCGTCAGGATCTTCTCCTTCAGGAAATCCAGCATGCGGTCATGCGTCAGAAGTGATGGAGTGCCCTGATAGAGGAAGGTCTTGTTGGCCGAGCCGCCGCCCTTGGCGACGAAGAGGAACTCGTAGGCGTCGGTGCCTTCCTCGTAAATGTCGATCTGCGCCGGTAGGTTGTTCTTGGTGTTCTTTTCCTCGAACATCTTGATCGGTGCGAGCTGTGAATAGCGCAGGTTCTTCTTCTCGTAGGCGTCGAGCACGCCCTTGGCCAGCGCACTGCTGTCGCCGCCTTCGGTCCAGACGCGGCGGCCCTTCTTGCCCATGATGATCGCCGTGCCGGTGTCCTGGCACATGGGGAGCACGCCGCCGGCGGCGATATTGGCATTCTTCAGCAGATCATAGGCCACGAACCGATCGTTGTCGGTCGCCTCGGGATCGTCGAGGATGGACGCCAATTGCTTCAGGTGGCCGGGCCGCAGCAGGTGATTGATATCGGCAAAAGCCGTCTCGGCGAGCAGGCGGATGCCTTCCGGATCGACAGTCAGGATGTCCTGACCCTTGAACGTGTCGACGGAAACATAATCGCTCGAAATCTTGCGGTAGGGAGTGGCGTCTTCCCCGAGGGGAAACAGATCGTCAGCCATTTGGAAAACCTTTCAAGCCGGATGGCGGAGGAAGATATTTGGAAACGATCTAAATCCGGCTCGTCTCAAAAGCAATCGGCTGAAATCAACTCGGGATTTCAATAGGTCGATTGTCAACGCGGCATAGACAATCGGTGCTGAAAGTTCTGACTTCTAAGAACGATCGGAAAGGCGCAGATTCCAGTCAACAGGGCAGGGCAAACGCGCCCGACAAGCCTGGAAATGAGGGATTGAGATCATGGATATCTCCCACAATCAGCATCACAATATTTCGCCGCTGGCAGTTGCGGCGCTTATAGCGGGTATCGGCATTTTCGGTGCTATCCACGACGGTTACCTGAAGCACGCCTTTCACAAGGAAATACTGGCGAGCATCGATCCGGTGACCGTGATCACGGCGAGCGACATGGTTTCGCCGCAGCAAGAGAGAAGGGCAATTGCCCCCAGGGTGCATAAGCCGGCCACGGTAGACGCCCGTTAGAGGCGTCGATCAGGCAGGCACCCCGCAAATATCCGGAAGTGCCTGCCCGCGTTCGTGCATTCCTACTTCGGGCCGATCATCGTTTCCGGCCGGACGATGGCGTCATATTCTTCTGAAGACACCAGCCCGCTTGCGAGAGCTTCTTCCTTCAGCGTCGTGCCATTCTTGTGGGCCGTCTTGGCGATCTTGGCGGCGTTGTCGTAGCCGATCTTCGGCGCGAGCGCGGTCACCAGCATCAGCGAGCGTTCGAGGCCGGCCTTGATATTGTCTTCGCGGGCCTCGATGCCGACGAGGCAATTGTCGGTGAAGGAGACGGCGGCGTCTCCGAGCAGCTGCACCGACTGCAGGAAATTGTAGGCCATCATCGGATTGTAGACGTTGAGCTCGAAGTGGCCCTGGCTGTCGGCGAAGGTCAGCGCGGCATTGTTACCGAAGATATGGATGCAAACCTGCGTCATCGCCTCGCATTGGGTCGGGTTGACCTTGCCCGGCATGATCGACGAGCCCGGTTCGTTTTCCGGCAGGGCCAGTTCGCCGAGGCCGGAGCGCGGGCCCGAACCGAGCAAGCGGATGTCATTGGCGATCTTGAAGAGCGCGGCCGCCGCGGCATTGATGGCGCCATGGCTGAAGACCATCGAATCGTGCGCAGCCAGCGCTTCGAACTTGTTGGGCGCGGTGACGAAGGGCAGGCCTGTAATCTTGGCGATCTCGTCGGCAACCTTCTCAGCAAAGCCGATCGGCGCATTGAGGCCGGTGCCGACCGCGGTGCCGCCCTGGGCGAGTTCGCAAAGGCCCGGCAGCGTCAGCTCGATGCGCTTGATGGAAGAGGCGACCTGAGCCGCATAGCCCGAAAACTCCTGGCCCAGCGTCAACGGCGTTGCATCCTGCGTATGGGTGCGGCCGATCTTGATGATATGGGCGAAATCCGCGACCTTCTTTTCCAGGGCCGCGTGCAGATGCCGCAGCGACGGAAGCAGATGGTGGACGATCTGCTCGGCGCAGGCGATGTGCATGGCCGTCGGATAGGTGTCGTTCGACGACTGGCTCATGTTGACGTGATCATTCGGATGAACCGGCTTCTTTGAGCCCATGACGCCGCCGAGCATTTCGATCGCGCGGTTCGAGATCACTTCATTGGCATTCATGTTTGATTGCGTGCCCGAGCCGGTCTGCCAAACCACCAGCGGAAAATGGTCGTTGAGCTTGCCGTCGATGACTTCCTGCGCCGCTGCCTCGATCGTCTTGCCGAGCGCCGGGTCCAGCTGCCCAAGCTCGGCATTGGCGCGTGCGGCTGCCTGCTTGACGATGCCGAGGGCGCGTATGACCGACAGCGGCTGCTTTTCCCAGCCGATCTTGAAATTGCCGAGCGAACGCTGCGCCTGTGCGCCCCAATAGCGGTCGCTGGCAACTTCGATCGGGCCGAAGGTATCGGTTTCGGTGCGGGTGGAAGTCATGTTCCTGATCCTGCCTTCTATGGAAATAGCTAGCAGCCATATAGGCCCGAATGGCGCCCATGAAAACAGCAAAGCGGATTTTCATGATTATAAAAGTCATGTTTTGAATCCGCCCTGAGGCGTGCCCTTTTTGACACGCCGCTCATATATTCTCGAAGATGAATTTTCCGGCGCTTAAAAAGCTCGGGAAATTTCAATAAAAGATTAACCAATAATTTCATAATTTTGTGTGAATTGAATCACGGAGCACGTCTTCGCTTCGTAACGTGAAGTTGAGACACTGAACGAAAGGCGGGTCTCGCTGTTTTCATAGTAAAGGGTATACGATGTCTGAGACATCGCGGCCCAGTTGAAACAGCGCCGTCTGGCTCGAAGTTATCGCACGATACAGGGACTGATTAGAGAATGAAACTTGCAGCCAAAGCCACATCATCCGTCCTGGCTCTTTCCTGTTGCCTTTCCGCAGTCGGCGCGACGTCGGCGAGCGCCATGACCCTCATGGATTTTATCCGTGGTGGGCAGGGGCGTCAGCAGAGCACTCAGGTATCGGCTCCGGTCCCCGTCAATCCGGCGCAGACGATGATCGATCCTGGTCAGCCCGGGCAGGCAAAGCTGCCGCTGCCGAAGGTCGATGCGCCGAAATATTATACGTACAAGGCGGACTCGATGCGTCTCGTGTCGACTTCGCATTTCGCCGATCCGGTGGTAACCGGCGCCGTCGCGGATGCATCGCCCACGCCCACTGCAATCGATACCGAAGGCTCGCAGCGCCGTTACCTATCCGACGCGCGGGTTATGGCGACCAATGACGTCGCCAAGGCCGTCGAGTCTTACTATGCGGATCAGAGCAAGCCGCTTCTCTGGGTCGCCGATCATGCCGTCAGCGAGAAGGCAAAGGCCGCCCTGGGCGTTCTTGCCGACGCCGGCTCCGTCGGTCTCAACCCCGCAGACTACGCCGTAACGCCTCCGGCCGCCGATGCGGCGGATGTCGATCCTGTGTTGCGCGATCGCGCGCTGATGCAGTTCGAACTGGCGCTTTCCACCAAGGTGCTGATGTTCGTCCAGGATACGGTCCGTGGCCGTCTCGACCCGAACAAGATCTCCGGCTACCACGACTTCAAGCGCAAGGATGTCAACCTGACAGCCATGCTCGACGTGCTGCGCGCAAGCCCCGATGTTGCCGCCTATCTCAACAGCCGCAGCCCGTCCAACCAGCAGTTCACGCTGCTCAAGGCCGAGCTTGCCAAGCTGCGCGCCGAATCCAGTGCCGATGGCAGCGCCATCACCGTTTCCCTGCCCGGCATTCTGAAGCCGGGCAGCAGCTCGCCGGAAATGGCCAATATCGTCAAGGCAATCCAGCATCGTGGATCTGATGCGCTGAAGACGGCGCATGCCGACGTTCTCGCGTCCTATCTCGGCACGCCCGATTACACGCCGGACCTCGTTTCCCTGGTCGAAGACTTCCAGAAGGAAAAGGGCCTGACGTCGGATGGCGTCATCGGCCCGTCTTCGGTTCGCGCCATGGTCGGCGAGAACAACGACACCAAGATCCAGAAGCTTGTTATCGCCATGGAGCAGCTGCGCTGGCTGCCGCCTGAACTTGGACCGCGCTACGTGCTGATCAACCAGCCGGCTTTCATGGTCTATTACTACAATAACAACCAGGAACAGCTGTCGATGCGCGTCGTCGTCGGCGGCAAGCAGCACCAGACCTTTTTCTTCGAGAACCAGATCCAGACGGTCGAGTTCAATCCGTTCTGGGGCGTCCCGCAGTCGATCATTATCAATGAGATGCTGCCGAAGCTGCGCGCCGATCCGAACTATCTCGACCGCATGGGCTATCAGGTCGAGGTCGGCGGTCAGGCCGTGGCATCGTCCAGCGTCGACTGGTATGGCTCGACCAAGAACATCGCCGTGCGCCAGCCGCCGAGCAGCGACAATGCTCTTGGCGAGTTGAAGATCCTCTTCCCGAACTCTCATGCGATCTACATGCATGACACGCCGCAGAAGAGCTTCTTCAAGAAGGACATGCGCGCCCTCAGCCACGGCTGCGTCCGTCTGGCCGATCCGCGTGCCATGGCTGCCGCCGTTCTGAATACAACGGTCGATGACGTCGCCAAGCAGATCGCCGCCGGCCAGAACAAGGCTGTCGCCGTGCCGCAGAAGTTCCCGATCTACATCGCTTACTTCACCGCGTGGCCGAACAAGGATGGCGTCATCCAGTATTTCAACGACGTCTACGATCGCGACGCTGCTACGCAGAAGGCGCTGGATACGACCACCAAGTCGCGTACCGCTCAGATCTGAGTTGCGAGCTGGCAGAAAAACAGAGGGCGGCCGATTGGCCGCCCTTTTGCTTTTGCGTTCAGGCGTCTAGCCCTCGAGGCGGTTTTCTTGCGTTACCTCAATTTTTCGCTTCAATACGCCATTCGCGACTACCAAAGGTAACGTCGAAGCGCGACAGGAACGAGCGTCCGAGCAGACCGTCGACCTCGTTGCCCAGGGCCGCGTCGTCTTCGAGCACAGCGGCTGTGATGTCACTGGCTTCGACGTGACCGACCTTCACCGTTGCCGCGGTGGTGTGTATGGCCTGGGAAACGCCGTTGGCAGTCTGCAGCGAGATTCCGTTGCCCCCATCGACTGGAATTTTCGCGCGTGCGGCGAAAGCTTTACTGACAGCCACGAAACTCGCGCCGGTGTCCACAATGAACGTACCTTCCGTGCCGTTGACCGAGACCCTGGCAAGGATAACGTTCTTGCCTTGAGTTGGAAATCGATCGCTGCCGGTGGCATAGGTCGAGGTACACTTCCCTTTTGTTTGATATTCCTTGATAATTCCGCGCACGATTGCCGTATCGTTCCGATCGGGATTCGTGGATACCCAGAGCTGAAGCGGGCCGATTGCCTCGCAATACTCTCCAAGATCTCGATAGCTGTTCGAAAGGCCTTCGAAGACCATGCTGTTCAGCATTGCGATGTTGTCGGTCAAGCCGATGACCGAATAGTAGTCGTCGATGGCTTCGCGGTATTTCTTTGCATTCCCGCGTATTTGAGCGCGCTGGAAATAGAAATCCGGCATTCCCGGCGACATTATTATCAGGTCATTCGAGACCTTCAGCGCTTCATCGAAATCGCTGAGATTATCGAGTATATTGGCAGCTGCGCTCAGGGCGACGTTGGAGGGTTTGCATTTGTTGGAGAAGGCAATGAAGACCTTGGCTGCCTCTCGGCTGTAACCCTGTTTCTGCAGTTCGCCTGCAAATTTGTAAACCGCATTCCAATCGCAATGCTCGCGCCGGAGCATGTCGAGATCGGCCGCCATGATTGCTCGTCCGGCAACCACATTCGGCAGGGGATCAATGTCGAAATGCTTGTACACCGCCATCAAGGCGGCATCGGGCGCCGCGTATGTTGCCTGCTCGACATAGCCGACAACGCGGTCGCCATAGACGTAGAACCAAAGGCCGGCGCACAGAGCCGCGAAAATGATAAGTGTCCGGACAACCGGAGCAAGCCACCCTCTGCGGCTCGGCAATCTACCGCTGTTACGGTCTTCTGGATCTGCTGTAAGCACGCGGCCACTCCAACGCCTGACTACCTTTTGCCTCGGCATCACTTCCGGATGGATATTTCCATTCCGCTATTCGTTGGGATGGTCGCGAGACGTCTAAAAGTTGTGGCGCAGTCGCGCGTATATCGCAAGGCCGTCTGCAACCTTGCGGACTGAACTAACAAGGATTTTTCAAGGTTCAGGCGGCGAGCATTCCCTCGACGAGCTCGGGGGTGAGTTCGTCATAGTGGTAGATGATCCGGCTTGGCTCGAGCGTTTCAATGCCGACGTCGGAATAGCCGAAGGGGACGGCGATCGAGGGAACGCCGGCGTTCCGGGCAACGAGAATATCGTTGACGCTGTCGCCGATCATGATGGTGCGGGCGATGTCGCCTCCGGCGCGTTCGACGGTGCCGATCAGGTGTTCGGCATTTGGCTTGCGCACGGCGAACGTATCGCCGCCGGTGATGGCTTCGAAATAATGCGTGAGGTCGAGTTTATCGAGAAGCGTGCGGGCGAGGGATTCCATCTTGTTCGTGCAGACGGCGAGCTTGTAGCCCTTGCTCTTCAGCATGCCGAGCGCGGCCACGAGCCCGGGATAGGGTTGTGTGACGCCAGGCATGGTCTCGGAATAATGCGTGATGAAGCGCTGCATGAGAGCCGGCACTTCTTCCGGCGTCAGCGTGTAGCCATGCAGCCTGCAGGCCCTTTCGATCATCACTTGCGCGCCGTAGCCCACGAGGTGGGTGATGTCATCGTAGGTGACCGGCGGCAGCATGAGCGCCGCGATGGTGTGGTTCAGGCTAACGATGAGATCTGCGTGCGTGTCGAGCAGCGTGCCATCGAGATCGAATACGACAAGGGGAGATGTCACGAGGAGTAGGCCTTTGCATGGAAAGAAATAGAGCGTCTTTCGGAGTTAGAAGATCGCACGCGCAATTGCAACCGAAGGCCCTGCAAGCTTCGGCAAAGAGGCGCGGGGATTTCTATCTTGTGCCGTTATTTTGGCTTTCGTTTGGCTGGAGAGCCGTGTAAACAGCAGACCAACGTAACAATGGGAGCAGGTGGCGCATGGACGCCCGCCAGATGAAGATTGAGGCTGCAAGAGCGGCCCTGACCTATGTCGAGAGCGGCATGCGGCTCGGGATCGGCACCGGCAGCACGGCGGAGGAGTTCGTTCGGCTGCTTGCCGAGAAAGTCGCATCCGGCCTCTCGATCGAAGGCGTTCCGACATCGGAGCGGACAGCAAAGCTGTGCAACGAGCTTGGCGTGCCGCTGAAGTCGCTGGACGAGCTTCCCGCACTCGATCTCACCATTGACGGCGCCGACGAACTGGACGGCGCGCTCACCCTGATCAAGGGCGGAGGCGGCGCGCTGCTGCGTGAAAAGATCGTCGCGGCCTCGTCGGCCCGCATGATCGTGATTGCCGACGAAAGCAAGCTCGTTCAGACGCTTGGCGCGTTTCCGCTGCCGATCGAGGTCAATCCCTTCGGCCTTGCTTCAACACGCATTCTCATCGAGAAGGCTGCGTCGCGTCTCAACCTGTCCGGCGCGCTCAATCTGCGTCTCGCGGGTGACAAGACCTTCGTCACCGATGGTGGACATTTTATCATTGATGCATCTTTCGGCCGCATTCCTGATGCAGAGGCGCTGTCGACTGAGCTGCATTCGATTCCCGGCGTTGTCGAACACGGGCTCTTTATCAATATGGCGACATTAGCGATCATTGCCGGCCCCGGCGGTGCGCGTACGTTGCGGGCGAACAATACATAGGAGCACTCATCTCATGATCAAATTTGCGGGTCTTGGCCGTTTTGCCGCTGCAACCATTCTTCTTTCCGGCATTGCGTTCGGCTCTGTCAGCGCTCAGGAAGTTTCCGAGGATCAGATCAAGGCTGCACGCGCCGCCATCAACGCACTCGGCATCACCAATCAGTTCGACAACATCCTGCCGAATCTGGCCGAGCAGCTGAAGAGCACGATGATCCAGGCCAACCCGAACTTCGGCGATGCGATCAACTCCACGGTTGATGCCACCGCACTGGCTCTTGCACCGCGCCGCGCCGATCTCGAACGTGAAGCCGCCGTGACCTATGCCAAGGCCTTTTCGGCCGACGAACTCAAGGCAATCGCCGATTTCTACAATTCGGCAGCCGGCAAGAAGCTCCTGAAGGACGGCCCGCTGGCAACCCGCGAACTCTACAAGGCTGCTGACATCTGGAGCCAGGGCATTTCGCGCGATCTCGCCAACCAGAGCAACGACGCCTTGCAGAAGGTCGTGAAGCAGCCGGTCGCCGCACCGGACGCAGGCGCGCCCGCACAGCCTGCAGCGAAGCCTTAAGCTGTCTTTTTCGCAAGGTCGTTCTCAAGGCGGAATTTCACGTTTTCGGAATGATCCGCAAGCAGTTACAAATTCAAAGCCCGGATACCATTCCGGGCTTTTCTTTTTGTGCCGCGACTTCCTATATGAATGCCAACCCCCATTGGCGCTTCGCGCGCGTTTTGACGTTTACAGGAGCCATCCATGCCTTCGTTTGATTTCGACCTTTTCGTGATTGGCGGCGGCTCCGGCGGCGTGCGCGGCGCGCGCGTGGCCGCATCGCTCGGCAAGAAGGTCGGGATCGCCGAGGAGTATCGCTATGGCGGCACCTGCGTCATTCGCGGCTGCGTACCGAAAAAGCTGTTCGTCTATGCCTCGCAATACAGCGAGCATTTCGAGGACGCGGCCGGCTACGGCTGGACGGTCGGCGAGAGCAGCTTCGACTGGAAGAAGCTGATTGCGGCCAAAGACAAGGAAATTGCTCGCCTGGAAGGCCTTTATCGCAAGGGGCTCGATAACGCCAAGGCCGAGATCTTCGACACCCGCGCCGAACTGGTGGATGCCCATACGGTCAAGCTGCTGAAGACCGGCCAGACGGTGACGGCCGAAACCATCGTCATTGCCACCGGCGGCAGGCCGAACCTGCATACGGCGTTGCCCGGTCATGAGTTTTGCATCTCGTCGAACGAAGCTTTCCATCTTGAGGAATTGCCGAAGTCGATCCTGATTGCCGGCGGCGGCTATATCGCCGTCGAATTCGCGAATATCTTCCATGGTCTCGGCGTCGAGACGACGCTGATCTATCGCGGCGCCGAGATCCTCTCGCGGTTCGACCAGGACCTGCGGAAGGGTCTGCATGAGGCGATGGAGGAGAAAGGCATCCGCATTCTCTGCCACGACATCATCCAGAGCGTGGAGAAGGTGGAAAATAGGCTCCATGTCCAGACGAAGAACGACAAGAGCCTGACGGTTGACACCGTTATGCTGGCGCTTGGCCGTATGCCGAATACGGAAAGCCTCGGCCTGGAAGCCGCCGGCGTAGCGGTCAACGAGCAGGGCGCTGTTGTCGTTGACGAGTATTCGCGCACATCCGTGCCGAATATCTATGCGCTTGGCGACGTCACCGACCGGGTACAGCTGACGCCCGTCGCGATCCATGAAGCCATGTGCTTTATCGAGACCGTCTACAAGAACAATCCGACGCGGCCGGATCACGAACTGATCCCGACAGCCGTGTTCTCACAGCCGGAGATCGGTACGGTCGGCCTCAGCGAAGAAGATGCGGCCAAGCGCTATCCGGAACTCGAAGTCTATCGTGCTCAGTTCCGGCCGATGAAGGCGACGCTTTCGGGACGTACCGAAAAGATGATCATGAAGCTGATCGTCAATACTGCTGACCGCAAGGTGATCGGCGCTCATATTCTCGGCCATGATGCCGGCGAGATGGCGCAGCTGCTCGGCATTACGCTGAAGGCCGGCTGCACCAAGGACGATTTCGATCGCACCATGGCCGTTCATCCCACCGCGTCGGAAGAACTGGTGACGATGTATTCGCCGAGCTACCGCATCCGCAATGGCGAGCGCGTGTAACACCTCGCTTTGGTGCAGTTATCGCCCGCGCCACAAAAGATCAGCACAGTAGTTTGCCCGCCTTTGCAAGCGGGCGGCAAAGGTTTATAAGCGCGCGTTATTTACGACGACGGGACGCCCGGCAAAGACCGGGCGCGCAAGCAGGTGAGTGAGATGGCACAGAATTGGACACCCAGCAGTTGGCGGCAGAAACCGATCCAGCAGGTGCCGGATTTTCCGGATAAAGCAGCGCTAGCAGACACCGAAGCACAGCTCGCAAGCTATCCGCCGCTGGTTTTTGCCGGCGAAGCCCGCCGTCTGAAGGCGCATCTGGCCAATGTCGCCGAAGGCAACGGTTTCCTGCTGCAGGGCGGCGATTGCGCTGAAAGCTTCGCGGAACACGGCGCGGACAACATTCGCGACTTCTTCCGCGCCTTCCTTCAGATGGCTGTCGTGCTGACGTTTGGTGCGCAGCTGCCGGTGGTGAAGGTTGGTCGTATCGCCGGCCAGTTCGCCAAGCCGCGCTCTTCGAACATCGAGACGCTGAATGGTGTCTCCCTGCCGAGCTATCGCGGCGATATCATCAACGGCATCGACTTCAACGAAGAGTCGCGCATCCCCAATCCGGAGCGTCAGATGATGGCTTATCGCCAGTCTGCCGCGACGCTCAACCTGCTGCGCGCCTTCGCCATGGGTGGCTATGCCAACCTCGAAAACGTCCAGAAGTGGATGCTAGGCTTCGTCAAGGACAGCCCGCAGGGCGAGCGCTACCGCAAGCTTGCCGATCGCATCGGCGAGACCATGGATTTCATGCGCGCGATCGGCATCACCGCCGAGAGCAATGCGAGCCTGCGCGAAACCGATTTCTTCACCAGCCACGAGGCGCTGCTTCTGGGCTATGAAGAAGCCTTCACCCGCGTCGACTCCACGACCGGCGATTGGTACGCGACCTCGGGCCATATGCTCTGGATCGGTGACCGTACCCGCCAGGCCGACCATGCGCATGTCGAGTATTTCCGCGGGATCAAGAACCCGATCGGTTTGAAGTGCGGTCCTTCGCTGCAGGCGGATGATCTCATCAACCTGATCGACATCCTGAACCCGCAGAACGAAGCCGGCCGGCTGACGCTGATTTGCCGCTTCGGCCACGACAAGGTTGCCGACAACCTGCCGCGCCTCATCCGCGCTGTCGAGAAGGAGGGCCGCAAGGTCGTCTGGTCGTGCGATCCGATGCACGGCAACACGATCACGCTCAACAACTACAAGACCCGTCCGTTCGAACGGATCCTGTCGGAAGTCGAAAGCTTCTTCCAGATCCATCGCGCGGAAGGCACGCATCCGGGCGGCATCCACATCGAGATGACCGGCAAGGACGTGACCGAGTGCACCGGTGGCGCCCGCGCTGTCGGCGCCGAGGACTTGCAGGATCGCTACCACACCCATTGTGACCCGCGCCTCAATGCCGACCAGGCGCTCGAGCTTGCCTTCCTGCTTGCCGAGCGGATGAAGGGCGGCCGCGACGAGAAGCGTCTGCGCGCCCACGGCTGATTGAAATCAGCTTTGCAAATTATCCAGACGGGCCGGCGAAAAGCCGGCCCGTTTCCATTTGTGGCGGACGGATCAATCCGGCTGAAGATGCGCTTCATTTCTTTGAGATTGACCCGCATGCCGTTCTCGGGAAGTTTCCTTGAAAAGGGGAACGATCATGACCGATGAACACACGGGAGCCTGCCTATGCGGCGGCGTACGCTTCAAGACACACGGTAAGCTGCGGGAGGTCGTGGCCTGCCACTGCTCGCAATGCCGCAAGCAGACCGGGCTCTATTACGCAGCCACCAACGTGCCGATCGCCAACCTTGTCATCGAGGGAGAAGAGGCGATCACCTGGTATCGCGCCAGCACATTTGCCCGCCGCGGTTTCTGCAAGACCTGCGGCTCGGCATTGTTTTGGGCGGCTGACGGTGCCGAGGAAATCTCGATCATGGCCGGGCTCTTCGACCAGCCCACCGGCGTCGAGATTTCCTATCATATCTATTGTGCCGACAAGGGTGACTATTACGAGATCACCGACGGGTTGCCGCAATACAGGCAGGGACGGCCGGGATTGGCGACTGCAGGCTCTTCGGACTGACAAAACTTGATATCGCCAATTGGTCTTGGGCTATCTGGAGTTATCATCTTCGTAGTCGAAATCATCATCGATCGGCTGGACCGGTGGTCTTTGGTGGCCGTGGCGAATGGCTCTGATCTCTATCAGGTCACCGGCTGTTTCGTAATCGACGAGATAGTCTCCCATGACAAATCGCAAGACGCCCGGGATTGGCAGTTCGCTGCTTGAAAAACCCATCTGAGGAAAAAGAAGCAGGTTTGTCTTGAGCCTGTTCAGATCGTCGAGGAAGCGGAGGGCCGCAGCTGGGCTTCTATCTTTCAGATATTGCGCTTCCGACTTGATATAGGCTTTCGCGCCGGCCGAAAGACGAATTCTTTTCAAGCAGCGGCCCCTTTGATCGTGCTTGCGACTTCGTTGATCACATCATCAAGATCATAGGCTTCGCCGTTCGCCATTTCCCGCCGAGCCTTTGCGATCTCCAACACTTCGCGCCCTTCTGCCGCCAGATAGGATTTGAGCGCTCGCACAAAGACCCAACTGCGCGTTCGCTCGCAAACTTGTGCGATCTCCTCGATTTCTGCAAGTATATCTGTAGGTACCCGGAGGGTGATCGGGTCTGAAAGTCCTTGTTGATTTTTCATCACCTTTTTCTCCTTCTGTATTACAAAATTACAGAAAGCGTACTCAGAAGTCAATTTCCGAGCGCTATCGAGGAGGACGGACGCCTCAGGCTCCGTTTCTCTCCGCAACCAGCCTGCTCAGCTTCGCGATTTCCTCTTTGACCACGGAAAGCTCCGCCAGCACCTGCATATCTATCTTCTGGTGCAATGACAGGACCTCAAGCTCGGCCTTGAGATTGACCTCGTAATCCTTGGCGGCCTCGAAGCGGTCGCGCTCGGTCTGGCGGTTTTGCGACATCATGATGATCGGAGCCTGGATGGCGGCGAGCATGGAGAGGACGAGGTTGAGGAAGATGAAAGGGTAGGGGTCGAAGGCGCGGGTGAGGAGAATGACGGTATTGACGACGCACCAGAAGACCAGGAACAACAAGAAGCCGACGATGAACGACCAGGAACCACCGACGCGGGCGATGCCGTCAGCGAGGCGTTCGCCATAGGATGCATTTGCGGAGAAGGCCGCGTTGATATCGGTCGAAACAATCTTGCGCTCGTGCGCTTTCTTCAGCACGCGCTTTTCCGTCTCGCCGAGTTCGTCGGCTGTCTTGTCGAAATGCAGATGGACGAAATTGGGCAAATTATGCATGGGGACACTCCGGGGGCTTGGTCGCTATTCGATGTCAAGTATTCGACTGGCCAATGAAAATGCAACGCAAAAAGCCGGTGCTTTGATCGGGTGAATCCAGCCTTGGCCCTGCCTTGCAGATAGCGGCGGCGAGCCGGATAGAACCTGCGGTTTATGCGTCACAGCACCGTCAACTACCGTCCCTAGGATGCCTGTGCTAAGGTCATTCGACACGCAGCCTGCGGGGCCGTTCCCCGGAACGCCGGCCTTTAGACCCTTCGTCCAACCACAACATCTAAATGATTGGGAGATACGGATCATGCCGAATAAACCGACAATTATCTTGGTGCATGGCTTCTGGGGTGGCGCAGCTCACTGGAGCAAGGTCATCGTCGGGCTGGCGGCGAAGGGCTATCAATCTCTCCATGCGGTCGAAAATCCGCTGACCTCGCTTGCCGATGATGCCGAACGTACCCGCAAGATGATCGCGCAGCAGGATGGACCGGTATTGCTGGTCGGCCACTCCTATGGTGGCGCCGTGATCACCGAAGCCGGCGACCAGCCGAATGTGGTCGGCCTTGTCTATATTGCGGCCTTTGCTCCCGATGCTGGCGAGAGCCCCGGCGGCATAACGGCAAACCGCCCGCCGGTGGCCGCGGCAAACCTAGCCCCCGACAGTGACGGTTATCTCTGGGTAAAACAGGATAAATTCCACGAGAGTTTTTGCCAGGATCTGAGTGCGGACGAGGCGCTGGTGATGGCGGTGACGCAGAAGGCGCCGCTTGCCAGCACTTTTGGAAACACGATCACCGCGCCAGCATGGAAGAAGAAGCCATCCTGGTACCAGATCTCCAGCCAGGATCGGATGATTTCCCCTGAAAACGAGCGGTGGATGGCCGAGCGGCTGGGCGCAAGGAAAATTATCACGCTGGACGCCGGCCATGCGTCACTTGCTTCCAAGCCGGTGGAAGTCGTTGCCTTGATTGACGAGGCTGCCGTCGCGACCGCCAGCTAGTGGGTCGATGAACGTGTCTGGAGTTGCCGGCTGCGCCTGCGCTTCAGGCACGCCACATGTTCGCATCGAGCCGCTGGAATTTTAGCTCGATCCGCTAGCTGCCCTCTGTAATCAGTGAACTATGTGACGGGAAGAAGCGTTCCAAGCCATACTCCCGTCCGAACATTGCATCATGCTGCAGATAGCGGTAGTCCCGTATCATCGGATCGATATCCCCCTCCTTGCGCGACCAATCGGGGAATGTCTGGTTGTCGCGTGTCGCGAGCTGATAGCGGTCGACGATGTCGTATTTCTTCTGCACGCGGCCGAGGAAGCCGGTGTAGAACGGATGCTCATATCCGGCTGTTTTCAGTACCTGATAGGGGAGCTGCGACGGGCTGATGGTGCCGATATCCTTGCGCACGCCCTTCTTGCTCGACCAGATGACCAGCGGTGTTTCATGCTCCTGCTTCATGATGTCGAGCGGCGCCTTGCGGGTGGCGACCTGCTGCGGCATGTAGCCGGTGTTCGGATAGACGCTGCCGAGCGGCGGCAGATGATCGCCCCAGAGGACAATGATGGTTTCGCGGTCGCGCTTTTCAGCCCAATCCATCAGCATCTTCAAACTGTCATCGGCTTCGCGAACGCCCTGTGCATAGGTGGCAAGCGTTTCCCGGTCATCGTCATTCAGATTGCCGGCGATATTCACCGTGTTCCGGGCGTAGCGATTGGCTTCATAGGGACCATGTCCCTGAAGGGTGACAGCGAAAAAGAAGAACGGCTTTTCGGCCCCATCGCCCTCGCGCATGATCTCCTTCAGCAGGGAGTCATCGGAAGCGAACATGCCGCGCTTTTCCATTGCCGGCAGTGTTTCCTCGGTGTGGAATTCCTCGAAGCCGAAAGCCCTATAGACTTCGTTGCGGTTCCAGAACCAGCCGCTGAACGGATGGAGCGCGCGGGCAGCGTAGCCTTCTGCCCGGAAGAAAGTCGCGAGCGAGGGCATGGGGCGGCGGACATATTGCTGATAGGGGATGCTGCCATAGGGCAGGAAGGCATTGGAAAAGCCGGTCAGCGCCTCGAATTCCACATTGGCCGTCATGCCGCCGAACTCAGGCGAAAAGACATTTCCTGATTGCCGGGCACGGATCGTCGGCATCGGGTCGGGCGTGAAGCCGACATTGGAAAGTCGCGTTGGATCCCAAAGGGATTCGCTCATCAGCATGATAACATCAGGCTTCTGGCGAGGGCCGGAGAGATAGCCATAGTTTCGCGCCGGTATTGCATCGATCGCGTCCGGCCCGTAACCCGCCGGGGATTTGACGTCTGCCATCGGCAGGTTCAGCGAGAAGGCGATGACGAAGCCGTTATAGGTGTAATTTTCCTTCTGATCCCAGACGATCGGGATGATGCGCAGCTTCTCGCGGATTAAGGAATATTGCGTCGGGTCCATCTGCGAGATGAAGACCGCAGCCAGTGGCAGACAGACCGACAGCCGGACTACCCGTGCCTTTCGGGACAAGGTAGCAGCATGCCGCCAGGCGTGGCGCCACAGAAAAGCAAGCGCTGCCAGCGCCGCGACAAGACCAATGACGAGCGCTGCCGCGGTCCACGGACGATCGCGCACCATGACCGGCAGTAGTTCCATGATCTGCCGTGCAAACAGGAAATCGGACGGGTAAAGCGGATCGGAAAGATAGTTTTGCTTCTGGCTGGAAATGAAGGCGGGGACCAGCAGCAGAGGCGCGACGATCAGGACGGACAGATGGGCCCGGCCGAAGATCGCGTCCGCCACAAGCATCACCAGCATGACAATGCCGATGGTGGTGAAGCCGGGGCGGGATAGAGAAAACAGATACGGGAGTACAGTCGAGAATTCGCCGCGCGCGATCCATTCGACGCCGACGACCAGCGATAGCGCCAGCACTATGGTGAGGCCAAGGCTCAGAATCTGGCGCAGGACATTTGATTGCTGTCTTGCCGCGCCGATCTTCTGGAAAAAAGCGAGCCTGCCCGCCAAGGCGGAACCAATGACCAGATCGACCAAGGGTTTCTCCGAATGCTAGGGAATGTTCACATAATTGTCATGCTTCTGTCATGAATGCCGGATGAACCGCAAGGCAAGCTTGGTACTTTTCCGGGTAAAAATACCGCCTATGCGCGTAGCGCGATCTTTGATGCGTGCAGGCGAACGAAGGCGGTTGCGGAAGGAGGAGGCCATCGCTAAATGTATGGCATGACAGAGCAAAGCCCGATCACTCACACCATCCGCATCGCCGTCGCCCAGCTCAATCCGACGGTCGGCGACATCTCCGGCAATCTTGCCAAGGCGCGCGAGGCGCGGGCCGAGGCGGCGCGCGAGGGTGCACAGCTCCTCATGCTGACGGAACTGTTCATTTCCGGCTATCCGCCGGAGGACCTGGTCCTGAAGCCGGCCTTCATCCGTGCGTGCTGGAAAGCGGTGGAAAGCCTTGCCGCCGATACCGCCGACGGCGGGCCCGGTGTCATCGTCGGCGTGCCAAGGCAGGATGATACCGGCCGTTACAATTCCGTGGCCGTGCTCGATGGTGGCAAGGTCATCTTTGTCAGGGACAAGGTCGACTTGCCGAACTATGGCGAATTCGACGAAAAGCGGGTCTTCGACGAAGGCACCATCTCGGGTCCCGTCAATTTCCGCGGCGTCCGCATTGGCATTCCGATTTGCGAGGAGATCTGGAACGATCTCGGTGTCTGCGAAACGCTGGCCGAAAGCGGTGCAGAAATCCTGCTGGTCCCGAATGGTTCGCCGTACTATCGCGGCAAGGTCGATGTTCGTCATCAGGTCGCGTTGCGGCAGGTAATCGAGTCAGGCTTGCCGCTCATTTTTGCTGCGCAGGTTGGCGGTCAGGACGAACTGGTTTTCGACGGTGCGAGCTTCGGCTTCAATGCGGACAAGACCCTGGCCTTCCAGATGAGCCAGTTCGAGACCGCGCTGGCGGTGACAACCTGGAAGAAGAACGGCGACGTCTGGCACTGCGCCGAAGGGCCGATGGCGCATATTCCGGAAGGTGAGGAGGCTGATTATCGTGCCTGCCTGCTGGGCTTCCGTGACTATGTCAACAAGAACGGTTTCAAATCGGTCGTTCTCGGCCTGTCTGGCGGTATCGACTCGGCGATCTGTGCGGCGATTGCCGTCGATGCGCTCGGAGAAGAGCGTGTGCGCACCGTCATGCTGCCTTATCGCTATACTTCCGAGGACTCGCTGAAGGATGCGGCCGATTGCGCCAAGGCGCTCGGCTGCCGCTATGATATCGTACCGATCGAGGAGCCCGTCGGCGGCTTTACCTCGGCCTTGTCCGATCTGTTCGAAGGCACCGAGAGCGGCATCACCGAAGAAAACCTGCAGAGCCGTGCGCGCGGCACCATTCTGATGGCGATCTCCAACAAGTTCGGCTCGATGGTGGTGACGACCGGCAACAAGTCGGAAATGTCGGTTGGATATGCCACGCTTTATGGCGACATGAACGGCGGCTTCAACCCGATCAAGGACCTCTACAAGATGCAGGTCTATGCGCTGTCGCGCTGGCGCAACCTGCATGTGCCGCCGGGCGCGCTTGGCCCCTCGGGCGAGGTGATCCCTTACAACATCATCGACAAGGCGCCTTCCGCCGAACTCAGGCCGAACCAGACGGACCAGGATTCGCTTCCGCCCTATCCGGCGCTCGATGATATCCTCGAATGCCTGGTGGAAAAGGAAATGTCGGTCGAGGAGATCGTGGCGCGCGGGCACGATGTCACGACGGTGCATCGCATCGAGCATCTGCTCTATCTCGCCGAGTACAAGCGCCGTCAGTCGGCTCCGGGCGTGAAGATCACCAAGAAGAATTTCGGCCGTGACCGCCGCTATCCGATCACCAATCGGTTCCGCGATCGCTGATCGCGACACCCGGCGACAAAGGACGAAGAATGCGCAGCTCGGTCGAGATCTACAATATTCGCACGGGAGCGAACCGGGTTGTCTGGCAGACGGACCAGCTGATCGAGGCGCCGAACTATTCGCCTGACGGACGCTATCTGCTGCTGAATGGCGATGGGCTGCTTTATCGACTGCCGCTGGATGGCAATGGCGTGCTCGATCGCGTCGATACTGGCTTCGCCCAGAGGTGCAACAATGATCACGGGATTTCTCCGGATGGATCGTTGATCGCGATTTCCGACAAGACCGAGCACGGCAAATCCTGCATCTATGTGCTGCCGGCCGAAGGCGGCACGCCGCGTCAGGTGACGAGCAACCTGCCATCCTACTGGCATGGCTGGTCGCCCGACGGGCAACGTTTTTCCTATTGCGGCATTCGCAATGATGTCTTCGATATCTACACGATCGCGGTCGATGGCGGCGAGGAGACGCGGCTGACGCATGGCGAGGGCCGCAATGACGGGCCTGATTTTTCTTTCGACGGGCAGTGGATCTATTTCAACTCCAGCCGTACCGGCCTCATGCAGATCTGGCGTATCCATCCCGACGGGACAGGCTTGCAGCAACTGACCGACGACAATTACGGCAACTGGTTTGCCCATCCATCGCCGAAGAATGACAAGGTCGTTTTGATCTCCTACGATCCCGATGTCTTCGACCATCCGCGTGATCTCAACGTCCGGATGCGGTTGATGGATATGGATGGCGGCAATCTCACGACGCTGTTCGAGCTCTTTGGCGGGCAGGGCAGCATCAATGTGCCGAACTGGTCACCGGATGGTGATGAGTTCGCCTACGTCCGTTACGAGCCCGTTTGACCCCTCTGGACAGATCGCAACCGCCGCGATAGATGTTGCTCGTTCTCAGGGCGCATCCGATCCGCGGGAAGGGCAAGGCCCACCTGATACATAGAATGTGAGACTGCCACACCTCTTTTCAGTCTGTGGGCGCGGATACCGGACGTAAATGGAAGGAGGTCTATCGTGACCACGCGCTCTTTGGCGAGTACCGCCACACTCGATTCCCTGAAAAAGCAGGCCAAGGCTTTCCTCAAGGCCGTTCAATCCGGAGATGCTTCCGCGCGAAGCCGCGTCGAGCCGTATTTCACTGATAGTGCCGGCGTCGGATTGCAGGACATACAGCTTGTGCTCGCCCGCGAATTCGGCTTCTCCAGCTGGACGAAGCTCAAGGCCCATCTGGAGACCGGAGACCGCAGACAGGTTCCGCGAGATCAACTTGCCAACCGTTTCCTTTCGCTCGCAACGGTTTCCTATTTCGGCAGTATTGCGGCTGATCCGGCTCGGTTCGATGAGGCCTTGCAACTGCTGGAGGCAAATCCGGAGATTGCCGGCGAGAATATCCATATTGCTGCCGTGCTCGGCGATGCCGCTGCCGTGAGCCGCTGGCTCGATCGTCAACCGCAACTTCTCGACCGCAAGGGCGGCCCTTACGACTGGTCGCCGCTGATGTATGCGGCCTATGCCCGCTTGCCCGGGCGTTCCAGCCTGCTAGCGGCGAGAGAACTCGTCCGGCGCGGCGCCGACGTGAACGCCTTCTTCCTTGATGGCGGCCAGTATCGCTTCTCGGTCCTGACCGGCGTCTTCGGCGAGGGCGAGGCGGGAAAGGATCGCCAGCCGCCGCATCCGGAATGCGAGGCCTTTGCACGGCTGTTGCTTGAGGCGGGCGCTGAAGCCAATGACAGCCAGGCGCTCTACAACCGCATGTTCGAGCCGGACAATACCTGCCTGAGCCTGCTGCTGGAATATGGTCTTTCGGCTGACGCCAGGAACAATTGGCTGGTGCGTGAAGACGGAAAATTTGTCGCAAATTCGCAGACCGTGTTCGACTATCAGCTGGGCTGGGCGTTGGAGCATCGTATGGGTGAGCGCGTTCGGTTGCTAGTGGAGCATGGGGCTGACGTCAGTAGACCCGTCAACGGCAGAACGCCCTATGAATGGGCGCGGCTTGGTGGCGACAGCGAACTGGCGGCCTATCTTGTGCAGAAGGGCGCGATAGCGGTTCGCCTGAAGCCAGAGGATTGGGCTTACATCCAGGTCAAGACTGGCGACATTGACGCCCAGCAAATCAAGAGCGTTTTCCAGCAAACGCCAGGCGGGAGCGATCTCGACATAGCGGCGGCGATACAGAAGGCTCATCCCGCCATGCTGCACGACGCTGCCGGCGAAAACGACCTTGAAGGCGTCCGCCGAATGCTGGAGCTTGGTCTCGACGTCAATGCCATGACCAGCCGTACTCCGCTGCATGAGGCGGCACTTCACGGTCATATCGAAATGGCGAAATTGTTGATCGAGCACGGGGCCGATACCACTATTCGCGATCCGTATTTCTATGCGCCGGCGATCGGCTGGGCTGAATACAACGGAAAATCAGAGACGGTCGAATTTCTGAAAGCCTATCCGCTCGATATTTTCGCGGCTGCGGCTTTTGGCCAATTGGAACAGCTGAGAGATATTCTTGAGAGACATCCGGAACGACTGGATATTCGCTTTGGCGATTTCCGACCGCATGGGCAGCCGAGCGCCGATCGTGACTGGATGACGCCTCTGGGCCTTGCGATCCTCAATCGGCGTGCGGATGCTGTACACCTCTTGCTGGAGCATGGCGCGGATCGCTCGATCAGGGATGTCTCAGGAAGATCCTATCGGGACCTTGCGCAGGATACGGGAGACGAATTCATCATCGCCGCGCTAAGGCCGCCTATTGCATAGGTTGGGGTCCGGCCTCCTTCGGATGTTTGAGGTCGATATCGCCGTGGTCGGTCGCAAGGAATTGCGGCCCTACCTGGCGCACCTTGTTGGCTGAGGGATCGTAGGGTCGATCGGGCGGGAATTTTTGCGGCTCGGCCTGCGTCACCACCGGTGCCTTCGGCGCAGGCGACTGCTTCTGCTGCAGACTGGAATCTTTCTGCAGCCTCGGTGTCTCGATGACGGTGATCGAACTATCCGGTTGCGCCAGGGATTGCTGTTCCGGCGCATAGGCATCGAGCTTCGTCCGGGTGTCGATAACGACATCCGGCGTTGCCGAAGCCGGCAGGCTGCAGCCATTCCTCTGCATCGTGTCCAGCAATTGCCGGCGTTGCAGGCCGGCTGCATCGATGCGGCCGACACTGTCTTCGCGCTGATCCATCAGCAGTCCGAGATCGTGCCGCATCCCGTCGAGCGAGCTTCTCATATCATCGCAAATGCCTGAATTATTATCGCCGAAAATGACGATGCCGCTGTCTGCGACGCAGCCCTGATTGCGCAGATCGCTCATCACGCGGCGGATCATCAAATTCTGCTGGACGATTGCGCGCGAAAGCCGGCGTGTTTCCTGGCTGGCACCGATGACTTCGGTGGTGTCGGCATAACGGCCGCGCAATTCATCGCATAGATTGGCCTGTGCGAAGCTGGGCGTGGCCGTCAGCAGGGACAGCAGGGCGATGGAAATTAGGTTTGTGCCGCGATTCACGTATCTGCTCTCGAAAGCGGGTTGATTTCGTTGGAAGCTATACTTTGGAGCTTAACAACGTATCCATCAAGACGCATCGATTTCGAGTGAATTTTAGCAATTTTTAATTTGCGGCCGCCACGCGCGAGCGGCCGCAAGGAAGGGTTTCGTCAGGCCAGCTGCGATGCTTCGACGACGGCCAGGGCCGCCATGTTGACGACGCCGCGCGAGGTGACCGAAGGCGAGAGAATGTGCGCGGGAAGGGCCGTGCCGAGCAGGATCGGCCCGACATGCAGACCATCGGTCATGGTCTTGACGACGCCGAGCGTGATGTTGGCGGCATCGAGATTGGGGAAGACCAGCAGGTTGGCTTCGCCCGAGAGCGTGCTGTCGGGCATGACGTGGCGACGCAGGCTCTCCGAAATCGCGCTGTCGCCATGCATTTCGCCATCGACTTCGAGTTCGGGTGCTGCTTCGCGAACGAGTGCAAGGGCACTGCGCATCTTCGTGGCGCTTTCCGATTCCCGCGAGCCGAAGTTGGAATGTGAAACGAGCGCGGCGCGGGGCGTGATGCCGAAACGCTTGATTTCCTCGGCCGCCAACACCGCCGATTCAGCGATTTCCTCAGCACTCGGATTAAACGTCACATAGGTGTCGGTGTAGAAGGTTGCGCCGCGCTGCGAGATGAGCAGGCTCAATGCCGAAAAATCCCGGACATCCGGCCGCTTGCCGATGATCTGGCGGACGATGCGCAGGTGGCGCTCATAGCGGCCTTCCAGACCGCAGATCATCGCATCGGCCTCACCGCGCTTGAGGGCAAGCGCGCCAATGACCGTTGTGTTGGTACGAACGATCGTCCGGGCTGCCTCGGGAATCACGCCGCTGCGGCCGACGAGCGAAAAGTAAAGCTCGACATATTCACGGAAGCGCGGGTCGTCTTCCGGATTGATCACGGCGAAATCGGTATGCGGACGGATCTTGAGGCCGTAGCGCTTCAGGCGGGTCTCGATGACGGAGGGACGGCCGATCAGGATCGGCGCCGCCGTGCCTTCTTCAAGCAATACCTGCGCGGCACGCAGCACGCGCTCGTCTTCACCTTCGGAGAAGACCACCCGCTTGCGCTCGGAAATCTTCGCGGCGGCGAAGATCGGCTTCATGACGAAGCCGGAGCGGAAGACGAAGCGGTTGAGCTCGTCCATATAGGCATCGAAATCGGTGATCGGGCGCAGCGCCACGCCGCTTTCGGCAGCGGCCTTGGCCACGGCAGGCGCGATGCGCAGGATCAGGCGGGGATCGAAGGGCGAGGGGATCAGATAGTTCGGCCCGAAGACGGGGGTTTCGCCTGTGTAGGCGCGGGCGGCTACATCCGAAGGCTCTTCGCGGGCAAGCGAAGCGATGGCGCGCACGGCTGCCATCTTCATTTCCTCATTGATCGTCTTGGCGCCGCAATCGAGCGCGCCGCGGAAGATATAGGGGAAGCAGAGAACGTTGTTCACCTGGTTCGGGAAGTCCGAGCGGCCGGTGCAGATCATTGCGTCGGGGCGGGCAGCACGGGCGAGATCAGGCATGATTTCCGGCGTCGGGTTGGCGAGTGCCATGATCAGCGGCTTTTCCGCCATCTTTTCCAGAAGCTCGGGCTTCAACACGCCTGCTGCGGAAAGGCCAAGGAAAACGTCGGCGCCTGGGATCGACTCGGCAAGCTCGCGCTTGTCGCTATCCTGAGCATAGATGGACTTCCATTCGTCCATCAGCACGTTGCGGTCCTTGTAGACCAGTCCCTCGATATCGTGGACCCAGATATTTTCGCGCCTGGCGCCAAGGATGACGAGCAGGTTGAGGCAGGCAAGTGCTGCGGCACCGGCGCCGGACGCGACGATCTTGACGTCTTCGATCTTCTTGCCGGCCAGCTCCAATCCGTTGAGGATGGCGGCGGCGACGATGATGGCGGTGCCGTGCTGATCGTCGTGGAAAACGGGGATTTCCATCTTCTCGCGCAGGCGACGCTCGACGTCGAAGCATTCCGGCGCCTTGATATCTTCAAGATTGATGCCGCCGAAGGTCGGCTCGAGTGCCGAGATCGTGTTGACCATCTCGTCAACTGTGGGAGCCTCGACTTCGATGTCGAACACATCGATGCCGGCAAATTTCTTGAAGAGAACGGCCTTGCCTTCCATCACGGGCTTGGAGGCGAGCGGGCCGATATTGCCGAGGCCGAGCACTGCCGAACCATTGGAAATAACGGCAACGAGATTGGCTCGGGACGTGTAATAGGCTGCCGTTTCCGGATTGTCGCGGATGGCGAGGCAGGGTGCGGCAACACCTGGAGAATAGGCAAGCGCGAGATCGCGCTGGTTGCCGAGCGGCTTGGTAGCCTGGATTTCAAGCTTGCCGGGGCGGGGATAGCGGTGGAAATAGAGCGCCTGTTCGTCGAAATCGCCACTCGCCATGTTCTTGGCTGCCTTCGAAGTATCGTGCGTATCCATCTCGCGGTCTCCATTCCTGCCTGCGCTTGAGTCCCTCCATACAACAATCGTTTGGCGTTCACAGTATGCAATTGACGTCACAAAGCGTTTTTGCAGCGGCAAAGTCCTGATCGCCGGTTCCGACTGCCGCCGCAGCGGCGCCTTGTCGCAAGCCGGGCCGGTGGGCTGCGGCGTCATAAGGGGTTCACCGCACGGGATTATGAGATCCACAGGCAGAGGATCTCCCATGACTATGATTGTTTCCCATCGCGGCGGCGCGCATCTGTGGCCTGAAAACACCAGGTTTGCCTTTTCGAAAACAGCCAAGCTCGACGTCGATCTTGTCGAATTCGATGTTCATCAGACGCGCGACGGCAAGCTCGTCGTCCATCACGACGCGTTGATCGACAGGATGACGGACGGGAAGGGCGCGATAGCCGATCTCACCTACGAGGAATTGGCGCGCCACATTGTGATCGGGAGCGGCGGCGAGACCATTCCCACCCTTACGGAAACCATCGACATTTTCGGTCCGTCCGCGATCGATCTTCGGCTGGAGATCAAGACCGGATTGGACGGCAAGCCCTACGAGGGAATGGAAGGCCGCATTGTCGTCGAATTGATGTCGACGGGGATGCTGGCGCGGACGATGGTGACAAGCTTCGCGCTGCCGCGTCTTCAGGCATTCGTTGCTGCACTCGATGAGCGAGGCCTGAACGCCGGCGAATTGCTCGGCCTCATCTTTCTTTGCTCGCCGCAGACGGTGGCCCAGCTTGGCTGGCGTGGGATCGTTGCTGCTCTGCGTACCTCAGGCGTGCGCGAGATCGCCGTGCGCGCCGACGCGCTGGATGCCGAGGTTATGGACTTTTTTCGGGCGAACGACGTGGCGGTGCATGGCTGGGCGGCGCATACGAGTGAGGCGGCGCGCATGATGTTTCGCCTTGGTGTCACCAGTTTTACAACCGATAGACCGGATCTCGCCATCGCGGCCAAACGCGGCTGATCTGCCCCGATAAGCCGCCAGACACAGGGTTTGTCATCTTCCTGCAACACGAGTCTGGTTTTGGAATAGGCAAGGTAGGATAGGGCACGGACATAAGTTCGTGAATGAAAACATGGACACCCGGCGATTCCGAACACTGTTCATTTCTGACGTGCACCTTGGCTCGAAAGCCGCGAAGGTGGACTTTCTGCTTGATTTTTTACGCCACCACGAAGCCGATACGATCTTCCTCGTTGGAGACATCGTCGACGGCTGGCGCCTCAAGCGAAACTGGTACTGGCCGCAGGACTGCAATGATGTGGTCCAGAAGCTTCTGCGCAAGGCGCGCAAAGGCACGCGCATCGTCTATATCCCCGGCAATCACGACGAATTCCTCCGTGATTTCCCCGGCATGCACTTCGGCGGCATCGAAGTGGCGCAACGCGCCATGCACGAGACTGCCGACGGCAAGAAATATCTCGTGCTGCATGGCGACGAATTCGACGTCGTCGTCCGCAATGCCCGCCTGCTCGCCTATCTCGGCGATTGGGCCTACGACATGGCGATCCTGATCAATATCGGCCTCGCTGCCGTGCGCCGTCGCCTCAACATGCCTTACTGGTCGTTCTCGGCCTGGGCGAAGCTGCAGGTAAAGCATGCCGTCAACTTCATCGGCGAATTCCAGCGTGTCGTTGCCGAAGAAGCCAAGCGAAACGATGCCGACGGCGTGATCTGTGGCCACATCCATCATGCCGTCATCGAGGATCTCGACGGCATTCGTTACATCAATACGGGTGACTGGGTGGAGAGCTGCACGGCGATCGCCGAGCATGAGGACGGCACGTTCGAGCTCATCACCTGGCAGACAATTCTTGAGACGCAGGCCGCAGGCGCCTCGGTCGAAGAATTGCCCCAGCCGCTGGGAGCCCAGGCGGCCTGATTTAGAGGCCGCCTCACGAGCTTAATAATAGCCTGTCATAATTATTGATCATCGGGAAAGCCCGGAAGCTTCGGATTTTTTCCGAAACGTTACGATTTGGCCATTTCTCGCCATAGTCGTACTCACGATAGAGTGATAGGGACAAATCAGTTCCCTTCAGGTCTGTCATGATTCCCGCCATAAAGTCCTCGCAGGGCGAGGGTGCGCCCCCGTATTTCCGTTTGCGCACTGCCTTGTCCTATTGTGCACCGTTGTTCGTCAACGGGATCGCCTTGCCGTTTTTCCCCGTCTGGCTGGCGGGGCTGAATTTCAGCGACCACGAGATCGGTCTCGTGATTGCCGTGCCCATGGTCGTGCGCGTCCTTGTAACGCCTATTATCGCCAGCCTCGCCGATCACATGAAGGAACGCGCCGATGTGCTGTTCTGGTCCGGCGGTCTGTCGCTGCTGACGGCGATCGCGCTTTACTGGACCAGCGATTTCTGGCCTGTTCTGCTCGTCTACGGCATCCAGGGCGCGACTTATGCGCCCTATGTGCCGGTGGTCGAGTCTATTGCCATGTCGGGCGTGCGTCGCTGGGGCTTCGATTACGGCTCGATGCGCGTGTGGGGATCAATCACCTTCATCCTCTCGACGCTTCTTGGCGGACAGATGATCGGCATGTGGGGAGGCACGATGGTGCTCCCCGTCATGGTCGCCGGCTTCATCCTTACCATGCTGATGGGTGTGTTTTCTCCACGTATCGGACCGACGCGCCGACATAACCAGCCAATCAACCTGCAGCCCCCGACCGGAAACCTGCGGTCTCCCAAGCTGCTCGTCACCATGATCGGCGTCTCGGTGCAGCAGTCCAGCCACGCGATGCTTTATACTTTCGCGTCGATTTACTGGCGCAAGCTTGGTTTCTCCGGAGCGGAAATCGCTGTTCTCTGGAGCATCGGCGTTGCGGCCGAAGTGATGGTTTTTTTCCTGTCGAAGAAGCTGAGCCGGCGTTTCAGCGCGTGGACGCTGATCTTTTTCGGCTCGAGCATGTGTGTCCTTCGCTGGATCCTGTTTCCGATGAATCTGGGCTTCCTTGGTTACTTCCTGCTGCAGTGCTTCCATTCCTGCACCTATGCCTGCGTCCATACCGGCATCCAGCGGCGCATCGTCGCCTCGGTCCACGAAACGCAGGAGGCTTCGGCCCAGGGTGCCTATTATTTCTATAACGGGATGTTCCTTGGCCTGATGACGCTGGCATCCGGCTATCTCTATGCGTGGCTTGATATTGACAGCTATTACGTCATGGCCGGGGTGGCTGCTTTCGGCCTTGGCATGGTCATCTTCGCACGCGGCCTCCAGCCAGGAGGTTCGGCGGTGGGTGGCGGTGCGCGCGGCGTATCGTAACGCGGACGCGAACAAATTCATTTGGATATCAAAAAGCCGTGACATATGTTGGCCGCGGCGCAGCATAGCTATTTCCCGTGCAGTCGGTGTATTAAGCATCGGCGTCGTGTCGGGCTTCCCGAGTCGACGTTAGTGATGCCAGATCTGAGAGACGCATTAGTTTGAACGTAGCCGAACAGAAATCCGATGCACCGAGGATCGATGACGAGGCCGATGGCAGTGGGCATCGCTATCGGCTGGAAGGCAATTGGCGTAGCGCCAATGTGCACGGCGTGCTGCGGAAGATCGAGCAGCTCTCGAAACGGAGTTCAGGCGGTGACGTCGTCATCGATCTTTCCGACCTGTCCGATGTGGATACGGCCGGCGCGCTGCTGATCCGGCGTCTGAAGATGAGCCAGGAGGCGCATGGCGCCACGGTGACGATTGACGGCTCCAATCCGCATATTGATGAGCTGTTGACCGCCTTCGACGAGGATCCAGATGCGGAAACCGGGCGGGCGAAATCGAAGGGACCCTGGACCGAGCGGCTGTTCGCGCCCATCGGCAAGACAGTTTACGAGCTATGGGGCAACCTGATTGCCGCCATGTACATACTGGGCTCCGCTGTTCGCGGCGCGCAGCTCAAATTCGGACGCGGTAGCGGCGTCTCGCCGGCTTCGATCATCAATCAGATCGATCACATGGCCGTCAGGGCCGTTCCCATCATTCTGCTGATGTCCTATCTGATCGGCGCGATCATTGCGCAGCAGGGGGCATTCCAGCTGCGCTATTTTGGCGCCGAGGTCTTTGTCGTCGATCTCGTCGGCATCCTGCAATTGCGCGAAATCGGCGTGCTTCTGACGGCGATCATGATCGCCGGCCGTTCCGGCAGCGCGATCACCGCCGAGATCGGCTCCATGAAGATGCGCGAGGAAGTGGATGCGTTGAAGGTCATGGGCCTGAACCCCATCGGCGTTCTGATCTTCCCGCGGCTGGTGGCATTGACCGTCGCCTTGCCGTTGCTGACGATCCTTGCAAACTTCGCTTCGCTCTTCGGCGCGGCCACGGTGACCTGGGCCTATTCAGGGATCACCTTCGCCACCTTCGTTTCACGTCTGCACGAAGCGATCAGCCTTTCCACTGTTATTTCCGGCATGATCAAAGCGCCGTTCATGGCGCTGGTCATCGGCATCGTGGCCGCGGTCGAGGGGTTGAAGGTCGGCGGCAGCGCCGAATCGCTGGGCCAGCATGTCACCTCATCGGTCGTGAAGTCGATCTTCGTTGTTATCCTCATGGATGGGCTTTTTGCCATATTCTATGCAGCGATCGATTTCTGAGGACATTAACGATGAGCGCACTTCACTCGGAAATCCCGTTGGAAAAAGATGAGCGTGGCAGGGACATCGTGTTGTCGGCAAAGGATGTCACCGTCGCCTTCGGCTCGAAGGTCGTGCTCGACAAATTGAACCTCGATATCTACCGCGGCGAGATTCTTGGTTTCGTCGGTGCTTCCGGTGCCGGCAAGTCCGTACTGCTGCGCACGGTATTGCGGCTTCTGCCGCGCCGCTCGGGCAAGATCGAGATCCTCGGTGAGGACTACGACAAGCTCGACGAACAGGACCGCAACAGGCTCGATATGCGCCTTGGCGTCCTCTTCCAGCAGGGCGCATTGTTTTCCTCGCTGACGGTGCGGGAAAACATCCAGGTGCCCATGCGGGAATATCTGGATCTGCCACAGGACATGATGGACGAGCTGGCGCTGATGAAGATCCGCATGGTGGGTCTGGCTGCCGATGCCGCCGACAAATACCCGTCCGAGCTTTCCGGCGGCATGATCAAGCGTGCGGCGCTTGCCAGAGCGCTTGCCCTTGATCCCGACCTGGTATTCCTCGACGAGCCGACCTCCGGGCTCGATCCGATCGGGGCTGCGGAGTTCGACGAATTGATCGCAAAGCTGCGCGACACGCTCGGCCTGACCGTTTATATGGTGACTCACGACCTCGACAGCCTGTTTTCCGTCTGCGACCGTATTGCTGTTCTCGGACAGAAACGGGTATTGGTGGAAGGGACGGTTGAGGACATGCTCGCTTGCGACGACCCGTGGGTGCAGGCCTATTTCAAGGGCAAGCGCGCACGTTCGATTGTGCCTCGGGACGACATCAGGGAGCACACAGACGATAACGGCGCAGGCGCCCACAGCCGCGAGAAGTGACTGGAAACTATGGAAACCAAAGCCAATTATACGATCGTCGGGTTCTTTACGCTGCTTGTTATCGCGGCCGCCTTCGGTTTCGTCTACTGGATGGCCGAATATGGCCGCGGCGGTCCGATGGTCGAACTCGTGGTTCGCATTCCCGGCTCTGCCAATGGTTTGAGCGTCGGTTCGCCGGTTCGCTTCAACGGCATTCAGGTCGGCTCGGTGCAGGGCCTGTCGATCGATGCTGATGATCCGAACTATTCGCTCGCCTTTACCCAGGTGCGTGCTGACGCGCCGGTTTACACGTCCACCAAGGCCATTCTTGAAATTCAGGGCCTGACGGGTGCTGCCTATATCGAGCTTTCCGGCGGTCGCAATGGCGACGAGAATATTCTCAAACGCTCCGTCGACACAGGAAAGCGCGCCGTGCTGCTTGCCGATCAATCCAGCGTCACGAACCTCTTGACGACGGCGGACAAGATCCTGAACCGTGCCAATGACACGATCGGCGACATTCAGGGCTTTGTCTCGGATTCGCGCGGGCCTTTGACCGATACGGTGCGCAATGCGCAGAAATTCTCCAAGGCGATCGCCGACAATTCCGACAATATCGACAAGTTCCTGGCAAGCGTTGGGCAACTGTCCGACACCTTCAAAACCGTTTCGGTTCGTGTCGACTCGACGCTTGATGCGATCGAGAAGCTGGTGCGTGCCGTCGATGCCCAGAAGGTCAACGACGTCATCGCCAATGCCGACAGGATCACTGCCAATGTCGCGGATGCCACCACCGATCTGAAGGCGACTATTGCAAGCTTCAAGCAGACCGCCGACACCTACAATAGCTTCGGCCAGAAAGCGCAGCAGACACTGGATCGTGTCGATGCGATCGTGGCGCAGATCGATCCGGCGAAGATCAAGGGGTCGGTTGACGACATCGCCGACGTGACGAAGCAGGCGCGTACCGCCGTTGCTTCCATTCGCGACGTGGCTAATTCGGTTGCCGCTCATCAGCAGGATATCGACCAGACGATTGCCAATGCGCGGGATATTTCCAGCAAGCTGAACGCCGCGTCCGGCAAGGTCGACGGCATTCTCACGAAGGTCGATTCCCTGCTCGGTAATGACAGCACGCAATCGCTGTTCGCCGAGGCCAAGGATACGCTCGAATCCTTCAAGAAGATGGCTGACAATCTCAATAGCCGAATCGGGCCGATCGCCGACAATCTGCAGAAGTTTTCCAGCAGCGGCTTGCGTGATGCCCAGACCCTCATCAACGACATGCGGGGCACGGTTGACAATCTGAATACGACAATCACTAATTTCGACAAGAATCCGCAGCGATTGATTTTCGGTGGTGATACGGTCAAGACTTATGACGGGCGCGCGCGGCATTGATGAACAGCGATATCTGGTCTCCAGGGGATAAGCGAAATATGGTCGGTTGCGTGTCGAGTAAGCGTCATCAGGTGTGGAGCGCTGTGATCGTGTTGCCGTTGCTCGCAGCCTTGCTGGGAGGTTGTGGCAGTTCCGGCAATAACGACACCTACGATCTTTCCGCCTCGGCAAAGGCGAGCGGTCCGTCGGTCAAGAACCGCCAGATCCTCATTCCACAGCCGACGGCGCTGCAGGCGCTGGATAGCAACCAGATCGTCATCCGTGTCTCGTCCTCGGAAATCCAGTATCTCGGCAAATCGCAATGGAGCGACAAGCTGAGCAAGATGGTGCAGTCGAAGCTGGTGGAAGCCTTCGAGAACACCGGCAAGCTCGGCGGCGTCGGCGTGCCGGGGCAGGGCCTTGCGATCGACTATCAGATCGTCACGGACATTCGCTCATTCGAGATCAATGCCGCGGGCGGTCAGAAGAGCGCTGTCGTCGAAATCTCGGAAAAGATCCTGAACGACCGCTCAGGCACCGTGAAGGCGCAGAACATCTTCCGCAAGGTCGTTCCCGTCAGCGGCGGCAGCAATCCCGATTTCGTCCGCGCGCTGGATTCTGCATTTGCCGGCGTGACGAGCGAGCTTGTCGATTGGACATTGCGCTCTCTGTAAGCGGCTACAGCTCCATAAGATCTTTGAGCGTCGTGAGATCGCGCAGCACATGCGCGCGGTCTGCTGCAAATTGCTCCTCGGTCATGCCGGGGAGCCGCAGCAGTGTGAACATCACCTCGCAGCCCTCTCCATTCGGCACGATCCTCAAGGCATTGTAGACCTTCAGTCCTGATTCCAGTGTCACCATGTGATCGATGACACCAAAATCGTTGCTGGGCGCAAAGCGCACGCGGGCGGTGCCTAGAATGCCTTCTGTGATCCAATCGTCTCCATCCTGCTTCAGTCCCGATGCAAGGCCCGAAGCCCAATGTGGCATGTTTTGCGGACGGCTGGCGAAATCGTAAACTTCCCTCCAGTCGCGTTCGATAGGGATATGGACGATCTTCGCGGTCATGGTCGACATGATGGTCTTCTCCCCTATATCACCCGGACGGATTGGCGGTTTGCTGTGGATCCCGCAACATTCTTGCACAGTCCTGCAAAGGGGACGATTCACGGCTCGCGGAGGCTTGCCGTTTTTCGTCCGGAGTGCAACAACAACCCCCAACGCAGGGATGCTGTCGGTCGCGTGGAGCGTCGACGGTATTGCGTCACATCAAATCTTACTGCGCCTTCCGGATCTTCAGGGTGGGCCGGACGCAGTCAACGGCTCATTGGAGGATTGTCGTGGAAAAGGCAGAAATCGGGCTGATCGGTCTTGCTGTGATGGGATCGAATCTGGCGCTCAACATCGCCGAAAAAGGCAACAAGATCGCAGTGTTCAACCGTACACCGCAGGTGACGGATGAATTCTACGCGAATGCAGGCGAGCTCAAGGACAAGATCATTCCTTGCAAGACGATCGAAGAGTTCGTCGAGGCCATCCGCCCGCCGCGGCCGATCATCATCATGATCAAGGCCGGCGAGCCGGTCGACCAGCAGATGGCGGCGCTTCAGCCCTATCTCGATAAGGGCGATATCATGATCGATGCCGGCAACGCCAATTTCCGCGACACCATCGCGCGCTTCGATCGCCTGAAGGATACCGAGCTAACATTCATCGGCATGGGCGTCTCCGGCGGTGAGGAAGGAGCCCGTCACGGCCCGTCCATCATGGTCGGCGGCACCGAGGAATCCTACAAGCGCGTCGAAAAGGTGCTGACCTCAATCGCGGCGAAGTACAACGACGATCCCTGCGTTGCCTGGCTCGGCAATGGCGGCGCCGGTCATTTCGTCAAGACCATCCACAATGGCATCGAATATGCCGACATGCAGATGATCGCCGAAATCTACGGCATCCTGCGTGACGGTCTTGGCAAGAGCGCCGCCGAGATCAGCTCCATTTTCGGCGAGTGGAACAAGGGCCGCCTGAATTCCTACCTGATCGAGATCACCGAGAAGGTTCTGGCCGCCAAGGATCCCGCAACCGGCAATGCTGTTCCGGATATCATTCTCGACAAGGCCGGCCAGAAGGGCACCGGCAAGTGGTCTGTCATCGAAGCGCAGAACATGGGCATCCCGGCGACTGCCATCGAAGCAGCCGTTGCAGCCCGCAGCCTTTCGGCCATCAAGAGCCAGCGCGAAGCTGCCGAGAAGATCTTCGGCACGCCGGACTACAAGTTCCCGACCGCCTTTGGTCCTGAATTGCTGAAGGATCTCGAGCTTGCGCTGTTTGCCGCCAAGATCGGCGCCTACGCGCAGGGCTTCGCCGTCATGGCCGAGGCTTCGAAGGAATTCAACTGGTCGCTGCCGATGCCTGTCATCGCCAAGATCTGGCGTGCCGGCTGCATCATCCGTTCGCAGTTCCTCGACGAGATCACCAGCGCCTTCACCAAGGCGCCCGATGCGGCAAACCTGATCGTCACGCCTGCCTTCGCTGACATGGTCAAGGAATCGATTCCGTCGCTGCGGCGCATCGTTTCGGCCGCAACCGCTACCGGCCTGCCGGTTCCGGCGCTGGCTTCGGCACTGACCTATTTCGACGCCTATCGCCAGGCTCGCGGCACCGCCAACCTGATCCAGGCCCAGCGCGACTTCTTCGGCGCACACGGCTTCGACCGCGTCGACGGCAAGGACATCCATCACGGCCCATGGGGCAGCGGCGCTCAGGGCTGAGAAGCTCGATAGAGTGCAGCATTAAAAGGCCCGCCGGAGCGATCCGGCGGGCCTTTTCATTCCCGTCAGCTCTTGGGCCAGACAGGCGAGCTGATGCTCTGCAGCAGCTCCGGCTCTATGCCGTCGATGCGGGCGATGACAGCCTTTGCCAGCTCCCGACCACCATGGCGGACATCCTCGTAGATCGTGATGATCTCCGGACGGATCCAGTTCAGCACGTCGGTCGATTGCTTGGCGACCATGTCGATATCGCGGCCGAGACGAAAACCGGCAGCTTCGATGCCGGCATTGACGGCAATGGCGCCGCCGCCGCTGGAGCAGACGATGCCGTCAGGTGGATGCGGGGAACGCATCAATGCCTCGACGCTGTCCCTGATATCGGCCAGCGGCGCATCGGTGGTGACTCTCAGAGGTATCTCCTCGGCGCCATATTCGTGCAGGCCGATCTGGAAGCCGATGCGCGTGTGGGCGTAATAGCTGAGCTTGCTGGACGGTTGCAGCAGCGCCAGGCGACGCCGGCCCTTGGCGACCAGCGCCCGAACGGCCTCATGGGTGAAGGCCTCGTTGTCGAAGTCGTGGAAGGGGTGAACGATGCCCATGTCCGTGCGACCATGCGTGGCAAAGGGCAGGCCACGTTCGTCCATCAACCGAACGCGCGGATCGTCCGGCTCGGTGCGTGAGATGATGACGCCATCCGCCGAGCCGGTGTCGAGGATATAGCGCACGGGAACCAGCGGATCCTTGCTGTGCGAATGCGGCGTGATGACAAGGTGATATTGCGTGCCCGCGAGAACCTCGGAAATCCCGAAGACCATCTGGCTGGTGAAGCCCATGATTTCCTCGTCGATGCTGAGCACCAGCGCGATGACATTGGTCTTGCCGGTTCTCAGGCGCACGCCGGCGCGGTTCGGCTGATAGCCCAATTGTCGGGCAACCATGCGTACCCGTTCCTTGGTCTCGGCGCCGATATCGGGAGCATCCTTCAAGGCGCGCGAAACGGTGGTAATTCCAAGCCCCGTCATGAAGGCGATCGTCTTCAGAGTAGGCCGCTCCGGTGGAGATTGCGGACCGCTTCCTGAAATTTTCTTATTGTCCATTTCGTACAAGCTCGCCTCCCGGCCGCCTCCTGCGGCCAATCCGCTTATATTGCTCACGCCGATGCCGCAAGCATAGGTGCAATGCCATGGTTCCTCCGTCAATGAGCAAAACTGTAACGATACAGTGCGAATGTCGAGCACTATTTTAGACCTGTCTACCGTTGACATGCCTAATGGTTGTATTGCTATCCTCGGGTGAGCAATTTCTCATTTTCGATGCGACGCCGAGTGGCTTTTTGGTGGATTTCTTAGTTTATTCGAAATAAAATCAATAGTTTAATTGATGATTCTCAATCGCTTCGACTTTGATCGAAGGCTGGGGTGTCCGCATCTTCCACAGGCGGAATACTATCTTAAGGTTGTATAATCGGCGATCGTGGAAAAAATCACTGGCTGGCGGTTGCGTACGGAAAATGATTCGACTACGTTTTTCCGGCAACGTTTCAGTGAGGGAGGAGAACTCATGAATATTCGTTTGATGGCTGCCGCTTTGCTTGCATCTGTCGCGATTCCAGCCTTTTCAGCCGATGCGACCGATCTTGAGGTAACGCATTGGTGGACATCGGGCGGTGAAGCAGCCGCGGTGAAGGTTCTAGCCGAGCAGTACAATGCGCTTGGCAAGGATCACTGGGTCGACGGCGCGATCGCCGGATCCGGCTCGACGGCAACGCCACTGATCGTCAGCCGCATTCTGGGCGGCAATCCGATGGGCGCCACACAGCTGAATACCGGCCGCGACGCCGAAGAGCTGGTCAAGGCCGGCCTCATGACCGATCTGACCGATCTGGCTGAAAAGGAACACTGGAAGGATATCATTCGCCCGGCAAGCCTGCTGGCGTCCTGCACCTATGAGGGCCGCGTCTATTGCGTACCGCTCAACATCCACTCCTGGCAGTGGATGTGGGTCAACCGCCATGTCTTCGAAGATAATGGCATGAAGGTTCCGGCCAACTGGGATGAATTCGTCGCCGACGCGCCGAAGCTGCGCGAAAAGGGCATCGTTCCGCTCGCGACCGGTGCTCCGTGGCAGGTCGACGGCATGCGCAGCGTCATGCAGATCGGTATCGGCGGCAAGGAAACCTATCTGGCGATCTATCAGAAGAAAGACGCCGACGCCGTGAAGAGCCCCGAAAACCGCAAGGTTTGGGACGCTTTCGCGCAGGCTCGCGATCTGGTTGACGAGAGCTATTCCGGCCGCGACTGGAACGTCGCCACCAATATGGTCATCACCGGCAAGGCTGCCGCGCAGATCATGGGCGACTGGGCGCAGGGTGAGTTTGGCGTTGCCAAGCAGGTCGCCGGCAAGGACTACGATTGCCTGCCGGGTCTCGGCTTCAACGGTTTGCTCGATACCGGCGGCGACAGCTTCTATTTCCCGAAGAACAGCAACGCCGATATCACCAAGGCGCAGCTCGAGCTTGCCAGCATGCTCGTGTCCAAGGAAACCCAGGTGAAGTTCAACCTCGCCAAGGGTTCTCTGCCGGTGCGTGGCGATATCGATCTGAGCGCGGCCAGCAGCTGCATGAAGAAGGGTCTGGAAATCCTGAAGAATCCGGACAACGTCGTGCCGGGCGTGACCCAGCTGATCGACCCGGATACACGCGGCCAGATGACCGACCTCGGACTGCAGTTCTTCTCGTCGAAGATGACGGTGGACGAGGCGATCGAAAAGCAGGCCGCCATCTTCAAGCAAGCGCAGTAAGCAGACGACCATCCTATCAATCGCGATGGCCGGCTTGGGGCGGGCGAGGGTTCTCGCCTGTCCCGATGCACGCCACCAACGGAGGTATTGATGGCTAACGCTGTCCGGCCATTTGGTCTGTTCCGCAACCTGAATGCAAAGATCGCCGCCATTCCGATGGTGTTGACGGTGATCGTTGTGTTCGTGGGCTGCACGCTCTGGACCGTCATCTATTCGTTCACAGATTCAAGACTGTTGCCCAGCTCGAACTTCGTCGGTCTGGCGCAGTATCAACGCCTGTGGAGCACCGATCGCTGGAATGTCTCGATCGGCAATCTTGCCATTTACGGCGTTCTTAGCCTCGTTTTCGCATTCGTCGTCGGCTTCGTCCTTGCCGTGCTGATGGACCAGAAGATCCGTTTCGAGAATACGTTTCGAACGATTTTTCTCTATCCCTTTGCCCTGTCCTTCATCGTCACCGGCCTCGTCTGGCAATGGATCCTCGATCCGGCGCTGGGACTGCCGAAACTGGCGCAGGACATGGGGTTCACCTGGTTCAATTTTGCGCTGCTCGGCAATCAGAAGACGGTGCTCTATGCGCTTGTCATCGCCGGGCTCTGGCAGGGCACCGGTCTGGTGATGGTGCTGATGCTGGCGGGTCTGCGCGGGATTGACGGCGAGATATGGAAGGCCTCGCGTGTCGACGGCATCCCGGCCTGGCGAACCTATATTTTCGTCGTCATCCCGATGATGCGCGGTGTCTTCGTCACCACGCTCGTCATCGTCGCTTCGGGCATCGTGCGCGTCTACGATCTGGTGGTCGCGATGACTGCAGGCGGGCCGGGCTTCGCATCCGAGATGCCAGCCAAATATGTCTACGACTTCATGTTCCAGCGTTCGAACCTTGGGCAGGCACTTGCCGCCTCCACGGTCATGCTGGTCACCGTGTTCATCTTCGTCGTGCCGTGGGCTCTCTACGAGTTCCGCCAGAAGCGCAGATAAGGGAGGCATCAAATGGCAATTGCCACCGCAATCGAGCCTTCGGGCGCAAAACCCAAGCGCCGCTTCGCGCCGCGCACAATCATGCTCTACGGCTTTCTCGGGCTTGCCGCGCTCTACTACGTGCTGCCGCTCTATGTGATGATCGTCACCTCGCTCAAGGGCATGCCTGAGATACGCCTCGGCAACATTTTTGCGCCGCCGATGGAAATCACCTTCGAGCCATGGGTGAAAGCCTGGTCGCAGGCCTGCACCGGTCTCTATTGCCACGGCATCCAGGTCGGCTTCTGGAATTCGGTGAAGATCCTCGTTCCGAGCGTCATCGTCTCGATCGCCGTTGCTTCGGTCAACGGCTATGCGCTGGCCAACTGGCGCTTTAAAGGATCGGAAGTCTTCTTCACCATCCTGCTATTCGGGGCCTTCATTCCGTATCAGGTCATGCTCTATCCGCTCGTCATGGTGCTGCGCGAACTCGGCTTGTTCGCGACGCTTGGCGGCATCGTGCTCGTGCATACGATCTTCGGCATGCCGATCAACACGTTGCTGTTCCGCAATTATTTCGCCTCGCTTCCGCCTGAGCTCTTCAAGGCGGCGCGCGTCGACGGTGCAGGCTTCTGGCAGATCTTCCTGCGCATCATGCTGCCCATGTCGTTGCCGATCTTCGTCGTCGGCATCATCATCCAGATCACCGGCATCTGGAACGACTTCCTGTTCGGCGTCATTTTCGCCGGCACGCAGAACTACCCGATGACCGTGCAGCTCAACAACGTCGTCAACGCCGTTCAGGGCGTGAAGGAATACAACGTCAACATGGCCGCAACGCTTCTCACCGGCGCGGTGCCGCTTATCGTCTATTTCGTGTCCGGACGGCTCTTCGTCCGAGGCATCGCCGCCGGCGCAGTGAAGGGTTGACCCATGAACAGCAGCGTTTCCATCAAAGACCTTTCGCTGAATTTCGGTGCGGTCAACGTTCTGAAAAATCTCAATCTCGAGATCAATGACGGCGAGTTCCTGGTACTCCTCGGCTCATCCGGCTGCGGTAAGTCGACCTTGCTCAACTGCATTGCCGGCCTGCTTGATATCAGTGAGGGCCAGATCTTCATCAAGGGCAAGAACGTCACCTGGGAGGAGCCCAAGGACCGCGGCATCGGCATGGTGTTCCAGTCCTACGCGCTCTATCCGCAGATGTCGGTCGAGAAGAACCTGTCCTTCGGCCTGCGTGTCGCCAAGGTGCCGAACGACGAGATCAAGAAGCGTATCGCGCGTGCCGCCGAGATCCTGCAGATCGAGCCGCTCCTGAAGCGCAAGCCGGCCGAGCTTTCGGGCGGTCAGCGCCAGCGTGTGGCCATCGGCCGCGCACTGGTGCGCGATGTCGATGTCTTCCTCTTCGATGAGCCCTTGTCGAACCTCGATGCGAAACTGCGTTCTGAGCTGCGCGTGGAAATCAAGCGGCTGCACCAGTCGCTGAAAAATACGATGATCTACGTCACCCACGATCAGATCGAGGCTCTGACGCTCGCCGACCGTATCGCGATCATGAAGAACGGCGTCATCATGCAGCTCGATGATCCCACGACGATCTACAACGAGCCGCGCAATCTCTTCGTTGCCGGCTTCATCGGATCGCCTTCGATGAACTTCCTCAAGGGCGAACTGGTGAACCGCGAAGGCAAGGTGGTGTTTGCCACCAACGACGTGCTGTTCTCGCTTGATGGCTACAGGGCGGGCGAGACATTGCAGGCGGGCCGCAAGGTCGTGCTTGGCGTGCGTCCCGAGCACATCAAGGTCAACGAGGAATTGGCGCCGGGTGCTGAGGTTCACAACGCGACCGTCGATATCGAAGAACCGATGGGCGCCGACAATCTGCTCTGGCTGAAGCATGCCGGCCACACCCTGTCGGTGCGCGTCAACGGCAGCAGACGGTTTGGCCCCGGTACAGGCGTGAAGCTCGGCTTTGACATGTCTCTCGCATCGCTCTTTGATGCGCAGACAGAACTCAGAATATGATCCTATGCCCTGGAGGCGGTCTTGCCGCCTCCACCTTGCAGCGGTCCGAGGAGGTCCGATGTCGTCTTCGCTCAATGATAATTTCACCGTCGATCTGGCTGGCGCGTGGAGGCTCACATCTCCCGACAGCGATCATTCCCTCTCCATGTCTCTGCCCGGTGATGTCCATGCCGCACTGAATGCGGAAGGCCTCATTCCCGACCCATATTTCGGCCGGAACGAGGAGCTCGTTCAATGGGTGGCCAAGCAGGATTGGCAGCTGACACGCAGCTTCACCCTCGATGACACCGGTGGCGACTGGTATCTCGATATCGACTATATCGACACAGTCGCAAGTGTTTATGTCAATGACGCGCTCGTGCTCGAAGCCGACAATTGCTTCCAGCGCTATCGCCCCGATGTCTCGAAGGCATTGAAGACGGGCGAGAACAGCATTCGCATCGTCCTGCATTCGAGCATCACAGAGGGAGCGGAGCGGCAGGCGAAGCAGCCGTTCTATATTCCCTATAGCACCGGCAATTCGCCGATCCCGAACGGTAACATGCTGCGCAAGCCGCAATGCCATTTCGGCTGGGATTGGAACATCGCCATTGCACCTCTCGGGCTCTATGGCACGATCGCGCTGAAGAAGCTCGAGATCGCCCGCATCGAGAATGTCGTCATCCAACAGATCCACAATGACGACGGTTCTGTCGATCTGAAGGTGACGGTAGCGCTTTTTGCCAAGGGAACTGGCGTCGCGCAGCTTTATTTCGAGCTGGATGACGAGCGGGTGCGCCTCGATGTCGGCGTCAATGCTGGCGAGACCTCGATCACCCATGTCTTCCATGTCGACAAGCCCAGGTTCTGGTGGCCGGCCGGCAATGGCGAGCAAGCCCTCTACGCTTTGTCCGTGGAGACGAATTTCGAGACCGTTACGCGGCAGATCGGTCTGCGGACGGTCGAGCTGATCACCGACGAGGACGAGGCCGGCAGCCGCTTTGCCTTGAAGGTGAACGGCCGCGAGATCTTTGCCCGCGGCGCCAACTGGATTCCGGCTGACGCGCTGTTTTCGCGCTCCAAGCCGGAGCTGACCGAGGATCTGCTGCAATCGGCGGCGGCCGCCAACATGAACATCATCCGCGTCTGGGGTGGCGGCTTCTACGAGCATGACTGGTTCTACGACATCTGTGACCGTCTCGGCCTGATGGTGTGGCAGGACTTCATGTTCGCCTGCAATCTCTATCCGTCCACGGGCGATTTCCTGGAGAATGTTGAAGCGGAAGTTACCTATCAGGTTCGCCGGCTGGCAACGCATCCGTCGCTCGTGCTGTGGTGCGGCGATAATGAACTGGTCGGCGCGCTCACATGGTTCGAGGAATCCCGTAAGGATCGCGACCGCTACCTCGTCTCCTACGATCGTCTGAACAGGACGATCGAGCAGGCGATGAATAAGGCCGCGCCGGACGCGATCTGGTGGCCGTCGAGCCCGGCATCGGGCTATCTGAATTTCGGCGATGCCTGGCATGCCGATGGCTCGGGCGACATGCACTATTGGTCGGTCTGGCACGAGAACAAGTCCTTCGACAATTACCGCACCGTGCGCCCGCGCTTCTGCTCGGAATTCGGCTTCCAGTCCTACACGTCGCTGCCTGTGATCAAGACCTATGCCGAGGCGAAGGATATGAACATCGCTTCTCCGGTCATGGAGCTGCACCAGAAGAATGCCGGCGGCAACGAGCGCATTGCCGGCACGATGTTCCGCTATTTCCGCTTCCCGAAGGATTTCCCGAACTTCGTCTATCTGAGCCAGGTCCAGCAGGGTCTCGCCATCAAGACGGCGGTGGAATATTGGCGGTCTTTGAAGCCGCATTGCATGGGCACTATCTACTGGCAGCTCAACGACACCTGGCCGGTGGCATCATGGTCGAGCCTCGATTACGGCGGCCGGTGGAAGGTGATGCACTATCTGGTGCGGCGCTTCTTCCAGCCCGTATCGGTCGCGGCGATCCCGTCGGAAGACAACAAGACCATCCGTTTCTCTTTGGTCAACGACACCAATGCCGACGTCACGGCCGATATTTCCGTCTCGCTGCTGAAGCTTGACGGCGAGCGGGTACCTTTAACCACGGCGCATGCGGTCTGCACGCCGGATGCTGCTGTTGTTGCATTGTCGATCGATGCGGATCAGGTGCCGGCCGATTGCCTGCTGGCGTGGCATTTCACCGCATCGAACGGCATGGGCGGCGAGGGGCATTATGTTCACGGCACCTACAAGGCTCTGGAGTTTCAGCCAGCGGGCCTGTCGGTGTTGAGGGAGGAGAAGGAAGAGAACGGCACGGTGGAACTCACCGTCACCGCAAAGGGACTTGCGCTGTTCGTGATGATCGAGAGCGAGACCGAGGGGCGTTATTCCGACAATGCCTTCGATCTTGCCGCCGGCGAAAGCCGACGCATCGTCTTTACGCCGACTAAACCGCTGGCCGGCGGTGTCCCCGCATTCCGCATCTACGATCTGCAATCCAGCCAATCAGTGGATTGAGTTATCACGCCGTCACGGCGGCGTTTTCGGGGCGACAAGCCCAAGACAGACGGCCGGGAGGCCATTGGAGGACTATCGATGACGAAACTTGGATTTCAGCTTTATAGCGCCCGTAATTTTCAGCCCTATTCGGAGATCTTCGTCAAGCTCGGCAAGGCCGGCTACGCCGAGGTCGAAGGCTTTGGCGGCATTTATGCCGATCTGGACGAGGCGGGCCTGAAGAGCCTGCGCGCCGAGCTCGACAAGAATGGCCTGGTGATGGCCAGCGGCCATTTCAGCCCCGACTTTCTTGACGGGCAGGTGGAGAAGGCACTCACGATCGCCAAGACGCTCGGCATGGACTCGATCTACGCGCCGCATATCGGCGCCGACGAGCGCCCGAAGGATGCCGCCGGCTGGCTGGCATTCGGCAAGCGCCTGCAGGAAATGAGCAAGCCCTACAAGGATGCGGGCTTCGAATTCGGCTGGCACAATCACGATTTCGAATTCGTCAAGCAGGCCGACGGCTCGCTGCCGATCGAGCAGATCTTCGAAGGCGCTCCGGATATCTCCTGGGAAGCCGATATCGCCTGGGTCATCCGTGGCGGCGGCGATCCCTTTGCCTGGATCGAAAAGCTCGGCTCGCGCATCACCGCCGTTCACGTCAAGGATATTGCGCCGGCAGGCGAGAACAAGAATGAAGATGGCTGGTCCGACCTTGGATATGGTACGGTTCCCTGGGCAAAGCTGCTCAAGGCGCTGGCCGGCACCAAGGCCAAGCACTACGTTATCGAGCATGACAATCCGAGCGACGTCGATCGTCTGATCACCCGCTCCATCGCATCCTTCAAGAGCTTTTGAGGCACTTCCACATGGCTAAGGAACTTGGCGTCGGCATCATCGGATGCGGCAATATCTCAACGACCTACTTCTCGCTTTCACCGCTCTTCAAAGGCCTGAAGGTGTTGGCATGCGCGGATCTCAACATGGATGCGGCGCGTGCGCGCGCCGAGGAATACAAGGTCAAGGCCCAGACCATCGACGAACTGCTCGCCAATGACGAGCTGGACGTTATCGTCAACTTGACCATTCCGGACGCGCATTTCCCGGTTTCCAAGCGCATTCTCGAAGCCGGAAAGCATGCCTACTCCGAAAAGCCGCTGGTGCTGACCCTTGAGCAGGGTGAGGAACTGCGGCGGATCGCCAAGGAAAAGGGGCTGGCCGTCGGCTGCGCTCCCGATACCTTCCTCGGCGGCGCGCATCAGCTTGCGCGCAAGTTCATCGATGACGGCGGTATCGGCCGCATCACCTCGGGCTCCTGCCATGTCATGAGCCCGGGCATGGAAATGTGGCATCCGAACCCGGACTTCTTCTTCCTGCCGGGCGGCGGACCGATCCTCGACCTTGGTCCCTACTACATTGCCAACCTGATCAACCTGATCGGCCCGGTAAAGCGCGTTGGTGCCATGACGTCCATGGCGTCGGAAACCCGCACCATCACCAGCCAGCCGCGCAATGGCGAGACCATTCCGGTGAAGACGCCGACGACGATCCAGGCACTGCTGGAGTTTGTCAGCGGCGCGAACATCACGCTCACCGCGAGCTGGGATGTGTGGTCGCATCGCCATGCCAATATGGAGCTATACGGCACCGAGGGCTCGCTATACGTGCCCGACCCGAACTTCTTCGGCGGCACCGTCGAGGCCAGCGGTCGTGACAAGGACATCAAACCGCTTGAGAACTGGGCGCATCCTTTCGGCATCGCCAATCAGGAAAGCCCGAGCGGCGCTCGCGCCAACTACCGCACAGCCGGTCTTGCCGACCTCGCCGCATCGCTGATCGACGGTCGCGATGCGCGTTGCTCGCTCGACCGCACGCTGCACGGTGTTGACGTCATGACGTCGATCCTGAGATCGGGTGCGGAAAACCGCTTCATCGATCTGACCACCACCTGCACGCAGCCGGCGGCACTCGGCATCGAAGAGGCGCAAGCGCTCTTGAAGTAAGCGCAGGAAAAGCTAGTTTGCGCGCGGGTGAACAACCCGCGCGTTTTTTCATCTCGAAGGAATAATCATCATGGCTTGGCAACCGGCATCCGACCGCTATGCGAAAATGAAATACAACAGGGTCGGCCGCTCCGGCCTGAAGCTCCCGGCAGTTTCGCTCGGGCTCTGGCACAATTTCGGTGGCGACACCCCGCATGACCGCAAGGTAGACATGTGCCGCACGGCGTTCGATCTGGGCATCACTCACTTCGATCTTGCCAATAATTACGGCCCACCTCCCGGCAGCGCCGAGACGGCTTTCGGCGAGATCCTGCGCACCGAATTCGCCGGCCTGCGCGATGAGCTGATCATTTCGTCCAAGGCCGGCTACGACATGTGGCCCGGTCCTTACGGCGAGTGGGGCAGCCGCAAGTATCTGATCGCTTCCTGCGACCAGAGCCTGAAGCGCATGGGCCTCGATTATGTCGACATCTTCTATTCGCACCGCTTCGACCCGGATACGCCGCTCGAGGAAACCTGTGGCGCGCTCGATCACATCGTTCGTTCGGGCAGGGCGCTCTATGTCGGCATCTCCTCCTACAATTCACAGCGCACGCGCGAGGCCGCCGCAATCCTCAAGGATCTGGGCACGCCGTGCCTGATCCATCAACCGAGCTACTCCATGCTCAATCGCTGGGTCGAGGATGATGGCCTGGTGGATACGCTGGAAGATCTCGGCGTCGGCTCGATCGTCTTCTCGCCGCTTGCACAGGGCATGCTGACGACGAAGTATCTCGGTGGCATTCCGCAGGATAGCCGCGCCGCCCAGAACCACTTCCTGAAGCGCGACTTCATTCGTCCGTCGATCATCGAGAACATCCAGAAGCTCAACGAGATCGCCGAGAAGCGCGGCCAGACATTGGCGCAGATGGCGATTGCCTGGGTTCTGCGCGGTGGCCGGATCACTTCGGCGCTGATCGGCGCAAGCCGCTCCTCGCAGATCGTTGATTGCGTCAAGGCGCTCGACAATCTCGAATTCACGGCGGAAGAGCTGAAGGAGATCGATGTTTACGCCCGCGAGGCCGACGTCAATCTCTGGGCCAAATCAGCCGAGCGGGATTGATCATCCTGAAACGCCCGGAACCCGGTTCCGGGCGTTTTTGTTTGTCTGTGCCGGGGCCGCGCCGGCGCGGGTGCGTAGCAGGCGTTTGCCTGACGAAAATATCCGGCTTGCGAAGGAAATGTGCCGAGGTTACCGTCGGTGCTTGCGGAAAGCGGAAGTATCCGGGCATGGCCGACGTTGGGCCTGGTAGCGCTACCTACAGCGATATTCGAGAATATCCACACAAGATCAGCGTTTTCATTACAGAATTGTAACCCAACCGTCAGATTCGCTTCATGTCCGTGAGGATAAGTTCGCGCGCAAATTCTGAATCGAGGAAACAACCAATGAAAAGACTCTTCACCGTCCTTCTGGCGGCGTCCATCCTGGCGATGCCGTTGGCTGCGGAAGCTCAAGTCAAGCAAGCACCGCCTGCCAACAAGCCAGCCGCGGTTGAGAAGGATGTGGTGAAGAAGAGGGTGGTTGTCCGCAAGGGCGGCTGGGTCAAGGGTCGTCGTCTGTCGGCTTCCGATCGCCGCCGCGCCACCGAGATCGATTTTCGCGCCAACCATCTGACGGCGCCGCCGCGCGGCTATCATTGGGTTCGCATCAACGGCAGCATCCTTCTCGTGGGCATCACCAGCGGCCTGATTTCCAAGGTGCATGAGGCTCGCTAGCTTCGACATGATATCGGGATGAGAAATGGCGGCCCTCAAGGCCGCCTTTTTTATCGCGCTCATTGCTATCGGCTTGAATCAAAATCCCCGGCTTGAGACCGGGGATTGAGCATTCGTCTTTTGTCTATCTCAGCTCAGGCGGCCAGCCGCGTGTGCCAGCATGGTGTAGACCTTGCCGGTATCTGAGGTCAGATAGGATTGCGTGACGGTGCGGTCGCGATCGGTGCGGGCAACGTCGGCAAGCAGCTTTTCGAAATCGGCGATGTAGCGATCGACCGCGGTGCGGAATTCCGGCTCGCGATCATACTTGCGCTTGATCTCGTCGAATGTCTGCTGGCCCTTGAGCGTATAGAGGCGGCGGGTGAAGACATCGCGCTCGCCGCGCTGGTAGCGGCGCCACAGATCGACCGAAGCATCATGATCGATGGCGCGGGCGATATCGACCGAGAGCGAGTTCAGCGATTCCACGACATGGCGCGGATTGCGGGCGACGGGAGCAGCTGCCGCTTCCGTCTGTGCACGCGGTGCAGCCTGGCGAGCTGGCGGCAGATCGGCATTCTCGTCACGCGAGGCGCCGCGTAAGAGGTCGCTGATCCAGCCACCACCGGCCGTTTCCTGACGGGCCGGAGCAGGCGTCTCTGCCGGGCGCTGCGGCTGCACGGCCGGGCGTTCGGCGGGAATGGAGCCGCGCAAGCTAAGGGATTCGATCGAGGGCTGCTGTGGCTGCGGTGCCGGCTGCTGCACGCTCTGCTGGGGAGCAGGAGCGGGCTGCTGAGGCGCAGGCTGTTGCGGCCTGGGAGCGGGAGCGGCGGCTGCAGTCGGTGCAGGTGCCGCCGGTTGCGGGCGCTGGACCGGCTGCGGATTTGCCAAGGCGCGGGCCGAGGGCTCGGAGATTTCCAGCTGCTGGGTCGAGCGGCCGACAATCTGCGAGATGTCCTGCAGGGCCTTGATCTGCTCGGCGACGGCGCGGCGCATGGCGGCAGCGCTTTCCTTGGCTTCTTCGGGAAGATCGAAAGCACCGCGCTTCAACTCGCTGCGGGTCATGTCGAGTTCCCTGCGGATATCCCCGGCCGAGCGGCGGATCTCGTCGGTTGCCCCGGCGAAACGGACGACGGCGTCATCGACAGCGACGCGCAAGGTCTCACGAAGCTGTTCGGCGGCACCATCAGACGTCTTGCCGGCTTCCGCGAACATCTGCTCGACTTCGGACAGCGAAGCCGTGAGGCCGCCGCGAAGGCGGTTGGTCAGATCGTTGGAGCGACGCTCGGCGCTGGCAAAGGTGCTTTCAACGGCCTGGCTCGCTTCCTCGCCGGCCTTTTGAAGTGTGCCGCGCATGCCTTCCGCGGCATCCTCGGCGCGCTTCTCCACTTCGGAGAGAACGCGGCCGATATCCGCGAAGGAAGACTGCACGCCCTGGCGCAGATTGCCGGTGACCTGGTTGGAGCGCTGTTCGGCACGGTCGAAGGCGGTCTCGACCATGGTGCCCAGGGCGCGCATGGTGTTTTCGATTTCTTCCGAGCGTTGAACGAGGCCGACCGCCAGGTTCTGCAGGGCGGTTTCGCGCTCTTCCAGTGTCGACACCAAGTTCGACTGAGCGGCACCCAGAAGCGCGGAAGCTTGCGTCAGCACCTTGGAGTGATCGTCGAAGCGGCCGACGATGCTGCCGACCTGCGACAAGGTCTGGCCGGTGATTTCCGAGAGCTTGTCGACCTTGCCTTCGAGGAGGCGGCTGGAGGCCGAAACCATTTCGCCGGCCTTGGCGGCGGAGTCTGCGAAACGGACAGAGGTCGCGGTAAGACGATCATCAACGCTTGCATATTCGGCTGCGGCGTTGCTGAGCAGGCCGGTGATCGCCGAGTTGTTTTCGGCCAAGCGGGCGATGATGCCGTTGACGCTTGCCAGCAGGTTGTTTTCGAGTGCGCTGACGGTGGTGACCGCATGTTCGGTGCGCGATGCGATGGCATTGATCAGGGCGGCATTTTCGGCGCGCAGGCGCTCCGTGCTTTCCTGGGCCGCAGCCGAGATGAGGGCTGCGGCTTCCTGACCCGTAGCCGCATAGCGGTCGACGATCGGGCGGGCCTTCTCATCGATCAGGCGCGACAGTTCCGTCGAGCGTCCTGCCAGCATCGAGTTCAGTTCGCGGGTGCGCTCGTCGAGCGAGGTACGGATCGATGCGCCGCGCGCTTCCAGTGCCTTGTCGACATCTGTCAGCGTGGCGTCGATTTCGCGGGCACGGTCTTCCAGCGCAGTGCGGATGGCGGTGCCGCGCTCTTCAAGTGCCTTCTCGACCTGGGACATGGTGGAGGCGATTTGCTCGCTACCGCCGGCAAGCGTGTTGCGGATGGCGGCACCGCGGGCTTCCAGCGATTGTTCGGCCGATGACAGGGCCTGCGAGATCGTGTTGACCTGGTTGCTGACGAGGCCTTCGGCTTCGGCAACCTTGTTGACGATTGCATTGCCTGCTTCAGAGAAGGTCTGGGCGACGGCTGCCGCCTGGCTCGCCAAGCGGCTCTGCGTTTCCGAGACGCGGTTGACGAGGTCGTCGGAACGCTCGGTCATGGCGCGTGTGAAGGCATCGCTGTGGTTGCCAAGATTATCGGCAAACTGCTGGCCGGTGCTGGCAAGCAGGTCGGCGGTGCGGGTTGCCTCGCCGTCCATACCCTGAGCGGCATCGGCAACGGCGGTGCGCAGCGTTGTCGCGAGATTGGCGGCCTTGCCTTCGATCGTGCGGTTGACGGCTTCGAGGCCGACATTGAGCGCGCGATCCATGGTCGACAGGCGTTCCTCGATGCGAGCAGCGGCTTCGCTGCCACTGTGATCGATCTGAGCAGCACCCGTTGCCAGGGTCTCGGACAGGCGATTGCCTGCCGCATCAACCTGGGCGGTAACGCCGGTCACACCTTCATGAATGCGGCTTTCGAGAGCGGACAGGCTGGCTTCGACGCGCGAACCGGTATCGGCGAAGCGGCTGGTCATGCCGTCGATCGACTGGTTGAGGTTGGACGAGAAGCTTTCCGCCGAGCGGGCGATATCGCCTGCTGCCTGCTGAATGCGGCCGGCAACGTCGCCAGCGCCGCTGCTGAGGCGTTCTTCCAATGCTCTTGCGCTTGCGTCGATGGTCTGGCGGAGCGAAGCCTCGCGGTCTTCGAGCGACATTTCGAGCATGCTGGCGCTGGTGGCAATCGACGTCCCGATGTTGGTCGTCTGCTCCATCAGCGTATTGTCGATCTGAGCGTGCGCATCACGCAGCGTCAGGCTGATGGCGTTGCTGCGGTCTTCCAGCGTCGAGCGCATGCGCTCGTAAGCAGAGGCCAGGTTCTGATCCATCTGGGACAGGCCTGTGCCGAGCGTGTCTTCAAGCTGGCGTGTCGTGCTGCCAAGCGCGTTCTCGACCCTGTCCGTGCCGCTGTTGAGCAATCCCGACAGAGATTCCGTGTGGGCTGCGAGCGAGCGGTCGAGGCGATCCTGATTTTCGGTGTAGGCAGCGCGAATGGCATCCGCCTTGTCGCCGAAGGCGCCAGCCACGCGGGATTCCGCGCCGGAGACGCTGTCGAGCAGGGCGTTGGCACGCGATTCCAGGGCGCCTTCAAAGCGGCTCTGGTTTTCGGCGAGCGAGATTGCAAAGGCCATGCTCTTGTCGTCGAGCGTGTTGGTCAGCGCGTCATGGCCGCTTGCCACGGTGTGAGCGATGGCCTGGGCGCTGTTCGTCAGGGTTTCCTCGAGCTTCGCCTGGTTCTCGGAGAGAGCGATTGCCAGTGCCATCGTTCTGTCGTCGAGGCTGTTGACGATCTTGTCATGAGTGCCGGCGACCGTGCTGGAGAGTGCATCCAGGCGGCTGGAAAGAGCGTCTTCAAGGCGGGACTGGGTGTCGGAAAGCGAAATGGCCAAAGCCATGGCCTTGTCATCCAGCGCATCGCCAATGGCGGCGTGATTGCCGGCGAATGCGTTGGTGATGGCTTCCGCACGGTTGGCCAGCGTTTCTTCGAGACGAGATTGACCGTTCGTCAAAACGTCGGAAAGTGCCCGTGTCTTGCCATCAAGCGTATCGGCGACGCGCTCGGCGTGGCCGGAAACCGTGTCTTCCAGGCGGGACTGGCTTTCGGACAGAGCGATGGCAAGCGCCATGGTCCGGTCGTCAAGCGCTTCAGCAAGAGCAGTATGATTGCCGGCGAAGGCCTTGATGATCTCTTCGGCGCGGTTCGAGAGCGTTTCCTCAAGGCGGCTCTGTCCGCTGGTCAAGGCAGCCGCGAGTGCGCCAGTCTTGCCGTCAAGCGTATCGGCGACGCGCTCTGCATGGCCTGCCACGGTTTCTTCCAGTCGCGCCTGGCTTTCAGAGAGGGCGATGGCAAGCGCCATGGTCCGGTCGTCGAGCGCGTTGGTGACGGTTTCGGCGTGACCGGACACTGTGCTTTCCAGGCGCGCATGGCCGTCGGCGAGGGCGCGGGCAAGCGCCTTGGTCTTTTCATCCATGGTGCCGGCGACCTGCTCGGCATGTCCGGAGACGGTATCTTCCAGCCGCGACTGGCTTTCGGAGAGAGCAATGGCAAGGGCCATCGTCTTGTCGTCGAGCGTATCGGCGAGCTTGCCATGTGTCTCGGCAATGGCGCCGGTGATGGCGTCGGCGCGGCTTGCCAGCGTGTTTTCGAGGCGCAGCTGGTTCTCGGCAAGCGAGATCGCCAGCATCGAGGTGCGTTCGTCGAGTGCGGCAGTCAGATGCTCATGCGAACCGCTGACGGCGCTGACGATGCCTTCCGAGCGTTCGGCCAGCGTCTGTTCGAAGCGTGACTGATTGTCGGCAAGAGCACCGAACAGGGCCGTGCTGCGAGACGCCATGACGGCGTCGATGCGCTCATGGGCGGAACCCAATGCCTGGGTGATCTCGCTGGTGCGGGACGAGAGCGTATTGTTGATCTCGTTGGCGCGGCCGGTGAAAGCGGTGGTGAGTTCTTCCGTGCCGCTCTGCAGGGCGGCAGAGACATCCCGCGTCACGCCCTGGACGGCATTGGTGAAGGTGCTTGCGTGGGTGCTCAGCGCAGCGTTCAGTTCGCCTGTACCCGAGGTGAGGGCGGAGGAAATGCCGCTGGTGGCATTCTGCAGCGCAGAGGTGATCTCGCCGGCCCTGGAGCCGATGGCGCTTTCCAGTACTTCCTGGCCGGTCGCCAGAGTGGTCGCTAGTGCGAACGACTGGTCGGTGAGGGAGGAGCCGAGGCGCTCGATGCTGGACGTCAGAATGCCTTCAATGGCTTCCGAGTTGCTGCCCAGGGACTGATTGATCCGGGCAAGGCTTTCCGAAAGCTTGCTGTCGAGCGTGCCGGCGCGCTTGTCGAAGGCGGAGGTGAATTCCGAGACATGCTCGTCAAAGGTCGTCGAAAGCTGCGCGATCGTCGACTGGAAACGCTCTTCGAAGAAGCCCGAACGAAGATCGATGTCCATCATGGTGTCATCGGCCGTCGATTGCAGGCTCTGGCGGAAGCTGGCACCCTTTTCGTCAAGAGACGTATTGAGCTTGGCCAGCACAGTATCCAGCGTGCCGGTGATCGAGCGTTCACCGCCGGTGAGGCTCTCACTGATTTCCCTGGTGCGGGCGACCAGCGTTTCGTTGAGCTGGCGGGCGCGCTCGTTGAGGGCGTTGTTCAGCTTTTCGGTATTCGCATCCAGCGTCGAGGCGCGGGTTTCAAATTGGCCGAGCAATTCCTTGCCGCGTTCGCCAAGCGTCGACGAGAGGGCGTCCAGGCGTGAATCGAACTCATGGCTAAGCGCGAGGCCCGAAGCGTTGAGGTTCTGCAGCAGGCTATCGGTCTTGGCTGCGAGCAGAGTTCCGAGCGCCTGAACGGCGGAATCCGACTTTTCCATCAGCGCCGCAGCGCGGGTATCGATCATCGAGGCAAAGGCTTCGCCCGATGTAGACAGGCGTACGGCGATCTCTTCAGTCGCCAGCGACAGATCTTCCTTGATCTGGTCGTGGACGCCCGAGATCGATGAGCGAATCCGCTCGGCGTGATTGACGATCGCATCGCGTTCGGTGCCGAGTTCGTGGACGAGGCCGCGCACGCGCAATTCATTGTCGGCATAGCTGCGCTCGAGCGCGTTGACTTCGGAATGGACGAGGGTTTCCAGCTCGGTGGCGCGCGCAATCGTGCGCTCGATGCCCTCATTCATGGCCGAGACTTCGCGACGCACTGCCTGACCGACGGTCATGATGCGATCGGAGGCGACGGTTTCAGGCTCGACGAGGCGCAGCGCCACTTCCGCCATGGAGCGGGCGGCATTGCGCATGTCGTGCGCCCGCGAGATCATCATGCCGAAGGCATAGAACATGAGGACGGGTATGACGATGCCGACAATGCAGGCAATGACACCGGGAAGGGCGACGAGATCGGCTACGGATTGGATGTTTCGGATCTGCGCGCCATAGAGAAGGAAGGCGAGGCCGGCGCCGCCGATGATCCAGAACAGCGAAAAGATCGTGGCGTTGCGGACCGCATGGCTCTGGGAGCCGCTATCCAAAGCCTTCAGGAGGCTGGCGGGGCTTGCCCGATTGCCGTCGTTTGCCGCCGCAAGGTTCGGGCTTTTAGGTGCCTCCGCGGGGCGGGGCGTTGCGGCAGGGGCGGGCGCGCTTCGTGCGCTGCCAGCCTTGCGGGCTGCATCGTCCTTGGTCTGCTTCATCGGCTGTTTCGGCGGTTCAGACACTTTTCGCTCCGGGACATCAGGCGTGGGACCGCTGCGAGACTCCAAGTTCTCGTCACTGAAATCGATCTGCAAAGCTTCGTCCAATGCCTGAAAGGCCTTGTCCTCGACCGACTCGATGTACTTTTTGTTCGCCATGCGGTTACGCCTCGTTACAACTCACTCGGGCTTGCCGTGTCGTTTCCGGAAATTCCGCCGTATCCAGAAAAGACGAACCCTGCCTCCCGTGGGGTCCTCCGTCTTCGATAAATATCGAGGGTGGATTTCCCATTACATTTCAGAGTGGATAACTGGTTTTTCAAACGGATGTTATGAAAACATTACCATCATCCACTTCCTGGGCAAAGGCATGCGCCATAAACCCAATCTAGCCGTATCGTAGTGACACATTCCCCCAGTCATGACAATTAATTCCACTGTAAAGTCAGTGGATCGTTAAGGCGCGATTAACCTTCCTAACGTGTTCAAGCGCATGAAAATCCAATATTCTGGGCATGTTTAACGCGCGTTAACCATGTCGTGAGTTTTACGCCCTCAATGTGCCAAAATTTAACTCGATGGCCATGCCAAGACCGCAACTATGCGGCAGGTCGCTAAAACAGTCACAGGTTAAGGACGGGAGCGTTGGCACATGGCAGCACTGAATATTGCATTTGAATCTCCGGATAATTCGCGCGGGCCGACCCCATCAAGGGAGCGGGCGATCGACCTCGTCCATCTCGCAAAGCAGACCATGGGCGACAAGGCTCTCGAAGTCGAAGTGTTGCAGATGTTTGCCCGGCAGGCCCGATCCTGTCTTCAGGAGATCGGCAGCGGCGATGCCAACCGCATCCATGCGGCATCCCACAAGCTGAAGGGCGCAGCAAGCGCAGTCGGCGCCTTTCGTGTCGCGGACGCGGCGGGCGCTCTGGAAAACGATGGTAGCGACGCGACCCATATGGCCGCCGTCACCACATGCGTCATCGAGGCAGAGAACTTCATTCTGAAGCTGTCGCGCTGAGCTGATCCTTTCGAAAGCCTGCAAATGCATCGTTGCGCCGCCAAGCGGGAAATCCGTTTCGGCGGCGCAAATGTTGACTGCCCCAGCGAATTGTTGGAAGTAAAATTCCGGATCGTCCTTTACTCACGAATTTCGGAATTCATCTACATGACCCAATTGACCATCGTCGCCTTTGACGGCACCCGTTTTGACCTCAATGTCGACGACGGCTCCACCGTAATGGAAAACGCCGTACGCAACTCCGTTCCGGGCATTGAGGCGGAATGCGGCGGAGCATGTGCCTGTGCCACCTGTCATGTCTATGTCGACGACGAATGGACGGAGAGGGTCGGCAGTCCGCAGGCGATGGAGGAAGACATGCTGGACTTCGCGTTCGATGTCCGCCCCACGTCGCGGCTCTCCTGTCAGATCAAGATGACGAGCACTCTTGACGGGCTCGTTGTCCACGTTCCTGAACGTCAGGCTTGAAAGACGCCAGGGCTCGCGCAGCTTTGGCCGCGTGGTCCCGGCTCTCAGTTGTATCTGAAACTCTCCGGCCGCCCCAAAAAGATGCCCCGCTCAGCTGGTACAGCGAGCGAGGCGAGGCGGGCGCATCACCGACAGGCAAGGGAGGAAACGCCTGTGGCTTCAAGACGCGCCAGGAGAACACTTAGCGCATGCTTTGGAAAACAAACCCCGATTGCGCTGAAAGAGTGAACAAACCCGCCAGCGCAGGCATTCAAAGAAGATCACTTCGAGATATCGTCCGGCATTTTCGAATCATCCGGTTCGTTTATCCCTGTGATTAATAAGAAAAACCTATTTCAGATTATCGTAAAGTTCAAAGAACGACATGACCGGACGATTCACAGAAATAGTGGCTGTTTTCCCACAATTCGTGACATTTGAGTGGTCTTTTGCGTGAATGAATGTCCCGGGGTGATCTACTGCCGGTTGTTTCCGCGGCTACGGTAGTAAAGCAATCTCTGTATTCGGTTCTGAAAGTTGATGGCTTCGATGCGATCGAATCGCGCCTGATCGGCATCGTGCCGCTCGGTTTCCCGCGCCGTCACCTCATTCGCTTTGTCCTGAAGCGCGTCGCAATTGCTGGCCGATGGCAAGGAGAGGATCAGCCGCTCCATCTGCCGGGCGTGCTGGCGCGCAATCTCGACGTGACGATCCTCGTGGCGACGAATGTCGGCAGCAAGAGTGTCCCAGATCAGGGAAAGCTGCTTGCTCGCACGGCGCCGGTCGCGCCAGCGGGGCAGGATGATTTCGGTGTCGACCGTGACCCTGGCGCTGGAAATGTAGCAGCGGCCGCTTGCTTCACTATAGGTCGCGCTGCCGCCGAAGCGAATTCGCGTCGCGCCCGGATGATGGCTGCTGGAGCCCATCGCGAGCGGTCCTTGATGGTTCAATGCGGCATCGAGTTCGTCGGCGCTGCTGCCCTTGATGTCGAAATAGGAAATGGTTTTGCGGGTAACCACCTCGGCATGGGCGATTTCAGTCATGCAGAGCGCGAGCAACAAGGCACACGAAATACTGATCTTATGGGATGCAAGCGGCATTCGTGACGCAACCATGTTGAACTTCGGCGAACCTTGCGGCATAGGCACTGTGAGCGCAATATCGAGCGCAAGGTTTTTTCATTTTCAATGGGATGGGACGGTTCGTGACGGAGCTTCGCAGCCATAGCTGGCATGTCGCGCATGGCCGCAGCATCGAGGTCGGCAAAAAAAGCGTCATCATGGCTATCGTCAACGTGACGCCGGATTCATTCTCTGACGGTGGCCACTACGAGGCTGTCGATGCCGCGGTGGAACATGCGCTTGCCTGTATCGCTGACGGCGCTGCCATTGTGGATATCGGTGGAGAATCGACGAAGCCGGGCGCCGATGTCGTTAGCGCCAGCCAGGAGCAGGGGCGGGTGCTGCCCGTCATCGAGGCATTGCGAAGCAGGACCGATGCGCTGATCTCGGTGGATACCTATCGGGCTGACACGGCGCGGCTGGCAATCGGAGCCGGCGCGCATATCGTCAACGATGTCTTCGGTCTGCAACGCGAGCCGGATATAGCTGGTGTGGCGGCGCAGACGGGAGCGGGGCTTTGCATCATGCATACCGGTCGCGACAGGCAGAAACTGCCCGATGTGATCGACGATCAGATCCTGTTCCTCAGCCGTTCGCTCGACATCGCCGCGGCGGCTGGCGTCAGCAGGCAAAATATCGTGCTCGACCCCGGCTTCGGCTTCGCCAAGGAGAATGCCGAAGAGAATCTGGAATTGATGGCGCGTTTCAATGCGCTGCTTCGGTTCGACTTGCCGCTGCTGGTGGGCACCTCACGCAAGCGATTTGTCGGCACCATCACGGGGCGTGATGCCGCCGGCCGCGATGTCGGCACGGCCGCGACCAGCACAATCTTGCGTTTGCAGGGAGCAGCCCTATTCCGCGTACACAATGTCGCAATCAACAGGGATGCGCTGGCCGTTGCGGATGCTATTCTCAGGACGCGCGCGAGACTTAAAGCATGATCCCTGAACCAAGGGAGCGGTTTTCGAACGCCGTTGTGCCTGTTCGAAACGGAGGGACGCCATGAGCGCTGTGACATATACCATTACTCTGCAGAATTGCGCTTTCTTTGCCCGCCACGGCGTGCATGACGAGGAAGAATTCCTCGGACAGCGCTTTTTTGTCGACGCCGAGCTCGACGTGGAGGCCGGTGATGCGCTGGAGCGCGATTCGATCGGCGATACCGTCAATTACGGCATCGCATTCACCGTTATCGAGGAAATCGTCACCGGCCGCCGGCGATATCTGATCGAGGCGCTGGCGCTCGATGTGGCCAAGGAATTGTGCAAGCGCTTTCCGGGTATCCGCCGCGCGAAGATCACGGTGCGCAAGCCCAATGCGCCGGTTCCGGGTGTTCTCGATTACGTACAGGTGAGTGTTGAGCATTTTGCCTGAAAACGGAGCCGTGCGGGCGACGCTTGGTCTTGGCGGCAATCTGGACAATCCGGTCCATGCAATGGCGCTTGCCTTGCACACGCTTGACGGGCGGGATGACTGCCGGGTGGTTTCGGTGTCGCGGCTTTACCGTACGCCGCCCTGGGGCAAGACGGATCAGTCTCTGTTCTATAATTCCTGTGCCGCAGTCGACACGACGCTGGCGCCGGAGGCGTTGCTTGACGTCTGTCTTGATATAGAGCGTGACATGAAGCGGGTTCGGCTGGAGCGCTGGGGGCCGCGGACGATCGACATCGATATCCTGACCTATGGCGATCTGGAGCAGGCCGAGCCGCTGTTGACCATCCCGCATCCGCGCATGACCGAGCGCGGTTTCGTGCTGATGCCTCTTGATGATTTCGCGGGCGATCTCCTGGTGAAGGGCCGCACGATCAAGAACTGGCTGCGGGACGTCGATATCGAAGGGATCGAGGTTGCGGATCAGAGCCGGGATTGGTGGCGATCCGCCTGATATCAAATGAAAAGGCCGGCAGAATATGCCGGCCTTTGACGATGAGCATCATGTCTGAAGTTACTGGATCGATCCGACGGCCATCTGATCGATGTCTGCCCGCTTCAGCGTTACGCCGATGACAGGCACCATCTGCTCGCCGACCTTTACCGAAATCGTAACGTTCATCGACTTGTTGTCGGAAACGCGGGCGATCATGGCGCCGTTCAGCTTCTGGCGGATCAGGCCGAGAACGACCGTGCCGTCATTGACTGTGCCCGAAGTGATGTCCAGGCCCTTGCCGGCCGCGCCGTCCAGGAATTTTCCGCTATAGGAGCCGCCGCTCTGGGTGATCTCAGCCGACATCGGTTGCTGGAAGACGCCGACGCGGCAGGTGCCGTCGAGCTTGACGCCCGCATTGTTGCCGTCGAGCGGCTTGCCCGTAAGGTTGCAGCTGAATTTCGTGCCCTTGTACTTGCCGGCGACAATTTCGCCCGGACCGCTCCATGAGCCGGCAACGGACTGGAAGAAGGCCTTGTCGCGAGGAGCCGCGTCGGCCGATTGCACCCAAGTGCCGGTAGAGAGGGTCGCGGCGGCGAGGCCGCTTACAAGAAGAAATTGACGCGAAAACATGGACATTCCTTAGCGAGGCGGAACCGTAAAATTGGTTCTCACTTTTGCCCGAGAATGGTTAATGCTTGGTTTCTTCAGCGCTCGTAAAGCCGGATTTACAGGCGCTCACGTCGTTGGGCGGCCGGTTACACCAGGCGTGAGGTCTCCGGCGAAGTCGGTAATGCCGGGGCGCTTGAGCGCCTTGAAGGATAGAGGTCGGCAGAGATCCATGGCCGCGATACCGATTCGCGCCGTCATCATGCCGTTGACGACGCCTTCGCCCAATCGTGCCGAAAGCTTGGAGGCGAGCCCGTGGCCGATCAATTGCTGCACGATGCTGTCGCCGACGGCGATCGAACCGGTAACAGCCAGATGAGCCAGCACGTCGCGCATCAGCCTGACCATGCCGAGCGTGCCGGGCCTGCCGCCATAGAGCTCGGCCATGGCCCGCACCAGTTTCGCCGCCTCGTAGAGAACGTAGAGAATGTCGACCAGCGCGCGCGGGCTGACGGCGGTGACAACGGAGACACGTTTCGAGGCGCCGAGGATCAGTGCCCTGGCGCGGCGGTCAAGCGGGCCGAGCAATTCGCGCTCCGCAAGGTCGATCAGCTGCGGTGCGTCGATGATGTCGTCTTCGGCCGCCTTCAAAGTGGCGCGGCCTCGCGCGGTCTCCGGATTGGCCTCCAGAATAGTGCAGAGATGCTTCACCAATGCCTTGGCCCGACCGGGGCGTGTTTCGACGATGGCAGCCTCCGCTTCCGCCTTGATGCTTTGCACGGCGGCCAGCCGCATCATGCCGGCGGTTTCCCTGAAGACAATGGCGAGTATGGCAAGGATACCGATGGCGACCACGGCGAGGGCCGTATAGCCGAGCCAGTCGGCGCGGCTGAATAGGTCACGGATGAGTTGATCCGTCCAGAGCCCGAAAGCGAGAGATATCAGGATGCCTAAGGCGCTCAGCGCTACCTTGCCGAAGGAGAAACCGCGACGGCGTGGCTTGGCGCCGACGCCTCCGGCAAGTGCCGGGTCGAGGGCAGGGTTGATGAATGGATCGTCCTCATCGGCAGTCAGGACAATCTCGGTATCAAAACTTTGCGGCTTGCGGCGCGGCGTTTCCGCACTGGTCTTCGCAGCCGTACCGCTCGGCTCCAGCGAAAAGGCTGCCGGACGGCGGGAGGTACTGCCTGGTTCGTTTGGGGTCGGTTTCGTCATGCGAGACGGTCTCCGAACAGGAACTGCATGGCGCGATCGAGGCGGATATGCGGCACTGAAAGCTTGATGCCGCTGCCGGTTTCGTCCAGCTCCGGCGGGCGGAACCGAACGACATTCACCTCCGGCAAGTGGACCTTTGCCCCATCGGATTCAAGGGCTTCAAACAGCCAGCGTGGATTCTCGGGAAGATCGCCGGGGAACACCGCCGTCTTGCGATCGCCGTCGAAGATTTCGCCGGCGATGGTTTCCTTGTCCATCGGCGTGCCGACAATGACGGGAAGGGTCTGTCCGTCGCGCGTCACCGTCGCCTCGCGGGTGGCGCGCACGGAGGCAATGGCCATGACCTCGATGCCGGCGCCGGCCATGCCGATGCGCTCGACGGCGCGCTCCACTAGCCGACGGGTCAGGGCCTCCAGCCGGTCATGGCTCTCATGATGCAGATGATCGGCCTTGGTGGCTGCCACCAGCACGCGATCGATCCGGCGGCCGAGCAGCGAGGAAAAGAAGGAATTGTTGCCCGGACGAAAGCAGGCAAGTACATCCGTCAGCGCGCGCTCGAGATCCTGAACCGCTTCGGGGCCGCGATTGATGGCCTGCAATGCGTCGACAAGGACAATCTGGCGATCGAGCCGGGCGAAATGCTCGCGAAAGAAGGGTTTGACCACGACCGATTTATAGGCCTCGTAGCGGCGTTCCATCATTGCCCAGAGCGAACCCTTCGGCGCGCTGCGCTCAGTGGGGAGTTTCAGCGGCGCAAAGGTGAGGGCGGGTGAGCCATCGAGATCCCCGGGCAACAGGAAGCGCCCCGGCGGCAGCGTCGAGAGCGAGCGTTCGTCGGATTTGCAGGCCTTGAGATACCAGGCAAAGGCAGTCGCAAGCTCGCGCGCCTTCATCTCGTCCGCGGGGGCGGCGATGTCGGCATTTTCGGTCATCGCCAGCCAGTCCTGCGAGAGTTCCGCACGAATGCCGGTTGTGGCCAGCGCCAGTGTCTCGTCGCTGAAGGTGCGGAAATTCTTGCCGAGCAGCGGCAGGTCGAGCAACCATTCGCCGGGATAATCGACGATATCGATGGAAAGGCGGCCTGAGGAGAACAGCCGGTTCCAGCCGCTGGCACTTTGATACTCCAGGGTAATGCGCAGTTCCGAAATTGCGCGTGTCGAATCCGGCCATATGCGCTCTTTCACCAGCGACCGGATATGATCCTCATACTGAAAGCGTGGTACGGCATCGTCCGGCTGAGGTTCGAGACGGACAGAGGAAACGCGGCCTGATTGCACCGGCTCGAACAATGGCAGGCGTCCGCCATTCAGCAGGTTGTGCACCAGCGACGAGATGAAGACGGTTTTGCCGGAGCGGGAGAGGCCGGTTACGCCCAGACGGACTGTCGGGCTGACAAGCCCAGTCGCACGATCAGCGAGATTGTCGAAAGCGATGAGAGCGTCGTCGGTAAAGGAGGTCAGGCTTGGGGGCAAGGCGGGATCCCTGGGTGACAGCGTGACCGTGAATATAGGAAACGAATCTTGCTCCGAACAGATGGGGCGATATTGGCGAGCCATACCGCCAGATGCGCAACTTGCCTCGCCCGAGGCTGATATCTCTATTCGGTGACAAAATCCGTCAGCGACCAACCGGAGGGTGTCGCGTCGATGACGGCGAGGCCGGCTGTCGGAAAGCCACGCGGAAGTGCTGCGGCCAGGGCTTCGTGACCAATCAAGGTTTCCAGCGTCTGCTCGATGATCGGATTATGTGCCACCAGCATGACGGACTCCTGGTCTGTCTGCGAAGCGATCAGGGAGAGGTAGATATCCAGCGTTCCATTGTAGAGAGCATCGACGAAGCGGAATTCGGTGGAAGGGCTGACAACGCGGCGCATGGCATCCGCGGTCTGGCGACAGCGAAGCGCCGTCGATGAGATTATCAGGTCCGGCTTGTAGCCTTTGTCGGCCACTTCGTCTGCGACGGTCTCAGCCGCGGCATAACCGTTATCGCTCAAGGGGCGGTCAAAATCCCGCTGCCCCGGCGCGGCTTGTTGGGCCTCCGCATGGCGCAGGAGATAGACCCGTGATGGCGGCGGCGAGAGGGTCGTCATGATGAAGTTCCGAAGATCGATTCGTCCCATGAGGTAGCGTCTATTCGCATGGGCCGTCAACTGCGCTGAGATCCGTCGAATCGGGAAATGAGGCGTAGTCACGCGAAGGTTATGGAACCGCCAAATTTGGCCTGTCGTCAATATATGATGAAAAAATAGACCCTTAGCCGAATTTTATGACAAATTTAAAAATCGGTTGACAGCGTCTATTTGGCTTGAATCGACACTATCGGTTGGGATATACACCCCGCGATATGAGATGTTCTTCAGGAGAATCGCGTTGAGTGAGAAGATCGATCTTAGTAATTATGTGCCCTCGGAAGACGAGGAGTTCATGAACCTGAATCAGCGAGCTTATTTCCGAGCAAAGCTGATAGCCTGGAAAAACGACATCCTAAGAGAAGCGCGCGAGACGCTGGGTCACCTGGCTGAGGAGAGCGCAAATCATCCCGATCTTGCCGACCGGGCATCTTCGGAAACAGACAGAGCCATCGAGCTTCGAGCTCGCGACCGCCAGCGGAAACTCATCTCTAAAATCGATGCTGCAATGCAGCGTATCGACGAGGGTACCTATGGTTACTGTGAAGAGACAGGCGAGCCGATCGGCCTCAAGCGTCTCGACGCACGCCCGATTGCGACCCTGTCGATCGAAGCGCAGGAACGTCACGAGCGCCGCGAGAAAGTCTATCGCGACGAATAAGCGTTCCGTTTCGATTGGAACCTATAAACAAAAAGGCACGACGTCATATGCGTCGTGCCTTTTTGATTCGGCCGCGTTTTCTGCCGCGCATTATTTGTCGCGGCTGACGCTCATTTCACCGAAGATACGAGCCACTTCCTTCTGAAGCGCGCTGTCAGCTCCCGTCATCGGGGCAAGTTCGGGGTCGACGCGCTGCGCCGGGGCTGGAGCCTGAGATGGGGCCGGCTGCTGCTGGACCTGGCGCTGCGGGGCAATGTTTGGAATGATCCGTTCCGCCGTCAGGTTCTTCGACATTTCCGCTTCCAGAACGCGCTGGAAGTCGTTGCCGGTTTCGGTCGGACGCGGGGTCTCAATGCTGGGCTCTACGGGAGCTGTGCGCGCCGGTTGCGCCGACAGGACGACCTGGCGTGCGGCGTCCAATATGTCGGCGGCCTCCGCCTCGGTAATTGCGGGTGCGGGCGGTTGCACGCGCTGCGGCGGCGCAGCGACGGGCGGGGAGAGTTCGGCCGGGCGCGCTACCGGTGCTGGCGTGGCAGCAACGGTTGGCTCTGTGCGCAGATAGGCTTCGACCTTGTCTTCGACGGTCTGCGGGCGTTGCGGAAGCGCGGCCAAAGGGCCTTCGAGTTCCTCGACCTTTTTCCGTGACTGCGGTCGGTCCTCGAGTGCCGTGGGGCTTTCGAGCGGTGTCGATGCTCCCGCCCGCGCGGGATCGGAGATACCGGATTCGATGACGATATCCGTGGGGCCGCCGATCATGATCAGGTGCTCGACGCCATCGCGCCGGACAAGCACGAGACGGCGACGTGCGTCGACGGCTGCTGCGTCCAGTACCTGAAGGCGCGGCTGGCGATTCTTGCCACCGCGCACGAAGGGAGACGGCGCCCGGTTGCGCATGACCCAAAGAATGCCGATCAGCACGAGGAGGGCGATGCCAACCCCGCCGGCTGCGAGAAAGAAACGGCTGCCATAGGCTCCGGCGATTTCGTCCAACATGTCGAGATACTCCGTATTTATCCCCGATGTCGCGGCCCGCGCGCAACTACGCCAGGGTAGATGTTTCGACCCTGGCCTTCCTATGCGGCGATCATATGGACAGGATCATAGCGGATACAAGATGCGATTGTAGCCTGTTGCGCTGTCTTGCCTGTGAATTCAAGCCTTTCTGGCCCGGCAAAGCTTTTTGCTGATGATGCAAATTGCTAAAGAAGATTCGAAAGGTCCGACTCCGGCGAGCCGTAACGTGTATGACATGTCGCGAGGAGAACGGCGGAGACGAGGGGTTTATGACGAAGCAGCGTCCGTCCGACGAGTATAGCGTGCCGCTGGTGGATCGCGGGGTTCGTTCCGGCACTGTGCTGCGCATCATGCTGCTTGCGCTGGTGCTTGTCGCCGCTGCCGCCGCGTTCGTCGTGTTCAAGAGCCAACTCGACAATGAAGCCGTGCTCGGTGGCCTGGGCATTCTCGCCATGGTCGGCATCTTCTTCCTGGTTTCCTCGATCATCGGCTTTGTCGAGGTCATGCCGCAGCCGCAATCCGACAGTCTGGCGCGCTCGTTTCTGAACAGCCATCCGGATGGAACGCTGATTACCGACGAGAAGGCTCGCATCGTCTATGCCAATGCCGCCTATGGCAGGCTGACCGGCGCCACCAAGGCGACGGAAGTGCAGTCGCTGGAGACGTTGCTGTCGCGCAACCGCGAGTCCAACGAGGCCTTGTACCGCCTCGCCAACGGCCTGCGCGACGGCAAGGAAGGATCGGAAGAATTCCGGCTTCTGAAGCCGCTCGGTCCTTTCAATGGAGTCGGGCAGACAGCCCATTGGTATCGATTGAAAGCGCGGGTATTGCAGCCGGAGCAGGGCGGCAGCACGGCGCTGCACATCTGGCAGATCACGGATATCACCTCAGAGCGCGACGATCAGGAACGCTTCTTCAAGGAGCTCCAGAACGCGATCGACTATCTCGACCACGCGCCGGCAGGCTTTTTCTCCGCCGGCCGCAAGGGCGAGATCTTCTATCTCAATGCGACGCTGGCGGAGTGGCTGGGCTTCGACCTGACCAAGTTCGTGTCGGGGTCGATGACCATCCGCGATCTCGTCGCCGGCGAAGGGCTGGCGCTGATCCAGTCCGTCCAGGCCGAGCCCGGATTGAAGAAGACGGTGACGCTCGATCTCGATCTCAGGCGCTCGAATGGCCAGAGCCTGCCGGTACAGATCGTCCACAGCGTCACGTCGATGCGCGATGGCGCCCCGGGCGAAAGCCGCACCATCGTCCTGACACGCCAGAACGGCGGCGACACCGAGCAATCGGCTTCTGCGGCTGCGATGCGCTTCAGCCGGTTCTTCAACAATACGCCGATGGCGATCGCTTCCGTCGATGGCGCCGGCCGCATTCTGCGGACCAATGCGCCGTTCCTGAAGCTCTTCTCGGATCTGGTGTCGCGCGACGATATCGAGCGTGGCGCGGCTCTGGAGACCGTCGTCAACGACAGCGACCGTTCGCGCCTGCATCAGGCGCTGGCGGCTGCCAAGGATAGGCAAGGCGATATTCCTCCGATCGATTCCCGCAATCCCAAGGACGACACCCGGCATTTCCGCTTCTATATCAACGCCGTGATCGACCAGACCGACGAAGCGCCGGAAGAGGCTGCGATCGTTTATGCCGTCGAAGTGACCGAGCAGAAGGCGCTCGAGACGCAGATGGCGCAGACGCAGAAGCTCAACGCGGTGGGCACGCTTGCCGGCGGCATCGCGCATGACTTCAACAACGTATTGACCGCAATCCTGCTCTCTTCGGATCACCTGCTGCTGCAGGCACGGCCTTCCGACGCCAGCTTTGCGGATCTGATGGAAATCAAGCGCAACGCCAATCGTGCCGCTGTGCTGGTGCGGCAATTGCTCGCCTTCTCGCGCAAGCAGACCATGCGGCCGTCGATCCTCAACCTGACCGACGTGATCGGCGATCTCCGCATGCTCGTGGACAGGCTGCTATCGGGCACGCATGTCAAGCTGGATGTCGACTATGGCCGCGACCTCTGGCCCGTCAAAACCGATCTTTCGCAGTTCGAGCAGGTTCTCATCAACCTTTGCGTCAATGCGCGCGACGCCATGCCGGGCGGCGGTACGCTGACCTTGCGCACCCGCAATCTTCTGGCCGCGGATGTCAGCGCCTTCAACTATGCCTATCTGCCGCATGAGGATATGGTTCTCGTCGAGGTCAACGATACCGGTACGGGTATCGCGCCTGAAATCATGGACAAGATCTTCGAGCCCTTCTTCACCACAAAGGAAGTAGGCAAGGGCACGGGCCTCGGCCTGGCGATGGTCTATGGCATCATCAAGCAATCGGGCGGCTACATCAATCCGGAGTCGGAAGTCGGCAAGGGAACGACGTTCCGCATTTTCCTGCCGCGCCACATGGTCGACCCGGCTGTCGCGGCCGAAGCAAAGGCAGCGGAAAGCCGTGGCGTTACGGCGATGGATCAGAGCGTCGCAACGGCGACACCGGCTGAAGAGCCGGCGGATCTGACCGGCAAGTCTGCCGTCGTGCTGCTGGTCGAGGACGAGGAAGCCGTGCGTCGCGGCGGCAAGCGCATGCTAGAGACACGCGGCTATACCGTCTATGAGGCGGGTTCGGGTGTCGAGGCGTTGGAAATCATGGACGAGCTTGACGGTCAGGTCGACGTCGTCGTCTCCGACGTCGTCATGCCGGAAATGGACGGCCCGTCGCTATTGCGTGAGCTGCGCAAGAAATATCCGGATATGAAGTTCATCTTCGTTTCTGGCTATGCGGAAGATGCGTTTGCCCGCAATCTGCCGGCCGACGCACAGTTCGGCTTCCTGCCGAAGCCTTTCTCGCTGAAGCAGCTGGCGGTCGTTGTGCGGGAGACGCTGGACCGATAGGCGAATTTTCCCGGTCGATATTGCCGATGCCGTCGCATCGGTGATATCAACCGCGCATGATCGACCTTGCCAAGCCCATTTGCCAAATGTGGTGGCGCTCCTTCTAGGAGCGGCAGTCGTCATTTTACGAAATCGACCCTTGCCGCCGTGATCCGGCAGGCATGGTCATTTCCCTTTTCCTTCCCGATGGCGGCGGCTCCCTTTACGGAGCAAAAATGTCTTCCCCTATCGATACACGTCCCGTCATATTGACGGGCGACAGGACCACGGGTCCTCTCCATCTCGGTCACTACGTCGGATCGCTGAAGAGCCGCGTCGCACTTCAGCGCTCTCACCGGCAATTTCTGTTGCTGGCGGATACACAGGCGTTGACCGACAATGCCCATGATCCGGTAAAAGTCCGCCGCAATGTTCTCGAAGTCGCCTTCGACTATCTTGCCGTCGGCATCGATCCGTTGGAGACGACGATCTGCCTGCAGTCCGCGCTGCCGGCACTGGCGGAACTGACGCTGCTCTATCTGAATTTCGTGACGGTCAGCCGTCTGGAGCGCAATCCGACGATCAAGACCGAAATCCAGCTGCGTGGCTTCGAGCGTGACGTGCCCGCTGGTTTCCTCTGCTATCCGGTGGCCCAGGCGGCCGATATCACCGCCTTCAGGGCGACGGTCGTGCCCGTGGGCGAGGATCAGGCGCCGCTAATCGAGCAGACCAACGAGATCGTCCGCCGTCTCAACCGGCAGGTCGGTCGCGATATTCTTGTCGAAGCCGAGGCCATGATACCCGCCGTGGGCCGGCTGCCCGGTGTCGATGGCAAGGCGAAGATGAGCAAATCGCAGGGGAATGCGATTCCGCTTTCGGCATTGCCAGACGAAATAACCGATGCCGTGCGGCGCATGTATACCGATCCCACGCACCTGCGTGCCAGCGATCCCGGCAAGATCGAGGGAAATGTTGTCTTTATCTATTTCGACGCCTTCTGCGAGGATCGGCAGCTCGTGGACGACTTGAAGGAGCGGTATCGGCGGGGTGGGTTGGGTGATGTCACCGTCAAGAGATATCTGGAAGATATTCTACAGGCGTTGCTTGCGCCGATCCGCGAGCGCCGCGCCCGATATGCCGCTGAGCCAGGCTATGTACTGGACATATTGCGCGAGGGGAGCCTCAAGGCAAGGGAGAGGACGGAGGCAACCCATGCCGAATTGCGGGCCGCCCTTGGCCTTTTCACATTGACCTAGGGCGGCTGCGGCTTTGTTTATTCCGCCAGAGCGACGGCGATTTCGGCACCGAGACGTGCATTGTTCTCGACGAGAGCGATGTTGGTCTTGAGGCTGCGGCCATCGGTAATGTCGAAGATGGTGCTGAGCAGATACGGGGTCACGGCTTTGCCGGCGATCTCGTCGCGCTCGGCACTGTCGAGGGCGCGCTGGATGTAGATTTCCATTTCCTCGCTCGGAATTTCGTCGGCTTCCGGCACCGGATTGGCGATCAGCATGCCGCCATCGATGCCGAGCTGTTCGCGGGTCGTCTGGAAATTGGCGATTGCGGCCGGGCTATTGAGCGTCAGCGGGCTCGGCAGGCCGGAGGAACGCGACCAGAAGGCCGGGAATTCGGCGCTGCCATAGGTGACGACGGGCACGCCGCGGGTTTCCAGAACTTCCAGCGTCTTCGGAATATCGAGGATCGCCTTGGCCCCGGCGCAGACGACGATGACGCCGGTGCGGGAAAGCTCTTCAAGGTCGGCCGAAATATCGAAGCTTTCTTCTGCACCGCGATGGACGCCACCAATGCCGCCTGTCGCGAAAACCTTGATGCCGGCGCGGGCAGCCGCAATCATCGTGGCGGCGACCGTGGTCGCACCGGTGCGGCGCTCGGCGATCGCGAAGGCGAGATCGGCACGCGACACCTTCATGGCGCCTTCTGTCTTGGCAAGGGCTTCCAGTTCTTCCGGCTCAAGACCGATATGCAGCGTGCCGTGGATAACGGCGATGGTTGCCGGAACCGCGCCTTCCTGGCGAATGATCGCCTCGACGCTGCGTGCCATCTCGATATTGCCGGGGTAGGGCATGCCATGGGTGATGATGGTCGATTCCAGCGCGACGAGCGGCGCGCCGCGCATCTTGGCGGCGGCGACTTCCTTCGAATAGGCGATCGGAAGCAGTGGCGAGATAGGCTTGGTCATTGTCGTGTCCAATTGACTGAAACAGGATAGGCTAGTGAAGCGAGCTTCATGACAGAATAGCGACCTCGGGAACAAGGGCCAACATCGACTTTAGAAGCTCGGGCGAGAGATTTTCAGCCGTGGCCAAGGGCGACTGCACCGTGATCGCGGCTGCGGCTACACCGTGGCGGACAGCTTCGGCCAGATCGTGTCCGGCGAGCAGCGCGGATAAAACGCCGGCCGCAAGGGAATCTCCCGCACCGGTGACATCGGCGACATCTTCGACGATGGGCGGCTGCAGGCTGACGACGGCATCACGCGAAAACGCGATCAGCTCGCGCTTGCCACGGGTAATGACGCCGTTGCGCAGACCGAGCGCGCGCAATCCGCTGACCCATTCCAGAGGATCGTCCGGACGGCTCTCGGTGAGCGCCGCGGCCTCGGCTTCATTGAGAAAAAGATGATCGATGCCGGCAAGGCTCGGCTTCAACCTGATAACCTTGGCCGGTGAGATCGCGATGGCGGCGACGGGCTTGCGGCAGGCAGACGCCCTTGCGGCAATCGCGCCCAAGGTTTCGGCCGGCAGGTTGGCATCGCAAAGAACAAGGTCCGTCGCCTCGAATGCATCGCGAACGGCGCGAATCGCCAGCCGCCTGGGCACGAACAGCTGATAGAGTTCCATATCGGCAAGCGCGATCACCAGATTGCCGTCGCGTTCGAGGATCGCGGTGTAGCTCGGCGTCTTGCGGTCGAGGAAGACGAAGGGCGTATCCTCGATGCCGGCATGGCTGGCGGCCTCCGCGACCATCTCGCCCGAGGGGTCGCCGCCTCGGGGGGAGATCAGCCGGACATTGAAGCCGAGACGGGCAAGATTGCGGGCCGCATTGAAGCCGCCGCCGCCCGGCTCCTCGAACCATGCTCCCGGATTGCTGGCGCCCGGCGCCGTCTCGCCGAAGATGCGGCCGCGACGGTCGACATGCGCGCCGCCAAGAACGAGAATCTTCTTCGCCATATGGTTTTCCTCAGCGATCAAAAAGGCGAATCGGGCCGGTCGCCAACATGCTGGAACCCATTGCCTCCGGTGGGTAAGTGTCTGGGAAGAAAGGAGAAAACAAAAGTAGAACGGAATTCATTTTATCTTTTTCTTTCAATCGCTTGTTGTGCTCTTGTGAAAAGAGAACAAATAGAGTACACAATTCTCATCGGCGGCGACATTGCTAGAGCGGCTTCAATAACCTAAAGGTGGATCGAATGTCTCAGAATTCTTTGCGGCTTGTAGAGGACAAATCGGTGGATAAAAGCAAGGCACTTGAAGCGGCACTCTCTCAAATTGAGCGGTCGTTCGGCAAGGGCTCGATCATGAAGCTCGGTTCCAACGAGAACGTGGTTGAAATCGAAACGGTTTCCACGGGCTCGCTGAGCCTTGATATTGCCCTTGGCATTGGCGGCTTGCCGAAGGGGCGCATCATCGAAATCTACGGGCCGGAAAGCTCGGGTAAGACGACGCTGGCGCTGCAGACCATTGCAGAGGCCCAGAAGAAGGGTGGCATCTGCGCCTTTGTCGACGCCGAACATGCGCTCGATCCGGTCTATGCCCGCAAGCTGGGCGTCGATTTGCAGAACCTTCTGATTTCGCAGCCGGATACCGGCGAGCAGGCGCTTGAAATCACCGACACGCTGGTGCGCTCCGGCGCCGTCGACGTTCTCGTCGTCGACTCGGTTGCTGCCTTGACGCCGCGCGCCGAAATCGAAGGCGAAATGGGCGACAGCCTGCCGGGCCTGCAGGCTCGTCTGATGAGCCAGGCGCTGCGCAAGCTTACGGCTTCGATCTCGAAGTCCAAGACCATGGTGATCTTCATCAACCAGATCCGCATGAAGATCGGCGTCATGTTCGGCTCGCCGGAAACGACGACCGGCGGTAACGCGCTGAAGTTCTATGCCTCGGTTCGCCTCGATATCCGCCGCATCGGCGCGGTCAAGGAGCGTGAAGAGGTCATCGGCAACCAGACGCGCGTCAAGGTTGTCAAGAACAAGATGGCGCCTCCCTTCAAGCAGGTCGAATTCGACATCATGTATGGCGAAGGCGTTTCCAAGACCGGTGAACTGGTCGATCTCGGCGTCAAGGCCGGCATCGTCGAGAAATCCGGCGCCTGGTTCTCCTACAACAGCCAACGCCTTGGCCAGGGCCGCGAGAATGCGAAGCTCTTCCTGCGCGACAATCCGGATCTCGCCCGCGAGATCGAACAGTCACTGCGCCAGAATGCCGGCCTCATCGCCGATCGCTTCCTGCAGAATGGCGGTCCGGATGCCGATGATAGCGATGCCGCCGCTGAATAGCGGTTTAGCGGGCCGATCCAGGCTTTGATTTACGACCGAAAACCGAAACCGGCCGCATTGTCCAAGGGATGTGCGGCCGGTTTTGTTTGTGCGGCTGGACAGGGGCGGGAGCGAACGATAAAAGCCACTGACTTTGATGCAAGTTGCCGAGCGCAGTACTGAAGGGCCCCATATGAGCGGTGTGAATGAAATCCGGTCGACCTTCCTCGACTATTTTAAGAAAAACGGCCACGAGATCGTGCCGTCGAGCCCGCTCGTACCGCGCAACGATCCGACATTGATGTTTACCAATGCCGGCATGGTGCAGTTCAAAAACGTGTTCACCGGCCTGGAGCAGCGTCCCTACAAGACGGCTTCGACGGCGCAGAAATGCGTGCGCGCCGGCGGCAAGCACAACGACCTCGACAACGTCGGCTATACGGCCCGCCATCACACCTTCTTCGAAATGCTCGGCAATTTTTCCTTTGGCGATTATTTCAAGGAGCGGGCCATCGAGCTTGCCTGGAACCTGATCACCAAGGAATTCGGGCTCGACGCCAAGCGCCTGCTGGTCACGGTCTATCACACCGATGACGACGCCTTTAACCTCTGGAAGAAGATCGCCGGCCTTTCGGACGACAAGATCATCCGCATCCCCACCAGCGATAATTTCTGGGCGATGGGCGATACTGGTCCCTGCGGTCCCTGTTCGGAAATTTTCTACGACCATGGCGACCATATCTGGGGCGGCCCTCCGGGCTCTCCGGAAGAAGACGGTGATCGTTTCATCGAGATCTGGAACCTCGTCTTCATGCAGTTCGAGCAGATCACCAAGCAGGAGCGGGTCGACCTGCCGCGCCCGTCGATCGACACCGGCATGGGCCTCGAGCGCGTTGCCGCGGTTCTGCAGGGCAAGCACGACAATTACGATATCGACCTGTTCCGCGCGCTGATTGAGGCCTCTGAGGAGGCGACAGGCGTAAAGGCCGAGGGCGAGCATCGCGCCAGCCATCGTGTCATTGCCGACCACCTTCGCTCTTCCGCCTTCCTGATTGCCGATGGCGTTCTGCCGTCGAATGAAGGCCGCGGCTACGTGCTTCGCCGCATCATGCGCCGCGCCATGCGTCACGCACAGCTGCTGGGTGCCAAGGAACCGTTGATGTGGCGGCTGCTGCCGGCGCTGGTCCAGCAGATGGGCCGCGCCTATCCAGAGCTGGTGCGCGCCGAGGCGTTGACTTCAGAGACGCTGAAGCTTGAGGAAACACGTTTCCGCAAGACGCTGGAACGCGGCCTCTCGTTGCTGAACGACGCTACCTCGGAGCTGCACAAGGGCGATAGCCTGGATGGCGAAACTGCCTTCAAGCTCTACGACACCTATGGCTTCCCGCTGGACCTGACGCAGGACGCCTTGCGCGCCCGCGGCATCGGCGTCGATATCTCCAGCTTCACCGATGCGATGGAGCGGCAGAAGGCCGAAGCACGCTCGCACTGGACTGGCTCCGGCGACAAGGCGACCGAAACCATCTGGTTCGAGCTCAAGGAAAAGAACGGCGCGACCGAATTCCTCGGCTACGACACGGAATCAGCCGAAGGCGTTATCCAGGCGATCGTTAAGGATGGTGCCGCTGTCGACAGCGCTTCGGCTGGCGACAAGGTGCAGATCATCGTGAACCAGACGCCATTCTATGGCGAATCCGGCGGTCAGATGGGTGATACCGGCGTCATCTCCGGCGACAGCGGCAAGCTGGCGGTGGGTGACACCCAGAAGAAAGGCGAGGGCCTTTTCGTCCATATCGCCGAGGTTTCCGACGGTACGATCAAGGTTGGCGACGCCGTGGTGCTGACGGTCGATCACGCAAGACGCTCGCGCCTGCGCGCCAACCATTCCGCCACCCATCTGCTGCATGAAGCCCTGCGCGAAGTGCTGGGTACCCACGTCGCGCAGAAGGGCTCGCTGGTTGCGCCCGAGCGCCTGCGCTTCGACGTTTCCCATCCAAAGCCGATGACGGCCGAGGAGCTGAAGGTCGTCGAAGAGATGGCGAACGAGATCGTGCTGCAGAATTCTTCGGTTACGACCCGCCTCATGAGCGTCGACGACGCGATTGCCGAAGGCGCGATGGCACTGTTCGGCGAGAAGTATGGCGACGAAGTGCGCGTGGTGTCCATGGGGCAGGGCGTGCATGGCAGCAAGGCCGGCAAGCCCTACTCCATCGAGCTTTGCGGCGGCACGCATGTCTCCGCCACCGGGCAGATCGGCCTCGTCCGCATCCTTGGCGATAGCGCCGTTGGCGCCGGCGTGCGCCGTATCGAAGCTGTCACCGGCGAATCCGCGCGTAGCTATCTTGCCGAGCAGGACGAGCGCGTGAAGAACCTCGCCTCAACGCTGAAGGTCCAGCCGGCCGATGTCGTTTCCCGCGTCGAAGCCCTGATGGACGAGCGCCGCAAGCTGGAGCGTGAATTGGCCGATGCCAAGCGCAAACTCGCCATGGGCGGCGGCCAGGCCGGTTCTGCCGATGCGGTTCGCGAGGTCAATGGCGTCAAATTCCTCGGCAAGGCCATTTCCGGCGTCGATCCCAAGGATCTCAAGGGTCTGGCGGATGAAGCCAAGGTCAGCCTCGGCTCCGGCGTCGTGGCGTTGATCGGCGTCTCGGAAGACGGCAAGGCCAGCGCGGTCGTGGCCGTCACCGAAGACCTGATCGGCCGCGTAAGCGCCGTCGATCTCGTGCGCGTTGCCTCAGCTGCTCTCGGCGGCAAGGGCGGCGGTGGTCGTCCCGACATGGCGCAGGCCGGCGGCCCCGATGGTGCCAAGGCCGACGAGGCACTTGAGGCGGTTGCTGCAGCTCTCGCCGGCTAATTCGCTGATTTTATATTTCTGACTAAAATGGCGGATGCTTCGGTGTCCGCCATTTTTCTTTGTGCGGGCAACTCCGCAGGATTTGTCAAATCGGGTTATGGTCTTGTCGGGCCGATCGGTTTGCAAGAGGTTTGACATGAATGGTGGAACGGCGTGGACGCTTTACGAGACCCGGTTGCGCCGGGTTTCGGCCTATATCCATGAGCATCTGGATGAAGAGCTCGATATGGAAAAGCTCGCCGAAATCGCCTGCATGTCCAGCTATCACTGGCACAGGATCTATCGGGCAATCTATGGCGAGACGGCTGCGGCCACGGTCAAGCGGCTGCGGCTGCATCGTGCCGCCGGCGATCTCGTCAACACCCGTCTATCCATCAGCGACATTGCAAAGCGGTCGGGCTATCCCAACCTCCAATCGTTCAACCGCATCTTCAGATCCGTCTACGGCATGCCGCCGGCGCGATATCGGAATGAGGGAAGCCATACGATCTTCGAACCCAGCACCCAAGGAAGGATCACTGTCATGTTCGACGTTACGCTTCGCACCATTTCGCCTATGTCACTCGTCGGTGTCGCCCATCGCGGCTCCTACATGCAGATCGGCCAAGCTTTCGAAACCCTGTTCGGCACCATCTTTGCCCGCGGCCTTGCCGGGCCGGACATGCGCATGATCGGCGTCTATCTCGACGATCCCGATGTCGTCGAGGCTGACAAGCTGCGCTCCGTCGCCTGCGTCACCGCCGGCGAGGGAATGACGGCCGAGGCGCCGTTGGAGCGGCGCGCGCTCGATGGCGGCGAATATGCCGTGCTGCGCCACAAGGGCCCCTACGCAAACATGCACAAGGCCTATCAATGGCTCTATGCGCAATGGCTGCCGGCATCGGGCCGACAGCTGCGCGATACGGTCATGTTCGAGGAATATATCAACAATCCGCGCGACGTGCCGCCCACGGAGCTGTTGACCGACATCTACATGCCGCTGCAATAGCGGGTGCCGTCTTTTATGAGTAAATCGGCATAAACAACTGCCGTCTCAGGGATTCGGCTTCTTTGGCATCGCTGCATTGTCGATGTCGTTGCCACGGCGGTAGGCGTCGCGGTCGCTTACACGGCTCCAATAGTCGATGAAGGCCGGGCGCTTTTCGATCGTCCCGAAATTCAGCCCATAGCCGACATGCGAGCCGACATAGACGTCGGCGGCCGTAAAGCGGTCGCCGGCGATGAAGGGCGAGGTCGTGATCGCGTGCTCGATGGTGTCGAGCACATTTGTGAAGCTGCCGCAGCCGGCCATGCGCAGGCGTTCCGGCGGCACTTCGAAGCCAAGCGCACGATTGGTGACCGCCATCTCGAATGGACCGGCGGCAAAGAACATCCAGCGGAAATAGCGGCCGCGTTCGGCTGCCGTCGGCGCAAGGCCGGCTTGCGGAAAGGTTTCTGCCAGATAGGCACAGATGGCCGCACCTTCGGTGACGATGGTATTGCCATGCCTGATGGCCGGCACCTTGCCCATTGGGTTCACCGAGAGATATTCGGGCGCCTTCATCGTCGTGCCATAGTCGAGATATTCGGTGCGATAGGGCTGGCCGGTCTCCTCCAGCATCCAGCGGGCGATGCGCCCGCGCGACATGGGATTGGTATAGAAAACGAGTTCTTCGGCCATCTCTCTCTCCCTTTGTTGGTCGCATTCTTGCCACTACACGACGCCGGCGGCAAGATTTCCGGCAAAAGAAAACCCGGCGCTGAGGCCGGGTTTTCGCTAGTTCCAATCTCGGCGAGGCTTAGGCAGCCATGGCCTTCTGGAGGTTTTCGTCGATCTTGTCGAGGAAGGCGGTGGTCGACAGCCAAGGCTGATCCGGGCCGATGAGCAGGGCCAGATCCTTGGTCATGAAGCCGGCTTCGACGGTATCGACGCAGACGGTTTCGAGCGTGGCGGCAAACTTGGCCAGTTCGGCATTGTCGTCGAGCTTGGCGCGATGGGCGAGACCACGGGTCCAGGCGAAGATCGAAGCGATCGAGTTCGTCGAGGTTTCCTGGCCCTTCTGGTGCTGGCGGTAGTGTCGGGTCACCGTGCCGTGTGCGGCTTCGGCTTCAACCGTCTTGCCATCCGGCGTCAAGAGAACCGAGGTCATCAGGCCGAGCGAGCCGAAGCCCTGTGCAACCGTGTCGGACTGGACGTCGCCATCGTAGTTCTTGCAAGCCCAGACGTAACCGCCGGACCACTTCAGAGCGGAGGCGACCATGTCGTCGATCAGGCGGTGTTCGTAAGTGATGCCGATTTCGTCGAACTTCGCCTTGAACTCGCTCTGGTAGACTTCTTCGAAGATGTCCTTGAAGCGGCCGTCATAGGCCTTGAGGATGGTGTTCTTCGTCGACAGGTAGACCGGCCACTTGCGCATCAGGCCGTACATCATCGAGGCGCGGGCGAATTCGCGGATCGATTCGTCGAGGTTGTACATGGCCATGGCAACGCCGGCGCCAGGAGCGTCGAAGACGTCCTTTTCAATGACCGTGCCGTCTTCGCCGACGAACTTGATGGTCAGCTTGCCCTTGCCGGGGAACTTGAAATCGGTCGCGCGGTACTGGTCACCGAAAGCGTGACGGCCGACGACGATCGGCTTGGTCCAGCCCGGAACCAGGCGCGGTACGTTCTTGCAGATGATGGGCTCGCGGAAGATGACGCCGCCGAGAATGTTGCGGATCGTGCCGTTCGGGCTCTTCCACATCTGCTTGAGGTTGAATTCCTTGACGCGGTCTTCGTCCGGCGTGATCGTCGCGCACTTGATGCCGACGCCGTGCTTCTTGATGGCGTTGGCGGCATCGACAGTGACCTGGTCGTTGGTCGCATCGCGGTTCTCGACCGAGAGGTCGTAATAGTCGATATCGATATCGAGGTAGGGGTAGATCAGTTTGTCTTTGATAAACTGCCAGATGATGCGAGTCATTTCGTCGCCATCGAGATCGGCAACGGGGTTAGCGACCTTGATCTTCTTCATACTTCTGCCTCGTTTAAGCTGATGGGACCGGATGGTCCTGTGGTGAATGTGAAGTCCCGAGCGCTATAACACCGCAAGCCCGGAACGCAAAGCCGATAGAGCCCTCGACATCGCGTTTTTGATCATTCGCCGGATCACCTGCTTTTTACGAGCGGGCCATTGCCAAAGCATTCGATGGGTCTAATGTCGCCGGTGTTTTGCCTGCCGCAACGGAATCATATCATGCAGAAATTTGCTGTCTCCGCACTTGCCTTTACGCTCTTTCAATTTTCCCTGGGCGCCCAGATGGCGCTCGCAGCCGATGCGACGGCCCCGGTCAAGGTCATCATGGATGCGACCGTCTCCAACTGGGCCGGCGGCGACAGCGACTGGCAGGATATTTTCGACGAAAGCAGGCTCAAGGAAGACTACAGCAAGGATTTCGCTGCGAAATATCAGGCGGCAGCTCAGTTTCCCGCGGCCGACGAGGATGGCATTTCGCCGTTCGACTATGATGTCATCGTCAATGCTCAGGACGCCTGTCCGCTGGAAGAGGTGAAGCTGGCTGCCCAGCCACCAAAGGGCAATGTGACCGAGGTGCTGGCGACCTTCAAAAAGTCCACCTGCATGGGCACCGATGCCGATTATCAGAAGACGACTACTGTGCGTTTCGAAGTCATCCAGGAGGCCGGAAGGCCCGTCATCGACGACATCGTCACGAACGACGATAATGGCAGCCCGAGCTCGCTGAAATCGGTCATGCAGGATCTCGTCAAGCAGCAGCAACAACCTTCCGATCAGCAGAAGCCGGCCAACCCGCAATAGTCAGTTTGTGCTGAAGCCATTTTTGTCCGGCCGGACTATGAGCCAGAATGTGGTGGCAGCGAGCCCTACAGATCCCACTGCCGTAGCTAGAGCCAGAAGCGTGTATTCGTCGGCTCTGATGGTGCTTATATTGCCTCCAATAATGAACATGGAAAAGAGCACTGCCGCCCCTAAAATTGCGCCTGCGGCGGTGTAGTGGCCGATTTTTGTCCATCCTCTTAGAAACAGAGCAAAATGGATGGGGAGCCCCAGGCTGAACGCAATCGCATAACCAATCGCGGCCAAGGGCAAAATGGCCTCCCATATCGATATGTAATCTTCCAGTCCCCGTCTCAGGAGGAGCGCCGCTATGGCTGCTGAAGGCAACGGCGCAAGGGCGACCCCAGCCGCCAACCTTGGTGGAATTCGCACCGTCTTCATTCACGCCTCGATCATTTCGCAGCTATGGATTGCCGTAGACCATATGTAAGCGCTCGTTAAATGACAATTGACTTGAGGTGCCGAACGGGACACTCAAAAGCCTTGCCGATTGCCGCCTCTCTCGTTATTCCGACCGTGATTTGCGTGATTAAGGTTCGCGCGCGGAGATAAAGCGTCATGGCAGGCACGAATAGCGAGCGTAAACTTCTGGCCGAAGGGCCGGCCGTCATTCTGGTCGAGCCGCAGATGGGCGAGAATATCGGCATGGTGGCGCGGGCCATGGCGAATTTCGGTCTTGCAGAGCTCCGCCTCGTCAATCCGCGCGACGGCTGGCCGAACGAGCGGGCACAGGCGACTGCCTCCAAGGCGGATCACATCATCGAGGCGACGAAGGTCTACGATACGCTGGAGGAGGCAATCGCCGATCTGAATTTCGTCTATGCGACGACGGCACGCGAGCGCGATGGCTACAAGCCCGTCTGCTCGCCTGTGGTGGCTGCGGAGACGCTTCGTGCGCGGTTCAAGGCCGGCGAGGGCACCGGTATCCTCTTCGGGCGCGAGCGATGGGGTCTGACGAATGAGGAAGTGGCGCTGGCTGACGAGATCGTGACCTTTCCGGTCAATCCGGCCTTTGCGTCACTGAATATCGCCCAGGCCGTGCTGTTGATGTCCTACGAGTGGATGAAGTCGGGTATGGAGGACGTTGCCGAGGTGCCTTTCCAGGCCATCGAGCAGCGGCCTTCCACGAAGGATCAGCTCTTTGGCCTGTTCGACCAGCTCGAGGAGGCTTTGGATGCCCGCAATTATTTCCATCCTGCCGGGAAAAAGCCGAAAATGGTCGACAATCTCCGAGCTGTCCTGTCGCGCAGGGCGTTTACCGAACAGGAAATCAGCGTGCTGCGCGGCGTGATCTCGTCCCTCGACCGTTTTACGCGGAATGCTCCTCGCGGCAGCGGCTCGCATCCCCGGTCCTCCAAAACGACCAAGGAAACCAAGAACGATGACAGCAGCGGCGAATGAGCTGAAACCGGTCCTGGTCTTCGACTCCGGTATTGGCGGGCTTACCGTCTTGCGTGAGGCGCGGGTTCTGATGCCAGAGCGCGGTTTTATCTATGTCGCCGACGATGCCGGTTTTCCCTATGGTGGCTGGGAGGAGCAGGCGCTGAAGGAGCGCATCGTCGGTCTCTTTGCCAAGCTGCTTCTGCAATATGATCCTGAAGTCTGCATCATCGCCTGCAATACGGCTTTCACGCTTGTCGGCGCCGATCTGAGGGCAGCCTTTCCAACGATGACGTTTGTCGGAACGGTCCCGGCGATCAAGCCGGCGGCGGAGCGCACCCGCTCAGGTCTGGTCTCTGTGCTGGCGACACCGGGCACCGTGAAGCGCGCCTACACCCGCGACCTGATCCAGTCTTTCGCCACCCAGTGCCATGTCCGGCTTGTGGGATCGGAAAATCTGGCTCGTCTGGCGGAAGCCTATATCCGCGGCGACGCGGTGTCCGACGAAGCAGTGCTCGCCGAAATCAATCAATGTTTCGTCGAGATGGATGGCCGCAAGACCGACATCGTCGTGCTGGCCTGCACGCATTATCCGTTCATGGCGAATATCTTCCGCCGGCTGGCGCCATGGCCTGTCGACTGGCTGGATCCCGCTGAGGCAATTGCGAGGCGTGCGCGCAGCCTGGTGCCGCAGGTGGCGGACGCCGTTCATCCCGATAATTTCGACTTTGCAATGTTCACCTCCGGCGCGCCGGATTTCCCGACCCGGCGGTTGATGCAGGGTTTTGGACTGAAGGCTTGATGATGACTGACACAATATCGTTGCGTAAACTCGATCGCGTGGACATGCCGGCAGCAGCGGCCGTTCATCGCGCCTCCTTCAACGAGCGCCTTCCGACGCTCTCCGGGCTGCATACATCGGAAGAGGATGTCGGCTTCTGGAGTGCCGTTGTTTTCAAGGACTGCCAGATCTGGGGCGCCGAAGAAGATGGCCGCCTCGTGGGCGTCATTGCCTTTCTGGAGGATTGGATCGATCAGCTCTACGTTCTGCCCGAAGCTCAAGGTAGGGGTATCGGCGGCCGATTGCTCGATGTCGCCAAATCGGCCTATCCCGTGCTCTCGCTCTGGACATTCCAGAGAAACGAGCCTGCGCGCCGTTTTTACGAAAAGCACGGCTTCTTCGTGGTTGACGAGTCGGACGGGGCAGGCAATGAGGAGAGGGAGCCGGATGTGCTTTACAAATGGGAAGCACGACTGCACCGACTTTAAGTCGGACGGAGCGGCGGATATTGGGAGATCGATATTTGATGTCTTTTGAAAATGGTTGCAGTTTGATCGTCGAGGCAAGCCATGCGCCTGCGTGACTGCCATAACTTTCATGATTTCCGCGCTCTGGCAAAGGGCCGGCTTCCCGGTCCGATCTTCAATTATATCGATGGCGCTGCCGACGACGAAGTGACGCTTCGGCGCAATACCGCAAGTTTCGAGAGCTGCGATCTGGTGCCGAACGTTCTTCGCGGCGTCAGCGAGATCGACATGTCTGTCACCGTCATGGGACAAAAGCTCGCGACGCCCTTCTATTGCTCGCCGACGGCCCTGCAGCGTCTGTTCCATCATCAGGGTGAGAACGCGGTCGCGGCGGCAGCGGCTTCGCTCGGCACCATGTTCGGCGTCTCTTCGCTTGGCACGGTCAGTCTTGAGGAAATCCGCAAGAGGCATGCGGGACCGCAGGTTTACCAGTTCTATTTCCACAGGGATCGTGGGCTGAACCGGGCGATGATGGAGCGGGCGAAGGAAGCGGGCGTCAACGTCATGATGCTGACGGTCGACAGTATTACCGGCGGCAATCGTGAGCGCGACCTTCGCACCGGCTTCTCCATTCCCTTCAAGCTCAATCTCGCCGGCATCGCACAATTCGCCATCAAGCCGGCCTGGGCGTTGAATTATGTCACCCACGAGAAATTCCGCCTGCCGCAGCTCGACGAGCATGTGGACATGAGTGGCGGCGCGATGTCGATCGGCAAATATTTCACCGAGATGCTCGATCCATCGATGAACTGGAGCGATGTCGCCGAAATGGTGAAGCATTGGGACGGTCAGTTCTGCCTGAAGGGCATCATGTCTGTCGAGGACGCCAAGCGTGCCGTCGATATCGGATGCACCGGCATCGTGCTGTCGAACCATGGTGGCAGGCAATTGGACGGCTCGCGGTCGGCATTCGATCAACTGGCCGAGATCGTCGATGCCGTCGGCCATCGCATCGATGTCATGATGGATGGTGGCATCCAGCGTGGTACACATGTGCTGAAGGCCCTGTCGCTCGGAGCCAAGGCGGTTGGTCTCGGCCGCTTCTACCTCTATCCGCTGGCCGCCGCCGGCCAGGCGGGCGTCGAACGCGCGCTCAAGCATTTGCGCACGGAGATCGAGCGCGACATGAAGCTGATGGGCTGCACCTCAGTCAGTGAGCTGTCGCGGGCGAATCTCCGGTTTCGCTGATATCGCGATTGCCTGTGGGTTTTTTCAATCCACGGGCGCGAAGCTTGGAAATCTTTGCTAGACGAGGGCGCGTCCTTTCAGAAAGATGGGACGCAACCGCATTTGATTCTTGATCATAGGGGAAGTGCATTGCAGGTCGGCATCGACATGGGAACGGCGTCCGGCGGGACCAGCGCCCAGCTCGATATCGAGGAGCTGCTGGCGACTCGTCTCCTGGTACAAGGCAATTCTGGTTCCGGGAAGTCGCATCTGCTGCGACGCCTGCTGGAACAATCCGCGCAATGGGTGCAGCAGGTCATCATCGATCCGGAAGGCGATTTCGTCACACTGGCCGATAAATTCGGGCACGTCGTCGTCGATGGCGAACGCACAGAGGCCGAGCTTGCCGGCATCGCCAACCGCATTCGCCAGCATCGTGTGTCCTGCGTGCTGACGCTCGAAGGGCTCGATATCGAGCAGCAGATGCGTGCCGCTGCCGCCTTCCTCAATGGCATGTTCGATGCCGATCGCGAATTCTGGTATCCGGTGCTCGTCGTCGTCGACGAGGCGCAGATGTTTGCACCGTCCGTGGGTGGCGATGTCTCCGAAGATGCGCGCAAGATGTCGCTCGGCGCCATGACCAACCTGATGTGTCGCGGCAGAAAGCGCGGTCTTGCCGGCGTCATCGCCACGCAGCGCCTGGCAAAGCTTGCCAAGAACGTTGCGGCCGAGGCTTCCAACTTCCTGATGGGCCGCACCTTTCTCGATATTGACATGGCGCGCGCCGCCGATCTGCTCGGCATGGACCGGCGTCAGGCGGAAATGTTCCGCGATCTGAAGCGCGGCAATTTTGTAGCGCTCGGCCCGGCGCTGTCGCGGCGGCCGCTGCCGATCACCATTGGTTCCGTCGAAACCTCGGCGCGTTCATCGAGCCCGAAGCTGATGCCGCTGCCGGATGCGCCGCAGGATGTGGAAGACCTGATCTTCACGCCGGATCCGGAAGAGTTTTCCAAGGCCATCGTGCGTCGCACCACGCCTGCGCCACGTCCGACAACTGACATTCTGGCCGAGCTTTCCCGCTCCGTGCCGGCGGCAAGTTCGGCTCCGGCCGAGCCGAGGGTCAGCCAGCCGGAACTATCGAGCGAGGATCGCGAGGCGAGGGTGGGCGGTGTGCTGTCGGAGATCCTTGACGATCCGGCTTCCGGCTTCCGCACGGATTCGGTGCTCTATCAGGAATTTCTCGTGCGGCTGCGCATGCGCCGCGTGCCTGGTACACCGATGAGCTTGTCGGAGTTCCGTCGCCGCGTGGCGATCGTACGTTCAGGCGCCGACGAAGCGATCATGGCGACCGATCAGTGGGCAACGGCTCTTTCGCTCTCCTCGAGCGTCACTGATGATCTGCAGGGTGTGTTCCTGATGCTGGCCAAGGCGGCGATCGGCAGCGAGCCATGCCCATCCGATGCCCGTATCGCCCGCGCCTACGGCACGCATTCGGCACGTCGCGCCCGGCGTCTGCTCAGCTATTTCGAGGAACAGGGCAGCGTTGTCGTCCACACGGACTTCTCCGGCAAGCGCATCGTCGCTTTCCCGGATATGGGATGCCAGACTGTGCCGGGCGACGCCAATGCGCCTGATCTTGATGGCGGCGAGCAAGCGGCGGCGGAATAGCTGCCGTATTCTTGCTGAAGAGCGCCAGGCGCTGTTGACATTTTCATGACGACCCCTTAGAGACCGCCCCAACGCCGGGCAGAAATGTCCGGTGTTTCATTTGACATGTCCCGTGGCTTTCTCCGTTCGCTAATGTGAGAAGCCTGTCAGAGCTCGAAAACGGAGTTCAGAGGAGGGCGTGTTTCCTTCGCGGTTCGGCAACGGGCCGCGGCAACGTTTGAAAGGAAATGCGATGAGCAAGCGCGAATCGTCCAAGTACAAAATTGACCGCCGTATGGGCGAGAACATCTGGGGCCGTCCGAAGTCCCCGGTAAACCGTCGCGAATACGGCCCGGGCCAGCACGGCCAGCGCCGCAAGGGCAAGCTTTCGGACTTCGGTGTGCAGCTGCGCGCCAAGCAGAAGCTGAAGGGTTACTACGGCGACCTGCGCGAGAAGCAGTTCCGCGCCATCTTCGCTGAAGCTGACCGCCGCAAGGGCGACACCTCGGAAAACCTGATCGGCCTGCTCGAATCGCGCCTGGACGCGATCGTCTACCGCGCCAAGTTCGTTCCGACCGTCTTCGCAGCGCGTCAGTTCGTCAACCATGGCCACGTCACGGTCAACGGCGTTCGCGTCAACATCGGTTCGTTCCGCTGCAAGGCTGGCGACGTCATCGAAGTTCGCGAAAAGTCCAAGCAGCTGGTCACCGTTCTGGAAGCGGTTTCCCTCGCTGAGCGCGACGTTCCGGACTACATCGAAGCCGACCACAACAAGATGGTTGCGACCTTCGCTCGCGTCCCGGCTCTTGCCGACGTGCCTTACGCCGTCGTCATGGAACCGCATCTGGTCGTCGAATTCTATTCGCGTTAATAAGCGGATATTCTTCTTGATGAATGGAAAAGCCGCTCCCTTCGAGCGGCTTTTTTGTCTTGGAGCGCTCTATGACCGATTTGCAGGCAGTTCTTGACGGCATCCATGCTGAGCTTTCGCCGCGCATCGGCGAAGGCAAGGTCGCCGATTATATTCCGGAGCTCGCCAAGGTCGATCCGAAGCAGTTCGGCATGGCGATCGCGACGGTCGACGGAGAGGTTCATAGTGTCGGCGATGCCGATGTAGCCTTTTCCATCCAGAGCATTTCCAAGGTGTTCATGCTGACGCTGGCGCTCGGCAAGGTCGGCGAAAGCCTGTGGAAGCGGGTGGGACGCGAGCCGTCTGGCACCGCTTTCAACTCCATCGTCCAGCTCGAGCGTGAAGAAGGCATTCCCCGCAATCCCTTCGTCAATGCCGGCGCCATTGCCGTCAGCGATGTGGTGTTGTCAGGTCATGCGCCGCGCGAGGCGATCGGCGAGCTCCTACGCTTCGTGCGCTATGTGGCCGATGACGAAACGATCACGATCGACGACAGGGTGGCGCGGTCGGAGACACAAACGGGTTTCCGCAATTTCGCGCTCGCCAATTTCATGCGTGCCTATGGCAATCTCGACCATCCGGTCGAGCACACGCTCGGTGTCTATTTCCACCAATGCGCTCTTTCGATGAGTTGCCAGCAGCTTGCCAAGGCGGGGCTCTATCTCGCCGCACGCGGCAGCAATCCGATCACAGGCCATTCGGTCGTCTCACCGAAGCGGGCGCGACGCATCAATGCCTTGATGCTGACCTGCGGCCATTATGATGGCTCGGGCGACTTCGCCTATCATGTCGGCCTTCCCGGCAAGAGCGGCGTCGGCGGCGGCATCCTGGCCGTAGCGCCGGGCATCGGCTCCATCGCCGTTTGGTCGCCGGGCCTGAACAAGGTCGGCAATTCTCAGCTCGGCGCGGTGGCGCTGGAAATGCTGGCAGCACGCACGGGCTGGTCGGTATTCGGTGATTGATGCGGTGTCTTCTTGACGCGCTTTCTGCTATCAGCGTGGCAAGATACTGAGGACGATGGAATGAATATCGCGACGACGGTGATGGACGAAATCGATATCGAGGCTGAAGACGCCGGCTCCGGCGTGCATCCGATGTTTTTCGACGCGCCTCGGTCCGTCTCCTTCAACAAGCTCCGCAAGCGGCTTTTGCGGCAGGTGCGTCAGGCTCTGGAGGATTTCCAGATGCTGAAGGGGCAGAAGCGCTGGCTGATCGGCATTTCCGGCGGCAAGGATTCCTATGGGCTGCTGTCGCTGCTGCTCGACCTGAAATGGCGCGGTCTGCTGCCGGTGGATCTGATCGCCTGCAATCTCGACCAGGGCCAGCCGAACTTTCCGAAACATGTCCTGCCGGAATATCTGGCCAAGATCGGCGTCGAGCATCGTATCGAATATCGTGACACCTATTCCATCGTGAAGGAAAAGGTGCCTGAGGGTGCCACCTATTGTTCGCTCTGTTCGCGTCTGCGCCGCGGCAATCTCTATCGCATCGCACGCGAAGAGGGCTGCGACGCGTTGGTGCTCGGACATCACCGCGAGGATATCCTCGAAACCTTCTTCATGAACTTCTTCCACGGTGGCCGCCTGGCATCGATGCCGGCAAAGCTTCTCAACGACGAGGGCGACCTGATGCTGCTGCGTCCGCTCGCCTATGCCGCCGAAGACGACCTCGCCAAGTTTGCCGCCGCCATGCAGTTTCCGATCATTCCCTGCGATCTCTGCGGCTCGCAGGATGGGCTGCAGCGCAACGCGATGAAGGACATGCTTGCCGATATCGAGCGGCGCATGCCGGGCCGCAAGGATACGATGCTGCGCGCATTGGCGCATGTGAATCCCTCACATCTGCTCGATCCCAAGCTCTTTGATTTCGCTGGCCTGATGACTGGGCAAACCGACACCAATTAGGCAGTTTTGCCACACCAGCGCCATCGAATCGGTCATAAGAGGAAGCCCTTTCAAAACAGAGGCCTCCGATGACTTTCTCCGATACGGACTTCGACTATCTGACGACGATCGTTGCCGAGGCGGCGGCGCAGGAAATCCTGCCGCGGTTCCGCAATCTGGGTGACGCTGACATATCGGAAAAGACCTCGGCCATCGATCTAGTGACGGAGGCTGATCTCCTTGCCGAGAAGCATATCACAGCGGCGCTGAAGGCGCGCTTTCCAGGCGCTCTTATCGTTGGCGAGGAGGCTTATGAGGCCGATAAGTCGGTCGTACCGGCGTTGGCACATGCGGATCTGGCCTTTACCATCGATCCGGTGGACGGCACGTTCAATTTCGCGGCGGGATTGCCGGTGTTCGGCACGATCGTCGCCGTCGTCGCCAAGGGCGAGACCATCGCCAGCCTCATCTATGATCCAGTTCTCGGAGATAGCGTCACCGCCATGCGTGGCGCGGGCACCTTCCTGCGCCGGCAAACGGGGCAGACGAGGCGGCTTTCGGTGGCGGCGCCCGCAGCGCTCGGCGCCATGACCGGCGCGATATCCTGGGGGCATATGGATGAGCCGGAGAGGTCGCGCATCTGCTCCAATCTCGCAAAGACGCGCATGACGTTCTCGCTCAATTGCTCCGCCTATGAATATTGGATGGTGGCGTCAGGCAAATGGCATTTCATCGGCCATTCCAAGCTAATGCCCTGGGATCATCTCGCCGGCGTGCTGGCGCATCAGGAGGCCGGCGGCTATACGGCCAAATTCGACGGCTCACCCTACCGTCCCGGTGAAACGACGGGCGGCATCATCTCTGCGCCGGATAGGGATAGCTGGCAAACGATCCGCCGGGACATTATCGGCGACTGAAAGGAAGGACCACATCATGACATCGCTCGTTGACATCACCACCCTCGCTCATGTGTTGCGCCGCGCCGCGCAGATGGAAATTCTGCCGCGCTTCCGCAGGCTTGGCAGTGATGATGTCCGCGTCAAGAGCGAAGCGACGGATCTGGTGACCGAGGCCGACGAACGCGCCGAGCGGATGGTGAAGGCAGAGGTGTCGCGGCTCTGGCCCGAGGCGCTCTTCATCGGCGAGGAATCGGTCGCGGCCGATCCGACGCTGCTGGACAAGTTGGCCGGCGCGGATCTGGCCATCATCGTCGACCCCGTGGATGGCACGTTCAATTTCGCCTCCGGCATCCCGGCTTTCGGTGTCATGGCTTCGGTGATCTCCAGGGGCGAAACGGTTGCCGGGATTATCTTCGATCCGATGGGCGACGACTGGGTGCTGGCGGAACGCGGCAGTGGCGCCTGGTTGCGGCGTCCGGATGGCGAGACGCTGCGCCTGAAGGTCGCCCCGCCGGTTGCGCTGGAGGACATGGTCGGCATGGCATCGACCGGCTTCCTGCCGAAGGGCAAGCGGGCTGAGATCATGGGCAATCTCGCCAAGGTGCGTTATTCCACCAACTATCGCTGTGCTGCGCATGAATATCGCACGCTCGCCGGCGGCCATGTCCATTATCTCATGTACAATAAGCTCATGCCCTGGGATCATCTGGCCGGTACGCTCATCTCGCAGGAAGCCGGCGCTTATGCGCGCCGCTTCGACGGTTCGCCCTATCTGCCGCAGCATCTCGATGGCGGACTTTTGATCGCCGTGGACAAGGATTCCTGGGAGCTGCTGCGGCGCGAGGTTTTCACCGTCTAGCAGGCTGCATCGGCCCGGCTCGGCAACCGGCGTGACCACTTGGAAAGTCACGCGGGGAAGGTTATCTTCTTGGCAGAGGCAAGGGCCGTGGGTGGCGCTTGTCGAGAGGATGAGGCAGATGTCCGAGACGAGCCGCAAGCTGACCACCATCTTCTGCGCTGACGTGCAGGATTATACGCGTCTTATGGGCAGGGACGAGGAGGGGACGCTTGCGACCCTTCGTCGATATCGCGATGCCATGACGCGGCTGATCGAGGCGCATGGCGGCCGAGTGATCAATACCTGGGGCGACGGTGTCTTCGCCGAGTTTCCAAGCGTTGTCGAAGCCGTGCGGGCAGCCGTTGATGTCCAGAACGAGCTTGCTGGCTACAATGCTGCGCTCGATACCGAAAAGCAGATGCTGTTTCGCATCGGCATCAACCTTGGCGATGTGATCGCCGATGGTAGTGATCTCTATGGTGACGGTGTCAATATCGCCGCACGGCTCCAATCGCGCGCCTCTCCCGGCGGTATCGTCATCTCCAATACGGTTTACGACCAGGTCCGCAACAAGGTCGCGGTCGGCTTCGACTTTCTCGGTCAGCTCGAGGTCAAGAATATCGAGGGCGGCGTGCCGAGCTATGCGGTGCGCGTGGGTGACGTGCAGGTGGTCGACACCAGGACATCCGAATATCGGTCCAACCCGCAGCCGGCTCCGGCCCGGGCGCCGGATATGGCGGCAAGAATACCTCTGCTGCAGGATTGGCGGCTCAATTACGGGACGCCGCTGATTATCTGTGCCGGTCTTGCCGTGCTCAATGGACTGACCTGGAGCGGTGAGTTCTGGGCGAAATGGCCGATACTCATCATCATCTGGGTCAACGCGTACCGCTTCGTTCGCAGCAACAAGCAGGTCGACATGGCGATTGCCAGCCTAGTCATCACCGGCATCGGCATCGTCGCCATCAATCTATTCACATGGTACGGTACGCCATGGGCGGTCTGGCCGCTGTTCGGCCTCGCCATCGCCGCTGCGGTGCGCTGGGTCAGCCGTCCGCGCAGCGGCGTTTGAGGAAGGTCACGTCGATCAGACGTGACCCATGCCGGGCTCCAACGCCGGCGTATCGCCGGGATGCGTGAAGAGCTTGCCGCGCTCGGCCCATAGGGTTGCGAGGATCGTGAGCGCACCGAATATGGTGAAGCCGGCGATCAGCGGCTGAGCGGTTCCATCGAACATCTGGCCGACGATGCCGCCAAGGAGAACACCGACCGTCGTGGAAATCGAGCTGGTGATGGCTGCTGCCGTGCCCGCCAGATGTCCCATCGGCTCCAGGCTGATGGCCATGCAGTTGGTGGTGATGACCGCGAACATCATCAGCATGATCGAGATCAGCACATAGATGAAGGTGAAGCTTGGCTGGCCGAACATGCCAACGATGTAGCCGACAGCGCCGAGAAGGGTGAAGACGATCATGGCTGCGTGGGAAATGCGGCGCATGCCGAAGCTGCGGACGAAATAGCCGTTGGCGAACTGCGCCACAGCGGTACCGGCGGCCGTTGCCGCAAAGGCGATCGGGAATGTGTCCCCAAGGCCATAGACTTCGCCGAAGACCTGCTGCACCGAGACGATGTAAGCGCAGATCACGCCGGTGTAGAGCGTCAGGCCGATCATGTAGCCGCAGGTGATGCGGTTGGTCAGGACTGTCTTGAAGCCGGAGATCACGGATGCGACCGAAAGCGGCAGGCGCTCTTCGACGGGAAGCGTTTCCTTCATGCGGAAATAGGCGACCAGGAACAGGCCGGCGCTGACGATGCCGATCAGGATGAAGATCCATTGCCAGTTGGAATAGGCAACGATCAACTGGCCGACGAAGGGCGCCACCATCGGCATAATCATGAAGACGATCATGACGTAGGACATCACACGCGCCATTTCACGGCCACCGAAGCAATCTCGAACGATGGCAAGCGTGGTGATGCGCACGGCCGCAGCGCCGACGCCCTGGGCGAAGCGCAGAGCAAGCAGGGCGAAGAGACTGCCGCTCCAGGCCGCTGCGAACAGCGTCACCGTGTAGAAGGCAAGGCCCCCGAGTAGAATGCGCCGCCGGCCATAGGTATCCGACAGGCTGCCGAAGAAGAGCTGGCAGATGCCGAAGCCGAGGAAATAGACGCCGATGACAAGCTGCGTATCATTGGGGTTGGCGACATTGAGGGATTGGCCGATGTTCGGAAGCGCCGGCAGCATGCTGTCGATGCCCATCGAAATGCTCGCCGTCATCAATGCAATGATGAAGATGAATTCGACGATGCCGAGGCCGATGCGGTTGGAGCCGGATTGGGCCGGCGTATTGTCTTGAGGCGGGGTCATGGGAATGTGCCTGTCAATGCAATGCGAGGGATTGGTCGGCCGGTGGCGGCGCGTTGTGCGGGCGGAACAGCCGCCCCTTTTCGGCAATCAGCACGAACATCAGGCCGATCAGCGAGACGGTGAAATAACCGATGACCATCGGTGTCGCCGTTCCGTTGAAATACTGGCCGATGCCGGCGCCGATCGATGCGCCGCCGACCGTGCTCATGAAGCCGAGTACCGAAGACGCGGTGCCGGCGACATGGCCGAGCGGTTCCATCGCGAGTGAGTTGAAATTCGAGCCGATCCAGCCGAACTGGAACATGGCCAGCGCGAAAAAGATCATGAACAGTGGGAAAGGCATTGGCGCCGGGCCGTAAAGCTGCACCATCAGCCAGATGAAGGTGATGAAGGAGAAGCCGAGCAGGGCGGCATGCGACAGCCGACGCATGCCGAAGCGGCCGACGAGTTGCGAGTTGATGAAGGAAGACAGGGCCATGAACAGCGCCACGCCGCCAAAGGCGACGGGTGTATAGACGCCAAGTCCATAGATGCCGCTGTAGATCTGCTGGGCGGAATTGATGAAGCCGAAGAGCGCGCCGAACAGGAATGTGCTGGCGATGGTGTAACAGAGCGCAACGCGGTTGGTCAGTACCATCTTGAACCCGGATGCGACCGACCTGATGGTCAACGGCCTGATATTTTCGGGTCTCAGCGTTTCGGGAAGCCGGAAGTACATCCACAGACCGACAAGCGTCGCCATGGTGCCGATGAAGACGAAGATCATGTGCCAGGTGCTGACGAGCATGATGATCTGGCCGCTTCCAGGTGCGATGACCGGAACGATCATGAAGACCATCATGATCAACGACATCACCTCGGCCATCAGACGGCCGCCAAAGACGTCGCGGACGATGGAGATGGTGATGACGCGCGTTGCCGCCGAGCCAAGGCCCTGAATGAAGCGCAATGCAAGCAGCCCGGCAAAGGATGGAATAAGAGCAATGCCGAAGGCCGAGACGACGTAGACGACAATGCCGATCAACAAGGGGATGCGGCGGCCGAAACGATCCGACAGGGGGCCATAAATGAGCTGGGCCGAGCCGAATCCGATCAGATAGGCCGTAACCACATATTGCCGATGGTTTTCGTTCTCGACGCCGAGACTGGAGCCGATCTGCTGCAGGGCAGGGAGCATGATATCGATGGCCAAAGAATTGATCGCCATCAGAAAGGCCGCGAGCACGATGAACTCGCGTTTGCCCATGGGCAGCTGCCCCTGGGACATAGCCTGGGATGAAGTCGTCACGGTTTTATTCCCATAAACATATCAAGGCGCTGCCCGACGGCAGCGCCTTATCGATCGAATTGAACATGGAAACCGGACGAGGAGCCCGGTGACCGGTCAGGAGGCGGCGCGAACGCTGATGCCGCTTTCCTGGAAGTGCTGCTGCAACTCGCCCGCCTGGAACATTTCGCGCACGATATCACAGCCGCCGATGAATTCGCCCTTCACGTAAAGCTGGGGAATGGTCGGCCAGTTGGAATAGTCCTTGATGCCCTGACGGATCTCGGCGTCTGCGAGGACATTGATGCCCTTATAGTCGACGCCGATATAGTCGAGGATCTGGACCACCTGGCCCGAGAAACCACACTGCGGGAACTGGGGCGTGCCCTTCATGAAGAGAACAACGTCGTTATTCTTTACTTCATTTGCGATGAATTCGTTGATGCCGCTCATTGTCCAGTTCCTTTCACATGCGGGGTCAAGGCCCGCAGCGTTAAATCTGCTCCCATAAATAGCAAGCGACCGATTGGATTTCCAGACGCAAAACGTACCGTATGTCTTTTTCATCGCATGAATGAATTTTCGACGCGCGCGACCGGTGAGCCGCAGAATTTGTCGATTAGCCATTTTTCTTGAACAGTGCGTTTTGAAATCGCCTCTTCAACTCGAAGACTGAACAACACAAATAAATCGGAAGCAAGGGGCGATTAATATTAGGGTGCTATCTAATTTACAAACGGCCGGTATGTTTGTTAAAGTCGGTCGAATGGTGCGGTTTGGCGCGCATCGGTTCCTTGCTGAGCATTGCATTCGTATTTTGAGGGAGCGAACACCATGAGCCATCATCATTATTCCGAGGGCCAGGTTGGTGAAGAGCGTGAGTTTTACAGCTCTGAAGAGACGAGTGAGGGCGAGCGGGAATATTATGAGCATGTCCGCACGCCCAAAGCCTCGATATTGAACAGCACTGTTACCGTCAGTGCCATCGTTCTGATTCTCAGCATAGCATTTGGCTATCGCGCTTCGATCGCGCCGACACCGCAGCTGGCCACGCCTCCGATTGTCGAGAGGATTATGACGGCACCACCGGCGGATCCATGTGCGGAGACGTCGCCTTATCCCGGTCGCGAGTGCTGATCTGATTCGCTTTTTTGGCGTTCGAGGCGACGGATAATGCCGCTTCGTGTAGCAGGTAGGTGGGTGTTTCCCTGAAGTCCTCGTCAGTTTTCGGCGCGCATGACGATACTCTTTTGATTTTTCATGTTTTTCGAATGGCTTTGTGGAATATTGCCATGAAAAAGCCGATAGGCCGTGGTCTTCGCATTGCTCTGTGTATCTGACGCCGCAAGCCTGCCCCGGGGACTGACAACATTATGGACAATATTAGGAAAAGGGTAGTTCTCCACTTCCCTGGCTTCGAGCCATTGGATGCTGCTGCCCATCGGGCCCGCTACGAACGCTCGGCGAGGCAGGCCGGTGCCGTGTGGGACTTTTCCGTTAATATCGGCGAATTGAAGAATTTTGGCCGGGCGCCCTATTTCGATGTGAGCACGGCCGGTGCCGAGTGGCAGACGCAAAGCCGCGTTCACATTGTCGATCACGATGATCTTGTTAAGGCGCTGAATGGCAGGCCCTTTTTTACCCGGCTGGCGCAGGGTTATCTCGCAGCCGCAAGAGTTGCCTCGTCGGGAGGGATGACGGGCTATTTTCGCCATGCCTGGCGTTTTGGCCTGTTCTTCATCTTCCCGTTTCTGCTGATGCTCGTCGGGATGTTGCTCAGCCTTTCCATTGCATTCACACCGTTCATGTTCGGATTGCCGGCCTGGAGTCATATTGGCAGCATCGCGTTGGCGGTGGCCTTCTTCGTCTACATTTTCCTGCCGCAAACCGAAAAGCTGCATACGTTGCATCTCTTTTCCGATTGGGAGATGGCTGTCGCGATGGCCCGCCTGAACGGCATCGGCGGCGAGCAATGGCTCGAGGCATGCGCGATCAGCGTACGACAGGCGCTGGACGAGTCGGATGCCGATGAGATCGTCATTTCATCACACAGCATGGGATCGTCAGTGGCGACCCACGTAGTCGGTCTGCTGCTTGAGCGTGAACCTGAGCTTCTTCGCGGCAAGCGCGTGGTGTTTGTGACGCTGGGAAGCGCCATTCTGCAATGCGCCCTGATGCGGCCGGCAACGGTGCTGCGCTCACGCGTCGGCCTCATCGCGCACTGCAAGGATATCTTCTGGCTGGATGTACACTGTCTGACCGACGCGATCCATTTCTACAAGACGAAGGTCGTTGAGGTTTGCGGGCATCCGGATGCCGAACAGGCCTCGATCCTGTTCATACGCTTCAAGCAGATGCTGTCGGCAAAGCACTATGCCAAGATCAAGCGCGATTTCTTGCGGGTTCACCGGCAATATGTGCTGGGGCCGGACGTGCGCGCCTTCTTCGATTTTACCCTGATGACCTCGAGCCCGTTGCCGGGATCGCGCTTCGCGGAATTTTCTGTGAAAAACATGCCGGAGCTGACGGTCAACTCCGGCATTGAGGCGCAGGTCGTCTCAGTCGGGCGCTGACGTCTGCAGCGCCAGGGCGTGCAGGACGCCGCCCATATTGCCCTTCAGGGCATCATAGACCATCTGGTGTTGCTGGACGCGGCTCTTGCCGCGGAAAGCTTCCGCGACAACTTCAGCGGCGTAGTGATCACCATCCCCAGCCAGGTCACGAATGGTCACCTTGGCTCCGGGAATGCCGGCTTTGATCATGTCTTCAATATCGCCGGGGTTCATTGGCATGAGTGGTGTACCTCGATTTATTCAGCGGCAGCGAGAGCGCCGCCATCCATGAAGGCAGGAAACCACGATTCATGCGCATCGCGCAACTGCTCAACCGGCAGCGACAGCACGCCATCGATGACGAGTGCGTCACCGCCGATGGTGCCGAGGCGACGGAAGGGCACGCCGGCGCTTTCCGCATTGATGCAGACGAAATCGGCGACATCGGCCGGAACGGCGATGACGTAGCGCGCCTGATCCTCACCAAAAAGCGCTGCATGCGTCGGCGTTTTGCCTTCGCTCAGATCGATTTTCAGGCCCTTGCGGGATGCCATCGCCATTTCGGCAAGAGCCAATGCCAGTCCGCCCGATGAGATATCGTGGCAGGCCGTGACCTGGCCGTTGCGGATGGCGGAGCGGACGAAATCGCCGTTGCGGCGCTCGGCGAAGAGATCGACTTCCGGAGCCGGACCCTCGGTCGAGCCGAGAATATCGCGCAGGTAGATCGAGGAGCCTAGATGGCTGCCATCGAGGCCGATCATCAGGACACGGTCACCTTCAGAGGCAGATCCGATGCGGGCCATCGCCTTCCAGTCCGGCAGCAGGCCGACGCCTGCGATGGTCGGTGTCGGCAGGATGGCGACGCCATTGGTCTCGTTGTAGAGCGAGACATTGCCCGAGACGATCGGGAAATCCAGCGCCCGGCAGGCTTCGCCGATACCCTTGATGGCGCCGACGAGCTGGCCCATGATCTCGGGCTTCTCGGGATTGCCGAAATTGAGGTTGTCGGTTGCGGCCAGCGGCTCGGCGCCGGTTGCGGTGATGTTGCGCCAGCATTCGGCCACGGCCTGCTTGCCGCCTTCGAACGGATCGGCTTCAACGTAACGCGGTGTTACATCTGACGAGAATGCCAGTGCCTTGGTGGCATGGCCCTCGACGCGAACGACGCCGGCATCGCCGCCCGGCAGCTGCAGCGAATTGCCCTGGATCAGCGTATCATATTGTTCATAGACCCAGCGGCGGCTGGACTGGTTAGCGGAGCCGACCAACTTCAGGAGTGCCTGGCCGTAATCTTCCGGTGCAGCCACGAGATCGGCGGGCAAGGCAGCGCGCTTGTCGGCTTCTCGCCACGGACGGTCATATTCCGGAGCCTGATCGCCGAGGTCTTTGATCGGCAGGTTGGCAACTTCCTCGCCCTGATGGATGACGCGGAAGCGCAGGTCGTCCGTCGTCTTGCCGACGATGGCGAAATCGAGGCCCCACTTGACGAAGATCGCCTTGGCGACGGCTTCCTTTTCCGGCTGCAGCACCATGAGCATGCGCTCTTGGCTTTCCGACAGCATCATTTCATAGGCCGTCATCTGCTCTTCGCGCACCGGCACCTTGTCAAGCTCAAGCTCGATGCCGAGATCGCCCTTGGCGCCCATTTCGACGGCAGAGCAGGTGAGGCCGGCCGCACCCATGTCCTGGATGGCGATGACGGCGCCCGTCTGCATCAGTTCTAGGCAGGCTTCCAGCAGGCACTTTTCGGTGAAGGGGTCGCCGACCTGAACGGTCGGGCGCTTCTCTTCGATCGATTCGTCGAATTCGGCCGACGCCATGGTCGCGCCGCCGACGCCGTCACGGCCGGTCTTGGCGCCGAGATAGACGACGGGCAGGCCGACGCCCTTGGCTTCCGACAGGAAGATGGCATTGGACTTGGCAAGGCCGGCGGCAAAGGCGTTGACCAGGATATTGCCATTGTAGCGCGCATCGAACTCGACTTCGCCGCCGACTGTCGGCACGCCGAAGGAGTTGCCATAGCCGCCGACGCCGGCGACGACGCCGGAGACGAGGTGGCGGGTCTTTGGATGGTCCGGCTCGCCGAAGCGCAGCGCGTTCATCGCGGCAACCGGGCGGGCACCCATGGTGAAGACGTCACGCAAGATGCCACCGACGCCTGTGGCAGCGCCCTGATACGGCTCGATGTAGGATGGGTGATTGTGGCTTTCCATCTTGAAAACGACGCAGTCGCCATCATCGATGTCGACTACGCCGGCGTTCTCGCCAGGTCCCTGGATGACGCGCGGTCCCTTCGTTGGCAGGGTGCGCAGCCACTTCTTCGATGATTTGTACGAGCAGTGCTCGTTCCACATCGCGGAAAAGATACCGAGTTCGGTAAAGGAAGGCTCGCGGCCGATCAGATCCAGAATGCGCTGATATTCATCCGGCTTCAGGCCGTGGGAGGCAATCAGTTCGGGGGTGATCTGGATCGAATTGGAAATGGTCATGGGCGCTCGAGGGTCCTTGCCTGGAAAGGGTTTGAAGGCCGGTCAGGGGATCGAGGTCTCTTTAGCGCAAGTCAACCTGTCGTGCGACAGGAAAATCACCGGCGTTCACAACACGCCGGCATTGATAACAAGCTAGCAGCGATATGGCCATTTGCGGCCACGCTCCGCCGATCAGAATTTGTAGCCGACCAGAAGGCCGACACGCGTCATGCCGCCGTTCGGACCATCGCAAAGGTTCGCATGCGAAGAATGCGCAATTTGCGCCATCATGTTCCAATGGCTGTCGAAATTGTAACCGATGCCGGCATATTCATGGAAAAGCAGGCGACAGCCGAGCATCGGCCCATGTTCGGTCCAATCATTGAGATTGCCCGAATGCACCGTTCCGCCAAAGCCGGCTTCGGTGAAGATGCCGTTGCTGTGGGTCAGCGTCCAGGAAAGGCCGGCATAGACCTGCGTCGCAGATCCGGCTGTGCCGATCGAGGTTCCCAGGTGGATACGCGGATGGGCCAGCTGATCTTTCCAATTGGCGGCCGGATTGTAACCGAACGGATTGAACAGCACCTGGACGTCCGGGAACACGCCGTTTTCGTGGTCGTATCCGCTCTGGATCGAGCCGCTTGCTCCGAAACGGAGTTCGTCGAAAATCTTCGGCGGGGCTGCCGGTGCAGCCATATCTGCCGCAATTGCGACGGACCCACCTGCGAAAAATATGGAACTGATTGCCAGAAAACTCGTAACTAAACGCTTGCTAAAATTGCATGCTGAAACGCTATCGATGGCCATGCACTCCCCCTGAATGGCGGGCGAATCTATAGTAACATTGATAGAATGGTAGTGTGCTAAGAGTCGAGATGGCGGAATCGGAATTTCACAAGTCGGCTGTCGATAAAGTGCCGAGGCTTGCTTAAATGTGACTATCGTAACCCGACGATCCGTTTTCCAGCAGCCGCCGCAATGTCATGAAGCCTGCAGCGACGTCTTCGCGCCGTTTCGGAGACGAGAAAGCGACCCGAACGCGGTGATAGACCTTCTCCATGCGCGCCGCCTTGAACTCGTCTTCATCGTCTATGAGGACGCCGTCGGCAATGGCGGCATTCTTGAAGGTGCCTGACAACCAGGGTTCAGGCAGCTTCAACCACAGGAACGGCAGATGCGGGTGGGAGTTGAACTCGAATCCCGCGAGCGCCTCCTGTGCAATTTGTTCACGCGCCCTGATTTCCTCGACCGATTTGCGGCGCAGATCCAGAGCATGACCGCCCAGTACCAGACGGGCGCAGGTTTCTGCCAGAATGAAGGGCAGGCCGCCGGTGGTCATCTTGTGCGTGACCTTGATGCGCTGCGCGAAATGCGGGGGGCAGGCGACCCAGCCGCCGCGCACGCCTGCTGTCACGGATTTCGCCAGGCTGCTGACGACGAAGGTGCGCTCGGGCGCGATGGCTGCCATCAACGGGTTCTGGTCGCCGGTCATGCCGCCGTAGAGATCGTCCTCGATCAGCCAGACGCTGTGCCGGCGCGCAATGGCGGCGATCGCGCGTCGGCGCGATTCCGGCATTGTCACCAGAGTGGGATTATGTGCTGTCGGCATGAGGAAGGCCAGGCGCGGATGCTGCTGCTGGCATAGCCGCTCGAAATCATCCGGAATCATGCCGTACTCGTCGGAATCGACCAATATGGAGCGGCGTCCGAGGAGGCGGGTGGCACGGCTGATCTGGGTATAGGTCAGGTTTTCGAAGACGATCTTGTCGCCGGGCGAGGTGACGGCCGAGATGACGGCAATGGCGCCGGCATGGGCGCCCAAGGTCGGCACGACGGTCTCGATGTCGGGCTTCCAGCCGTTGCGGGCAAGCCAGATCTGTCCCGCCTCAAACCAGCTCGTCGGAAAATTCCTGGAATAGGAGGAGATTTCCGACTGATGTTCGTTGCTGATATCGGCGAACAATTTGCCGATGATCTCCCCCTGGCCGATGTCGGGAGCCGCCGTCGTATCGAAACGTATCCGTGCATCTGGCGTATTGAGGCCGCGGGTGCCGGCAAGCGCCTGGGTGATCGGATCCACCTGTTCGATCTGCTTGCCGTTCGAACGCTCCAGCACATAGGTGCCGCGACCGACCTCGCCGGCGACGAGGCCACGCTCGTGCACAAGCGCATAGGCACGGCTCACCGTGCCGATGGTGACGCCGATATCGTAGGCAAGATTGCGTTGCGGCGGCAGCTTGGTGCCGGGCGGCAGAACGCCATGGGTGATCGCGTTCTCGATGCTGTCGGCAACGCGGATATAGACCGGTCCGTTGCCACTGGAAATGTCAGGGAGCCAATTTGTCATAATGACAATTTCCTAGATTGTCTTGATTGTAGAGTCAATACTAAGTGTCAATTGTATCGTTTGGCTCGGTACGCCACGAAATGTCACCATCAAGCGAGCATTTAAATGAGTACAATTGATACAATCCACCCAACTGAAGCCGAGAAGGCTTTCGCCCCGGTGCGGGACGCGGCGGCGGCGCAGCCAAGGTCGCGTGCCGCGCATAGGCTCTGGACATCCTTCTTGCTGTGGATGCAGAAACGCGAAAGCCGCCGGGTGCTACGGGACTTGACGAATGATGAGTTGAGCGATGTCGGGCTGACACGAAGCGAGGCCAGGACCGAGGTCAGCAAGTCGTTCTTCTGGGATTAAAGCAGGACGGTGCGCGACAGCCAAGGCGGCATGGGTGCCGTCTAGCTTAGCCCCAGAACGGAACGAACGAAGTCGGCGCGTTCCTCCACGCCGATTTTCGGCAGGATATGGACCTGATAGCCAAGCGCGGGATAATCGACCGTCAGCCGATCATACTCGGTGATGGCCTCGGAGACGTCATGTCTTCGCTCGCGGTCGCCGACATATATTTCCGGCCAGGGCGGCGTGAGGAAGACATGTCCATTGTAGCGATGTGACTGGCCGTAGGTGGTCAGGGCCGGTTCGCCGGTAAGCTTTTGGAGGGCCGACGCGGCGTCGATCAATCCCCTGTCGAAGAAGATAATGCCGGGAAGCTTCGCGGCTGCCTTGCGGTCGGCGAGTGATACATCGATTGCCCTGCGGACGAAGGCGGTGGCATCCACCCATGGCAATGCTGAGCCGCCGCTGTCCAGTTCCTGGGTGACAATACGCCGGCCGGGCTCCTCGATCACGTGGTGACCGCGACGCCTGAGCGCTTCCAGCAGCGTCGATTTACCGCCGCCCGAGCAACCTGAAAGAATGACAAATCTATCCATGACAATGGTCCCTAAAGTTGAGGGCACGTCATGCTTTGGCTGCAGTGTCGCGGAATGCGAGCGGGCTATTGGCCTAGGTGCAGTTCTTCGAACCCGCAGCCCAGCGATTGACGTCGCCGGTGATACGGCCGCCGGAGGCGCCGTTCAACATCGGACCGAAGGCCTGCAATTGGGCCGGATTGCCTTCCGCCTGGACAACCAGGGACGGACGGCCGGTCGGATGTTTCTTGTCGACCACGAGGATGCGCGGACGACCAGTGAAGGAATTGAGTTCCGGGGCTAGCTGATAACTGGCGAAAGTCGGGTCGGACGATTTGAACCAGCAGGCGCTGGCACTCAACATGACGCGCTCCATCGTCGACAGCGCGCTGTGATCGGTCGCGATGATGCTCGGCGGACGCGGGCCGCATGAGGTGACCAGAAGCCCAAGCATCGCGATGGCAGCGGCGGAGTAAAGTCCTGTCGGGAGGCGAGGGCGCATCAATCTCTTTCCAATAAGCGGTTAGGTCTGGCTTTGCCGAAGGAGCGGAACCGCTTTCTTGCCGACGCCCTGCTCTTTTGTGCAAAGACGTCGATTTTATGGTTTCCGCGCCAGGCCCGGGGATTTATCAGGCTGCGATCACGCCAAGTGCAGAGGCGAAGAGGCCACGGCCATCATTGCCGCCATGTGCAGCCTCGATCAGGTTTTCCGGATGCGGCATCATGCCGAGGACATTGCCCTTGGCGTTGATGACGCCGGCAATGTCATTGACGGAGCCGTTCGGATTGGTTCCCTCCGCATAACGGAAGACCACCTGGCCATCGCCTTCGATAGTCTTCAGCGTCTCGGGATCGACGAAATAATTGCCGTCGTGATGCGCGACCGGGCTGCGGATGACCTGGCCCTTGGCATAGGCGCTGGTGAATTCCGTCTCGGCATTGACGACTTCGAGCTTCACTTCGCGGCAGACAAATTTCAGCGAGGCGTTGCGCATCAGCGCACCCGGCAGCATCCCGGCTTCGACCAGGATCTGGAAACCGTTGCAGACGCCGAGAACCTTGACGCCCTTGTCGGCCTTGTCCTTGATCGCCTGCATGATCGGCATGCGGGCGGCGATAGCGCCGCAACGCAGGTAATCGCCATAGGAAAAGCCGCCGGGAATGACGATCAGGTCGACATCCGGAATCTCGGTCTCGGTCTGCCACACGGTCACCGGCGCATGGCCGGAAATCTTGGTCAGCGCCGCGATCATGTCGCGATCACGGTTGAGGCCGGGGAGTTGGACGACTGCTGATTTCATGATGCTGTTCCCGCAATAGGCTAGGGGTAATCGCTGGAATGTGCTTCTTGAGCCATACCTCATTGCTTCCGGCAAAGAAAGAATGGCTCGCGAAGGAGGACAATCAGTCGATCGAAATGCTGAAGTTCTCGATGACCGTGTTGGCGAGGAGCTTTTCGCACATGGCTTTCAGCTCCGCCTCGGCCTTGCTCTTGTCGGTGCCTTCAAGCTCGAGGTCGAAAACCTTGCCCTGGCGGACCTGATGAACGCCGTCAAAGCCAAGCGCGCCGAGCGCGCCTTCGATTGCCTTGCCCTGCGGATCGAGAACGCCGTTCTTCAGCGTGACGGTTACACGAGCCTTGATCACGATTGTCCTTCCTGAACTTACTTGACGAGAACCGGTCCCGTGCCGCGCACGGGTTCGTTTTCATTTATGATGCCGAGGCGGCGGGCCACTTCGGAATAGGCTTCCAGCAGGCCACCCATATCGCGGCGGAAACGGTCCTTGTCCATCTTCTCGCGGGTCTCGACATCCCAGAGACGGCAGGAGTCGGGCGAGATTTCATCGGCAAGGATGATGCGCATCATGTCGCCTTCGAACAGGCGGCCGCATTCGATCTTGAAATCGACGAGCTGGATGCCGACGCCGAGGAAGAGGCCGGTCATGAAGTCGTTGACGCGGATGGCAAGCGCCATGATGTCATCGAGCTCGGCAGGATTTGCCCAGCCGAACGCAGTGATATGCTCCTCGGAAACCATAGGGTCTTCGAGCGCGTCGGACTTGTAATAGAATTCGATGATCGAGCGCGGCAGCACCACGCCTTCCTCGATGCCGAGGCGCTTGGAGAGCGAGCCGGCGGCAACATTGCGCACGACGATCTCGAGCGGAATCATCTCCACTTCCTTGATCAACTGCTCGCGCATGTTGAGGCGACGGATGAAATGCGTGGGAATGCCGATCTTGTTCAGATGGCTGAAGATATATTCGCAGATGCGATTGTTCAGAACACCCTTACCATCGATAACTTCGTGCTTCTTCTTGTTGAAGGCGGTGGCATCGTCCTTGAAGAACTGGATCAGCGTGCCCGGCTCAGGTCCCTCGTAAAGGATCTTGGCCTTGCCCTCGTAGATACGGCGGCGACGGTTCATTGGTATTGTTCTCTGTCTTTGGCGCTCACGGGATAGCGCAAGTGGATCGTATGTGGGCGTCCCCATAACGGATAAGAAGCGAATTCACAATCCGCCAACGCCTCCTTACTCGGAATTCCGGCCATGGCGGGGTGCCAAAGCAAGAATCGGGATCCGGTCATCACCTGTTTTACAGGCTTTTATCTAACGATGGAATGAAGGTGGCCGGTACTTCACAGGCTAGTGAGCCGGTCTGCATCCATCGAACGTCCGTTTCAGCTATATCACGGCTTCAACTGGCTGAGGAACTTGGCAAAGACCATCGTTCCCTCGGGCCACGGCCCGTGGCCGGATTCGCTGTTGATATGGCCGGACTCGCCGGCATCGATCAGCAGAGAGCCCCAGCTGTTGGCGATGTCATCGGCGTGCTCGTAGCTGCCGAAGGGGTCGTTGCGGCTTGCAATCGTCATCGAAGGAAACGGCAGTGGTTCGCGCGGGTAGGGGCCGAACGTCATCAGGTGTTTCGGGCGGATGTCGGGATTGGCGACATCGGGCGGCGCGACCAGGAAGGCGCCGGCGACTTTGTTGCGGAAATGCGGGATCGCATGGATCACGGAGGGCACGCCAAGCGAATGCGCCACGAGCACGACCGGCTTGTCGCAAGCATTCACCTCTTCGGCAATGCGGGCGATCCAATCATCGCGAACGGGCTTCGACCATTCGGCCTGTTCCACGCGCCGCGCCGTCGAGAGCTTCTGCTCCCAGCGCGTCTGCCAGTGATCCGGGCCGGAATTGGTGTAACCGGGGACTATGAGGATATCTGCGTCGGAGACTTTCATGATGCGCCGATGTGGAAAGTGTGAACCCAACTGTCAAGGGAAAAAGGCGACAATTGCGGCAAAATTTGTTAGGCTGGCCTTTGCCGGTAGCGAATGACGATGTCGGCGCCTGTTTTGCCGCCATTTGCACCGCTAGCCGAGCACCACGGTTGAGGAGGAGAGCATTATGACGGCATTTCACGTCATGGCTGGAGCGGACCATAGCTTTACGCGCCCCGCCATCCGCAAGATCGGAATCGCCGATCTCGTCGACGCCCTTAAAATGGGGCTGGACGATTTCAGCGAGAAACCTTCGCACTACGTTTTCCTGTGTCTGATGTATCCGATTGCCGGCATTGCGCTGGCGATCTGGAGCACTGACCGGAATCTGTTGCCGCTGCTGTTTCCGCTGATGTCCGGCTTTGCCTTGCTCGGCCCGATGGCGGCGATCGGTCTCTATGAGATCAGTCGGCGGCGCGAGAAGGGACTGGATACGTCCTGGAGCCATGCCTTCGACGTGCGCTTTTCTCCGGCACTGCCGTCGATCATCGTTGCCGGCCTCATGTTGCTCGGCCTGTTCATCGTCTGGCTCTTTGTGGCGCAGAATATCTATTTCCTCTATTTCGGGGATGGCGTAGCGCCTACGCTTTCTTCGTTCGCCTCCAGTGTCCTGACCACGCCGGAAGGGATGGCCATGATGCTTTGGGGCGACGCGATTGGCTTCGTCTTCGCACTCGTCGCGCTGGCGACTACGATCGTTACCTTTCCATTGCTGCTGGACCGCGACGTCGGTGTCGTCGCCGCGATCGATGCGAGCATCCGGGCGACGCTGACCAATCCCGTTCCGGTGGCTGTCTGGGGGCTGATCGTTGCGGCGCTTCTTGTCCTCGGCACCATCCCGATTTTTGCGGGCCTGGCCGTCGTCATGCCGATACTTGGCCATGCATCCTGGCATCTCTACCGCAAGCTGGTGGTGGCCCAGGACTAGACGCCGGCGTTTTCAGCGGCTCCTGGAAATCGTTGGAACCGCAACAGCGTTGCCACGTTGATCCGCATCATCAAGGAGATGCGGATCATGGCTTGGCTTACGCACATCTTCACTCGTTTTGCGATCACGGTCTCGGAATGGACGGGCAAGCCGGCCATATTCGTGCTGGCCTTGTTCTCCGTCATTCTCTGGGGCGCCACCGGGCCGATCTTCGCCTATTCCGATACCTGGCAGCTTGTCATCAATACCAGCACGACGATCGTCACCTTCCTGATGGTGTTTCTGCTGCAAAACGCCCAGACGCGTGACACGCGGGCAATCCAGGCCAAACTCAACGAGCTGATCCTGACGAGCGCGGCCGAAAACCGCTTTGTCGGCATCGAAAATCTCGACGACGAAGACCTCAAGCATCTGGACCGGCTGGTCGAGAAGGCAGCGAAGCGCCATCACGAGCGGCATGCGGGCGATGCGGGTGAAAGCGTCGAGCACAATCGCACGGTCGCCGCCAAATCTACCAACAAACGAAAAAGGCGGCGCACTAGCGGCACCGCCTCAACTCGCAATCAGAGCAATCCAGCCAAGTCTTAGCCGAAGACGCGCTTGAAGATCGTGTCGACATGCTTGGTGTGGTAGCCGAGGTCGAACTTTTCGCGAATGTCTTCTTCGGACAGTGCTGCGCGCACTTCCTGGTCGGCGAGCAATTCCTCGAGGAAGTCCTTGCCTTCTTCCCAGACCTTCATCGCATTGCGCTGGACGAGGCGATAGGAATCCTCGCGAGAAACCCCGGCTTGCGTCAATGCGAGCAGTACACGCTGTGAGTGAACAAGTCCGCGGAACTTGTTCATATTCTTCATCATATTGTCGGGATAGACGAGCAGCTTGTCGATAACGCCGGTCATGCGGGCAAGCGCGAAGTCGAGCGTCACGGTCGCGTCCGGACCGATCATGCGTTCGACGGACGAATGCGAGATATCGCGCTCGTGCCAAAGCGCAACGTTTTCCATCGCAGGGATGGCATAAGAGCGAACCATGCGCGCGAGGCCCGTCAGGTTTTCCGTCAAAACCGGATTGCGCTTATGCGGCATGGCCGAGGAGCCCTTCTGGCCAGGCGAGAAATATTCCTCGGCTTCGAGAACTTCGGTGCGCTGCAGGTGGCGGATTTCAGTCGAAAGACGCTCGATCGAGGAGGCGACAACGCCGAGGGTGGCGAAGAACATCGCGTGACGGTCGCGCGGGATGACCTGCGTGGAGACCGGTTCCGGCTTCAGGCCGAGTGCGGCGGCGACATGTTCCTCGACGCGGGGATCGATATTGGCGAAGGTGCCAACAGCGCCGGAGATCGCGCAGGTTGCGACTTCCTCGCGGGCGGCGATCAGACGCTGCTTGCAGCGCTCGAATTCGGCATAGGCCAGCGCCAGCTTGACGCCGAAGGTGGTGGGCTCGGCATGGATGCCATGCGAGCGGCCGATAGTGACGGTGTCCTTGTGCTCGAAGGCGCGGCGCTTCAGGGCTTCCAGCAGCTTGTCGATATCGGCGAGCAGCAGGTCGGTAGCCCGCACGAGCTGGACGTTGAAGCAGGTGTCGAGCACGTCCGACGAGGTCATGCCCTGGTGCACGAAGCGCGCGTCCGGGCCGACGATTTCCGCCAGATGCGTCAGGAAGGCGATGACGTCGTGCTTGGTGACGGCCTCGATCTCGTCGATGCGGTCGACATCGAAGGTCGCCTTGCCCCCCTTTTCCCAGATGGTGTCGGCGGCCGACTTCGGAATGACGCCGAGAGCGGCCAGCGCGTCACAGGCATGGGCCTCGATCTCGAACCAGATACGGAACTTGGTTTCGGGCGACCAGATGGCGACCATTTCCGGTCGGGAGTAGCGCGGGATCATGGGCTCAAAACCTTCTTGTCTGACGGAAAGGGAAAACTTGGCGCCCCCATAACAAAGACGGGCGGCAATCACAATGTTTGTCGCGCCGATCTTTCACCTCAACGCCTATGCCGCGCAAGATATGTGGCTGCAGCGACCAGGAAAAACAGGCCGAAGGGCAGAAACAGGGTCAGGCCGAGGACTGCGAACTGGTAGACGGCGCTGGCGCCGGTGAACAGGAACTGGAATATCCAGATAAGCGAGCCGAACGGAGCGTGCCAGCGCGCGTAGAACCAGCGATAGTCCATGGCGAAGAGGAAAGCCGTCGCGGCTACGGTGCCGACTGATAATACGAGAAAGAATGCGGCGAAACGTACGCTGGGCGGCCGGTGCTTGGTGAAATGCCCGGTAAGCGGCACCATGACGAGCCAGGAGAGGGTGCCACCGAAAAAATAGACGAGCGTGAGGGCGGTCAGGTGGCTCGTCAGAAGGCCATTGCGCAGATACAGCGCCGCCAGCGCTGAAATCGCCATTGCCGAACCCCAACAAGCTGCACCACCCAAAAGTCCAAGGCAATAGGAGGCGGCGGTCCGCGTCCGGTCCGCCGCCTTGATGGTGCTGGTCGGATTAGTTCGATCCAACGCGACCTCGTTCGGCCGCGGCCCTGAGATCGCCGATCGTCTGCTTGTAGGCCTCGACCGATTCGCCCTTGAAGATTGCGGAGCCCGCAACAAGGACATTGGCGCCGGAGGCGATGATGAGTTCGGCTGTATCGGTGGAAACGCCGCCATCGACCTCCAGCTCGATTGGCCGGTCACCGATCAGAGACCTGGCATTGCGGATCTTGTCGGCCATTGCCGGAATGAATTTCTGGCCACCAAAGCCTGGATTGACCGACATGATCAGGATCAGGTCGATATCGTCGAGCACGTTTTCCAGGATCGAGAGCGGCGTGGCCGGATTGAGGGTGACGCCGACCTTCTTGCCGAGGTGCCGGATCGTCTGCAGCGAACGGTGCAGGTGGACGCCGGCTTCGGCATGCACGGTAATGCGGTCGCAGCCGGCCTTGGCGAAGGCTTCGAGATAGGGATCGGCGGGCGTGATCATCAGATGGCAGTCGAAGGTGGCGGTCGTGTAGGGACGCAGCGCCTTGATCACATCTGGGCCGAAGGAAATGTTCGGCACGAAATGCCCATCCATGACATCGAGATGGATCCAGTCGGCTCCGGCTTCGGTCACATCTTTCACTTCCTGGCCGAGCTTGGCAAAATCGGCGGCAAGAATGGAAGGGGCAATGCGGATCGGCAAGGTCATGGGAAAGCTGAGCTCCATCTGATTTTTTCAGCTTGGATTAGCACCGCTTCGGCGGGCAAACAACAGCCCGGGCGGATCGCCTCAATTCGATGGTGTGGTTACCGGCACGAAAGCATTGCTGCGCCACTCCAGCAGCCGATAGGCATTTTCGGTCAGTTCATGGCTCTGACCGAAGGTGATGGGGCCGATGGCCGTCTGGAACGCCGTGCCGATGAGCTTGTCGGTTATCGCCTTGTTTTCCGCTTTGGCGCTTTCGGCTGCCTGATTGGCGATCTGGACTGCCGCGGCCGACGGCAGGATATAGCCGTCCGGTTCGATGCCGCCGGCGCGCATGGCCTGCACAGTCGGCTGCGCTTCGGGCAGGCTGGTGTAGTCGGGCAATGCGATGGCCTGTACACCCTCCTGCAGTGGTACCGGTTGATCGGCGGCGCGCATGGCATCGCCGCCCATGATCGCAAGCGGAATATTCTCGCTCTTGGCGTCGCGGGCAATGACAGCCACATCGCTGCGGTCACCACCGATGAAGACGCGTGTGGCGCCAGCTTTCTTCAGGCGGCGCACGAGGGCGATCTGCTGATCCTGACCGGGGCGGTAGGTATCGGTGAAGACGGGCTTCAAGCCCTTTTCTTCAAGCGCAGTGCGGATCGCGCCCACCAGTTCGCGACCATGGATCGTGCCGTCGTCGATCAGGGCCAACGGGTCGGCTGCCCAGTTTTTCAGGATCGTGTCGATGGCCATTGCAGCTTCGGCGGTGTCTACCGGCGCCAGGCGAAAGAGCGGCCAGCCGTTCTTCACGGCATCTTCCATCAGGATGCGCGAACGCACGGAGACGGTAATGGCTGGAATGCCGGCATCCTTGAGCCGGGGCAATGCGCCTTCCAGCGTCTCGGTGCAGAGAAAACCGATGGCTACCTGCACCTTGGCGGCGATCATTGCCTCGGCTGCAGCCCGCCCGCCATCTTCCGTGCAGGGTTCGTCGACGACCGTCGCCGTGTCCTTCTGCGCCTGGATCTCGAAATTGGCGCCGGCGATAATCTCGGCTCCAAGCGTGGCGAAATTGCCGTCCTGCGGCGCCACGACACCGATATGAACATCTGCGGCGTAGCTGCTGCCGGCCGCGGAAAGCAGCACAAACAGAAGCGGAAGGCGACGCAGAACGTTCATCGATTGCTTATCCCGGACAATTTTCTGCTCTATTTATCCGTCTGAAGGAGATCGTCAAAGAAAAAGCAGCACAATCCCTCTGTTTTCAATAGAGCTATTGTAGAAAAGCTAACACCTGCCCGCCATATTGAACGAAGACGGGGTATCACAGGAAGATGGAGACGGTGGTGCTAGACAGGCAGCGTATGGATCCCGCGCTTTATCGCGATGCCATGAGCCGCTATGCGGGCCATGTGCAACTGGTGACGACGGCGCTCGGCGGTGAGCGGCGCGGCGTGACGATCACGGCAGCCTGCTCGGTATCGGACAGTCCAGCGACGGTTCTGATCTGCCTCAACAACAGCAACATCAAGAACGAGATCTTCTTCAACAGCGGAATCTTCGCACTGAATACGCTCGGTGCCGATCACCAGTCGCTGGCCGACGCCTTTTCCGGCAAGACGCAGATGACGACCGACGAGCGCTTTGCCGCCGGCAAATTCGAGACTCTGGCCACCGGCGCGCCTGTCCTTGCCGATGCGCTGGCCGCCTTCGATTGCCGCGTCATCGAGATCAAACAGGCTTCGACTCACAACATCATCTTCGGCGAGGTCATGGCCATACGCTATAGCGAGCCAAAGCCGGCATTGCTGTATATGAACCGAGGCTACCACGCGCTATAACTTCCGTGAGGGAGTTATCATGGCGGATCAAGAATCATCACCTTCGCTGCCGAGTTCGATCGAAGAGACGATAGCGCTGCTCGGCGCTCATGATTATCTGGCCGGGCGTGCCCTCGGCACGGTACTTTTTCTGGCTTTGAAGATGAAGCGGCCGCTCTTTCTCGAGGGCGAGGCCGGTGTCGGCAAGACGGAGATCGCCAAGGTCCTCTCCAAGGCGCTCGACCGGCCGCTGATCCGCCTCCAATGTTACGAAGGCCTGGATGTCTCATCGGCCGTCTATGAATGGAATTATCCGGCACAGATGCTGGAAATCCGCCTTGCGGAAGCCTCGGGTCTCACCGATCGCGAGCGCATCGAGGCAGATATCTTCTCCGAACGCTATCTGATCCGCCGGCCGGTGCTGCAGGCGCTGTCGGGCGTCGGCGGCCGGGCACCGGTATTTCTGATCGATGAGCTGGATCGCACCGATGAGGCTTTCGAAGCATTCCTTCTGGAGGTTCTGTCCGATTTCCAGGTGACGGTGCCGGAACTTGGCACCATCCGCGCGAGTGAACCGCCCATCGTCATCATCACCACGAACCGCACGCGCGAGGTACATGATGCGCTGAAGCGGCGCTGTCTCTACCATTGGGTCGATTATCCGCAGGCGGAGTATGAGCTCGAGATCATCCGCCGCAAGGTGCCCGATTGCAGCGAGGCCCTGTCGCGTCAGGTCGTTGCCTATGTGCAGAAGTTGCGCACGCTTGATCTCTACAAGAACCCGGGCGTTGCCGAGACGATCGACTGGGCGAATGCGCTGACACAACTCGATCGGCTGGCGCTTGATCCGGAGACCATTTCCGACACGCTCGGAACGCTGCTGAAATACCAGGACGATATCGCCCGCATTCAAGGCGGCGAAGGCAAGCGCATACTGGACGACGTGAAGTCCGAACTGATTGCGACGGGATAATTCATGGAGCCCGGCGCGCAAGAGGGTGTCGTCGCCACATCGTCACCGGCCGGTGATGGACGTCTCGCCGACAATATCGTCCTTTTCGGGCGTGCCCTGCGAAAGGCCGGCCTGAAGATCGGGCCTGGCGCCATTGTGGATGCTATCCAGGCCGTGGAAGCGATCAGTATCGGTTCACGCGAGGAGTTTCATGCCGCTCTCTGCTCGGTCTTCGTCAAGCGGCATGACGATCTGGCGATTTTCGACGAGGCGTTCCGGCTGTTCTGGAGCCCTCGGGATCTCCTCGCGAAGATGATCGCGATGATACCGCCTGAGGCGCTGGATCGCAGCGACGTCAAAAGGCCGAAGGCCGGTGAGACCCGCCTGGGCGATATCCTGTCGAATGAGCGCGAAGGCTTGCGCCCTCAGCGCGAGACGCCCGGCATAGACATCGACACCCGCTTCACGACGTCGGGCAGCGATATGCTACGCCGGCTGGATTTTGCGCAGATGTCAGCGGCTGAGATTGCCGTTGCCAAGAAGGAGCTTGCCAAGCTGCGGTTGCCGCTGGATCGCGTGCGTACGCGCCGCTTTGCATCCTCGCATAGACAGGGCAAGGTCGACCCGCGTGCAACGATGCGATCTGCCTTGCGCACCGGTGGAGCATTGATCCTTCCGCGCTTTCGGCAGCCGAGGTACATACAGCCGCCGCTGGTAGTGCTGGCGGATATTTCCGGTTCGATGAGCCAATATACGCGCATCTTCCTGCATTTCCTGCATGTGTTGACCGAACGGCGTCGGCGGGTACATACGTTTCTCTTCGGTACGCGGCTCTCCAACGTTACCAGAGCCATGCGCCACAAGGATCCCGATCAGGCGCTCAATGAGTGCGCCGCGGTGGTGCGCGATTGGTCTGGAGGGACGCGCATCGGCGAGACGCTGAGGGAATTCAACCGGCTTTGGGCGCGCCGGGTACTCGGGCAGGGCGCGATTGTGCTTTTGATCACCGATGGGCTGGAGCGTGAGGGCGTGGAACAGCTTGCCGAGGAGATGGATCGTCTGCATCGCTCCTGCCGGCGGCTCATCTGGCTCAATCCGCTCTTGCGCTTCGATGGTTTCGAGGCGCGCGCTCGCGGCGTAAAAGCCATGCTGCCGCATGTTGACGAATTCCGCCCGGTTCACAATCTAATATCTCTGGCCGATCTCGTATCTGCTCTCACCGCCGGGCGCGCTGATGCCTACGATCCGCGCCGGTTTCTCAATAGATCATGAGGCTCCGATGTCAGACATATCAGAAAGCCTGGATCCGCTTGCCATCGCGGAGGAATGGGCCTCGGCAGGCCGCAACGTGGCGATGGCGACGGTCATCGACACCTGGGGGTCGGCACCGCGTCCGGCGGGCAGCCACCTTGTGATCGACGGCGAAGGCAATTTTCACGGCTCGGTTTCGGGTGGTTGCGTGGAAGGCGCCGTCATCACAGAGGCGCTCGACGTGATCGCGACAGGCAAATCGCAAATGCTCGAATTTGGTGTCGCCGACGAGACTGCATGGCGCGTCGGTCTCTCCTGCGGCGGCCGAATCCGTATCTATGTGGAAAGGCTGGCCTGATGGATCGTCAGATATTGGCGCGGCTGAATGCTTTGCGGCATGCGCGGCAAGCAGCGATCCTCGTCACGGATCTGTCGGGCGGGTCGGACCAACTCATTGTCGAGGGAGACAGACTGGAAGGTGTAATGGCCGAGGCTGTGGCGTCGGCGTTTCGTTCTGGCAGATCGTCGGCGGTGGAAATCGAGGGGCGGGGCCTCTTCCTGAACGTCCATCTGCCGCCACCGCGCATCGTCGTCATCGGGGCCGTACACATCAGCCAGGTTCTGGCACGCATGGCAGCGCTTGCCGGCTTTGATGTCACCATCATTGATCCCCGCACGGCCTTTGCGACGCAGGAGCGCTTCGAGGGGATCGACCTGATTGCCGATTGGCCAACCATTGTGCTGAAGGAACGCCCTCTGGACAGTTATATGGCGCTGGCTGCCGTCACCCACGATCCGAAGATCGACGATGAACCGATTCTGGAGGCGCTGCGAACGGGTTGCTTTTATGTCGGCGCGCTCGGTAGCCGCAAAACCCATGCCGGCCGCCTGGAGCGACTGAAGCGGGAAGGCGTGGCCGACGCTGATCTCGCTCGCATCCATGCTCCTATTGGTCTTCCCATCGGTGCTGCAACCCCGGCGGAGATCGCCGTTGCCATTCTTGCCGAGATTATCGGCTCGCTTCGCGCACGCGATGTGTCGTTGCCCAAGGGTGCGCAACCATGATCGTTGACGCAATTTCAACGGCGGCCGAGACCTGAAATGGATCATTTCGGTCGATTGCCAGATGGCATGTTAGCCGGCGAATAATCGCCGCTACGGCATGTTCAAGGCATGCATGTGGAGGACTGTCATGGAAATACCGCCGCGCGATATCGTGGCCAAGCCGGCCGTGGAAATATCGGTGGCTGTCGTGTTGCTCGCGGCCGGGCGGGCAAGCCGCATGGGCGAGGGCGGGCCACACAAGCTGCTCGCAGAGTTCGATGGCGTAGCTTTGGTCCGGCGGTCGGCGTTATCAGCGATGGCGAGCGGTGCCGCCTCTGTCGTCGCCGTGACAGGCCACAGGCGCGGCGACATCGAGCGGGCACTCGGCAATCTCGCCCTCGAGCAGGTCTACAATCCGGATTACGCAGCCGGCATGGCAGGTTCGCTGGCCGCAGGTGTGGGGACGCCGGCTGCGCAGCGGGCGGATGGTGTGCTCGTCATGCTGGCCGATATGCCTGGTATCACGGCCGATGACCTCAAAACCTTGATTTCTGCCTTTCGCGAGGCGGGTGGCTTGGCGATCATCCGCGCGGTATCGGGCGGCAAGCGTGGGAACCCCGTCATTCTTCCCCATAGCATGCTGCGTGCCGTCATGCAGCTCGAGGGCGATGTCGGCGCGCGGCATATTATCGAAACGTCGCGGCTTCCGGTTATTGACGTCGATATAGGCGAGGCGGCACATCTCGATGTGGATACGCCCGAGGCCGTTGTCGCAGCCGGCGGTGTCTTGAAGGGATAGGGAATGGACAATAACGATATCGAAGACATGTTTCAGTCGCTTGGGCCAGTGACGATCAAGCGCATGTTCGGCGGCAAGGGTATCTATCATATGGGGCGTATCCTCGCGCTCGAAGTCGATGACGAGATCCTGCTGAAGGCCGATGAGGTCAGCGCCGGCGAATTCGAGGCGGCCGGCGCGCGGCGCTGGGCCTATGAGGGAAAGAAGGGCAAGGCAATCAACATGCCCTATTGGTCGATCCCCGAGGATGCTTTCGATGATCCGGACATCATGACGCGTTGGGTGAGGTTGGCCTACGAGGCCGCCTTGCGTGCCGATAAGTAGGCGTCAGCGGAAGTCTTCCTCGCTGAGATGTGCGATCGTTGCCCTGGCAAAGTCCGAGAGCTGAGCCGGCAACTCGTCTCGGCCGAACCAGCCGAAGTCTGAGAGCTTGTCGGGCTCGACAAGATACGCCTCCCCGGAAAAGTCCTTGCAGACGTAGATCAGAGAAATCCAGTGCTGCTGATCCGCCGCAACAATGACTTCCGTTGTGCAGAGATATTCGATCTTGCCGATGCAGAGGCCGCTTTCCTCTTCCGCCTCGCGTATAGCGGCGTTGGCGGCAGGTTCCATATGGTCCACTTTGCCGCCGACGATGCTCCAGAAGCCGGCTTCCGGCGCCTTGAGGCGCTTATAGAGCAATAGCTTGCCGTCCCGCAAAATTGCGAGACCGGTTCCTAGTCCGGGGAAATCAATGCCGGGCTTGCCCATGCGTACATCCCGAGATGTGCGGCTGAATGGGCCTATCAGGCCTTGGCGTTCGCGACGATGAGCATGAAAGCCGGGATATCGTCACCGAAGCCGACCGGGGTCGGGCCGTCATCATGGTCGCGGTAACGGTTGCGGCGCTCGCGATTGTCATCATTCGCAGCGGGGAAGGGCCGGTGATTGTTGCGAGAACCGTTGCTGGACTTGTTGTTATTCTCGGATTTGCGCTCGTTTCTCACGCTTTCAGCCTTTGCTGGTGCTGCTTCGATCACTGCGACGCCATTATCTTCGACGTCGATATCAGTTTTATGACTCGAGGCACTCCGGCCTCTGGGGCTGCGATCACGATCGCGATCACGGCCTTTGCCTTTCGGCTCGCGGCGGCGGGAAGAACGATTGTCGTCCCCACCTTCTTCGGCTGGCGGCAATGCCGACAGATCACCGTTCAGCCATTGCACATCTTCGCCGATCAGCTTTTCGATGGCGTCGATATGCTTGGTGTCGCGCTTGGTCACGAGGGTGAAGGCGGCACCGGAGCGGCCGGCACGGCCGGTACGGCCGATACGGTGGACATAATCTTCCGAATGGATCGGAACGTCGAAATTGAAGACGTGGCCGACATCGGGAAGGTCGAGACCGCGTGCGGCGACGTCGGAAGCAACGAGAAGCTGGATCTGGCCGTCGCGGAAGTTCTGCAACATCGTCGTACGCGAACGCTGGTCCATGTCGCCATGCAATGCACCGACCGAGAAGCCGTGGCGTTCAAGCGAACGGAAGAGGTCGGCCACATCCACCTTGCGATTGCAGAAGATGATGGCGTTCTTCAGATCCGTCTGGGCGCGGATGAGGTCGCGCAACGTGGCGCGCTTCTCGTAATCCTTGCTGTGCGAGGCGACGAAGCGTTGCGTCACGGTCTTCGCCGTCGATGCAGGCTTGGCGACTTCGACACGTTCCGGATTCTGCAGGAAGCGGTCAGCCAACTTCTGGATTTCCGTCGGCATGGTGGCCGAGAAGAACAGCGTCTGGCGGGTAAAGGGAATGAGCTTGGCGATGCGCTCGATATCCGGGATGAAGCCCATATCCAGCATACGGTCGGCTTCGTCGATGACGAAAATCTCGACGGCGCTCATCAGCAGCTTGCCGCGCTCGAAATGGTCGAGCAGGCGGCCGGGCGTGCAGATCAGCACATCGGCGCCGCGTTCCAACTTGCGATCCTGTTCCTCGAACGACACGCCGCCGATCAGCAGCGCGATGTTGAGGCGGTGGTTCTTGCCGTATTTCTCGAAGTTCTCGGCGACCTGGGCCGCCAGCTCACGCGTCGGCTCCAGGATCAGTGTGCGCGGCATGCGGGCACGCGCACGACCCTTTTCAAGCAGGGTCAGCATCGGCAGCACGAAGGAGGCCGTCTTGCCTGTACCCGTCTGGGCGATACCACAGATATCGCGGCGCTGCAGCGCAAATGGGATGGCACCGGCCTGAATCGGAGTCGGTGTGGTGTAGCCCGCGTCAGTAACCGCGGAAAGGACTTTTTGGCTCAAGCCAAGGTCAGCAAATGTTGTCAAAGGGAAAACTAGTTCCGTCTTGGTTCGGTCGAACACTATGAATCGACACGCAAGAACGTGCCGGAATGCAGCGCGACATAGAACCAAATACCCGTGAAGTCAAGGAAAGCAGCCGCTTCTGTGGGCTCGAAGTTCATTCATGACGCAATTTTTAGATTAGTGCCACATTTGTTGCGCCTTTGTCACAACTTCGGCGGCTAAATTGCCCCAAGTCCCTGAATGTAGCTTGCGAGTTTCGTGCCGGCATTGATGAAATACATAGGATCTATGGGGTGTCCGTTTTCGCGAACTTCATAGTGAAGATGCGTGCCTGTCGAGCGCCCGGTGCTGCCGGCGAGGCCGACGACATCGCCGGTGCCGACCTTGTCGCCGACCCTGACCAGCACCTGTTCCATATGACCGTAGCGCGTGGATATGCCGTCGCCATGGTCGATCTCTACCATATTGCCATAGCCGCCTGTCCAACCCGCCGAAACTATCTTTCCGGGAGCCGTTGCCTTGATCCGTTCGCCGGGGCTGAAATGAAAATCGGTGCCGGTATGAAGGGCCAGTGTGCCGAAGAATGGGTCCTTGCGATTGCCGAATGGGCTGGTGATGAGCTTGCCCGGCGCAGGATTTCTGAATGGCAGGCTTTCGGCGGTGCCTCGCACCGTTTCCAATCGCGTCAGGGCGGTATCGAGATCGGCCATGGACTGCTCAAACTGATCTACATTCTCCGGCGCGACATAGGGGCCGCCGACGCCGCCATCCTCGTCCTCTTTGCTGGCAACTTCGTCCGGAACCTTGACGCCGACATTGTGCATGATCGCCTGAATCTCGTTCGTCGTACCGGATGCGTCGGCTGTAAGATTACGGATGCGCGTCAGCTGATCCTGTTCGATATGCTTCAGGGACAGCGTCACTTTGGAGAAGACGCGATCTGCGCGGTCGGCGACGGTTTCCGGGGCGGGGACATAGGCGAGGGTGGAATTGTCGGGGGTAACGTCGGCGGGTTTGCCGCCCGAGAGAAGCTTCTCGATCGCCTTCGGCGCCGTCAGCTCAGCATGTTCGTTCTTCGGAGCATTCGCATCGGCATGGGGGCTCTTGTCGGTCAGGCCTGAGCTCTCGGCTCTGTCGAGAAGCGCATTGAGCTTGCCGCCGCGCGAGGATAGCTGCTGCTGCTGCTCGATGAGTTTGTCGACCTTCTCTTCCACGACCTGCTGATCCAGAAGCTGGCGGGAGGTGACACGATCGACCTGGGCGCGCAGCGCCGCAATGCGGTCCTCATAGTCATATTGCATGCGGGCCTGGCGCGCCATGGTCGCGCCGATCAGGTCGTCACGCAGGACAAGGTAGGAGGTCGCCAGGAGATAGCCGATCGAGAAGAGGCCGACTAGGCAGACGGCAATTGCGGCCATCCATGGGCGCACGGTCATGTGACGCACAGTGTCACCGCTCGCCAGAATGATCGTGTGGTGCCGCTGCTGCTTGCCGAAAACCCGGTTCTGAGGTCTTGCTGTCACCGAGACTCTCCCAATTGATACCATTTGGCATCTATTGGAACTACACGGCATTATGGTTAACGAATGCTTTCTATTTCAGTATTAGATACCGGAAAAGTCGTTTTGCGTTAGTATATCAAGCATTGCTTGTAGATGTCAGCGATCGATAGAAGGAAGGCGTCAGCCCAGCTTCCGCGCGCGCTATGTCGTTGAACGGCGCCTTGAGCGAGCCGCGGAAGTTCGCGCGCACCAGCTCCTGAAATGCTCGGGCTGGATCGCGCTTTTCCCGGGCGCAGAGAAAGCGAAACCACTTGGCGCCAACGGCGACATGGCCTTTTTCGTCATTGTAGATGACATCGAGCACGGCGGCACTTTCCATATCACCGGTCTCTCGCATCTTCGCCTGCAGCGCAGGTGTCACGTCCAACCCTCTTGCCTCCAGGATCAGCGGTACGACGGCGAGGCGGGCGGTCAGGTCGGTGCGGGTGGCGTGCGCTGCCTGCCACAGGCCGTCATGGGCGGGCAGGTCGCCATAATCGGCGCCAAGTTCCTGCAGCCGCACGCGCACCATCCGGAAATGCTTGGCTTCCTCGAAGGCGACCTGCATCCAGCCGTCGAAGAAGGAATTGGGCACGGGCTCGGTGGCGAAGCGCGCGACGATGTCGAGCGCAAGATCGACCGCGTTCAGTTCGATATGGGCAATGGCGTGCAGCAAGGCGATGCGGCCCTTGAGCGTATGCAGCGAGCGCTTCTCCATATGCTTCGGCGGCACCAGTTCGGGCCGTTCCGGTCGCCCGGGCCGATCGGCCAGCGGCGGGTCGAGCGGCGAACGCAATGACAGTGTGCGGGCAAACCAGCGCGTCGCGGATTCCTGGGCGAGCGCGGTCTTGCGATCGAGATCTGCCGAGCGAATGGCGGCGATGGCGCCGCCGCGTAGCGAGGTGATCGTATCTGGATTGCCGCCCATGCCGTCAAAGCTCCCTTGCGGCAGCCAGAACGGCGTCGGCATGGCCGGCGACCTTGACCTTGTCCCATATGCTGGCGATCCGGCCGTCGGCGCCGATCAGGAAGGTCGAGCGGACGACACCCATATAGGTGCGGCCATACATGCTCTTTTCCCGCCACACGCCATAGGCAGTCGCCATCGTCTTTTCCTCGTCCGAGGCGAGCGGAACGGTGAGCGCATATTTTTTGACGAACTTGTCGTGGCTCTTCACCGTATCGGGGGATATGCCGAGAATGGCGGCGCCGGCGTTGGCAAAATCGGCTGCAAGCGCCGTGAAGGAAATCGATTCGGTGGTGCAGGCCGTGGTGTCGTCCTTGGGATAGAAGAAGAGGACGAGGGGTTTTCCGGCGAAATCAGCAAGACGTATCCGCCCGCCGCCATCGCGCGGAAGATCGAAATCCGGGGCCTTGTCACCAACATTCAACTCAATGGGAGAAACTTCCGTCACGGGAAAATCTTTCTTTTGCCGGGTTTTTAGACGATACTAAGGTTGAGCCATATATGCTGCTCAGGTATGCCGTCCACATGGGACGCAGCGTCACCAACAAAATTACCGAGAATGAAAGGGACGCACAGGAGTGATCCGAGGCGAAAAGGTAACATTCCGCAAAAAGGATCTTGTGTCACTCGACCATCTGCCGTCTGCTCAGGTCGATGATCCCCTGATTGTGCATGTGCCCGAGCGTACCAGCCGCAATCGCTCGCATGTCTGGCACGTCTGCCGCATGACGCTGGTTTTCATCGCATTTCTCGCCATCATTCTCGGAGCAGTGATCGCCACGATCGAAAGCGGCATCTTCGATGCCCCCTTGTCCCAGAAGGCGCAGACGGCCCTCGATAAGGCAATCGGCCCGCGTTACAAGGCGGAGGTCGGTGCAACCGTCGTCCGTTTCACATCGGATCTGCGGCTGGCCCTGGAGGCACGCGACGTCAATGTAGTCGATCAGGACAGCGGCAAGCATCTGTCGACCATGTCGACGGTCAATATGGAGCTTGATCCGCTGGCTCTTCTCGAAGGCCGCGTGGAAGTGGCAAGCGTTGCCGCAGAGGGTATCGCACTCGATACTTCGCTCCTGCCTCAAGGCAATCCCGTCGATCTCACGGCATTGCGCGTCGATGCGCTGCCGCAGGCGTTGACCTCAGCCTTCGACAACCTCGACTTTCTGGAGCGCTTCGTGCAGCGCGGCGGTACGAATTCGGTGCGCATTTCCGGATTTTCGGTGAAGCTCGCCAGGCAGGAGGGCGACCCTATCTCGCTGGTGGTCGATAATCTCACTTTCGAGCGAAACGAACCGAATTCACTGCATCTGTACGGACAGGTGGCCGTCAACGGGTCCGTGGCGACACTCGACGTGAAGGCGGCGCAACAAGAGGCCGGCCATACCTCGTCGCTGATCGCGAAAATCACCAATCTCGATCTCAAGCCACTGACGATGGCTTATGACGCGAACGGTACTCCGCGTCAGGGCATCATGAGTTTCGCCGATGTGACGCTTTCTGCCGTCAAGGGTGGTCCGGGCACCGATCCTAAGCTGGAAACCGCCATCGCTATCCAGCCGGGCGTATTCTACATGGATCGCGATCCTCAGGATCTAACGCAGGGCGATATCAATCTCGCCTATAATTTCGATCATCAGACCCTCGAGATCGCGCCGTCGAAAGCGATATTCGTGGGCACAATCGTGCCGTTCTCGGGCGCTCTCATTGATCTCGACCGCGTCGATGCCAATGCGGGCAAGGGTTTCGGCATCGACTTCCTGATCAAGGAAGGCACGGCCGCTTCCTCGATCTCGGGGGAAAAGCCCGTCAGTTTCGACGGTCAGGCGACGGGACGCTTTCTGTCGGCGACCAAGGAATTCCAGTTCGACACCATCGGCATATCGACGCCACAGGGCGCATTGTTCGGCTCGCTGCACATGAAGCTCGGCGACAGCTCGCCGGAAATCAGCTTTGGTGGCCGCGCCGACAAGCTCGACACCACTGTCGTCAAGCAGCTATGGCCCTTCTGGATGGCTTCCAAGCCGAGAGTATGGGTGGAAAACAATCTGTTTGGCGGCTCGGTGACGAATGCGGTCATATCCGTCTTCATTCCGGCGGGCAGGTTGAGAGAGGCTGCGCAGACCGGCAAGCTGCAGCTCGGCAAGAACGAGTTGCATATCGCCTTCGATATCGACGGGGCACGCCTCAATGTTCCCGGGGATATACCGCCGCTGCGCGACACGAAGGCGCATTTCGATCTCACAGGCCCGACGATGGGCGTCGAGATCGCCACCGCCACGTCCTATTTCCCGACGGGACGCACGGTTACGCTGAACGATAGCAGTTTTTCGATACCGGCGACCTACGACAAGCCGCTGATGGCCGATCTCGATCTGACGATTTCAGGCACCGGTGACGCCGTCGGCGAATTGCTGACATATAAGCCTCTCGAGGTCCTTCAGCGCACCGAATTCAAGCCTGAGGATTTCAACGGCAAGATCGTTGCCAAGGTCGATGCCCGCATCGGTCTGGTCGCCGACCAGAAGCCGCCACCGCCGGATTGGGGGGCGAAGCTGACGCTCAGCAATGTCGACCTGCTGAAGCCGATGAACAATCGCAAGATTACCAATCTGACCGGCGAGATCGATGCGGATCCGCAATCGGTCCATCTGCAGGCACAGGCGCAGATAGACGGCATTCCCGCTCAGATCGATATGGTCGAGCCGACAGACGGCAAATCGACCGTCAAGCGCGGTCGCGTGATCACGGCAACGCTGAGCGATGCTCAGCGCAATACGGTCATGCCGGGTCTTCGCGATATGATCGATGGACCTGTGAAGGTGGAATTGACGCGCATCGACGATGATCGGCAGGGCGTCAAGGTCGATCTCGGCAAGGCCGCGTTGACGGTTCCGTGGATCGGCTGGTCGAAGGGCGTCGGCATCCCGGCAAGCGCCCAGTTCGAGGCGTCCGGCCCCGACAGCCAGACAGCGCTCAAGAATTTCACGCTGAAGGGTGACGGTTTTGGCGCCAGCGGTGATCTGATGATCAGCAAGGGTGCCCTGTCGTCCGCGAGTTTCGACAGCGTGAAGCTCTCGGCCATGGATGATTTCGGATTGTCGCTGAAGCACAGCAAGGGAGGAAGTTATGACGTCCTCGTATCGGGCAACTCCGCAGATATCCGCCCCATCCTTGCGCGGTTGAAGTCGTCCTCCGCCGGCGGACGGCAGAGCGGCGGTGACGACGATTCAGCAAGCGCGACAGTTCGCGTCAATCTCGACAAGGTTGTCGGCTTCAACGATGAGGCCATCGGCAATCTCAAGGGGACCTATTCGATCGCCGGCGGCAAGACGACGGCTGCGGATTTCTCCGGCGTAACCCGCAGCGGCGAGGCGTTCGTCACGCAGATGAGCAAGGGCAGCAACGGCGTGATCCGCATCACCAGCGGCGACGCAGGCGCAGTGGCGCGCTTCACCGATCTTTACAAGCATCTCAAGGGCGGCCTGCTCAATCTGTCACTACGCTCGACCGGCCAGGACAATTGGGATGGCTCGCTCGATATCCGCAAGTTTGCCATTATCGATGAAAAGAAGCTCTCAACGATCGTTTCGACCCCGAGCGGCAAGAATGGAAAGAGCCTGAATGCGGCCGTCAAAGACAATATCGACACGCGTTCGCAGAACTTCGAACGCGGCTTTGCGCGGCTGGTAATGCGCGACGGAGCACTCTCGGTCGAGAATGGCGTAGTACGTGGCGTTCAGGTCGGAGCAACGTTCCAGGGGACGCTGAAGGACGCCGACGGCAAGATGGACATGACCGGGACCTTCATGCCCGCCTACGGCCTGAACCGACTGTTCGCGGAGGTGCCGATCGTAGGCTTCCTGCTGGGCAACGGCAGCGACCGCGGCCTGATCGGCATTACCTTCCGCCTGACCGGCAGCTTCGACAAGCCGAATATGCAGATCAATCCGCTGTCGATCATCGCGCCGGGTGTCTTCAGGCAGATCTTCGAGTATTGAGGCAGCGCGAAGCGGAGACGTTGTCTGCGCATTGCGCAAAGGCCATAAGAGCAGACTATCTTTCTTCCGCCAATCGTTTGCGTATGCGTTCCGGTCCACCGCTCATGCGTTGGGCGAATGGTCGATCCGGATTGACGACGCGCCAGAACGGGGCGTCGCCACTTTCGCTGATCTGCACGAGGTGTCGCTGAACGGTGACAGGACAGCAGGCGTCGGCGCCATATTGCGCTGCAAGCGACTTTCGCAGTTCGCCGACATCTGACAATCGACCCGGCGGTGCTGCCCAGAGGGCATGGGAAACCATATCTTCGCTCGGAATCAACATGCTCTGCGTAGCGCTTCGGCCTTTGGCTCTCGTCTTGATGACGGGTAATTCATCCATAATCCACCTCCAGAGTTTCGGATCCTGACAGAGGACGAACGCGTAGTCTGCGACCCGACACATGGATGCAGAAAATTCGCTGAGGGATCAGGCCATGAACGTATGGAGAAATGCCCGGGCCATCATCTGGGAGGGATTGGGCTTTATCAAGTTCTCGATCGTGCCGCACTATCGATCGAACCACGGTGCTATTTCCCTGCTATCCCATCCTATCAGGGATTGAATTTCTTGAGCCACTCCAGCGTGGCCGGAACCATGTGGTCATCGATCATTTGCGGCCCGGTAAAGGCGCTGAAAACGTGATCCGTATCGAAAACGTCCAGGCGCTCTTCGCCATCGTGATAGTCGAGAAGAACCTGTCCGGATGCCGGTTGGGGCGTGACGGTCGTATCCTTGCTGCCGACGATGACCTGTAGCGGGCCGGGATAATGCGCGATTGCGGCGATGGTGCTGGTAGTCGGCATTTGCTGGAAGAAGGACGCCTTTAGCGTGGTATCGGCGCCCCAGGGCAATTTGGAGGTGATTTCGGTATCCGGCGGGCTGGTCAATCCCTTGGCGACACTGTCGGCGCCAAGCAGGCCGGCATAGGTATAAAGAGGCGTCACCACCGGTGCCCACAAGGTCACCGATTTGACCTCCGGCCGTGCCATTGCCACATGGGCACCGACAAGGCCGCCCTGGCTCCATCCGAGGATCGATATTCTGGAACTGTCGACCTTGTCGCTGGCCTTGAGCCAATCGATCGCGGCAATGCCATCCTTGATTTGACCGGAGAAAGTGGTGTCGGCCCATTTGCCGTCGCTGTCGCCCGAGCCGCGGAAGTCGATCCTCAGGCTGGCATAGCCGCTTTCCGCGAAAAGCCTCGCGCTGCGGGAAAATACGCCTTCCTTGGTGTCCTTGATCGCCAATTCATCGCGCGTGCCGCCGAAGCCGTGGAACATGACCACGACCGGGGCCTTGGGGTTGCTGTCGATGGTGGACAGGGTGCCGATGACCTTCTGTCCATCGACATTGAAGACGATTTTCGTTTCAGCCGCAGACGCAAAGCTCGCGATGGTCACCGCAACAATGCAGGTAAACCCCAATCCGAATGCCTTCAGTCCAAACATCTGCCGTCCTCCCCGATCGCGATTTATGGAGGCTAGTGAAGGTGGACATAGCGGTCAAGGACGGGATCTGAACCTATCGACCTGCGTGGCCGATTGCTCTTGTCAGAACGAGAAAGGCCGGCTGAGTGTGCCGGCCTTTCCAGTTTCATATAGCACTCGGCAGCTCAGGCGGCCGGGTGGATCAGGATGTGCTTCTTCTTGCCCAGCGACAGCTTGATGACGCCATCGGCGGTGATTTCACCGCTGCCGATCGTCCGGCGCTCGTCGCTGACGGCCTCGTCGTTGATGCGCACAGCACCGCCCTGAACATGACGGCGTGCCTCGCCGTTCGAGGCGGCCAGACCGGCGCGCACAATCAGCGACAGAAGGCCGAGACCGGCTTCGAGTTCGGACGCGGGGATCTCGACGGACGGCAGGTTTTCGGACAGGCCGCCTTCCTCGAAAGTCTTGCGCGCCGTCTCTGCTGCCTGTTCGGCGGCAGCGCGGCCATGCAGGATCGCCGTGACCTCGGTCGCAAGGATCTTCTTGACCTCGTTGATCTCGGAGCCGGTGAGCGCCGAGAGGCGGGCGATCTCATCCATCGGCAACGTGGTGTAGAGCTTCAGGAAGCGCTGGACGTCAGCGTCTTCGGTGTTGCGCCAGTATTGCCAGAAGTCATAGGCCGAGAGCAGGTCGGCATTCAGCCAGACCGCGCCGTTGGCGGATTTGCCCATCTTGGCGCCGGAAGAGGTCGTCAGCAGCGGCGAGGTCAGCGCGAAGAGCTGCTTGGTCCCCATGCGGTGACCAAGGTCGATGCCGTTGACGATGTTGCCCCACTGATCCGAGCCACCCATCTGCAGGCGGCAATCGTAGCGCTTGGCCAACTCGACGAAATCGTAGGCCTGCAGGATCATGTAGTTGAACTCGAGGAAGGACAGCGACTGCTCGCGTTCCAGGCGCGTTTTCACGCTGTCGAAGGACAGCATGCGGTTGACCGAGAAGTGGCGGCCGACATCGCGCAGGAATTCGAGGTAGTTCAGCGAACGCAGCCATTCGGCGTTGTTGATCATCAACGCCTCCTTCGGGCCTTCGCCGTAGGTGAGGTAGTTCGAGAAGCAGCGCTTGATCGAGGCGATGTTGCTCTCGATCGTGTCGACCGTCATGAGCTGGCGGGACTCTTCCTTGAACGAGGGGTCGCCGACCATGCCGGTGCCGCCACCCATCAGCGAGATGGGCCGATGACCGGTCGCCTGCATCCAATGCAGCATCATGATCTGGATGAGCGAACCGGCATGCAAGCTCGATGCCGTGGGATCGAAGCCGATATAGGCGGTCACGGTTTCCTTGGCGAAGAGGTCGTCGAGTCCCGTTTCATCGGAAATCTGATGAATGAAGCCACGCTCTTGCAGGGTGCGCAGGAAATCGGATTTGAACTCAGCCATGATCTTGGTCTCTCGAAGCCGCATCGATGGAGGATGCAGCGAAGTCGCTATTGTTGAATGTCGCGGGGCGCGTTTAGCATTGATTTGCCGGCGCGTCACCATTTTGGTGACATGCGAATGCCAAGTTTCGGTCTGCGGGCAAGGGGCAGGCGGCGCTATTGTAAATTAAAGCGTCTCAACGTGAATACACCGCCACTTCGCCCCGAAGCCGCCGGGAATATGCCGCGCATTCGCCCAAATCAAATCCTAGTCATTTATTGTTGATCCCCCGCAGTGCGCCACATGTTTCCTGAAAGAAACCGGTATGTCACCTTTGCTTTCGATGATGGGATTGTCATCCAAGAAGACGATCTGGGCATTCTTTGCCTTGATATTGGTTTTGGCCGGGATCGCTGGTGCGAACTCGGCCGAGGCGCAGAACTCCCCTGAAAAGAGAATAGCGCTTGTCGTCGGCAACGCCGCCTACAAGACGGGCGCATTGCCGACGCCGGCCAATGATGCCGGGCTGATCGCGCAAACGCTGCAAGCCGCCGGCTTCGATGTGATCGGCGCGCGCGACCTCGACCAGAACGGGTTGCGCGATACGCTCAGGGATTTCCTGGCAAAAGCGAATGCCTCTGGGCCGAATACCGTGGCTTTCGTCTATCTGGCTGGCTACGGGCTCCAATACCAGGGCGGCAATTATTTCGTGCCGGTGGATGCGCAGATCGCCAATGCGACTGATGTTCCCGTCGAGGCGATCCGGGTGACGGATTTCACCAAGTCCCTGGCTGCGATCAACAATCGCGGCAGCATCGTCGTGCTAGACGCGGCGAGGGCCAATCCGTTCGCGCAGTCCAATCAGCCGCTGGCCGGCGGCCTGACGCTTGTCGAACCCGACGCGCATCAGTTGATTGCGTTCAATGCCGCACCGGGCACCGTCGCGCCGCCGGAAGCCGGTCCCTATGGTTCCTATGCCCATGCGCTGGCGGAAATGATTCGCCTCGGCGGTCTTTCGCTCGGCGATGTGTTCGACCGCACACGCCTGCGGGTCAGCGATCTCACCAAGGGCGCCGAGATATCCTGGGACGCCTCGAAGTTCACCAACACCTTCACATTCTTCGATCGCGCTCCCGATGCGCCGGCGGCTCAGGTGTCGACCTATGACAATGCCGCGATCCGCACCAAGGCCATTCGCGACTTCGATGAAAAGGATGCCTATTTCGCGGCACTCGATCGCGACTCGCTGCAGGGCTACGAAGATTTCCTTGCCGCCTATCCGAACGACTCCATGGCGCGGCGCGTGCGTGCCATCATCGCCGCCCGCCGCGAGGCGATCACCTGGCGTGAGACGTGGATCGCCGATACGCCGCAGGCCTATTGGTCTTATCTGAGGCGTTATCCGCACGGCCCGCACGTCTGGGATGCCCGCCGCCGTCTCGATCACTTTGAGGCAACCCTGGAGCCGCCGCCATCATTTACCGTGATCGAATATGATGTACCGCCGCCGCCACCGACGGAGATCGTCTATGTCGATCGGCCGGTGCTTTATTTTGATGACGCCGATTTCGGCTATGCGCCGCCGCCGCCCGTGGTTTTCCTGGCGCCACCGCCACCGGATTTCGTGGTGCTGGCACCGCCGCCGCCCGTGGTCGACCTTTATGTTCTGCCGGCGCCGGTCTTCGTTCCGGTCGCAGCCTGGGTGCTGCCGCCGCGCGATGTCGCTCCGCCGGAAAACAACATCATCTTCAACAACATCCACAACACGGTCGTGAACAATACGGTCATCAACAACAGCACGACCGTCAACAACACCACCGTCAATGAAACCGGTGCTGCACCCGCGGCGCCCGGCCTGACGACCGGGCAGAAGCTGGCCGGAGCCGCTGTTATAGCCGGTGCCGGTGCGGCGGTGTTGCATGTGGCTCTTCCGCCTTCGATACAGAAGAAGGCCGCGGTTCTGCAGAACCCGAACCCGGCGGCAGCCGTAAAAGCGGCTGCCGGCAGCCCCGTTGCTCCTGCAACGCAGCCGCAAGCCGGAAATGCTGCCACCGCTCATACGCTTCCCGGCGCCAATGGCCAGCCTTTGCCGGCTGCTGGCAAGCTTCCGGCTGCTCAGGGGCAGGTACAGACGAAGCAGGTGCAATCGCCGCAGGCAGCGCCCGGCGCCGTGCATAATCCTCCGGCCACCACTGTTGCCAAACCCGCTCCAGCGGGCGCGAACGACAATGCGCATGCGCTTCCCGGTGCAAAGGGGCAGCCATTGCCTGTGGTTGGCAATACGCCTCCGGTGAAAGGTCAGGGCCAGGTCGCAAAGACGCCGCCGCCGCAGGTCGCTCCGGCCGCCAAGCAGAACCCGATTGCTGCTGAACCCAAGCCGAATGCTCATGCCCAGCCGGTAAAGCCGGCAGCAGCTCCGGCCATTGCCACCAGAGCCCCCGCCAAGCCGAGGGCGGCCAACAACAATCAGCCGCATATCGCAGCTGCGCCGCCGCCACGGCATGTGAACCCTGTGGCCGCACAACCAAGGCCGGCGCCGCACGCGGTCGCACAGGCGAGGCCGCCCGCTCCGAAGCCTCAGGCTCAGCCGAGACCGCAGCCGCAGCCAAAGGTCGCGCAGCAGGTGAAGAGACCTCCGCCACCACCGCAGAAGCCGCCGGAAAAGAAGAAGTGCGGAGCGCCAGGGTTTCCTGCATGCCACTGATCGGCGATTTCAGCTGGTGATCCGGGGGCCGCGCATGCGGCCCTTGCTTTTCGAGCGCATATATCGCGGTCGCTGGAGCGCCCCGCTGCCGTTAGCGGCTTGCCGGCCGGTGACCGTCGTGGTTGAACATGAAACCTAGTTTCAGGATCGGGAAAAGGCAGACAGATGAGCGACGCCACCATACTCGAGACTCCCCGCCTTGTTCTGACGATGTGGAATGAGGGCGATGCCGAGATGATTCGACAGCTTCATTCGACAATCGAGACGACCCGCTATCTTTCGGGAGCGGCGCCATGGACGCTTGAGAAGGCGGAAGAGCGCTTGAAGAGCTGGTTCGATGAACAGGCCCGCGACGGCACGACCAAATACAAGATGTTGAGACGAGATGACGGCCGTTTTATTGGGCGGGCCGGGTTCTCGCGCTTCCAGGAGAGCGGGCGGGGCGAGTTCGAGCTCGGCTATTCGATCCGGCAGGATGCCTGGGGTAACGGCTATGCCACGGAGATAGCCGGCGCGCTGGCGCAATGGTTTTTCAGCCGTGGTTTTGCCAGGGAATTTATCGCCTTCACGCATCCGGAAAATTCCGCTTCGCAGCGAGTGCTGCAAAAGATCGGCATGCGATACGAAGCGCCGATCACAGTCGGCGGCGCTCCGGGGCTCTGTTTCAGGATGTCGCGCTAAGAGCAGAAGCCTCTTAGCGGATACGCTTTGCGGCCGGTTCCGGCACCAGTTCGCCATTGAGGCGACGATCGAGATAATCCTCGCATTCACCGAGGAGCGTGTCGACCTGGCCGTTGAAGAAGTGGTTGGCGCCTGACACGATCTTATGCGTGATCAGGATGCCCTTCTGCGTCTTCAGCTTTTCGACGAGGCCGTTGACGTCCTTTTCCGGAGCGACCTTGTCGGCATCGCCGTTGATGATCAGGCCGGACGAGGGGCAGGGCGCGAGGAAGGAGAAATCATAGATGTTCGGCTGCGGCGCGAGCGACATGAAGCCTTCGATCTCAGGGCGGCGCATCAGCAGCTGCATGCCGATCCAGGCACCGAAGGAATAGCCGGCAACCCAGCAGCTCTTGGAATCGGGATGCAGGCTCTGGACCCAGTCGAGTGCCGATGCGGCATCGGAAAGTTCGCCGGCGCCATGGTCGAATTCGCCCTGGCTGCGGCCGATGCCGCGGAAGTTGAAGCGGAGAGTGGTGAAGCCACGCTTCTGGAACATATAGAAGAGCTGGTAGACCACCTGGTTGTTCATCGTGCCGCCGAACTGCGGATGCGGATGAAGGATGATGGCAATCGGGGCGCTTTTTTCCTTGGAGGGCTGGTAGCGGCCTTCAAGGCGGCCTGCGGGGCCGTTGAAAATAACTTCGGGCATTGATACTCCGGCTCTTCTTTTTCTGCGTTTGAACCCAACGGCACGCAGCAAGTTGACTTGACGAATGCGCTCATCTTTTCTAGAACGCAGTTTAGAACAATTCGAAACTTGATGCGGTGTTCCGCGCGTTGTGTGTTCAACGATTTATGGAACGTGTCATAAGGCATGCCCGGCTGAAATTTCAAGGAAAATGAGCCGAACGCAGCAAAGCAATGTCAGGCAGGAAGAAGATCGTGGCGACAACGCGCCTTTATCTCGACTGGAATGCCACCGCGCCGCTTCATCCGGCAGCGCGCGATGCGATGCTACGTGCAATGGATATTCAGGGCAACCCAAATTCGGTGCATGGCGAAGGCAGGGCGGCGCGTGCCGCCGTGGAGACCGCACGCCGGCAGGTTGCCAACCTGACGGGTGCAGCGCCCGCCCATGTCGTTTTCACCAGCGGCGCCACCGAGGCTGCCAATACGGTGCTGACGCCTGAGTTTCGCATGGGGCGCACGCCGCTTGTCGTCAGCCATCTCTATATATCCGCTGTCGAACATCCGGCGGTGCGCGAGGGCGGCCGGTTTTCGAAGGATGAGATCAGCGAGATCCCGGTGACCTCGGCCGGCACGGTCGACCTTGTGGCCCTGGAAACAATGCTATCGGCTCATGATAAGGCGAGCGGACTGCCGATGGTCGCGGTCATGCTCGCCAACAACGAGACCGGAATCGTCCAGCCGGCCAGCGAGGTGGCCAGGATTGTTCAGGCGGCGGGCGGCATCTTCGTCGTCGATGCGGTTCAGGCAGCGGGCAGGGTGGCGATCGATATCAATGCGATCGGCGCGGATTTTCTGATCGTGTCGTCGCACAAGATCGGCGGCCCCAAAGGAGCGGGGGCGCTGATCTCGCGCGGTGAAGTGCTGATGCCGAAACCATTGATCCATGGCGGTGGCCAGGAAAAGGGGCATCGGTCCGGCACGGAGAATACGCTGGCTATCATTGGCTTCGGGGCTGCTGCGGAAGCTGCGCTCGTGGAGTTCGATGGCCGCAATGCTGGAATCGGCACTCTGCGCGATCGGCTGGAAGACGGTATGCTGGTTGCGGCACCCGACGTCATCATCCATGGCAAGGAGGGAGCGCGGGTGCCGAATACCAGCTTCTTCACTCTGCCGGGATTGAAATCCGAGACCGGCCAGATCGCCTTCGATCTTGAAGGCGTCGCCATTTCAGCTGGCTCTGCCTGCTCATCGGGCAAGGTCGGCGAGAGCCATGTGCTCGTTGCCATGGGATGCGACCCGAAGCTCGGGGCTCTGCGCATTTCGCTCGGTCCGACCACGACCGAGGCGGACATAGATCGCGCAATCGCTGCGTTTATTCGCATCGCAGGCCGCCGCAAACTGGCGGGTGCAGCGGCCTAGGGCCCACAAATTTGCGGAAACGACAATTTCCGCTTGCCAAGCGGGCTGAAAAGTCCCTTTTGGCCGACTACATAGAGGGCAGACATAAGTCTGCCGCAACGTTGACAAGCTGCCGGACCTTGGATCCGGCGAGATTGGAGAACGAAATGCCTGCAGTCCAAGAAACGGTCGATCAGGTTCGCCAGATCGACGTGGACCAGTACAAGTATGGTTTTGAAACCATCATCGAAATGGATAAGGCTCCCAAAGGCCTTTCCGAGGATATTGTCCGCTTTATTTCCGCCAAGAAGCAAGAGCCGGAATGGATGCTGGAATGGCGTCTTGAAGCCTATCGCCGTTGGCTGACGCTGGAAGAGCCGACCTGGGCTCGCGTCGACTATCCGAAGATCGATTTCAACGACATCTATTATTATGCCGCGCCGAAGAGCACATCTGGCCCGACCTCGCTCGATGAGGTCGATCCGGAACTTTTGAAGGTCTACGAGAAGCTCGGCATTCCCCTGCGCGAGCAGGAGCTCCTTGCCGGCGTCAAGACCTCGAAGATCGCCGTCGATGCGGTGTTCGATTCGGTTTCGGTCGTCACGACGTTCAAGGAAGAGCTGAAGAAGGCTGGCGTGATCTTCATGTCGATCTCGGAAGCGGTCCGCGAGCATCCGGATCTCGTGCGCAAATATCTCGGCACCGTCGTGCCGACATCGGATAATTTCTATGCGACGCTGAATTCGGCCGTCTTCACCGACGGTTCCTTCGTCTTCGTGCCGAAGGGCGTTCGTTGCCCTATGGAGCTGTCCACCTACTTCCGCATCAACGAGAAGAACACCGGCCAGTTCGAGCGTACGCTGATCATCGCCGAAGAGGGGGCCTATGTCTCCTATCTCGAAGGCTGCACGGCGCCGCAGCGCGATGAAAACCAGCTGCACGCGGCCGTTGTCGAGCTCGTCGCGCTTGACGATGCCGAGATCAAGTATTCGACCGTCCAGAACTGGTATCCGGGCGACAAGAACGGCAAGGGCGGTATCTATAACTTCGTCACCAAGCGTGGCGATTGCCGCGGCCACCGTTCCAAGATCTCCTGGACGCAGGTCGAGACCGGCTCTGCGATCACGTGGAAATATCCGTCCTGCATCCTGCGCGGCGACGATAGCCGCGGCGAGTTCTACTCGATCGCCGTCTCCAACGGCCATCAGCAGGTCGACAGCGGCACCAAGATGATCCATCTCGGCAAGAACACCTCGAGCCGTATCGTCTCGAAGGGCATTGCTGCCGGCGTGTCGCAGAACACCTATCGCGGCCAGGTCTCGGCTCACCGCAAGGCGTCGAACGCGCGTAACTTCACGCAGTGCGACTCGCTGCTGATCGGCGACAAGTGCGGCGCGCATACGGTGCCCTATATCGAGGCGAAGAACTCGACGGCGCAGTTCGAGCATGAAGCCACGACGTCGAAGATCTCTGAAGATCAGCTGTTCTACTGCCTGCAGCGCGGCATCCCGACCGAAGCGGCGATCGCGCTGATCGTCAACGGCTTCGTCAAGGAAGTGCTGCAGGAGCTGCCGATGGAATTCGCCGTCGAAGCGCAGAAGCTGATCGGTATCTCGCTTGAAGGCAGCGTCGGGTGATGGCGGCTGCGGACACGGTCACGCTCTTTCGTCCAGTGGGATTGGAAGAATTGAAGTTGATTGAAGAGAGTGGCTGGAAAGCATTTCCGCCACGTCTCCCGGATCAGCCGATCTTCTACCCGGTTACGAATGAAGAGTACGCCGCGCAGATTGCGAGGGACTGGAACACCAAGGTCGGCTCGCGACGCGGTTATGTGACACGTTTTGAGGTAAATGCCGCCTATGCATCACGCTTTGAGCGAAAGATCGTTGGTGGAAGAGAACACGAAGAGCTTTGGGTGCCGGCGGAAGAACTTGATGAATTCAATCGCAATATCGTTGGTGCGATTGTCGTGACGCAAAGTTTTTCGCCCGCAGAAGAGCGGTAAATTTATAGGGACAATCACCGCTGGTTGGATCGCCGATCACCAGGGTGGGACGAAGGAAACGAATATGCTTGAAATCAAGAACCTGCATGCCCGTATCGCCGAAGACGGCACCGAGATCATCCGTGGCCTGAACCTGACCGTGAAGGCGGGTGAAGTTGCCGCCATCATGGGCCCGAACGGCTCCGGCAAGTCGACACTCTCCTATATCCTCGCCGGTCGCAGCGACTATGAAGTCACCGAAGGCGAGATCCTTTATAATGGCGAGAGCATTCTCGAGCTCGACGCTGCCGAGCGTGCCGCCAAGGGCATATTCCTGGCCTTCCAGTATCCCGTGGAAATCCCCGGCGTCGCCACCATGCAGTTCCTGAAGGTTGCTCTGAACGAGCAGCGCAAGGCACGCGGCGAAGACGAACTGACGACGCCGGATTTCATCCGCCGCGTCAAGGAAGCAGCCGCCAAGCTGCAGATCAACATGGACATGCTGAAGCGCCCGCTCAACGTCGGCTTCTCCGGCGGTGAGAAGAAGCGCGCCGAAATCCTGCAGATGGCGCTGCTGGAGCCGCAGCTTTGCGTGCTCGACGAGACCGACTCCGGCCTCGACATCGATGCACTGAAGATTGTCGCCGATGGTGTCAATGCGCTGCGTTCGCCTGATCGTGCCGTGATCGTCATCACCCACTACCAGCGCCTGCTCGACTACATCGTTCCGGACACCGTTCACGTCCTCTACAAGGGCCAGGTGATCAAGTCCGGCGACAAGACGCTGGCGCATGAGCTCGAAGCCAACGGCTATGCCGACATCATCGGAGCTGCAGCCTGATCGGGGCGGAAAGGATACGTCGATGAACATTCAGACGACGAACCGCCTCACCGCTGCCGAAACGGCGTTGATCGAGGCATACAACAATCAGCTCGGCGATCTGCCCGGTGACGGCGAAGTCTTTGCCGTCCGCGATCGCCTGCTTGATGATCTGAAGACCACAGGCCTGCCGACGCGTCGCGTCGAGGCCTGGCACTATACCGATTTCAAGAATCTGCTCCGTCTGGTGCCAGCCGACATCGGCAAGGGCCTTGCCGAAGCCTTGCCGCCGATTGTCGAGGGATCTTCGGTGGTTACCCTTCTCCAGGGCAAGGCGAGCGAGAAGGCTGCCGCCAAGGATCTGACGATCGGTCGCTATGCCGATAGCCTGATCAACGGCACGGCCGCGGCAGGTCTGGAAGCGCTCGGCAAGGATGACGCCGTCGGGCGCATCAATGCGAGCTTCGTACGCGATGGCTATGTCATCGATTTCCCGGATGGTACCGAACTCGACGCGCCTCTGGAGGTGCAGTTGGTTCATGCCGGCGGCCAGATCCACAGCCGTCTTCCGGTTACCTTCGGCGCTGACGTCAAGGCGACGGTCATCGAGCGTCACCAGGCTGTCGAAGGTGCTGCGGCACTCGTCTCGTCGGTGAGCGAAGTCAAGATCGGCGAACGGGCCGAAGTGACCTGGATTATCCTGCAGGAGCAGGGCAGCGAGGATACGCATCTCGGCCAGCTCCGCATCGATCTCGGTGCGGATGCCAAGTTGAGGCTGTTCGTCATCAACGCCGGCGGCAAGCTGGTGCGTCAGGAGCTCTACATCAAGGTGACGGGCGAGGGCGCCGATCTGACGCTGCGCGGCATCAACCTGCTCGGTGGTGACACGCATACCGACGTGACGATGGTGCTTGGTCATGACGTTCCGAACACCGGATCGACTGAGGTTATCCGCAATGTCGTGTTCGACCGCGCGCGCGGTGTCTTCCAGGGCATGATCCGGGTCGCGCCGGATGCGCAGAAGACCGATGCCAAGATGGCCTGCAACACGCTGCTGATGTCCGACGATGCCGAGTTTTCGGTCAAGCCCGAGCTTGAAATCTTTGCTGATGACGTGCAGTGCGGCCATGGAGCCACTGTCGCCGATATCGACGGCAACCATCTCTACTATCTGATGGCGCGCGGCATTCCCGAGAACAAGGCGCGGGCCATGCTGGTCAACGCCTTCGTGGCCGAGATTGTCGAGGAACTGGAAGACGAAGCACTGGTCGAGGCGCTGGAAGGCGTTATCTCCGGTTGGCTGGAAAAGCACGCCTGATTGGAGGCAAAGCTCGTGGACAAGATCGTGCCGGCAACGGCCTATGACGTCGAAGCCATTCGCCGGGATTTCCCGATCCTGGCGACGACGGTGCATGGCAATCCGCTTGTCTATCTCGACAACGGCGCGTCGGCGCAGAAGCCGCAGGTCGTCATCGATGCCATTTCGCACGCCTATTCGAATGAATATGCCAATGTGCATCGCGGCCTGCATTTCCTCTCCAATGCCGCCACGGAAGCCTATGAGGCGGCGCGCGAAAAGGTGCGCCGCTTCCTGAATGCACCGTCCGTCGACGATATCGTTTTCACCAAGAACTCGACGGAGGCGATCAACACCGTCGCCTATGGATGGGGCATGCCGAAGATCGGCGAGGGCGACGAGATCGTCGTCTCGATCATGGAGCATCACTCGAATATCGTTCCCTGGCATTTCATTCGGGAGCGGCAGGGCGCGAAGCTCGTCTGGGTGCCGGTCGATGACGAAGGTGCGTTCCATATCGAGGATTTCGAAAAGAGCCTGACGGAACGTACCAAGCTCGTTGCCATCACGCATATGTCGAATGCGCTCGGAACGGTCGTTCCGGTTAAGGAAGTGTGCCGAATCGCTCATGAGCGGGGCATTCCGGTGCTGATCGACGGCTCTCAGGGTGCGGTGCATATGCCGGTCGATGTGCAGGATATCGATTGCGACTGGTATGTCATGACCGGCCACAAGCTCTATGGTCCCTCGGGCATCGGCGTTCTCTACGGCAAGAAGGACAGGCTTGCCGAGATGCGGCCTTTCCAGGGCGGCGGCGAGATGATTTTCGACGTCACCGAGGAAAACGTCACCTACAACGACCCGCCGCATCGCTTCGAAGCCGGCACGCCGCCGATCGTGCAGGCGATTGGTCTCGGTTACGCGCTCGACTACATGGAGAGCATTGGTCGTGCGGCAATCGCCCGCCATGAGGCCGATCTGGCGGCCTATGCGGCCGAGCGGCTGCGCGATATCAATTCGCTGCGCGTCATCGGTACAGCGTCTGGCAAGGGCGGCATCTTCTCCTTCGAGCTCGCCGGTATCCATTCGCATGACGTCTCGATGATGATCGACCGCAAGGGTGTTGCCGTCAGGGCTGGAACACATTGCGCCCAGCCGCTCTTGAAACGCTTCGGCGTTACCTCCACATGCCGTGCATCGTTCGGCCTGTACAATACGCGTGCCGAAGTGGATGCTTTGGCTGATGCGCTGGAATATGCGCGCAAGTTCTTTGCCTAAGGAGGCAAGCGATGTCACTCGACGAAAGCGAACAGAAGATCGACGTACGCGAAGGGATCGTGCATTCCAGCATCCCCGAGGACGAACTGGCGCGCCTCAGCGACGACATTATCGGCGCGCTGAAGACGGTCTATGATCCTGAAATTCCCGCCGATATCTTCGAGCTCGGACTGATCTACAAGATCGACATCGAAGATGATCGCATGGTGAAGATCGTCATGACGCTGACAGCACCGGGTTGCCCGGTCGCAGGCGAAATGCCGGGTTGGGTCGAAAATGCCGTTGGCGCGATCGAAGGCGTTTCCGGCGTCGATGTCAGCATGACCTTCGATCCGCCGTGGACGCCGGACCGCATGTCGGAAGAAGCGCAGGTTGCTGTCGGCTGGTATTGAAGCTTTAAGCCGACGGATTTACATTAAGACTCGAAGCGCCGGATCTTGACCCCGGTTGTGGAAGGAGAATGAGCCCATGGGCTTTGCAATCATGAGCATGACGGATACGGCAGCTGCCCGCGTCAAGGCGATCGTCGAGAATTCGGGTCCTGATGCCAAGGGGGTTCGCGTCGGCATAAAGAAGGGCGGCTGCGCCGGGATGGAATATACCATCGACCTGGTGACCGAGCCGAACGCGAAGGACGATCTGATCGAGCATGATGGCGCCCGGGTCTGGGTTGAGCCTTCCGCTGTGCTTTATCTGCTCGGCACCCAAATGGGTTTCGAAAGCACGACCCTGCGTTCAGGCTTTACCTTCACCAACCCCAACCAGACATCGGCCTGCGGCTGCGGCGAATCCGTCGAGCTGAAGCCTGCGGATCTGGCCGCGCTGGCAGCTCAACGTCAGGCCGCGCAGCCCGCATAAAGCGAATCCCTGCGTATTTCACCTTCATGCGTTTCGTGCTTTGATCGACGCATGCCCGGGTTTTCCGTTGCTCCCTGGTTAACCGGTTCAGCCGGATAAAGTCAGCAGGCGGTGCGGGGGATTTTATGGCTGCTTCGGCATGGGTTTACACATTGATCCCGGCTACGGCCGCAATCGCTGGCTCCGTGGTTGCGGTGAATACGCGGCCGGGCCCCAATCTTGTCAGTGCAATCCAGCATTTTGCCGCCGGTGTCGTGTTTGCGGCCGCCGCTGGAGAGATCCTGCCTGATATCATGCACCGAGGCTCTCCTCTGGCGACGGTTATCGGCGGCGCGATCGGCGTCGCCGTCATGCTGTTGGTCAAGCAATTGGAGAATTGGGCCAAGGGACCAGTTGGCCTGCTGGCTGCGATTGGCATCGATATCCTGATCGATGGCCTGGTGCTCGGCATCGGGTTTGCGGCTGGCCCGAAGGTCGGCCTACTGCTGACGATCGCCCTGACGATCGAGGTGCTGTTCCTTGGTCTGACCGTGGCCAACGAACTGGGCGAGAGCGTTCGCTCCCGCACCAGGATTGTTGCAATCACGGCGGCGCTTGCGCTCCTGCTGCCGATCGGCGCTCTGCTCGGAACGCCGGTGGCGTTGCTGCCCGGCCCGATCTTGACCGGATTCTTCGCGTTCGGGCTGATTGCGCTCCTCTACCTCGTCACCGAGGAATTGCTGATCGAAGCCCACGAAACACCCGATCGTCCTTGGGTGACGGCGATGTTTTTCGCGGGCTTTCTCGTGCTTCTCCTGCTTGAAGAGTCGATCGGTTAGCGATTGCGATTCTCAATGTGCTGATGGCACCGGTGTCAGCTTGAGGCCGAGCGCCTTGACGACCTTGAGGATCGTCGCGAATTCCGGATTTCCTTCGCCGCTCAATGCCCGGTAAAGCGCCGAGCGGTTCATGCCGACATCCTTGGCAAGTTTGCTCATATTGCGCATGCGCGCCACGTCGCCCAATGCCCTGGCAATGGAGGACGGATCATCAGTCGCAAAAGCGGCTGCGATATAGCTATCGGGATTATCCGTATCGAAGCGATTTTCCTCGTTCATGTCATAGGCCTTTCCGTATGAGCCAGTCGCGGATGATCTCGGCCTCGTCTTGATGGAGGTCATGACCAGTTGGCAGCACAAGTGCGCTGACATCCGCGCCGGCGTTTGCAAATTGTTGTCTCACGAGTTCCGCATCACCGGGCGCGCGGCGTTGATCGTGCTCGCCGGCGGTAATCAGGATCGGCAGGTCGAGCATGGGTGGAAATTCTGCCTCAGGCGCTGGTGAAAGGGGGCGTATCAAGACGGCTGACGATGCGAGTCCGGGCTGTCGCTGCAGGACCGATGCAGCCATGATGGCGCCGTTGGAGAAACCGACCAGAATGGGCGGCTGCGCAAGCTGCTTTGTCTCTATCGCCATTGCAATGAAACGGCAGAGCCTGTCCGTCTGCCGGTCGAGATCGTTGTAATCCAGGCTGCGGTCAGGGTTGCGGCGAAAGAAGGCAAAGCCATCCTCCCATTCGACCACGCCGCGCAGAGACATATACGGCCGTTGCGGCGCAATCGTATCCGCAAGCGGGATGAGAGACGTTTCATCGCCGCTGCTGCCGTGCAGCAGAATCAGCGGAGGCGAGGGATGGTCCGCTCGCCCGGTGACGACATAAAATTCCGGCCATTCCGGCATAAAACTGACTTCCAAAGCCCATTGCCGCGTCATTAAAAACGCCGCGCATCCGGTGGGACGCGCAGCGTTTCATAGACAAGTTTCGCAATAGATTTATGTCGGCATTTGGCGAAGCGACTGAACCGCTTCGCTTTTTCGCGAAATATTCTATTCGGCCGCCTCGGCGTAGGACTCGACCGGCGGGCAGGAGCAAATCAGGTTCCTGTCGCCATAGACGTTATCGACGCGATTGACCGGCGACCAGTACTTATCCACCCGGAAGGCACCTGGCGGGTAGCAGGCCTGTTCGCGCGAATAGGGTCGATCCCATTCGCCGACAAGGTCTTCCACCGTATGAGGCGCGTTCTTGAGGGGGTTGTTGGTCTTGTCCATCCGGCCCTCTTCAATGGCGCGGGCTTCCTCGCGGATTGCCAGCATCGCCGCGCAGAAACGGTCGAGCTCGGCCTTCGTTTCCGATTCGGTCGGCTCGATCATCAGCGTTCCTGCGACCGGCCAGCTCATGGTCGGTGCGTGGAAGCCGCAATCGATGAGGCGCTTGGCAACATCGTCAACCGTCACGCCGGCGCTTGCGACCAGCGGGCGCGTATCGATGATGCATTCATGCGCGACGCGTCCGTCCTTGGACTTGTAGAGGACGTCATAGGCACCCTTCAGACGGGCGGCGATGTAGTTGGCGTTGAGGATCGCCACCTTCGTCGCCTGCGTCAGGCCTTCGCCGCCCATCATCAGGCAGTAGCTCCAGGAGATCGGCAGGATCGAGGCCGAACCGAAGGCTGCTGCCGAGACAGCACCGCTGCGGCCGTCCGTTTCCGGGTGGCCGGGCAAGTGAGGCGCCAGATGCGCCTTGACGCCGATCGGCCCCATGCCGGGGCCGCCGCCGCCATGCGGGATGCAGAAGGTCTTGTGCAGGTTCAGATGGCTGACGTCTGAGCCGATGTCGCCGGGGCGGGAAAGACCGACCATGGCGTTCATGTTGGCGCCATCGAGATAGACCTGACCGCCATGCTTGTGCACGAGATCGCAGATCTCCTTCACCGTCTCCTCGAAAACGCCGTGCGTCGAAGGATAGGTGATCATGCAGCAGGAGAGGTTGTCGGCATATTGCTCGGTCTTGGCGCGGAAATCGGCCATGTCGATATCGCCATCGTCGCTGACCTTGACGATCACCACCTTCATGCCGGCCATCTGCGCGGAGGCCGGGTTGGTGCCGTGCGCCGAAGTCGGGATGAGGCAGATGTCGCGATGACCCTGGCCATTGGCAATGTGGTAGTTGCGGATGGTCAGGAGGCCGGCATATTCGCCCTGTGCACCGGAGTTCGGTTGCATGGAGAAGGCGTCGTAGCCAGTCACGGAGCACAGCTTCTCAGTCAGATCATCGATCATTTCGCGATAGCCGAGCGCCTGATCGGCCGGCACGAAAGGATGAATGTCGGAGAATTCCGGCCAGGTGATCGGCAACATTTCCGCCGTCGCATTCAGCTTCATCGTGCAGGAGCCGAGCGGGATCATCGAACGGTCGAGCGCCAGGTCGCGGTCGGAGAGACGGCGGATATAGCGCGTCATCTCGCTTTCCGCGCGGTTCATGTGGAAGATCGGATGCGTCAGATACTCGCTGGTGCGCAGCAGATCCTTCGGCAGACGATAGGAAGGCTCGAAATCGGCGATGCGGAAATTGCCGCCGAAGGCACGCCAGACGGCTTCCAGCGTCGCAGGGCGCGTGCGCTCGTCGAGGCTCATGGCGATCTTCGTCTCGCCGACTTTGCGCAGGTTCACACCCTCGGCGACGGCGGCCCGCAGGATCAGGCCCTGCATGTGGCCGACCTCGACGGTGATCGTGTCGAAGAAGCTTTCCGGCTCGACGGTATAGCCGAGCTTTTCCAACCCTTTGGCCATCAGAACGGCCTTCTGGTGGACCTGCTGGGCTATGGCCTTCAGCCCCTGCGGACCGTGAAACACCGCATACATCGAGGCCATGACGGCAAGCAGAACCTGCGCGGTGCAGATGTTCGATGTCGCCTTTTCGCGGCGGATATGCTGTTCGCGGGTCTGCAGCGACAGGCGATAGGCGCGGTTGCCGCGCGCGTCGACGGAGACGCCGACGAGGCGGCCGGGCATGGAGCGCTTATGATCGTCCTTTACGGCCATATAGGCCGCGTGCGGACCGCCATATCCTACCGGCACGCCGAAGCGCTGGGAGGAGCCGATGGCGATGTCCGCACCCATTTCACCGGGAGACTTCAGGAGTGTCAGCGCCAGCAGATCCGCAGCGACGACGGCGATGGCGCCGGTTTGATGCAGTCGCGAAATCAGGCCGGTGAAATCGCTGATACGGCCATGGGTGCCCGGATACTGGAAGATCGCGCCGAAGACATCGACCGGATCTAGATCGGTGAAGGGATTGCCGACGATCACGGTCCAGCCGAGCGGCTCGGCGCGCGTCTTGATCAGCGCGATGGTCTGCGGATGGCAATCGGCATCGACGAAGAAGGCCTTGGCCTTCGACTTCGCGACGCGTTCCGCCATCGCCATGCCTTCGGCCGCGGCAGTCGCTTCATCGAGGAGCGAGGCGTTGGAGACATCGAGACCCGTGAGGTCGCTGATCATCGTCTGATAGTTCAGAAGGGCTTCGAGACGACCCTGGCTGATTTCCGGCTGATACGGCGTATAGGCGGTGTACCAGGCGGGGTTTTCCAGAATGTTGCGCTGGATGACCGGCGGCGTGATCGTGCCATAATAGCCTTGGCCAATCAGCGAAACCAGAACCTTGTTCTTGTTGGCGGTGTCGCGCAGCTTGTCGAGCGCCTCGCGCTCCGTCATCGGCGCGCCCCATGCGAGCGGCGCCTTCTGGCGGATGGCCGGCGGCAGCGTCGCATCGATCAGGCCGTCGAGGCTCTTATAGCCGATGACGCGAAGCATATCGGTCATCTCCGACGGAGACGGACCGATATGACGGCGATTGGCAAAATCGTAAGGCTGGTAATCGGTGAATGTGAATTCCGTAGGCGTCGTCATTACCCGATCAACTCCTTGTAACCGGATTCATCAAGAAGACCATCAAGATCGCTGACATTCTTCAGCTTCAGCTTGAAGAACCAGCCGTCGCCCATCGGGTCGGAATTGACGAGTGCAGGATCGGCAGCGATGGCTTCGTTGACTTCGGTGATTTCTCCATCAAGCGGACAATAGACTTCGGAAGCCGCCTTGACGGATTCGACGGTTGCCGCGTCGGCGCCCTTGGAGAGGTTGGCGCCAACTTCGGGCAGTTCCACGAAAACGAGATCGCCGAGCTGTTCGGCGGCATGTGCGGTGATGCCGACCGTTGCGACGTCGCCTTCAACCTTCAGCCATTCATGTTCTTCGGTGAATTTCAGCATGGATAAATCCTCTCTGGAAAAGACGTTCAGCGTTTGTAGGTAGGTTTGACGAAAGGCAGGGCGCTGACAGCGACGGGCAGGTACTTGCCGCGTACCTCGGCATAGACGGTCGTGCCGGGCGAGGCGAGCGAGGTCGGCACATAGCCCATGGCGACGGGCGACTCGGCGCTCGGACCGAAGCTGCCCGAGGTGACCTCACCGATTTCGGTCTTGCCCTCTGCATCGGCATAGAGCTTGGCATGATTGCGCACCGGTGCCTTGCCTTCCGACTTCAGGCCGACGCGGCGGCGCGAGGCGCCATTGTCGAGTTCCGCCAGAATGCGGGAAGCACCGGGAAAGCCGCCGGCACGGGCGCCACCGGTCTTGCGAGCCTTCTGCATCGCCCATTCGAGCGCGGCTTCCACCGGCGTCGTGGTCTGGTCGATATCATTGCCATAGAGGCAGAGACCGGCTTCGAGACGCAGGGAGTCGCGAGCACCGAGGCCGATCGGCTGCACGTCCGGATGCTCGAGCAGCCGGTTGGCTATGTCCACAGCTTTATCGACCGGCACGGAAATCTCGAAACCGTCCTCGCCGCTATAGCCCGAACGAGAGACGAGGCACGAAACGTCATGAAGGCGACAATGGCGCACATCCATAAATTTCATGTGGGCGATGTCGGCCCAGAGTTCGGCAAGGACATCGACCGCACGCGGCCCCTGCAGGGCAATCAGCGCGCGATCTAATGAAGTGATTTCGCAGCGATCGCCGATATGAGCTTGAAGATGCTTGAGATCCTGCTCCTTGCAGGCGGCGTTGACGACGACGAACAGGTGATCGTCCAGATGGGTGATCATCAGATCGTCAAGAATGCCGCCATTGTCGTCGGTGAAGAAGCCGTAGCGCTGACGTCCCTCGGCGAGCCCGAGGATATCGACCGGCACCAGGCTTTCCAGCGCAAGTGCGGCATCCTCATATTGGCCGGAGCGGGCGCGGATCGTCACCTGGCCCATATGGGAGACATCGAACAGACCGGCTGAAGCACGGGTCCAAAGATGCTCCTTCATGACGCCTGCAGGATACTGCACGGGCATGTCGTAACCAGCGAACGGCACCATGCGGGCGCCGAGGGACACATGCAGATCGTGAAGCGGTGTTTTCTTGAGGGCAGCGGTCTCGTCCAAATGACGCCTCCGGGTTTTGCGCTGATATCGAAGCGCAGAGCTCACAATTTCGACGCGGTCGCGCCTGACGATGAGCCCCCTCTGTCTGTGTGCCTGAGATTGTTATCCCTTCGGCGAACGCTTGCGCGCTTCTCTCCAGAGTTCCGTCTGCCCCTTGCTGGTCCTTTGGCCTGAGAGTTTCCGGGGCGGTTGCTCCTTCGGCACCGGCTCGCGCCGGATTCTCCCAACAAGGTTGAGTGTCATTATCTGGTAGTCGAGAGAGATGGCAAGGGGCAAATGTCGTCATCGAACAAATTTTTGTCGCGCTGTTCGAAGCTGTGCCGAGCGGCGGAGGCGGGGCTTTGCAACGACCTCCTGAAAGGCTATCCCTTCGGATCGACAGAGGAGCCGGGCAGGAGAAAATGATGAACCGTTGTCACGTCGCAGCATTGCTGATCTCAGCAGCCGTACTTTCGCTTTCGCCGATTGGCGCGGTTGCGCAGCAGAGCAATGACATGAAGGGCATGGCTGGAATGCATATGGATGCAAAGGCAGCACCTTCCGGTTCGGCTACCGGCAAGCTTGGCGATCTCGATATCAGCGGTGGTTATGTTCGTGCCATGCTGCCCGGCCAGCCGGTCGGCGGCGGGTATATTACCATCCACAATACCGGCAAGACCGCCGACAAGCTGACATCGGTTACGTCATCGGAGGCGGGCAAGGTGGAGCTGCACGAGATGAAGATGGACGGCGAGATCATGAAGATGCGCGAGATGAAGGATGGCATCGCCATTCCCGCCGGCGCTACCGTGACGCTTGCTCCCAATACCATGCATATGATGTTCAAGCAGGTGAAGACGCCTTTCAAGAAGGGCGGCGCGGTGCCTGTCATGCTGATGTTCGAGAAGGCCGGGATGATCGATCTCACCCTGCCTGTCGTGTCGGCCAAAGGAAACTGAGCCAGAAAATTATCCGGCGCGGATAATTCCAGTTTCCACTTTTGCTCGAAATGCTCTAAAGCCACCTCAAAAGGTCGGGAAATGCCCGGCCGCGGGGCTATTCGTCCCGTTGTTTGAATCGGCATGATCCCGTCCAGCGAATGTTTGGCACTTCCGGGGCATGCCGCGGCATTTGAAAGAAGAACAATGGCCGGGATTGAACATATACAGGTCGAGCCTGAAGAAGCCGGCATGCGCCTCGATCGTTGGTTCAAAGTCCATTTTCCGGGTCTGGGATTTGGTCAGCTGCAGAAGCTGCTGCGTTCCGGCCAGGTGCGCGTCGATGGCGGCCGCGTCAAGACGGATGCGCGCGTGCAGCCGGGGCAGGTGGTGCGCGTGCCGCCACTCGACGTCGATGCCAAGGCGCTGAAGAGCGGCCCTATCGGCAACAATGACCTGAAACATTCCGGCGACGGCGAGCTTCTCGCGCGCATGCTGCTTCATGAAGACGACAAGGTCTTTGTATTGAACAAGCCGGCCGGCCTTGCGGTGCAGGGCGGTTCCGGCCTTGTCCGTCATCTTGATAAGATGCTTGAGGCATGGACAAGCAAGAAGGGTGAAAAGCCGCGCCTGGTGCACCGCCTCGACCGCGATACATCAGGCGTCCTCGTCGTTGCCCGCACCCGCGGCGCCGCGCAGAAGCTGACGGCGGCCTTTCGCGAACGCGATACCAAGAAGACCTACTGGTCGTTGGTGAAAGGCGTGCCGCGCAAGCATGAGGACAAGATTTCCACCTGGCTGGTGAAGGAAGCGACACCGGACGGTGATCGTATGCGCATCGCCAAGCATGGAGAAGATGGCGCGGACCACGCCATCTCCTACTACCGCGTGCTCGAAACCGCGGCGCAGAGCCTCGCCTGGCTGGAAATGGAGCCCTATACCGGCCGCACGCACCAGCTGCGCGTTCATGCCCTGCACATAGGCCACCCGATCATCGGCGACCCCAAGTATTTCGATGACGATCCGAACTGGGATTTTCCAGGCGGTGTCCAGAAGCGCCTGCATCTGCATGCCCGCCATATCGACATCCCGCATCCGAATGGCGGTCGCCTGCGCGTTACGGCACCTTTGCCGCCGCACATGGTGCAGACCTGGAACCTTCTCGGACTTGACATGGCATCGGCAGGGGAGCCGGACGACGAATGAAACTGGTTCTTTTCGATTGCGATGGCACGCTGATCGACAGCGCGCGCCTTATCCATGAAGTGATGGCGCGCACGTTCGTCGCCTTCGGCTACAAGCGCCCCGATGTCTCCGCCACCAAGTCGATCATCGGCCTGACGCTCGATATCGCCATAGCCCGCATGCAGGGCAAGGCACATGTCGATGACGAAGCGATCGCGATGACGGCGCATTACAAGTCGATCTTCCCCGGCGTTCGCGATGAATCTGACATGCAGACGCCGCTGTTCGATGGCATCAAGCCGTTGGTCGAGACCCTTGCGGCCCGCGACGAGTTGCTGCTCGGTGCCGTGACTGGCAAGTCCCGCCGTGGCCTGACCCATATTCTTGAAGTCAATGGTTTCACGCCCTACTTCATGGTTTCACGCACCGCCGACGATTGCCCGTCGAAGCCGCATCCGGCGATGGTGACGGAATGCTGCGATGAAACCGGGATGGACCCGCACGATACCATCGTCATCGGTGACGCTGTCTACGACATGCAGATGGCAAAGGCAGCCGGAGCCACGGCCATCGGCGTATCCTGGGGTTACGCTTCGGTCGAGGAGCTGCTTGCAGCCGGCGCCGATGCGATTGCCCACCATCCAAATGACTTGTTGAGCCATATTCTCTGAGGTGACGCCATGCGCGACCTGTTGAACGATCTTTCCGAGGGGCTGAGCCACCCCGATCCGATCCGCCGTGCGCAGATCCAGATGAAAAGGCCCTTGCCGAAGCGCTTCTACAAGGAGGTGACGATCAGCAAGGGTGAAGAGGGCCACGCCATTTCGCTCGATGGCAAGGCGGTCAAGACGCCGGCTCGCCATACTCTCGCCTTGCCGACGGAAGCGCTCGCCAGACTGGTGGCTGCCGAATGGGCGAGGCAGGTCGAGGTCATCGATCCCGCGACCATGCCCGTTACCCGCCTTGTCAACACCGCTATCGATGGCGTCGTCGCCGAAAGCCAGGCGGTATTCGACGAAATCGTGCGCTTTTCCGGCAATGACCTGCTCTGCTATCGGGCCGATGGCCCGGAGCGCCTCGTGGAGCGACAGTCGGCGCGCTGGAACCCGGTGATCGAATGGGCAGCGGACACGCTTAGCGCGCGCTTCATCCTCGCCGAAGGTGTCATGCATCAGGATCAGCCCGGCGAAGCCATCGCTGCCTTCGCCTTGGCTTTGCAGAAATACGATGCGTCGATGGAGCTTGCGAGCCTGCATACGATCACGACGCTGACCGGCTCGGCGATCCTGGCGCTTGCCTTCGCGGAGGGTTTCCTGCCGCTCGCTGACGTCTGGTCGCTCGCCCATCTCGACGAAGACTGGACGATCGAACATTGGGGCAGCGACGACGAAGCGGAACAGCGGCGCTCGCAACGTTTTGAGGAATTTCAGGCTGCAACGGATGTTTTTTCTGCTCTGCGCAGTTGAATATTGTTGATTTCCAGTCCTTTATAGCGGCCTTCGTATCTTGCAGATTGGGAAGTCGGGGCAGGGATCATGTTGTTGTCGAGGTCGAGAGCCGTGTCGGCGCTCGTAGGATGTTTGGCTCTGGCGGCGTGCTCCAGCTGGTCCGTTGATCCTCCTCCTCCGACCTATGACGTTCGCAGCTCGACCGTGGTGGCCGATCAGGCCTTGCCGCCCGTTTCGCCAGCGTTGATTGCAGCCGTCAATGATCGCGTAAATGCCTCGATCGCTGCCACGACCCATAATGCGGCGTTGCCGCCTGTCGCCATCACCATCCGGCTGACCGATGTTCGCAAGGCGCGCGGTTTCAATCGCGATCGCAGCAGCGCGAAGGTCAATATCGATGCAGCCGAGCAGAACGGCGGCTCCGTCATAGCCATGGCGTCCTTTGAGATCAGAACGGTCGCGCCCGATCCGGCCACGGCCGACGAGCTACTGGCGGAAGATATCGCCGCGCGCGTCCGCTCCATCTTTTCGCTGACCATGCCTCGGCTGGCGGAATAAGCTGATAGCTTCAAGGAAGGCTTGCGGCATGCTAAGCCCGAGCAGTAAGGGAGAGAGGGCCGCATGAAGGAAATCCTGCAGGAACTGGAACGCCGTCGCGAAGTCGCAAGACTGGGTGGAGGCCAGGTGCGCATCGACGCGCAGCATGCGCGCGGCAAGCTGACGGCGCGTGAGCGCATCGATATCTTTCTCGATGAAGGCTCCTTCGAGGAATTCGACATGTTCGTCGAACATCGCTCGACCGATTTCGGCATGGACAAGAGCAAGATCGCCGGCGACGGCGTCGTTACCGGCTGGGGCACCGTCAACGGTCGCACCGTTTTCATTTTTGCCAAGGATTTCACTGTCTTCGGCGGATCTCTTTCAGAGGCACATGCGGAAAAGATCACCAAAGTACAGGACATGGCGCTGAAGAATCGCGCGCCCATCATTGGTATCTACGATGCCGGTGGCGCCCGTATCCAGGAAGGCGTGGCCGCACTTGGTGGCTATGCCGAGGTATTTCAGCGCAACGTGCTCGCTTCCGGTGTCATCCCACAGATTTCCGTGATCATGGGGCCTTGTGCCGGCGGTGACGTCTATTCGCCCGCCATGACCGATTTCATCTTCATGGTCCGCGACACATCCTACATGTTCGTCACCGGGCCGGATGTGGTGAAGACGGTCACCAATGAGACAGTGACTTCCGAACAGCTCGGCGGCGCGTCGGTGCATACGACAAAATCCTCGATCGCCGATGCGGCCTACGACAATGACGTCGACACGCTGCTGCAGGTGCGCCACCTCATCGATTTCCTGCCGCAGTCAAACACATCAGCACTTCCGGAGATCGAGTGCTATCAATCCGTCACTGAGCCCGATACCTCGCTCGACACGCTGATCCCGGCCAATGCCAACAAACCCTACGACATCAAGGAGCTGATCCTGAAGGTGGCGGACGAGGGCGATTTCCTCGAGATCCAGGAGAGCTTCGCAAAGAATATCGTCTGCGGCTTCGGCCGGATCGAAGGTGCGACGGTCGGTTTCGTCGCCAACCAGCCGATGGTGCTGGCCGGCGTGCTTGACAGCGATGCGTCGCGCAAGGCCGCACGTTTCGTCCGCTTCTGTGATTGCTTCAATATTCCGCTCGTCACCTTCGTCGACGTACCGGGCTTTCTACCGGGAACGGCGCAGGAATATGGCGGGCTTATCAAGCATGGCGCCAAGCTGCTGTTCGCCTATGCCGAGGCCACCGTGCCGAAACTGACAGTCATCACCCGCAAGGCCTTTGGCGGCGCCTATGACGTCATGGCGTCGAAGCATCTGCGCGGCGATCTCAACTATGCATGGCCGACGGCGCAGATTGCCGTCATGGGTGCCAAGGGCGCGGTCGAGATCATCTTCCGCAAGGATATTGCCGATCCCGAGAAGATCGCGGCCCATACCAAGATGTATGAGGACCGTTTCCTGTCGCCCTTCGTTGCTGCCGAGCGCGGCTACATCGATGAGGTGATCATGCCACGCTCCACGCGCCGGCGGTTGGCGCAAGGGTTGAAGATGCTGCGCAACAAGGACCTGACCAATCCCTGGAAGAAACACGACAACATTCCATTGTGAGTATGTGACAACAAGCCACGGATTTTACACGGAAAATTGATTGGACGTCAGAATCCGTGTTTTCCCGTTCGCCGGCGTGCACTCTAATGCTTTGTCCTGGGGGAGTTAAAACTGGAGTCTAAAATGGCGCTTTCCGATCGGCTGAACCAATATCAGCCCTATGCTCTTACTGTATTGCGTGTCGTCACCGGCGTGTTGTTCATCGAACATGGCGTGCAGAAGCTTTTCGGCTTCCCGCCCGGTGGTCAGTTCCCAAGCCCGTTGCCAACCCTGATCCTGGTTCAGGGTATCATCGAGCTCGTCGGCGGTTTGGCGACGATTGTCGGCTTCTTTACCCGTCCGGTCGCATTCATCCTTTGCGGCAATATGGCGGTTGCCTATTTCATGGCGCATTACCCGAAGAATTTCTTCCCGGTCAACAATGGCGGTGATGCGGCCATCCTCTATTGCTTCATCTTCCTGTTCCTGATCTTCGCTGGCCCCGGCCTTCTGGCGATCGACAACAACAAGAAGTAAGCACATAGATGCCGGGCTCGGTCCTTGGCTGAGCCCGGTGAATAAATCTGTCTCTCGCGTGTTGACCCCATAGTCGGCGGAACGAGAGCATTGTGACAGGATCTCGTTCGCATCCCCTTCGAACGGAGATCCTCATGTCCCTTTCCGAACGTTTGTCGCCTTATCAGCCTGCAGCACTCGCGGTCCTGCGAATTGTCACGGCTATCTTGTTCATCGAACACGGCACGCAAAAGCTCTTCGGCTTTCCGCCAGCACCCTATGAAATCACGACATTATTTTTCGTCGCGGCCGTTATGGAGCTTGTTGGCGGCATCCTCATTCTGATCGGTCTCTTTACCCGCCCCGTCGCTTTTCTGCTCAGCGGCGAGATGGCGATCGCCTATTTCACAGTCCATATGCCGATCAATTTCTTCCCGGCGAACAATCAGGGCGATGGCGCAGTGCTGTTCTGCTTCATCTTCCTGTTTCTGGTGTTTGCCGGTGCGGGAGAGTGGGCGCTGGACAATCGCCAGCGCCGATGACCGAGGGTTCGTCAGGCGACGAATTTGAGGCCGGCAATGCCGGCCACGATCAGGCCGATGCAGGTGAGGCGGACCAGGGTCGCGGGATCGCCAAGCAGCCATATGCCGAGCAGCACGGTGCCGACCGTGCCGATGCCCGTCCAGACGGCGTAGGCCGTGCCCATGGGCAGGGTCTTTACCGCAAGGCCCAGCAGCGTGATGCTGATGATCATCGATATGACAGTGAGGACTGTCGGCGTCAGCCGCGTGAAGCCGTCGGTATATTTGAGGCCAACCGCCCAGCCAATTTCGAACAGACCTGCAAGAAAAAGCAGAAACCAGGCCATTTTACGCTCCTTTGTTAAGAGCGAGGCCGTCCCCGCGGATGCTTACGGCCGATCAATCGATATCGGCCGCCGCAGTCGTCTGCGCGTTTTCTATATGCCTCTGTTACCGGCGTTTTTCAAGCTTTTGAGTGCATGGCTGCCATGCCACCCGTTTCACGCTAGCCGCTCGGCGTGCCATTTCAGATGATCGTCCATGAAGCTGGAAATGAAATAGTAGGAGTGGTCGTAGCGTTCGTGCATGCGCAGCGTCAGACCGATGCCGGTATCCTTGATGGCCTCTTCGAACAGCCAGGGGCGCAGGCCGTTTTCGAGGAAACTGTCGGCCTTGCCTTGATCGATCAGGAACTCCGGGAAGCGGGCGCCGTCTTCGACGAGAGAGCAGGCGTCGTACTGCCTCCAGGCCATTTTGTCGGCACCGAGATACTTCTCCAAGGCCGGCGCGGACCAGTCAGCCGTCGACGGCTGGACGATCGGTGCAAAAGCGGAGCAGCTCTTGAAGCGATCCGGATTCTTCAGTGCGATCGTCATTGCGCCGTGGCCGCCCATGGAATGGCCAAAAATGCCCTGGCGGCTCATATCGACGCGGAACTGCTTGGCAATGAGCGCTGGCAGTTCTTCGGTGATGTAGCTGTACATCCGATAATTTTCGGCCCAGGGCGTCTCGGTGGCGTCGAGATAGAAGCCCGCGCCCTTGCCCATCTGCCAGTTGGTCAGTTCATCCGGCACGTCATTGCCGCGCGGGCTGGTGTCCGGGCAGACGATGATCAGGCCGAGCTCGGCGGCCATGCGGCGATATTCGCCTTTCTCCATGACATTTGCGTGCGTGCAGGTGAGGCCGGAGAGATACCAGAGGACCGGGCGCGGCTCCTTGATTGCCTGCGGCGGCACGAAGACAGCGAAGGTCATTTCGCATTTGCAGGCGTCCGACTCGTGCGAAAAGACGCCCTGCATGCCGCCAAAGGCGGTGTTCTGGGAAATGATGTTCAAGACTGATCTCCAGGCGATGATTGATGTGCTTTTGCACGCCGGCAGAGCCGGTCAAAGGTTTCCAGGAAGGCGGAGCGGTCGCGCGGCGAGAAGGCGGCGTTGTATCCCTTGCTCTCGCCGGTTTCGCGAAGATGTGCGCCGAGATCGCGCATCGCGGTCGCCATGCCGATATTGGTAACGTCAAACACTCGACCTGTCGGTCCGGTCACCAGCGCGCCGGTGGCGACGCAGCGCCCGGCGAGCGGCACGTCGGCGGTGACGACGATATCTCCCGGACCGGCATGCTCGGCGATCCAGTTATCGGCCGCATCAAAGGCGCTGGAGACGATGATGTTCTTCACCATCGGATCCCGCGACGGGCGCAATCCGGAATTGGCGACAAGTGTTACTTCGATGCCGTGGCGTTCGGCAACCTTCAGGATTTCCGGCTTTACCGGGCAGGCGTCTGCATCGACATAGATCATTAAATCAAATCTTTTCAGATGCATGCGGTATATTTCTTGTATACCGCATGCAATTCCTCGGCCTTAGTAGACCACGACACCCCGGATGCTTTCGCCGGAATGCATCAGCTCGAAGCCCCTGTTGATGTCTTCGAGCGGCATGGTGTGGGTGATCATCGGATCGATCTGGATCTTGCCTTGCATGTACCAGTCGACGATCTTAGGTACATCGGTGCGGCCACGCGCGCCACCGAAAGCGGTGCCCATCCAGTTGCGGCCGGTGACCAGCTGGAACGGACGGGTAGAGATTTCCTGGCCAGCGCCGGCGACACCGATGATGATGGATTTGCCCCAGCCGCGATGCGAGGCTTCCAGCGCCTGCCGCATGACCTTGGTGTTACCCGTGCAGTCGAACGTGTAGTCAGCACCGCCGATCAGGTCGCCGTTGCGTTTCGTCAAGTTGACGAGATAGGGCACGATGTCATCACCGACTTCCTTCGGATTGACGAAGTGGGTCATGCCGAACTTTTCGCCCCAGGCCTTGCGGTCATTGTTGATATCGACGCCGATGATCATGTCCGCGCCGGCAAGGCGCAGGCCTTGAAGCACATTGAGGCCGATGCCGCCGAGACCGAAGACGATCGCGGTCGAGCCGATTTCGACCTTGGCGGTGTTGATGACGGCGCCGATGCCTGTCGTGACGCCGCAGCCGATATAGCAGATCTTGTCAAACGGGGCGTCCGGATTGACCTTGGCAAGCGCGATCTCGGGCAGCACGGTGAAGTTGGCGAAGGTTGAACAGCCCATGTAGTGATGGATCTTGTCCTTGCCGATCGAGAAACGCGACGTGCCATCCGGCATGAGGCCCTGGCCCTGGGTTGCGCGGATCGAGGTGCAGAGGTTGGTCTTGCGCGAGGTGCAGGAATAGCATTCGCGGCACTCCGGCGTGTAAAGCGGAATGACGTGATCGCCCTTCTTCACCGAGGTAACGCCCGGACCGACATCGACGACGATGCCGGCGCCCTCGTGGCCGAGGATGGCGGGGAACAGGCCCTCAGGATCGGCGCCCGAGAGGGTGAAGTCGTCGGTGTGGCAGATGCCTGTCGCCTTCACCTCGATCAGCACTTCGCCGGCCTTCGGACCCTCCAGCTGAACCGTCATCACCTCAAGCGGCTTGCCAGCCTGAACTGCTACCGCAGCACGTACATCCATCGTCTCATCCCTTCCTGCAATGATTTTGGTTCGCACGACATTGGCATGGGCGTACGGGACGCCTCAAGTGAAATCAATGCCGGATTTTGATCAAGCAAATTCCATAATGACAGCATCGACCGCCAGGCTTTCACCCGCCTTGGCATTGATCTTGCTGACAACCAGGTCACGCTCGGCGCGCAGGACGTTTTCCATCTTCATTGCTTCGACGATGGCAAGCGTCTCTCCCGCTTTGACCTCCTGGCCCTCGGCAACCGCAATGGCGACGACCAGGCCGGGCATGGGGCAGAGCAGAAGCTTGGACGTATCCGGCGGCAATTTGATGGGCATCAGCCTATCGAGTTCCGCCTGGCGGGGCGTGAAGACTTTCAGCCGCACCGAAATGCCCTGCCAATCGATGCGCAGGCCATTCAGCAATGGGCGGATCTGTGCTGTCAGCTTGCGATTGCCGACGCTGCCGACCCATACGGCATCGCCAGGCCGCCAGTCGGTTGCGACCGTCGCAGTCTCGTCGCCAATCCGCATGTCCATCTCGAAGGGGATGGTCACCACGCCCTCAAGCAATGTCACGGGCAGATAGTCGGTGCCGAGCTTGACGACCCATTCGTCCCGCAGCGGGCCTGCCGCTGGGCGCAGACGGTCGGCGTAACGTTCGCGGCGGCCCGATTCGATCAGGCTGCAGGAGAGGGCGACGGCTGCAAGCACCGCGGCCTGATTCTCATCCGGTGCTGCCGGCGCAAAGCCTTCCGGATATTCCTCGGCGATGAAGCCGGTGGAAAGGCGCCCCTCGCGCCAGCGCGGATGCTTCATCAATGCCGAGAGGAACGGCATGTTGTGCTCGATCCCGTCGACGACGAAGCCATCCAGCGCTTCGCCCATGGCCTCGATCGCCTCCAGCCTGGACGGAGCCCAGGTGCAGAGCTTGGCGATCATCGGGTCGTAATACATGGAAATCTCGGCACCCTCGAAGACGCCGGTGTCGTTGCGGACGATGGACTTGCCGCGCTTCCCCTCGCGTGGCGGACGATAACGCGTCAGGCGGCCGATCGAGGGCAGGAAATTGCGATAGGGGTCTTCCGCATAGAGACGGCTTTCGACGGCCCAGCCGTTGAGCTTGATGTCTTCCTGTTTGAAAGGCAGCTTTTCACCGAACGCAACACGGATCATCTGCTCGACCAGGTCGATGCCGGTCACGAGCTCGGTCACTGGGTGTTCGACCTGCAGGCGGGTATTCATTTCAAGAAAATAGAAATTCCTGTCGCGATCGACGATGAACTCGACGGTGCCGGCGCTCTGGTAGTCGACAGCCTTGGCAAGGGCCACGGATTGTTCGCCCATGGCTTTCCGCGTTGCCTCATCGAGGAACGGCGAGGGCGCTTCTTCCACGACCTTCTGGTTCCGGCGCTGGATGGAGCATTCACGCTCGCCGAGATAGACGACATTGCCGTGACCGTCGGCCAGTACCTGGATTTCGATGTGGCGGGGGTCGACGACGAATTTCTCGATGAAGACGCGGTCGTCGCCAAAGGAGCTCTTCGCCTCGGAGCGGGCCCGGTCGAAGCCGTCGCGCACCTCGTCCTTGCTCCAGGCGATGCGCATGCCCTTGCCGCCGCCGCCGGCGGAGGCCTTGATCATGACGGGATAACCGATCTCGCCCGCGATCTTCTCGGCGTGATCGCCATCCTCGATGATGCCGAGATGGCCCGGCACGGTGGAGACCTTGGCGGCATTGGCGAATTTCTTCGATTCGATCTTGTCGCCCATGGCTTCGATCGCCTTCGGCTTCGGGCCAATGAAGACAATACCTTCCTTTTCCAGCGCCGCGCAGAAGGATGAGCGCTCGGAAAGAAAGCCGTAACCCGGATGGACCGCTTCCGCCCCGGTCTCCTTGCAGGCGGCGATGATCTTATCGGCGATGAGATAGCTTTCCGCAGCCGGAGCCGGGCCAATATGGACTGATTCATCGGCCATTTCGACATGCAGGGCATCGCGGTCGGCATCCGAGTAGACGGCGACCGTCAGGATGCCCATCCGGCGCGCGCTCTTGATCACGCGGCAAGCGATCTCGCCGCGATTGGCGATCAGGATTTTCTTGAACATGCAATCTCCGCCCAATATGTCTGCTGTCTCAGTGTTTTAGCCACAAACCGGGCCGCCGGTCCATGCGCAAGATATCCGCACCTACCTCAAATTCTCCGATCGCGACTGCACGCGCTCCCGCCAGATGATGAAGAGTCCAGAACCGACAATGATGGCGATGCCGATCCATTTGGAAAAATTGGGAAAATCGCCAAAGATCGCATAACCGAGGATCGTCGCCGAGATGATCTCGAAATACTGGAACGGTGCGAGCAACGACAGGGGCGCCAGCCGGAAGGCCCTGACGACGAGCATGTGCGCGTAGCCGGAGATCGAACCCAGGATCAGCAGAAGCACGAGACCGAGCGCCGAGGCGGGCAGGGACGGTTCGAAATCGGCAATGCCTGCCGAGGCGCCTGTAAACAGGGCGAAGGTCATGAACAATGTGCCGCCCACGCCCGCCATGATCTGCATCGTCATTGGCGAATCGGCTTCGCCGACGGCGCGGTTCATGAACAGATAGAGCGCGTAGAGAAAGGCGCAGGCGACCGGAAGCAGGGCCTTCAACCCGAAAATCTCGAAACTCGGCTGGATGACGATCATCGCGCCGCCGAAACCGATGGCGATGGCAAGCCAGCGCCGCCACCCCACCTTGTCGCCGAGAAATACGGCGGAAAGCGCCGTCAGCATGAACGGCTCGACGAAATAGATCGCGAAGACGTCGGCGAGCGGCATGTATTTGACGGCCGCGAAAAAGAGCAGACTTGCGGCTCCATGCAGGGCGCCGCGCAAAAGATTAAGCCAGGGGCGTTTCGCCGAGAAGGCAGCACGGCCGGAAATCGTCGCCAGAAGCGGCAGCATGCACACGAGCTGGAAGAAGAAGCGGTAGAATGTCACCTGGCCCGGTGACATGCCCTCGAAACTCGCCATGTATTTGGCGATCGCATCCATCATCGGCAGCATGATCATGGCGCTTGCCATGATCGTCATGCCTTGAAGCGGATTTTGCTGGCTGGGAGCGGCTGAGGCGACGGACATGGACTGTCATCAAACACAGGAACGGCGTGCAATCAAGAAGCGATCAGCGGCGGAATTCAAAACCGCGGGGATGACGGCGGACGAGGGCGCACTTTTCCATTTGGGACAGATCATGGTGGCGAGATGACGCCCATAGACCTATCTGTGCTTTTGGAAACGGCTAAAACAGATAGGCGCCGCGCATGAATTCGTCGGCGCGGCCAGGAAAGGGATCGCACCGATGTTCAAGACCGAACAAGAGACGACCGTTTTTTCGGACGAGGGCGGCGATACCTTGGGCGGCCGGCTCTCCATGGCGCGTGATGCCGCCGGCATCAATCTCGAGACGCTGGCGAACAAGCTTGGCGTCAGCGAGGAAACGATGCTTGCGTGGGAATCCGATCGCTCCGAACCCGCGCCATCCACTCTGATCAAGATGTCGGATCTTTTTGGCGTCTCGCCCGCCTGGTTGATGACCGGAACCGGCGACGGGCCAGGCGACGACAGCGATGAACGGGCGCTGGTGGCCGTGAGAAATGAACTTTCGCGACTACGGTCTGCCCATCAGGAAATCGGCCGGCTGATCGAAGCGACGACCAGCCAGATCGAACGGCTCGATCATCAGATCCGGCTGCGCAATGTCAGCAAGGACATCGCGCATTAAGCGTCGTTGACGGTTTCGCCGAACACCTGCTCGAAAGCTTCGCGGAGGCGGATATCGACATCCGCCATCATGACGGGCAGACCGAGGTCGACGAGGCTGGTCACGCCATAGGCGGAGATCCCGCAGGGGACGATGCCGGTGAAATGGCCGAGATCGGGGTCGACGTTCAGCGAGAGGCCGTGAAACGTCACCCATTTGCGCACGCGAATACCAAGGGCGGCAATCTTGTCCTCGGCCATGGTTCCGTCAGGCAGCGCCGGCCGCTCCGGACGCTTCACCCAGACACCGACACGATCCTCGCGCCGCTCACCGCGTACGTTCATCGATTCGAGGGTGCGGATGATGACCTCTTCGAGAGAGGCCACGAAAGCGCGGATATCCTGCCGCCGACACTTCAGATCGAGCATGACATAGGCAACGCGCTGACCCGGCCCGTGATAGGTGTATTCACCGCCACGCCCGGTGGCGAAGACCGGAAAGCGATCCGGCTCTATGAGGTCAGCCGCATTGGCGCTGGTGCCGGCCGTATAAAGAGGAGGGTGCTCGACCAGCCAGACGAGTTCCGGCGAACGACCGTCGGCAATGGCGGCTACTTCGGCTTCCATGGTCGCCACCGCTTCGTCATAGGGCACAAGGCCATCGGCGATGCGCCAGCGTACCGGCGGGGTGCCTTGCGAGGGAAACATTTGATGTGAGAGTTCGGTGCGAAGCATCTGGCAGTCCTTTGCGCCAATCCGGCAGACCACTCATACAGGAAATCCAGTGCGCCGACGTTTGTCCACATATGGAGGTATTCGGACGGAAATTCAAACATCTACGGCGCTTCTTCGACAATTCGGGACTGGTGGTTCGAGGAGCTGTGAAGGAATTTAAAAAAACTGACACATCGCTCTTGTGCCCCCCGAATGCTTTTGCTACATGCAGCCGCGCCGGAGCAATTCGGCCCTACCACGATGCGGTCGTGGCGGAATTGGTAGACGCGCAGCGTTGAGGTCGCTGTGGGGCAACCCGTGGAAGTTCGAGTCTTCTCGACCGCACCATTCTCCTTTTTGGAGAGCCTGTAATACAGGCATTTGACTGTGATAATGGTCCAACGTTTTGTAAGCATTGGACCAAAATCATCCCCAGTCGCCAAATTTCCCCACCTTTGCAAGTGCAGTTTTGGCTAGGTTCCAGCGCTCAACTCGGCGCGTGTAGACCTCGCTCGTCTTGGCTTCCGAGTGACCGAGAATCGCCATTATCTCGTATTGGCTACAGCCAAGCTCTGCCAAAACCTCAGCAAGACCCTTTCTCACGCCATGGGCTGATAGATGTCCGATCTCGGCGTCAACACACCATCGCTTAAACATCGCTGACATAGCGTCGCCGCTCGCATAGGCTTTTGCGCCGCGCCGGATGACGTATGTACTCCCTAGGACGGTTGGTGCTCGCACGGCCGCCCGCAAAGGGTCTAGCAAGGGGATGCAAACCTCTGACGATCCCTTTTTCAACGGGATCCAGCGAAGGGCATCCACGCCATCAATGACGACTTCATGCGCTCTCCCCAGTAGCGTCAGGTCTTCGATGCGGCAGCCAGTCCACAGTAGGACAGACATTGCGACGTGAGGCGTAGAGCCAGCCTTGTGCTTCGCAAAAAAGGCTTTCACGTCTGCGGCTTTCCACGGCGTTGCCCCGTCACCCTTACGGTAGACTGACTTTATGCCGCGGGCCGTGTTTTCCTTGAGATACTTGCGATCAACCGCCCAATCGAACATGACGCCAACCGCTTCAATGAACGCGTCGGCTTGAGCCGGCGTTGATCCCATAGCATCCTGCATCTCGATCAGTTTCTCTCGGGGAATCTGCATCTTTTTATCAGGAGTTTTGAGCAACCGATTGAGAAGGTTCTTCTTTTTCTTGAGTGTCTTAGCGCTCGTGGTTTTGGCCTTAACACGCTCGTCCAGATATTCGAAATAGGTATGTACCAGCCATCCGATGGTCTGAGGCATTGCCTCTTCAGACGGTTTTTTCAGTTTGTCCGGCTTTATGCCACGACGCGCTAGATGATATTGACGACTGAAATCCTCATCGCCCGGCGTAGCAAAGATCTGAATGCGCTTGCTGTGTTGCCCCTTTGGCCGCACGCGATAGATAACCGAGCCTGACGGCAAATCCTGCCGTATTAGCCCGGGAAATTTGATTTGCATGTAAGCCCTCACCAATCTTCGGGGCCTCCATGATCTTGTGAGGGTTGCGAACCTTCAACGTGCCCGCAGTGGATCTCGATTTGTCCACCGCTTACACACACCTTTTCCACAGACACGCCAGAATCCTGCAAGACCTTCAACGCAATGCGCATCGCGCGCTCAGACGCACGGACTCGCTTCGCCGGTTGGAACAATGCGGAGGCTGTCACGCGCCCTCCTTTGCTTCATCGCCGGATGTCGCCCCAATCGCCTGATAAAGCTCCCATAGCGCGTGATGAGCCTTTTCGGCCATCTCCGTCCACTGTGGGTTTGCCTTCACTTGTGGGTGCTCTGAGACGTAGCTGAACATCTCCATGACAAGGTAGGTCCGATCCAGGCATTCATGGGTGCCATAATCATAGCGGTTCCCATCGGGCAGAGCAGACGGCTTCCGATCCGGTTCACGGTCTCCAAAGAGTATCCATGAAGGATCGACACTAAAGTATTTCCCGTAGATGAGCGCTTTCTGTTCATCGAAATCGCGCGTACCGTTTTCATGATGAATATATGTTGACGTCGTGACGCCAACCGCTAATGCGCCAGCAGAGGCTGATGCGAACCCGGCGTTCGACCGCGCTAGGCGAAGACGTTCATTCTTTGTCATTTTCCCTCCTTGCCTATGTTGGCATTTTGTTCTTGCAATGGATTTGGGGCGGATTCTGACTGGGGCTTGAGTGTGCCGAGCAGGATATGACGAGCCCGCTGGTAGCGAGCCTCAAGCTTCATGTTCAAGCCGCTGGATCGAGCCGGAGATAGATTGTCGGCGATGTCGGCAAGCTTTACCCGTCGAGCGATCGGATTGGGTATGATCCTGGCGATGAAATCGAAATAGTCCTCGCCGGTCTGACGGGTGAGGGCCTGCACCGCCTCTCGGATCTCGGACGAGAATTTATGCGCCCGCAGATCATCCGCCGTCAGCTCCGTATCTTCCAAGACATCATGGAGCACGGCGACGATCTTGTCCGTCTCGCCTTCCACCGACATCATGACGCGGAGCGGATGCAGGATGTATGGAGCGCCACTCTTGTCGACCTGCCCGGCGTGCCAATAGGCCGCGATCTGGATGGCCTTGGAGAGCATGTCAGCCATGGTCCGCCTCCTTTGCCTTAGCAAGGGAGCGGATGGCGGCCGCAATATCGCAGTTGCCGTTGACATATTCGGGCCCAGATTCTCCGCGAACGAGAGGGCTGCCGAGGCGTTCAGCGACCTTGGCAGCTTCTTCAATCGTCTCGCAACGGATGGTCGCATTCTGTGCCTGTAAGCGCTGTATCTCTCGAATGGCCCTATTCAGAGCTTTGCTGGTGGTGTGCATGTGAAGGCCGATCACCTTCAGCTCTTCCAAAGCGTCAGCCATTTTCATCTCCCTTTGCGTTAGATACAAAGCCGCCCTCTGACCGATTTGCATAAGAGGATTTGGGAAGACGAGGAGAGTTTGGATTTTCCAATTGCTCGCGAAGGATATCTTCCATCGTCGGCCTTTGAGGAACCAATATGCCATTTTCGATCAGCAAATCTGAAAGATCACCATTTGCCTTCCGAACTATCATTGCGAAACCCTCGGCCTCAGCAAGCTTGGCCTCAAGCTCTTCGATCACCTCAATCGCCTGCCGATCGAGCCGTTGATCACTCGACCCGTAGTAATTTGGGACATAGGTTTTGCCATCGCCGGCTCCAACTGGATGAGCCCCGTTCATCGTCTTCGCCCTGAGGCGCAGCAAATCAAGGACGGCTGTTTTCTTGTCAACCATTCAAGATCTCCTGTGAACTGGTATTCCCGGCTTGCTCGATTTTTTGGTGATATCGGCCGACAGCGCGCTCCATATGCCGAAGGGCATATCTGAAGAGCCATGAGGAAGTGTCGCGTGGTGGCGATGAGAGTGTGGTAATCCACATTTCCAGATCGAACTTGACGGTTGCGAAAAGTCCTTCACCGAGTTGGGCACGGCGATGAAGCTTTCGGTTCGCATCACGTAGGCGCTCGATTTCCTTCGCCATCTCGTCGCACAGGGCCTTGGAGGCGTCTCGTTCGGCACGGAGACTGATAATCTCATCGGCTGCCTCATGCGCCGTAGAGTTTGGTTTGCATGTCATCTCTAAGATGCGGACACCGTTATCATGGTAACTATGAAATCCAGCCGGCTCAGTCATGGAACGCAGGCTCTCAATGATGTCAGCCATGGATTTCTCCCTCCGTATCAGACTGTAGGGAGGGTGGAGCGGGGAGAGGACGCCAATGGGTGAAGCCGAAGTTCCGATGGGTATCCTTGCTGTCGTCATGTTTGATGTAGCTGTCGTGATCCGCCATCCACCAGGGATGCTCCAGGTGGCGTCTGATAACCATGAAGCGCGGCTTACCCTGCCATTGATAGATAGCGAGGATCGGCGTTCCGTCCTTCGGCGCTGTCTCGATCGGCATCCACCCATCCCCTTTCCCAGCTACAGAGAGAGGGGCGCGACGGTTCCAAGCGTCAACCATTAACTGTCGACCATGATCATTGTATCTATTCGGAACAGATGCGCCGCATTCGTAGCAGCACATGCTCCAAACATCATCGCCGTAGTGATATCTCCCGCCTGCGCCACGATGAAGAGTAAATCTGATATCAGAACTTCCGCAGAACGGGCACGGGTCCAAAGCCTTATCGTGTGGTGTGGTCATTGGGAGGAGTCCTTATCGATGAAGCCGGATTTAGTGATGAAGAATGACCCGTTTTCACAAGTCTCTCTTTGTCCCGTTATGGCTGCCACCGTTGCAATTGAACTGTCTTGAGCCAAATGCCAGACTTCTTGTCGCGTTAGGCGAACGGTACCTCCTCTGTTCGCGGCCCGGATAATTCTGATGTATGGATTGAGCTTCGCCATCTACTTCCGTCCCTCCTGTGCCTCTGAGAGGGCGGCGCGGGCAGAAATTGCTCCACGATCGGCAAAGAACTTGGCACGATCCAAAGCATCCGAAACGCTTCTCGTCTCAGTAACGCCTTCGCATGAGATTGTATTGAATTCCTGTTCAGCATCACCCAGCGCCATCCGCAACCGCTCGTTCTCCTCCCTAAGCGCGGCTATCTCGGGTGCGGGGTCGCTTTGGGAGGGGGAGAGAGCGGAGCGAAACTGCCTGGCGATCGCCATCAGATTCGCTAGTTCATCATTTAGAACATGCGCATGATCAAGCTCATAGACGCGAAGCATCTCGGCGACTTGATCAAGTATCACCTTCACGGCCACCGGCTCTTGCACCGCTGCGGGGGGGGGTGGGGCGGCGTAAATGGGGTGAACGTACTCTTTTTCCTTGGCTTTCGAGACGGAAAGGCAGTACCAATGCGCCTTGCTGGCGAGCTTCTCCAACCCGTAGTCGCTCGCATAGCCGATCGGTTCCGGTACCGCCCTCTCATGCCGTTCAGCATCGGAGGGGGAGGCGGAAACCGCTAAAAGACGTTCGATCTTCTCCGAAATTGCCTGCGCAGTGCCGCCACCAATATGCGAACTCAGGAATGTCGGATCATTCGGGATATCCGTAAGGCTTACTCTTGCCCCGCGCTTCATCAGGCTAAGCATGCTGCGCAGGTGATCGTCTACGGTAGTCTCAGCGGCTTGATTATAGGTCATTTTTCTTCTCCTGAGAGAGCTTGGCGCGGAGGGTGCCGAGATCGACAAGTGAAACGATGGCTTCGACGCCACACCAATATGCCAGCGGGTCTTCATCGGCTCTCCAGTTGGTAACGGCCTTGCGCCCGCGTCCTCGGCTGACTTTCTCTTTGCCCATCGCGATCTGGATGATGCGGCTGGCTTCGGCGTATAATTGAGCTTCCGTCATGACCGTCTCTCCAAGCGCATCTCCTCGGCACGAGCCTCGGCGGCATCCTCAACGGCTGCCTGATGCTGTTCCGCCGCTTCCGATAGAAGCCAGGACTGAAACCCGTCGGCATTGGTGAATCGGTCGCTGATCGACCACGGCAGCGTCAGTTCGTCTTTGCCGTCGAAGAAGCGAACACTATCGACTTCAGCGGTCGGCTCTTCCGCTGGATCGATCTGGGTAGCCTTTGAGCCGGGATAGACCGTGAAATTCACGACCATCATCAACTCGATCTCGGTCCCACACTCCCATCCGCTGATGCAGACGACTTGTTCGGCGCGATAGTTATTGCTCATCGCCCGACTCCTTTCTCGATCTTGTCGACAATGGCGCGAGCAAGCTGTCGCACTTCGGCTGGTGTCGTTTCCCACCGCTCGGGCGCACCCCATGCAGGCGCTTTTGCTATCTTGTCCAGCGCTTCCCGTGCTTCTTCCAGTAGCGCCTCTCTATCTACTGAGAGGTGGGGAGTGAAATAGAAGGGTGTCGCTTCCCTTCCTGCTTCAACCCATGTTTGATAAACATCAGGCTCGCAGGTGAACTCGTCTTCCCATATCCAGCCGTCCGGCTCGCCCGGTAGCAGCGCAAGGGCGGCAGAGGCCATCGCAAGATATCGCTCCTTCCCAGCCTTTTTCGTGCGCCACCAGAATTCATCGGCATCGACGGAGGCGTCATTCTTACTGCGTCCGGCAAATGCAATAATCTTTGCTATCGTTTCGATTAGCTCTGGCATCAGATTCATTGCTCTATCCTCTCTCTGAGACGGCCGGACAGGGCCAAGCCTTGGTTGATCCGAGCCGTGCAGCGAGCAACGGCCTCATCGTAGGCGTAGTCGCTGAAGATGCCCCAAAGGGTGTTAGCTAGTTCGTGAGGGTTGATCCCCTTGGCAAGCCAGTACTCGCGCTCAGTCCCGAGCTTGCAACTATGTTGCAAATCGTGCTGTTCGGGGCAGAGGGGCAATGCGAATCGGTCGGGCGCCTTGGTGCCTTTCCCTCTTCCGTAGTGGCCGTACCAAGTGTCCTGATAGGAGATGTGGGCAGCCTGCACGCCGTAATTGCCGGTGACGACACAAGGCAATTCGTGGAGGAATTTAAGGTAATCGGCGCGCTTGGCCGGTCGCTTCTTTGGCGTCGGGGTGAAGTTGGTGGTTTCGATGCGCCAGGCCATTAGATCCCTCCCAGCCAAGCGCATGCCCAAGCGAGGAATAGACATGCCACGGAGCCCGCTACAAACGTATCAGTCTGGCCAGTTGGCTCCCTGTCTGTGCCGAGCATCCAAAAGCCACTGATGGCTAGCAGCAAGAAAAAGGCTGTCATGGCATAGGCGATAGTAGAGGCGATCATGACGCGCTCCCGTGATGTTCAGCCATTTCATCCGCATCGGTGAAGACAGGAGAGTCCATGTCGAGCTTCTTGCGATCATAGGCACCGAGACGTTCCATGATCCGCATCAGCTGATTTGGGCGTTCGTTGGCCTCAAGGAAGATCAAGGCTCCAGAGCAGTGCTGCGGAGCGCCCTTATGGATCGTCTTATGGCACTGGAACGTCTGGTCGTTCAGCAGCGCGTCAGTGATCTCGATAACGCGCTCTGGGTGAAGGTATCCGCGGCGATCATTTCGGAACGGGCATTGAGCGCACGGTTTGGTGAGGTCAAAATTCATGCCGCACCTCCGATCTCCTCAACGGAGCATTCCAGCATCTCGGCATAATGATCCAGGATGCCGTCGAGCCGAGCCGGATCGTTGAAGACCGCCCTAGATGAATCACTGATCGCGCGGGCCCTAGCGACGCCCTGTTCGGACATCTTCTTGATTTCGGCTGCCCATTCCTTGTCAACAACCCTTAGAGCATCAAGGGAAATGCCGTTCGTAGCTGCGAGCCTGAGGATATCGCCGGCATATTTGATCAGCCTATCATTCTCGGAAGGGAGGGCGTCCGACAACTCAGGGGATAAGCTGTCGGACGCGGCAGAGGCTAAGGGCACATCCTCTGCGGTTACCGGCTCAGGAGAGGGGACAGATGAGCCGGATTCGGTGGTGTTGGGCAGGATTTCGCCGGTCAGGGCGCTCTCGGTCTCGGGCTGAACGAATGAGGCGTCGAAGCCTTCACGCTCGTCCTGATGCTCTGATGTGATATTGCGTGCAGCCTTGAGACGATCACTAACGCTCAATCTCGGCTCTGCGTCCTGCGCCAGATCGAACATGGCATTGTCGCGCTGGATAAGGTCATGAATGTCGACCGAGAGCGGCAGGCGCTTGGCGAGGCGTCGGATTGCCGACTTCTTTGCCATCTCCTCCCACCAGTCAGCCCAAGGACCCTTGTTCTTGCTTCTTGAGACGTTCCGGATCTTCTCGACGTCTTTCGCGGAAAGGGGCTCGACATAGACGGCGCCATCGGTGGTGGTCGCCATAGCGAAGACGCGTCGAATGATTGACGTGTCCTGATCTTCGGCCGGCTCGTATTCGATATGCTCGCCGGTATCATCAATCCATGTGCGAAAATGATCACCACCATAGACGACGCGAGCCGTGAGCATCTTGATATCGCCAGACTGATGGACCCGCTTGATGATACCTCCGACCATAGGCATCCACTGAACGATATTGCCGAAGACAACAAACGCACCTTCGCGCTTATCAGGCAGCAAGCCGTCTTGAGCGGCGCGGATGGCGGCTTCCATGAGCGACTTGCGATCAGCTCTTAAAACGGCAGGGTCAGAAATGACGGCGGTCATAACGACACGCTGGAATTTCTCGGGTTTGATATGAGATGGAAGAGCCGCAATGAACTGGTCGCTCATCTTGTCCAGTTCAATTCGAAACTGTTGGGACGGCGTGATCCTGCGCTCTTCAAGCGTGGCGACTTGGTTCATCGTTATGCAACCTCTCGGTGATCTTCGGCGTCTAGGAAGTGATCAAGGCGCTCCTTGCTCCAGGTCTTCATCTGGATTCGGCGCTCGCCGTCATTGAAGGGCTGAACGCCCGGCCATTCGCCCGTATCAAGGCAACGGCGGATCGTGCGAAGGCACCAGCGAACAGCCTTCTCGCCGCGGTCGATATCGAATTGATCGATCTCGCCATGTCCCGTGTCGGGGACTTCATCGTTCAGGACGTAGAGAAGAGCGAATGTGTCGAAGGGCATGTTGAGCCCACGGCAGACCATGCGAGTGATTGCGGCTTGCAAATAGTAACCGGCTTCGAAAATCTGGCGCTCCAGGAAGTCCTCATCGAACTTGCCCGCCGTTTTCAGATCAGCATAGACGCCATCGGCTTTCGGGATCACGTCAGGTCGGGCGCGAAGCCAAATCCCGGTTTCCGGATCTTTCCAGAGCATGGACCGCTCGATCCTGCCGTTCAGGATGCCTTCCTTGACCAACGGATACTTGCTGGCGTCGGCATGAATGCGACGAATACGGTCGAACTGGTCGGTCGTGATGACCGTGAGCTTCTTCTTTTGTGCATCTGCAAGGAATGCCTTGCAGTCGTTGGCATTGGCGTTCCAAGCGCGCCTGTCCTTTTCAGGAAGGCCCATATCCTCAATGCGGTGATCTGGGCGGACGATGAACCGGTCCTTGAAAACCTCATCGCCGAGCAAGAGGCAATGCGTGGCTTTCCCAAAATCAAGGGCGTCCGTGGTCTTCGGATCAACATGATCCTTGTTCCATTGCCAGCGGCCCCAGAAGGCCTTAGGTGAGCCGCCATGCGTCGGGATGAGCCATTTCAAGGCGCTCTTCGACACAGAAGGGCCATCGAGCAGATCGGTCTTACCATGGTAGTCATCCAGGCTGATGCCGGCATAGACGCCGTTCTCGGTAATGGTCTTGCCGTCCCAGACGCGTTCGCCGTTCTTCTCGGCCCGCTTTGCAGCAATGGCTCCAATAATCCCACCAGCCAAATTGCCGATCGACTTTTCAGAGCCCTTAGGGTCAATGATCTCACCCATGTCGAACATTCTCCTGCTCGGCTAAAATTTGCTGGTGGAAGACGAAGTCGGCTCGGGGCAGGGAATAGGCCGCAATGACAGCGCCGATAGCCACGATCCAGATGTAGGCGATGATCGACCAGAACTGCCGGTCACGAGCTGCTTGGGCTGCCTTGGCGCGTCTGTTGATGTCGGCAACGCGGGCTTGAATGTCGGTCATGAGCGGCCCTCCGCTTTCGCGATGACCTCATCGATATAGACAAGATCAATTTTCTCTTGGTCGGAAAGCTGGCTGCGAGCGTCTTTTAGGCACTCAAGAAGCGCAGGAGCGGCGGCGACCAGATAGGCATTGGCCTCAGCTTCTTCGTATTTTCGCGGGCCCTTCGCCCATGAAGCACAAGGAGTGATGCGGCATTCTGCAACTGGATAACCCATTCCATAAGTCGTGAGGTCATCTGGATTACAATCGCCCCATACTAAAGTTGTGCCATCCTCAACGCGCCAAGGACCTTTGGTGTGCTTTGTCTCAGACATGACGCACCTCGATTTCCGGAACCCGCGTGACATCGGCCGTCCCGCAACGTCTAGCCTTGGCCCTCTTACGCTCCCGCATGTCGTGGTGCTGGTGACGGAGATCGTCCTTGACCAGCTTGAACCCGAGTACGGCTATCTGAGCATCGGGAATGAACCAGTTTCCTTCGATGGGGGTGAGGTATTGGATTTGGAGATCGCGTGTGGTCATGCTGCACCGCCTTTCCGCGCGGCAATCATGGCATCCGCCATGCGATAGAGCGCCTTTGCGCGATCCAGCATCCATTCGTCAGATGTGTTGTTAGTGATTTCGCCTGTAATATCGTTCTGGGCGGCAAACTCTCCAGCCAACGCCTGACCGGCGAACCAGTCGCGGAGCGTCATGCCAGGGTGAGGAACGAAGTCGAAGGTTGGGGTGTCATCGTCAAACCCATGATCGGCAACCGTTCCGACCTGCTCCCATCTTTTGCCGGTGAAGGCTAAGCCGCCATCATCGATAGTCTTGCCGTCTGCCATTGCCGTGTTCCTCTGTTCAGCGCATCCGTTTCGGCGCTGGGAGATCAATCAAACTTGGGAGTGCCGTCACACCACTCGGACAGCGCCCAGGCGACAGTTGCTTCCTTGATTTCGTGCTTGGGGTCGAAGCTGCAGAGCAGGGAGCGGATAGCCATCATCGCCTGCGCCCTGTCGATCCCGTCTTTGATGCGGATGCCGAACTGTTCGAGGCTACCGCCCTTGAAGAACAGGGTTGAGAAGACACGATTGTATGGAGTATTTCCTCCATAGAACTGATCCGGTATCGCCTCCCGACTAGGATAGTCAGGGCCTCTCGCACCCCAAGTCGCGGACAGAGCGTCGAAGACTGGTAATTGATGCGAGCCGATCTTGAGTCCTACCGTCGGCATTGCCGCAATCGTATGCCGCTGACGTTCAACCTCTTTCCGAAGCTTCTGACGCTTTCCCATTTCCCTCATCCTTTGAAAATCAACGGGCACTCAAACTTAGCCCGCGCGCCTGTGGCGAGTGGTGGTTAGGCTGCGTCCTGATCCTGCTCGACCAAAACCCGCTCCATGGCAGCAGCCAGGGTCTCAAGATTGTCTTGGCAGGAGGCGAGGCGGTTCCGGCGGTCTGGAGAGTTGACCGGAAGCGATATCGCCTCGATCAGCTTGCGGTTAAGCCGGTGCGTCGCATCGATAGCGTGTTCAATCTGGAACGTGTTCATCATTGGAAGTACCTCTGAAAGGTCTCAACAGAAGCGTTGAAATTTCGGGCTTCGAGGATCGCGCAATCCAGTTCCGCTTCCTTGATGTCGTCGTACTCAAGGGCATCGTCACGGCACGGTGACAGGTCGGAGCCGTCGAAATAGTCACACTCTCCACTCGGGAAGAGGACCGCGACGTAATGGAGCGTCTTCATGCGTGGACGGGAAAAGAGTTCTTCCTTTCTAATCGTCTCGTGGGAGAACATGTCCATGGTTGCGGTCCTTGGGGTGAAATGGTCGATTTCAATATCCGCTGCAGTGAAGAGCGGATGCCGAAGGGGATCGGATCGTTCAGAATTCTCGATGAAACTGAAATTCCGAATAGCCGTTGATCGTGCCATGGACATCGTCATATGCGGCTTGGGCTTCCCAGTTCGGCGTGTTCTGGAATTCCTTGACAACATTGGCAAAGACGACGCGGGCTTGAGCCTCATCATCGCATTCGACTAAAAATCCGTCCGGCTCGCGAACAGCCCATCCAGCGTCATCAGTCAGCAGACGAACTTGGAAACCGTTGGGATATGCTTTCTCGACAATCTTCATTTCCCTCATCCTCATCTTTCCCGTTCGGTTTCGCTTGGCGCCTTGTGGCGGGCTCAATCCGGTTGGTGTGAGGAGAAATTTGCGGCAATCGCAAAAATAAGTCAACAATTAAATTGCGATCATCGCAAATTATTTTGACGTGGCACGAATCATGTGCCAGAAGAAAAGCGCCGGAGGGATGATCCTACCGGCGCTCAATGCAGCATTCGTGATTGAAGATACCTAACACATCACAACAATTGATGGAATAGGTATTGCTGCCTTGAGGCGCTGAAAATCGCTAAATCTTGGGTCTGATCGGAGGTTCCCGCCAAGATGAAGTGTTCGGAGGTGCAATGGCAGCGGTTTTTTAAGGGCATTGTCCCGCGCCTCCGATCAATCCGGCAACTCAATCCCGACGCGGTATCGGTGCCAGGCTCACCGAGCAGAAGTCAGACGGGGGTGACAGCCCGCTCGATCACAGCTTTGCAGGCTGCGGGATAACAACAGGACCAAATGTGGGGACCGCCGCGAGGCGAACCTAACCAGTACATCGGCAGCGTTTCGTTTGTACCGCTTGAATGGCGGGAGAATGCCGAACACAGCCCGGTAGGGTCCGGGAAAACAAAACTACCTGTTGGTATATCGGCTTCAATGGATGCTTTGCGCTGAAGGGCTGCGCCGGGTCTGACGTCCCCACAGGACTGTCATTTAGATAGCCTATGGTCTTCTGAAGATCCAAAGCACAAGACCGATGACTTGCGCCGTCTCACCGGGAGAATTTTCATAAAGGATAAGCGGCTCTTGATGCGCCGGATCGGTGCTCTCAGGCCACAGCTCAAAGCCCTTGGCGGTTTGCCTCACGCGCTTCGCAGTGCGTTGGACCATTTGACCGTCATACTTCTTGCGCTCGACTATAACCAGATCGCCGGCCTTGAATTGATACTGAGCGCGGATGACATCAAGGCAGATTAGAATGTCGCCGTTTTCAGCCTTCTTGTTCAGGCAGTTTCCGTCGACCTCAAGCGCAAATTGCATATCTGCCGGATAAGTACTGACCGAAGGAACTTCCTCCATATCCTCATAGCCAAAATCCATATCGTCTACATCCATCCATGTACTGGCGGCGACTTTGCCGCGTACAGGTATGGTAGAATGAACTTTGGCAACGATTGGTTTAAGGTCAATACCAGGGGGCATACTACCGAAGAACTCTCCCATCCTGACAAGTTCTTCCGCTTTGATTTCGCGGAGCTCTTTTGTGGGGTCATCACCGAGAATTCTGCTTATGCCGGAAGGTGCTACGCCGAGATAGGCCGCAAGCTTCCCCTTCGCCCCATGCCCTTTGCGCTGGAGTTCAGAAGCGAGCCAATCTCTAATTTGTTGTCTCTTATCAAGCATATCTGGGATTTTGGCGATAACCGCAAATTTTGCTATAGCGAAGATCGCAAAAATCGCTTGACTTAAACTTGCGACTATCGCAAAGTTTGACCATGCAAATGGAACCGGCAAATTCAATCATCACATATCTCGGCGGCGCTAAGGCTGTTTCAGGGATCGTTGAGAAGCACGTCTCGCGGGTATACCGCTGGACGTATCCAGAAACGGTTCGTGAAGGCACAGGCGGCCTTATCCCGGCGCGTGAGCAACGGAAGCTGCTAGACCATTGCCGCGAGAACCAGATTGATTTGCGCCCAGACGATTTTTTCTCGCCGGATCGGATCCGCGCACTTCTCCCAACAAAGGAGACAGCGCCATGATCAACGTTTCCGGCTTTCCTCTCTGTGCCAAGCGTCTGCAGTTTCAGCGGGCGAAGCTGAACGACGGCGGCATGACGGCCTATTGGGCTGCAGTTGCGGTTGCCGCCGATCTGGACGATGAAAAGCTGACCCAGTTCGGCGGGTTCAACTTCAACGACATGTCCGAGGACAACGGACAGAAGCTGCTCGGCAGACTTGAGCAGTTCATCCGCGCCGGTCTGGCGAACCGGAAGGCCAAGAGCGATGTCAGCAACGTGACGGCGGCTGAAAGCAGCGTCAGGGCTTTCCTCGGGTCCAATGGCGTCAAAGTCTCGAAACTCAATGGCATCGAAGACTACTGGAAGGCCGCGCGCCTCCTGTGGGGCGATCTGGTCGAGGAAACTCCCAAGGTTCGAGATGTCTACACGCTGGTTTTTCAACTGGTCAGAATCCCAAAGAAACAGCGACCCAGGCTGGCGCGAAAGAATATCGCAGCCCTGCCGGCCGAGTGGAGGGCAAAGCGTTGAACGCCTCCAATTTCACCACAGCCGCATACCAACGCGCCTATGAGGCCTACCACGGCAAACCTTCCCCTAAGGTCACCCGAGGCTCTGCCGGCGGCTATGTGATCCATGGTGAAGGCGGTCCAAGCCCATCGAAGACAGAAGGCCAGATGCGGGTTCTCACGAACGCGATGAACCGTTGGGCTAGGGAAGGGGTATCAGCATGAGCACTGTAGCCTATCCCACCTTCGACGCTTGGATGGACGAAATCGAAGGCTATTCCACCCGTTGGGAGCGCTTTCTGAGCGACCACGAAGAGATGGCATCGCAGCGCGCCATAGACTGGGTGCGCGAGGCTTGGAACCTTGGATACGAAGCTGGAAAGGCTTTGGGTTCCGACCGCCAGTACCTCGAAAAGATCGCCTCTCAGGTAATCGCTCGCAATCAGACCGAAACCGCAGAAGCTCCCGCTAAAAAGTTGGACGGTGGGAGCAGCGCGGCCAGTCGCGGGGCAGGTGGCGTCGCTTCTGCCTGCCCCGCATTGATCGATGATGTTGGGAGCGGAGCATGACCAAACGAGAACCAGTCGGCCACGATTGGCTTGAAGAGTTTCGCCATCGGTTCTCCGATGAATTTCCGGACGAACCAGAGAACGCAATCGCACGCCGCGCTGTGGAGCGCAACGTCGCGGCTGATCGCAAGCAGGTCGAAAGACCGGGTAGGGCAGCATGAGCAATTTCCATGAAGTCAAGGTCATTCAAAGTTCAGAGGGCAACGTCAGCAAGTACGTCTTCACAGGCGAAACTGGTGTCGCTGAATCTGTCCTCTATCGCTATCCAGACTATGCGACGCGCACAGTCATTTGCTGCTCTACTATGAGTGGTTGCCCGGTGGGATGCCGGTTCTGCGGGGCTGGCGATTACTTTGTTCGTGGGTTCCGTGGCGAAGAGATCGTAGAGCAAGTCGACCGTTGTATAATCGACACAGGCGTCGATCCTGCTGTGATGAAGCGGCTGCAAATCATGTTCATGAGCATGGGAGAGCCCTTGCTCAACAAGAGCGGCATGATCAGTGCGCTCCAGGCTCTCTATGGCAAGTATCCTCGCGCAGCGCTTCTGATCAGCACCATCGGGCCGGATATCGATTATGATTGGGTCGAGGGCATAAGCCGAGAAATCCCTACTATCGGTCTGCAATTCTCCGTTCACAGATCGACTGACGAAGAGCGTGACGAGCTTATCCCGTTCAAAAAGAAATTGTCGATCAGTCTCATCGCTAGGCGCGGAGAAAGCTGGCATGCCACAACTGGCCGCAAGCCGTTCTTCAATTATTGCGCTGGCGACGACAATTCTTCTGACGCAGATGCTGAGCGACTGCTTAACCATTTCAATCCGTCGGTCTGGAACGCCACCGTCAGCGTCATCTGTGAGCGCAACGAAGGCATGCCAGCACGCAATGACCATCAGGTCGAACTTGCGGCAAACTTCGCCTCTAAGCTTGTAGAGCGTGGCTTTGATGTCCGCGTCTTCGATCCTGCCGGCCAAGACGATATCGGCGGCGGATGCGGTCAGCTCTGGTTTGTCCAGCAATGGATGAGAGACCATCCTGAAATGGCGCGGCCGAGTGTCGGTCATGGTCTTCCTTCTATTCATACACCTCGTGCGGTGCTGGTATGATCACGGCTACCATCCAAACCGCTCTGATTTCATGCGTGGCAGCCGCCTACATAGTCTGCACTGTCTTTGCGATGGCGCCGTTCAGGCTGTCGTCTCGCATCTCCAGCCAGGAGGAACGCGACAATGCTCGGTGATTTCCTCCAAGGTTTCCTTCCGGTCGCTGCAATCTTGATGGCCTTGGCATTTGCCGCCTTCGTTCGTCATTTCGTTGCAAAAGAACTTCGCCGTCGCAAGTCGGACGATACCGACATGGCCGGTGCCCCAGAGGGCGATCTCATAAATCACCGTGAGGTGACGAAGTGATTTCCTCATTTTCCAATTTCTCCACGACCACCGAAGCTACCGCGCCAACAGTCGCCAAACTTAGCGGCGCAATGCTTCGTGTTCGTGATCTGCATTTCAAGTCTTCGCCAGTGGGCGGGGGCTGAACTTTTCAACCCGACCCCTGTCTGACACCGGATTAGTCGCACAGGGAAAATCGTAAATGTCCGAAAATCAGTTGGGAAAATCCGAAATGTCTAGCGTCGATTTTGCATCAACAGCCTTGAAAAAATACATCGCCCCAAAGGGCAGCGCTGAAAATGTGAAGGACCGCATTCGCGTGGCGGCGCGACGTCTCGGCTGGTCCTTCACCCGTACAAAAGACGTTTGGTACGCAGACCCGCGCGTATCGATCTCTGCAGAAGAACTGCGGGTCATAGAGGAAAAGGCGGGGATCACCTATGGCAGAGCAGAAGTCAGAGAGATCGACGAACTCATTCGTAAGGCCGACTTACTCTTGGCTGGACCTGAGGCGGATTTCTTTAGGCCGCTGGTTGATGCGTTCCGGCAAATGCTTGGGGCTCAAAATCGCGCCTGAATTGGAAGACTCGGACGCCTGACCGGGCGTCCTTTTTTGTATCCGAAAGCTTCGGAAATTTCCGACAATCACTAATAGGTGACAAATGTCTACAGCAGGACACAACGTTCAAACCGAACGAGAGCAATGGGAAGAACAGCAGTTCCACAACGGCTTCCGTCAGATCAAGGAGCTAAACTCCGATATGGCCGGAACCAAAGGCGAAATCGGCGGCGTCTATAAGCGCCTGAAAGATGTTGGGTTCACCAAGGCCGACATCAAATGGGCGCAAGAGTTGGAAGAAAAGGACGCTTCCGAGATCATCGCCACGATGGAGCGCCGGCTGCGGATCGCTCGCATGTTCGGCCACAGGGTCGCACGCCAGCTCGACATCCTCGAAAAGGATCGGACGCCAGCCGAAGACGCGGCCTACGAAGACGGTTTGGCCGCTGGCAAAGGTCGCAAGGCCAACGCCAATCCATATGACACCGGCAGTATCCAGGGCCAGCGCTGGCAGGCCGGGTTCAATGACGGAACCGAGTTCATCAACAAGGATCTGGATTCGGCTGTCAATGGCGAAGAGCCGTTCCCTGATGCCGCTGAGTAGTTCTCCCGGAGGCTCGCTTTCCTCCCTGGCTGGAGCCGCCCACCTCGCTGCGCAAATGCAGCACTCTCTTTTCCAGAGGCTCGCATGAACGTTGTAGCTCGCATTCAGACATTCACATGCCCATGCTGTGGAGGCCTCATAGGGGAGGCAGCTCCTGTTGAAGAAGTTCGACAGTATGTCACAGCGCCAGCGCATCGTATCATTTTCGATATCCTGTCGCGCTCAGTCGGACGCCCTGTCTTTCGGGACGCGCTTATTCATCTGATCTACGGCGGCAGAGCTGATGGTGGCCCCGAACGTGCCGATAAGGTTCTGGCAGTCCAAGTGAGCCAGCTGCGTCGACGTATCGAGCCTTTCGGCTGGACTATTTCATCCTCTAAAGGCGGATCCGGCATTCATGCCCAATGGCGTCTCATCCCTACGGAGGCCGGAGCATGCTGATCCTTGGGCTCGACATTGCGACTACCACCGGTTTTGCATGGTATGAGCCGGGCTCAAAGCTCTCCACGATCCGAACCGGGGTCATTAAGGCAGAGGGTGACAACGCAGAGGAGAAGGCTGCCTCCATCGCCCTTCAGGTCGTGAATCTCTTCAAAGACCCAATTACCCGCAAGGCTTGCCTGCCTGATTTCGTGGCTATCGAACAACCGATGCGAAACATCGTGACTTTCGCCAAGAAAAAGCAGGACATGGCTGGCGAGGTCGAAGAGCGCACAGTGAACCCGAATGCGCTGCAGCTTTCGTCGTTGTCGGGCGCAGTGGTTGGCATAGTCGCGGCCTATCGCATCCCATGGGTCACCATCCCTTCAGCTACATGGCGCAAGCATTTCCTCGGCATGGGTCGCTCTCCGGGCTTTGACCGAGCCGCATGGAAGCGCGCTGCTATCGAGCGCTGCCGGTTGCTCAAGATATCCGTCAAAAACGCTGATGCTGCTGAAGCTGTTGGCATAGCTATGGCTGCCGAGGCCGCTCAAGAATTCAAACTTCTGAAGGTGAGGGCTGCATGAACATGATGTCTCAATTCCCACCGCCATTGCCGGAGGCTTTGGAGGCCGAGCAAATGCTTCTGGGAGCTATTTTGGTCAATAATGCCGCCTATTGGCAGGTCGCTGGTTTCCTCAACGCTGGCCATTTCCATGAGCCGCTTCACCGTAAGATCTATGATGTAGCCGGCACGATGATTGCTCAGGGGCGCGGTGCCAATCCAGTCACTGTGAAGAGTTATCTCTCGGCGGATGAGAAGGTCGGGGACCTTACCGTCTCTCAATATCTCGCCAGGCTGTCCATGGAAGCAGTATCTGTCGCCGGCGCTGGTGATTTTGGCCGCACGATCATTGAAATGTGGTCACGACGGGAATTGATCACTCTGGCGGCGGATCTCGATAATCTGTCCCGTTACATGCCTGTCGATATGAATCCAGAGAAGGTGATCGGCGAGTTCGCCACCAGATTGACGCAGATCGCCACAGAGGGCAACGAGCGGGCAGGCGCGACCAAGTACGGCGTCATCCTTCCTGATGCCGTGAACAAGGCCGCCAAGGCCAGCCTGGACACATCAGGTCGCATCCCGTGGTTCATTGACGACATTACCCAGAAGATTGGCAATATGCGCCGCGGCAATCTCGTCGGGCTCATGTCGGACTCCGGCGGCGGCAAGACGGCTATGTCGCTTCAACAGTGCCGCTATGCCGCGGCTTGTGGGTTCAAGACGGCATTTTTCTCGGTCGAAGTCAGTGAGGAAGAAGCGGCTCTACAGGCTGCCGCTCAAGAAGCTCATGTGCCGCTATCCCACATCGACAGCTATACCCTTACCTCCAAGGAAGAGAGCGGCTTGGAGAAGGAAATCATCAAGGCCGTCGATCTGCCGTTCTATATCGTCGGTTTTGGCGAATGCTCATTGTCCGATATTCGCGTCAAAGCGGAATCGATGGTCAAGAGTCTGGGGATCGATCTTATCGTGATTGACCACGCCAAGATGATCAGCCTCCCAAATCCGAAGGACATCTTTGCCGAGCGCGTCAATGCTCTGTATCGCGGGCTCAAAGCCATCGCCAAGTCCCTGAATGTCGCGATCGTCATCCTTATCCAGCGCAATGACGACTGGAAAACCAGATGGAGATCCGGTGGCTCGATCCGCCCCATGATGGGGGACGCCTACGGCGGCGGATCGATTAAGCAGAACCTGGACGTCTGGTTCAGCCTTTATCGTCCAGAGCCGCTTTACAAGGAACTGATCCCTCAGGTGCATGGCGAGGAAAAGCGAGATGCCCTGATCCGAAAATATGAGGATTCCCGCGGCAAGGCATGGATCATCAATCACAAGCGCCGTCGTGGTGAGCCCGGTCAGTCTGCAGAGATCCGTTTTGAGGCTGAATACACAATGTTCGCGGCTGCCTATTCCGGCGCCGGTGAGCCAGCCTTCGATGGGTTTGAGGATTTCTGATGATCATGTTCACCGATCTGAGCGATACCGGACAAGGACGATTTCTGTAATGGCTCGTAAAATGCTTGTAGCTGATCTTCTGTGTGGTGCTGGCGGTTCTTCGACCGGTGCCATGCGCGCACTCAAAGACCTTGGTCTGGAAATGGATCTCGTCTGCGTCAATCACTGGCCTACAGCTATCGAAACGCACACTCTCAATCATCCAGAGGCCAGGCACTTCGTGCAGGATATTTCGACCGTTCGCCCGCACATTCTCGTGCCTGAGGGTTATCTAGACCTCCTGATGGCCTCCCCGACCTGCACCCACCATTCCGTGGCGCGTGGCGGCAAGCCGACCAGTGACCAACAGCGCTCCGACCCTTGGCACATCATCACCTGGCTAACCGAGCTTCGGGTAAAGCGGATCATTATCGAAAATGTCTGGGAGTTCATTGGGTGGGGTCCAGTCAATATGAAGACTGGCCGGCCTATCCCTTCCCGGAAAGGAGAATACTTTCATGCATGGACCGAAACCCTGCGGCGTCTTGGGTTCGATCTCGAATGGCGCAAGCTGAATGCCGCCGACTACGGCGACGCTACCACCAGGCAGCGCTTCATCCTCATGGGACGGTCCGATGGTCGCAAGATCCATTGGCCTATGCCTACCCACAAGAAGAGAGATGAGATCAACGATGACCTGTTCAACAAGGCCAAGCCGTGGCGTCCAGCGCGTGAAATTATCGATTGGTCGATAAAAGGACGGTCTATCCTCAACCGACCGAAGCCTTTGGCCCCAAAGACCTTGGCGCGCGTGCTTGCTGGCGCTTTCAAGTTCGGCTGGCCAAAGCCCTTCATTGATAAGTTACTGCAGGAAATCGATCGCTCGCTGCGCTTCCACATCAATTGGGCTTTCCAAGCCCGAAACACGGCGTCCAAAATGAAACGTCAGCAGCGTCGAGCACTGGCCAAAGATCTTATCAGGCGCCTTCGTCATTTTAGGATTGCGCCTGCAGAGTATGCCAAGGGCGGCCGTTCTGCGGAGCCAATGGTCATTACTTTGCGCCGAAACGGCATCGGTTCCTCGATCTCCAATCCTATTCCCACGCTCGCCGCGAGCGGTCAGCATGTGGGGTTGGCCGAACCTGTGATCGTAAATCTGAAAAAAGGTTCCAGCCCTGGGAGCGCCAATAACCCGCTGCCAACCGCTACCTCCGCCGCAAGCCATATCGCAGTGGCTGAACCGATCATTATGAACGGGCGTAAGGGGAATAAAGCAGAAGGTGTTTCAGAAGGGCTTATCCCTACGCTCGACACCAAGGGAGGTGTCTGGCTCGCTGAGCCAATGGTTCTTTCGCAGCACAACAGCGGAGCGGCGCGGTCAACTGCGGATCCTCTCCCGACTATCACGACCGGAGGCGCGTCGAATGAAGAGCATCCCGGTCGCGCCCGACCAATGCTCGTTACTGTGGCTCACGGCAATGATGCCAGAGAGCGCGATCCGAATTGGCGGCGCTCGCATAACATAGAGGATCCGCTTGGCGCCATTCACGGTGACGGCAGCGCCTATGCAGTCATTGAGCCGTTCGTGCTGTCTCAGGCTTCGGGCGGGTCACCGCGCTGCGTAAGCGAGCCTATCCCCACGCAGACGACTGGCGGCAATGGCGCCGCGCACGCGCTAATCTCGCCATACTATGGATCAGGCTCCGGTGAGACGTGCAACAGCGTCGAAGACACTTTGCCGACGATCACCAGTAAGGGGCGGTTTGGTATGGTGGTGCCGGTCACCAACAGCAATGGCGGCGCACAGGCGCGTAACATCGAAACTGACCCTATTCCCACAATGACGACAGCCAAGGGCGGCGAATTCGCCTTTATCGCAGCGCAGTTCGGCGAGAGGGAGGGGCAAGCTCCTCGCATCCATGACATCGATCAGCCAACGCCCACAATCGCAGCCACAGGGCATATCAATCTGATCGAGCCCGGCCCAGAGTACGACATCCTTTTCCGGATGCTGGAGCCCCACGAGTTGGCCGCTGCGATGGGCTTCAACACGGATGAAATTACCTATGAGTTCGCCGGCACCAAGACCGAGAAAATCAAGCAGATCGGGAATGCGGTCTCTGTTTCGAAGATGAAGGCATGTGTCGGGGCGATCATGGCCGATGCGGCGCCAAAAAGGAAACTGCCGGAAGCGCCTGAATATCTGGAGGCTGCCGAATGAATGAATTTGCCGGCTTCACTCGTCCCGTACCCGGTGGTCATTGGGCGATGCTACGTTTCGCCCGAGACGGTCAACCTAAGCCCCTGATGAACGGTGATAAGCCATTTGTCTTCCCGACTGAGGTTGAGGCGCTGCGGGCCGTGAATTGCCATCTCTTGGCATATTTCAACGGACATCTCGTCAGATCTGGAGAAATCATCGGCAGCCATCGCCAGGAAGCTGAATCCTACTTCACTCCACAGAAGGAAAGGGCACGGGCATGAAGCTCATGAAGGGCAGCGAACCATCGTTCATGACCGCGGCTGAAGCATCTGTGCGGCAGGGATACGCTGCGAGGTCGGAGTTGGCGCTGCGAGACGGCCTAGAGGCCATTCTTCGGTCACGACTTCCCACAGCCCGTATTGTCCATGAGCTGGTCATGGGCGCGCGAGAGGTGCGAGCCGATGTCGTTGCCATCGATGCCGCTCATATCGCCGCGGTGGAAGTGAAGGGGGCATATGACAATGTCTCTCGCCTCCTGCACCAAGTCGGTATGTTTCAGCTCTGCGTCCCCGAAGTGTGGGTGTGCTGCGCAAAGGAGCATGCCGAAGACGCCAAGTTGATCCGCCACCTATTGCCAAGCGTGGGGCTGATAGTGGGTACGAACCTTGATCGGCACTACCACAAGGGCGACAAGATCCTGCCATTGGAGTTGGAGATCGAAGCTGAGCCCGTGCCAAGAGCTCCAGTCCCGGAGATGATGCTCGAAATGTTGTGGGCCGAGGAGCTGCGCAACGCTTGCACCCTCCTGGGTATGCCAGTCAGTTCCGCTATGACGCGACCGAAATGCATTTCCCTCATTTTGGAGAAGGCGAGCGCCGCAGAGATCATGCCAGCCACTTGTGCCCAGCTTAGAGCAAGGGATGCGGTCTGGCGCGCCGATGACCCGATTGAGGCCAACTATCGTACCAAACTGGTTGCCGATCTGGAGGCTAGCAGAGTCTGATGCACTACGAAACCTACATCAAAGCCAAATATCAAGCCGTCACAGCACGCCTACGCTTTCCCAAGGGCGGTATTATAGAGCCGAAGGTAGTTCGACCCAAGGAAGAATACGAAATTGCTCCACCGAAGCCCCAGCGGCAGGAAGTCCATTCAAAGATTGATTTCGCGACTCTTGCGCAGATCCGAGAGGATTATGAGGCAGGTATAGCGGTGGAGCGGATCTGCAAGAGGTTTCATATCTCTGGACGCACCGTTAGGGCGCTCCGGCAGAAGCATGAGTGGCCGATCAGGGAGAGAGTTAAGCCGAGGGCGAAGGGATGAGGGATCAAGCCCGCAGTATGTTCAAGGAGTTCGGAATTACGGTGGTTGCGGCCAACGTTGCGCCAGCTGTTGGGCAGACGCGGGCGATTGTCACTCTGGAACGCATCATAAAGCGCTATGGAGAGCCACACGCGCGCTTCGTGGTCATGACGCTGGCTGACACCTCAAATTCAAAGGGCACCATTGATGAGACGACGCTATGGTGTGTCTCTGATGTCTTGAGGGCCGCAAAGAAGAATTTCCCCGATCTGATCGAGAACGACACGGAATCGTGGTTTCAGTTCTGGGACAGCATTCCCCTCGGATGGCTGGAATTCTGGTGCCTTGATCTCGAAGGAATTATCTCGAAGCGTCATGCTTTAGCCGGCATGTGCTATGAAAGGCTTCGTCGCCGGTTCGGCGATCTGGCAATCCAACCCGATCTATTAGATGACCGCAGGAGCGCTGCTGCATGACTCGTGACCAGATTGAAGAGCTTTTCATCCAGGCGGCCGAAACGGACCACAGACTGCCCGATACGGCTCGCCCAGCGCGACTGAAGGCGCAGGCCATCCAGTACTACCATTCTCAAGCCGACGTGAATGGATGGGGTGCTGAGCGCTTTGCCGAGGAGCGAGCTGATTTTCTCTCTCACAAGACGACACGCCTTCGGACATCCGATGTCACCAAATGGGAACTGGCGAACGCCCTGATCGTCCTCGTCTCCAAGTCGCGCGACCGCCACTGCCTTTGGCATTGGGCTATTGCAAAGGCCGGCGGGAAGTCTTTCAGTAAGTGGTGCCGGGAAGGGTTTCGGGACGTTTCCGGCAATCATATTCGGTTCAGCCGGAACTATGCCCTTGAACGAAAAAACCGGGCAATCCTCGAAATAACATTAGCATTAGATTGTAAGCCATTGCAGCATAACGAAAACGGTCGTTCTGCCAGCTTGCAACATATGGGTGAAATGAGCGATAAAGACGTCATACTCGCAGATGACGTGCCCACATATTGGAGAGCCCCAGACGCTAGGCCGATGGCTTGCGATTTCGATCGGGGTCTTCAGAACTTTGAATGGGCCGATCTGCAGAACGAACGCCGACGACAGCGAGACGCTGAGAGGCGCAAGCGCCAGGTTGCGGCATGAATATGAGGCAATGCCAATGGCACCCTCGGATCGGAGCGAGAGCTTCGGTCAACGAAATGGTACAGTGCTGCGACCGAGGCCATCATGGGATTCTCGCAGCCGTAGTGGCAGAGTGGTAGTGCCGGAGACGGTAGAGACGCCTGGATGCCTTGGGGATGCGAAACTGGTCAGTACGTCGATGTATGTCGGCGGAATACCGGCCCCTGATATTCGAGGCGAATGCCTCACAATAGTCTTACCCCCTCCGGTTCCGGTAGAGTTGAGGGGCCAAGCTGACCGCTCTATGAGCGACTGATGAAGCGCAAGCAGAAACGCGAAAGCGTCTCGTAGGCCATGCATAAGGTCAGTTAGGTGGCATGGGCAGGCCGGAGCACACATTCGAGGCGAATGCCTGCGAGACTACAGGCTTTGATGTCTCGCTAATCCTTGTCGCCTCTAGCATGTCGGCCCCGGCCTCTGGCAAAAGGATTGACTTCCTTCGCCATGCCAGCGTTACCGGAACCAACCGGGTGTCTCGTAGAGAGTGCGCGCTTCAACTACGAGATGGGGCTATCAATTCGCCGAAAGGCAACGAGATCGGGCGAGCGGATTCGGACTGCTCAGCAAAGCAACCGAGCTTCGACGGAAGCGATAAACTGCCCGAATAGATAGCATTGGTCATAACTGAATTTGGTAACTGGTATCCAGCCGACGAACCTTTCAGGAGGGCGCTGGACGAAGCAGCACGTAGCGGCCGACCAATGTTACATCAATCGGGAAGGCGGCATCGTAACACGACCACGGTTCGCTACCATGGTGAGGTCGGGAGAGGCGATATGTCTCGTAACCTTGGCAACCCGGATGCTGGATAGGGTAGCGCTGCCCGTTCCGTCTCGATACCTATTCCTCCCAAGAGGAAAACAGCAGCGACGATCCGCGAATTGACGTGGTGTCCCCGGGGGAGCGAAGGCCGTCCTGACCCAGATACAATTGTTACTCTCAGGGTGGAGGGTCTAAGGCCCGCTCCCGAGTAGTTCCTCGCAAGGGGACATGGCGGCGGCGTGGATGGACACACGACTGCGGTTTAAGACAAGGGTAGCCCGAAAGGGTGCGACCCCCACCTATGGCGAACTTGTAAAGCCCGAATGTGGGAGCCGGTATCAAGCCCGGGCCGCCATGAATTATCCTTAAGCCTGTAGGCAGGCACGTATCGAGAAAAGGAGGGGATTTCTCTCTTTTTTGGGATTCTATCAACGATATCAATCGCTTGAGTTTATAGTCGTAATATAGGCCCGATCGGCATAACTGCTGGTCGGGCGTTTCATTTGGAGAGTGAGATGGATCTGAACCGAGACCAAAAGGTACTCTTGGTGATGATGGCACTCGTCTATATCGCCGTGTTCGGTGCCGATTACTCCAAAATTGCAGCACTCTTTTGCGTTCTAACTGCTCTTGTTTTGAACATATGGCTAATGCTTCAGCACGTCCAGATCACCATTTGGCGCTGGAGATTCGGCAAAATTCGCTGAGAAAGGTTCGTCATGACCCTCGCAGAATTCAAAGCATGGTTCGAAGGCTTCACGGAAACACTGGAAGCCGCACCGAATGAAAAGCAGTGGGAGCGCATCAAGGCTCGTGTAGCTGAGATCGACGGGGTTGCCGTCACCAAAACTGTTTTTGTCGAGCGCTATTGGGATACGTATCGTCGTTGGAATGATTATCCAATGGTATGGGGCTCTCCCGTGGCTGCATGCAGCTCTGGACAATCGGCCGCGCTCGGCGGGGGGTCGGTTTCTTTCAATGCTGGCAAAAGCAACTCGTCCGAAGATGGACTCGTCGGTAGCCCATCGATCTTGGCTATGATGGATCTCGGCAAAGCCGAGTATCGGTCGCTGGATTCTTGAGATGAGCAGTGCGGCGTGGGAGAGATACCAGCGTGCGCAACGCCGCCAGGCACTCCTATGCGCTATTGATTGGGTGGTAATTGTTGGCGTGGTGTCACTAGCGACTGCACTTGCTTCCCATGCCAAGCAAGAAATCGCAAAGCCTGATATCGCCCAGTTTGTCCCGCGGAAGGCGCTAGACGCTCGATCCGACATGCCGCCCTGCATGGTTCCCAGACAAGCCCCACAGCGTATCTATTGGGTGCTGAAGGCCAAGGACGGGACAACGCTTATCGTTGGGGCCGAGGATGTGAGGAAGCGGTGCTAAACCGCATCCATTAGAAAATATCATTCGAGAAATGACAACCTGTCATGGGCAGATAGGAAAAATATTCCATGAACTGGCTTCTATCCCTCTTCACTCGCCCCAACTGGCTGAGGACAAGGGGAAGACGGCCTATGTCGAGCCGGTATCCATCCGCATTAGCGGGAAGGGGTGGCGGGTGGGGTTTCGGAGGTGGCAACAATGATCGAGCCGCGATGACCGAACGCGAGAAGCAAGCCGAGGTCGACAACCTCATAGCCGTTCTAAAGCAAGAGGGAATGCCGTACCCGAAGACGAGCGGCAATCTTTGTCGCGGCGTGTTCCTGGACGGGGTATTGGCGGATTGCCGGCGGTTGGTCGCTGTGGCGAGGAAGGCGAAAGCCTCAGTTTGAAATGACCGAGAAAATCAAACGGAATTCAAACGGGGCGACGGGAAAGCGTGGTGGGCGCCGCCAGGGAGCCGGACGGCCTCAAGGGGCGCGTTCCAGGGCGACCAAGACCCATAAGGCCACTCTTTCAGATCTCGCGCGTGAGCACACTTCTGTGGCGCTGACAGCGTTGGTTGATATTGCCAAGGGCGGGGAAAGTGAAAGTGCACGGGTGTCCGCCGCCAACGCCCTCCTAGATCGAGCCTATGGGAAGCCTACGCAAGCGCATGAGCACAAAGGTGCGATCGGCACTTACGATCTAACCAAGCTGAGTGATGATGAGTTCAACCGTCTTGAAGACATCCTCGGTTCGCTTGCCCTCGATGGGCGAGATCAGAGCGGAGAGGGCGAGGAGGACGGCTCAGGCTGAGCGAGACCGCCTCTCCAAAGACGGAGAGGCCATTCGCGCACGGTGCCAGACACTCTACGGCTTCATTCAGGAGTTCTGGGACATCCTTGAGCCCTCCAAGCCCTTCGTTGGCGGATGGGCCATCATGGCGATGTGTGATCACCTTGAGGCGGTGACACGGGGCGATATCCAGTATCTACTCATCAATGTGCCGCCCGGCATGATGAAGTCGCTTCTGGTTGCGGTCTTCTGGCCAGCATGGGAGTGGGGGCCGAAAGGCCGCGCCTTCATGCGGTATCTGACGACATCGTATTCAGAAGCCAACGTGCTTCGCGATAATCAGAAGATGCGCCGTCTGGTCGAGAGTGATCGGTTTCAGGCCCTATGGGGATCTGAAGTCACTTTCACCAAAGACCAAAATGCCAAGGGAAAGTTCGAGAACACACAGACGGGCGGTCGTGAAGGCCGCGCCTTTGGGTCTATGACTGGTGGCCGCGGTGACCGGGTGATCATCGATGACCCACATTCGACTGAGACCGCAGAGTCCGATACGGAGCGCTCCAACGCGATCCGAATGTTCAGGGAGTCCATCACGGACCGTCTGAATGACATGGAAAGTTCAGTCATCGTTGTGATCATGCAGCGACTTCATGAGAATGATGTCTCTGGCACTATCCTAGCGCTCAAGCTTCCGTATGTGCATCTATGCCTGCCGATGGAATATGACCCGGATAGGCATTGCTCGACCAAGATTGGATTTGAAGATCCGCGGCAGAGCGAAGGTGAGCTGCTGTTTCCAGAACGTTTCGGTCGAGCCGCCGTCGAAGGACTAAAGGTCGCTAAGGGATCATATGCTTACGCTGGGCAGTATCAGCAGCGCCCCGCACCCCGTTCGGGCGGCATGTTCCAACGTGGGGACTTCGAGATTGTCGAGGCCGTGCCGGCTGGGGCGAGACGTGTCAGAGCGTGGGACTTCGCGGCGTCCAAGCCAAAGCCAGGACGTCAACCAGACTGGACCGTTGGGTTGGGTATGTCCTATGTCAACGGGACATTCTATGTTGAGGACGTTCGTAGAGGCCGGTGGTCACCAGCCGAGGTTGAGAAGAACCTAAAGAACACGGCAACCCAAGACGGCACATTCGTCACCGTCCGGATGCCTCAAGACCCAGGCGCAGCGGGTAAGGCTGATGCTGACACCAAGGTCAAACTCCTCGCAGGGTTTGACGTCAAGGTTGTTTCGCCAACTGGTGACAAAGCTACTCGCGCCAAGCCGGCATCTGCTCAAGCTGAGGCAGGCAACGTCAAACTTATTCGAGCGGCTTGGAACGACGCGTTCCTTGATGAGGTGTGCTCGTTTCCGAATGCGCAGTTTGATGACCAGGTGGATGCTTTCGCCGACGCATTGAATGAGTTGGCATTGGGCAATCTCGGGCCGGGCATGGCACTCTTTGAGTTGATGAAACAGCAGGCAGAGGCTCCGGTGGAAGCGGTAGAGCCACCTCAACCTGAACTGGCGCCTGGATCGATAGAATACGTGCAGGCCATCTTGGGCCGCTGAAAGGATAGCCGCCCCAATGCCGTCTCTAACGCCTGGTGCTGTTGTTCAGACGCTGTCTCAGTTCAGCACCAATATGACATTCCAGCCGTCTAGCGGACTATTCTCGCCTGGCTTGCCGCTGGTACCACCAGATCCGCAGCCGGTTCGCGTTACGGACTTCCCGACAGGAACGAACCTTAACTGGACGCCTAGGGCCTATGAGCCGTTCGGATTCCCGGCGCTGCGAAGCTTTTCCAATGTCGAGCTTGTCCGCTTGGCGATCGAGACCAGAAAGGATCAGATTGAGCGCCTAGACTGGCGGATCAAGAAGGTTGGGGCCAAGACGGCTGATGACAACGATCCGCGCATCAAGGAAGTCTCACGCTTTCTGAGGAAGCCAGACGGGCAGCATCATTTTGCTGTGTGGCTCCGAATGATCGTTGAAGATCTGCTGGTCCTCGACGCCCCTTCTGTCGAGATTCGCCGCAGCCGCAATCAAAAAGTCATCGGCCTCGATGTTGTCGATGGTGCGTCGATCAAGGTTCTGGTGGACCAAAATGGGCGTCGGCCGCTTCCTCCGCACCCCGCATACCAGCAGGTCATCAAGGGAAGAGTTTGGACTGACCTCACGACCAACGATCTGCTGTACGAACCCCGAAACCGGCGCTCAAATCACCTCTATGGTTTCGGCCCGGTCGAACAGATCATTGTCACTATCAATACGGTGATGCAGCGCCAGGCGGCGCAACTCGCTCACTTCACGGCTAGCAATATCCCGTCGGGTATCCTCAATGCTCCTGACGGCTGGACGCCGCAGCAAATCAAGGACTTCCAGGACTGGTTCGATGCGATGCTGACTGGCAATACGCAGGACCGGAGCAAGCTAAAGTGGGTGCCCCAGGGCACGAAGTATTCCGCCTTCAAGGACGCTCCGATTAAGGACGAGTTCGATGAATGGCTGGCCCGCATTGTGAGTTTTGCATTCTCTTTGCCACCGACGCCATTCGTGAGGCAGATGAACCGCTCCACATCAGAAGGTGATCAGGAGCGCGCCGAGCAGGAAGGCTTGGGTCCGCTTCTGTCGTGGGCCAAGCGTCTCATGGACGATGTTATTCAGGATCTTCTTGGATACGCTGACCTTGAATTCACATGGGAAGTTGAGCGGGACGTTGATCCCGAGACCCAGAGCAAGATTGATGACATGGATCTTCGCAACGGTTCACGCACGTTGAACCAGGTGCGAGCCGACCGCGGGCAAGATCCGTATCTGAACCCGCTTGCCAATGATCCGCTCATCCTGACGGTCAATGGCTATGTGCCCCTCGCATCCTATCAGGATAGCCGGGACGACAAGGCTCACAACGCTGAAGTGGTAGCCAATGCGACTGCAGAAGCGAAACGTACAGACAACCAACCTACCGACGGCGAAGACGACCAGCCGCGTGCCGGTTCTCCGGAATAAGCAGAGGATATCGATATGAAGCTCTTCGCCGCCTTCACCAAGGTCGAGGATAATGCTGATGGCACCCTTTCCATTGAGGGGATTGCTTCCACTGAGTCCGTCGACAGTGATGGCGAGGTCGTGAAAGCGGCTGCAATGGAGGAGGCTATCCCGGATTTTATGCGCTACGGGACCGGGGCTATGCGTGAAATGCATCAGCCTATGGCGGCTGGCACCGTTGATAAGGCGGAAGTGGTCGAAGGAAAGACGCTGATCTCCGGCACAGTCGTTGATCCTGTGGCCATCGCCAAGGTCAAGGCGCGGGTCTACAAGGGGTTCTCGATTGGCGGCAAGGTTACCGGACGCGATGAGCTGAACAAGAAGCATGTCACTGGCGTGCGACTGGTTGAAATCTCTCTGGTCGACCGACCGGCCAATCCCGACGCTGTCATCAGCATGTGGAAGGCTGAAGCTCTCGAAGAAACTGACGTACTCGCGAAAGATGAAACCACTGGCACAGTCGAACAGATTGAGACTGTGGTGATTCCGCCGAATAAGGGCGATGATTTTGAACAGGTCTGGGTTTCAAAGCGTGATCAGTCTCAACATCCGAAGAAAGCCGATCTGATTGCTCATCACAAGGCGCTCGATGACGCGGCCGCACTCGCCGACCTGACCGGCGATGCCATGGGCAAGCTCGGCGAGATCGAGGCCATCACCAAGCGCGAGTTTTCGACTGAAGAACGCGACGCCGCAGCCAAGGACGGCCATGCGCTGCCAGATGGCTCATTCCCGATAAACAATGTCTCTGATCTGGAAAACGCCGTCCATGCCTACGGTCGAGCCAAGAACAAGGCACGAGCTAAGCGCCATATCATCCGTCGTGCCAAGGCGCTCGGCGCTACCAAAAAGTTGCCCGAGGGATGGGCAGGTTCAACCAAGAAGGCGGAAGGTGAGGGCGATCTGTCCAAGGCACTGTCGCTGGAATGCGTTGCTGACATGCTTCAGCTCCTCGCATGGATGGACAGGATGGAGGACTCCTATGAGGCCGGATACTTCTGGCCTGAGGCCGTCATTCCTTCTGATGAGATGAAGAACCGCTTTGGCGCCCTTCTGGTCGAGTTTGGTGACTTGATCGCCGACTCCCTGGATATGGTCCTCGGCTCCATGGGCGAAGAGGAAGCCGGTGAGGCTATTCAGCGCGGCGAACTTCTAATCAACATCGCCAAGGCCGGCGCTCGTCATTCACAATCGGATATGGCTGATCTGCAGGGTGCACATGATGCACTGGTAAAGCTCGGCGCCGACTGTGGCATGGGGAAAGCTGTCGCCTCTGAAGACCTAGAGAAGGTCGAAGGCGATGAGACTCTGCTCAAGAAAGCCTATGACCAGATCTCTGCGCGCCTTGATGAGGTGCTGCCGATGGTCAAGGGGATGAAGGAACATAACGACGCGCTGGAAAAGCGCATCAAGGAAATTGAGAGCCAGCCCGTACCCGCCAAAACTGCGGGTGTGATTGCGGCTGTTTCCAAGGAATTCGACACGATCGGCGCCTCCGCCGAACCGGTCATCAGTAAAGCCGAAGCTGAAAAGATGCTGGAAGCGCTTTCACCGGAGGATCGAGCAATCGCGCTCATCAAGATCTCTCACGGGAAGCCCTACACCATGACCCCGCGCGGCTAACCGAACCCCATTTCATCAATTGCTCTATTGCGCACCCGTCAGTGGCGGGTGACGTGAAAGGATTCCCTTATGGAAACCAAGACCGAAACGGTCGAAGACCTGATCAAGAGCGCCCGCGCCAATCCCTCCGAGGATATTGCGCGTCGCATCATGACCGAGGCCGGCGCCGGTAACTCCGTCGATGTCATCTCCGCGGTCCTAAAGGCCGCTGGCGTCTCCGATGATGTCATTCAGAAAACCATCTCCACCTCGACCGGCCTCGTCGCCTATGACCTGCAGGCCCCAGCGAAGAACCTCTATCCAGTCGCAACCCCGATCCGTAACCGTCTGCCTCGTGTCGGCGGTGGCACTGGTACGGCGACCAACTGGCGCCAGGTGAACGCTATCATCGGTTCTGGCTATGATGCCATGGGCTGGGTTCCGGAAGGTCAACGTTCGGGCCAGATGTCCTACTCGACGTCGAGCAAGGCTGCTTCATACGCCACGATCGGCGAAGAAGACGCGATCACCTATGAAGCCATCAACGCTGCCAAGGGCTTCGAAGATGCGCAGGCTCGCATGACGATGCGCCTCCTTCAGAAGACCATGCTCAAGGAAGAGTTCGCTCTGATGGGCGGTAACAACTCCCTTGCGCTGGGCACTCCCGCGGCCCCGACGCTCTCGGTTGCCGGCACGACGGGCACACTGCCGGCGCTCACTTACTCGGTGATCGTTGTTGCGCTCTCTGTCGAAGGCTACGCCAACGCTTCGAAGTTGGCCGGCTCTCTTTCGATTGCCACGACCAAGACCATTACGGGCGCGGACGGCAAGACCTTCGTTCTCAATGGCGGTTCTTCCAACAAGTCAAGCGCAACCACTCAGGCAGTAACGCTTGGGCAGATCCTCTCGGCGACCGTGCCGATCGTGACTGGCGCAGTCGGTTATGCATGGTTTGTCGGGGCTTCTGGTTCCGAAACGCTCCAGGCTATCACCACGATCAACTCAGCAACCTTCTCTGCTCCGCTCACGGGTGGCGCTCAGGCTGCTACGACTGTTGCCGCTGACTACTCGACCAACTCGCTGGCATTTGATGGCCTCATCACTGCGGGCTTCAAGCCTTCGAACGGGGCTCAGGTCGTAACGCTTCCGACCGGCACGGCCGGGACCGGTACCGTGTTGACCGCATCAGGCAAGGGCTCCGTCAACGAAATCGATACGCTGCTCCTGAATATGTGGAACGCCTATCAGGTCATCCCTTCGGTCATCTACGTGAATGCGCAGGAACTGAAGAACATCACAGCGAAGGTTCTGACGGGTTCGTCGGCTCCGCTGCTGCAATACTTCAAGGACGCCAACAACGCAGAATACCGCCTGGCAGCTGGCGGCACGATCGAGTTCTACTTCAACCCGTTCATGTTGGACGGTGGCATGAAGATCCCGATCAAGATCCACCCGAACCTTCCTCCGGGCACGATCCTGCTCTGGGCCGAAAATCTACCTCTGCAGTACCAGTCGAATGAGGTTCCGAACGTCGCCGAAGTCAAGACGCGCTCGGACTACTATCAGATCGATTGGCCGATCACCACTCGCCAGCGTCAGGTCGGCGTCTATGCCGAAGAAGTTCTGGCGATCTATGCTCCGTTCGCAATCGGTCTGGTGACCAACATCGCAAACGGCTGATGAGACAGGAGGCCGCAGCATTAACTGCGGCCTCCTCCTTTTGATGAGGAAGAGACGAATGAAGAAGCTTAAGGCCCCGATTGGCGCTGATGGCGCGAACATTGGCACCCGGCTATACCCGCTCGATGCAGATGGAAACATAACGGTTCCGGATGATGCGGCTCAGACACTCGTCGGCGTTGGCGGGTTTCAGCTTATCGCTGATATTCCAGGCGCGCCCGAGGGACATACCGTTCTGCTGTCCACCAACGGCCCCCAATCATGTTCTCATGGTTCTGATAGCTTCTCGACCGATGAAAATGGCTATGTGACCGTTCCCACATCGATGGTTGGGGCTCTCTTGAGCCACGGATTCGCTGTCCCAACGCCAGCTATTATCGAGGGTGCCGAACAGCCTGAGCCTGCACAAGCAGATGCCGAGGCAGTCGATATCCCGCAAATCCCCTTCGGCACTCAGCTGGAAGCAGTTCAGACGTCAGTTGAAACCTCCAATTCTGTCGCAGAGTGATCCATCATGGCCGTTGGTCCAAATGATCTTGTCACGCTTGCCCAGGCTTATGCGTGGCTACAAGTGCTGCCAGGATCGGACGACACAAATCTCCAATTCGCCATCAGCGCCTATTCGCAACTAATTGCAGACTGGTGCAGCCGTACTTTTGTGGTGAGCACGTTTTCCGAAGTCTATGACGGCCATGACAATGCGCGGATGATGATCCGAAACTATCCGATCATCTCTGTGGCCTCCCTCGCGATCAACGATCTGGCGGTTAATCCGGCCACGTCGACATTCGGGCCAGGCTATACCTTCAAGAACCGTTCGGTCGATCTGATGGGGGGCGCGATCTTCTACCGCGGACTCTCGAATGTCGCGATCACCTACACGGCAGGTCTCAATCCTATCCCGATCGATCTGCAGATGGCTTGCCTTGAGTGGATGAAGGTTGCCTACAACGAGAACCGTGATCGTGATCCGAATGTGGTTTCCCAGCGTGCAGGCGACACAGAACAGAAATATCAGGCTGGCGGCTCAGTCACTATACTTCCCGGCGAAGCCGCGGCGATGCCTGCGAGTGTCTATGCCGTCCTAAGTCAATATCGCAACACTCTGCCGGTCTGATTGATGTCCTTTATGTATCCCCGCACGATCGCCGTCACGCGGCCTACGGGCCAGACTGGCGTCGGGAACGTGGGTTACAGCGGTGTGCTGAAATCTACCGAGACGCCCGTAGTTTCTGGAATTCCGGCGAATATTCAGGCCAAAACCACTATGGCGAGGACTTATGCCGGTTCACTGCCGGCTGCACCTCCAGGCCCTATTGTCTGGCGTGTTTTTATACCACTTCGCGCAGTCGCAAATGGCGTGATCCTTGACCGGGACATTATCACCGACGACCTCGGAGAGCGCTATCAGGTGGAAGCGGCCTACTGGAATTCCATGGGCTGGAATATCGCCTGTATCCGTCTTGAGGCTCGCTGATGGCTGACATCTCGGACGTAGAGAAGGCCATCGTCACGAAGGTCTCGGCGGCTCTGTACCCGAATGGGACGTCACAGCCTTCGATCATCACGGCGCCTTGCAAAGTCATGCGAGGATGGCCTGTTCCGAAGCAACTCGATACAGATCTGGACACCGGCATTCTGACTATCTCGGTTTTCCCGATGCCAATGGAGCGGAACACAACCCGCTTTACGACTGATCTACAGACGCTCAACATCCCGACACCAACGATCACGGCGACGATCTCAGGCCAGACGATCACCTTCGCCGGAACTATTGGGTCAACTCAGAACATCGGCGTCACGGTAGGGTCGTGGCAGTCAACGAGCGAGACTGTGGTGTATCCGGCCACGACCAGCGACACCATGACCACCGTCGCAACAGGCCTAGCGGCTCTTCTTGTTGGCGCTGGGATCGCCGCCACATCTAGTGGCCCGGTACTCACCTTACCTCCCTCAGCCATTGTGACGGCTGCGGTGGGCGTCTTCGGTACTGTCTGGCAGGAGTTTAAGCGCCAGGAGAGGGCCGTCATGGTGTCTCTCTGGTGTCCGAACCCTGCGATGAGAGACCAAGCAGCCCCGATCATCGATCTGGCGCTCGTTAAGAATGAGCACTTGCTTCTGCCGGATGGATCTGGGGCGCGAATGGTCTACCAGCGCACGATGATTTCGGATGAGCGCCAGACGCTCGAAATCTACCGTCGAGACTTCGTCTACATGGTCGAGTACGGCACCAACGAGATCACGACATACCCGCAGATCATCTCGACTATCGCCATCACCACCACCTGAGGACGCCTCATGAAAGCGCTGACCGTTACAGCGCCCTTCGCTTCGTATGCGAGGGGTGATCAGATCACTGATGCCGACAAGATTAAGTCGGTGCTCGAAACCAATCCAAATGAGGTCGTGGCGGTCAATCTGCCCGACGCTCCGGCTCAGTCCGGCAAGGATGCCCCTCAGGCGTCTTCGCAGTCCTAATCCACCACACAATACGAGGGCAGCCTAAATGCCGATCTTCCCGCAAGGGGCGCTGAACACGACGGCGCTCTCTGTTCCGGACGTCTACGTCCAGATTATTCCGCCGCAGTTCCTGATCAATGGCGTGCCCTCCAACGTTCTCGGCTTGGTCGGAACGGCGACTTGGGGTCCCGTCAATCAGCCGAAGATTGCTGGCAGCCCGACCGAATGGGCTACGATCTTTGGCCCTTACCAGAATCGTCTCTTTGATGCCGGAACGCACGCGACGATTGCCTTCCAGCAAGGCGCCACGGCTATTATGGGCGTGCGTGTGACTGATGGCACCGACACGGCGGCTACAATTCTGGTCCAGACGACCTGCATCACCTTCACGTCCAAATATACGGGTTCGTTCGGCAACGGCATTCAGGTGTCTGTTGCTCCCGGCTCGGCCGCGAGCACCTTCCAGGTGAAAATTGCGGCGCCCGGTCTTGCTCCGGAAATCTTCGACAACATCGCTGGATCAGCGAATGCGCTCTGGGTGGCGATGGCGGCTGCCATCAATAACGGCAATGCCGTGCGCGGCCCCTCGAACATCATCGTAGCCACTGCCGGCGTTGGTACCACTGCCCCCGCCACGGCGAGCTACACGCTCGCTGGCGGGACTGATGGCACTACCACCATCAACGCTACAGCCATGCTTGGCACCGACACCAACCCTCGCAAGGGTATGTATGCGCTTCGAGGGCAGGGCGTTGCTGTCGCAGTCCTTTGCGACCTGACTGACGCAACGAGTTGGCCGACGCAGGTCTCGTTCGGCCTGGGCGAGGGGATCTATATGGTGACAGCCTTCGCCTCCGGTACGAGCGACCCTCAGACCGCTGCCACGGCCAAGGCTACTGCTGGCATCGACTCCTACGCCATGAAGATCATGCTTGGCGATTGGGTCTACTGGTTCGATACCCTCAACGGCGTTTCAAATCGGCTTGTCTCGCCAGCCGCCTTCGCTGCCGGTGAACTTGTTTCGCTTTCTCCGGAGCAATCCACGCTCAACAAGCAGCTCACAGCGGTCGTGGGAACGCAGAAGTCCTATACGGGCATCCCTTACACCTCCGCGGATATTCAGATCCTCGTTAGCGCCGGCATTGATGTGATCTGCAATCCAGTGCCCGGCGGCAATTATTTCGGTTGCCGCACCGGTCACAACAGTTCGTCCAATGCTGTCATTCATGGCGACAACTATACCCGGCTCACCAACTACATCGCCACGACCCTCAACTCGGCGATGGGCATCTATGTTGGGAAGCTCAACTCACCGACCGTGCAGCGCCAGGCAAAGATCACCCTCGATTCGTTCCTCCAGGCGCTGACAGAACAGGGCATGATTGGTTCGTCCGACGGCAAGGTGCCTTACTCTGTCGAGATCGACGCCACGAACAACCCTCAGGGCCGTGTTGCCCTCGGTTACCTGCAGGCGAACGTGCAGGTCAAATACTTCTCGATCATCGAATTCTTCCTCATCAACCTCGAAGCGGGCCAGTCGGTGCAGGTCAACAGCACCGGCGTGAGTTTTGCCGTCTAAGGAGCCCTGACCCATGCCTGTAAACACCGGTTTCGGTTCCCTGAATATCGGGAAGGACGCAGTCCTCGACGTGATCCTTCCAGACAATTCAATCCTTCCGCTGGCAATTCTGACGAGCTTCACCAAGAAGCAGAACACAAAGGAACTCGACAGCAAGGGGCTCGATGGCATCAACCGTCTTGCTTCGATCCCTGACACATGGTCAGGTGATCTTTCTGTCGATCGCGCCAGCAGCGTCCTGGATGACTATTTTGCGCAGGTCGAAGCAACCTATTTCGCGACCGGCACCCTGAACGCCCTCCGGATCACAGAGACGATCACAGAGACGAATGGGACGATCACCCAATATCGCTACGACGGCGTGGCCCTGGCCTACGCGGACGCCGGTACGTTCACCGGAGACGCCTACGTCAAACAGAAGCTCAACTGGAAAGCGTCCAAGCGCATTAAGGTGCAGTAATGGCTAGCGTTACAATCAAGAAGGCTCCAACGCCCTCGGAAGAGATCGTGAGTGACGCAAACAAGGTTGTGGTCGTGACTGATGCCCGCGGGCGTTCGATTGGGATCAAGAAACTGGGCATGAGCGTTCGGCGCCGTGTCCTGAAGGCCCTCTCGGACGAAAGCTCGCGCAAGCAACAGTATCTTGGCCTCGTCATGGTGGCAGCCTGCGTGGTGGAAATTGACGGTATTCCGGAAGCGCTGCCATCGACGGAACTTCAATTTGATGCGCTGATTGACCGGCTCGATGATGACGGCTTCACGGCGATCGGTCGCGGTATTCAGGAACACTTCGGCGTTGGGATCAGTGAAGAAGAGCTTGCCGAAGACGCAAAAAAATAGCAGCCGACCCAGACATTAGAAGCTCATTGTTCTTGGTCAGCAAAAATGCGCCATGGGACGTTGCATTCAGTCTAGGGCCGGCTGAGAAACTTGCATACTGCGTCATCCTCGGAGAGCATGAGGGCGGCAACTTCGATTGGAACACGCTAAGCTGGCGCAAGAATGGTTGATCAATGGCTGATTTCTCTTTGGAAAGTATGGCCGACTTCCTGTTGGATCTTGCTGTCCATATGCCAATGTCCGAAAAGAGCGCGCTGGCTGAGGCCGCTCAGTTGGTCGAGACGGAAGCGAAAGAAGAAATCGGCCACTATCAGGGATCGGCTGGCCCATTCGCGGCTTGGGCCCCTCTAAAGCCAGATACCATCGCCCACAAGGCCAACGGCGACACGCCGCTCCTTGAGACCGGCGAGATGCGGGATAGCATCGGGACAGTGGTCCTCGATCACGAAGCTCATATCGGTTCAAACGATGACAAAGCGGTTTGGCAGGAGCTTGGAACATCGCGTGGCATTCCTCCGCGCTCATTCCTTGGTGGCGCGGCGGTGCGAAAATCCGCTGAAGTGAAAGAAGTCATTGGACGCCACATGCATGGCGCTCTGATCAAGCCTGAAACCACGCATGCGAACGGGGCTGCGGTCTCGATACCGATCAAATGAAGTGCTATCTCAGGACCATGAGATTCACCGCCGCCATCGCCCTATCGCTCATAAGCCTTCCCGCCGTCGCCGCGCCGGTGGCATTTGCCAAGATCTCGGTTTGCTTCACCCCTGGCGAACAGTGTGAGGATCGGATTGTTGAGGCGATCGACGGCGCCAAGACGAGCATTCGCGTTCAAGCCTACGGGTTCACGTCTCTACCCATCATCCACGCCCTACAGCGAGCCGCAGAACGCGGCGTTGAGGTTCTGGCGATCTTGGACAAGGTGAATGAGCGGAAATACTCAGGCGCTACACTGCTTGAAGCTGCTGGCATCCCGGTCTGGATCGACTATGAGCCGACCATCGCTCACAACAAGATTATGATCATTGATGAGCGGCTGGTGGTGGGTGGCTCCTTCAACTACACGGCCTCGGCGCAAAAGCGGAATGCGGAAAACGTCACGTTCGCTGAAAGCCGCGACCTAGCCAAAGAGTTTTCTGAGAATTGGGATCGGCGCCTGAAGGTTTCGAGGGTGTTCGAGGGCACTACTTCAAACTGACTTCAATGTTGCCGCCGCGGTCTTCGAAATCATACTGGTAGCTATAGTTGTTGCAGACCACCGTAAAGCCACGCGACCAAACCCATTTGCGGGCGGCTGAAATGCTGTCGCAGCGCCATCCCTTTGCTTTGATCAGTTCGATGGCGATCGGATAGAGCTCTTTCGGAAAATCTGGCATCACCTGAGAGTTTTGTTCGATCGGCGGCGCTTCTTGCGCATGGGCAACGTGAGAGATCAAGGCCCCGACAAGCATACCAACTATGACGACTGCGGCGAAGAAGAAGCCAAGCATCGTGAAAAACAACGCTGAGACGTTGGCTTTATAGAGCCAGTGCCCGCGGCCCTGCATCTGTCGCACATACCACTGCCAAGCCGTCTTTGGTTTCGGCAGATGGTCAATAACTCGGTCAAATCTGTCGGTTTTCGAAGGTCGAACACGCTCCTCCCTCATCCATTGGCGACGAGGAGGGTAATCCCATTCCTGGCTCATGCAGGCGCTCCGTTGAAACAGAGCGAGAACATGAGCCATTTTCTTCAAAAAGTCGAGGTTGCCTGTGGACGTCTGGAAAATTGGCGTAGCGATCAGCCTCACAAACGGCATGTCGCCGGTTCTGGCTGTTATCGCCGCGGATCTTCTTGGCCTCAAAGGGAAGGTCGGAGAGGTCGAAAAGGCTTTTTCTAGTTGGAACCTGGCGCTTGCGGGAACTGTGGGCATTCTCGCCGGCGGGGCTATCATCGCGGGCGTCGCCAAGCTAGCGGACCATGGAAAAGAATTGATCCACGTCCAGCAGCAGATGGCTGCGGCCGGCGTCAATCAGGTTGATATTGCCAAAGCCACGGCTGACTCCTGGAAAGTAGCCTCGCAATATGGCCTGAAGGTATCTGATGTCCTCGCCGACATCAAAGAGGCCCGTATGGTGTTCGGCTCCACAGAGCACGCCATGGACTTCATCGCTCCACTTGAACAGATGCGCGTCGTTCTGAACGCTGTCACCGAAGGCTCCGGCGATAAGGCTTCCGACGCTGTCTATGAGATGGCGAGAGCCGGCGAACTTAAAGGCCTTCAGACGCCCGATCAGTTCATGTCGTACTTCGACATGATGACCAAGGCGATTACTGCCTCAGGCGGCAAGGTGGATCCGAAGGGCTTCCTTCAGGCAACGCAGTACGGTCGCTTGGCCTCAAAGGGCTGGGACGAGGAATTTTATACAAAGTATTTGCCTTCGCTCATTCAGGAAATGGGGCCATCGCAGACTGGTACGGCCCTAATGTCGCTCTTTGGAACGGCAGTACAGGGCAAGGTCACGAAGAGGTCTCTCGGCCAGATGATGGACCTCGGTCTCATCGAAGATCAGTCCAAGATCATCTATGACGGGAAGGGCGATCCTGTCGGCTTCAATCCCGGCGCCGTCAAGGGCACTGATTTGATGACGAAAGACCCGTATCGGTGGGCGCAGGAAGTCTTCAAGCCTCTGGTCGAGGGTAAGCTTGGGCATCAGGTCTTTGCCGGCGACGAAAGCGCTATCCAGTTGCTCGGTGGTATGTTTGGCAATCGGACATCCGCGCAAGCGATCGCCACTCTGCTTCTGGAGGGCCAGCGCATCAACAAGGACGCCAGCATCGTTGGGCAAGCACAAGGCGTGGGTGCAGCTGGCGGTCTTCTGCAGAATGACCCGAACACAGTTGAGAAGAATTTCTCATCGGCGTGGAATAACCTGCTGACGGCGCTGGGCTCTCCACTGGTTCCTGTGGCCATTCAGGCGATGAACACCATGGCAGATGTCATGAAATCGCTGACCAATTTCGCGAATGGACATCCTGAAACCATCAAGATCATCGGCGAAGCCCTAGTTGGCCTTGGCATAGGTCTTGCGGCCTTGGGCGCTGTCGCGGTTGTAGCAGCTGCTGCGGCACTGATACCGGGCGGCGCTATAGCCATTGCAGTTGCCGCGATCGGCGGGATTATCGTTTCGATTGTAGCCTACAATTGGCATGCCATCGTTGATGTCTTCACCGGGATCTACAACGCGATCGTCAATTTCATTTCGCAGTTGGCCCAAATCCCCGGGATGATCAAGAATGCTATCCTCGGTGGACCCGGGGTAGGCCCTCCAGGTTCGGCAAACGCTCCCGGAACACCGCAGTTCTCGTTCCCGGAGCCTGGCGTACATCCAGGCAAGGATCAGCTCGGCTACAATCCGGCAAGTTGGGTTCCGCCAGCCAACAATAATCAGCCGGTGACCGTCCACGCCGCCCTCAATGTCGATGGGCGCCGGCTTGCTCAGGCCGTCAGTACGCATATGGCGCGCAATGGCTCGTGGTCTGGATCGTCGTCTACCTTCGATGGGCAGGCCATGGCTGCTCCGACTGATGTTTCCTTTATCTGAGGATCGACATGGTTAGCTTGGTCCTCGGCGGCGTAACGTTCCAGAACTTCGAAATTCCGGAACGCATCAACTTCGGCGGCCGTCAGCACGCGGCCGTCCACAAATTGATCGGGGGCAATCGCGTTGTAGATGCGATGGGCCCAGATGCGGATGATGTGAATTGGTCGGGAAGGTTTCGTGGGCCGGACGCCATGGAGAGGGCACAAGCGCTCGACGCCATGCGTTCAGCCGGCGCTCAAGTCACGCTTTCCTACATGAGCACGTTCCTTGTCGTGCTGATTACGGAGTTCAAGGCTGAGCCGGAGCGTTTTTACGAGATCCCTTACAAGATCACCTGCACGGTGGTCACGGATCTTATCAACGATGCTCTTGGGGCAATCGTCAACGGGATTGATACGATTGTGGGAAATGCGCTCACGGTCGCTGCATCATTCACGGCTGGCGGGACGTCTGCGGCTCAGATTGCTACTGCGGCGGCTGTTTCGACAGTCTCAACGGCTGTCAGCGCTGCCGGATCGCTACAGGACGCTTCTACAGCAACCCTTTCGACGGTTACCTCGACCGTGTACACAGCAGCATCTACGATTGACGGGATAGCCGCAGGCCTAGACGCGACGCTCGGGGTAGGGGCCGGCACGCTGCCCGGCGTCGACCCTGATCAGATGGCGTCATTTATCACGAGCCAACTTCAGAACACGACAGACGAATCTGCCGCCCTGTTCTCGAAAGACAACATTAATCTTATCGGCAAGAACCTGGCTCTCCAGCAAGGGTGACGCATGGCTTTGCAAAGCTCTATTCCCGCCGTTGTGACCAATCGGGTCGTCACGGTGGCTGGCGGAAATCTCTATGCTCTGGCGGCTCAGTATCTTGGCGACGCGACGAAATGGTATCAGATCGCGAAGGCTAACGGTCTTTCTGACCCGATGATCGTTGGTATTGTCACCTTGACGATCCCTCAAACCACTATCGCCTCTAATGGCGGCATTCTGGGAGCCTGACGTGACACTCAGGCAGCCACGGGCATTCATCATCGCTAATGGCGAAACGCTGAACTGTATCAGCGTTGACGTCCAGATGTCGAAGACGCACAAGTCCGACACCTTTCACTGTGAGATCCCCTTCGGCGCCCTTCCTGCCGACATGGATGAGGGCTGGTGGTCTGAGCAGAGCGATATCGCCGTTCAAGTCCAGTTCCAGACCGATGCGATCAGTGGGGCTGTCCAGGTTTTTGACGGGAAGGTCGACAAGGTCGGCCATAACTTCGACCAGCGCATTTTGAGCGTGCAGGGCAGGGACAAGGCCGCAGCTCTGATCGACAGTAAGTCCAGCGAGAAGTTCAACAATCTCACGCCTGACCAGATCGTAAAGCAGATCGCCGGACGGCATGGGATCAACGTTGATGCGGATTCTCTGCCATCCAAGGGCGGAAAGATTTTTCAGCTCGACTACGCCAAGCTCACCAACGACGAATCCGAATGGACAGTAATCACGCAGCTTGCCGATATGAATGGCATGGTCGCGTATATGACCGGTGGCATTCTCTATTTCAAGGCGGTCGATGAACAACTGCCGGTCCTGGATGTGGTCTATAGCCCACCAACTGCGGCCTCCTATGCCAGCGGCAATTTCATGACCTTGAAGACGTCACGGAACGTTATCCTTGGGCGCCCCGTGAATGTGAAAGTCCAGAGCTGGAACCACAAAGAGAAGAAGGCTTACGAATATGGTGCCTCTGAACCGACAGGCTCCGGCGAGCCCCTGAATTATAATTATGAAGTACCGGGTCTGACGGGCGACCAGACACAAAGGCTCGCCGAGAAGCGCCTAGCCGAAAACACGAGCCACGAACTTATGTTCGATCTGACGATGCCGGGGGATCCTACTGTGACGCCTCGCTTCGATATGCGGCTTAGCGGTACAGGAACCGCCTACGATCAACAGCACGACATCACGACCATAGAGCATTCGATGAGCCAGTCCGGGGGCTATCGGATGACTGTCTCTGCGAAGTCGAAATCCAAGAAGCGAAAATAGGCATGATGGGTGATATCGAAGACCTGGTGCGCAGGATTGTGGATCAGGTTCTCAGCCGGCGCCCGAAGCCATCAATCGGAACCGTTACCTCCTATGACCCCAATCGGTATGCAGCAAAGGTTTTGTTGCAGCCAAAGGGCGTCGAAACTGGCTGGTTGCCGATCGAGACGGGTCATATCGGCAATGGTTTTGGGATCGCTATAGGCCTCACGGCCGGCGATCAGGTCAAGGTGGACTATGTTGGCGGCGACAAAGACGCGCCATCGATCACAGGGCGTCTTCATTCCGACCAGGAGCGCCCACCAGTCGCCCAATCCGGTGAGATTGTCATTCAGTCAGCAGCGGGGTTCATCCTCAAGGCTGACCAAGCAGGAGTGCTGACTCTGAGCACGAATGGTCAAAACATCAACATCAATGCCGGCGGCGGGACGGTGAATATCAATGGCTAACCCGGTGGCTAGATTTGGTGACACTTCATCACACGGGGGCTCTATCACCTCAAGCGCATCGAAAACGGGTGTTGAAGGAAAGCTGGTGGCGCGCGTTGGAGACACGCTTTCCTGTCCAATTCATGGGCCGAACCCAATCCTTACGGGAAGCCCGAAGTTCACGGCCGAGGGCGCTCAGGTGGCAAGAAGTGGGTCCGTCACTGCATGCGGAGCCGTGATCGTTGGGGGCGCGACCAAGACCCTTTGTGAGTGATCCATGCCAGACGTTGCACATTTCTGGGGTGAAGACCTCACGGCATCAGCGACCGGTGACATTCTTATGGTCGATGGTGATGATCTGACAACTCAGCGGATCATCAGGCGCCTGATGACCGCAGTCCAAGGATACATCTGGCATCTCGACTACGGCGCAGGCGTTCCGGCACAGGTCGGATCCCCACTGAATCTAGATCTGGTTCGCAGTGTCATCCGAGCGCAGATCGCCATTGAGGCCACAGTAGCCAGAAGTCCGGCCCCCGTGATCACCGTGACCGAAATCCTCAATGGGGTATCGGTCTACATCCTGTTCTACAGCGCGAAGACGGGGCAACAAGCCACGTTGTCATTCGACGTAAACAAGTAGCGGCAAATATATGGCAACGTTGAATATTAAGTCCTTCACCACTCTGGTGCGGGATCAGGCGACGGCTGTCCAGTCGAAGGCCAATTCCCTCATAGACTTCACGATCGGTTCGGTTCTTCGATCGATTATAGAGTCCAATGGTGGGGTAGGACTTTGGCTTCAAAGCCTCATCCTCCAGGTGCTTGCGCTTACTCGAGCTGCGACATCTTCTGGGTCTGATTTGGATTCGTGGATGGCCGACTATGGCCTGACACGTCTCGCATCGACCGCAGCCGTTGGCAGCGTCACCTATTCACGGTTCACGCCCACTACTTCGGCGCTGATCCCGATCGGTTCGAGGGTCCAGACTTCAGACTTCACGCAGACCTTCGTGGTGACCGTTGACACCACCAACGCAGCTTACAGCGCCTCGTCTGGCGGGTATATACTCCCGGCGACTGTAGCCAGCGTGACAGTCCCAGTTGCGGCTCAGACGGCTTCATCAGGAAGCAATGTCCAGGCAAATACGGTCACCTTGATCCTGGATGCGATCATTGGCGTCGATACAGTCAACAATACCGCCGCCTTTACGGGGGGCACTGATGGTGAGAGCGACGGCGCTTACCGTGCCCGCTTCGTCAACTACCTCGCATCTCTGGCCCGCGGAACTGTGGCTGCGATCCAGTTCGCAATCTCGAATGTTCAGCTTGGCATCAAGTCGAGCATTTTGGAGAATGTGAACTTCTCGCTGCAGACTCAGCGCGGCAACCTGACAATCATTGTGGATGACGGGACCGGTTCTCCCCCATCCTCGCTTTTGACAAGTGTCTATCATGCGGTGGATGCCTACAGAGCGGCAAGCATCACGTTTGGTGTGTTCCCCCCGACTGTTGTGACAGCGAATGTGAGCGCTATCGTCGGCGTCGTATTAGGGTATGACCCAGCAGCCGTGAAGGGCGCGGTCGGCCAGGTTGTCACCAACTATATCAATACGCTCGGGATCGGCGTCACTCTCTCTTACACGCGGCTTGCTCAGGTCATCTATGATGCATCCCCGGGCGTCGCGACTGTCTCCAGCCTGACCCTTAACAGTGGAACCACCGATCTAGTGGCTACTGCGGTCCAAACCATAAAATCCGGCACAGTGGCGATCGACTGATGGCGATAGGCGACCAGGACGATTTCATTAGCCGCATCAAGGCTACACTTCCGGCATGGTTTCCGAGCTCATCCCCAATCCTTGATGGCATCTTGGCAGCCTTCGCCAATGTTGCGTCATGGATCTACGGGCTCATTATCTATGCCAAGGCGCAGACGCGCATCCTGACGGCGACCGATGGATGGCTTGATCTCATCGCCTTCGACTTCTTCGGGCGCCGTATGCAGCGCGGCTCACGAACGGACGATGCGTTCCGATCAGCAATCATCGCAGAACTCTTTCGCCCCAGAAACACCCGACAAGCCATCATTAATGTTCTGACCGGCCTGACTGGCATAGCGCCCGATATATTCGAACCGGCGCGCCCGATCGATACAGGGGGCTATGCTCCCGGGCTAACAGGTGATGGTAGGGGCTACGGGCTCGCCTATAACAGCGCTGGTGGCTACGGCTCGCTTCTGATGCCCTACGAGATGCTGATTACAGTGCATAGAGCGCCGACTGGCGGAATTCCCAATGTGATCGGTTACGGCGGTCCAGCCGGCGGCTACTCAACACCCTCGACCTTCGAATACGGCAATCTGGACATGATCCAAGGGACCGTCACAGATGCCGACATCTATGCTGCCATCAATAATGTGCGAGCGGCTGGCGTAACGGCTTGGGTTCGCATCGATGACGGCGCGAGTGCTCCTCCGGTTGGCTACATGTTCCTGTTTGGGAACACCGGATCGTCACTCATCCAGTTGAGCGGCCAGGTTCCAGGCATCGGCTACACCTACCTCTACGGCAAAATCTAACCGTTCCCATCCCAAATAGTGCCGCTTACGCGGCTTTTCTCATTGGAGAGAAACCTTGCGCAGACACATTGTCTATCCAGGGCAAATTCCGCTCGACACGGATTTGCTCAACACCAGCAAGAATGCCTACTATGGCGTTGGTTGGCTTGCGGAATCTGCCATCGGCACAAGCACCGCCGTTTCGGGGCTTGCGGTAACGCCGACGGTCCCAGCCTCTTTGCAAGTGAACGTTGCGCCAGGGGCGATCTATAGCCTGCAGACTGTTGACAGCGCCGCATATGGCTCTCTCGGGACCGACAGCAATCAGTTTGTTAAGCAAGGAATATCGGCGTCTTCCCAAACGCTGACTATCACGCCGCCAGCGACAGTAGGCCAATCCCAAAACTACCTCGTACAAGTCGCCTTCGCGGAAGTTGACGCGGCTTCACTAACGCTGCCATATTATAATGCAGCTGATCCTTCTGTGGCATGGAGTGGCCCGAACAACTCTGGGACAGCGCAGAATACGCAGCGCCAGGACAATTGCGTCATTCAGCTCAAAGCCGGCGCGCCGGCTCCCACCGGATCACAGACCACGCCATCACCAGATGTTGGGTTCACTGGCATCTACGTCATCACTGTTGCCAACGGTCAAATGACCATTACGTCGGGGAACATTGCCCTTCTAAATAGTGCTCCGTATTTCCCGACACTTGGCCAGATCCCTGCGGCTATACAATACAGTCAGTATAATTCAGCCGTTGATACTGGTTCGGCGACGGCACTCGTTGTGACGCTCTCCCCTCCGCCAGCGGCCTACAGAAAGTTCTTGAGTTTCGAGGTGCAAGTGGCGAACACCGCCACCGGGCCTGCCACGATTAACGTGAACGGATTGGGGAATGTGGCTGTCACAGATCTAAACGGCGCGCCAATCACTCCGGGTTTTTGGCAAGCTGGAAACTTTCTCCAGATGGAGTGTGATGGCACGAATGTCCGTGTTGTTGGCGGCAATCGATCAATTACCGCTGCTTTTTCAGTCATCAATCCTGCGACACAGGGGCTTGCAAATAACATCTTGGCTCAGGTCAATTTTGCTACCGCTGGAGGCTCGACCAGTTTTGGTACCTACACATCATCGAATTTCACCTTCAGCCGCGCCGGCAGCTATTTCGTCTCAGGATCTGTGACGACAAGCGTCACGATCTCAGGCGCCTCAAATATCGCTTCATCCGTTCAGCTTCGCCAAAATGGTGGCGCTGTGCCAGGTGCATCGAGCGGCGATGGCAACTACGCACCTGGCGCGACTACCACAGGAGCGACCCAATACTACGGAGGTATCGTCAACGTTGCCGCTGGCGACGTTCTCTCTCTTTACTCTTCGTCCGGCGCATCCGCGAACTATTCGTCGTCCAACGTATCGAACGTTCTCTTTGCCATAACCCTCATCAACTAGGGCAGACCTACCATGCAGCTCTCGAGCTATATCGCCCAAATCACGGGCAAAACGCAGGATGAACTTTTTTCCATCGTAAATCCGCTTGTCGTGATTGAACGCGACATTGATGGAAATTTCTCGATCACGAAATGGGACAAGAGTCTTTCAGTCAAAGAGCCCTCGGCTGCTGATCTTGCTGCAGCTCTTAAAGCACCTGAGCCCACAGTCTCTCCCGACATATCATCGATATCTGACCGCCAATTTCGCCTGTGGGTCCTAGCCAAGATGGGCGTCGACCAATCGAAGGCGGCTGAGGAAGCGTCAAAGCTCTGAACTTAGGCTGATCTCTGAAAATAGGAAAAAATGATGAAGCTGAACAAGCTTTTGCTTGGCATTGCCGCCGTGTGTGCGATCGCATCCAGCACATATGCCCAGACGACCAGCGGCGCCATCGAGCAGTTGCCAATCCGGACGCTTACGCATGTCCTTGGGCATGACGGCGGAGGCCTTGTTGGCCGCGAACCGGTAACAGATTTCCTCAAGCCCGGCAGCACGTCTCCAGCGACGGGGAATGTTGCCGCTTGGGGCGCGAGTGGAAATTTGATCACTGATGGTGGGAAGCCGCTGCCATCCGGGGCGATCGTCGGCACCACAGATATCCAGACGATTCCGAATAAGACACTCCCGGCACCTGTCATCACCAATGGGGCGTCTTTCAACGGGTCTACGTCGGGAACGACAATACTTCAGCCTTCCGCAACTGCCTCTGGAACACTTACGCTTCCCGCTGCGACCGATACGCTTCTCGGTGCGGCCACGCCTGCGGTGGTGACGAACAAGAGCATCGACGCCAGCCAGATCAACTCCGGCACGCTCAATTTGGCTCGTCTAGGAAATGCGCCTCCCTTTTCCCTTTTGTGCAATACAACGGCAAGCAGCGCCACGCCGACATATTGCAACAACCTCATCGCCCAGGAAACAACTAACACTCCCAATCAAGCCGCATCTTTTTCATTTCAACGCATCAGCACATATACCGGTGGAACCGCTGGATTTGAAAATGCCGCGTTGCGCGCGATAAATCTGACATCGGCGGGCAATGCAAATTATGAGGATGGTTTCCTTTCCATTCTCAAAAACTACGCGACGTTTTCTACTGGCGCGCAAAACACGGCGGGACGGTTTGTCGCTCAAGGCAATAGTGACGGTTCCATTTGGTCACTCGCTAATGAAACGGTGGACTTTACCGGCGTGGCCGATCCATCCGCACCGCGCATTGGCATAGAACAAATAGTTTCCGGCAATGGAACCGACGCTAATAAGGCGCGCGTCGGATTGGATGTCGTTGCATCCCGCCCGTCAGCAGGAGGTGTGTACAGTGGCGCCAATATGACGCTCGGGACTGGTATTCGTGTCGTAGGCCAAGTAGCTGATGTCGGTCATGCCCGCGTATCGCGAGGATTGGTATTTGGCGCGGCGTCGTCGCCAACTGATTTCGACGCCGCTATCGACACGACGAATGCGACGTTTTCATTTGGCGGGGCTGCTATCCTAATGGCTCAGGGGCAGCGTATATCGTTCACCGGCACCAATGACAGGACGCTCGATTTTACGTCAGGATTCTTGAATTACCGAGTAGCAGGCGCCCCTAAAGTTCAGATATCGGACGCGGGGGGAATACTAGCACAGGCATCGATTGTCCAGCCATTGGCAACGCCGGCATCATCGACCGCAACTTGTACGCAAGGCACCATTCAGGCGGATGCTAGTTTCGTATACGTCTGTGTTGCTGCAAATACGTGGAAGCGCACCGCGTTGACGAGTTTCTAATCGGTCCGATGTTCTCTGTTTTGGCATGCAGGGCACCTTGCTCCGAACCTATTATAGGGAATCGATTTAGTTGAGCTTACCTAGGTCGGACTTGACATCTTTGGCCAATTGCGGGACTGATTTTGCGCGCACGTCAATTGTGAGTTGAATATTTTTAATTATTAGTTGTTACGCATATTTATGTGAGGACTCATGAAGTTACGGGATGCAGTGGTGCTTGCGAGAAATTCGGAAGCAAGAGCCGGCCCGTCCAAGGTTCTTCATATGGCCTGCGGTTTCAGCCCACTTCACCTTTCGACATTTGTACTTGCGTACGCCTCTCAAAGGTTCCCAGATCACAAATGGGACATTCAAGTCGGGCAATATGGCGACCTGATCGAGGCATGCGTTGCGGACTCAGATGCCGACGTGGCGCTGGTGGTGATCGAGTATGCTGACCTTGATCCCCGGTTAGGATTGCGTCGACAGAGCGGTTGGAAGCGGGCCGCAATAGAGGATACGGTGCCGACTGCCGCGAGCCGACTTGATCGCCTCTACCAGCAAATAAAGACGATCAAAAGCCCGCGCATCGCTGTAATGCCGCCGACGCTCTCATTGCCTCCGGTCTTTTCTACCGGCAACTCGCAACTGTCGCCGTTGGAAATTTCATTGCACGACAAACTTACAAGCTTTCTCTCCAAAATTTCTCTTTTGCCGAATGTAGTCATATGTAATCCGGACAGAACGGCCCCCGAGACCGCTCGGCGAGACGTTGGTATGGAGTTTGCGGCCGATTTTCCATACGGCGTCGAGCATGCCTCGAATGTAGCGGAATCTCTCATTGAGGCCGCATTCCCACAGCAGCCGCTAAAAGGCGTCATCACCGATCTGGACGACACGCTTTGGCGTGGTCTTGTTGGCGAGGTCGGCCCCGAGGGCGTTCATTGGTTTCTGGACGGCAATAGCCAGATCCATGCTCTATATCAGCAACTCCTCAACTCACTCGGCGAGCAAGGCGTTTTGATCGGCGTTGCGAGCAAGAACGAGATTGATGTCGTCTCAAAAGGCTTGGCAAGAAGCGATATGCTACTTGATCAAAAGTTCGTCTATCCGATTGAGGCGCATTGGCAAGCAAAGTCGTCTTCGGTGGCCAGGATCCTTGAAGTCTGGAATATTCTGCCTGATTCGGTGGCTTATATTGACGACAACCCGATGGAGCTCGAGGAAGTGCGCGCTCGCTTCCCGAACATCAAGACTTTCTTGTTCCCGCGGAACACGGCTGACGCCTATGCCATGCTCCGGGATATCCGAAATCTGACGCATAAGGAGAGTGTTTCGGCCGAAGATCTGCTGCGCCTGGAATCAATCCGAAGTGCCGGCACGATGGCCGAGGAAGAGCGGACGACCTCACCAGAGGATTTCCTAAAAGGATTAGGCTCCAAAATCTCGATAATCCTTGATGCGAACGGTGACGACAAGCGCGCACTCGAATTGGTCAATAAGACCAACCAGTTCAATATTAATGGCGATAGGTTTGATGTCGCAGACTGGAAACGGCGCCAGGCTGACGACGGCGCGTTCACTTTGATAGCTGAGTACACCGATAAGTTTGGGCCGCTTGGCAAGATCGGCGTGATGTTTGGTCGCATTGAAAGGCGGTCTTGCATGATTGATGGTTGGGTTTTGAGCTGCCGTGCATTCAGTCGGCGCGTTGAGCACGCCATGCTCAAGTCGGCTATTGACATGTTTGGCGCGCAAAATGTTCGCGTCAACTTCCGCGAAACCGGAAAAAACAAGCCATCACGAGACTTTATTTTGAGCCTTGATTTGCCGCTGATTGATGGGGAGTTCGTAGACTGCAGCGAGCTCCTGGCCGCGATGCCGCAGATCTATTCCTCAATCGAAACCAAGAACAATGCATACACGCCATAAATGTGAGGAATCCAAATGATTGATCTGAACCAGGTCGAGGAAGCAGTGCGCGTTCAGTTCCCCGATTATCTGGGGCCGGTAACACGTGAGACGTCTGCAGCGGAAATCCCTGGATGGGATTCGATCGCTCACGTTCAGCTCATGCTTCTGATTGAGGAAATCAGCGGCCAAGAGGTGAATGTGGGTGCCACGATGACTGCAAAAGACATCGGAGAGTTGCTCGATTTGTTCGAAAATAAGTGAAATTCATGAAGAGCTTGCTTGTATTTGATGGGAACTGTCTATCGCAGCATCTCGCATCGATGTTTGATGGAAGTGGCCTTGCGGACGCAATCTACGTCGGAAATGATTTCGGATATATTCCTGCGTATCGAGGAGTTGGTTGCAAATTCCTTTCCCCCCAGGAAGCTGTAGCCAAAGTGAAAGCAGCTCGACAGAGCGGCCGAAAAACATATCAGGTCTCTCAGACATCACAGAGATCGGGAGCTGGTAATTTCGCTTACACTGAGCATGTTGATCATGTTCTGAAGTTCCCGCATGTTCAATTCTACGCGATGGCCCCGCAAGTCTTCCAGCAGGAATACGGCAGAGGCATGAAGGTATCTCGGCTGTTCGATTTAGACATGGAGGTGATTCGCGCGTGCCAGGCTAACGCTGGATCGTCCATCGACTTCGCGACTATCATTGCAAGGGAAGCGCCTCGCCGTAACATCTTCCACGCTGTGACGCATCCAAGCGGCTTTGTGAATGCACTCAAGTTTCGGCTCATCGCATCACAGATCGAGGGTCTTGAAGAGGCTGAGTGGAAAAGAGTTGAAGAGGACATAGCGAAGAGCGAAGGAATAAATTTCCCTTCGCAGCACCCGCTCAGCCGGGAGGTTTATACGGAGCTTGGCGCCAATTGGGATGGCTACGACGAGTACTGTGGGTTTCTGGCTTTAGCATCCGCTCAGGAGTGGGGTAAGATACTCCGTCAATCGGATGAGATTATCGCGCAATTTGGCTATGACAGCCAAGCTATTTTGGCGTTGATCCGCGCATCGATTGCGCTGAACGATGAGCCTACTGCGAATTTTGCCACTGGCCGGTTTTTAGAGCTATCCCCTGGTTTCTACCATTCTTGGCTGCTGCGTTATGAATACCTGATGAAATTCAAGCAGGGTGACGGCATTGATGAATTGATGCTGATGGCCAAGGGTTTCTATGGTGAGCAGCGTAACTCCCAGTTGGTCCTTGGCTGGATCAATCTTCATCTGAGGAGATACGCCGACGCCGCCCCATATATTGAGCGCTGGGTAAAACTCGCGCCAGATCTGGCAAATGCTATCGTTCCTATGCTTCATCTACTTGTTCGCACAGGCAGGCCGGAAGAAGCCTCGGCCGTCGCACTCGACTATGTAAGGGGCCGGAAGAAATCTGAATTCAACACAATCAAACGCTTCTATGATGACATTGGTGGATTCTCGTTTGATCCGGTTGCTATGGAAAGCGTGATGGTCTGATGGGCGGTATCTCGTTACGAGGCTTGCCAGATTCGTGTGGCCTCCGATTTCATCATTTCGGCCTCGCGGTCAGGCAACCAGACCAGGCGGTACGCTTCCTAACGGCTCTCAATTATCAATTGGGAGAGGCTGTGTTTGACCCTCTCCAAAACGTGATGTTGGCGATGGGCACCCACATCAACATGCCTGACGTGGAGCTTATTTACCCTGCAGATAGCGGATCTGGCCCAATAGGTCGGCTCCTCGCATCGCACAAGGATGGCTTGATTTACCACCTCTGCTACGAGACTGATGATCTTGAGGAAAGTCTATCGGCTTTCAAAAATGGCGGCTCAGCGCGCGTCGCTTGCGTCGTGCCCCCTAAGCCTGCAGTTTTATTCGGGGGCAAGCCTGTATCATTCTACATGGTGAGTGGCGTTGGTTTGATCGAGATTATTGATAACGCGGCCATTGGTAATCAATCCTCTGAAACCTAATCCTGCGACGGGCTTAGCTCTCCAGCAATTTTCCTCTGGCGAATTTTTCCATAAGAAGGCCAAGGCACAAAGAGCCCAAACCGAACCCGACGAGGTATTCCTTATCCAGCAGCCGGTTGCTGTAGGTCTCGAAATAGGCAGTACGCATCCATTCTGTGCACTGGATCACAGGATTGTAAGACAATGGGATAGCGATTGAATCCGGCAGGTTCGATGCGACAAACAAGGCCCCGGACGTCAAATAAAATAGGATCCCCATCAAAGCGTACACGGTGACAAAGACCGGAAGAAACAGCGATGCGACGCCTGCCAATGTCCCAATGCCGACAGCCAGCAAAATCGTTGCCATGTATGCCAAAACCGCTTGCTCTAGATCGACGGGCATAGGGTCAACACCGAGGCACACGAATATCGCTACGACCATCGCCAGAGTTATACAGCCGGCGATCACCTCAAGGAACGCTCTGCCAAAGAGAATGTCGGTTATTCGGACGACCGGAAAGGCGAGCATCGGCTTGTTGAGAACGAGTGACAGGCACATGAACCGCGAGATGTATATGAACGTCAGTGCCGGTATAATTCCAGTCGCGAAGAACAGTATCGGGCTATCGCCAACTGGTGCGGTCCTCCCCAAAGAAGCGCTCATCCCCAAAATCACAAACATATGCACCAGTGGCCAAAGGGACTGCACCAGAAATCCAAGCCCATGATTAAAAAACCGAGTCCGCATATCGCGGAGGATAACAGCGTTCATGACATTCCGCCTTTCGGAGAGCGCGCTTATGATCGAATGGCGTTTGTTGTTAGGGGTTGTCCTAGCCATGACGAACTGTCTTTCCTCGGTTGAGTGCAGAAGAGTTTTTACGGGGAATTTCGCCCCACGCAATGGGCCGAAAGCACTTAAGTAAATCCGAAAAAAGGAAGAATCATGCGTCTCTCTCCTAACGGAGCGGCCGATATCCGGCTGCACGAAGGCTTTTCCGCGTCTTATTATGCCGATCCAGGCGGCGTCGGGACCATCGGAACCGGCTTCACATGGGCTTCTGCGTCCTTCCGCGAATGGTGGGCTAAAAATCGGCCTGGTCAGACCTTTGGTGCTGGCGCGACGATGACCAAGGCAGAATCCGATGCAGTGCTACAACTGATCTCTGATGAAGAATACGGCGCTGCCGTCGATAAGTTCCTGGCTGGTCGAATGACGCCCCAGACTGCCTTTGATGGCGCGACCTCGGTTGTCTTCAATTGTGGTGCCGGCGCTTTAGAGTGGACTTGGGCAACGGCGATCAAGGCCGCAGAATATGACCTAGCGGGAACTCGATTGCTTTCGACCGCAGTCACCCAAAAAGGAAAGGTTCTTGCCGGGTTGGTTGCTCGGCGGAAGGATGAGGCTCGACTGATTTCGCAGGGCATTTATGCCAGCGGCGGGGCGGGGGCGACGATGCCTGACCCTGCAATGGCAGATGGCATCCTTGAACGCGGCGAACGAGGACCATCCGTCCTACAGCTTCAGCATCGCCTTATCGCCGCTGGCTATAAGCCCGGCAATCCTGATGGCATCTTCGGCTACGGCACCCAATCGGCCGTTCTGGCCTTCCAGCGCGCTAAAGGCCTTCAGGCGGATGGTTTTGCCGGCCCGAAGACGCTCGCGGCCCTAGCGGCTTAATACCGCCCGCGCGGATCGCGGATCTCCTTCCTCAATAATCCAAGGACATCTCCCATGCGCATCTTTAGCTTGGTGGCAGTAGCCGCCATGACGATCTCGCTCGGCTCGTGTGCGGCCCTGCAGAAGCTCTCCAGCACCGAAGTCCCCGTGTCAGCCATCATCGTGGCAGGCAATAGCGTGAACGCCGCTGAGACGGCCGCCACCGCCTACATTCGATACTGCACACCGAACCCATCGCCGGCCGGCTGCAATGACAGCGTGATCAGGACCAAGATAGTTCCTGCCGTGAAGTCGATCCGCATCGCTCGTGATGCCGCGGAACAGTTCGCCGTGGACAATCCGAATGCGACGCTCGGGCCCGCGACGCTCGTTGATGCCGTCACCACTTCGGTCTCGGCTCTGACGGCGATCCTCGCCCAGTACAACATCCCCACCAAGTCCTAAGAGACCAGACCCCCATGAACCTCTCTATTCTCCTCACGGTGCTGAATGCCTTCCTGGCGATCATCCCGAACATCTCGAACTCGACGGCGCTGAACAAGGTTGTTGCGGCGATCCTGTCGTTCGAACCGATCATCACTCAGTTCTACAGTGAGATCAAACCGACGATCGAGAACATCATCGCCGCGGTTTCCGCCAATCCGACTTCAACGGCGACACAACTCGCCGCCCTGAAGGCGCTCGATGCCGCCACCGACAAGGCATTTGACGACGCCTTCGCGGCGTACTCGGCCAATCATACCGATGCGGCTCCGGCCGCTGCTGCCAGTTGAAGCTCCAAAGAAGGAAGTCCTGAAAATGGTTGACACTCAACTTCAGATCAAAGCCCAGATGGCCGAGGTAGTGACTTCGGCTGTCGCCAATCCGAAGGTTCAGGCCGAACTTGCCGCCGTACCGGCTATCATCGACGCCCTGACGCCGGTCGTGAATGCCATCCTCCACTCGACCAATAACGAGCCGTGGTATCAGAGCCGCGTGACGTGGGGTTCCATCATCACCGTCGTGGGCCTTGTAACTTCTGCGGCCGGCATCAATCTCGGCGCCAGCACGCAGGAATTGCTCGTCACCCTTGGGGTGACCCTGGCGGGGCCACTCGTCACACTCTGGGGCCGTTATTGGTCGAAGAAGCCCATCGGCTCGTGATCTCTCGCCTCTATCTCCTCGGCTTCATCATATCCATAGCCACGCTGGCGGGGTTTGTCCTACTGGCGTGGTCATCTGTTAGATGATGCGCAGATCTACTCTAGCCATGCCCAGCTTTTCTTACGTTTGATTTTCGTGATGGCGGTTCGGCTGACGCCATAGCGGATCGCCAAATCGCTTGGCAGATCTTCAGAAGAGCGAATTGCTAGAACATCATCGGCGCACAATTTGGCCATCCCATGATTCTCACCTCTGTTATGTGTGCCGTGCCTTAGTTTGTCAGCCTCATTCTCGGTTTTTGTTTTCCAGGATAGGTGTCGAGGATTGACGCAACCGAGATTCCCACGGCCGCAATCGTGAGCGGCCTCAAAGTCTTTCGCTGGCGGCTCTCCATGCGCAGCAATGCACATAATGCGGGAAGCATTCGAAAACTCTCCGTTATGATATGCGGTGCCGTATCCGATGATGCTGTACGAGAATGGCCAAGTCAGGCATTCGTCACTTTGATAGGAGCGATGCGCCTCAATCCAGGCAGATGTTGCCTTCATTGATGTGCCGCCACCGGTTGGATCACCGTGACGCAAAAATCTTTTGTAATGTGAGACGCAATATCCGTGCGCAGTCGGCTGCTTATTGCAGCCATCTACAATACAGAAAGCTCCCATACGATATCGATTGGGTCCCCCAGCGAGCGGATCTCCATATTTCCAATGGCGCATATAATGAGCTGTGCACCAGCCGCAAGCTCCGCGAGCATTCTTGCCGCAGCCGTTGACAGAGCATAGAATTTTCGTAGCCATTTCGACCTCCTGTAAAGGTTGGCTTGGTTAGAACGCGTCGTTGGCCTGGCAGCCTTCGGCGCGTTCACTTTTTGTACCATGGTTTGGGTCCAAGCCAAATAGGCGGCTGTTCCTAAGTGAACGCGCCGATTCTCCTCCTCATAAATATGGCCCTGAGGGGCTTTCACATGCGATTGAAGGGCGTGGCGCATGAATGTATCTTTGACTTGGGAAACACTCTCCGCAGTGGCAGGCGGCATTGTCACCATCATAGTTGTGGCTTTTGGAGTGTGGAAGTTCTTCCGGGCCGAAGTGGAGAAAGTCGAAACTAGGGTGGCAGAGAACGCCAAGGAGTTGGCGAACTATAAGACCCACGTGGCCGAAACCTACATAAGTAAGGCCGGGCACCGGGAGACCACCGATCAAATCCTTCGAGCGATCGAGGGATTGGGAGGGAGGATAGATAGTCTATTCCAAAGCATTCCCGCTGCGCGCCGCCCTCGTAGCGGTCAGGATTGAGGTGCGGCGATGCCTACATCTCCGTTCAGCGATGCCGAATGCATCCAGGCAGCCCAACTCCGTTCCCAATATGGGACCAATAAGGAAGCCGCCGACTCCATCGGGAAACAGTGGAATTGGCTAGATCGTCGTGTAAAGGAAGCCGTTAAGCGCGGCCTCGCCGAGCCTGTATTTGGCTCCGGCATCAACGTCATGGATGGCTTTGAGGTCACGCGGGTCAATGTCGGCCCTCGGGGTACGACCGTTGAGCAGAGGCCGCGCCGCGGAGCGCCGGTTGAACTTCTCAAGGGCCATCAGATACGCGAACAATCCATCCTTTCCGACGCAGAGGGTAGGGAAGTTCTGAAATGGTCAAAGACCAAAGAGGCAGAGCGCTCCCCTGAAGAAACTGCTCAGATTATCCGTGTGGCGTTTGAGAATTTCACGCCGGCGGCACCTTATATCCTCCCTCCCAAAGACAATGATGATGAACGTCTGACAGCCTATATCCTCTGTGATTGGCATGTCGGCCTCTTTGCCTATGGTAAGGAAACTGGCGGTCCCGATTGGGATCTGTCCATCGCTCGCAAAGTGCTCTCCGAAGCCATGCGAGAAATTGTCGAAACATCTCCTCCAAGTGCTAATGCCGTCATTCTCGGGCTCGGCGACCTTCTCCATGCCGACAACAGTCGCAATCAGACGGAACGATCAGGGAACGTCCTTGATGTCGACACGCGATATTCCAAGTGCCTGGAAACCGTCTGTGACCTGCTGGTGGAGACATCAGAGCTGATCGCGGCCAAGCATCGCCACGTCGAGGCGACTTTCAAGCCCGGCAATCACGACGAGAACAGCACGAGCGGCATCCGGCAGGCTCTTCGCATGTACTGGCGAAACCAAGACCGGATGAAGGTCGACACCTCTCCAGACCCGTTCTATTGGCGCCGCTTTGGCGTGAACCTTATCGGCGGCACGCATGGCGACAAAGCCAAGATACCCGATCTCCCCTTGATCATGGCGAATCGCCGTAAGGATGACTGGGCTGCCTCATCGACCCGGCACATACATTCGGGCCACATTCATCATGACACTGAGCGGGAGATCGGCGGCGTCAAAGTATACTCCCATCGCGCCCCAGTTGCCCAAGACGCCTATCATGCCGCTCATGGCTATTTGGCTGGGCGTTCAATCAAAAGCTTTACCTACCACGTCGAAAAAGGCTCAAGAGGCCATTCGGAAGTTGAGATCTGATCGGCCATCATTCCTATCGTTTCTGGGATTTTTGGTCTTGTCATTCATGTTGATTATTTTGCGGAAAGGGCCGAAATCAAATGAGCGGCATGGTCGGCCCAAATATCCGGATCAAAGTCACGATGGACGGTGACAAGCCAGTTCATGAGCTTTGGATCGGGAACGAGAATTTGGGCCGCGTGTCCTTCCTTTGGATCGTAGAGGCCATCATGCAGTTGGCTAGCTCACTGCGATTCCGATGATCGGCGATCGCGACTGCCCCCGCTGTTACGGATCGGGCCTTGTCCGATCTCCTGATACTGGTTTTTCAGTATGCGAACGGCCCACCGTGGCCGTTCCTAAGCCAATTCCTGATTTCGATGAGGAATGGCAGGCGTTATCCACCAGCGACGAGCGCCATGTTCGATCAGAGATAATGCCAGATCCGAAGCCCGCGACCAGATCGCCCCGCCTGTAGGCTTCGCAATCCCCCTCCCATCTATGCCTATACACACCAAGAGCATCCATACAGGCTTGCCTATACATCGGCTCCAGATTTGGCTGTGATGCGTTCCTTATAATCATCCGTCCCGAACTCGTCACGCATGACAAAGCCTCCCTGGCGGAGCTGCAGCCGTGTTCTCTTTGAATGATGCGATAGCAGCTCTGCAAATGCTCTCTGGGCCGCGACGACATTGTTCATCCCGCCCACGCGCTCCATGCGCCTGCCGTCTTCCGCATAGACTTCATCGATTGAAAAGTTGAAGCGATCACCGAAGAAGTTTTCTTTCTCGGACCCCGGAAGCTGATAGACGGCACTCTCTCTCCCCACATCGCAGAAGTAAATCCGCTCTTTGCCATAGATCCAGACGATTCTCTCGCCGTGGCCTCTACGCGCCTTTGAGCAGACCTGCCACTCCCCATTGAAATTGATGAGCCGATAATCGCGGGGCATCTCTCGTCCTCGGAATTTGAGTTTGCCGCCGCCCTGATGTTCTAACTATGTTCTGGTTTGGGGTGAAGTCAATCCGCCTTGGTGATAAGGGTGCCGAGATCATCGCCGCATTGCTTTTGGACGCCCCTAATGATCTTATCCACAGGCACCGATTTCTGTGGAACATCCTATGAACACTCGTTGGACCGTTTTCCGTTAAGTGGCTGATTCATAGCGCCCAAAAATGGACGCCATTGGACCGCGAAAGCCTTTATTCTCAGGGCTTCGCAGCGATCGTGCGGTGCTTCTCGACCGCACCAAATACTACAAGAAAAGCCCGCTTTTGCGGGCTTTTTCTTTTTTAATCTCCCCGCAGAAGATATGGCGTTGGACACCGGGCTGATTTGGCCGATAGCCGAAATTCGCTTGCCGTAGTGCAGGATTCCTGGCTTGTTTTTATCCAAGCTCAACGAATTGGCCGTCTAGCACTGCAGAAGATCACTGCCGGCGGCCGCCAGTCCAGTCTGGGGCTTCCGACCAGTTTTCACCATCGCTCAGAGCACCGGCCGGCGGCAGATCGCCGATGACGACCGTCGTGTACAGCTGGTCGTCATTGATTCTTGTTCCGATCTGATAGATCTGCAGCCAATTGCCTGTTGGCTCCGTCTTGACGAATTGGCCGACGCTGAACGGAACCGGCTGGTCGCTGATCTCCAGGATGTGGAAGGGTTGTTCGGTAATCTTTTTCGTAAAGCCGACAACATGACGCATGAGATTGCCTCCTGATCGAATGGGTATTAGCCAAACGTCAGCTTCGTGCTGGTTGTTCCGGATTCTTTTGAATGAATGATGCTTCGTGTGCGACGACGCGGAGATTCATATCGCGGTTGCGGCCGACTCAACATTGAAGCCGACCGCCATTGAGCCTTTTGGCCTTTAAGAGATCAGTACCTTTGACGCTTCATCCAGAAGCAATTCCGATTCGTCCGGAATGGTCTGCTTCGATTCCGTCACGCGATCCATTTCGTCTTCCGCTTTGAGAAGATCATGCAGTTTCTGGTCGGTGAGAATATTGTCGCCATTGTCATGTGAGGTCATGCGGGCAACTCCTTGACCTCTGCAGGCGAGAGCGCAAGGCTCTCGGTTGCTGGCGCCTACGGGTTCAATTGCCAGCCATGTTGCCAAACTATGCCCATTTGTGGGCCAAGGCCAGTCATTTCGTCGCTGCAGATGCTCAATCGAGCGGCGCATATCTTTTCTATGAGTGCTGATTCTCAGAAAAAAGGGCGGCTTGCGCCGCCCCTCTGTTTTTATCTGCAGACCCTGACGGCCTTGACGATCCACTTGCCGTGGACCTTCACCTTGTGGTGCTCGGTGTGGCAAACCGGCTTATGATGGTGGCGGGGAGCCGCGTATGCCTGGCCAGATGCAACGATCGCGGAAGCGGCAAACATAGCTGCAAGAGTGAATTTACGCATTTCATAGCTCCAGATGTTTGAGGGCACACGGATGCGTACGCCATCAATGGTTAATGAATGACTATTAATCGTTCGTTCGCCTTAGTTTTTTGGCGGATTCCAGATACTCAAGGGTAAAGGAAATCCCGATGGCGATGGGGTGCCGTTATCAAGAAAAATGCCCTGGAAGGGAGAGCATCCAGGGCATAAGGAGGGGAACTGCCTGAAAGAGAATAGGGCGGCATCGACACACTTCAAGGCTTCAACTTTATGGTAATGCACGCGAGCTCTCAGCCGCGCCGGCATGAGGGATCGCGAAACAGTGATCGCGAATTGGCTGCTGTTCGAAAACCCAAGCTTTCGGCCCTGCGCCGACGGTGCTAGCCTTCGATAACGACACGGGATTTGGATTTTTCTCGCCACTGTGCGGTTCATGACCGTCGATGCGATTTGACATCATGTGAAGGTGACGCGCCAATTCATTGAATTGACAAGCGGCGCGGGGGAAACACTTCGCAATCGAGGGACAAATGCGAGAAATACTCCCTGGCTACAAGCGGCCCCGTATGGCGGTCTATCGGATGGAGTAAAGACATGAGAGATATTACTGGCGCGGCAAGATATCTGAGGATGTGCTGCAAGGCGTCGTTGATTGTGGCCTTGATCGGACTGCCTTCTGTCATCCACGCTGCGGATACCAAGCCTGCCGCCGGCAATTCGGCCTCGAGCTTCACCTATCGGCGCGCGGATCTCGGCAGCGGCTATTCGACCTCCAGCATCCTGAAGCTGCCCAACAATTCATCCTACTTCGTGACATGCAATTGCGACGATCGCACACTGCAGGATCTGTCATGCCCGACCCAGGCTTATGCCTGCACCTGCGTGCCGCATGCCTATCTGATGTGCCAGTAGGAAGGACGGCGGCATGGGCGTCCCTTATCTGTGATTGAGATCATCGTAAGCAAGGTCGTCCCATATCGGTACCGGGCTGCACCTACCTGTGGCTGAGTCCAATGCCGCCGCGAATTGCCATCAAGGATTGATGATCGGGCTAAGATACTATTTTCGATCGCTATTTTCGTACAGTCTGCGTTCATATTCGTCCGCATATGGTGTCATCCGTCGCCCCGAAATCGCGTGTCGATTGACAATCGGTAGGGACGATACGATTAATAGTTTCGACATTCGTCATAGAGCGGAGGATTTGCCAATGACTAGTCGTGCCATCCTGTTGATGTCTCTCGCGTCCCTTACGGTTGCAGGCTCGTTAGGCCTCGCTTCTTCGGCTTCTGCGCTGACCATGAAAGAATGCAGCGCCAAATATCAGGCTGCCAAGACTGCTGGTACCTTGAACGGCCAGAAGTGGAACGACTTCCGCGCCACGCAATGCAGCGCGGACGCAAGCGCCACGACCACCGCACCGGCAACGACCGCACCCGCTGCAACGACGCCGGCAAAGCCCGCAAAGACGACTGCAGCCGCCAAGGTTGACGCCAGCGAGCCGGACGCCACCAAGCCGCCGGCAACCGAACCGGCAAAGCCGACGATCGCTGCCCCTGCTGGCGTAAGCTTCCCGGCAAGCATCGACCCGAAGTATGCAAGCGACACGCCCGGCAAGGGCCGTTTCCATACCTGCGTCGACGCGTACAACGCCAACAAGGCCAAGAATTCGCTCGGCGGCCTGAAGTGGATCCAGAAGGGCGGCGGCTACTACAGCCTCTGCAACTCCAAGCTCAAGGGCTAAGCCTTGGATTGGACGAATTGATCGAACGGGCGCCTTCGTGGCGCCCGTTTGTTTTTCCAGACCGCTTCAAGTCCGGATCTTTTCCCACTTCTTCGCCAAGCGGTCACGCTTGAGCTTCGAAAGGCGCTGAAGCCAGAAGATGCCGTCGATCTGGTCAATTTCGTGCTGGATGCAGATGGCGAGAAAATCCTCGGCCGCCGCCTCGTGGGCCACGCCGTCGATATCCTGATAGCGAAAGCGGATGCCTTTCGGCCTGACAATCTCTTCGGTGATGCCAGGCATGGATACGCTGCCCTCCATATGCCGCATGGTCTCTTCCGAGGATGAGAGGATCTCCGGATTGATATAGGTGCGCACGCCGTCTTCGCGGCTGAGTTCTATCACGACCACACGCTTGAGCACGCCGACATGCGGGCCGGTGATGCCAACGCCGGGTGCGGCGCGCATCGTATCCAGCAGATCCGCCGCAAGGGCACGCAGATCGTCATCGAAAACAGTGACCGGAGCGCAGGCGGTTCGCAGCAGCGGATCGGGGAAGCTGATTATGGGGCGAACCGGCACGGAATTCCCTATAGATGGAAGAGTGGTTTTAATACGAGGTCGAATGGATGTGATTCCTGCAGGCCTCTGGATTGATAGAGTACATTAGATTTTGTATCTATCCATCTATTGATAATGAGCTTTTCCCTTGTTCCATCTGTGCTTAGATCGCCGGCTGGAGCTCGTGGCGAGGATTTAGCTGTCCGGGTTTGCGGTGTGGCCGTTCGTGCATTCACGGCACGAGAATGCGAAAACAATGTCATTTTGGTGAAAATTGACTATTACGTAAAAGTCAATATTATAGTCCCCATCAATAAGGGGCGGATTCTTGGTCGACGGATACTATAGCATAACGGAGCTTACGCGGGAATTCGGGGTTTCCACCCGAACGCTGCGTTTCTACGAGGACGAAGGCCTTATCCATCCTGAGCGCCGGGGCCGCACGCGCTTGTTCCGTGCAGCCGACCGACGCCTGATCATGGAAATCCTGCGTGGGCGCCGCATCGGCTTCACCATCGCTGAAATCCGCGAAATCATCCAGGTCTACAAAGAGCCTCCAGGCGAGATCGGCCAGCTGAAGCTGCTGATGAAGCGCGTCGACGAGAAGCGCGACGAGTTGCGCCAGAAGCGCAAGGATATCGATGACACGCTCAACGAACTCGACAATGTCGAGGAGGCCTGTCTTGGGAGACTGGCTGATATTGGCGTTGGTACCTGATCACTTGCACACAAGAGGCAAACTCCCAACATTGCGGCCATAGTTGCGGCAAGAATGCTTCGTAAAAAGTGAAGTGTTCTTTTCGGGGGTATTGGCGTGACGACAAAATTGGGGGCTGCCCTTATTGCGTTCGCAGCCGCTGTTTTAACCAACCTCGGCAGTAGCTACGCAGCCGAGATCGATACATCTGATATTCCGGTTGGGTACGTCCTTCTTCTGGATGGCAAGGATGCGATTTATGGGCAATTTGTTTGTAAAGTTCATGTTCGCTGCCAGCTTGCAAATAACAAGGAAAGCGGCTTCCAATTGAGTTTGACGCTCGATTCCAAGGAGTTTTTGGCGGGCGACGTTAATGTGAACTGCGGCAAACAAGAGTGTTCTTTTTCAAACTGGAAAGCATCGACCCGGTTGGAAGGAATCCGTGGTCAAAAAAACATTCGTGAATTTGATCTGTACTCCGGCAGAGATAGCGCCATCGAGGTGGATCTAGTTTATCGCGAAAGGACGAAGATCGGCCGGATCGCGATCCTCTTTTAGAAATGGCAATCACTGATACCACGGACTCCGCGACCGGAACGGCAAGTCCATCCGCTTTTAAAACCACCGTCGCGTGTGCTTGCAATAAAATTCGAACTCACAGCCGAAGCGGGATAGCAGATGCATTTCCTCGCAGCGGATGACGAGCAGTGTGGTCAGCGCGGCAGCGACAGCCGCCATTGCCACGAACCAGAGATTGCCGATCATCAGGCCAAGCCCGGCCGTCAGCAGCGTATAGCCGAGATAGGTCGGGTTACGGGTGAAGCGAAATGGGCCTGATGTCACCAGATGTGTGCTGCAGCGCTGGGTCAGCACGGTGGTGCGCCTCTCTACCAGCGTCTTGACGGCCCAGACATTCAGCATCACCGCAAAGGCCGTGAGGATTGCCCCGATAGCCCATGCTATGATCGACCAGATGAACGGCAAGGGCAATGGATCGTACCTTTGGAGGTACAATGCGATAAGGACCGCACCACTATAGATCAGCGGCGGCCACGGAAAACTCAGCGACTTCGAACGATAGGCATTCATAGAATAACCCTGTCATTGCGCTTCATCCGTGCATTGTATCGCGATTCGGTTTACTCGCTCATCACTATCTGCCTTGATCGCCCCGGAATTCAGGGGCGTGAAGAGATTTTGCGCCTGCAACTTGTCGAGGGTGCATTGGCAGAAGCTGCGGCACATGGCTTCACTGCCCGATCGCGTGCATGACGCCACGCATTGCCTGACATAGCCGACGGCCGGATCCTGCTGCGGGGCTGGGGCTACGGTCGATATAAGAAAGACAAGCCCAAATAGCAGCGGCTGGTGAATAAGATAGAAGGCCAGGCTGTGGCGACCGGCGCGGGCAATCAGATTGCTGCCCGGACCGAATTTCGCCAGCCATTTCAGCCAACCGAAGGAAATTGCCAGCTGCGCCATGCCGAGGCCGAACAGAAACGGCGTCAGCCACGGAAAGAGCGGCACATAGTCGTTCGATTGCTGCGGCGTCTCCGACAGGCCGACCCACCAGAGCCAAGGTGTATCGAAGGCGGCCGAATGCAGCGAGAAGGGCGCAATGACATTGTCGACGACGATGCTCGCCGCCAGCAATGCGGCGATCAGCAGCGTCGCGAAAGCCGGCAGCCGCAGGAAAAGCAGGCCGATGATGCTGGCGGCCGCGATCGAATGAAGGATCCCGAAGTAGATCCATCCCGCGCCGATCAGGAAGTAGGTAACGAGCGAGATCGCGACGGCCGCGACCACGATCATGCCGAGGCGGCGCCAGTAGGAACGCCAGCGGATCTCGGGCGTATTGGCAAGCACAAGGCTGAAGCCAGCCAGGAACAGGAAGGTGCTGGCAATGGCGCGGGCATAGAGCTTCAACCAGCCTGTCTCCGCCGTGCCGCCATCAAGATAGCCGAAATACTCGAAATCCCAGGTGAAATGATAGCTCGCCATCGCCAAAAGCGCGATGCCGCGCGCCGTATCCAGAATGCCGATGCGTGGCGTTTTTACGGGTGCATCGGCGCTCTCGACGATCGCGACCATGGGGCGGGTCCTTCCAGGGCATGAATTCAAAACATTTGCGCCGGCTCAAGGCGGCGCGGCCTTGTCATTGCACATCGATATCCATGATGGCCAGACGGGCATCGGAAAAAAACTGCCGGCGGATCAGCACGACAATGATGAATATGGTTGTGGCCATGAAGACGTAGGGACTGAGGAACCAGCCGAGATAGCCGATCGACAGGAAGATCGCCCGCAGACCCGCATTGAAATTGCGCGCGGCAATGACGTTCATGCGGATGACCCGCTCGGCGGCGCGTTCGGCGCGCACGGGATCGAGCAAGGCATCCTCGACCATCGGCAGGGAACCGAACAGGATCGTGCAGTAGTTGAACAGGCGATAGGCCCAGCCGAACTTGAAGAAGGCATAGCCGAACAGACAGGCCAACCCTGCCACCTTGAGCTCGAAGGCCGCGCGGCCGCCATTGAGAATGAAGGGGAGGTCGGAGAAGAAGGCGTTGATCTTGTCCGTGGCGCCCAGCAGCGCGAAGCAGCTGCCGATGGCGAAGATCGAGGTGGAAGCAAAGAAGCCCGTGCCATTCTGCAGGCCGGAGAGGATTTGCGTATCGATCATCTTCAGATCGCGGCGCAGCGAGTTATAGATCCATTCGCGACGACGCTCGTTCATCGCCAGCGTCAGGCTGGTGCGATTGAAGAAGTGGGCGCTGCTGGTGATCCAGTTCAGCGTAACCCAGAGAAAAATGAAAAGGGCGAGGGCGACATAGTCGGCAGTCGTCATAAAGGCAGATTCCCCAGCATCGATCCGATGTGAACTGTAACGCAGCTCCGGCCGCGTGCAATGGCCTTCTGTTTGCCTCGCCGAATGCCTATATGTTATGTCGCTGCCATGAAATCCGATGTCGGTTGATCGCCGTGCAAGGTTGCCCCGATAGCGTAGCCTTGCCAACAATCGATTTGCCGAGGAGGCACCAAAGGTCCATGTTTCTTTCTGTTTTCGATGTCTTCAAGATCGGTGTGGGACCGTCCAGCTCACACACGATGGGGCCAATGTCCGCCGCGAATCGTTTCCTCGATCTCGTGCTGTCGAACGAATGGCCGCGCCCATCCTCGAATGTGCATGTTGCCTCGATCAAGGTCAGCCTCCATGGCTCGCTTGCCCATACGGGTATCGGCCACGGCACCGGCAGGGCCGTCATTCTCGGCCTGATGGGAGAGCGGCCCGACAATGTCGATCCGGACCAGATGGACGCCACCATCGACGAGGTCGAGCGCAGCGGGCGCATCACGCCGCCAGGCCATCCCGCCTACCAGTTTCAGCCCAGGACCGACCTTATCTTCGACAAGAAGGTGCCGTTGCCGGGCCATGCCAACGGCATGAGTTTTTCCGCCTTCGACAAAGACGAGCGCCTGCTTGTCAAGCGCATCTACTACTCTGTGGGTGGCGGCTTCGTCGTCACCGATACCGAGCTGGAACAGCTGAAGGCGGACAAGAAGAAGCCGGCGGCTGCGGGCGACCGCGTTCCGTTCCCCTTCTCCAGTGCCAAGCAGATGCTCGAAATGGCGGAACGCTCCGGCCTGTCGATCGCGCAGATGAAGCGTGCCAACGAAGAAACGCGGATGAGCAGCGACGATCTGGATGCAGGCTTGGACCGCATCTGGGCCGCCATGAGCAGCTGCATTGACCGCGGCCTCAAGGTCGACGGCATCATGCCGGGCGGTCTGAAGGTGCGTCGCCGTGCCCGCGCCATTCACGACAAGCTGCAGGAGGAATGGCGCAGCAATCGTATCAATCCGCTGCTGGCCAACGATTGGCTGAGTGTCTACGCCATGGCGGTCAACGAGGAAAACGCGGCCGGCGGTCGCGTGGTGACCGCGCCGACCAACGGCGCTGCCGGCGTCATCCCGGCGACGGTCCGCTACTATCAGCATTTCCATGAGGATTGGGACCAGGACGGCATCCGCAACTATCTCCTGACGGCTGCCGCCGTTGGCGGCATCATCAAGCACAATGCTTCGATTTCCGGCGCCGAAGTCGGCTGTCAGGGCGAGGTGGGTTCGGCGGCTGCGATGGCGGCTGCGGGGCTTGCCGCCGTCATGGGTGCAACACCGGCGCAAATCGAGAATGCCGCGGAAATCGCCCTGGAGCATCATCTCGGCATGACCTGCGATCCGATCGCCGGCCTCGTCCAGGTGCCCTGCATCGAACGAAATGCCCTCGGCGCCGTCAAGGCTGTCACCGCCGCCTCGCTTGCCCTCAAGGGCGACGGCCAGCATTTCGTACCGCTCGATGCCTGCATCGAAACCATGCGCCAGACCGGCAATGACATGAGCGAGAAGTACAAGGAAACCTCACTGGGTGGCCTTGCGGTGAATGTGGTGGAATGCTGAGTGTGGATGCTTGATCTAGAGGCTTGACGCTGCCCGTCAAAAGGATTTCAACGGCGTTATGGCTTTGCATCTCATTAAATTATGCGTGGGTGCGGACTCGATCGATGATCTGCGCGAGTGGGTTTCCGAGCGGGCGATGAACGCCATCGCCGCCGGGCTCGAGCCGCATACCACCCACACTACGCGCATGGTGCCGAAGCGCGTCGACGATCTGCTGGATGGAGGCTCGCTCTACTGGGTGATCAAGGGGCAGGTGCAGGCGCGGCAGAAGCTGCTCGGCATCGAGACCTTCACCGATGCGGAAGGGATACACCGCTGCCGGCTGATACTGGACCCGAGCGTTGTTGAAACCACCGGCCAGCCGCGCCGACCGTTCCAGGGCTGGCGCTATCTGCCGCAGGAAGATGTGCCGCGCGATCTCGACAGTCTCGGCGCTGCCGCAGAAATGCCCGCCGACCTGCGGCGGGAACTTTCCGAACTCGGATTGCTGTAAGATAGGCGCCTGCTTAGCGCAGGCGCATCATGACCGGTGCTCGACCAGTCGGCGCGGTGATGTGCAGATGGATATGTGCGTCCGGCTGCGAATAGCGCCAGGCTCGTGCTCCATGGCAAAGCAGGATGCCGATCAGGTCTTTCGTCTTGCTGCGCGGTCGCGAACGGTTCAGACCCAGGTCTGCCAACCGCATCGCTGCCTCATGCAGCGGATGAAGAGCAAAGCTCTTCGGTTTCATCTTGCCCCCGCCATCGAGCGAGAAACCAGGAAAGTTCTCGTTCACTGCCATTTCAAATCCCCGTACACGTTACAAACTCAGGGCCGGCCCGATGACATTCGGAACCGGAGGGGTCAGGCATCCTCAATGGACACCGGACCAATTCTCAAACAATGCGGCACAAAACGCGGCCGCACCGTTATTCCGTACTTGCCCAGCACTTCACGCCGGCCCGCTTGAGAGCCTTGCAGGCGTTGATTGCCGCATTCTGATCTTCGAAGCCGCCGAAGCGGGCGCGATAGCCGCCATCGAAGGCGACGGTGTAAGGCTTGGCGGAACGCAATGCCTTGCCGCCCTTGTTCCTGGCTGCGTCGAGAAGATCGCTGGCGCCGTCCTTGCTGGAGGAAATGCCGATCTGCACGACCCAGCCGGTGGGTTCGCGTTCGGCCCTGCCTGCCTTTGCAACCTTCTCTGTCTTTTCCGCCTTCTCAGCCCGCTGCAGCTTCACGACCTTCGTATCGTCCTTGGATGTCGAAGCGGTCGTAACGGTATCGATCTCGTCCTCATCGGCACTGTCGGAAGCCGATATAGACGCAAGTTCGTCAGAGGCGGGGCTCTGGACAGGCTTGGTCGCAAGCAGCGGATTGGTGGATCTCGGCGCTACTGCGGCAAATGCCGCCGCGCTGGAAGGTTGTTGCGTCTCGACTGCTTCCGCGGTCTCGTCATTCCTGATCTTGCCGCGGGTCACGTCGCCAAAACGGGCGCTTGCGACCTGGACATTCGGTGACGTTGCCGATGCATGGGCAATGACATCGGAAGCGATATGTCGCGTCGAGGCTTCCGGCAGGTATTGAGCAATCAGCTTGCGCATCTGGTTGTCGCGAGCCGGCGTCGAAGCGCCGCCCAAGACGACGCCGACGATGGAGCGTCCATCAACCTTCACGGAGGTCGCAAGATTATATCCCGCGGCGCGCGTATAGCCCGTCTTGATGCCGTCGACACCGCGCACCGAACCGATCAGATGGTTATGCCCCGGGATAATGCGGTTGCCGAGGCGAAAGCTCGTCTCGGAAAAGAAGCCGTAATATTGCGGAAAATGTTCGCGCAGTGCGATGCCGAGGCGTGCCTGATCGCGCGCAGTCGTCATCTGCGCCGTATTCGGCAGGCCGTTCGGATTGCGATAGGTGGTGCGCGTCATGCCGAGCGCACGCGCCTTGTCATTCATCATGCGGGCAAAGCCCTCTTCGGAGCCGCCGAGCATTTCGCCAAGCCCCATCGCGGCATCGTTGGCGGACTTGGTGACGATGCCGAGGATCGCCTCGCGCACGGTCACGGAGCGACCGGCACCGATGCCAAGCTTTGTCGGCGCCTGGGCCGCGGCGTTTCTTGAGAAGACGACGGGTGTATCAAGAGTAATGCGGCCCGCTTCAAGCGCTTCGAAGGTCAGGTAGACCGTCATCATCTTGGTCAGCGAGGCAGGGTAGTGAAGTGTATCGGCGTTTTCGCTGTAGAGAACATTGCCCGTATTGGCGTCGATGACAATGCCGGCATATTTCGAGCCGCTGGCAGCATTCGCCTCAAAACTGACGGTAACGGTCGCTGTTGCAAGCGAGAAACCGAGAAGCATTTTCGCCAGAATCTTGCCGGATTGAGACGACGATACGGGAAGGATTGTTCTGGACACTAAATCACTCTCTGCTTGCATTTACATTCTCGATGATCCGGCCGCCGCCTCCAGAAACGCCCGTTGGGTGGAGACTAAGGGCTTAGCGTTACCAATCGGTTTATGATGAACTTTTGGTTTCAGGTTTTTGCGCCATTTTAGCGACCATCGACAGCCGGCGCCGCGAGGCTGGTGGTATTCGCCAGATGCGCCTTGATGAAGTCCTGCACGCTGGCATCCATGATCCGCCAGTCCCCAAGCTGGTTACTGGAGAAGCGATAGAGCACACTCAGATCCTTGCCGACCTTGACGTCTCTCTGACAATCGCCACTGGTCGCCTGGTCGGGCGAGGGAGGCAGAATGCAGCGCACCACGTAATCCGGCTGGTCAGGACGGGCAGCCGTCAGAAGTACCTCGTCATTGTAACCAGCATCGGCACGCAGGCGATGGGCAGTCAGTCCGTAGGGGCCGGCATAGGCGGCACCATCCATAATATGCGAATAGATCGGCTCGAGCCGGCCGGACATGTCGCGGGACATCGTGCTCTGGCTGAGCTGAAGGAAGATCAGGGAAGACGATTGGGAGATGTCGTCGAAGCGCAGGCGATCGGCCTCAGCATAGCCCTGCATTTGCGGCCAGGTGAGGTAAAGATCGACACGATCGGCTGCGCCATCGACCCGCTCGCTCGGGAAACGGATGGTGTTTGCCGTCAGGCGAAGCGTGTCCTCGCCGATCGTCACGGAAACGGGTCTCGTATCTGTCGTATGGCCGGCGAGCGAAATCTTTTCGCCAAGCCAATGACCACCAACGGTTATACCGACGGTGAGGGCGGCCAGGACGGCAATGCCAGCCGTGAGCCGATAGACGAAGCCGCTTGATATCAGCGGCCGCTCTTCGATCATTGTGGCGGATGACGGAGAAGAAACCATGCTCTTGCCTTCATTTCCTTCCGCCCTGGAAACGATCCCCAACTCGATGAAGGATAGATCCGCCGCGGCATCAGACTTTAGATGAGTCTTGTCGAGAAAATGATTGGCGCCTTGATGGTTAATGAAGCTTTAAAAGTATATCGGCAGGCATTCTATTTCGGATGCCTATCTGCACACCAATTGCCACTCGTCTTGAAATAGGCCGGCAGTAACGAAAAGAGCCGTTCCCGGGACAGTGGGAACGGCTCAGAGGCACCGGCCTGGACAGAAGTCGGGGACAAGACCGGGCCTCTGATGTTGGTCACCGGCGCTAGGCCGCCGATGACCCTGTATCCTGCGTCTTTACTTCAGGCTGCCGACTGCGACGGCGCGGCCGTCCTGAATCTTCACCCAGCGAGCCGGATCGTCAGCGGACTGGCGCTTGAGGAAGGTGTATTCCGTCTCCGACCAGAGCTTCACCTTGTTGCGCATGTTGTCGAGAACGAAGTCGCCGCGATCGGTGCGAACGGTCAGAACGGCATGGCCTTCGCCATTCGGCTGCAGCACGACGGTCATCAGGAGATCGGAAGGCGAGAAGCCCGCATCGATCAACTGCTTGCGCTTCAGCAGCGCGAAATCTTCACAGTCGCCGGCAGTGGTCGGGATCGCCCACTTTTCCTCGACGCCGTAGAGTTCCATGTCGGTCATCGGCTTGATCGTCGTGTTGACGGTGTAGTTGATCTTCAGGATCGTCTTCCAGTTATCCTGGTTGAGGATGATCGCCCCGGCATCGCCGCCGGCATAGGCGCATTCACTGGGGTTCTGCTTGCAGAATTCGTAGTGACCGATCGGGGGAGCTGCGTCACCGGTAATCGTCATGTTGGCAGGAGCAGCCTGAGCCAGGCCAAAGAAGCCGAGCGTGGCGAGTGCCAATGCGGCGCAGCCGCTGAGTACGAATTGAAAGTTCATGTCCCTGTCCCTTTTTTGTTGGGCTCAGAATGACACTCATCATTTTATCTGACGCAAAATTACGTAGTCAAATTAAGGGCTTAATTGATTCAAATCCGGATCGAATTTTCATAAAACACGCAGAAAACTTGAAGCAAATTTTCGGCAAATTCGATTAAAATTTGAATGTTTCCGGTATCGGATCTTGGCCGTCGAAATGAAGTACCGCACTGTTTTGAAATGGTTTCCCGCCGATCGGGTTCTTAACGGCGAGAGCGCATTTAGGCTGGAATTCGTCCCAAAATGAAACATCGAATCCGCATTGCGGCTTCAATGCGATGCCCAAAGGGGCTGAACAGACACGAAGCTGTGCCATTCCGGGAAAACGCGCTCAAAATTTTTTTTAATATTTTATCGCTGGTTGAGCGTGCGAAGCGCATCGGTCACGCCGACGATGGCAATGGCCATATCCGAGGTCGCAAGCGAATGAGCACCGCTGGGAACGATCACCAGCTTGGCTTCAGGCCATGCCTGCGACAATTCCCAGGCCGTAATGACGGGTGCCTCCAAATCGAGACGCCCCTGGATCATCGTGCATGGAATGCCGGCGAGCCGCTTGATGTCCCGCAGGATCTGTTGCTCCTCCAGCCAGGCCAGATGGTGAAAGTAATGCGTGATGATGCGTGCCCGCGCTGTCACATAACGTGGATCGGACCAGCGCATCGGCATGGTGGATCGAGGATCGACGACGATCGAGGCGGCCTCCCACTCATGCCAATCCTTTGCAGCCTTGATATAGACTGCCGAATCCGGATTGCGCAAAAGGCGATAATAGGCCTCCACGAGATCGCCGTCGCGATCCTGCACCGGCACCGCCGCGCGAAAGCGAGCCCATTCCTCGGGAAAAAACCGGCCGAGCCCACGATAAAGCCAGTCTATTTCCGATTGTCTCGTCATGGTGACACCGACAACGAGCAGAGATGAAACGCGATCCGGGTGGGTTTCCGCATAGAGGAGGGCAAGCGTGCAGCCCCATGAATTGCCGAATACGTGCCAGCGCTCGACACCGAGAAAGAGCCTTAGCTGCTCGATATCGGCGACCGTATGCCATGTCGTATTGGCTGACATGTCGATTTCGGGTTCGGATGCATGCGGCAGACTGTTGCCGCAGCCGCGCTGATCGAACTGGATGATCCTGTAATGCTGCGGATCGAAATAGCGCCGCGCGCTGGAGGAACTGCCGGAGCCTGGGCCGCCATGCAGGATGAGAACGGGCACGCCGTCCGGATTTCCGGATTGCGTCCAGAAAATCCGCTGGCCGTCGCCGACATCCAGCAGGCCTTCATCATAGGAAACCAGGTCTGGATAGAGCATCTCGTCGTCACGCATCTAATGGAAAGACAAGCGTCGCTATTTCGAGACGCTGCGTAACAAGAGGATGACAGTATCAGAGAAATTCGCGCAAGGTCTCGCGCGATTGCAGGGAGAGAAACTCGATCGCAACGCCTTCCATGAAGTGGCGGACGATGCGGCCACGCATATTGCCGAGGCGGACCGCGGTGCCGATAGGCGGGCGCACTTCAAGGTCGACCGCAGCGCCCGAAAGCGAAAGGTCCATGATGCGGCATACATACATAGTGCCGTCTTCAAGGGTGAGTTCGCTGCTGGTGCTGCGCGGCGTCAGGCGATCGTGACGGCGATCTTCCGGCAGGCCGAGTTCATGCTTGTTGGCAAGCCATGTCAGCTGAGCTGCGAGTTTTTCGCGCTTCCGCTCGGTGGCGTTGATCGACATGCTGAAACCGCGTCCATCGACGGCAACCACATTGCCCTCAACACGGCCAAGATGATCGACATAGGCGATGACGCGTTCACCCGCACGCGGGCGTCCCAAGCAGGTGACATACATGTCTCCGGGCGACATTTCCGTGACCAGGCATTCGTATTCCTCATAATTTGCCAGCATCAGGCGGCCCTGCATATTGATCGGGACCCGCTGAAAGGTCCGCTGATCGCTGCGAGCGCCATTGCCTGCAAATTGACTTGACCGAGTCGCATGGGCCGGCTGGAACAAATGCATGGAGAAGCTTCTTTAACCGATTGCGTCGACTGCAATATTTAGCCGAAACTTCTTAAGGTATGGTTGTCTTTCCTAAGGCATGACTTAGAGACGACGCCGGACTTTGTCTCGTGATGGTTCAATCTCGCCAGCATTTCGCGCGGAGATAGCGCGATTTAACCTTTTTCGCATCCACTCACCTAGGCCGATACTTTCCTGGCTTGGCAGCAGATCACTTGGATCCGGATGGGGAGGCAAGTCCACGAGGCGGGCAGGGCGGTCGTGAAGCAGGCGACTGCGATCGAGCGCCAGGAACTCAAGACGCTCGTTGCCGAGCCATGCCGAACGAGCCGTCGGCGTCAGACATCCCAACAGCCTGTCGCATGTGTTGCCAGAAGTCCGTAATGGCATCAGCACCAGCTCGAAGGTCATGCTACGGCCGCTGATGCAATAGCCTGTCGCGTTGATCAAGGCGGGCACGACATGCGTCATCACGCCAGCGGCGATGCGAACCGGATCTTCCTGCTGGCTTCCGGCCCACAATGCTGCAAAATTCTCTCCGCGAATTTCACGGCCCATGAGATTGCAGATTGCCGTGCCGGCAAGGCGGAAGCGCGGATTGTCGTCGGCAGTGTTCTCCAGGATAAACAGCTCGGGGAGAATATGGCTGACCGCTGATGGCTGTATCAGATTACGCATGGGGGCATCCGCATCGCCACGGATCCGCTCCCAATAGGTAAATATTTCGATGCTTGTAGCCTGGCGCATGATGCGTCCGTGTCCCATTTCAGTTCAAATACAAAGGCGTTCATCGCCCTCACATCAAGCCCTGCCAGTTTCATGCCAAAGCCGGGCCGTTAGGGTTAATGAATGGTTTCGATTGCCTTGTGTGACACCAAATGAGAGAAGTTTTTCATCACTTCGCCAAGTGACCTTCAGCACGAACTTCCGGGCGCGGCTCGGCTTTTCCAAGCCTATTCTGCACAGAAACGCCCGATGCGCCGCCCGGCATGACTGGGCGGCTTTTTTTTTGAGTTTTGCTGGGCTATGTGTCGGTCACATCTACAGAAAAGCAGAGCCAAGACATGGATGATGAACAGCTGCCGCGCCCAGAGCCGGAATATCCGCGGCCGCAGCAGCGTGTTCCGGCGTTCAACCTGCCGCCGGTCATCCTCGTCAGCCTTGCCCTGCTGGTGATCGTCTTTGCGGTCATGAACGTGCCGTCATGGTCGGACGACACCTTGAACTGGATCTATTTCACCTTCAGCTTCATTCCCGCACGTTACGCATTTTCGCTGTCGCAGCAGGGTCTCGAATGGCTTTGGACGCCGGTGACCTATTCGCTCTTGCATGGTGGCATCGAGCACATTGTTTTCAACAGCCTTTGGCTTATGGTCTTTGCCGCGCCGGTGGCTCGGCGCATCGGCACGTTGCGCTACGTGATTTTCTGGATTCTCTCGTCTGCCGCCTCCGCCTTCATGCATGCTGCCCTATATTGGGGCGATCAGACATTGCTGATCGGCGCATCCGGTGTCGTCTCGGCGCTCATGGGCGCTGCCTGCCGTTTCGCCTTTCCGGCCATGGATGGCCGCCGGCGCTCCATGGGGCAGGCGCATCTGAACCCGCGCCTCACCATTCTTGCATCGTTGCGCAGCCGCACTGTCGTTGCCTATATCGTCATGTGGATTGCCGGTAACGCCCTCGTGGCCTTCGGCATCACCCTTGCCGGCGACAGCTCCCAGCCGGTGGCCTGGGATGCCCATATCGGCGGCTTTCTCTTCGGATTTCTGCTGTTCGCGCTGTTTGATCGGCGGCCAGTCACAGAAGAGCAGGCAGGCCCGCCGCTCGACGAATGAAGCTGTTGCTTTATTGACGCCGCGGGCGCACCATTATCATCCGTCGGTCTTGGGATAGAGGAGATCGACTCGACCGACGGGCCGTGCGCCGGTTTGAGCTCCGGGGGTAGTTTCGGAACATATCGGACGCTTGAAGTGTTCACCATGCTTTCGAGATGGGAGGATCGAATGTCAGTTTCCGTAAAAGCCATACTTGATGCCAAAGGCCGCGACGTTGTTACCACCGGGGGTAACACCACGGTTGGCGAGGCCGCCAGGATACTCAACGAAAAGCGCATCGGCGCAATCGTCGTCGTTGGAGCAGGCGGCAAGATCTCGGGTATCTTTACCGAGCGAGATGTCGTCAATGCCGTTGCCAAGGATGGCGCGGAGTGCCTCGATAAGCCGATTGCATCGATGATGACGGCGAAGGTGCATCGCTGCAAGGAAGACACCACCACCGACGAGTTGATGGAACTGATGACGTTGCGTCGCTTCCGCCACGTCCCTGTCGAGGAAAAGGGTAAGCTCAGCGGCATCATCTCGATCGGTGACGTCGTCAAATGGCGTATCCGCGAGATCGAACTCGAGGCCGAACAGATCAAGGCCTACATTGCCGGGTGAGGAGCGGTTCGGCTCAGTCGATGCAGTCGACCCGGCGGGGTCGATTGCGGCGACGAATGGCCTGATCCCAAATATTAGCGCGCATAGGCTTCCTGCATCCGGCGGATTTCAGTCAGTCTCGCCAGCGTTTCCTCGTAGCCGCGCTCGATTGCTTCGCCGGCGCGATGAAATTCCGAAAGGCCGATGTCGCTCAGGCGCGGATGCAGCGCCAGGTCCGGCGGGTCTCCGGCCAGGCGTGCGCGCGCAATCCTGTCCTGAATGATGTTGAAGGCCTGCACCATGACGCCGGTCATGCCGAGTTTCGTGGCAGGCGCGTCTTCGCGGCGCAACAGGTCGCCATTTGGCGGGCCGACATTGTGTTTGATCACGGCGGATCGGCCATAGAGATCGTAGTGCAGGTTCACCCCGACGACGAGCGGCTGTTCATAGGTCCGGCACACAGAAACCGGTACGGGATTGACCAGCGCGCCATCGACCAGGGTTCGGCCGTTGGAGCGCACCGGCTCGAAAATGCCGGGCAGGGCGTATGACGCTCGCAGGGCCGTGATCAGGGAGCCATTGGCAATCCACACTTCATGGCCGGTGTTCAGCTCCGCGGCGACGGCGACGAAAGGATGCTCGAGATCTTCGATCGAAAGCCCTTCGAGATGTTCCTGCATGCGCTTGGTCAGCCGCATCCCGCCGAACAGACCACTGCCGCCGATCGTGAGATCAAGAAGGCTTGCGATGCGGCGCATGGTCAGTGAACGAGCGAAAGCCTCCAGTTCGTCGAGCTTGCCGGCGAGATAGCAGCCGCCAACGAGGGCTCCGATCGATGTGCCGGCAATCATGCCGACAGCTATCCCGGCCTCATCCAGGGCGCGCAACACGCCGATATGCGCCCAGCCTCGCGCCGCACCGCCGCCGAGTGCCAGCGCGATCTTGACCTTCTTTGGGGGAGCGGCGACTGGAGGCGAATTGGATGTATCTTGCGAGGTGCTCAAACCGGTCGAGTTCTGTCCGCCGTTATGACGATTCAAACCCCAATTCAGCATTTGAACTCTCCTCCGGAGCCTAATGTGCCCCCAGCAAAATACTGTCCCTTTTTCGTTTCCAAATCGTATATCGGTTGTAACTAATTAGCGCACTTCGCCAATAGGTCTAATGCTTGTAGACTTCGTCCGGATCGAAATGCAGGTGATCATCGACCACGCTCAGCATCGGCTTTCCGTCTTCCAGCTCGACAGTACGATAGAAACAGGACCGGCGTCCGGTGTGACAGGTGGCGTCATGCCCGGCGACTTCGACCTTCAGCCAGATGGCGTCCTGATCGCAATCAGTACGGATTTCCTTCACCGTCTGCAGGTTTCCGGATGTCTCGCCCTTCTTCCAGATTTTTCCGCGAGAACGGCTGAAATAGTGCGCCGTGCCGGTCTTGATCGTCAAGGCAAGTGCCTCGGCATTCATATGAGCGACCATCAGCAGTTCGCCGTCATGCGCATCGGTCACGATCGCGGTGATCAGACCGCGATCGTCGAAACGGGGCGTGAAATCGCCGGCGTCTTCGAGCTCGGACTTGTCTTCGGAAGGCGCATTGAAAATCATATTCATTTCCGGCTCTTTCCTTGGAGCCCGGTTAGCGGCCCCGGACCATCGACATGAAACGTACTTGTTCAGCAGGATCTGCCTTGAAAGCGCCGGTAAAGGTCGTGGTCAAAGTCGTCGCCCCCTGCTTCTGCACACCGCGCATGGCCATGCACATATGCTCGGCATCGATCATGACGGCAACGCCGCGCGGGCGGAGCGTATCGTCGATCGCATTGGCAATCTGCGCAGTCATGGCTTCCTGGGTCTGCAGCCTGCGGCCGAAGATTTCAATGACGCGCGCGATCTTCGACAGACCGAGCACGCGACCGTTCGGCAGATAAGCGACATGCGCCTTGCCGATGATCGGCACCATGTGGTGTTCGCAATGCGAGAAGAACGGAATGTCGCGCACGAGGACGATGTCGTCATAGCCGGCAACCTCTTCAAAGGTGCGGCCTAGTACATCCTCGGGATTCTGGTCATAGCCGGCGAAAAGCTCGCGATAGGCCTTGGCGACACGAGCCGGCGTATCGAGCAGGCCTTCGCGCTGCGGATCGTCACCAGCCCAGCGAAGCAGAACGCGGACTGCGTCTTCGGCTTCCTTCTGCGACGGACGTTCGGATTCAACGACTTGCGGAAAATTCTTTACAATGGCGTCCATTACCTGTGGTTCTCCTACCCGCTTAGCGGATATCATCTATCGGACTCGCCACTGGCATCTCCGAGGCACGGAGATTGTGTACCTTTGGCGGGCTCCGGGGCGTTCTGGCTGGCGGACAAGCCTGCCGTCCTGCACGGTTTCCCATCAAACTTACAGAAGACCATTGCATTTCTATGGTCTTCGAACGACATACATATAGTATGGCATCGTTCCTGTGAAAGTGTCCTAAACGGACACGCTGTGTTTTTTATTACGCAACACTAGAGCCGAATTATTTTAGGTCTGCTCGACCTAAAATCTGAATTGGCTCTAGAATCAAATAAATAGAGCATGATGTCATCCGAAAACCGCTTACACTTTTCGGCATCATGCTCTAACGGGTGCATCGGAGCAGAATCTGTGATGGACGAAATCTACAACAGCAAAATCCTGGAATTTGCCGGTAATATCGGCCTTATCGGCAGTCTTCCTGACGCCGATGCCAGTGCCCAGGCCCATTCCAGACTGTGCGGTTCTCGCGTAAAAATCTGGCTGAAAATGGACGGCGATGTGGTGACCGATTTTGCCCATGACGTCAAGGCCTGCGCGCTCGGCCAGGCGTCGTCTTCGATCATGGCCCGCCATGTCGTTGGAGCATCGGCGGAAGAATTGCGCCAGGCGCGCGAGGATATGCTCGCGATGCTCAAGGCTGATGGTGAGGGACCAAGCGGTCGCTTCGAGGACATGCGCTACCTGAAACCCGTCCGGGATTACAAGGCGCGTCACGCGTCGACGATGCTGACATTCGATGCCGTTGTCGATGCGATCGGCCAGATCGAGGCGGAACGCCAGGGCGGAAACGCTAAAACGGCCGCAGCCGTCTGATCGAGGCTCCGTGCGATGTGTCAATTCTGTCTCATGCAGGACGACGATGAAGACGAGGGCGGCGCCGAGGCTCCGAAGAGCGCGAGACGCAATGCGGAGCCACCCAACCGGATAAATCAATCACGTAACTATTCCGGTCCTTTCCGCAAGACGCCAGACCGCCTCTTCGGCATGGGCTTCATTCGCCTCTACCAGCTCACCCTGTCCGGCTTCATCGGTAATTCCTGCCGCCATATCCCGACCTGCTCGGAATATGGCTATGAGGCGATTGCCCGGCATGGTCTATGGGCCGGCGGTTGGATGACGCTGTTTCGTGTGGGGCGCTGTGGTCCCGGGGGCACCAACGGTCTCGATCCGGTGCCCGATACATTGGAGAATCGCTATCATTGGTGGGCACCCTGGCGCTATTTCCGGCTCGGGCAAAAGGCCGCCTGACCAGATGGCGATCTATGTCGCACTGCTCTACAGCATCGTTATTGGCCCGGGCCGCAGGGTCGTGATGGCGGATCTGAAGGCGATGGCGGAGGGGCTGGGCTTTCACAACACCAGAACGCTTGTCGCAACCGGCAATCTGATTTTCGAAGGCGCGAAACAGCCCATTGCCTCGATCGAGGCGAAGCTCGAAGCCGGCTTTGCAGCAGCCTTCGGAAAACATGTCGATATCATCGTGCGCGACGCCGATACATGGCTGAAGCTCGCAGAAGGCAATCCTTTCCTTGATGGCATCGGTAGCGAGGTCATCATTCGCGTCATGCGCCAGCCGCTTGAGCCTCAAACCCTCGATATATTTGCCAGATATCGGCAGGACGAGCGCATGGCAATTATCGATGGCGATCTCTGGATCGATTTCGGCCTCAAAGCCAGCGAGACGAAGCTATTGCCGGCTCTGACCACCAAGCGGCTTGGCATCGGAACGATGCGAAACTGGAACACCGTGCGCGGTTTGGCCGAGATGATCGGCCGCTAGCGCCGCTTTTCCTTTACTAGACGGCTAAATACAGCTATCAGGCGCGCGGATCCAAGCTGCATCTGCCTGGGTCTTCATCTTTAAAACCACCCGCATTCGTTGGCGGGACTGGACAAGGAGAATATCGATGTCCCAATCTGTTTCCCTGACATTTCCCGATGGTTCCGTGCGCAGCTTCGCTGCCGGCACGACCGGTCGCGATGTCGCCGAATCCATTTCAAAGTCGCTGGCCAAGAAGTCGGTCGCCATTGCCATTGACGGCACCGTGCGTGACCTCTCGGATCCGGTAACTGACGGCAAGATCGAAATCATCACCCGCACGGACGATCGCGCGCTGGAGCTCATCCGGCATGACGCGGCACACGTTATGGCCGAAGCGGTTCAGGAACTGTGGCCCGGCACGCAGGTGACGATCGGTCCGGTCATCGAGAACGGTTTCTACTACGATTTTGCCAAGAACGAGCCTTTCACACCCGATGATCTTCCGGTCATCGAGAAGAAGATGCGCGAGATCATCCAGCGCAATGCCCCCTTCACCAAGCAGATCTGGTCGCGCGAGAAGGCAAAGGAAGTCTTTGCCGCCAAGGGCGAGCGCTACAAGGTGGAACTGGTCGATGCGATCCCTGAAGGTCAGGATCTGAAGATCTACTATCAGGGCGATTGGTTCGACCTCTGCCGTGGTCCGCATATGGCGTCCACTGGCCAGATCGGCACGGCGTTCAAGCTGATGAAGGTGGCCGGCGCCTATTGGCGCGGCGACAGCAATAACCCGATGCTGACCCGCATCTACGGCACGGCATTCGCCGAACAGGCCGATCTCGACAACTATCTGCATATTCTTGCCGAGGCCGAGAAGCGCGACCATCGTCGCCTCGGCCGCGAAATGGACCTGTTCCATTTCCAGGAAGAAGGCCCAGGCGTCGTCTTCTGGCACGGCAAGGGCTGGCGCATGTTCCAGACGCTGGTGTCCTATATGCGCCGGCGGCTGCAAGGCGACTATCAGGAAGTCAACGCACCGCAGGTGCTCGACAAGTCGCTCTGGGAAACCTCCGGTCACTGGGGCTGGTATCGCGACAACATGTTCAAGGTCACCGTCGCCGGCGACGATACGGATGATGATCGCGTCTTCGCGCTGAAGCCGATGAACTGCCCCGGTCATATCCAGATCTTCAAGCATGGCTTGAAGTCTTACCGCGAACTGCCGATCCGCCTTGCGGAATTCGGCGCAGTCCATCGCTATGAGCCTTCAGGCGCATTGCATGGCCTGATGCGCGTGCGCGGCTTCACGCAGGACGACGCCCACATCTTCTGCACCGACGAGCAGATGGCCGCCGAGTGCCTGAAGATCAATGACCTTATCCTGTCGGTCTACGAAGACTTCGGCTTCAAGGAAATCGTCGTCAAGCTGTCGACCCGTCCGGAAAAGCGCGTCGGCTCCGACGCGCTCTGGGACCGCGCCGAAAGCGTGATGATGGATGTGCTGAAGACCATCGAGGCGCAGTCCGAGGGTCGCATCAAGACCGGCATTCTGCCGGGCGAGGGTGCGTTCTACGGTCCGAAATTCGAATATACGCTGAAGGACGCCATCGGCCGCGAATGGCAGTGCGGCACCACGCAGGTCGACTTCAACCTGCCGGAACGCTTCGGTGCCTTCTACATCGATCAGCATTCGGAAAAGACCCAGCCCGTCATGATCCACCGCGCCATTTGCGGCTCGATGGAGCGTTTCCTCGGTATCCTGATCGAGAACTTCGCCGGTCACATGCCGCTTTGGGTTTCGCCGCTGCAGGTCGTCGTGGCGACGATCACGTCTGAAGCCGATTCCTATGGCGAAGAAGTTGCCGAAGCGCTGCGCGATGCCGGCCTCGATGTCGAGACCGACTTCCGCAACGAGAAGATCAACTACAAGATCCGCGAACATTCGGTGACGAAGGTTCCGGTGATCATCGTCTGCGGCAAGAAGGAAGCCGAAGAGCGTTCGGTCAACATCCGCCGTCTCGGCAGCCAGGTTCAGACGGCTATGTCACTTGATGAAGCCATCGCATCGCTTACTCTCGAGGCCACGGCGCCGGATATTCTGCGCAAGCGGGAAGCACGGCGCGCCAAGGCCGCTGCTTAACGGCAAAATGATACCTGACGGCACTTTAAGGGTGCCGTCAGACAACTGACATAAATCTTTCATATAGTTTATAAATCAAAGCGTTGCTGCGGCCGCTGTACATCGCGCAGCTGAACGATAGGAGCGGGGCAGCCCGTCGCGCATTTGGATTTCAAAGAATTATCCTACGCCAATGAACGGGACCCGCGCATCAAGCGCTGGTTCATCCGCTCCATCGAAGGCCTGTCCGGCCGCGATCGTTATGCCCGACTTTATGATATCTGGCGTAGCGATATCGTCGGCAAGAGCGAGCGCGTCTTCGGTAAGATGCTCGATCTCATCGACGTGCGCCTGCTTGCCAAGGGCGAATGGCCTCCGGTCCAAATTCCCGACGCGCCGATCGTCATCGTCGCCAATCATCCCTTTGGCATTGGCGACGGGATCGCCGTCCTGGCGCTTGCCGAGCAGCTCGGCCGTCCGTTCAAGGTCCTGATCAACAACGAGTTGTTGAAGGTGCCGGAGATGCATGATTATTCGCTGCCCGTTTCCTTCGAGGAAACCAAGGAAGCGATGGCGATCAACATGAAGACGCGTCATGAAGCCGTTCGTCTGCTCAAGGAAGGCACGACGATCATCATCTTTCCCGCCGGCGGCGTCGCCACTGCGAAGAAGGGTTTTGGCCGCGCCGAAGACCTGCCGTGGAAGATATTTCCGGCTAAGCTGATCCAGGCGGCGCGCGCTAGCGTCATACCGGTCTATTTCGAGGGGCAAAACGGCCGGCTGTTTCATCTGGCGAGCCGCCTTTCGATGACGCTGCGCCTCTCATTGTTGATCCGCGAATTCCGGCGTCTGTCAGGAAGCACGATCACAGCGCATGTCGGTGCCCTGATGAGCTGGGAAGCGCTGAGCGAAGGAAGCGACCGCAAGGATATGCTCTCGAAGCTATACGGTGCCGTATTTTCGATGGCGCCACCGAGAAGGATGCTGCGGCGAAAGGCTGTCTGAGGGGCGAGATACTTCTGCCTGCTTTCGCGCTTCGATGGCGGAGAAGCAGCCCTCAAGGCCTCAATCCATGCTTTCGCCTTCGTCGCCTCCGGCGGGTACCAGTTGCTCATATGTCGGCAATGGTTGTTGGGTGGAGGTCGCCGGTTGCGTCTGGGGGCTTTGGGTCTGGCGCATCTGCGGCATCTGGATCGGGAGCTGCTGGGCCGGTTGCTGGTCGTCGACTTCCTGCGGCTGCTGTTCCTTCATCAGCACTTCCACATCCGTGTTCGTGCCTGCCACCACGGTAAAGTCCCGCTGGTAGATCTTGTCCTTGTTACGAGCCACGGCAGTATAACGGCCCTCGGCGAGTACCATAGTCGGGAAGGCGCTCAGGCTTTCCCCGACTATATCGCCGGCAGAGGTCAGGATCGACCAGGCGGTATCGGCGATCGCTTCGCCGCCGGCATCCGACACCAGTTTGAGCGTGATCTTTGCCGCCCGGTGCTGGATGGTCGCCTCCGTTACCTTGCCGGCTTCAACCTGAATATCGGCTCGGATGACTGCGTTGACGCTGCCATACTCCGAAACAATGTGGTAGGTGCCTGCGCTCAGGCCCACCAGCGTGTTCGGCTTGACGTCGGCCATGACAAGGCCGCGTTCGCCATCTTCCTTGGCCTCGCTGGAATAGATCGCGAAACTCAACTCTTTTGGCGGAATGCGGACATCGGATCCGGAAACGGCGTTCAGCACCATGCCGCCGGCATCAAGAACCATGGTTTGTTTCTGGGTATCGCCCGTTTCCGCGACGCTCAACTTCTTGGTCACGCCAGCACGGCCGAAGGAGACATTGACGAAGTAGTCACCGGGCAGAAGATGGAAGGCGGCCGAGCCACCCTTCGAGCTTGCCACCAGCGGCAGCTTGCCGTCGGCGCCGGCGATCGGGCTGAAGACATACCAGGACAGGCCCTGCTGCTGCGGGCCGCTCTGCGGGGTCAGTTTGGCTTCAAGCCAAACGTCACGCAATGTGCGGGAGGGCGAATTTTCGCCGCCGGGCGCTACGAATGCGTTGAGCTTCGGCATCTTCACGCTGCCGTCGAGCTGCTTGAACTCCTTGAAAGCCTCCTGCGCGGATGCGGTGCTATTGAGGCTCAGCAGGACGGCAAAAGCCGCGCTCAATCGGCGAGCGGATGAAATGCCTGACATGGGTTCCGAACCGATTGACTTCCGATAAAACACACGCCACTTCAAAACCAATGCGGTGGCAAATTCAAGACCCACATCCTCGTATCCGTAAAATGAGAGCAATCACTCAATGAAAACCGACATCAAGCTGATCGATTATCTCGCCGTGCGTCGATCTATCCCTGCATTTCAAATGGCAGAGCCAGGTCCGGAAAAGGCCGAGATCGAGGAGATCATCCGATTGGCCTCGCGCGTGCCGGATCACGGCAAGATCGCCCCTTGGCGCTTCATCGTCTATCGCGGCGAGGAGCGTGCACGCATCGGCGAGGAGCTGCTGACGCTTGCATTGGAAGCAAAGCCGGATCTGTCGGAAGAAATGATCCAGGTGGAGCGCACCCGCTTCACGCGCGCGCCGGTCGTGATCGCCGTCGTCAGCAAGGCGGCGCCGCATGTCAAGATCCCGGAATGGGAGCAACTGATGTCGGCAGGCGCGCTTTGCCTGAACCTGTTGATTTCGGCCAATGCTCATGGCTGGGTATCCAACTGGCTGACGGAATGGTTTGCCTATGACGAGCGGGCCTATCCGCTGCTCGGCGTCGCCTCGGGCGAGAAGGTCGCCGGCTTCATCCATATCGGCTCATCGAGCTTCCCGCCCGTCGAGCGTCCGCGTCCGGAATTGTCGGAAACGGTGACATGGGTCGGTGGCGGGGACGCCTGATGTTCTACACGACGGATACCAATCGTCACGGTCTGGCGCGCGACCCCTTCAAGGCCATCGTCGCGCCAAGGCCGATTGGCTGGATCGGCAGCAAGGGCAGGGACGGTTCGCTGAACCTGTCCCCTTACTCCTTCTTCAACGCGGTCAGCGACCAGCCGAAGCTGGTGATGTTTTCGTCGGCCGGACGCAAGGACAGTGTTCGTAATGTCGAGGAGACAGGCGTCTTTACGGCCAACCTCGTCAGCCGCAACATCGCCGAAAAGATGAACCAATCATCGATCGCCGTGCCTTATGGCGTCAACGAGTTCGAATTGGCGGGGCTGACCGCAAGGCCGGGCGAATTGGTCGATGCGCCCTATGTCGGTGAGGCCTTTGCGGTGCTGGAGTGCCGTGTCACCGAAATTCTGGAGCCGAAAGGCCTGGATGGCGAGGCTTCGGAAAACATCATGGTCATCGGCCAAGTTGTTGGCATCCATATTGATGAAACGATCATTCGCGATGGGAGGCTTGATATGGCGCTGGCAAGGCCGATCGCGCGCATGGGCTATATGGACTATAGCGAAGGCAGTGATGTCTTCGAAATGATACGCCCCAAGGCACCCTGACACATATCGCGCTAATTTTTCTTGGTTAATGAACAAGGTAAACGCCCCGTAAACCTTTGCCCGCTAAGGTTGGCAGCATGAGTTCGCGGGGCGGGAATCGCCTCGCCGATATCGAGGCGTAACGTGATCATAGAAGCATTCCTTCGCTGGGCCGAGACCGCAAAGGCAGACAACAGAGCCAGGGCAGCCAATGCCCTCGGCCGCGCCTATCTGCAATCGGACATGCCGAATGAGGAACGCGTCGCCGCCGAGATGGCGATGACCTATCTGCTCGATGATCCGTCACCGCGCGTACGACTGGCGCTGGCCGAAGCCGTCGCCCGCTCATCTGATGCTCCGCGCAACGTCATCTTGTCCCTTGCCGAGGATCAGCCCGAAATTGCAGGGCAGATCATCCTGTTTTCTCCGGTGTTCACCGATGCCGATCTGGTCGATCTCGCGCTGCATGGTAGCGATGTGACGCGGATTTTGATCGCATCGCGCGGGCAGGTGCCTCGGATGGCTTGTGCGGCCCTTGCGGAGATCGGCGGAGAGACCGAAATCCTCTGCCTTCTCGAGAATGACGGAGCATTGCTTTCGCAGGCTTCGCTGAAGCGTATCGCAGAGCGGCTAGGCGATTGTGCCGACATACGCGGCCTGCTTCTGTCTCGTGATGGCCTGTCTTCGGACATCAGGCACCTGTTGATGCGGCGGGTCAGCGAGGCGCTATTGGAATCGAGCCTCATCCAGACGGTTATCGGCGCCGGCAGGCTCCAGCAGGTGACCCGCGAAGCCAGCGAATCGGCGACCGTTGCCATCGCCGGATCTGCGCAACACGAACAGCTGCCGGACCTGGTCGAACATTTGAGGCAGAGCGGCTGGTTGACACCGGCTTTCCTGATGCACGCACTTTGCTCCGGCAAGGTCGATTTCTTTGCCTGCGCCATCACCAATCTCTCCGGCTGCGACGAACGACGCACCCGTTCGATCATTTCCAGAGGCCGAGCCCATGCCATCCGCGCGCTTTACGAGAGCGCCGGACTATCCCGCGACATCAGCACAGTATTCGTGGAAGCAACGCTCACCTGGCGTGATGCGTCGCGGGCGAATGGCGGAGCCATGCTCGAGAATGTCTCGTCTCTCCTGATGCGCAAATTCCGCCTGACGGAGCAGCCGGCTGCGGCCACGCAGCTGCTCGACATGGTGGAGAAACTTGCAAATGCCGAACGGCGGCAGGCCGCCCGGGGCTTCGCCGCACTGGCGACCCTCGCCGCCGCGTGATATCCAGCGACAGTCTTCACCGAGGTGTATCTTGTCGCTGTCTATTGCTATTGAATCTCCCCGCCAGGATGGCGTTATCCGCCTTCTCAACATGTCGGATGCCTATGCGGAATCGCTTTATCCGGCCGAGAGCAACCACATGCTCGACCTTGCCTCGCTGGAAAAGCCGGAGGTGACGTTCTGGGTTGCGAGAATCAACGGTGATATCGTCGGGTGTTGCGGGCTTGTGGAAGCAGGCGAGGGCACCGCTGAAATCAAACGCATGTTCGTGGATCCCGCTGCCAGAGGGCTTAGCGTTGCGCGCAAGCTGATGGAGACACTTGAAACAGCCGCATCCGAAAAGCGACTTGAAGCCATCCGCCTGGAAACCGGCATATATCAGCCGGAAGCAATCGCCCTCTACAAAAGGTTCGGTTATGTCGAGATTGCGGCCTTCGGTAGCTATCAACCAGACCCGCTCAGCCTGTTCATGGAGAAGAGGCTGGCTCTGACCTAGGCACGCGATCAGCGTTCGGAACCGTCGGGCCACGCAGTTGCAACTCAGGCTCCTGCGCATGCTGCTCTTCGGTCAGTTCCGCCTCGCGAATCCATTCGCGCCAGATGGCGACGATGATTGCCATCAAGACCGGGCCGATGAACAGACCAAGGAAGCCCATGGTCTTTACGCCGCCGACGAGACCGAAGAAGGTCGGCAGGAAGGGCAGCTTGATCGGGCCGCCGACAAGCTTCGGGCGAAGCGTCTTGTCGACGATGAAAAGCTCGACCGTGCCCCAAACAAACAATCCAACGCCCGCCCAAAGTGACCCGCTGGCAACAAGATAAACCGAGACGAGAAACATCGACAGCGGGGCGCCACCCGGCACAAGGGCCATGACGCCTGTGAGAACGCCAAGCGTGATCGCAGAGGGGGCGCCGGCAATCCAATAGGCCACGCCGAGAACGATGCCTTCGCCGATCGCGATCAGCGTCATGCCCATGACGGTGGAGCTGATGGTGGCCGGCACGACACGGGAAATCCGTTCCCAGCGGTTCGGAAGGATGCGCTCGCCAAGGAGATCGACCTGGCGCACGAAGGTCGAACCATCGCGATAGATGAAGAACAGGGCGATCAGCATGAACAGCAGGGTTAAGACGACATGAAACGCGTTGCCGCCCGCCGCAAGGACCGCCCTGTAGATGTTGCCGATATGCGCGCCACTGACCAGTTGCGCCAGCTCGCCGATTGAGCCCGGGCTGCCGACATATTGCGTCCATTGTTCGCCAAGCCATTGTCCAACGACTGGCAAGGCCAGGATCCATTCCGGCGTTGGCGCGCCTTCGCGGTTGACGTGAACGGCCCAGCCGAACCATTCGCGCACTTCACCAGCCATATAGATGGCCGACAGCACGATCGGCAGGACGAGAAACGTCACGATGAACATAAGGGCGATGGTGGCCGCGAGCGTCGTATTGCCACCAGTGCGGCGCAGCAGCTCGCTATAAAGCGGCCAGGTGGCGAAACCGATCACCGCTGCGGCTAAAACCGGAACAAGAAAGCCGTAGAAGAAATAGGCGCCGGCAATGGCAATCAGAATTAGCAGCCAACGCGCAGCGGAGATGGATGGAATAAGCGGCATGCGCGCATGCGCACTCGACCCCAGCCAACGATGCTCCTTCGGCTTCTGACGTTCAAATACACCCACCGGACTTACTTTGCCCCTCTTCAACTAGATCCACCCGGTTATGGGGTACGATCTAGGCTCTTTCAAGAGCAACGCCCTGAAAGCCTCTTTATTCCGATGCCGTGACAATAACACGACTGCCGTAAAGATAATAACAAGGCTTCAGGAGGGACGGCGGATCACCTTGAATGCGAAAAACTGGGTCTTTTGCATCGGATTGAAGTTGTTGTCGGCGACAAGGATCAATACATCCGTGCCGTCCCTGGCCTTGCCGAAGGCAATGCCTTCGATGTTGTCAGGGGCAAGGCCGAGAGCCCGCAGATCCATGATCTGGGCCTTGCGCACCGGCACGACGCGCTGATCGGTCTTGGCAAGCGAAGGGATGTTCGACACATCGGTAGCGCCGTCGAGATCGACCATATTGATCACGATGGTATTGCCGATACCCTGGGCGTAGCCGCGTTCGATCGCGAGCAGATGGTGGTCGTCAAGTCCGATGATCTCGGACAGGCCGGAATCGTTCCAGCCGTTTGCCGTGGGTGGCGCCTGCGGAATTGGCGAGACCGGATAGACATATTGCGCCTTCGGTTCGCCGGTCGCGACGTCATAGCGGATGAGGCGGGCAAGCGCGCCGCCGGTGAGCGTGGCGATCTGCCCATCCTGATAGAGCGCGGATTCCGTGCCGACGATCAGATCTCCACCGGAGAGAAAAGCCAGGCCTTCGAAAGCGAGATTGTCACGGATGCCAGTGCTCTTGTCGGCGGTGGGCGCGAATCCGTCCGGCAGTGAAAATTCGCGCATGTAGCCGCCGGCTCGGTTGGCAATACGCACGAAGGGCGGCAGCAATGCCTTTCCGTCGCCTTCACTGCTCCAATATATGCCGTCCCTGCCAAGGCGAATGGATTCCGCATCCACCTTTTTCGTCGCGAAAGGCTGGCCATCCTTATCCTGCAGCGTAACGTGATCGAGAACCGCTACGCCTTTCAGGCCTTCGGCGCTGACGTCAATATCCAGGCGGTAGAAGCGGGCCGGCGCCTTCTCGGAGCGATCATCGCTGATGGAAATATAGCGGCCGGTTGACGGATCAAATTCGATGCCCGACAGGCCGCCGACCTCAACGCCATTTTCCGTGAAGCCTGTCGGGATATCGTAGCTGCCGAGATAGGCGAGGCTGATGCCGGCGTTGCAGTCGCCAAAGGGGCAGGGCACGTCGATAATCGTGCCGATGTCTGCAGCGTGAACGGGAAGGCCGAACAGGAAGGCGGCGGCAACAGCCGACAAAATGGGCTTCAACATGGCGATATGGTCAATCCGAATGGTTAAATAGCGACATTCAAGCTAATGCCGCCATCTATGCATCCGTCCATGACGCGTTCGTAACGAATATCCGACATTCCGATAAAATATCGGGGATGGTGCCGGGCAACGGCAACCCGTTGCGGTTGTCAGATATCCAGATCCTCGGCGAAGGCCGCACGCTCCTGAATAAAGCGGAAGCGGGCATCGGCCTTGGTGCCCATGAGATTGTCGACGGCATCGCGCGTGCCCTCGAAATCGACCTCATCGATCTCGACACGCAACAAGGTCCGCTTGGACGGATCCATCGTCGTTTCCTTGAGCTGCGCGGGAAGCATTTCGCCCAAGCCTTTGAATCGGCTGATCTCGAGCTTGCCTTTGCCCTTGAACTCCGTCTCCATCAGCTCCAGCCGATGCGCGTCGTCGCGGGCATAAATCGATTTCGCCCCCTGCGTGATCTTGTAGAGCGGCGGAACGGCCAAGAAAAGATGGCCACCGCGGACCAGTTCGGGCATTTCCTGATAGAAGAAGGTAATCAGCAGCGAGGCGATGTGAGCACCGTCGACGTCGGCATCGGTCATGACGACGATGCGCTGATAGCGAAGGTCTTCTTCCCGGTATTTCGAGCGCGTGCCGCAGCCCAGCGCCTGGATCAGATCGGCGATCTGCTGGTTGGCCGAAAGCTTTTCGCGGCCGGCGCTGGCGACATTGAGGATCTTGCCGCGCAGCGGCAGGATCGCCTGATTCATGCGATTGCGCGCCTGCTTGGCAGAGCCACCGGCCGAGTCACCCTCGACCAGGAAGAGTTCGGCGCCGGCGGCGGAGTTCTGCGAGCAGTCCGCGAGCTTGCCGGGCAGGCGCAGCTTGCGCACGGCGGTCTTGCGGTTGACTTCCTTTTCCTTGCGGCGGCGCATGCGCTCCTCAGAGCGCTCGATCACCCATTCCAGCAGCTTTTCGGCTTCGGTCGGATTATCGGTAAGATAGTGGTCGAAGGGATCGCGCAGAGCGTTTTCGACGATGCGCTGCGCCTCGACGGTCGCGAGCCTGTCCTTGGTCTGGCCGACGAATTCCGGTTCGCGGATAAAGATCGAGAGCATGCCGACGCCCGATATCATCACGTCTTCCGTGCTGATATTGGCGGCGCGCTTGTTCTGCGTTAGTTCGGCGTAGCTCTTCAGACCCTTGGTAAGCGCGATGCGGAAGCCGGCCTCATGCGTGCCGCCCTCAGGCGTCGGGATGGTATTGCAATAGGAATGGATCTGCGGATCGCCGCCGTACCAGGTGATCGCCCATTCCAGCGAACCGTGACCGCTATCCTTCTCCGTCTTGCCGGCGAAAATCTCTCGGGTAACGGTGAACTCGTTGCCCATCGTCGCCTTGAGATAATCTTTCAAGCCGCCAGGGAAATGGAAGACGGCTTTCTCAGGAACATCGGAGCCCTCCGGCGCCAGTTCCGGATCGCAGCTCCAGCGAATCTCGACGCCGCCGAACAGGTAGGCCTTGGAGCGCGCCATGCGGAAGACACGGGCCGGCTCGAAGCGGGCATGATCGCCAAAGATCTGCGGATCGGGATGGAAGCGGACCCGGGTGCCGCGGCGATTATGGACATCGCCCATTTCTTCAAGGCCGCCGACCGGCACGCCGCGCGAAAAGCGCTGGCGATAGAGCTTGCGATTGCGGGCGACCTCGACTTCCAGATCATCCGACAGCGCGTTGACGACGGAGACGCCGACGCCGTGCAGACCGCCCGAGGTCTCGTAGGCCTTGCCGTCGAACTTGCCGCCGGCATGCAGCTTGGTCATGATCACTTCGAGCGTCGATTTGCCCGGTACCTGCGGATGGTTTTCCACCGGGATGCCGCGACCGTTGTCGGTGACGGTCAGATAACCCTGCCGGTCGAGATAGACCTCGATGAAATTGGCATGGCCGGCAACGGCTTCGTCCATCGAATTGTCGATGACTTCGGCGAAGAGATGGTGCAGCGCCTTTTCATCCGTGCCGCCGATATACATGCCCGGACGCATGCGGACCGGCTCAAGCCCCTCAAGAACGCGGATCGAGCTTGCGCCATATTCCTCGGCTGAAGATGTCGTCGGCGCCGCGCGCTGCGGCGTCGCTGCCACAGGCTTTTCAACTTTCAGGGCGGGCTTTTCCGTTGCCTCCGGCTTAGGGGCACTAGGCAGTCCGGAGAAGAGATCGTTGCTGTTATCCATAGAATTTCAAGCTGCTCAGATTTGTTCTGGTGGGGCCAGACCCCTTTTATTATCGCATTTGCGGCCGCTATTCGCGAATCACCGTGATTCTGCCAGAAACGGCACACAAGAGCGATGGCGCCCCACGACGGGGCAGATTTATAAAGAGATTTGCGTTGCCGGGTGACGAATGGCAAGCCCGGTGGCCGATCGGAGGAAGTGTCCGCATGCGAATGTCCACAGCTCATTTGCCTATCCTGGCCGCGATATCAAGCTTTCTGCTGCTTGCGGCCGCTTCCAGCGCCGATGCGGAGATGCTGAAGCCCTTCAAGGACGAACTCTTTTCTAATCAGACCGTGCTCGAGAGCCATGACAATGGCGCTTTCCAGACGATCGATTATCAGGAGATGCGGGATATCAACGGTCGCGACCAAATCCCGGAAAAGCGCGTCAAGCCGGCCTATGTCGACACGGGCGTCCGCTGGAAGGCGCAGGAAGACGAGACCCTGCAGCTCGGCGATCACAAGGTCGATGTCACGCGGATAGGGCCGGCATCGAAACAGGCTTTCACCGTCATTTTCATCCATGGCCGTGGCGGCGATCGCCGGCTCGGCTCCAACGACTATACGTTCGGCGGCAATTTCAACCGGCTGAAAAACCTCGCCTACGCAAACGGCGGCACCTACTATGCGCCAAGCGTCAAGAGCTTCGACAGCAATGGCGTGGCCGATATAGCAGCGCTGATCCGCTATTCCTCCGAACAATCCGGCGGCAAGCCCGTCATTCTGACCTGCGCCTCGATGGGCAGCTTCATCTGCTGGGGCATCACCCGCGATGCCGAAAGCGTCAAGCGCCTGAAAGGCATGGCGATTCTAAGCGGTGTCACCGATCCGGATTTTACGAAGAGCGCCTTCTACAAGGCGAAGCTGCCGCTTTGGTTCACCCATGGCAGCAAGGATCCGGTCTATGCGGCAGCCGACCAGCAAGCCCTGTTCGAGAAGCTCTACAAAGCGCATTACCCGACGCGGTTCACGCTTTTCGAAACCGGAAATCATGGAACGCCGGTGCGGATGACCGATTGGCGCAGGGTGCTCAACTGGATCGCTGATCCACAGGCCTCCTGAAACATATCAGCCAATTCGACTTATTTTCCGGATAAGCATCTTTCAAACGATTTGAACCGGTTTCGACCCCTTTCCATAACTTTCCTTTCCTCCACAGTTTTGTTAGTCCGACAGGTGGATCAAGGGGGAGAAGTTCGGAATGACGAAGACTGTACGGCCGCTTCTGGCCGGAAACTGGAAGATGAACGGCACGCGTGCGAGCCTGGATCAGATCAAGGCGATCGCAGACGGCGTCAAGACGCCGCTATCGGAGAAAATCGATACGCTGCTTTGCCCTCCGGCCACCTTGCTCTATGTCGCGACGGCGCTCTGCGACGACAGCCCGCTGGCGATAGGCGCCCAGGATTGCCACCAGCAGGTCAGCGGCGCACATACCGGCGATATCTCGGCCGAGATGATTGCGGATTGCTTCGGCACCCATGTGATCGTCGGCCATTCCGAGCGTCGCCGGAACCACGCGGAAAGCGACATGCTGGTGCGCGCCAAGGCGCAGGCCGCCCATGAAGCGGGCCTGACGGCCATCATCTGCCTTGGCGAAACCGCCTATGAGCGCAACAGCGGCCAGACCCTGGATGTGCTGAAGCGCGAGCTGGCCGGCTCGATTCCAGACAACTCGACGGCAGAATCGACCGTCATCGCCTACGAGCCTGTATGGGCGATCGGCACCGGTCAGGTTCCGACCCGCGAAAATGTCGAGGAGGCCCATGGCTTCATCCGTTCCGAGCTCGTCGAACGCTTCGGCAAGCAAGGCGGCAAAATGAGAATCCTCTACGGCGGATCGGTCAGCGGCGCCAATGCGCGGGACCTTCTCGATGTTCCCAACGTCAATGGTTTGCTTGTCGGAGGTCAAAGCTTGAAAGCGGTCGATTTCCTCGCCATTTATGCCGCATTCGAACGGCAGTTCGCCTAAAGACCGGCTTGTCCGGAATTCCGGCCTCAAAAGGGCTTGGAATAGGCGAGAGCCTCATGTAAAGAGCCGCGAGCTTTTCTTTTTGATGCCCGCATGCGGGCAGGACTGGACCTATGCAAACCGTACTGCTTGTCATCTATCTCATGATCGTTGTCGCCCTCATCGGCGTGGTGCTGATTCAGCGCTCCGAAGGCGGTGGCCTCGGCATCGGCGGCGGATCGGGCTTCATGTCCGCGCGTGGTACGGCCAATGCGCTGACGCGCACCACGGCCATCCTGGCGGCGCTGTTCTTCGCACTGGCGCTTGGCATGAATGTTCTGTCGCGCTTCGAATCGCGCCCGACCGACATTCTGAACCGTATCCCGAGCACGGCGGGCCAGGGTAACGGCATTCTCGACTCACTCGGCGGCCAGAAGGGTGCTGCTCCGGCGACGACTCAGCCGAAGCCAGCCGACAATAGCGGCGTTCCGAACAGCGGTGCCGTCGCTCCGCAGTCGCAGGCAACGCCGCCCGCAACGACGAACCAGCCGGCAGCTGCAACGAGCACGCAGCCGGCTCCGGCCGCTACCGGTCAGCAGACCGCGCCGACGGCTACGACACCTGCGCCAGCCCAGAGCGGCGGCGAAGTCCCGACCGGCAAGTAAGCCAGGTCGGCCAAGATCATCCCCGGCAGGTCCTTGGATCTGCCGGTTTTGTTTTGTCGATATTCCGTCTTCTGTGTCCAAAATTCCGGAAACGAATTTTAGGGCTAGCGGAATCATTTGTTAAAAGGTATCCGGTGACTCCCATGGCGCGATATGTATTCATCACAGGCGGCGTGGTTTCTTCCCTCGGAAAAGGAATTGCGGCCGCGGCTCTCGGAGCGTTGTTGCAGGCTCGTGGTTATCGAGTCCGCCTTCGCAAACTCGACCCCTATCTGAACGTGGATCCGGGCACGATGAGCCCGACCCAGCACGGTGAGGTCTTCGTCACCGACGACGGTGCGGAAACCGACCTCGATCTCGGCCACTATGAGCGCTTTACCGGCCGCTCGGCCACCAGGACCGACAACATCACCACCGGTCGCATCTACAAGAACATCATCGACAAGGAACGCCGCGGCGACTATCTGGGCGCCACCGTTCAGGTCATTCCGCACGTCACGAACGAGATCAAGGATTTCGTCATCGAAGGCAATGACGACTATGATTTCGTCATCTGCGAGATCGGCGGCACGGTCGGCGACATCGAAGCCATGCCGTTCATGGAAGCGATCCGCCAGCTCGGCAACGACCTGCCGCGCGGCACTGCGATCTATGTCCACCTGACGCTGATGCCTTATATTCCGGCTGCCGGCGAGCTGAAGACCAAGCCGACACAGCATTCCGTCAAGGAATTGCAGGCGCTCGGTATTCATCCCGATATCCTACTCGTGCGTGCCGATCGCGAAATCCCTGAGGCCGAGCGCCGCAAGCTTTCGCTTTTCTGCAACGTCCGTCCTTCGGCCGTCATCCAGGCGCTCGACGTCGCAAACATTTATGACGTGCCGATTGCCTACCACAAGGAAGGCCTCGACAACGAGGTTCTGGCCGCCTTCGGCATCGAGCCGGCGCCGAAGCCGCGTCTCGATCAGTGGGAAGAAGTCTGCAATCGCATCCGTACGCCGGAAGGCGAGGTGACCATTGCCATCGTCGGCAAGTACACCGGCCTCAAGGACGCCTATAAGTCGCTGATCGAAGCGCTGCATCACGGCGGTATCGCCAACCGCGTCAAGGTCAATCTCGAATGGATCGAATCCGAGGTCTTCGAAAAGGAAGATCCGGCGCCCTATCTCGAGAAGGTTCACGGCATTCTCGTGCCCGGCGGTTTTGGCGAGCGCGGCTCGGAAGGCAAGATCCTTGCGGCCCGTTTCGCACGCGAGCGCAAGGTGCCGTATTTCGGCATCTGCTTCGGCATGCAGATGGCTGTCATCGAAGCGGCCCGCAACCTGGCCGGCGTCGAACATGCCTCGTCGACGGAATTCGGACCGACAAAGGAGCCTGTCGTCGGCCTGATGACCGAATGGCTGAAGGGCAATGAGCTGCAGAAGCGCACCGCGGCCGGCGATCTCGGCGGCACCATGCGCCTCGGCGCCTTCAAGGCGGCTCTCAAGAAGGGTACGAAGATTTCGGAGATCTATGGCTCGACCGATATCTCCGAGCGCCATCGCCACCGCTACGAAGTCAATGTCGACTACAAGGACAAGCTTGAAGACTGCGGTCTCATCTTCTCCGGCATGTCACCGGACGGCATCCTGCCGGAGACGGTCGAATATCCGGATCATCCTTGGTTTATCGGCGTCCAGTATCACCCGGAACTGAAGTCCCGGCCGCTGGAACCGCATCCGCTATTCTCCAGCTTCATCGAAGCTGCGACGGAACAGAGCCGCTTGGTCTAAGGCCGGAAAATCGCTTGCGGTAGTCGCTCGGGCTGACCGCAAGCTTTTCCCTGAAATGATGGCGCATGGTGGCGAGCGACCCGAACCCGCTCGCCACGGCCACATCATCGAGCGAAATGGCCGCTTTCTTTTCCAAAAGGTCGCGAGCGCGCCTTAATCTCTCGCCCAGCAGCCATTCCCCCGGAGACATGCCTGTGGTCGCCTCGAAGCGACGCTGGAAGGTTCGCGTGCTCATGCCGGCTCGTGTCGCGAGCGCTGATATGGGCTGATCCTCCTGCAGACGTTCGCGCATCCATTCGAGCAAGGGCCCCAATCGAGCGCCTTCGCGCTGCCTGAGAACGGGCGTCTCGATATATTGCGCCTGGCCGCCCTCTCGATGTGGGGGCACCACAAGCCGACGGGCGACGCTGTTGGCGGCATCAGGTCCGAAATCCCGGCGCACGACATGCAGGCAGAGATCGATGGCCGCAGCACTTCCAGCGGCCGTCAGCACGCTGTCTTCGTCGACATAGAGGACATCGGCATCGACTGAAATATCCGGATAGCGCGCGGCTATGGAATCCACATAGCGCCAATGCGTCGTTGCCTTTCGGCCAGCGAGCAATCCTGCGGCGGCAAGCACCGCTACGCCCGAGCATAAAGACATGATGCGCACGCCACGGCGACCAGCCGCCTGCAGCTCTGTAATCAGCGGGGCGGGGACAGGCGTGCCGATGCCACGCCATCCGGGCACGATAATCAGATCGGCATCGGCAATCGCTTCCAATCCGTGATCGACCTGCACCGTGAGGCCGCCGGCAGCCCGCAACGGGCCATCCTCGATCGCGCAGGCAGAAAATCGATACCAGTCGCCCCCCATCTCCGGCCGCGACAGGCCGAAGATTTCATGGGCGACGCCGAATTCGAAAGTGCATAGCCCGTCATAGACGAGCGTGACGACATGCGGGCCGAGAAGATTGGGGATGTGAGCGTTTGGCATGATTTTGACGCTATATGGCATTTCGGCCAATTTCAACTCTCGAACCGCTCGGGCATGAATGCAGCGAACCAATGAAGGAGCGTTACATGTCCCTAGTCAGTGAAATCCCCGCCGCAGATCCGCAGCTCGTTGCCGAACATTATGCCCGCAGGCTCGCCTTCGAGACAGATTGTTCCGATGTGCAGCAGGCCATGACCTCAGGCAACGCGGATTTCGTCCTCATCGATGTTCGCGGTCCAGCCCTGTTTCAGGAGCAGCATATTCCCGGCGCGATCAATCTGCCGCATGGCAAGATGACGGCGCGAAAGATGGCGGAATGGCCTGAGGATACACTGTTCGTGGTCTATTGCGCCGGTCCGCATTGCAACGGCACCGACAGGGCCGCCTTGCGGCTCGGCACGCTCGGCAAGCGCGTGAAGGTGATGATCGGCGGCATTACCGGCTGGGCAGACGAGGGCCATCCCTTCGAAAGAGGATGATTGAATAATGACGCAAGCCCGGCTCATGTCGGGCTTGCCCAAATTTGCAACACTGCGAAAAACTTCGGCATCTACGTCATTTGACTGTCGCGCCCCTTGGGTTTCCGTGGCACTGTGCGAGTAAGCATAACGGGAACAAAAGTATGATCCTCAATCCATTTGACGATGGCGTCGAGCGGCCGAAAGCCAAGATCGCCTTCACTTTTGCACTTTTGATTATTTTCAACATTGTTGCCTGGATCTGGGCCTGGGTCGCATTCTCGGACAGGCCATCGCTGCTCGGCATTGCATTTCTTGCCTATATGTTCGGCCTTCGTCACGCCTTCGACGCCGACCATATCGCCGCCATCGACAATGTCGTGCGCAAGCTCATCCAGGAAAAGAAGCAGCCCTATGCCGTCGGCTTCTTCTTCTCACTCGGTCACTCCTCGATCGTCGTCATCGCCTCGATCCTGATTGCCGCGACGGCCGCCGCGATGCAGAGCCAACTCGATTCGTTTCACGATGTCGGCGGTGTCATCGGCACCACCGTGTCGGCGGCCTTCCTGCTCCTGATCGGTATTGCCAATCTCTTCGTGCTCAAGGGCGTCTGGTCGGCGTTCAGGCGGGCGCGGAGAAGCGAGAGGATCGCGGAAGAAGATCTGGATACGCTGCTTGCCGGCGGGGGCTTCCTGGCGCGCATCTTCCGGCCGATGTTCAAGGTCGTGACCCGCTCATGGCACATGTATCCGATCGGCTTCCTCTTTGGTCTCGGTTTCGACACCGCAACCGAGATCGGGCTTCTCGGCATTTCCGCCGCGCAGGCCGCGCAGGGCATGTCCTTCTGGACGATCCTGATTTTCCCGGCGCTCTTCACCGCCGGCATGTCGCTGATGGATACGCTCGACAGCACGCTGATGACCGGCGCCTATGGCTGGGCCTTCGTCAAGCCGATCCGCAAGCTCTGGTACAATCTGACAATCACCGCCGCTTCCGTCGTCGTCGCCATCTTCATCGGCGGCATAGAGGCGCTCGGGCTTATTTCGGACAAGCTCGGTCTCGAAGGCGGATTCTGGCGCTTCATCGGCGAACTCAACGACAATCTCGCCAATTTCGGCTTCGCTGTCGTCGGTATTTTCCTGTTGAGCTGGTTGATTTCGACGGTGCTTTACAAGGCGCGAGGCTACGACAACTTGCAGATCAATCATCCCTGACGCATCATCACCACCAAGTATCTGGAATGCCGTGACTGGACATCGTCGTCTTCGGCCCCAGTTATAGGTGATGAGGGCCAAAATGATGATTCAAATGAGTAATTTTCTCAGCGCGGCGCTGGCAACGGGCCTTCTATGCCTCGTCGGGGCCGGCACGGCTTCTGCCGAATCCGCCGGGAACTGCTCGCTTCAACCGACTGTCAGCACCGAACGCCAGACGTTGAATTGCCAGCCGGGGCTCAGCATTACCATCGAGCGCGGCGCACATTACCGGCTTGCGGACCGCAATCATGATGGGCAGGTGGATGCGCTGGTGCTCAGCGGCAAGGCAGCCTTGGTCGATGTCGACAGCAGTCGCGTCAAAGGCGGGTTCGAGGTGGTAACGCCGCAGGCAATCGCCGCCGTTCGTGGCACGCGGTGGGCGGTCGATGTGAAGGCGGGCAAGACATCCGTGCTCGTCTTGCGCGGCCGTGTCGCCGTCAACAAGGTATCAACGGGGCAGGGCGTCACACTCGGCCAGGGACAGGGCATCGATGCCGACAAGGGCCGCTCGCCGTTGCGTGTCATACCCTGGGCACAGCAGCGCATCAGCGCATTGATGACCCGTCTCGGCCAGTGAGATCCTGAGCCGATGCGCAGACCGCCGCTGCAGACGCTGATCGCGCTTGTCCTGACTGCTGTCTGGGGCCTTGGCCTCGGCATTATGAACCTGCATGGCGATATCCCGTTTGTCGACGGCGCCGAGGCGACCCTGACGAATCTGAGAGATACGATCGGCGGCAGCCGCCAGCCTCCCGATATCGTCACCATCGTTGCCATTGACGATGAGACGTCGCGTGTGGCCGGACATTATCCGCTTCCCCGCGCCACGCTTGCCAAGGTGGTCGACGCCATCGCGGCACTGGGACCAAAGGCTATCGCGCTCGACATGCTCCTGATCGATCCCGGTGACGAGGCCGGCGATGCGGCGCTGGAGCAATCGCTGAAGCGGACGAATGCCGTGCTGGCCGCCGCCGGCATTTTTCCCGAAAGCCGCCAGCGCGTTGCCGATGACAGCAAGGAGCCTCTCGCCCGCGTACCGAGCGCGCTGCAATTCCTGGAGCCACAGGAGAGATTCGCGGGTGCCGCAAGCACCGGTGTCGTCAACGTACAGACCGACAAGACGGGGACGCCGCGATTCGTGCCGATGCTGTTTCGCAGCGGCGAACGCATCGAGCCGTCGTTTTCAATGCGTGTGGTTTCGGCGGCCACCGGCGAACAGCCGGTCGTCATCTCGGACCGCATCAAGATCGGTGGCCACTCCGTCTATACCGACACCGGCTATCTGATGCCGCTTTCGTTCTATGGGCCGCGCGGCACGATCCGCACCCTCAGCGCCAGTGCTGCGCTTAGCGGTCAACTGCCGGAGGCGGCAATCAGGGATCATATCGTCGTCATCGGTGCGACAGTGACCGGCGGCGGCGATGTCTTTCCGACGCCTTTCGATCCGGTATTGCCTGGTGTCGAAGTCATATCCACCTCGATCACACATCTGATCGCAAGAGACGGGCTCATCCGGGACCACGGCATCCGCTATATCGATCTCTATTTCGCTGTGGGCATGCCCCTCATCATCGTCGGCCTGCTTGCCTGGCGGCGCAACACCATCGGCTTGATCATGGCGCTTTGCGCCATCCTCGCCTGGCTGGGGATCAATATCAGTGCTTTTAAACACGGCTTCTGGCTAAGCGCTGCCCTGCCGATCGCGGCGACTGTACCTCCAGCACTGCTCTTCGGTGCGGCCCAGATCTGGCTCGGCCGCAGGCAGGCCGGGCGCCTCGCGGCGCAGAGCGAGCGGCTGCAGCGCATCCAGGCACCGGGCCTGGCCGAACATCTGGCCCGCGACCCCGCCTTCCTTGCAGAGCCTGTGCACCAGGAAGCAGCCGTGGTCTTCATCGACATCAATGGCTTTACCGGTCTCAGCGAGACGATCGGCCCGACGGCCGTGCGTGAGCTGCTGAACGGCTTCTATCATCTGGTCGACGAGGAGGTGACGGCCAGTGGCGGTGCCATTACCAGCTTCATGGGTGACGGCGCCATGATCCTCTTTGGCCTGCCGCAACCAAAGCGAACCGATCCGGCCAATGCGGCGCGCTGCTGCATTCATCTCGCCGGTCGGATGAGAAGCTGGCTCGCAACGCTACCCGAAGAGACGGCTTCCCGCATCGGCTTCAAGATCGGCGCGCATTTCGGCACCATCGTCGCCTCCAGGCTCGGCGATGGCGGGAGGCAGCAGATCACCGCGACGGGCGACACCGTCAATGTGGCAAGCCGCCTGATGGAAGTGGCTGCCAGCAACGGCGCGGAGATCGCCATCAGCGACGACCTCCTGCTTTCCGCCGGTAGCGATAGTGCTCCCTACATCGAAGGCAGGCTCGACGGCCCGATCGACACAAGTTTGCGCGGCCGCGCCGGATCGCTGACCGTGTGGCTCTGGCACAGCCGTGTGTGATTGCAAACGATCTCGCCATTTCTGGCTTCAGCCGCGCCACATCGGGATGATGGATATCACCAGCAGGCAAGCGAGCGAGACATTGAGGACGCGCCATTGCCACGGCGCATTTAGCAGGCGGGCGAGCAACTGCCCCAGAGCACACCATAGTGCCAGAGAGATGGCCGCCATCAGACAGAAGGTGGAGGCTAGCAGCATCGCGAGCATCAGCGGGCCGTTTGCCAGCATGGCAAAGGAGGCGGCGGCACCCATCGTCATCGCCCAGCCCTTGGGATTGTGCCACAGCATCCAGACGCCGGCGGCAAAGCCTGTCGGCTTCGCCATCTGATCGGCGTTATGCGGTTGACCGCTCTTGCCGATCCGTACCGCCAGCCACAGCAGATAGAGCGAGCCGAGCGTCTTCATGGCGATCTGCAATATCGGGAAAGCCAACAAGACACCGCCAAGTCCGGCGGCGGCCGCACCGGCCATGGAGCCGAGGCCGAAGGCGAAACCTGCCATGACGGGGATCGACCGACAAAAACCGAAATGGGCGCCGGAAGCGGTCGCAAGCGTTGTCGCGCCGCCCGGTGTTATGGTTGAGACGAGTGCAAACAGAATCAGCGGCAACAGGGATTCAATGGTCATTTCGGCCTTTCTCCAATTCCGGAGAAGGGATAGGCGCGCAACACCCATCAAGAAATCGAATATTGAAGGACATGAGCATTAGCATTTATAATGCTTGGATGGCCCGAAACTTCGATATCGCACTGATCAGAACCTTCACCGCCGTTGCCGATCAGGGCAGCATGACCGTTGCAGCCAATATGCTGCACATGACGCAAGGTGCCGTCAGCCAACAGGTCAAGAGGCTGGAGGAGATGCTGGGATCCACTTTGTTTGAGCGCGACAAGCGCGGCTTGCGGTTGACGGACGCCGGCGAGCGGCTGCGCGGTAATGCCCGCCGATTGCTGATGCTCAACGACGACATCTGGGCCGACATGACCGAGCGGACGGTTCAGGGAAGTGTGCGGCTCGGCGTTCCCTATGATCTTGTGGGTGCAACACTGGCGCCGGTGCTGAAATCCTATGCCGACCGCTACCCGCAGGTGGAGATTTCTCTGGTTTGCGCCTCATCGCCGGAGCTGCTGGAGGAATTGGAGAAGGGCGCTATCGATCTCTGCGTGGTCGAAGAACCGTTCGGTTCGTCTCAAGGCGAGTGTCTGGTTGTCGAGCGACTGGTCTGGGTCGGGGCGAAAGGCGGAAACGCCTATCGCAAGATGCCGCTACCGATCTCGATGGTGGCCGATACCTGCGCTTTCCGGTCGTCCGTATTTGCTGCACTGAGTAGTGGTGGTCGGCGCTGGCGCACCGTGTTCGAGAACGGCAATATCGAAGCCACCACCGCGACCGTGCGCACCGATCTGGCGGTTACCGCCTGGCTGGCTTCCACTGTTCCTGCCGATCTCGACATTCTCTCAATCGAGGAAGGCCTGCCGGAGCTGCCGGTTTTCGCGATCAATCTGCATTTGCCCAAGGGGAATGCCATGCCGCCGGCACAGGAGCTCGCCCGCCACATCCGCGAAGGATTGGTGCGGCCGCGTCAATCCGCGGCCGCGTGAGCATCGATCAGCCTTAGTACGGCTTATGCTGCCTTTGGCAGCGGACCGACATAGCGCGACTGCGGACGGATGAGGCGCCCGTCGAGCGTCTGTTCACGCGCATGGGCAATCCAGCCGACCGTACGGCCGATCGCAAAGACGCCGGTGAAGGAGTTTCGCGGAAAGCCGAGGGCGTCGAGCAGCAGGGCCGTGTAGTATTCAACATTGACGTCGAGTGGGCGATCAGGCTTGCGCTCCTTGAGCAGGGCGAGTGCTGCAGCTTCAATCGCCTCCGCCAACGCGATACGGCCGGCATCCGCCTGGCCGCTGGCAAAAATCGGCTTCAGCGCGGTTTTCAACGCATCGGCACGCGGGTCGCGGACACGATAGATGCGATGGCCGAACCCCATCAATCGCTCGCCATGATCGAGCGCATTCGACAGCCATTCACGCGCGTTCTCCGGCTTGCCGACGCCATCGAGCATATCGAGGACGGGGCCGGGTGCGCCACCATGCAACGGACCCTTCAGGGCGCTGATCGCCGCCAGCACGGAAGAGGTCAGGCCGGCATGAGTGGAAGCGATGACGCGTGACGCGAATGTCGAAGCATTCAAACCATGATCGGAAATCGTCACGAGATAGGCGTCGAGCCCCGCTGTCTGCTCTGCTGTCGGTACACGACCACTCAGCATGCGCAGGATATCGGCCGACTGGGATAATGAGGCATCCGGTTTGATCGGCGTGTCACCCTTCTGCAGCCGCAACACGGCCGGCAGGAAAACGGCCGGCGCCGCCATCAGATTGATGGCACTGGCGAAATCCTCGCCGTCCGTGATTCGTGCCAGCAAAGCGCGCATCGCGTCCACCGGCGGCAGAGCGAGCAGCGCTGCATCGGCGGCCGCTACGTGTGCAAACAGCGAAACACGAGCTGCGCCAAGCTGCTTCCGGATGGAGGCTGCATCGATATGTTCGTCGAACAGGCCATCGAACAGCAGCGCCGCCACATCCTCGAACCGGCTGGTCGCCACAAGATCATCGAGCGACACGCCGCGTATGATCAGGCGACCGGCGGCGCCATCGACGTCGGATAGCTTGGTTTCTGCGGCAATGACATCTTCAAGACCACTTTTCATTACGGTTCTCCTTTGACTATCCGATTAGATCGGGTCTATTTTCATTGACGTCAATCTTGATGCAATTGATCAATATGAGGACTTATGAGCTGGCTGACGGCGGAGCAGGCGTTGACCCTGCTGGGGACGAAATCGCAGACGCTGTACGCCAATGTCAGCCGTGGCCGCATTCGCGCCAAGCCCGATCCGGCGGATACTCGGCGCAGCCTCTATTTCACCGATGACGTGAAGCGGCTGGCAACTCGCCATGCCGGCCGGCGCAAGACGGAGGCGGTGGCCGCCGAGGCGATTCAATGGGGAGACCCGGTGCTGCCTTCGGCCTTGTCGACGGTTTTCAACGGGGGGCTTTTCTATCGCGGTCAGAATGCAGCCAAGCTTGCCGAGAGAGCGAGCCTCGAAGATGTCGCGATATTGCTTTGGGACATGAAACGACCGCTGCGACTGGAGGAAGGGGAGATGCGGCGAAAGCTTCCTTCCTTGAATGCAGCATTTTCGGCGCTTGCCGAGCGTACGACCACCGATCTGCCCTCGCTGGGGCGCTCGCTTCCAGCGCTGCAGGGTGAGGCGGAAAGCGTGCTCGCAACCGTGGCCGATGCGCTGGCGCCAGGATCTGCCGACAAACCACTGCATCAGCGTCTCGCCGTGGCCTGGGATCGCCCGGATGCCGGTGACCTGATACGGCGCTGTCTGGTGCTGCTCGCGGACCACGAGCTGAACGCCTCGACATTCACCGCACGAATCACGGCTTCCGCCGGCGCGACCTTATCCGCCGCAGCCTTGTCCGGTCTTTCCACGCTGACCGGCCCGCTGCATGGCGGCGCGTGGCAAAGCGTGCGTTCCTTGATTGCCCGCGCCGCCACGATTGGCGCGGAGGAGGCGGTCCGCAGCTATCTCGCGGAAGGAAGGCCTTTACCTGCCTTCGGCCACCAGCTCTATCCTGATGTCGATATTCGTGCCGAGGCATTGCTGCGTTGCTTGACGCTGCCTCCACTGTTCGCAGAGGTTCGCGATGTCGGCGAACAGCTTGTCGGCGAACGCGTCAATGTTGATTTTGCGGTGACCGCGATGACGCATGCCTTTCACCTGCCTGAGGATGCGCCCTTGATCATCTTCGCGCTGGCGCGGACGGTAGGCTGGCTGGCTCATGCCATGGAACAAGCGACCAGCGGCCGCCTCATCCGGCCGCGAGCGCGCTATGTCGGGCCGCCGCTGCAGTGATCTTGCCCGCGCGAAAATCCAAGCGTGCGGCTAGCTCACCGGGAGGTGACATACCGCCTCGATATTGTGGCCATCGGGATCGAGGATGAAGGCGCCATAATAGTCGGGGTGGTAATGCGGACGAAGACCGGGCGGCCCGTTGTCAATGCCGCCAACGGCAAGTGCTGCTTGGTGGAACCGATCAACCGCCTCCCGGTTTTTCGCGGTGAAGGCGATATGCGTACCTGTCTGCGCGTCAGCGCGCTGGCCGATCCAGAAGAATGCCTTTGGCCTGATGCCGTAACCCGCGAAGGTTTCGCCTTCCGCATAAAGGCGTTCAATGCCGAGAATATGCAGAACCGCATCGTAAAAGATCCTCGATTTCTCGATATCCCGAACACCGATTGTCACGTGATCCAGCATGTTGTCCTTCGATACGTTGTGTCGGTTTCGTTTAACGCCGGCCGACGGCGCTGATATCCGTGAACTCGGCCCAGCCGATAACCAGCTTGCGATTGGCGATCAGCCATATGGTTGCCGCGGCGACCAGAATGACGACGATATTGGCTGCGATAAAGAGGACGGGCGCCAGTTTCACCATGGGACCGATATCGCCGCGCTCGATCAGCCGCATCGGAGCCGTCGCCAGTGCCGTGGCACCGAAGGTGAAGGCCCAATAGCCCGGGCTGAAGGAATCTTTCATGAGCCACGGCAGAAGGCGAAGCAGGATCAGCGCCTGCAGCAGGCCGTAACCGATCATGGCGTGCACGAGCGTATCGGCCGGCCCTTGCATCACGCTCATATAGGCGAGGGCACCGACGGTTGGCGGCGCCAATTGAATGCCGAGCGTCGGCCGCAGCGGCGGAGGAAGCGCCGGTCCCGTCAACAGACGGTGCAACAGAGCCGATTCGATCGCGAGCCAGCTGAAGAAGCCTGCGCCAAAGAAAAGTTGCGCCCAATCGGGGAATCCGAGAGCCGCGCTGACGATGGCGGTAACGAAGAATCCTGCACCACTCGGCAGGTAAAGCACGGCGGTCGTTGCTGCAATATCGCGTTCGCCATGCCAGAGGCCGCCTGTGCGCCAAACTGAAAACGCAAGCGTGAAGGCGGCGCCGACGAGAAAAATGGTTTCTGCGCCAATGCGTGAATAGGGCAATAGGCCACCGGCCGTGAGCATTGTCGTCACCCCAAGGAGACCGATAAAGCAGCACTGAACAGGATGCGCCACTTCCTTGAGGGCTTCCTCACGGGCCACGATCCACTTCAGCGAGAAAAGCACGATCAGCAGCAGCCAGACCACGAAACTGACGAAGGTCAGTATCTCGCCGACCATAGACGGCAATTGCCATATGCGCGCTGCGACGCGCCAGGCGTTTGCAAGCCCGGAAAGTCCCAAAACGATGCCAAAAAATGAGGCCGGAATGAGCGGCAGTTTCAGCGACGCAGACATATGACTCCTATGACGCTTGACGTTCAGCGCATTAGATAGAGAACGATGCAAAGAATCCCGGGATCGATAATAAGCAGCTCAACGTTACATCGAAACATGACGAGCGATGAAAACTATTTTTCAGCTGGCGGACATGGATTGCAGAACTCTGATAGCGCCGTGAAATACCGCTTTCATCGACACGGGCAAAGCACGGTCACAAAGGCAAACGGCATACTGCGGTATGCAGCATCACAGATGCGTGAACGTGACCGATTTTTTTCGCTCTCCGGTCTGCGCATGGCTCGCCCGTCATTTGTTCATTGGAAAATATTGCGAAATGTCTTTATTGAGATTCAAAACGATTAAAACCGTCCTAGGAGACTGACATATGCAAATCGGAATGATTGGCCTTGGCCGCATGGGCAACAACATGGTGCAGCGCCTGATGAAGGGCGGTCATACCGCGGTTGTTTTCGATGCACGTCCGGAAAGCATCGCAGGCCTCGAGCAGCTCGGCGCCACCGGCAGCAAGTCACTCGAGGATTTCGTGTCGAAGCTCGCCAAGCCCCGCGTGGTTTGGCTGATGCTACCGGCTGCGATTGTCGATCAGGAGCTGGCGGCGATCGTACCGCTGCTCGAGGAAGGCGACATCGTCATCGATGGCGGCAATTCCTATTACCATGACGATATCCGCCGTGCCGAAGAGCTGAAGGCCAAGGGCATTCATTATGCCGACGTTGGCACCAGCGGCGGCGTTTTCGGCCTGCAGCGCGGCTATTGCCTGATGATCGGCGGCGAGAAGGATGTCGTCGAACATCTCTCGCCGATTTTCGCAACGCTGGCGCCAGGTGTCGGTGACGTTGCCGCTTCGCCGATGCGCTCCGAAGAAGCCGCCAAGAAGAGCACCGCCGAACAGGGCTATCTGCATTGCGGCCCGTCGGGTGCCGGCCACTTCGTCAAGATGGTTCACAACGGCATCGAATACGGCCTGATGGCTGCCTATGCCGAAGGCCTGAACGTGCTGCGCCACGCCAATGTCGGCAAGCTGGATGCCGAGAAGGATGCCGAAACGGCGCCGATCGCCCATCCGCAATATTATCAGTACGATCTCGACATCGCCGAAATCAGCGAAGTCTGGCGTCGTGGCAGCGTCATCACCTCCTGGCTGCTCGACCTCACCGCCGACGCCCTGCATGGCGACGCCGCCCTCTCGCAATATGCCGGCCGCGTTTCGGACTCGGGCGAGGGCCGCTGGACGATCTCGGCCGCGATCGACGAAGGCGTGCCGACGCCGGTGCTGAGCGCCGCGCTTTACGGCCGCTTCGCCTCGCGCGGCAACGATGATTACGCCAACAAGGTTCTCTCCGCCATGCGCGCCGGCTTCGGCGGCCATCACGAGAAGCCCGTCAAGTAATCTGTTCGCAGATGTGATGAATATGAGCCGGGAGGATCAAACCTCCCGGCTTTTTGTTATCCGGCTTAGCCCAGCAGATCCGGCCGGAGAACTATGATCGGGCAGGGCGAGCCGACAGCAAGCTCCGGCGCGTGCGGCGGGCGCACGACCAGGCAATCGGCGCGCGCGAAGACCTTCATCATCGAGGAATCCTGCTTCGAGAACGACTCGGCGAGCCAGCCGCCATCAGCGGATTTAGTCAGCGTCGCGCGCATGTAATCCTGACGCTGGTCGTTCGCCGCGAAGGGTACCGCTGCCTGCGCGACGCCCTCGCGCTTTACCGGCGGCAGTGACGCAAGCTTGCGGATCAAGGGTTCCAGGAACAACACGCCGCATACAAGGCTGGAGACGGGGTTGCCGGGCAGGCCGAGAACATGGGTTTCCCCAAGGCTGCCGACCATTAGCGGCTTGCCGGGACGCATGGCGATGCGCCAGAAATCCAGCTGCATGCCGGCGGCAATCAAGGTGGCCTGCACCAGATCGTGATCGCCAACCGAAGCGCCGCCGAGCGTGACGATGATATCGGCCTTTGCCACCTGCGCGCGGCCGATGGCGGCAGTGATCTCGTCGCTATTGTCGGGGACGATGCCGAGGTCTAGCACATGAGCGCCGGCGCTGCGTGCCAGCGCAGCGATACCAAAGGTATTCGAAGCAATGATCTGCGAAGGACCAGGTACGCTGCCCGGCACCACCAGCTCATCGCCGGTTGCAAGGATGGCGACCAGCGGCCGGCGAAAAACGTCCAGCGCCGGATGGTTCATGCCGGCCGCGACCGTCAGCCGCGAAAAATCCATAACCGTACCGGCCGGCAGCACGACTTCGCCCTCGAGGAAATCCTGGCCGCGCGGACGTATGTGTTGTCCTTTGCGCAGGGCATAGGTGGTGCGAATGCGATCGCCCTCCAATCGCCCGGCATCCTCCTGCAGAAGAACCGTATCGGCGCCCGCTGGAACCGGCGCTCCCGTGAAGATGCGTACGGCCTCGCTCTTACCGACCGTGCCTTCGAAAGCATGGCCCGCGGCAGAAGCGCCGATGACCTGCAATTCGGAGCCGGGCGTTGCCGCGTCCTCGAAACGCAGGACATAGCCATCCATGGCCGAAGCATTGAAAGGTGGCTGCGTCAGGCGAGCAGCCAGATCTCTGGCCAGCACTCTGCCCTCCGCCATATCGAGCGGAACACTTTCGATCCGATGAAGCGGCGTGGCGCTGCCCAGGAGGCGCGCCTGTGCTTCAGCGACAGGTAAAAGGCTCATGTGTCAGGCCCCCGGATGGCGGAAATCCCCGGATTTGCCGCCGGATTTCTCCAATAGCGTTATGCCGCCGATTTCCATACTGCGGTCTGCGGCTTTGGCCATATCGTAGATCGTCAGGCAGGCGACGGAGACCGCCGTCAGCGCCTCCATCTCGACCCCAGTGCGACCGGTAAGCTTTGCCGTCGCTGTCACGCGCAGGCCGGGCAGGGCGGTATCTTCGACGATGTCGACCGCCACCTTCGTCAGCATGAGCGGATGGCATAGCGGGATGAGATTGGATGTCTGCTTGGCCGCCATGATGCCGGCAAGCCGCGCGGTGCCGATGACATCGCCCTTCTTGGCGTTGCCGTCGCGAATCAGCGCCAGCGTTTCCGGCTTCATTCTGACATAGCCGCCGGCCGTGGCGCTGCGCGCCGTTTCGGCCTTGTCGCCGACATCGACCATATGCGCTTCGCCTGACGCGTCGATATGGGTGAGGCCGGATTTTGCGGTGCTCATTTCACTCGGCCGCCAGAATGCCGGCTTCGCCGTTCAACAGCAGCCGTGTCGCTGCCGTTACGTCGTCTTTGCGCATCAGGCTTTCGCCGACGAGGAAGGTGGTGATAGCGACGGCTTCAAGACGCTTGCAATCGGCATGGGTGAAAACGCCGCTCTCGCCGACCAGCAGCCGTCCCTCCGGCACCATGGCCGACAAGGTTTCACTGACCGTGAGGCTGACTTCAAAGGTGCGCAGATTGCGGTTGTTGATGCCGATCAATGGCGAGGACAGCTTCAGCGCCCGCTCCATCTCTTCGGCATCGTGAACCTCGACCAGCACATCCATGCCGAGGCCAAAGGCTTCATCCTCAAGGCGTTGCGCGTCGTCGTCGGAAAGCGAGGCCATGATCAGCAGAATGCAGTCGGCACCCCAGGCGCGGGCTTCCTGCACCTGATAGGTCTCGAACATGAAATCCTTGCGCAGCGCCGGCAGGGAGCAGGCGGCGCGGGCCGATGTCAGGAACTCAGGAGCGCCCTGAAAGCTCGGTGTGTCCGTCAGTACCGAGAGACAGGCAGCGCCGCCAGCTTCATAGGCCTTTGCAAGCGCCGGCGGATCGAAATCGGGGCGAATGAGGCCCTTTGACGGGCTTGCCTTCTTGATCTCGGCGATCAGACCGAAAATGCCGGCGTTCTTCTTTGCGAGCAGCGCCTTGTGGAAGCCGCGCGGTGCGGACTGGCCGGCCTGCATCGCCTTGAGGTCGGCAAGGGAAACCTTGGCCTTGGCGGCGGCGATTTCCTCGCGCTTGTAGGCTTCGATCTTCTGAAGGATATCGGTCATGATGTCCTGAACCTATTCTTCCTCGTTGGAGACGGCGATCAGCTTTTCCAGGGCGACAGCGGTCGCACCGCTATCGAGCGACTGGGCCGCGAGCCTCATGCCATCATGGAGCGTTTCCGCCTTGCCGGCAATGACAAGCGATGCGGCTGCATTGGCCAGCGCAATGTCGCGATAGGCATTCTTCTCGCCTCTGAGCACAGCACGCAACGCCGCCGCATTGGCAACGCCATCGCCGCCCTTGAGGTCAGCAAGATCGGCATGCTGCAGGCCGAAATCCGATGGTGTCAGTTCGAAGGTGCGGATCTTGCCGTTTTCAAGCGCGGCAACCGAGGTGGTGCCGGTGGTCGTGATCTCGTCGAGACCTTCACCGTGCACGACCCAGACGCTTTCGGCGTTGAGATCCTTCAGCACTTCGGCGAGCGGAACGACCCACTGCGGCGCAAAGACGCCCAGCAGCTGACGCCGTGCGCCAGCGGGGTTCGACAACGGCCCCAGCAGATTGAAGATCGTGCGCGTGCCGAGCTCGACGCGGGAAGGGCCGACGTGGCGCATCGATGAATGATGCAATTGCGCGAACATGAAACCGATGCCGGCCTCGCGAATGCAGCGGGCGATGACATCGGGACCGATATCGAGCTTGATGCCCAATACCGATTGCGTGTCGGCGGTGCCGGCCTTGGAACTCTGTGCGCGATTGCCGTGCTTTGCCACCGGCACGCCTGCGCCGGCAACGATGAAGGCTGCCAGCGTGGAAATATTGTAGGTGCCGAAACCGTCGCCACCCGTACCGACGATGTCGATGGCATCGGCAGGCGCGTCAACCGGCAGCATCTTCGCGCGCATCGTTGTGACGGCGCCGACGATCTCGTCGACCGTCTCGCCGCGCACGCGCAGCGCCATCAGGAAGGCGCCGATCTGTGACGGCGTCGCTTCGCCGGACATCAGGATCTCGAATGCCTGGCGGGCTTCATCCCGCGTCAGCGCCTCGCGATTGGCGACCTTGGCAAGGAAAGGCTTCAATTCAGCCATTGACTATCCATCCTCCCGACGACCGGGCCTAGCGGGACATCGCCTGTTCGGCGAGGCTCTGGTTGACCGTGACGGCGTATTTGGATTGCAGCTGGTTGACCATCTGATCGAGGATATCGTCGCCTGCGGCATTGGCGATTTGGGCGACCTGCTGATCGTCATTGCTCAATGCGTCCGTCGTCGGGTTATCATTGACATCGGTAACCTTGAGCAGGATCTGCGTCGTGTCGTCAGCGCCAACGGCGTTGGCAGCCGTATCGACCGGGCCGGAGAAGGCAGCGGCGATGCCGCCACGACCCAGAACCGGATCATCGGTGGAGCGGAGCACATTGCTCTTGCTCTCGACGGCAATGCCGAGCGGTGCGGCGATATCAGCAAGCGACTTGCCCTTCTGCGCTTCCTGCTTCAGTTCGGCGGCCTTGGCGGCCAGCGCGATCTTCTGCTGTTCGGCAGTCCAATCAGCCACAGCCTTCTCGCGAACGTCGGCGAGCGCGCGGTCGTGATCGGGCGTAATGCCCAATATGTCGTACCAGACATAGCCGTCATTGCCGACGGTCAGCGGCGCGGGATTGCCACCCTGATCGGCCTTGAAGACCTCCGAAAGCAGCTGCTGGCGAACCGGCAGATCCTTGATGTCGTTGCCGCTCTGGTCGAGGCCCGTCGCATCGATCGCATCGATCGTCACGAGCTTAAGCTTGAGCTGTGCTGCAGCTTCCTGCAGCGAGGCGCCGGAGCCACGCAGATCCTCGAACTTGTCATGGACGCTGGTGATTTCGGTGGCGGCGTTGCTGAGCGCAATCTGCTTGCGGATGTCTTCCTTGACGTCGTCGAAGTTCTTCGCCGTTTCATCCTTCACGTTCGTCACGCGCAGAATGACGGGGCCGAAAGAGCCGTCGACGACAGGCGTCGTACCGCCATCCTTGGTGACGCTAAAGGCGGCATCGGCAATCGTCTTGTCAGGAACCTGATCCTTGGTGAAGTTGCCCAGCAGAACGTCTGCCGGCTTCTTGCCCTGATCGGAGACCAGCTGGTCGAAGGTCGTGCCAGTCTTCAGCGCGTCGGAGGCTGCGTTGGCAAGATCCTTGTTGGCGAAGGTCAGCTGTTCGATCGTCCGCGTTGCCGGGGTCGTGAAGCTATCCTTGCGCTTGTCGTACTGGGCACGCAGCTCCTCATCGGAAACGCTTGCCGGATCGGCCAGATCCTCGGCCTGCAGCTTCACATAGGCGAACTTGCGATATTCCGGAGCACGATACTTGGACTTCACGCCATCGAACCACTTGGACAGCACGTCGTCGGCCGGAGCCTTGACGGGGTCGATGTTGGCGTTGGTCAGCAGCAGGTAGTCGATGCTGCGGCTCTCGTCGTGATACTGCTTGACGGCATCGACCAGCACCTGTGGCGCGACAAAGCCGTTGGACACCGCTTCAACGATCTGGCTGCGGACCGCGACCTTGCTGCGCTCCTTGATGTAGTCGTCCGGCGTGATGCTGCTGTTGCGCAGAAGCAGTTCGAACTTCTGGCGGTCGAAAGCGCCGTTCGGCGCCTTGAATGCCGGATCGTCGCCAATGAGCTTGGCGAGACGATCCTGCGAAAGGCCGAGGTTCATGTCGGCAGCGAGCTGATCGAGCGAGGCGCCTGCAACGAGCTGCGCAACCGTCTGCTGCCCGATGCCGAAGGCGCGCGCCTGTTCCGGGGTGATCTGCATGCGCAATTGCTGGCTGATCGCCTGAATCTGGCGACGATAGGCGAGGCGGAATTCATTGGTATCGATATGCTGATCGCCGACGGTGACAACGGTATTGCTGTTACCGCCCGATATCAGCGAACGCTCGACGCCCCATACGCCGAAGGCTGCCGCCAGAAGAAGTAACAAACCCTTGGCAACCCAAGTCTGGGCGATTTTTCTCAGCACGTCGAACATCGGAAAGCAAACCTCGTCATCATCACGTCTTCGCCCGCAGGCGAAACAATCGACGTTCCTTAGAACAATCCGAACCGGAATTGAAGAGCCACGGGGGAAATCACCCAACTCGGCGCGAAAGTGCCGGAACCTTTGATCCGGAATGACGTTTTGATGAACAAGAAAACACTAGGAGCTCACGATGGCAGAGACGAAATCAGCTTCCAACCAGTCTTCTTCGGCGCGCGCGCAGACCGAAACGGCGATGGAGGATCTGGCCGCGCAGGTCGCTGCATTGCGGGAAGATTTGACAAGGCTGTCACAGAGTGCGGCCGCAGTCGGGCAGGGAGCAAAGTCGGTCGTCGCGGAAGAAGCCCAGGAGATCACAGAGCAGTTGCGCGAAAGGGTTCGCGAAGATCCGATCTTCATGGTCGCCGCCGCCGCAGGCATCGGCTACCTGATCGGACTTCTAAGCCGACGCTAGCTTCAACGCTGAACTCTCGAGGGTAGGAAGCAGCCCCCACGCTTCCAATCCCGTTTGTGAAACTGCCGAAAAGGCGCGGACAAATCGTCCGCGCCTTTTCAATTATGCGGTGCTCTTAGCGATGAGTCCGTCCCATTTGACGTTGTGCTTTTCGGCGTGAAATGGGCGCGCGGATCGACTGCGACATCTTTGCGACACCCCTGCGACATCTTCGACCATCGCCACTTCTTGAGCGCTCGCCCTCTTGTATCGAGTGGACGCTTACTATACGTAGCAGTAATTATAAGGTTGCTTATGAATAGCAGGCTTGCTATAAAATGAACTCGACACCCACTCTCGGCTTTCTCCTCCATGACGTTGCCCGGCTTCTTCGAAAGAGGTTCGAGCAGCGCGCAAAGGATTTGGGGCTCACGCGTTCGCAGTGGCAGACGCTGGCCTATCTCGCAAACAACGAAGGTATCCATCAGGCCGGATTGGCGGAAATCCTGGAGATCGAACCGATAACCCTGGTCCGCATCCTGGACAAGCTGAGCGAACGCGGTTTCGTGGAGCGCCGGCAACATCCCAACGATCGACGCAGCTGGCTCCTCTACATGCGCGACGAGGCTCGGCCGCTGATGGACACGATGCGCAGCATAGGCGACCAGACCCGCAGGGAGGCGCTCGACGGAGTGCCCCAGGAAGATCACGAACGCCTCTATGAATTGCTTACCCTTATGAAATCGAACCTGCTCAACGCCTGCCGCTCGAAGGCAGTCGACAAAGAGATCCAACATGGCTGACGCATCCTCTCCGCTTCGCGTACCCGCAAACGCAAACTCCTCGGAACAAATTCAAGCTCCCGTAGCCGAGGCGCCATCTTCCAACCCGGCACCACAGCCCGCAGCGACCGCCGCCGCGGCGGCTCCGGTCACGCCGCCTGAAACGCCGCGCAAGCGGCGCAGCCCGACGCGCCCGATCCTGTTTGCGCTGCTGCCGGTCGCTCTCGTTATCGGTGGCTACTATTACGTTACCGGCGGACAGATCATGTCCACGGACAATGCCTATATTCAGGCAGACATGGTCGGGGTTTCCACCGACGTTTCCGGCACGGTGATTTCGGTCGACGTCCACGAGAACGAAGTGGTAAGGAAGGGGCAGGTGCTTTTCCGCCTCAAACCCGATTCCTTCCGAATCGCGCTGGAAGGTGCGCAGGCACAGCTCGGCAACGCCAGAAACCAGATCCTGAACCTGCAGGCGAGCTACAAGCAATCCGTAGCCGAGATCGCACAGGCGCAGGCCGACATCCCTTACTACCAGACAGAGCTGGAGCGTCAGCAAAATCTGATCAACAGCTCGGTCGCTTCGAAGGCGGCCTTTGACCAGGCCAAGCAAAATCTCACCGCTGCCCAGCAGAAGGTCACGGTAGCGCAGGCGCAGGCTGCCGCGACACTCGCGCAGTTGGGTGGCGACGGTACTGCCGATCTGCCTCCGGAACAGAACCCGCTCTACCTGCAGGCCAAGGCTGCGGTCGACAATGCACAGCGCGAGCTCGACGACACTGTGGTACGGGCTCCATTCGACGGCGTCACCGCCAATGTTCCCTCACTGCAGGTCGGCGCCTATCTGACAGCCGCTCAGCAGGGCTTCTCGCTGGTCTCGACCACGCATATGTGGGTCAATGCCAGCCCGAAGGAAACCGAGCTGACCTACGTGCGAACCGGCCAGAAGGTCGACATCTCCGTCGATGCCTATCCGGGCGTAACCTGGAAGGGCACGGTCGCCAGCATCGCGCCGGCATCCGGCTCCAGCTTCTCGCTGCTGCCCGCACAGAACACGACCGGCAACTGGGTCAAGGTCGTGCAGCGCATCCCGATGATAATCAATATCGACGATACGCAGGGCAAGCCGCCGCTGCGCGTCGGAATGAGCGTCGTCGCTGGTGTCGACACCGGCCATGCCCGCGGCCTGCCCGATTTCATCAGCAATCTGCTGGGCCATTCCCGCGGTCAGGACCATGAGTAACGCTACCACCGCTTCGCCATCGGCGCCGATCGCCAATCGTGGCGCGATTACCGCCTGCGTGATCCTGTCTGTCATCATGCAGGCGTTGGACACCACCATCGCCAACGTTGCCCTGCCGCATATCCAGGGCGACGTTTCGGCCAGCGCCGACCAGATCAACTGGGTGCTGACCTCCTACATCGTCGCTGCAGCCATCATGACGCCGCCGTCCGGTTTCCTCTCGGCGAAGTTTGGCCGCAAGCGCGTGCTGCTGGTGGCGATCGCCGGGTTTGTCGCCGCCTCCGTTCTGTGCGGCCTCTCGGAATCCTTGAACCAAATCGTCGGATTCCGCCTGTTGCAAGGCCTTTTCGGCGCTGCCCTGGTGCCGCTGTCGCAGGGCATTCTTCTCGATATCTACAATGTCGAGGAGCGCGGCCGCGCCATGGCATTGTTCGGCGTCTCGGTCATGGTCGGCCCTGTGCTCGGCCCTGTGATCGGCGGCTGGCTGACGGACAATATCAGCTGGCGCTGGGTGTTTTACATCAACGTGCCGATCGGCGCGCTCGCCTTCTTCGGCATCGTTGTCTACGTGACCGAGACCAAGCTCGATGCTCTCGCCAAGCTGGATCTGTTCGGCTTCGGCATGCTGTCGACCGCCATTGCCGCGCTGCAGCTCTTTCTCGATCGCGGCGAACAGCTGGACTGGTTCTATTCGAGCGAGATCATCATCGAGGCGCTCGTTTGCGTCTGCGCCTTCTATCTTTTTATCGTGCATACGTTCACGGCCGAACGAAGTTTCGTCAATCCGAGGTTGTTTCTCGACCAGAATTTTGCCGTCAGCATGCTGTTCATCTTCATCGTCGGTGTGACCTATCTGGCTTCGCTCGCCCTGATGACACCCTATCTGCAAACGCTGATGGGCTATCCCGTGGTCACTGCCGGCATCGTCATGGGGCCACGCGGCCTCGGCACGATGTTCTGCATGTTCCTTGTGGGACGGCTGATCGGCAAGGTGGATACGCGCTTCCTGCTGTTCATCGGTCTCGCCCTGACCGCATGGGCCATGTACGACATGACCGGCTGGACGCCCGATGTTTCGCAGTGGACGCTGATTTCGGTCGGCTTCGTCCAGGGTGCCGGCCTTGGCTTCCTCTTCGTGCCGCTGACGACGATCGCGTTTGCGACGTTGCCTGCGCAGATGCGCGGCGAGGGCACCGGCCTCTACAATCTCTCGCGTAATATCGGCTCGAGCGTCGGCATTTCGGTCGTCTCGATGCTGATCACGGAGAACACGCAGGTCAACCATGCGAATATTGCCGCCTATGTCACGCCATTCAACCGTTACTTCGACGCAACGGCTGCCCAGGGTATCAGTCCGCTGACGGCTGTGGGACGCGCCACGCTTGACGGCATGATCACCACGCAGGCGACCATCATTGCCTATATAGACGATTTCAAGCTGCTGATGCTGATGTCGATCTGCGCCATACCGCTGCTGGTTCTCCTGCGCAAACCAAAGGCGCCGCCGGTCGTCGATCATAGCGTCGCCATGGAATAGCCGCGCAGTCTTTCCAGTTTCACTGCGTGGCCATATGGCCGCCGGGCACCACCCCGGCGGTCATTTTTATTCAATCAGGGGAAGCGGCGGCTGACGAAGCGGGAGCCCGCCGCGCCGAAACGCCAGAGCGGATCGACATTCTTGGTGATCCCAATGCGCTTGCCCGACACGACCGCGACTGGTTCGGCAAGGAAAAAGGCAAAAGGCGTCTCATCGAGCGACAAAGCGTTGAGACCGATATCGATGGCCAGCGCCTGCGAGAGCTTTCCCGGGCCATTGCACAGCGAGATGATATTGGCCATGCCGCGCCGCCGTATCATCTCCTCGATACCCGTTTCCGGCTCCAGCGCCCGAATGAGCACGGCGCTTCCGGTAAGGCAGACGAAGTTTATGCACCAGTGAATACCATAGGAGCGGTAGATATAGACGCGGCCCGGCGGACCGAACATGGCGGCGTTGCGCGGGGTAGGGCCGCGATAGGCGTGCGAAGCCTCGTCATCAGGCCGATAGGCCTCCGTCTCGACGATACGGCCGCCGATACCCGAAACCGTAAACCGCGCTCCGATCAGATCCGATGCGACAACAACGGCATCGCGGGCAAAGAAGGCGGCAAGGGCAGGGCCGGCCAACGGTTTTTGACCGAGAGACAAAGGTTGATCGTCAAATGTCATGGGCGAGGCAATGTCCTTCCGGATAGTCGATGCCAAATCCTTCACACAAGGCTGCCCGATCACCAAAGATGCACGGCAGCCCGGTTGACGCTTCGGCCCGAATAGCTGTAAAGCCAGCCAACCACTTTATACAAGGCGCATGCCGCCGTGACAGGAAGAGTGTCCGAGTGGTTTAAGGAACCGGTCTTGAAAACCGGCGTGCGGGAAACCGTACCGTGGGTTCGAATCCCACCTCTTCCGCCATACGCCTTCGATTGTACCTCGGCGCGGCGAGCCGCTGTAACGTGTTAACGACCAGAGCTGCAGCCAAAAGCTGGTTCGAATCTTCTCCAGAACCCTCAATCATCTTCCTCGGAACTGACACGCTTTGGCAATGATGGTAGCGCCGCCCGCCCTCTGGGCGACAGGCGATAGCCGGATGACAGGCTTTCCGTGAGGCCCAGCTCCTTTAGCTGCCGGATGCGCCGTTTGACGACGGGCTTTTCGAGACGAATGGCTGCGGCGATCTCGACCGCCGTGGTCCCATCACGCTGTCCGATCAGGCGGAGGACAGCGGCGGTCCAGGGACGGTCGCGATCAAGCCGCGCCAAGCTGGCCGTCAGGTCCGCCAAGTCTATGTCATCGAGGCAATCTTCGAGGCGCAGAGCTTCGCGCGGGTCGTCTCCCAAGCGGCTGAAGGCGATACGGTAGAGTGCTCCCTCGCCACGAGGCACCACACTTTTGAGAAGCGCATCGCGGCTCACAAAGCCGGATCGACGCGCATCATCCTCTGTGAGGTCTTCGGCCCGCACCGCCTCTACGGCTTCGATCAGCAGCACACCAATGGCCGTCCGCAGCGTGCCTCCCGCCCGCACCGTTGGCCGGCGCCAGTGTCGGAAGGCAAGCGTGACGGAACCATCCGCGATCAAGTTCAGGAGAGCGGCTTTGAACAACATCCGCGTATTTTGTCGATCTGGACGCGCTTGCTCAAGTGACATGATCGATATCGGTTCGATAAATGCTCAACCGAAACATCAAAATGCGTGATTGGAGGGATTGCCCGCGCCGACAAGCAACTACCGCACTGGTCGCGATTGACAAAAACTAAGCTTAACTTATTACTAGGGTGCTTCAGTCAGATTTGACCCCTGACCTGGCAAAGGTGGCTCAGCCGTCTCCAGCGGCTGGGCCGTTTCATTTCTGCCGGATCGCCAGCACTACCTCAAGGCACGCAGGTGGTCGACAAGGGCTCGCAATTTCGGGGCCAAGTGGCGGCGGCTGGAGTAATAGAGGTAGAAACCAGCAAAACGTGGGCAGAAGCGTTCGAGGATGGGCACGAGCTCGCCTCGATCGATAAATGGACGGAAGCTCTCCTCCATGCCGAATGTGATTCCAGCCCCGGCTATGGCAAGCTTTGTCATCAACGCCATGTCGTTGGTGGTGATCTCCGGCGCGACCGCCACGCTGAACTCCTTGCTGCCTTCGGCAAATTCCCAGCGATATGGGGCGACCTTCGGTGCCGAGCGCCAGCCGATACAGCGATGAGCGGCCAGCTCGCTCGGATGCGAAGGCGCGCCAACGCGCTGCAGATATCCTGGCGAACAGACTGCGAGCTGCCGTTCGTCGCCGGCCACGGGAACCGCGATCATGTCCTGCTCGATGACTTCGCCAAGCCTGACGCCCGCATCGTATCCTTCCGCAACGATGTCGAACTCCTCGTCCGTCACGGTGACATCGATCTGAACCTCGGGATTGGCCTCGGCAAAGCTGGCGAGGAACGGCCCGGACAGAAAGCGTTCGGCAATCGATGAGACCGCCAGCCTCAGCTGGCCGCGCGCGGGCCCACGCAAATTTCCGGTGGCTTCCACGGCGACACGCATGTCCGCAATTGCGGGTGCGACTTCGCCATAGAGGCGCTCGCCCGCCTCGGTGAGGCTCACGCTGCGGGTCGTACGCAGCACCAGTGCTATTCCCAGCGTTTCCTCCAACCGTCGGATCGTTTGGCTGACCGCTGATCGGGTAACACCCATACGGTCGGCAGCCGCACGGAAACTCCGCTCTTCGGCGACGAGTGCGAAGACGGCGAGAGCATTGAGATCCGGTTCCATTGGTTAGTAAAACTTTCCATATTGGCAATGACTTGGCGTCTTATCACAACAATGCGCTGGATCTACCTTCCTGACAACTGCTGCAGAGCGGTTTGAAGATCAACCAGGAAGGAAATGAACATGTCCCTCAATAAAGTCGTCCTCATAACCGGAGCTTCGAGCGGCATCGGCGTCGGGATTGCCCGGGAACTCGGCGCAGCGGGCGCGAAGGTGATGCTCGGCGCGCGCCGCACAGATCGTCTGGAAGCGCTGGCAAACGAAATCAGGGAAAGCGGCGGCGAAGCGATGACGCGCCGCCTTGATGTGACGGATCGCGCCGACGTCGCCGCTTTTGCCGAGGCCGCACGCCAGGGCTTTGGTCGCGTCGACGTGATCGTCAACAATGCCGGCGTCATGCCCCTGTCGCTCATGGCCTCGCTGAAGGTCGAGGAGTGGGATCAGATGGTCGATGTCAACATCAAGGGCGTGCTCTACGGCATCGCCGCCGTATTGCCTGAGATGAAGGCCCGGGGCTCCGGCCATATCATCAACATCGCCTCCATCGGCGCGCTCGCCGTCTCGCCCACGGCCGCCGTCTACTGCGCCACCAAATATGCGGTGCGGGCAATCTCCGATGGCTTGCGGCAGGAAAACGACAAGCTCCGCGTCACCTGCATCCATCCCGGTGTGGTCGAGAGCGAGCTTGCCAGCACGATCACCGATCCGGTGGCGGTGGAAGCCATGAAGACCTACCGCGCCATAGCGCTGCAGCCGGATGCGATCGGCCGGGCCGTGCGCTTCGCCATCGAGCAGCCTGACGATGTCGACGTCAACGAGATCGTCATCCGCCCCACGCGCAATCAATGAAGCAAGTTTCGCTTCTTGCCGCAGCCGGACTTTTCGCCGGCGCGGCTATCCTAACCACAGAGAAAGGTCTAGCTCAGATGAGTATCGAGCAAAACACTGTTACCCGCCCCTCAGAAAACCACCCCTATGTCGGCATGTGGATCACGGGCGATGGCCATGTCCGCCATCACCTGCTTGCGAACGGCCGTTACGACGAAGCACGCGGCAAGCGGGAGAGCGCCTATCAGGGACGCTACGAGGTTCGCGGCAATCATATCGACTATTGGGACGATACCGGCTTTACCGCCGATGGAACATTCATCGACGGCGTGCTGCATCACGGCGGCATGATCCTCTATCGGCAGAAATAGGCGCAGCCGGCCACCAAGCCGATGCCAGGAAGAAAAAAGGGCAGGGCATGTCACAGATGGCATCCCTGCCTTGTCCTATCCTTCGCAACGCCATTTTCGAAGGAGATAACAATGGTTCGCCAGCGCATCGCAATCGTCTATCACACCGGCTATGGGCACACCGGTCGCCAGGCCGAAGCCGTCAGGGCAGGGGTCGAGCAGGTCGACGGTGTCGAGGCCATGCTGTTGAGCGTGGACAAAGTGGAGCGACATTGGGAGGATCTCCATGCCGCGCAAGCGATCATCTTCGGTTCGCCAACCTACATGGGCTCCGTTTCGGCCGCGTTCAAAGCCTTCGAGGAGGCGACCTCGACCGCCGTCCTTGCCAAGGGCTTTCTCTGGAAGGACAAGATCGCCGCCGGTTTCACCACCTCGGGGTCCCGCTCCGGTGACAAGCTTTCGACCCTGATCCAGCTGGCAATCTTTGCCGCGCAGCACGGTATGCATTGGGTCGGTCTCGACCTGCCGCCGGCCAACTGCTCGTCAACGGGCTCGGAAGCGGATATGAACCGGCTTGGCTTCTGGCTCGGCGCCGGTGCCCAGGCAAATACCGATGAGGGTCCTGAGACAGCACCACCCGAATCCGATCTCGCGACTGCGCGTTATCTGGGGCGACGCGTCGCGCTGACGACGCTACAATTCGTTCGCGGCCGCCAAGTCTTGGCCGCTCCGTTGCAACACGCTCTTGTGACCTCATGACCGAGATACCTGCCGATCCGATCTTCTCAGAGCTGCGCCCGCGTCTCGTCCGGCTTGCGTACCGGATGCTCGGATCGGTCGCCGATGCCGAAGACATCGTGCAGGAAGCCTGGCTGCGCTGGCTCGCGACGGATCGTCAATCGATTCGCGAGCCGGCTGCATTCCTGCGGACCATCGTTACGAGGCTCTGCCTGAACGAGTTGAAATCCGCCCGGCGTCGACGCGAGACCTATGTCGGACCTTGGCTGCCAGAGCCGATCTTCGACCCGGAAGACGATGATGCAGCCGACGATCTCACGCTGCCGTTGATGCTGGCGTTGGAGCGCCTGTCGCCGCTGGAGCGTGCGGCCTTCCTGCTGCATGACGTGTTCGGCATGGGCTTCGAGGACGTGGCGCTGGCAATCGGCCGCGAAGAAGCCGCCTGCCGCAAGCTCGCGAGCCGGGCGAGGGCACATATCCTCGACGCCCGGCCTCGCTTCGCTGTCGGCAAGGAGCAAGGCCTCAAGCTTGCCACCGCATTCTTCACCGCGTCCAGAACCGGCGACATGGCCGCATTGCGCGCCCTGCTTTCGGAGGATGTCGTTGCCTATGCGGATGGCGGCGGTAAGGTACCGGCATCAAGGCAGCCGCTGATCGGGCTCGATGCAGTCATGCTGCGCCATGAGATGATGGCGCGCATTTTCCTCTCGCAGCCATCACGATTGATCCATTATGCCATCATCGATGGCTTGCCCGGTTTCGTTACGATGGAAGGCGGCGACGTCGTGCAGACGACCGCACTGCATGTGGAGCAGGAAAAGGTCGTTGCCATCTATTGCACGCGCAATCCGGACAAGCTGCGGCACATAACCAGTGTCATGGCCCACTGATCGTTGACGAAAGGAACACCCATGCAGCTTTTCAGCATACGTCGTCTGGAGCGCAGTGATGCGCCCGCTTTCAGGGATATCCGCCTGGAGGGGCTGGAGCGCCATCCTGAAGCTTTTGGCGCGTCCCATGAGCAGGAGCTGCAATATTCCGAGACGCAGATCGCAGATATGATCTCAAACAGCGTCGTATTCGGCGGCTTCGCGGAAGACGGCGCACTTGCCGGCGTCATTGCCGTTGCCAGATCGAAAGGCGCCAAGATGAAGCACATCGCGTCGATCTGGGGAATGTATGTTCGGCCTGATGCGCGAGGTACCGGGCTTTCGCGGCTGCTGATGGAGGCCGCGGTTAAGGAGGCGAAGACCACATGCCGCTCGATACGCCTCTGCGTCGTGTCATCGAATGGCGCAGCCATCCACCTTTACGAATCCTTCGGTTTCAAGGCGTGGGCCAGGGATACCGAGGCACTCAAGGTCGGAGATGTCTATCACGACGAAATACTGATGCGTCTCGATACAGGTGATTGATATGGTTGTTTTATTCCGGTCCGGCTGCAAGCCGCAAACAGTATGAATCCGCTCCCATCTGTCACGATCCGGGATTATTGATGATGATCCGAAGTAGGGATTGTTCGGCAATCCAGGCAACACATCGGACAAGTCGCACTTTACTGCGCATTAACCATGATCTTCAGAATTTCCCCAGTGCGCTCAATTTGCATCGCAAAATGGACAAACTCCAATCATGATTAAAGTACCGTTAGGTGATTGAGGCGTAGCAGGGTACCGGAATGAGGGATGTGCCGGTTCTGCAGACCTCCGTCAAAGTAATGAGTAGCGGCGTGGGACAGATGAAATTCGAAAATCGTGCGGTGACATGCGCAACGGGTATGCGTTGGTTTGCTCTCTCACTGATGTGCGCAACCATCACTGCCTGCGGAACGACCCAGAAGGTTGCTTCGACGCGCCAGCATGGCAAGGAATACTTCTCCGAGAAGGAGTATGGCGTGAAGGCCAGCCCGCGGGTCGTCAACAACGGCCCCGTTCCCAAGGGCGGCGGCCGTTTCATGGTCGGCAATCCGTATCAGGTGAAGGGCAAGTGGTATTATCCCAAGGAAGATTTCGGCTATAGCAAGGTCGGCATCGCTTCCTGGTACGGCTCGGCATTCCACGGCCGCCTGACCGCCAATGGCGAAGTTTATGACCAACAGTCGCTCACCGCTGCGCATCCGACCTTTCCGTTGCCGAGCTATGCGCGCGTTACCAATGTTGAGACCGGCTCTTCCATCATCGTTCGCGTCAACGATCGCGGCCCCTATCATCCCGGTCGCATCATCGATCTTTCCAACAAGACGGCGCAGTTGCTCGATCTCCAGCACAGCGGCACCGGCGACGTGCGCGTGCAATATGTCGGCCGCGCCCGCATGGACGGCCATGACGAACCTTATCTGATGGCATCCTATATTCCGAAGGGTTCGCGCCTACCGAGCATCAATCCCGGCGGTCAGATCGCGACTGGCGTGATGGTCGCCTCGGCCGGCCGGATGACCGCCGATCAGCTGCCGGATTCGTATACGCCAACACCAACACGCGCCAGCCGCGAAGTGCGCAGCTTTGATGCTACGCCGGCCATCGCTCCCATTCCGCGTCAGTCGCCCTATGCGACCACTGCTTTCGCCGATGCGCCCAAGCCAGCTTACAATAACGACAAGCGCAACAACAATCCGCCTCCCATGACGTGGAACGGCGGTGCCATGCCTTCAGTCGAGTCTGCTCAGCCCGTCATGATCGTTTTGCCGCAGATCGGACCGATCCCGCGCGAACGGCCTGACTTCACGCCTCGCATGGCAAGCCTGGACGACCAGTCGCTGGGCTCGGCGGTCGCCGCCTACCAAAATGCGCCCATCAAGACTGTCTATGTCGACTTGGCCTTCGATGCCGTCATGCTCCGCAATGACGGCCTGACGCAGGAGTCGATCCTCTCGGCCTATCGCCGCCAGCATCAGGGCAGCACGCAGGCTGATTGATCAGCATCATTGCCTGAATCTTTACCTGTCTCTAAAATAATGGGGCAGGTGATCGGATTGAGGGGACGGCATGCCAAAGCGCTTGATTCTTTTGTTCCTTTTTCTCCTCGGTATCGGCAATGCGGTAGCCTTGGCGCAGCCGGCCACGCCAGGCGCCTTCGATACGAAAGCCGCACAGGCATTCATGATCGAGGCCTCGACAGGCACCATTCTCCTTGCAAAAGCCGAGGATCAACCGATCTCGCCAGCATCGCTTGCGAAACTGATGACGCTGGACGTCATCTTCGATGCCATCGGGCGAGGGGAGATTTCGCTCGATACCGAATATCCAGTCTCGGAAAATGCCTGGCGGACCGGTGGTGCTCCCTCCCGGGCGTCGACGATGTTCGCCGCTTTGAAATCCCGCGTACGCGTCGGAGACCTTATTCAGGGCGTCGCCGTGCAGCAGGCCAACGACAGCTGCATCGTGCTGGCCGAGGGTATTTCGGTGAGCGAGCGCGAATTTGCCCGGCGCATGACGGCGAGGGCGCGCGAGATCGGCATGCCCCGCGCCACCTTCACCAATTCCACCGGCTTGCCGGACGCCAACGACCCCAGCGGCGGCGGCAAGGTCTCGATGCGGGAACTGGTAACGCTGGCGCAGGATCTGCAGCAGAAACACCAGGATCTCTACAAATATTTCGGCCAGCCGGATTTCACCTGGAACAAGATCTACCAACGCAACAAGAACCCATTGCTGCTGCTCAACATTGGCGTCGATGGTCTTGGACTGGGCTTTACCGATGGCGAAGGATTTTCGATCGTCGCATCGGTGGAACGTGACGGCCGTCGGCTGTTTCTGGCGCTTGGTGGGCTCAAGAGCGACAAGGAGCGCACCGAGGAAACCCGCCGCGTGCTCGAATGGGGGCTCAGCAATTTCAAGAGCCAGCGCATTTTCGCAGGCGGTGAAGTCATCGGCGATGCCAGCGTCTATGGCGGCGCACAGTCGACGGTAGGCTTGCTGGCGAAGATGCCCGTCGATGTCTACGTTCCAGTGGATACGCCCGATCGCCTGTCGGCGCGAATCGTCTATCGCTGGCCGCTGACAGCGCCCGTCGCCGCGGATTATGATGCCGGGACGCTTCGCGTGTTCTTGGGCGCGCGGCTGGTGCGCGAATTGCCGCTTTATACAAAAGAATCAATCGCTCAGGGCACGCTCAGCCGACGTGCCTTCGATGCTTTCATGGAATTGACCGAATCCCTGCTATTCTCTTGGCTATGGGACAGGCCTCTGCCGGCCTGACGGATTGCGCGGCTCGCGAAATCCCTGTTCACACCCCATATAGAATGCCTGACGCCGACACATGCACGGTTCCACGCGGGCATGTCTTGGGTTAAACAAGAGACGTATCGCATGCCGAGCGACAGGCAGGCGAAAAGTGCAGGACATGATCATTGGCTGATGCAAACGGATTATTCGTAAGCTTCGAAGGCGGCGAAGGGGCTGGTAAATCGACCCAGATCCGCCGGTTGGCCGAGCGATTGCGCGAACGTGGTCATGACGTGCTTGTGACACGCGAGCCAGGTGGATCTCCCGGTGCCGAGGCTGTCCGCCATGTGCTGCTGTCCGGAGCTGCCGAGATCTTCGGCACGCGCATGGAAGCGATTCTCTTCGCCGCTGCCCGCAACGACCATGTCGAGGAAGTCATTCGCCCGGCGCTGGCACGCGGCGCCATCGTCCTTTGCGACAGGTTCATGGATTCCTCACGCGTCTATCAGGGCGTGACCGGCAATCTCGAGGCCGACTATATCGAGGCCCTGCAAAGAGTTGCCGTGAATGGCGTCGTCCCTGACTGCACGCTGATCCTCGATATTCCCGCCGAGATTGGCCTTGAGCGCGCGCGTAAGCGGGCCTCCGCCGTCGTCGCTCCCGACCGCTTCGAGAAGGAAGAGATGCAGACCCATGAGAAACGCCGTGAGGCTTTTCTCGATATCGCCGCACGCGAGCCGGAGCGCTGCCATGTCATCGGCGCCCAGCGCTCGGAAGACGAGATCGCCGCAGACATCGCCGCGATCGTCGACAGGCGCCTTGGCCCTGCCGCGACTATCGCTGCGGCCAGATCGGAAGCGGCGCAATGAGCGAGGATCGGCCCGGCGTTCTCGATGGCGCGATCGCTCCACAGGACAATACCAAGCTCTTCGGCCACGAGGAGGCGGAAGCCTTCCTGGCGCAATCCTATCGCTCCGGCAAAGGCCATCATGCCGTGCTGATCGAGGGACCCGAGGGGGTCGGCAAGGCGACGCTGGCCTTCCGGTTTGCCAATCACGTTCTGTCCCATCCCGACCCGGCATCCGCACCCGAGACGATCGGAGATCCCGATCCGTCCTCCGCCATAAGCCGGCAGATATCCGGCGGCGCATCCCATAATCTGCTGCATCTGAGCCGTCCCGTGGACGACAAGACCGGCAAGGTGAAGTCGGCTATTACGGTGGACGAAGTTCGGCGCGCCGGAAAGTTCTTTTCGCAAACCTCGGGCACCGGCAACTGGCGGATCGTCATCATCGACCCGGCCGATGATCTCAACCGCAACGCCGCCAACGCCATCCTGAAGATTCTCGAGGAGCCGCCGAAGCGGGCGCTGTTCCTCGTACTGTCGCATGCGCCTGGCCGTCTGCTGCCGACCATCCGTTCGCGCTGCCTGCCATTGAAGCTCGCGCCACTTGGAGACGAGATCTTGCGCTGGGCGCTTGCAAATCTCGGCGTGCCGGCAGAGCAGGGGAGTGAACTGCTCTCGGCCGCCAAAGGCAGTGTCAGCGAGGCGCTGAAGCTTCTGAACTACGGCGGCGGCGAGATCATCGAAGCCTACCGGCAGGTCCTTTCCGCGGAAGGTCCCGCCTCACGCAAGGCGATGCATCGCCTCGCCGACGCGCTTTCCAGCAAGGACAGCGACACGATCTTCGGCTTCTTCATATCCCATATCGGTGACGATATCGCCGAACGCGCAAGGGCTGCCGCATTTGGCGGATACCTCGGCATGGCGGAAAGGCTGGCCCGTCTCCACTCCGAGACCACCGAACGGCTCAATATCTCGCAAGCCTACAATCTCGATCGCAAGCAGACACTCATGACAGTCCTCGGTGAGCTCAAGCAACAGCTTTCGGCATGAAGCATTAGCTCAATTGGCGGAGGAAGCATGCAAAACGCAGAGCCCTTGTTGACCTCCATCAGTGATCCGGATTCCGGGTGCAGCGTCTTGTTCGAGGACAATGGCCACGTTGCCTACGCCTATCTTTTAGCTGCGGATGGTGAAATCATCGGGGACGTTTGGCTTTATAACGTAGGCGAACCACCGGCAGAGCCTGCGTGGCACGACAAAGAAGAGATGCCATTCGCGAATCCGCGTGAATTCGTGCGTGAGGATCTGGCTTTTGAATTTGCCAAACAACCATCAGATATCGTTGTTCTATGGAAAACACACGAGCAATACGGCCCCATGGCTCGCATCTATCTGCATAGCAGACTGTTTGGTATTCTCTCACCCGGGGCAAAGCCGGGATGGAGCCTGCTGGCGGCGAAGAATGGTCCACTTGCCCGGAAACTTACGTCGAACTTTGAAGAGCTTCCAGCTCAAACGTAGACGCAGTTCGATGGCTGTCATCGTCGTTGGCGAGCCCGTACGACGTTTGCCTAGAAGCCCGGGGCTCCCGCGCTTGCCATAAAGGCTGCAAAGCTCTCCGATGCTGCGGTCACACCTGCATCTCCGACCATTTCATGGTCGATGAAGACAATGGCTGGATCGGTTGAATTGGTGCGAAAATCGAAAGCCCAGTAGTTTCCGCCCGTATCATCGGCAAAAGGGAACAGGCCTGCCGGATAGCGGTCTTGCATGCCTTCGAAGCAGTATTCCACACAATAGGATGCGCTTTGCCTTTCAACGGCGAGAGGAGACAAGGCCAACAACAAGACGCCGAAATTGATCGCGCCCTCGCCCTCCAGCTCAAGCTCGGTATCCAGGACCTCTCCCTGATGTGAACCTACCATGCGCCAGTAAGCGTCGGGCAGGGCCGCGCCTGCGAGATACTCGAGCCGAGTTCTGTCTTCATCAGTCGGCTGCGGAAATGCGGTTCGCAGATAGGGTTGCCAGTCGCTCATCGCTTCTCTCCTGGTAATTTCTCGCTTTGCTTGGAGCTACTTCAGGGAAAAATAAGCTTCCAGGCGACAACGGCCAGCGTGACGGCAAGGATGATACGCACGGAGCGCTCGTGCAGGCGCGGAGCGAGCAGGCTACCGGCAACGATGCCGGGGATCGATCCCACGAGCAGTGCGAACAGCATCGTCCAGTTGATCTCGCCGATGAACCAATATCCCATGCCGCCGATCAAGGTGAGCGGTACCGCATGAACGATGTCCGAGCCGACGATCTCGCGGACGTCGAGCTGCGGATAGAGCACCAGCAGCACGGTGACGCCGAGCGCGCCCGCGCCAACCGAGGTCATGGTGACCAGAATGCCGAGCACAAGGCCGAGAATGATGGTCAGCAATGCGATCGTACGCGGGGTCAGCTTGCCGCGCTCGCCTCGCCATTTGCGTATGGAGTCCAGTATCTGGCCGCGGAAGATCAGCATGACCGCCGTCAACAACAGAAGACAGCCGAGGGACAGGGTGATGGTATGAGCGACCGCCGGGCTCTCGCGATTGACGCCCGCCATGATCCAAAGCATGGCCAGGGCCGCTGGGACGCTGCCTGAAGCCAGGAAACCAACGACCTTCCAGTTGACGCGGCCGTGCATGCCGTGAACGGCCGTCCCGGCCGTCTTGGTGATCGCGGCATAGAGCAGGTCGGTACCGACTGCCGTTGCCGGATGCACGCCGAACAGTAGCACCAGCAACGGCGTCATCAGCGATCCGCCGCCAACGCCGGTGATGCCGACCAGCATGCCGACGAAAAAGCCGGAAATGGAATAAAGCGGCTGATAGGAAGCGATGAAACTCAAAACGACGGCCCCGTGAAGCCGTCAGCCAGGCTCATGAAAAAATCGATGACATTCACTGTGATTTCGGTCCTGTGCTCTGGTTCATCGAAGGGGTAAAGCTGGGGCAGGACCCTGTCAAGGAAGGCCGGCTCCGATCTCGCTGAATGCTGCGCACGCGAAACTTGGTGTTTCGCTCCCGGCAAACATGCGCTAAAGCGAGCGGAGCCAAGAATAACAGAGACGCAACCGTAAAAGCGGATCCCTGCCTGACATGACCGAAAAGACCCCGTTCTACATCACCACAGCCATCGCCTATCCTAATGGCAAGCCGCATATCGGCCACGCCTACGAGCTGATTGCCACCGACGCCATGGCGCGATTCCAGCGACTGGACGGGCGCGACGTCTTCTTCCTTACAGGCACGGACGAACATGGCCAGAAGATGCAGCAGACGGCGCGGGCCGAGGGCTTGACGCCACAGGAGCTCGCCAACCGCAATTCCGATGAATTCCAGGCCATGGGCAAGCTGCTGAACGCGTCCAACGACGACTTCATCCGCACGACGCAGCCGCGGCACCACGAGACCTCGCAGAACATCTGGAACCTGATGGCCGATGCCGGCGACATCTACAAGGATTCCTATGCCGGCTGGTATTCGGTTCGCGACGAAGCCTACTACCAGGAAAACGAGACCGAGCTGCGCGCCGATGGTGTGCGCTACGGACCGCAAGGTACGCCGGTCGAGTGGGTGGAGGAGGCGAGCTACTTCTTCAAGCTCTCGGAATACCAGGACCGGCTGCTGAAGCTCTATGAAGAGAACCCTGACTTCATCGGACCGGCTGAACGCCGCAACGAAGTGATTTCCTTCGTCAAATCCGGCCTCAAGGACCTGTCGATCTCGCGCACGACCTTCGACTGGGGCATCAAGGTGCCGAACGACCCGTCGCATGTCATGTATGTCTGGGTCGACGCGCTGACGAACTACATAACCGCCACCGGCTACATCGAAGACCGCAACAATCCGCGAGCAAAATACTGGCCGGCTGACGTACACATCATCGGCAAGGACATTATCCGCTTCCACGCCGTCTACTGGCCGGCCTTCCTGATGTCGGCAAAGCTGCCGCTGCCGAAGCGCGTCTATGCTCACGGCTTCCTGCTCAACAAGGGCGAGAAGATGTCGAAGTCGCTCGGCAATGTCGTCGACCCGGTTAACCTCGTGAACCACTTCGGTCTCGACCAGGTACGCTACTTCTTCCTGCGCGAAGTTTCCTTCGGCCAGGACGGAAGCTATAGCGAAGAAGCGATCGGCATACGCATCAACTCCGATCTCGCCAACGGTATCGGCAACCTCGCCAGCCGCTCGCTGTCGATGATCGTCAAGAACTGCGACGGACAGATCCCCGAATGCGGCCCACTGACAGACGAAGACAAGGCGCTGATTGCACAAGCCGACGCACTGCTGGCTTCTACCCGCGAGGATATGGGCAAGCAGCTCATCCACCGTGCTCTGGCGTCGATCATCGCCGTGGTCTCGGAGACGGACCGCTATTTCGCAAGCCAGGAGCCCTGGGCGCTGAAGAAGACCGATCCGGCCCGCATGGCGACCGTGCTTTACGTCACGGCCGATGTCGTGCGCCAGATCGGTATCCTGCTGCAGCCCTTCATGCCGGAATCCTCCGCGAAGCTGCTGGATCTCATCGCCATCCCCGCAGACAAGCGTGACTTTGCAGCGCTCGGCGAGGCTGGCCGTCTCGTTGCCGGTACGCCGCTGGAAGCCCCCAAGCCGGTCTTCCCGCGCTATGTTGCGCCGACTGTCGAATAAGGTTTTCCATGCTGATCGACACGCATTGCCACCTGGATTTTGCCGACTTCGAGGAAGAGCGCGACGCGATCGTCGCGCGCGCTCACGAAATGGGCGTCAAGCAGATGGTCACGATCTCGACCAGGGTTCGAAAGCTTGACGGGTTGATCGCGCTCACCGAGCGCTATCCATCGGTTTTCTGCTCTGTGGGAACACATCCGAACAGCGCCGATCAGGAGCTTGATATCCAGACGGAAGATCTCGTGCGGCTGGCAAACCAGCATGCGAAGATCGTCGCGATCGGCGAGGCGGGGCTCGATTATTTCTACGACACGGTGAAGCCGGAAGACCAGAAGACCGGTTTCCTGCGTCACATCGCGGCTGCCCGCGAAACCAAGCTGCCGCTCGTCATTCACAGCCGCAGCGCCGACGAGGACATGGCCGCGATCCTGACCGAGGAAACAGGGAAGGGGGCTTTCCCCTTCATTCTCCATTGCTTCTCGGCCGGCCCTGCCCTTGCCCAGACGGGTGTCGAACTTGGCGGCTATATCTCCTTTTCCGGCATCCTGACCTTCCCGAAGTCGGAAGAGCTGCGCGACATCGCCAAGACGATCCCGCATGACCGGCTGCTCGTCGAGACCGATGCGCCGTATCTGGCGCCGAAGCGCTGGCGCGGCAAGCGCAATGAGCCTTCCTATGTCGTCAACACAGCCGAAGTGCTGGCCGAGACGATTGGCGTCAGCATGGAAAAGATTGCCGAGATCACCACGGCGAATGCCTTCCACTGCTTCTCGAAGATGACGAGGGTCTGACGGCGTGACATACCGGCGGCGCTTCACCATATTGGGCTGTTCCTCGTCGCCGGGTGTGCCGCGCATCACCGGTGACTGGGGCGCCTGTGATCCGAAAAATGCAAAAAACCGCCGCACGCGTGCGGCTTTCCTGATCGAGCAGATCGCGCCGGATGGCGGTATTACGACCGTCGTTATCGATACAGGCCCGGATTTTCGCGAGCAGATGATCCATGCCGGCGTCAGTTCCGTCGATGCCGTACTTTATACCCACGCCCATGCCGACCATATTCACGGCATCGACGATCTTCGCGGCTTCTTCCATAATGCCCATGAGCGCATCCCGATCTATGCCGACCGGCAGACGATGGATCGCATTCGCGAGGGCTTCCGCTATTGCCTGGAAACGCCGCCCGGCAGCAGCTATCCGCCAATCGTCCGGCCGGTGCTGATTGAAACTTTGGCGAAAAGCTTCACGATCGAAGGGGCAGGTGGCCCTATCCGCTTCTGGCCGCACAAGCAGATCCACGGCGATATCCACTCCTTGGGTTTTCGTATCGGCAATCTCGCTTATTGCAGTGATATCAGTGACTTCCCGGCGGAATCTGTGGAAAGAGTCCAGGATCTCGATGTCTTGATCATCGACGCCCTCCAGTACCGCTTCCATCCAAGCCATCTGTCGCTGGAGCAATCGCTGGCCTGGATCGAACGGCTGCGGCCGAAGCGTGCTATCTTGACCCATATGCATACGCCGCTTGATTATGAAACCGTGCTCGCGGAAACGCCCGATCATGTCGAGCCGGCCTATGATCAGATGCAGATCGAGCTAGACGTGGAGGATGACGATCTATGAGCGAAGACAGCAGGAAGCTTTCCAGCCTGGAACGCGTCGAGCTTGCCGCGCGCAATCTCGGTCTCGATATCTCGATCAAGCGCATGGAGCAATCGACGCGAACGGCGGAAGAAGCCGCCAAGGCGGCCGGATGCGCCGTCGGCCAGATCGTCAAGTCGCTGGTCTTCGTCAATGCCGATACGCATCAGCTGACGCTGCTTCTCGTCTCCGGCGCACACAATGCCGATACAGCACATATAGCAGCAACTTACGGAATTCGGCTCAAGCGCGCCGATATCGACCGGGTCCGCGACGAGACCGGCTTTGCCATCGGCGGCGTCGGTCCGATCGGTCATCTCGTCGAACTGCCTGTCTTCATCGATGAAAGCCTTCTTGCCTACGATCAGGTCTGGTGCGCAGCCGGACGGCCCGACAGCATTTTCGCCTGCAATCCGACGCTGCTGGCCGAGAAGATCGCCGCAAAGGTAATCCGCATCAAGGCGAGTTGATGAGGCAAGAGGCGCGCTTGGGGGAAACAGCCAAGTAGATGGAATAATTCACATATTTCGCGTTTTTCATCAAAACGGATATCAAATTTAGTTCCATAATCTATCTTATCTGATCTTCGTTTGTAGCGGGGGTGGGTTCAAGGATGAAGTGCGACATGCGAATGATACCAATTGGTTTGTCACTCGCAAGGAAGATGCAATGAAGCGCACCTACTCCCATATCGACATGGATGAACGTCGCAGGATCGCCCACTGGCGAACGGTTGGGCTGAGTGTCGAGATCATTGCGGAGAAGCTCGGGCGGCATTGTTCGACGATCTTTCGTGAGATCAAATGCAACACGTTGTTAGAATGTCCTGTTTCTGCAAAGTTGGAATGTCACACTCCCCGGCGCTGAGCGACGTTTGGGAGATTGCAGATGGGATTGATAGCGATGAGCGAACGCGATTTGCAGCGCATAAAGACTGCGGAATGACAGCATCAAGGCGAATATCGACGCCGTGATCGACAGCGATCCCACCGTAATTTACGCGCATCGACCACATTCGCACCCATATGAAAAATGAAATACGAACGCAAAGTCTCACGATGTTTCATGGCAATGGGGTCGCCGAGCCAATGATTACCCTCGGCTAAAAATACCCAGTCTATGAACTGCTCCGCTGTGACTTGTCCTCGATCCGGGATGAAGTCGGTTACATGCACGAACCGGCCGTCCTGCAGGCTTCCACAGTAACCGTGTCCTACGCAGACGGCGGTCATAAGTGTGTCGAAATTCGGCTTCTTTGACATTGGAAACCCGGATAACCGGGTCTGATTTGACAGTATTCATCACAGTATAACAGGCGCCCGATCAAGATTCAACTCTGACCAGCCGCTATGCGATCAGACTTTCGGCTGCTCATGCGTCGCGCAATGAATGCCGCCGCCGACCTGGCCTACGTTGTCGATATCGAGCATTACGATCTTACGCCCCGGATAAAGATCGGCCAGTGTCGCCTTCGCTTTTTCATCGGCTTGCCTGTCGCCGAACTGAGCGGCGATCACGGCGCCGTTGCAAACGTAGTAGTTGACATAGGACGAGACGAAGTCGTCGGCCTCGGTGCGGATGTCGGAAGGTTCCGGCAGAACGACCAGATTGAGCTTGCGGCCTTCTGCGTCAGTCGCCTTGGCCAGAATGTCATGTGTCTCAAAGGCAGAGACTGACCATGGGTCCTTTGGATCTGGCTCGTCGCCCATCTGGATCACGACGACGCCCGGCTTCACAAATCGCGCCAGCGCGTCGATGTGGTAATCCGTGATGTCGGCACCCTTTATGCCCGGCGCCCAGATCATCTTCCTCGCGCCCATGGTTTCCAGCAGCATCGCCTCGATCTCGGCCTTGGTGTCCCTGTTGCGGTTGGGGTTGATGAAGGTGCTTTCGTGCGCGATCAAAGTGCCGTGGCCGTCAGTTTCCACCCCTCCAGCCTCGCCAACCAGGCCGGCGTTAAAAACCTGAAGGCCCAGCCGCTCGGCAACGCGCGCTGCAATCCGTCCATCATTGCCGTGAAGCTGCTTATTGCCCCAGCCGTTGAAATTAAACTGCGTCACCGCAATGCCGCCCTTGCCGTCAACGACAAGGGATGGCCCAGAGTCTCGGCACCATAGATCGTCCGTCGGGATATCCCAGAGCTCGACCTTCGATGAGATGCGCTTTCGGATCGCCTTGTGATGTTCAGCAGAAGCCATCATCACCACGGGCTCGAAATCGACGATCGCATTGGCAATCCTGGCGATCGTGCCCTGTAGATCGAACAGGAAGTCAGGATCGTCATAGACCTTCCGATTGTTGGGCCACTGCATGAAAGTGCGTTCGTGCGGATCGGTCTCTTCTGGATAACAGAATCCGGTGCTACGCGCCGTCGTCTTTGCTTCGGCGGCTTGAGAGAACACAGAGAGTCCGCCAGCCAAAGCGGCCAATTGAAGCAGAGTGCGGCGTGGCATCGGCATCATGACACCTTGTTGGATGATGTTGATCTCGACTATTGGGGTTCCCGGCCGCCTAGACAAGTCGAGACGCGTTCGTATCGCCCTCGCCCCGGCATTCTGCGGCGACAGCGCGGGTTCATTTCACGGCCGAAGACGATCCAAATTCCTGCGCGTCAAACGCAGCGATCAATTGGTGGTGCTCTGCTTGGCTATGCCGGTGGAGACTGTGGCGGTGGCTGCTGCCGGCACATAGGTGTCGATAAGACCAGCCATCTTGTCGTCACGAATCTGCGCGGTCTTTTCGCCCATGACGACCCCGACGACGCGGCGGCCATTCTTGGTCGCGGAGGTGACGAGATTGTAGCCGGAGGCTTCGGTGTAGCCGGTCTTGATACCGTCGGCGCCGGCATAGCGGTACATCAGATTGTTATGGCCGCGCAGCTTCATGCCGCGGAACTTGATCCCACGCATCGAGAAAAGCTTGAACTCCTCCGGAAAGTCGCGCATCAGCGCGACGCCGAGTGTCGCCATGTCGTGTGCGGTCGTCACCTGTTCCGGATCCGGCAGGCCGGACGCATTCTTGAAGACGGTGTTGCTCATGCCGAGCTGATGCGCCTTTGCGGTCATTACCTTGCCGAAGCTGTCCTCATTGCCGCTGAGCTGTTCGCCGATCGCAACAGCCGCGTCGTTGGCGGAGAGAACGACGATGCCTTCCACCGCTTCGCGTACGGTCACCTTGCGGCCGACGCCGACGGCGAGCTTGAACGGCTCCTTGCCCTCGGCATTCTCCGACATGGTCAGCTTCTGATCCCATTTCAGGCGGCCGTCGTGCAGCGCTTCGAAAGCAAGATAGAGCGTCATCATCTTGGTGAGCGAGGCCGGATAGTTCAGCTCGTTCTCATTAGACGCCTCCAGCACCTGGCCGCTATGCGCGTCCACGAGATAGCTCGCCTGCCCGGCCTCTGCCGCCGAAACAACAGAGAAAAGCGACACGGCGGATATTGTCGCGGCAAGGAGCGAAGAAGTGATGTTGCGCATGGATTTTTGCAGTCTCTATTATTGATGTTCTTGACGGAGCAGCAAGCGGCCTGAGGTGAATTCGCGGCCGGCTTTCGAGCTGGATGGATCGGGCAAATCTATGGCGGAAACAAGAACGATGCCATGAAAAAAGGACTATCCGGGAATAGTCCCCAGCCCTGTTTATTGAAGGGGGCAAAGCCCACCTTGGCCGCCGTCCGATCGCCCTGTCGATAAAAGCCCCTTCCCGACCTCAGCATCCCCTATCCGCAACATAACGCAATGTGAAAAGACACTCCGCAACAAGGCCTCGACACATAGTGAACCGTCGCGAGTCGGACCTTGCGTTTTGCAAGCGCCGTCTCTTTCGCAGCACGAAGATGAGGCATCTCCCTAATGCATATCAAAACACTCGCCATGGTCGCCCTGGCCCTCTCCTCGACCATGCCCGCCATGGCCGCGGATATGGCTTTCGAGCAACCGGCTCCCCAACCCCAACAATCGGCCTATGATTGGTCCGGCTTCTATCTCGGTGTTCAGGGTGGATACTCCTGGAACAAGGCAAAATATCTCGGAACGGAGCAAAACCTCGACGGCGGCTCGTTCGGGGCGCATGCGGGTTATAATTTTCAGAGCGGAAATATCGTCTACGGCATCGAGAACGATTTCAACTACAGCTTCAACAAAGACAAGGACGCCAATCTTCAGTGGGATGCATCGGGCCGCGCCCGTGTCGGCTATGCCTTGGATCGAACACTGTTCTTTACGACGGCCGGTCTCGCAGCAGCCGGCGGCAAGGTCGATGCCCCGTCAATTGGAAAGAAGGATGATATCCTGATCGGCTGGACGGCCGGCGGCGGCGTCGAGCACGCCTTGACCGACAATATCCTGCTGCGCGGCGAATATCGCTACTCCGATTTCGGCAAGAAGGATTTTGGTTCGCGCATCGGAGACTTCAGCGGCGATCAGCAAAAGATAGTCTTCGGCGCAAGCTACAAATTCTGACAGGAGCGACGGGCCTGGAATTCAACCAGGCCGACCGCCCTGCTTTCAAGAACAAGGCCAGGAACAAGGACCAACAATCAAGCGAAAGCGCTTTATCGGGGGTTTTGATCCCCCATATCGGCCATCAATAGACAAAGGATATGCCAATGAAGCCTGTCGTCATCGCTTTGGGTCTATCAACCATCATTTTGGCCGGCCTTGTCATTCCGGCAACTGCACAGGTCGTCCTTCACCAGAACCAATCGCCGGGCGATGATGGTGCTCAGGATGAAGTGGAGTCCGACTTTCTTCACGCCTGGAATCGCCATCACGACGCGCCTAACATGTGGGGAGAACGCCGCAACAATTTCGGTCCGGATGATGTGATAAGTCTTCTCGAGCACCGCGGTTATCGAGTGCGAGACGTTAGAGATGTCGGTGTTCGCTATCTTGTTCAGGCAACGCGAGGCGACGATAATCTCCTCGTCAGCGTATCCCGGAGCGGGGATATCGTCGGTGTCGTACATGATGACGGCGGCTATTGACGCTGACGAGTAGGGCTCGGGCATCGTTCTGCATCCTAGTCCCAAAACCATGACTTGCTGACCTCTGCCCGCGCCTCGGCTGCTGTCACGCCAATATCGCGAAGCTGATCTTCGGTCAGCTCGCGCAGGTCCCATCTTGTTCCGCGCTTTTCGAGGTAGGCAAGAAATCTGGCCAATGCTGTCAGCAGAAATCCGGGCTTGTGCCGATCCCTGCCCTCGCCTGTCGCCGTCAGCATCGGCCTGTCGACATCGATCGTCATCTTCATGCTCCTTAAGCTCACATCAACGTGGCTTCAGGATGCACTGGTGAACGCAATGAAAGAAGCTTATGGTAATTATACAATCCATAAGGAATTCTTTTGTTGCTTAATCTGGATCAGCTTACCGCTTTCCTCAATGTCGTTGATCTCGGCAGTTTCACCGCCGCTGCCGACAAGGCCGGGCTCACGCAACCGGCCGTCAGCCTGCAGGTGAAGCTTCTGGAGCAACGTCTCGGTGTGAGATTGATCGAACGCGTGGGACGGCGGGCGCAGCCGTCGCCGGCGGGACTTGAGCTCATTCCCCAAGCGCGTCGCATCATCGAAGCCTGCTCCCTGGCGGAAGAGGCGATGATGCCTTTTCGCGAGGGCTCGAGTGGCCGTGTGCGGATCGGCAGTGGTGGTACCGCGTCAATCCATCTGCTGCCACGCGCCATCGCCATCGCAAAGAAGCGCATGCCCGATCTCGAAATCATCGTCCGCGTTGGCAATATCGACGAGATTCTCCGTGATCTCGAAGCCAATGCGCTGGATCTGGCTGTGGTAGCCCTACCCGCCTCCGGCCGTTCCCTCGAGGTCGAGCCATTTCATGAGGACGAGCTCCTGGCCGTGGCGCCAAAGGGAAGCGTGATGCCGGATGGCGGACCGGATGTAGAATTCATGAAGGAGAAGACACTCCTGCTTTATGAAGGTGGAAACACGCGTCGCGCCACCAACGAATGGTTCGAGGCTTCCGGAGTTCGCCCAGAGCCGGCCATGGAGTTCGGAAGCGTCGAGGCCATCAAGGAGCTGGTCGCCGCGGGTCTTGGATGGTCTGTCCTTCCTGACATGGCGCTGCGGCGTGAGGAGTCGGACCGGCTCGTCACTTCGCCGCTCAAGCCGCGGCTCGTCCGGCAACTCGGCATCGTGCTGCGCCGTGACAAGCACCTCACAAAAGGTCTTCGCGAAATCCTGAAATCCCTGCGTGAACTTCAAGACGACCGGGAGCATGAAGCCTAGTCTCTATCGGAGACAGCTCTTCAAGCTCCCTCGCCTATTGATCATTGCAGCTGGTTGCGGTGCTCGATTTCCTCGTCCGACGGATCGGGCAAAGCGAAGGAGCCCGTCTTGACCGGACCATCAGGTTGATAGGTCGCAAAGATGACGCCCGTCGGAGACGACTGCGTGCGCAGCAGCTTCATCGCCGCCGGGACGGCGCCATCGGCAAACAGCTTCTTGCCGCCGGCAAGCACGAGCGGAAAGATCATCAGGCTGAATTCGTCGATCAATCCGTGGCGCAGCAGGGTCTGAATGAGAACACCACTGCCCTGGATGAGGAGATCCGGTCCCTCGCCTGCTTTCAACACCTTGATCGCCGCCACGACATCGCTGCCGAGCGACTGGCTATTGTTCCACGTCAGCGCGCCGCTTCCGCGCGTCGCAACATATTTGGTGACCGAGTTGAACTGCCTGCCGATAGGATCGTCGTCGCCGACATGCGGCCAATGGGCCGCGAAAATATCATAGGTCTTGCGTCCGAGCAGAAGATCGAACGGCTTTTCGAAGAGCTCGAAAAGGATCTTGCCTGTCGCTTCGTCGGCATGGGGAAATACCCAGCCGCCATGCTGGAAACCACCGGTCGGATCCTCCTGCGGGCCGCCAGGTGCCTGCATGACGCCGTCGAGGCTGATGAATGTTGCTGCTATGACCTTGCGCATGATGTCCTCCTTGTTTCAGGCTTAGTGCCCCAAGGACGTCCCGCCGATTTCGATGCCGACATCTCATCGATAATTTTTCGAACACGCAATCTAACGTTCGCGTGGGACTTGTGACCAATTGACTCTTGAACCTCGCCACGGAATCGGCAAAATTCATCCTATCAATACTTCCCCTGAGATACGAACCCGACTCCGGGCCCGCCTCATTTGAAAACACCTGGATAAAAGCGTGAGCAGCGATTCATCAAGAAGCGCCGCGAAGTCCTTGGCTTCGCGTGCGCATGTCAATGCGACCGGTTGGGGACAAGGTCTCTCCACCATCGTGCGGATCACCCATATGACGCTGCGCCATCCCTGGCAGACAAGCTTCGCCATTGGGGCAACTTTTGTAGCTGCAACGTTGCAGTTGATGATACCGCGCCTGCTTGGCCGTGCGGTCGATCAGACGCAGACGGCGGTTGCCGGCGGAGCGGCCGGGCATATTGCCGAGAATGCGCTGCTGACGACCGCCCTGCTGCTGCTCGTCATCAGCATTCTGCGCGGCCTGTTCACGATGGTGCAGAACTATTACAGCGAGTCCGTCGGCCACCATATGGGCTATGAACTCAGGCTCGCCTGCTACGAGAAGATCCAGCAGCTCTCCTTCAGCTTCCACGACAAGGTGCATTCCGGCGACCTCATCACCGTCGGGCTGCTCGATCTGGAAGGTGTGCGCATGTATTTCTCCACCGCACTGGTGCGCATGCTGCTGCTCAGCGTGCTCATCGGTGTCGGTGCCTATCTGCTGCTGTCGACCGACGTTGTGCTCGGATTTCTCGCCCTGAGTTTCGTGCCCTTCGTGGCCTGGCGCTCCTCCGTCACGCAATTGAGGTTGCGCGCGACCTGGCTCGATCTGCAGGAACGCCTTTCCGTGCTGACGCGCGTGATGGAAGAAAATCTCGGTGGCATTCGTGTCGTCCGCGCTTTCGCGGCGCAGCTGCACGAAATTGCGAAATTCGACCGTGCCTCACACAGCGCGCTTACCCTCGCCCACAAGCGTGTCGGCATCCGCGTTATCAATACCAGCGCGATGAACCTCTCCTTCTTCATCGCCATGGGCCTGGTGCTCTGGGTGGGCGGCCTGAAGGTGATTGCGGGCGAAATCAGCGTCGGCACCCTCGCCTCATTCCTGACCTTCATGACCATCCTGCAGATGCCGGTGCGCCAGCTCGGGCTGATGGTCAATGCCTTCGCCCGTGCTTCAACCTGCGGCTCGCGCCTGTTTGCGTTGCTCGATCTCGACATCCCGATCAAGGATGCACCGGACGCAAAGCCATTGGCGGTAACCGAGGGCGTGTTGCGCTTCGAAAATGTCGGCTTCAGTTATCCGGGTCCGGACAAGCGCCCGGTGCTGAAGGATATCTGTTTCGAGGCAAGACGTGGCGAGACGATCGGCATTGTCGGACCACCTGGCAGCGGCAAATCCACCATCGCCCATCTCATTCCGCGCTTTTATGACGTCACCTCCGGCCGTATCACCATCGACGGCCAGGACATCGGCAAGGCGACGTTGCAATCCCTCAGGCAGAACGTCGCCGTCGTGCAGCAGGATTCCTTCCTGTTCACGACGAGCATCGAGAACAACATCGCCTATGGCGACCCCTGGGCGAAAGAAGGCCGGATCGAGCGTGCCGCCGAGTCGGCGCAGCTACACAACTACATTCTTGGCCTGCCGGCCGGCTACACCACCGTCGTGGGCGAGCGTGGCGTGTCGCTGTCCGGCGGCCAGCGCCAGCGTCTGACCATTGCGCGGACTCTGATGTTGAAACCGGCAGTGATGGTTTTCGACGATTCCACCGCCGCCATCGACGCGGCAACCGAACAGCGTATCCGCAGCGCCATGAAGCGCTTTGCCCGCGACCGGGTGACGCTGATCGTCGCCCACCGGCTGAGTTCGCTGATGCATGCCGACCAGATCTTGTTCATCGAGGATGGCAAGATCGTCGAACGCGGAACCCATGAGCAGCTTTTGGCCGCGGGAGGCCGGTACAAGGCGCTTTACGATCTGCAGGTTCGCCCTGAGGACGATGTCGTCAAGACATCCGGCGGCAAGCTCGAAAGAGCGAAAAGGGAGGTCTGACAATGTCGGAAACTATCGAAACCGAGCGCAACGATGTGCGCGAAGATGGGCGTCGCCCTCCCCGTGCCGTGGTCGGTTCGCATCGTGTCGAGGAAGAAATTTTCGGCAAGGTCTTCGACACAAAGATCATCGGTCGTATCTGGTCCTTCGTTAGCCCCTATCGCCGCCAGATCTATATTTCGGTGGTCGCCGTGTTGCTGTTCACGGCGTCGCAGATCGTCATACCGTTGGTCATTCGCCACGCGATCGACAATGCGATGGCGCCGGGAGCGATCGATTACTCGGCGCTCTGGCTGTCGCTGGGGATTTTCGCAGTCGCGATCCTCGTCAACTACGGCGCGAGCTATGTTCAGGAGACCTATGTCGGCGAGGTCGCGGAAGAGGTGCTGTTCGACATACGCCGCGCGATGTTCGCCCATCTGCAACGCGTCTCGCTCTCCTTCATGGACAAGACGGAAGTTGGACGCTTGATGTCGCGCCTTCAAGGCGACGTTAACTCCATGCAGGAATTCCTTGAAACTTCAGTACTTTCCGTCGGCGATATCGCCCTGCTCTTCGGCATCGTCATCGTCATGCTGTCGCTCGATTTCCGGCTGGGCCTGCTGACGCTGTCCGTCATGCCGATCCTCTTCATCGTTCGGCTGTTCTGGCTGCCGAAGGCGCGCGTCGCTTTCATGAACGCGCATGAGACGAACTCCATTACCAATGGCGCGTTGGCGGAAGCGATCCATGGCGTGCGCGCCGTGCAGGGCATGCACCGGCAAGGGGTCAACTTCTCGCTTTTCGACGACAAGGCCCATACCAATCTCGAAGCGCATCTGACCGCAGCGCGCTACGCCCAGATCATGGTGCCGATCGTCGATACGCTGACCGGAATGGCCATGGCGATCGTCATCATCGTCGGCGGTTCGATGGTTCTGAACCACAAGCTCGATGTCGGCATCATGGTCGCCTTCCTGTTCTACATTCAGCGCTTCTTCGATCCGATCCGCTCGCTCACCATGCAATATTCCGTCATGCAGCGCGCCATGGCTTCGGGCCAGCGCTTGACCGAAGTGCTCGATGTGCCGATAGACATCAAGGATGCACCCGACGCCAAGGAGCTTTCGCCCGATATGGACGGCTCGGTCGAGTTCCGCGACGTCGTCTTCGGCTACAATCCCAACCATCCGGTGCTGAAGAATGTCAGTTTCAAGGTCAATCCCGGCGAGACCGTAGCGCTGATCGGCCCCACGGGCTCGGGCAAGTCCAGCTCCATGGCGCTCATCCATCGGTTTTACGATGTGCAGGAAGGCCAGGTGCTGGTCGGCGGTCACGATGTGCGCTCCCTCACCCAGGATTCGCTTGGGCGGCAGGTCGCCATGGTGCTGCAGGAACCCTACCTCTTCACCGGTACGGTGTTGGAGAATATTCGCTATAACAAGGCGGAAGCGACGCGCGAGGAGGCCATCGAAGCCGCCAAGGCGGTCGGTGCGCATGAGTTCATCGAGCGGCTGCCTGATGGGTACGAGACCATTCTCGGCGAACGCGGCGGCGGTCTTTCGCTTGGCCAGCGCCAGCTTGTCAGTTTTGCGCGTGCCCTCGTTGCGGACGCCAAGATCCTGGTGCTGGACGAGGCTACGGCGAATATCGACAGCTATACCGAAATGCTGATCCAGAAGGCGCTGGTCAAGCTGCTCGAAGGCCGCACGGGTCTCGTGATCGCCCACCGCCTTGCCACAATCCGCGAGGCCGACCGCATCATCGTCCTGCAGAACGGGCAGCTGATCGAGAGCGGCAATCACAACCAGCTTATGGCCAACGGCAAGCTCTATTCGAAGCTCTACAACCTCAACTACGCTTCCTTCGACGATATTCCGGAGGATGAGGTAACGACTTCCGTACCGGCGGAGTCGCAAACCTAGTCGTCCGTCTCGCCCAAGTGGAAGGGTTACATTCAGCCCCTTGAGGCGCCCCATTTTGTTGGAGCGCCTGTCAGAGCTCCGGAATTAGATCTATATCCTTTCCATGCGACGTAGCGCGTTGGCTGCCGGCTATGCGTGTGGCGATGGCTTGCGTCCACTTTATTTCTGCGTTGGCCATGGAGGACATATTCAACAATGACCAACAATATCCTGGTTCTCTACGGCTCTTACCGGTCGGATCGCGTCGGCATCCGTCTCGCGAATTACATCGTCAACAGCCTTCGCGAACGCGGAGAGGACGCGGAACTGATCGACGCCAAAGATATTGGCCTGCCAATGCTCGATCGGATGTACAAGGAATATCCGAAAGGCTCTGCTCCGCCGGAAATGGAGAGGCTTGCCGAGAAAATCCGGAATGCCGATGCCTTTATTTTTGTGACCGGCGAATACAATTGGGGCATGCAGCCAGGTCTGAAGAATCTGACCGATCATTACCTTGAGGAGTGGTTCTGGCGGCCAGCCGCCATTGCCAGTTACTCGGGCGGCCGCCTTTCCGGCGCGCATGCGGCGGGCCCCTGGCATGGCACCCTTTCGGAGATGGGAATGGTCGTGATCTCAAGCACCCTCGCCGTCGCCAATATCTCGGCAGCATTGGACGCAGACAACAAACCTCTCGGAAGCGGCGGCGGCGCCCTTGCAAGAGCTTTTCCCCGCTTCGCCGACGACCTGTCATGGTGGACCGAGGCGGTAAAACGACAGCGCGCTCACAAGGCGCCTCCGTACTGACGTCTCAACCTGCCTTCCGCCGGCTTTAGTAACTTGCATAATGATAGTTACTCGTGCTATTCGCCGTCGCATGCAAAGAACCAGCTTCAGTACATTCAAATGCCCCGCCGCTCGCGCGCTTGAAAGCGTCGGTGACTGGTGGAGCATCCTGATCCTGCGCGACGCGTTTCAGGGTTTGAGCCGGTTCGATGAATTTCAGAAAAATCTCGGCGTCGCGCCGAACATCCTCACACGACGGCTCAAGCACTTGACCGATGAAGGCCTGTTCGAGCGGCGCCTCTATAATGAGCGGCCGCCACGCTACGAATATGTGCTGACTGCCAGGGGTCGGGATTTCTTTCCTGTTCTGATGGCGCTCTTCACCTGGGGCAATCAGCATCTGCCGCCAGAGGAAGTCTCGATGCGGCTTGCCGATGTAAATACCGGAGAAGACCGCGATCCGCTGCTTATCGACAGGGTAACCGGCCACACCTTCCACCCCGAAGACACCATATTGGTGCCGGGGCCTGCAGCCGACGATGAGGTTCATGAGCGCATCGCTCAGATGAAAGCATGGTTCTTGGGCTTCGACGCCTGAGCGAAATAGGAGCAAGACATGGATCGTATCGTCGTAACCGGCATGGGCCTGGTTTCTCCCCTCGGCGTCGGCGTCAACGCGAGCTGGCAGCGGTTGATCGCCGGGCGCTCCGGCCTCAGGCTGTTGCCCGAAGAGATGGTCGGCGATCTCGCCGCCAAGGTCGGTGGTATCGTTCCGAACTTTGAGGAAGACGCGGAAGCCGGCTTCGATGTCGACCGCTACGTGCCGATCAAGGACCAGAAGAAGATGGATCGTTTCATCCTCTTCGCCATGGCCGCTGCCGAGGAGGCGATCCTTCAATCCGGCTGGCAGCCGACCGCGCCTGTTGATCTGGAGCGCACTGCCACGATCATAGCCTCTGGGGTTGGCGGCTTTCCGGCCATCGCCGACGCCGTGCGCACGGCGGAAACGCGCGGTGTACGGCGACTGTCGCCCTTCACCATCCCATCCTTCCTCGTCAATCTCGCCGCCGGCCAGATCAGCATCCGCTATGGCTACAAGGGACCGCTCGGTGCGCCGGTCACGGCTTGCGCCGCCAGCGTACAGGCAATCGGCGATGCCGCACGCCTGATCCGCTCCGGCGAAGCCGATGTTGCCATCTGCGGCGGTGCCGAAGCCTGCATCGACAAGGTCAGCCTCGGAGGCTTTGCAGCAGCTCGCGCCCTTTCCACGGGCTTCAGCAACAGGCCGGAGGAAGCCTCTCGCCCGTTCGATAGCGCCCGCGACGGTTTCATCATGGGTGAAGGCGCCGGGATGCTTGTCATCGAAACGCTGGAGCATGCGCTTGCCCGCGGCGCCACGCCACTTGCCGAGCTTGTCGGCTATGGCACAGCCGCCGACGCCTATCACATGACGGCCGGTCCGGAAGATGGCGACGGCGCACGGCGGGCCATGCTCGCGGCTCTGTCGCAGGCTAAGATCTCTCCTGCGGAGGTCAAGCATCTCAATGCGCACGCAACATCAACGCCTGTCGGCGACCATGGCGAGATGGAAGCCATCAAGACGGTGTTCGGCCGCGATGGCGCGATTGCCGTCAGCGGCACGAAGGCGGCAACCGGCCATCTTCTCGGTGCGGCCGGCGGCATGGAGGCGATCTTCACCATCATGGCGTTGCGCGACCAGATCGCCCCTCCGACCCGCAATCTGCAGGAACCGGATGCTGCGGCCGAGGGCATCGATATTGTTGGTGCCACTGCCCGGCCGATGGCCATGGATTATGCGATCTCCAACGGCTTCGGGTTCGGCGGCGTCAATGCCAGCGCCCTCTTCCGCCGCTGGCAGTAACCGCTTTCACCAAGGCGATAAGCGCGCTATTCTGGAGGGGATATAGCCGGAGATCGCCCATGCGTGCATTTCCCATCGCCGCCATGCTCTGCCTTCTCTTCGCGTCGACGGTACGCGCGGAAGACCCGGTGCAAACAGCCCAGACCCTGATCCAGGATCAGATAGGTGCGTTCCTGCACAATGATGCCACTGCCGCCTATTCTTTCGCGGCGCCCGGTATCAAGGCGATGTTTCCCGACAAGGATACCTTCTTTGCCATGGTGAAGAAGGCCTACCAGCCGGTTTACCACCCCGGCAACTATGCTTTCGGGAAAAGCCGCGCCATCGACAATGGCGCCGTCGTCTATCAGGAAGTGCTGATCACCGGCACAGACGGCAAGGACTGGACGGCTATCTATCAGATAACCCGCCAGCCCGACGGTAGCTACAAGATCAATGGCGTGCAGATCCTTAAAAATACCACCAGTGAAGGCATCTGAGTGCCTGGAGACGGCGCGTCTGCTGCGCGCCGTCGAAATGAGGTGGCAATCCCTATCAGCCTCGAATTCTAGGTGATTTGGCGGACAGACTGGTGCCCTCGAGTTCGGGGCGTGGCTGCGGAATGACGACCGTTGAAATCGGAGCCGGCGCCGCGGCGGCATTTTCATCCGAGAGAGGTGTGGAAATAAACGTCGGAGCCGGCGTGGGAATGGGAACGGCTGCGGGGATGTAAGTGGCCGTCGGAATCGGAGTTGTCGTTTCAGGCATTACGACAGTCGGATTGGAGACCGGCGTAAAGGCGGCAACAGCAGACACTTGCGGCACGGCAGGCTGCGTTTCCGGTAGCGTGAATGGCGACTGCGTTGCCGACATGCCTTGTCCCGGCACGTAGTTCATCGCAACCTCGTAGGCCGGAAGCGGCGCAGGCGTCTGCAATTCGCCATCACGGCCGCGCTTTTCGTAGAAAGCATTTCCGCCGGCATAGGCGACATAGTGCATATTGTCGTATGGGAACCTGAGGCCCTCGGTATGAAAGAACATGGCGTCCTTCACCTGGGGATGCCGTTCGCCGCGCAAGATCGCAGAAGCAGCATTTTCAAGATCCGGCTTCGCCTGATCCTTGACCTCCTTGGACATCACGCCTGGAGCGAACTGCTTTTCCTGGGATACAACGCCACAGATCGTCGGCGGATAGGCGCCGGAGGTCAACCTGTTCATCACAACCGTGCCAACGGCCATATAGCCGCTCGGATCAGAACGCTCTGACTCGAAATACATCGCGCGTTCGAGACATTCCTTGTCCTTCGCGGTGTAATTATACGTCACTTTCGCACCACGAATAGGCTTCGTGGCAGTGCGTGGAGCGGGGGATGTCTTCTGCGTCGTCGTACAGCCAGTTGCTGCCAGACCAACGACCAATAGCCCTGAAAGACATGCCCCAAACTTGCGTTGCGCCCTCAACGGCAGGTGCCTCCTAGTTTCAATAGAACAGCCCTTATCGATCAAGAGAAAGCGTTGTAGCCGGATTTATTTAAAATTCCAAGCGTCACGCAATCAATTTAGCCAGTGAAGCTTATCAATGGCGGATGGACCGTTTATTCCGATTCGTTACTTTTCCCAAAGCTTTCTTGTCACAAAGCTATATCGCGAGCGCAGCCGAAGCAGCGAATGCAAACTGGCATACGCGCGTCGACCGGCTCGAAATAACGTTGGTTAAGGTTAGCAATCAATTGATAATAAATGATTTACCACGCAAGCGAGCTCCATCCGCCAACCTACCTCGATGAGGATTCGCCCCGGCGCAAAACAATAGAACAGCCACCCTCCGCGTATGGCGGCAGGCGGCTGCCAGATCTCGCAACCGGCCGATTTTGCTCGTTCATAGAGCACATCCACCGCCTCGCGAGAGGGCTGCATAAAGCCGATATGGTAGGTGTTATGGCCAACGGATACGCTATCGGCCCCGCCGAATTTCTCGATCGGCCGGCTGATGACAAGCTCAAGACCCGCATCGTCGCGTAGAATCGCAAGGCCGTTCGCCCCGCGCGTTTCGACCTCGGTCAGGCCAAAAACGGAGACGAGAAAATCCCGGGTCGCGGCGACATCGGGAACGTGAAGATCTAGATGGTTCAATCGCATGACAGCTCCAAGAGGCATTCCCGCGGAGACATGTCGGTCGAAACGACCCACGCCAACGCGGGACACTTAACCACAATGGCCAAGTTCCGCGTCGTGGGTTCTCACGCCAGAGGCGAGGAGCAGATCTTCCGCATGGAAGGGGTCGGGCTTACCGATCCGACCCTGCCTTTTTCGACGAGCTTCGATTAGCGCGAAATTGCGATAGGAGCAAGAGTGTGGATCGAGGCCCTGCTTGTAGCCGGATTACACCGGCTCGAGATCACCCCTCGCCCAGTTTTCCTGCGTCTCAGCCATGAAATCGGTGAAACGATCCTCGGCGATCGCCTTGCGGATGCCCTGCATCAGTTCCTGATAATAGGCAAGATTGTGCCAGGAGAGCAGCATGCCGCCAAGCGCCTCGTTGGCGCGGACGAGGTGGTGCAGATAGGCGCGGGAATAGTCGCGCGAGGCCGGGCAACTGGACTGGTCGTCGAGCGGGCGCATATCCTCGGCGTGACGCGCATTGCGGATATTGACCTTGCCGCGGCGGGTGAAGGCCAGCCCGTGACGGCCTGAGCGGGTCGGCATGACGCAATCGAACATGTCGATACCACGCGCCACAGACTTCAGGATATCGTCCGGCGTGCCGACGCCCATCAGGTAGCGCGGCTTTTGTGTCGGCAGCTCGGGCAGCGTGATCTCGAGCATGCGCAGCATGACCTCTTGAGGCTCACCGACAGCAAGACCGCCGACGGCATAGCCCTTCAGGTCCAGTCCACTCAGGGCCTGCGCGGAGCGAACACGTAGCTCGGGGATATCGCCGCCCTGAACGATGCCGAACATCGCCTTGCCCGGCTGATCACCGAAGGCCACCTTGCAGCGATCCGCCCAGCGCAGGGACATTTCCATGGCGCGCTCGATCTCTTTGGGAGTCGATGGCAAAGCCACGCATTCGTCGAGCTGCATCTGGATATCGGAGCCAAGCAGACCCTGGATCTCGATCGAACGTTCGGGCGACATATGATGCAGGCTGCCATCGACATGCGACTTGAAGGTGACGCCCTGCTCATCGAGCTTGCGCAGCCCGGAAAGCGACATCACCTGGAAGCCGCCGGAATCGGTCAGGATCGGATGCGGCCAGCGGATCAGTTCGTGCAGGCCGCCAAGACGGGCGACACGTTCGGCGCCCGGACGCAGCATCAGGTGATAGGTATTGCCGAGGATGATGTCGGCGCCGCTCTCGCGTACCTGATCGAGATACATCGCCTTGACCGTACCGACCGTGCCGACGGGCATGAAGGCCGGCGTGCGGATCGTGCCGCGCGGCATGGAGACTTCGCCAAGACGAGCACCGCCATTGGTCTTCTTCAATTGAAACTGAAAGCTCTCGCTCATCTCGTCCTAGTCTTTCCGGTGGAGAAGGCTGCCATCGCCGTAGGAATAGAAGCGATAGCCCGTCTCGATAGCATGGGTATAGGCCGCGCGCATCGTATCGAGGCCGGCAAAGGCCGATACGAGCATGAAGAGGGTCGAGCGCGGCAGGTGAAAATTGGTCATCAGCATGTCGACAGCCTTGAAGCGGTAGCCAGGTGTGATGAAAATACCGGTGGCGCCTTGCCAGGGCTGGATGGTGCCATCGTCGGCGGCAGCACTTTCGATCAGCCGCAGCGACGTCGTGCCGACGCAGAGAATACGGCCACCCCTCGCCTTCACGGCATTCAGCTTTGCGGCCGTCGAAGCATCCACATAGCCGATCTCGAAATGCATTTTGTGGTCGTCGGTATCGTCGGCCTTGACTGGCAGGAAGGTGCCGGCGCCGACATGCAGCGTCACGAAGTGGCGTTCGACGCCCATGGCATCGAGCGCGGCAAACAGCGATGGCGTGAAATGCAGGCCGGCCGTCGGCGCGGCGACGGCGCCCTCTTCGCGGGCATAGATGGTCTGATAGTCGGCACGATCACGCTCGTCCTCCGGACGCTTGGCAGCGATATAGGGCGGCAAAGGAATATGCCCCACGGTGGCGATCGCCTCATCCAGCGCCGGGCCGGACAGATCAAACAGCAGCGTAATCTCGCCGCCGTCGCCCTTCTCCTCTACGGTGGCGTCGAGTGTGCCGAGCGCGCAGACATTCTCGCCATGGCCGAACTGGATGCGATCGCCGATCTTGATGCGCTTGCCGGGTTTGGCAAAGGCTTTCCAGCGATCAGGCGCAACGCGCATATGCAAGGTCGCCGATACCTGCTGGCCGGGTGCACCCTCACGATGGCGAATACCTTCCAATTGCGCCGGGATCACCTTGGTATCGTTGAAGACCATGGCATCGCCGGGTCGCAGAAAGGACGGCAGATCCCGGATCAGATGATCACTCAGCGTGTTATCGCCGGCATTCGGATCGACAACGAGCAGGCGCGCGCTATCGCGCGGCTCGGCGGGCCGAAGCGCAATACGCTCATCCGGCAGATCGAAATCGAAAAGGTCAACACGCATTCAACTCATCCAGGCAAAGCGAAACCCGCCCCCACGCCCGAGGCGCAAGAGGCGGGTTTCAGGAATAATCACGATCAGACGTCGGCGGCAACCCGCGCGGATACGATCGAATCCGGATCCTTCACCGGCTCGCCGCGCTTGATCTTGTCGACATTGTCCATGCCGCTGATCACCTGACCCCAGACGGAATACTGCTTGTTCAGCCAAGGCGCATCGGTGAAGCAGATGAAGAACTGCGAGTTGGCCGAGTTCGGGTTCTGCGAACGGGCCATCGAGCAGGTGCCGCGCGTATGCGAGGTGGCGGAAAATTCAGCCTTCAGGTCCGGCTTGGACGAGCCGCCCGTGCCGGCACGCGCGGTGTTGCCGCCGACCTTGCCATGCTCGACATCGCCGGTCTGAGCCATGAAGCCATCGATGACGCGATGGAAGACGACATTGTCGTAGGCCTTTTCGCGGGCAAGTTCCTTGATGCGGGCAACATGCTCCGGAGCGACCTGCGGCAGAAGCTGAATGACAACCTGGCCCTTGGTGGTTTCCAGGATGAGGGTGTTTTCTGGATCCTTGATCTCAGCCATGTTCGTTTCCTCTTTCTGTGTTTTGATTGCGCATGATCTTGTCCAAAAACCGCGTGGCACTTTTTGGGATCATGCCCGTGACATTACTTCTTGGTGACGGTGACCTTGACCATCTTGTCCGGGTTGCTCACTTCGCCGTTCTGGCCTTCGCCGCGCTTGATCTTGTCGACGAGTTCCATGCCGGAGATGACCTTGCCGACAACCGTGTACTGGCCATTCAGGAAGGCGCCATCGGCGAACATGATGAAAAACTGCGAGTTGGCGGAATTCGGATCCTGGGCGCGCGCCATGCCGACAACACCGCGCGTGAACGGAACCTTGGAGAATTCTGCAGGCAGGTTAGGCAAATCGGAACCGCCGGTGCCGGCCTTGTTCGCATCATAGCCCTTGGTGGTGTTGCCGTACTGGACGTCGCCGGTCTGTGCCATGAAGCCATCGATGACGCGATGGAAGACGACGTTGTCATAGGCACCCTTCTTCGCCAGCGCTTCGATCTGCGCGACGTGCTTGGGAGCAACTTCGGGCATCAACTGGATGACCACGGGGCCGTCCTTGAGCTGGATCGTCAGAAGATCGGCAGCTGCGGCCGAGAATGCGCTGCCTGCAAGGGCGGCAAGGCCCAAAAAGCCTGCCAATGCGATATGAAAGAGTTTCATGGGTGCTCCGTTCGAAAATGGATTTCGGCTCAGCTCTTGGCGCCAGCCGCATCTTTGAGTTTGCCAGTCAGGGCTTCGAGGACCGCCGGCGGTACGAAGGCGCTGACATTGCCGCCCATGGATGCGATCTGCCGCACCAATGTGGCGGTTATGGGCCGCGAGGCAGTGCCGGCAGGCAGAAACAGCGTCTGAATATCCGGCGCCATCTGCCTGTTCATACCGGCCATCTGCATTTCATAGTCGAGATCCGTGCCATCGCGCAGGCCACGGACCAGCAAGGTGGCGCCATGCGCGCGCGCTGCGTCGACCACCAGATTGTCGAAAGCCACGACGGAAATGTCGGCCACCTTTTGAGGCAATGCTTCGCCGAGCGATCTGCGGATCAATTCCGCCCGCTCTTCAAACGAAAAAAGCGGCTTCTTGCCGGGGTGAATACCGATCGCGACGATGACCTTGGAGGCAACATTCAGCGCCTGCACGAGGACATCCAGATGTCCGTTGGTCATCGGGTCGAAAGATCCGGGATAAAAGGCTGTCGTCATACCAAGCCGGCTCGTTGTTTCGACGCCTTTTGTCACGGATGGGGCCGCATCGCAAGTCATTTGCAACCCATGCGCCGCCTCTGAACCGTAGATGAACGCGATGTTCAAGCCTGTTTCAGATCGAGAATGCTTTACTGGCACCAACATCGAAACGGGCCTCTCTCAACGGCTTGTCGATATCAGGCTCAAGGAATGTCATGCCATGCTGGTCTTCATTATTGCAGGCGCCGTCATCGGTTCATTTTTCGTGGAATACCTCGTTCATCTTCTCGCCGACAACTACGAGATCGAATGGACCGCGGCCACAGAAACGGCCAAAAGCATGAATTCTGCTCAAGAAATCGCCATTGCCATGCGCAAAACGCATCGCGAATCTGAACGCCAGATGAACAAGGCATTCAAGATGGCTTCAGGAGCGCATTGCTAGATACCCCTCAACATCGGCGGAACCATTTGCGAACCGCTGCGTTTAACCACCGAACTCAGATTGCACGTTGCGGCAAGAAGGAAGATGAGCATGCCCGGTAAGATCACCCTCATTAACGCTGTTTGGATGACCATGATTACGGGAATGCTGGCAGCTACCATCGCGCTTTACGATCAGAAAACCGACCAGTCGAAGGTCTATGGTCCCTTTGCTTCGGCTCGTCCCTACGTTGTCTCGAGCCAGTACTAAGGGATCTGAACGCTAGTCCCACCAAGGAGGGGAGCGATCATGTTCACGATTTTGACGCTGCTTACGCTTTTCATCAGCATCATGTTTGTTGTCTCAGTCGCATCCACCATTTTGGCGCTCCACCGCGAAAGCGAAGAGAGCAAAAGGCTGCATAAGCGTCACAAGACGCTCTGACCTCCGCGTACCGAGCACTTCTCCCCACCAAGAGCTCGGCTGGACTTTTAACCGGACGCCCCAAGCGTCCGGTTTTTTCGTTTCCGGAGTGCCAACATCATTTTTCGGCTTTTCCGGATATATTCGAGTTGCCGCAAGCAACTGGTTTTGCGACATAAAGCGAGGCTATCGCCTCAATCGCGATGGGGATGTTCAGTTTCGTCGAGGTAATGAGATGCGCATTGTCCTAACCGGCAGCTCCGGGCGGCTCGGCCGCGCCATCTTCAATGCCTTGGCGACGAGCCACACGCTCGTCGGCGTCGATCGCTCGCCATTCTCGACGACGCATCTTATCGGCGATTTTACCGACACGGGATTATTGGAGGACGCTCTGGCCGATGCCGATGCGATCGTTCATTGCGCAGCACTGCACGCTCCCCATGTCGGGACCATATCGGACGATGAATTCCAGCGCATCAATGTCGAAGGAACGCGCCTTCTAGCCGAGGCCGCTCTCGCCGCCGGCATCAAGCGGCTGGTATTTACCAGCACCACGGCGCTCTATGGCCATGCAGTCGTTTCCGGGCAGTGCCGATGGATCGACGAGAATACCGCGCCGCAGCCGAAAAGCATCTATCACCGCACGAAACTGGGGGCTGAGCGGATCCTGGAGGACATAGCCTGTTCAGATTTGCAGATACGCGTTTTACGCATGTCTCGTAGTTTCCCGGAACCTGCCGATGCAATGACTGCCTATCGCCTGCATCGTGGTATCGATATCCGCGATGTCGCCGATGCCCATGCGGCCGCCCTGACGAATGCCGGCGATCACTTTCAACGGCATATCGTTTCGACCGAAACGCCCTTCAAGCCAGAGGATTGTGAAGCTCTGGCGACTGATGCGGCCTCCGTCATCAGATTGCGTGCTCCGACACTTGCCGCAGAATTCGACCGCCGAAGATGGTCTCTGCCGCAAACGATCGACCGTATCTATGCTTCGACGTCGGCACATGGCGCTCTGGGATGGCGCGGCCGCTTCGGTTACGACGAGGTGTTGGCGCAATTGGACCGGGGAAGCCTGGAGGTTTTGCCGCCTTTTTCTTCGATCAACAGGCAGGCTGAGTAGCACGGCCGGCATCTCGGAAATTCCAGCTCGCGGGTCAATCTGGGTATCGATCCAAAAGAAATCGCCCGGGCCTGCTTTTCATGGCAGACCCGGGCGATTTTTCTAACTGCGGCGGGCTTTCGCCCGCCTTCGCTTCAGCGTGGTGCGCTGCGAGCCCTATTCCTCGCTCGCGCCATCGACATCACTGCCGGCCTCAGTGGACTCACCATTGACGGCTTCATCCTCGGCGCCTGCATCATCTTCGCCTTCCGGCTCGCTGATGCGCTCCACGGAAACAACCTTTTCGTCCTTCGCTGTGGAGAAGATGGTCACACCCTTGGTGGCGCGGCTGGCGATGCGGATGCCGCCGACGGGAACGCGGATCAACTGGCCGCCATCGGACACGAGCATGATCTGATCGCCATCCTCGACCGGGAAGGCGGCGACGAGTTCGCCGATTTCGCCCGTCTTCGACGTGTCGGTAGCGCGGATACCCTTGCCGCCACGGCCGGAGATACGGAAATCGTAAGAGGAGGAGCGCTTGCCGAAGCCCTTTTCCGATACCGTGAGCACGAATTGCTCCAGTGCCTTCAGTTCTTCGTAGCGCTCGTCGCTGAGCTGTCCCTCTTCGGTGACTTCCTCGCCGACCAGCGCGATTTCCTCTTCCTCGCCCGTCGCCGTTCGGCGATCGAGAACCGACCGCTTCAGATAAGCAGCACGCTCCCAGGGCTCGGCATCCACATGGCGAACGATCGTCATGGAAATAATACGGTCGCCGGCTGCGAGATTGATGCCGCGAACGCCGATCGAGTTGCGGCCGGCAAAGACGCGTACATCCGAAACGGAGAAACGGATGCACTGGCCAAGCGCCGTCGTCATCAGCACGTCGTCCTGCTCGGTGCAGGTCTCGACGGAGAGGATTTCATCACCCTCCTCTTCGAGCTTCATGGCGATCTTGCCGTTACGGTTGACCTGAATGAAGTCCGACAACTTGTTGCGGCGTACGGTACCGCGCGTTGTCGTGAACATGACGTCGAGATTGTCCCAGGTATCCTCGTCCTCGGGCAGTGGCATGATGGTCGTAATGCGCTCACCTGGCTCCAGGGGCAGCATATTGATCAATGCCTTGCCGCGCGACGTCGGCGTGCCGATTGGCAAGCGCCAGACCTTCTCCTTGTAGACGATACCGCGCGAGGAGAAGAAGAGAACCGGCGTATGCGTATTCAATACGAATAGCCGGGTAACGAAATCTTCGTCACGCGTCGTCATGCCGGAGCGGCCCTTGCCGCCTCGGCGCTGAGCACGGTAGGTCGTCAGCGGCACGCGCTTGATGTAGCCGAGATGCGAAACGGTGACGACCATGTCCTCGCGGGCAATCAAGTCCTCGTCGTCCATCTCCAGACCGCCATCAACGATCTCGGTGCGGCGCGGCGTCCCGAACTCGTCGCGAACAGCGATAAGCTCATTCTTTACAATGGCTTGGATACGGACACGCGATGAGAGAATATCGAGGTAATCCTTGATTTCGACGCCGATCTGATTGAGCTCTTCGTCGATTTCGTCGCGGCCGAGAGCGGTCAGACGTGCCAGACGCAGTTCGAGGATGGCACGCGCCTGTTCTTCCGAAAGGTTGTACGTGCCGTCGTCGTTGATGCGGTGGCGCGGGTCATCGATTAGCCGGATAAGGGATTCAACATCTGCGGCCGGCCAGCGGCGGGTCATCAGCTCTTCGCGCGCCGACTGCGGATCCGGAGCGCCGCGAATAACGCGGATGACTTCGTCGATGTTGGCGACGGCGATTGCAAGACCGACCAACACATGCGCGCGATCGCGAGCCTTGCGCAGCAGGTACTTCGTGCGACGGCTGATCACCTCTTCACGGAAGACCACGAAGGCGCGCAGCATGTCCAGCAGGTTCATCTGCTCAGGCTTGCCGCCATTCAGCGCCAGCATGTTGCAGCCGAAAGAGGTCTGCAGCGGCGTATAGCGATAAAGCTGGTTCAGAATGACGTCGGCATTGGCATCACGCTTCAGTTCGACGACGACGCGATAGCCTTGACGGTCGGATTCGTCACGCAGATCGGAGATGCCCTCGATGCGCTTGTCGCGCACCAGCTCGGCCATCTTCTCGATCATCGACGCCTTGTTCACCTGGAAGGGAATTTCGGTGATGATGATCTGCTCGCGATCGCCGCGCATCGGCTCGATCGTGGCAACGCCGCGCATGACGACGGAGCCGCGACCGGTCTCGTAGGCGGAGCGGATGCCGGCGCGGCCGAGTATCTTGGCGCCCGTCGGGAAATCCGGACCGGGGATAATTTCCATGATTTCAGGCAGCTCGATCGCGGGATTATCGATCAGGGCGATACAGCCATCGACCACTTCCGAGAGATTGTGCGGCGGGATATTCGTCGCCATGCCCACGGCGATGCCGCCCGAGCCGTTGACGAGCAGGTTGGGGAAGCGCGCCGGCAGAACCTTGGGTTCTTCCATGGTCGCGTCGTAGTTTTCCTGGAAATCGACAGTTTCCTTGTCGATATCCTCGAGAAGCTCGTGGGCGACTTTCGTCAGGCGCGATTCGGTATAACGCATCGCCGCCGGCGGATCGCCGTCGATTGAGCCGAAGTTCCCCTGCCCGTCGATGAGCGGCACGCGAAGCGACCAGTGCTGCGCCATGCGGACCAAGGCGTCATAGATCGAGGCGTCGCCGTGCGGATGGTATTTACCCATGACGTCGGCGACCGGACGGGCCGACTTCACGTATTTGCGGTTCCAGTGATAACCGCTTTCATGCGCTGCATAGAGGATGCGCCGGTGGACGGGCTTGAGACCATCGCGGACATCGGGAAGCGCGCGGCTGACGATCACGCTCATGGCGTAACCGAGATACGACCGCTGCATTTCCTCCATGATGGAAATCGGCTCTATGCCTGGCGGGAGCTTCCCGCCGCCGGATGGTGTTTGCTCAGTCAAAACAGATCACGATCTCTTTTAGAATCACTGTGAAATTTATAGCGGAAAGGCTCGGCGAGCGCCAATTTAGCCCGATGTTTTTGAACAGGCTTTTGCCCCTTTAAGCCATGAAATCGAACATTTCCGTGGCGCAACCTGCCTATAGCGCTGCATTGCGCTTTGCGAAAGTCTATTCGTCGCATAACAATGGGTCATAACAACGACAAAGAACCGTTGCCGGGGATCATATGGCGAGCGCAGACACGCTGATCAATGCCTTTACGACGCTGCTTGTGACCGTCGATGCACCTGGCCTTGCGCCGCTATTCATCGGCCTCACCGTCGGCATGAACCGCGCCGAACGCAAGCAGGTGGCGCTGCGCGGCTCGCTCATCGCCTTCTTCATCCTGGCCGCCTTCGCCCTGTTCGGCGCGAGTGTGCTGGGCGTTCTCGGCATCTCCATCGGCGCCTTCCGCATCGCGGGCGGCCTGCTGCTGTTCTGGATCGCCTTCGAGATGGTGTTCGAGCGGCGGCAGGACAGAAAGGAAAAGACGACCGAGGTTGCGATAACCAAGGATCATATCCGCAATATCGCGGTCTTTCCCCTCGCCTTGCCGCTGATTGCCGGCCCCGGCGCGATCTCCGCCACGATCCTGCTCGCGGGCTCGCTGCAGACCATGCTCGACCGGGCGCAGCTGATCGGCGTCATCGCCGTCAATCTCATCGTGGTCTTCGCAGCACTTGCCGTTTCGGACAGGCTCGACCGCATGCTCGGAGCAACCGGCAGAGCCATTCTGACACGGTTGCTCGGCGTGATCCTCGCCGCACTCGCCGCGCAATTCGTCATCGACGGTGCGCGGGCAGCGCTGAAGCTGCCATGAAAAAGGCCTGCCTATGAAGAGCTGATTGGCGAAATAGACAGTCCAAGACGGATGGCACTCGCGGAGCTTTGGATGCTTAAAACGATAATAAGATTCGTCTTCAAAAAGTATGGATATACGTTTTTGAAGACTGAATACCTCAGCGACAGCAAGGATTGCGAATATGTTTCACTGAGTATCGTCACTGAGGATGATCTGCAGAAGAAAATCTTGTTTACTTACCTGAGTGATGAGATTGCACGGGTACATATTCTCAGTGAGAAAAACGTCACCCACGCCATTCGTAGCTTTGAAGCCATCCTGAAGCAGCTAAACGAGCCTACCGGCAATAGCCACCCTGACAGTTCAGCCGCTCAATAAGCGCGCCAAAAGAGAGGGTGATCGATACAAAAAACCCGCCAAGAGGCGGGTCTTTGCATTCAATACGATCAACTCGATCAGAACGGAATATCGTCGTCCAGATCGCGCGAGAAGTTTCCGCCGCCGCCTGTCGGGCTGCCGCCACCGCGATTGCCGCTTCCGCCACGGGAGGAGCCCTGCGACGATGGCTGGCCGTAATCGTCGCCACCGTAATCGCCGCCGCCAAAGTCGCCACCGCCGCTGCGTCCGCCGCGACCGCCGCCCTCGAAGGAGCCACCGCCGCCGCCTTCACCGCGACCGTCCAGCATGGTCAGCGTCGAATTGAAGCCCTGCAGCACGATTTCGGTCGAATACTTATCCTGACCGTTCTGATCCTGCCACTTGCGGGTCTGCAGCGCGCCTTCGATATAGACCTTGGCGCCCTTCTTCAGATACTGCTCAGCAACCTTGCAGAGACCTTCATTGAAGATGACGACGCGGTGCCATTCCGTCTTTTCCTTGCGCTCGCCGGAATTGCGGTCGCGCCAGGTTTCCGATGTCGCGATGTTGAGGTTGGCGATCGGGCGGCCGTCCTGCGTGCGGCGAATTTCCGGATCCGCCCCGAGATTTCCAATCAGAATTACCTTGTTCACACTACCGGCCATGACACCACCCTACTTGCCGCCCATCGACGGCTCTTAAATTTCATCCGCACACCTTAGACCATTGCTGTCCTCAGGTGTCACCCAAGCACCGCCCGAGGGCTCTTCATCCACAAAGAAATGTCCAAAGGCAATTTTGTTCTTTCTTTGTTCTAATTTGTCTTTATGATCCTGTCAACGGAATCGAAAACCTGGTCCTGTCCTTCTTTTCAGCCTCGACTCACGGCTTGGCATCACTAAATAAGGGCATACTCCAAGGGATAAGCGTAAGACGATGAGCGAACTGAAGACTATTTCCATACGTGGTGCCCGCGAGCACAATCTCAAGGGCATCGACCTTGACCTGCCGCGCAACAAGCTGATCGTCATGACCGGGCTTTCGGGCTCGGGCAAGTCGTCGCTGGCGTTCGACACCATCTATGCCGAGGGACAGCGCCGTTATGTCGAGAGCCTGTCGGCCTATGCCCGCCAGTTCCTCGAAATGATGCAGAAGCCGGATGTCGACCAGATCGACGGTCTGTCGCCGGCTATTTCGATCGAGCAGAAGACGACCTCGCGCAATCCGCGCTCGACGGTCGGCACGGTCACAGAAATCTACGACTATATGCGTCTGCTGTTTGCCCGCGTCGGCGTGCCTTATTCGCCTGTTACCGGCCTGCCGATCGAGAGCCAGACGGTGAGCCAGATGGTGGACCGCGTGCTCGCCTATGAGGAAGGCACCAGGCTCTATATTCTGGCACCGCTCGTACGCGGACGTAAGGGCGAATACAAGAAGGAACTGGCGGAGCTCATGAAAAAGGGCTTCCAGCGCGTCAAGGTCGACGGGCAGTTCTACGAGATCACCGACGTGCCGGCGCTAGACAAGAAATACAAGCACGATATCGACGTGGTGGTCGACCGCATCGTCGTCCGCCCCGACATGGCATCTCGCCTGGCCGACAGCTTCGAAACATCGCTGCGCCTTGCCGATGGCCTGGCCGTTGCCGAATTCGCCGACAAGCCTTTGCCACCAGAGGAAACCGCTGCCGGCGGCTCGGCCAACAAGTCGCTGAACGAGACGCACGAACGCGTGCTGTTTTCGGAGAAATTCGCCTGCCCGGTCTCCGGCTTCACCATTCCGGAAATCGAGCCGCGACTGTTCTCGTTCAACAATCCCTTCGGCGCCTGTCCGTCTTGCGACGGCCTCGGCTCCCAGCAGAAGATTGACCCCGATCTGATCGTGCCAGAGCCGGAGCGCACTTTGCGCGACGGTGCGATTGCCCCGTGGGCCAAGTCCAGTTCGCCCTATTACAATCAGACGCTCGAAGCGCTCGGCAAGCATTACGGCTTCAAGCTCGGCAGCCGCTGGAACGAGCTTTCGGAAAAGGCGCAAGACGTCATTCTGAACGGCACGGAAGACAAGATCGAATTCCATTATGCCGATGGCGCGCGTTCCTACACGACGCACAAGAATTTCGAAGGCATCGTGCCGAACCTAGAGCGCCGCTGGAAAGAAACCGATTCCGCCTGGGCGCGTGAAGAGATCGAGCGCTACATGTCGGCGGCCCCCTGCCCGGCCTGCAATGGCTATCGCCTGAAGCCGGAAGCCCTCGCGGTCAAGATCAACAAGCTGCACATCAGTCAGGTAGCGGAAATGTCGATCCGTGTCGCCCGCGACTGGTTCAACGAGCTGCCGGAGACTTTTACCGACAAGCAGAACGAAATTGCCGTGCGAATCCTGAAGGAGATCCGTGATCGCCTGCGCTTTCTGAACGATGTCGGCCTCGAATATCTGAGCCTGTCGCGTAATTCAGGCACGCTTTCCGGCGGCGAAAGCCAGCGCATCCGGCTGGCATCGCAGATCGGCTCAGGTCTGACGGGCGTGCTCTACGTACTCGACGAGCCGTCGATCGGCCTGCATCAGCGTGACAATGCCCGCCTTCTGGAGACGTTGAAGCACCTGCGCGATATCGGCAATACGGTTATCGTGGTCGAGCATGACGAGGATGCGATCCTGACGGCGGACGACGTGGTCGATATCGGTCCCGCCGCCGGCGTGCATGGCGGCCAGGTCATTGCGCATGGCACACCGCAGGACATCATGGCGAACCCGAAATCGCTGACGGGAAAATATCTCTCCGGCGAACTTGGCGTGCCCGTTCCCGAAGAGCGTCGCAAGCCCAAGAAGGGCAAGGAAATCAAGGTCGTCGGCGCAAGGGGCAACAACCTCAAGGATGTCACGGCCTCCATTCCGCTCGGTGTCTTCACCGCGGTCACGGGTGTTTCGGGCGGCGGCAAGTCCACCTTCCTGATCGAGACGCTTTACAAGTCGGCTGCGCGGCGCGTCATGGGCGCGCGTGAAATCCCGGCCGATCATGATCGCATCGACGGCTTCGAACATATCGACAAGGTGATCGACATCGATCAGTCGCCGATCGGCCGCACGCCGCGGTCGAACCCGGCGACCTATACCGGCGCCTTCACGCCGATCCGCGACTGGTTCGCCGGATTGCCGGAGGCCAAGGCGCGCGGTTATCAGCCGGGTCGCTTCTCCTTCAACGTCAAGGGTGGCCGCTGCGAAGCCTGCCAGGGCGACGGCGTCATCAAGATCGAGATGCACTTCCTGCCTGACGTTTACGTCACCTGCGACGTCTGCCACGGCAAGCGCTACAACAGGGAAACGCTGAACGTCACCTTCAAGACCAAGTCGATTGCCGATGTGCTCGACATGACGGTCGAGGAAGGTGTCGATTTCTTTGCGGCCGTTCCCGCCGTGCGTGACAAGCTGCAGAGCCTGAAGGACGTCGGCCTCGGCTATATCAAGGTCGGACAGCAGGCCAACACGCTTTCGGGTGGCGAGGCGCAGCGCGTCAAGCTAGCCAAGGAACTGTCGAAGCGATCGACGGGCCGCACGCTCTACATTCTCGACGAACCGACAACCGGGCTGCATTTCCATGATGTCGCCAAGCTTCTGGAAATGCTGCACGAGCTGGTCAACCAGGGCAATTCGGTCGTGGTCATCGAGCACAATCTCGAAGTGATCAAGACAGCCGACTGGATCCTCGATTTCGGTCCGGAAGGCGGCGATGGCGGCGGGGAGATCGTGGCGATCGGCACGCCGGAAACCATCGTCAAGGAGAAGCGCTCCTATACCGGGCATTTCCTGAAGGAATTGCTGGAGCGTCGGCCAATGAAGAAAGTTGCAGCGGCGGAGTGAGCTTCACCCGACTGAACGGCTAGGGAGGAAAGAATGACCAAAGCGGGCGAAATCCGTACAGGCATAGGCGGTTGGACTTTTGAGCCGTGGCGCGGGACCTTTTATCCCGACACGCTGAAACAGAAGGATGAACTGAATTATGCCAGCCGCCAGCTGAAGGTGATCGAGGTCAACGGCACCTATTACAGCACCCAGAAGCCTGCGGTCTTCGCCAAGTGGGCGGCCGATGTCCCGGAAGGTTTCATCTTCTCGCTAAAGGCTACACGCTTCGTCACCAATCGCCGGGTTCTTTCCGAGGCCGGCGAATCCATGCAGAAATTCCTGGAGTCCGGCATCAGCGAACTCGGAGATCACCTTGGTCCGCTGCTTTGGCAATTCGCGCCGACGAAGAAGTTCGATCCGGACGATTTCGAGGCGTTTCTGAAGCTGCTGCCGGCAAAGCAGGATGGTCTGGCGCTGCAACACGTCGTCGAAGTCCGGCACGATTCCTTCAAGGTGCCGGAATTCGTTGCGCTGCTGGCGAAGTACAATATCGCGCCAGTCTGCGCCGAGCATTTCGAATATCCGATGATTGCGGATGTCACCGCCGATTTCGTCTATGCCCGCCTGCAGAAGGGGTCGGATGATATCGAGACCTGCTATCCGCCGAAGGATCTGAAGGCCTGGGCCGATCGCCTGAAAACATGGGCCAAGGGCGAGGTTCCAGATGACCTGCCGCTGATCGATCAGAGCCGCAAGGTGAAAGCGGAACCGCGTGACGTTTTCGCCTTCATGATCCACGAGGGCAAGGTGAACGCCCCGCCTGGTGCGATTGCCCTGCAGAAGGAAGTCGCAAAATAGCCGATTTCAAAAAGGGCTAACGCTGGCGACCAGATCCTCGGCCGTCAGCCCCTTTCCGGCACGTTGCCCAGCCAGACCGTGCAGCCAGACGCCTGCCGCTGCCGCTTCAAAGGCCGGCGCGCCTTGCGCCACGAGCGCGCCGACGATGCCGGCCAGCACGTCGCCGGAGCCGGCGGTCGCAAGCCAGGGCGGCGCATTGGCATTGATCAGCGCCCTGCCGTCCGGCGCGGCGATCACGCTATCGGCACCCTTGTAGATAATGGCGGCATGAGCCCGGGCTGCTGCAGCCCTTGCCTTATCGACCTTGCTCAGACTGACGTTGGCCGCGATATCGGGGAAAAGTCGCGCGAATTCACCCTCATGCGGTGTCAGCACCAGGCGTGTCGGTCCTTCGGCAAAGGCATCGAACAGTTGTTTGGGATGATCGCGGAACGAGGTAATCCCATCCGCGTCGAGCACCAGATGACGATCGGCGAGCGCAAGGCAGAACCGGCGCGCCTTTTCGCCAGCTCCGAAGCCGGGACCAAGAACGAAAGTCGAGAGCCGCCGATCTGACAACCACTCCTGCAACGCCGCTATGTCATCAATGGCATGCAGCATGATTGCCGTCAGCATGCCGCTGTTGACCGCCAATGCGTCGTTCGGCGAAGCGATGGTGACGAGCCCCGCCCCTGCCTTCAGGCCCGCCATGGCCGACATGCGGGCAGCCCCGGTCGCGTTCGCGCCCCCCGAGAAGACGACGAGATGACCACGCTTGTATTTGTGCGTATCCGAAGCCTCCGACGGTATCTCCGTCCGCCATTGGGCCGGCGTGTTCTCGGCGAGAATGCCATCGGCGTGGGCACGGACGATGCGTGCGGGAATGCCGATGTCGAAAACCTCCAGGTCGCCGCACAGATCGCGGCCGGGCAGCAGAAGATGGCCTGGCTTGCGCGTCATGAAGGTGACCGTGCGTGACGCGCGAAAAGCGGCGCCAAGGATCTGGCCGCTCGATCCGTCGAGCCCGGAGGGCAGATCGACGGCAATGACGGGGATTCCGGCCTCGGCGATACGCGAGATCACCACCACAACTTCATTTGGAACAGGCCGAGACAACCCCGCGCCGAAGATCGCGTCGATCACGACATCGCCATCGCGCGGCACATAGCCTCCGATTGCCGCACCCTCGATCCGGCAATCAGCAAAAGCACGCGCTGCATCACCCTTCAGCCGCTGCGGATCGCCCAGATGGAAAAGGCCTACATCGGCTCCGCTCCCCTTGAGAGCGCGTGCCACCACATAGCCGTCACCGCCATTATTGCCCGGGCCGCAAAGGACAACGTATCGCAATGCCTCGGGAAAGTGCCGCAGCGCGCTTGCGGCGACAGCCTGCCCTGCTTTTTCCATGAGCCCATAGGAATCGATGCCGGAAGCGGCGGCCTCCCTGTCCACGGCGGCCATGTCTTCCGGCGAGAGTAGCAAATCGGCAAGGGGTAACGTCATGAGGCAATATTATAGATGCGAAATCTGCCCGAAAAACAACCGCTATCCTGAGGGTCATTTTGATCAATAAATATGCATTTGCTTAATGATTGAACAAAGTCATTCAAGCCCTTGTACGAGCATGAATATGACGTGCACGGCACTTTTTTGCGAAATTTTACTTATCCAACGCATTTCGACGCGAAATCGCTTCCATTTTTCCAAAAAATCCTCATCAATTCATCGTCTCGGCGCGAATTCGCCGGGATTTTTTACAGCAACCCATTCTCAACTGGCATGATACGTGCATTACGTTGGCCGAGCGGGGAGTAGTCCTGCTGTAACAGGAAAAGCGGAGAGACATTTTCTCATGAAAAAGATCGAAGCGATCATCAAGCCCTTCAAGCTCGACGAAGTGAAGGAAGCCCTTCAGGAAGTCGGCCTGCAGGGCATCACCGTCACGGAAGCGAAGGGCTTCGGTCGTCAAAAGGGCCACACGGAACTTTATCGTGGCGCCGAATATGTCGTCGACTTCCTGCCGAAGGTGAAGGTCGAAGTCGTATTGGCAGACGAAAATGCGGAGGCAGTGATCGATGCCATCCGCAAGGCTGCGCAAACCGGCCGTATCGGCGATGGAAAGATATTCGTCTCCAATGTGGAGGAAGTCATCCGAATCCGCACCGGCGAAACGGGCATCGACGCCATCTAACCCGCCCGGCCCATATGGCCGCGGCTCGTAATCGTCATCTAAGTCAAGGGAAGCAATTTAATGACGACCGCAAGCGATATTCTGAAACAAATCAAGGACAACGACGTCAAGTTCGTTGACTTGCGCTTCACCGACCCGAAGGGCAAGTTGCAGCACCTCACCATGGATGTGGTCTGCGTCGACGAAGACATGTTCGCCGATGGCGTCATGTTCGACGGTTCCTCGATTGGGGGTTGGAAGGCCATCAATGAATCCGACATGGTGCTGATGCCCGATACGGATACGGTCCACATGGATCCGTTCTTCGCGCAGTCCACCATGGTTATCCTCTGTGATATCCTGGACCCGGTTTCGGGCGAAGCCTACAATCGCGACCCGCGCGGCACCGCCAAGAAGGCCGAAGCCTATCTGAAGGCCTCCGGCATCGGCGACACCGCCTTCTTCGGCCCGGAAGCCGAATTCTTCGTCTTCGACGACGTCAAGTACAAGGCCGATCCCTACAATACTGGCTTCAAGCTCGATTCCAGCGAACTGCCTTCCAACGACGACACCGACTATGAGACCGGCAACCTCGGTCACCGTCCGCGCGTCAAGGGCGGCTACTTCCCCGTTCCGCCGATCGACAGCTGCCAGGACATGCGTTCTGAAATGCTGACGGTTCTGACCGAGATGGGCGTCGTCGTCGAGAAGCATCACCACGAAGTTGCTGCTGCCCAGCACGAGCTCGGCATCAAGTTCGACACGCTGGTGCGCAACGCCGACAAGATGCAGATCTACAAGTACGTCGTCCATCAGGTCGCCAATGCTTACGGCAAGACGGCAACCTTCATGCCGAAGCCGATCTTCGGCGACAACGGCTCGGGCATGCACGTTCACCAGTCGATCTGGAAGGCCGGCAAGCCGACTTTCGCCGGCGACGAATATGCGGGCCTCTCGGAGAGCTGCCTCTTCTACATCGGCGGCATCATCAAGCATGCCAAGGCGCTCAACGCCTTCACCAACCCGTCGACGAACTCCTACAAGCGTCTCGTCCCGGGTTATGAAGCACCGGTTCTGCTTGCCTATTCGGCTCGCAACCGCTCCGCGTCCTGCCGTATCCCGTTCGGCACCAACCCGAAGGCAAAGCGCGTCGAAGTCCGCTTCCCTGACGCGACCGCCAACCCCTACCTCGGCTTCGCCGCCATGCTGATGGCTGGCCTCGACGGCATCAAGAACAAGATCCATCCGGGCAAGGCCATGGACAAGGATCTCTATGATCTGCCGCCGAAGGAGCTGAAGAAGATCCCGACGGTTTGCGGCTCGCTGCGTGAAGCACTCGAAAGCCTCGACAAGGACCGCAAGTTCCTGACCGCCGGCGGCGTCTTCGATGACGACCAGATCGACGCGTTCATCGAGCTGAAGATGCAGGAAGTCATGCGTTACGAAATGACCCCGCATCCTGTCGAATACGACATGTACTACTCGGCCTGATACAAGACACGAAAGCCCCGGCTCGCCGGGGCTTTCTTCATGATCGGGAAGCCGGTGGCAGGCGACCCACGGCATTGAATTTTCACATTCGGCTCTCTATTGCGTTCGATCCTGAACCGAGCCCAATGTGTCAGTTCGATGAAGGAATGGGGGCAAAATCCTTGATTTCAGTGGTGAATGTCACCACATGAACATGTGAAAGGAAGTCGTGCCATGAAACAAAGCAACGCAAAATTCAATATTGGCGATGTGGTTCGACACCGGATGTTCCCCTTCCGCGGTGTCATCTTCGATGTCGATCCGGAATTTGCAAATACCGAGGAATGGTGGAATTCCATTCCGGCAGAAGTGCGCCCCAGCAAGGACCAGCCCTTCTATCACCTTCTCGCCGAAAACGACGAGACGGAGTATGTCGCATATGTGTCGGAACAGAATCTGATCAGCGATGAGAGCGGCGTTCCGCTCCGCAACCCGCAGATCGCGCAGATTTTCGACCAGGCGCCGACAGGTCAGCTCAAGCCCAAGATGAGCTTTGCCCATTAAGCGCTGAAAATTCCAGTCTATTTTGAAGGGAAGGCATCCCAAAGCCTTCCCTTTTCATTTGTGCATCATGCCGCGTGGCGATGAACCACAAAGAAAAAGCCCGGATCGCTCCGGGCTTTTTCTTTCATGAGATAATGAAATTCCGCAGGCTTACTGCGCTTTGGCAGCCTTCTGGGCGTCTTCCAGCTTCTTGCGTGCTTCCTCGGCCTTCTTCTGCATGCTGTCCTGCAGGCTCTTCTGGCTTTCGGCAAGCTTGCTGTCGGAGATCGCCGGGCCGTCAAATGCAGCGCCAAAGCCGCTCAGCGAAATCTTGATCGGGTTCGGAGCGCGGCGGAAGTTGATCGAGGTGAAGGTCACATCGGTTCCCTTCTTCAGCGAGGCAACCATTGCGTCCGTTACCGGAACTTCAGCGGTGCACTTGTCCGGAAGGCAGACTGCGTAGTCGAGCTTCTGACCCTTGCCGCCGTCGACCTGCATGGTGATGCCGGGCGGGATAAGGCGAGCCGTCGGAACGGAAATCTGCAGGATCTTGCGGTTGACCTTGCCATCAACGGAGATGAGGCCGACAGCCGTGACCAGCTGGCCATTATTGGCCATGATCAGGTTCTGCACGATGCAGATATCGGCATCGTCCTGCTTGGCGCAGGTCTTGTACCAGCCCAGACGCGGCTGGTTGGGATCGCTACCACCATCGGCAGGAGCTGCATTCGACGCATCCTGAGCGAAAGCAGCCGCCGGAAGCGCCGCGCCGATCATGAGAGCCAGAGCAGAGAGACCTGCCCGCATTTTGTTGTCAGTCTTGAACATCATAGCGAAACCGCCTCCTGAAATCCGCTGCGGAACGACGCGTGCCGTCCCATGCCATTCGGGTCAAACCGTCGTCCACCTGTCGAATGAATAAGGCAAATGCATGACCCGGGAAACCCGGCACCCCTGTTACATCGCACCGGCGCGGATATCCAGCATTTCTTTGGTCTTTTCTATCCAGACCCAAGAATTCCACGGTCGCGTGTTGAATTCGGCACGCTCATGATAAGGTTCGGCCGAATCGTACCCCTTACCGGAAAGGATGCCATGCAAGCGCTCCGGATCGCTGTTTTCCTGTTCCTCGCAGTCTTGTGCAACGCCGCAGTGGCGCAACCGCTCCATGGCATCGCCATGCATGGCGAGCCGGCACTGCCGGCGGATTTCAAACATTTGCCCTACGTCAATCCGGACGTTAAAAAAGGCGGCCATATCAGCTATGGTGTCGTCGGCACGTTCGACAACCTCAACCCCTTCATTCTGAAAAGCATGCGCACGACCGCGCGCGGCATGTGGGACCCGGAATATGGCAACCTCATCTTCGAATCGCTGATGGTGCGCTCGCGCGACGAACCCTTCACGCTTTACGGGCTGCTGGCGCAAACGGTCGAATGGGACGACAGCCGGAGCTATATCCAGTTCAATCTCAATCCCGATGCGAAATGGTCGGACGGGCAGCCGGTCACGCCCGAGGACGTTATCTTCACGTTCGAGCTCCTGCGCGACAAGGGGCGTGTCTTGTTCTCCTACCCGCTGCAAACGGTCAGCAAGATGGAGAAGGTCGGCGAGCATGGCGTGCTCATTCATTTCAACGAGAAGGCGAATCGCGAAACGCCGCTGATCATTGCCTCGTCGCTACCAATACTGCCGAAACACGCCACCGATATCGATAATTTTGAACGCACGACGCTCAGCATTCCCATCGGCTCCGGCCCCTATCGCGTGAAGAGCGTCGATCCCGGCCAGCGAATCGTTTTCGAACGCAACCCCGACTACTGGGGCAAGAATATTCCGGTAAAGGTTGGCGTCGACAACTACGACCAGATCATCGTGAACTACTTCCTGCAGGACACGACGGTGTTCGAGTCCTTCAAGAAGGGGGACATCGATATTTATCCGGATGGCAGCCCGGCGCACTGGCAGCAGGCCTATAATTTCCCGGCCGTAAGCTCCGGCCTGGTCGTCAAGGAGACGTTCACGCCGAAAACGCCGAGCGGCATGCTGGGTTTCGTCTTCAATACGCGCCGGCCGATCTTCGCCAACAAGAATGTGCGCAAGGGCCTGACGCTTGCCTTCGATTTCGAATGGTTCAACCGCAACCTGGCATCCGATGCCTATACCCGCACGGAAAGCTATTGGCAGAATTCCGATCTCTCCTCCTTTGGCGTTCCCGCCGATGCCAATGAGCTCGCCATGCTTGGCCCGATCAAGGACCATATCGACGCCGACGTACTTGATGGCACCTACAAGCTGCCGGTCAGTGACGGTTCCGGACGCGATCGCTCGATCCTGCGCAAGGCCGTCAATTTCCTCAAGCAGGGTGGCTATACGATCAGGGGCGAGCGCATGGTCGACAGCGCCGGGCGGCAACTCAGCTTCGAAATCATGACGCAGAATGCGGATCAGGAGCGAATCGCCATCGCCTATCGCCGTTCATTGAGCCTGCTCGGCATCGCCGTGACCATCCGCACCGTCGACGATTCGCAATATCAGCTGCGGACGACCAGCTACGACTATGACGTCATCATCAAATCCTATCCGTCATCGCTGTCGCCCGGTATCGAGCAGGTGGGCCGCTGGAGCTCGGGCGCCGCGAAGTCCCCGGGTAGCCTGAATTTCGCCGGCGTTGCCGATCCCGATGTGGATACGTTGATCGATCATTTCCTCACGGCGCATTCGGCCGAGGATTTTCGAGACGCCGTGCGCTCCTTCGATCGTATCCTGATATCGGGCTACTACGTCGTGCCGCTCTATCATATCGCGCAGCAATGGGTGGCGCGGCGCAGCCGTATCGCCCATCCCGACACATTGCCGCTCTACGGCTATTATCTGCCCGTCTGGTGGGATGCATCCGCACAATAATGTGTGGTGCAATCCCGCTGGTTCCCTTTCGGTAACCGGTTGAAGCCATCGGCGCAAAGGCCTAGATGGTGGAAACAAGCCAAAACTGAAAGGATAGAGCCATGGAACGCATCACGATCGATATCGTCTCGGACGTCGTTTGTCCGTGGTGCTATCTTGGCAAGGCCCGGTTGGAGCTGGCGATTGCCGAAGTGCAGGATACAGTGGGTGTCGACCTCAACTGGCGTCCCTATCGGCTGAATCCGGACTATCCGCCCGAAGGCGTCGATCAGAAGAAGGCGCTGGAACAGAAGCTCGGCGGCGCCGAACGCGTGGCGCAGGGACACAAGATGCTGACCGATCTCGGCCGTGAAGTGGGCATCGCCTTCGATTTCGAGGCCATCAAGATCGGCCCGAACACGCTCGATGCACACCGCCTCATCCACTGGGCTGTCACCGAAAGCCGCGAGAAGCAGGAAAAGGTCGTCAACGCGCTCTTCAAGGCCAATTTCGAAGAGGGTCGCAATATCGGCGACCACGCGGTTCTGCTCGATATTGCCGAAAAGGCCGGGCTCGACCGCTCCGTCATCTCAACCCTGCTCGCCTCCGACGCTGACCGCGACCTGATCATCGCCGAAATCGACGCTGCCCAGAAGATCGGCGTCACCGGCGTGCCCTTCTTCATCTTCGATCAGCAATATGCCGTAAGCGGCGCGCAGACGCCTGACGTGCTGGTGGAGGCGCTACGGGACATCGCCAAGATGAAGGCCGAGGCGCGGGCCGGGATGAATTGAGCCTTATCCGCCGACTTCACGATTGGTTGGCGGATTGCACCTGACAAGCCGGCACTTGCTACCCGGCTCGAGATCTATCGAAACGCCGTCATGATGAGCCGGTCCAGCATGCGATCGGATAGCCATCTGCGCAGCAACAACAACGGCCGTGCCATCCGTCCTGCCGAGTAGCGGGTCTTCGGCCGCCGGGCTTTCAGGGCCTTGACGATGAGATCAGAGATTACGTCAGGTGGTGGCGCGCCGCGCATTCCCTTCTGGGCCCTGATGAAACCACGCACCAACTGGGCATAAGTTCCATTGCCGGAAAGACGCTCTGCTTCCTGCGTGGCGATACCGCTCCATTCCGACTCGATACCACCCGGCTCGATGACCACGACATTGATGCCGAAGGACTGAACTTCGTTGCGCAGCACATCCGACCAGCCTTCGAGAGCGAACTTCGAGGCGTGATACCAACCGCCGAGCGGCGTATAGATTTTCCCGCCGATGGAGGAAATGTTGAAAATGGTGCCCGATTTGCGTGCCCGCATATGTGGCAGGCAAAGCTGGGTCAGCCGCGCGAGGCCGAACAGATTGACCTCCATCTGCCGGCGCGCCAGATCCAGCGGCACATCCTCGATGGCGCCGTACTGCCCATAACCGGCATTGTTGATCAGCACATCAATGCGTCCATGGTCCCGCATGACCGTTTCCACGCCTGCCGTCATCGAATGATCGTCAGTCACATCCATGGCAAGCGACACACCACCGGCACTGACGATGTTCTGCATCCGGTCGACGCGGCGTGCCGCCCCATAGACGATATAGCCTTCACGCAAAAGCCGCAGGGCAAAATCCCTGCCTATTCCCGACGAGGCGCCGGTGATCAACGCAACCGGCCTTGACGATATTTCTGCCATGAAACCTCAACTCCTGTGATTTCCATTCGAGATTTCATCTGCGATAATCTGTTGGGTTACCCCACAGTCAAGACAGAATTCCAGAATTCGGAGACCATTATGCTGATTGGTGAACTGGCCGAGATTTCAGGCATGTCGAAAGACGGCATCCGCCACTACGAGCAGATGGGCATCATATCGTCCAGCCCGCGACAGGCAGGTTCACGGCGTTACAGGGACTATGATGCATCCGCCATCGCAACGATCGAAAAGGTTCGCCAGGCAAAGCAGCTCGGCTTTTCCCTGAAGGAGATCTGTCCCTTGTTAAAGGCCTATGCCGAGCAGGAGCCTACGGGACCACAGATCGTCGAGGTCCTTGATGAGCGTCTGAAGATCATTCGCGAGAAGATCGCTAAATTACGCGAGGTGGAAGACTTCATCCTCAAGAAGCTCAGCCACTACAAGGAGGCTTCCACCTAGCTGCCGAAAGCAGCAGGCCTGCTGCGCGGGTAGGTGTCTCGAGCTGCCCTTTGCAGATTGCGCGGCGAGACCTTCTCGATTCTGGCCGACCACCCGCCCGATTGCATTCCCCCGAGACAAACCCTTTAATAGCTTCGATAAAGAGGGACAGCACTCGGGGCGGGCGTATGGAACCAACACATTTATTCGAGTTGGTGATCGCGATGTTTGTAGCGATCATCGCACTTCATTATGCCGCTCACCGGCTCGGAATGCCGCCCTCCGTGGCGCTGCTTGCGGGTGGCGGGTTGATTGCCTTTCTGCCGGGATTGCCGACCATACAGATCGATCCGGCTCTGGTACTGGTCATCTTCCTGCCGCCTCTGCTTCTGGACGGTGCCTGGTCCATCGCTCTGGGGCGCGTTCGCCGCCACATGATCGGCATTGCCTCGCTCGCCATCGGTGCGGTTTTCTTCACGTGCGCCGTCGTGGCCATGGTGACCCATCTGCTGTTTCCCTCGCTCCCCTGGGCGGCCTGCGCAGCCCTCGGAGCCATCGTGTCGCCGCCGGACGCGGTGTCTGCCCGGGCGGTGCTGGAGCGCGTGAAGCTGCCCCGGCGTCTGCAAATCCTGCTTGAGGGCGAAAGCCTGCTCAATGATGCGAGCGGCCTGGTGCTCTTCCGTTTCGCCATCGCCGCCGGCGTGACCGGCGCCTTCAGTGCTGTGGATGCCGTGGGGAGCTTCTTCGTGCTGGCAATCGGCGGTGCGGTGGTCGGCATCGCTGTCGGCACGACATGGGTTCTGTTCGTGCGCCGGCTGGGCGACGAATATCTGATCATCGCCGCCACTGCGCTCCTGGCATGGATTTCCTACCTGCTCGGCGAACTGCTGCATGTCTCGAGCGTCATCGCGACGGTGACCACCGGCCTGATCATGAGCTGGCACCAGCACACCGTCCTGTCCGCTTCCACGCGCATGCGCGGCACGTCATTCTGGACCGTGATCGTCTTCCTCATGGAAGCCACGGTTTTCATCCTGATCGGCCTATCCCTGCGCGGTGTTGTCGAACGCGGCGGCGGTTTCGACGTGGTTCTCGCCACGATGGGATTGCCGATACTCGTCATCCTGATCGCGCTCACTCTCGCACGCTTTGCATGGACCTACGGCTCCGATTGGGTCATCAGCCTGTGCAATCTTCTGGGAGTTAAGCGCTATACTCCGCTCGGGTTCCGCGGCGCAACCGTGCTGGGTTGGGCTGGCGTGCGCGGGGTGGTCACGCTTGCCCTGGCACTGAGCGTGCCCGAAAACTTCCCCGGCCGCGACTTTATCCTGGTGACGTCGTTTGCCATCATTCTCGGGACCGTGCTTTTGCAGGGCACCACGCTTGGGTATGTCATCAAGTGGTCGCAACTGACGGAGCCGGAATCGGCCAAAGCTCGCTTCACCATGAGCCAGGCGGAAGCCGCCATGGCGCAAGCGCAATGGGCGACGATCCAGACATTGGCCTACGACAGCGAAGGCAATCTTATTCACCCGCAGCTGCTCAATCGCTATCAGACCAGAGCGGAAAAGATCGTCGACTATGCCGCGCGCACGGACGAGTACGCCCCCATGCTCCAGGCACATTTCGATGTCGTTCTGGAAGCGGTCGCGACCGGTCGCCGCGAACTCATACGGCTTCACCGCGCCGGAGATATCGACGATGAAACGCTCCACGAACTGGAGCGAGATCTCGATCTGGAAGAGCTGAGCGCGATTTCCGCAAAATCCTGATGGCTTTCAGGTGCGGAAAGCCGCGCAGCATCTCACTCAACCTTCCTATTTCGCCAGTTCCGCCAGCTGCGTCATGACGACAGCCGCACCCTGCAGCCGCTTTTCCGGCGTCGGCAGGTCGCGCGTCAGGAAGACGCTGTGGTCAGGGCGGATCTTGGCCATCGTGCCCTGCTTGGCGATATAGCCGACGAGATTGCCGGGGTTCGGGAATTCCTTGTTGCGGAATTGCACGACGACGCCCTTCGGGCCGGCATCCAGCTTCTCGACATTGGCGATGCGGCAGAGCGATTTGATGTAGACGATCTTCAGCAGATGCTGGACCTCGATCGGCATCGGCCCGAAACGGTCGATCATTTCGGCACCGAAACCGTCGATCTCCTTGATTTCAGTGATTTCGCCGAGGCGGCGATAGAGCGCCATGCGCAGATGCAGATCCGGCACGTAATTGTCGGGGATCATGACCGGCGTGCCGACTGAGATCTGCGGCGACCAGCCGGTGTCCTGGATCTCGTCGACGCCCTTGACCTCGGCGACCGCTTCCTCGAGCATCTGCTGGTAAAGCTCGAAGCCGACTTCCTTGATATGGCCGGACTGTTCCTCGCCAAGCAGATTGCCGGCGCCGCGGATATCGAGATCGTGGCTGGCAAGCTGGAAACCGGCGCCGAGCGTATCCAGCGATTGCAGCACCTTGAGGCGGCGCTCCGCCGTCGCCGTCAGCACCTTGTTGACCGGCAGCGTGAAGAGCGCAAAGGCGCGCACCTTGGAGCGGCCGACGCGGCCACGAAGCTGATAGAGCTGCGCAAGGCCGAACATATCGGCGCGATGAACGATCAGCGTGTTCGCCGTCGGCACGTCGAGGCCGGATTCGACGATGGTGGTCGAGAGCAGCACATCGTAACGGCCTTCATAGAAAGCGTTCATGATGTCTTCGAGTTCGCCGGCCGGCATCTGGCCGTGCGCGACCGCCACCTTCAGCTCCGGCACATCCGATTGCAGGAAGGCGTGGATATCGGCGAGATCAGCGAGGCGCGGACAGACATAGAAGCTCTGGCCGCCGCGATAATGCTCGCGCATCAGCGTTTCGCGGATGACCAGAGAGTCGAAGGGCGAGATGAATGTGCGCACTGCCATGCGGTCGACCGGCGGCGTGGTGATCAGTGACAGCTCGCGCACGCCGGTCATCGCTAGCTGCAGCGTGCGCGGGATGGGCGTTGCCGACAGCGTCAACACATGCACGTCGCTCTTCAGCTCCTTCAGGCGCTCCTTGTGCTTGACGCCGAAATGCTGCTCCTCGTCGATGACGAGCAGGCCGAGATTGGCGAACTGGATGCCCGCGCCAAGCAGCGCATGCGTGCCGACGACAATATCCGTCTTGCCTTCGGACACTTCCTTCTTTGTCAACGCCAGATCCTTGGCGCCAACGAGTCGCGATGCCTGCTGGATGCGAATGGGCAAGCCCCGGAACCGTTCGGAGAAGGTCTTGAAATGCTGCCGCGCAAGCAGTGTCGTCGGCACCACAACGGCGACCTGTGCGCCGTTCATGGCCGCAACGAAGGCTGCGCGCAGGGCCACTTCCGTCTTGCCGAAGCCGACATCGCCGCACACGAGGCGATCCATCGGCCGGCCGGCGCCGAGATCGTCACGCACCGCCTCGATGGCATTCATCTGGTCTTCGGTTTCGTCATAAGGGAAGCGGGCGGCAAACTCGTCATAGAGGCCGTCCGGGGTGCTGAGCACCGGCGCGTGCCGGGTCAGGCGCTCGGCCGCAATGCGGATCAAAGCTCCGGCCATATCGAGCAGGCGCTTCTTGAGCTTGGCCTTGCGCATCTGCCAGGCGCCGCCGCCGAGCTTGTCGAGCTGCGCCTCGGTGCCCTCGCCGCCATAGCGCGACAAGAGATCGATGTTTTCGACCGGCAGGAACAGCTTCGCGTCGTCGGCATATTGCAGTTCAAGGCAGGCATGCGGAGCACCCGCCGCCTCGATGGTCCTGAGGCCGACGAAACGGCCGATACCGTGTTCGGCATGAACGACTATCGAGCCTTCGTCCAGGCCCGCCACTTCCGAGATGAAATCGGCGGCACGCTTGCGGCGCTTGGAGCGACGCACCATACGGTCGCCGAGAATGTCCTGCTCGCCGATAATGACGAGATCACCGGCCTCGAAGCCCGCTTCCAGGCTGAGCACGGCCGCTGCCGCCTCGCCTTTCGCCAAGCCGCCGAGATCCTTGAAAGCCTCGATCGTCTTGACGCGTGCCAACCCGTGTTCCGCAAGCACCTGCAGCAGGCGGTCGAGCGAGCCCTCCGTCCAGGCTGAAATCAGCACCTTGGCTCCAGAGGCACGCTTGTCGGCGATATGCTTGACGACGGCATCGAAGACGTTCACGCGTTCGCTGTCAGCACTTTCGGTCGCCGAACGCGCCCAGCGCGGCCCCTGGCGGGCGTCGATGCTCAGAACGCGGCGCGCCTCGCCCTCATGTTCGTTGAACGGCGATATGCGGACTGAGTTGAACGCGTCAAGCGCTTTGCCGAAGGTACCGCCGTCGAGATAGAGCTGGCCCGGCGTGACGGGCTTATAGGGCGTGCCCTGTCCCATCTGGCTCTTGCTTTGCTGGCCGGAGTTCAAGCGAGCGTCGTAATAGTCGAAAACGAGCTTGGAGCGCTCCTCGGCGGCCTCGCGCACCGTATGGTCCGTCACCAGCCGGAAGCCCTTGAGATAGTCGAAGACCGTCTCCAGCTTCTCGTAGAACAGCGGCAGCCAATGCTCCATGCCCGCGTAGCGGCGGCCTTCGGAAACGGCGAGATAGAGCGCATCGTCGCGAGTAGCGGCGCCAAAGGCGGAAAGATAATTCTTGCGGAAACGGCTGATCGTATCCGGCGTCAGCGTCACTTCGCTCATCGGATTGAGATCGAGCGAGCGGACCTGCCCGATCGTGCGCTGGCTGGCGGGATCGAAGCTGCGGATGCTTTCCAGCGTGTCGCCGAAGAAATCGAGACGCACCGGTTCTTCCGTACCGGGAACGAAGACATCGAGAATGCCGCCGCGCACGGCAAATTCCCCGACTTCGCGCACGGTGGCAACGCGATCAAAGCCGTTGCGCTCCAGGCGGCTGGCGATGTCGTCCATGCGCACCTGGTTGCCCGGTCTTGCCGAAAACGCCAGGCTCTCGATGATATCCTGCGGTGCCACCTTTTGCAGCATGGCATTGACCGTCACCAGCACGATCGCGGCATGCGGCTTGCGGTGATACGCGATCAGCCCGGAAAAGGCAGCCAGACGGCGAGCCGAAGTATCGGAGCTCGGGGAAACGCGGTCATAGGGAAGACAATCCCAGGCCGGCAAACTCAACACCGGTATTTCGGGCGCAATGAAGCCGAGCATCTGCTCGACGTCGGCCATATGCTGTCCATCGGACATGACATAGGCGACCGGCTGACCGGCCCTTGCCAACTCGGCAAGCAGGAACGGCTCCATGCCGGCCGGAACATGACCGACCGTCAGCGGCTCGCTTGCGGCGAGCACCTTCTTCGCGTCGAAACCGGGAATCATTTCGTTAAACCAAACCTTTCGGCGATCTCTTCGAAATCGGGCTTGTAGGATCCGATACGCTCGAACAGCGGCGTCTGGAGATGCTGCGGTATCGGCTCGGTGCCGAGGATCCACTTGACGAGATCGTTGTCCTCTTCATCCATGATCCGCTCGAGTTCGTCGAGATCGGCTTCCGCCAAGCCCGGCAGCTCATTATCGGCGAACTGCCCGAAGACCAGATCCATCTCGCGGATGCCGCGATGCCAGCAGCGAAAAAGGATGCGCCGACGGCGGGGATCGAGATCGGCACTGCTGAGGGTGAGCCCAGTCATCAAAAACACCTTTATGTTGATGCGTCTCTATAAAACCAGCAGGGAAAGGTGGGAACCGATTTTTCAGAAAAAAGCGTCCCGGACGCAATTTTCCGGGGAGTGTTGGCCTCAATGGAGAGGAGTTTCCGGCCGCCCCTTGCCAAATCCACCCTGCCCGTCGCATTTTGCCCGCCATGCGCCCCGCCATCCTCGACCCTCTGTTTGCCTCCATCTCCTCGCTGCCCGGCGTCGGGCCGAAGGTATCCGAACTGCTGGTGAAGCTGCTCGACCGCGAGACGATCGACGATTGCCGGGTCATCGACCTCCTGTTTCACGCGCCGCATTCCATCATCGACCGGCGCGAGCAGCCCGGTATAGCCAGGGCGCCACAGGGCACGATCGTCACCATTACCGGCCGCGTCGACCGTCACCAGGCGCCGCCGCCGCGCAGCAACGCGCCCTATCGCGTCTACCTGCACGACGAGACCGGAGAGCTGGCGCTGGTCTTCTTCCGCGGCAAGGCGCAATGGCTGGAAAAGCAGCTGCCGCTCGATGAAACGGTAACCGTCAGCGGCAAGGTTGACTGGTTCAACGGCCGGCCATCGATGGTGCATCCGGATTACATTATGCGCGAGAGCGAGGCGGAAAACCTGCCGCTGGTCGAGCCGGTCTATCCGCTGACGGCCGGCCTCTCGCCGAAGTTCCTGCGCAAGACCATCGAGGCCGCACTGCCGCGCATGCCTGAACTGCCGGAGTGGGACGATCTGGCTCTGGCACAGAAGCAGGGCTTCCCCTCGATATCGGACAGCTTCCACATGCTGCATGCGCCGCGAGATGCAGCCGATATCGATCCGCAGACGCCGGCGCGCCGCCGGCTTGCTTATGATGAATTCCTAGCCGGGCAGCTCTCGCTATCGCTGGTGCGCCAGCGGCTGCGCAAGGTCGCCGGGAAGCCTGTGCATGCCACGGGAGAAATCAGCAGCAAGATATTGGAATCGCTGCCCTTCTCGATGACCAACAGCCAGCGTGAAGCGGTGGCGGATATTCTCAAGGATATGGCCGGCACGGAGCGCATGCTGCGGCTGCTGCAGGGCGATGTCGGGGCCGGCAAGACGCTGGTGGCGCTGATGGCGATCGCCGCAGCGATCGAGACCGGCGGTCAGGCGGTGTTGATGGCGCCGACCGAAATCCTTGCACGGCAACATCATACGACGATCTCAAAATTCGCAGCAAATGCAAATCTTTCGGTGGAAGTTCTCACAGGGAGGACGAAAGGTCGTGAGCGAGACGCCATTCTCGAGCGCATAGCCTCCGGGGAAGCGCAGATCATCATCGGCACGCATGCGCTGTTCCAGGACAGTGTCGCCTATGCCAATCTCGTGCTGGCCGTGGTCGACGAGCAGCATCGCTTCGGCGTCCACCAGCGCCTGCGCCTGACGGCAAAGGGCATCTCACCGCATATGCTGGTCATGACCGCGACGCCCATTCCGCGAACCCTCGTGCTGGCCGCCTTCGGCGATATGGACGTCTCCAAGCTCACAGAGAAGCCGGCCGGGCGCAAGCCGATCCAGACGATCACCATTCCGAACGAGCGAACCGGCGAGATCGTCGGTCGGTTAAAAAGCGCGCTATCGGAAGGCAAGAAAGCCTATTGGATATGCCCACTTGTGGAAGAATCCGAAGAATCTGATTTAATGTCCGTCGAGGAGCGTCACGCGACATTGACGAGCGCACTCGGCCCTGGCATCGGCCTTATTCATGGCCGGATGAGCGGTCCTGAAAAGGACGCCGTCATGATGGCCTTCAAGAATGGCGAGATACGGCTGCTGGTCGCGACAACCGTCGTTGAAGTTGGCGTCGACGTTCCCGATGCGACGATCATGGTCATCGAACATGCCGAACGTTTCGGCCTGGCGCAGTTGCATCAGCTGCGCGGTCGCGTCGGACGTGGCGACGAAGCCTCCACCTGCATCCTGCTCTATAAGGGGCCGCTTGGTGAAACCGGACACGCCCGGCTGTCGATCATGCGCGACACCGAGGATGGCTTCCGTATCGCCGAGGAGGATCTGAAGCTGCGCGGTGAAGGCGAGCTTCTGGGCACGCGCCAGTCCGGCACGCCGGGCTTTCGCATCGCCAGCCTCGAAGCCCATGCCGATCTTCTGGAAATCGCCCGCAAGGATGCCGCCTATATCATCGAGCGCGATCCGGAACTGACCGGAGAGCGCGGCATGGCGATACGCACCTTGCTCTATCTCTTCCGCCGCGACGAGGCGATCCGTTTCCTGCGAGCAGGATAAATGGATGGACGCGCCGACCGCGTCCACCCTCTCTCAAAGGCTTACTTGCCGGCAAGACCGGGAATGGTCACCTGGAACACCTGGAACATAGTGTCGACATCGGCGCCACTATCATCCTTGTAGGCGGCTCCGACCTGGAAACCATCCTGGGTGATGAAGTCGTTGTCGTTGGCGACGAACAGGAAGTAGTCGTCCGGCAGCTTCGGGTCCTGAACGCTGGCAAGCGACATGGCTTCCCACTTCTCCGAAAGATTGCTGCGATCGTTCGGGGCACCATTGTGCAGGCCGAAGCGAGCGAGATCGGCGCCATCGTTGATGTCGATGAACTGGCTGACCGCCGCCGGCTTTACAGTGGAGTCGAGAACGCCCTTGGGTGCGACCGATGTGCCGGTATCGAACTTGCTACCGGCAATGTCCGTGGCGGAGGAAACGTCGACAATGTCGATGCTGCGGTAGAGGGATTTGTCACCCTTCTGACCATAACCATTGCCACTATCGCGAGCCAGCATCAGGAAGCTCGTCGGCGAGAGCGCCACGATTTCGCTCTGGGCGGCAACCACCGTCTTGCCCTTTTCATTGGTGAAAACTGGCAATGGCACGACATATTCATGCACCAGTTTCAGATGAGCGACATCGGAAGCGTCATAGACAAGCGCGCGCGTGTTCTGCCGTGTCGAGCCGGAATCGCCGCCATCCTGGCGGGTCGCCGATTGCAGTACGGCAATCAGGAACTTGCCGTCCGGGGTCAAAGACATGCCTTCGAAGCCCTGGTTGTTCTGCCGTCCGCTTGTTGGATCCTTCGGATCGGGAGCAGCTTCGCCGGGGCCTGGATTGTTCGAGGAGAAATTCACGGCGCCATTACGCATCGGCAGGAATGCTTCCGGCGGTGGCGTGGCCGACAGCATCCGGCCATCCGCCGAGAAGCGATAGATATAGGGACCGTATTCATCGCTGATGAACATCGTGCCATCGGGCAGACGGGCAATGGCTTCATTGTCGAGCGAGATCTTGCCGTTCGGCGCTTCGGGCAACAACGGCATACCGCCTTCAGCACGGCGGGTGCCATTGGCGGGATCGAGACCAGTCGCCTCGACACCCTTATCATCCTTCAGAAGCAAGGTGTCAGCAAGCTTGGCGTCGACACCCGATTGCTCCTTGCCGGCCGGCGGCGTAGCTCCCGGAGCGACCGGCGTCAGCAGGATATCGATCGTGTTAAGGCGTGCGCGATAGTCCGTGGTGCCTGCAACATTGTAGCCGCGATCCGGCAGCAGCCAGAGCGAGCCCTTGTAGGTGCCGTCGGGATTGCTGGTCCAGCTCTTGGTGTCGATAGACATTCCAGAGCCCGAGCCGAAGGTCTCGCCGAACTTGTCGCGCTGGTTGGCCGGAATGCGGCCGATGGCGACCCGGCCCTTGTTGACGAGCGTCAGGCCCTGAACGGCTACCGAAGTATCGGCAAGTGCTGCGACCGGCGCAGCGAAAACAAATGTGGCAAGCGCCGCCGACAGCAGCGGCAGGCTCTTCGAACGCATATATTTCAAGGCAATATCCTCCTGCTGAAAACCCTTGCGGAGACAGCGGCATCATCCTCGGCCTGGTCCAGAGCCTTGCGTCGAAGAGCAATCGCCCGGCGCCCAAACTCCGAGCACTCAATGATGAAATACGTCCGGTTGCCTGTCCCCATCGACGATCTAAGGCGTCAACATGATAGGCGCATGACAATTCGCGCGGCGCGCGAAGATGGGCGACCGACTATGGAAACAGAGCCGTCCCTAGGTCAGGGATTTCATTGGGACCGGTGCGCGCAGGCCCTTCGCCGCAACCAGCTCTTCCTTATATTCGGGCGAAACCAGGCCGCCGGAAATCAGAAGTTTCGCGCCGTCCTCGGGGCCCATGTCGAGCACCGTGATCTTTTCGCGCGGGACGAAAACCAGGAAGCCTGCTGTCGGCACCGGTGTCGGCGGCAGGAACACCGCGACCATATCGTGACCCATGGCATTGAATTTCGAGGCAATCTCGCCCTTGGCATCGGTCGAAATGAACACCATCGACCAGAGGCCGGGGCTTGGATATTCGATCAATCCCACCTTCTTGAACGAAGTGCCCTGCTCCTTCAGCACCGTCTCGAAGATCTGCTTGACGCTCTTGTAGATGCTTCGCACCAGCGGAACGCGATTGACGATCGACTCGCCGAAACGAACGATGCTTTGCCCGATCAGGTTCTTGGCCAGGAAGCCGACGATCGTGATGAAGATCATCGCGATCACCAGGCCGGTGCCCGGGACAGCGAAGTTCAGATAGCTCTCAGGATCGTAGCGCGCGGGAATATAGGGGCGAACCCAGCTGTCTGCCCAATGGACGACGGACCAAGTAAGCCAGATCGTAATGGCGATCGGAGCGCAGATGATGAGGCCGGCCAGGAAGTTGTTTCTGATCCGCGTCGTCACGGACATCTTGATGAGTTTCTCAGTCATGTGCCGTTCGAAAACTCCATTCCGCCGCCTAGCGCTATCAGGCAAATCCTCCCCCAACCTCTCCTCAAGGAAAAGTGCCAGAAATCGATGTGGCACACAACCCGGCTGTCATCCCGCCGCGCCGAACGGAGCTCTCGCTCACGACGACGTGACCGCCGGGACCGAAATGGAGCTAGGCCCTACTCCACAGTCACCGATTTGGCGAGGTTGCGCGGCTGATCGACGTCCGTGCCCATGAAGACGGCAGTGTGATAGGCAAGCAGCTGAATCGGCAGCGAGAAGATGATCGGCGCGATGATCTCGTCAACGACGGGCAGAGTAATCGTCGCCATGGTCGGTAGCGTCGATGCGGCGGCACCCGCTTCATCGGTGATGAAAATGATTCGGCCGCCACGTGCCGCCACTTCCTGCATGTTGGAAACCGTCTTGTCGAAGAAGCGATCGTGGGGAGCGATGACGATGACGGGCATATTCTCGTCGATCAGCGCAATCGGCCCATGCTTGAGCTCGCCGGCGGCATAACCTTCGGCATGAATATACGAGATTTCCTTCAGCTTCAGCGCCCCCTCCATAGCGAGCGGGAAGCTGGTGCCACGGCCGAGATAAAGCACATCCTTGTATTTCGAAATGTCGCGCGAGAGGCTTTCCATCTGCGGCTGAATGATATTGAGCACCTGCGCCATGATGCGCGGCATCTCGACGAGGTGGCGCACCATTTCCTTTTCGTCCGCAGCACTGATGGTGCCGCGGGCGACGCCCGCTCCGATCGCCAGGGAGGCGAGAACGGCAAGCTGGCAGGTGAAGGCCTTGGTCGAGGCAACGCCGATCTCGGGGCCAGCCATGATCGGGAACACCGCATCGGATTCGCGGGCGATCGTCGATTCCTTGACGTTGACGACGGCACCGATCTTTAGACCATTGTCCCTGCAATAGCGCAGAGAGGCCAAGGTATCGGCCGTCTCGCCGGACTGCGAGATGAACAACGCCGCCTGTGTAGGCGACAAGGGCATTTCGCGATAACGGAACTCGGAGGCTACATCAATTTCGACTGGAAGCCGGGCATAGCGCTCGAACCAGTATTTGCCGATCAGACCGGCGAGGTAGGCCGTACCGCAAGCTGAAATCGCCAGGCCGGAAACCTTGCCGAAGTCGATTGCCGATACGCTCGGGCGCACCTGATGGCTGGCGAAATCCACATAATGGCTGAGCGCGTGCGAAATGACCTCCGGCTGCTCGTAGATTTCCTTTTCCATGAAGTGGCGATGGTTGCCCTTGTCGACCACATAGGCGGTCGCCTGCGAGATCTGGCGGGGCCTGCTCACTTCCTTGCCGTTGAAATCGATAATGGTCGCACCACCATGGGTGACGATCGCGCAGTCGCCATCGACGAGATAGGTGATCTCATTGGTGAAGGGAGCGAGCGCAATGGCATCCGAACCGAGAAACATCTCTCCCTTGCCGTATCCGACCGCGAGCGGCGGACCGGAACGAGCGGCCATCAGCGTGCCGGGATCGTTTTCAAACATCACGGCCAACGCATAAGCGCCGGTGACGCGATTCAGCATCTTCAGCATGGCAGCACGAGGCTCAAGGCCGTCGCGGATGTAATTCGCCAGCAGATGCGCCACCACTTCAGTATCCGTCTGCGAGACAAATACGCGGCCCTCTGCCTTCAATTCCTCACGTAGTTCGGAGAAGTTTTCGATGATACCATTGTGCACGACGGCGACGCCGTCGACGAAATGCGGATGGGCGTTGGTTTCATTGGGAACGCCGTGAGTTGCCCAGCGCGTATGAGCGATGCCGGTGGTGCCGGGTAGCGGGTTTGCTTCCAGGTGCTTTTCCAGATTGAAAAGCTTTCCTTCCGCGCGGCGGCGATCCATCGCGCCTTCATGGATGGTCGCAACGCCAGCCGAATCGTAGCCGCGGTATTCGAGGCGCCGCAGCGCATCCACCAGGCGGTCCGCCACCGGCTTCGTTCCGACGATCCCAACAATACCGCACATACAACTCTCCGTCTGGCCTCAGTTACGAGGGCAAGTCCTAATCATTCCTGCAATTTTCTCAATTGCCGCAACGGTCACTTTCGATTTCGGACCGTTACGCGTGACGCCCAGGGGTTTAGTGGCTGCCCTTCTTTGCTGCCTTGATGGCAAGGGCGCGTTCGCGCAGGGCCTTGGCGCGTTCCGGCTTGATCTCCTGACGCGCACGCCCGAAGGCCAGTGCATCGGCAGGAACGTCGTCGGTGATGACACTTCCGGAGGCAATATAGGCGCCATCGCCGATATGCAGGGGCGCCACGAGCGAGGAGTTGGAGCCGATGAAGGCGTTGGCGCCGATATGGGTCTCGAACTTGTTGACCCCATCATAGTTGCAGGTGATCGTGCCCGCGCCGATATTGCTGCCGGCGCCGATGGCCGCATCGCCGATATAGGTCAGATGATTGACCTTGGCGCCTTCGCCGATCTTGCCGTTCTTCACCTCGCAGAAGTTGCCGACCTTTGAGCCGCTGGCGAGATCGGCGCCAGGCCGCAGCCGCGCAAACGGCCCAACCGTCGCGCCGACGCTGACATGGGCGCCCTCGACATGCGAGAACGCGTGGACGATCGCGCCGCCTTCGATGACGGCGCCGGGGCCGAAGACCACATTCGGCTCGATCAGCGCATCCTGGCCGATGACGGTGTCATAGGCGAGAAACACGGTCTCGGGCGCGATCATGGTGACACCCGACAGCATCAGCTCGTGACGCCGCCGCTCCTGCCAGAGGCGTTCGATGAAGGCGAGTTCGGCGCGATTATTGCACCCGGTCATCTCGACCTCCGGTGCATCGACGGCCACGGCGCGACCGCCGAGCGAGCGGGCGATTTCAACGAGGTCTGTGAGGTAATATTCGCCCTTGGCATTGCTGTTGCCGATGCGATCGAGCAGATCCAGCGCCTTGCGACCATTGATCGCCATCAGACCGCTGTTGCACCAGGTAACCGCCAGCTCGGCATCCGTCGCATCCTTGGCTTCGCGTATGGCGATGAGTTCGCCATCCTTGACGAGCAGCCGGCCGTAGGCATTCGGGCTGTCGGTGTGAAAACCGATGACGACGATGTCATTGCCTTCAGCGAGGCCTTGGCGCGCAGCGCGCAGCGGGACGTCGGTCAGCAACGGCACGTCCCCGTAGGCAACGATGATGTCGTCATAGCCTCGTGCAATCGCCTCGCGCGCTGCGAGCACAGCATGGCCGGTGCCGAGGCGCTCCTCCTGCAGATAGGATTCAACCGTAATTCCGCCTATCGATGCAGCCGCGCTGACTTCATCGGCGTTGCGCCCGACGACAAGTGCTGCCGCCGAAATATCGGTCTTGGTGATCGCCTCCATGACATGGGCGATCATCGGCCGGCCGGCGATCGGGTGCAGCACCTTCGAGATCGACGATTTCATGCGGGTGCTGTCGCCGGCGGCGAGGATGATGGCGAGGCAGGTGCGTTCCATTACAGGCTCCGAGGTGTACGATCAGGCAGTGCCCGCTGTCGGGCACAGTTTCCTAATAGCAACTAGTCGAGTGGCTAACTACGGCGAAATTAGCAGCGGCACTCAAGCCTCGGCAAGAGCCGCAAAAGCTTCAAGGACATGTTGACGTCCGTCGACGATGACGAACTCCATAGCCTTGTGGGCAGCAACGGTATCCCGCGCAGCAATGGCTTCGACGATTGCCATGTGCGTGTCCGCTATGTTGCCGAAGCCTGTTGTGGAACTCGGCGCGCTCATGCGGAACATGCCGACCAGCGCGGCCTCGATCAGGCCGCCGAGCGAGCGCATAAACGGGTTTTGCGATGCCTCGGTGATGGCCAGATGAAAATGCAGATCTGCAACGGCCAGGCTGTCCGACGTGTGATGGGGAGCGGCCATGGAAGCCGCGAGGCGCCGCAACAGATCGATGTCTTCACGGCTGGCGCGCTCCGCCACAAGGCTGGCGGCAAACGGTTCGAAGGCCATGCGTATATCGTAGAGATGCAGAAGGAATTCCTTGTCGATCCCGCTTTCGAAATGCCAGTTGAGCACATCGTTGTCGAACATGTTCCAGTAGATCTTCTCGGTGACGCGTGTGCCGACGCGGGCGCGCGGCACGACCAGCCCTTTTGCCGCCAGGGTCTTCATGCTCTCGCGCAGAACGGTGCGGGATACTTTGAACCGTAAGAGAAGGTCGCTGTCGCCAGGGAGAATGCTGCCGATCGGAAAATCACCCGATACGATTGCCTTGCCGAGGTCGTCGACCACCTGCGCATGGCTCGTCCGCGACTTCCCCTCGGTTTTTCTCGTATCAAGCAGTCTGCTACGCAAAGCACCCCGTCCTTCCCTTAGACGTCATGTCGATTTAAACGGGAAAGCAGCAGAAGATCCTTCTGCATCAGAATAGGGGCAAACAGCAGCAAGCCGATCAGGCCTTTGTCCATCTACTGGAAAACATTCCATCAAAGGTGGCGCAGGTCTGTATCAGGCCCTGTATGAGAATTCCGATGAGTGTTCCTCCGCCGAACTCCGCTCCTCCCGTTAGCAGTGTTCCGCCCGTGACCACGACCGCAACTGAGCCAAGCTCGGCGCCGACCATGGCAAGCGAATATCCCGCTGATGTATAAATGGAAAAAACGATTCCGGATAGATCAGCGACGTCTCTCCCAAGGGCCGTCTCCTCGGCCCGAGATCAGAAACATCATACAGTAATACTTTTGTAAATCGGCATTCGATGGTGCGGCGCAGCAAAAAAGGGGCGCCATAGGCACCCCTTTTCAACTCACTTTATCTTTCGGCGGTTACTTCGAAGCCGGCAGCTTGTCATCGACGCCTTCGATGTAGAAATTCATGCCGAGCAGCGTACCGTCATCGGCCTTCTCGCCAGCCTTCAGCCACGGTGTGCCGTCCTGCCTGTTGATCGGGCCGGTGAAGGGTGCCAGCTCGCCTGACTTGATCTTGGCTTCGGTTTCCTGCGCCATCTTCTTCACGTCGTCAGGCATGTTTGTATAGTCGGCCATCTTGAGGATGCCGTCCTTCAGACCATCCCAGCTCTGCTCGGACTTCCAGGTGCCATCGAGCAGCGCATGAACGCGCTTGGAGTAGTAGTTGCCCCAGGTGTCGACGATAGCGGTCAGCTGCGCCTTCGGGCCGGCGGCGATCATGTCGGAGGCCTGGCCGAATGCGTGGATGCCACGCTCCTGAGCCACCTGCATCGGTGCCGTGGTGTCGGTGTGCTGGGTCAGGACATCAACGCCCTGGTCAACCATGGCCTTGGCGGCGTCGGCTTCCTTGCCCGGGTCGAACCAGGTGTTGACCCAGATGACCTTGAGCTTGAAGCTCGGATCGATCGAACGGGCGCCCTGCTCGAAGGAATTAATGCCCATGACGACTTCCGGGATCGGGAAGGAGGCGATGTAGGCGGCACCGTGGTTCTTCGACGTCTTCGCCGCGATCTGGCCGAGGATGTAACGGCCTTCATAGAAGCGCGAATTGTAGGTGGCGAGGTTCGGGCCGCTCTTGAAGCCGGTGGCGTGTTCGAACTTCACCTTCGGGAACTTGGCGGCAACCTTGACGGTGGCGTCCATGAAGCCGAACGAGGTCGAGAAGACCAACGAGCAGCCGGAACGGGCGAGGCGCTCGATGGCGCGCTCGGCATCCGGGCCTTCCGGTACGTTTTCGAGATAAGGCGTCTCGATCTTGTTGCCGAATTCCTTCTGGATCTGCTGGCGGCCGAGGTCATGCGCCTGCGAATAACCGCCGTCCGTATGCGAGCCGACGTAAACAAAGCAGACCTTGGTCGGGGCCGCTTCGGCGGCAGCGGCGAAACCAACGATGGCAGCGGCTGTCGTTGAGAGGGCGAGTGCTAGTTTTTTCATGGTTACCCCTGTTGGTTTGACATGTTTTGCAGAAAATCCGTCCGGCTGTTTGTCTTCAGCGCTCCGGAACGAAGGGCTTGCCGAGCGACGCTGGCGTGTTGATCAAGGTCGCGCGGCGATTTTGAGAGATGATGACGAGAACCACAATAGTCGATGCGTAAGGCAGCATCGACAGGAATTGTGAGGGAATACCGACGCCAAAACCCTGGGCGTGAAACTGCAGGATCGTAACAGCGCCAAAGAGATAGCCGCCGGCCATGACGCGCAGCGGCCGCCAGGACGCGAAGACGACGAGAGCCAGCGTCACCCAGCCGCGACCGGCAGACATGTTCTCGACCCATTGCGGCGTATAGACGAGCGACAGTTGCGCGCCGGCAAGCCCCGCACAGGCGCCCCCAAACATCACCGCCAGATAGCGTGTGCGGATGACGTCGATACCGAGAGCGTGGGCGGAGCCGTGGCTGTCACCGACGGCGCGCAGCTTCAGGCCCGCTCGGCTGCGGAAGAGGAACCAGTTGACGCCGATGAGCAGCGCAATCGACAGGTAGAAGGTCAGGTCCTGCTTGAACAGCACCGGCCCGAGAAGCGGGATATCAGACAGGAACGGGAAGACGATTTCCTGCAGCTGCACGCCCGGCACGCTCACATAACCCTCGCCGATCATGCCGGAGAGGCCGAGGCCGAGAATGGTCAGAGCAAGACCCGTGGCGACCTGATTTGTGACGAGCGTCAGCGTCAGGAAAGCGAACAGCTGTGAAAACAACGCACCGGCAACGACACCGGTGATCAGCCCTACGTAAGGCGAGCCCGTCATCTGTGCGCCGACGAAAGCGGCGACCGCACCCATGATCATCATGCCTTCGACGCCGAGATTGAGCACGCCAGAGCGTTCCACCACCAGTTCGCCGAGGCCGGCAATGACGAGCGGCGTCGATGCGGTGATGATGGTCAGCAGGATTGCTTCAAAGATGCTCATGCCGCACCTCCCCGAACGCGCGACCAGACCAGACGGATCTTGTAATGGATCAGCGTATCGCAGGAGAGCACGAAAAACAGCAGCAGCCCCTGGAAGACGCTTGCCGCCTTGGCGGAAATGCCGGGCGACAATTGCGCCGCCTCACCGCCGAGATAGGTCAGCGCCAGGACGAAGCCCGACAGGATCGCACCCAGCGGATTGAGACGCGCCAGGAACGCAACGATGATTGCGGTAAAGCCATAGCCCGGCGAGATAGCCGGCTGAAGATGGCCGATCGAGCCTGAGACCTCGGAAATGCCAGCAAGGCCCGCGAGCGCACCGGAGAAGAGAAAGGAGAACCAGACCATTTTCCGCGACGAAAACCCGGCAAACCGCCCTGCCCGCGCCGATTGGCCGAGCACGGTTATCTCGAAGCCCTTCAGCGTGTATTTGATCATGAACCAGGCAAGGACAGCCGCAACGACGGCAAAGACGATCCCCCAATGCGCGCGGCCGGAATCCTCCCAGATTGCCGGCAGCACCGCCTCAGGCGGAAAATCGATGCTCTGCGGAAAATTATGGCCCTGGGGATCGCGCCACGGTCCGCGCGACAGCCAATCCAGGAAGAGTTGCCCGATATAGACGAGCATCAGGCTGGTCAGGATTTCGTTGGTGTTGAAATGCGCCTTCAGCAGCGCCGGAATGGCGCCATAGAGAGCGCCGCCGATTGCGCCGGCAATCAGCATCAACGGCAGGACCATCGGCGAATGCCAATCGGTGAAGACAATCGGAATGAACGAGCCGGTAACGGCCCCGATCGAGAACTGACCTTCCGCTCCGATGTTCCAGTTGTTGGACCGGTAGCAGACGCAGAGACCGACAGCGATCAGGATCAGCGGGCCAGCCTTGATCGCCAGTTCGTGCAGCGACCAGACTTCCAGCAGCGGCTCGACGAAGAAGGCATCCAGCGCCTCCACGGGATCCTTGCCCATGATGGCGAACATGATGGTGCCGGCAATCAGCGCCAGCGCGAGGGCAAGCAGCGGTGACAGGATGCCAAACAGCTTCGAGACCTGCGGGCGCTTTTCAAGTTCAATGCGCATGCGCGGGCTCCGAATGCGTCCTGGATTCATGCATACCGCCCATCAGCAAGCCGATCTTTTCGCGTGTGAGTTCGCCGGCTGGATAGGATGGCGACAGGCGCCCTTCCGAGATCACCGCTATCTCGGTCGCGACTTCGAAGATCTCGTCAAGGTCCTGGCTGATGACAAGCACCGCCGAACCGTCGCGGGCGAGATCGACCAGCGCCTGCCGGATACGGCTCGCAGCGCCTGCGTCCACGCCCCAGGTCGGCTGATTGACGACCAGCACGCTCGGCTGGCGATCCAGCTCGCGGCCGACGATGAACTTCTGCAGATTGCCGCCGGAAAGCGCGCCGGCGGCTGGATCATCGCCGCTCTTGCGCACGTCCATCGCCTCGCAGATCCGCTTGGAAGCCTGCTTGACGACGCGGTGACGGATGACCTTGAGGAACCGACCGAGCAGGAATGCCTTGCGGTCCGATTGATTGCGGGCCAGCACGAGATTGTCCGAGAGCCTCATCGCCGAAACGGCGGCATGGCCATGGCGCTCTTCCGGCACGAAACCGGCCCCGAGCAACCGGCGGGCATTGATACCCTTGGTACCAACTGCCTTGCCGCGCACATGGATCAGATTGTCCGACGGGACTGTGTATTCACCGGAAATGACATCGAACAACTCGCCCTGCCCGTTTCCGGCTACGCCTGCGATCGCCAGCACCTCGCCGGCACGCACGCGCAACGAAACATCCTTCAGCGACATGGCAAAGGGCGTCCGCGCCGGGACAGTCAGACCCGCGACCTCCAGTTGGATGTCGCCAGGCTTTCCAAGTCCCTCATGCTGCACGCTGGCGACATCGCTGCCGACCATCATGCGGGCGAGCGAGCCCGTCGTTTCCTGCCGTGGGTCGCAGGCACCGGTCACCTTGCCGTGACGAAGCACCGTGGCGCGCGAACAGATGCGCTGCACTTCTTCGAGGCGGTGGCTGATGTAAAGCACCGAACGCCCTTCGTCCCTTAACTGGAACAGGGTTTCGAACAGACGGTCGGCCTCCTGCGGAGTCAGCACCGAAGTCGGCTCGTCGAGAATGATCAGCTTCGGATTCTGCAGCAGCGCGCGGACGATCTCGATACGCTGGCGCTCACCAACGGAGAGGTCGGCGACATGCGCATTGGGATCGAGAGGCAGGCCATAGGCACGCGACAGCTTTGCCGCTTCCTCGGATATTTTCGCGATCGGTATCTTGCTGTCGAGCGACAGGGCGATATTTTCAGCAACCGTCAGTGCTTCGAAGAGCGAGAAATGCTGGAAGACCATGCCGACGCCGAGCTTGCGGGCCGTACCCGGCGCGTCGATCGCAACGGGCTGGCCCTGCCAGACTATCTCTCCATGCGTCGGCTCCAGCACGCCGAACAGCATCTTCACGAGCGTGGATTTGCCTGCGCCGTTTTCGCCGAGCAGAGCGTGAATTTCGCCCGGCTGGATTTCCAGATCGATTTCATTGCAGGCGGCAAAACTACCGAACAGCTTCGTCAGTTTGCGAACCGACAACAACGCGCCGGCCGCCGGTACATCAGATGATGACACGTTCCCCTCATTTCCTTCCCACCGTCCTGCCCTTTACGGATCTATGGGATCAGTAGTGTAGTTCCACTCGTTTTCCTGGCTTCCAGATCCGCGTGTGCGCGCCCTGCATCAGCAAGCGGATAAGTCTGATGAATATTGATACGCACTTTGTTGCTTTGCACAACAGCAAATAACGCCCCGGCGCTGGCTCTGAGCTCTTCAGGTGTGGAGACATAGGCGAAAAGGCTTGGACGCGTCGCGAAAAGCGAGCCTTTCTGATTGAGGGTAGCGAGATTGAAATTCTCGATCGGCCCAGAGGACTGGCCGAAGGTAACCCACATGCCGCGCGGTTTCAGGCAGTCGAGCGACTGCGGAAACGTGTCCTTGCCCACTGAGTCGTAGACGACATCGACACCCTTGCCACCGGTGATCTCCCGAACGCGCTCGGCAAAATTTTCCCGGCTATAGTCGATGACATGGTCATAGCCATGGGCCAATGCCAGCTCGACTTTTTCCCGCGAACCGGCCGTCCCGATCACCGTTGCCGCACCAAGAGCCTTGGCCCATTGGCCGGCAATCAGGCCAACGCCGCCGGCAGCGGCATGAAACAGCAATGTAGTACCTGGTCCGACCTTGAAGGTGCGGTTGAGCAGATATTCGGCCGTCATGCCTTTCAGCATCATCGCAGCCGCCGTTTCGAGCGGGATGTCGTCGGGCACCTTGACCAGATGGCGGGCCTCGATATTGCGCTCAACACTATAGGCGCCGTCACTGCCGGCATAGGCGACACGATCTCCAACGGAGAAATCGGAGACGCCGGGGCCGACGGCGGTAACCGTGCCCGCGCCCTCTTTCCCCAGCTGCAGCGGAAAGCGCGGCGCCTTATAGAGGCCCGACCGCAAATAGACATCTATGAAATTCAGGCCAATGGCGGCCTGGCGAATCTGAACCTCACCGGCACCAGGAGGCGGCAGATCCACCTCCTCCAACTTCATGACCTCCGGGCCGCCATTTTCATGGATCTGAATGACGTTCGTCTTAGTCATGATGCGCAATCCTCATTGACGCCCGAGAGACGGGAAAAACTGCAGCACGGCGCCGATGCAATAGAGATAGATACCGCTGATGATAAACAGGACAACGGCCCATTGCGGCATGACGAAATGCATCAGCAGCGAATAGACGCCCAACGCCGACCAGAACAGGAATATGCCGAGATTGAGCGGCCGCAAGCGTTTGACGCGTACCGGGTGCAGGAAGTTTATTGGCAGGAATGTGAGGACGACGGAAACGCCGACCACGATCATGGCTGTCGTGGCGCTCGCATCGATCACGAAGAGCGTGAAGATCACCATGTTCCAGACCACCGGGAAGCCAGAGAAGAAATACTCCTCAGTCTTCATGCCGGTATCGGCGTAATAGATGGCACTGGAAACCACGATCATGCCGGCTGCGACAAAGGACCAGGGCTCGCCGATCATGCCGCTTTCATAGAGCGCGAAGGCCGGCAGCAGCACATAGGTCACATAATCGATAATATTATCAAGCGTATCGCCGGACCAGTTGGGCAGGACTTCCTTGACGCGGACCTTGCGGGCGATCGGCCCATCGATGCCATCCACCAGCAGCGCCAGACCGAGCCACCAGAACATATCGACAAAGCGATGCTCCGAGGCCGCGACGACGCCGAGAAAGGCGAGAAAAGACCCAGATGCCGTCAATATATGTACGGAGAAGGCACGAATCTCCGCATATGGCACCCGTTTATATTTGAAGATTTTCATCCGCCCCATGACTCGTCGGTTTATGCGCCTGCCCCGGCAGACGGTTTTTCTTGCTAATATGCATCCTTTGGTCTTCACCGCCAGCGCAAAAGCGCTCGTCCCCGACACGCTAGCGCGTGTTCCTGTCATTTTCACCCGCTGCGATGTTTCATCCCATGGATTTCAACAGGCTAAGCGCCTATTTTCAGAGCGAGAAGCAATTGAGGCATCGATATGAAGCAGATTGAAGTGGCCGTCATCGGCGGCGGCCTGGCCGGTATGATCACCGCATTCGCGCTTGCGCGCGGCGGAAGATCCGTCGCCCTGGTGGCAGCGCCACACAACAAGGCCGACAAGCGGACGACGGCGCTGATGGACCAATCGATCCGCTTTCTCGAGCGACTGACGTTGTGGGAAAAGATCGCGCCTTCGGCGACGCCGCTGACAACGATGCGGATCATAGACGGCACATCGAGGCTGCTGCGTGCGCCGACCGTCTCGTTCCGATGCTCGGAAATCGGTCTCGACGCTTTCGGCTACAATATTCCGAATGCCGTGCTGCTCGACACGCTCGGCAAGGCCATCGAAGCGGAAGGCAATATCGCCCGCATCGAAGCCACCGCTTCCGAAATCAGCTTTCGCGATGATGGCGTGACGATTGCGATCGACAATGGCGAACAGATCGAAGCCGCTTTCGTTGTCGGCTCCGATGGCCGGAACTCGATGGTACGCGAGGCCCTGGGCATCAAGGTCAAGGGCTGGTCCTATCCGCAATCGGCCATGGTGCTGAATTTCGCACACACTCTGCCGCATCAGAACATCTCCACCGAATTCCACACCGAAAGTGGCCCGTTCACGCAGGTGCCCCTGCCCGGCAATCGCTCCAGCCTCGTCTGGGTGCAGAAGCCGGCGGAAGCCGCGGCCATTGCCGAAAAGTCGCTGGAAGAGCTCGGCAGGCTGGTCGAAGAGCGCATGCAATCGATGCTCGGCCAGGTGACGATCGAGGATAATGTTCAGGTCTGGCCGCTTTCCGGCATGACGGCCCGCCACTTCGGCAAGGGCCGCGCCGCCCTGATCGGTGAGGCCGCCCATGTCTTTCCGCCGATCGGGGCGCAGGGCCTCAATCTGAGCCTGCGCGATATATTGGCGCTGTCCGACATTCTCAGTGGCACGACGGATCAACCCATCTCAGCTTCCGCCGGTGACCGGTTCGACAGCAAGCGGCGCGCCGACATTATCAGCCGCACGACGAGCGTCGACTTGCTCAATCGCTCGCTTCTTTCGGATTTCCTGCCGGTGCAGATGTTGCGCGCCGCGGGGCTGCATGTGCTCTCCGCCATCGCACCGCTCCGGAATATCGTCATGCGCGAAGGCATCGAACCCGGTGGCAGCCTGCGGAACCTCCCTTCGATGCTAAGAGAAAAGCTGCGCCGGTAGCGCGCCCGATTTTATCAGATAGAGCAACAGCGAAACCGTCACCACGGAACAGGCCGTGGTGATCAGGATTGTGGCGGAGGCCCGCTCCTGCCAGACGCCATACTGCTGGCCGATGACGAAGACGTTCGTGGCCGTCGGCAAGGCGGCCAGCAGCATTGCCGCTTCGATCCAGATCGGATCGAAGCCGCCGACCGCCTGCAGCACGATATAAACGATGAGTGGATGCAGGATAAGTTTTGCCGGCACGATATAGCCGATCTCGACCGGCACCCGCTTCAACGGACGCAGGGCGAGCGTTACCCCCATTGCAAATAGAGCACAGGGGGCAGCCGCTTGCGCCAGATAGTTGACAAATCGCTCGAAGGCAGTGGGTTGAGGAATTGAGAGCGCGGCCACGGCAAAGCCCAAAGCGGTCGACAGAATGAAGGGGTGCAAGAGCACCTTGCGGGCGATATCCGCAGAAAGGCGCCGGATGGAGCGCTTATCACCACCTTCCAAAGCCATCAGGGCCGGCGCGACGATGAAATGCAGCGCGTTTTCGAAGCAGACAATCAGGGCAACGGGAACGGCCGCCTTCTCTCCAAGGGCCAGAAGTGCCAGGCCCGGTCCCATATAGCCGATATTGCCATAGGCTCCGGCAAATGCCTGGATGGTGCTGTCGGCGAGCGAATTGCGCCGCAGGAAGCGCCCGATCAGAAATAGCAGCAGAAAAATCGAATAGGTCGCGGCGATATCGGTGGCGATGAAATCGATGCGTGTCAGTTGCTCGATCGGTGTCTGCGAGACGAGCTTGAAGAACAGCGCCGGCAGGGCCGCATAGATGATGAAGGTATTGAGCCAGCCTAACGCTTCCGCCGGCTGCTTGGTAATGCGCGCGGCGGCATAGCCGATCAGTATCAGGCCGAAGAACGGCAGCAGCAGACCGACAATGTCAGCCATCGGGCATGTTCCATTTTGCCGAGGAAATGAAGGCGAACGGTATCGCCGGACTTAGCCGATTTTCATCAAGATTGGAAAGGTCTGCTGAAACCAGATCGCCATGTCACTGACATAGCCGAAGATGAAGGCCAGACCCGTCAGCACCAGCAGCCCACCCATGACTTTCTCCACCGTGCCGAGATGGCGGCGGAAGCGGGACAGGAAATTCATGAAGGCGCCGGAAAAGCCGGCTGCGATCCAGAACGGTATGGCAAGGCCCAGCGAATAAACCGCCAGCAAACCGGCACCGGCACCGACGGTCTCGCGAGAGGCTGCAACACCGAGGATAGCGCCGAGAACCGGGCCGATGCAGGGTGTCCAGCCAAAGGCGAAGGCGAGACCCATAATATAGGCGCCCGTCAAGGTCGCCGGTTTGCCGTTGCCCTGAAAACGCGCTTCGCGGGCGAACAGGCCGATGCGGAAAACACCGAGGAAATTTAATCCCATAACGACGATGATGAGGCCGCCGATTTTCGAGAGAATATCGAGATGCTGGCGCAACAACAGACCGATCGACGAAGCGCCGGCGCCGAGCGCGACAAATACGGTGGCAAACCCCAAGGTGAAGAACAGCGCCGACATCAGCACATTGCCGCGAACGCTTGGCCCTGTCGCCACGGCAGCGCCACCGCCACGAAACTGCTCGACGGAAATTCCGGCCATGTAGCAGAGATAGGGCGGCACCAGCGGCAGCACGCAAGGGGAAAGGAACGAAAGCGCCCCGGCAATCAGGGCGCTGAGAAGCGAGATATCGGCAAGCGACACGATGGACTCCGGCTATGTCATTTCGCCCTCTTCCTACCGTCGCGAATGCCGGAAAGCCAATCACCTTTTCGAGGGAGCATGCTCGAGAGACGCCTGCGCGAGATAAAAGGAGTGCCGACCCAATAGCCGGAAGCGGTGGATATAGGGCGCGACCAACGGTCGCAGAACAGCCCAACGAACGAATTGCTTTTGCAAAAATATTGGTTCAAGCTGAGGCGGTTCGTTGAACAACGTGCATTCCACCCAAGTACTTAGCGGAGGAAAACCCCCATGCGTAGCGTTACCATGTTCACGACTGCAGCCTTTGTCGCGCTCTTCAGCGTAAGCGCCATGGCGCAAACGGCGACCCCCAGCACCACGACGACAACACCGAGCGCCACAACGACAACGCCAAGTGCTACAACGACAGCACCCGCAGCGAAATCGGAAACCACCACCACCAAGCCAAAGGCTGCAAAGCCGGCTCAAACGGCCGTTTCCAAGGCATGTTCGGCCCAGGCCGATGCCAAAGGTCTGCACGGAAAAGCTCGCGCCAAGTTTAGAAGCGATTGCAAGAAGAACGGCGGCAAGTCCTAAAATCCAGGATTGCCTTTGCTCAATGATCAACTTTACCGCTAAAACGGCGGTAAAGTTGATTACCATGAGTGGCGCCTCCAACAGCTGATGCTGTTGATTGATGATCGCTACGGCAAGTAGTTGGATGGCCTGGAATAACCCTTAGGGCGGATCAAAACCCGGCAGCGGCTCGACCGAACACGAAATCGGCTTCCGTGCCATCCGTCAGCCGGACGCGACCGGAACCGTCTACGCCATTGGCCTGACGCGTCGCGATCACAAACCCCTTTCGACCGTCAGAACATTGAACCGGCATGGAAATCGTCACGGATGTATCGAAAGGATCATACGTGCCGGCACATCTGGCCGGCTTGCCATTCAGCTTGCCGGACACCTGAAAACTGCCACCGGACATCGCTGCGGTGGATGTCCCCCGCATGACCTCACCCTTGCCGGAAATCACCGCGACAGGCACCGTCATGGCGCATGATGTAACAGACATCGCCGAAGCAGCGATGATGGCGAAGCCTGCGATTCTCATTAAGCAATCCCCCACAATGATGGGAGTTATGCACGCAAGACGATAGTGGTCAACATGTTTTGATCTCGCCTGCGTTTATCTAAAGCCGCCTTCACCAGCATATCTCGTGGGAAAAATATGACGGAACTCACAGGCGAGTTCACGAGCCAATCGACCTTGCTTTTATTTGCCTTTCGGCTTGAGCTCCTTTGTCACCGGGTCGATCTTGCCATCCACCAATCTGTTGCGAGGATCCGCGACGAGCGCACCCTTGTCATCGGTGTCTGCGGCCTGCTTCACATCATGAGCCTTGCTGTGCTGAATTTTTGCCAGCGACTGTTCATTCTCTCTTCCGCCATGCGGATTGCGGGACTGATCTTCTGCCAATGTGTTTCTCCTTTTGATCTCAAGGGAAACACGGCGGATTCGATTAGGTTCCGCGGAAAACACTTCTGAAGCCGTGCGCAACGCGACCATCGGCCCCAACTGCCGAATAGCGAGCGACACTGAAACTAACCACGAGGATGGCACGTATATCTCAACAATGATCGACCGGTGTCTCCAGGATAACCGGCAGCTTCCACCCGTCCCCGGTGCCCGCACTGCACCGGAGACGGCGGCACCGGTGCCTCCGCGCCGATGCCGCAGCGTCCGACGAAGCGGCATCGCAACCCTTCGTCGGACGCACATTTTCAGCCTCATCAATCCGGAGAACATTGCGGCAATGCCGAAGGATATGCATCGTTACATTAGATAGTGTACTTTTAGCGACACCTAAGATTATAATGCGACGATTGATGCGATTCATCATGAATCTAAACCTCTCAGTTTCACTGGCATGTGAGGAATCTGATCATGACTTCAATCGAGAAGACGAAGCTTGCCCGGCGCATAATGCTCATATTGCTACCGGTCTTCGGTGGCCTTACCGTCGTCGGGATCGTTGCGCTTTCAGCGATGGCATAGGCTGGACGGCGACTTGTGAAAGGCTTGGCGCGGCCGATCAAATCCGAAAACCTGTCTGCACCTGAGGTCGCGCGGAGCGCGTTACATCGCATTGACGCGACAGACGCCCTTACAAGCAATCGGAGCTGTCGACCGAAAAGGAGTAATCCTTGCCCTTGAGCTGATAGATGTAATTGGCGAGGGAAGCTTCGCCGGACACGAACTTCGGCAACAAGGAATTGCATAAATCGGAAAGCTGGGCGGATTTGACCAGAGGCGCGTCGAACCAGTCGTCATCGAGGTCCAGATCATAGAAATAGCTGTAGATGCTATCGGTCAGATCTATTTTCTTCAGCGTGGTTTGCTGATCGATTTTCTTGGGCAGATCCTTGTTGGCGAACACCACCGGATACCGGTTGGCAAGCTGCGGAATGACAAACTGCTCGGTCACCGGCGTTGTCATGGCTACCCCCAACAAGGGCAGCACGCTCAACGGTATCGCCACCCTCTTCCTGGCGATCACGCCGAATAAAATCCCCAGGCCACCAAACAAGCCGCAAACGATTGCGTAGATTTCCCATGAGGATAGTTCAGCCAAGAATTCCATTATGCGTCCATCGTCTTTATCGGTCGTCTCATCGGCACAGACTATTTTAGCGCCGGATTACCACTTTCCGCCAGTCACTTTTCAGCGCGCTCAGCATGGTTTGAAAGTAGAACATCAATGTGAGAGCGGGTGCTCCCAGGAAGCTCGCGGCTCCATCCTCCCGCGTATACCTCCCCGGCCCGCCGCCAGGCAATCACCAGATCCGCCAACCGCCCAATTGTCAGCATGATTGTTGCCGGTCACTAGAAATCGCGACATAGAAAAGCGCCTGATGCCGATCAACAGAGTGACCGCAGGCGGGCCTGCGAGAACAATGTGAGTAATTGGAGGGGATCACCAACGCGCCTGGAATTCGGTGGTGAGAGCGATGGGGCTCAAACCCATGACCTACTAATTAGAAACAGGTGCTTTACGTAATGTTTTTCTACCGCGTAAAAATAGACTGCGTTCGATATCGATCATGCCGAATCAACGACTTATGAAACGTCTGCAAACTGCTATTTTCTACAATGACAACAAGTTCTGACACTGCGGCCAATGGTGATGAATGGACCTCATGGTAGAAATCAAGTCATCAGCAGTTGTCGAAAGCATCTTGATCGAGGTCTCGAATACTAAGCAATATTGAGCACGATCCGTAGTCACCAACCATCTTTATCAGCGGCCTGCCTAGACAGACCCGTCATAGCATGCGTGCCAGTAAAAAGGCGCCCCGAAGAGCGCCTTTGGCATTTTGCAAGAGATCAGAACCTAGTTAACTAAGACCAGCAGGATGATCCCGACCACAGTCAACACCCCAAAAATTGGCAGTAGTATTTTCATTATTAGACGAAACAGCTTCTTGCGTTCGTTCAGGGTCAGCGTGACCCAGCGCGAATTTGGTGGTGACATTAACTCCCCTGGCCCCCGACAGCAGAGTCGCATTCGAAACTTAAACGACGCTTAATGTCGTTGTTTATCCGACGAAAAACGGGCCGCGCGATGCCGACGGTTGAATAGATTCGATCCAACCAATCTTAAAGATGGTATTCTGTCGTTCCGATCTTGAAGACAGGTCCGCACTCGCTTTTTGAAGCCTGCGTCAAAGTCGCGGTCGGCCTATGAATTCTCAAGCCAGTAATGGTGAGAATGGTGTTTTCTCAAATTCCGAGGCGATTCTCGACGCTCATTACCGGGGGTAAAGTCCAATTGGCCGAGCAGGCGATCGCTAAGCTTGAGGCATTTCAAGAAGCCAATAAGCAGGCGGAAGCGGATGAAGGCTTGGAGCGACGGAACGAGTTAAGAACGGATTCTTGCAAACTGAGTGTGAGATTTGCAAACGACCACATACAATTAGTGGGCGATAATATTGATGTTGTGGAGGTGTATTAGCCACTTAATGTGGTGAGAGCGATGGGGCTCGAACCCATGACCTACTGATTAAAAGTCAGTTGCTCTACCAGCTGAGCTACGCTCTCCCTTTCCGCGGGCGTTTCCGCCCCGGCTGGAAGTGCGCGGAACATATGCAGACGCCCTATTGCGGTCAACCCATAAAATCGAGGTTGTACCTGTCTCTGGACGGTTTTCCTCACCTCCAGCCTATGGAATCGCCGCGCTTACCGTCTGGATCAACCGAATACTGGCCCAGGCTGGAGAATCGCGGTTGGCGAAAAAGCTGCGGGTAAAGGCATTACGGTTCCGTTCGCCGGAACAATCGTAACAATTTCCCTCAATAATCAGGGTTGCAATGCACGGCTTCATTGCATCGCCCCGCAAGTATTGGGGTGCGAATCGTTTTTGGTGTATATCAGTTAATGTTAACAACCCGTCGGGTCCTCAGGAGGTTCTTTTATGGAAGACGCACACGTCGGTTGGATCGCAGCAATTATCATTGGCGGCCTGGCAGGCTGGTTCGCCGAGATGATCATGAAAAGCAACACTGGCATTATCATGAACATTGTCCTCGGCATTGTTGGCGCGCTGGTTGCCAGCTGGCTGTTTGGCGTGCTCGGGATCGCGTTGCCTTTCCATGTATGGCTGAACTACCTGATCACGGGCTTTATCGGCGCCTGCATCCTGATCTTCATCGGCCGTTTGATCAGGCGATAGCGATACGACGGGGCGGAAGACGCCCCAATCGGGAAGAGGAGAAAGGGAAGACGGGATATCTCGCCTTCCCTTTTTTGTTGCATTCATACGGCATAATGCAGGCACAGGCCTTTCCAACCATCTTTGCGGCGCTATGTACGAAAATGGAACCGAAAGGATGCAACATGACGGAAAACACCAATCGGACACCAGCTCGCAAGGTCATGCGAGGCCGGCCATACAGTATTGCCGAGTTCGCGCGAAAGTATCGTCTCGACGAGACTGAAGCGAAGCGCATCTTCTACAAATTCGGCCCGTCATCGACGGAACTTGATCTGCTGATGGCTGCGAAACGGAAGCAATCAACGCTTTCTTCTATTATCGGCCACTGATGCGGCTCCCTGGCCGCGCATGCGTTGCGGCCTCCTGACATCAATCGGAATCACTGTGCGATTGCCAGGTGACGCAGACCGGGATGGCGATCGCATAGCCGTATTGATATATCACAAGCCGTTGCCTCCGATGATGCCAGGTGACACTGTGTGCTCTCCAAGCTCGGTCGGACGTCGCCAGAATGCAGAATTCACTTAGCCACCTCGCCTATCTCGCGCTCGAGTATCTGATCGTTACCCTCGAGCTAAAACCCGGCGCTCTCGTCACCGAGAAGCAGTTGATCGAAATGGCCGGGCACGGCCGTACGCCGGTGCGCGAGGCAATTCAGAAGCTTGCTTGGCAGGGATTGATCCATGTGCGGCCGCGCGTCGGCCTGCAGATCGCCGAGATCGGTCCCGAGGATCATCGAGATGTCATGCAGGTCAGACGCGAGCTGGAGCCGATCGCGGCCGCGCTTGCCGCCGTACATGCCGACAGGCAACAACGCGATCAGCTGGACGAGTGCGCACGCTTGATGACGGAATGCGCCTCGACCGGGGATCTTCCCGGCTTCTTTGCGGCCGACAAGACATTTGATGAGATCCTCGAGGAGGCCTGCCCGAACAGGTTCATCATCGCGGCCCTGGGACCGGTTCAAACGCATGCGCGCCGGCTGTGGTACTCGACCGGTTCACCCGGTCGTATGGATCGCGCAATCGCGATGCATATTCAGGCTATCAAGGCTATCCATGGCGGCGATGCGGAGAATGCGCGAACCGCCATGGCGGCACTGATCGATTATCTCACCAACCCATAAAAAAGGCGGCTCCGTTGCCGAAGCCGCCTTTGATTCATCCATGGAGCTTCGCCTAGCCGACGAAGGCGCGTTCGATTACGAATTCGGCAGGCTTGTTGTTGGCACCTTCGGTAAGGCCGGCCTGCTCCAGCAAATCCTTAGTATCCTTCAGCATTGCTGACGAGCCGCAGATCATGCCACGGTCAATGCCGATATCGAAGGCAGGCACGCCCAGATCACGGAAAAGCTTGCCGCTCTTGATGAGGTCGGTGATGCGGCCGGTAAAGGGGAATTCCTCACGGGTAACGGTCGCGTAGTGACGCAGCTTGTCGCCGACGACCTCGCTCAGGAGCTCGTCGTTGCGGATTTCCTCGACCAGATCAAAGCCATATTTCAGCTCGGCGACATCGCGCGTCGTATGGGTAAGGATGACTTCTTCAAACTTCTCGTAGGTCTCGGGATCGCGGATCAGGCTTGCGAAAGGCGCGATGCCGGTGCCGGTCGAGAACATATAGAGCCGCCTGCCCGGCGTCAGCGCATCGAGAACAAGCGTGCCTGTCGGCTTCTTGCGCATCAGCACTTCGTCGCCCGGCTTGATATTCTGCAGGTGCGATGTCAGCGGTCCCTCAGGCACCTTGATCGAAAAGAATTCGAGCTCATCGGCCCAGGCCGGGCTCGCGATCGAATAGGCGCGGTAAAGCGGTTTGCCGTCGATCATCAGGCCGATCATCGCGAACTCGCCGGAGCGGAAACGGAAGCCTTGCGGCCGCGTCATCGTAAAGCGAAAGAGCCGGTCGGTATAATGCGTAACGCTCAGCACCTTCTCGGCGAAAACGCCGGCGGGTACTGCGGAAGCAAAATCATCTGTCTTGGCGGGGGCGTTCATTCTGTCTCTAATCCCGTATTCGTCTCAAACGTCATTCCTGGCAGGCTCATTGCGGAAGGCTGATATTATAATATAGCCCGGATTGAAAGGCTTTCCATTCCATCCGGAGCCGCAGGACTGAAATATGTGCGTTTCAGTCAAGATTTCATAGTGCCGACGATACACATAATGATCGGCATGAATGCGGCAACTCGACGCTGTCAAATCGCCGCCCTCTCCAGCCCCGCAATAGTCAGGCCGACTTTGCCGGCAACCGCCGCCAGCTATAGGCCTGCCCGGCTTCGGCGGGACGAGCGGTCGGCTGATAGTAATGCGGAATACCCGGCAGCCGATCTTCCGACAGGCGCTTCAACGCGGTTTCGTTGGTGACCGCGAAGCTGTCGATGCCGACGCGCAGCATCAGCGGAATCTGGTCGATCAGCACATCGCCGACAGCGCGCAACTCGTTGGTATAGCCGAGGCGCTCGCGAAGCAGCGCGGCATGGCTGAACGCGCGGCCATCATTGAACGCCGGAAAGGCGACTGCGACAATCGCGAGGCGATCAAGATAGGGCTGCAGCTTCGTCACGTCGTCGGCCGGCTTTATCACCACGCCGAGGCCAACTTCGTTGCTTTCCTCTGCCCTGGCTATCAGCGCATCGAGAGCGAGCAGCGGCTTCTGTCCCTCAGTCACCCTGACCTCATCGGTCTCGATGACCCACGCGTCACTTTCGACAAAACCGGTTTCCCGCCAAATCTTCGTCATGGCCATATCCCCTTACGCCGCTTCGGCTGATGAAGACGAGCCATAGAGCGCATCCTTGAAGGGCTGCGGTCCAACGCGTCGATAGGCGTCGAGGAAAATCTCGGAGGGATCAAGGCGCAGGCCGATATAGGTATCGACGATGGTCTCGATGGCGTCGGTGACCTTTTCGGGCTCAAAGCCGCGACCGATGATCTCGCCAATCGACGTGTGTTCGTCACCGGAGCCGCCGAGCGTGATCTGATAGAGTTCCGCACCCTTCTTCTCGACACCGAGCAGGCCGATATGGCCGACATGGTGATGGCCGCAGGCGTTGATGCAGCCGGAAATCTTGATCTTCAACTCGCCGATCTCGGCCTGGCGTTCTGCTGAGCCGAAACGTGTCGAAATCTCCTGCGCGACCGGGATCGAGCGGGCATTGGCGAGCGCGCAATAGTCGAGGCCGGGACAGGCAATGATGTCAGTGATCAGGCCGGCATTCGCCGTTTCCAGGCCGACGGTGACCAGACCGCGATAAACGGCTTCAAGATCGGCCAATGCCACATGCGGCAGGATTAGGTTCTGCTCATGGCTGACACGGATTTCGTCGAAAGCATATTCCTCGGCGATATCAGCCACTGCATCCATCTGCGCATCCGAAGCATCACCGGGAATGCCGCCGATGGGCTTCAACGAGATCGTCACCATGCCATAGTCGGGGTTCTTGTGCGGCTGCACGTTCTGCTGCACCCAGCGGGCAAAGGCCGGATCGGCATTCTTCCAGCGCGCAAGGCTTTCCCAACCCTCGGCACGTTGCGGCAGGGCCGGCGGCGCGAAATAGGCGGAAATTGCCTGAACGTCGGCTTCCGGCAGCTTCAGCTCGGTATCCTTAAGCTTATCGAACTCGATCTCGACCTGGCGTGCCAATTCCTCGGCGCCGGTTTCATGAACGAGGATCTTGATGCGAGCCTTGTACTTGTTGTCGCGGCGGCCATGCAGATTGTAAACGCGCATGACGGCGGTCGTATAGGACAGCAGATCCTCTTCCGGCAGGAAGTCGCGGATCAGCTTGGCAACCATCGGCGTGCGACCCTGCCCGCCGCCGACATAGACGGCAAAACCGATCTCACCCTTATCGTTCTTCTTCAGGTGCAGACCGATATCATGCACCTGGATCGCGGCGCGGTCGCGTTCGGCGCCGGTGACAGCGATCTTGAACTTGCGCGGCAGGAACGAGAATTCCGGATGCACGGAAGACCACTGGCGCAGGATTTCCGCGTAAGGACGCGGGTCGGCGACTTCGTCGGCGGCGGCGCCGGCGAAATGATCGGCCGTGACATTGCGGATACAGTTGCCTGAGGTCTGGATAGCGTGCATCTCGACGGCGGCCAGTTCGGCCAGCACATCGGGCATGTCAGACAGCTTCGGCCAGTTGAACTGAAGGTTCTGCCGTGTCGTGAAGTGGCCGTAGCCACGGTCATAGGTGCGGCCGATATGGGCCAGCATGCGCATCTGGCGCGAGCTCAGCGTGCCGTAGGGAATGGCGATGCGCAGCATATAGGCATGCAGCTGCAGATAGACGCCGTTCATCAGACGCAGCGGCTTGAAGGCATCCTCCGAGAGCTCGCCCGCAAGGCGCCGCTCCACCTGATCGCGGAACTGTGCAACGCGTTCCGCAACAAAGGCGTGGTCAAATTCGTCGTAACGATACATGATTTCCTCGGGACTTCCTCAGACTGCAATGAATTCCGGATCGGCCGCGGCATAGCCGGGCGCGTATTCCATGGTGGGGCCTTCGGCACGAATGCGCTCACGCAGGCGTAGCGGCCAGAGCTTGCCGCCGGTTTCCTGAACATCGATCAGGTTGACGTCGACAACCTTGTTGTCGGCATAGGCTTGCTTGCCGACGGCTTCCAGCGCGGCTTCCGCCTCGGCATGGCGCGCGACCAGCGATTCCTGCAGCGATGTTACCCACTCACCATTGGCGTTCAGCCAAACGGCGACGCCATCGGTGAGCCGGTTTGCGGTCAGAACCTTGTCGACCATGGGGTCAGCTCCTTGCATAGTCTTGAGCAACGGTCTCGCGTCGGACCAGCGGCTCGGATTGTTCGAAATTCGCACCGGCGACAGCTTCGCCGATAATGACCATGACCGGCCCGCTCAACTCGTCGCGATGCTCAAGGTCAGGCAGATCCCGCAAAATGCCGTGCATCAGGCGACGATCGCGGCGGCTCGCATTCTCGATGACGGCGACGGTGGTTTCCGGTGGAAGCCCGGCTTCCATCAAACGGCCCGCGACGGAGGCCGCAACCGTGCGGCCCATATAGACGGCAATGGTTGCGCCTGACACGGCAAGACTTGCCCAATCGGGCAGGACATCGCCCGTCAGATCATGGCCTGTTGTAAAGACCAGCGACGAGGCGACACCGCGCAATGTCAGCGGCAGTTCGAAATCTGCAGCCGCTGCAAAGGCGGAGGTGATGCCGGGGACGATCTCGTAGCCGATTCCGGCGGCGCGCAGCGCAGCCATTTCCTCGCCTGCACGGCCATAAACCAGCGGATCGCCGGATTTCAACCGCACGACGCGCTTGCCATCACGGCCAAGCTGCACCAGCAGATCGTTGATCTCTTCCTGCGATTTGGTGTGGCAGCCCTTGCGCTTGCCGACGGACAGCCGCTCGGCATCGCGGCGGCCCATATCGACGATCGCCTGCGGCACGAGAGCGTCATAGACGATGACATCGGCTTCCATCATCACCCGCTGGGCACGCAGCGTCAGCAGGTCTTCCGCACCGGGACCGGCACCAACCAGCCATACGCGACCCTCGACCTCTCGCGAGGACTGCAGCAGTTCATCCGCAGCCTGTTCGGCCTGCAGCAGGTGACCGGCGTTGACGGCATCGGCAACGGGGCCGGAGAAGAAGCGGTGCCAGAACACGCGGCGCGCGACACCGCGCGGCACAAGGCGATCGACCGGCTTGCGGTAACGCGTCGCCAGTTCCGCCAGCTTGCCGAGCGAGGGCGACAGCATCTGATCGATCTGAGCCCGGATCATCTGCGCCAACACTGGGCCAGCACCTTCCGTGCCGATGGCAACGGCCACAGGCGCGCGATTGACCAGCGCCGGCGTATAGAAATCGCAATAGTCGGGCTGATCGACAGCGTTTGCGGGGATTCTTTCGGCACGGGCAGCGTCGACGATGGACCGATCGGCCTCCGCATCACCAGTCGCGGCGAAGACCAACGTGGCGTGCTTCACCTGCTCGGGTGAAAATTCGCCGCGCACGGTCGCGATCCGGTTGGCAATCAGGAAGGAATGATAGTCGGCCTCGGGTGACTGCGTATAGGCGACGATCTTCGCCTGGGTGTTCATCAGCAGCCGCACCTTTGCGAACGCTTCGTCGCCATTGCCGAAGACAGCCGCAGTCCTTCCGTCCACGCGGAAGAAGGCGGGAAACACCGAAAGCTGTTCAGTCCTGGGAGGCATCGTCATTCCAATTCGAGATGTGCCGAATATCGCCTTTGTGGCCAAGAGATTGAAGAAACAGAAATTCTAATGCCCACGCAAGTCCGTATTCCTATGCTCGACATACCAAGGATTTGAGCAAAACTCACTAGGCAAGCAGATTGCATTAAATGCATAAAATCTATAGATTTTTACGATTCAGCGGTATCGGCGGATTGCTTTATTGCCTGTGGCGAACATAGTCTTTAACTTATTTGCACATACCGCCGCATTTCCAATCCCGATAGGCTGCAGCGAAAACCGTTGGAGGAAACCCTTGTCTGACAATAGCATCGCTGCACGCCTTCTCAACGTCGTCGAGCACGACATCCTGCCCTTGACCCGCAAGGGCGTCGCCACCGGCAACAAGGTCTTCGGCGCCGCCATACTGCGGAAATCCGACCTTTCGCTCGTCGTCGCGGAAACCAACAACGAGTTGGAGAATCCGCTCTGGCACGGCGAGGTCCATGCCCTCAAGCGCTTCTATGAGCTGGGCGAGAAACCGGTCACCAAGGATCTGATTTTCCTCTCGACCCATGAACCCTGCACCATGTGCATGTCGGCGATTACCTGGGCCGGCTTCGACAATTATTATTATTTCTTCAGCCATGAGGATTCCCGGGATGCCTTCGCTATCCCGCATGATCTCAAGATCCTGAAGGAGGTCTTCGGCCTGGAGCCGGGCGGCTATCGTCGCCAAAACGCATTCTGGAAGAGCTTTGCCATCTCCGATCTCGTGGAAACAGAAGAAGATCCGCGCAAAGGTGAGTTGAAGGAACAGACCGCGCGTATTAAGCAGGCCTATGCTGGTCTCTCCGAGAACTACCAGGCGTCGAAGGGCAGCAACGAGATCCCTTTGAATTGACAAAGCAAGACCCGAGGCAATGATGGAAGCATCGCGAGACATTTCCGGCTTGATCGACATCATGGCGGCGCTGCGAAACCCTGAAACCGGTTGCCCCTGGGACATTGTCCAGACCTTTGAGACCATCAAGCCCTACACGATCGAAGAGGCCTATGAAGTGGCCGACGCGATCGAGCGAAAGGACACGGACGATCTTTGCGACGAGCTCGGTGACCTGCTGCTGCAGGTCGTCTTCCATGCGCGGATCGCCGAGGAAAGCGGCGCCTTTTCCTTTGGCGACGTGGTGCATGCCATCACCCGCAAGATGATCCGCCGCCATCCGCATGTTTTTGCCGTCTCGGACGCCAAAACCGAGGACGCGGTGACGCTGCAATGGGATCGGATCAAGGCCGAGGAGAAGCGCGAGCGCGCAGAGCGCCGTGCCCGAAGCGGCGTGACCGAGGATTTCAAGGCAGGTTTCCTCGGCTCGGTGCAGCGGTCCTTCCCTGCCCTGACGGAAGCATTGAAATTACAGGAGCAGGCGGCCAGGGTTGGCTTCGACTGGTCTGCCCCTGAGCCCATCCTCGACAAGATCGAGGAAGAGATCGCCGAGTTGCGAGTGGCGCTTGCGAGCGGTGACAAAGCGAAGGTGAGCGACGAGCTTGGCGACCTGATCTTTGCCGTCGTCAATATCGGCCGGCACGTGAAAACCGACCCGGAACAGGCCCTGCGTGGCACGAACACGAAGTTCCGCCGCCGGTTCCATCACATTGAGACGACGCTAGAGGCGGAAGGCGAGACGCTGCAAGGCGCCTCACTGGAGCGAATGGAAGAAATCTGGCAAGCGGCAAAGGCGATCGAACGGCAGCTTGGCGACGCAAAGACCGCCTAGAAGCCGCCTATTCCCAATTCTCACGCGGCGCCTTCGGGCCATTGCCCATGCGCCGTTCCAGTTCAACCGCCTCGGTCTCAGTCAGCCGGACATCGAGCGTCACCGTGCCGTCCTCATTGTCCTCGCGGTTGTCGACGATGGCATGATTGTAGAGCCAAGGCAGCAGCGTCAGCTTTTCGACCGGAAGCGTGATCGTGGTTTCCGTCAGCACACCGGAAAGACGCCGGCTGATTTCATCCATCAGTCGATCGACGCCCTCGCCGTTTCTTGCGGAGACGGCGATAACATTTTCGGTGGTCGACGCCTTCTGCACGATGGCGTCATGCGCCTCCGGCTCCAAGCGATCTATCTTGTTCCAGACCTCAACGATGCGCTCGGCGCCTTCGGCTTCGCCGATACCGAGATCACCGAGAATGCGCATGACATCGGCGCTCTGGACCTGATTGTCGTCATCCGAGAGATCGCGCACATGCAGAATCAGATCGGCTTCCAGCACCTCTTCCAGCGTGGCGCGGAAAGCTGCCACAAGGTGAGTCGGCAGGTCCGAGATGAAGCCGACGGTATCGGAGAGAATGACGGTACGGCCGTGCGGCAGCTTCATGCGGCGCAGCGTCGGATCTAGCGTCGCGAACAGCATGTCCTCGGCCAGCACGCCAGCACCGGTAATGCGATTGAACAGCGTCGACTTGCCGGCATTGGTGTAGCCGACCAATGCGACGATCGGATGCGGCACCTTGCGGCGCTTGGCGCGATGAAGCTGGCGGGTGCGCACCACCTGCTCCAACTCGCGCTCGAGCCGGATGATACGCTCCTGCAATTGGCGACGGTCCGCTTCGATCTGGGTTTCGCCAGGGCCACCCATGAAACCGGCGCCACCGCGCTGGCGTTCAAGGTGGGTCCAGCTTCGAACCAACCGGCCCTTCTGATAGTTCAGATGCGCAAGCTCAACCTGCAGCGTGCCTTCCTTGGTGGAGGCGCGGCGGCCGAAGATTTCGAGGATGAGGCCGGTACGATCGATGACCTTGGCGTTCCATGCCTTCTCGAGATTGCGCTGCTGCACCGGCGTCAACGGATGATCGACGATCACAAGTCCGGCGTTGAACTCATCCAGCAGGGCGAGGATTTCCTCGATCTTGCCGGTGCCAAGCAGGGTCGCGGGCCTCGGATCATTGATCGGAACGACGGAACCGCTGACCACTTCGAGATCGATCGCCAGAGCAAGACCCTTGGCCTCTTCCAACCTGCTTTCAGGCAGGCGTGACACGGAAATGGCACTGTCAGCCTGGGCGGAGCGCGACGTGCGTCCCTGTTTCAGAACAGGAACGACCACGACAGCGCGCATGTCATCCCGGTGCTTTACGGACTCCGGAATGAGGGAATCGTTTTTCGTATCGCGTGTCGTGATAGTGGCAAATCCCAGTTAGGATGCGGCTTCTTCGCTCTCGAACATCTGCATCGGCTGACCCGGCATGATCGTCGAGATTGCGTGCTTGTAAACGAGCTGCGAATGGCCATCGCGGCGAAGCAGAACGCAGAAGTTGTCGAACGATGTTACGACACCCGTGAGCTTTACGCCGTTGATCAAGAAAATTGTCAGTGAAATCTTTTGCTTGCGAACAGTATTGAGAAACAAGTCCTGCAAGTTTTGAGAACGTTCCGCCATCGCGCCGCTTCTTTCTTTTTTGCCGACCTAAGTCGGTGAAATATCATGATATACAGAGGTCCCGGACGGGAGATACCCTCATTCTCTCCCCCCAGCGAATGTTGGTATCAAATCACGGTCTTTTCCGCAACGTCGAAAAAGGCTTCACGAATTTTCTGTGACATGCTGCCCGGATGACCGTTGGCAATCGTTTCCCCATCGATGGAAACGACCGGAAAACAGATGCTTGTCGCCGCCGTGATGAAGACTTCGCGGGCCGCCATCATCTCCTCCACCGAGAAGTAGCGCTCGACGATCGTCACCCCGAGCCTGGCTGCCACATCCATCAGCGTCGTGCGCGTGATGCCGCGCAGAATGCCGTGCTCAGCCGGACGCGTGACAAGATTCCCGTCATGATCGACAATCCAGACGTTGGTGGCGGCACCTTCCTTCACCATGCCGTTGTGATCGATGTAGATCGCTTCCTGCGCACCGGCTTCCTTCGCCTGCTGGCGGGCCATCACATTCGGCAACAGCCCCACCGACTTGATGTCGACCCGGTCCCAACGATTGTCACGCACGGTGATCGCCTTGATGCCGTTGGCATTCTTCCTGGCAATCAGAGACTGATCGGTGCTCTTGGCGGTGACGACGATCGAAGACGGTGTGCCATCGGCCGGAAAGACATGATCACGACGGGCAACACCACGCGTGACCTGCAGATAGAACATGCCATTGCGGACGTGGTTGCGGCGCAGCGTCTCCCGAATCACGACAACGAGCGCCGCGCGCGCCATTGGCCAGGCGATGCGAAGCTCGCTCAGCGAGCGATTGAGGCGGTCGAGATGGCGTGTCAGATCGACGATCACGCCGTGACGCACCTCGCAAACCTCATAGACGCCATCAGCGAGCTGATAACCGCGGTCCTCGATATGTACCATGGCGTCGCCGTGCTGGACATAACGGCCATTCACATAAGCTATTCTCGGCATGAAAGCCCCTGATCAAAATTCCAAGATGCCAGTGCGCCGCAAGACGGATCAGACGCCCAGCGATTTCAGCTTGCGATGCAAAGCCGAGCGTTCCATGCCGACGAATTCTGCCGTTCGCGAGATATTGCCGCCGAAGCGATTGATCTGAGCGATCAAATAATCACGCTCGAACATCTCACGTGCCTCGCGCAGGGGCAGCGTCATGATGTGATAATCATTCTTGGCGGAGACCTTCGGCAGCATGTCGCCGAGATCGGTCGGCAGCATTTCGGCCGTGATCGGCGTATCGGCCCCATCGGTGCGCGCCAAAATCATCAGACGCTCGATATTGTTGCGCAGCTGGCGGATGTTGCCCGGCCAATCATGCGCCTGCAACACAGCCATGGCGTCATCGCCGATCCGGCGTGGCCGAATGCCGGCCTGCTCGGAAATCTGCCGCATCAGCTGGTCGACGAGGAAAGGTATGTCCTCACGCCGTTCGGCCAGTGCCGGCACGCGCACGGGCACAACGGCCAGACGGTGATAGAGATCTTCGCGGAACAGACCCTCGGCGATCCTGCTTTCGAGATTGTAAGCCGTGGACGAGATGATGCGAACGTCCACTTTGACCCGCTTCGAACCGCCGACGCGCTCGAACTGCTGATCGACCAGCACGCGCAGGATCTTGTTCTGCGTCTCGCGCGGCATTTCGCCGACCTCATCGAGATAGAGAATGCCGCGATGCGCTTCTTCCAATGCGCCGATCTTGCGCGCCTGCCCCGGAGAGCCTTCAGTGCCGAAGAGGGCTATTTCCATGCGCTCGGGCGTGATCGTCGCGGCGTTCAGCGCCACGAAAGGGCCGGTGCCGCGCGTCGACTTCTTGTGCATCATCCGCGCCACAAGCTCCTTGCCGGAACCGGAAGGGCCGAAGATCATCACGCGGCTATTGGTCGGCGAGACCTTGTCGATGGTCTGGCGAAGCTGCGAGACGGCAACCGACGTGCCGATGAGCTCGACGGCATCGCCGGTGCGGCGCTTCAGTTCCGACACTTCTCTTTTAAGCTTGGAGTTTTCCAGGGCGCGTTCGGCGATCAGGATCAGGCGATCGGCCTTGAACGGCTTTTCGATGAAATCGAAGGCGCCGCGCTTGATGGCCGATACAGCCGTTTCAATATTACCGTGACCCGAGATCATGACAACAGGCAATTCCGGATGCCGTGCCTTGATTTCATCCAGCAATGCGAGGCCATCGAGCTTGCTGCCCTGCATCCAGATATCGAGAAAGATCAGTCGCGGCGCGCGATCGGAAATCGCGGCCAGCGCACTGTCACTATCATGCGCCGTGCGGGTTTCGTGTCCTTCATCCGAAAGAATTCCCGAAACGATTTCGCGAATGTCTTCCTCGTCGTCGACTACGAGAATATCAGAGGCCATAAACGCTTTCCTTGTCACTTTCTGTGTGGGCGACGGTAGCCTGCTCACGGCGCGGCAGATGCACGCGGATCATGGCCCCCCTACCCTGGTCGAAATCGGCGGGAGCGTCGTGAAGTTCGATCTGCCCGCCATGGTCTTCAATGATCTTCTTGACGATCGCGAGGCCCAGGCCCGTGCCCTTCTCACGCATCGTCATGTAAGGCTCGAGAATGCTGTGCCGGTTCTCCACCGGCAAGCCGCGGCCGTTGTCGATGACGTCAACGGTAAAGCGATCACGGTCCTGATCCAGCGAAGCGCGCACCAGGACCTTCGGCTGCTCGCGTGCCTCCTCGCTCGGCACTCCTTCGATCGATTCCACGGCATTCTTGATGAGATTGCCGAAGGCTTGTCCCAGCATTCGCGCATCGAACATGCCTTCCAGTCGCTCGTCGCCCAGGTCTCGCTGGAATTTCACGTGATTGTTGCCCATTTCGCGCAGGAATACGGAGTCGCGCAGGATGTCGCGCAGGTCGCTCGGCTCCATCGTCGGCTTGGGCATGCGGGCAAAGGAGGAGAATTCGTCGACCATGCGGCCGATATCGCCGACCTGCCGGATGATCGTATCCGTGCACTGATCGAATACCGGACGATCGACATCGGCGATGTTCTTGCCGAAGCGGCGGCGAATGCGCTCGGCGGAAAGCTGGATCGGCGTCAGCGGGTTCTTGATTTCATGGGCGATGCGGCGTGCAACATCGGCCCAGGCCGTCGAGCGCTGCGCTATGACCAGATCGGTAATGTCGTCGAGCGTAATGACATAGGATTCATTGGCATCGCGCGATTCCTCCCGCGTCACCTGCACACTCAATGTGCGCACCGTCCCGCCGCGCACGAGGCTGATCTGCTTGCGAAAATCATTGCGATGGCGGGTCGTCGCCTCGGTCACTACCTGATCAACTTCGGGGGCGATTTCCACCAGGCTCCTGCCGACAAGCTCGTCGCTCGTCAGCGCTAGCAGTTCTTCGGCCGAGGTGTTGACGATGGCGATGCGGCGATCGTGCTCGACGCCGATGACGGCTGCGGTCACGCCAGACAAAACAGCCTCGATGAAGCGGCGACGATCATCCACCTCATCCTTCGCCTCAAGAATCTCGTCGCGTTGGGTGCGGATTTCGGAAATCATCTTGTTGAAGGTGCGCGACAGGCTGCCGACGTCGCCGTCGGCCGAGCGTACTGGCACCAGCACGTTCATATTGCCGGAGGCGACATTGTCTGCGGCGCTGATGAGAAGACGGATCGGCCGCACGATACGGTCGGCAATCGCGATTGCGGTCCAGATGGCAGCCAGCAGCACGATCAGAGCAAAACCGATATAGAGAACGGCAAAGGCTATCTGCAGGGACATGCGCCCTTCTTCCATCGCCTTGTATTCGACGGTGTTGTCTTCCACCATCCGCATCGCGTTCATGACGCGCGGATCGACGGCCCGTACCGTGTAAAGAAACGAGCCGGGAATCTCATCCAGCTTGATGACCGCACCGACGAGGTTTGTCACCCCGGGCGGAATGAGCGTCGGCTGGCCATTGGCCGACGAATCCAGCGCATCCTTGGGGATCGCCGGCAAGGGACGCTCCGTCTTGATATCAGCCTGAACGATGGCGCTGCCGTCGCGGCGAACCAGGAAGGCGCCGAGCAGGCCGCGGCCGCGGGCCTGACGGGTCATCAGATCGGAAAAGCCGGTACGGTCAAGGCTATAGAGCGAGCGATTGCGCTCCAGGTCGTTCGCCATGGAAACCGTCTGCCCCTGCAGATAGCTCGCATTTTCCATGAGATAGGCTTGCGCGACATTCTGCGAGGAACTGATGATCTGCTGGGTGCGTACGCCAAACCAGCGGTCCAGGCCGACATTGAGCGTCAGGCTGGCAACGATGGCGACGAGAATGGCCGGTGTGATCGCCACGATCGAAAACAGGGCAACGATGCGGATATGCAGGCGGGCCGCCGCGCGGCCACGGCTGCGCGCCTTCATGAGCCTCGCGACTTCCCGAGCAATCAGGGCAATCAACCCCAGAACGAACAGGCCGTTGATCACGACGGAAGTGAAGACGACCGACGACGTCGGCGCCACGGGTGTCAGCCCAAGCAGCATCAGAAGAGTAGCGATAGCGCATAACAGCGCGCCGCCAGCCAGAATGAGGCCAGGCAAGGCAAAGGAAGCACGACGGTCCGTCACTTTGACAACAACCGCCTCGTCGCTCGCCGCCGGCGACACCGCGTCCTGTATCATTCCCATCATCTCCACGCCCGAGCGACGGTCGGCCCCCTGATCAAACCGTGCTGCCACCATTTCGGCACCAGCACGAGCGACAGGCAAAGGCGGGAACTGTCGTTCGATTTCGCCGGAAGCGAAACCTTTATTTTAAATCATTTTCGCAATTGACTGAAAAATCGGACGAAATTCCATCACAATGGAAACGCGTCAGACGAATCGCCATCGCAAAAACGACGAATCTCCTGCGTGACCTTTAAGCAACGCATTGTGGCGAAAATGCAACGCATCCGATTGCGTTGTCAAGCGGTACGGGAACTTCTGTAGACGGAAACTCCCAGCTCCCTGATCTTTTTGCGCAAGGTATTGCGGTTGAGGCCTAAAAGATCGGCAGCCTTGATCTGATTGCCCCGCGTGGCGGTCAGCGCGGCCAGGATCAGCGGATACTCCATTTCCGTCAAAACACGGTCGTAGAGGCCGGGGGGCGGAAGGTTTTCGCCGAAGCTCGAGAAATAGGTCCGCATGTTTTCCTCGACCGCCTGGGCGATGGTCATGGTGCCGGTGCGGACAGGACCCTTCTCGATCGGGCTGTCGGGCACATCGGCGCGCAGTTCGGCATCGATGATCTCGCGGGTAATGACGTCCTGCGGATAGAGCGCCATCAGCCGGCGGATGAGGTTTTCCAGCTCGCGAACATTGCCCGGCCAGGGATAGGCCTTCATCAGCTCGAGCGCTTCCTGATCGAACCGCTTGGAGCCAAGTCCTTCTTTTTCAGCCTGGGTGATGAAATGACGGACGAGATCGGGAATGTCCTCGGCGCGGTCGCGCAGCGGCGGCAGGCGAAGCGGCACGACGTTGAGACGATAATAGAGGTCCTCGCGGAACAGGCCCTGATTGATCGCCTGCTTCAGGTCCTTGTTGGTGGCGGCAACGATGCGCACATCGGTGCGGATCGGCGTGCGGCCGCCGACCGTCGTGTATTCGCCCTGCTGCAGCACGCGCAACAGGCGCGTCTGCGCATCCATCGGCATATCGCCGATTTCGTCGAGAAACAGCGTGCCGCCCTCGGCCTGCTCGAAACGGCCAGTCGAGCGAGTCTGCGCACCCGTGAAGGCGCCCTTCTCATGGCCGAACAATTCCGACTCGATCAGATCGCGCGGGATCGCCGCCATGTTGATGGCGACGAAGGGGCCGTTGCGGCGCTTGCCGTAGTCGTGCAGGGCGCGCGCGACCAGCTCCTTGCCGGTACCGGATTCGCCTGTGATCATCAGCGTCAGGTCGGTCTGCATCAGGCGCGCCAGCACGCGATAGATTTCCTGCATGGCAGCGGAACGGCCGACGAGCGGCATACCGTCCTGCATGTCGTCCTCGAGCTTCGCCGGCTTGCGCTTGGGCTCGGACAGCGCGCGGCCGACGATGGCGATCAGTTCCGTCAGATCGAAGGGCTTCGGCAGATAGTCGTAAGCGCCCTTCTCCGACGCCTTGATCGCCGTCATGAAAGTGTTCTGCGCGCTCATGACCAGAACAGGCAGGTCCGGCCTCGCCTTTTTGATGCGCGGCAGCAGATCGAACGCGTTTTCGTCGGGCATAACGACATCGGTTACTACGAGGTCGCCTTCGCCGGCAGAAACCCAACGCCAGAGCGTGGCGGCGTTGGACGTGATGCGTACGTCGTAACCCGCGCGGCTCAAAGCCTGATTGAGCACGGTACGGATGGCCGCATCGTCATCGGCGACAAGGATCGTGGCTGTCATCGAGTAGTCCCTGTAGAGTTTGGAAAGGGGGCGTCTTCAAGCGTGATGCCCTTGGAAGCCGGCATCAAAACGCGGAAAGTGGTGCGGTGGTTCTGGCTGTCGCATTCGACGATACCGCCGTGATCGCCGATGATCTTGGCAACGAGCGCCAGGCCAAGACCGGTTCCGTTCGTCTTCGTCGTGATGAACGGATCAAAAAGATGCGGTACGAGGTCGGATGGAACACCGGGACCATTGTCGATCACGCAGAATTCGAGCGGCAGCGAGATCTTCTCGCGCGTGCCGGCGACCGAAAGGCGGATACCGGGACGATAGGCCGTCGTCAGCATGATCTCGCCATCCGGCCGGTCGCCCACTGCTTCGGCGGCATTCTTCACCAGATTGAGAAAGACCTGTACGAGCTGGTCCCTGTTGGCAAAAACAGCCGGGAGTGACGGGTCGTAATTCTCGGAGAGTTTGATGTTGCGGGCAAAGCCGGCCCGGGCGACCGCCTTCACATGATCGAGTACCGAGTGGATGTTGACCGGCACACGATCGACAGGCCGCTCGTCCGAGAAAACCTCCATGCGGTCGACAAGCGATACGATGCGGTCAGTTTCGTCGCAGATAAGCCGCGTCAGCGCGCGATCGTCGTCCTCGACGGACTGTTCGAGCAGCTGTGCGGCGCCGCGAATGCCCGAGAGCGGGTTCTTGATCTCATGCGCCAGCATTGATGCAAGGCCGGTGACGGAACGGGCGGCAGCGCGATGGGTCAGCTGCCGGTCGATCTTGTCCGCCATCGAGCGTTCCTGGAACACGACGACCACGGAGCCTGGCTCGCTGGAAATCGGCGCGACGTAGAGGTCCACCAGCTTGTCCTGTCCGAGACGCGGCGAGCTGAGATCGACGCGATATTCGTTGACCGGCGCGCGGCGCTCGCGCACCTGATCGATCAGCGCCAGCAGGGGGCTGCCGAACGGGATGAAGGTCGAAATCTTGTAGCGCGACAGATGCGAGGCGCTGGCGCCAAAAAAGGCTTCGGCCTCCCAATTGGCGAAGGCGATGAGACCGGCCTCGTCGACCATGACAACCGGATTCTGGATCGCGTTGAGAACAGCCATCGCCACCGAATTGCCGGCATTGTCTCCGGCTCCGGAGTTGGATTTTGAAGTCATGCCGCCTCCTGGACGCGTTGGGGGAGATCGGCGCCGGCCTGCAGCGCCGCCTGGAACGCTGCAGTCACCTCGCGGCTATCTTTCGAAGTCATGATTTTGGCCTTGTCGGCACCCGTCGTCGCCGGCGCATGGCGATCCAGATACCAGGCGAGATGCTTGCGGGCGTGGCGAATGCCGACAGCCTCACCATAGAATTCCAGCATGGAGAGATAATGCCCGACGGCGATCTCGACGATTTCCGCACGTTCCGGTTGGCGATGACCAGCCAGAACGCCGGCATGCCAGGGGCGGCCCTGGCAACCGCGGCCGATCATCACGGCATCGGCGCCGGAGCGGCGCAGGATTTCGCGGGCATCGTCCGGTGTCTCGACATCGCCGTTGGCGACCAGCGGAATGGAGATGACATCGCGCACAGCACGGATGGCATCCCAATCCGCCCTGCCCTCGTAAAATTGCATGCGCGTACGGCCATGGATGGTGACGAGCTGAATGCCGGCCTCTTCGGCGCGGCGCGCAATATCCGGCGCGTTGATGGAGTTTTCATCCCAGCCGAGCCGCATCTTCAATGTAACGGGGATATCGACCGCGCCGACCGTCGCCTCGATCAGGCTCAAAGCGTGATCCGGGTCACGCATCAGCGCCGAACCGGAATAGCCGCCGATGACCTTCTTGGCCGGGCAGCCCATGTTGATATCGATGATGTCGGCGCCATTGTCGGCTGCGATCTTCGCAGCCTCGGCCATCCAATATGCCTCGCGGCCGGCGAGCTGCACCATATGCGGCTTCAGCCCGGCGCTCTTCAGGCGTGCCCAGGATTCGGCCGTGTCCTGCACAAGCTCGCGGCTTGCCACCATTTCGGTGACGACCAGACCGGCGCCATGACGCAATGCCAGCTGCCGAAACGGCAGATCGGTGACGCCCGACATCGGCGCCAGGATGACGCGATTGCGGATAGATACCGGACCAATGGAAAACGAGGCTGCAAGCTCGGAGGAAAGCAAGTGATTATCTTTCGGGCACACCATACATCTGCACTATTTTTAGACACGCTTGAGAAGTTTGCCAAGAGGTTTTGAAGAACCCCGATATTTTTTGGGCAAATGCTGGAAAATACTCAGTTGAGGCGATAGACCCTGCTGGAGCGGGATCCCGTTCTGGCGATCTATTTAGCATGTGCTTGTTCAAAAGAAAGCTCTGCGCTTTTCAAAGCCATGCCGGAGACGGAGCCTTTTATTCTTCGGGGGTTTATGACGCAAATGCATTCAACGCAACCGCTGTCGGTGGGAATTGTGATCGTTGCCGCCGGGCGCGGCGAACGGGCGGGATCGCCGGAAGAAGGCCCAAAACAGTATCGCGCGATCGGCGGCAGACCGGTTATTGCGCATACGCTTGAAAGATTCGTGACATGGCCGCAAACCGCGAAGATCGTTATCGTCATCCATCGCGACGATGAGGCTCTGCTCCGCTCGGCACTGACGCAGGTCGCGGGGCTTCCGGATATCGAGATTGCCTTTGGCGGCGCAACGCGCCAGCAATCCGTACTGGCCGGGCTCCGGCAATTGGCTAAAAGCGAAGCGACGCATGTGATGATCCATGACGCCGTACGCCCCTTCTTCGATCACGATCTGCTGGATCGCATCGCGGCAGCCCTTGCGGCGGGCGCACCGGCGGTACTGCCCGCCATGCCCGTCACAGATACGCTGAAGCGGGGCGACGGCAACGGGCTGGTCGTCGAAACCGTGCCCCGCGCCGGGCTTCATGCCGCGCAGACACCCCAATCCTTCCGCCTTGCCGATATTCTGGCGGCGCATGAAAAGGTCGCCGCCGACGGCAGGACGGATTTCACCGACGATGCCGCCATCGCCGAATGGGGTCGCCTGCCGGTGACTTTGGTGACCGGGAGTGCCGACAACGTCAAGCTGACCATCAAAAGGGATATTACCATGGCCGACGAAAAACTGACCGCCGGCCTTTTGCCCGATGTGCGCACCGGCAATGGCTATGATGTGCACCAGCTGGAGCCGGGCGACGGCGTGACGCTTTGCGGCGTGTTCATCCCGCATGATCAGAAGCTGAAGGGACATTCCGACGCCGACGTCGCGCTGCACGCCTTGACGGATGCCCTGCTCGCAACTTGCGGTGCCGGTGACATCGGCGATCACTTCCCCCCTTCCGATCCGCAATGGAAAGGCGCGCCTTCGCGGATCTTCATTGAGCATGCGGCCAAGATCGTCCGCGAGCGCGGCGGCACCATCATGAATGCGGACGTATCCTTGATTGCGGAAGCACCGAAGATCGGGCCTCATCGCGATGTCATGCGCGCTAGGCTCTCGGAATTTCTGAACATCAGCCTGGATCGTTGCTCCGTGAAGGCAACGACCAACGAGCAGATCGGCTTTGTCGGGCGGCGCGAAGGCATTGCCGCTATCGCAACCGCAACCGTCGTCTATCGCGGAGGAAGGGTCTGATGCATTTCCCGGATGAAATTCTGGCACTCGCGCAAACCATCGTCACGGATTTCACCGCAAAGGGCCTGATGGTCTCGACGGCGGAATCCTGCACCGGCGGGCTGATCGCCGGCGCGCTGACGGAAATCCCCGGCTCGTCGGCCGTCGTCGACCGCGGCTTCGTCACCTATACGAATTCGGCGAAGATGGAGATGCTTGGCGTTCAGGAACGGACGCTTGCGCAATTCGGCGCCGTTTCCAAGGAAACGGCCCTGCAGATGGTGCATGGCGCCCTCTTCCGCTCCCATGCCGACCTCTCAGTCGCGGTCACGGGAGTGGCCGGTCCTGGCGGCGGCTCCGTGGAAAAACCGGTCGGCCTCGTCCACCTTGCCGCCAAGACGCGCAATGGCGGGCTCATCCATCATGAAATGCGCTATAGCGATATCGGCCGCGATAAGGTTCGGCTTGCCACCGTGAAGACAGCGCTGGAAATGCTGATCGCGCTCGCCAAGTAAGTCAGGCTCAAGCGTAGATCTTGTTCGCGCGCGTCTCGAAGGCATCCGTGAACATGCGGAAAGCACGATCGAACATCGACCCCATCAGGGCGCCGAGAATGCGGCTCTTGAACTCGTAGTCGATGAAGAAATCGACGCTACAGCCGCCATTTTCCAGCGGCGCAAAACGCCAGCGATTATCGAGATATTTGAAGGGACCGTCGATATATTTGACATCGATGGCGCGCTCGGCCTTGTGGAGTAGTACCTGCGTGGTGAAGGTCTCACGGATTGCCTTGTAGCCAACGGTCATGTCGGCCACCAGCAACACCTTGCCGTCGCGCTCCTTGCGGCTGCGAACGACAAGACCGTCACAAAGCGGCAGGAATTCCGGATAGCGTTCGACGTCGGCGACGAGGTCGAACATCTGGTCAGGCGAATGCGGAACGGGGCGATGAGTTTCGAACTGAGGCATGAGCCGCAATTAAGCAGGACGGCCAAGAAGATCAAGAAGCTGGCGCATTTCGCCGCGGGATTTTAACTGCAAAACAGGCACATCGGGGCCGTGCTGGGCGAGGCCTGCGAGAATTTTCGGAACCGTCCGCCTCTCGAAATTCCAGATATAGCGCAGGAATTCTGCATCGATCCGTTCCGGACAACCCGCTGCCATTTCCGGCCGCGTTTTCCCGTAGCCCATAACAGCCCGGGATATCGCGCCCCAAAGACAGAGCCATCGCGGCATGCGAACCCACAGGATCAAATCGGTGCGCGGCAATCGCAAATCGAACGACGATTGCCCGCTGCCATCCATCAGCCAGCGTTGTTCCGCAACTTTGGCGGCGATCAAGCCTCGTTCCTCGTCCCTCGAACGCTTGACCCATCCCGGCAGCCAATAGAACTCACGATCCATCGAGACGTAAGGCAGATCAAGGCGCGCGCAGATGGCTTGCGACAAGGTCGATTTGCCGCCGCCGGAACAACCGATGACGAGAATCCGATCGGCCGCATGGACCCATGCAGCAGCTTCGGGGACGCCACTCAGCACCTTCATATTCTCATCTCCCAGAATTAAGGGACCGTGGTCAGCCCGGCACTGCAAGCAGATCAAGCAACTCGCGCATCTGACGGCGGCTGGTCAGTTGGAAGACCGGCACCTCGGAGCCATGTTCGACAAGGCCGGCGACGACACGCGGGCTAAATTTCTCTTCGAATGTCCATATGAAGCGCAGGAATTCCCAATCAATTTTCTCTTTGCAGCCGGGCGCCATTTCCGGACGTGTGCGGCCGATCCACTTGACCCAGCGCGAGACGGCACCCCAGATGCAAAGCAATCGCGGCATCCGCACCCAGATGACGAGATCTGTTCGCGGCAGACGTATGTCGAAGGTGGAAGGGTTCGTGCCATCCATGATCCAGCGCTCGCCTTTAACCTTCGAGACGATGATGGCCCGTTGCTCTTCCTTGCCGCGCTCCTTCCAGCCCGGCAGCCACAAGATGTCGCGGTCGATCGAAACATAGTCAAGGCCGAAGCGGCTGGCGATTTTGAGCGACAGCGTCGACTTGCCGCCGCCGGAGCAGCCCATGACCAGGATACGGTTCGCCCGGCGGATATGATCGGCTGCCTCGGCGAGATCGTGTATTTCCCGGCGCAGCGCAGGCATCGTCATTTGATCCATGGTAGCTCCGTTTCAAACACTGGCTTGCAGGGGAGCCAGTAATTTCGCGCCATCGCGATGGGATTTCAGCGTCAAAACAGGGACATGCGGGCCATGCTTCACCAGCATTTCCTGAAACTGCGGCACTTCGTTGCGCTCGAACGTCCAGATGTAGTGCAGGAATTTCCAGTCCAACCGCTCGGGGCAACCTTCCGCCATCTCCGGCCGCGATCGGCCCCTGTAACGCAGCCAGCGTGAAAAGACGCCGCGCAATGCCACGCGCCGCGGTGGTCGGAGCCATATGACGATCTCAGCGCGCGGCAACCTCAACGGCAAGGTGCCCGGGCTGTTGCCGTCCATGATCCAGCGCGGTCCGGCGACCGCCTGCTCGATCAACGCAATCGCCTCCGGACGTGGCCGCCATTTCCAACCCGGCAGCCAGAAGATATCGCGGTCCATCGATACGTAAGTCAGCCCGCGCAACGAGGCGATCGCCTGCGCCAGTGTACTCTTGCCGGTGCCGGAGCAGCCTATGACAAGGATTCGGTCTGCCTTTTGCAGGATAAAGGCTGCCTCGTCGATATCGACGGCATGCGGCAGCGCCAGCGGCGCGACGATCTGCTCCACGGTTCAGCTCCATAGTCGAATCTAAAGCGCCGATACCGGTCACAAACGGCGGCGTGTTCCCTAGGCCGCTCGGATGACAGGCAAATGACGGCGCAAACAAAAACCGCGGCAAAATCGCCGCGGTTCGTTCAAAAGGCAATACTGAATTTTGCCGGGTTTATTCGGCTGCCAGCAACAGCTTCTTTTCGCGAGCCGCGCGAAGGCGCTCGAAATCATCGCCGGCATGATGCGACGAGCGGGTGAGCGGGCTGGAGGCGACCATCAGGAAGCCCTTGGTATAGGCGACCGTCTCGTAGGACTTGAACTCTTCGGGCGTGACGAAGCTCATGACCTGATGATGCTTGCGCGTCGGCTGCAGATACTGGCCGATCGTCAGGAAGTCGACATCGGCGGTGCGCAGGTCGTCCATCAGCTGCAGGACTTCGTTCCGCTCCTCGCCGAGGCCGACCATGATCCCCGACTTGGTGAACATGGTGGGGTCCAATTCCTTGACCCGCTGCAGCAGGCGAACGGAGTGGAAGTAGCGAGCACCGGGGCGAACCTTGAGGTAATTGCCGGGCACCGTTTCCATGTTGTGGTTGAAAACGTCGGGTTTGGCAGCAACGACACGCTCGAGAGCGCCCGGCTTCTTCAGGAAGTCCGGCGTCAGGATCTCGATGGTGGTGTTCGGCGAAGCGGCGCGGATTGCCCAGATCACCTTTTCGAAATGCTCGGCGCCACCATCCGCCAGGTCGTCACGATCGACCGAGGTGATGACGACGTGGCTGAGGCCCATCTGCTTGACAGCCTTGGCGACGTTTTCCGGCTCGGCCATGTCGAGCGCATTCGGCTTGCCGGTGGCGACATTGCAGAAGGCGCAGGCGCGCGTGCAGATCTCGCCCATGATCATGAAGGTGGCGTGCTTCTTGTCCCAACATTCGCCGATGTTCGGGCAGCCGGCTTCCTCGCAGACTGTGACGAGCTTATGCTCCTTCACGATCGAGCGTGTTTCGGCATAGCCCTTCGATGTCGGCGCCTTCACGCGGATCCAATCCGGCTTGCGCAAGACTTCCGTATCGGGCCGATGCGCCTTCTCCGGGTGTCGAACGCGCTTTGCATCCGGGTTGATCGTGTCGAGAATCGTGACCATGAAACGTCTACTTTCCGCCGCTACCTGCGGCCCTTCATCGCCGCGCGAATTTGGCGAGGAATATCAGAATGCATGCACCAATGAAACCGGTGACGAAAAAGCCGAGTCGGCCGCCGGGCACACCGACATGCAGCGCCACCAACAGCGCTGCAGCCACGACCGAGCCGGCAATACCGAGGATGATGTTGAGGATGACCCCATAGCGCGCATCCATCAGCTTGCCCGCGAGCCAACCCGCAAGACCGCCGATGATGATCAGACCCAACCAACCCACGCTTTCCATCAAACCCTCGTTTCAGGCCTAGTGCAAAGGTGCCTAGACGATCAGCCTCGCCAGCAGCACCACGATGATTGCGCCAACGGTGGCATGGATGATCTCCACCACAAGCGCATTTTCAATCCCGAGCGATATCCCGAAATAATGAAACAGGAAACCGCCCACGAAAGCGCCGATCACGCCGCTCACCAGGCAACCGATGAGCCCACCGCCTCCCACGATCAGGCTCGCTAGAAAACCCGCAACCAGCCCGATGAGAAGAAAGACGACCCAACCTTGCGCAGCTATAGACATGTTGATTTCCTTTCCTGTTTTCCACCCCCTGGATAAAGGGCGAGGCAGGAATTTATCAAGCGTTCAGCACCCGGCCGTAGGCGTCGAGCACCGCTTCCTTCATCGATTCCGAAACGGTGGGATGCGGGAAGATCGTGTGCATCAGCTCTTCTTCGGTCGTCTCCAGGTTCATCGCAACGACGAAGCCCTGGATCAGTTCGGTCACTTCAGCGCCGACCATGTGCGCGCCGAGCAGCTCGCCGGTCTTCTTGTCGAAGATGACCTTGCAGAGGCCCTGATCCTCGCCGAGCGCGATGGCCTTGCCGTTATATGCGAAGGAGAAGCGACCGACGCGGATATCGCGGCCGAGTTCCTTGGCCTTGGCTTCGGTGAGGCCAACGGAAGCGACCTGCGGCTGGCAATAGGTGCAGCCCGGAACCTTACCCTTGTCGGTCGGATGAACATTCGGCAGGCCGGCGATCTTTTCGATGCAGACAACGCCTTCGTGTTCGGCCTTGTGGGCGAGCATCGGTGGGCCGGCGACGTCGCCGATCGCGTAGATGCCTGCTACGTTGGTCTTGCCGTAACCGTCGATAACGACGCAACCGCGGTCGGTCTTCACGCCAAGCGCTTCAAGTCCGAGGTTTTCGATGTTCCCCTGTACGCCAACGGCGGAGATCATGCGGTCGGCGACGATCTGCTGCACCTTGCCGTCTTCCGTCTCGACATGAGCGGTGATGCTGTTGGCAGCCTTTTCGACCTTCGTGACCTTCGCCTTGGTCAGAATCTTCAGGCCGCGCTTTTCGAGCTGCTTGCGGGCGATGCCGGAAATTTCAGCATCCTCGACCGGCATAATGGTCGGCATGACTTCGACGACCGTCACATCAACGCCCATCGAGCGATAGAAGCTTGCGAATTCGATGCCGATGGCGCCCGAGCCCATGACGAGCAGCGATTTCGGCAGGAAATCCGGCTTCAGCGCTTCGAAATAGGTCCAGATCAGCTTGCCATCCGGCTCGATGCCTGGCAGCGCGCGCGGACGGGCACCGGTGGCGATGATGATGTGCTTGGCGGTGTAGGTGCCTTCGCCCTTGACGTTCTTCGGCAGCGGATGCTGCGGCTCGACGACGGGCTTGGTCGACTTGCCGACGACGATTTCGCCCGGCTGAGCGCCTGTCGAAGCCTTGGTGATCTTGGCTTCGCCCCAGATGACGTCGACCTTGTTCTTCTTCATCAGGAAGCCGACGCCGGTGTTCAGCCGGGCGGAGACGCCGCGCGAACGGGCGACCACTGCCTTCACATCCGCGCTCACCTTGCCTTCGAGAACGAGACCGTAATCTTTCAGATGATTAGAATGATCAAGAATTTCGGCCGAGCGAAGCAGCGCCTTCGTGGGTATGCAGCCCCAGTTGAGGCAGATGCCGCCCAAATGCTCGCGCTCGACGATTGCGGTCTTCAGGCCAAGCTGGCCGGCGCGCACAGCGGCGACATAACCGCCCGGACCGGAGCCGATGATGATGACGTCGTAATTCTCAGCCATGTGTTTCCTGCCTTATTGGTGGCGGCGCATCGCAAGCTGGCGCCTTGAATTTATCAGAGACCGAGCATCATCCGCACGATCGGCTCGAGGCCGCGACCGAGCGCCCGGGTGTTTTCCGCATCGAGATGCACGCCATCGAGCGGCGTGGTAATGGCGGCCGTATTGGCATCGAAGAAACCACAGCCCAGTTCGTCGGCCAGATCGCTATAGAGCGTCGGCAGCTTGTTCGATTCGTGGACCGCGCCCAGAAAGCTTGCCGCAAACGCCGCATTCGCCGTCTCGGTAATCGCTGGTGGGGCGACGATGAGGATGTCAGGCACCTCGTAATCGAACCCCCAGGCGTGATTGCGAACCAGCTGCACCAACCGGCTGATGCCCTGAAGAGCAGCAAAGGCCGAACCGGCCACGACCGGCTTCATGTCATTCGTGCCCAGCATGATGATGACGAGATCCAGCGGGTTGTGGGTCTGCAGGATCGTCGGCAAAATCCTCGCGCCGTTGCGATCGCAATCGGCGAGATGATCGTCGAACGCGGTGGTGCGGCCGTTCAATCCTTCCGGAATGACGCGGACCTGATCGCCGAGCGCCTTTTGCAGCACGCTCGGCCACCGATCTTCATAGGCATGACGGCCGATCGTCTCGGCGCTGTAGCCCCATGTCAGCGAGTCGCCGTAACACAGAACAGTCTTGGCCATTCATGCCTCCGTGTCGCGACAAGGCTCAGACGAGCATCCCCATCGGATTTTCGATGTAGCCCTTGAAGGCTGCCAGGAGCTCGGCACCAAGCGCACCGTCGACGGCGCGATGGTCGGTCGACAGCGTGACGGTCATCACGTTGGCAATCACCATTTCGCCCTTCTTGACGATCACACGCTGCTCGCCCGCGCCGACGGCCAGAATGGTCGCATGCGGCGGGTTGACGACGGCGGCGAAGTTCTTGACGCCCATCATGCCCATGTTCGACACGGCAGTCGTACCACCCTGATACTCCTCGGGCTTCAGCTTGCGCTCCTTGGCGCGCTTGCCGTAGTCCTTCATCTCATTGGAGATGGTGGAGAGCGTCTTCTGTTCGGCGCTGCGGATGATCGGCGTGATCAGGCCGCCCGGAATGGAGACGGCAACGCCGACATCGGCATGCTTGTGCTTGACCATGTTGCTGTCGGTCCAGGACACGTTGGCATCCGGCACATCGCGCAGTGCGAGAGCCAAGGCCTTGATGACCATGTCGTTGACCGAGAGCTTGTAGGCCGGAACGCCGTCCTTCGACTTCGGAGCGGAATCGTTGAGCTGCGTGCGGAGAGCCAGCAGCGCGTCGAGTTCGCAATCGACAGAGACGTAGAAGTGCGGGATCGTCTGCTTGGATTCCTGCAGGCGCTTGGCGATGGTCTTGCGCATGCCGTCATGTGGCACGAGCTCGTAGGAGCCCTGCTCGAACAGCTTGAGGACCGCATCTTCCGACATGCCCTTGGGCGCGGCGGCAGGAGCGGAAGCTGCTGCTGCAGGCTGTGCAGCCGGTGTAGCGGCAGAAGCAGCTTTGCCTGTACCGCCTGCTATAGCAGATTCGATATCCTTCTTGACGACGCGGCCGTGTGGGCCGGAGCCTGCAACTGCAGCGACATCGACGCCGGCTTCCTTGGCAAGGCGGCGGGCGAGCGGCGAAGCGAAGGTGCGATGACCGTCCGCTGCGGCCGGAGCCGGAGCGGATGCAACGGGAGCCGCAACGCTTGCCGGAGCAGGCGCTGCAGCCGGGGCGGCTGCAGGAGCAGCTTCCGCCTTCGGTGCTTCCTTGGGAGCCGGGGCAGCGCCGCCACCAGCACCGGAAGCAGCAGCCGCAACATCCTCGCCATCCGCAGCAAGCACGGCAATCAAGGCATTGACCTTGACGCCTTCGGTACCAGCCGGAACAACGATCTTGGCAACGGTGCCTTCATCGACAGCTTCGACTTCCATCGTTGCCTTGTCGGTCTCGATCTCGGCGATGACATCGCCGGACTTGATCTTGTCGCCTTCCTTGACCAGCCACTTGGCGAGGTTGCCCTCTTCCATGGTCGGCGAGAGGGCAGGCATGGTGATGTTGATAGGCATCGATGGGCCCTCCCCTTATTTGTAGCAAACGGCCTTCACCGCATCGACCACTTCGGCGACGCTCGGGAGCGCCAGCTTTTCGAGGTTGGCGGCGTAAGGCATGGGTACGTCCTTGCCAGCAATCGTCAGGATCGGCGCATCGAGATAGTCGAAGGCCTGCTGCATGACGCGGGTGGCGATTTCGGTGCCGACGGACGACTGCGGATAACCCTCTTCGACGGTCACCAGGCGGCCGGTCTTCTTGACCGATTCGATGATCGCCGGCAGATCCATCGGACGGATGGTGCGCAGGTCGATCAGTTCGACATCGATGCCCTGGGCTTCCAGCTCGGCAACCGCCTTGGTGGCATAGGTCATGCCGATGCCGAAGGAGACGACCGTTACGTCTTTGCCCGGACGATGGATGCGGGCCTTGCCGATCGGCACGGTGAAATCATCGAGCTTCGGCACATCGAAGTGCTGGCCATAGAGAATTTCGTTCTCGAGGAAGATGACCGGGTTCGGATCGCGGATAGCCGACTTCAGCAGACCCTTGGCGTCGGCTGCCGTGTAGGGCATGACGACCTTGAGGCCGGGGATCTGGCTGTACCAGGCGGCGTAATCCTGGCTGTGCTGAGCGCCGACGCGGGCAGCAGCGCCATTCGGACCGCGGAAGACGATCGGAGCACCCATCTGGCCGCCGGACATATAGAGCGTCTTGGCGGCGGAGTTGATGATCTGGTCGATCGCCTGCATGGCGAAGTTGAAGGTCATGAACTCGACGATCGGGCGGAGGCCAGCCATGGCGGCACCGACGCCGATACCGGCAAAACCGTGCTCGGTGATCGGGGTGTCGACAACGCGGCGGGCTCCAAACTCCTGCAGCAGGCCCTGGGTGACCTTGTAGGCACCCTGGTATTCGGCGACTTCTTCGCCCATGACGAAAACGTCGGGATTGGCGCGCATTTCTTCGGCCATCGCATCGCGCAGCGCTTCGCGCACGGTCGTCGAGACCATCTCGGTGCCGGCCGGGATTTCCGGATCGACAGGAGCGGCAGCCTTCGGCTGAGCCGGAACGGGGGCCGGCGCGGCAGCGGCGGCAGGTGCTTCGGTCTTGGCCGGTTCGGCAGCGGGAGCAGCCTTGGCGGACGAAATGTCGGCAGCAGATTCGCCGTCCTGCAGCAGGATGGCGATCTTGGCGTTGACCTTCACGCCTTCGGTGCCGGCTTCAACCAGCAGCTTGCCGATGACGCCTTCGTCGACGGCTTCCACTTCCATGGTGGCCTTGTCGGTTTCGATTTCGGCAATGACGTCACCGGAAGTGACTTTGTCGCCTTCCTTCTTGAGCCATTTCGAAAGAGTGCCTTCTTCCATCGTCGGAGAAAGGGCGGGCATAAGAATATCGATGGGCATTGATCGTCCCTCCCCGATTTACAGCAGAATGTCGGTGTAGAGCTCGGATGCATCCGGCTCCGGATTGCTCTGGGCAAAATCGGCGCTATCGGCGACGATTTCGCGGACATCCTTGTCGATATCCTTCAGATCATCCTCGGTCGCCCAGCCCTTTTCGAGAAGGCGAACGCGAACCTGTTCGATCGGATCATGCTCGGAGCGCATCTTCTGCACTTCGTCCTTGGAACGATACTTAGCCGGGTCCGACATGGAGTGACCGCGATAACGGTAGGTCAGCATTTCCAGGATGATCGGGCCCTTGCCGGAACGGCAGTAAGCTATGGCCTCGTCGGCCGCTGCCTTGACGGCGCGAACGTCCATGCCGTCGACCTGGATGCCGGGGATGCCGAACGAGGCGCCGCGCTTGGAGAAATCAGCCTGCGCGGTGGCGCGGGCAGTCGAAGTGCCCATGGCGTAACGGTTGTTCTCGATCACGAAGATAACAGGCAGCTTCCAGAGCTGCGCCATGTTGAAGCTTTCGTAGACCTGGCCCTGGTTGGCAGCACCATCGCCGAAATAGGCGACGCTGACATTGTCATTGCCGCGATAGCGGTTGGCAAAAGCCAGACCGGTGCCGAGCGAGACCTGGGCGCCGACGATGCCGTGGCCGCCGTAGAAATTCTTTTCCTTGGAGAACATATGCATGGAGCCGCCCTTCCCTCGGGAATAGCCGCCCTGACGTCCGGTAAGCTCGGCCATGACGCCGCGTGCTTCCATGCCGGTTGCCAGCATGTGCCCGTGATCGCGATAACCGGTGATGACCTGGTCGCCATCCTTCAAAACCATCTGCATGCCGACGACGACAGCTTCCTGGCCAATGTAGAGGTGACAGAAGCCGCCGATGAAGCCCATGCCGTAAAGCTGGCCGGCCTTCTCTTCAAAGCGGCGGATCAGAAGCATCTCACGATAAGCCTTGAGCTCCGCATCACGGTCGAATTCCGCGATCGGACCGCCATTGGTTTCCTTGGCAGGCCTGGATGCTGTTTTACGGCTGGAAACGGTCGCGTTCTTTCGCGGCGCCATTCAACCCTCCCTGTGTGAGTAGCCTCGTTTTGTGGTGAGGCGTAACATAGGCAAGATTGTTCGCCACAGCAATGCTATAATTGCATGGCTCATATTCTTTGCAAGTATCTGATATTATTTGCAAAAATTCAATTAACCGAAATTCGGTTAATTGTGGCTATTTATTGAAGATGACGATCTCGTTCGCCTTGGAATAGGTCAGCTGATAGCGCGCATATTGGTCCAGCATATCCTTGTCCAGGGAGCCATCGCTCAGCAGAGCGACTTCCTTTTCAAGGTGCTCACGCTTGGCGACGAGATCAGCAAGTTCCTTGCTGCGATCGATACGGCGCTGCTCGAAAACCTCCGTGGCCTTCAGGCCGTAGTCACCATGAACACAATGATAGCCGAAATAGCTGACGAAGGCCACAGTAACAGCGGGAAGAACGAAACGGCCGAACTTTCTCTTCTTATGATACTTTGTCCACATACTCGCTCGAAACGCTCTATCGCTGGAGATCGCTAGCCTCAGACCCATGCGACGATAGCATTGTGGCTGCGGATAAGATCACGTCAAATCAAACACCTAGAGCGACTCTAGCCGCGAGAGATTAACCGTCCGTTGACTCTAACTGCGCGCACAACAAAAAACCGCGCCCGAAGGCGCGGTTCGATCTCCTGGATGACGAAGGCGTAGATCCCCGGGGATCACGCTGCCCGAGTATCAAGCGCGAAGAATGGAGCGGCCGGCATATTTCGCCTGCGGGCCGAGACCTTCTTCAATGCGGATCAGCTGGTTGTACTTGGCAAGACGGTCAGAGCGCGACAGCGAGCCGGTCTTGATCTGACCGCAGTTGGTGGCAACCGCGAGGTCGGCGATCGTGGAGTCTTCGGTTTCGCCAGAGCGGTGCGACATGACGGCCGTGTAGTTGGCCTTGTGCGCGGTTTCGACGGCGTCGAGGGTTTCGGTCAGCGAACCGATCTGGTTGACCTTGACGAGGATCGAGTTGGCGACGCCCATGCGGATACCGTCGCGCAGACGAGCGGAGTTGGTGACGAACAGGTCGTCGCCGACGAGCTGCGTCTTCTTGCCGATCAGGTCGGTGAGCGTCTTCCAGCCTTCCCAGTCGTCTTCAGCCATGCCGTCTTCGATCGAGACGATCGGGTACTTGGCGGCGAGTTCTGCGAGGTATTCAGCCATCGCGCCGGATTCCAGCGTGCGGCCTTCGCCTTCCAGCACGTACTTGCCGTCCTTGAAAAACTCGGTCGAGGCGCAATCGAGGCCAAGCGCGATTTCTTCGCCCGGCTTGTAGCCAGCCTTTTCGATCGACTTCATGATGAAATCGAGGGCCGCAGGAGCGCTCGACAGGCCCGGTGCAAAGCCGCCTTCGTCACCGACATTGGTGTTGTGGCCCTGGGAGGCCAGTTCCTTCTTGAGGACGTGGAAAACTTCCGAGCCCATGCGCACGGCATCGCGGAACGTTTCGGCGCCGATTGGCAGGATCATGAATTCCTGGAAATCGATCGGGTTGTCGGCATGAGCGCCGCCGTTGATGATGTTCATCATCGGAACCGGCAGCAGGCGGGCATGAGCGCCGCCGACATAACGGTAGAGCGGCAGGTTGGCGCTCTGGGCTGCGGCCTTGGCGATGGCGAGCGATACGCCGAGGATGGCGTTGGCACCGATGCGCGACTTGTTCGGCGTGCCGTCAAGCTCGATCATGATGTCGTCGAGCTGGATCTGGTTTTCAGCGTCCATGCCGCCAATCGCGTCGAAGATTTCCGAGTTCACGGCCTCGACAGCCTTCTCCACACCCTTGCCATGGTAGCGCGTGCCGCCATCGCGAAGCTCAACGGCTTCGTGCGCGCCGGTCGATGCACCCGACGGAACCGCCGCGCGGCCCATGCTGCCATCTTCGAGGTAGACATCGACTTCGACGGTGGGATTGCCACGGCTGTCGAGAATCTCGCGGGCGATAATGTCGGTGATTGCGGTCATGATAGCTTCCTGCTCGCTGGTTTATAAATCGATTGAAATGGTCTTAATCGAAGACGCGGAAATTACAATGCCGCTCCGCCTCCCGATTTGACACTCCTTCAGGCCCCGTAACGCAAAATCATGTCAGCCTGTTGAATGCCCGTGATTTCTCAGGCCTTGGCGATGGCGTCGAAGGCCAGAAGTTTCTCCAGAAGCCGTGGCATATCCTTCAGATAGACCATGTTCGGGCCATCCGAGGGCGCATTGTCCGGATCTTCGTGCGTCTCGACGAAGACGCCGGCTACACCAACGGCAACGGCGGCGCGCGCCAGCGTCTCGACGAATCGGCGGTCACCGCCAGTCGAGCCGCCCTGCCCGCCCGGCTGCTGCACGGAATGGGTGGCATCGAAAATGACAGGCGCACCCATTGCCGCCATGATCGGCAGCGAGCGCATGTCCGAGACGAGCGTGTTGTAGCCGAAGGAGGCGCCACGCTCGCAGAGGAGGATATTCGGGTTGCCGCTTTCATTCAGCTTGGCAAGGACGTTCTTCATGTCCCAGGGCGCCAGGAACTGGCCCTTCTTGACGTTGACGACGCGGCCGGTCTTGGCGGCGGCGACCAGCAGGTCGGTCTGGCGCGAAAGGAAGGCCGGGATCTGCAGGATATCAACCGTCTTGGCGACGATGGCGCATTGTTCTTCGGTGTGAATATCGGTCAGCACCGGAAAGCCATATTCCTTCTTGAGATCGGCAAAAATTTCCAATCCCTTCTCGATGCCGATACCGCGCTTGCCGGAGAGCGAGGTGCGGTTCGCCTTGTCATAGGAGGATTTATAGACAAGGCCGATGCCGAGCTTGTCGCAGAGTTCCTTCAGCACGCCGGCCACCATGAAGGCGTGCTCACGGCTTTCCATCTGGCAGGGGCCGGCGATCAGCGACAGCTTGGCAGTGTTGGAAAACAGAACCTTGGAGGTTCCCTCGCCGACGATCACTTCCGAATTCGTGCTCATGCTATCTCCTCAAAGGCGAAAAGAGCGCCCGCTGCGGGCGCCAGCCTTGCCAATATACGGTTGTTCTTACGCGTGTAGGTGACGCCGTTAGCAGCGAAATGCGACGATGTCACGGAAAGATCGCGTGTTTTGAAAAGGATTGCGCGGGCTCGAAGCCCCGGATCGTCCCTGCCGACCCGCAAATCGTAAAACGCCTCCATGCCTTCCGGCGTCAGGAGATCGATGTCGGCATTGGCAGCCCGGATCGTCAGCCCGAAGGAATGCTCGGATATCTTGGGGTCACCGATGATCTCCTCGAAAAAGGAGCGGAATGCTGTGGGTTTGGTCGTCGATATCGCCACCCGCGCAATGCCGGTAACACCGTTTTCATGGCGCTCCAGCACACTGCGATCGGCGGGCAACGGATTGATGCGCTGGACGCAGAAGGCCAGGAAATCGGGCGCACGCAGATCGGCGGCAAAGGCAAGACGAAAACCCGCCTGGGTTTCCGCGCCATCCGGCATCTTCATCGGCCGCGAAAAATCCAGCATCCGTCCGGCGGAGATCACACCGGCCTTGAAGCGCTTGTCATCAGCGACAGCGTCATCCGTGCCGAACGCCACGCCGGAAAACCCGTCCTCACCCACCCGAAACCGATAGGCCTGATCGCGAGCGACGAAGACATTACCGTCCTCGATGCTCTTTTCACACTGCTCCAGGGAGGTGACCCCGAGGGGCTCCAGATAGGTCTTGTCGGCAAAGAAGACGCATGCGTTGTCGGTGCCAAAGGGATGGCGCGCATCCGGAGCCACCGTAAAGCCAAGCCTGCCAAGGCGTTCACGCGCCGATGCGATATTGACCGTCGGCAGCACAAGATGATCCAGAGGATGCGGCAACGAAGTCATGGCGTCTCCGATTTTCTGCTGCTGCAGGTTTGCGCCGATCCATGGTCCAATTCAAGGCCAAAGCAACGCCGCGGTGATGCGGGACGATGACTGATTCTCGACCGCAGCCGAACCTTCCCGGCACGAACCGGACTTCAGCCATGTGTCAGAGAGATGACGTAAGCTGAAAACCATTCCCACCGGGCATCCAGCGGCGTTTTCCCATATTTATCGTTAGGTTAGCGCAGACATGACCGCACGCCGCCATATCATGATCCATTCGATAATTTTAAATATCTAACTGATGGGGCAAGGCTTTACCGAAATTTAAGTACTTGCGGAACACATATGGAACATATAGTGTCCGTTCTGGATTTGTTTCACGACGTTTCTCTTGATTCTGGGGTTCCAAGACGATGTTGACGCGCAAGCAGCAGGAACTGCTTCTCTTCATTCACGAACGGATGAAGGAGTCCGGCGTTCCACCATCTTTCGATGAAATGAAGGACGCATTGGATCTTGCATCCAAGTCCGGCATTCACCGTTTGATCACGGCTCTGGAAGAGCGAGGCTTCATCCGCCGCCTGCCGAACCGGGCGAGAGCGCTCGAAGTCATCAAGTTGCCAGATGCCTATAATCCCAGCCTGCAGCCGCGTCGCGGCTTTTCGCCGAGCGTCATCGAGGGCAGTCTTGGCAAGCCGCAGCCGGTCGCGCCGCCTGCGCCGCCAAAGGTTGCGAATGACGACCAGAACAGTTCGGTGTCGGTGCCCGTCATGGGCCGCATCGCAGCCGGCGTTCCGATCTCGGCCATCCAGAACAATACGCATGAAATAACCGTTCCCGCCGATATGCTCGGCTCGGGCGAACATTATGCCTTGGAAGTGCGGGGCGATTCGATGATCGATGCCGGCATTTTCGACGGTGATACCGTCATCATCCGCAATTCGACGACCGCCAATCCCGGTGACATTGTCGTTGCACTCGTGGATGACGAAGAAGCGACGTTGAAGCGGTTCCGCCGCAAGGGCGCCTCCATTGCTCTCGAAGCCGCCAATCCAGCCTATGAAACACGCATCTTCGGGCCGGATCGCGTCAAGGTCCAGGGCAAGCTTGTCGGCCTCATTCGCCGCTATCACTAACTGGTGACGCGGAGCGGATTGGTGCACCAAAGGTTCCGGTGCGCCAATCATAGGTTCGGTGCCGCATCCATGGGCGCTGCGGATTGTCGAAGGCTGTGGAGATGATTGGCATATCTGCGTTGAAATTCATCTCGACGGAGCCGGTTTGCCGCAATGTGGCGTCGGTGAAAAGCATTGCTCCGGAGCGGCAGCGATCGAGGCGCAATTTTATCGGCGTGATGACGATATTTGCCGTATCGCAAGCGGGCGGCAGATAGGCTGCGTCCTCAATGGTGACGAGCATAGCGCCATTCTCAAGCATCGCGACGCACCACGCGCCCTTCTGGCAGGCAAAACTCCCCTGCATCACCTGATCTAGCGCTTCGTCCATTGCCTTGCGCACGGCGTTCTGTTCCTCCGTGCTTAACCGCCGGCGGCGATCTGCTTTGCTGACATGAGGAAGCCGACTGTCGGCTGGAAGAATGGTTGGAGGTTGGTGTTCGGCTGCCATCAGCGCCTTCTGCCATTGCTCGAAAATAAAGGCCTGTGGTCTCTCGCGGTTCGTTGCCAGGATATCGTCCTGTCGCAACGCGACGAGAACGCCATCTTCGGAAATCATCAGATCGGGCTTCGGCATGCCGGAGCTGAATGCAGCAGCGCCAATCGCCGAGAGCAACAACAGCAGCCCGACATGGCGCAGGTGGGTCCGCAGCATGGTCATGATAAGGAAGCCGGCTATGAAAGTCGGCAAGAGCCAGCCCGCTTGACGGCCAAAGGTGATATCGCCTCCCCAGCCGGCCACGGTCTTGGCGATCAGGATGACAAGCTCCAGTCCCTCGCCGGTGACTTTCCAGAATGGCGCATCGAGGCCAAGCGGCATCAGCAACATGGCCATCATGCCGAACGGCATGACAATGAACGAGACGATCGGCATGGCGGCGAGATTTGCGGCAAGCCCGTATGTCGCCAACCGGTGAAAATGCTCGATCGAGAAAATTGCCGTCGAAGCACCGCCGACGAAGGATGTCGACAACACGCCGCCGAAGAAACGGGAGACGAACAACAGCGGACTGAGCAGCCTGGAGCGCGAAAAGATGCTTTCGCGATGCTGCCGCCGCTTCCACAGCGTATAGCCCGACACCAGCGCCAGCGTGGCGGCATAGGACATCTGGAAGCTCGGCCCCAGCACCTGCGATGGCGACAGAATGAGAATGACAATTGCCGACAGCGCTACATTTCGAAGGCTGATTGACGGCCGGTCGAAAAGTACGGCAACCAGCACGATCGCCATCATGATGAAGGCGCGTTCGGCAGACACGCCGAAACCGGAAATGAGGTAATAGGCCGTCACGGTGACCAGCGCACCGAACGCAGCCACTTTCTTGGTTGGCCAAGCCTGCGCGACACCTGGAAACAGGCTGAACAGGTAACGCAGGCCGATATAGAAAATGCCGGCCGACAGCGCCATGTTCAGGCCCGAGATGGCGATGATATGCGTCAGGCCTGCGGTTCGCAGCGCCTCTGTCGTCTCATCTGAAATCGCCCGTCTCTCATCGGTGACAAGTGCGGCTGCAAAGGCACCGGTGTCGCCTGGCAAGGTTCTCCTGATCCTGTCGCCTATGCTGTTGCGCAGGCCGGCAAGCCAGATATCCGCCTGATCCAGCAACGGCTCTTTTGTGACATCACCATCCGGAGACAATAGTTCGGGGGTGCCGTAGGCGAAGCCGTTCGCTCCAATCCCATTGAAATAAGAGCTGAATGCAAAATCGTTGAGGTGCGGCAAGGCCGGGCCGGCCGGTGGTGTCAGCCGCGCCCTGCCCTGGATCCGATCACCAAGGTTGAATGGCTCTGCCTGTTTTCGAACGAAGATGGTGACGCGTCCCGGCGCTCTTCGAATGGCCGGCTTTTCCGTTGCATCGACTTTGACGACATATCTCCAACGGCCGTTGTCATAGGATTCACGTCTTTCGATCCGACCCGTAAACGTCGTCGTCACTGCCGAATCGAGCATCACCGTCGATGCCCGCCAGCTTTCCCATTGCGCCAGGGCCATGCCCAGACTCACCAGCATGCCGGCGAAGAGAACATGCCGGAACACACGGCCCGCATCACGCTTGAACAGAAAGCCGCCCGCCAGAAGCAGCAGCGCCACCAGCACCGCCTGTGGAGGTGGATCGCTATCAACCTTGAACCAGAAGATCGCGCCAAGCCCCATATAGATCGGCGCGAACAGGATGGCACGACCATGTGCCGCCTCTTCTTCGATCAGTCTTCCGATCGCAGCGCGACCGTGACCGAGGGTCAGATAGAGCCGCGCGAACAGAGATGCCTGGTCCTGGGTTCGCTGACGCCGTTCAGCCTCGGCGCGGGGCGCGATTGGGGCAATAGCGCGGCGATGCTGTGAAGGCGGAGCTAAGTCCCGGCCATACTCCTGCCGTTCCTGTGCCTCTAAATTAGGCATTTAACGCCTGCCCCACGCAAAACTACAGCTTTAGCGCGATTTTTGCCGTCACCATCAGGTGATTTCAACCAAAATCGACAAATCTGTCACTGATTTGCGCTATTTACCGAAACAGCATGGTCAAAGAGGCTATCGCAGTGCCCAAAAGTTGATACCGCAATGCACAATTCGGCATTAGGATAACTTGGCATTAGGCTCTGGATCATATAGCTAGTCGTTAGTCGCTTAACCTTTTGGCGCTTTTTATGGCGTCAATCCCGCCAAATCTTGGAGGATCAGCATGACGGAACAAAGCGCGAAACTAACTTGGGGTGAGAAGACGGTGGACCTGCCGGTCAAAACCGGAACCATCGGCCCAAGTGTCATTGATATTGGTGCCCTTTATAAGAACACCTCCACTTTCACCTACGATCCTGGCTTCACCTCGACGGCGTCTTGCGAGTCCGCCATCACCTATATTGATGGCGACGAAGGCGTTCTGCTGCACCGCGGCTATCCGATCGATCAGCTGGCCGAACACGGCGATTTCCTCGAAGTTTGCTATCTGCTCCTTTACGGCGAATTGCCGACGACAGCACAGAAGAAGGACTTCGACCATCGCGTCGTGCACCACACCATGGTACATGAGCAGATGTCGCGCTTCTTCACCGGCTTCCGCCGTGATGCGCATCCGATGGCCGTCATGTGCGGCTGCGTTGGCGCTCTGTCCGCCTTCTATCACGACTCGACCGACATCACCGATCCGCATCAGCGCATGGTCGCGAGCCTTCGCATGATCGCCAAGATGCCGACGCTTGCCGCCATGGCCTACAAGTACCATATCGGCCAGCCCTTCGTTTATCCGAAGAATGATCTCGACTACGCATCGAACTTCCTGCGCATGTGCTTTGCCGTTCCCTGCGAGGAATATGTGGTCAATCCGGTGCTCGCACGCGCCATGGACCGCATCTTCATTCTGCATGCCGATCACGAGCAGAACGCATCGACCTCGACGGTTCGTCTCGCCGGCTCTTCGGGCGCCAATCCGTTTGCCTGTATCGCTGCGGGCATTGCCTGCCTCTGGGGCCCCGCGCATGGCGGCGCCAACGAAGCAGCGCTGAACATGCTCAGCGAAATCGGCTCCGTTGACCGTATTCCAGAATATATCGCCCGCGCCAAGGACAAGAACGATCCGTTCCGCCTCATGGGCTTCGGTCATCGCGTCTACAAGAACTACGATCCGCGCGCCAAGATCATGCAGAAGACGGCGCACGAAGTGCTCGGCGAACTCGGCATCAAGGACGATCCGTTGCTCGACATCGCGATCGAGCTTGAGCGCATCGCGCTCACCGATGAATACTTCATCGAGAAGAAGCTCTATCCGAACGTCGACTTCTACTCCGGCATCACGCTGAAGGCCCTGGGCTTCCCCACGACCATGTTCACCGTTCTGTTCGCTCTGGCCCGTACCGTCGGCTGGATCGCACAGTGGAACGAGATGATCGAGGATCCGCATCAGCGTATCGGCCGTCCGCGCCAGCTCTATACCGGCGCACCGCTGCGCGAGTATGTCCCGGTCTCCAAGCGCTAAGCTTTCGAATTGAAACAAAAAAACCGGTCAGAGATGACCGGTTTTTTTATGGGACAAAACGTCCAAAATGATCGCCGCAGCCTTGTCGCCTGGTGGCTCTTCCGTCTGCATTCGCTGCCAGACCAGATCGTAGCCCGCGAGCATCGCCCCGCGCTCACGCGTATCATTCGATAGGCGCTCCATGTAACGCGCCAGCAGACCGGGACGCAGGACATCGTTGATGAGTTCCGGCACGACTGCGTAGTCGGCAATCAGGTTCGGCAGGGCTGCCGACCACACCTTGATGCGCGACATCACGAATCTCGCCAGCCACTCCGTCTTGTAGGTCGAAACCACCGGAACGCTGGCTAGGCCCAGTTCAAGGACCACCGTGCCGGATGCAGCCATGGCGGCATCCGCCTGCGCGAAAGCCGCCCATTTTGCATCCTGACCGACGAGGATTTCAGGTTTTACGCTCCAGCTTTCCAGAAGCGAGCGCACGAGGGCTTCCTGCTTCGGCACGGTCGGCAGCAGGTAGCGAACCTTATCATTTCGCCGACTAAGTTCTTCGGTAGCCCGCTCAAAGACTGGAAGCAGCTGGCGGATCTCCGAACCGCGCGAACCAGGGAGGAGAAGAACCGTCATCTGGCCGCCAGCGGTATTGGTGCTGCGCAAGGCACGCTGCCGGCGTGTCTCCAGCAGATTGGCATCCACCGTCAGGCGATGGCCGACATAGGTGGTTGCCGGACCGCCTAGGCGCTGCATGGCTTCCGGCTCGAATGGCAGCACGGCCAGCACATGATCGACATAGGCAAGCATCTTCTGCGCCCGATACTCCTTCCACGCCCAGACGCTGGGGCAGACGTAGTTGACGATCGGAACGCCGGGCAAGGCCTTGCGCACCCGCTTTGCAACGCGGTGCGTGAAATCCGGGCTGTCGATGATAAGAAGTACGTCGGGCCTGGCAGCGATAATGGCGTCGGCCGTCTGGCGGATGCGGGCGAGCAGCTTCGGCAGTTGCTTGATCACCTGGATGAAACCCATGATCGAGAGCTCGGAATAATCGAACAGCGAATGCAGCCCCTGGGCTTCCAGCGCCTCGCCGCCGACACCAACCAGTTCCACCGGGCCGTCATAGCGCCGCTTCAGGGCCGCGACGAGGTCACCACCTAACAGATCGCCCGAGACTTCGCCCGCGACCACAGCAAGCTTCAGTGGTGCCGCACCGCTCACATGAATCCCTCCGCGCTCAGGCCGCGATCGATGCCGCAGACGAAAATGCCGGCTTCGTCCGCCGCCGCAATCACCGCCTCGCGCTCGAGAACCAGTGCCCTGCCCGCCTCCACCGCTACGCCGGCAAGCCCTGCCTTTTTGGCGTTAAGCACCGTGGAAACGCCGATGGAGGGCAGATCGGCACGCACATCCTGCTGCGGTTTGCAGAGCTTGACCAGCACGCCGCGACGGCGCTGCGATATGCGCCCTTCGGCGCGCAAGCCGGCCACGCGCTCGATCATTCTGTCCGTGCCCTCGGCGCCTTCCAGCGCGACGACACGCCCACCGACGCTGACCGCGCCCTGGCCGACATCCAGCAGCCCCAGCGCATCGGCAGCCTTGGCACCTTGCGCGATATCGCGCAGATCTTCCGCGGATGGTGCATGGCGGCCGAGCGGCCCGGTGGTTGCCAACAGATCCGGCGCGATTTCATGCGCGCCGACGACGCGTACGCCACCGGCCTCGATCAAACGGATGACCATCTGCAGCACGGCATTGTCGCCACCGGAAAGAAGCGTGCGAATGGTTAGGGGCAATTCCCTGATTACGCGCCAAGTCGGGTGGATCTCGCGCCAGGGCGGACGGCGGGCGACGCCGCCGGACATCACGACCCGGTCAACGCCATAGCGGCGGAATGTTGCTTCCAGGCCAGCAAAATTGCCAACCCCGAGATTGGCGTGATCGAAAGCGGACCAATCTCGGTCCGCTTCATCCGTAAGGGCGATAACAACGGGATTTTCGCCGGCCTGCCGGGCGGCATCGGCGACATAGGCGGGCAAAAAGCCACTGCCCGCGATGATCGCCAACCTGCCCTCGCCCTTGAGGCCGGCCGAAACCACGTCAGCTCTTGCCGCGATTGGGCGACGACAGTGCGCGATCGCTATCGGCCGCGATGAAATCGAGGATCTCAATCACTTCCTTGCAATCGGCATATTCCTCGCGGATCGCACCGGCGTTGTCACGGATAGAACCGCCGCCTTCGAAGATGCTCTTATAGGCGCGCCGGACCCTGTGAATGACCGCGCGGTCAATGCCGGCGCGAGACATGCCGACAATATTGAGGCCGGAAAGCACACCAGGATTGCCGTTCAGCATGCCGTAGGGAATGACATCGTAACTTGCGGCCGAAAGGCCGCCGATGAAGGCCTGCCGGCCGATGCGCGTGAACTGATGCACAGCGCAACCGCCGCCGAGAATGGCCCGATCTTCCACAGTCACATGCCCTGCCAGCATGACGTTGTTCGACATGATGACGTTGTTGCCGATGCGGCAATCATGCGCCACGTGCGAATTGGCAAGGAAGAGATTGTTGTTGCCGACAATCGTCTTGCCGCCGTAATCGGCGGTGCCGGTGTTGATCGTCACGCCTTCGCGGATCGTGCAATTCTCGCCGACATCCAGTGTCGTCTCTTCGCCGCCGTGATGAACGCTCTGCGGGTCGCCACCGACGATGGCCATCGGAAATATCTTCGTTGCCTTGCCGATCGTCGTACGTCCGGTGACCACGGCATGCGTCAGCAACTGCACGTTGTCATGAAGCACGACCTTGGGGCCGACATGGCAGAAAGGGCCGACCACGACGTTTTCGCCGACGATGGCACCATCCTCAACGACCGCGAACTTATGAATGCTCGCGCTTTTTGCGATGCTGCTCATGCCTGGTCTTGATCCTTCCTCACAATCATCGCGCCGATATCGGCTTCGGCAACCAGCGAGCCATCGACCTTGGCGTCGCAATGGAATTTCCAGATCGTGCCACGCTGCTTCAGCTTGACGACATGAAACTCGACGCGATCACCCGGAACGACCGGCCTGCGGAAACGCGCATTATCGATCGTCATGAAATAGACGAGGTTGCCGCCGATGCCGTCCTTGCGGGCACAGATTGCGCCTGCCGTCTGCGCCATGCCTTCGATGAGCAGCACGCCCGGCATAATCGGGGAGCCCGGAAAATGCCCGGTGAATTGCGGCTCGTTCGCCGTTACGTTCTTGATGCCGATCGCGGAATTATCGCTGTCGATCTCGATGATCTTGTCGACCATCAAGAAAGGATAGCGATGCGGCAAAAGCTTCATAATTTCCAGAACGTCGGCCGACGACAACGACGCCTTGGCTTCTTCAGTCATGCTCCGCACTCCCGTCCTTCTTTTCTCTGGCTCCTGACCGCTTTGCGATCTCCGCCGATTCCCTCAGAAAATCCCACAGGGGTCGAGCTGGAAGACCAGCATAACGCTCGCCCGCCGGAATGCTGTTCATCACACCGCTTTTGGCGCCGATCTGTACACCGTCGCCAATGTGAATATGGCCGTTCAGCCCAGCCTGACCACCGATCTGCACACCGTCACCAATCACCGTGCTGCCGGCGATGCCGACCTGGCTGACGATCGCGCAATGGCGGCCGATGCGAACGTTATGTCCGATCTGAACTTGATTGTCGATCTTGGTGCCTTCGCCGATCACGGTGTCATCCATCGTGCCGCGATCGATCGTCGTATTGGCGCCGATCTCGACATTGTCTTGAATGATCACACGGCCGATCTGCACGATTTTCACCATGCCGCGCGGCCCCGGCGCATAACCGAAACCGTCCTGGCCGATGCGCGTGCCGTTGTGGATAATGACACCATTGCCGATATAGGCGCAGAGCACGCTCGCTCCGCCGCCAATATTGCAATTTCGCCCGATCTTGACGCCAGGTCCGATCAGCGCGTTGGCACCGATGCGGGTTCCCTCGCCGATCTCGGCGCCTGGCCCGATGACCGCTCCCGGCTCCACGCCGATATTGGCTTCCAGCCTGGCCGTCGCATCGATGAAGGCACCGGGCGAAATAGTTCCGGGGCTAGAGGTGAACGCAACCGGCTGCAGCGCTTCCGGATGCAGCAATCCGCCCACAAGTGCGAAATCCGTATGCGGCTTCTTGGACAGAATTAGCGGAATATGTGCGGGCACAAAGGATCGCAGTGCCGGCAGGCAAATGATTGCCGAAGCCTTGCAGGTTTCCAGCTCGCCACGATTTTTCCGGGAAAGAATATAGCAAATATCGCCTTCGCCTGCCCGGTAGACGGGAGCGATAGATCTGATGACGACCTCCGAAGAGGCCGCATCAGCAAGTTCCGCCCCAAGATGGAGAGCCAGCTTAGCTAAGCTGACTCCACCGTGGAGCGGGAAAAAACCTGTATGTTCCATAAGCACCAGCTCCAGAACGGTGTTCAAGCCCGCAGTTCTGGACTGCCGATATCAGAACTGGTTGGCGATGCCAAACCGGAAATTCTCAACTTGGTCGTAATCCTGCTTGAGAACCGGAACAGCATAGTCAACACGGATGACACCGAACGGCGACGACCAGATCAGGCCTGCACCGAGCGAAGCTCGGATCGAACTATCGTTGTAAACCGAATCGCCGAAGGAATTCGCCTTGTTACCGTAGAGCGTACCCGCGTCCGCGAATGCTGCGAGACGCAGACCGATGTCCTGCGGTACGCCCGGCATCGGCATGCTCGCTTCAGCCGAAGCGGTGAAGTAAGTCGTGCCACCGAGCGGGTTGTTATCGTTATTGCCGACACGAGGACCGATACCAGCATTCTGGAAGCCGCGGATTTCACGGCCACCGAGCGTGAACTGGTCGAACACGTTCAGCTTGCTGCCATCCGTCGGCATCACGTAACCGGCACCAACCGTCAGCGAGCCGATGATATCGGCTTCGTCGCTGATCATCTGGTAGTAACGGGCCTTGCCGCTCAGCTTGTAGAAGTTGGAGTCGCCGCCGAGGCCTGCAAATTCATGCGTGAACTTGGCGATGAAGCCTTCACGCGGCAGATTCTGATCGTCCAGCGTGTTGTAGGTAAAGGTCTGCGAAATCGTTGACTGGGTCCAGGGACCGTTATCAATCAGATTGACATATGCGCGCGAAAGATTGTCCTGCCAATCGTTCGTGCCGTCGTATGTCAGCTTCTTGTAGTTATAACGCAGGGTCGTCGCCAGGTTCTCGGTGATCGGCGCGGTGACGCGCAGCGAGAAGCCTTCTTCCGAATAATCATAGTAGTCGGCGCTCGACGTCTGGTTCTTGAAGATATCGAAACCGGCGGCCAGACGATAACCGAGGAAGTAGGGCTCGGTGAACGAGACGTTATAGGTACGATTGCCTTCCGTGCCGGCACCCGCTGCGATGCGGATATACTGACCACGGCCGAGGAAGTTCTTTTCTTCCACAGAGGCTTCCAGAAGCAGACCGCCGTTGTTGCCGACAGCGTAGCCAGCACCGATACCGAACGAGCCGGTCGGCTGGTCTTCGACATTGACGATAACGACAACACGGTCAGCGGCACTGCCCTGCGCCGTGGTGATGTCAACCTTGGTGAAGTAGCCGAGGGCATCAAGACGACGCTTGGCGCGCGTGATCATTTCCTGGTTGAAGGCGTCGCCTTCGTTCAGGTCGAATTCGCGGCGGATGACGTAATCGCGCGTGCGGGTGTTGCCGCGGATTTCGATGCGCTCAACATAAGCGCGCTCACCCTGGTCAACCAGATATTCGATACCGATCGTGTGACCGGTCAGATCGCGGTTCCCGCGTGGCGTGATGCGCGCGAACGGGTAGCCGGCGGCAGCGACGCGCTTGGAAATGTTCTCGATCGAGGTCTGGATATCCTTGGCGCTGTAAACATCGCCCTTATGCGTGATAACGAGACCCTTCAGTTCCTCGGCGTTGACGCCATCGACCGTCGAGACGACGTTGATATCGCCGTAATTGTAGCGCGGACCTTCGTCGACGTTGAAGTTCAGGGTATATTCGTTGTTCTGCTCATTCAGCGTCGCATCGGCGCTGACGATTCGGAAGTCGGCATAACCGTGATTGTAGTAGAACTGGCGCAGCGTGTCCTGGTCGGCCTGCTGGCGTTCCGGGCTATACACGTCCTTACGCGTCAGGAAGGAAAGGAAGTTGCTCTTCTTGGTGCTGATGACCGAAGCAAGACGGCCGCTGCCGTAAGCCTGGTTGCCCGAGAAGTTGATCTTGTCGATCTTGGTACGGTCGCCTTCATTGATGACGAAGGCCACGTTGAGGCGGCCCTGCGCGACCTCTGCGGTCTGCGTCGTCACCTGGACGTCGTTACGGCCAATCGAAGCGTAGGCGTCCTTGATGGTCTTGATATCGGCTTGGACGCTGGCTTCGTTGTAGGGACCGGCAGCATGCGTCTGCACGATGCCCTGAAGCTTGTCGTCCTTGATCTTGTGGTTGCCGTTGAAAACCACAGCGTTGATCAGCTGGTTTTCCTTGACGGAGACGACAAGCGCGCTGCCCGAAACGCTGATATGCACATCGGAGAAGTATCCGGTCGCATAAAGCTGCTTCACCGATGAATCGATATCGGCGGGAGAGAAGCTCTTGCCGGGCTTGATCGTGATATTATCACGAACAGCCGTTGCCCCGATGCGCTCGGCACCCTGGACATCGACCCGCTGAATAACAGCGGCTTCCGCAACTGAGGCAGAGGCAAGGGTGATAACACCAGCGCCCGACGCAACAACACCAGCAGACAGCGCTACCGCCGACACTGCGTTCAATAATCTTGAACCAGCCTTCATTTTCACTTCTTACCTTTTTTTCAGTCGTCCCCAGCCCCGAGCGAACCCGATTCCGGCCACGTGTGTCGTTTTACCCGCTTTTGACATACAAGCAAGGGAGCAAGTTAATTTCCGTTTACTTCATTTCAAAGCGTGACCCATTCGCCACTACAGCTTTGAAACATCGTAAATAAATCGTAATTTCCTCTCGTCTCGCTCCGCTAGCCTAATCTGGAACTAATATCGTTCCATGTCGCAAACACCATGAGTGACAACACCATCGCAAATCCAATCCGGAAAGCGATATCCTGTGCCCGTGCACCCAACGGTTTTCCCCTTACGGCTTCAATCGCATAGAACATCAGATGCCCGCCATCAAGTACCGGCACCGGCATCAAATTTAATAACCCTATTGAAACAGAAAGTATGGCGGCGAACTGAAGCACCGCAGCAAAACCCAGGGTTGCCATTTGCCCCGAAAGCTGTGCAACCCTGATGGGGCCACCCAGCTGATCGGCCTTCATGTAGCCGCCGATGACGTTGGCGAGATATTCGAAGGTTCCCGAGATGATGCTCCCGGTCTGCTTCACGCCCTCGCCCACGGCCTGTAGCGGCCCATAGGCCTCGTAGCGCAGCTTGATCGGCTTCTGTCCGTCCGTGATGCCGATAGTGGCGATCTCCGTCTGGGTGCCGAAGGCATCCGCCTCCTCCGACTTCTTCGGCGTCACAGGCAGGTCACGCGCCTGGCCATTGCGTTCGACCGACAGGGTCACCGGCTTGTCGGCATGCGCGGCGGCATAACGCTGCACTTCACCGATAGAGCTGACGGCACGTCCATCCACAGAAAGAATGCGATCGCCGAGCTCGAGGCCCGCCGCTTCCGCGGGGCTATCGGGAGCGATCGACCCGACCAGCGGATCGATCGGAGCGATACCGATGCTGCCCACATCCTTTTTGTTGCCGGAGGCGTCGGTGTCGGTCAGCTTCTCGGGAACCACCGGAAAATCGCGTATCTGGCCATTACGCTGCACAGTCAGGACAATGCTCTTGCCGGGGCGATCACTGACGTAGCGACCGATATCGTAATAGGTGGCGACATTGTTGCCATCGACGGCAACCAGCCGATCTCCAGCCAATATACCAGCCTTTGCCGCGGGGCCGGCCGGCTCGATGGCAGTAACCAGCGGATCGACCAATGCGATGCCGATGCGGCCCATCTCCATCTTGTTGCCGAACTGATCGGTGTCCTCAACCAGTTTCGGAATAATCTTGAAGTCGCGCTTCTGACCATCGCGTTCGACGCTCAGCGTGATGGTGCGGCCCGGGCGCAGCCCGACATAGCGCTGCACCTCGTCGAAAGTGGTGATCTTGACACCGTCGATGGCAACCAGCCGGTCGCCAGGCTCGATACCGGCCTCGGCAGCGGCGCCGTCACGCGTTACCATGGCAACCACGGGATCGGCCGCGGTGCGACCGTAAATGCTGAAGAGCACGGCAAAGATGGCGATGGCGAGAATGAAATTTGCAATCGGACCGGCTGCAACCGTCGCGGCCCGCTTCCAGAGCTTGGCACCAGCGAAGGATTGGGCCCGCTCCTCCTCCGTCATTGCCGACAGTTGATCGACATCGGTCTTGCTCGAGGCATCCTCGTCGCCGAAGAAGCGCACATAGCCGCCAAGCGGAATAAGCGAGAGTTTCCAGCGTGTACCATGGCGATCGGTAAAGCCGGCAATCTCCGGACCGAAACCGATCGAAAAGGCCATGATGCGGATACCGGACCAGCGGCCGACCAGATAGTGGCCCATCTCATGCACAAAAACGAGCAGCGACAGGACAAAAACAAACGTGATGACGTTGTTCGTTAAAAACCCGATGAAGCCAGCAGCGGCACCCATGCAACGATCCTGTTCGTGTTAGTTTCAGACACCGAGCAGAACGCCGCCCAATGACAAGGTCTCGCCGCTCATTGTCAGCGATATTACGATAGCCAACAAAAACGCCGCAAAACAAGCAAAAATTAGTCCATCGACCCGATCCATGACGCCGCCATGGCCAGGAATCAGGTGGCTTGAATCCTTCACGCCGAAACGGCGCTTGATGAAAGACTCGAATAAATCGCCGATCTGGCTGCATATGGACAGTACCAGCGCCAGGATCGGCACCCTCAGATCATCGGCGGAAAAATAGCTCCAGACGACAGCGGTCCCCGCAATAACGGCGGCAATGGCACCGCCGATCGCGCCTGACCAGGTCTTGCCCGGCGAGATGCTCGGCGCGAGCTTCGCCCCGCCGATCGCACGGCCGACGAAATAGGCAAAGATATCGGTTGCCCAGACGGTGGCGAAGATGAACAGCATCAACACGAAGCCGCGCAGATCGTCATCGCGAATCTCGGCAAGGGCAATCGCGGTCAATCCGGAATAGAAAACGCCGCCGGGCAGCCACCAGCTTTTTCGCCGGACACCGGCCATGACCGCAGTCGCGGCAACAAAAGCAGCCAGGACCTCGACGGAGTACACCGATTCGCCCATCAGGGTTGCACCGGCGATCAAGACAAGGCCGAGCCAACCGAGCGCATTTCCCTGCGGATCGCGGCCATGCAGGTCCGTTATCGTCGACCACTCATAATAGACGAGCAGGCCTATGGCCGCCGCGAGAACACGAAAGCCCAGGCCGCCATACCAGGTGGCCGCGAGAACGATGACGGCAAGGATGATGCCGGAAATGATACGCAGCCTGAGTTCGCGGCTCATCAGGACCCCACGGCCGCCGCCGGCTTGGCGGAAAGACCGCCAAATCGCCGGTCGCGCGCGGCATATTTCTCCAGCGCTGCAAAGAAGAGATCGCGGCTAAAGTCGGGCCAGTATTCGGGCATGAACATGAATTCCGAATAGGCCGCCTGCCAAAGCAGGAAGTTCGACAGCCGCTCCTCGCCGCTCGTGCGGATGATGAGGTCCGGATCGGGGATTCCGGCTGTATCCAGGCGGGCGCCGACCAAATCCGGACTTATGTCCTGCGGACGCAGGCGTCCCGCCTCAACGTCCCTGGCCAGGCTCGCAAAAGCCCGCACAATCTCGTCGCGCGAGCCATAATTGAATGCAATGACCAGCGTCAGGGCCGTGTTGTTCCTGGTGGTCTCTTCGGCCTCGATCAGCAGCGGCAGAATATCGCCACGCAGGTTGCTGCGATCGCCGATGACGCGGATCCGCACGTTCTGTCGGTGAAGCTCGGCAAGATCTCGCCGGATGAAGGCCTTGAGAAGACCGAGGAGGTCGCTGACCTCCGTCTCCGGGCGGCGCCAATTCTCGGAGGAGAACGCAAAGAGCGTCAGATATTTTATGCCGATATCGCCGGCCGCCCGTACCGTTTCCCGAACGGCCTCCACGCCCTTGCGGTGGCCCATGGTGCGCGGCAGGCCGCGCGCGTTGGCCCAACGCCCGTTGCCATCCATGATGATGGCGACGTGTTCGGGTACGACAGAGAACGTAGGAGCTGACATATGGATCCGGTTTCGTTCGGCAGAAGATGCCCTGGCCTCGTAATCTAGGGCACAATCACGGCTTTCAATGTTTCCAAATCGAAAGCGCGACGTCCCCAGCGTGCGATCAGACCTGCATGATTTCCTTTTCTTTGTCGGCTAGCAAGCGGTCGACATCCGAAATCGTCTCATCAGTCATCTTCTGCACACGCTCGGAGAGCGATCGGCTCTCGTCTTGACCGATTACCCCGTCCTTTTCGGCCTTTTTGAGACCATCCATGCCATCACGGCGGACGTGGCGAATCGCGACCTTCGCCTTTTCGGCATATTCGTGCGCAACCTTGACCAGCGACCGGCGGCGCTCTTCGTTGAGTTCCGGCAGCGGAATGCGCAGGTTCTGTCCATCGATGATGGGATTGAGACCAAGATTGGATTCGCGAATGGCACGCTCAACGGCGCCGACCATCGACTTGTCCCATACCGATACCATCAGCATGCGGGCTTCCGGAACGCTGATATTCGATACCTGGTTCAGCGGCATGCGAGAGCCGTAAGCTTCGATCGTGACCGGGTCCAGAATGTTTGCGGATGCACGGCCGGTGCGCAGCGAGGCGATATCGCTCTTGAATGCCGCGATGGCGCCATCCATGCGCCGCTTCAATTCCTTGAGGTCTGTGCCGTCACTCATGTCTATACTCCCCTGTAATAAGGCGACGCCGGGGCGACCCGGCGCCACAGGAACGTCAATTGTCTGATACGATGGTCTTGCGGCCGCCGCCGGTCAAGATTTCCCCGAAGCCGCCCTTCTCATGAATAGAGAAAACAATGATCGGAATGGAGTTTTCCCGCGCAAGCGCCACGGCTGCCACATCCATGACCGCCAATCCCTTTTCCAGCACCTGGCTGTGCGTCAGGTGATCGAAACGCTCGGCATCTGGGAACTTCTTCGGATCGGCGGAATAGATGCCGTCGACCTGCGTGCCCTTGAAGATCGCCTGTGCGCCCATTTCGGCAGCGCGCAGGGCCGCCGCGGAATCAGTCGTGAAGAACGGATTGCCGGTGCCGCCGGCAAAGATCACCACGCGGCCAAGCGAGAGGTGATAGAGCGTAGCGCGCTGCGAGAAGCTCTCGCAGATCTCCGGCATGGAAATGGCTGATAACACCACGGTCTCGATGTCGAGCTTGCGCAGCGACGTCGCCAGCGCCAGCGCGTTTATAACGGTTCCCAGCATGCCCATATGGTCGCCGGTGACGCGGTCGCCGCCCTTGGAGGCCACTGCGACGCCGCGGAAGATATTGCCGCCGCCGACGACGACGCCGACTTCGACGCCCATTGCGCGCGCTTCGGCGATATCGGAGGCAATCCGGTCGGAGACGGTAACGTCGATACCGAAGCCTTGGCTGCCCATAAGGGCTTCACCTGAGGCCTTTAGCAGTACGCGCTTGTAGATCGGCTGAGACATCGTGGCTCCTTGAGGTGATCGCGGGGGATGATTGTGAAAGCCGGATACACGAAGGGCACCGCGTTGTCACGCGATGCCCTGAGGTTTTCCCTGATATGGTTTCACCAAACCGGGATATGATTTCTTTTCGCTGATCAGCCCTTGGCGACAGCCGCGACTTCAGCAGCGAAGTCGGTTTCTTCCTTTTCGACGCCTTCGCCGAGCAGCAGACGGGCCATGCCGACGACTTCGATCGCGGCGCCAGCGGTCTTTTCAGCTTCCTTGATGGCAGCGCCGACCGTCAGGTCCGGATTGATAACGAAAGCCTGCGAGAGAAGAGCGACTTCCTCGAAGAACTTGCGCATGCGGCCTTCGACCATCTTTTCGATGATGGCTTCCGGCTTGCCGGATTCGCGGGACTGCTCGATGAAGACGTTGCGTTCGCGTTCGGCGACTGCTGCATCGACTTCTTCTGCGCGGATAGCCAGCGGGTTGGTGGCAGCAATGTGCATGGCAACCTGACGGCCGATCGACGTCAGAACGGCCTTGTCGCCGACCGACTTCAGGGCGACCAGAACGCCGAGCTTGCCGATGCCGTCGCCGGCAGCGTTGTGGATGTAGGTCGCGACAACGCCGTGCTCGACTTCCAGCTTGGCCGAACGACGAAGGGTCATGTTTTCGCCGATGGTGGCGATCGCGTCCTTGATGGTGTCGGCGACCGGCTTGCCGGATGCCGGATAGGTGGCAGCCGAAATGGCTTCAACCGTGCCGTCGGTGGACAGCGCAACTTCGGCGATACCGCGAGCGAGATCCTGGAAGGCATCGTTACGGGCAACGAAGTCGGTTTCGGAGTTGAGCTCGACGACAACAGCCTTGTGGCCGGCGCCGGCGATGGCAACCAGGCCTTCAGCGGCGGTGCGGCCAGACTTCTTGTCGGCCTTGGAGATGCCCTTGGCGCGCAGCCAGTCGATCGCTGCTTCGATATCGCCGTTGGTTTCGGTCAGCGCCTTCTTGCAGTCCATCATGCCTGCGCCAGACTTTTCGCGCAGTTCCTTCACCAGTGCAGCCGTAATCTCGGTCATAAGCTTCCTCTTGTCGGTTCATACGGTGCGGCATGCGGTTTCGATCCGAAGCGGCACCGATTTGAGGGACGAAATGTACCCGTAAGTATGACAGCGTTATGAAGCTGCGTCATACTGTGGAATTCGTAATTGGAACATGCCTGGATTTTTCCGCCCAGGCGAGGCGTTACCTAAAACGCGATAAGGCCGCTCGAACTTCTTGAAGTCGCAAACGGCCTTATCCCGGATGTCAATGCGCTTGGGCGGGCGATTTACTGCCCGCCTCGCGGCGCGATCAGGCTTCGGCGCCGTCCGCCAGGGTCGGCTCGACCGGAGTTTCCTCGGCAGCACCGAGGTCACGGCCCGATGCGCTCTGCTGGCGAGCAATGCCGTCGATGGCAGCGCGCGCGATCAGATCGCAGTAAAGAGCGATGGCGCGCGAAGCGTCGTCGTTGCCCGGGATCGGGTAGTCGATCAGGTCCGGATCGCAGTTCGAGTCGATGATGGCGACGACCGGGATGCCGAGGCGCTTGGCTTCGTCGATCGCGATCTTTTCCTTGTTGGTGTCGATGATGAACATCAGGTCTGGCGTGCCGCCCATGTCCTTGATACCACCGAGGGCCTTGTCGAGCTTTTCGCGCTCGCGCTCAAGGTTCAGACGTTCCTTCTTGGTGAAGCCCTGGGCGTCGCCGGAGAGGATTTCGTCGAGCTTGCGCAGACGCTGGATCGAGTTGGAGATCGTCTTCCAGTTGGTCATCATGCCGCCGAGCCAGCGGGCGTTGACGTAGTACTGAGCCGAGCGCTTAGCGCTGTCGGCGATCAGTTCAGACGCCTGACGCTTGGTGCCGACGAACAGAACGCGGCCGCCACGGGCAACGGTGTCGCTGACAACCTGCAGGGCGCGGCTCAGCAACGGAACCGTCTGTGCGAGGTCGATGATGTGGATGTTGTTACGATCGCCGAAAATGTACGGCTTCATCTTCGGGTTCCAGCGGTGCGTCTGGTGGCCGAAGTGAACACCTGCTTCGAGAAGCTGGCGCATAGAAAAATCGGGCAATGCCATGCCTTTGTATCCTTTTCCGGTTGAACCTCCGCAAGGCGAACAGCATCCTCTTCGAGAATGCCACCGGGCGGAACGATCCGGATTTCTCCCGGACAATCCCATGCCTTACGTGTGGAATGCGGCTGCCCATACATTCGATTTGCCGGGAATGCAAGGCTTTCGTCTAAAAAAGAGCCCCAGCCTGCCCTCAGGCGGCCAGTTTATCGAGCAGGGCCAGCATGACATTGGCGTCCGGCATAGGCAAGACGGCATCGATTTCCGCCGGCAGCAGGCCGGCAATGGCGCTGTCGGCATCACCCGTCGCCGTACCCAGCGGCCCGCGGAATCCATGCTTTGTCCAGGCGAGCTCCTGCAATCGCGGGCTGATCAACGCCTCGATCACGCGATCGGCCTGTTCGTCGATGGCGATCAGGGGATGGGCGGAATAAACGGTCGGATGCGGATAGAGCACCACGGGCTTTGCGCCGTTGCTGGCCTGGACCCTTTTCCAACGCTGCGGGTCGGCGAGGATCCATTCCACCAGCTGATTCTCATAGCCGACAATCATCGGTTCACCGCCAATGCCGCCGGCAAGATACTGCTCGAACAGCTTGCCCGATGATGAGGACTTGAAGCCCATGTTGCGGAAGATGGCCTGCGCCTTGTCACCAAACTGCGCGAGACCGTCGGCATTCGCGACGTTGCCGCTCAAGAGGCTCAGCACCAGGCCGGCGAACATGAAGCCGGAATTGGAACGGTTCGGATCCGTGGAAACGATCCGGGACTGTCCATAGAGCGAGCTGACGCCGAGCTTGGACCACGTCGTTCCTGCAAGCACGGCATCGAGCAGCGCCTTCAGATCGAGCTGATGCTGGCCTTCCGATGTCGTGGTGACAAGCCCGGCCTTAATCAACCCATCGACGACAGGTTGCCAGGAATAGACGATGACAGGCGTGTTGAGGATGACGCGGTCATTACGGATCTTGATGCCGTTTTGCCGGGCGATATCGACCATGATCGAGGAGGACGGCCAGAGAAATGCCGGGTTCTGCGACAGCAGAGCCTGTTCGCGCACCATCTCGACCGAGCCCGCGACGCGGCTGTTGATCTCGAGCCCATGGCTGTGCAGCGCGCCGATCACATCCCTGTCGGCCAGGAATGCTTCCTTTTCGCCGCCGATAAAGCCGAAAAGCTTTGTGCTGTTGCCGAGCAGCCCCTGCAGCTCCGGCCGATCCTTGACGGCGAAATAGCCGCCGGTGCCTGCAACCCCGGCAGCGAGCAGCCCTACTCCAAAAGCGCGGCGGGAAATGGCCATCAGCGTCCTATATCCTCTTTGAGCGAGGCCTGTATCAGCCGCAGCTCCGTATCAAGCGTATCGAGCCTGTCATCGACCAGGCTGTCCGAATAGTGGACGAAGGCATCCTCCAGCTTGGTCAGGACCAGGCCGATCTCCTGCAAGCGCGCCGCATCGGGCTGGCGCTTCGCCTCGATCACGGCGAAGCCTTCCGCCACTTCGGCGGCGCGCGGGAGGTAATAACTCAAGAACCGCCTCACAGTGGCGGCGCTTTCCGGATTGGCCTCGACCTTGGCAAAGACGTCGGCGGCAATCTCCGCCAGATGGCGCACGCGCCTTGCCGTGTCCTTGCTGGTAATCCCGGCAGCCGAAGCCTCCAGCCTGCGCGCGGCCGGTGCCGCCGAGTTCAGCAGATCACGGGCGAATTCAAGCCGTCCCCGGCCGATGACCCTGGCATCCAATCCTTCGAAAAGGCCGCGTGGCGCCAGCACGAAGATGAGGCCGACAAAGACGAGCAGGCCAATGGCGGCCGCGATCCATATCGGCATGCCGGCAAAGAAGCTCAGCACGGGAATGACGATCGCGGCGGCAAGGCCTGCCACGATCCAATTCCAGTCATTGCCGAACCAATTGCGCATTCTCGTCCTAATTATAGCCGCGCACTGCCCGGAACGCGCTGACCAGATCGCCGCGACCATCGAAGACGCGTGCCGAGGTTTCCTGCGCCAGGGCATCCAATTGCCGCTTGTCCGCATCGCCGAAGGTGATGCCGAACACCGGGACATGCGGACTGACCGATGCCCATCGGCTCATGAAATCGCGATTGGCATCGTCGGATTTTCCATCGGTCATGATGACGATCGCCGGCAGGTAGGACGACAGATCCCGCGTGCTCTTCATCCAGTCAAGCGCCCTGCTCGCGCAGGCATACATATCCGTACCGCCGCCGGCGCGCTGGCGCGATACCTTGTCGACAAGGTTCTTCTGCTGAGCCGGATTTCCCGTACCCTCGAAGGTGCCGCGCACATTGGCGTCGAAGGGAATGACCATGATGCGATCGGCCGGGGTCCATTGCGCCAATACCTTGCCGGTCTCATCCGGATTGAACAGGAATCGCATGGCCGCCTGGAGCTGATTTTCGCCCTGCCCCTCCATCGACCCCGAGAAATCGAGGCAAAGAGCCGTCAACGACGGCTTGCGCAAGGCCACCTGATAGAGATCAAGCGCCTGGCGGATCACAGCGGGCTCCGGCATGCGAATCGCCGTCACCAGCCGTGTCGGATCGAAATTCCATGACGGGTCCGGCTTGGCCGTAACATCGGCGAGCGGAATGCGGCGGCCGGTATCGGCAATGCGCTTCTGCACCGGCGCGGATCGCAGATACTCGACGAGCTGGTTGAAGAAGGTCTCAACCTCTTGCCCGCGTCCATGATCGACGAAACCGATGGGAGAATCGGCAACCACGACGCCATCGGCCGGATAGATCGCATAAAGCGGCTCCTTGCCCATGCCCGCGAGCTTGTCGTTGGTTTCCTTGAGGACAGCTTCGTAATTCCACATGGCGTCATAGAGCGTGCCCTTCGAGGCCTGATCCATATAGAGATCGGCAAGCCAGCCGGAGGAACCAGAGGAACGTTCGACACCGGCGAGCAAAGACCGAACCGCATTCTGGACATCCGGCTTATCGAGATCGCCGGGCTCGATGACGGGTTTATTGCCGAGCGCGGTCGACAGCATGCCGAGATAGGCGCTGGCGCCGGAATTGGACTGCGTCGCCGATGTCATGAGAAACTTCAGCGAGCCGCTCTTCACCGCCGCCAATATGTCCCGCATGTAGACCGGCTTGCCGACCCAGCCGAGCGCCTGGGCCTTGGATTTGCGCACGCCGAGAATGACCGGCATCTGCGCGACCGAGGTCAGCGATTTCACCCGGCGCTTGACGTCGAACATATCGACCCAAACGCTTGAGGCCGGCCAGACGGCGTCCTGCTCGACACCCTGCTCACTCTGGAGAGCAAGCCCGATATCCAGCGTGCCCTCATAGGAGAAGCTGCAGGCCGCTCTCTTCTCCTTGCAGAATTCTTCGACGATTGGCTGGATGACGGTGTTTTCCGAGCCGGAAACGATCGAGAATTTCGGACCCTCCCCACCGACATTGCAGCCGCTGAGCGCGAGAGCCGCAGCCAGTATCAGCCCGGTGACGAATGTGCGGTTTATCATGCGAATTACCGCGCCTCGATCATTGCTTTCTTGAGCTCAATGGTCATTTTTTGCATCCGCTGCTCAGCCTCGGCCCGCTTGGCGCGGCCATCCTCCTGCACCTTCAGCACGCCACCGATCGTATCGATCAGGTCACGGTTGGCAGCGGCAAGCGTATCGATATCGACGATACCGCGCTGCGATTGCTGTTCTATGGCAATCGCCTGATCCTTCATCATTTTCGATGCCTCTCGGATCATGTCGTTGGTGGCGTCCGTTACCGTCTTCTGCAATTCGAGCGCCGATTTCTGCTGGGTCAGGCCGAGCAGGATCACCATCTTCTGCTTCCAGGCCGGCACCGTCAGCGCCGAGGTCGCTTGCAGATTCTCGATCAGCGTCTCGTCGCCCGCCTGGACGATACGGATCTGCGGCAATTGCTGGATACCGAGCTGGCGAGCCTGCTGTAGGTAGAAAACCCGCTTTTCCAAGCGATCCAGAGCCTGCACGCTGTCCTGATAGACCTGCGCCTCCAGCATGCCGCCTCCGGCATTGGCCGAAGCCGCATCGGCGGCACTCTTGAGCCTTGGAAGCTCCGTTACGCGAAAGCGCTCGGTGAAACTCTTGCCGGCCTGCACATAGGCATCGAGCTGCAGGATGGACTGCTTGGTCTCCTCGTGCAGGTCGTCGAGAAGGGCGATATCGCGACGCAGAATATCCTTGTGGCGATCAAGCTCCAGCCCGATGCGATCGATCTGGCCCGCCACATCCTCGAACTGCTCCTTGAAACGCTCAACCCTCGCCCGGAAGGAGGAGAACATCCGCGACAGGAAGCCCTCGTCCTTCAGGGACGCGGGATCGAGCTTCTTCGATTTGACGATGATATCGGTGAGCAGCTTGCCGACTTCACCGAGATCGCGGTTTCGGACTTCGCGCAGAATCCGGTCCGAATAATCCGACACGGATTGCTGGGCGCGGTCGCCATAGACGGAAATACCGGCACGGTCGGTTATGTCGATGGCATCGCCGATGCGGGCGATTTCAGCCGGATCGGCAGCGACCACAGGCAGGGTCTCATTGGAACCGGCGGCGATATCGGTATTGCTCATAGGTCAGGCTTTCTCGTCCATAAAAACGGAGCCGACCGCAAAAATCATCAATCGTCCCCAAGACGATCATTTCCCCGCGCGCCCCACCACAATTCCAGATCGTTATGGGAAGCGGTTAGACTCACCCAAGCGTGCCGATCGTTTCACACAATAGTGAAACTTGGATCACAGTTTTATGACGGGAACCTTGCAGCTTGCGCGCTATCGCTCGGTAGCTATTGGCAAGCCTTGTTATCGAGAACTTCGAGCTTAGTCAGCTTGCCAGTCAGGACGAAGTCGCCATAATCCATGGTGAGATCGCGCGTGATGCCATTCTCGTAGAGCTTGAACGACATGCGGTAGACCGGCATGGCGTCGCCCGTGGATTTCTCATTGAAATAGGCGACGGTGACCGGCCAGAAAGCCGTCTTGGCAAAGGCGCCGGCCTTGTCGGCATCGGGATCATCCTTGGCGGGCGTCTCCTGCTTGCCGACGACCGTGGTGGCGATCAACGGCTTGTCGCCATCGTCGGAACCGTCAAAAACCTGAGCTTCGAAGAATTTCTTGCCGATCTTCGCATTCTGAATGATGTCGAGCATGTGTTCCGTCGGAAACCGGCTCTGGATGAGCTCGACCTGCTTGCTGTGCGGCTGCGTCAGATCGACTTTGATGCCCTTTTGATCGTCGGTTGCGGCGCCGCGCACATCCTTGTCGAGCTGGCTATCGGTGTATGACTTGGTTTCGAAGCGGAACACCCGCTTGGCCAGATCCTCGAAGGTCTTTGTCTGCTGGTCGCTGACACGCGTGGAATCGCCCGTGTCGATCTGTGTGACGAAACGGAAATTCGTGGTGAATCCGGCGCAATCTGAGCCTTCGAATTCATAGACCATGCGACCGAACATTCCGGCGATGCCGGAGCGGTCGGTGGCGTCCTTCAGTTCCAGATCGTAGACGGCGCGATGCGCGATAAGTCCACTTGGACCTGCCGCCTGGGCGGCTGGCGTCCCCAGTGAAAGAATGCCCAGCCCCGAAACGACGGTGGCAGCAATACTCGAGCGGAACATTCATTATCTCCTGTTGGACTCGCACGCGATGTTATAAGAACGCTTTCGGCTAAAACGAGGCTGCCAGTCCGAATTGGCGGAACTTAGCCTTGATGCCGGATTTTTGAAGGTTTTACAACAAAACGGGAGATGAAAATGTCCGACGCTATAGAGGATCGTCTGAAGGAACTCGGGATCGTTCTGCCGCAGGCCGCTGCACCGGCCGCCAACTACGTTCCCTATGTCATCAGCGGCAATCTTCTCTATCTGTCGGGGCAATTGCCCATCGAGAACGGCAAGGTCAACGTAACAGGCCATCTCGGCAAGGACGTCGACGTTGCCGGCGGCCAGCGCGCCGCCGAGCTTTGCGCCATCAACATTCTGGCGCAGGCGAAGGCGGCCCTGGGCGGCGATCTCGGCCGCATCAAGCGCCTGATCAAGCTGAATGGCTTTGTCGCCTCGACACCGGATTTCGTCGAACAACACCTTGTGATCAACGGCGCCTCCAATCTTCTGGCAAATGTATTGGGCGAAGCTGGCAAGCATGCCCGCGCCGCCGTCGGCATGGCTGCCCTGCCGCTCAATGCCGCCGTCGAAATCGATGCCATCCTGGAAATCGCCTGATGAGCAAGCTTGCCTGGCTGACCGAACGTCCCGTCGCCCATCGCGGCTATCACGACATGAACAAGGAAGTCTGGGAGAATACGCTCTCGGCCTTCAGCCGCGCCATCGATGCTGGCTTTGCCATCGAATGCGACCTGCATTATGCCTCCGACAGCGTGCCCGTCGTTTTCCATGACGACGATCTGCAGCGCGTCTGCAATCTTCCCGGTGAGTTGCGCGAGCGCACTTCGGCCGAACTCGGCCTGCTCTCGATCGGCGGCACCAAGGACAAGATCCCGACCTTGAAGCAGCTCCTGCAGCTCTGCGACGGCAAGGTTCCGCTGGTGCTGGAGCTCAAGGGCCGCGAAGGCGATGACGAAGGCTTTGCCGAATCCGTGCTCGAGGTGCTGGAAGACTATAAGGGCCATGTGGCCCTGATGAGCTTCGACCATTGGCTGCTCAAGGACCTCAAGTCGCTGCAAGCACCCTACCCGGTCGGGCTTACGGCAGAAGGAAACAAGCCTGAGACGTTTTTTCAGCATGACGAAGCCATGCAGCTTGGGCTAGACTTCATCTCGTACTTCTATGGCCATCTGCCGAACCCCTTCATCACGGCGCAGCGCCAGCGCGGCATTCCGGTCATCACCTGGACCGTGCGCGACGAAGCGGCCCGCAAACATACATTTGCCAATGCAGACCAGATGACCTTTGAAGGTTTTGATCCGCGCATCGCCTCGTAAATCGGCTTCGATCGAAGGAAGGCTATGCACAAACTTGAATTTCCACTGCGTCCAGCGTGGCGCAGTGGTTGAGAGCCCCGCCCTTCCTTCCTAGCGCCAAGAATTTGATGACAGACGAATTATCCATTCGAGTCGAACGATCCTTCAAGAACATCGCTCCGGAAAGCTGGTCCAGGCTGGCCGGGGCGTCCAAGACGAGCAGCGTGTTGCCCTACAATCCGTTTGTCTCGCACGCCTTTCTGTCCTCGCTCGAGGAATCCGGCTCGGCAACCGACAAGACGGGGTGGCTCGGCAACCATCTGCTGCTCGAAACCGATAGCGGTGAATTGATCGGCGCTGTCGTCGGTTATCTGAAAAGCCACAGCCAGGGCGAATATGTCTTTGACCATGGCTGGGCCGATGCCTTCGAGCGCGCCGGCGGCCGCTATTATCCGAAGCTGCAATGTTCCATTCCCTTCACACCTGCCACCGGACCGAGACTACTGGTCGCCGACGGCCAGGATCGGGAGGCTATCCAGCCGGCGCTTGCCGAGAGCCTGAAGGAAGTGACCCGGCAGCTCGGCGTTTCCTCGGCGCATATTACTTTCCTGCCGCAAGACGAGGTTTCCGTCTTCGAAACGGATGGCTATCTGCATCGCACCGATCAGCAGTTCCATTTCATCAATGAGGGCTATTCGGATCACGATGCCTTCCTCGAAACGCTGGCCTCCCGCAAGCGCAAGGCGCTGAAGAAGGAGCGCCGCGCCGCGCTGGAGCACGGGATCACGATCGACTGGCTGACCGGCAGTGACCTCACCGAAGGTATCTGGGATCAGTTCTTCGCCTTCTACATGGATACGGGCAGCCGCAAATGGGGCCGGCCCTATCTGACCCGGAAGTTCTACTCGCTGATCGGCGAGCGCATGGCTGACGATGTCCTGCTCGTCATGGCGAAACGCGAGGGCCGCTACATAGCCGGCGCCATCAATTTCATCGGCGGAGAAACGCTTTACGGCCGGCATTGGGGCTGCATCGAGGACCATCCCTTCCTGCATTTCGAGGTCTGCTATCACCAGGCGATCGATTTTGCACTGAGCAAGGGATTGAAGCGCGTGGAGGCAGGCGCACAGGGCGAGCACAAGCTGGCGCGCGGTTACCTGCCCGTCATCACGCATTCGGCACATTATATCGGCCATCAAGGTCTGCGCCGTGCGGTCGCCGACTATCTGAAGCATGAGCGGGAACAGGTGGAAGAGATGAGCGAAGTTCTGAGCGAACACAGCCCCTTCCGCAAAGGCGAACGGCAGGATATCTAGCCGTCCACGACAATCACAAACGGAAGACGAGGAGACCCTGGATGACCAACGCGGCCTACGACAGCAACAATATCTTCGCGAAGATCCTGAAAGGCGAGATCCCTTCCTATCGTGTCTACGAGGATGAGCACACGGTCGCCTTCATGGACGTCATGCCGCAATCGCCGGGCCATACGCTGATCTTGCCGAAATCTCCGTCGCGCAACATGCTCGATGCCGATCCGGCAGCGCTTCAGCACGCGATCACCGTGGTCCAGAAAGTCGCCGTCGCGGTTCAGGAAGCGTTTGACGCCGATGGCGTCTATATCGCCCAGTTCAACGAGCCGGCTGCAGGCCAGACCGTGTTCCATCTCCACTTCCACGTCATCCCGCGTCACGAAGGCGTGGCGCTGAAGCCGCATTCGGGCAAGATGGAAGATGGCGCGGTGCTGGCAGACAACGCCAGAAAGATCATCGAAGCCCTGAGCTGAACGGGAGGCAGGCGAGCCTGTTCATCTCTTACATTAGATATCTCATATAATAAAATGAAAAGGCTGCACTGTTGCCAATGCAGCCTTTCTGTTTTCAAGCGATCACGCGCCAGTTACTTGCGCGGAACCTTCGGCACTGTGCCACCCTTGCGCGGTGACTTGCCTTCCGGCTCGACGTAGTCGCTGGCCGCAGCGGCCTTGGCCGAGCGACGGGCATCCGCGGCTGCACCGGCCTTGCCGACACGCCTTCTGGCCTTGACAGTGGTGTCGCCGTCATCGTGCTCCACCTCGGCCGGCACGTCGCCGACCTCGGCTTCCGGCTTCGGCCGGATCGGTGCGGTCTCGGAGACGGATTCGAGCACGATGCCCGTGGTGCCGTCTTCCTTCTTGCCGACCGTGACCGTTACGACGCCACCCTTCTTCAACTTGCCGAAGAGGATTTCGTTCGCCAGCGGCTTCTTGATGTTTTCCTGAATGACACGCGCCAGCGGACGAGCGCCCATCTTTTCGTCGTAGCCCTTTTCTGACAGCCAGGCGATCGCGTCCTCGTGCAGGTCGAAGGTCACATTCCTTTCGGAAAGCTGAGCCTCCAGCTGCATGATGAACTTCTGCACGACCTTGTGGATAACGACGGTCGGCAGCGGCGCGAACGGAATGGTCGCATCCAGACGGTTGCGGAATTCCGGGGTGAACAGCCGGTTGAGAGCCTCTTCATCCTCGCCCGTACGCTTGGCGGAGCCGAAGCCGATAGCGGCCTTGGCCATTTCCGATGCGCCCGCATTGGTCGTCATGATCAGGATGACGTTGCGGAAGTCGATCTTCTTGCCGTTGTGGTCGGTCAGCGAACCATGGTCCATGACCTGCAGCAGGATATTGAAGATATCCGGATGCGCCTTCTCGATTTCGTCGAGCAGCACCACGCTATGCGGATGCTGGTCGACACCATCGGTCAGCAGGCCGCCCTGATCGAAACCGACATAGCCGGGAGGTGCGCCGAGCAGACGGGAAACCGTGTGACGCTCCATATATTCCGACATGTCGAAGCGCAGCAGTTCGACGCCCAGCGACGAAGCAAGCTGCTTGGCGACCTCCGTCTTACCGACGCCCGTGGGGCCGGAGAAGATGTAGCAGCCGATCGGCTTGTTCGGTTCGCGCAGGCCAGCACGAGCCAGCTTGATCGCCGTCGACAGAGCCTCGATCGCCGTGTCCTGGCCATAGACGACCGAACGCAGTTCCTGTTCGAGGTTGGCGAGAACCATCTCGTCATCCTTGGACACCGTCTTCGGGGGAATACGGGCCATGGTGGCGATAGTGACCTCGATCTCCTTCTCGGTGATCAGCTTGCGACGCTTGGACGGCGGCAGCAGCATTTGCGCGGCACCCGTTTCGTCGATGACGTCGATCGCCTTGTCCGGCAGCTTGCGGTCGGAAATGTAGCGCGCCGACAGCTCGACAGCCGACTTGATGGCGTCGTTCGAGTAGCGCAGGTGATGATACTCTTCGAAATAGGGCTTCAGGCCCTTCATGATTTCGATGGCATCCTCGATGCTCGGCTCGTTGACGTCGATCTTCTGGAAGCGGCGGACAAGTGCCCGGTCCTTCTCGAAGAACTGACGGTATTCCTTGTAGGTGGTCGAACCGATGCAACGGATCGCACCCGAGGAAAGAGCCGGCTTCAGCAGGTTCGATGCATCCATCGCACCGCCTGAGGTGGCGCCAGCGCCGATGACGGTGTGGATTTCATCGATGAACAGCACGGCGCCCGGATATTCCTCGAGCTCCTTGACGACCTGCTTCAGGCGTTCTTCGAAATCGCCGCGATAACGGGTGCCGGCGAGCAGCGTGCCCATGTCGAGCGAAAAGATCGTCGCATCGGCCAGAGCTTCCGGAACCTTGCCTTCGACGATGCGCTTGGCAAGGCCTTCGGCAATCGCCGTCTTGCCCACACCCGGGTCGCCGACATAGAGCGGATTGTTCTTCGAGCGGCGGCACAGCACCTGGATGGTGCGGCTGACTTCCGAATGGCGACCGATCAGCGGATCGATCTTGCCGTTCTTGGCCTTCTCGTTGAGGTTGACGCAATAGGCCTTCAGCGCATCCTGCTGCTTCTTGCCATTGCCCTCTTCCTGCTCGCCGCGGGAGGTCGGCTTGCTTTCGGATTCGCTTTCCTCGGCGCCACGCGGCGCGCGGGCCTGGGAGGAGCCCGGACGCTTGCCGATGCCGTGAGATATGTAGTTCACCGCGTCATAGCGGGTCATTTCCTGCTCCTGCAGGAAGAATGCAGCATGGCTTTCCCGTTCCGCGAAAATCGCGACGAGAACGTTGGCGCCCGTCACTTCCTCGCGACCGGACGACTGGACATGGATCACGGCACGCTGGATGACGCGCTGGAAGCCGGAAGTCGGCTTCGAGTCCTCATCATAGCCCGTAATCAGGTTGGACAGTTCATTATCGACGTATTCAGTCAGAGTCTTACGGAGCGCGTCGAGATCAACATTGCACGCGCCCATGACAGCTGCGGCGTCGGCGTCGTCAACCAACGCCAAAAGCAGATGTTCCAGCGTGGCATACTCGTGATGCCGCTCGTTCGCGTAAGTCAGTGCCTGGTGCAGCGCCTTCTCAAGACTAGGCGAAAATGTTGGCACGTTCAGATCCTCACTTCTTTTCCATAACACATTGCAGCGGATGCTGGTGCTGCCGGGCAAAATCCATCACCTGGCTCACCTTCGTTTCGGCTACTTCATATGTATATATCCCGCATTCGCCCACGCCTTGGTTGTGAACATGAAGCATGATGCGGGTGGCACTCTCAAGATCCTTTTGGAAGAAACGCTCCAGGATGTGGATCACGAAATCCATGGGCGTATAGTCGTCATTCAGAAGCAGCACGCGATAGAGGTTGGGCTTTTTGGTCTTGGGCTTGGTGCGTGTAATCACCGAGGTCCCGCGGTTTGCGTTTTCCCCATTCCTTTCGCCGTTGTTTTGCATCCGGATCGGCTCAGCGATCATTTCGTTCTTTCCTCAAATCATCCGGCAGAAGCTATCGCATTCCGACTTGGCAAGTGGGTTGGTTTATTGACTCGGTCGGGCCGAATGTCCGAACCCCTAACGTAGTTCATATTGGCGCGATTTTAAGCCCCTTACTGGACACTGCAATCACAATTCGCTGACAAAACGGGCTGCGGCCAAAAAAGTCGCTGCATATGGCCCGGGCTGGCCCAAGTTTATGAAAACGCAAAAGACCGGCCACGCATCGCGCAGCCGGTCTTTCCAAATTTTATCGCTTCGGGCGATTCTTAAGCGGCGGGGGCCGTCGCGGTTGCCTTGCCAGCAGCCTTCGTCGCAGCAGCGATAGGCGCTTCATAGGGCTTGTAGGCGGTCTTGGCGAGATCGGCATACATTTCGCCGAGCTTGGTGGCTTCAGCCACAAAGTTTTCGTAGGCGGACTTCACAAAGCTGCTCTGCAGTTCGAAGGCAGCTTCAAAGCTCTTGACGCCAGCGAGCGTTTCAAAATGGGCAATGCCGTCCTGGAAAGACTTCTTGGAATATTCGGCAGTTTCGGCGGCAATCGCCTGGAAACCCTTGTTGACATCGGAATAGCTCTTCAGCGCCGTGTCTACAGCTTCCTTGCCCTTCTTGTTGGCTTCTTCAAAATTGAACATGCGTCTCCGTCCCTTTTGTTGGCCAGCCGACGGCCGGTTTACCGCCTCAAAGTTAAATGCGATGCAACATTAGTCAAGTAGTCTTGTGCGTCGCAATATCCTCTCAAGGTTGCATTTCCGGTAACAGGTCGATGTCAGCAGCACCGGTTGCACTGCATCATTCTGATTTTCCTAATATATATCATTCGCCCTGCAACCAGAGGCTTTGGGAAAAATATTGCCGCTCTTCGCGAAAATCATAGCCGGGCGGCAACCGGCTCAGCTGGAATTCGGCGTTGTCGATCACGGCGGCAGCCATAGAAAAGAGCCGCATTTCAATGAAACACGGCTCGAAAATTCGATTGCGAAATGGATCGCCGAAAAGGCCTAGAGATCGACGTCCAGAATAGCCATCGAGAAATTGTAGGAACGATCGCCATCTTCATCGTCGATATAGACGACGCCGAGGAATTCTTCCCCAAGATAAACTTCTGCCGAATCATTCTTGCGCGGCCGGGCCTTCACCACGATCTGGGGGTTAAGCGTGCGCTTGAAATAGGCGTCGAGTTTCTTGATTTCGTCAGGCTTCACAATGCATCTCCGTGAGGATCTCTGGTTGGCCGCTTCTTGCATAGGAAAAGCGGCAGTGTAAAGACCGGAACGGCGCCAATACACCTTTGGCGACGCCGCTCGATCTCGGAAATCAGGCTGGACCTTCCTTAGATTCCAGCACCCATGATCTGGTCCACGACCATGCGTTCGGCGAGCAATTGATCCATGGAACGCGAGGGTTCGGAACAGCCGGCTTCACCGACGACCTTGGCCGGAACACCGGCAACAGTCGTCTTCGGCGGCACTTCCTTGAGGACCACCGAGCCGGCGGCGATACGCGAGCAGTGGCCGATCTGGATATTGCCCAGGATCTTGGCGCCGGCGCCGATCAAGACGCCATGGGCAATCTTCGGATGACGGTCGCTGCCTTCCTTGCCGGTGCCGCCAAGGGTGACGCCATGCAGGATCGATACGTTGTCGCCGATAACAGCCGTTTCGCCCACCACCAGGCCAGTCGCGTGATCGAGGAAAATGCCCTTGCCGATGCGCGCCGCCGGATTGATATCGGTCTGGAAGATGCTCGAGGAGCGGCTTTGCAGGTAAAGCGCGAAATCACGCCGGCCGCGATTGTACAGCCAGTGAGCGAGGCGGTGCGTCTGCAGGGCATGAAAACCCTTGAAGTAGAGAACCGCTTCGAGGAAACGCAGGCAGGCGGGATCGCGATCATAGATGGCCTGGATGTCGACGCGCAGGATCGAACCCCATTCCGGCCAATCGGCCAGCATTTCTTCGAATGTCTGCCGCAGCAGGATGGCCTGCATGTCCGGATGATCGAGACGCTCGCAGATACGATAGATGACGCATTCTTCCAGCGAACGATGATTGATGATCGTCGAATAGAGAAAGGCTGCCAGAAGCGGGTCCCGCTCGGCGGCGGTGCGAGCTTCCTCGCGCATGCTATCCCAGATGGGATCCACGACCTTGACCGTGCCCAGGCCCTCCAAGGGGCGAATGTCCGTTACTGCGACCATTGGCGGCCTCCCGATTTTCTGTCTGGCGTGCATTATATAGAATAAATGCCACACAAGACAAATGGGTCGAGCGCGCATGAATTTCGAACGTGATTTTGCCGGCGGTCTCCTTCGTGTAACCAGCAGCGATGCCATAGGCACGATCACGATCAAAAATCCCGATAGGAAGAATGCGGTAACCGCCGCCATGTGGCGCGCAATTCCCCAGGCCGTTCGTTTTCTGACCGATGAGGCACATGCGCATGTGCTCGTTATTCGCGGCGTGGGCACCGATTTTTCCGCTGGCGCCGACATCCGTGAATTCGACCGCCTGCGTAAGGATGCCGAGACGGCCGTCATTTATGAGGCATCAAACAGCGAGGCATTTACAGCCATCCGCCACTGCCGCGTGCCGACGATCGCCGCAATCCGCGGCATCTGTTATGGCGGCGGCTTCGGGCTGGCGGCCGCCTGCGATTTGCGGATTGCGGAGCAAGGCGCGCGCTTCTGCGTCCCCGCCGTACGTCTCGGCATCGCCTACCCCGCCGATGCCGTGCAGGATATCGTCAACGCGCTCGGATCACAGATGGCCAAGGTTGCGCTGTTTACCGGCGCGCCAATGTCGAGCGAGAAGATGGCCGCGGCCGGATTTCTCCTGGAAGAGTTAGAGGCTGGCGCTTTCGATGGTGAGGTATCCGCCCTCGCCCATGCGATCGCGGCCAACGCGCCGATTGCGCTGCATGCCTCCAAACTCGCAATCCGCGCCGTCATCGAACAGGACGGCGATCTGCTGCGCGAGGCGGAAGTCATCGGCGCCGAGACTTTCGATAGCGCCGACTATGCCGAGGGGCGCGCCGCCTTTGCCGCACGCCGGAAACCGAAATTCACCGGCAAGTGACTTGATCTAGCGGTTTTCCAGTCGCTTGTAGAAGTCCAGAACTGCTGACTTGAACACCTTGTCGCCGACGGCGAGCATGTGATCGCGATTGGGAATGTCGATGACCTCCGCATGCTGCATCAGGTCGGCGAGTTCCTGCGCCGAACCGGCGATATCATCCTTGGTGCCGACAGCAATCAAGGTCGGCGCTTCGATCTTTGCGACATCTTCTTTTGTGGCCAGATCACGCGAGCCCTGAATGCAGGCGGCTAGCGCCTGCCGATCGCTCTTTGTCTGTTCGGCGAAGGCGCGGAACATGCGGCCGCGCTGATGCGTGACGTCGTCCAATGAAGGCGCAAGCAGGGCGTCCGCAATCGGATCCCAATCACCGACGCCCTCGACCATGCCGATGCCAAGGCCGCCGAGAACCAGCGAGCGGACGCGATCGGGATGAGCGATCGCCATGAAGGTCGAAACGCGCGCGCCCATCGAATAGCCCATGACATGCGCTTCGGGGATGCCCAGGTGATCCAGAAGCGCAACCGCGTCCTCTGCCATGATCCAGGGATGGTAGACATCGGAATCATAGGGCTTGTCGCTCGTACCGTGACCGCGATTGTCGATGGCGATCACGCGATAACCCGCCTCGCCCAGCACCTTCAGCCAACCCGGATTGACCCAATTGGCAACGGCCGTCGAGGCAAAGCCGTGAATCAGCAGGACTGGCGTGCCGTTCGGATCACCCTCGTCGAAATAGGCAAGCTTCAGGCCGTCTCTGACGAAATGGGAAAAGGCAGGAACGTTCAAATTCATGGCAATGTCTTCACAAACCGGGGTCTTCTTGGCGCCGGACCATATTTTATCGGCGATATCAGGTGAACCCCGCATGGGCAAAAATCTCTGCACCGAGCCGGACTTTCGCACTACACAATCGATAAGAAGGATTATAAAGAGGGGCTACCAAGTCTGGCGCAACATTCATGCCGCTCAAGGCAAGACGCATTTGGAGATCATCATGGCCGGTCACAATATTCCCCATTTCCAGAACGACGGCGGACACCGCGTTATCGAGATCGGCGTGAAGGAATTCATGTGCACCGGCGCCTCGGTTCCCTACGACCATCCGCATATCTTCATCGATATGGGTGACGAGAACGAGAAGGTCTGCTCCTACTGCTCGACGCTGTATCGCTACAATGCATCGCTGAAGGCCGACCAGACCATCCCGCCGGGCAGCGTTTTCCACTTCAAGGCTGCTTGAGCCGATAGATTCCGATCGGACATAGCCTGATGCCGGTCAAATCAGCCGCAATCATCGGCGCCGGAATTGCCGGATTGACGGCGGCGCTGGCGCTGGCGAGGCACGGCATCCGTTCTCATATTTTCGAACAGGCCGAAGCGCTGACCGAAGTCGGCGCCGGCCTGCAGATTTCCCCGAACGCCTCCCGCATCCTCGATACGCTCGGCGTGCTCGATGCTCTTCTGCCTGTCTGGCTGGAGCCGGAAGAGGTGCGGCTGGTATCCGGTTCTTCATTGCGGCAGGTCGCATCGGTGCCTTGCGGGAACTTTGCCAAGCAGCGCTGGGGATCTCCCTATGGCACCGCGCATCGCGCCACGTTGCAGAAAGCACTTCTCGATGCGGTGGCAGCCAATGCACTCTGTACGCTGCATCTCGGTCAACGCATCGATGTGAAAGACCGACAGATGCCTGATGGAATCTCCGGCGGAGAGTTTGATCTCGTCATCGGGGCCGACGGTGTCTGGTCAAAGACGCGTGCGCTCGTGCCCGACGCGCCCTCGCCGCTCTTTTCCGGCAATATCGCCTGGCGTTTCACGGTTCCCGAGGCTGCAGCGCCGGTCATCCTGAACAAGACCAGCGTCACGGCATTTCTTGGCCCCTCAAGCCATCTCGTTTGCTATCCCATCCGGGAAAATGCGGCCTTCAACATCGTCGCCATCGTTTCGGGCAGCAGTAGCAGCCAGGACTGGAATGCGACGGGCAACAAGGCCCAGAGAGACAATATGCTGCGCGGCTTCTCCGGCTGGAACGATGCAATCCTGCGATTGCTGGAAGCACAGGAGCAAGCAAGCTTCTGGCCGCTTTACGAAATGGGCGCGGGACGTTGGCACAATGGCAGCGACACGATCCTGATCGGCGACGCGGCCCACGCGATGATGCCCTTTGCCGCTCAAGGTGCGGCCATGGCCATCGAGGATGCTTTCGAGCTGGCCGGCATGCTGGCGACACGCCCGCTACTGGAAGCCTTCGATCTCTATGAGAAGCATCGCGCGCCGCGCATTGCCCGCCTGCGCCAGCGCGCCGCCTTCAATCAGTTCGCCTACCATGCCCGCGGGCCGATACGCATGGCGCGTGATCTGGTTCTCTCGCTCCGCCCGCCGCAAAGTCTCGCGGCGGACATGGACTGGATCTACGGCTATCGCGCCATCGGCTGATCAAGCTTCCTTGGCTGCGGCAAAGCCCTTTTCGATATCCGCCTTGAGGTCGGCAACGTCTTCCAGACCGATCTGCAGTCGAAGCACCGGCCCCTCGGTGGGAGCCTTGGTGACGCGCCGGTCGTTGAGGTTGACGTGCAGGGCGAGACTTTCAAAGCCACCCCAGGAATAGCCAAGGCCGAAAATCCGCAATGCATCGAGGAAGGCGTGCGCCTTGGCCTTGAACTTGTCCGGCGTGTCGACAGCCAGGACGAAAGAGAAGATGCCGCTCGCGCCCTTGAAGTCGCGCTTCCAGATCTCGTGGCTTGGGAAGCTCGGCAGCGCGGGATGCAGCACCCGCGCAACATCTTCCCTGCCCTCCAGCCAATGCGCGATCGCCAGCGCACTTTCCTGATGCCGCTCCAGCCGCACACCCATCGTGCGCAAGCCGCGCAGCACCTGGTAGGCGTCATCCGGGGCGCCGCAGATGCCGAGTTGGCCATGAGCGTCCAGCAGCCGCTTCCAGTGCGCCTCATTGGCGGAAACGGTTCCCATCACAATATCGGAATGGCCGGCCGGATATTTCGTCACCGCGTGTATAGAGACGTCGACACCGTGGTCGAGCGGCTTGAAATAGAGCGGTGTCGCCCAGGTATTGTCCATGGTCACGACGCAGCCATGCCGGTGCGCTGCCGCCGAAATCGCCGATATATCCTGCATTTCGAAGGTATTGGAACCCGGCGCCTCGGTATGAACCAGCTTGGTGTTCGGCTTGATCAGCTGCTCGATCCCCGCGCCAATCAACGGGTCATAATATTCGATCTCAACACCGAGACGCGCCAGCATCGTGTCGCAGAAGTAGCGTGTGGGGCCGTAAACCGAATCAACGATCAGCGCATGAGCGCCGGATGACAGAAAGGCGAGAAAAGGCACGGTGACCGCTGCAAGCCCCGACGGCACGATGACCGTTCCCGCAGATCCCTCCAATGCATCGATCGCCTCGCAGAGCGCATCCGTGGTCGGCGTACCCCGCGTACCGTAGGTATATTTCTGGTCATGCGTCTCCATGGTCCGCGCATTGGGAAACAGCACCGTGGATGCATGCACGACGGGCGGGTTGACGAATCCGTGGAAATCGAATGGCGAATTGCCGATGTGGGATAAACGCGTGTTGATGCCGGCGTTCTGCAGGAATGTGTCTTTGTCTTTCATGTCCGGATATGCCCTTGGCGCTGTAGGATGCTGGATTTGTGGCGACCAAGTCCAGTTGGGTCAACCCCAACCCTATCGACCTGTCATATTATTAGAAGGCTAAAATAACAAAAACAGCGCGATAAACCCCATTTCCGTGCAGTTTTTTGGCAAAATGATGCTCATTTTGACGCCAAACGCCCATTTTTCGACCGCACAAAGCGAAAATGCCGAATAAATCCGCAATAATGGGGTCGATCTCTTGACCGCCAATCCATTTACGACTGTGATAGGACCACTCGCGCCAGAAGAGTGAGGGAACGTGGTTCTCCCAAGAACCTGCTTCCGGCGCGATAAATTTTAAATATAAAACAATACACAAAGGTAGGGAAAGATGAAAAAGTTTGCTCTCTCCGCGTTTCTCGGAGCCGCAGCATTGGCTTGCACCGTCTCCGGCGCGTCGGCTTCGACGCTGAGCGACGTCAAGGCCAAGGGCTTCGTCCAATGCGGCGTGAATACGGGCCTTCTTGGCTTCGCACAGCCAGACGCCTCCGGTAACTGGGCCGGCTTCGACGTCGACTTCTGCAAGGCTGTCGCGTCGGCCGTTTTCGGAGATGCGACCAAGGTAAAGTACACCCCTCTCAGCGCCAAGGACCGTTTCACGGCCCTGCAGTCGGGCGAAATCGATGTGCTTTCCCGCAACACGACCTGGACCATCAACCGCGATACAGCGCTTGGCCTCAAGTTCCGCCCCGTGACCTATTATGACGGCCAGGGCTTCATGGTTCGCAAGGAACTGAACGTCAAGTCGGCGCTTGAACTCTCCGGCGCCGCCGTCTGCGTCCAGTCCGGCACGACGACCGAACTGAACCTTGCCGACTACTTCAAGACCAACAACCTTCAGTACAATCCGGTGGTCTTCGACAAGCTCGAAGAAGTCAACACGGCCTATGATTCCGGCCGTTGCGATGTCTACACCACCGACCAGTCCGGTCTCTACGCTCTGCGCCTGACGCTGAAGAACCCTGACGACAACGTCGTTCTGCCCGAGATCATCTCCAAGGAGCCGCTCGGCCCGGCCGTTCGCCAGGGTGACGACCAGTGGTTCAACATCGTCAGCTGGACTGCCTATGCGCTTGTGAACGCCGAGGAATTCGGCATCACGCAGAAGAACGTCGACGAGATGAAGGGTTCCGCAAACCCGGATATCAAGCGTTTCCTCGGCGCTGAACAGGGCTCCACCATCGGCACCGACCTCGGCCTGACCAATGACTGGGCCTATAATGTCATCAAGGGCGTCGGCAATTACGGCGAAGTCTTCGACCGCAACATCGGCGCAGGCAGCCCGCTGAAGATCGCTCGCGGTCTCAACGCTCTGTGGAACAAGGGCGGCATCCAGTACGCACCGCCGGTTCGCTAAGCGCTGGAACCTTGTGTTTAGAGAAAGGCGGTCTCCGCCTTTCTCCCCTCAAGAAAACAAGCCTGAAACGGGCACATTGGGGAAAATTTCTGCATGGCAATTACTACAAATTCGCCTGAAGGCGAGCGTTCATTTGTATCTGCGGTCTTATCTGTGATGGTATCCGTGATAAACAACCCGAAAGTCAGAGGGGTGTTTTATCAGGCCATCACAATTATCATTCTTGTGATTCTTGCTGGATTCCTGATCCACAACACCGCCCGTAATCTCAGCGAGTTGAACCGTTCTTTCGGTTTCAGCTTTCTCGAAGGCCGCTCCGGCTTCAATCTCGGACAGGCACTGATCCCTTATTCCAGCGATTCCACCAACACCCAGGCACTCCTTGTCGGCCTGCTGAACACACTTCTCATTTCGGTGGTCGGCATCATCTGCGCAACGATCGTCGGCTTCATCATCGGCATTGGCAGACTTTCAGGCAACTGGCTGATCGCGAAACTGTCTCAGACCTATGTCGAGATTTTCCGCAACATCCCGCCCCTGCTCGTCATCTTCTTCTGGTACAGCGGGGTTCTGGTGCTTCTGCCGCAGGCCCGAGATGCCGTGCATCTGCCCTTCTCCAGCTATCTGAGCAATCGCGGCCTGGCCTTCCCCAGCCCGATTTTCGGCGAGGGCATGTGGGCCGTTGGCGTTGCCTTCCTGGTCGCCATTGCCGTGGTGTTTTTCGTGGCCCGCTGGGCCCATAAGCGCCAGGCGGCGACTGGCCAGCAGTTCCACACGATCTGGGCAGCGATCGGCATATTGATCGTTCTGCCGCTGTTGACCTTCCTCGTGGTCGGCCGACCGCTCTCCTTCGATTATCCGGTTGCTGGCAAATTTAATCTGACGGGCGGGCTTGTCGTAGGACCGGAGTTCCTGGCGCTTCTCCTCGCCTTGTCGCTTTACACCGCCACCTATATTGCCGAAATCGTCAGGGCCGGTATTCGCGGTGTGGCAAAGGGCCAATCGGAGGCGGCAGGCGCGCTCGGACTTCGCGCTTCTGCGATAACCAGGCTTGTCGTTATTCCGCAGGCAATGCGCATCATCATTCCGCCGTTGACGAGCCAGTATCTCAACCTGATCAAGAACTCTTCGCTTGCTATCGCGATCGGCTACGCCGATCTCGTTGCCGTCGGTGGCGTGATCCTCAATCAGTCCGGCCGCGCCGTCGAAGTCGTTATCATATGGATGATCATCTATCTCGCCTTGAGCATCGTGACATCGCTGTTCATGAACTGGTTCAATGCCAAGATGGCTCTGGTGGAGAGATAAGATGTCGGATCAAAATCAAGGCTTCGTCAGCAAGACCCTTTTGATGCAGCAGCCTGCACCGCCCGGCGAAAGAGGCGCATGGCACTGGATGAGGAAGAACCTCTTTGCCACGCCGAAGGACATCGTTCTGACGGTTCTTGCCATCCTGTTTCTCGTCTGGGCGATCCCGCAGCTGGTCGACTGGCTGTTCGTAAAAGCGGCCTGGAGCGGAACCGATCGCACATTCTGCGCCACGACCGTTCAGGGCGGTACCCAGCCCGATGGCTGGAGCGGCGCGTGCTGGGCTTTCGTCCGCTCGAAGTTTGTTATCTTCATGTTCGGCCTCTTTCCACCGGACGAACGTTGGCGGCCTGTACTGGTGCTCATTCTCACGGTCATCACCTTTGTACCGCTGATGATACCGTCGGCTCCCAGGAAAGGATTGAACCTGCTTCTGGCATTCATTGCGCTGCCGGTTGTGTCGTTTTTCCTGCTTCATGGCGGATTTGGCCTCGAAGTCGTGGAAACGGAAAGATGGGGCGGCCTGTTGGTGACGCTGGTAATTTCCTTCGTCGCAATCGCCGTGTCCTTTCCATTCGGTATCGTACTTGCGCTCGGACGCCGCTCGAAGCTGCCCGTCCTTCGCATGCTGTGCGTGATCTTCATCGAAGTCATCCGCGGCGTGCCGTTGATCACGGTGCTCTTCATGGCCAGCTACATGCTGCCGCTGTTCATGCCAGAGGGCTGGACGGTGGATAAGCTGTTGCGTGCCGTAGTCGGGGTTGCCATCTTCACCTCGGCCTATATGGCCGAAGTCTTCCGCGGCGGTCTCCAGGCCGTGCCGAAAGGACAGTTCGAAGGCGCCGACTCGCTTGGCCTTGGCTACTGGCAGAAAATGCGGTTGATCGTGCTGCCGCAGGCCATCAAGCTGGTCATCCCGAGCATCGTCAACTCCTATATCAGCATGTTCAAGGATACGTCGCTGGTGGCTATCGTCGGCATGTTCGATCTGCTTGGCATCGTTCGTCAGAATTTTTCCGACGCGAACTGGGCAAGTGCCGTCACACCCGTTACCGGTCTCATTTTCGCCGGTTTTGTTTTTTGGTTGTTCTGCTTCGGCATGTCGCGTTATTCAGGTTTCATGGAACGCCATCTCGACACCGGCCACAAACGATAAGAATTGAGGGAAATAACAAATGGCTGACGCCCAACCGAAAAAACTCACCATCTCCGAGACAGAAGTCGCGGTTGACATGATCAACCTCAATAAGTGGTACGGCGATTTTCACGTGCTGCGCGACATCAATCTCAAGGTCATGCGCGGCGAGCGCATCGTCATTGCCGGCCCATCCGGCTCGGGCAAATCAACGATGATCCGCTGCATCAACCGCCTGGAAGAGCACCAGAAGGGCCAGATCATCGTCGACGGCGTGGAGCTCACCAACGATCTGAAGAAGATCGATGAAGTGCGCCGCGAAGTCGGGATGGTGTTCCAGCACTTCAACCTCTTCCCGCATCTGACCATTCTGGAAAACTGCACGCTGGCGCCGATCTGGGTGCGCAAGATGCCGAAGAAGCAGGCGGAAGAAATCGCCATGCATTTCCTCACCCGCGTCAAGATCCCGGAACAGGCCAAGAAGTATCCAGGCCAGCTCTCGGGCGGCCAGCAGCAGCGCGTGGCGATTGCCCGCTCTCTGTGCATGAACCCGAAGATCATGCTGTTCGACGAGCCGACCTCGGCGCTCGATCCGGAAATGATCAAGGAAGTGCTCGACACCATGGTGGGTCTGGCCGAAGAAGGCATGACGATGCTGTGCGTGACCCACGAAATGGGCTTTGCCCGCCAGGTCGCCAACCGCGTCATCTTCATGGACCAGGGCCAGATCGTCGAGCAGAATTCCCCGAAGGAATTCTTCGACAATCCGCAGCATGAGCGCACCAAGCTCTTCCTCAGCCAGATTCTGCACTGAGGCTGACATCTTTATCCACGACAAAACCGCCGGCTGCATCCCAGCCGGCGGTTTTTTCATGCCCGCTCCGCACCAACAGAGTTGGCAGTGGAGCTGCGCGCTTCAGCGTAAGGGCAGCGCATAGCTCTGCTTGACGACCTCACTCGGCACGTCGGTCTTCACATTCTGGATGCCGTTGATCTTCGTCAGATGCGTCGACTGGAATTGCCGGTAGTCATCGAGGTCGGACACGGCGACGCGCAGCAGCGCATCGCTTTCGCCAAGCATGATGTAGCACTCCATCACCTGCGGCAGCTTCTTCATGGCCGCGATGAAGTGATCGATCGTCTCGGCATCCTGTGCAGTGAGCCAGACGCGGGCAAACAGCGACAGCGGCAGACCCGCCTTGACCGGATTGAGCACCGCCACATAGCGATCGATGATACCGGCATCCTCAAGGAGCTTCACGCGCCGCAGGCAGGGCGATGGAGACAGGCCGACCTCCCTGGCCAGTTCGATATTCTGCATTCGCCCATCACGCTGGAGCACACGCAAGATACGTTTGTCGATCTCATCCAGCCGCATTGGCATCTTCCACCAATAGAACGCCCATTTTGAATTCCAATGCTAATTAATCTGCCAAAGTTGGCATCTAAGCAAGCCGATTGCGCCCGCAGAGAGCTAAGCTTCCATCCATGGAAAACACCAATCTTCTTCTCTTTGCCGCCACTGTCCTGCCCCTCATCTGCACGCCGGGGCCGGACATGCTCTTCGTGGCATCGCAGACAATGTCCGGAGGCGCTGCGGCCGGGCTACGCTCAACAGCTGGCATCTGCTTTGGCTATGTCCTCCACTCGGCGCTCGCAGCCCTCGGCGTAGCCGCCATCATCGCAGCCGCTCCTGCCCTGTTCATGCTGCTGCGCTGGCTCGGCATCGGTTATCTCGCCTACCTCGCGGCCCGCCTGATCAGCTCCTCGATGAAGGCCGGCAAACCCGTGCCGGCATCGTCGAACGCATCCGACAGCCTCCGACGTGGCTTCCTGACGGCCATTCTCAATCCCAAGGGCATGATGATCTATTTCGCCATCCTGCCGCAGTTCATCAGCCATGATCAAAGCATAGCGCTGCAGGCGTCACTGCTCTCGGCCATCTTCATCGGCCTATGCGGAGTATTTTACACTTTCCTCAGCCTCACCCTTGCAGCGATCGGCTCGCACACGAGCTTCAGCGATCGCCGCCGCCGCTGGAGCGAAGGCATTGCAGGCTGCCTCCTGCTGATCGCCGCCGGGCGATTGGCGACCTGAAAGAGCCATATAGCGCTTCACGGAAAACGCGATATATTATTCGCCACCGCGAATAATGCGGCATTCACGAGACGTCGGGGGAAGCGGGGCCGTGAAAAAAAGCGACAGAATCATCGGCGGGCTCGCACTGCTAGGTGTAGCCATCATCGTCATCAAACTGGCCGGAGCCATGTTCGGCTACGATCTCATCCAGATGGCAGTCGATGCCACGAGACCGACAAATGCCGGCGGTTGGATGGCAGCGGCGAATTGAGAACGCTGGAGAGTACAGCCCAATCCGGACGGAGCGATAGAGAACACAATCTCACGTCGGCCGGATGAAATAGTTGGAAGCTTGGCGACTCCTACAGGATTCGAACCTGTGACCACATGCTTAGAAGGCAAGTGCTCTATCCAGCTGAGCTAAGGAGCCGTAAGGGCCTGTCGCACCTAGTGCGTGGCGGGCAACTCATGCCTGAAACCGCCAGTAAACTCAATGGGCGGCGGCTTCAATAAGTGCCTGTTTCAGTGAGTCCAGGGCTGGATGCGGCTGAAGCGGAAGTTATCGGTGTAGGAAACAACCTGCCGATTGGCATCCTTGGGGGCGATGACGCGGTATTCGATGCCTTCGCGCTTGGCATAGGCTTCGGCCTGCTCCTGCGTATCGAATGTCAGCTTCAGCTGCTGGCGCGTATCGGCCGAGGAGGTGTAGCCCATGATCGGATCGATCTTGCGCGGGATCTCCTGATCGAACTCCAGAACCCACACATTGGTCTTGGCCTTGCCAGATTGCATGGCGGTCTTTGCGGGACGATAAATCTTGGCAGGCATTGCTGCAGCCTCCGAATCAAGCGGGAACGGTCCGCTTTCTTGCTTCTCTTGCCTTGGCGCGAAGCCTTGCGGGCTGCGCGAATACGACTTTTGCTTAGCCGCGAATCCCTTTGCTTTCAAGCGAAAAGGCAGTCGCGACCAACGCGAATTAAGCGATATCGATGAAGGGGTTTAAAGTGGTCGGAGTGGAGAGATTCGAACTCCCGACCCTCTGGTCCCAAACCAGATGCGCTACCAGACTGCGCTACACTCCGTACCGTCAGCACGATCCTCGAAACAATGCATCTAAGCAAACGAGATCGTGCTTTTATCCTGTACCGCCGAACACCTGCCCTGCGGAACGATTGGGGAGATACACGGTTCACCTGTCGGCTGCAACAGGTAAAATCACGCCGGACAACTCTTCCCCGGAGAAATCTACTTGGCCGATTTCTTTGAGATGGTGGCGCTCGTCACCTTATCGCCGACAGCAAGGCCGAGTTTTTTGACAATTCCGGCGTTCAGCTCGATGACGTAGGCGACCGGGCCGCCTGAGCTGATAATCGCCTCCGAATAAGGCACTGCATTTTCCTGGATGTGGGTCACGACACCTGTCTGGTCCAGAAACAGCATGTCGAGCGACAGCTTGGTGTTCTTCATCCACATCATGACGGGGCGTAACGTGCCGAAATCGAACAGCATGCCATGATCGGCGGCCATCTTGTCGCGATACATCAGGCCGAATTCCAGCTGCGGCGGCGTCAGTGCCAGTTCGACGCTGAACTTGTGCGTCACGCCCTTGGGCGAGGTGATCGACAGCGGCTCCGATTCGAAGGCCATCGACTGCTGGCTCGTCGCCTGCGCTACAACCGAGGTCGGAGCTGCCGCCCCAACGAGAAAAAGCGCCACGATGGCGCTTTTCAGTGCGCTTAACATCATGTTTTTATTATATTTTGTGTTCCGCGCCATAAATTAGACCATACTCAAACAGGTTGCCGCTGGAGATATTATGGCCGCAATGGCCACGTCTGTCGATCAGCAAAAGGCGCTTGGATGACGATCGAGGAGATTACCGGCTGTATGCCTGAGTGTGATAGAAAGAAGCTTGCCGAACTAGAGGCGTTGCCGGGTGGCCGGCATGGTGGCGGATTTCAGATACAGCTCCGATAGCCAAAGAGCTGGCAACGGTATAATGCTCTCATCATGGCCCTAGACCCAATCAAAGCTCTTGAAGACTATGCCGAGGCGGACTGCACCGTACAGTTCTGGATTACCGACGCTCCCGCAGTTGAATTCAAATCTCTAAGGGCCGCGGTCAGCTATGCCAAAGATCATGGCGGGCGATGGCAGGAGATCGAAATCACGGTGCATTTGCCCCGGGAGGATATTGTCTATGCAACCGAAAAGGTGCATCGGCTGATCGACGCATTGCAAATTCGAGGTGAGCGCCAGTTGCGGTGACCTCGAGCGGGTGATCTTGATTATCGCGAATGCCGACGAAGCGACGCTTCAGCCCCTGCATATGGCAATTGGGTCGAGAAACATTGCGCGATCTCACGGTCCAATGAAGCGTCCAAGCGACGCTCTTCGAAACCATGAGACGCAAATTCTCAATGAATTCAGTGCGGCCGTGTTGCCGGGCTCGGCGCATCCGGATGGATTTCCGCCGCCATAAGGCCCTTCTCGCCAGGTCCGAAGCGAACGAGCACCACCTGCCCCGGCCGCAGCTCCGCCAGGCCGAAGCGGCGCAGCGTTTCCATGTGCACGAAGATATCCTCAGTGCCCTCACCGCGCGTCAGGAAGCCAAAACCCTTGGTGCGGTTGAACCACTTGACCAAGGCACGCTCGAGACCGCTGGTTGCCGTTACCTGCACATGGGTGCGCACTGGCGGCATCTGCGATGGATGTGTGGCGGTCGACTGATCCATGGAGAGAATCTTGAAGGCCTGATAGCCGCGCTCCCGGCGCTGGATCAGCGCTACAATGCGCGTTCCCTCAAGAATGGTCTGATAACCGTCGCGACGCAGGCATGTCACATGCAGCAAAACGTCCTGCATGCCGTTGTCGGGCACGATGAAACCAAAACCCTTGGCAACATCGAACCACTTGACGACGCCGGAGATTTCGATGAGCTCGACAGTATCGCCGGACATCTCCTCGAAGTCTTCAACTCCCTTCGATGAAATTCTGTCACCCATCCTAGCCAGCCCTCGATTACGCGTCACACTGTTACGGTTAACTGATTCCCTGATATCAAGATTAACATCTTGGTAACGGAAAAGCGCAAGTCCTAGTTTTTGTTTATCCGCACCCTAAGATTACCGCTCCAACACTTGCGCGAAGCTGGCGTCGCGATCCAAGATCGCACCAGCTCAATATTAAGAGAGGAAATAGAATGCGTTATCTCCACACAATGGTCCGCGTCACCGATCTCGACGCCTCGTTGCATTTTTATAGCACCCTATTCGGCCTGACCGAAACCCGCCGCTACGAAAACGAGAAGGGTCGCTTTACGCTCGTATTCCTTGCCGCGGCCGAAGATGCCGAATCGTCCCGCAGCAATGGCGCTCCCAGCCTGGAATTGACCTATAACTGGGACCCGGAAGTCTATACCGGCGGACGCAATTTCGGTCATCTTGCCTATGAGGTCGACGACATCTACGCGACCTGCCAGAAGCTCATGGACAATGGCATCATCATCAATCGCCCGCCGCGTGATGGCCACATGGCGTTCGTACGGTCTCCGGACGGCATTTCCATCGAGATCCTGCAGAAAGGCGACAATCTTCCTTCCGCCGAGCCTTGGGCTTCCCTTCCCAACACCGGCGCCTGGTAAAACGCAAGCTTTCGCGAGGCTTACGGCATGCGCGGAGCCATCCGTTTCGCGCTTGCCGCCCATGCCCATCCTCCGGCATGCTTGGACGACTCGAAGCATCATGCATCGGATATTGCGCGGTTATCGCTCCCAGTCGGCGCGCGCCATATCATCGTCCCTCGCAGGAGGCCGTCCGATGCAAACCTTTTTTGCGAGGAACGTCCTTTGTGCGATCGACAGATTTTATACGGTAAGAAGAAGCTCGCAAGCACTATTGCCGTCATCGCCTCATTTGTGATGATCGCCGGTTGCGCGACCACCAGCACAAAGCCGCAGGAGACGACCGAGGCGGCTCCGCAGCTGAGCGAAGCCGAACAGCTTGCGGCAAACCTGAACGACAAGGCCGAGGCCAGGCGACAGAAAGGCGATGCCGCCTATCGTGACCCGCGTGTCCATAGCGTCAACGGCACCCAGCAGCGGTTGGTCGCCGAGCAGAACCAGGCCCTCTACCCCGGTGCGCCAACGGCTGCACCTTCCGATGCGCCCGCCAGCATTGCCGGTCTCGTGACACAGCCGACCGGCGTCAATGCAAACAGGAGCAGCATTTTTTCGGCTCCCCCGCCGATCGCGGTCAACCCGGACGGGACGCTCGCCAAGGCACAGCCTGACGCAGGCGCGCAGGGAATCACGCCGGGCATACGCAGCGTCTACAGCATGCCGCCAAGCGCGATGCAGGCTGTCGCACCGCAAACCGGCATGGCCGGCTCGCCGGCAACACGGACCTCGGAAGACTTTCTGCCGCCACCCGTCGTCCGCAATGTTTCCGCCCAAACCGCCGCTACTCCGATGAAGCCGACGGCCGATGCGACGCCTTCCAAAATCATGCCGCTGCCAGGCTCCAATGTCCGCAAACTGGACAGCAAGGAAGCGGCGATGCTGGCAAACTTCATCGCATCGAAGAACCAGGGCAAGGACGGCAAGCTGCTGGTGGAGCCGATACAAAACGGAACCGGCCGATAGGGCGGCCGCTAGCGGGGAATCTGCAATCCTGCCGGCAACATCCTGTTAAGTCTTGCTTATTCCGGACCGGCAGCACTTTCATCCACCTGTCATTTTTTCCACAAAAAAGCGAAATTGCCGCTTGCAGGAATGAAATCACCCCGCTATAAGCGCGCCACACAACAGCTGTACGCGCCCTTCGTCTATCGGTTAGGACGACAGATTTTCATTCTGTAAAGAGGGGTTCGACTCCCCTAGGGCGTGCCACTGTTGTTCTTCCTCCCCATCGTGAATTCATTAAGCTTCCGCTTGCGGACGCCATGCATTATTCCTATCTGTGCGGTGTGGCTTGCGCCCTTCGTCTATCGGTTAGGACGACAGATTCTCATTCTGTAAAGAGGGGTTCGACTCCCCTAGGGCGTACCAAATGACTGCGACGTCGCGTTTTCCACAATGCCTCGAAAAATCTTCGCCTAGTCATGGATTTTTCTGGGATTTTTCTCGATTTTCCGCTTGCGGGAACAAAAGGTGCTGACTATAAGGGCGCCACAGCACGCGCCCTTCGTCTATCGGTTAGGACGACAGATTTTCATTCTGTAAAGAGGGGTTCGACTCCCCTAGGGCGTGCCACTGTCTCTCTCCTTAAATTGTCTATTTATAGCGAAAAGCAATGAGCTTGCTAAGCGTATATCTGTAAATTGCACTACTGAAGAGAATGATCCACTCTCATTCATGCTGTAAGTTGACGCATGATCGATGCTCGCGAATTCAACATCCGTGATGAAGCAGGAAGCCTGCTTTGCCCCGCCTGCGGCTATCCCAGTTACGCTTGCGATCCAGCCTACGATGAGCGCGGTGGCTTGATTGGCGTGACCATCTGCCCGTGCTGTCTTTGGGAACCGGGCTTTGATGACAGCCGCTTTGCCTCCGCAAGGGCCGGAGATTCGATTCTCGAGTCACTACGCGCCTATCGTGCCGCATGGGAGGCAGCGCTGCCTTGGCGGGGCCGAAACGCATCCATCCCCCAGAATTGGAGCGGTAAACAGCAATTGAGCTGCCTTTTCAAGTTTGCGCCAAACGTCCGCTAATAAGGCAGCTAGGTTCGACGTGATTTCCTGCTAGCTAGACGGCCTTGGCCGCATCCGTGACGCGAAGCTGCACGCGACGGCTTCCCTGCCAATGATCGGCGCCGAGTGTTCCCGCCACATGGAGCTGCGCGCCGCGGGAGGACATCAGCAATTCGCCCAGGGGCGTCTCTGCGGCGCGGAATGCTATGCCGTCGACCCTACCGCCATCCTGCGCTTCCAGCGTCACCTTGATATGCGACTGGCCGACGAGGCGGGAATCACGCAGCCGGTGGCTTGGCAGGGCGAAGATGGGCTGCGGATGGCCTGAGCCGTAGGGGCCGGCGGTTTCGAGGCGGTCTATCAGTTCCACGGTCGCGCCGCTTGCGCCGAGTGCACCGTCGATCTTCAATGTCTCGTTGGCCACGAGGCCGGCAACCTGCTTTTCCGCCTTCTCGGTGAAGAAGGCGCGCAATTTTCCGAGATTGCTCCGCTCCACCGTGAGGCCGGCCGCCATCGCGTGACCGCCGCCCTTGACCAGCAAACCGGCATCGACGGCGGCGCGGACCATGCGGCCCATGTCGAAGCCGTTGATCGAGCGGCCGGAGCCGGTGCCCTTGCCCGACGAATCAAAGGCAATCGCAAAGGCCGGGCGGCGAAACTTGTCTTTGAGGCGCGAAGCGATCAGGCCGACGATGCCGGGATGCCAGTTCTCCCGCGCCGTGATGATGACCGAGGCGCCGTCGCCATTGCCATATTCCGCCAGAGCCTCGCCCTCGGCCTCCTGCAGCATGGCGGCCTCCATGAGCTGGCGATCACGGTTGAGCTCATCGAGCTTGGCCGCGATCGTCTCGGCTTCACTTGTATCGTCGAGGGTCAGCAGGCGTGCGCCGAGTGCTGCGTCGCCAATGCGGCCACCGGCATTGATGCGCGGGCCAATGAGAAAGCCGAAATGATAGGGCGTCACCGGGCCGCCGAGCCCCGCCTTGCGAAACAGAGCGGCAAGCCCGGGATTGCCCTGATGGCGGGCGGCGATCAGACCTTTCACCACATAGGCGCGGTTAAGCCCCTTGAGCGGCACGACATCGCAGACGGTCGCGAGTGCGACGATATCGAGCCAGGCCAGAAGATCCAGCGAGCGCACACGAGCATCACCCGCCTCACGCAATTGCTTCAGGGCAGCAACGAGAACGAGGAAGACGACGCCGGCAGCGCAGAGATGCCCCTGCCCGGACAGATCATCCTCACGGTTCGGATTGACCAACGCGTGGCATGGCGGCAGCTCGTGCGCCACCTGATGGTGATCGATGACGACCACATCGATAGTACGTGCCCTCGCCGCCTCCAGCGCCTCGAAGCTGGTGGAGCCGCAATCGACCGTCACAATCAGTGTCGCGCCATTGTCGATGAGCTGGTTGATGGCGTTAGGATTGGGGCCGTAGCCTTCGAAGATACGATCGGGGATATAGATGCTGGCGGGAACGCCGAAATGGGTCAGGAAGCGATAGAGCAGCGCCGACGAGGAGGCTCCATCGACATCGTAGTCGCCGAAGATCGCAACGGTTTCGCCTGTTTTGATCGCACGCAGAAGGCGCTGTGCCGCCTTTTCGCAGTCAGTCAGCAGATAGGGATCGCGCATCAGGCTGCGGATCGTCGGATCGAGGAAGGCCATGGCCTCATCGATGCCGACACCACGACCGGCAAGCACGCGGGCGATCAGCTCCGGCAGACCATGCACCTGCGCGATGGCGAGTGCTCTGTTCTGTCCGGCCTGGTCGAGCCGGGAGACCCAGCGATTGCCGGATACCGAGCGCTCCACGCCCAGAAACGCTCGCTGAACTGGATCGACCGGTTGCTCCACCATCTCTCCCAAAATTTGAGGATGGCGGCGCCCTTTGAAGCGCCGCCGCCGTCAGCCTATTCCTTCGGCCGCTCGATGCGGATGACCTGCGGCTCGCCGACGAGGTAGCCTTCGGTCTTTATGGCAGCGACAGCCTTGCGCACCGAATCCTCTGTGGTCGCATGGGTCACGAGAATGATCGTCTGATGCGCCGAGGGCGACAGGTGCTGTGTCGAGCGCTGGACGATCGATTCGAGCGAGATGTGGTTCTCCGCCATGCGGGTCGCGACGCTTGCGAAGACGCCGGTGCGGTCGAGAACGGTCAGGCGGATGAAATAACCGCCTTCGTGGCTCTGCATCTGCGCCTTGCGATAGGGCTCAAGCGACTTGGCAGGGTGACCAAGCACCGGCACGCGCTGTGCGCCCGGCTGGCTCTTGGCTATATCGGCGATGTCACCCAGCACGGAGGACGCCGTGGCATTGCCGCCGGCGCCGGGGCCGACCATCAGCAATTCGCCGAGAATGTCCGATTCGATCGCCACGGCATTGGTGACGCCATCAACCTGGGCGATGACCGAATCGAGCGGCACCATGGTCGGATGCACGCGTTGTTCGATACCGCTTTCGGTGCGCTGGGCGACGCCGAGCAGCTTGATGCGATAGCCGAGATCGGCGGCCGCACGGATATCCTCGATGGAGACATTGGTGATCCCTTCGAGATAGATGTCATCGGCCGCGATGCGGTTGCCGAAGGCAAGCGTCGTCAGGATGGCCAGCTTGTGTGCCGTGTCGTTGCCTTCGATATCGAAAGCCGGATCGGCTTCGGCATAGCCGAGGCGCTGCGCTTCCTTCAGGCAATCGGCAAAGGACAGGCCTTCCTTCTCCATCCGGGTCAGGATGTAGTTGCAGGTGCCGTTCATGATGCCGTAGACACGCGAAATCGTGTTGCCCGTCAGGGATTCGCGCAGGGCCTTGATGACCGGAATACCGCCGGCGACCGCCGCTTCGAAGTTGAGCAGAGCGCCCTTCTCTTCCGCGATCTGCGCGAGTTCGACGCCGTGATAGGCAAGAAGCGCCTTGTTGGCGGTAACGACATGCAGGCCACGGGCAAGAGCGGCGCGCACGGCAGCGTTGGCAGCGCCCTCGGAGCCGCCGATCAACTCGACGAAAACATCGATATCGGCCTTCTGAGCCAGATCGACCGGACCGCCGAACCATTCGACATCCGTGAGGTCGATGCCGCGATCCTTGGTGCGATCACGCGCGGTGACGGCGACGATCTTGATGGGACGGCCGCAGGTGACGGCAAGCTCGTTGGCGCGGCTCTGGATGATGCGGACGAGCGAGGCACCAACGGTGCCCAAGCCCGCAATGCCGATTTTGAGGGCATCTGCCATGGAAAATTCCTGATCAGTATCTTGGGACGGCAGCCGCGAGAACGGCTGCCGTGCGATATCAACGATGTGCGTTCAGCGAAATCACATTATGCATTGTTTCATCGGCCGTGGAGAGGAAGCGCTTCAGATTGCGCGCTGCCTGCCGGATGCGATGCTCGTTTTCGACAAGCGCGATGCGGACATAATCGTCGCCCTGCTCGCCGAAGCCGATGCCGGGCGCAACCGCGATGTCGGCCTTCTCGACGAGGAGCTTGGAAAACTCCAGTGAGCCGAGATGACGGAACTTCTCCGGGATCTTCGCCCAGGCGAACATGGTCGCTGCCGGCGGCGGCACTTCGAAGCCGGCCTTGCCGAAGCTGTCGACCAGAACGTCGCGGCGGCGCTTGTAGATGCTACGCACTTCGGCGATGTCGGAACCGTCGCCGTTCAGCGCATGCGTCGCCGCCACCTGGATCGGCGTGAAGGCGCCGTAATCGAGGTAGGACTTCACCCGCGTCAATGCCGCGATCAGCCGCTCGTTGCCGACGGCAAAGCCCATGCGCCAGCCAGGCATGGAGAAGGTTTTCGACATAGAGGTGAACTCGACCGTCACATCCATGGCGCCAGGAACCTCCAGCACCGACGGCGGCGGAGCGTCATCGAAGTAGATTTCCGAATAGGCGAGATCCGACAGCACGATGATGTCATGCTTCTTGGCGAAAGCGATGACTTCCTTGTAGAAATCCAGCGTCGCCACATAGGCCGTCGGGTTAGACGGATAGTTGAGGATCAGAGCCAGCGGCTTCGGGATCGAATGGCGTACGGCCCGCTCCAGCGGCGGGAAGAAGCTATCGTCCGGCTCGACCGACATCGAACGGATCACGCCACCGGCCATCAGGAAGCCGAAGGCGTGGATCGGATAGGTCGGGTTCGGGCAGAGGATGACATCGCCCGGCGCCGTGATCGCCTGCGCCATGTTGGCAAAGCCTTCCTTGGAGCCGAGGGTGGCGACCACCTGCGTATCCGGATTGAGCTTGACGCCGAAACGACGGGCATAATAGGCGGCCTGTGCCCGGCGCAGGCCGGGGATGCCCTTGGATGAGGAATAGCGATGCGTGCGCGGGTCCTGAACCACTTCGCACAGCTTGTCGACGATCGCCTTCGGGGTCGGAAGGTCGGGATTGCCCATGCCGAGGTCGATAATGTCCGCCCCGCCCGCTCGCGCGCTTGCTTTCAAACGGTTGACCTGTTCGAAAACGTAGGGCGGCAAACGCCGGACTTTATGAAACTCTTCCATTTATTTCCCCAGGGACAGCGGCCCTCACAACCGCGATGAAGTTCGTCGATCTTCCGGTGAGCCGCGATACGAACTTGGAATCGCGGCACCGCAACTAGCTGACTCGAAAGATAAGGTGAATCTTGGGCGGTTGCGCAGACAAAGTGCACTTAACCGATAAGACACATCCAAATTCGGCCTATCCGAACGCTTTGCGTCGAAATTGCCTGAAACGCAAGGTTAATTCTGCGTCTGGCTCGGCTGAGCGCTGCTCTCTTTCTGAATTTCCTGCAACGTATCCTGGCCGTGTTCGGCAGCGAGCTTGCGCATCTCGGCGACGCGCTTCTGGTACTCGGCTTCCGAGATGGTGCCCGCCTTGCACTGCGCGCCGAGCGCCGTCAGCTGCTTGACCAGATCTCCGGCCTGCTGATCGTTGATCTGCACGTTTGCTGCCGTCGGCGGCGCGTTGAAGGATGGATAGCCATCCTTGTAATATTGTTGCGTATTGCTCAGGTCGACCTGGCTGCCTTTCGGGGCCTTGACGATGACAGCTGCAGGCGGCTGCTTGCGCTTGGCAAATTCAGCCTTTTCCTCAGGGGTCGAGCAGCCCGCGAGCGTCAATGCGAGGATTCCGCACATCGCACCGCAGAGTACGGAATACCGGTTCAGTCTTGCCACCATGCCGCCGCCCATAATTGTCTTCCTGCGCTATTCCTTGCTGTGGGTTGCGACTGTTAAATTTGTCGCAGCAGCAAAGCAAGAGCAGGGTTGCGTTTCATTCGACTTGTATTCCTTTTCCAGCAAGATGTACAAATGGAAAACAAGAGACAATTGCCGCCGGGAGGATGATGCGTGACCGACAGCAAGCGGGACAACAATGAAGGAAATGGCGGCTTTGCCGGCTTCGACCCGAAGTCAGTCGAGCCTTACATCGTCAGGGATCCCGAAGCGATGGCCGTCAACTTCGCCCGTGCGCTGGAAAATCTCGGCAAGGCGGCATCCGAGTGGCTGGCGCCACGCGAACGCGGCGAGAAGGTCGACACCGTTGCCGATCCGATCACCGATATGGTCAAAACGCTCTCCAAAGTCGGCGAATACTGGCTTTCCGACCCGCGCCGGACGCTGGAGGCGCAAACCTATCTGCTGTCTGGTTATTTTGGCCTGTGGACGAAAACGCTGCAGCGCCTCAACGGCGATTCGGCCGCCGAAACGCAGGCCGAACCGGTCAAAGACAAGCGGTTCGCGGACGAGGACTGGCAGAAGAACCCCTTCTTCGATTTTCTGAAGCAGACCTATCTTCTGACCGCCGGCTGGGCGGAAAAGCTCGTTGGCGACGCTGAAGGCCTGGACGACCACACGCGCCACAAGGCCGCTTTCTATACGAAGCAGATCACGGCCGCCTTTTCGCCGAGCAATTTCATTGCGACGAATCCGCAGCTCTATCGCGAAACGGTTGCCTCCAATGCGGAGAACCTGGTGCGCGGCATGAAGATGCTCGCCGAAGACATCAATCTGGGCCGCGGCGAATTGCGGCTGCGGCAGACCGACATGACGAAATTTGCCGTCGGTCGCGATATGGCGCTGACGCCCGGCAAGGTGATCGCACAAAGCGATGTCTGCCAGATCATCCAATATGAGCCGGCGACAGAGAAGGTGCTGAAGCGGCCGCTGCTGATCTGCCCGCCCTGGATCAACAAATTCTACATTCTCGATCTCAACCCGCAGAAATCATTCATCAAATGGTGCGTGGAACAGGGGCACACCGTCTTCGTCATTTCCTGGGTGAACCCCGATCAACGCCATGCGCTGAAGGACTGGACGTCTTATGCGCGCGAAGGCATCGATTTCGCGCTGGAAGCCGTCGAGAAGGCCACTGGCGAACAAGAGGTCAATGCCGTGGGATACTGCGTCGGCGGTACGCTGCTCGCGGCAACGCTCGCCCTCCATGCCAAGGAAAAGAACAGGCGCATCCGCACCGTGACCTTTCTGACGACGCAGGTCGATTTCACCTTTGCGGGCGATCTCAAGGTTTTTGTCGACGAGGAACAGATCGCATCGCTCGAACAGCAGATGAATGTGGTCGGCTATCTTGAGGGATCGAAGATGGCCGCGGCCTTCAATATGCTCCGCGCCTCCGAACTCATCTGGCCCTACTTCGTCAACAGCTACCTGAAGGGCCAGGAACCCCTGCCCTTCGATCTTCTGTTCTGGAATGCCGATTCGACGCGTATGGCGGCGGCCAACCACTCGTTCTATCTGCGCAATTGCTACCTCAACAATACGCTGAGCCAGGGCAAGATGGTCCTCGACGGCAAGACATTGTCGCTGAAGGATGTACGCATCCCGGTCTATAATCTGGCGACGCGCGAAGATCATATCGCCCCTGCGAAGTCCGTTTTCGTCGGCAGCCAGTATTTTGGCGGGCCGGTGGAATTCGTATTGACCGGCTCCGGCCACATCGCGGGCGTCGTCAACCCGCCGGACAAGCGCAAATACCAGTTCTGGACTGGTGGCCCGGTGAAGGGTGAGTATGAGCATTGGCTGGAGGACGCCAAGGAGACGCCGGGTTCCTGGTGGACGCATTGGCACGCATGGATCCTGTCGCAGGACCATCGCATGGCGCCTGCGCGCCAGCCCGGCGGCCAGGCTCTCAACGCCCTTGAAGAGGCGCCGGGCAGCTTCGTGCTGGAACGGGCCTAAGCGATCAATTCATTCATGCTCTTCAATCCGCCTCTCGTCCCTGCCCGGCTGATCGCGCGATACAAGCGTTTCCTCTTCGATGCCGAGCTGGAAGACGGGACGCTTATCACGGGCTCCTGCCCGAATACCGGCTCCATGCTGGGGCTGACGGCGCCCGGCTCCCGCATTTGGCTCTCAGAGCATGAGGGCACCAAGCGGAAGTATCGCCATGTCTTCGAGCTGATCGAGGCCGATGGCACGACGGTCGGCGTCAATACCGGCATGCCGAACCGTATTGCGGCGGAAGCCATAGCGCTCGGCCAGATCTCCGATCTCGGCGAATACACCACGGTCAAGCGCGAGCAGAATTACGGCCGCAACTCCCGCATCGACCTGCTCTTGACCGACCCGTTGAAGACAACCACCTATGTCGAGGTCAAGAACGTCCACTTCATGCGACAGCCACATCTGGCGGAATTTCCCGATACGGCGACAGCGCGCGGCGCCAAGCATCTGGAAGAGCTTGGTGACATGGTGCAGGCAGGCTTTCGCGCCGTGATGCTGTTCGTGATCCAGCGGGATGATTGCCATCGCTTTCGGATCTGCGGCGATCTCGATCCCATTTACCTCAAGGCCTTCGAGCGGGCTTTGAGGCGCGGCGTGCAAGTATATGCTCTGAAATGCAGGGTTTCACCGACGGAAATCACCCCTGCCGGGTTGATCCCGATAGACGAACCCGGCATAGCTGCATTAGATACCAGTATAAAGATTTCGGTTGAAGGCTAACCATGGTGAACTACATCGAAGCGGCAACGGCGCCGGCGAAGAATACGGGCGCTATCCGCATCTACGGGCAGGACGCATTCGCCGGGATGCGCAAGGCATGCCAGCTGACCGCACGCTGCCTCGATGAACTCGCCGCAATCGTCGAGCCGGGTGTTCCGACCGATGTCATCGACCGTTTCGTTTTCGAATTCGGAATGGATCACGGCGCCTTTCCCGCGACGCTGAATTATCGCGGCTACATGAAGTCCTCCTGCACCTCGATCAACCACGTCGTCTGCCACGGCATTCCCAACGAAAAGCCGCTGCGCGAAGGCGACGTCGTCAACATCGACGTCACCTATGTGCTCGGTGGCTGGCACGGCGATTCCAGCCGCATGTATCCCGTCGGCGAAATCAAGCGCTCGGCGGAACGGCTTCTGGAAGTCACCTATGAATCCCTGATGCGCGGCATCGCCGCCGTGCGCCCCGGCGCGCGCACGGGCGCCATCGGCGAAGCAATCCAGACCTATGCCGAAGCGGAGCGCTGCTCGGTCGTTCGCGACTTCTGCGGCCATGGCGTCGGCAGCCTCTTCCACGACTCGCCGAATATCCTGCATTACGGCCGCGCCAGCGACGGGCCGGAATTGCGCGAGGGCATGATCTTCACCATCGAGCCGATGATCAATCTCGGCAAGCCGCATGTGAAGGTGCTCGGTGACGGCTGGACTGCGGTCACACGGGATCGCTCACTCTCGGCTCAGTACGAGCATACCGTCGGGGTTACCGCGACGGGCTGCGAGATCTTTACCCTGTCGCCCGGTGGCCTTGATCGCCCCGGCCTGTCGCCATTGCAGGGATAATTCATGGCGAAACGCCCCGCTCGCTCTTCCGGACATGGTGACATGCCCCTCGATGGCGGCGGGACGACGGAGGCATTGGAAGAAGCCCAGCTTTTCGACGAGCGGATGTTTTTTTCTGCGAAATCCACGAAATCGCCACCTGTTGCCGCCAAATCAGCGCCCGCGAAAGTGGAAGCCGATTACCATGGCCATCGCGAGCGGCTGCGCAATCGCTATCGCGACGGTGGCGACACGGCGCTCGCCGACTATGAAATTCTTGAATTGCTGCTGTTCAGGCTCATTCCGCGCCGGGACACGAAACCGATCGCCAAGGCCCTGCTCGCCCGCTTCGGAACGCTCGGCGGCGTCTTCGGCGCGCCGGTGGGCCTGCTTACGGAGATTAGCGGCGTCGGCGATGCCGTGGCGCTTGACCTGAAACTTATCGCAAGTGTTGCGCAGCGCATGCTGAAGAGCGAACTGACGGGCAAGCCGGTTCTATCCTCCTGGAAAGCGCTGATCGACTATTGCCATACCGCCATGGCGCACGAAGCACGCGAACAATTCCGGCTGCTGTTCCTCGATAAGCGCAACGCCTTGATTGCCGATGAAATCCAGGGCCTCGGCACCGTCGACCACACGCCCGTTTATCCGCGCGAGGTGGTCAAGCGCGCACTGGAACTCTCTTCCACAGCGGTGATTCTCGTCCATAATCATCCGTCAGGCGACCCGACGCCGTCGCGCGCCGATATCGAGATGACCAAGACCATCATCGATACCGCCAAGCCTCTGGGCATTACCGTTCACGATCATATTATCATCGGCAAGAACGGCCATGTCAGCTTCAGAGCACTGCGGTTGATCTGAAAATATCGCCCAGATAATAAAGCATTACATTAGAATATAGCAATATCCATTTGAGATGGATATATTTTCATATCCATGGATATTGTTTCCCCTGTCGTGAAACCACTCAATGCCACCCTTCATCTCCATTTCCCTTTTTCAGTTCGGCATCAGGATGATCTGGCAGAAGGATCGAGCGTCCAAATCGGTATCTTTGCCTTCGGATGTCATTGTTTTGATTTGGCCTATTCGCTCAAGCGTTCGGCTGGCCCGGAGATCGCATGCAGAAGATATTGCCGCCGCTTGCTCGTCATCTCGTCCGCGTTGGCCGCGGAGCGATTGTCGCCTTGGTAGCATTCGCGGCAGTCGCGGGCGGCTTCTACGGCCATATGCTTTGGACGGCAAATTTCCATCCCGTCATTGACGGGGAGCTTTATCGCTCTTCGCAGCCATCAGCAGCGATGATTGCCGACCTCCAGAAGCAGTATGGCATCAAAACCATCATCAATCTGCGCGGCGATAATACCGGCCATCATTGGTACGACAAGGAAATCACCGAGGCGAAACACCTCGATATCAATCATGTCGATTTCCGCATGTCCTCCAACAAGGAATTGACGCAGGAGCAAGCGGCGCAATTGGTCGAGATCATGCGCGATGCCCCTAAACCGATCCTCATTCATTGCCAGGCCGGAGCGGACCGCACCGGGCTTGCATCCGCGCTTTATCTCGCTGCCATTGCGAAGACCAATGAGGCAACGGCAGAGGGCCAGATGTCGATCATCTATGGACACCTCTCCCTTTCCTTTGCGCGCGCCTATGCAATGGACCGGACCTTCGAGAAGCTCGAACCCTGGCTTGGACTCTCTTCTTCCTGAGAAGCGTCATATCCCGTTAGATAATCTGTAACATTGAGCCGCTACCGGTTGACGGACAGCATGTTGCGTTGCGACATTGATTCCCTATCCAATCATCCGAGGCTTCCCGATGGACCAATTCGATCTCCTAGTCGTAGGCAGCGGCCCAGCCGGCCGCCGAGGCGCCATTCAGGCTGCCAAGCTCGGCAAGAAGGTGCTCGTCATCGAGCAGGGCAAGCGCGTAGGCGGCGTTTCGGTCCATACCGGCACCATTCCCTCCAAGACGCTGCGTGAAACCGCGCTGAACCTCTCAGGCTGGCGCGAACGCGGCTTCTATGGGCGCGCCTATCGCGTGAAGCAGGAAATCAGCGCGGAGGATCTGCGCCGCCGCCTGCTGATCACGCTGGATCACGAAGTCGAAGTGCTGGAACACCAGTTCGCGCGCAATCGCGTCCAGCACATGCGTGGCAAGGCAAGCTTCGTCGATCCGCAGACCATGCAGGTGGTCAAGGATGACGGCGAGGTGGTCACCGTGTCCGCCGCCAGCATTCTGCTGGCAGTCGGCACCAAACCGTTCCGTCCCGATTACATGCCCTTTGACGGCAAGACGGTTCTCGATAGCGACGAGCTGCTTGATATCGAGGAGCTGCCGCGCTCGATGGTCGTCATCGGTGCAGGCGTCATCGGCATCGAATACGCCACGATCTTCAGCGCGCTCGATACTCAGGTGACGCTGATCGATCCGAAATCCACCATGCTCGACTTCATCGACAAAGAGATTGTCGAGGATTTCACCTATCAGCTGCGCGATCGCAACATGAAGCTGTTCCTCGGCCAGAAGGCTGACAAGGTTACACACCAGAACGGCAAGGTCGAGCTGACGCTCGACAATGGCCGCCGCCTCACCACCGACATGGTGCTGTTTGCCGCCGGCCGCATGGGCGCGACGGATACGCTCAACCTTCCCGCCGCCGGCCTCGAGGCCGATGCGCGCGGCCGCCTGAGTGTCAATCCGGAGACCTTCGCCACCAAGGTTCCGCATATCTTTGCCGCCGGCGACGTCGTCGGCTTCCCGAGCCTTGCCTCCACCTCGATGGAACAGGGCCGCATCGCTGCCCGCGTCGCCGTCGGCGCGATCGCCAAGGAGCCGCCGAAATACTTCCCCTACGGCATCTACGCCGTGCCTGAGATTTCCACCTGCGGCCTGACCGAGGAAGAGGTCAAGGAACGGCACATCGCCTATGAATGCGGTATCGCCCGCTTCCGCGAGACCTCGCGCGGCCACATTATGGGCCTCGACACTGGCCTTCTGAAAATGATCTTCTCGCTGAAGACACGCCGCCTACTCGGCGTCCACATCGTCGGCGAAGGCGCGACGGAACTCGTCCACATCGGCCAGGCAGTGCTGAACCTCAAGGGTACGGTCGAATATTTCGTCGAGAACACCTTCAACTACCCGACGCTCGCCGAAGCCTACAAGATCGCCGGCCTCGATGCCTGGAACCGCATGGGTGATATCAAGTCGGAGCTTTGAGGGTACGCAGACTGGCGTCAGGCGCAGGCGCCAGAGCTCATGCAAGAGCTTCAATCAGGGATAGGACTTCGACGAGAGTTTCGATACTGTATTTCGGGAATGGCAGCGCGTCCGGCCAAGAGGTACCGGCATTGTAAAATATGCCTGTCATTCCAGATGCTTGCGCACCAATGACGTCCGCCTCCGGGTTATCACCGACGAAGATGCAGCGCGCCGGAGTGACGCCCAGCCGTTCCGCGGTGAGCTGAAAAATTCTTGGATCTGGCTTCCGCAGCCCGACATCCTCCGAAATGACAACGAGGTCGACGTTATTTCTGAGCCCGGTGATCTCAATTTTTGCCGACTGAACTTCGGTATGACCGTTGCTGATGATGGCGGTCTTCAAACCGCGCACCCGTAATGCTACCAGCGTTTCAAGGGCACCAATAGATAGCTTTGCGAAATGTGGATAATGCGTTTGAAAATCGGAAAGCAAGCGAGCTCCGCAATGGCTGTCCATATCAAGATCTGCCGCCAATCTCGGGTAGAGCTTTTGTTTGTCGACTAGGCCTTCCTTCTCCAATGCCAAAAAGGTTGCCTCGAACGCCTGCAATGTCACGCCCTGCAGTTGATCCCTGAACCGCTCGAATTGATCCGGCAGAAATGCCTTTAGCGCCGCACGCCGGTCGATGAGGGTTTCATCAAGATCAAACATCACCGCTTCAATCACGTCGGGCATCCTTGGTTATCGCACCGAGTTGCGTTTCCAAGTGAAGCGTATGATGGCGGTGAGAAATGTCTATCGTAATCGACCGCTGTTCGCGCTGATGTCTGGAATCGCGTGGGCGATTCACCACCGCCCTCGTGGATCGAGGCTTCGACCTAACCGGTCCACGCACTTTAGAGAGCCCCCCTCTCAGCAACAAAAAAGCCCCGCCGCGAACGGCAGGGCTTCATTTCAATCCAGAAGAAAGACCGATTACTCGGCGCTGTCTTCAGCAGCCTTCTTCTTCGGAGCAGCCTTCTTCTTCGGAGCGGCTTCTTCGCCTTCGGCGGCAGCTTCGGTCGTTTCAGCCTTAGCAGCGGCCTTCTTCTTCGGAGCAGCCTTCTTGGCAGCCGGCTTGTCTTCGGCTTCGTCGTCGGCCAGCAGCGCTTCCTTGGAAACGGTCTTGTCCGTAACGTTGACTTCGGTCAGCAGGTGATCGATGACCTTTTCTTCGAAGATCGGAGCGCGCAGGTTGGCCGAAGCGCCAGGCGTGTTGCGGAAGAATTCCAGGATTTCCTTTTCCTGGCCTGGGAACTGCTGGAGCTGCGAGTAAAGCGCACGCTGCAGTTCGTCTTCGCTGACTTCGACGCCGGCCTTCTCGCCGATTTCGGAGAGAACGAGGCCGAGGCGAACACGGCGCTCAGCAAGCTTGCGGTACTCTTCGCGAGCCTTTTCTTCCGTGGTGTCTTCGTCTTCGAAGGTCTTGCCCGATTCAGCAAGGTCCGTCTGGATCTGGCGCCAGATGCTGGCGAATTCGGCTTCAACCAGCTTCTGCGGGGTGTCGAACTGGTACATTTCGTCGAGCTGGTCGAGGATCTGACGCTTGACCTTCTGGCGCGTAACCGAGCCGTACTGGCTTTCGATCTGGCCGCGGACGATTTCCTTCAGGCGATCGGCCGATTCGAGGCCGAGCTTGGTGGCGAGTTCGTCGTTGATCTCGACTTCGCCGGCAGCGGCCACTTCCTTGACGTTGATGTCGAAGGTGGCTTCCTTGCCTGCGAGGTTCTTGGCCGGGTAGTCAGCCGGGAAGGTTACGGTGATGACCTTCTCATCGCCAGCCTTCACGCCGACGAGCTGTTCTTCGAAGCCCGGGATGAAGCGGTTGGAGCCGAGAACGAGCTGCGCGTCTTCGTCCTTGCCGCCGTCGAAGGCTTCGCCGTCGACCTTGCCGAGGTAATCGATGGTGACGCGGTCGCCATCGGCAGCCTTGCCCTTCTTGGTTTCGTAGGTGCGAGCGCTTTCGGCGATCTTGAGGATCTGCTCGGTGACTTCGTCTTCAGCAATCTCAGCAACTTCGCGCGTGATCTTGATGCCCTTGACGGACTTCAGCTCGATCGCCGGAATGACTTCGTAGGAGAGCGTGAATTCGAAATCGGCTTCGGCAGCCAGGATCTTTTCTGCCTCGTCCTTGTCTTCGGTCATGGCGATTTCCGGCTGGGTTGCCGACTTTTCGCCGCGCTCGGTCAGGATTGCCGGCGGCTGGTCACGAACGATCTCGTTGACGAGGTCGGCCATGATGGACTTGCCATAGACCTTCTTCAGATGCGCAACCGGTACCTTGCCCGGACGGAAACCGTTGATGCGGACCTTGTCCTTGACCTCGGCCAGGCGTTCGTTCATGCGAACTTCCATGTCCTTGGCGGGGATGACCACCTTGATTTCGCGCTTCAGCCCTTCAGCGAGCGTTTCGATAACCTGCATTGTCCTACCTTCATTCATGGCGGCCGTGCCCAGACAGCCGTTCGTTTCGATGAGCACGACGCCGGAAAATCCCGAGCGTGGCTTGGATGCAATTCCCTGTCACTTTGCCAAGAGCGCCGCGCCTTCGAATGAACGCGCAAGAGGCAGCCCTATCTCGTTACGAGTCGAAGCATCTGATCCACTCCCTATCCGAAAGCGGGATGCCTAGGCAAAATGGCGCGTCCTGCGGCATGTAGGAAGACAAGCTTGTTCAGCCTCCCCCGTCCATAAGACGTCTTGGTGCGGGTAGAGAGACTTGAACTCCCACGCCTTGCGGCACCAGAACCTAAATCTGGCGTGTCTACCAATTTCACCATACCCGCGTTCCCAAAACCGCATGGCGATGCCTGCCCATGGGGCCTTCCGGAGCGCGGCGTCTCTATATCACCCGTTTCAAACCACGCAAAGGAAAAATGACGGTTCCACGACCATGGGCAAGCTTATCCGGTTTTGACGGACAAACATCGTCAATAAAGCGGCTCCTCGTATACCGGTTTGCCGTCAAGAAGCAGGGCTCTGATGTGGGCAGCACCATCGGAAGAGATGCGGGCCGCAATGGCGACACGGCTCTCATTGCGCGCGCCCTCGATGTCGTGCCCCTGGCCTTCGGGCACATAATAGCGCTCAATGCCATAGTCGACCGAGATCAATGACTGCGACGCCTCGGTCTGCTCCGCATAGAAGAAATAGTCGACGGGCAGGCTTTTGAGCACGACCGTATCGGGCTTGGGATCGAGCGGTCCAAAGGATGATTCGACAATACCCCAGTAGCCGTCATCCTGTTTCTTCAGGCGAACGGACAGGATCTGGGCAGTCAGACTTTGCTTCGGCGCACCGCCGACCAGCGTCGAGACCGGAACCCGCGAAATGTCGTAGTTCAAGGTCACGTAATCGCCGCGCAGAAGATCGCGCGGATCGACCGGCGCTGTCTTCAGGATAACCTCGACACCGCTTCGCAGGCCCCAGGCCCGCTCGCCGACCATATAGCCGAGCACGGCCGTCTGCAGGGCCGCAACGATGATGGCGGCAATCCAGAAGCGGTGCAGGCCGTTCAGAACGGCATTCTTCTCAGCCAGATCACTCATGCCTGTGCTCCCTGCTCGCGACTGCCGGAAAAGCGCCGTTCCAACCGGATGACCACCCAGGCGGCAAGCGCCACCAGCAAACCGGCAATCAGGAAGAAGCCCGCCGTACCGATGATCGAGCCGATCGTTTCGCTGGCGAGATAGAGGATCTCGCAGGCGAAGACGAAATAGGCGAGAAAGCGTACCGCACCATTGTCACGACCGCTAAGGGCGATTGCGATGACAGCGCTTGCCAGCGTCGCAACGGCCACGATGATCAGCGCAAGCGCATCTTTCTCCCAAAGATCATTCGTAAAGGTCTCGTTGCTGATTTCGGCGTGAACCAGAAAGAGACCGATCGCGGCGACAAGAAAAGCGTAAAAGGCCGGTGCAGCACCCGCCGTCCGCACGAGAGGCATGAGTGGCGAGGCAGGGATGCTGACTGCAAGGAAGGCGGCCATTCCAACGGCGGCAAACAGGATTGCCGCATTCAGGCTCTCGTGCAGGCCGAAAAGCCAGGTCAGCCACCCGACGATGATCAGATAGGCGAAGTGTCTCGCTCTCGGCGCATCGACATATCTGACGAGCGCAATCAGGACCGCGGCCATCAGAAGGGGCACCCACGGCATGACGCCCTGCCAACGATCAAAATGATCCCAGAGATAGGCACCGCAAAACGCCCAGGCGAGGAAGCCGGCAAGTGCCACCTGCGCGCTGGAGCGAAATAGCGCCGCGACCATGCAGGCCGCAGCGAACCAGACGATTATCATCCTCAGCTCGTCGCCGGACATGTTGTACATCTGACCGACGAGCGCCATGGCGCCACCGAAACTCAATGTCCCGAGAATCAGCAAGGCTGCCGCCAATATGGAGCGCCCGGCAGTCAGCAGCTTGGCGGCGCCGAGATAGAAGCCCCATATCATGGCAACGAGAGCGACAAGGCGCCCAAGCCTCGGGATCTCTTCCCAGTTCGCGGAGATGAACAGCAATAGCGCCAGACCGAGAAGCACGGCAGCCAGGATGGCCAGCACCCTCCCCGCGCTAAAGCTTGTCTGGCGTCCGTCATATTCGCGCAGCACAGCCTGCGCCGCCGTCGCATCGACAAGTCCCTTGTCGACCCAGATCTTCAGATCCCGCTCCAGCCTGCCTCTATACATCCCGGCCCCCTACCCATGCGACTCTCCGCATAGAGAAGAATTACCACAAAACGGCAGGCGATCGATCCGAGCTTGCGTGTATGCGCCGCCAGCACCTTCCACACGAATATGTCTCTCGTTAATACAGTATTAAGCGATCATTCAGTATGCTAAGGACCGGTATCGAGATACCCATGCAAGACATGCGCAGACAACATATCTCCCATGAAATTATTGCGCTGCACAAAATCAAAAAGTCATACTATTAGTGAAGCAACAAAACACGGCGATGGCGCGCCGGGCCGATGCAAATCGGAGAGAGCCTGAGGATGTAAATCCTGACAGAGAATTCGGAGCCGCACACTCCTCCTCCCAGTGCGCTCCGATGGGTTGACGACACTCCTCCTCCCAGTCGTCAATCACCACAAATGACGCCCGCCGCACCTCCTCCCGCGGTGGGCGTTATTTTTTTGCCCGTTTCAATCGTTTATATGCCACTCGACGCGTCCTCCGACGCCATCAAGCGTCGTGCGGGGACGAAACCTGTCGAGCCCAAGCGCGCCCATCAAAAATCTCCGGCAAGGCGCACACCAGCAACTAGACCTACCCGAAAATAGCAAGGCTGGCGAAAACATGGCCGGATGTGGGCAAGCGCAAGAACCGCCCTTGAAAAGCTGAGGTTTGCCGGAGAATGAGCTCTTCAGGGCATTCTTCGTTCAGCTGCGATATGCACATAAAGCAGCCATCTTCTTGGGCAGATCGCCTACAAGGATTGCACTTTACGCATAGGTGACATGAAGCATTCGCGCTTTTTAGTTCTCTCAGCGCAACATATATAATGAGGCATCAGATCGACGGCGGAACCAATCACTGGGCCGCGAGATCTTCAAATCCTCGAAAGGGACTAAAATGAACCTGACCCGCTCTTTCAACAACTGGCGCAAGTATCGTCAGACCGTCAACGAACTCGGCCGCATGAGCTCGCGTGAACTGCACGACCTCGGTATCGACCGCGCTGACATCCATCGCGTTGCTCGCGAAGCCACCGGCCGCTAATCGCCGGATAGGCTTCGCCCAATAGCGAAAGCCTTCTCAACGCCCGTTGCGGACCGCCGCGACGGGCGTTCTTTTTTGTCCATTGTGCAGCTGCAGCATAATGCGACCTAGTCCGAGCTATTCGCGACACGCAAGGCATGTAAATTTTAGGCATTGATGGCTTTTTGGGCGCCATATTGCACAAATGCATAGCAGACGCCTTTTCTTTGCACTGCACAAAGCACGTTCTCACGCCTATATAGAGTGCAAGCGCTGAGGCGGTAATCGTACCGCTCGCAAACAAGATACTGAGGACAAGATCATGAACCCGCTTCGCATTGCAAAGAACTGGATCAGCTACCGCCGCACTCTGAACGAACTCGGCAACCTCTCCAGCCAGACCCTGTCGGATATCGGCGTTAGCCGCTACGAAATCCGCAACATCGCTGCACGTTCTTTCCGTTAATCGGTATTGAACTGCAGACTGCCTCAAGACGGCGCCTTTCGGCGCCGTTTTTGATTCCAGCGCTATTTTCGGCTCCAGTCATTGCGCAAAGCAATTGGATCGCCGCCCTGCCCGTGATAATGACGCGCGCATGACACAGACCAGCTCTCACTCCCCTATTCATATCATCGGCGGCGGCCTCGCAGGCTCCGAAGCCGCCTGGCAGATCGCCAGCGCCGGCGTGCCCGTCATCCTGCACGAGATGCGTGGCGTGCGCGGCACCGAGGCACACAAGACCGACGATCTTGCCGAGCTGGTGTGCTCCAACTCGTTCCGCTCCGACGACGCCACGAGCAACGCGGTCGGCGTCATCCATGCAGAGATGCGCATGGCCGGCTCGCTGATCATGGCGTGCGCGGATCGACATCAGGTACCGGCCGGTGGAGCCCTTGCTGTCGATCGCGACGGTTTTTCCGCAGCCGTAACCCAGGCGATCGCGACCCATCCGCTGATCACCGTTGTCCGCGAGGAAATCCAGGGATTGCCGCCCGAGGAATGGGACCAGGCGATCATCGCCACCGGCCCGCTGACCGCGCCCGGTCTTGCCAGTGCCATCCGGGCCGAAACGGGTGCCGACGCGCTTGCCTTTTTCGACGCCATCGCGCCGATCGTCTATCGCGACAGCATCAATATGGACATCTGCTGGTATCAGTCCCGCTACGACAAGGTCGGACCGGGAGGCACGGGTAAGGACTATATCAACTGCCCGATGGACCAGGCCCAGTACAATGCCTTCCTCGATGCCCTGATCGCCGGCGACGCCGTGGGCTTCAAGGAATGGGAAGGCACGCCCTATTTCGACGGTTGCCTGCCGATCGAAGTCATGGCCGAGCGCGGACGCGAAACACTGCGCCACGGTCCGATGAAACCGATGGGCCTTACCAACTCGCATAACCCCACAGTCAAGGCCTATGCTGTCGTGCAGCTGCGCCAGGACAATGCGCTCGGCACGCTCTACAACATGGTCGGCTTCCAGACGAAGTTGAAATACGGCGCGCAGGCAGAGATCTTTCGCCTGATTCCCGGCCTTGAGAATGCCGAATTCGCGCGGCTCGGCGGGCTGCATCGCAACACCTACATCAACTCCCCGACGCTGCTCGACCGCTCGCTGATGCTGAAGTCGCGACCGGGCCTGCGATTCGCCGGCCAGATCACCGGCTGCGAAGGCTATGTCGAAAGCGCCAGCATCGGGCTGCTCGCCGGACGTTTTGCCGCTGCGGAACGCAAGGGCGAAACACCATCGCTGCCGCCGGCCACGACGGCGCTCGGCTCATTGCTCAACCACATCACCGGCGGCCATATCGTCTCCGACGAGGAGCCGGGCAAGCGCTCCTTCCAGCCGATGAACATCAATTTCGGGCTTTTCCCGGAGCTGGAGCCAGGGTCGATCGTCAGACCGGAGGGCATCAAGCGCTTTCGCGGCAAGGACAAGACCATCATGAAGCGCCAGCTCATCGCCAAGCGCGCGCTTGGCGATTGCGCTCAATGGCTCGGCCTGCCGGCTCCTGCCCTTGCCGAAAGCGCCTAAGATCTCTCAGGCCTTGGCCGGCGGCATCAACTCTGCCGGCTTGGAATTTTCGCCAGCCACATAATTGCCGAGCAGCCAAAGAGAGACTTCCGCCGCTTCGGCCGGAGTTGCAAATTCGAACGTTCCATTGTGATGGGGAGCATCGAGAAACTCGACCGCCAGACCACGGCCGGTGCCCGAATCCCTGGCATGCGCCCGGCCCGGCTCGATCAGGTGGACGCTGAAATGATTTCGAAGGCTGCGCATGAAGCCAGCCTTGTCGTCATGCAGGCGTACGAAGACTGCCTGCCCGTTGGCTGTCGTCTGCAGTTGCCTGATCGCCTCGGTTGGAAAAGCGCGGCCGAACTCGATAATCGCAAGGCCGGTATCGTGCAGACCGTCTTCCTTGTTCTGCGAAGCCATGCGCGTCGCGAAGAAAGCGAAGAAGACGACAATCGCGAAAAGTACGCACCAGACGATAATGCCCACGGCAGCTCCCCCTGAAAAATAAATCAAGTGCCCGCCCATCTCCATAAACGCCGAGACTTGCGCGAGCGTGATGTTATTTTAGATTTTCTTTGTAATAGAGGCCAGCGCCATGCGCATCTGCCGCCGCCATTGCGGCAGCGCCAGCGGATGGTCGAAGAGACCGGCTCCCAATTTCTGCGCTTTTTTCAAGGCAGGCTCGGCAAGGGCTACGGGCAAGAAGGCTGGAAATACCGCAGGCGGTATCGTGCCTGCCGCCCTCGCCTTGGCCAGATGCTCACGGCCAAGACCCGCGAACGCCTCGATCGCGGCTGAAATGCGTGCCTTGTCCTCACCGGCCAGGAAACTATCCCGATCAAGGCCTGTTGCTGCAAGAATCTCGAGCGGCAAGTAGAGTTGGCCGCGATGGCGCTGGAGCGGCATCAACAGCAGCAAGCCGCCGATCGCCTGCGCGACACCGGCATGGCCGGCAATATCAGCGGAACGCTTCGCCTCATCCGGTGACAGGACCAGGCTCGCAAGCTGAATGAGCGCTGACGCCGTTTCCCCGGCATAGCCTTCCAGATTGCCACGCGTCTCCATCGGATCGTCGTAGAGATCGAAGATGCGCGCGTCGATCATGTCGATCAGCGTCTGGCGCGGCAGGCGGTATTGTTCAATGGCCGTCAGAAGTTCGGCGGCAATGGGATTGGCTTCGCTCGAGCCATGGGCCTGCCCTTCGAGGAGATCGCGCCAGTATTGCATTCGCACTTCGCCGGGCAGCGGCTCATGCACGAGGTCGCGCACGCGGGCCAATTCGGCATTGAAGGCGTAAAGCGCGGCAAGTGCCGGGCGCTTTTCCTCCGGCGCCAACAGGCAGGCAAGATAACGATCGCGATCGGTATCTCGAAGCGTGGCGAGGCAGATGTCCCGATTGCTCCGCGGCGTAGCTGATGTGGTCATGTCGAGTGATCCGGAGGTCAAACTGCAATCAGCGCAGCAGCGACGGCACGCGACTCGGACAGCATGATATTGAACGTGCGAACAGCCGCTCCGGTGCTCATCGGATCGGAGGAAATCTGCCGGGCGCGCAGGGCCGCCTTCAGATCAGCCGGCAGAGGTCGCAGTTCCATGCCGGTGCCGACAAGCAGAACCTCGATCTGCGCGGCCTCGTCGAGCACCTTCTGGAAGCGATCCGGTGTCAGCGCGTCGCCCAGCAACATATCCCAGCCGTAAATGCCCGAGGGCAGGCAGAGCAACGAGCCGCGATGCGACATGTCGGCGAAGCGGAAACCGCCATTGCCGTAAGCGTCGATCGGTGCGCGCCCGGGGAAATGCGCTTTCCGGATTTCTATACCTTTTGCCAATGTATCACACCGCTGGTTTGCCTGACTGAATGTCGCCGGCGGCGGGGCCTGAGCTTTCACCGCCGGTTTGGAACTTGTCCGGCCGCAGCTTGAACAGGATCAGCACGGGCGCCGCAATATAAATCGACGAAAAAGTGCCGACTGCGACACCGAAAAGCAGCACGAAGGTGAAGGCACGGATCACTTCGCCACCGAAGATGTAGAGTGCGAGCAACGCCAGAAGCGTCGTCGCCGATGTGAGAATGGTCCGCGATAGTGTCTGATTGATGGAGGCATCGATCAGGATCGGCAAAGGCATCTGCGAATAGCGCTTGAGGTTCTCACGCATGCGGTCATAGACGACAACCGTATCGTTCAGCGAATAACCGACAATGGTCAGGATCGCCGCAATACTCGTCATGTTGAATTCCATGCCGGTCAGAACGAAGAGGCCGAGTGTCAGGATGACGTCATGCAAGGTCGCGATGATCGCGCCGACTGCGAACTGCCACTCGAAGCGCAGCCATATGTAGACGAGAATGGCAATCAGGGCCGCCAGCACGGCAAGCGAAGCCGTCGTGGTGATTTCACCGGAAACAGCGGGGCCAACCACTTCCACGCGGGAGAAGTCGTAATCCTTGCCCAATTCCTCGCGCACGAGGGTTACCGCCGATTGCTCGGCATTTTCGCCACCCTCCTGGGCATGCACCCGGATGACCGCGCCGAGCCGATCGGCGAGCCGTTCCACCCGCACATCCCCTGGAATAATATCCTGAAGGCGTGACTGGATATTTGCCGGGTCCGCGAGACCCTGCTTGGCGCGAACTTCGATGATGGAACCGCCGGCAAAATCGATGCCGAGATGCATTCCGATCGTCGCGAAGGCAACAAGCGTTGCCACCGCCAGGGCGGCCGAGACGGTGAACGTATAGCGCCGGATGCCCATGAAACGGATGTTGGCATTGTCGAAAATGCCGCTGCGCACACCGACCAGCAGGGTGCGCGGCTTGCGGTGCGATATCCACATATCGATGAGCGAACGCGTGACGAAGCAGGAGGTAAAAAAGGTGGTGAACACGCCGATGATAAGGGTCGCGGCGAAACCACGCACCGAGCCGCTGCTGGCATAGAAAAGAATGGCCGCAACGATAAGCACGGTCAGATTGGCATCGGCCACGGTCGCAGCCGCCCGGTTGAAACCATGGCGCAGCGCGTCGACGAGGAGATGCGTCTTCTTCTCTTCCTCACGCACGCGCTCATAGATCAGCACCATGGCATCCAGCCCGATACCGATGATCAGGACGATAGCGGCGACGCCCGGCAGCGTCAGCGCTATGCCGAGCAACCCCATGATCGCCAGCACCATGACGATATTGATGACGAGCGCGATGGTCGCGGCAATGCCGAGGAGACGATAAAAGCCGATCATCAACGCAGCGACGAAAACCGCGGCGGCGATGCAGGCTATGATGCCGTAACGCGCGGTGTCGCCGCCGAGACCCGGCTGGATGGTTCGCTCCTCGACGGTTGTCAACGTCGCGGGCAAAGGCCCGCTCTTGATCATCACAGCCAGATCCTGGGCTCCCTGAGCCGTGAAATCTCCGGGGACATCGACCTCGCCCGTTGCGATCACGGTTTTAAGGGCAGCAGCAGAGATGACCTGATCATCGAGCACGACGACGATGACCCTGCCGAGATTGCTTGCGGTTGCTTGCGCGAACCGGTGGGCCGCTTCCTGCGTCAGCTTGACGGAGGTCGTGCCGCCATTGTTCTGATTGTTGACCACGGCAACCGCGTCGGCAAAATCCACATTGGAGAGGATGGGCTGGCGTTGGACGAGATAGCCGACCGGTGGGTCATCTTCGGAAAACATGACGTCGGTGCCGGCCGGCGGCTGGCCATCCATGGCATTCTGGACCGTCATCGATTGATCGACGAGGCGAAAGCTGAGCTGAGCCGGCTGACCGAGCAGGTTCTTCAACCGCTGCGGATCTGCGAGATCAGGCACCTGCACGATGATGCGATCCCGCCCCTGGCTGCGGATCAGGGGCTCGCCGACCCCAAGCTGTGCAATTCGGTTGCGAATGACCCGGATCGACCGGGCAACCGCCGCAGACACGTGGCTGTCGATATCCGCATCGGTGATATCGAGCGTCAATGCGCCGGCATCACCCTGGGAAAGCGTGACGGCCGGTTTGTCCGAGCCGGTGGTGAGCGGACGCAATGCGGTTACAGCGGCCTGAACCTGCGCAGGATCATTGATGCGAAGCTGGATCTTCCGGCCGGTTCCGGTCAGGCCGGAATAGGCGACATTGACAATACGCAGCCGCGTTCCGATATCGCCGACGATGGCTTCCAGGCGATCCTTCTCGACATCATCCCGCTCGATCTTGAGCAGGAGATGCGAGCCGCCGCGAAGATCGAGCCCAAGCTCGATCTTTCTGTGCGCCCACCATGTCGGAAGAGAGGAAAGAGCGCGCTCGCCAAGCAGGTTGGGAGCGGCAAGCAGCACGCTCAAGAGAACGACGAACCAGATCAGGGTGGTCTTCCACCAGGAGACTTGCAGCATCATTCTCTCGAGTTTGGGCTTCTCTACTGCGCCCCGCTTTCAGCAGGAAATGCGACGGGCGCAGTAACACCTTGAATTTGTGCATAATCCATCAAGAAAGTCGATTCCGATTTTCGAGGACATGCACAGGCCAGGCGAGCTGCCTGCACGAGAGAAGCTTACGCAGCGTCAGCCTTGACAGGCTCACCCTTGACGCGAACTTCCGAAATCGCACTGCGGACAACGCGGATGCGCACGCCGTCGGCAATCTCGACTTCGAGTTCCTTGTCGTCGATGACCTTCGTGACCTTGCCGACGATACCGCTGGTGACGATCTGATCGCCGCGGCGAATGTTCTTCAGGATCTCGTCACGCTTCTTTGCCTGCGCGCGCTGCGGACGGATGAGAAGGAAATACCAAACGACCATCAGCGGCACAAACAGGATGATCATTTCGAAACCGGAACCACCGAAGACACCGGCTGCCGAATCTGTCGCGCTCTGCGCATATGCGTTGGTAATAAACATCGAGAACTCCCTTGAACTCCTTGCGGTAACAGGCCCCGCGTTAGGTGGCCGGAATATAGTTACGCGCATGGCGATTGCAACAAAAACAGCCGCCAACCGTACCGTTTTCCCGGTGTCTTAGCCTTTCAGCTCCGGATGGAGCATGATACCCGGCAAGACAGCGCGCGCATTCTACGACTTTCTTGATCATTATTCAGGAGGAAAACGGTGACTGAAGACCAAAACGCCCTGATCCTTGCCGAAGTCCGACGCCTCGCCGACGCGGTTGAACGTCTGGCCGGCCCTGCTCCGGCTGTCAACGATTGGAACGCTGCCGACTGCTTCGTCTGGGCGCCTGCCCGGCTCCATCTGCAACCAGTGCCGCGGCCAAATCGCGTGGCGCTGACGCTCATTCGCGGCGTCGATCACGTCCGCGATATTCTGCACGAAAACACGCTGCGCTTTGCCGACGGCTTTGCCGCAAACAACGTCCTGCTCTGGGGTGCGCGCGGCATGGGCAAATCCTCGCTCGTCAAGGCGGTGCACGAGGATGTACGCCGCGCCACCGGCATCTCGCTCAAATTGATCGAGGTGCATCGCGAAGACATTTCTTCGCTGCCGGTGCTGCTCGACATATTGAAGGCTACGCCGCACCGCATCATCATTTTCTGCGACGACCTTTCCTTCGATCACGACGATACCGCTTACAAATCGCTGAAGGCAGCGCTGGACGGCGGCGTCGAAGGACGGCCGGACAACGTCTTGTTCTATGCCACGTCCAATCGCCGCCATCTGCTGCCGCGCCATATGATGGAGAACGAGCAATCAACGGCGATCAATCCATCCGAGGCCGTGGAAGAGAAGGTGTCGCTTTCCGATCGCTTCGGGCTCTGGCTCGGTTTCCACAAATGCAGCCAGGAAGACTATCTGGTGATGATCGATGCCTATGCCGATCATTTCAAACTCGACCTCGATCGTGCCCGGATGCACCACGAGGCGCTGGAATGGGCGACCACGCGCGGCGCCCGGTCTGGCCGCGTCGCCTGGCAATATATCCAGGATCTGGCCGGACGGCTGCGCATCGTGCTTGATCGGGACTAATCTCAGCTCTCCAAGCCTCAAACGACAAAAAGCCCGGTGATCACCGGGCTTTTTGCAGAGTCCTTGAGATGCACTACCTATTCAAGGAACGTCATCGGGTTGATCGGAGCCGAATTCTTTCGGACTTCGAAGTGTAGCTGCGGTTGGCTGACATTGCCGCTCATGCCAGAGGTCGCGAGCGTCTGGCCGCGCTGAACCTTCTGGCCGCGAGTGACGCTGAGCGCATCGGCGTGGCCGTAGACCGTGACGGTGCCGTCGTCGTGACGGACGAGAACCGTATTGCCAAGCTCCTTCAGGCCGTTGCCTGCATAGATGACGACGCCGTTTTCAGCAGCCTTGACCGGCGTGCCCTCGGGAACGGAGATATCGATACCGTCATTGCGGCTGCCGTTGACGTTGGCGCCGTAGCCGGCAATGACCGCACCACGAACCGGCCAGCGATATTTGCCGATACCGGTTGCCTCAGGCGCATCCGCCTGTGCATCGGATTTCGCCGCGTCATTGATGGACTGGCTCGGAGAAGCGGAGGCGACCACCTGTGGCTTGGAGGCATCGGCCGGCGCATCTGCGTGAGCGACGACCTTAGGCGCCTGTTTTGCAACGGGCTCTACCGTCGGCTTGGCGGAAATCTTCTGCGGCTCGATGGAGGCCGTCTTGACCGGATCGGCAGCGGCAACGCCACTATGCGGCAAGGTCAAGGCCTGACCGATGCGAACGCTGTCGCCAGCCTTCATATTATTGGCCCGCTTCAAATCGGCAACCGTTACGCCGCTTTCCTTGGCGATTCTGGCAAGAGAATCACCCGGCTTGACGACATAGGTACCCTTCGGTGCCGGACCCTTGCCGTTGCCGGCGGCGAGCTTGTTGGGGTCGGCAAGACCAGCCTGGGACTTGCCGCGCATCTGGCCGTTGGACGGCAACGCAAGCGCATCCTGCTGCGGAGCCTTGCCCGGGCCGGGCATCTTGCCGTCCTTGGAAAGATCGGTAGCTTCCGAAGCCATCTTGGCCGGGCTGGAAGCGCCTGCGCCATTCATTGTGGGGATGACGATCTGCTGGCCTGGCTGTGCAGCAGCACCATTGCGCAAGCCGTTTGCCCGCAGGATTTCCTTCTCCGGCACACCATAGCGGCGCGACAGCAGCGCGATGTTTTCGCCCGGATGCAGGGTCACGCTCGGTGCGTTGACCGTAGTCCAGCCCGGAGACATTTGCGGCGTGGCAGCAGTCTTGATCGTGCCCGTCGACAACGTGTCAGGCGCAAGTGCCGGAGCGTTGCGGGAGCCATTGTTGTTGCGCGAAGAAGGGAATGGCTGGGCCATCGCTTCGTTTTCCGCCCTGGAAGCATTGCGCGGACGGCCCGCATCGGCCGATGCGCCGGGAGGTGCAAGATCAGAACGCTGGATTGCGACAGGCGCGGTCGATGCCCGAGCGCTGGAGTATGACGGATTATAGCGAGCCGGCGAATTCGGATAGGGTTGCGATACCGGTGCGTTCTGCCGCGAATAGTCCTGCTGGCCATAGCCGCCAGCCTGAGCAACATCGGCGCGCGGCACCGGATCGCCATCCGGACCGTTCAGACTGCGCCGGTTGATGGAACCGGTCGTCACATTATCCGTGTTTTTTGAGAAGAGCCCGCTGAAGCGGGTCGTGTCTGAACTACAAGCCGTTGCAGTGCTCGCCAGAAGAACTGCCACTAGGACTTTCCCTGCCGATTTACCGAAGTTTGAAGAAAGACTGAAACCCATGACTCGACCCACTTAAGACGCAACCGTTTATGGGTCGATTAAAGCGCGTTAATCTTACCATGCGGTTAAAGCACTGGCGCGGCATGTGTATTTTTGAGGAATTGCTAACCATAGAAACGAAACAGCCCCTCTTGCGGCCGTTTCATCGGCACCAAGCCGGCTTCAGTTTCAAAGATAGGAGGCGAGCAGCGGTACGATCGGTTGGTAAGGAACGTCGAACAATTCCTCGCGCTCGAATCGGCTGCCTGTCTTGGTCAGGCGCACCAGACGGCAAACCTCGTCGGACATGATGAGCGGCGCGATCATGGATCCACCCGACACCAGCTGCTCGGCATAGAAGCGCGGCATGGTCGTAAAGGCAGCCGTTACCAGGATGCGATCGAAGGTGCCCTCACCCTGCAGCCCGGCGCTGCCGTCCGCCTGGCGAATAATGACATTGCGCAGCCCAAGCGTATCCATGCGCTGCTGCGCCGCTGTCGTCAGCGTCTTGTAGCGGTCGACCGTCAGCACCCGCTCGACGATCCGCCCCATGACGGCGGCGGTAAAACCACTGCCGGTTCCTATCTCAAGGACCCTGTGACCCGGCCTGATCTTGAGGCTGTGGAGAATGCGAACGACCAGATCCATACCTTCCATGAAGGCACCGCATTCGATTGGAATGGTTCGGCTGGAATAGGCATCGTCGACGAACTGCGCGGGCACGAAAGGCAGGCGCGGCGTCTGCTCGACCGCCGTCATCAGATCGATATCCAATATGCCTTCCGCCCGCAGCCGCAGAACCACGGCTGCAAAGCCTTCCTTTTCCACCAAACGAGGTGTCAATGCGCTACTCCATACCAAGCGCCCGCGCCACGCGGTCCTGCGCCGAATAATCCGTCAGATCGAGTTTCAAAGGCGTTACCGAAATCCGATTTTGTTTCAACGCCTGGATATCGGTTCCCGGCCGGAAGATACCGCTGCGTTCGCCGAATTTCAGCCAATAATATGGAAAGCCACGACCATCGGCGCGCTCTTCCACCTGAACGTTGAAGGCAAGGTTGCCTTGTGCCGTCACTTCCGTGCCGGCGACCTCATCCGGGCGGCAATTCGGGAAATTCAGGTTCAGGAACGTGCCGTCGGGCAGATCCACATTCAACAATTTGCCGAGCAGCGCCGGTGCATGGGCCTCGGCCACTTCCCAAGGGACGATGCGGGCGCCGTTCTCGTAGACATAGGCCTGGCTCAGCGCGAAAGAACGAACACCCTGTAGCGTGCCTTCGATCGCGCCGGCGATGGTTCCGGAATAGGTGACATCGTCGGCGACGTTCGAGCCGGAATTGATACCCGAGAGAATGATATCCGGCTTCCTGTCCAGAACCTGGCGGATCGCCATGATGACGCAATCGGTAGGCGTCCCGCGCAGCGCGAAATGCTTGTCGGAAACCTTGCGCATGCGCAGCGGCTCGGAAAGGCTGAGCGAATGAGCAAGGCCGCTCTGATCGGTCTCGGGTGCCACGACCCAGACGTCGTCAGACAGCGTGCGGGCGATACGTTCCAATGCGGCCAGCCCTTCGGCGTGAATGCCATCATCATTGGTCAGAAGTATGCGCATCGCCCCACCGCCTTGTTATTTATGCTGCTTTCTCGATCCTCTTCACACCACCCATATATGGCAGCAGTGCGTCCGGGACAGTCACGGAGCCATCGGCGTTCAGATAATTCTCAAGGACCGCGATCAGGCAGCGGCCGACAGCCGTGCCGGAGCCGTTCAGCGTGTGAACGAACTTCGTGCCCTTGTCGTCCTTGCCGCGATAGCGCGCGTTCATGCGCCGGGCCTGGAAGTCGCCACAGACCGAGCAGGACGAGATTTCGCGATAGGTATCCTGCCCCGGCAGCCAGACTTCGAGGTCGTAGGTCTTGCGGGCGCCAAAGCCCATGTCGCCCGTCGACAGCGTCATGACACGGTAATGCAGACCGAGGCGCTTCAGCACCTCTTCGGCGCAGGCCGTCATGCGCTCGTGCTCGGCAATGGAGCTTTCGGCATCGGTGATCGACACCAGCTCGCACTTCCAGAACTGATGCTGGCGCAGCATGCCGCGCGTATCGCGGCCGGCCGAGCCCGCTTCCGAACGGAAAGACGGCGTCAGCGCCGTGAAGCGAAGCGGCAGCTTTTCCTGATCGAGAATTTCGCCCGAGACGAGATTGGTGAGCGTCACCTCGGCCGTCGGGATCAGCCAGCGTCCGTCCGTGGTCTTGAAAAGATCCTCGGCGAATTTCGGCAACTGGCCGGTACCGAACATGGCTTCGTCGCGCACCATCAGCGGCGCGCTGACTTCGGTATAGCCGTGTTCGCTGGTATGCAGGTCGATCATGAACTGGCCGAGCGCCCGCTCCAGACGCGCCAGCTGCGAGGTCAGCACCGTGAAGCGCGAGCCGGAAAGTTTCGCGGCACGCTCGAAATCCATGTAGCCGAGCTCGTCGCCGATTTCGAAATGTTCTTTCGGCGGATGATTCCAGGTCGGCTTGGCGCCCCAGGCATGCTTGACGACATTGTCATGCTCGTCCTTGCCGACAGGCACATCGTCAAACGGGATGTTCGGAATGCGCGACAGCGCGTCGTTGAGCTCGGCCGTCAGCACGCGCTCCTGCTCTTCCTCGGCCGGAAGCGAAGTCTTGATGTTGGCGACCTCTGCCTTCAGCTTCTCGGCAAGCTCGGTGTTCTTCTGCGCCATGGCCGCACCGATCTCCTTCGAGGCGGCGTTGCGGCGGGACTGCATGTCCTGGACGGACTGAACAACGGAGCGGCGCTTCTCGTCGAGCGCGATGAGGCCTTGCGACAGAGGCTCCGCACTGCGCTTGGCAAGCGCGGCATCGAAGGCCTCGGCATTCTCACGAATCCATTTGATATCAAGCATCGTCGTTCCAGGTCGTTACACATGACTATAGCTCCGACCGAAATATCGGTCGGAGATCGATCCGGCAACCTCTATGGAAGAACGATCCTGATCCGTCGCTCAGACATTATCCGTCTTGGCGACATCGGACGTCTCGTCATTCTCTTCAAGCGTCTGCCGGGCACGCTGGCGTTCCACGAGTCGCGCCGCGTAGATGGAAATCTCGTAGAGAAGGATCGTCGGCACTGCAAGGCCGATCTGAGACATCGGATCCGGCGGCGTCAGCACGGCGGCGACGATGAAGGCGAAGACGATCGCGAACTTGCGCTTCTGCGCAAGCCAGGCCGAGCTCACCAGGCCCACACGGGCCAGCAGCGTCGTGATGACGGGCAGCTGAAAGACGAGGCCGAAGGAAAGGACCAGTGTCATGATCAGACTCAGATATTCCGAGACCTTCGGCAGCAACGCGATGCCCACCTGGCCATCGGCCGGCGCCTGCTGCATCTTCAGGAAGAACCACATGACCATGGGGCAGAAGAAGAAATAGACGAGCGCCGCGCCCATGAGAAACAGCACCGGCGAGGCGATGAGAAACGGCAGGAATGCCGCGCGCTCGTTCTTGTAGAGGCCAGGCGCCACGAACTTGTAGATCTGGGCGGCGATGATCGGGAAAGCGATGACCAGCGCGCCGAACATGGCAACCTTCACCTGGGTGAAGAAGAACTCCTGCGGGGCGGTATAGATCAGCTCGGCCTTGCTGAGATCGAGCCCGGCCCAGACCACAGCCCATTTGTAGGGATAGACCAGATAGTTGAACAGATGCTTCGCGACGGCAAAGCAGCCGATAAAGGCGATGAAGAACGCCACCAGCGACCAGATCAGTCGCGAACGCAGTTCCATGAGGTGTTCGATAAGCGGCTGCGGCTTATCGTTGATTTCACCCGTCATGCCTGGTCCTTCTTTTTCGGCGTTGTCTTGCTTGCTGTAGCGCGCTTGCTGGGAGCTGCAGGCGTTTTCTCTACGGCAGCGACGGCGACCTTGCGTGGCGCGCGCTTTGGTTTTTCGGTAACGACGGGTGTCTGGACTGCTGCGGCGGCGACATCATCGACCTTTGCAGCCGGCTTGGCGCGCGGCTTCCTCGGCTTGGCGGCAGTCTCGCTCGCAACGGCGACCGGTTGCGGCGTGGAAGCGGCGACCGGCGGCGGATTGCTTGATGCAGATGCTGCGGAAAGCGCTTCGGGCAAGCCTGTCGATACACCCGGCACCGGCTCGTCCGGCAAGGGTGTGGCAGCAACGGCCGGTTTATCCGGCGTCGCCGAACGCTGCAGATCGGCCTTTATCTCATTGCCCATTTCGCGCAGCGGATTCATGGCTTCACGCAATGAATTGACCGGATTGAGCTTCTGGGCGTCCGAGATCGTCTGGCGCACATCGTCCAGCTCCGCCTCGCGCATGGCTTCGTCGAACTGCGCGCGGAAATCGCCGGCAACCTTCCGGGCTCTCGCCGTCATCTTGCCGATGGTCCGCAAGGTTGCCGGAAGCTCCTTTGGACCAATGACCACCAAGGCCACGACGGCAATAATTACCAGCTCGGACCAGCCTATATCGAACATGCAAAGGCTCCTGGGCCAACGGCAAGCCTTTCGGCCTCCGCCTGCCCGACATGTTTACTTCGTTTCGTCAGCCTTGTGCTCGACCGTGCGGGACGTCGTCGTCGCCGAGGTCGGCTGCGGCTGGGCCGAAGTATCCTCGTCGTCGTTCATGCCCTTTTTGAAGCTCTTGATACCCTTGGCGACGTCACCCATCAGTTCCGGGATTTTTCCACGACCGAACAACAACAGCGCGATGGCCAGGACGATGAGCCAGTGCCATATGCTTAGAGAACCCATTGCGATAACTCCCGATTTCAATGTCATCCCGATGTAAGACGTTTATTGATGTTTTTCAAACAACAAAATTCGGTACATCCACGTATATCAGGATGTGGAACGCCGATAGCGGCGACCAAACGTCTCCAACTCAAGGGGATGATTTCCATATTCGCATCTGCTGATGGCGAAAGAGAGACCGGCTACCGGTTCCTGAAAGAAATTCGCTGAAGCCAAACCCGGCGCGATCAACTGCCGGAAGCGCCGATATCAGCGTCAATCGCCCGAAGTCGCTCCGCTTGGCGGCAGAAGACCGAGCTCCTCCAGATCCAGATGCGTGATCGGATCTTCATCCTCTGTGAGTTCGTCGCTCATCAATGGGGACGGGATATTGAAATTGGCGGGGATGCGGCCAGACAGGAGCCCCGCGCCCTTCAACTCTTCGAGACCGGGCAGATCGCGCAGCTCCTCTAGGCCGAAATGATCGAGAAAATCGCGCGTGGTGCCGAGCGTAACCGGCCGACCAGGGGTGCGTCGGCGGCCACGGAACCGAACCCAGCCCGATTCCATCAAGACGTCGAGCGTACCCTTCGACGTCTGTACGCCTCTGATATCTTCGATCTCAGCGCGCGTCACCGGCTGGTGATAGGCGATGATAGCAAGCACTTCCAGGGCGGCGCGGGAGAGCTTGCGCACCTCGCTTTCATCGCGGCGGATCACAAATGAGAGATCGGCCGCCGTCCGGAACGCCCAGGCACCATCCACCTGCACGAGGTTGACGCCGCGCATCGCATAATCTGTCTTGAGTTTCTGCATCACGGCAGCAACATCAATGCCACCGCCAACACGCTCGGCAATGAATGCCTCGGAGACGGGTTGGGCCGAGGCGAAAACCAGCGCTTCGGCAATGCGTTCGGCCTCGCTGGCGCGACGATCGTCGATTTCGGGCGTGGTCGCCTCGTATTCCATGTTCTGCTGATCGTCCTGCGGCTCGGTCACGCCTGTATCCTACCTATTCCGCCGCTTCGAGCGAACCATGCTTCGGCCCGCGCCGCATATAGAGCGGCTGAAAGGCGCCTTCCTGGCGTATCTCCAGCTGCCCTTCGCGCACCAGCTCAAGCGAGGCTGCAAAGGCGCTGGCGATGGCCGTTACACGGTCGCCGGGGCTGGCCATATAGCGCAGCAGATAATGCTCCAAGGCCGTCCAATCGGTGATTTCTCCGATCATCCGGTCCAGGATCACCCGCGCATCGGCAAGCGACCAGACACTACGCTTTTCGATCGTCACCTGCGTGACGGCCTGCCGCTGGCGCAGGCCGGCATAGGCCGTCAGGAGGTCGTAAAGGCTGGCATCGAAGGCGGATTGACGCCGATCGGGAATATGTTCGGGCGCGCCGCGAGCAAAGATATCGCGGCCGAGGCGATTGCGGTTGACAAGATTGGATGCAGCATCGCGCATGGCTTCGAGGCGCTTCAGGCGGAAGGCAAGCGTTGCCGCCATCTCCTCACCCGTCGGGCCGTCCTCCTTGCTCTGCTGCGGAATGAGCAACTTGGATTTGAGATAGGCGAGCCACGCGGCCATGACGAGATAATCGGCCGCAAGCTCGATGCGGATGCGCCGGGCAGTCTCGATGAACTGCAGATATTGCTCGACGAGCGCCACGACGGAAATGCGCGAGAGATCGACTTTCTGCGTACGAGCCAGATGCAACAGCAGATCCAGCGGCCCTTCGAAGCCGGCGATGTCGACGACCAGAGCCGGCTCGTGCGAGCCGCGCTCTCCCTCGCCTTCCTGCCAGATCTTGTCCATCGGCGTTGCCGCCTGCTGAAGCTTTTCCGTGCCGCTCACCTTGTTCACTCGTCAGATCCTCGGAGTTCGGTTACGCCACCGCAAACATTGCGTCAAATTCGGCGCGAATCACCGCCTCGTCCGCGTTGTCGGCATGGCCGAATGCTGCTTCCACTGCCTTGACCCTTGCAAGCGCCGCACCGGCCAAAGGCGGAACGTTGCGCACGACCTCTAGCATCTCGTTCATGACGCCATTGCAATGCAGCACGATATCGCAGCCGCCGGCAATAATATTTGCCGCACGCTCGCCGATCGTGCCCTTCAGCGCGTTCATCGATGTATCATCCGACAAGAGCAGGCCCTGGAAGCCAATATGGCTGCGAATGATCTCTTCGATCACCTTGCGAGAGGTCGTTGCAGGGTTGGTCGGATCGATATCGGTGAAGACGACGTGGCACGTCATCGCCATCAGCTCATCCTTCAGTGCCACGAAAGGCACAAAGTCATGCGCCTCCAGTTCCGCACGCGGAACGGAGACCACGGGCAATTCATGATGCGAATCCGCAAAGCCGCGGCCATGACCGGGCATATGCTTCATCACGGGCAGGACGCCACCGGCCTTCAGGCCCTCCGCCGCAGCACGCCCCATTTCCGTTACCGTCACCGGATCGCCGCCATAGGCGCGATTGCCGATGACATTGCTCGATCCCTCCACCGGAACATCCAGCACTGGCAGGCAATCAACATTGATGCCGAACTTCAGCAAATCGAAGGCATGAAGCCGCGACATCAGCCAGGCAGCGCGCAGACCATGCCCGCGATCCTGCCGATAGAGATCACCCAGCGCCTGTCCCGAGGGATAATGCTGCAGGATCGGCGGGCGAATGCGCTGCACCCTGCCCCCTTCCTGGTCGATAAACACCGGCGCGTCGCGTCCGACACTCTCACGCAGGGACGCAACCAGATCGGCGATCTGCGCCGGCTCGGAAATATTGCGTCCAAACAGAATGAAGCCCCATGGCTGCTCCCCCTGATAGAAGGAACGCTCTTCGGGCGTGATGGCATGGCCGCTGCAGCCAAGGATCATGGATTTCGATTCGGTCATATCCGAATCATAGAGACTGACGCCGCGAAACGCGAGTGAGGTCAAGCCGAGATACACAGGAACAAGGTACCTCAAATGAAAACGGCGGGTTTATACCCGCCGTTTTCTGAGAGTTCAGCGCCTGATGCTTACCTGGAAATCAGGCAGGTGCCACCAGCGGTGCGGTACCGTTCGCAAATGGCTGCAGCTTCATCCTTCGAGCCGGCGACGACGCGGACACGATAGTAGGTGCCCTTGCCGGCGATATCGGCCTTGCGGATTTCCAGCGGGTGATTGCCGATGACGCTGGCGAACTTCACCTTCAGGTTAGCTTGCGACTTCTGCGCGTCGGCTTCAGTCGGGAGCGAGGCGATCTGGACACCGTAAGCGCCGCTGCTGCCAGCGGAAGCTGCCGGAGCGGCCTGGCTCGTCGCCGGGCTAGCCGAGGCGACCTGCTGCGGCTGAGCCTTGGCGGGCGTCTCACGCGGTGCAACTGCGGTGTTCGCCGCCTTAGCAGGCTCCGGACGCGCGGTCGGCAGCGGAGTCGTCTTGACGACGCGGATCGGCGTGCTTTCGGCACTTGCCGCATCGTCGTTCGCAGGCTGCGTCGCTGCCGGCTGCGTATTTGCGTTGGCCGGGGTAGGATTGGCCAATGCGACCTGATTGTTCGTTGCAGGCTTGGCTGCAGCGGTCGTCGTCTTGTCGACGGCAGCAGGCGCCGGCTCGTCACGCGGAACCAGCGAACCGTCAGGCTTGACGATCATCGTTCGCACCTTGCGGGGCGACACGGCAGGCACCTGACCGTCGTCATTGGACGCTACGTTGGTATTGCCGCCATTCTGGTTTGGCAGCAAGCGCGGATCCTGGGTATCTCCGGCCGGGGTCGGCGTCACCTGATCAGCGCTGCCATCATCCGGAGATATGGATTCGGGGATCAGCGTCTTCTGCACGACATCGACTGGCTGCTCGTTGGAGGAGACCAATTCTTTCTGCTTTGGTGCAGCGGTGCTGTCGCCAGCCACGCGGTCATAAACGGCCTTGTCCTGATTCGGCACAACGGTGCCACCCGGATTTTCCGGGGCTACCTTCACCGGATCGGCATCGGCCGTGATAACACGCGGCTCGCCTGAGAAGCTGGAGATCGGCGCACCATGGCGAACCCAGCTATAGGCACCGTAGGCGCCTACGCCGAGCACGACGATGACGGCAGCAGCGGTTGCCATGCCGCGCACCGAGCGGACCGGGCGACGGCTGCCAGCCGCCGGGTTCAGCGTCATCCGGGCAACGTTCTCAACCGGGGCAGATGCCTCGCGATAGCTGCGGCGGAAATCTTCCTCAAGCGCACGCTCGAACTCGTCGAATTCTTCGATCGGCTGCTTGGCAGCCGTTGCTGCCGGCTGGGCGGCGGCATTCTTCGACCAGGATGCAGCGGCGGCGGCACCACCGAACGCAGCGGCGGCCGAAGGCTTGAACGGCTCCTGTGCTGCTTCCTTCGGCGTACCGAGAAAATTCGCCATTTCGGAATCGATGTCGAAATCATATTCCGGCGGAACGACGATCGGCTCTTCGTGCTCGATCGCCGGCAGGTGCGGAACGTGCGAGTCTTCGAAGGTTTCGACGCGTTCCTCGGTGTCGGAGATTTCCGTCGGGTCGAAGGGCAACGCCTGATCAGCATCAAATGCAGGGGCAGCGCTGTGCGCGATGGCAACGGCCGGCGCTGCCTGGAGCTGCTGTGGCGCCACAGCGGCGGCGACAGGAGCGGCAGGAGCCGGGATGACCGGTGTTGCACGAGAAATCACCGGCTCGGGAGCTGGAGCGGCAGGAGCCTTGTTTGCTTCGGCGAAATCGAGCTCTGCAAGCTCCATCTCGATATCGGCAAGATCGAACTCGAAGTCCTGACCCGCAAAGGGGTCTTCGGCACCGAACGTGATCGGCGCAGGCTCTTCATGCAGCGGAGCGGCGGCGGCAGGCGCAACCGGCTGCTCATCGAACGAGGGATGGAAATCCCCGAAAACAGGCTCGACATTCGCTGCCGGCGCATTCGCTCTCGGCGGCACGGGATAGCGATCCACATCCGCGAGCAGAGCATCTATCTCGGCAGAAAGCGCGGCCGCATCGACATTCGGAGCCTTCAGCGGCTCAGGCGCCCTATCGACCGCAGGAATAGGTTGCGGCGCGACGACAGGCTGCGGCTGGTAGACCGGCTCTGCTGCTTTGGCTGGCGCGAAATCGATAGCCATCTCATCGAACATTGCTTCCACGGGAGCAGCTGTCGCCACCGGAGGAGCAATAGGACGGGCGACGGCCGGCGGAGACTGCTCGCGCTGGGCGGACGCAGATGCCAGCGTGAAATTGGCAAGCGGCAACCGCACGGTGGCGGCGGCGGATTGCGGTATCTTGGCGACCGGGGGCGCTACCGGCACGGCTGGCGGAGGCGATGCGATCACCGCCTGCATAGCCGGCGCTATCGACATCTCAAGCTCTTCGATCAGATCGCGAGCACCCAGGCTCGGCTTGACCGGAGCCGCAGGCTGCTGCGGCTCTTCAAACTCGGGCTCGACCCGCACCGGCTCTGCGGCGGGGAGTGAAGCCTGAACCTGCTCGACGGGAGACACCTGCTCGGTCGGAGCGGCAGTGTCATTTGCCGGGCTCATGCGAGGCGCATCGTACCGCTCGAACTCGCGAAGAAGCTCATCCTCAAGATTGAAGGCGGGTTCTTGCCGTTGAGCTGCGGGAGCGGCCTGAGCAGCAGGACGCGGCTCAAAACCTACGATTCGGGCGAGTTCAGCGAGCGGATCATCATCCGCAAAGAGCTCGTCGTTTCCGCTTGCGCGATACGCCAACTGTTTTTCTGCCATCACCCGTTCCACTCGCAAACGCTACAGTTAAATGCCAGCGCAATGTGGGTAAATGGTGACGTTTATCGCATTTCATCCGGTGCTGCGGTCCCGGTTATACCAAGACCCGACTTCAAAACCGACGCGACAGCGTACACCAGCCCAAGTCTGGCAATGCTCAATTCTCGGTTCTTATCGTTAACAAATCGTAATTCAGGTAAATCTTTACCTTTATTCCAGTGTCCATGGAAGGAACTTGCTAGATCGTAAAGGTAAAACGCGATGCGATGGGGCTCCTGCGACTGTGCCGCAGCTTCAACGATTCGCGGAAATTCCGCAATCTTGGCAACCAGCTGCAGCTCGGCCGGATCGGAGATCGCGCCGACAACGGCCTTGGCCAGATCGAGCGAGGCAATATCGAGATCCGGGAAGGCTTCCTTGGCCTGCCGAAAGATCGACATGCAGCGAGCGTGTGCATACTGCACGTAGAAGACCGGATTGTCCTTGGACTGTTCCGTGACCTTGGCAAAGTCGAAGTCCAGCGGCTCGGAGCTCTTCCGGTAGAGCATCATGAAACGCACGGAATCGCGACCGACCTCGTCGACGACTTCCCGCAGCGTGACGAAATCGCCCGACCGCTTCGACATCTTCACCGGTTCGCCGTTGCGGAACAGTTTGACGAGCTGGCACAGAAGCACCGTCAGCTTCGCCTTGCCCTCCGAAACGCCGCGCGCGACGGCTTCGAGCCGCTTGACGTAGCCGCCATGATCGGCGCCGAGAATATAGATCATCTCGTTGAAGCCACGGTCGTACTTGTTCTTGAAGTAGGCGACGTCGGCTGCAAAATACGTATAGGAGCCGTCTGACTTGATCAGCGGGCGATCGATATCATCGCCCACTTCCGTGGAGCGGAAGAGCGTCTGTTCGCGATCTTCCCAATCTTCAGGCAATTGTCCCTTCGGCGGCGGCAGCGCGCCCTTGTAGACATAGCCCTTGAAGGTCAGGTCGTTGATCGCTGTACGGATCAGGGCTGCGCCATTGGCATGCAGCGTGCGCTCGGAAAAGAAAACGTCATGATGGACGTTCAGGGCTTCAAGATCCTCGCGGATCATCACCATCATCGCATCGATAGCCCGATCCTTGACGATGGGGAGCCATTGATCCTCCGGCATGCCGCGCAGCTTGGTGCCGAATTCCTTGGCAAGCGCCTCGCCGACCGGAACCAGATAGTCGCCCGGATAGAGACCAGCCGGGATTTCGCCGACCTGTTCGCCAAGCGCCTCGCGATACCGAATGAAGACGGACCGCGCCAGCACGTCGATCTGCGAGCCGGCATCGTTGATGTAATATTCCTTGGTGACCTCATAGCCGGCAAAGCCCAGCAGGTTGGCAAGCGCATCGCCCACGACCGCGCCACGGCAATGGCCGACATGCATCGGCCCCGTCGGGTTGGCGGAAACGTATTCGACATTGACCTTCTGACCCAAGCCGAGCGTCGAACGGCCGAATTGACCTGCTTCAGAGATCATCGTCGACAGCAGGCGCTGCCAGTAACCGACGGAAAGGCGGATATTGATGAAGCCCGGCCCCGCGACCGAAACCTCGGCGACATCGGCATCTTCCTTCAGCTTGGCAACGATAATCTCGGCCAGCGCGCGCGGATTTGTGCCCAGCGCCTTCGACAACACCATGGCCGCATTGGTGGCGACATCGCCATGACTGGCGTCTCGCGGCGGCTCGACACCGACCCGACTGAAGTCAAGCTCAGATCGCTTTTCTCGCACAATATCAATTTGCTCGAGAGCGTTCTTAATTCTTACTTCGAAGTCGGTGAAAAGGTTCATGATATCGTCCACGTATAGCTTGGGCGAGCCGCTATCGGCCCGACGCCGCCGCTGCCTAGCGCAAATCGGGAGTCTGGTCAAACAGGCGCTTATGGGCGCTGATGGCATAGGTGTCCGTCATGCCGGCCAGATAGTCGCCGACATGACGCGCCTTGGCGGCGACGGCAAGGCCGGCGATATGATCGACCCAATAGTGGCTCTGCATCTCCTTGGGATTGTCCATATAGGCGCGGAACAGGTCGGTGACGATCTGCGCTGCCCCGGTGCGGATGCGCATGATATCGGGATGCCGATAGATGCGCTTGAACAGCATCTGCTTGATCTGCTTGTCGGTTTCGGCCATTTCGGGCGAGAAAGTCGCGACGACGCGGCCGGCGCCGCGAATATCGGCAACGCTGCCCGGTCTGATCTCGGCAAGCGCCCGCTGCGATACCGCAATCACGTCCTCAACCATCCGGGTGATCTGGCGGCGCATGATTTCATGGGTGAAGCGGCTCGGCTCCAGATGCGGATAGCGCGCCCTCACCTCTGCCATGAGGCCTGAGAGAAACGGCACCTCCTCCAGCATGTCGAAGGTCAGGTAACCTGAGCGAAGACCATCGTCGATGTCATGCGTATTGTAGGCGATGTCATCGGCGATTGCCGCAACCTGGGCCTCCAGGCTGGCATAGGAGGCAATTTCGAGGTCGTGGATTTCGCAATAGTCCAGGATCGGCTGCGGCACCGGCCCGCGGGTGCCCTTGCCATCCGGCGTCGTCAGCGGACCGTTGTGCTTGACCAGACCCTCGAGCGTCTCCCAGGTGAGATTAAGCCCATCGAAATCGGCATAGCGCCGCTCAAGCTTCGTCACGATGCGGAGCGACTGCGCATTGTGATCGAAGCCGCCATAGGGCTGCAGCATCTCGTGCAATGCGTCCTCGCCGGTGTGCCCGAAAGGTGTGTGGCCAAAATCGTGAACCAGCGCCACGCCTTCCGCCAAGTCTTCATCCAGCTTCAGCGCGCGCGCCAGGGCACGCGCAATCTGCGCGACTTCGATCGTATGCGTCAGGCGGGTGCGATAGTGATCACCATCCTGGGCGATGAAGACCTGCGTCTTGTGCTTGAGCCTTCGGAAAGCGGTCGTATGGACGATTCTATCGCGGTCACGCTGGAATTCGGAGCGCGTCGGGCTAGAACCCTCATCGTAAAGCCGCCCCCGCGATGCCCATGGGTCCGTCGCATAAGCCGCCTTCTCACCATACCCGAAACCCAATGCATGCGTATCGATCGTCATCATCAATCCATTTCGGCATTTCGCCCCCGTGCATCCAGGCGCACGACGGTCGTTTCATTTCACCCCACCAATGGCTTTCCTTCCAATATGGAGGAGCCGGCCCATTGACGCCGCTTTGCAGCCTTCATACCTATAGACAACAAAACAGCAAAATGGTGCGCGGCTCAACCGTGAAACCATAGCTGTCACCAGCCTGACTTTCATGATAAAGGCTATGGATATCAGCCGTTTGAAAGTTCGACGGCCTATTGGTTCTCTCCGGATCTTGACCCCGGCAGGAGGAAGACATGACTGAGACAGGCGTAACCCTATCGGATGCCGCGGCCAAGCGAATCGCTGCGATCGTCGGTGCAGAATCCGGCAAACAAGCACTTCGCGTTGCCGTCGAAGGCGGTGGCTGTTCCGGATTTTCCTATAAATTCGATCTTGCCGAAGGCCCAGAGGACGATGATATCGTTGTCGAAAAAGGCGATGCCAAGGTGCTGATCGATCAGATGTCGCTGATCTATATGGCCGGCTCCGAGATCGATTTCGTCGACAATCTGCTTGGACAATCCTTTCAGATCAAGAATCCGAACGCAGTCGCAAGCTGCGGCTGCGGCACCAGTTTCGCGATCTGATCCCTCCTCTTTTCCACAGTTTGATTACCGGCCGGGAGCCTCTGCTCCGGGCCGGTTTTCATATCTGCTGTAGTCAAGTCGATCGACCGCGGATACAAAAGGGCGAAGCAAAGGAATGAGCCGTCCATGAAAATCGCCACCTGGAATATCAACGGCGTCAAAGCGCGTATCGAGAACCTCTGCCAATGGCTGAAGGATTCGAGCCCGGACATCGTTTGCCTTCAGGAGATCAAGACCGTCGACGAAGGCTTTCCGCGCCTGGAGATCGAAGCGCTCGGCTATCATGTCGAGACACACGGGCAAAAAGGTTTCAACGGCGTTGCGATTCTCTCCAACACCAAGCCGGACGAAGTGACACGCGGCCTGCCCGGTGACGATAGCGATGAACAATCCCGCTTCATGGAGGCGGTGTTTTCCATCGAAGGATGCGGCGCATTGCGGGTCTGCTGCCTCTATCTGCCGAACGGCAATCCGGTCGATACGGAAAAATATCCTTACAAACTTGCCTGGATGGAACGTCTGCGAAAATTCGCCGGAGATCGTCTGGCGCTGGAAGAGCCGATCGTCCTTGCCGGCGACTACAACGTCATTCCCGAGCCGCATGATTGCTTCGACCCGAAGGTATGGGAAAATGATGCGCTGTTCCTGCCGCAAACGCGACGGGCTTTCCGCCAACTCGAACATCTCGGCTTTACCGATGCGGTTCGCGCCACCACGGATGCGGTCAAGCTCTATTCATTCTGGGATTATCAGGCGGGCGCCTGGCCGAAGAATAACGGCATCCGCATCGATCACCTGATGCTGTCGCCGGAAGCTGCCGATCGCCTGACGTCGACTGCGATCGAAAAGCATGTACGCGCCTGGGAAAAGCCTTCGGACCACGTCCCGGTCATCGCGCATCTTGATTTCAGCAATTAAGCTTTAATCCCGAACAGGCCCGGCTGCCCTGCCATCAATCTGGCGGGGAGTGCCGATCAATCAGAGCCTGCGACGTCGAGCTGGTGCGCCATTGATACCGCGACACGGCGGTCATTCTCGTTGGCCAGCGAGAAAGCCTGTTCCTGAATGTCTTCCATCCAGCCGCAATCCTGCGGCTTGCACTTGTCGAGCGCCGCCGTCATGAATGCCAGGCCACGAATGGACTGGCCTTCCTGGAACAGGAGATTGCCGAAAACGGCCATGGCGCCCGGGTGGCCGCTCTTGCGGGCCTGATTGAGCCACTTCTTGGCCTGCTGCACATTGGCCGCGCCACCCTCGCCTGACAGCATCATCTGCGCGAGCTGGAACTGTGCTTCCGGCACGCCAAAGGTCGAGGCAACCTGGAAATAGAGCTGGCGGGCCTGATTGAGATCGACTTTCACCGGACTGTTGGCAATGCCGGTCTTGTAGTAGCTGGCAAGAGCAAGCAGCGCATTGATGAAAAAGCCGGTGTCCTCGGAACCCGGCTCGACACCCTGCTGCGCGATCTCGCTATAGATCTTGAAGGCTTCGAAATCATTCTGGGCGACGCCGTCACCATCCGCATACATGTTGGCGAGCGCCCAGCGCGAGCCGGTATGACCCTTTTCGGCGGCATAGCGGTAGGCTTCGACCGCTTCTTCCTTCTGTCCGTTCTTGTAGGCCCTGAAGCCGAATTTGAAGAGGTCGAACGGACCTGATTCCTTGCTGACGCCGGCATTGATATCGAATGCGCGGGCCTGGCCTGCCAGTCCCACCGCAGTGGCCAGACACAGGCTGAGCATCATGACTCTCGCTGATATGAACTCGGACCTAAACATAGCAGTCGATTTCTTTCGCTCCATCCGCATTTGCCGCGGCGTTCGCATACACGCCATCAGATTTGCGAATGTTTTCCCTGATGGCACACAAGACTGAATGACCCTCCGAAACGAAGGTCCCTGCGGCATTCAACGAAGGCTGTTTGCCACAATTGCGAGCATAGCTTGCAATTATGTCCAAACCAGCATTTGTGCGGTTATCAGCACATGGCTTTACCAAGGCGGCGCCCATATTTGCTTTTCGATAATTGAAATCGAACATCGCCGGGCTGGCGACTTCCCCTGAGACACAAAGACTTTTTCGCTGCATCGGAAGCGCTGCCGCTCCGATCCGGATTTTTCGTTTATGCCAAAGTGGAAGTTCACCCATCGACCGCTTACGCACTTTCTACAAGGCTTGCCCCTGTGCCCGTGTAATCGCTGCTCCCCATTTGTGGCGGGAAATGGACAAATTGTAATCTGATCACGGGCCTGCAATACGTTGAAATAGAGTGTTGCTAATTCGTCACAAAAATTTTACCGACCTTGAGATTTCCTTAACCATGAATACGGCAAATCAAGCGCTTTTGCGCCGACGCAGCCAGCCGCCTCGCAAAGAAACGCCGCGAAGCTCGGAAGCGCCGCGGCGTCGGAAGATACATGAAGGGACAGTCGATAAGCCCTTCATCTCAATGGGTTATGGTCAGAAGCTTACCTTCACCGACGTTTGAAGAGCAGCGACCAAATCGTTGCCGAAGCTGTAGCTGGCATCGTCACCATAGACTACGCCGCCACGGGTGATCGGTCCGGATTTGCCTGATGTCATCAGGCCAAGCGCGCCGCCGAAGTTGAACTGAACATGTTCCGTTGCCTTGTAGGCTACACCTGCGCCAAGCGTCCAGGTGTCGGAATTCATGCCATAGCCGTCGCTCGTGCCACGGTCCCAGGTGAGGCTGACAGCACCGCTCCACTTGTCATTGAACTTATGTCCAATGCCACCGGTGATGGTCCAGCCGTCACGATAGAGCAGATCCAGCGAGGTCAGCTCCGTCGCGCTGCCGGTCTTGCAGGAGATGCCACGTGTCGAGGTCGGGCAAAGCGCGATGCTCTGGAGGATGCTCCAGTTCGTCCACTTCACCGAGCCGAAGGCAAGCCAATCCGGCGCGATGCCGCTCTGTACTTTCCATTCCAGCGAATCGGGCGCATCAGCCGAACCGAACACCGACGTCACCTTGCCAAAGAACGGCCGGATCGGCGGAAGCTCCGTCAGATCGACAGTGCCCTTGAGGTTGTCGTACTTGACCCGGCTGTTATAGACGAGGCTCGTGCGGAAGGCATATTCCGGAATTTCGTAGGCGAGACCGGCGCGCCAGCCCCAGCCGTGACCGTCCACATCCAGCGAACCGACGCCATCATAGATGGAGGAAAGCGGAGCCGGAATGGCAGAGACGAGACGCGACTTGAAACCGCTGACTTCCTGATAGAAGCCGCCACCAATGACGCGGAATTCGCCCGGGCCTGCATCGAACTTGTACGAGCAGGTGGCGCCATAATTGTTGGTGCGTACCTTGACCTCGATTTCGTTATTGGCGCCGGCCCAGTTCTGGCCTTCGTTCAGATGCCCACCGAACGGCTGCGAATAGTCAGCCATGCAGTCGATATTGTCGGTGATGCCAATCTTGAAGGCGCCATAAGGGATCGCGTAATTTTCCGATGCATCCGTCGAATGGCTACGGCCATTGAGATTGCCGTCGGTCGGATCGGTGTCCTTCGCATTCTTCAGCTTGCGGTCGGGCATGACATAGGTAACGCCGGACTCGAAAACATAACGTCCCTTGTCGAAGAGCAGGTCGATATCGTAACCGCCGCGATCAAGACCACCAGCAAAGGCGGCGCTCGCGAAAGATGAACCGATGACGACTGCAAGTGCGCCCCTCAGCGCAACGGAAAATGCCATTGTGTCTCCCCCACTGGTGCATTCATTTCCTCGATTGTTGTCACGATCGATTGAATTAGCAATGTGTCCCGGCACAGTTGCAACCGAGGGAGATAGTGATTGATTTACGTAAGGATGTGAGCTCGGCCTCCGAAAATCTACAAGTTTAGATAGTTTTTGCTTTTTAAATAACATTTTCATCCCCGCGTAGATTTTCATTCTTCATAGCAACAATTCTGTTACAATCTGACAACAGTCGCGCTTTTCGAAAATAACTACTAATTTTGAGTGTATTCCGCTTCGCCTGCGCGAAACTGGCGGCGCGCGAAATCCTCCCATCCGATCAATCGATCCCGAATCGACCGGGCAAATAAAAAGGCACGCGACCCATGTCGCGTGCCTTTCAACTACTTGAAACGATTTTACTTTCCGCTTCAGCCCACTTCGCTGACGCGGGCCAGGGCCACCTTAAGGCTGGCCTGCTGTCCCTCAAGTTCGCTCAGACGTTCGCGCTCAGCGGCAACAACATCCGGATTGGCGTTGGCGACGAACTTTTCGTTCGAGAGCTTGCCGACGATGCGTGCCATCTCCTGGTCGTTCTTGGCAATCGCCTTTTCAAGGCGGGCCTTTTCAACGGACAGATCGATAAGGCTGCCGAGCGGCAGGCACACCGTCGCCTCGCCGACAACGATCTGCGCGGCACCCTTCGGCGCGGTATCGGCAAGCGAAATCGCTTCGACGCGTGCCAGCCGCTTGATGGCGGCGTCATGGCGGAACAGGCGTTCGCGCGTCAAGCTGTTCGCCCCGACAACGACCAGCGGCGCGGTAGCGGCCGGCGGGACGTTCATCTCCGAGCGAACCGAGCGAAGGCCGGTAACGAGGTCGATCAGCCAATTGATCTCGTCAGCGGCAACATCGTCCGCATAGGACGGTGCCGGCCAGTCAGCATGGCAGATCAAGCCTTCACGCTCCTGGCCCTCGCCTGCCGTATGTGCCCAAAGCTCCTCGGTCATGAACGGCATGAACGGATGCAGCAGCTTGTAGGTCTCTTCGAGAACATAGGCCGCGCAGGACTGGGCTTCCGCCTTTGCGCCCTCGTCTTCGCCGATGAAGATCGGCTTCAATAACTCGAGATACCAGTCGCAAAACTGATTCCAGGTAAAGCGATAGAGCGCGCTTGCCGCATCGTTGAAGCGGAAGCTTTCCAGCGCTTCGGTGACGTCACGTTCCGCCCGGGCAAGTTCCGTGAGGATCCAGCGGTTGACGGTGAGTTCGGCGGCCTCCGGCACGAAATGCGGATCGCTCTTGGCACCGTTCATCTCGGCGAAGCGCGTGGCGTTCCAGAGCTTGGTACCGAAATTACGGTAGCCGGCGATGCGGGCCGGATCGAGCTTCACGTCGCGGCCCTGCGCCGCCATGATTGCCAGCGTGAAACGCAGCGAATCGGCACCGTACTGATCGATCAGTTCAAGCGGATCGATGACGTTGCCCTTGGACTTCGACATCTTCTGCCCGTTCTTGTCGCGCACCAGGGCGTGAATATAGACCGTGCTGAACGGCTCGACTGGATTGCCGTTCTCGTCCTTCATGAAATGCAGACCCATCTGCATCATGCGAACGACCCAGAACGGGATGATATCGAAGCCGGTCACGAGGACGTTCGTCGGATAATAGCGGGCCAGCTCCGGCGTCTCATCCGGCCAGCCGAGAGTCGAGAACGGCCAGAGAGCGGAGGAGAACCAGGTGTCGAGCACGTCTTCGTCGCGCGTCAGAATTTCGCCCGGCTTGAAGTTCTCCAGCAGGTCCTCGACATAGGCCTTCATCGGGCCTTCATGCGAGAGATAATGCTGGATCGCCGCCTGAAGTGCCTCTTCCTCGGTCTTCTCGACGAAAACCTGGCCATCCGGTCCGTACCATGCCGGAATCTGGTGGCCCCACCAAAGCTGGCGGGAGATGCACCACGGCTCGATATTCTCAAGCCAGTTGAAATAGGTGTTTTCCCAGTTCCTGGGGACGAATTTGGTTCTTCCTTCGCGGACGGATTCCAGCGCAGGCTGCCCCAGTGTCTTATTGTCGACGAACCACTGTTCGGTCAGGCGCGGCTCGATCGGCACACCGCCACGATCGCCATGCGGCACAGCATGTGTATGCGGCTCGATCTTGTCGAGCAGACCCGCCTCTTCGAAGATGCGGACGATGATCTTGCGTGCCTCGAAGCGATCCTTGCCTTCCAGCTCGTCCCAGGCGCCATGCAGCGCTGCGGGATTATCGAGGCCTTCGAGGAAATCCTCGTTTTCCTTGATGGTGATGGAGGCATCAATGTTCATGACATTGATCGAACGCAGCCCTGCCCGCTTTCCGACTTCGAAGTCGTTGAAGTCATGCGCGGGGGTGATCTTCACCGCGCCGGTACCGGCGGTCGGATCGGCATAGGAATCGGCGACGATCGGGATGCGGCGACCGACGATCGGCAGGATAACATGCTTGCCGACGATGCCACGATAACGCTCGTCTTCCGGATTGACCGCGATACCGGTATCACCGAGCATCGTTTCCGGACGTGTTGTCGCAACGACAATATAATCACGCGTCTCGAACTCAGTCGGCTTGCCTTCCTCATCGAAGGCGATCGGATATTCATAGGTAACGCCCGGCTCCAGCGGATAACGCAGATGCCAGAGATTACCCTTCAGCTCATGCTGCTCGACTTCCATATCGGAGATGGCCGTCAACAGCTTCGGGTCCCAATTGACGAGGCGCTTGTCCTTGTAGATCAGGCCCTCCTTGTAGAGCGTAACGAAGACTTCAAGAACGGCCTTGGACAGCCCCTCGTCCATCGTGAAGCGCTCGCGCGACCAATCGCAGGACGCGCCGAGGCGCTTCAGCTGGTTGAAGATCAGGCCACCCGATTCAGCCTTCCATTCCCAGATCTTCTCGATGAAGGCTTCGCGGCCCATCTTGCGTCGATCCGGCTGCTGGCGTTCAGCGAGGCGGCGTTCGACAACCATCTGCGTGGCAATGCCGGCATGGTCCATGCCCGGCTGCCAGAGAACGTCCTTGCCGCGCATGCGCTCGAACCGCACCATGATGTCCTGCAGCGTGTTGTTCAGCGCATGGCCCATGTGCAGCGAACCGGTCACGTTCGGCGGCGGGATGACGATCGTAAAGGTTTCGGCGCCCGGCTTGGCGTTCGCACCGGCGCGAAAAGCGTCGGCCTCATCCCATTTTTGGGCGATCTTCGGTTCGACGGTGGCGGAATCATATGTTTTGTCGAGCATTTTTTGACCGGATCTAGAGGATTGGGTGATGCGGGTTGTAAATAGGATGGCTGTGGGCAAGTCAATAAAAAAGCCGCCCCGGAGCCCGGAGCGGCGGATCGGTTACCCGAAGCTCGAGGCTTTTCAGCGGCGCGGGCCGCGTGCCACTCGTTCGATCTCTTCGCGCACGAGACGCTCGACCAGGGTTGGCAAATTGTCGTCGAGCCATTCCTGCAGCATCGGGCGCAGCATTTCCTGAGCCAATTCATCGAGCGAGCGGCGCGGGCCGCCATCAACCATGGCTGCAAGCTCTTCAAACGAACGAGAGACTTGTGCGCCCGCAGCTTCAGACATCAATGGCGAGGATGGCTCGGACGCAGCCAGAGACAGCTCGGTTTCGCTGGCGATGGACCGATGCGCTTCCGGCGCGTGGAAAATCGGCGTTTCGACCGGGGCAGCCGTCTGCGGAGCGGGAGCTGCCTGCCGCACTATGGCTTCCTCTATCGCAGATTCCGCTTCGCTCACGGATAATACTTCCGCGACGGGCTGGACCGCCGGCGCTAGCGCCTCGACAACGGTATTGCGCAGCGGGAAGTTGCTGACCGGCTCGACATGAGCTTCGGCAAGGCGCGCAGCCATGACCGGCGGCAGCTCGCGCGGCAGCGGCAATTCGCGACCGGCACTCAGCATTGCGGCGTTGCGCTCGGAGGCGGCGCGAACACGCGCAGCGACATCGGCAAGCGACAGGCCACGATTGGCGCTTTCAGGCTCGGCAACGGGCATTTGCGAGTTTGCGGCAACGAAGCGAGGCTCCTGATCAGCGGCACGGGCGCGATCGGCAGCCGCGAATTCCTCGTCGACAGTCAATTGAATGTCATCGTCACGACCGTTGGACGCGCCAAAATGTGTCGCTGACATCGGCTTTCCGACGACGGGTTCGTTACTTTCGATGATCCGGCGGATCGATGCCAGGATCTCTTCCATGGACGGTTCACGCACTACACTTGGCTGAGCCATATTCATCCCCGTTTTCCCATATCCGATGACCGGAAACTCGCCAACGCGGCACCCGAATCAGGGCCACCCTAGATGACTGTCCTCGGGAAAAAAATCACCTGGAAAGCACTAAACCCGGTGATGCACAGTTTTGTTACGATCACAGCGAATCGCCCTGCTATCTCTGATTCTGACACATGCGGGCGCATAAAAAAACAGGCGCCTGAAGGCGCCTGTCACAAACACGTCACTGATCGTTCAAACGATCAGAACACGAATTCCTTGGCCTTGGCAAAGCCGGGCAGCGGCTTGATCGATGCGTTGAAGAAAACGTTTTCCGAGAAGGCGCCGCGCTCCTTCATGAAAACCGTGGCGCGTGCGGCGTGGCCATAGCCAAGCACCGTGATCAGGCGCCCATCTTCACCAAGCTGCTCCAGCAGCGCCTGCGGCAGCTGCTCGATCGAGCCATTGAGGAAAATGACATCATAAGGGCCATTGCCCGCATGACCCTTTTCCAGATCGCCGGTGACAACGGTGACATTTCCATAGCCGAGCGCCGCGAGATTGGTCTTGGCCTGACCGGCAAGCTCTTCGTCTGATTCCAGGGCAACCACCTGACCGGCAATGAGCGACAGCACGGCCGATACATAACCCGTACCACAGCCGACATCGAGGACCTTGTCGTCCTTGGTGATGACACCGAGCTGCAGCAGCTTCGCCAAGGGGGAAGCTTCCATCAGGAACCGGGCGGGCTTGCCCGAGGCTGCCGGGGCAATCTCGATGTCATTGTCGACATAGGCCAGGAGCGTCGACTTCTCCGGCACGAAATTTTCGCGCGGTACCGTGAAAAATGCATTCAACACGGAATGGGAGGTGACATCCGTCGTGCGGATCTGGTTCTCGACCATCTTCACGCGTGCTGCTTCGAAATCCATCATATCCTCTTGCGCCTTTTTGAGGCCGGCTTTGCTTCACTGCTATCCGTGTCTTAATCGCCTGTTGCTACGCTTTCAAGGCATCGCTGCACGCGGCATCGAGATTCCTGGCAATGCGTCGCCGGGGAACAACAACCAAAACGGTCCCTGCCCGCGGTCTCGCCACATCAACCGAAGTCGCTGCCGCAGATTTGTTTCTGAGAAGAAGGCGCCGACACCAAGCGATAATCTCGGTGGAGAACGAATGGAAGCTGGCTCAAAGCGGCACATTTGTTAGTCAAATGTTAACCTCCCGGGAACAGGCTTGCCGATATTGGACCGCATGAACGTGGTGACCAATCAACCTTCCGGCCCGAAATTATTCGGGTTAAGATTAAAATTGAATAGAAGGTGACTGGGATGTCTATCTCTCTCGTTCTTTTTGTAGCAACCTCGTTGCCGCTGGTGGTTTTTCTGGCCGCCAGTCTGTCCTCAATGATGTAGGCCCCCCGAATGCGGATTCCGCTCTTCGTCGTAGTATCCGTCTTTCTCATACCCCAGATCGCATTGAGCGATGAAGCGCCGGAAACCGCGGCACCGATCATCGGGCATGTCGTCACCGGCAAACAGCTCGATGAATGGTGCGAAGAGGACCGGACGCTGGCCTCGGTCTATGTGCAGGGAATTCTCGATGAAGCGCAGCGCACGAAGAACCTGACCATCCGCGCCACGAAGCAGACACCGAAAAACTCATCGCGCTATACGCATTACCTTCAGCAGTTCGTGGGGGCATTCTGTCTTCCGCCCGATCTCAGCAACACGAAGGCGACGGCTATCGCATGCAAGTGGATGGCGGAACATTCCTGGCAGCTCGAGCGGCCCGCAAGTTCACTGATCGCACGTTCCTTCAAGTTCGCCTTTCCCTGCCTGGAAGAATAAGCATCCTGCGCAGACCCTACGAAGGGGATCTGCATCGCCCAGGAATTGCCAGCGGTGTTGAAAAAAGAGCGATATTCAAATTGAAGCTCTTGCGCCAATTCAAGATTCGTTCTAAACGCCCGGCATCACTCGCCTTTATAAATCGGATGGCCTCGTGGCGGAGTGGTTACGCAGAGGACTGCAAATCCTTGCATCCCGGTTCGATTCCGGGCGAGGCCTCCAATTCCCCTTCTCCAGCTGTGTAACCAATTGAATACTGGTCGTATTCCTGGACGCAGCAAAGCTTGACGCTTTCTCCTGGAGAATGTCGTTCGACTTTGGGTTATCTGCCCTATCAGCCGGTTTTCGACCAGCGATCGCAGAAGGCTTCAATATCTGTGGATTGGAAGTCTTCAAGCCGCTCCATTATGGTTTCAAACGGCCAGTCCCACCACGCAATTTCATTCAGCTTCGCCGCGACGGCCGCACTGAACCGCTCACGGATCAAGCGAGCCGGGACGCCCCCAACGATCGTATAGGGTTCGACGTCCTTGGTGACGACGGCTCCGGCCGCCAGTACCGCTCCGTTCCCAACGGTGACACCGGGCAGAACGATCACGCCGTGCCCAATCCAAACATCGTGGCCGATAGTCACTCGATCGGCATGGCGTTCTTCAAAGAAAGCGAGATCGCGTGTCGCGTCTGCCGAATAATATTCCGGGCAATAGGTGAAGCGATGCATCGAGGGACGATCGATCGGATGGTTGGGCGCACCGATTCTCACCTCGGCGGCAATAGCGCAGAACCGCCCTATCTCGGCATCCGCAACCGTGCAACGAGGCCCGAGATAAGAGAAATCACCGAGTTGCGTAGAATGCAGAGACGTATCTGCGAGAACCTCGCAACGATCGCCGATGATCGACTCCCTGATCCTTGCGGTAGGGTCAATGATCGACTTGGCGATTTTCGGCTGGGTCTTGTCGGAAGCATGGGTCATGAGTTGCCGTCTAGCGGCTCCTTGTGAAGCCCCCGTGACACGAACTACACGCGAAAGCAGTCTTTACGCACTCCGGCGGAGATCCTAAACGAGCACCTGAGAATCATAAAAAGACATGAGAGAGGCTGACATGTTCCAGTTGCGGCAAGCCAAACCGGCCGACATAGCGCGTAACTATGAGGTATGGCGGACGGCCGTCGAAGCCACCCACCATTTTCTCAGCGACCCGGATCTGGAGTCGATCGGGAAGATGGTGCTGGAGGATTACCTGCCGAATGCCGAATTCACGGTAGCTGTCGATGGTGACGATCTATCCCACGCCTTCCTGGGAACCTCGGAAAACCATATCGACGCGCTTTTCGTTCATGCGGACAGCAGGGGTGCGGGCTTGGGGCGTCTTCTTCTGGACAGCTTCCGAACGGGAAAAGACGTCGTTACCGTCGATGTCAACGAGCAGAATCCGACGGCGGCGGGCTTCTACGAAAAGTTGGGGTTCAAGGTGACGGGCCGTTCGGAGCTTGACGACCAGGGCCGTCCCTTCCCGATCCTTCACATGCGATGGGAAAGAGCGGCGACGACGTGAACCGCTGCCTTGAGAGATTCGAAGCTTAGATCCCTTGTCACAACAGATCGCAGAATGCCGACGACGGTCCCTATCTTGAGCCAATCCAGCTGGATAACGGAATCGATCCCTTTTCATACCATTTTGAAACAGCGGTCATTACGAAGCCGCGTTTCTTCATGGAGCTGCGCTCGTGGCCAGCCCATTCAGGTAGGTTATACACACCTACGGTAGATGTTAGCCTCATTGCTACCGGTTTGGATGCCACCCCTGAACCGGACAGTACCGCGTCCGATGAGACTACGCCCCCAGTAGTCTCATCGGACGCACTTACGCTGTCGCGCATCGCATTTAGCGACACAATGCGATGGTCGAGCGCCTCCGACTCGCCGTCCCGACATCGGCTCGAAGCTACGATTTCCGGTTCCCAACCTTCAGCAAGCTCCGTGTTTTCAGCGTCCCGAATTGGGCGCAAAATGGCCGCATAGTCGGCCCAGTCGGCGAATTGCGTCATTTTTGCAACAAACTTTTTTTTCGGATAGCGCACATATAGTTCGCCAGTCTTAGTATCTTGCCAAATCAGTGAAGCAGGTTCAGGAAATAGTTCGCGGAGCTTATTACTTCGCACCTACTGATAGGGAACATGAACGGGATGGGGTTGGGCACGCCGCTTTGGCGGCGCGAAATCTCAGGCCCAATCAAGAAAGATTGGAGTTATTATGAACATCAAGAGCCTTCTTCTCGGCTCCGCTGCTGCCTTGGCAGCAGTATCCGGTGCTCATGCAGCTGACGCTATCGTTGCTGCTGAGCCCGAGCCGCTGGAATACGTTCGCATCTGCGACGCCTACGGTGCAGGCTACTTCTTCATCCCGGGTACGGAAACCTGCCTCAAGATCGGCGGCAAGGTTCGTACGGAAGGTGAATGGTACAACGCCTATAACCGTGACAGCCATCAGGGCACGCTGTGGCACACTCGTGCTGAGCTGAACGTCGACACCGCAACCGACACCGAATACGGTCCGCTGAAGACCGAAACCATCGTTCGTTGGGACTGGAATGACGGCGGCTCCACCAGCACCAACCTGCTGTGGTCCTACATCAGCCTCGGCGGCTTCACGGTCGGTAAGAAAGACTCGCAGTACAACCTGTACATGGGTTATGCCGGCGACGTCATCAACGACGACGTGATCTATGACGGCCCGTACGAACTCAACCAGTTGACCTACGAATATGACGGTGGCAACGGCTTCTCGGCTGTGATCTCGCTCGAAGATTCCAACTCTGCAACGACCGGCTCGGCATCTTACGGTGCAAGCTGGTGGACGGACGACAGAACCAACCACTACGCTCCTGACGTTGTTGGCGGTCTCGGCTTCAAGTCCGGTGCATGGGGCTTCAAGGTCGTTGGCGGTTATGACTCGATCGTCAAGGAAGGCGCCATCAAGGCTCGCGTAGACGCTGACTTCGGCGCATTCACGGCCTTCTTGATGGGCGGCTACAACACCGACGGCGACAAGCTGAACAAGTATGCCGGCACCAACCAGGACGTTTCGGCCTGCACGGCGCCGAACGGCACCGTCAACGCATCCAAGTGCGGTTGGGGTGACTGGGCAGTTTGGGGTGGCGTTGGCGTTCCGGTCAACGACAAGCTGAAGTGGAACCTCCAGCTCGCCTACACCGACTCGAAGATGTTCGAAGCCACCACGAACCTGAAGTTCAACCCGGTTAAGAACCTCCTGGTCGAGCCGGAACTGACCTACGTTCATTACGACTATGCCCACGACGACACCGTTTCGGGCATCCTGCGTTTCGAACGCAACTTCTAACCTGATCAGATTTGACCTCCGATCAGAGAAGGAAGGGGGCCGGCTTTCCCTGCCGGCCCCCTTTTTTTGTGCCTTGAACTCCTGAAATCGCAAGCCCGACCTTCCATCACCGCGTGCCGCGACAGATCCCGATCAACCAGAAAGGGGAACCTTGTCGCACCCGCAGCGTTTAGGATGAAAGGGACGTGCCTAAGAAGGAGTTACCGACTTGAAACATCTTGCTTCAATCGCCTTGACCGCCGCTTTGGCCGTGGGGTCTTTGCTGTCCGTTACCATGCCCGCCTCGGCAGCACCATTCGGCAGCCCATCGGCGCCAAACAGCTCAAACATCATTCTGGTCCAGGACCACGGGACGCGCTGGCACCCGGACTCCTATGACGATCGCCGTCATTGGCGTGATCGTGACCGCCGCCATTGGCGTGGCGACCGCGGCTGGGAACGGCGAGGCTGGGAGCGGCGCGACAGAGGCCGCTACTGGTCCGACGACAGGCGCTACCGCCATCGCCACCACAGCGGCGTCATATTCGAAATCCGCCCCTGACGCCTCTGGCGCGCGGATCTTCGGATAAAAGATCGGCCGATCGGCTCAAGCCGCCCGCATCGAGCCTGCGACGCTATACCTGGGCCCTGACGCCCAAAAGCTAACGGCCGCTACCGAAATCACCGGTAGCGGCCGACTTGCTGTCAAAAACGGAATTTCCGATAGTTCGAAGCTTCTACCGATTAACGGCAGACGCGTACCTTGCGTACGACCCAGTGGCCATGAACCTTATGCTTCACCTTCTTAATGTGGCAATGTTGATGGTGACGATGATGCATCGGAGCTGCCTCGGCCGATGCGCTGACGGCAACGACCGATGCCAAGGCAAATGCAGAAGCAAGAATCAGGTTTTTCATGTCGAACCTCTAAGCATTGGGGGACTATGCTGCGCGGATCGCGCACTATGTTCATGCGCCGGTTCATATTAACGCCACATGAACATTTTCTCACATTCACGAGAGCAACCATACCTTGAACCAAAATTCGTCGAAATACCACATACATCTGCACGAAAACTGTCGATAACGGCGTGCGGATTCACAGCCGTATTGCAACGGCATGGCTCTTGCCGCCGTGAGAGCCATGGTTGGCAGGCGATGAATCAGAGCAGGTGCAACATACTGTTGTTGCAGCACAAAAAAGCCACGGCGCCGTGGCTTTCGTTTTTCAGCCAGCCGCGGCGCGAATGGGCAGAAGGTCGCGAATCCGCCTGTCACGGAGATAGAGACCGCCCCAGGCCATGATGCCCAGGACCAAACTGATAAGTTGTGGCGGAGACCCTACTTCTCCGAGGCGGAAATGGGTGCAGATGGCGCCGCCGAAGAAGCCCGTCGTCAGGATGGCTCCGAGAACGGCGGTGCGCGGAATCGCATAAAGAACCGCACAGACGAGGATGATCAGACCCAGCAATGTTGCCTGGCTGGTCGGAAAGCCGGTCGCCTCCATTTCCGCGCTGATCAGCGACGGCGAAAACAGATCGACAGCGGCATCGGCCGCCAGCACCAGAATCACGATTGCGCTAAGAACCCAACCCACCACTGCTCCCGTGCGAGAGCTTGTCGTCTCAACCATTGTATCCCCCAACATGCCGAACGCGGCCCATGTTCCCCGCACGCCCCATCGGCAGTCGCAAGAACGGCGGCAATCTGGCATGGGTGGGAAAGACAGGTCAACTACGCCGCAATCGGCATCAAGAACGGCTGCGTGATCTCGCAGCAGCAGCGTGACGTCAATCGGCCGCCCGACCCCGTTCTAGATTAACGGCAGTCGCGTTCTTCTCTGGTCTCTATCGCATTCGCAAGGACAATCAAGTGCGATCGGCTGGCTAAGAAAAGATTGCCCTCAATCTGTCCAGATCGATTTTTCGGATATCGCTCGCCACTTCGGCCTCCGAATGGGCCCTGAACCACTCCGCGGCTTCCCGTACGCGCTCACCATGCGGCGTCGGATAGGCTCCGAGGCGCAGGACCCATTCACGGACAGTTTCCCTCTCCATGCGTCCTTTATCGTATCGGTCGCAGACGCTCTTTGCCGACGCTATCAGATCATTGACTTTCGACATCGCACCCAGCTCTCGTTTCATCCACCGATCCGGCCGGCGTCCCCCTTCAATGAGGAGTTTGCGGCAAATCGCAAGATGCGATCGTGCTGTCGCCGCTGGCGGGCGACTTCAGATCGAGCTTCCAGGGATCGGCACCGAAATATATCTGCTTTTCGACGAGCGAGCTCCTGATAGTCTGGCAAAGGGCTTGAGCGTCCCCGCCCGCCGTCGCGACGGAGACGGTCACCGTTTTAGCTTCTTCGGAATATGTGCAGGGAGACAGCGAGATCGTCGTATCGACTGCGCGGCAAAGCATTTCCGCATTCGAGACGGCATCATCATCAGCCAATGCCTGTCCGGCGCTGATCGATACGCTTAAAGCCAAAACCACCAATCGGCCCATCATTCTCTACAGTTCCTTAGATTCAAGCTCTTGCCTGACACAAGCCCAAACGGCCTGACTTCGCAACTGAAAACAGTGCCATGGCCATCCCGTCGATTCGCGTGGGCATGCAAAACGATGGCGCCCTCGGAATAGGCGCGATAAGGGGAGACAACGCCCGCAATTTGCGCGCAGTAACGACGACGGCAAAAGCGTTGAAGAAATAATATCTGTACTTTTTTTGATTTAGCCAAAACCAACTCTTTGAGAAAGAGTGGCTCCCCGGGCCGGATTCGAACCGGCGACCTGTCGATTAACAGTCGAATGCTCTACCGCTGAGCTACCAGGGAATGCGCTTGGCGCGGTGTGAGTGGGCTAATACAAATGCTTGCCCGATTTGCCAAGCGGTTTTTTCAAAAAAATCGAATTCTCTTGCATTATTTCGCCGCCTCACCATTTCCTGTGGATGACTGATCAAAGCGGAACGACAGCAAATGCCGATCGAAATGGCCGGAAAACCCGCCGTTTCGGCATTGATCCCTCAACTCGCGAACTTGTTTTCGGCTCTGTGAGAATTCCCCTGCCCCGGTCGCGGCTTGCGCGCGTCGGCGTGGGCATCGCCCTTATTTTCGGCGGACTGCTTGGTTTCCTGCCGGTGCTCGGCTTCTGGATGCTGCCATTGGGCTTCATCGTGCTATCGCATGATATGCCCACCGTGCGCCGCTGGCGCCGTCGCTTTGCCGTGTGGTGGACAAAAAGGCGCCGTCCGGCAAACTAGCCCCAATTTATCTCGCGCCGACCGGACGAGCGGGATTGCCGACAACGGTCGCACCCGGCGCGACATCCCTGTTCACGACAGCGCCAGCGCCGATGATTGCGCCGTCACCGATCGTCACGCCGCCGACGACGATCGCACCGCCGCCAATCCATACCCTCCGGCCGATCGTGACCGGCCGCGCGATTTCCACACCCTGCCCACGCAGATCCGCATCCTTGTGATGTTCGGCACAATATATATGGACGCCCGGCCCGAGCATGCTGCCGTCGCCGATGCGCACGCTGGCGCTATCGAGAATAATGCAGCCGGCATTCAGATAGACCCGGCTTCCGAGTGAAATATTCATGCCGTAGGAGCAGTGGAACGGGGCTTCGATGAAAACGTTCTCTCCGGCGTCGGCAAAGAGCGCCGACAAGGCAGGCCCCATATTGCCGCGCTGGGACGGCGGCATGGTATTATGCTGATGCACGGCGTCACGCGCGCGCCAACGCAGGCCATCAAGCTCCGCATCGAAGCAGCAATACCACTCCCCGGCCGCCATCTTCTGTCTTTCGCTGAGACCCATCGATCCCCTCCTCCACTGCTTTCAGGATTCGCCGCGGGAGATCATGCATCATCGCCCGGGCCACCAGCAAGAAAGGTAATCGGCCACTTGCGAACAGGCGACAAGCGTGGCCAGAGCCACCGAATATTGCCCACCTTGATTAGCCTTTTCTCAAATGTATAATCGATTGAAGCGCGCGCCCCCGCAACCCCTCACTTCGACTGAAAATGCCCGGTAACACGGGATTCTCGCCCTCAACAAACTGTCACACAGCTTGTCTATAACGCCGCTACCGCGGACTTGCGCAAGACCACCGGTTCCGAGCTTTCAAAAAGGAAATAGGGATAATGTCGAAACTTAAAAACTGCATTTCGGCTGCCGCCGCCGGCGTCATGAGCTTAGCGCTGGCCCTGCCTGCTGCTGCCGCTCCGACCAAGTTCGATTTCTGGTTCGGCCTGTCGGGCGACCTGGAACGCGTCGTTCAGACGCTCTGCAAGAACTTCAACGACTCGCAGAAGGACTATGAAGTCTCCTGCGTCAGCCAGGGCAGCTACGACGCCGCTCTGCAGAACACCATTGCCGCCTTCCGCGCCGGCAAGCAGCCGACGATCGTTCAGGTCTATGACGTCGGCACCGCGACCATGATGCTTTCGGGCGCCTATCACTCCGTCACCAAGCTGATGGCTGAAAACGGCTACAAGGTCGACTGGAACGACTATTTCCCGGGTATCGCCCGCTATTACGCAACGTCCAAGGGCGAGCTGCTGTCCTTCCCGTTCAACTCCTCGACCGCCCTGCTCTATTGGAACAAGGACGCTTTTGCCAAGATCGGCAAGACCGAAGCTCCGAAGACCTGGGAAGATGCCGCTGCCGAAATGAAGGCGCTGAAGGGCGCTGGCTATGATTGCCCGATGGCCATCAACATCTCCGGCAACGAAAGCTGGCAGCTGATGGAGCAGTTCTCTGCCATCCACGACCAGCCGGTTGCCACGAAGAACAACGGTTATGACGGCCTCGACGCTCGCCTGACCGTCAACAAGACCAAGTTCGTCAAGTACGTTACCGACCTCAAGAGCTGGTACGACCAGGGCCTCATCAAGATCAAGTCCAAGGATCTTGGCCAGGATATGGTTCAGGCCTTCGCTTCGGGCGATTGCCAGATGATCCTCACCTCGGTCGGCGATCACGGCTCGATCACCAAGACCCAGAAGGCCGGCCTGAACTGGGATGTTGCCGAACTTCCGGTCTATGCCGGCACCGAGCGCAAGAATTCGCTCGTCGGCGGCGCATCGCTCTGGGTTCTCTCCGGCAAGTCGGCTGATGAATACAAGGGCGCTGCCGCGTTCCTCGCCTTCATCGCCAAGCCAGAAACAGCTCTCTTCTGGTCGACCAACACCGGCTATATTCCGGTCACCAAGGCTGGCTTCAACTTCATGAAGTCCTCCGGCTTCTACGACAAGGCTCCCTATAAGGGCCGTGAAATCGCAATCGCCAGCTTGACCGCTTCCGAGCCGACCCCGATCACCCGTGGCGTTCGCCTCGGCAACTTCACGCAGATCCGCGCTGAATTCGGCAACCAGATGCAGGCCATTTTCGCCAACAAGGTCAGCGTCCAGGAAGGCATCGACAATCTCGTCAAGAATGGCGACACCGTTCTCGATCGCTTCGAAGCGACCTACAAGGGCAAGCAGCTGCCGTAAGCAGCAAAACTCATGACAGGCAGCGTCCGCCGGGGTTTCCCGGCGGACGTTCGTTATGAGAGCAAGAATGGCATCGGGATCGCAAGCCGGAAGAGACCATGGAAAAGCGCATAACTTTCAACAAATGGAGTGTCGGCATCCTGTTCGCAGTGCCGCAGTTGCTCCTCATCTTCACTTTTTTCTATTGGCCGGCCGGTCAAGCGGTCTTCTGGTCGTTGACGCTGCAGCAGCCCTGGGGCGGCGGCAACATCTGGGTCGGGCTCGACAATTTCAAAGCCATCCTCGCCAGTTCCGATTACTGGAACTCGGTCACGATCAGCATCATTTTCGCCGCTATCAGCACTGCCATTGCCATGGGGGGCGGCCTTATACTCGCAGCCCTGACCGATCGACAGCTGCGCGGCTCGAAACTCTACCGCGTCGTGCTGATCTGGCCCTATGGCATCGCGGCCCCCGCCTCGGCAATGGCCTTCCGCTTCATCCTGGCGCCGGAAGCCGGCCTCATCGCCGTGGTCAATCAGTGGTGGCCGGGCATTTGGGATCCGGGCCTTGACGGCAACGCGGCCATGGCCTGCATCATCGCCGCCTTCTCGTGGAAATATATCGGCTATAGCTTCATCTTCTTCCTGGCTGCTTTCCAGGGCATCCCGCGCTCGCTGATCGAAGCGGCCGCCATGGATGGCTCCAGCGTGCTCCGGCGGTTCTGGGATATCCAGTTCCCGTTGATCACGCCGACGATCTTCTTCCTGCTGGTCATCAACATCACCGAAAGCTTCCAGGATTCCTTCGGCATCGTCGACATCATGACGTCAGGCGGGCCACACAACTCGACTAACCTCATGGTCTACAAGATCTATTCCGACGGCTTCAAAGGCCTCGACTTTTCCGGTGCGGCGGCACAGAGCATCATCCTGATGCTGCTGATCATCGTGCTTACCATCTTCCAGTTCCGCTTCATCGAGCGGCGCGTTCATTACCGTTGAGGCTGCCATGGTCGAGCGCACACCAATACTGAATTTCTTCACCCATCTGATCCTGTTCATCGGTTTCGTGGTGGCGGTGGGACCTTTGACAATCGTCGCCATCGCCGCATCCCATAATCTGGCCGACGTCAACAAGGTGCCGATGTCGCTGATCCCCGGCTCGGATTTCTGGGTCAATCTGCAGACAGCTTGGACGACCGCCAATCTTGGTCCAAAGCTGCTGAACAGCCTGATCTTCGCCACCGGCGTTGCGGTGGGAAAAGTGCTGATTTCGGCGATAACAGCCTTTTCGCTGGTCTACTTCCGCTATCCTGGCCGCCACTTCATCTTCTGGCTGATCTTCGTGACGCTGATGCTGCCACTCGAAGTACGCATCGTGCCAACCTATGCGGTCGCAGCGAACGTCCTGTCTCCCTATCAGGGGATTCTCGACATTACCGGCATCAGCTGGCTCATCCAGAAGGTTACAGGCGTTGAAGTCGCGCTGAACCTTGGGCTGCTCAACTCCTCGATCGGCCTGATCCTGCCATTGGTCGCGACGGCGACGGGTACGTTCCTCTATCGTCAGTTCTTCCTGACAATACCGGACGAGCTGACCGAGGCCGCGCGCATGGATGGCGCGGGATCGCTGCGTTTCTTCATCGATATCCTGCTGCCACTGTCGCGCACCAACATGGCAGCCCTCGGCACCATCATGTTCCTCTGGGCCTGGAACCAGTATCTCTGGCCGCTGCTCGTCACCACCGACCCAGCGCATATGACTGCGGTGACCGAACTCAAGCAGCTCATTCCGAATATCGGCGGCCTTCCTGAATGGCATATCGCCATGGCCGGCACGCTGATCGTGATGCTGCCGCCGCTCACCGTCGTTGTCCTGATGCAGCGCTGGTTCGTTCGCGGCCTGATCGCCACCGAAAAGTGATAGGATAGCCTGCCTCGCCCCACTCGGGCGCGGCAGCTGCCCGCGCCCTCGGCGCCAAGGACATTTAATCCCCTCCCTCATCCGCCTCTGCGCTTTTACCGCTGTCTCGCTATACACGCCCCTGCACGCGCGCCTGCGGCGATGTTCGATTAATGCAATTTATTGCCCGAAAAATGCATTGTGACAGCACTCCGTTGCCTTCATTTTTCACTGACCCAATCGGCTGGAGGGCCTGATTGGGGGATTCGTCAAGCTTCAGCCAATTGCGTGTTTTTCGCCATGATCTCGCTACGTGTCCCATGAGCACAGCGGGGCTTCGTCGCGAAACGAAACTGCATGCGCGCAGTTTCGGACAGGAACATGAAACTGGCCAAGCGACAAATCCAACCACGCGTGCGCATCGAAATTGCAAGGAGGAGGATGCAATGAGACTTTGGCAATTCATCTTGGCGAATGCGGTAGTTTTCCTGAGCGCGGGTGTCAGCGCCGCTCAAGACATGCCAACACCCGAAGAAGCCCATTGCATGGCTCTGCGCGGGATGCTGATTTCCCCGGACGAGATCGGCGAGCCGGCTCGTCGCGCCGTCGTCTATTCCGCCGATCTTCTCAAGGGCGACCAAGCCGCTGGCGGCGGCTTCTGCAAGGTGCTGGGCGGGATCGAGCCCATCGATCCCAAGGCGCCGAACATCAATTTCCAAGTCAATCTGCCGCTGACCTGGAACGACAAGATCATCCAGTATGGTGGCGGTGGCTATGACGGAACCCTGATCGAGGCGGTCAAGAACGTTTCCTTTGGCTCAGATGCCGTCCAGACGCCTCTGCAGCGCGGCTATGTCACCTTCGGCAGCGATAGCGGCCACCAGTCGCCATCGGTGCTCGACGGCAAATTCCTCCTGAACAATGAGGCCCTGGCCAATTTCGGCGGCCTGCAAATCAAGAAGACCCACGATGCCGCAATCGCCGTGGTCTCCGACTATTACGGCAGGAAGCAGCAGAAGACCTATATTCAAGGCAATTCGCAGGGCGGACACGAATCCCTGATCGCGATCCAGCGCTGGCCGGCCGATTACGATGGCGCCATCGTCACTCATCCGGCAAACCCCTTCTCTGCCTTGCAGCTTTCCGGCAATCATCTCGCGAAGGCTTTCTATCGAAACGGCGGCTATCTAAGCCCCGCCAAGGTCGAACTGCTCAATTCTGCCGTCACCAAAGCGTGCGACAAGCTCGACGGCGTTGAAGACGGTCTCATCTCGAATACGGCGGCCTGCGACGCGACCTTCAAGATCGAGGACCTTCGCTGCGCAAGCGGAAAGGATGAAGGCGATACATGCCTTTCAGACACCCAGATCGCAGTGCTGAAGACGATCAACACGCCCTACAAGTCTCCGGTCAAGCTGCAGGACGGTGTCGAAGGCTTCCCACGCTGGCCGATCTTTCAAGGTGGCGATCTCTATGGTCTCTGGGGTTTCGGCCTGTCGCCGGAGCTGACAAATCCGCCAACTCCCGTTGCCAATTTCGGTCTTGCCGTCCTTGCGGACCCATTGATCCGCTACGCGATCGTGCGCGATCCGAAGTTCGACACCATGACTTTCGATCCCCCGAAATATGCAAAGCGTATCGCGGAGGTTTCCAAGCTGATCGATGCGAACAGCGCCGACCTGTCCGCATTCGAAAAGCGCGGCGGCAAGATGTTGCTGATGCACGGCACCATCGATTTCGCGATCTCGCCCTACAATACGGTTTCCTATTATGAGCGCGTGGTCAAAACGATGGGGGCGGAGAATGTCCGCGGCTTCATGCGCTTCTATCTCGTGCCCGGCTTCGGCCATGGCAGCGGCAAGTTCATCGCCGCCTGGGATCCGCTGAGCGCATTGGAGAATTGGGTGGAAAAAGGAAAAGCCCCTGAAAATCTGATCGTCGGCGACGCCGGCAATGACGGCGCCGGCCGCACGCGGCCCATGTGCGAATACCCCTCTTATCCGAAATATAAGGCCGGCGCGACCGATCCGAACAAGGCGGAGAATTTCGAATGCGCCAAATGACTCGCCGGCGGGTCAAGAGCTAGGACGCTGCCATAATCGATGGCAACTCCGCATAAAAAAGCCCGGAAGTCTTAGAGACTTCCGGGCATGCCTGCTGAAAATTGATGTCTGAAATTAGTGCGCCATCACCTTAAGCGGCGTGACGGAGGCAACGGCGTCGAGCCGCAGGCCGGTATCCTGGGCGAAGAGGTGCGTGTGCTGCTGCGGCAGGTCGAGACCAACGGACTGGCCGGTCTGGCCGGTCGTGTGGTCCGATACAGCGACGGCGAAGCTCGATCCGTTGATATCGCAATGGATGACACGGCCGGCGCCGAGTTCTTCGACGAAATCAACGGTAGCCGGAATGGCGCCGGGCGTGCCTGCCGGCACGAGACGAGCATGTTCCGGACGGATGCCGAGGGCAACCGGCTGGCCGGCGTGACGCTTGCCGATATTGGCATCAATGCCGATCGGCAGGCCATCGAAGTTGAACTGCTCGCCGTTGGCCGAGAATGAGCCTTCCAGGAAATTCATGGCGGGCGAGCCGATAAAGGAGCCGACGAAACGGGTGCGCGGTGTGTTGTAGATTTCAAGGGGAGTGCCGACCTGCTCGACATTGCCCTTGTACATGACGACGAGCTTGTCGGCGAGCGTCATTGCTTCGACCTGGTCGTGGGTCACGAAAACCGAGGTGGCCGACAGGCGCTTGTGCAGGCGGCGGATCTCGACGCGCATCTGTACGCGCAGCTTGGCATCGAGGTTGGATAGCGGTTCGTCGAAGAGGAAGACCTTCGGTTCGCGGATGATGGCGCGACCCATGGCGACACGCTGGCGCTGGCCGCCGGAAAGCTCGGCCGGCTTGCGGGCAAGGAAATCCTCCAGGCCGACGATCTTGGCGGTTTCCTTGATGCGGCGATCGCGCTCGGCGCGCGGCACGCCGGCAACCTTCAGCGCGTAGCCCATGTTGGCGGCAACATCCATGTGCGGATAGAGCGCGTAGTTCTGGAAGACCATGGCGCAGCCGCGCTCGCGCGGCTCAAGCTGGTTGACGACCTTGCCGTCGATGACGATCTCGCCGGACGAAATATCCTCGAGGCCGGCAATCATGCGCAGCAGCGTGGACTTGCCACAGCCGGAAGGCCCGAGAATAACGACGAACTCGCCCGATCGGAAATTCAGGTCGACACCATGAACGACCTCATTGCGTCCATAGGCCTTGCGAACTTGTTCGATCCGAATTTCCGCCATATCAATTTTCCCCGTCTGTCAATTCTGGGCCGTCAATCGGCTGGACTGCTAGCGAATTTGCATTACAGAACAGTGACAAGGAACCTTATATCACAGGCAGTGACCAGATTCCTTCACGAGAGTTGCGTGTAGAATTTTCTTATGAAACGGGCGGTGGTGGAACCAATCCGCTACCCGCATCGTATACTGGTTCGGCGGCAACACAGCATTTGAAAAACCATACAGGCGACCGACAAGAACCATGACATCATCCAAGAGCGAGCCGAAACCCGTCCTCCTATGGTTTCGCAAGGATCTCCGCCTCGACGACAATCACGCTCTGCGGGCAGCGGTGACATCCGGGCGGCCTATCGTTCCCATCTATATCCAGGAGCCGGAAGCAAAAGGCTGTGGGCCGCTCGGGGCTGCACAACAATGGTGGCTGCATCATTCTCTCGCCGCCTTGGAGAAAAGTCTCCACGAGCTTGGCAGCAAGCTTGTTCTACGAACGGGCGATGCCCTGTCGGTCATCCAAAAGCTTGCCGAGGAAACCGATGCGGAGGCGATCGTCTGGAACCGCCGCTATGATCCCGCAGGCATGGCTGTGGATATGGACATCAAGAAGAGCTTGCGGGATGCCGGTTTCGAGGCAAACAGCTTTGCGGGCCAGCTGCTGCACGAACCGTCCCGCGTGCGCACCGGCACGGGCAATCCCTACAAGACCTATACGCCCTTCTGGCGGGCGCTGGAGCAATCCGGCGAGCCACCCTTTCCGATCGATGCCCCGGAAACACTGGAGGCACCCAGCCGCTGGCCCCAATCGGATTCGTTGGGCTCATGGGGGCTATTGCCCACCAAGCCGAACTGGGCCTCCGATTTCTACGATATGTGGACACCGGGCGAGGCTGCGGCGCGCGAGAAACTCACCGATTTCATCGAGTCTTCACTCGACAGCTACGCCGTCGATCGCGATTTTCCCGACAAGCCGGCAACATCGCTTCTGTCGCCACATCTGGCGCTCGGCGAGATCTCGCCTGCAAGGATCTGGCACGCCACGCGCGGTCTTCCCAAACATATTCCGACAGACAATATCGTTCGCTTTCGCAAGGAACTGGCGTGGCGGGAATTCTGCTATCACCAGCTCTTCCATTTCCCCAAACTCAATTCGGCCAACTGGAACGATCGCTATGACGATTTCCCATGGCGCTCGGATGCGACGCTGTTCGACAGCTGGCGGCGCGGGCAAACGGGATATCCGATCGTCGATGCCGGCATGCGGCAGCTCTGGCGCCATGGCTGGATGCACAATCGCGTCCGCATGATCGTCGCCTCCTTCCTGATCAAGGATCTGCTGATCGACTGGCGCGAAGGCGAGACCTGGTTTCGGGACACGCTTGTGGATGCAGATCCGGCGGCCAATGCCGCAAACTGGCAGTGGGTGGCGGGGTCCGGCGCCGATGCCTCACCCTTCTTCCGCATCTTCAATCCGGTGCTGCAGGGCGAAAAATTCGATGCCGATGGCGGCTATATCCGAACCTTCGTGCCGGAACTGGCCGACCTCGACGGCAAATATATCCATCGGCCCTTCGAGGCGCCTGACGATGTGCTGAAGCGCGCAGGGATAAGGCTTGGTGAGCATTATCCACGGCCAATCGTCGATCATGCCGTTGCACGGCGACGCGCGCTTGAAGCGCATGCATCACTGAAGACTGAATGATAAGCGCTATTCCGCCGGGTGCGGCGTTGCCCGTGTGCCGACGGACTGCCGCTTGCCGCCGCTTCCCAGAAAATATCGGACCATACGGAAATAAAGGCTATAGGGCAGCAGCCTCAGGAGCTTTGCCCGATAGACCATGCTCTTCGGGAAACTGATGTCGAAAGCCGCTGATTTCAATCCGGTAGCGATCACCTCTGCCGCTTCTTTAGCGGACAGAATGCCGGGCATGGCGAATTTGTTGTTCGCCGTCAGCGGCGTTTCGACATAGCCGAGGGTTATGAGCTGGATATGGATGCCCATGCGATCAAGCTCGAAGTTCAGGCTTTCTGCCATGTTGATGAGGGCAGCTTTGGTGGCGCCATAGGCTGCACAACCAGGAAGGCCGGCATAGCCCGCAAGGGAGGACACGAGCGCGACCTGGCCATAGCCCCTCGCCCGCATATGCCGCACCGCCGGAATGAGACAATTGACCACGCCATGGAGATTGACGGCAAAACTGCGGTCGAAAACTTCATGGTTCAGATCCTCGCCGCGCGCCGGCAGATAGATGCCCGCATTGAGGACTACCAGCGCGACCGCGCCGTGCTGATATTCGATGGCCGCAATGGTGTGTTCCATATCCTCGGCATTGGTGACGTCGCCATCCACCACGACGATGCTGCCGGGAAGGCCGTTTGCCTCGGCCTGCAATGCCAGAAGCTTGTCGTGGCTACGGGCCGTGACGGCCACCTTGTAGCCTTCTTCCGCCAGCTTCAGCGCCAGCGCACGGCCGATGCCGGAACTTGCGCCGGTGATCCAGACGACTCCATGTTCAGGACGTGCGATGAACGGGCTCATGGCTCTTCTCCTTGGCTGGCGACCGCCTATATCAAACGCTCAATCGCGGCCGTCCGTGGCATTTTAGAAATAGCGTATCATTGTGGCCGCTTTCGGCCAGTCTATCGGTTCGGCGCGGAAATCGATGTCACTTATCGGAGACTATTATTGGACCCGGTGATGCCCCGAAGAATGTCGCCCAAGACGAATTTTGCGGGCCGAACAAAGAGCGAGGAACAGAATTTCTTGCCTATATCGCCTTGTGAAGGGAAAAGACCGTTCTTACAGTAGTTGCGAACAGAAGGCAGATTCCATGACCGTCCATCCGTCCGTCCTCGAAGCAATTGGCAATACGCCGCTGATCAAGCTCAAGGGCGCCTCCGAGGCGACGGGCTCGACCATCCTTGGCAAGGCCGAATTCCTGAACCCCGGTCAGTCGGTCAAGGACCGCGCCGCGCTCTATATCATTCGCGATGCCGAGAAGAAGGGGCTGCTGAGGCCTGGCGGCGTCATCGTCGAGGGCACGGCCGGCAATACCGGCATCGGTCTGACGCTGGTCGCCAAGGCACTCGGCTATCGCACGGTCATCGTCATTCCGGAAACCCAGAGCCAGGAAAAGAAGGATGCGCTGAAGCTGCTCGGCGCTGAGCTGGTCGAGGTTCCCGCCGTTCCCTACAAGAACCCGAACAACTATGTGAAGGTCTCGGGTCGACTGGCCGAGCAACTGGCGAAGACCGAGCCGAACGGCGCGATCTGGGCGAACCAGTTCGACAACGTTGCCAATCGGCAAGCGCATATCGAGACGACCGCCAAGGAAATCTGGGACGATACGTCTGGCAAGATCGACGGCTTCATCTGCTCGGTCGGCTCCGGCGGCACATTGGCGGGCGTCGCCATGGGCCTGCATGGCTTCAACAAGGACATCAAGATCGGCATCGCCGACCCGGAAGGCGCCGCACTTTATGAGTTCTACAAAAACGGCGAGCTGAAATCGTCCGGTTCTTCGATCACCGAAGGCATCGGCCAGGGTCGCGTAACGGCCAATCTGGAAGGTTTCACGCCAGACTTCGCCTATCAAGTTACCGATGCCGAAGCCCTGCCCTATCTTTTCGATCTGGTCGAATATGAAGGCCTGTGCCTTGGCGGCTCGACAGCCATCAACATTGCCGGCGCCGTACGCCTCGCGAGAGACCTTGGCCCGGGACATACGGTGGTGACGATCCTGTGCGATTACGGCAATCGCTATCAGTCCAAGCTCTTCAATCCGGACTTCCTAAAGTCGAAGGGCCTGCCGCTGCCATCCTATCTTGCAAAGCGGACGGATATTTCCGTCCCCTATGAAACAGTAGCGTGATCTCATGACCGTGAATGCCCTCTACCGTGACGATTTCTACCTCTCGACCGCAGAGGCGGTGGTAACCGCGATCCACGAAGACGGGGGCATCGAGCTCGACCAGACCTGCTTTTACGCAACCTCGGGCGGACAGCCTGGTGATACCGGCTTCCTGGAACGCGGTGACGGTTCCAGGATCATGCTTGGGCAGACGAAGCATGGTCCGATCAAGGACATCATCATCCATGTGCCGCTCGAAGGCGAGCCCTTGCCCATCCTCGGCGAAAAGCTGGTGCTGCATATCGACTGGCCGCGACGCTACAAGCTGATGCGCATGCACACGGCCTGTCACCTGCTCTCGGTTGTCTGCCCCTACCCCATCACCGGCGCGGCGGTCGGCGAGGAAGAAAGCCGCGTCGATTTCGACATGAGCGAGACGATCGACAAGGACGAAGTGACGGCCAAGATGATGGCGCTCATCAATGAGAACCATCCCGTGTTCCTCCAGTGGATCACCGACGAGGAGCTGGCGGCCAACCCCGGCATCGTCAAATCCAAGAATGTGCGGCCGCCGATGGGGCTTGGCCGCGTCAGTCTTGTCTGCATCGGCGAAGATTCCGCCGTTGACAGCCAGCCCTGCGGCGGCACACATGTGTCCGAGACACAGGAAGTCGGGGCGATCCACATCGCCAAGATCGAAAAGAAGGGCAAGGAAAACCGCCGCTTCCGCATTCGCTTCGGTACGCCAACCGACGAAAACTGACACGGGCAAGCGCCGATAATCCCCACACAAATAACCACAGCAGGAGAGATCATCATGGCAGCGGACAAGAGCCGTTTCGTCGTATCCGCCGACTGGCTGCAGAGCGAGTTGGGTGCCAAGGACCTGCGCATCCTCGACGCGTCCTTCTATCTGCCGGCGCAGAAGCGCAATGCCGACGCCGAATATGCCAGCGGCCATATTCCGGGCGCCATCCGCTTCGATCAGGACAAGATATCGGATCATTCGACCAACCTGCCGCATATGGTGCCCTCACCCGAATTCTTTGCCACGGAAGTCGGCAAGCTCGGCATCAGCGAGACCGACCGCATCGTCATTTATGACGGCCCGGGTCTGTTTGCCTCGCCGCGCGTCTGGTGGCTATTCCACATCGTCATGGGTGCTCGGAACGTGTTCGTGCTAGACGGCGGCCTGGATGGCTGGAAGGCCGAGGGACGTCCGCTGGAAACAGCGCTACCTGCCTTCGAAGCGGCGACCTTCAAGCCGAAGTTCAACGGCAGCCGTGTCGTTTCCCTTGAAGAGATGCGTGGCATCGTCGACAGCCACGCCCTGCAGATCGCAGACGCACGCAGCGCCGGCCGCTTTGCAGCCGCAGAGCCGGAGCCGCGCGAAGGCATGCGCTCGGGCCATATGCCGGGAGCTCGTAACCTGCCATCGGGTGTGTTTGCCACGAACGGCAAGTTCAAGTCCTTGCCGGAACTGCGCGAGACGATCGAGAAGGCCGGCATCGATCTCGACAAGCCTGTCGTCACCACCTGCGGCTCGGGCATTACCGCAGCAATCATCACGCTGGCGCTCGAATCGCTCGGCCATGGCGACAACAAGCTCTATGACGGCTCCTGGTCGGAATGGGGCAGCCGCCCAGATACGCCCATCGTTACCGGTCAAGATTGAGCAGCGCGGTCGTGAAAACCCCTTCATCGATCAAGGTCCATATCACCCGTCTGGAAATGACGGCGCCGCCCAAGACCAGTCTGGCGGTGCCGGTCAACATCCAGACGGCCATCATGCGTTCTCCGGGCATTCCGCTGCCCTTCTATCGTTATCTCTATCGCCAGGTCGGCGCTCGCTGGCATTGGGTCGACCGGCTTCGCCTCTCCGACGAGGAATTGGCGTCGGCCCTCCACGACCCGCGCAATGACATCAGCGTGCTCTACGTCAACGGCGCACCGGGCGGCTTCTTCGAATATTTCCGTCAGGATGAAGAGACGATCGAGCTCAGCCATTTCGGCCTCATCGAAAATGCGCTCGGCCTCGGCATCGGCAAATGGTTCCTGCTCCAGTCGCTCTACGCGATCTGGGCGCTGAACCCGCAACGCATCGTGACGACGACGAACAATCTCGACCATCCGCGAGCCCTGCAGCTCTACCAGATGTTCGGCTTCTCGCCGACGTCAACCGGCGAAGGCATCGTCCGCCCAATGAGCGACAAGGAATTGCTGGAGCTTTCCAAGAAGGGTTAGCGCATTTGCGACGGCAGGAATCGGGTGGCTTCCCGCGCTGGTCCGGAGCATCACATGGTAAACCTCAAAAGGAGCTTTGCCATGCCTTCCGTCACCTTTGCAGCCATGCCCACATCCGATGCCGAAATTCTCTGGAACGGTGGTGCCGACGCCTATGGTCACCAGCCGGAGACCATGATCTCCGATGGCCCTGGCCATCCCTGCCGCCATTGCCTGCACAATATCGCGGCCGGCGAAGAGCTTTTCGTCTTTGCCTACCGGCCCTTCCCGGAATTGCAGCCCTACGCCGAAACCGGCCCGATCTTCCTGCACAAGACGCCCTGCAAGCGATACGAAGCGGCAGAAATCCTGCCGCCGGTGCTGGCGACCAGCCGCGACTTCATCGTGCGTGGTTATGGGAAGAACAACCGCATCGTCTATGGCACCGGCGCTGTAACGCCGACAGGGGATATTCCTGCCTATGCCGCCACGCTGCTCGAACGTCCTGACATCGCCTATGTCCACGTCCGCTCGGCGCGCAACAACTGCTATCAGTGCCGGATCGATAAAACCGAAACGCCGGCATACACAGATGCCGGCGTTTCCATCTGACGTACGCGCGATGGGCTTTACGCGACGTTCAGAATGCTTTCGGGCGCTACAGCCTCGTAACCCAAGGCTTCGGCCACCGGCTTGTTGGTGACGCGGCCCTTGTGCACATTGAGGCCATTGCGGAGGTGCTTGTCTTCCGCGATGGCGCGCAAGCCGCGATCGGCCAAGGCCAGACCGTGATAGATGGTGGCGTTATTCAGCGCGTGCGCCGAGGTGACCGGAACAGCGCCCGGCATGTTGGCGACACAATAGTGCACGACGCCCTCGACCACGTAAGTCGGGTCGGAATGGGTCGTCGCATGCGAGGTTTCGAAGCAGCCGCCCTGATCGATGGCGACGTCGACAATGACCGAGCCTTTCTTCATGCCGGACAGCATCTCATGCGTGACGAGTTTCGGCGCGGCGGCACCGGGGATCAGAACTGCGCCGATGACCAGGTCGGCGGAGAAGACTTCCTCTTCCAGCGCCTGAATGCTGGAATAGCGGGTGTGGACGCGGCCGTTGAAGATATCGTCCAGCTGGCGCAGGCGCGGCAACGAGCGGTCGAGGATGCTGACGTCGGCACCGAGGCCGGCCGCCATCTTGGCCGCATGCAGGCCGACGACACCACCGCCGATGATGGTGACCTTGGCCGGCAGAACGCCCGGCACGCCGCCGAGCAGGATGCCGAGGCCGCCATTGGCCTTCTGCAGGGCCGTGGCACCCGCCTGAATCGACAGGCGGCCGGCAACCTCGGACATCGGCGCCAGCAGCGGCAGGCCGCCACGCTCGTCGGTGACGGTCTCATAGGCAATTGCGGTCACGCCCGAAGCGAGCAGTCCCTTGGTCTGCTCCGGATCCGGCGCCAGATGCAGATAGGTGTAGAGAAGCTGGCCCTCACGAAGCTGCGCCCATTCGGAGGGTTGCGGCTCCTTGACCTTCACGATCATGTCGCACTTGTCGAAAATATCCTTGGCGCTGGCGGCGATCTTGGCGCCGGCGGCAATATAGGCATGATCGTCGGCACCGATGCCGGCACCGGCCTTCGTCTCGACCCAGACCTCGTGGCCATGGGCGACATATTCACGAACGGATGCCGGCGTCAGGCCGACGCGATATTCGTGGTTCTTGATTTCCTTGGGGCAACCAACGCGCATTTCATTCCTCCTCGAATGGTTTTGCGTCTGCAATCTCTCCAGGGGAAATCAGACCACCTCCGCTCTGCAATGTCCTTGCAAAGACGATTTGCGCTACCATCATTTTTCGTGAATTATTGCGCCAACAAGAGTTTTTTCGAAGGATCTTCGAATGTCCGACCTCGACGCCATAGATCATTCGATTCTGCGGATACTGCAGCAGAATGCGCGGATGACCAATTCGGAACTCGCCGAGAAGGTCGGCCTGTCGCCATCGGCCTGCTCGCGCCGGCTCGATATCCTGGAAAAGAATGGTGTCATCGACGGCTATCATGCGCATCTGTCGCACAAGGCTCTGGACTACAAGATGATCGCCTTCGTGCATATCTCGCTGTCCGGCCAGTTCGCCAAGACGCTTTCGGAGTTCGAAACGGCCGTGAAGCGCTGTCCGAACGTGCTCTCCTGCTACCTCATGTCGGGGGAATACGACTACATATTGCGCGTCGCCACGCGCGATCTCGAAGACTATGAGCGCATCCACCGCGACTGGCTTTCGGCGCTGCCGCATGTCGTGAAGATCAATTCCAGCTTCGCCCTGCGCGAAATCATCGACCGGCCGAATGTCGGTCTCTGACCCCTATCAGCGCAGATCCAGCAGCAATGCGCGGTGATCCGACACTTCGGGCTCGGCCACGGGGTCGAAATTGATTACCTCGACATCAGGTGTCACCAGCATGTAGTCGGCAAAGCGCGGCTGTTTTTTGTAGTAAGATGTGCGGGTATCGTCATGCCCCCGCGAGGTGACGAGATCGGTAAGACCAAGAGCGCCGAGGATATCGAATGTCTCGCTGCCGGGCAGCAGGTTGAAATCGCCGCAAACGACCAACCGGTCCCCCTCCCGCCTCACCTGTTGGATGATTTCGACCAGCGCATTTGCCTGATGACGGCGGGCTGGCGTATCGCCTTTGCCGACTGTGTCCCGAAGGCCGTGCATCTGAGTGATGGTGATGGGGCACCCGCGATCGTAGTCGAAAAGGCGGATGCAATGCGCATTGCGGGGCCGCGGATGCTCTCCCCAGCCATCCGGCGAAAACTCTCCATGGACGAAACCCGCCACCTGAGCGATGACCGGATATGTTTTGCGCACAAAGGTTGCCAGGCCGAATTCGGAGGTAATTCGCCGATCTCCATCGAAAAGATCGCCGCGTGCAAACGGGAGAAAGGTCCCATCATGGCCCGGCAAGGCGGCCTTCAGCTCCTCGAACAGATTAACCCGTTGCTGAAGCTCGACGCCGTGATCGCGGTAGGTCAACCATTCGGCTTGGGATCCCGGTGTCTGGCCCACCTCTTGAAGGCAAAGAACATCCGCATCGATGCCGACCAAATACGGCATCAGCCGCTCATGCAGCAGCCCGCCCCAAGCATTTAGCGAAACGATACGCAAAATCCTGCTTCCTTATATCATCCATCCGCGCTGACATCCGATGCTCAAACCCGCGGGACATCCGGCAAAGTATCGACCTGACTATCGTCACTTCGGTACCGATTCGATACGACCGTCTACAATTTTAGCGATTATGCTAAGCATGTTTCAATGCAAGCCTGCTATCCCGAAAGAGAAAAGTGTATGAGCCGGGATAACATCATGCAGCTCTCTTCCAAATCTCTCGTTCAAGACAATCTCAAGATCAAGTCCCGAGGTTCGCCGCGCCAATATGCCCGGCTAACCGGCCAGGTGCGGTATTTCACCAAGCTTGTCGCAGGGCGGGTCGTCAACATTTCTACGAGTGGAATCGCTCTCGATCTGCAGGGACCGCTCTATGCGGCCGCGGGCAGCAAGGTTCGCGTCGAATGCGACGATATCGGCCTGCTGGATGGCTTCGTGCGCTGGGCCCATAACGGCCGCATCGGCATCGAATTCGATCGCTCGTCCAACGCCTCGGCAAAGGTCGCTTCCTATTTCCGCTTTTTCCACAAGGACATAAAGCCGGTTCTGAAACGCTGACAGGCGGCGGAAAGCTGCCGCCCGCCATCCACAATAAGCCTGTCACATTACTGGTGCACACCTTCGCAAATCGTCCTAATCTCCCTCACCCGAGAGATGATCGCGGGACCATAGCCCCATTGTAGAAGGAGTGTTTCATGTCTTCCATTCTGGATTTGCCCAGTATGTCGCGCCGTTCCCTGCTGCAGGGCCTCAGTGCCACTGCGGCCCTGATCATGCTGCATCCCTTTGCAGCGCGCGCGGCCGGCAACCAGGCGCATCTGCGTCTCATGGAAACCACTGACATCCACGTCAACGTCTTCCCCTACGATTACTATGCCGACAAGCCGAACGACACGATGGGTCTGACGCGTACCGCAACGATCATCGACAACATCCGTGCTGAAGCCACCAACTCGCTGCTGATCGACAATGGCGACGTGCTGCAGGGCAACCCGATGGGCGATTATATGGCCTATCAGCACGGCATGAAGGACGGCGACGTCCATCCCGTGATTAAGGCGATGAACACGCTCGGCTATTCCGTTGGAACGCTCGGCAACCACGAATTCAATTACGGCCTCGACTTCATGTTCAAGGTGCTGGCCGGCGCGAACTTCCCCTTCGTCTGCGCCAACCTGACCAAGGGTCAGCTTGCCTCCGATCCGACGAAGGACGACCTGTTCTTCAAGCCCTATCTGATCCAGGAAAAGAAGATCAAGGACGGATCAGGCAATGAAAGCCCGATCAAGATCGGCTTCATCGGCTTCGTGCCGCCGCAGATCATGCTCTGGGACATCAAGAACCTCGAAGGCAAGGCGCAGACGCGGGATATCGTCGAGGCCGCCAAGGCCTGGGTGCCTGTCATGAAGGCCGAAGGCGCCGACATCATCATCGCTCTCTCGCATTCCGGTATCGACGGCAGCGGCCCGAGCGACAAGATGGAAAACGCCTCGCTCTACGTGGCGGCTGTCGATGGTATCGACGCCGTCTTCACCGGCCACCAGCATCTCGTCTTTCCTGGCCCGAAGACCTGGGACGGCATCAAGGATGCCGATCCGGTGAAGGGCACGCTGCATGGCAAGCCTGCCGTCATGGCCGGCTTCTGGGGCTCGCATCTCGGCCTCATCGATCTGCTGCTCGAAAAGGACGGCAAGAGCTGGAAGATCGTCGATTTCACCTCCGAGGCACGGCCGATCTACCATCGCGACGACAAGAAGAAGGTCATCGCCGATGTTGCCGACAAGAAGGAAGTGGTGGAAGCGGCCAAGGCCGAGCATGAAGCGACGCTGACCTATGTCCGCACGCCCGTCGGCAAGACCTCCGCGCCGCTCTACTCATACTTCGCGCTGGTCGCGGACGATCCATCCGTCCAGATCGTCAGCCAGGCGCAGGTCTGGTACATCAAGGAGATGCTGAAGGAGACACAGTACAAGGACCTGCCGGTTCTTTCGGCTGCGGCGCCCTTCAAGTGCGGCGGCCGCAACGGCGCCGACTACTACACGGATGTTCCGGCCGGCAATATCGCCATCAAGAACGTAGCCGACCTCTACCTCTATCCCAATACGGTGCAGGCCGTCGTCATCAACGGCGCGCAGGTCAAGAACTGGCTGGAAATGTCGGCTGCCATGTTCAACCAGGTCAAGCCCGGCGCCAAGGATGCCGATCTCATCAACAACGCCTTCCCGTCCTACAATTTCGACGTGATCGACGGTGTTACCTATCAGATCGACGTGTCGCAGCCGCGCCGCTTCGGCGATGACGGCAAGGTTCTGAATGCCGATTCGAACCGCATCCAGAACCTGCAGTTCGACGGCAAGCCGATTGATCCCACGCAGAAATTCGTCGTGGTCAGCAACAACTATCGCGCCGGCGGCGGCGGCAATTTCCCGGAGATCGGCGCCGACAAGGTCGTCTACCAGGCCCCCGACACCAACCGCGACGTCATCGTGCGCTATGTGCACGATCAGGGCACGATCAATCCGACTGCCGACGGAAACTGGACCTTCAAGCCGCTGCCGGGCACGACAGCGGTGTTCCAGAGCTCGCCAAAGGCCAAGGATTTCCTGGATCAGGTGAAGAGCGTGAAGATCGAAGACGCCGGCGAAGGCGCCGACGGCTTCCGCAATTACCGGCTGGTGCTGTAAGACTGCAGAACATCGCCCTCTCCCCGTCTCGGGGAGAGGGTCCTCATTCGGCTGCCAGCTGCGTCTCTTCCGGATGAAACATCTCGACCGCCGCCTTGAAATCCGCCTGGTTCGGGCAGCGGGAAAGGCGTGAGCTGAAGGCTTCGATCATCCAGGCCGCAGCCGGACCGGGAGGGTTATCGAGCTTGCGAACCGCATAGATCGGATATTCGCTCTGGTCGTAGGCATCGAGCGCCAGCGGCACCAGACGCCCCTTCTGCAAATCCTCCATGATGAACGAGGCCGGTAGCCCACCCCAACCAAGCCCGCCGCGGATCAACTGATGCTTGGTGGCGATATCGCTGACATGCCAGATCTTGTAGGACAGGACATTGAAATCCTTGCCGTTCGTGAGGCTTGAGGCATCGGTGACGACCAGCTGCACTTCCTCGCGCACATCGGCCAGCGCCAGCGGCCGCCCGAGACGGGCGAGCGGATGCGTGGGCGCTGCGACCGGCAACATGAAGGAATGGCCGATGCGCTCGATGACCAATGCATCATCCTGCTTCAATATCGAGCCGCCAATACCGATCGTCGATTTGCCGCTGGTAACCAGCTCCAGCATCGAACCAAGCTCACCGGTATCAAGACGCAGCGACACAAAGGGGAAGCGGTCACGGAATTCCCGCAGCACGTCGACGGTGGCATGGACCGGCACCATGACGCTGATGGCAACGGACACTTCGGCCTCGAGCCCGGTCTTCAAGCCCTTCACCCTGGCGCGCATCACCTGAAGGTCCGACAGGATGCGCCGCGCATCCTCTAGCATCACCCTGCCCGCATCCGTCAATTTCGGCTGGCGCGAGCCGGAGCGCTCGAACAGCGGCATTTCAAGCTGCGCCTCCAGATTGGCGATCGTATAGCTAATCACCGACTGGGCACGGTTGAGCACGCGTGAGGCAGCCGAAAAACTGCCGGATTCCGCAACGGTCAGAAAGACCTGCAATTGGTCGAGGGTGGGATTGGGGAGCATCTGCCATCCATTCTATCGATAACTATGATCCATATTATCACAGTTTTTCTCGATGGCACTGAGGACTTATCTCTTTGGGGGAAGGTCATCGGGTTCTCCCGCCCGATTTCGCAACTCATTGAAAAGGAATAACGACATGTCCTCCATTCTGCTTCTGACATCCAGCCCGCGCACTGACTCGCTCTCCACCAAGATCGCCACCGAACTTGCCGAGAAGATCAAGGCAAACAACCCGGGCAAGACCATCGTTCACCGCGACCTCGCCGCCGACGCGCTGCCGCATATCGACGGCCCTTTCACGGCCGCGATCCGCACGCCCGTTGACGCTCGCACACCTGAGCAGAACGAACTGGTGAAGGTTTCCGACGCGCTCGTCGACGAACTGCTCGCTGCCGACACAGTGGTCATCGGCACTGGCCTCATCAACTTCAACATCTATTCGTCGCTGAAGACCTGGATCGATAACATCGCCCGCGCTGGCCGTACCTTCACCTACACCGAAACCGGCCCAAAGGGCCTGGCTACCGGCAAGAAGGCCTACATCGTTCTCGCATCCGGCGGCGTTTATTCCGAAGGCCCGGCCGCTCCGCTGAACCACGCCGTTCCCTATCTGAAGTCGGTTCTCGCTTTCATCGGCATCACCGAAGTCGAGACCGTCTATGTCGAAGGCATTGCCTTTGGTCCGGAAGCAGTCGAGAAGGCAATCGGTGCCGCTCAGGCCCGCGCATCCGAATTGGCGCTTGCTGCCTAATCGACGGCGCTACCCAAGCATTGAAGGCGGTCGGCATTTGTCGGCCGCCTTTTCATTTTCATTCGGCCTTCGCCAAACTCTTCACGAACTGGTTCACCGTCTCCAGAATTTCACTGGAGAGCGTTTCGTCGTTGGCCACGCGCGCGAGACCTACGGCGCCGGTCATCAGGCAGGATGCGATAATCGCCTTCTGCCTGGCATCGATCGTTTCCGGCTGCGGCATACGCGCCGTCATGGCATCGAAATTCTTCCGTAGCCCTTCCGTTGCGATGGTGCGGACAGCCTCGCTGCTGCGGGCCATGTCTGCCGTCAATGCGGCGTAGGCACAGCCCTCACCGCAATGATCCCGATGATTTTCGCTGAGATAGATATCGACATACTCATCCAGCGGTATCAGTGCGGGATCGATGCCTTTCTCTTCCTGCTGCTTCCGCCAAGATTCGACAGCCGATTGCACCGCCTCCGCCACCAGCTCATCGCGGGAGGCAAAATGCTTGTAGAAGCCGCCGACGGTTAGCCCGGCCTCCTTCATCAGATCCGCGACGCCGATCCCGTCCAGCCCCTCCTCTCGCAGGCGTCTCGCGGCAAGCTCGACGATGCGTTCATGCGTCTTCTGTTTTTCCAATTGTGAACGGCCCATCGAGATTCCTTTCCGCTCAGCCTTGACAAAATGGATTACGAACATAATCCTTATAGAGAACGATCATAATCCAGATCGTGAGAAAAGCCAACAGGAGCTATGAATATGCGTCTCAAGAACAAGGTCGCCGTCATCACGGGCGGAAACAGCGGCATCGGCCTCGCTACAGCCCGTCTCTTCCTCGCAGAGGGTGCGAAGGTCGTCATAACAGGCCGCAACCTGCAAACGCTTGCAGCGGTCGCAAAGGAACTGGGTGACAACGTTCTGGCCTTGCAGGCCGACACGACAGACATTCCCGCAATGGAGAAAGCTTTCGCCGAAGCCGCGGAGAAATTCGGAAAATTCGACGTGGTTTTCGCAAACGCCGGCATTGCAGGCGAAACCGCCCTGGGCGGAACGACGCTCGAGCAATTTGAAAACATCGTGCGCATCAACTTCACCGGTGTCTTCTTTACCGTTCAGGCCGCTCTGCCCTATCTGAACGATGGCTCCTCGGTGATCCTGAACGGCTCCGTACATGCCGTACTCGGCATTCCCGGCTATTCGGCCTATGCGGGCACAAAGGGCGCCGTGCGCGCCATGGTCCGCAATTTGGCTTCAGAACTTGCGCCACGCGGCATCCGCGTCAACCAGGTGACACCGGGCGCCACCAGAACCCCCATCTGGGATTCGCGATCGGCAACGCCCGATGCCAAGGACGCACTTGAAACCTATCTCGGCAGCTTGAGCCCGCTCGGCCGCATGAGCGAGGCCGACGAGCTTGCCAGGGCCGCCCTCTATCTCGCATCGGACGATTCCGTCAATGTCACGGCGATCGAAATCACCGTCGACGGCGGCGCCATCAACGCCCCTTCGGGCGCCAAGATATTCCGTCAGGGTTGAGCGAGAAAATCGGACAGGTCTGCAAAAATCAGGTCTTAGATGTCCAGTCATGCAAAAGGCCGCTCCTTTAGAGCGGCCTTTTCAGGAATACCAAGCGTAAATCGGTTTGAGATCAGACTTGGCGAACTTTTTCGCCATCGCCGAAGAGACCGGTACCGTTCTGATCGATGATCTGCTGCGCCTTGCGGAAGGTCGATTCTACGGCATCGTCCGACGAGCTGAAAACATCGGCGCGAATGAAGTTGCGCACCAGGATCTCGCCGTTCACGTCCTTCTCGATCCGGCCCATGAGGCGGAACTGATTGCCTTCGCGCTGCGGCGTCGCATGGATCGTGCAACCGGCATGCATCTGCGGCTCGGCGCTGACAGTCGAACCGCCGGACTTTTCGGAGCCCGCCTGCGACGCGCCACCGGTGAAGATCGAGATGATATTTGAAAAGAACGAAGCCATGGATCGCCTTTAGCACGAAGGTTGCAGGCTCGCAAAGTCAAATGATCAGGTTTGCGAGGATGTCGTTTTCGGTAATGTCCTCATAGCCCATGCCCGACTTTTCGAACTGGGCGATCAGCTCCTTGAAGTTGTCCGGATTCTTCGTCTCGATGCCGATCAGGATCGAGCCGAAATTGCGGGCGCTCTTCTTCAGATATTCGAAACGCGCGATGTCATCCTCCGGCCCGAGCATGTTGAGGAAATCCCTCAGCGCGCCGGGGCGCTGCGCGAGGCGCAGGATGAAGTATTTCTTCAGCCCGGCGTAGCGCATGGCCCGCTCCTTGACATCAGGCAGGCGCTCGAAGTCGAAATTGCCACCGGAGACGACGGCGACGATGGTCTTGCCGCGGATGCTGTCACGATCCAGGGTCTCGAGCGCTGTGATCGCCAGCGCGCCGGCGGGCTCCAGCACCACACCCTCGACATTCAGCATGTCGGCGATGGTGACGCAGATGGCATTTTCGTCGATGAGCTGGACCTGCTCGGCGGCAAATCCCTTCAGCGCTGCAAAGTTCAGATCGCCAATGCGTCCGACGGCGGCGCCATCGACGAAGTTGTCGACCTTGGTGAGTGTGACCACCTGCCCCGCCTCGATGCTGCGCCTGAGGCTCGGCGCGCCGGCCGGCTCGGCGAAGACGAAAGCGTCACGGCCAAGCCGATCGGCAAAATAGCTGGTGATGCCGGCCGCAAGACCGCCGCCGCCCACAGGCAGAAGGATACGGTCGGGCACGACACCTTCAGGCAGCTGCTCGGCGATTTCGGCGGCAACGGTTGCCTGTCCCTCGATGATATCGACATGATCGAAGGGCGGCACCATGACGCCGTCGATCTTTTCGACATGCTCGCGCGCCGCCTGATAGCATTGGTCGAAGAAATCGCCGAAGAGCTTGATGGTGATGAATTCGCCACCGAAGATACGCGTCTTGTCGATCTTCTGCTGCGGCGTCGTTACTGGCATGTAGACAACGCCCGGCACGCCGAAGTGCCGGCAGACGAAAGCAAAGCCCTGGGCATGATTGCCGGCGGATGCGCACACGAAGGTCTTCTCCGTGCCGCCCTCGGCAATCACCTTGCGGAAGAAGTTGAAGGCGCCACGAATCTTGTAGGAACGGACCGGCGTCAGATCCTCGCGCTTCAGCCAGATCTCGGCGCCATAGCGCGCCGAAAGATGCTCGTTCAGCTGCAGCGGCGTTGCGGGAAAGAGGCCACGCATGGCCTCGGTGGCTTCGAGAACAGTTTGTTTGTCCACGGCTTATTCGTCCTTCTTCAATCCATTCCCGCTATGGCACAGGAAAGATGACTAAAGAAAGCCTGTTTAGCACCCTTTCCGACCCGCAGGACCGATATTGTTCACGAAGAATCGTGCGAACCGAGGATAGGTAGCTTTCGCCACCGAAATCCCCCCGAAATCTGCGAATTGACAGCACGGACCTGCCTCTCTCCAATACGGGACAGCCATCATGATGATGGTTAGAGGCCCGTCCAAGAACCGACCCGTCGGCTCAGGCGGGCTTCGCCTATCAGCGATAGCGCAAGAATTAACTTCATAATTGCGCTTGCGATTGAGAATCGCGCGAAAGGTGTTTATCCCGATATTATTCTAGGGAGACCATCATCATGCGCCTGATCCGATCCGCGTCATTCGTCTTCACTCTCGCCATTCTGGCCTCCTGCACACCGCAGAAGGAAAGCTTCGAGAAGGCGATCCCGATCATGAAGGAAAGCCCGAGCGCCCGTGCGCTGGTCGTCGAAAAGTGCATGTCGCAGCACCTGCCTTCCGAAACGCTGGATGAGATCGCCTTTTATGTGAAATCGCAGAAAAGCGACGCGAAGCGGCTTTTTTGCCAACGGCTGACGAACGGCCTCGCTTTCGGAAAAATAAGCTATGCGGATTTCAAAGCCCTCTTCCAACAGAAGAAGGTAACCCCGGCACTCATCGCCGTTCTCAAAGGGCGTTGAGCTGATCGCACCGGATGCGTCGGGCACGTCGAGGCAAGGCAGCCCGTTTCTGCGAAAACATTTCCTTGACTGAATCGCTCAAGTGCTTGAAGGGGAAAGGCACGCGGACGTGGCGAAACTGGTAGACGCAAGGGACTTAAAATCCCTCGGAGTGATCCGTACGGGTTCGACCCCCGTCGTCCGCACCAAAGACAAATCCCTATAGACTCAACGAAAAAGGCGCAGCTTTCGCCGCGCCTTTTCCTCAATATGCAAAGCTCGATTTAGGCGGTCAGCTTGGCAGCGATCTTGGCGACGTGGGCGCCCTGGAATTTTGCTGCTTCCAGTTCGATTTCCGAAGGCTGGCGCGATCCGTCGCCGTTGGTGATGGTGGAAGCGCCGTAGGGCGAGCCGCCCTTGACTTCCTCGGTGCCCATCTGGCCCTGGAACGCATAGGGAAGGCCGACGACAGCCATGCCGTGGTGCAGCAGGGTCGGGATGAAGCCGAGGATGGTGGATTCCTGGCCGCCGTGCTGGGTGGCGGAGGATGTGAAGACCGAGCCGACCTTGCCGACGAGCTTGCCGCCGAACCAGAGGCCGCCGGTCTGATCCCAGAAATTGCGCATCTGCGAGGCGACCGTGCCGAAGCGGGTGCCGGCGCCGACGATGATGGCATCATACTCGGCCAGTTCGTCAGGCGTTGCGACAGGTGCTTCCTGATCGAGCTTGAAATAGGAGGCCTTTGCGACCTCTTCCGGCACGAGTTCGGGCACGCGCTTCACGGTGACTTCGGCGCCAGCGGACTTTGCGCCTTCTGCGACGGCATAGGCCATCTTCTCGATGTGACCGTAAGCCGAATAGTAGAGAACCAGAACCTTAGCCATGAACGTCTCCTGTTTTTTGGACGCGTTGAGTGTCGAGGGAAGTTCTAGCAGCGATGCGATAGCAGCGCAGCCCCCATGCCCAGAACGCACTGTTCATCCCCTGTAGACGAAAATTCATTTGTGGCGCTCTGCAGTGACCGACGGCGACGCGAAAACCATGGTTTGCATTCGCAGAAAACGGCGTTACCTATTTCAAAGCTTTTGCGAACGCGCCGCTGCGCAACCTCACGGATGTTTTCATGACCAACAATACCATTGTCACCGCCGCCATGCTGGCCATCGGCGACGAACTGCTCTCCGGCCGCACCAAGGACAAGAATATCGGCCACCTCGCCGATGTGCTGCTGCTCGCCGGGATCGATCTGAAGGAAGTCCGGATCGTCGCCGACGATGAGGATGCCATCGTCTCGGCGCTGAACGCGCTGCGCAGCCAGTACGACTATATCTTCACGTCAGGCGGTATCGGCCCGACGCATGACGACATTACCGCCGATGCCATCGCCAAGGCGTTCGGCGTGGCTTGCGAACATGATGCCGAAGCCATGCGGCTGATGGGTGAAATGTATGCAAGGCGCGAGATGGAATTCACCGAAGCCCGCCAGCGCATGGCGCGCATGCCCGTGGGATCGAAGCATATCCCCAATCCGGTCTCGACCGCTCCCGGCTTCAACATCGGCAACGTCTATGTGATGGCCGGCGTACCGCAGGTTTTCCAGGCCATGCTCGACAATGTCATCCCGACGCTTCGAACCGGCGTGCGCATGCTGTCGACGGCGATTTCCTGCCCTTATGGCGAAGGCGAAATCGGCACGCTGCTCGGCCTTATCCAGAAGGCGCATCCGGATACCAGCATCGGCTCATATCCGCGCTATGTCGGCCAATTCTTCTCGACGGAAATCGTCGTAAGGGGCCGCTCCGCCGAGCTTGTTGAAAGCGTCGCTGCCGAAGTGCGGGCGATGATCGAAACGATCCGGCAGTCGAAAGCCAAGGAAAATCAGTCCGCTGAAGCGTAACCTTCAACGGCGGCGTGCATTTTGTTGTGGAACCGGAACGATCTCGGCGCATTATTCTGAAGCGGAATGCTGATATAATGAAACGATCCAACCCTTCCGCATGGGAGATCACGTCATGTCCTATAAAACCATAGTGACCGTCCTCGACAATCCCGACAACACGCGCGTCGCCGCCGATTTTGCGGCGGCCTTTGCCAAGGAGCATGGCGCCCACATTGTCGGCCTGCATGCGGAAGTCGTCTCCACCGTGCCACTGGTGGCGCCGATGGAAATCCCGGACCCTGTCGCCGTTCAGGCGCTTCAGGATGTCGCCCATAACCAGGCGATCGAAGTTGAACGGTTGTTCCGCACGAAAATGGAAGGTGCGGGCCTCGATTATGACTGGCACAGCTTCACCAGCACCGTCGGCTACGGCACCGAGCCGCTGATCGAAAGCGCCCGCAGCGCCGACCTGCTGGTTGCCGTGCAGCCCGACCCGTCCAAATATGCCGATACTCAGGTCGATGTCGAAACCTTCCTGTTCGATAGCGGCCGCCCGGTCCTGCTGATCCCCTATATCCTGAAGGAACCGAAGCCCGTTCGTCGCGTGCTGATCGCATGGAATGGCTCCAAGGAAGTGGCGCGCGCCACCTTCGATGCCCTGCCCTTCCTGAAGGCTGCCGATTCCGTGGAAATCCTCTCGGTCAGCACCTCGGAAAAGGAAACCCATCCCTCCAAGGAAAGCGGCGTTCAGATTGCAGCCGCCCTGACGCGTCACGGCGTTCGGGCAACCTTCGAAACGGCCGCCTGCTCCGGCAAGTCAACGCCCTCGCAGGTCATCGAAAATCGTCTTGCCGACAACAGCATCGATCTGCTTGTCATGGGTGCCTATACGCATTCCTGGCTCTGGCAGATGATCTTCGGCGGCACGACACGGACATTGCTGCAATCCATGACGGCAATGACGCTTCTCGCCCGGTAACAGGCGAGAATGCCGGAAGCGATGGTTTCCGGCGGGGATGTGCACCGGTCCGTTGCTTTGCCGCTCTTGCCTTTTGACGGTAAATCCAGCAGAAAGCAGCGACCGATGACAGAATTCCCGCCAGGGAACCGTTCGCGCGGTCGATGGAACATGATCCCGAAAGACATCCAGTTCTTTCCCGGACGAGATCCTGTTCAAGCAGATAGCAGCGAATCGCGTTCCGGATTTGGTTCATGGTCCGCGCCCGCCGCGGGGTCTGCTCAGGGTCGCCGGCGCGCCGGTGCGTCATTATTCCATGCCCCGGAGCCTGTTGCCATGTCCCTGCCCGATAAAGCCTTTCCCGTATCCTGGGATCAGTTCCATCGCGATGCCCGCGCGCTTGCCTGGCGGCTTGCTGGCCTTAACCGCGAATTCAAGGCGATCGTCTGTATCACCCGTGGCGGCCTCGTGCCTGCCGCCATCATCTCGCGAGAACTCAATATCCGGCTGATTGAGACTGTCTGCGTCGCCTCCTATCACGACTATTCCAGCCAGGGTGAAATGAACCTGCTCAAGGGCATCGCACCCGAACTTTCCGTCAATGGCGGCGAAGGCGTTCTCGTCGTCGACGATCTGACGGATACCGGCAAGACGGCCCTCGAGGTCCGCGCGCTGCTGCCGAAGGCGCATTTCGCCTGTGTCTACGCCAAACCGACCGGTGTTCCCACAATCGATACCTTTATCACCGAGGTCAGCCAGGACACCTGGATCTACTTTCCCTGGGACATGGGCTTCACCTATCAGGAGCCAATTGCCAAGGGTCATCGCGGCTGAAGCTGCATGGCCGTTGCGCGAATCAGCATTGATTCGGCGCAAGGCGTCAAAGCGAGCCGGGACAGTCATAATAGAGGTGGGCGCTGCGGCGCCCGCTATATTTAGTGGGCGCCATCTGACGAGAACGTGTGAGATTCAAGGCGTTCCGAACGAATCATAATCCGCCACGGCATGGTTTTGCCTCGCTGCCAATGGCTTGAGGGTCACGGTCACAATTTTGTCGCTTTTGACTCCGGCAGTGATGACATTCGCCCTATTCATCATCGCAGCAAGCACGAGCATCTCCCGTCAAGTTCTTGAATCTTCTACCCTCCTGACGTTTCCCCAATTTCCACAGATGAGCCCACAAGATATTGTGGTTAACAATCCATCTCAAACCACCCCTTGACGGACTCATGTCTTTCAAAGTTAATGGACGACGTTGCGGCGGCGACTGGACCAGGCGATTTTATGAGGGCTGGTTCTCAATTCGAAATCGGATTTGGATTCAGGGCGATACACTCATGGTAGTGGCCGCCGTGGGGCTTTTTGTGCCGATGCCGATGCTGCCGAAAAAACACATGCGGGGACTGGCGGCAATAAGCTGTTAATACTATATTTAGTGTTTGCAGCCACCATCACCACAAGATACAGGAAGCCATCTCCGGGTGACACCTCCTGTCAGAAAGCGGATTGAAGACTGGCTGCGCGTTGAAATCGCGAGGCCGGATAGGGATTTTTGCGCCCTTTCCCCTCACGGGCGCGCCAACGAATGAGGATTGGGACCATGCGCATCGAACGTCGCTTTACGAAGGCCGGCCAGTCAGCTTACGCGGATATCGAATTCCGCAAGGCGACTAGCGAGATCAAGAACCCCGATGGGTCGATCGTCTTCCGCCTCGAAAATATTGACGTGCCCGCGCAGTTCTCGCAGGTCGCCGCCGATATCCTGGCACAGAAATATTTCCGCAAGGCCGGCGTTCCCGCCAAGCTCAAGAAGGTTGAGGAAAACGACGTTCCTTCCTTCCTCTGGCGCTCCGTGCCTGACGATGCGGCGCTGAAGGATCTTCCCAAGGAGCAGCAGACCGGCTCCGAAATCGATGCGCGACAGGTCTTCGATCGCCTGGCCGGCACCTGGACCTACTGGGGCTGGAAAGGCGGCTATTTCTCGTCGGAAGAAGACGCCTCCGCCTTCCGTGACGAACTTGCCTATATGCTCGCCACCCAGCGCGTCGCTCCGAATTCGCCGCAGTGGTTCAACACCGGCATGCACTGGGCCTACGGCATCGATGGCCCCGGCCAGGGCCACTATTACGTCGACCCCTTCACCGGCAAGCTCACCAAGTCCAAGTCGGCCTATGAGCACCCGCAGCCGCATGCCTGCTTCATCCAGTCCGTCGAAGACGATCTCGTCAACGAAGGCGGCATCATGGATCTCTGGGTTCGCGAAGCCCGTCTGTTCAAGTATGGCTCCGGCACCGGCTCCAACTTCTCGCTGCTGCGTGGCGAAGGCGAAAAGCTCTCCGGCGGCGGCCGTTCGTCCGGCCTTATGAGCTTCCTCAAGATCGGCGACCGCGCTGCCGGCGCCATTAAGTCGGGCGGCACGACGCGCCGCGCCGCCAAGATGGTCGTCGTCGACATCGACCATCCTGACATCGAGGACTACATCAACTGGAAGGTCAAGGAAGAGCAGAAGGTTGCTGCCCTCGTTACCGGTTCGAAGATCGTCGCCAAGCACCTGAAGGCGATCATGAAGGCCACCGTCAATTGCGAGGGTGACAATGACGATTGCTTCGACCCGGCCAAGAACCCTGCCCTGAAGCGCGAGATCCGCGCTGCCAAGAAGGACCAGGTTCCGGAAAACTACGTTCAGCGCGTCATCCAGTTCGCTCGCCAGGGCTATAAGGATCTGGAATTCAAGACCTACGACACCGACTGGGATTCGGAAGCCTATCTCACCGTATCGGGCCAGAATTCCAACAATTCGGTCTCCATCAAGGATGACTTCCTGCGCGCCGTCGAGGCCGATGGCGACTGGAACCTGACCGCCCGCAAGGATGGCAAGGTCATCAAGACGCTGAAGGCACGCGACCTCTGGGAGTCGATTTCCTACGCCGCCTGGGCATCGGCCGATCCGGGCCTGCATTTCAACACCACGATGAACGACTGGCACACCAGCCCGGCGGCCGGCCCGATCCGCGCATCCAACCCGTGCTCGGAATACATGTTCCTCGACGACACGGCCTGCAACCTCGCTTCGCTGAACCTGATGACCTTCAAGGACGCGGCGACGAAGCGCATCAATATTGCTGACTACGAACATGCCGTCCGCCTCTGGACCGTCGTTCTCGAAGTCTCCGTGATGATGGCGCAGTTTCCGTCGCGCCGCATTGCCGAGCTTTCCTACGAATACCGCACGCTCGGCCTTGGCTACGCCAATATCGGTGGCCTGCTGATGTCATCGGGCATTCCTTATGACAGCGACGAAGCCCGCGCCATCGCCGGCTCGCTGACCGCCATCATGACCGGCATCTCCTACGCAACCTCGGCGGAAATGGCCTCCGAGCTCGGGACGTTCCCGATGTTCCAGCCGAACCGCGAGAACATGCTGCGCGTCATCCGCAACCATCGTCGCGCCGCCTATGGCGAGACCACGGGCTATGAAGGCCTGTCGGTCAATCCGGTGGCGCTGATCCACTCCGAAAATCCGGATCAGGATCTCGTCGCCCATGCCAAGGCTGCCTGGGACAAGGCTCTGGATCTCGGTGAAAAGCACGGCTACCGCAACGCCCAGGCCACCGTTATCGCGCCGACCGGCACGATCGGCCTCGTCATGGATTGCGACACGACCGGTATTGAGCCAGACTTCGCTCTGGTGAAGTTCAAGAAGCTCGCCGGCGGCGGCTACTTCAAGATCATCAACCGCGCCGTTCCGGAAGCGCTGCGTGCACTGGGCTATTCCGAAAGCCAGATCGCCGAAATCGAGGCCTATGCCGTCGGCCACGGCAATCTGAACCAGGCTCCGGCCATCAACTCCTCGACGCTGAAGGCCAAGGGCTTCACGGACGATAAGGTCGAAGCGGTCAACGCCGCGCTGAAGAGCGCCTTCGACATCAAGTTCGTCTTCAACCAGTGGACGCTTGGTGCCGACTTCCTGAAGGGAACGCTGAAGGTTTCCGACGAACAGATGGCCGATATCAGCTTCAACCTGCTTGATCACCTCGGCTTCTCCAAGAAGGACATTGAGGCCGCCAACATCCATGTCTGCGGTGCGATGACGCTCGAAGGCGCTCCGTTCCTGAAGAACGAGCACCTGGCCGTCTTCGATTGCGCCAACCCCTGCGGCAAGATCGGCAAGCGCTACCTCTCGGTCGAGAGCCACATCCGCATGATGGCGGCAGCCCAGCCGTTCATCTCCGGCGCGATCTCCAAGACCATCAACATGGCGAACGAAGCAACCGTCGAAGATTGCAAGAACGCCTACATGCTCTCCTGGAAGCTTGGCCTCAAGGCCAATGCACTCTATCGTGACGGCTCCAAGCTCAGCCAGCCGCTCAACTCGTCGCTGATCGAAGACGACAATGACGAAGATGCGCTGGAAGAATTCCTGCAGGCTCCGGCTGCTGCCCAGGCCGTCACCATCACCGAGAAGATCGTCGAGCGCGTGATCGAAAAGGTCATCCGCACGCAGGAGAAGCTGCCGGGCCGCCGCAAGGGCTATACCCAGAAGGCAAAGATCGGCGGACACACGATCTTCCTGCGCACCGGCGAATATGACGACGGCCGCCTCGGCGAAATCTTCCTTGACATGAACAAGGAAGGCTCGGCCCTGCGCGCCTTCATCAACAACTTCGCGATCTCGGTCTCGCTTGGCCTGCAATATGGCGTGCCGCTCGAGGAATATGTCGACGCGTTCACCTTCACCAAGTTTGAGCCGGCCGGCATCGTCACCGGCAACGACGCCATCAAGAACGCGACATCGATCCTCGACTACGTGTTCCGTGAACTGGCCATCTCCTATCTCGGCCGCCACGACCTCGCCCATGTCGACACCTCCGACTTCAACAACACGGCGCTTGGCCGTGGTGTTTCCGAAGGCAAGGCCGATGTCGTCTCGAAGGGCCTGACCCGCGGCTACAAGCCAACGCTGGTTCCCACCAGCGGCGAGCAGGTCAAGGGCGCGGCCACAGCCGCTCCGGCACGCGCCGCCTCAATAGCCACGGTGACGTCATTTGCCGGTAATACCGTGCGCAAGCTGGAGCCGACCAGCGCCATCTCCACCTCCGAAGTCGTCGCCTTCAAGCGCGATTATGAGGAGCGCGCGAAGGAACTGGCCGAAGAGATCGCAGAGGAACTGGTGAGCGAAACCGCCGAATCCTCCACCGGCCTCTTCACCGACAAGGCCGCCAGCGACGCCGCATCCGCCAAGACGGACGCCAAGAAACTGGAATCCGAACGCCGGGCCCGCTCCATCATGCAGGGCTACACCGGCAACATGTGCACGGAATGCCAGAACTTCACGATGGTTCGCAATGGCACCTGCGAAAAGTGCGACACTTGTGGCGCAACGAGTGGCTGCAGCTGAGCGCTGGAATTTGACTGATCACTTGGAAAGGCCCCGGACGAAAGTCGCGGGGCCTTTTGATTTGAAGTGCTCTTGAGCGCGGGTATTCGCTCCGGCTTTACCGCCGGCGGTCCAGGGAACTATGCGAAGGAAAGGACGGTGTGTTCGCCGACCGTGGTGTAGCGCCAGCGTCCGGAATGGATCTCGGTGGGCAGAGTTCGATCCAGGTAGCTACGCAATTTTGTCAAGGTTGTAGGCTGTTCCGAAAAGGTCGTCAGGAACAGCTTGTTCTGGAAAATCAGGAAGGGAGCAAGCCGTCGGTTGGCAACCTGCATGTATCTGTAGAACCCTTCCGTCACCGTCGGCCAATGCACGCCCATAAAGTCATCGAGCAGCACGACGCCTCCCGGAACGAGGAGTTCTTGAGCAATGTGCATATCGTTGACGACGTGAGCGATCGTGTGCCCTCCGTCGACCGACATCAACCGCACTCCCGTCACACCAAGCTTTTCCCGCGCCGTGGCCGGCGTCAAAGACATGCTGTCAGCGGAAATGGCGGTGACCCTCGATGCATATTCGGGGAAAAGGTTCTCCAGGTGCTGGCTGAATATGCTCAGCGACCCCTTCCCGCTATGATCCAGATTCTTCTGCTGATCCTCGAAGAGGTCGACCGCCACACAGTGTTCATCGTCTCTCGATGCTGCCGCAAGCAGGAAGAACAGCTTGCCGTGATGAACGCCGATCTCCAGGATGTCACCGGTGACCTTGTCGGCATTATGCAGCTCACGAACAAATTTCAAGATATGCGGAATTCTGTCGCCAACCCATCCATGAACTTCACTCCAAGCCTTTCTCAGAGTTACATCCAGGACATCGACATCACCTGACACCGCAGCCATCTGCATTTTTCGCCCCCTATTATCATCGAGTTAAAGAATGAGCGAAACCCGTCGGGTGTGCGCTCCGATCGCTAAAAGCTCCGATGTCTGTTCAAGACCGCTCTCGATTACCCGGTGAAATCCCTCGTCCTGGAACCCGCATTTTCCAAGAGAGAGCCTGGGTAACCAAATCGGCCAAGCGTCGACCACGCCCGCAAGCTAGAAGGCAATATTCCCCTGGTGCCAGCCAGAAACCGTCTGGCTTGTACGTATTCGGGCATACCGGTAATATTTTCCGGAAATTCGGTTATTGTGACAGAATTACCAGTCAAAACTCTCTATCGTCCGTTTTCAGAGCGTATAGTCTGTAAAAGTGCCTTGGTTGATGCCGCTTTTGCGCGATTTTACGATCGGCATGGCGGAAACGCCGGCTGGTCTGCATGGATGGGTATCCATCGATCGACCTACGGAGTCCCCTGTTCCCGAAGATGTCGTCAAAAACCTGCGACAGAACGGATAACCCGTGGCATAAGGCCCCCGAAAACTTATTTGTGGGCCTCGCATAGACATGATCCGTATCGAAAACATCAGCAAGCAGAACAGCCATCGCATCCTCTTCATCGAGGCATCCGCCGCGCTCAACAGGGGCGAGAGCGTCGGGCTTGTCGGGCCTAACGGCGCCGGCAAGACGACGCTTTTCCGGATGATAACCGGGCAGGAACAGCCTGACGAAGGCCAAGTCTCGGCCGACAAGGGCGTGACCATCGGCTACTTCAACCAGGATGTCGGCGAGATGGCCGGGCGCAGTGCCGTTGCCGAAGTGATGGAAGGCGCCGGCCCCGTCAGCGTCGTCGCTGCCGAATTGCGCGAGCTCGAGGCAGCCATGATCGATCCCGACCAGGCCGACAGGATGGATGAGATCATCGAGCGCTACGGCGAGGTACAGGCGCGCTACGAGGAACTGGATGGCTATGCTCTCGAGGGACGCGCCCGCGAGGTGCTGGACGGCCTGAGCTTCAGCCAGGAGATGATGGACGGCGATGTCGGCGCGCTATCCGGCGGATGGAAGATGCGCGTGGCGCTTGCCCGCATCCTGCTCATGCGCCCCGATGTGATGCTGCTCGACGAGCCAAGCAACCATCTGGACCTCGAAAGCCTGATCTGGCTGGAGTCCTTCCTGAAGGGCTATGAAGGCGCATTGTTGATGACCTCGCACGACCGCGAGTTCATGAACCGCATCGTCACCAAGATCATCGAAATCGACGGCGGCAACCTGACCAGCTATTCGGGCGACTATGAGTTCTATGAGCAGCAGCGCGCCCAGAACGAGAAGCAGCAGCAGGCACAGTTCGAACGCCAGCAGGCCATGCTCGCCAAGGAAATCAAGTTCATCGAGCGCTTCAAGGCGCGCGCCTCGCATGCATCGCAGGTGCAGAGCCGCGTGAAGAAGCTGGAAAAGATCGATCGAGTCGAGCCGCCGAAGCGGCGCCAGACTGTCGCCTTCGAATTCCAGCCGGCGCCACGCTCGGGCGAAGACGTGGTCAACCTGAAAAACGTCCATAAAAAATACGGCAGCCGCGTCATCTATGAAGGGCTTGATTTCGTGGTGCGTCGCCGCGAGCGCTGGTGCATCATGGGCATAAACGGCGCCGGCAAGTCCACCTTGCTGAAGCTGGTGGCAGGCTCGGCGCAACCGGACGAAGGCAGTGTAGCCTTGGGCGCCAGCGTCAAGATGGGTTATTTCGCCCAGCACGCCATGGATCTTCTCGACGGCGAGCGCACCGTGTTTCAGCAACTCGAACATGATTTTCCGCAGGCAGGCCAAGGCTCGCTGCGGGCACTTGCCGGCTGCTTCGGCTTTTCCGGCGATGATGTCGAGAAGAGATGCCGGGTACTGTCCGGTGGCGAAAAGGCGCGGCTGGTCATGGCGATCATGCTCTTCAACCCGCCGAACCTCCTCGTGCTCGACGAGCCGACGAACCATCTCGATCTCGACACGAAGGAAATGCTCATCAAGGCTCTGTCGCAATATGAGGGCACCATGCTGTTCGTCTCGCACGACCGGCATTTCCTTGCGGCACTCTCCAATCGTGTTCTGGAGCTGACGCCCGAAGGCATCCATCAATATGCCGGCGGCTATACCGAATATGTGGCACGTACCGGCCACGAGGCGCCCGGCCTGCATGGCTGACGCTCTTGTCCGCCGCCGTCAGTGCACGTCGGCGGGCAATGTGGTTCCGGCATTGATGACGGCAACCGGCGCGGTTCTGCCGCGCACGCGGATCTCGATGCGGCGGCGTGACTCCACGGCGCCGCGCTGGCCCGAGGTAACGGTATCGCCGGGCAGGATTAGCTGGGCGGCCGACATCGGCAGGATGGTGGCATCCTTCAGCTTGGGATTGGCCTTGAGCACGTTGGCAACCGCGATGGCGCGGGCAAGCCCAAGACCGGCATTGTCGGCGGGCTGCAGGGACGATACCGGCAGCTTGCCATCCATCGCATTGATAATCGTATCGTCGAGGTTGGACGTCCCTCGCGCCACCGGCTGTTCGTCTGTATGGCCAATCACTTCGACGATATTGGCACCGTAGAGGCTCAGATTGCTGGCGATCTCGTCCGTTATCGTCGTGCCGAGCAGCTGGGCGAAGGTGCCGGTGAGTTCGGCACTGCCCGACTGGAAATAGTTCTTCTTGGCATCGTCGAGATTGATGATCGGCGGCCAGTCATGCATGACACCCCCGCCTGTACCGCCCGCCAACAGCTTGTTCACCTCGTCCGGTGCTGCCGCCAGCGCGATGTTATGCTCTTTCAGCACCGCGGCAACCTTCGAAAGCGACTGCAGATCGGCCGGCGTCGCGCCTTCGTCCACTATGTTGTCAAGCGTCTCGCGCGCCAGCACCAATTCGCGCCATTGCTTCTCGACGACCGCCTTGTCCGCCGCCGAGAGATTGCCCGAGACAAGCTTGGACTGCAATTGCACGATCAGCGCCGTCTGCTCCGATCGTTTCCTCTCCAGCAAGGCAACCTGCTGTTCGGCTTTCTCGAGCTTGCGCTCGACCTCATAGCGGCGGCTTCTCTCCGCCGAAATCATGGCCGCGGCGACCAGCAGCAGGCAGAAGACCAGGAGCAGCATGGATTCGGCCATCGTCAGACCGAGAATAAGGCCGCGATTATAGCCCTTGTGCTCCAGTCTCGGCGCGCCGTCCGGCCTCCCCTTTACCATAGATGCCACCAGCGTTTTCGGGGCACGGCTTCATCATCCCCATCGCCTTTCCGCTTCGGCAACGGCGCTTGCCCCATGGCCTCCGCCATGCGGCCAAGCGCCTCTTCGATGTTGCGCAGCGGCTGCAATTGCGCCTCCGACATCTCCTTGATGGCGCTGATCGCCGGGGCGAGCTCGGAGCGGACGACGTCCTCAGGCGAGCGAATCTCCTCAAGCTTCCGGCCGACGCTTTCGACGGCGGTGCCGAACTTGCCGATGATCTCCGATAGCTGCGATGTCGTCGCCGTCAGCTGCGCCGCTGCGTCGTTGATCGGGGTCACTGCCTGTTTCGCCAGTGTCTCCAGGATCTTGTTGATCTCCTCGCCGTTGCGCTCGGCCTGGTGCGCGATCTCCTCGAATCCTTCCGACAGCATCTGATTGCTGACCCGCCGATAATGCGAGAACTCGCGCGACGAGGAATCGAGCTCGGTGCGCACCCTCCGCGTCATCTCCGCAAGCTCGTGGCGCACGCTGCGTTCGATATCGATCGGGTCGCGCCGCATCTGGTTGAAGAGGATGCGCAGCGTCACGCCGGCGATGGTCGATGTGACGGCGATACCGAAATTGCGGACGATGGTCTCGATCGATGTTTCGCCGGCAAAGAGATAAAGCGATACGCCCAGGCTCGACAGGGTGAAGAGAAAGCCCATGTAATAGAGATTGTCGCCGGTCTGCTCGTTGTGCAGCCGAAATCCGGCGAAGGCCAGCGAAGCCACAAAGTAAACTCCCATCAGCAGCAGCGGCACGCCGGTGACGATCGGCAGCGACCACCCCAGGAGTTTCGACGACCAGATGAAGATCATGCCGCCGATGGTAGTGGAGGCGAAGAGCACCATCGGCCCGTAGTCTCGAATGACGTATCGCGCCTCGGTTCCGGCCATCAGCGTATCCCCTCCAATCGCACGAAACCGTCGAAATGGCCGTTGTTGCTCTTGATCCATTGCGCCCAGAAGTTGGCGAGATCTTCCATGCTGAACTTCATATTCGGCCTTTGGAAGGCGAGAATCCTCACCGAGACACCATCCAGTGACGTGCGGAAACGGTCGTTTGCCGGGCTATGCTGATACTTCTGGTAGGAGGCGCCATCGCGGTAGTTCGAGAAAGCGGCTGTATGCTCGATCATGTCGGAAGCGACATAGAGCCGCTTCGGCATACCACCGGCCGCGCCGGAAAAGACCTCCAGATTGATCTTTTGAATGGCTGCCATGATCGGCGATTGCCTGCCGGACTCCCCCACGGTCAGTTTGCCGGCGATATCGGCGAGCGGCTTCTGGAAGCCCTTTTCCCAGCGAGCCTGCGCCAAACGCGGATTGCTGGTCCATTCGTCGACATTTGCGCCGCTTCCCGGATTGCAGCCATGAAACGTCTGGATGAGCTCGCCTTCCTTCTCCGTCAGCGCATAGATATCGATCGCGCCGCCGATCGGCACGTCCGCCACGATCTTCTGGAACTGGTTGCGCAGATCGAGCGCGGTCGTATCCGAAATCGGATCGGTGACATCGAGCAGGATCGCGGTTTCCGCCTTCGGGCCATCCACCGGGCAAAGCGACGCCTGGTCGACGGCGACATTGCCGCCAGCCTTGTAGCGCAGCCAGCCATAGGCGCCGACGATCCCCAAGGACAGGACGGCGAGGCAAACCGTTGCGATGATGAGGCCGGCGGAACCGCCGTGCCGGCTACGCCGCTTGCGTCGCGCCAAGGATGCTCTCCGGGAAAAGATTGTCGAGCTTGTGATACTTGTCGATAGCCCGTTCGAATTCGTCGCCGATCTGCTTGATCTGCTCGGATAGCTCGCCCTGCGCGCTCTGCACACGAGCGCCGAGCACCTTGTCGTCCAATTCCTCGTCGGTGCGCATTACCGGCGTCAACCGCTCCATCTTGTAGGCGGACAGGAAATAGGGCGGCTCCGGCTCGGTGCGGGCCGATCTATTGGCATCGCGGTAAGAGGTGAGCAGCACATTGGCCGCACGCTCCAGATGGTTCTGATGTTCGCCAAATAGCCCCGCCGTCCGGCCACGATGCGCGATAATGGCGGCGGTCTCCTGCCGTCGAAGCGAGAGATCGCGGATGATTGCCTCGATCTGGCTGTTGTGCTCGTCACGGATCTCGCGAAGGTCCTCGATCAGATCGAGTTTGCGGTCGATATAATTGTTCCTCGCCGCATCCAGACGCTTCTGCACTCCGGCAAAACCCGGATAGGGATCGGTCAGATAGCAGCCATCAATGAAGGCAAAGAGCGAGAACATCAGGCCGACGGCAAAGAGCATCCAGGAGTTCAGCTCCTGCAGCCCCAGTGGCGCCGTCTTCAAGCGTTGGATCACCTCGGCACCGGCGCCGCTCAAAATGGTGGCCGAAACCTCGCGATAATGCGCCAGCGCGATGTTGATCCCGAGGGCCACAGCGATATAGGCAACGAGCCCAAGCAGGCCGAGCAGTTTCAGCGCGTAGGAGCGATGCACGAGGAAGCGGACGCAGAAGAAGGAGAACATCAGCGCGGCGCCGATGTTCAGGAAGGCAAAGGCCGCCGCCTCCGTCACGCCGCCAACAACGCCCTGCTCGCTCCCCTTGGCGAGAAAGCTGCCATTCATCACCATTTCGATGAGGATGAGAAAGACGATGAGGGAGACCTTGAAGCCCCATGCCGCTTTGCTGGAGACTTTCGCGGCGCGCTGCAATCTGTGCCGGGCCTTGAAATCCACCATTTCATCCTCGGCGGTCTTCAGATTGCGCCGAAGGCCATGCAGTTCGTCGACGCCGCTTGCCACCTCGGCACGAAAATCCGACAGGCTGGAGGCGTTCGCCTGACGGATCAGCCCGAACTGACCTTCGAAATCGAGGTTGCGCAGGCGACTGTCGAAGGTTTGGAATTGATCTTCGAGGACCTGATAGGAACTCTTCTTCTCCGCCTCGACCCAGGCAACGATACGCTGTTCCGTTTCGTCGAATGATTGGGCGCCCGATGCCGGCCGGTTCAGCCGTCCCGCTGCCGCACCTTTCTCCTGCAGGGCGAGGGTCGATCCGAGCTTCTCGATATCGATGACGGGAAAGACATCCGTCGAGGCCCGGAAATCATGGCTGGTCTCCCGAACACTTTCCCAGAGGCGGTTTAAGGCTTCGAAACGCAACGATCTTCCCCGGCAAATTCATCAACTTAGAAAGGACAAAACGATAGATCGATACCGCACCGGTTGTTCCCGGTCCAGAGCGATATAGCCGAGGTTAGGATGTGATTGTGGTAAAGACTAGCCCGAACGGATGTCGATTGGAAAACGCCTGTTTTGATCCCGTCAAAACCTGCTGTGATGGCGCGAGGGCCGACTATGCTTCGCCCGAATTGGGGGCGCTCTTCCAGAAGCCGGCCCGGCGCATCCCGTCCCGATAAATCTCGTGCTGCCATTGCTCCTTGAACGGTATGACGGAAAGCCACTTGTCGACGTCGAAGCCGGGATTGGCCTGATGCACGCGTCGAACAAAGAACCCTGCCCTCTCCTCGTCGCCAAGCATCGCCCAGCTGGCAGCAGAAATCCTGTCTGCCAAGCTGGTATCCGCCATCCGAGCGATATAGCCAAGGGCAGCGTCGAAAGAGCCGAGCATGTAGCTGGCCGCCGATGCAATCCATAAATAGGAATCAGGACTGAGCGGATTGAGCGCAAGCGCATGTTCGATCTTCTGCAGACCCAGATCAGGCTTGGATGCATACACTAGGGCTTCGGCGTGATCGGCGATAATACCGGCATGGTTCGGATTGAGGGCATCGGCAAGCTCCAGAGCCTCGATGCTCTCGTCGTTTGCGCCCTGGAAGCTTTTTGCGACACCAAGCTCGCGGTAGCCGTCCGCGATGTCACGCCGCGCGGCAATAGCCTGCAGGGCATAGGCTTCCGCCTCCTGCAAAAGAGCCGCATCGCCTCCTGCGGTCAACAACCATTGCTTCGAATAGGTACGGGCAATGGAGCCCAAGGCGGGAGCGAAGGGCCCGCCACTCTGCAGCGCAGCCTTCAGCTCTGTCCGCGCTTTCTGCAGGTTCGATACGGAGAGACGGTCCAGATAGCGGCGGCCAGCGAGATAGCGTTGATGACCAGCCGAATTTCCCTCGAAATGGGATCTTGTCATCTCGCATCGCTCGATCTGCCCAGCCAGCGACAGGACGAGGTGACGGGAAATCTCCTGCCTCTGCTGCCCATGTGCGCATGGTGCAATCTTTAGCCGGTCCGCCCAGACGATCTCATCGCTCGCTGCGTCGACAAGCTGCGAGAACAACAGGGTTTCGTTATCGTGGCCGCTGAACCGCATCTCCAGCGCATATGACCGCTCCTGCCGATCCGACGTCCCGGCTGGAGCCGCGTTGCGCCAACCGATCTGGATCGCCCGGCGGCCCTCCTTCGTCTCAAGGCTGTTCAGCGCACAGAAACCGATGGTGACATCCTCGATAAGGGATGATGCATCATATCCACCGGCCAGCCCCTCCGCTGGAGACAGGACGAGCAGCGGCACCCGGAGCTGCTGAGCGACCGCTAAATCAGCCGACAGCGAGGTGCCGTTCTCGTCATCGAGTGGCAACGATCCAGGCTTGCGCGCCCACCATGCGGCCAGAAGCGCATTGCGTTGCCCGGAGAGCTGCCGAAAATGCTCCACCTCGCCGAACGCATCGAATATCCGCAGCAAAACCGGATGGATATCCCGGTCCTGCGGATCGAGGCTCAGAAACAGGAAGGCAGCCTCCCTCACCAGACTGGTATCGGCCGCCGGGGCCACCTCGGCAGCAGCCTTGATCGTCTCCTTCAGCATCCGGATATGGTGACGCTTCTGCCTTGTACGCCATTCGAAGAACACCACGCTCTGGCAATCGACATCAGGCAGGAACTCCGCCCGGAGCGTCTTCGTTAGCAACTGCAGCCTTGCGAGAACCCGGTCGTCAGCAGTCGCGTCGAGAACAGAGATATCGGAGGCCAGCAGATGCGGCTCAAGCTCGACCGTGCTCTCGTTGAAACGAAGAAACGAGCTGCCCAGCTCACCCTGACGGGTTCTTATCCTCGAAACCAGTTTGCGCAGATTGACTTGCGCGCTGCCACTGTCATCCAGCCCCCACAAGAGCTGGGCGATCGCGCTGCGTGGCGCGCGTGATGTTGGCTCCGTCATGAGATAGGCGAGTATCAACAGACCCTTCTCGGGAAACGCGACCTTTCGGCCATCGCCATCCATAAGCTTCAAACCACCAAACGTATGCAGTGAAAACATGTTCTTGTTCACGAAATCCGCACCGACCCATGCCGGCGGCACAAGCCGATACTATTTTTCTTGCCGGATTGATTCCATTTGAGCTCGAACGAGCATGGCGAAATTTCCATATGCCGATAATGTGAAGGAAGGCTTGGCGATTTTCAATTCCAATTGCCGCCGACCTAATGAACCATCCGCCAAATCACCGACGTGACATAATTTTCAGCGCATGCGACCTGACTGGAGCACCAAGCCATGACGTCTTCCCCCTTCAAGAATATCTGTATCTACGGCGCGGGCGCACTCGGCGGCGCGATTGCGGCAAAGCTGGCTTCCTCCGGCGATCAGGCGAAGGTCTCCGTCGTCGCACGCGGGGCGCATCTGGACGCCATTCGCTCCGGCGGCATCCATCTTTGGGAAGCAGAGGCAAGCAACGCGCTCGTGGCACAAGTGACGGCAACGGACGATGCGGGCGAGTTGCCACCACAGGATCTCGTCATCACCGGCCTCAAGGGTCATCAGCTGGCGGCGGCCGTGCCCGGCATCGCCAAGCTGCTGCATGCCGGCACCCGCGTCGTGATGATCCTCAACGGCGTGCCCTGGTGGTATTTTCACCGGGATCGGCAGAGCGGCCATGCCGAGCACCAGATGGAAGAACTGGACGTGAATGGCGGTCTCTGGCGACTGATCGGTCCCGAGCGCGTCATCGGCTGCGTTGCCTATCAGGGAGCGGAGGTCGCCAATCCCGGCGAGATCAGGCTCAGCAACAAGGGCCATTTCATCCTGGGTGAGCCGTCCGGCGAGACAACGTCCGACATAGAGGCCATCGCGGCGCTGCTGCAGAAGGCCGGCGTCACCGTCTCCATTTCCGCGCGCATTCGCGACGATATCTGGAGCAAGCTGATGGGCAACGCCGCCTTCAATCCGATCAGCGCTCTGACGCGCGGATTGATGTCCGACATCATGAACGATCCTGCTCTGTCGACGATGGTCGGCCAGGTCATGAGCGAGGTGAAAGCGGTTGCCGAGGCTTTGGGATCTCATGTGCCGATGTCGGTCGAGGAACGTCTCGAACGCTCGCGCCAGATCGGGCCGGTACGCACCTCGATGCTGCAGGATCTGCTTGCCGGCAAGGCGCTGGAGATAACGCCTCTCGTCGGCGTCGTCGTTTCGCTCGGCAAGCTGACGGGCGTTGCAACACCGGTCTCGGCAACGATCCTGGCGCTGGTAACGCAGCTCGATCGGAAGAACTTGCAAGTGGCGGGATAGCGCTTCGCGGTTCGTTTATATCGCACTTACTTCTTCGCCTCCGGCCGCGAATGGATTTCCTATGTCGCCTGGCACTACGCTTCCGTTGAAATACGGAGGCAGATGCCATGCTCGATACACACGCACCAAACCTGACGGAATCCATCCGCGTCCTCGTCCACAACAGCGATGAGAGACGCCATCGCACGACCGCATCGGTTCCAACGGCGAAGGCCCGACCCAAGCGCCAGCCCCGCGATCGGCAGATACGCGAGAAACGGACATTTCACGCAATGTTCGCCTTCGGGCTGCTGCTTGGCGGCCTCGAGCTCTTCATCGTGCTGCATTATCTTTGAGGCGCAGCCGAGATGAAAAGGCCAAGCTTTCAAAGACGCATCGGCGGTGCGATCACTGCCCTTGTCACCCCGTTTCATGACGGCGTTTTCGACAGCGTCGATATGATGGCGCATGTGGAATGGCAGTTGCTGAGTGGCGTTGACGGGCTGCTCGTCTGTTCCCTGACCGGCGAAGGCCCGACGCTGACGGAGGCGGAACGGCTTCGCGCCATCGAAATCTGTGTCGAACTTTGCGAGGGCCAGGTGCCCGTCATCGTCGCATCGGGCACCAACGACACGGCAACGACCATCGCGGAAACGCTGCAGGCGCAGCGACTGGGTGCAGACGCCGCGCTTGTGACGGTGCCCTACTATTCAAAGCCGACCCAGAAGGGCGTGCTTCATCACTTCGAACAGCTTGCCGCCCATACCGAGCTGCCGCTCATCGTCCACAATCAGCCATCGCATACCGCAATCGATCTCGCTCCGGCGACCGTCATGCGACTGGCGGAGATTCCCGGGATTATCGGGATCTGTGATGACAGCAGCGATGTCTCGCGCATCGATCGCTGGCGATCACAGCTGTCGGAGCGGTTCGGGCTCTATACGTCTAACGATGCCAGTGCGTTTGCCTTCACTGTCGCAGGCGGCCGTGGCTGTTTTTCCAACGCGGCAAATATTGTGCCGCGATTATTCCAGTCCATGCAGCATTCGGCGGCCTGTGGCCATCTCAGCGCCGCCCAATCCATAGACGCGCGCCTGCAGCCGCTGTTCGATGCGTTAGCGCGTGAAAGCGAGCCGGCGACCGTCAAGCATGCCCTGTCGCTGGTGCGGTATATCGCAGCCGATGTACGCCTGCCGCTGGTCGGCGTAGCCAATGAAACTGCGACGGTGATCCAGACTGCCCTCGCACAGTTTCAAGCCGACGGCAGCGGCCGCTTTGCCTCCCGCCGAACCTTCCGGCTGGGATTGTAAAATCACGTCATGCCTATGAGATTTTTATATTTTTGCCATTCGGGACAAATGGAAATCCTAGCAACTCACCCATAGATTCAAGAGCGTGGCACCCATGGTCCAGCGGACCTCAGGTGCCGGTGACACTGGAAAGGAACTATGATGTCACGCTATACGCATGCCGGCCTATCAGCCGATCCCCTCCAACGCCCTCGCGCCGTGGCCCTTGCCGGGGACGAACGGCATTTCTCTTCAGACGCGCTGCTGCATGGCCTTCGCTCCATCGCTCCGCGCCTCGGGCTTGTCTTCCTCATCGCCGGCGTCCTTCAGATGCTGCTGCATTGGGCTGGACATTGAACCTAACCGAAGAGATCCAAGAGGAAGAAAAAATGGCAAACGCACAGCATATCCAGCGCCGCTCGGCTCACGGCCCCTTTTCGCCGGCACCGGCCCGCTTCGTCATCGGCCGTGATCGCCGCGGCAGCTGGATCGTCCAAGACCGTCAGGGGCTCGTCGGCGGCTTGTTCCGCAACGAGGCCGCTGCCCTGCACTTTGCGGCTGAAGAATGCAACCATAACCCGGCCGACATCTGCCACGCGCCGGAAGGCGCAGTCCTCGACCTTGATGGTTTCGTATCCACCTCGTCCAATCTGCACTAGACCCAGATCAACCCGAGTAAAACTTGCGCAGCGGTTCCCCGTCTAAAATTGCGTAAGAACAATAGTTTGGAGCGGTTGAGCGGTTCTGAGAAACGCTCAACCGCTCCAGGGCAGGCTTCGACAGCTGCAACCCGACCAAACGCTTCCTTAACCCGCCTTGAGTAGGTTTTTGGCACGGGTGTCCCAGAGAATAGAAACAAGATGTCGAAGCCTGCTTTCCGCTACAGCCATTACGATCTTAAAGAACAGCACGCCGGTACGGTGATCGAGATTACGCTCTCGGCTGTCGCCAATGTCAGGCTGATGAACAGCTCGAATTTCGAGCGCTTCACGGAAACCCTCAAGCATCAGTTCCTTGGTGGCGTCGCCAAAAAATCACCGATACGGCTGGTCATTCCGGAGGCCGGTCATTGGCATCTGGTTGTCGATATGGAAGGCCACAAGAGCCTGGCGGAATCGAGCGTCAAGATGGTGGATAGGGTCACCGTTCCGCGGATGCAAAAAGCATAGCGGAAAGCAGTCACCAGCAGGTGATTTGCTGATTAGCGCTCGCCGCGCTCCTTGCGCAGCTTCGACCACCAGTCCAGCCGCTTGCGGATTTCGCGCTCAAAACCGCGCTCTGGCGGATCGTAGAAGGTCTGGCGGCCCATCTTCTCAGGAAAGTAATTCTGGCCCGAAAAGGCATCCGGCTCGTCGTGATCGTAGCGATAGCCGTCGCCATATCCCTCAGTGCGCATCAGTTTCGTCGGTGCGTTGAGGATATGCTTGGGCGGCAGCAACGAACCGTTCTGCTTCGCGGCTTGCGTCGCCGCCTTGAAGGCGGTGTAAACGGCATTCGATTTCGGGGCGGTGGCGAGATACACGCAGGCCTGCGCCAGCGCCAATTCACCCTCCGGTGACCCCAGGTATTCATAGGCGTCCTTGGCCGCGTTGCAGATGACTAGCGCCTGCGGATCGGCAAGGCCGATATCCTCGACTGCCATGCGCACCAGCCGCCGGCCGAGATAGAGCGGGTCTTCACCGGCATCGAACATGCGGGCGAGATAGTAAAGCGCTGCGTCGGGATCGGAGCCGCGAACGGATTTGTGCAGGGCCGAGATCAGATTGTAGTGCCCGTCTTGCGCCTTGTCGTATACCGGGGCTCGGCGCTGGACGATCTTGATCAGCATGTCAGGGTCGAAAAGCTCGTCCTTGCGCGCGGCACGCCAGACCTCTTCCGCGAGCGTCAGCACCGAGCGCCCGTCGCCATCCGCCATGCCGATCAGGCTGGCGCGCGCATCCTCGGTCAACGGCAGCGGCTTGCCCTCCACCGCCTCGGCGCGTCGCAGCAGCTCCTCCAGGCTTTCCTCATCATGCGACTGGAATGTGAGGACACGGGCACGGGACAGAAGAGCGGCGTTGAGTTCGAAGGACGGGTTCTCCGTCGTCGCACCGACCAGGATGACCGTGCCGTCTTCCATGACAGGCAGGAAACTATCCTGCTGCGCACGATTGAAGCGATGGATCTCATCGACGAAAAGCAGGGTCTGGCGGCCATCCATACGCCGCAGGCGCGCTGCCTCGAATACCTTCTTCAGATCGGCGACGCCTGAAAAGATCGCCGATATCTGTTCGAAGGCAAGACCCGCCTCGCCCGAAAGCAGCCTTGCGACCGTCGTCTTGCCGGTGCCGGGCGGCCCCCAGAAGATCATGGAGCCGAGCGAGCCGGCCTCGATCATCCGGCGAAGCACGCCGTCTTCACCAGTCAGATGCGATTGGCCTGTGACCTCGGCCAGCGTTTGCGGCCGCAGGCGATCGGCCAGAGGCCGCTTGTTGGCGACCCCCTCCGGTATCCGCGGTGCAAACAGGTCGTTGCTCATCGGAAGAACTGCCGGATGCGCTGGCCGTCACGCTCGATTTCCACGCGCCAGAAGCTCGGATTGGAGCCGACGGTCCGCTGCAATATCTCGGTCGAGTTGACATTGACACCGTTGATCGAGACGACGATGTCACGCGGCGCGAAGCCAAGGCGGGCGGCCGGAGAATCCGACTTCAGGCTCTCGATGACGACGCCGGTGGAATCAGGCGGCAGATGCAGTTCATCGGCGACGCGCGGCGAAAGATTGGCAACCGTTGCGCCCGAGAAGGGATTGTTGCCCTGGATCTGCCTCTCGTCGCGCGGCGTCGATTCAGGTGCTGCGGCAAGCGTCATGCTGGCCTCATGCTCCTTGCCGTTGTCGAGCACGGTCAACGATACGGTGGCGCCAAGCCCTGCCGTGGTCAGGCGATAACCCAGCGCATCGGGATGCTCGACCGGGATACTGTTGAGGGCGGTGATCACCTCGCCGGGCTTCAGGCCAGCCTTGGCGGCGGGGCCACCGTCGACAACCTTGGTCACCAGTGCGCCGCGCACCTTGTCGAGGCCAAGCGCTTCGGCAACATCAGACGTCACAGGCTCGAAGGATGCGCCGATATAGGGCCGCTCGAAAGACTTGTCGCCACGGTCAGAGGCCGCCAGGAAGACCTTGACCAGATTGGCAGGGATGGCAAAGCCGATGCCGTTGGAGCCGCCGCCCTGCGAGAAGATGGCCGTGTTGAGCGCGATCAGCTCGCCATTCATGTTCACCAGCGCGCCGCCGGAATTGCCGGGATTGATCGAGGCATCCGTCTGAATGAAGAAGCCGACCTCGTTCTTTACCTGGTTGCGGGCGAGCGCCGATACGATACCACTCGTCACCGTCTGTCCGACGCCGAAGGGATTACCGATCGCCAGCACGAGATCGCCGACCTCGACCGCATCGGAATTGGCGATGGGCAGGATCGGGAAGGTCTCGTTCTTCGACTGGATCTTCAGGACCGCGAGATCGACCCTGTCATCCTTCAGTATGACCTTGCAGGGAAATTCGCGGCCATCCGACAGCGCGATCTTGATATCGTCGGCGCCATCGATGACGTGATTGTTGGTGATGACAGTGCCGTTGGCCTCGACGATGACGCCGGAGCCCAGCGAGGACTGCTTCTCGGTGCGATTCGGCATGCGCTGGCCGAAGAACTGCTCGAAGAAGGGATCGCCGGCGAAGGGCGACTGCCGCTGCACCTGGCGCTCCGCATAGACGTTCACCACGGCACCGGCGGTCTGCTTGACCAGCGGCGCAAAGGAAAGCTGCATCTGCACCTGATTTTGCGGCACCGACTTCGCCGTCTGTGCTTCAGCGGAAAGCGGCATCACCATTGCGAGGGCAATCATCGAAACGGCAGTGCGCTTCAGGAGGACATGCATGGAAATTTCCCTTTTTAATTCTCTTTAAACAACGTTGTAGCGCCCGACGCTAGAAAGGAAAGAGGGCGGAAGCATGAAGCATAAATGGAAGTTTTCAGCGATAAAAAACAGGTTCGGTGAACAAAAACATGCTGTCATGCATTTCGCGTTGGGAATCGTCATAGGGAGCCAAACATGCGATTGAACCATCTAGCCGCCGCCGTCCTTCTCCTCTCTCTCGGCACTGCCGGCACTTCGCATGCCGCCAGCTTCGATTGCGAGGCGCAGACCCTGAAGCCCGATGAGAAGAAAATATGCGACGTCAGGGCGCTTAACGACGCCGATGTGAAGATGGTGACGACTTTCGACCTGCTCTCCGGCCTGCTCGCCATGGGCGCGCGCGGCACGATGCAGGATCAACAGACGGAATGGCTGAAGAAGCGGCAGGCCTGCGAAGCCGATGTCGCCTGCCTGACCACATCCTATGAGGAGCGCCTGAAAGTGCTCAACGACACGTACAAGCAGATCAATCGGCCGCTTTAAGGGTCGCATTGTGCGGAGACATGAGGCCTTTGCCGGATAAGTCCCCTCTCCCCGCGTGCGGCGAGAGGGCCAGGGCGAAGGGCTACCGCAGGTACGGCAAAGTCTGCCGTTGCGATAAAGCTCGAAAGGCCCCTCATCCGTCCTCTCGCGGCCGAGCTATGCTCGACCGTTCGAGTTCACCTTCTCCCCGTTTCACGGGGCGAAGGAGCTTAGTTACTTCCCGCCCAGATCGCGAACCGCACCCCGGTCGGCACTGGTCGCGAAAGCAGCATAGGCCTTCAGCGCCGTGGTGACATTGCGCTTGCGCACTTCAGCCGGGAACCAGCCCTTGGCGTTCTGGGCTTCACGGCGAGCTGCAAGCTCGGCATCGTCGACGCGCAGGCTGATCGTGCGGTTCGGGATGTCGATGTCGATCATGTCGCCTTCGCGCACCAGACCGATCGTGCCGCCGTTTGCGGCTTCCGGCGAAGCATGGCCGATGGAGAGGCCGGACGTGCCGCCGGAGAAGCGGCCATCGGTGATCAGTGCGCAAGCCTTGCCGAGACCCTTCGACTTCAGATAGCTGGTCGGATAGAGCATTTCCTGCATGCCGGGGCCGCCCTTCGGGCCTTCGTAGCGGATGACGACGACATCGCCTGCAACGACCTCGTTGCTGAGGATGCCCTTGACCGCCGCGTCCTGGCTTTCGAAGACCTTGGCCGGACCGGAGAATTTCAGGATCGATTCATCGACGCCGGCAGTCTTCACGATGCAGCCGTCGAGCGCCAGATTCCCCTTGAGGACGGCAAGACCGCCATCCTTGGAGAACGGATGCTGAGCATCGCGGATGACACCCTTTTCGCGATCGAGATCAAGCTCTTGCCAGCGCGCGCTCTGGCTGAAGGCAACCTGCGTCGGGACACCGCCAGGAGCGGCGCTGAAGAGCTCCAGAGCAGCCTTGTTGTCGGTGACCGCAATATCCCACTGTGCCAGAGCTTCGCCCAGCGTCGCAGCGTGAACGGTCGGCAGGTCGGCATTTATCAGTCCGGCACGGTTCAACTCGCCGAGGATCGCCATGATGCCGCCGGCGCGATGCACATCTTCCATATGAACGTCGGCCTTGGCAGGCGCCACCTTGGAAAGGCAGGGAACACGGCGTGACAGGCGATCGATATCATCCATCGTGAAGTCGATCTCGCCCTCATGGGCTGCTGCAAGAATATGCAGCACGGTATTGGTCGAGCCGCCCATGGCGATATCAAGTGCCATGGCGTTTTCGAACGCGCCCTTGCTGGCGATCGTCCGCGGCAGTGCCGTCACGTCGTCCTGCTCATAATAGCGCTTTGCCAGAGCAACCACACGGCGGCCGGCTTCGAGGAAGAGTTCCTTGCGGTCCGAATGGGTGGCAAGCGTCGAGCCGTTGCCGGGCAAGGACAGGCCGAGGGCTTCGGTCAGACAGTTCATCGAATTGGCCGTGAACATGCCCGAGCAGGAGCCGCAGGTTGGGCAAGCCGAGCGTTCGATGGTGGCGACGTCCTCGTCGCTGATCTTGTCGTCGGCAGCGGCAACCATGGCGTCGACGAGGTCGAGCGCGACCTTCTTGCCATGCAGGATGACCTTGCCGGCCTCCATGGGACCACCGGAAACGAAGACCGTCGGGATATTGAGGCGCAGCGAGGCCATCAGCATGCCGGGAGTGATCTTGTCGCAGTTGGAGATGCAGACCATGGCGTCGGCGCAATGGGCGTTGACCATGTATTCGACGCTGTCGGCGATGAGCTCGCGCGACGGCAGCGAATAGAGCATGCCGTCATGGCCCATGGCGATGCCGTCATCGACGGCGATTGTGTTGAATTCCTTGGCAACGCCGCCGGCCGCCTCGATCTCACGCGCCACAAGCTGGCCGAGATCCTTGAGGTGAACGTGACCGGGCACAAACTGGGTGAAGGAGTTGACCACCGCAATGATCGGCTTGCCGAAATCGCTGTCCTTCATACCCGTCGCGCGCCAAAGGCCGCGTGCGCCGGCCATGTTGCGGCCGTGGGTCGTGGTTCTGGAACGATAAGCTGGCATGGTGTCTTCCTCGTCATCCTGGAATTTGTGCGGCGTCGGCCGGCCCGAGCTTTGCGCCCAAGGGAGCGCCGACATTCCTGCTTTTTGGAATTGTCCTAATCCAATCGTGCGGTACTGTCACTATCAACTCAAGCGAATCCGGTACGCCACAAGGGCAAGAGCGGATTGGCAACTATGATATGCTTCGGCGCGACGAACCTGTGATCAGAATTGGGAACGAAGCCGCCCGATCACAAGTACACACAAAAAGTTGGTTTCCCTTGCAAAGAATGGCCGGCCTAAGAGTGTAACAAAATATGCCTCTGCTGCGTATAGCTCATATCGAAGCTGCGATCGCATAAAGGAACTGTCATGCCTTCTTATCGCCCGCCGAAAATTGCGTCTTCCGAGATCACACCGCGCTCGGCCTATCTCAAGCGGCGAGAATTCCTGACCGCAGCCGCGGCCGGCATCGGTATGGCAGCAGTTGGCGGCAAAACCGCGCTGGCCGATGCGCTGACCGTGACGAAAAGCAACTATACCGTCGACGAGAAGCTGACGCCGATCAAGGATGTCACCACCTACAACAATTTTTATGAATTCGGCCTCGATAAGTCGGATCCAGCCAATCTTTCCGGCAAGTTCAAGCCGCGACCCTGGACGATCAAGGTCGACGGCATGGTCAACAAGCCCGGCACCTTCGACATCGACGCACTGATCAAGGAATTCCCGCCGGAAGAGCGCGTCTATCGCATGCGCTGCGTCGAGGCGTGGTCGATGGTCATTCCCTGGGACGGTTTTCCGCTCTCTGCCCTGCTCGACAAGGTGGACCCGCAGGGGAGCGCCAAATTCGTTGCCTTCGAGACAGTCGTCCGGCCTTCGGAAATGCCGGGGCAGTCGGGCCTCCTGCAGTCTCTGGACTGGCCCTATGTGGAGGGCTTGCGGCTGGACGAAGCGCGCAATCCCCTGACGCTGCTTGCCGTCGGCCTTTATGGCGAGACGCTGCCGAACCAGAACGGCGCGCCGATCCGCCTTGTCGTACCGTGGAAATACGGCTTCAAGGGCATCAAGTCGATCGTGCGCATCACGCTCACCGACAAGCAGCCGCTGAACACATGGCAGGTGACCAATAGCCAGGAGTACGGCTTCTACGCCAACGTCAATCCGGCCGTCGACCACCCACGCTGGAGCCAGGCGACCGAGCGGCGCATCGGCGAAGGCGGCTTCTTCGGTTCCAACCGTCATCCCACCCTGCCCTTCAACGGCTATGCCGATCAAGTCGCCAGCCTCTATAGCGGCATGGACCTTCGGGTGAATTTCTGATGGCTTTTTCCTTCGCCCTGCCCAAGCGCTGGCAACCGGCCTCCGTCTGGGCGCTCTATATCGTGGGGTTGCTGCCGGCTGCCTGGGAATTCTATCTCGGCGCTACGGACCAGCTTGGCGCCGACGCCGTCAAGACCTTCGAGCTTTTCCTGGGGCTTTGGGCGATCCGCTTCCTGCTGCTGACGCTTGCGGTCACGCCGCTTCGGGATCTCTTCGGCTGGAACTATCTGCGCTATCGCCGCGCGCTCGGCCTGCTCTGTTTCTATTACGCGCTGATGCATCTGACGGTCTACATGGTCCTCGATCAGGCGCTGGATGTGCAGGCCGTCATCGACGATGTGCTGAAACGGCCCTTCATCATGTTCGGCATGGCGGGCCTCGTCATGCTGCTGGCGCTCGCCGTGACGTCAAACAACTTCTCGATCAAGCGTCTCGGCAAGAAATGGATCTGGCTGCATCGTCTGGTCTATATCGTGGCGGCCTGTGGTGCGCTGCACTTCGCGCTGTCGACCAAGATCCTGTCGCTGGAGCAGTTTATCTATATCGGCCTGCTGATCGCCATGATCCTCTACAGATCCTACAGGCCGATCATGATGGAGAGACGCCGGGCCGCGCGCAGGCCGGTTGCGGCTTCCAATTCCAGAGCGGCCTGAACTCGGCCGCTCTGCTCTTTCACGCGATGGTCATTCCGCAGCGCTAGCGATCTTGGCCTGCCCCTGCTCCTGCACCTCGACGGTCGCCGTCAGGCCGGCAATCAGCTTCGTGCCATCAGGCACCTTGTCGAGTGAGATGCGCACCGGCACGCGCTGCGCCAGGCGTACCCAGCTGAAAGTCGGGGTGATATTGGCAAGCAGGCTGCCCGAGGTACGTTCGCGGTCCTCGATGCCATAGGCGATGCTTTCGACATGGCCGGTCAGCTTTTCTGTCTGCCCCATCAGATGGATGTAGACTTCGTCGCCAACATGGATGCGCGGCAGCTTGGTTTCCTCAAAATAGCCTTCGACGCGCAGGGAATCGCTGTCGATCAGCGCCACTTTCGCCGTACCGGCCGAGACATAATCGCCCGGACGCAGGCTGAGGTTCGAGATCGTACCGTTGACAGTGGCACGGACTTCCGAGCGATCGAGGTTCAGCTGGGCAAGCTCGCGGTTGGCTGTCGCCTGACGGACAGCGGCTTCGTCCTGCTGCACAGCGGTCAGCGCCTGCTCCTTTTGCTGCAGGGAAGCAGCATCGCCAAGGCGCGCCTGCCGGGCGCTTTCGCGCTGAGCCTGCTCGAGAGCGGCATTGCTGCTTGCGAGCGCGGCATCCGCTTGTTCAAGGGCGATAGCAAAGCGATCGCGATCCACACGGAAAAGAAGGTCGCCCTTCTTGACGGCCTGGTTGTCCTTGACGAGGACGTCGCTGACAAGGCCGGAAACGTCAGGCGCGATGCCAACGACATCGGCGCGCAGACGCGCGTCGCGCGTCCAGGGTTCGTCCATATAATGGCCCCAGAGCTGGCGGCCGACATAGACGGCAGCGACGACGAAGATGAGGGTGACGGCGACACGGCCGATGAGTTTTAACGTGTTCATGTGAAGTACCAACGGGAAACAGAGGAGACGGCGCCGAGCAACAAAACGTAGAGCGCGAGATCGAAAAGGCCGCGATGCCAGACCAGAGTATAGGCTCCGGCCCATGCGAGCAGGCGTCGAAGGATGATGACGACAAACAGCGTCACGAGCATGAGAACCAGAAGGCGTGGCATGTAGACGCCATAAAGATCGAATTCTGCGGGCATGATGTTACTCGGCGGCAATGGGAAGAGGTTGAGACGTGTTCGATACCGGCGGCTGCCAGCTCGCCGGTGGTTCGGCATGCGGGAAGAGTGCGCGGCGCAGCCCCACCAGCGCATCGAGGCTGGCTCGACCGGGCTCGCGCCTGTTCTGCGCCACCGCTTCGAGGCCACGATCGATCGATAGGCGCAACTCGTCCGAGGGATCGATGGCGCGCTTGGCCTTCAGCCGCGAACGATAGAAATCGGACACGCCGATCAGAACCTCGCTGACGGAGGCGGCCGCGGCGGAATTCAGTTGCCCCCGCTCCTTCTGCAGCATCAGCACGTTGAAGCCTAGGCGGACATCGGCATAACCATCGACCTTCTTCAGCTCGCGGTCCTCGATGCCAGCAAGGCGTGGCACAAGCTGGCCGAGACGATCAAGAATGCGGCCGGACAAACGCTCGTGGTCGGCGCGTCGGATGCCGGCTGCCGTCTCGGCAAGGTCGGTCCAGCCGGCCCGCACCAGCCGCCAGGCGGCAAGTTCAGAGCCGAACGGACGGGTGACCAGCGTCCAGACGAGAGCGAAGCCGATGCCTGCCAGGGCAGCGATCGCGCTATTCGCGAAACTGGCGAAATCGGCGGTGTACCGATCCTGCAGCGCAATGAAGGTCGCGCCGTTCACGGCGAGCAACATGGCGAGCAGGTTGGTCTGTGGCCGCGGGATCAACAGACCCATGACCAGGAAGGGTGGCGCAAAGACCAGCACCAGCATTTCGAAGCCGGAAATGGAAGGCAGGATGCCGAAGATATAGACGCATGCAATCACCAGGCTCATTGCGCTCCAGATGAACATCGAGGTGATGAACGGCGCAGGGCGATCGAGCGCGGCGAAAAACGAACAGGCAACAGCCGCCATGGTCACGAAGCCCGCACCGTCCTCCCATCCGGAATAGATCCAGAAGAAGCAGGCAGCAGCAATGCCGACGACGACCGAGCCGGCCGAAAAGGCAAGCAAGGCATAATCATAGTGCCTGCTTTGGCCGACGACATTGCGGTGCCGGAAGGCGGGCCGCCAGGTGCCGACCTGTTGCCCGGAGACAATCTGGTCGCGCAATGTCAGGCAATCCTGCCATAGATCGACGATTTCCTTCAGGCGCGCCAGAGCGCTCGACCGAACGAGGTCATCCCAACCGAGATCAAGGTCATTCTGCTGCAGTTCCTCGATCTTTCTCGATAGGGCATCCGCAGTATCATCGGCCTTGCCGCGTCCGCCCTGCCTCAGCCAATCGGCGACATCGTTCAGAACCGAGACAAGCTCCGCAGGCAGCGGCTTCTCGCCGGCCTTTAGCGCGTGCAGGCGGTCGGCCAGCGACGAGAAGAGCGGCAGCAGCATCAAGAGACGGCCGCGCAGTTCCCGGGAATGCCTGACGATATCGCGGCTGCCCGCATCATATTTGAGTTGGCTGATGACAAGGTCGAGGCCGGAGACGTCGGCGACAAGCTTCTGACGCTTCAGCGGCGTCGCCGGGGAAGCACCCTCGCCTCGCAGGATTTCATCGGCCCAGGTGCCGGCATCATCGAGCCAGGAGCCGATGCGCTGGCCGAGCACGGTACCGACACTGCTCGGGAAGATGATGGAGCTGACGACGCTGGCGCAAACGATGCCGATGATGATCTCTTCGGAGCGGGCAAGCGCGACATCGAATACGGTTTCCGGTGCGCCGACCGTCGGCAGCGCGATCAGCGGCAATGAATAGCCGGCGAGCATGAAGACATAACTGCGCGAGGTGCGGTCGAGCATCGAGACGAACAGCAGGGTTCCGGTCCAGAGCGCCACGACGACCGAAAGCAATTCCGGCGCATTGACGAAGAGCGGAACGAAGATCACCGAGGCACAGGCGCCGATCAGCGTACCGAGCGTACGATAGAGCGCCTTTGAGCTCGTTGCGCCCGCAAGCGGATTGGCAACCACATAGACGGCCGCCATTGCCCAGTAAGGGCGCGGCAAGTCCAGCGACAGCGCAATGAACAGCGCCATGATGGCTGCAATGAAGGCTTTGACGGAAAACAGCCAGTCCCGCCAGGATGGAATGCTCATGAAACGCTCTCCTTCTCCGGCTCCGCTTCGGTCGTCTTCACGGTCTCGAACTCCTCGAAAGCCTTCAGGACGCGGATGGCAGCTTCGATATCCTCCTTGTCGACATCGGCAAGGATCTTGCCGCGCAGTTCGTCGAGCGCGTCTTCCATGCGGGACGCGAGCTTCTCGCCCTCCGGCGTCAGCCAAAGACCCTTGGCGCGGCGATCCGTCGGATCATCCTTGCGGATGACGAGATCCATGCTTTCCAGCTGATCGATCAGCCGAACCAGCGACGGACCTTCGATACCGACATAGGTGGCGATCGCCACCTGTCGGACACCTCCGCCCAGACGGCCGATCCAGAGCAGCGGTGCTGCCGCGGCCTCCGAGATGCCGTAGGAGCTCAGTGCCAGATCGACGACCCGGCGCCATTGGCGGCCAGTGGTCAGCAGATTGGCGGTGAAAATGCGTTGAAGAGTGTTGAGCGATTCCATAATTATCTATTAGCACTAAACTAATTAGGATTCAAACTATATGAACTCAAATTACCATCCGAGAAGCGAAATGCAGCCATGCATCCAACGATGGTCGGAACAGCACCGGGTCGATCGCGAAGGGTTAATCAGCGTTTCGCAGATAAGAACAGATCATCCTGGCCAGTTCCTTTTTCAGCTCCGGCGAACCGAGCGTGCGCTTTCGGGCTGCACTGTGGATCACGCCCTCGACAGCGCCCGATAGCAACTGCGCGAGAACGTCATCGCCGGGACCTTTGCGACCACTGCGATGCGCGATCACAAAATCTCTGTAGTGGCTTTGATACTCGGCCAAGAAAGCATCATGGGCCAATCGTGAGCCATCATACCCGGGCGCTTCGTCCAGAAGCACCCTGTGCAGCTCCGGATTGATGTTATGGGCATCGATCATGCCCTCAACGAGAGCCTCTGCGCGCTGCTGCAACGGCAAGTCTCCGGCCATAGCCTTCCGCATGACGGCCAGAACGTCATCGAAGTGACGCCGCCGGATGGCCTCGACCAGGGAAAGCTTGTCGGGAAAATATTGATAGAGCGACCCGATGCTGATGCCGGCAACCGCCGCGACGGCATTCGTCGTAAATCCGGCCCATCCGCGATCTCCCAAAATGCGAGCACCCGCCTCGAGAATGGCATCGACCGTCGCGCGCGAACGCGCCTGGCTCGGCTCCTTTCGCATCGGGGCGCCGGACTTTCCAATGCGAGTAGACATGCGCTTCCTGCTCCTCGAAAATGTGAACACATTACTCGCATTTTACGGTATAACAAAAAGGGATTTCTCATGAGCGAACAGTCGTTGCTGCACACGCTTTTCAGCTATCAGGCCTGGGCAAACAAGGATCTGCTTGACGGCATAGGCGACCTCGATGGCGTACGGCATGTTAAGGAGCGTCATGCATCCATCCGCCTGATGAACCATTCCCTGGTCGTCGGTCGGATATTTGCTGCCCACCTTACCGGGCAGGACCATGGCTTCACTGCCGACAACACACCGGACACGCCATCACTGGCGGAGCTCCGCACCGCGTTGATCGCGTCGGATCAATGGTATCTCAGATATCTTGAAACGCTGCCCCCTGACCTCCTGTCCGAAGCCCTGCCGTTCGTCTTCACCGACGGCGACAGGGGCTGCATGTCGCGGCAGGAGATGCTCCTCCATGTCGTCACGCATGGAGGATATCACCGGGGCGAGATTGGCCGCCTACTGGCACAGCTCTCGATCACGCCGCCGTGGGATACTTTCGCCGTTTATCTTCACAGAACGGAGCCTTCGCGCCGGCACGCCGTGGCAGCCAAATAGCGCCGTGCTTGGCGTCGCTACCCACATAGGCAAACGACTGAAGGCCGGATGATCGCTCATCCGGCCTTCATGATACAGCGATCCGATCGCCCTGCTATACCGCGATCTCAGTTGGCGCGCCTTACCGCCAACAGAATGCGATCCAGCGCCAAAGCCGCCGCTATGCCGATGGCATAGGACACTATGTTCCAGAGCGAGAACACTCTTCCGAGCAACAAGGCGCCGGCGGTGGTCAATCGAAACGCATCCAGTGCAGGTGCATGCCAAAGCCTGAAGAATTCGACGGCCGTCGCCAGGATCAGCGCGCCGAAAGCAATTTTGAAAGGCCTACCGGTGACGAATAGCGTCGCCAGAAGCCAATAGACCATCGCGCCCCACAAGATCGAACCACCATATTTGACCACGGTGAAGGGAAGATCGGCGGCATAACCAAATCGCCGGAGCGCAAGACCGCAGGCTATGGTCAAGAACAGGGCCAGAAGTAGCATCGCCCTTCTGCGTATGAATTGCCGCTGCGTGTCCAATAGTCGTTCCTATAGCTCAAGAGCATGAGCCGCCAGGCAACTCAGCCAGCATATTCATGGTCATGGCGGCTCCAGAAGAGCAAGTCAGCCCCGACAAACCCTCAAACGCCAAAGGCCGGATGATCGCTCATCCGGCCCTGGATCTTTTATCCGAAGCTAGCCTTAAGCGGCTGCAGCTTCTTCCTCGGCAGCAACGCGAGCCTTGTCGGCTGCGCCCTTGGCAGAGGTGTCACGATCGACGAATTCGACGACTGCGAGAGCGGCATTGTCGCCCTGGCGGAAGCCGGCCTTCATGATACGCAGGTAGCCGCCGTTGCGGGTGGCGTAACGCGTTGCGATCGCATCGAAAAGCTTCGAAACGACAGCCGCATCGCGGATCTGCGAGATGGCCTGACGACGAGCGTGCAGGTCGCCGCGCTTGCCGAGGGTAACCAGCTTCTCGACGATCGGACGAATTTCCTTCGCCTTCGGGAGCGTGGTGACGATCTGCTCATGCGTGATGAGCGAAGCAGCCATGTTGGCGAACATCGCCTTACGGTGGCTAGCGGTTCTGTTCAGCTTGCGGCCGGCTTTACCGTGGCGCATTGCTATTCTCCTTCACTTGCAGGCATCACTCGCCTGCCGTTTGAAACGTTAGTATTGGTCTTCGTATCGCTTGGCGAGATCTTCGATGTTCTCAGGCGGCCATGCCGGCACTTCCATGCCGAGGTGCAGGCCCATGGAAGCGAGAACTTCCTTGATTTCGTTCAGCGACTTGCGACCAAAATTCGGCGTGCGGAGCATTTCTGCTTCGGTCTTCTGAATGAGGTCGCCGATGTAGACGATGTTGTCGTTCTTCAGGCAGTTTGCCGAGCGAACAGACAGTTCCAGTTCGTCCACCTTCTTGAGGAGAGCCGGGTTGAAAGCGAGTTCTGTAACTGCTTCCTCTTCGGTTTCCTTCTGCGGCTCGTCGAAGTTGACGAACACGCCAAGCTGATCCTGCAGGATGCGCGCCGCGAAAGCGACTGCATCTTCACCGCTGATAGAACCATCGGTTTCCAGCGACATGCTCAGCTTGTCGTAGTCGAGAACCTGTCCTTCACGGGTATTTTCAACCTTGTAGGACACCTTCTTGACCGGCGAATAGAGGCTGTCGACCGGGATGAGACCGATCGGAGCATCTTCCGCACGATTACGCTCGGCCGGGACATAGCCCTTGCCGTTGTTGACGGTGAATTCCATACGGATTTCGGCGCCCTCGTCGAGCGTGCAGATCACATGCTCGGGGTTGAGGATTTCGATATCGCCGACCGTCTGAATGTCGCCAGCCGTTACTACGCCTGGGCCCTGCTTGCGCACGACCATGCGCTTGGCATCATCGCCATCCATCTTGATGGCGATTTCCTTGATGTTCAGCACGATGTCCGTCACGTCTTCCCGGACGCCCGGGATAGAGGAGAACTCATGCAGCACGCCGTCGATCTGCACGGCCGTCACAGCGGCGCCACGCAGAGAAGACAGCAGAACGCGACGCAGCGCGTTGCCGAGGGTGAGACCGAAGCCACGCTCCAGCGGTTCGGCCACGAGCGTTGCCTTGGTACGGCCGCTCGAGGTGAACTCGACCTTGTTGGGCTTGATCAGTTCCTGCCAGTTTTTCTGAATCATGTTTTTGCCTTCCGTTCGTTGCCACCATCCAATCGTGGCAACCGAGCTTGAGAAACACCAAGCCGGGCGCATCTGCCCCGGCCAGTGTCGAGAGTGGCGATGATCAGACGCGACGCTTCTTGCGCGGGCGGCAACCATTGTGCGGGATCGGGGTCACGTCGCGGATGGACGTGATCATGAAACCGGCAGCCTGGAGCGCGCGCAGAGCAGATTCACGACCAGAGCCCGGACCGCAAACTTCAACTTCCAGCGACTTCATGCCGTGCTCCTGAGCCTTCTTGGCGCAGTCTTCAGCAGCGATCTGGGCAGCGAACGGGGTCGACTTGCGCGAACCCTTGAAGCCCTTGGCACCAGCGGACGACCAGGCAATAGCGTTGCCCTGTGCGTCGGTGATGGTGATCATCGTGTTGTTGAAGGTCGAGTTGACGTGTGCGACGCCCGACGTGATATTTTTACGCTCGCGACGACGAACGCGTACGGCTTCCTTGGCCATGTTAGTCCTTTCTTGGATCTCTGCACCGCCGTAATGCCAGCGGCTACACCGAAGCGATACCCGGAGGGCACCGCTTCAAACTCAAAAGAGGCCGGCGGACCGCCAGCCTCCCAAATCCGGTTGCCCGGAAATTACTTCTTCTTACCAGCGATCGCCTTTGCCGGGCCCTTGCGGGTACGAGCATTGGTGTGGGTGCGCTGGCCGCGAACCGGCAGGCCGCGACGATGACGCAGGCCGCGGTAGCTGCCCAGGTCCATCAGACGCTTAATGTTCATCGCGGTATCGCGACGCAGATCACCTTCGACCTGATAGTCACGGTCGATGGTTTCGCGGATCTGCAGAACTTCAGCATCGGTCAACTGGTTGACGCGACGCTCAGCCGGAATACCGACCTTCTCGCAGATTTCCTGTGCAAACTTAGGTCCGATCCCGTGAATGTAACGAAGCGCAATAACTACGCGCTTTGCAGTCGGGATGTTGACGCCAGCGATACGAGCCACGCCTGTTCTCCTTGCATTCCTTTTGCCTAAGCAAAGGGCCTTGTTATGCAGCCCGGGAGCTGCTTGTTCGTTGTGAGTCCGCAACATGTCAAAACGACCGTACCCGGACTCCCCGTTGGAAATCCGCGCCGATCGCATAGCATGTCGCGAGTTGGCGCGGTGTTTAGCGGAATCAGCGCAAAAAAGCAACCGCTTCGGCAAGTTTATTTTAGGCTATCCAAGCTTAGCCAGGATACCTTCGATGCTATCCGTCACATGCTCGATATCGGCCATGCCGTCGATGCTCTGCAACTTGCCCTTGGCATAGTAGTAACCGATCAGCGGCGAGGTCTCCTTGTAGTAGACCTGGAGGCGCGTCGCCATCGTTTCGGCATTGTCATCCGGGCGACGCTTGAAGTGGGTCGAGCCGCACTTGTCGCAGACACCGGCCGTTGCCGGAACCTTATCGGTATCGTGATAGACGCTACCGCAGTTCGAACAGGAGTAACGCCCCGAGACGCGGCGAATCAGTTCCCCGTCATCGACCTTCAGCTCGATGACAACAGAAAGCTCCAGGCCCTTGGCCTTCAGCATCTGCTCGGTCGCATCGGCCTGCACCAGAGTGCGGGGAAAGCCGTCAAGGATGAAGCCCCTGGCGCAATCCGGCTGGTCGATTCGCTCCGAAACAATAGCGTTGACGATCTCATCCGAAACAAGCTTGCCGGCGTCCATGACAGCCTTGGCGCGCTTGCCAACTTCAGTCTCGGCCGCCACCGCAGCTCTCAGCATATCGCCGGTGGAAAGCTGCGGAATGCCGTGCTTTTCCACGATACGCTGGGCCTGGGTCCCCTTACCTGCTCCCGGCGGCCCTAAAAGTATGAGTCTCATCGCCCCCTCTTTCCTCCACGCAACTTCGATTTCTTGATCAGGCCTTCATATTGCTGCGCGATCAAGTGACCCTGAATCTGTGCCACCGTATCCAGCGTTACGCTAACCACGATCAGAAGAGAAGTGCCACCCAGCGACAGCGGAATACCGGTCTGGGACACGAGAATTTCGGGCAGGATGCAGACGAAGACGAGGTAGATCGCGCCGATGACCGTGATGCGGGTCAGCACGTAGTCGATATATTCGGCGGTGCGTTCGCCCGGACGGATGCCCGGAATAAAGCCGCCATGCTTCTTCAGATTGTCGGCCGTGTCCTTCGGATTGAAGACCAGCGCCGTGTAGAAGAAGGCGAAGAAGGCAATCAGCGCACCGTACAGCACCATGTAGACGGGCTGGCCGTGACCAAGAGCCGCAACGATCGACGTTACCCAGCTTGGCAGCGCCGTGTTGTTGCCGAGGCCCGCGACGGTTGCCGGCAGCAGCAGCAGCGAGGATGCAAAGATGGCCGGAATGACGCCCGAAGTGTTGAGCTTCAACGGCAGGTGCGACGTATCGCCCTGGAACATACGGGTGCCGACCTGGCGCTTCGGATACTGGATCAGCAGGCGGCGCTGCGCACGTTCGACGAAAACGATGAGCGCGATGACCAGGACAGCGACGACCAGAACAGCCAGAATGAGACCTGTGGACAGAGCACCTGTACGGCCCAGCTCGAGCGTGCCTGCAAGTGCCGTCGGCAGACCAGCAGCGATGCCGGCGAAGATGATAAGCGAGATACCGTTGCCGATACCGCGCGAGGTTACCTGTTCGCCGAGCCACATCAGGAACATAGTGCCGCCGAGCAGCGTTATGACCGTGGAAATGCGGAAGAACCAGCCTGGATCGATCACGACACCATTGCCATGCTCAAGGCCGATCGCAATGCCGTAAGCCTGCAATGCGCCGAGCAGCACCGTGCCGTAGCGAGTGTACTGGTTGATGATCTTGCGGCCCTGCTCACCTTCCTTCTTGAGATTCTCAAGCGAAGGCACGACCGAGGTCATGAGCTGAACGATGATCGAGGCGGAAATATAAGGCATGATGCCGAGCGCGAAGATCGCCATGCGCTGAACAGCGCCGCCCGAGAACATGTTGAAGAGGCCGAGAATACCGCCAGACTGATTCTGGAATGCCTGCGCATAGGCAGCAGGATTGAGGCCAGGAAGCGGAATGTGGGTACCAAGCCGGTAGACGAGGAGAGCGCCGAGCGTAAACCACAAGCGCTTCTTGAGATCCTCAGCCTTGGCGAAAGTCGAGAAATTGAGATTGGACGCCAGTTGTTCCGCTGCAGAAGCCATGCAAATCTCCGCACTACCAATTCCGGCATAATCGGCCGGGTCCGGAATCAGTATGTAAATTGTTCAAAAGCCGGGTTTGGACGGATTGCGGTGCAATCGGACGCCTCACCCTTGGTTCCCGTTATTAACCGGAAAGACACTGCCGCATCGTTCAGATTCGTGAGGCTCACATATGGGAGCAAAATCGCCCGAAGTGAAGCACCCCGGGCGATTATTGATAAGATTATTCTGCGGCAGAAGCTTCTGCGACCGCAGCCAGCAGCTTGATGGAGCCGCCAGCCTTTTCGATCTTTTCGACCGCCGGCTTGGAAGCGCCTGCAACTTCAAGCGTGATCTTCGCCTTCAGTTCGCCGTCCGAGAGAACCCGAACGCCGTCCTTGACGCGGCGGATGACGCCGGCAGCCTTGAGAGCTGCTGCATCAACGGTCTTCTTCGCATCGAGCTTGCCGGCATCGACGGCAGCCTGGATGCGAGCCAGCGATACGACAACATAATCGGCGGCGAAGATGTTGTTGAAGCCACGCTTCGGCAGGCGACGATAGATGGGCATCTGACCACCTTCGAAGCCGTTGATGGCAACACCCGAGCGGGACTTCTGACCCTTTACACCACGACCACCGGTCTTGCCGGAGCCGGAGCCGATGCCGCGGCCGAGGCGCTTGCGGCTGTGGGTAGAGCCTTCGTTATCCTTGATGTCATTCAATTTCATAGCGATTTACCTCCGGCTCACTTCTCGTCGACAACGCGAACGAGATGCTGGACAGCACGGATCATGCCACGAACAGCCGGGGTATCTTCCAGCGTGCGGCGACGGTGCATCTTGTTCAGTCCGAGACCGATCAGCGTCTTCTGCTGAACGTCCGGACGGCGGATCGGGCTGCCAATCTGCTCGACCGTAACGGTCGCCTTGGCTTCAGCCTTCTTGGTCGTCTTGGCCATAGGTCAAACTCCCTTATTCTTCGGTAGCGTTGCCCGAAGCGGTACGACGAGCCTGCAGGGTAGCATACTTGATGCCACGCTGAGCTGCGATGTCCTTCGGGTGAACCTGGTGCTTCAGGGCGTCGAACGTGGCGCGAACCATGTTGTACGGGTTCGACGAACCGGTCGACTTGGCAACGACGTCATGAACGCCGAGCGTTTCGAAAACGGCACGCATCGGGCCGCCGGCGATGATACCGGTACCGACCTTGGCCGAGCGCAGCAGAACCTTGCCGGCGCCGTGACGGCCATGAACGTCATGGTGCAGCGTACGGCCGTCGCGCAGCGGTACGAAGATCATGTCGCGCTTGGCGCTTTCGGTAGCCTTGCGGATCGCTTCCGGCACTTCGCGTGCCTTGCCGTGACCGAAGCCAACGCGGCCCTTCTGGTCACCGACGACGACGAGAGCGGCGAAACCGAAACGGCGGCCACCCTTTACGACCTTGGCGACGCGGTTAATCGCGACCAGCTTGTCGACGAATTCGCTATCGCGCTCTTCACGGCTCTGACGGTCATCCCGCGAGCCCCTCTTTTCCTGTGCCATTGTCCTCTTCCTTTTTCTTTTCCGGGTGCAATCGGCAAACAACAAAGACCGCATGCCCTCCCCTTGCGGGGAAACGTGCGGTCCGGTGAACATCCGGCCGGCGCTTGAAAGCTGCCGACCGGAAACTTGATCAGAAGGACAGACCGCCTTCGCGGGCTGCTTCAGCCAGGGCCTTGATGCGGCCGTGGTAGATGAAGGCGCCGCGATCGAACACGACTTCCTTGACGCCTGCCTTGGAGGCACGCTCGGCTACGAGCTTGCCAACGAGGGCTGCGGCGGCGGTATCGGCACCGGTCTTCAGAGAACCGCGCAGATCCTTATCGAGGGTGGAGGCAGACGCAAGCGTCTTGCCGGCCACATCATCGATGACCTGAACGTAGATGTTCTTCGACGAGCGATGAACCGACAGGCGCGGACGGCCATTGGCCACCGCCTTGATTTGACGACGCACGCGGTTGGCACGACGTGCAAGTGCTTCTTTCCTGCTAGCCATTTCGCGTGATCCTTACTTCTTCTTGCCTTCTTTGCGGACGATCCGCTCGCCGGCATACTTAACGCCCTTGCCCTTGTAGGGCTCAGGACCGCGATATTCGCGGATTTCAGCGGCAACCTGGCCGACCTGCTGCTTGTTGATGCCGGTGACGACGATTTCCGTCGGCTTCGGCACAGCAATCGTGATGCCTTCCGGCGGCACGTAAATCACGTCGTGGCTGAAGCCGAGCGCGAGCTGCAGGTTCTTGCCCTGCAGAGCGGCACGGTAGCCGACGCCGTTGATTTCGAGCTTGCGCTCGTAGCCTTCCTTAACACCCTTCAGGATGTTCTCGACCATCGTGCGGGACATGCCCCACTTCGAGCGAGCGTCCTTGGAGTCGTTAAGCGGCGTTACGACGATTGCATTATTTTCAAGCTTGAGACCGATTTCATCGTTAGCGATGAAAAACAGCTCGCCCTTAGGGCCCTTGGCAGTCACTTTTTGGCCATCAACCGAGGCCGTGATCCCTGCAGGCACCTGAACGGGCTTCTTACCGATACGAGACATTTTTTCAAACCTGTCTGTTTCGAAGGAGATCCCTGTTCGATCTTAGAAGACCGAGCAGAGAACCTCACCACCAACATTCTGTTCACGAGCCTGGTGATCAGCCATCACACCCTTCGGAGTCGAAAGGATAGTGATGCCGAGACCGTTCGCGACCTGCGGAATGGACTTAACCGAGACATAAACTCGGCGGCCCGGCTTGGACACGCGGCCGATCTCACGGATCACCGACGTGCCTTCATAGTACTTCAGCTCGATGCTGAGCTCAGACTTGCCGTTGCCGAAATCGACGACGGAGTAGCCACGGATGTAGCCTTCAGCCTGGAGAACATCGAGAACGCGCGCACGGAGCTTGGAAGCAGGCGTCGAAACCGACGACTTGCGACGCGAAGCGCCATTGCGGATGCGGGTGAGCATATCGCCCAAAGGATCAGTCATAGTCATCTAATCTGCTCCTTACCAGCTCGACTTGACAATGCCCGGCACCTTGCCGAGATTGCCGAGTTCACGCAGCGCGATACGCGACATGCGCAGTTTGCGGTAGTAGGCGCGCGGACGGCCGGAAACTTCGCAACGATTGCGAATACGGGTCTTCGATCCATCGCGCGGGAGCGATGCCAGCTTCAGAGTGGCCTTGAACCGGTCTTCGATCGAAAGAGACTGGTTCATGATGATTGCCTTCAGAGCAGCCCGCTTTGCGGACTGAGTGGCAACCGTATTGCGGCGGCGCTTGTTCTTTTCAACTGCGCTTGTCTTCGCCATATCAGGGTTCCTTTTCTACGCTCGTCGTTACGGTTATTGACGGAACGGGAAGTTGAACTCTTTCAGAAGAGTCCGGGCTTCGTCGTCCGTGTTCGCCGTCGTGCAAACGATGATGTCCATGCCCCACATCTGATCAACCTTGTCGTAGTTGATCTCTGGGAACACAATGTGCTCCTTGATGCCCATGGCGAAATTGCCACGACCGTCAAAGCTCTTCGGGTTCAGGCCGCGGAAGTCGCGAACGCGCGGAAGCGCGATGTTGACCAGACGATCCAGGAACTCATACATGCGAGCGCCGCGCAGGGTAACCTTGGCGCCGATCGGCATATTTTCGCGGACCTTGAAGCCTGCGATGGAGTTGCGTGCGCGCGTGATGACCGGCTTCTGGCCGGCAATCGCTGCGAGGTCGGCAGCAGCAACAGTCGGCTTCTTCGAATCAGCAGTTGCTTCGCCTACGCCCATGTTGATCACGATCTTTTCAAGCTTCGGGATCTGCATTTCGTTGGCGTAGGAGAAAGCCTCCTGCATAGCCGCGCGAATGCGAGCGTTGTATTCCTTCTTGAGCCGCGGCTCGTACTTTGCCTCAGCCATCGATCACTTCTCCAGAGGTCTTTGCCACACGGACCTTCTTGCCATCCACAAACTTGAAACCGACGCGGGTCGGCTTGCCGTCCTTGTCGACGATTGCAATGTTGGACAGGTGAAGCGGGGCTTCCTTGCTGATGATGCCGGCTTCCTGGCTCTGCGTCTGGCGCTGGTGGCGCTTGACAACATTGACGCCACGGACGACCGCACGGTCTTCCTTCGGCAGCACTTGAACGACTTCGCCGGTACGGCCCTTGTCCTTACCGGTCAATACGACGACCTTGTCGCCTTTACGGATCTTCTGCATCGCTCCGCTCCCTTACAGTACTTCTGGAGCCAGCGAGATGATCTTCATGTGGTTCTTGGCGCGAAGTTCGCGCGGAACCGGTCCGAAGATACGGGTGCCGATCGGCTCTTTTTTGTTGTCGATGAGGACTGCTGCGTTGGTATCGAAGCGGATGACGCTGCCATCCGGACGACGGATGTCCTTGGCGGTACGAACGACAACCGCCTTCATCACGTCACCTTTCTTCACACGGCCGCGCGGAATAGCCTCCTTGATCGAAACAACGATGACGTCGCCGATCGAGGCATACTTACGCTTGGAGCCGCCCAGCACCTTGATGCACATGACACGACGTGCGCCGGAATTATCCGCCACGTCGAGGTTTGTTTGCATCTGAATCATGTCAGGTCGCCTTCTTGTTGTTACCGGAATGGTTGGGTCAACCGACCCCCTACCCCGGCTTATGGACTAGTGTCTTGTCTGATTTTGCCGGGTTCCGGGACCGCTTCGGTCACCTTCACCAGCCATCAACAAAGCAAAGAACGCCCGTTCTCGAGCGTCCTGCTTCCAAGCTCGTGCTTCATACAGATATTTCGCCCAAGCGCAAGGGCCTGAGCGAAATTCTGTTACTTGGACTGGGCGGAAACGACCGTCCAGGTCTTGTCCTTGGAGATCGGCGCGCATTCCTCGATGGAAACGACGTCGCCGATTTTGTACTGATTGTTCTCGTCGTGAGCCTTGTACTTCTTGGAACGACGAACGGTCTTCTGGAGCAGCGGGTGAGCGAAACGACGCTCTACGCGGACAACTACCGTCTTCTCGTTCTTGTCGCTGACCACGACGCCCTGCAGAATGCGCTTCGGCATGTTATTTTTCCTTTAGGCCTTTGCTTCTGCCGCCTTCTGGCGGGCAATGGTTTTCACGCGGGCGATGTCCTTGCGGACTTCGTTGATGCGCGAGGACTTCTCAAGCTGGCCGGTCGCCTTCTGAAAGCGCAGGTTAAACTGCTCCTTCTTCAGCTTGGCAAGCTCGTCCTTGAGTTGGTCGGCGCTCAGGGCGCGAACATCTGCGGCTTTCATGAGCTTCTTCCTTACTCTGCGATGCGCTGCACGAAGCGCGTCTTGACTGAGAGCTTGGCGGACCCGAGGCGCAGAGCCTCACGAGCGATTTCTTCGCTTACGCCATCGATCTCGAACATCATGCGGCCGGGCTTGACCTTGCATGCCCAGTATTCGACGGAGCCCTTACCTTTACCCATACGGACTTCGGTCGGCTTCTTGGTGACCGGAACATCCGGAAACACGCGGATCCATACACGGCCGGCACGCTTCATGTAGCGCGTGATCGCGCGGCGGGCCGCTTCGATCTCGCGAGCGTTGACACGGTTTGGTTCCTGCGCCTTCAGACCGAATTCACCGAACGCAAGGTCAGAGCCGCCCTTGGCGACGCCCTTGATGCGACCTTTGAACTGCTTACGGTACTTCGTACGCTTTGGCTGCAACATTTTCTTATTCTCCGAACTTATCTGCCACGTACGCTATCAAGCGTTGTCGCGGCGGCGGTCTCTATCGCGATCGCGGCTAGCCGGACCCTGGGCGTCGCCCTCGAGCGCGCGGCGTTCGGAGGCCATCGGATCATGCTCAAGGATTTCGCCCTTGAAGATCCAAACCTTGATGCCGCAGATGCCGAAAGCGGTTTCTGCTTCAGCCGTACCGTAGTCGATGTCGGCGCGCAGCGTGTGCAGCGGCACGCGACCTTCGCGGTACCATTCCGTACGAGCGATTTCAGCACCGCCAAGACGACCTGCGCAGGTGATCTTGATGCCTTCGGCGCCAAGACGCATCGCGGACTGAACGGCGCGCTTCATGGCACGACGGAAAGCAACGCGGCGTTCGAGCTGCTGAGCGATCGACTGGGCAACGAGCGTTGCGTCGATTTCCGGCTTGCGAACTTCAACGATGTTGAGGTGCGTTTCGGAATTCGTCATGTCCGACAGCTTCTTGCGGAGCTTGTCGATGTCAGCGCCCTTCTTGCCGATGATCAGGCCCGGACGAGCCGAGTGGATCGTAACGCGGCACTTCTTGTGCGGACGCTCGATGACCACCTTGGAGATACCAGCCTGCTTCAGTTCGTTCATGACGAACTTGCGCATCTTCAGGTCTTCGTGAAGAAGCTGGCCATACTCGGCATTGTCCGCAAACCAGCGGCTATCCCAGGTACGGTTGATGCCAAGACGAAAACCGATTGGATTGATTTTCTGACCCATTATGCGGCCTCCTCTTGAGCTTCCACTTCACGAACGACGATCGTCAGATGCGCGAACGGACGTTCGATGCGCGATGCACGACCGCGGCCACGAGCGTGGAAACGCTTCATGACGATCGACTTGCCGACGTAGGCTTCAGCCACGACCAGCGAGTCAACGTCGAGATCATGGTTGTTCTCTGCATTGGCGATCGCGGATTCGAGCGTCTTCTTGACGGCGCCTGCGATACGCTTGCGCGAGAATTCCAGCTCTGCGAGCGCGCGATCAACCTTCTTGCCGCGGATAGAAGCCGCGACCAGGTTGAGCTTCTGCGGGCTGACACGGAGCGTGCGCGCAACTGCCTGCGCCTCATTATCCTTCAGCCGGCGTTCGGTTTTTGCCTTGCCCATTGTTACTTCCTCTTCGCCTTCTTGTCCGCACCGTGACCATAATAGGTACGGGTCGGGGCGAACTCGCCGAACTTGTGTCCGACCATGTCTTCATTGACGCTGACCGGAATATGCTTGCTGCCGTTGTAAACACCAAAGGTGAGACCAACGAACTGCGGCATGATGGTGGAGCGACGGCTCCACATCTTGATCACTTCGTTACGTCCGCCTTCACGCACCTTCTCAGCCTTCTTGAGAAGATAGCCGTCAACAAACGGACCTTTCCATACTGAACGAGCCACTTGAGACTTCCTCTCTTACTTCTTGCGCTGATGGCGCGAGCGCATGATCATCTTGTCGGTCGACTTGTTCGACCGCGTACGCTTGCCCTTGGTCGGCTTGCCCCACGGGGTCACCGGATGGCGACCACCAGAGGTGCGGCCTTCACCACCGCCGTGCGGATGGTCGACCGGGTTCATGACGACGCCGCGGTTATGCGGCTTCTTGCCGCGCCAACGCGAGCGACCGGCCTTACCGTCGTTGATGTTGGCGTGATCCGGGTTGGAAACGGCACCGATCGTTGCAAGGCAGCTGCCGTGCACGAGGCGCTGTTCGCCGGAGTTCAGGCGAAGGATCGCCATACCCTGGTCACGACCAACGAGCTGGGCGTAGGAACCAGCAGAGCGACCGATCTGACCACCCTTGCCCGGCTTCATTTCCACATTGTGGATGATGGAGCCGACCGGGATGAACTGAAGCGGCATGGTGTTGCCCGGCTTCACGTCCACAGCCTTTTCCGAAGCGATGACCTTGTCGCCGGCAGTCAGACGCTGCGGAGCGAGGATATAGGCCAGTTCGCCGTCCGTGTACTTCACCAGAGCGATGTAAGCGGTACGGTTCGGATCGTATTCGATACGCTCGACGGTGCCCTCAACGTCGAACTTGCGACGCTTGAAGTCGACCAGACGATAGGTGCGCTTGTGACCACCGCCCTGGAAACGAACGGTGATACGGCCGGTGTTGTTACGGCCGCCCTTGGAGGTCAGGCCTTCCGTCAGCGCCTTGACCGGCTTGCCCTTGTAGAGCGAAGAGCGGTCGACGATGACCAGCTGACGCTGGCTCGGGGTCGTCGGATTGAATGTTTTCAATGCCATTTTCTTATTCCTCAGAGACCGGTGGAGACGTCGATCGACTGGCCTTCGGCGAGCGTCACGATAGCCTTCTTCACGTCCTTCTGCTTGCCGACGAGACCTTTGAACCGCTTGGTCTTGCCCAGGCGCAGCAGGGTGTTGACGGCCGTTACCTTGACGCCGAACAGCGCTTCAACGGCAGCCTTGATTTCAGGCTTCGTCGCGGTCTTGGCAACGTTGAAAACAACCTGATTGTTGTCCGAAAGCAGGGTGGACTTTTCGGTGATCGCAGGAGAAACGATCACATCGTAATGGCGAAGATCCGTCACTTGAATCGCTCCTCTAGAGCCTCAACTGCAGCCTTGGACAGCACAAGCTTGCCGCGGCGCAGGATGTCGTAAACGTTGATGCCCTGAACCGGGAGAACATCGATATTCGGGATGTTCGCGGCTGCGAGCTTGAAGTTGCTGTCGAGCTCTGCACCACCGATGAAGAGCGCGTTGGTCAGGCCCAGCGTCTCGAAAGCACCGGCCAGAGCCTTGGTCTTCGCATCAGCTGCGACCAGGTTGTCGAGAACGATAACGTCCTCAGCCTTGAACTTGGCGGAGAGCGCGAGACGCAGGCCGAGGGCGCGAACCTTCTTGGGAAGGTCATGCTCATGGCTGCGAACGACCGGGCCGTGAGCCTTACCACCACCGCGGAACTGCGGAGCACGAGCCGAATGGTGACGAGCGCGGCCCGTACCCTTCTGCTTGTACATCTTGGCGCCGGTGCGCGCTATTTCTGCGCGGCCCTTAGCCTTGTGCGTGCCCTGGCGCTTCTTGGCGAGCTGCCAGCGAATGACGCGTGCGATGATATCTTCACGCGGCTCAAGGCCGAAAATCGCATCAGAAAGGGAAACCTTCCCAGCGTCTTTGCCCTCGAGGGTCTTGACGTTCAATTCCATTGGTTTGGCTCCCTTACTTCGATGCCGACTTGACGGCGTCGCGCACGATGATCCAGGCACCCTTGGAGCCGGGAACCGCACCCTTGATAAGGATCAGACCGCGATCTTCGTCGGTCGATACTACTTCAAGGTTCTGCGTCGTCACGCGCGTCTGGCCCATGTGACCAGCCATCTTCTTGTTCTTGAACACCTTGCCCGGATCCTGGCGCGAGCCGGTCGAACCGTGCGAGCGGTGCGAAACCGACACACCGTGCGTAGCACGCAAACCGCCGAAGCCGTGGCGCTTGATGGCGCCGGCAAAACCCTTACCGATCGTCGTACCGGTCACGTCGACGAGCTGGCCCGCTGCAAAGTGAGCTGCCTTGATCTCGGTGCCGACTTCAAGCAGGTTGTCATCCGTGACACGGAATTCAACGAGCTTGGCCTTCGGCTCAACGCTGGCGACGGCGAAATGACCGCGCAGGGCCTTCGTCGTGTTCTTAACTTTTGCCTGGCCGGCACCGAGCTGAACTGCGGTGTAGCCATTCTTCTCTACTGTGCGCTGGGCCACGACCTGGCAGCCTTCCAAACGCAATACGGTTACCGGGACATGCTCGCCGGCGTCGTTATAGACGCGGGTCATTCCCACCTTCTGTGCAATCACACCTGAACGCATCGGTTCAATCCTTCTCACTCAGCTCGAGACCAGGTCTCAGAGCTTGATCTCAACATCGACACCGGCGGCGAGATCGAGCTTCATCAGCGCGTCTACCGTCTGCGGGGTCGGGTCAACGATGTCGAGAAGGCGCTTATGCGTGCGCATCTCGAACTGCTCGCGGCTCTTCTTGTCGATGTGCGGGGACCGGTTCACCGTGAACTTCTCGATACGGGTCGGAAGCGGAACGGGGCCCCGGACGCTAGCACCGGTGCGCTTAGCCGTCGACACGATCTCGCGCGTGGAAGCGTCGAGAATCCGATGATCGAACGCCTTAAGGCGGATGCGGATATTCTGGCCGTTCATTCGACTTTATCCTTGTGTTTGTTATCCGCGCGTCTCTCTAAGAGACACGTCTTTACCTTTAGTTACCTTAGGCGGGCCACCGGTTTCAAAGATCGAGAGGGACACCGAATTTACCGGCGTCCCCATCACTCATTTGCGGGCCTTGGCCAGCCGCCTGCTTATTACTCGACGATGGAGGCAACGATGCCTGCGCCGACGGTACGGCCGCCTTCGCGGATAGCGAAGCGAAGCTTTTCTTCCATCGCGATCGGAACGATCAGCTCAACGGCAACCGTGACGTTGTCGCCTGGCATAACCATTTCCGTGCCTTCCGGAAGCGTCACGATGCCGGTCACGTCAGTCGTACGGAAGTAGAACTGCGGACGGTAGTTCGTGAAGAACGGCGTATGACGGCCGCCTTCTTCCTTCGTCAGGATGTAGGCTTCGGCCATGAACTTCTTGTGCGGCTTGACAGAGCCCGGCTTGCACAGGATCTGACCACGCTCGACGCCGTCACGGTTAACACCGCGAACCAGTGCGCCGATGTTGTCGCCTGCCTGGCCCTGATCGAGCAGCTTGCGGAACATTTCAACGCCGGTAACCGTCGTCTTCGACGTCTCACGGATGCCGACGATTTCGACTTCTTCACCAACCTTGACGATACCGCGCTCAACGCGGCCCGTCACAACCGTACCACGGCCCGAGATCGAGAACACGTCTTCCATCGGCATCAGGAACGGCTGGTCGATCGGACGCTCAGGCGTCGGGATGTAGGCGTCAACCTGAGCCATCAGCTCGCGGATCGCGTCTTCACCGATCTTCTTGTCACTGTCTTCAAGAGCAGCAAGTGCCGAACCCTTGACAACCGGGATATCGTCGCCCGGGAAGTCGTAGGACGACAGAAGTTCGCGAACTTCGAGCTCGACGAGTTCGAGAAGCTCGGCGTCGTCAACCTGGTCGACCTTGTTCAGGAACACAACGATTGCCGGAACGCCAACCTGACGGGCGAGCAGGATGTGCTCGCGGGTCTGCGGCATCGGGCCGTCGGCTGCCGAGCAAACCAGGATCGCGCCGTCCATCTGCGCAGCACCGGTGATCATGTTCTTGACATAGTCAGCGTGGCCGGGGCAGTCGACGTGAGCGTAGTGACGAGCAGGCGTCTCATACTCAACGTGGGCCGTCGAGATCGTGATACCACGAGCCTTCTCTTCCGGAGCAGCGTCGATCTGGTCATACGCCTTGAACTCGCCGAAGTACTTCGTGATCGCTGCTGTCAGCGACGTCTTGCCGTGGTCAACGTGCCCAATCGTACCAATGTTAACGTGAGGCTTATTGCGCTCAAACTTACTCTTTGCCATTTTCGGCTCTCCGTTTTTCCTGTCCCCGAGGGGATCAATTCTTGTTATCGGTCAATTGGTATTCCGGTCACTTCTGACCGGAATACTTTGCCTGGATTTCCTGTGCGACGTTCGACGGAACCGGCGCGTAATGGTCGAAGGTCATCGTGTACTGTGCACGACCCTGAGACATGGAGCGCAGGTTATCGACGTACTTGAACATGTTCGCCAGCGGGACGTTCGCGTTGATGACAACGGCGATACCGCGGCTTTCCTGGCCCTGGATCTGGCCACGACGCGAGTTCAGATCGCCGATAACGTCACCGACGTAATCTTCCGGCGTCACGACTTCGACCTTCATCATCGGCTCGAGGAGCTGGGCACCAGCTTCACGGGCTGCTTCACGGAAGCAAGCGCGCGAAGCGATTTCGAAGGCCAGAACCGACGAGTCGACGTCGTGGAAGGCGCCATCGATGAGCGTCGCCTTGACGCCGAGCATCGGGAAGCCAGCCAGCGGGCCCGAAGACAGAACGCTTTCGATGCCCTTCTGTACGCCCGGGATGTATTCCTTCGGAACAGAACCGCCGACGATCTTCGACTCGAACTTGAAGTCTTCGCCGTCCGGGTTCGGTTCGAACACGATCTTGACGCGAGCGAACTGACCAGTACCACCCGACTGCTTCTTGTGGGTGTAGTCCTTTTCCGTCTGACGCGTGATGGTTTCGCGGTAAGCAACCTGCGGCGCGCCGACGGTAGCTTCAACCTTGAATTCACGACGCATGCGGTCGACGATGATGTCGAGGTGAAGTTCACCCATGCCGGCGATGATGGTCTGACCTGATTCCTGGTCCGTCTTCACGCGGAAGGACGGATCTTCGGCAGCCAGGCGGTTGAGCGCGAGGCCCATCTTTTCCTGGTCGCCCTTGGTCTTCGGCTCGATCGCGATCTGGATGACCGGCTCGGGGAATTCCATGCGCTCGAGGATAACCGGCTTCAGCGGATCGCAGAGCGTATCGCCGGTTGTGGTTTCCTTGAGGCCGGCCAGAGCAACGATGTCGCCAGCGAAGGCTTCTTCGATGTCTTCACGCGAGTTCGAGTGCATCTGCAGCATACGGCCGACGCGCTCGCGCTTGTCCTTGACCGTGTTCATAACCGATGCGCCCTTTTCGAGCTTGCCGGAGTAAACGCGGGCGAAGGTCAGCGAACCGACGAAGGGGTCGTTCATGATCTTGAAGGCCAGCATGGACAACGGCTCGCTGTCGTCAGCATGACGTTCGATTTCGGCTTCGGTCTTGAAGTCGATGCCCTTGATCGCCGGAATGTCGAGCGGCGACGGCAAGTAGTCGACAACCGCGTCGAGCAGCGGCTGAACGCCCTTGTTCTTGAAGGCGGTGCCGCAGAACATCGGGTGGAACTTGACGTCGATCGTGCCGCGGCGCACCAGCGCGCGGATCTGATCGTTGTCTGGCAGATTGCCTTCGAGGTAGGCTTCGGTCGCGGCTTCGTCGATCTCGACAACGGTCTCGATCAGCTTTTCGCGATATTCAGCAGCCTTGGCCTTCATGTCTTCCGGGATTTCGACGACGTCCCACTGAGCGCCGAGCGATTCGTCGCGCCAGATGAGAGCATTCATCTCGATCAGGTCGATAACGCCCTTGAACTCGGTTTCCGCACCGATCGGCAGCTGCATGACAACAGCAGTCGCGCCGAGGCGGGTCTTGATCATCTCAACCGAGCGATAGAAGTCAGCGCCGGTCTTGTCCATCTTGTTGCAGAAGATCATGCGCGGAACATGGTACTTCTCAGCCTGACGCCAGACGGTTTCCGTCTGCGGCTCAACGCCGGCGTTGGCGTCGAGCAGAGCGATGGCACCGTCGAGAACGCGCAGCGAACGCTCGACTTCGATGGTGAAGTCGACGTGGCCGGGGGTGTCGATGATGTTGAAGCGGCGGGTCTTGCCGTCACGGCCCTTCCAGTAGGTCGTGGTAGCAGCAGAGGTGATCGTGATGCCACGCTCCTGCTCCTGCTCCATCCAGTCCATGGTGGCTGCGCCGTCGTGCACTTCACCGATCTTGTGCGACTTACCGGTGTAATAAAGAATACGCTCGGTGGTCGTGGTCTTGCCGGCGTCGATGTGCGCCATGATACCGAAATTACGGTAGTCTTCGATTTTATATTCGCGAGCCATAATGGACTGCCTTTCCGAAACCGTTCGGGATTACCAGCGATAATGCGAGAACGCACGGTTGGCATCAGCCATCTTGTGCGTGTCTTCGCGCTTCTTGACGGCAGCGCCGCGGTTGTTGGAGGCATCGAGAAGTTCGCCGCTCAGGCGGTCAACCATGGTGGTTTCGTTGCGCTTGCGAGCAGCAGTGATCAGCCAGCGAATGGCCAGAGCCTGACGGCGCTCCGGACGAACGTCGACCGGAACCTGGTAGGTAGCACCACCAACACGACGCGAACGAACTTCAACGTGCGGAGCGATGTTATCCAAAGCCTGATGGAACACGCCGAGCGGTTCCTGCTTTGCCTTGCCCTGCACGGCGTCGAATGCGCCGTATACGATGTTTTCAGCTACGGACTTCTTGCCGTCGAGCATGATGGCATTCATGAACTTCGTAACGACCAGATCGCCGAACTTCGGGTCCGGATTGATCTCGCGCTTTTCTGCTCTATGACGTCTGGACATGTACTTCTCGTCTCTCAACTGTTAGCGGCGCTTCACCACGCGGAGAACCTCGCGCAGCACCGGATTATCTGAAACCGAATTACTTCGGACGCTTCGCACCGTACTTGGAACGGCGCTGCTTGCGGTTCTTGACACCCTGGGTATCGAGAACGCCGCGGATGATGTGGTAACGAACGCCCGGAAGGTCCTTTACGCGGCCGCCACGGATCATGACGACAGAGTGTTCCTGAAGGTTATGACCTTCACCGGGAATGTAACCAATGACTTCGAAGCCGTTGGTCAGGCGGATCTTTGCGACCTTACGCAGAGCCGAGTTCGGCTTCTTCGGCGTGGTCGTGTAAACGCGGGTGCAAACGCCACGCTTCTGCGGGTTTTCCTGGAGAGCAGGAACCTTATTGCGCTTTACCTGCGCCTGGCGAGGCTTGCGGATCAGCTGGTTTACGGTAGGCATTCAACCATCCCTTGTAAATCTATCTCGACACCCTTGCGGGCATGACTATCGCCGTCACCGGCAACTACACACGATCGTCTCAATGCGCAAAACGTGGCCCGATCCGCTTTCGCAGATGGACCACAGAAAAGCAGAGGACACCAAGATGGCGTCTTGCGTGCAGCATTCTTGTCTTCAACGTGCGTTTAGAACCTTGTTTGAGGTGAACTCCAGAGCGCGTCGCTCCGAACAGCCATGCCTCACATGGGTCCCGATGGCGGCGGTACTACTGGTTTCCCGCCGTTTCGTCAAGGCCGGTTAAGAAATTATCTTTGTCACAAAGGCCCGGAAGCCCGGGAAAACCGGCCATTTGACGCTTTGAATACGGAAATGGCGCCTCTTCGGCAAGATGGACTTTGGTATTTCGCCAAAATCCCTATAAGGAATCACCGAAAGCCAATTCCACCCGATGACCCCAGGCAACCACGAGGAATCGCCGGGTCGATTCGATACTCCCGAAGGAAGACTCATGATTACTGCGCCAGACAACGACAACAATTCCGACGGCCCCATGGTCTTCATCATCATCGGCAAGGGCTACGAGACCGATGGCGGAGAAGGCATCGACCTGCATGTCATGCTGCGGGCGCCGGACGACGACACGGCCGTACGCGAGGCGCTCAACGCGCTCGCCGAGGAAGGCTTCATCGAGGCGGATCTCGACCAGATCGGCATGCTGACGGATGTTCCGGACGAAGAACCGCACGCATCGGCCTATCAGGGCGCGCTCGAGGGCGAAGTCGCGATTATCCGGTTCCGCTGACGGGCCGCGCCTCCTCGAGGCAGGCGCCCCTCCCTCCCCTTATCACCAAGCAAAAAGAAACCGCCCGGATCGCTCCGGGCGGTTTCTTATTTTCTATGGTCGCGGTCTCGCTTATTCAGCGGCCGGGGCATTCTCGCCAGCCATATCCTGTAGCATCGGCGTTGCGACAGCTGCGCCCGTGCCCTTGCGACGCTCTTCGAGAATGAGCTCGTCGCGAGCCGTAGCGATACGGCGGATCTGGGTCATGGTGCCGCCGGTACCGGCCGGGATGAGGCGGCCGACGATGACGTTTTCCTTCAGACCCTGCAGACCGTCGGTCTTGCCGGCAATCGCAGCTTCCGTCAGCACCTTCGTCGTTTCCTGGAAGGAAGCGGCGGAGATGAAGGACGGCGTCTGCAGCGATGCCTTGGTGATCCCAAGCAGAACCGGATCGCCGTAAGCAGGCTTCTTGCCCTCTTCGATCAGGCGGTCGTTGTTGTCGTCCAGCTCGATACGGTCGACATTGTCGCCGACGATGTACTGGCTGTCGCCTGCATCGGTGATTTCCACCTTCTGCAGCATCTGACGGACAATCACTTCGATGTGCTTGTCGTTGATGACAACGCCCTGCAAGCGGTAGACTTCCTGGATTTCGTTGACCAGGTAGGAAGCCAGAGCCTCCACGCCCTTGATCGCCAGGATGTCGTGCGGAGCCGGGTTACCGTCGAGGATGTAATCACCCTTTTCGATGTAGTCGCCTTCCTGAAGGTGGAAGGGCTTGCCCTTCGGGATCAGGTATTCGACCGGCTCGACACCGTCTTCCGCCGGCTCGATGATGACACGGCGCTTGTTCTTGTAGTCGCGGCCGAGGCGGATCGTACCATCGATCTCTGCGATGATGGCGTGATCCTTTGGACGACGAGCTTCGAACAGTTCGGCAACACGCGGCAGACCACCGGTGATGTCCTTGGTCTTGGCGCTTTCCAGCGGCGAACGGGCGAGAACGTCACCCTGCGACACCTTCTGGCCCGGCTCGACGGACAGGATCGCGTCGACCGAGAGCAGGAAGCGGGCTTCACCGCCACGCGACAGCTTGGCAACATTGCCGCTGGCGTCCTTGATGACGATCGCCGGCTTCAGGTCCGAACCGCGCGGCGTCGAACGCCAGTCGATGACCTGACGCTTGGTGATGCCGGTGGATTCGTCGGTCGCTTCGAGAACCGAAAGACCGTCGATGACGTCTTCGAACTGAACCGTACCGGCCAATTCCGTCATCATCGGACGGGTATAGGGGTCCCATTCCGCCAGACGCTGGCCGCGCTTCACCTTGTCGCCTTCGTCGACATAGATCTTGGAGCCGTAAGCGACGCGCTGCGAGGAGCGCTCGACGCCGCGTTCGTCCAGGATCTGAACCGCCATGTTGCGGCCCATGGCAACCAGGTTGCCATCGGAGTTGCGCAGCATGTTGCGGTTCTTGATCTGCACCGTGCCTTCATACGAAGCTTCCAGGAACGACTGGTCGACCACGGTCGCCGTGCCGCCCAAGTGGAAGGTACGCATGGTCAGCTGCGTGCCCGGCTCACCGATCGACTGTGCGGCGATAACGCCAACAGCTTCGCCGAGGTTGACAGGCGTACCGCGAGCCAGGTCGCGGCCGTAGCAGACCGAGCATACGCCCGTCTGGATTTCGCAGGTCAGTGCCGAACGGATACGGATCGACTGGATACCAGCCTTCTCGATCTCGATGACATCCGGTTCCAGGATCATGGTGCCGGCATCGACGATGCGCTCACCCGTGACCGGATGATCGATATCGTCCAGTGCCGTGCGGCCGAGGATGCGGGCGCCGAGCGAAGCAACGACCTGACCGGCATCGACGATGGCGGTCATGGTGAGGCCCTTGTCGGTGCCGCAATCCACGTGCGTGACGATGCAATCCTGAGCGACGTCGACGAGACGGCGGGTCAGGTAGCCCGAGTTCGCGGTCTTCAAGGCGGTGTCTGCCAGACCCTTACGGGCACCGTGCGTCGAGTTGAAGTACTCGTTAACGGTCAGGCCTTCCTTGAAGTTCGAGATGATCGGCGTCTCGATGATTTCGCCCGACGGCTTGGCCATGAGGCCGCGCATACCGCCCAACTGACGCATCTGGTTCGGCGAACCACGAGCGCCCGAATGGCTCATCATGTAGATCGAGTTCATCGGCTTCTGACGACCGGTCTTTTCGTCGAATTCGACGGCCTTAATGCGGGCCATCATTTCTTCGGCGACCTTTTCGGTAGCCTTGCCCCAAGCGTCGACAACCTTGTTGTACTTCTCGCCCTGGGTGATCAGACCGTCATTGTACTGCTGTTCGTATTCCTTGACCAAGGCTTCGGTGTCGCCAACGATCTTAACCTTGGTATCCGGAATAACCATGTCGTCCTTGCCGAACGAAATGCCGGCGCGGCAAGCATGGGAGAAGCCGAGCTGCATGATGCGGTCGCAGAAAATGACCGTGTCCTTCTGGCCGCAATGGCGATAGACCGTGTCGATCATCTTGGAGATGTTCTTCTTGGTCATTTCCTGGTTGCAGATATCGAAGGTCACCTTGCCGTGCTTAGGCAGAAGTTCGCCGATCAGCAGGCGGCCAGGCGTCGTTTCGTAGATCTTCGAATAGGGCTTGCCCTCTTCGTCGACCGACTTGAAGCGGCCGCGGATCTTGGAATGCAGCGTCACGACCTTGTTTTCGAGTGCATGGTGCAGCTCGCCGAGGTCGGAGAAGGCCATGCCTTCGCCCGGCTCGTTCTGGTTCAGGATCGACAGATAGTAGAGGCCGAGAACCATGTCCTGCGAGGGAACGATGATCGGTGCGCCGTTTGCCGGATGCAGGATGTTGTTGGTCGACATCATCAGCACGCGTGCTTCAAGCTGGGCTTCAAGCGACAGCGGTACGTGAACAGCCATCTGGTCGCCGTCGAAGTCGGCGTTGAAGGCCGTGCAGACGAGCGGGTGCAGCTGGATGGCCTTGCCTTCGACCAGCATGGGTTCGAAGGCCTGGATGCCCAGGCGGTGCAGCGTCGGTGCGCGGTTCAGGAGAACCGGATGCTCGCGGATGACCTCATCGAGGATATCCCAGACTTCCGGCTTTTCCTTTTCGACCAGCTTCTTGGCCTGCTTGACGGTCGAGGAGTAACCCTTGGCGTCGAGGCGGGCGTAGATGAACGGCTTGAACAGCTCGAGCGCCATCTTCTTCGGCAGGCCGCACTGGTGCAGCTTCAATTCCGGACCGGTCACGATGACCGAACGGCCGGAATAGTCGACGCGCTTGCCGAGCAGGTTCTGACGGAAGCGGCCCTGCTTGCCCTTGAGCATGTCGGACAGCGACTTCAGCGGACGCTTGTTGGCGCCGGTGATGACCCGGCCACGGCGGCCGTTGTCGAACAGCGCATCGACAGATTCCTGCAGCATGCGCTTTTCGTTACGGATGATGATGCCCGGAGCGCGCAGTTCGATGAGGCGCTTCAGACGGTTGTTACGGTTGATGACGCGGCGATACAGATCGTTCAGATCCGACGTCGCGAAACGGCCGCCATCGAGCGGAACCAGCGGGCGCAGGTCCGGCGGGATGACCGGGACGACCTTCATGATCATCCATTCAGGACGATTGCCCGATTCCATGAAGTTCTCGACGATCTTCAGGCGCTTCATCAGCTTCTTCTGCTTGAGATCCGACGTGGTGTCGGCAAGCTCGGAGCGCAGATCGCCGGCGATCTTTTCGAGCTGCATGCTGGCAAGCATCTCGTAGATCGCTTCAGCACCGATCATGGCGGTGAACTGATCTTCGCCATACTCGTCGATGGCGAGCATGTACTCTTCTTCCGACAGAAGCTGATGCTCCTTAAGAGCAGTCAGGCCCGGCTCGGTGACGATGTAGTTCTCGAAGTACAGAACGCGCTCGACATCCTTCAGCGTCATGTCGAGCAGCGTCGAAATGCGAGAAGGCAGCGACTTCAGGAACCAGATGTGGGCAACGGGAGCGGCGAGCTCGATATGGCCCATGCGCTCACGGCGAACGCGCGACAGCGTGACTTCGACGCCGCACTTTTCGCAGATGATGCCCTTGTACTTCATGCGCTTGTACTTGCCGCACAAGCACTCGTAATCCTTGATCGGCCCGAAGATTCGCGCGCAGAAAAGACCATCGCGTTCCGGCTTGAACGTACGATAGTTGATCGTTTCCGGCTTCTTGATCTCGCCATAAGACCAGGAAAGAATCTTCTCCGGCGATGCGATCGATATCCGGATGGAATCGAAGTTCTGTGCAGGCACCTGCGGATTGAAAAGATTCATGACCTCTTGGTTCATGCCTGTCTCCTTTTGGGGCGAAGCGCCCTCGAACTGCAATCAGTGCCGGCAAATTCCCGGGAACCGGACTGACGCGCTAAAACGACAATAACCGCAAAATGCGGCGAAACCGTCCCCGCCTGGCGCCACCGGAAATCGGGCGCCGGCTGGAACGGTGCGCGCTGACGGACAGCGCGCACCCTATCAGCTGTTACTCGGCTGCGTCCGGAAGCTGGGTCGCGGTCTGCAGATCGTCAATCTTGGAGTTTTCCAATTCGACGCTGAGACCCAGCGAACGCATTTCCTTGACGAGAACGTTGAAGCTTTCCGGAATGCCCGCTTCGAAGGTGTCGTCGCCACGAACGATGGCTTCGTAGACCTTGGTGCGGCCGGCCACGTCGTCCGACTTGACCGTGAGCATTTCCTGCAGCGTGTAGGCTGCACCGTAAGCTTCGAGCGCCCAGACTTCCATTTCGCCGAAGCGCTGACCGCCGAACTGCGCCTTACCGCCCAGCGGCTGCTGAGTGACGAGCGAGTATGGACCGATCGAACGGGCGTGGATCTTGTCGTCGACAAGGTGGTTCAGCTTCAGCATGTAGATGTAGCCAACCGTGACCTGACGGTCGAACTGCTCGCCGGTACGACCGTCGTACAGAGTCGACTGACCGGTCTCCTTGAGACCTGCCATTGCCAGCATCTCGTTGACATCGGCTTCGCCGGCGCCGTCGAAGACCGGGGTCGCGATGGACACGCCACGCTTCCACTGGTCGGCCAGACGCAGGACCGATGCATCGTCATATGCGTGCACGTCGTCGCTCTTCGGACCGTCGCCGACGACCATGTCGATCGTCTTGCGCAGAGGTTCGATGTTGCCGCTCGCCTTGTAAGCATCGATCAGTTCACCGATCTGACGACCCATGCCGGCGCAAGCCCAGCCGAGGTGCGTCTCGAGAATCTGACCGACGTTCATACGCGAGGGAACGCCGAGCGGGTTCAGCACGATGTCGACATGCGTACCGTCTTCGAGGAACGGCATGTCTTCAACGGGCACGATGCGCGATACGACACCCTTGTTGCCGTGACGGCCAGCCATCTTGTCGCCTGGCTGGATCTTGCGCTTAACAGCGACGAAGACCTTGACCATCTTCATGACGCCCGGAGGCATTTCATCGCCGCGCTGGACCTTCTCGACCTTGTCCATGAAGCGCTGTTCAAGGCGCGACTTGGATTCGTCGTACTGGCCACGCAGGGCTTCGAGCTCGCTCTGGATCTTTTCGTCTTCGACGGCGAACATCCACCACTGCGAACGCGGATACTCCGAAACGATGGCGTTCGACAGTTCCGTGCCCTTCTTGAAGCCCTTCGGACCTGCAAGAGCGACCTGACCACGCAGCATTTCGACCAGACGGCCGTAGACGTTACGGTCGAGGATCGCCTGCTCGTCGTCGCGGTCCTTCGCGAGACGCTCGATCTCTTCGCGCTCGATCGCCATGGCGCGTTCGTCCTTCTCAACGCCGTGGCGGTTGAAAACGCGAACTTCGACGACCGTACCGTAGGTGCCGGGCGGCATGCGCATGGAGGTGTCGCGAACGTCGGACGCCTTTTCACCGAAGATGGCGCGCAGAAGCTTTTCTTCCGGCGTCATCGGGCTTTCGCCCTTCGGCGTGATCTTGCCGACGAGGATATCGCCCGGCTGAACTTCAGCGCCGATGTAAACGATACCGGCTTCGTCCAGGTTCTTCAGCGCTTCTTCCGAAACGTTCGGAATGTCGCGGGTGATTTCTTCCGGACCAAGCTTGGTGTCACGCGCCATCACTTCGAATTCTTCGATGTGGATGGAGGTGAACACGTCGTCGGCAACGATACGCTCGGAGAGCAGGATCGAGTCTTCGTAGTTGTAGCCGTTCCACGGCATGAACGCGACGAGCACGTTGCGGCCGAGCGCCAGATCGCCGAGGTCGGTGGACGGACCGTCGGCCAGAATGTCGCCCCGGTTGACCACGTCACCGACGGTAACAAGCGGACGCTGGTTGACGCAGGTATTCTGGTTCGAACGCTGGAACTTCATCAGGCGGTAGATATCGACGCCAGACTTCGACGGATCGAGGTCTTCGGTGGCGCGGATAACGATACGCGTCGCGTCGACCTGGTCGACCACGCCGCCGCGGCGGGCGCCGATGGCAGCGCCGGAGTCACGTGCGACGACCGGCTCCATGCCGGTACCGACGAACGGAGCTTCGGCACGCAGAAGCGGCACGGCCTGACGCTGCATGTTCGAGCCCATGAGAGCGCGGTTGGCGTCGTCGTTTTCCAGGAACGGGATCAGCGCGGCTGCGACCGAAACCAGCTGCTTCGGCGAGACGTCCATCAGGTTGATGTTGTCGCGCGGAGCAAGCATGACTTCGCCGGCATGACGGCAGACGACGAATTCCTCGATGAAGGAGCCTTCGGCGTCGAGCTCGGCATTGGCCTGGGCAACGTAGTACTTCGCCTCTTCCATAGCGGAGAGGTAGAGCACATCGTTGGTCACCTTACCGTCGATGATGCGGCGATAAGGGCTTTCGATGAAGCCGTACTTGTTGACGCGGGCAAAGGTCGCCAGCGAGTTGATAAGACCGATGTTCGGGCCTTCCGGCGTTTCGATCGGGCAAATACGACCGTAGTGCGTCGGATGAACGTCGCGGACTTCGAAGCCGGCGCGCTCGCGGGTCAGACCACCCGGACCAAGAGCCGAAAGACGGCGCTTGTGGGTGATTTCCGAAAGCGGGTTCACCTGGTCCATGAACTGCGATAGCTGCGAGGAGCCGAAGAATTCGCGAACGGCGGCGGCAGCCGGCTTGGCGTTGATCAGATCCTGCGGCATGACCGTGTCGATTTCGATCGAGGACATGCGTTCCTTGATCGCACGTTCCATGCGCAGCAGACCCAGACGATACTGGTTCTCCATCAGTTCGCCGACAGAACGAACACGGCGGTTGCCGAGGTTGTCGATGTCGTCGATCTCGCCCTTGCCGTCGCGCAGTTCGACAAGCATCTTGACCACGGCCAGGATGTCGTCCTTGCGCAGGATGCGAACGGTGTCCTCGACCTCGAGGTCGAGACGCATGTTCATCTTCACGCGGCCGACAGCGGAGAGGTCGTAACGCTCCGCATCGAAGAACAGCGAGTTGAACATGGCTTCGCCCGACTCCATGGTCGGCGGCTCACCCGGACGCATGACGCGATAGATATCGAACAGAGCGTCCTGACGGTTTTCGTTCTTGTCCGCGGACAGCGTGTTGCGGATGTAGGCGCCGACGTTGATGTGGTCGATGCCGAGAACCGGGATTTCGTCGAAACCAGCCTTGAGGATGACCGGCAGGGTCTTCTCGTCGATTTCATCGCCGGCTTCGAGATAGATCTCACCGGTCTGAAAGTTGACGATATCCTCGGCCAGGAACAGGCCATAAAGCTCTTCGTCGGTGGCCTTCAGGGCCTTCAGGCCCTTGTCCTGCAACTGGCGCAGCAGGCGCGGCGTCAGCTTCTTGCCGCCTTCGACAACGACTTCGCCGGTGTCGGCGTCGATCATGTCGGTAACGGTCTTGGCGCCCTTCAGCGTTTCCGCCTTGAAGGGGATTCGCCAGCCATCGCCGGAGCGCTGGTAGAGCGACTTCGTGTAGAAGGTCGACAGGATTTCTTCGCCATCCATGCCGAGCGCCATCAGCAGCGACGTCACCGGAATCTTGCGGCGACGGTCGATACGGGCGTAGACGATATCCTTGGCATCGAATTCGATGTCGAGCCAGGAACCGCGATACGGAATGACGCGAGCGGCAAAGAGCAGCTTGCCGGAGGAATGGCTCTTGCCCTTGTCGTGGTCGAAGAAGACGCCCGGCGAACGGTGCATCTGCGATACGATAACGCGCTCGGTGCCGTTGACGATGAACGTACCGTTGTTCGTCATGAGCGGCATGTCGCCCATGTAAACGCTCTGTTCCTTGATGTCCTTGATGGACTTCGCGCCGGTATCCTCGTCGATATCGAACACGATCAGACGGAGAGTGACCTTCAGCGGCGCGGCGTAGGTCAGGTCGCGCTGGCGGCACTCATCAACGTCGAACTTCGGCGGTTCGAATTCATAGGATACGAACTCCAGCATGGAAGCGCCAGAGAAGTCGGTGATCGGGAAAACCGACTTGAAAACAGCCTGAAGACCTTCGTCCGGGCGGCCGCCCTTGGGTTCTTCGACCATGAGAAACTGATCGTAGGATGCCTTCTGAACCTCGATGAGGTTCGGCATCTCTGCGACTTCGGGAATCTTACCAAAAAACTTGCGTACGCGCCTGCGCCCATTGAACGAAAGGGTCTGAGCCATCGTCGCTCCTTTAAAATCCTGCACCCGGGCCTGCAACGGATGGGAAACGCTGGCCAGGCGACCCCATCAATCAATGAGTAGTTCAATCTCGTCTAACTAATCGAAAACCGCTCGGCACGGATTGCGTCGCGGTTCGATTTGAGACCATCCTCTTGAAGAACCCATTACCCAAAAGCCGTTTTGCCTGCGGCTTTTGGGTAATTTGTTCAGAAAAACGGCAAATGGGAGACGGCAAAAAGCCATCTCCCAAAGCAGTTTCAAGCTTACTTAACGTCGACCTTAGCGCCGGCGTCTTCGAGCTTCTTCTTGATGTCAGCGGCTTCTGCCTTGGAGACAGCTTCCTTGACAGCCTTCGGAGCAGCTTCGACGAGGTCCTTAGCTTCCTTGAGGCCCAGGCCGGTGATAGCGCGGACTTCCTTGATGACGTTGATCTTGTTAGCGCCGGCATCCGTGAGGACGACGTCGAACTCGGTCTTTTCTTCTTCAACGGCAGCAGCAACAGCAGCACCGCCAGCGGCAGCAACAGCTACCGGAGCAGCGGCGGATACGCCCCACTTTTCTTCGAGAAGCTTGGACAGTTCTGCGGCTTCGAGAACGGTCAGCGAGGAGAGGTCGTCTACGATCTTTGCGAGATCAGCCATTTTTTAGTTCCTTTTGTTCGGTTCGAACTGGTTGATTATGAACAGCGAAAAACCGCCTTACGCGGCTTCGTCCTTCTTGGCGTAGGCCGAGAACACGCGAGCAAGCTGACTTGCCGGCGCTGCAACAACACCTGCGATGCGGGTAGCCGGAGTCTGGATCATGCCCAGCAGCTTCGCGCGCAGCTCGTCCAGCGAAGGCAGGGTCGCAAGCGACTTCACACCTTCGGCGTTGAGCGTTGTTGTTCCCATGGCGCCGCCCAAGACAACGATCTTGTCGTTGCCCTTGGCGAAATCCACGACGACCTTCGGAGCGGTAATCGGATCAGCGCTGTATGCGATCAGCGTCTGACCGGTGAAGAGATTGGAAATCCCTTCCGCTTCGGTGCCCTGAAGAGCAATTTTGGCCAGGCGGTTCTTCGCGACTTTGACGGTGCCGCCAGCAGCGCGCATCTTGGAACGAAAATCGTTCATCTGAGCGACTGTAGCACCAGCATAGTGGGCCACGACAACTGAGCCCGAAGCCTTGAAGACTTCGTTCAGTTCCGTGACGAATTCGCGTTTTTCCGCTCTTTCCACTGCTTTTCTCCAGTTGACAGGACCGGGTTAACGGGCCTGCCGGGTTGCCTTTTGCCTCCTGGGATCAAGAGAGATCCCAAGCGACGCTTGAGGATCCTGTCCCCTCGCGCTCGAGCCTGACGGCTCCAAGGCACAAGGCATCCAAGGCTCGAACCGAGTTCATCGAAGCGATGCTTCTTCAAAATTCGGGTCTTACCCGTCTCATGCAGGCTTGAGTGATTAAGGGATAACCACCTGCAATCTCGGACAGGAATTCCGGATTTCTCCGGAAATCCCGGCCTCGAAAGGCCGGGAATTCTTAAACACCGGACACGAGGTCCGATATGATTATCAGGCGCTAGGCGCCGTAACCGTCGACAGCTCAATCTTGACGCCCGGACCCATGGTCGAGGAGATCGCTACGCGCTTCAGGTAGTTACCCTTGGCGCCAGCCGGCTTTGCCTTGATGACGGCATCCGCGAATGCGCGGATGTTTTCTTCGAGAGCCTTGGCTTCGAAGGAAGCCTTGCCGATGCCGGCGTGGATGATACCAGCCTTCTCGACACGGAACTCGACAGCGCCGCCCTTGGAAGCTTCAACGGCAGACTTGACGTCCATCGTAACGGTTCCGACCTTCGGGTTCGGCATCATGCCACGCGGGCCGAGAACCTTACCGAGGCGGCCGACGAGCGGCATCATGTCCGGGGTTGCAATGCAGCGATCGAAGTCGATCTTGCCGCCCTGAACGATTTCGACCAGGTCTTCCGCGCCGACGATGTCAGCACCGGCAGCCTTGGCTTCATCGGCCTTAGCGCCACGAGCGAAGACGGCAACACGAACCGTACGGCCAGTGCCGTTCGGCAGATTGACAACGCCGCGAACCATCTGGTCGGCGTGACGCGGGTCAACGCCGAGGTTCATCGCGATTTCGACGGTTTCGTCGAACTTGGCGACGGCACGTTCCTTGACCATGTTGATGGCCAGATCCAGAGCATAAAGCTTTGTCGGATCAACGCCTTCACGAGTCTTCTGAATACGCTTTGCTACCATGATCTCAACCCACCACTTCCAGGCCCATGGCGCGGGCAGAGCCCTCGATCATGGCCATTGCGCCTTCGATATCGGCGGCGTTCAGATCCTTCATCTTGGCTTCGGCGATCGACTTGATCTGAGCCTTGGTGAGGCTTCCAGCCTTGCCACCCTTGCCCGGCGTCTTCGAGCCGGACTGGATCTTTGCTTCCTTCTTCAGGAAGTAGCTGACCGGCGGCTGCTTCATGATGAAGGTGAAGGACTTGTCCTGGTAGTAGGTGATGACGACCGGGATCGGCATACCCTTTTCCATTTCCTGCGTAGACGCGTTGAACGCCTTGCAGAATTCCATGATGTTAATGCCACGCTGACCAAGCGCAGGACCAATCGGCGGCGACGGATTCGCCGAGCCGGCCTTGACCTGCAGCTTGAGCTGGCCCGCTACTTTCTTAGCCATTTCTCTCTGCCTTTCCAAATGACCGGTTACCCGGCCCATTATGCCGGATCGCTCCGGCGGCTGCGGTTGCGTGGTGCGGATCACCAGGTCCGGCTAAGACCCTACCCTTCCACGCGGATTGCGGCTGCGCCGCGAGACATAAGTAAGCATTTACTTATATCCAAGCCCAAAAGAAAGGCCAGCGATGAAACCGACCTTTCCCAATGGTGATAATCAGACCTTCTCGACCTGACTGTATTCAAGCTCGACCGGCGTAGCGCGACCAAAGATCGACACTTCGACCTTAAGGCGCGAACGCTCTTCGTCCACATCTTGAACCGTGCCGTTGAACGAAGCGAACGGACCATCGGAAACGCGGACCTGTTCGCCGATCTCGAAGGACACGGAGGCCTTCGGCCGCTCGACACCTTCCTGGACCTGACCGAGAATGCGCTCGGCTTCATAATCCGGAATCGGAACTGGCTTATTGTCTGAACCCAGGAAGCCAGTGACCTTCGGCGTATTCTTGATCAGGTGGTAAGCTTCATCCGTCAGGTTGGCGCGAACCATCACGTAACCCGGGAAAAACTTGCGCTCGCTATCGACCTTACGACCGCGACGCACTTCGACAACCTTTTCAGTCGGCACGAGGATTTTCTCGAACAAATGATCGAGACCCTTCTGCCTAGCCTTCTCCTCGATGGATTCAGCCACTTTCTTTTCAAAATTAGAATAAGCGTGGACGATGTACCAACGTGCCGCCATGTTCATCTCCACCCGTTATCAGTTGCCGGTATTCAGCACGTAGCTGAGAACCCAGCCGATGAGCTGGTCGGCAGCAAAGAAAAACAGCGAGGCGAAAACAACCATGACCAATACCATCACCGTCGAGATCATCGTCTCGCGGCGCGAGGGCCAAGTAACTTTCGACGTCTCGGAGCGTACCTGCTGCAGAAACGCTAGTGGATTCGTTTTGGATGCCATTGACTGCCCACGCAATTACGGCGCGTAAAGCTGAACAAATCAGCCCCACGCACCGCGTGTCTGTTGAACCCCTACATAAACACCGATTCCCGTTTTAACAAGAGGTAATCCAGTGTTTTCGAAAATTTGCCGCCAAACCGGCATAATCCCAAACCCGAGAAGCAGCGATATCAGCGCGCCAGTCAGACCAAGGAAAATGGCAGGGGCAGCAGGGCTCGAACCTACGACCTGCGGTTTTGGAGACCGCCGCTCTACCAACTGAGCTATACCCCTTCTTTCTTCGAGAATTGCATCGAGCGGTAGACCGTCCGAGCAGTTCGAAGACATGGCGCTCCCTTTAAGGCGGGACGAAACGATTGGCAAGAGCGTTTTTCGCTTTTTCCCAATCAAGACAGCCACCCCTCACTCCGCTCAAGCGTGGCCAGTCGAATAGGCTCCGCACCAAGGCCAGGAAGAAAGCCGGCAAAGCAGCCTGTTTCGGCCTATTGCTCTCCGGATGGAGCCTTCGGCTTGCGTTTGAGAAATTTCGGCCTGAGCTGGCGCAGGAAATTATCCGTGGAGCGAATCACATTCGTCAAGGAAATGAGCCTGTCGACCTCCGCGTCCGTATTGCCGAGTCGCTCCGACAATACGTCCGCGGCTGTGAGCGAAATCTCGGCTGGCGGTATGTCGGTAAATCGTTCGGCGAGCCTGATATAGGGATTAAGTGAAACACCGCCGTGAATGGTGATCTTTCCCAGACGTGCAAAGAGCCGCAGGAAGGTTTGCTCGAAGCTCCAGTCATGCACGGAGACCACCCGCCACTTCTGACTGCGCCTTGCCGAAAAGCCGGCAAGGACGATAGCGCCCGGCAACTTCAGATCGCTCAGCCAGAGCGCCAGAGCAAAGCCGCTCGTCGGCGTCTTGCCCTCCGTATAGAAATCGGAACAGAGACCGACCAGATCGAGATGGCCGGTAGGTGCGCCCTGGAAGTCGGCGGCCGGATTGAGTTTCTCCTCCACACCGAGGCGGATATTCAGGATGCCGAGGAAGTATTCCCTCGGGAAGAATTTGACGACCTCGCCCACCTCGCCACGATAGACGATATTGGCACCGCGCGGCTGGCCACGCGAGATCAGCAGGGAATGTCCGTGAAACGGGCGATCCAGAACCTTGTAGACCTTGTTGAAGAAGACGAAGAGCGCAGTCGGCGGAAACTGCGACTGCAGGCTCGCTATGTCGACCACATCGCTATTGGCGACCAGCACGATATGCGAGAACGCCGCCAATACGGCGCGCCACTCATCGGCGCTGCTCAGTCCGGCCGCAGAACCTGCTGCCGGAATGCCTTTGCCGATGGGATCTGTTTCCTCCTGGTGCAAGGCGCTTACTTCTGCTGAACGTGCAATATCCGGTCGCGCATGGCGAACCACTCTTCGGCATAATCGTCATTGCGATACTCGTCGAAATACGGGCCGCCGTCGGTGAAGTGCACCAGCTTGGCATCTTCGCGGTAGTCGTATTCATTGACGAGATAATTCCAGGTGACCGGGACCTCGCCGATCTGGTCATCGCTCTCCAGCCACTTGAACTGGTGAAGCTGCAGGCCGGTCGCGGTATTGACGAAATCCTTCGTCAGCGCCTTGCACTTGGCATTGTTGAACAGGATCATGCTCGACCAGTTCTTCTTTTCGTACTTGGTCTGCGTCTGGCCCAGGAATTTGGTTTCGACCTTCGGCTGGTAGTCATGCTTGACGCACATGGCCGCATAACGGTCATCACGCAGCGCCCAGAGCTCGGCAATATCGGTGCGGGCGAGCATGTCGCAATCCATGAAGATGCTCCAGCCCTCATAGTCGCTCAGATAGGGCACCAGGAAGCGCGAGAAGGAAAACTCGGTCGACTGCAATGCGTTGCGCTCACGCGTGAAGATGCCGCCGAGATTGTTGAGCACGATCGGCGAGAACGCCACCGGGATCGAAGAATGCTCGATGATGCTTTGAGCGAGGACGTGATATGCCACGACCTCCTTTGAATCAAAGCCGACAAATATACGTGCAACACTATCCTTCATGATACCTCCGAAGCGGCCGGCCGTTTGAAGGTCAGCCGGCAAATCATCTCTCGTCGCGACGCTGACCAGCGTCCACTTCATCCTCCAGGCGCTCTTACCAAGGGATGCTTGTTCGAAACAGGGCTAAATACAGCTAACCAAGCGCTGCAATCTCCAGGATATGCCCCGCGAACACAACCCTACTTAGATAAACGGGCATATTTGTCGAGTGTTTAAGGAAGCATTTTTAGTTATCCCCCGTAACAAATGGAGAGATGCCCTGCCCTCACTCGAAGCTTATGCCGGACGCCGAAGAAGAGCGCCCGGCCTGTCTCGAAGGTCTTGGAACCTCAGACCTTCACATATTTGCGCCAGTCGTGCTCTTCCTTGAAGCCCAGAACTTCGCGGATCTTGCGGTTGGAAAGCAGGCCCTCATATTCGCCGATCTCGCGGGTGAAGGGTACGTTCGGATAATGCTTCGCCGCGAGCTCACGGGACGGCGTGTTCGCCGAAACCATATCATTGGCAGCGTTGAACACCTGGTAGCCAAGGCCGTTCTTCTCGATGCAGAGATGGACGATCTGGCCGAGATCGCGAGCGTCGATATAGCTCCAGGCGATGCGCTTGCGCATCTCGCTATTGGCGAAATATTCCGGGAAACGCTCATATTCATGCGGCTCGATGACGTTGCCGATGCGCAGCGCGTAGATATCGATGCCGAAACGTTCGGCAAAGGCGCGGGCCGTCTTCTCGTTCAGGACCTTGGACAGGCCATAGGAATCCATCGGATTGACATCATAGTCTTCGTCCAGCGGGAACTGATGAAAATCACGATGTCCTTCCGCGAAGCAGACGCCATAGGTCGTTTCGCTTGACGCGACGATGATCTTCTTCACGCCGAGCTTGGCGGCCGCCTCGATGACGTTATAGGTTCCCATCGTATTGATGCGGAAGGTCTCGTTATCCGGCTTTATCAGGATGCGCGGCACTGCGGCGAAATGCACGACGGCATCGAAGGGCTGCACGCCCTTGCCCTCTTCGAGATCGGGGAAATCCCGATGCATGCTCAGGACATTATAGACTTGTCCCGCATCGGTGATATCGGCCTGCAGATTGGTAACGCCGGGGCTGTTCAACGGCACCAGATCGATATTGTGAACTTCATAGCCGGCTTCGACGAGCCAGGGAACAGTGTGACGCCCGGCCTTGCCGCTACCGCCGGTGAACAATATGCGCTTCTTCATGAAAATCTCCTCCTGGGAAAACCGGGCGATAGATAGACCCTTTCCGGCGTTTCGCAAGGCATATGGCGTGGTCGGATTGTCTCAGGGAGAGATTGGGAGAAAGATCCACGACGGCTGAGGGAATCGCGCGGAAGGCGGGTACGGAATGGGCGCAATCAAACTTGTCGACTACGACCCTGCTTGGCCCGCCCTCTTCCGCAGCCGGCGCGAGGCGATCACGGCCCTGCTCGGCCATCCGACGGATATCCAGCATATCGGCAGTACATCCATCCCCGGACTTTGCGCCAAGCCGAAGCTCGATATCGATGCGGTGCTTCTATCCAATGAAATGAGGACCGAGGCCACCGAACGGCTGCAGCATGATGGCTACGTCTTTCACGGCGACCCGCATGGCGCCGACAGGTGGACATTCACCAAGGACGAGAAGCCCTACGGGACACGCCTCTATCTGTGCCTGATGGGCAATCCTGCCCATCAGGAACGGGTCCTCTTTCGCGACTATCTTCGCGTGCATCCCGAAGCTGCCGAGACCTATGCGACGTTGAAGAGGAAGCTTGCAATCGAAGCGGATGGCGATTGGGATCACTATACCGGCGGCAAGAGCGATTTCGTTGCAGATATCATCAGCAAGGCTCTGGCGGAGACCCGGCAACCGTCCCGCAAATGAAAAGGCCCCGCTGCTTCCAGCGGGGCCTCTTTATAAAGGAATAATCCTGCTTATTACTCGACGATGGAGGCAACGATGCCTGCGCCGACGGTACGGCCGCCTTCGCGGATAGCGAAGCGAAGCTTTTCTTCCATCGCGATCGGAACGATCAGCTCAACGGCAACGGTGACGTTGTCGCCAGGCATAACCATTTCCGTGCCTTCCGGAAGCGTCACGATGCCGGTCACGTCAGTCGTACGGAAGTAGAACTGCGGACGGTAGTTCGTGAAGAACGGCGTATGACGGCCGCCTTCTTCCTTCGTCAGGATGTAGGCTTCGGCCATGAACTTCTTGTGCGGCTTGACAGAGCCCGGCTTGCACAGGATCTGACCACGCTCGACGCCGTCACGGTTAACACCGCGAACCAGTGCGCCGATGTTGTCGCCTGCCTGGCCCTGATCGAGCAGCTTGCGGAACATTTCAACGCCGGTAACCGTCGTCTTCGACGTCGCACGGATGCCGACGATTTCGACTTCTTCACCAACCTTGACGATACCGCGCTCAACGCGACCCGTCACAACCGTACCACGGCCCGAGATCGAGAACACGTCTTCGATCGGCATCAGGAACGGCTGGTCGATCGGACGCTCAGGCGTCGGGATGTAGGCGTCAACCTGAGCCATCAGCTCGCGGATCGCGTCTTCACCGATCTTCTTGTCACTGTCTTCAAGAGCAGCAAGTGCCGAACCCTTGACAACCGGGATATCGTCGCCCGGGAAGTCGTAGGACGACAGAAGTTCGCGAACTTCGAGCTCGACGAGTTCGAGAAGCTCGGCGTCGTCAACCTGGTCGACCTTGTTCAGGAACACGACGATTGCCGGAACGCCAACCTGACGGGCGAGCAGGATGTGCTCGCGGGTCTGCGGCATCGGGCCGTCGGCAGCCGAGCAAACCAGGATCGCGCCGTCCATCTGCGCAGCATCGGTGATCATGTTCTTGACATAGTCAGCGTGGCCGGGGCAGTCGACGTGAGCGTAGTGACGAGCAGGCGTCTCATACTCAACGTGGGCCGTCGAGATCGTGATACCACGAGCCTTCTCTTCCGGAGCAGCGTCGATCTGGTCATACGCCTTGAACTCGCCGAAGTACTTCGTGATCGCTGCTGTCAGCGACGTCTTGCCGTGGTCAACGTGCCCAATCGTACCAATGTTAACGTGAGGCTTATTGCGCTCAAACTTACTCTTTGCCATTTGAATGCTTCCTATGAACGTAATGAGTGACCCCGGCGAACCGGTTTAGTGCCGCCGTTTAAGGCTTTCGTTGCGTTTGCGCAAGACTTAATTGCAGGGCCTATTTCAAGCGAAGCCCAGCCGATGGCGCATGATCCGCAGCCTTCGACTTTCATTCGCCGCGTAAGGTTCGCCGGCCGATCCGGAAAGACAAAAAAGCATTTGCCGGTTCAGACGCTTAGATAGGGAAGCATCCTATGGAATTCCAGTGGCGAATGCGGGATGAAAGCATCCTTGCAAATGGGATATCGGTCAAAACAAAGCGCCCTCTCCCGCTGGGAAAGGGCGCAAAATATTTAAACGGCTATAGATCGTCACCGATCGCGACGCCTTGCCGGTCGAGGCCGGCAGTGCTGCTCGCCGATGCCTGAGGCTATCAGTCGAGAAGATCGGCCGGCACCTTGCCGCCATTGTCGGCAAGCTTCTTCAGAAGTGCCTTGTGGAGGAAGATATTCATCTTGGCGGAATCGCCGGCATCACCGGTGTAGCCCAGTTCCTGCGCCAGTTCCTTGCGCTCGGAAAGGCTGGCATCCATGCCAAGTGCCTTCATCAGATCGACGATCGAATGCTTCCAGTCCAGCTTCTGGCCGCTCTTCTTGACCGCCGCATCGAGGATCGATGCGATATCCACCGGAGCCGACGGCGCACTGGTCGCAGGCGATGTGGCGGCCGTGGTCGACGAAGGAGCCGGCGTCGGCGCAGACGCCGGATTGGCAGTTGCAGCGGTGGTGGTCGGTGCAGGAGCAGCCTCGGCAGCCTTTGCCTGTCCCCAGATTGCACCCTTGATCTTGTCGAAGATACCCATTTGCGCTCTCCCGTTTCGGTTGCCTGAGCAATATCTATCGCTCGCGCTGATATAAGCAACCCTTCATGTCAAATATGCAAAGATGGGTGTCGGCGGCGTTTTCAAGCGGTACGCATCCTCGCCAGCGCTTGCGATAATTGCTGCGATGCGAGCATCAATCTCTTCCTCTGTCATGTTGGCGTATTCTATCGGGCCGTTGTTACGCCCGGTATGCTGATAGGCGGCGAGCCTGGCATGCATGTAAGACGCGATGTCCTTTGCGATAGAAGCCGTAGATCCCAATCGTCTTTATCGGCATGGGCACGCGTGGCCTTCAAAACCCTGAGGCGTTATGCCGTTCAGGCTCTCACGTCCACTACCTTGCGCGTTCGCTTTTTGGCGGCTCCCTTGGGGCGACCAGCACTCTTACGTGATCCACCGCGCATGTTTGATTTCCAGTTTGATTAAATTCAGATCAGTATTGCCATGGGCCATCTACGTATAGTTGTTTTAGAGCTGGAATTCTGATTGTGACTGTTAATGAGGCGGCATCTCATGTTGTTAAACGTAAGCGCAATCCACGACCAAAACTCGCGATATCTGGAGCACTCTAAGCAGGCCCAAGAAAATCTGGAGATGGCCAGTTCCTGCATCGATACAATCTCTGACTTCGCAAGGATCGAAGGTTTTTCCCGAGAAGATGATGTGGCAATTTTGCGCCTTGGCATCCGCGTGTTGAACGACGCCGGCGCCGCCGCCAGTTGCGCTCATTCTGGTTACTATCAACCAGCCCTATCCATGATCAGGGACATAGTTGAGGTGTCGTTCTTACTCGATCTTTTTCAGAGACAGCCGGAGCGAATAGCGGAATGGCGAACTAGTTCGGAAGCCGACCGGAAGAAGAAGTTTAAACCTGTCAAGATCCGAGAAACTTTAGATGCACTCGACGGCAGACAGGAAAATGTCCGCAAGGCAGCATACGATTTCTTCAGCGGACACGGAACGCACATTGACCCGTTTATGCAACTTGTATCGCCAGACAGCCTCACCATGATCGGCCCATTTGCTAATGAGCAAATCGTAATCGGTTTCACCTTTGACTTAACCCGGTGGCTTTTGTTGGCAACCGGGTTCTTCCTCAAGGCGATAGATATCTCGCACATCAAAGACGAAGGTCTGCGATCGTCACTGACGCAAAAAAAAATCAATTTTACCGTCCAACTCGCGTCGGCGACCGCTAGGCTTAATCGAGCACAAATCGCCGGTTCGGATTAGCGCTATTCGATACTAACTTGCCTTTCGTCAACTCTTGCGCGAACCTCTCATGCCGCGCGTTTTTCAGGATTGGCATGAGTTAACCTTGAGCGGCACTATGAAACTGTATTGGACATACAATCTCATAGGCCCCTTTCTGGGTGCGCTTGTTGGGTGCGCCATCTTCATAATCCCCACAACGCTTGCGCTGGGCCTTTACCGTAGGCGCTGAAAAGAGCCAGAGCTGCTTCCGAGACTGTCGATGCGACGGGCTCACTTTAGGATGCCCGAGACCTTGCGACCCATACCACGACAAAGACCCCCGCCGGTATAGCCGCGGCAACGGATTGGAGAGCAGCCGCCGAATCGCGGGAACAGGTGGAAAGTCGAACTAAGAAGGCCGACTGGCACGCCGTGACATGTCATATAGATAGGTGATTTAAAAACTTTGGAGCGGGTAGCGGGAATCGAACCCGCGTATTCAGCTTGGAAGGCTGCTGCTCTACCATTGAGCTATACCCGCGCGGGTGGTCAAGATCCGGTCCGGAATGGTGGAGGGAGTTGGATTTGAACCAACGTAGGCTGAGCCAACGGATTTACAGTCCGTCCCCTTTAACCACTCGGGCATCCCTCCAGTATTCCGACTGGATCTTGCGACCAAGTTGCTCGATGTTGGCGTCGCCGCCGTCATCTGCGCCGCGTATATGACCGGACGATTTCCGTCTGTCAACACAGGGAATTGCCAAAAATGACGAAAAGATTTCAGCCTGTGGGAAAAGCTTGCCGCCAAAAGAGGCTATGCGCCCGGGAAGGCGCTGGTTATAAAGCCGCATGAGCAAAGATAAAATTTCCGGCCGCTCCGGCCCAGACAACACCGCCGACGACAAGTCGGCCAAGGACACGCATTATGCCACCCTGCGTCGCGCCCATCGCGACGCCAAGCGCGAGCGCGGCGAAATCCCGACGCCGGCGCCGCAGAAGCGCAAGCGGGCGGGCGCGGACGATTGGAAGCCGCCGGCACTCGCGCCGGACCAGGTCCTTCTTTATGGATTGCACACGGTTCGCGCCGCTCTTGCCAATCCCGAGCGCAAGAACATCAAGCTGTCGACGACACAGAATGCGCTGGTGCGGCTGGAAATCGGCCCTGTTGAGGGCATCGGCATTCCCGTGGAGATCGTTTCGCCGCAGGATATCGACAAGGTTCTGGGACCGGAAGCGATCCACCAGGGCGTGATGCTGGAAACACGGCCCCTGCCCGTTCGCCGCCTCGAAGCGCTGAAGGACAGCCCGCTGCTGCTCGTTCTCGATCAGGTGACGGATCCACACAATGTCGGCGCGATCATGCGCTCGGCCGTGGCCTTCGATGCAGGCGCCGTGATCACCACGCAGCGCCACAGCCCGACCGAATCAGGCGTGCTGGCAAAATCGGCCTCGGGCGCGCTCGAGCTCATACCTTATATACAGATCACCAATCTCGCCGATGCGCTCGGCGAACTGCACCAGCTGGGCTTCACGACCATCGGCCTTGATTCGGAAGGGCCGGCGCCGCTTGAAGGCACCTTCAGCGGCGGTAAGGTCGCGCTCGTTCTCGGCTCCGAGGGCAAGGGATTGCGCCAGAAGACGCGGGAAACCGTGAACGCCCTGGCACGCCTCGACATGCCGGGCGCCATCAAATCGCTCAATGTCTCGAACGCAGCGGCGATCGCGCTTTATGCGGCGCGATCCTATCTGAAAATCTAGCGGCACCGAAGCTGCCGCGACCAGTTTGGGGGAATTTGCCTTGATCCGTGTTCTTGGTCTAGCGGCGGCTTCCGTCGCCCTTGCTCTCGCTATGGGTCAACCGGCACGCGCTGCCGATGACGAACTTGTCAAAGCCCAGGCGGGCGCATGGCTATTGGCACCTGAAAGCGGTGCCAAGGGATGCCGGCTGACCTTCGATACCAACCCGGTCACCGGCGGCGGCTATGGCATCACCGGGGCGGACGCCTGTGCAACACCCCTGCCCGCACTCTCCAAGGCAAGCGCATGGAATTTCGCCGATGACGGGTCGCTCACCATCGTCGATACCTCGGCAAAGACGCTTATCCGGTTCCAGCAGGAAGAAGGCTCTCCCTGGGAGAGCGAGGCGGGCGACCCCACCTGGCTGCTGCCGGCGCTTGGCGATGTCGACCATGTGCCGACCGTTGCAAGCCTCGCCGGAGCCTGGCACATCCAACGGCCGGATGGAAAACCTGTCTGCGATGTCACGCTGACCACCGACAAGGATCCGGACGGAACCGCGAAGATGTCGCCGGCCGGTGACTGCCCCAGCGAAGTCGGCGACCTCAAGCTTTCGCTCTGGGCCACGGAGGGCTTCGGCCTGGTGATGCTGGGCAATGACGGCTCCTCCCTCTCCTTCGACATGAAGCCGGATGGTAGTTTTCAGAAGTCCGATGAGGAGGAAGGCGAGCCGCTCTTGCTGGTGCGCAAACAGGGCGGCTGATGTTCCGGAAACGCGGCATCTTTCCTGGAGCCGGTTAAAGGCTCGCCAGGGATAATCCCTGGCGGACTTGCCCTATCGGACCTGGCCGACTGGCGATGCTATCGCGTAGAGACAGCTGTCACCATCCTGATGGACGGGGTTGCCAAGGGCCGGATCACACTCGGTCCCCAGATAATCGGCGCCACTGCCGGCTACGTAACTGAGTTTGTCCTTCGGCGTTTCGAGCACCTCGCGCCGCGTCATGTTACGCTCCCAAACGGTAAAATATGCGGGCAACCATAGAACTGCCGCGCCATATTTGTAGGCGAATATCTGCCGCCGCTCCGATGTATATCCAAAACCAAGCGCGGCTCCGGTGGCATTGTGATCAGGCATGATCATGAAGGTGGCCTCCGCAGGAAGCGCCTTTTTGGCCCAGGCACCTACCCGCTCCCATTGCGCCTCGCTGGCAACCTTCCTTAGCTGATCACTGTAGTGGTCATAGAGATTGTGGAAGACGAAAAATGCCATGATTGGGGCAAAGCAAAGAAATAGCCTTGGCCCATTCGATGCGGATCCCTGAGGCGCCAATGCTCCAGCCGCAAGAACACGATAGAACAGCAATAGAACGAGAACCATCACCGCGCCCAATTGCAATGGCATCAATGCCACGCAGATGGCCCATCCGAAGAGCGCCGATGACGCATTTTCCGGCGCCGTAATCCATTTCGCAACCAGCAATGCCGCGGCGATGGCGAAGAGAAAGATGATCACCACCGCGCTGCGAATCAGGTGGAGATTCAGGATCATCCTTGAGTCCGTAAGCAACGGAACGATTGTGCCGATCAGGAGAACGGCAATCATGCCTCCAGTCAGGAGGCGGAGGGGCGTCATTTGATTGCCCAGATACCTGCAGATCACGAAAATGACTGCTACCGCGCAAAGCAGATTCGCCAGGTGCAGCCCACTATTGCTCTGAAGAAAAAAATGGAAGGGATAAAAATCCCAGAGAAACTGGCGGAAAGAAAAGCTCGGAACCGTGAGCAACTGCCGGTTCGAAAATACGTTGATGAGCGGCGGCAACAGAAAAATCGCGCCCAACAGCGATCCAGCGGCTCCCCGAACCACCAGCGCACGAAATGAAATCATCCCGGTTTGGATTTGGTAAATCGCCAGGAAACATAGAGGCAAGATCATCCAAACGGCCATGAAAGCGTTCAGGAAGAAGGTAATCGCCGTCGCAACCGCGGCATGCCCATGGCTCCCTCGAATGGCATATGAAAACCCGAACAGGACAAAAGCATTCGCAAGCTCGGAATGCGTAAAATAATGCAGCATGATGCCGCCGCCGCCGACGGTTATCCCGACAAGGGGTCCGGCGACAGAGAGGATCAGAAGATAGATATTCAGGAGCCTGCGATCACTGAAGCCCAGGCTCCTGGCAAAATGGAGTGCCGCGGCAAGGAACGCGAAGTGAGTGATGACGAGCCATGTGGCGAGGAAAAGCTTCGCGTCGACAAGGTTGCCGGCGCCGGAAAACACGATCCAGAAACCGGATGCGAAATTTCGCAGAGACTGAATGAAAGCGTCGTCTGCAAATTGCGGCAGGTCGAAGGAACGCAGCAGTATCGGCACGTGATAGATATTGTTTTCGTCGACCGGCATATAGCCCGTTCGGAGGAAACTCAAAACCGTCGCGGCGATCACTGTAAGATGGGGCGAAATATCAAGCACCGATGAATAGGCGCGAGATTGCTGCTTCACGGTGTCAGACATCATCTTCCGTCACCGTGCGGCAAATATGAGCGCAATCGATATCAGCCCGACAATCCAGCTCCGGCGATCGCGCAGAGCGAAGGTAATCGGATCGTCGTCCATGAGACGGCGGTGGGCCAGCATCAGCGTGCGGCTGGTCCAATATAGGAAAAGCGGGCAAAGCCCCCAAAGCACATGCGGATGCGAGTATAGTCTGGCGACTTCCGGCGATGACACATACAAGGCAAGAACGGTGATTGAATTCATTCCGGCCGCCGCCGCCAGAGCGGCAATAATGGGAAGGTCGGCAAGTTTGTAGTCGCGATTGCTGGGGTCCGCGAGCCCCTTGTCCAATCTGGCGGCGAGCTCGATGTGTCTCTTTATCAAGGCGAGCGCCGCGAAGATCATCAGAGAGAACGTGAACAGCCATTCGGAAACGACGACATTGATTGCCGCCGCGCCGGCAAAAATGCGGATTGTGTAGAGAATCGCCAACACAACGACGTCGACGATCATCATTTTCTTTAACGAGAACGAATATAGCGCCGTTCCGGCAAGATAGATCATCAGCAGCAATGGGAATTGCAACGGCAGCAAGGACGCAATCGCAAAGGCGGAAATCGTCAAAAGCGGTACCAGCGCGAGACCGAGCGTCAGGGGGAGCTGCCCGGCGGCGAAGGGCCTGAGACGCTTAGTCGGATGACCGCGGTCCGCCTGCAGATCAAGCAGGTCGTTCAGAAGGTAGACGCCGGAAGCGCACAGACAAAAGGCGAGGAAAGCCAGCAGGGCCGACAGGAAAGCGGCCGGTGTGAATTCGTGCGATGTCAATAATGGAACGAATATCAGACCATTCTTCGCATATTGATGCGGGCGCATCGCCCTGATCAGGGACGCATACTCCCAGTTTCTGGAGGTGAGACACAGATGGTCGTCATGACATCCATCCAAACGGGCCTTCTGCCTTTTGGACAAGCCCGTGCTGATTACCTGGCGAGCGTGCGGCCACACACGGAAGTCATCTTCACTGTTGCCGACATAGTCGAAGCCTTTCCCGCCGAATGCGGCGAGAAGTGCCTGTGCCTTTCGCTCTCCTTTGAGATTGACCTGATCATCTGAAGCGAAGATGCCGTCGAAGAGAACCGGCAAATGCTTCACCACTTCCTCGGCGTGTACACGGTTGGCAGCGGTGGCAAGATAGACCTTTCTGCCCTGATCCTTTGCGGCCACGATCAAGGCCAATACCCGCTCGTTAAAGGGGAGCTTGCCGTAGTCGATCTTCGACAAACCGGCAAAATGCGATTTCAAGCCTGCCCTTGAATAGGCTCCGGGCAACAATGCCATCCGGCCGCTTCTGGCAATCGCATCAAAGATGCTCTCAAGAAAAAGGTCCGAACGCACCAAGGTTCCATCCAGGTCTACGACCAGGGGAAGCTTGGCGGATTCCGGTTCCGCGCCCGTCGCGGGCGTAGCAGCGGATATATGGTCTTGAAGGTAGGTGGGGTTATATTGGGCTTCGTGGCTCATGATTGGCGCTGACCGGCAAACGATGGCGCCAATATCTTCGAAAAAGATTAATCAAATCACGCGGAAGCTGTAGCACTCTTCGTGGTTAGACGCGAAAAATGCAACCATCGAAAAATATATCTGCTCACCTCGCGAGCCAGATATCGGGTCAGCCCTCCGAGGAATGGCAGATAGGGCTCAGTAAACCCGTCTGTCGCAGCCAGTAGGCCGTGAGGTTCAGCGTATAGCGATCAGCTGAGGGCGCCACACCGATTGCGGCCTGAACGCGCTCCGCGTGACCGGACACCCTTCCTGCAACTTCGACCAGGAGGTGACATTGAGGTTCATCTCGCATTGCGCGAGATAGCTTTTGCCACCCACGGTCATGCAAGCGACCTCGCCGACCGCATGCTGCTTTCCATCCGTATTCTTGCAGTAGCAGTTCTCGCCGGCCAAAGCCGACACGCTCGCAATCACCGCGATCACAACAAGCGGCAATCCCAAGACGACATGCCTCGATATCCTGTGCATGACCATATCCTCGCCCGCCATTGGCCGGAGAAGTGTATGCCTATTTTGCGCCTTGTAAATGAAGCTGCATTGTCGCCTGCGGCCGGGCGATACGCCGGCGGCAAACGGCGCGGTGCCGTAACGATGACATCGACGGAAAAGCCGAAGGAGGCTCAGTGAACTGCCGGATCCGCTTCGTCAAAGAACGACCTGATACCATCGCGCGCAATCGTCGCGAGGAATTCGTCGAAGGCTTCCCGGTCTGTCGCGAAGGGCTCTTCCCATTCGATCAGATCTTCCTCGGGCGTGATGACTTCCATCCGCCAGTCGTCATTGGTGCCAGCGGCGCGAAAGATATCGACCAGAACGGTGACATCGTCATCGGTAAACTCACCTGAGAGCTCGGAATGTTCGAGTTTGGGCTTCTTCGGCTTGATGGTCATGTCTTTCCAAGGAGCGGTGGCATGTTGAAGATGATGGCAAACGGCCGGAAGGCGTCTGCACTGACATATTAGGCTGATGCCGCCGGTTTTCCATACCGACATTAACATCACCAGCATATTCCTGAAAAAATCGATGCCATCAGCGTTCGCGTGGGCGCGGACACCAAATGATCTGCAAACTGGAATGGAGGAACCGCAACAAACGCGTGATGATGATGGTGCCCCCGGCAGGGTTCGAACCCGCGACCCCCTGATTACAAATCAGGTGCTCTACCAACTGAGCTACAAGGGCACATCGGCATGCCAACTAGCAGATTTTGAAATCCTGTAAAGGGAAAATCGGTCGCTTTCCTCAGGTTCCGGTACGTGGCAGCGATCGGAGATTTACCAGTCTTTGCAAAACGTCTTGTCGCATAGGGGGAATATGACTACCTAGTACGATGATTAAAGGGACATTGCATGTCGCGTCATTTTCAGTCTGTTTGTTTTCTCGCCTCGCCTGCTCCGGAAGCCCAGGAGGCTCAGGCGGAACTGATTCGCCTCTATGGCCAGACGCCGCAGCAGGAGGCCGATATCGTCGTGGCGCTCGGCGGCGATGGCTTCATGCTGCAGACGCTGCACAAGACGATGAATTCCGGCAAGCGCGTCTATGGGATGAATCGCGGCTCCATCGGCTTTCTGATGAACGACTACCGAACCGATTGCCTGGCGGAACGCATTGACGCGGCTGTCGAAAATGCCTTTCATCCGCTGCAGATGAGCACGCGCAACGACGACGGCACCACCTCGGTCGCGCTCGCCATCAACGAGGTCTCGCTGTTTCGCCAGTCCTACCAGGCAGCAAAGCTCAAGGTCGAGATCGATGGGCATGTTCGCCTGCCGGAGTTGATCTGCGACGGGCTGATGGTCACGACGCCCGCTGGCTCCACAGCCTATAATCTCTCCGCCCACGGCCCCATTCTGCCGCTGGAAGCGCCGCTGCTGGCCATGACGCCCGTCAGTGCGTTTCGCCCGCGCCGCTGGCGTGGTGCCCTGTTGCCGAACAAGGTATCGATCGAAATCACCGTACTGGAGCCGGAAAAGCGGCCGGTCAACGCCGTTGCCGACAATGCCGAGGTCAAATCGGTCCTCAGCGTCCGGATCGCCCAGACAGAGGACACGACCGCGCGCATTCTTTCCGATCCGGATCGCTCCTGGTCCGAGCGGATACTGGCGGAACAATTCTCCGATTGAATGCTGACGAATGCCGACATGAAAAAAGCCCCGTTACCGGGGCTTTTGCTTGTTCGGATCTATCTGAACTCAATCGACGTCGTCGACAACGGCATCCGCCGCGCCGCTGATGCGATGCGCAAGGGCGGCTTCCATGAATTCGTTGAGATCGCCGTCCAGCACATCGCTCGGCGCGGTGCTGGCAACGCCGGTTCGCAGGTCCTTGACCAGCTGATAAGGCTGGAGGACGTAGGAGCGGATCTGGTGACCCCAGCCGATATCCGTCTTTGACGCGGCCTCGGCATTGGCAGCCTCTTCCCGCTTCTTCAACTCTGCTTCGTACATGCGGGCGCGCAGCATGTCCCAGGCCTTGGCCCGGTTCTTGTGCTGAGAGCGCTCCTGCTGGCACTGCACGACGATACCGGTCGGGATATGTGTGATGCGCACTGCCGAGTCGGTGGTATTGACGTGCTGTCCACCGGCGCCCGACGAGCGATAGGTGTCGATGCGGCAATCGCCTTCGTTGATATCGATCTGGATCGAGTCGTCGACGACCGGGTAGACCCAGATCGACGAGAAGGACGTGTGACGACGCGCATTGCTGTCATAGGGAGAGATGCGAACGAGGCGGTGCACGCCCGATTCGGTCTTCATCCAGCCATAGGCATTGTGGCCCTTGACCAGAAGCGTTGCCGACTTGATGCCGGCTTCTTCCCCGTCATGAACTTCGAGCAGTTCCACCTTGAAGCGCTGACGTTCGGCCCAGCGGGTGTACATGCGCAACAGCATGTTCGCCCAGTCCTGGCTCTCGGTACCGCCTGCGCCCGAATGGACTTCGACATAGGTGTCATTGGAATCGGCCTCGCCCGAGAGCATCGCCTCGACCTGCCTGCGCGCAGCTTCCGTCTTCAGACCCTTGAGAGCCTCTTCGGCGTCGCGGACGACATCGGCATCGCCCTCTTCCTCACCAAGTTCGATCAGCTCGACATTATCTGTAAGCTGCTGCTCGAGGGCACGTACGCCGCTGATGCCATCATCAAGCTGCTGGCGCTCGCGCATCAGTTTCTGTGCTTCGGCAGCGTCGTTCCAGAGGGTCGGATCCTCTGACTTGTTATTCAACCAGTCCAGTCGCCTTACCGCCTGATCCCAGTCAAAGATGCCTCCTCAGCAGGGTGATAGCCTGCTTGGTTTCGTCGACAATTTTCTCGATTTCGGCTCTCATGATCCTGCTTCTTCATTTCACCGCTCACGACAGGCGGCTATCCAATTCAAAGAGTGCTGGTGACATAGATATACATGCCGCTGGTGTAAAGCCCCGCGGCATGGCGATCCGACAAATAGGATGGCCTCAGAAGAGGCCGCCGGCTCCCGAGGTAACGGCCTGGTTTGCCTGCGGCGACGTCCGCAGAATTTCTTCTGGAGCGACCTGCGCTGCCTCTCCGCCGCCGATGACCGTCAAGGTGGTGGCCGGACCGGTGCCGGGCTTGAAGGCTTCCATAATGGCGCTCGGATCGCCCGGTTCCGCCGCCATGCCCGTGGCGCGGTTGACTGCCATCATCGTCATTCCCGGCGGCACCTGGAATTTTTCCGGCGCTTCGTCCTTCGTGGCAGCCTGCATGAATTCATTGAAGATCGGCGCGGCGAGCCCGCTGCCGGTGCCACCCCTGCCGAGCGTGGCGGGAGTGTCGTAACCGACATACAGCCCGGCGACGAGGCTCGGCGTGAAGCCAACGAACCAGGAATCCTTTTCATCGTTGGTCGTGCCGGTCTTGCCGGCGACATCGGTGTTGAGCTTGATCTTGCCGGCCGCCGTACCGCGGATGACGACGCCCTGCATCATCGAGGTGACCTGATAGGCCGTCATCGGATCGAGCACTTGCTCGCGATTATCCGCGATCACGGGTTCATCCTGGTTCTGCCAGGCGCTGACATTGCAGCTGTCGCAGACGCGCTCCTCATGCTTGAAGATGGTCTTGCCGTAGCGGTCCTGAATGCGGTCGATCAGCGTCGGCTTGATCTGCTTGCCGCCATTGGCGATGACCGAATAGGCCGAAACCATGCGCAGCACCGTCGTTTCGCCGGCACCGAGCGACATGGCGAGAACCGGGTTCATGCGGTCGTAGATCCCGAAGCGCTCGGCATATTCGGCGACCAGGGGCATGCCCATGTCGGCTGCGAGGCGAACCGTCATCAGGTTGCGCGAATGTTCGATGGCGAAGCGCAGCGTATGCACACCACCGCCCTCGCCTTCGTAGTTCGTCGGCTTCCAGACATCGCCATTGCTCAGCGTGATCTGCAAGGGATCGTCCAGAATGACTGAGGCCGGCGTATAGCCGTTGTCCATCGCGGCAGCGTAGACGAAGGGCTTGAAGGACGAGCCCGGCTGGCGCTTTGCCTGGGTCGCGCGATTGAACTCGGATTGCGCATAGGAGAAGCCGCCGACCATGGCGAGCACGCGCCCGGTATGCGGGTCCATGACCACCAGGCCGCCCTGCACTTTCGGCGGCTGGCGCAGGCGATAGCTGCTGGAATCGGCGCTACCGGTCTTCTGCGCGAAGATGACATCGCCCGGGCTCAGCACGCCGGTCGGTGATTTCACTGCCTTACCGCCGGCCGAACGGAAGGCCCAGCGCATGTCGGCTGCGGCAATCGTGCCGCGCTTGCGGTCGGTCGAAACCTTGCCGCCGGCATCGACGCTCGGCTGCAGGCCAATGTCGACAGCCTGATCGGATACGGACAGCACCACGGCGACCTGCCATTCCGGCACGTCGCTCAAGCTTGGCACCTTGGCAAGCTCGGCACCCCAATCCTGGGAGGTCGTGATCTGCTTTACGGGGCCACGATAGCCGCGGCGCTCGTCATAATCGACGAGACCATCCTGCAAGGCCTTGCGCGCTTCCAGCTGCATCTGCGGATCGAGCGAGGTGCGAACCGAGAGGCCACCTTCGTAAAGGGTCTTCTCGCCATACTGATCGATCAGCTGGCGGCGGACTTCCTCGGCGAAATAATCCGAGGCAAACAGCGATGGGCCGCTCTTCGGCGGCACGACGCCGAGCGGCTGCTTCTTGGCTTCCTCGCCGTCGCTCTGGCTGACATAGCCATTCTCGACCATGCGGTCGATCACCCAATTGCGGCGGGTGAGCGCAGCCTCGGGACGGCGGAACGGATTGTAGTTGGCGGGCCCCTTCGGGAGCGATGCAAGATAGGCCGATTCGGCAATGCTGAGCTCATTGACGGACTTGCCGAAATAGGTGAGCGACGCGCCGGCAATGCCGTAGGAATTCAGTCCGAAATAGATCTCGTTGAGATAAAGCTCGAGGATCTTGTCCTTGCTATAGGCCTGCTCGATGCGGAAGGAGAGAATCGCTTCCTTGATCTTGCGGTCGAACGTCTGGTCGGCCGATAGCAGGAAGTTCTTGGCGACCTGCTGCGTGATGGTGGATGCACCGACGAAGCGCCGGCCCGAACCGATGTTCTGCAGGTTCACGGCCACGGCGCGCATCAGACCGCCGACATCGACGCCCGGATGGTTGTAGAAATTCTTGTCTTCGGCCGAGAGGAACGCAGCCTTGACGCGATCAGGAATGGCCTGGATCGGTACGAAAAGCCGGTTTTCCCGAGAATATTCCTTCATCAGCGCGCCGTTGCCGGCGTGAATGCGAGTCGTCACGGGCGGCGCGTATTTCGCAAGCACCTCGTAGTCGGGAAGTTCCTTGGAGACGACGCTCAAATAGATCGCCGCCGCAGCCGCCGCGCCCAGAAACAGGAGGCAGCCTAGCCCAAAGAAATATCCAATCAGTCTGATCATTATGATACTACCGGTGCTTGTTCTTCATGCGGCACGACTGCGATATCATCGCATAACCACGGGCGTTTTGCACGCTCACGGCGTTAATGCAAGACGGCAACTAGACAAAGCCGTGCACCATCCGCTCGTGAATGATACTTTGCTGTAAAGGCGGGAATGTGAGCAAAATAGGGCTTGCCTCCTCTATTCCCAATTTCATCCAATTCTAAAGTTCACCGCTGTTACATGGAAGCCACGGCTGACGCTTGGCTTGAAGCCCCTTAACCGCCATTTGCGATGATCGATACGCGATACTGCTTGACAGCTTCCGTCAGCCGGTCGGCGACTTTCTGCCGCCAATCCTCATTGAGCAGGAGTTTTTCATCTTCCTTGTTGGAGAGGAAGCCCAGTTCAAGCAGAATGGAAGGTACATCCGGTGCCGTCAGGACCTGAAAGCCCGCGTGGCGATGCGGATTGTTGATCATGGAGATCTGGCCGGTAAACGACGACAAGACATCCTGGGCCAAGGAAATGGAGAAGGCCTGCGTCTCGCGACGGGTAAGATCCATCAGAATGTCGGTAACGGCAGCCGGCTGCGTCTTGGTCTCGGTGCCCGCGATCTGATCGGAATTGTTTTCGCGATCGGCCACTTCGCCGGCAAGCCTGTCCGACGCCTTGTCCGAGATCGTATAGACCGTCGCGCCGCGAATATCCTTCTGCTTGAGCGTATCGGCATGCAAGGAAATAAAAAGTGAGGCTCTGTTCTGCCGGGCGATCGTCACCCGCTCCGAAAGTGACAGATACTGGTCTTTGTCGCGCGTCAGGAAAGCCTTGATGCCCGGTTGAGCATTCAGCTTGTCGGCAAACATCTTGGCGAATGCCAATGTAATGTCTTTTTCCTGCGTCACGCCATCCGTGCCGGTCGCGCCGGCGTCGATACCGCCATGGCCGGCATCGACAGCCACGAGAAAGGTGTTCGGATCGGCTTTCTGCGTCGGCTCGACCGCACCGACATCCCGTGCGGTATCGTCGCTCGTCCAGCTCTGTTGCTTGACCAGTTCAGTGAATTGGTCTGCCGGCAGCATTTCGGCATCGAGCACAAGGCGATGTCCCTTGCCGTTCTCGTCAGCCTGCGCCTTGGCCATGACCAGCTTCACGGGCTTCTTCGCCGTCAGCACGATGCGGGCGCTATCGGCGTCCATCGTACCGTAGCGAATATCCTTGAAGAGACCGGTCGGCTTGAGATCAGCGGCCGGAAAGCCGAAAGCCGTTGCCGGCAGGTCGACCACGATGCGGACCGGATTGTCGAGATAATGCACGGTGAAGGTCGGCGCGCGATCCGTGTCTATGACGATGCGCGTGCGGGCATCGTCACCTGCTATGCGGGCGCCATAGGCGAGTAGAGAGCCGTCGGCAGCCATGGAAGGCGCGAGTGGCGCAAACACCGCCAGCGCCATCAAGCCGAAGGCCGCCGCCGCAAGTCGCAAAGCCTTCACACCGATCTCCGCCACATGCCGCAATCCCTTTGACAAGTATCCAACGCGCCCCATATCGGTTCCGACGTTGTTTTTGAAGCCCCAATGACGGGAACCAGGTTACGTGATGGATGCCATCTGACGATGTGCCTCGAAGAGAATCAGCAGACACTCTCTCGTGCTCTCATCATCCGACGAATCCATCAATATTATGGCATACTTGGCTTTTCCCTTGCTATTGTGACAGATAAAACATACAACGCACATTAGGGTAGAAGTGTTGACGGGATAGAGTCGTCGCAACGGCAGCCGCCTCGAGTACCAGGCGCCATAAGCGGCATTCATCCGACGTCTGCAGTGCTTCTATTCGAAATAGTGGATATCTGGATTTCCGGTTTCAGACGGGAAATTCATCGGTGGAGAGCCACCAAACGCTCTTTAGAGAGCACATTCATCGGACCCCGCTTGTGGGTCTAAGGCATAGTCGATCTCGCTTGGTTACGGATGTTACCGCAGCAGCTTTTTCACAAAGTCAACAGACCCCAGGGAAGTAACGCCCCGGCTGCCGTCTGGATGCTGTCACCGCCGAATAACCAATCGCGACTTTCATTATCCGGTGCAGCAAAGTTGGAACATATCCCGTTTGTCCATGTGACAGGCAGGCTCCCTTCCGGTTGCCGGCGCCGAGGAGCACAGCTTTCATGGCAGACAAAATGCTTATCGATGCGTCTCACGAGGAAGAGACGCGCGTCGTTGTCGTTCGCGGGAACCGCATAGAAGAATTTGACTTCGAGTCCCAGCACAAGAAGCAGATACGCGGCAACATCTATCTTGCAAAAGTAACCAGGGTCGAGCCCTCGCTGCAGGCTGCTTTCGTTGATTACGGCGGCAACCGGCACGGCTTCCTGGCCTTTGCCGAAATTCACCCCGACTACTATCAGATCCCCCTCGCCGACCGGCAGGCGCTTCTGAGGGCGGAAGCCGAGGAACATCGTCGCGACGACGATGTCGAGCATGTGGAAACCGCGCTCGATCTCTCGCAGCAAGAACAGCCCGATATCGGCATCATCGCCAAGGAGCGCGAAGAGGCTGCAGCACCGGCGGACGCCGCTGAAGAGGCCCCTGCCGTCGAGGCAGCCGCACCGGCCGCTGAAGCTCCGGCCAAGAAGGCCGCCAAGCCACGCCGCAGTCGCAAAAAGGCAGTCGCCGCCGACGAAGCGCCCGTTGCCGAGGCCAAGGTCGACGCACCAAGCGAAGACGAAGAAGGCCCGTCCGGCGAAATGGCCGCGATGGTTGAAACCGATTCGATCTCGGAAGGCGTCGATCTTTCCAAGCGCCGCCACGATGACGACGACGATGATGATCACGACCATGAAGAGGAAGTGATTGAGTCCGTCGGCGCCGAAGACGCGATGGAAGAGGTTCCGGACCGCGTGCAGCGCAAGCCACGCAAGCAGTACCGCATTCAGGAAGTCATCAAGCGCCGGCAGATCCTGCTGGTGCAGGTGGCCAAGGAAGAGCGCGGCAACAAGGGTGCGGCGCTGACAACCTATCTCTCGCTCGCAGGCCGCTACTCGGTTCTGATGCCGAACACGGCGCGCGGCGGCGGCATTTCCCGCAAGATCACCAATCCGCAGGACCGCAAGCGCCTGAAGGAAATCGCCAAGCTGCTCGAAGTGCCGCAGGGCATGGGCGTAATCCTGCGCACCGCCGGTGCCAACCGCACCAAGGTCGAGGTCAAGCGCGACTTCGAATATCTGATGCGCCTGTGGGAAAACGTCCGCACGCTGACACTGGCGTCGACCGCTCCCTGCCTCGTCTATGAAGAAGGCAGCCTGATCAAGCGCTCGATCCGCGACCTCTACAACAAGGATATCGGTGAAGTCATCGTGTCCGGCGAGGAAGGCTATCGTGAAGCGAAAGACTTCATGAAGATGCTGATGCCGAGCCACGCCAAGGTGGTTCAGCCCTATCGCGATATCCATCCGATCTTCTCGCGCTCCGGCATCGAAGCGCAGCTCGACCGCATGCTGCAGCCGCAGGTGACGCTGAAATCCGGCGGTTACCTCATCATGAACCAGACGGAAGCGCTGGTTTCGATCGACGTCAACTCCGGCCGCTCGACCCGCGAACATTCGATCGAGGATACCGCGCTCCAGACGAACCTCGAAGCCGCCGATGAAGTGGCCCGCCAGCTTCGACTGCGCGACCTTGCCGGCCTGATCGTCATCGACTTCATCGACATGGAAGAAAAGCGCAACAACCGCGCCGTCGAGAAGAAGCTGAAGGAATGCCTTAAGAACGATCGCGCCCGCATCCAGGTCGGCCGCATCTCGCATTTCGGCCTGCTGGAAATGTCGCGCCAGCGCATCCGCGCATCGGTTCTCGAAAGCACCACGCAGATCTGCTCGCATTGCGGTGGAACCGGCCATGTGCGCTCGCAGTCGTCCGTAGCGCTGCATGTCCTGCGCGGCATCGAGGAATATCTCCTCAAGAACACGACGCACGACATCACCGTGCGCACGACGCCCGACATTGCGCTGTACCTGCTGAACCACAAGCGCCAGACGATCGTCGATTACGAAACCCGCTTCGGCGTCGCCATCATCATCGGTGCCGACAATTCCGTTGGTACCCAGCACTTCGCGATCGATCGCGGCGAGCCGGTAGCCAATCCGGTCAAGATCGAAAGCCTGTTCAACTTCGCCGCAATCCCCGAGGACGATGACGACGATATCGTTATCGAGGCCGACGAGGAAGAAGACGAAGAGCTGGAAGAAAAGGCTGCAGCCACCGAACAGCAGCCGGCTGCCCGCTCCGAAAACAATGAAAACGGCCGCAAGCGCAAGCGTCGCCGTCGTCGTCGCGGACGTGGAAACGACGCCCAGACTGCCTCTGGCTCCGACGATACCTCAGTGAGCGATGCCGCCGAGGACGGAGAAGAAGGCGACGAGGACGAAGATGACGTCAATGCTGACGCCGCCGCATCCTCCGATGATGACGATGCACAGCAGAAGCGCAAGCGCCGTCGTCGCGGCAAGCGCGGCGGCCGCCGCAACCGTGAAAACGAAGGTGGCGAACAGGCTGCAAACGGCGAGTCCGACTCGGCCGAAGCGATTGAAGCCCAGGGTGACAATGAGAGCGAAACGACTGTAACGGTCGCTGAAATTGCCGTCTCCGAAGCCGAAGCTGCCGTCGAAGCTCAGCCGGCCATGGCAGCCGTCGAGACGGCAGCCACCGTTACCGAGGATGTGAAGCCTGCCAAGGGCCGCAGCCGCCGCAAGCCCAAAGCCGTCGAGGCCTCGCCTGTCGAGACGCCGATCGTGGAGGAAGCTCCTGCGGCCGACGTCGAAACCGAGACGGTTGCCGAGATCACCGAAGCCCTTGATAGCGCCGCGGAACCGGCCGCTGTCGAGGAACAGGCCAAGCCGGCACGCGCCAACCGCGAGTCCAACGTTTCCTCCTCCGAGCCGGTGGTCAAATCCACCCGCACCAATGAGGGCGGCGATGGCGACAGCGATCCGACCAAGCCGAAAAAGGCCGGCTGGTGGCAGCGCCGCGGCTTCTTCTGAACACTGCTGTTTGGAGAGAATAAATAGAAAACCGGCCGTGGCGACACGGCCGGTTTTTTGTTTTGAAAAACAATAAGAGCGACGCTGATCTTCCAAACTCGGCCACAATGCTCGCCACACCCACTCTGAAGAGTGGCGGCGGCGTTTAGCCCAAAGAGGCAAGCCCGTTGCCTCACAGTTTGATTCAAGTCCTTACAAGCGGATCTTCAAAACCCGTGATAAGTCGTTGATCGCGGATTCTATTTCAGCCACGCCGCCATGCGTTCGGTCGCTTCCTCGATCTCGGCATTCGAGCCGGCGTAGGAGAAGCGTATGGCGCGATGCCCTTCGAGCGGGTCGAAATCGAGGCCTGGCGTGGCGGCAACATTGATTTCCGCCAGCATCTTGCGGGCGAAGGCCATGCTGTCATTGGTGAATCGGCTGACATCGACATAGGCGTAGAAAGCGCCATCCATTGGCGAGGCAATTCGAAAGCCGATCTCCGGCAGGCGGCGCATCAGGAAATCGCGGTTGCGGCCATAGCTTTCGCGATAGGTGTCCAGCTCCTCCCCCGCGCCAAGGGCTGCTTCGGCGGCGATCTGGGAAAGTTCCGGCGCAGAGATGTAGAGGCTTTGGGCGACACGTTCGATGGGGCGCACGAGTCGCTCCGGCAACACCATCCAGCCGATGCGCCAGCCGGTCATGCAGTAATATTTCGAAAAGGAGTTGATGATGATTGCTTCGTCGGTCAGTTCCAGAGCGCTTGTCTCGTCGCCGACAAAAGTGAGCCCGTGATAGATCTCGTCGGAGATGAAGGCGATGGAACGATCCGCACAATAATCGGCGAGTGCCTTCAGCGCCGCCCTGCCCGTCACCGTCCCCGTAGGATTGGCGGGGCTGGCAAGCAACACGCCCTTCAGCCGCTTGCCGCTGGCGATCTGCGCAGCCTCAAGGCTTTCCGGCGTCAGCGTGAATTGCGTTTCCTCGCTCACCGGCACTTCCACAACATCGAGCCCCAATGCGGCTAGGATATTGCGATAGGCGGGATATCCCGGACGGGCGATGGCAACGCAATCGCCGGCATCGAACAGGGTGAGGAAGGCCAGATTGAAGCCCGCCGACGAGCCCGTGGTGATGGCGATGCGCTTGGGGTCGATCGACAAGCCGTGACGCGTCTTGTAGTGCGCGGAGAGCGCCTGCCTCAGTGCCAGCGTGCCGAGCGAATCCGTATAGCCGATGCGGCCGTGACCAAGCGCTGCGCGCGCCGCTTCAAGCGCCGCCTGGGGCGTCGGGTGAGACGGCTGGCCGACAGCCATGGAGATGACGGGATGCCCGGCCTGACGCCGTAGCGTCGCCTCGGCCAGCACATCCATGGCATGGAAAGGTTCGACGTCGCTACGCTTGGATAGGGAAAACAAGATCAATTCTCTCTCGGATCGGATTGCCATGCGACATTTGCCGCAATATCCGGCCGTTCACAATCCTGCGATTGCGGCTTTGCCGCGAAAATTCCTGTTTCTGGAAATAAGCATGCGCCGTAAATTGCCCATGCATATTTGCGGATGTTAACCCGACGGTGCTATGCCGCATCTGAAAATGAAGTCTCCGCATAGATCCAAACGAGGACCCAATGACCTTTTCTTTCAAAAGCCTGCTGACGGTTTCGGCGATTGCCCTTACAGCATCCTTCGCCGCAATCCAGCCCGCTGCCGCACTGGACGATCAGCAGAAGAAGGAAATCGGGGAGTTCATCAAGGAATACCTCGTCGAACATCCGGAAGTCCTGCTGGATGCGCAGGCGGCACTTGAGAAGAAGCAGGACGAGGCCCGCCTCACTCAGTCGGCCCAGCTGATTGCCCAGAACAAGGACGCCATTTTCAACTCCAAAAATGACATCGCGATCGGCAATCCGAAGGGCAGTATCACCGTGGTCGAGTTCTTCGATTACAACTGCACCTATTGCCGGCATGCGCTGGGGGATATGGACACCTTGCTGAAGCAGGACAAGGACGTGCGTTTCGTCCTGAAGGAATTCCCGATCCTCGGGGCAGATTCGGTCGCCGCATCGCGGGTTTCAGATGCCTTCCGCAAGCTCGCACCCGAAAAATATGCCCAGTTCCACCATACGCTGCTCGGAAGCGATGGTCGTGCGACTGAAGACAGCGCCATCGAGGTTGCCACCTCCCTCGGCGTCACCGAAGCGGCCATCCGCGCGGAAATGGCCAAGAGCCCAAACAACGACATGATCAAGGCGACCTATCAGCTCGCGACCGATCTGAACGTCACGGGTACGCCGGCCTATGTCATTGGCAATGAAACGATTTCGGGCGCCATCGGGCTCGAAGCCATCCAGCAGAAGATTGCCAACGTCCGCAGCTGCGGCAAGACCAGCTGCTGAGAACCCTATCCCCGCGTCGTGTAGTCCTTTTGAGGCCCCATCGAAACCGCACCGATTTCGATGGGGCCCAAAATCGCCAAAATCGCGGCGTTTCCACATCTAGAGACGCGCAACCTTCGCTGCGGGGCTTTCCTATAAGGCCTTGGGAGTCTATAGGTTGCGCTGCACTTAGACGGAACCACTGATGGCGCAAACTATTTTTGTCCTCAACGGACCCAATTTGAACGCTCTCGGCAAGCGCGAGCCGGGCATCTATGGCGGCAAGACGCTGAAGGATATCGAGGCAGACTGTAAATCCGCCGGCGAAAGCCTGGGCTTCACCATCGATTTTCGCCAGAGCAATCACGAAGGCGCGCTGGTCGACTGGATGCATGAGGCAGGAGATACTGCCGCCGGCGTTGCGATCAATCCCGGCGCCTACGGTCACACGTCGATCGCGCTGCATGATGCAATCCGCGCCATTTCGGTTCCCGTGGTGGAGGTTCATATCTCCAATATCCACGCCCGCGAAGAATTCCGGCACAAATCGATGATCGCGCCCGCTGCCAAGGGCATGATCTGCGGTTTCGGACCTTATAGTTACATCCTGGCGCTTCATGCGCTGAAATCCATCACCCAATAACAAAAATACAGGGCAAGAAATCCAATGGCTGAAAAGAAATCGGGTATCGACCAGGCGCTGATCCGCGATCTCGCCAATATTCTCAACGACACGGATCTCACCGAGATCGAAGTCGAGCAGGAAGATCTGCGCATCCGCGTGTCCCGCGCCGGCAACGTGCAATATGTTCAGGCGCCCGTCGGGGCTCCCGCAGCGTTTGCCGCTCCTGCCGCCGCTACCGCACCGGCTGCCGCAGCCGCACCTGCAGGCAAGACGCGCAATCCTGACAACCTCGTCAGCGCACCCATGGTCGGCACCGCCTATCTGGCGCCGGCACCGGGCTCGGCCGCCTTCATCCAGGTCGGCTCCGTGGTCAAGGAAGGCCAGACGTTGCTGATCATCGAAGCCATGAAGACGATGAACCAGATCCCTGCGCCCAAGTCCGGCACGGTGACCGAGATCGTCGTTCAGGACGGACGCCCGGTCGAATACGGCGAACCTCTTGTTGTCATCGAGTAAGCCCATGCCAATGATTTCGAAGATTCTCATAGCCAATCGCGGAGAGATCGCCCTGCGGGTGCTGCGCGCCTGCAAGGAACTCGGCATTGCCAGCGTCGCGGTGCATTCCACCGCCGATGCCGATGCGATGCATGTACGGCTTGCGGATGAGAGCGTTTGCATCGGCCCGCCGCCGTCGCGCGAAAGCTATCTCAACATCCACCAGATCGTTGCCGCCTGTGAGATCACAGGCGCCGATGCCGTGCATCCCGGCTATGGTTTCCTTTCGGAAAATGCCAAGTTCGCCGATATTCTCGATGCGCATGGCATCACCTTCATCGGCCCCACGGCGGATCATATCCGCATCATGGGCGACAAGATCACGGCCAAGACCACTGCATTGCAGCTCGGCATCCCGGTCGTTCCCGGTTCAGACGGCGAAGTGAAGACCGAGGCCGACGCGCTGAAGACGGCGCGCGAGATCGGCTATCCCGTGCTCATCAAGGCGACGGCTGGCGGCGGCGGCCGCGGCATGAAGGTGGCGCGCACGGAAGCGGACCTGGTCGAAGCATGGTCGACGGCACGCACCGAAGCCGGCGCCGCCTTCGGCAATGATTCCGTCTACATGGAAAAATACCTCGGCAAGCCGCGCCACATCGAGGTTCAGGTGTTCGGCGATGGCGAAGGAAATGCCGTCCATCTGGGCGAACGCGACTGCTCGCTGCAGCGCCGTCACCAGAAGGTCTGGGAAGAAGCCAACTCTCCAGCGCTCAACGTCGAACAGCGCATGAAGATCGGCCAGATCTGCGCCGACGCCATGAAGAAGCTGAAGTATCGCGGCGCCGGCACGATCGAGTTCCTCTACGAGAACGGCGAGTTCTATTTCATCGAAATGAACACCCGCCTGCAGGTCGAGCATCCGGTTACGGAAGCCATCACCGGCATTGATCTCGTGCACGAACAGATCCGCGTCGCCTCCGGCGGCGGCCTTTCGGTGACGCAGGATGAAGTGCATTTCCATGGCCACGCCATCGAATGCCGCATCAATGCGGAAGACGCCCGTACCTTCGTTCCCTCCCCCGGCACCATCACGCATTTCCATGCGCCGGGTGGGCTTGGCGTGCGTATCGATTCGGGCGCCTATCAGGGCTACAAGATCCCGCCCTACTACGACAGCCTGATCGGCAAGCTGATCGTGCATGGCCGCACCCGCGTCGAATGCATGATGCGCCTGCGCCGCGCGCTCGACGAATTCGTCGTCGACGGCATCAAGACCACCCTGCCGCTGTTCCAGGATCTGGTTTCCAACCAGGATATCGCCAATGGCGACTATGATATCCACTGGCTGGAAGACTACCTAGCCAAGACATCGGCCTAGGCCGTGCCTGGTACGCGCAGCAGACATCCCGGCGTTACCCCGGAGATTTTGCTGCGCGCCTACTCCATCGGGCTCTTCCCCATGGCGGAATCGGCTGATGACCCGGAGATATTCTGGGTCGAGCCGGAAGTTCGCGGCGTCTTGCCGCTCGATGGCTTTCATGTCTCCAAAAGCCTTGCCAAGACGATCCGCCAGCAGCCTTTCGACATCCGCTTCAACACGGACTTCGGCGGCGTCATCCTAGCCTGTGCCGAGCAGACCAGCGGCCGGCCCAGCACCTGGATCAACCAGACGATCCGTTCCCTCTATATGACGCTGCACCACATCGGCCATGCGCATTCTGTCGAGGCCTGGGAGGGCGACAAGCTGGTCGGCGGCCTTTACGGTGTCTCGCTCGGCTCGGCGTTCTTCGGCGAGAGCATGTTCTCCCGCCGCACGGACGCTTCCAAGATCTGCCTTGTCTATCTGGTCGAGCGCTTGCGGCAACGCGGCTTCACCCTGCTCGACACCCAGTTCACCACCGAGCATTTGAAGACATTCGGCGCGATCGATGTGCCGAAGGACGACTACTCAAAGATGCTCGAGAAGGCGATGGAATCGCCCAACTTAAGCTTTGCAAACGACTGAATTTTTCCGTCAATGAATTGATTCTAATCAAGAATGCCCTAAGTTGGTTTCGACAGCCGGGGGTAGTACATTGAAAAATTATCTTGCAATCGCCGTTCTCGCCGCTTTGGCAGCCGCAACGCAGGCCGATGCCAAATCCTTCCACGACATGTTCGGTGCCGAGCCTCCGACAGGGCCTGCAGCCACAGTGCTGAAACAGCTGAACTTTCAGCAGGGCGCGATCAAGCTCTCAGCCGCAGATGCGACGCTGAACATTTCGGATCAGTTCTACTATCTCAATCCCGTCGATACGAAGAAGGTACTGGTGCAGCTCTGGGGCAATCCGGAGAGTGCCGCCGGCACCACGCTCGGCATGATCTTTCCAGCCAAATATCCGCCGACCGATCCGCATTCATGGGGTGCGGTCATCGACTATGATAAGAGTGGTTACGTCTCCGACGACGATGCCGCCTCGACTGATTATAACGAGGTGCTGAAGCAGATCCAGGATGCCATCAAGGAGGCAAACCCGGAACGCGAGCAGCAGGGCTATGACCCGATCACGCTTGTCGGCTGGGCGGAGCCGCCGCATTACGACAAGGCAACGCACGCCCTGCACTGGGCGCGCGATCTGATCTTCGGCAAGGATCAGAACGGGGAGCATACGCTCAACTACTCCGTCCGCGTTCTCGGGCGCGAGGGCGTGACGGAACTCGATTTCGTTGCCGGGCTCGATCAGCTGCAGGAAATCAACACCGCCATTCCGAGCGTCATCAACACCGTGCAGTATGACAGCGGCAAGCGCTATGCCGATTTCGTCAATGGCGACAAGATCGCCGCCTACAGCATGGCGGGGATGATTGCAGCAGGCGCCGGCGTGAAGATTGCGGCGAAGCTTGGCTTCCTTGCCATCGTTCTGGGCTTCTTCAAGAGTTTTGGCGTCGCCCTTCTCGCGCTCAAGAAGGGACTGATCGTCGTCTTGGCGGGTGTGGTTGCCGCTGGCCGCAAGGTTCTCGGCATGTTTCGTCGCAAGAGAAACACCGACGCCTGAAACAATCCCCGCCTGAAGCTTTCGGGGCTTCAAACTACGGTTGTTATTTGCTATCGCTCAACGCGAAGAGCGTTGGTGCGTAGAGGTTCCGCTTTGCCGTCGTAAATACCGGTCTCATCCAGTTTCACCCTGTGCATGGGTAGCCCAGCGCTGCCTATGCGCGATCATGTTCATCGGGTGGTGGCCTGAGACCGGTTTGGCATTGTCAAAACGCGCCTAGCGCAGCCATTGCTGTCTCAGCTCTTCAGCCGTCCCGCAACATCGCCACACCGTGCCCGTAAAGGGCTTGTCCTGCCGCCAGCTTGGTGAACTTCCTGACGGAAGACCAAGACGGTATATGCAATATTCTTCGGGTCCGATGGACCATTTCTCCCCAGACCGCGCCCCAACCATGGATCGCCTGCAGCGGTTGCGGATGTTTGAAACCCTTCAGATCAAGCGGCAAGGTCCGGCTCAATGCCAATGGCAGAAAGCTTGATGCCTGGCTCATCTACAAATGCACCGATTGCGACAAGACCTGGAACCGAACGCTCTTCGAGCGGCGGAACGTGCGTGACCTAAGTCAATCGACACTGGCCGCCCTGCAGGACAGCGATCCGGACTGGGTGCGGCTCCAGGAATTCGATGTCGATGGACTGAAGCGAAACGCACAGCGCATCGACTGGTCGGCGGATGCCGTTGTTCGGAAAGAGGTGATCCAGCGCCGAAGCGGCTGGACCATGCTTGAGATCGAGCTTGCGGCGGAGTGCGCCTCAAGCCTTCGCCTCGACCGATTGCTTGCATCCGAACTCGCTATCTCGAGAAGGAGGCTTCAGACCCTGCATGACGAAGGCAAACTGAAAGTGCATTCGGGCCGCGACGACGCCCTGCGCCATAGCATCAAGGCCGGAATGCGCATTGTCATCGATCTATCCGATGACGGGGATCGTGACGCTATCGCCGAAGCGGCCACAAATCCGCAGGCTGAATGATAAAATGCCCGCGGGAGCCATGCTCCCGCGGGCTAGCCATCTTAGCCATGAATTCTCGGCAGGTTGATTATTTTGCGCCGGCAGTATCCGGCGCCGGGACGTCGGACTTCTGTTTGCACTCTTTCAGCCACACGTCGTAGATCGGATGCTCCACAGCATTGAGGCCTGGGCTGTCGGCAAACATCCAGCCGGTGAAGATGCGGCGGATACGGCGATCAAGCGTGATCTCATCAACCTCGACGAAACCATCCACCTTCTGCTGTTCCGTATCATCGCGCGAATAGCAGGCACGCGGCGTCACCTGCAATGCGCCGAACTGCACTGTTTCGTTGATATAGACGTCAAAGGTGGTGATGCGACCGGTGATCTTGTCGAGGCCGGAGAAAACGGCGACGGGATTGGCAATGCGTGCCGCTTCGGCTGATGGAGCGGACAGGATGCCGGCCAGGAGAGCAAGGCCTGCTCCCGCTATTGCACGCAAAGAAGCGCTCCGCGTGAAAAACGTCATATCCGCCACTCTCCGCTTGGTCTCGGTCAAAGCGCCGAGCAAGAGCCGGCATCTCTCGCGCCTAACGGCCAATTGTGGCCAAAGGACGAGCCGGCTCGCTATGCTCAGTTGCCCGGGGTCCAGGCGTCGTAATCGCCCGTCACGCGCGGACGCTCGCCGGCAACAGCCAGCGAACCCGGCGGACGATAGGCTTGCGGAGTGCCGGTCTGGTTGGCGCGGTGCTCTTTCTGCCATTCCTTGGCGACGTAGTTTTCCTTGGTCGGAGGAACGTCGGTGCGGTGATGCATCCAGCCGTGCCAGCCCGGAGGAATCGCCGAAGCTTCCGCATAACCCTTGTAGATTACCCAACGCTTCTGGAGACCATAGGAGGACATGCCGCCTTCGTAATAGACATTGCCGAATTCATCCTCGCCAACGCGCTTGCCGAAACGCCAGGTCGCGAACCGCGTACCCATTGTCTGACCATTCCACCAGGTGAAGGTTTGTACGATGAAATTCCACATGTCTTTTCCTCGATACCCGCTGAGGGGCGAGCGATACCAGAATTCGATAGCTTGCTTATGCCGCCACGAGATCGGCTTGTCCAGTGATTCCGGCAGGAAACACGGTCATTTCAATGCCATCTTGAAACCGAGATGGGTCGGCTTGAAGCCCAGTCTCTCATAGAAACGGTGAGCATCCTTGCGCTGAGCATTCGAGGTTAGCTGCACCAGCCGCATGCCGCGGCTTTTTGCCTCGTCGATGCAGAAATTGATCATCGCAGCACCTATCCCCTGCCCGCGCATATCCGACCGCGTCTGTACCGACTCGATAATCATCGCGGACGATCCCCGAGCATGCAACGAAGTGACGACGATCGTCTGGAAGGTGCCGACGATCTCGCCGGCAAGTTCGGCCGCGTAGAGCGTCTGGCCGGAAGATGAGGCGACAGCGCGAAAGGCGCTGAGATAATCGTCATAGACGGAAGGATCAGCGGTATCGCCGTGCCCGCCCATGGTGTCGGCGGCAAAGAGGTCGATCAAAGAGGGAAGATCGAATTCTTTCGCTTCGCGGATAAGTAGTTCTTGTGAGGGCAATATATCGTACCTACGTCTTTGTTCCGTGGAGGAACTGAAAAGCAATCATGTCGACCAGCGAAACGTATACAATCGAATACGACAATTCTGCGCTGGGATATAAGGCGGCTACATATATATTTTTGACGATATTGATTGCTTTTATAGCCTATCTTTCAAGAAGCGACATAATCACAAGCATGGCTTGGATATCGCTTGCCTTGCTAACCGCGTGCGGCGCTTTCGTGACATTGCATAAGCTTATTTTTCGAGCGCGAGCGGCGATTTTGGTCATCTCACCTGAAGGTATCAAGGACACGCGGTTAGGGTCAGATTTCATCCGTTGGGCCGACATCGAGAAAATCGACGTCCCCACGCCCCGCAAAAGCCTAGGCATAATATTAGGCGCCATGCTTCTAGGCTTTTGCGTGATAGTCGTTGCGATAGTCCTATCCGAAGGTGCGATTGTCGGTGTTGAGTCACTCAGTTGGAGCCAGCCAAACCGACACGTCTGGCTGCGGTTAGCTCCAGGGTATCGCGTAATTGGACAGCTGCGCGGCTCAAGGCGCCATATCCGCCAAGGGGCGGAGGATATACAGCACGTTTGTATCGTGATTTCGGATCTGACTTACGGAAAGCAGGGGCTTCTGGAGCTGATGGCAAAATTCCATGCACGATATACGAAGACAGAGAAGACTGAAGATGCGGCCTAGGCACCAAACGCTGGCCATTGACCAAAAAGCTTCAAAACCAACAGGCTGCTAGGTAGCCAGCGGCTTCTCAAACACCAGCGTCGGTATGCCCGATTGCCCCGGCCCGTTATTGTCAGTGCGGCCAACTTCGACAAAACCATGCGCCTTGTAGAAGGCGATCGCCGGTTCGTTTTGCGGATCGACTTCCAGGCGCATGATTTCTGCGTCAGGAAAACAAGTTTCCAGCTCGGCGAAGATGTCGCGGCCGACGCCTTGGCGCTGGTAGCGCGGGCCGACATAGAGCATGTGCAGCATGACCGTCTTGGTCATTTCCGTGGACATGGCGGCATAACCCATGCCGCCAATTGCCCTGCCGTCGTCGGCGACGAGGAATTCGGCGTTCTTCTTAGCCAACCGCGCCTTCAGCGATGCCAGAGAGTGCCAGGAGGCATGCAACTCGCTGACCTTGTCGGCCCCATAGATATGGTCGTAGGTCGCATGCCAGGTTTCGCGCAGCAGAGCACGGACCTTTTCCAGATCCTGCTCGCCGGCGGTGCGGACGAAGAACACCCGCTATTCCTCTTCGATGCCGAGCTTGGCCTTGACCAGTGCCTGCACGGCCTGCGGGTTTGCCTTGCCGCCCGTGGACTTCATCACCTGGCCGACGAACCAGCCGGCAAGGGTCGGCTTTGCCTTGACCTTGGCAACCTGATCCGGGTTGGCGGCAATGATCTCGTCGACGGCCTTTTCGATGGCGCCGGTGTCGGTCACCTGCTTCATGCCGCGGGTCTCGACAATCTCGGCGGGATCGCCACCCTCGGTGAGGATGATCTCGAACAGATCCTTGGCGATCTTGCCGGAGATGGTCTCGGCCTTGATGAGGTCGATGATCGCACCGAGCTGAGCGGGCGAAACCGGAGTCTCTTCAATGTCTTTGCCGATTCTGTTCAGAGCGCCCAGCAAGTCGTTGATCACCCAGTTTGCAGCAGCCTTGCCGTCACGGCCGGCAGCGACCGCTTCGAAATAATCGGCGATCGCCTTTTCCGAGACGAGCACGGAAGCGTCGTAGATCGAAAGGCCGAGCTCACGAACGAAGCGCTCTTTCTTGTCGTCGGGCAGCTCAGGCAGATGCTTGGCTAGCTCTGCAACGAAGGCGTCATCGAATTCGAGCGGCAGCAGATCCGGATCGGGGAAATAGCGGTAATCATGCGCATCTTCCTTGGTGCGCAGGGACCGGGTCTCGCCCTTGTTGGGATCGAACAGGCGGGTTTCCTGATCGATCTTGCCGCCATCCTCCAGAATGCCGATCTGCCGGCGTGCTTCGTATTCGATCGCCTGACCGATGAAGCGGATGGAGTTGACGTTCTTGATTTCGCAGCGCGTGCCGAATTCGCCGCCGGGACGGCGCACGGAGACGTTGACGTCGGCGCGCATGGAGCCCTCGTCCATGTTGCCGTCGCAGGTGCCGAGATAGCGCACGATCGAGCGCAGCTTCGTCATATAGGCCTTCGCCTCGTCCGACGAGCGGATATCCGGCTTGGAGACGATTTCCATCAGCGCGACGCCGGAGCGGTTGAGATCCACATAGGACATGGTGGCATGCTGATCGTGCAGCGACTTGCCAGCATCCTGTTCCAGATGCAGGCGCTCGATGCCGATCTCGATATCTTCGAACTGGCCCTGACGGTCCGGGCCGAGCGAGATGACGATCTTGCCCTCGCCGACGATCGGGTCCTTGAACTGCGAGATCTGATAGCCTTGCGGCAGGTCGGGATAGAAATAGTTCTTGCGGTCGAAGATCGAACGATTGTTGATCTGCGCCTTCAGGCCGAGACCGGTGCGCACGGCCTGCGCGACGCATTCCTCGTTGATGACGGGCAGCATGCCGGGCATGGCGGCATCGACCAGCGACACGTTGGAATTCTGCGGCTTGCCGAACTCGGTCGAGGCGCCGGAGAAGAGCTTGGAATTGCTCAACACCTGGGCATGGACTTCCATGCCGATAACGATTTCCCAATCGCCGGTGGCACCGGGAATGAAGCGTTTCGGATCTGGCGTGCGGACGTCGACAAGGGTCATGGGAAGCTCTTGAAATGCTGTTCTTCTGAACTTTGTGAGGTAGAGCAATTGGCGGGATGGCGCAAGGCTTTCGGCACTGCCGGCGCGCTATATGCCGGGACCATAGGCGCCGTCGCCGCCCTCGACCAGCGCTTTCGAAAGTCCAATCGTCGGAACGTCGCTATCGAGCTTCGGCGAATAGACGATCGACAGCCAGCGGATCTCGTAGCCGTGCGCCTTGAAGAAGCCGATCGCGTCGGCATTGCCGGCGTGCGTGTGCAGGGAGATCTTTTCCAGTCCCTGCTCGCGCACATCCTGCTCGATGCGTGCCAGCAGCGCCGAACCCAATCCCTGACGAAGAAACCCGGGATCGATCCAGAAATCGGAGATGGTCTCATCGAGCGCCTCACGCGCCGCCCAGCCGACAACTTCCGCATTCAGTTCGATGATCGTGATCGTCAGCCACATATTGCGGGTGAAATTGGCAAAGGCGTCGCTGGCGTTCTCCAGAAGCTCACCCGAGCCTCCGATCGCGCCCATGGCCTTCTGCCAGGAGCGCACGCCTATACTCGCCAATACCTCGGTTTCACCCTCATGGGCATTGCGAATATGGATCATCAAGCCCCCGCCATTTCCGGTAGTAAAGCACCGGAGCGTGGCTTTTTCCAGCGGCGAGATTCGCGGTTGCACATCGCATTTCATACTGCAGATACGGTTGCGCTTGACTGCCGGGCGCAACCTGTTTTAAACACGGCGCCTCGACGGAGTTTTTATGTCCACCTTTTGTCAGACCCGGTAAAGGCCTCGCTCGCAAGTTCGCTTGCGTGCCAGGCCTGAAAAACGAAGCCCCGACTTCCCTCCAGGGAAGCTTCGGATCGTTTTGTTGCGCCCCATGGCGCATTACGGATTCTGACTCCAATGGATATTTCTCGCGCGGAACAGCGCATTCTCCACCTGCTCGCTCAGGGCGGCCGCATCGAACTCGAACGCACCGAAAAGAAGAAGATCGAGACCGCCAGTTGCTACACGCGCGACGGCTGGCTCTATCCCGATTTCGGGATTGACCTCTTTCGCAGGCTCAGACGGCTGAAGGCCATCCGGTCCACCGACGGTCAACCCTACCGGATCACGGAAAAGGGGCTAAAGCTGGTGAGGGCGCAGCTGGATAATCGATAGAGCAAGGACGAGAGCCGCCCGATGAGGCGGCTCTCTCCAATAGGCGCTGCCGACGTGGCGATCAGAATGTTCTGATGATGTCAGTCACCTTGTCGCCGCGGCGATCGCTTTCCTGCTGCACGGTATCGCGCCTTTCGTTCATCGAGGCAATCTGGTCCTCGCTATCCGCCAGAGCCTTCAAATAGCGCTTCTTCAGATCGCTATTGTCGGGCACGGCGCCGAGATTGCGCCTTATCCGTTCCTGATCGTTGATGGTTTTCTCGATTTCGCTGTCGAGGCTCGCCAGTTCGTTCTGGATCGCAACCTGCCTTTTGCGCGCGTCTGCCAGGTTTGCGAGCTTGTCCGTGAGTGCCTTGTCCTGTGTCGAGGCCGACCATCCGAGCAGCATGTCCGGTTCAACATCGACCAGGGCATAGCTGTTGCTCTGAAGCTGCTCGTCGACTGCCGTCAGCGTCTTTTCCGTGCCAGCCGGCACGACCACCTTGAGCCGTTGATGCGTTGCAGTCTTGCCGAAACTCTCAGCCGAAGAGAACGACCAGCCGTCCCGGATCGGGTGCTCGATGATAACGGTCCGTTCGCCATCAAGCGCACCGGACACGATGTATGTCGTCGTCTGGCGATATCTAACGGTGGCATTCATAACGCCATCGGAAACCTTCAGCGAGGCGATTTCCTCGGTCGGCGTCTGCTGTTCGCTGATCGATACCTTGCGATCGGTGGCAAAGCTGGCGAGGCGCGTGTCGTCCTTGGGCAGCGCCGACAGCTGGGAATCGCCGATATAGCCGGTTTTACTGTCGTAGAGGGTCAGAATTCCCGCCGGCAAGCTGACCCCGGTGGTGTTCTTCAGCATTACGGCGGCGATGGGATTGCGAAAGGCGCTGCCGGCCCGATACATGTCCACCATGTCGGCCTCCACATCCGCATCCTTGATCGGCACCGACAAGGTATCGCCATTGGCGAGATCGTAGGTTCCCGGAAGCTCGAAGGTGGCGGAAATATCGCTTTCGGTTGCCGCTGTTGGATTTCCGGTGGCGACTTGCATCGGTTCTGCCGGCCGCGCCAACTCGTCGGTCGCATAGGCCTGTGCATCCGCCATTCTTTTGGCATCATAATGCATTGCCCCGGCGGGTGCGGGCGCCGCGGCGCTGGATGCCAGCCGCCGCCTGTTGGAGAGATCGCCGCTGTCCGGATCGGGGACGTTGTTCGACGCCGTGTTGACAGGCACTTCCTGCCGCTCTCGCCAATAAAGCTGGTGCAGGCCCTGCTTCAGCGTCACCGGTTCGGCCGAGGTCAGCGTCAGCTTGATGCCCTTCCAATCCTCGCCGCTGGCATTTTCCAGCACCGTCCACGCCTGCAGGCGCGCCTTGTTATTTCCATCGATGACGACCTTGTAGGCCGTTTTCCAGATCGGTGACGGAACGACATAGGTGAGACCGATATCACCGCTGTTCTTCACGCCATTCACCTTGATATCGATGGCGCGGGTGCGATCGTTCTTGCCGCGGGCAATGGCTGCCGTCGCCTTGGCGAGCTTTGCCCTCGTATCGGGATCGTCAAAGCGGACGGACGCATCCTGGCCGAGCGCCAGCGTCTCCACCGCGCCATCCTTGTCGATGACGGTCAGCAGATAAGTCGATGTCTTCTCGTCGGCCTTCCTGGCCTCTATGCCGAGGATGCTTCCTTCAACGGTCTTGCCACCGCTGGTAACCGCCACCTTGGCGCCCTGCATCGATGTCAGAAGCGACGGCACGGAGGAGAGCGCTTCCAGACTGAATGGCAGGCCCTTGAATGTCTCTTGCAAGGGCTGCGGCCCTGCCAGCGACATGCCGGCCACTGAACCCGCGGCCCCATTGACCACAAGGCTCTTCAGGATGTCGTCGACCTGATCGAGCGGCACCTCGATCCGGATCATGCCATCGCTATTGATATCGGCCGCTCGCGAAACCTGGGCCAGACCGCCCGAGGACAGAGTGATGGATCGAATGGCCCCATTGTCGGCCGCCAGCACAATCGCTGGAGATGACACGCTGAGGAGCAGGATCGCCGTGACTTGCTTGAGCATGAAGAGACCTTCCGATTCGGTTGCAGTGGATGAGACCAAGCGGCTCGCTGCAATTTATGATCGTATTTCGGTCCAAAGTGTGATGGCGCGTGGGCGGAATATTGGCATGTGCAAAAAGGGCCGCCCGGATTTCCGGACAGCCCTTTTGATAAGTGATGTCAAACGTCGCGAAGCTTGACGAGATCGTTCATCAGGCCATTCGTACCGTTGGGGATCTTCGGCTTACCACCACTTCGCCGGCGTGAACTTGCCGGCGGCCTGCTCGATGACATGGGCAGTCTTGAAGAGGGTTTCTTCGTCGAACGGCTTGCCGATAAGCTGCAGGCCGAGCGGCAGGCCCTTCGGGTCGAGGCCGGCGGGGACGGCGATGCCGGGGAGACCGGCCATGTTGACCGTCACCGTGAAGATGTCGTTGAGGTACATCTTCACCGGATCGGACGCGAGGTCCTCGTCGGCGATGCCGAAGGCCGAGGACGGCGTGGCGGGCGTGAGGATCGCGTCGACGCCGGCGTTGAAGGCAAGCTCGAAATCGCGCTTGATCAGCGTGCGGACCTTCTGGGCGCGCAGGTAATAGGCGTCGTAATAGCCGGCCGACAGAACATAGGTGCCGATCATGATGCGGCGCTTCACTTCCTGGCCGAAACCGGCAGCGCGCGTCTTCTCGTACATGTCGACGATATCCTTGCCGTCGACGCGCAGGCCGTAGCGGACGCCGTCATAGCGGGCAAGGTTCGATGAGGCTTCGGCCGGCGCGACGATGTAGTAGGCCGGCAGCGCATATTTGGTGTGCGGCAGCGAGATGTTGACGATCTCGGCGCCGGCGTCCTTCAGCCAGGCAATGCCCTGCTGCCAGAGCTTTTCGATCTCTTCCGGCATGCCATCGACGCGATATTCGTTGGGGATACCGATCTTCATGCCCTTCAGCGACTGACCGAGCGAGGCCTCATAGTCCGGCACGGCCAAGTCGACAGAGGTCGTGTCCTTGGCATCGACGCTTGCCATCGACTTCAGGAGGATGGCGGCGTCGCGCACGTCGCGGGCGATCGGGCCGGCCTGGTCGAGCGACGAGGCGAAGGCGACGATGCCCCAGCGCGAGCAGCGGCCGTAAGTCGGCTTGATACCGACGGTGCCGGTGAAGGCGGCTGGCTGGCGGATGGAGCCGCCTGTATCGGTGGCGGTGGCGCCGGCGCAAAGATGCGCTGCAACGGCGGCGGCCGAACCGCCGGACGAGCCGCCCGGAACGAGCTGCTGGTTCGAGCCTTCGGCGCGCCAGGGGTTGATGACCGGGCCGTAATAGGAGCTCTCGTTGGACGAGCCCATGGCGAACTCATCCATGTTGAGCTTGCCGAGCATGACGGCGCCGTCGTTCCAGAGGTTCTGTGTGACAGTCGACTCATAGCGCGGCTGGAAACCGTCGAGGATGTGGCTGCAGGCCTGGGTGTGGATGCCTTCGGTGCCGAACAGGTCCTTGATCCCGAGCGGAATGCCTTCAAGCGCGCCGGCCTTGCCGGCTGCGAGGCGTGCGTCCGAAGCCTTGGCCATGTCTAGCGCCTTTTCCGGCGTCACCTTGATATAAGCATTGATCTGACCGTTGGCCGCGTCGATCGCCGAAATATAGGCTTCGGTCAGTTCGGTGGCGGTAATCTGCTTGGCGCGCAGCTTGTCGCGGGCTTCGGCAATGGTCAGGCTGGTCAGTTCGCTCATTTTGTTTCGCTTCAGATCTGGAATTGGGCAACGGGTCGGAAAGGCTCGAAAGGAACCGCTATTCTACGACTTTGGGCACCAGGAAGAAATTCTGATCGGTATTCGGCGCGTTGGCAACGATGTCGGCGGCCTTGTTGCCGTCGGTGACTTCATCCGTGCGCTTCTTCATTGCCATCGGCGTCACCGAGGTCATCGCCTCGACGCCATCGACATTCACTTCGGAGAGCTGCTCGACGAAGCCCAGAATGCCGTTCAGCTCGCCCATCATCCGCTGCGCTTCGTCTTCATTGACGGCGATGCGGGCAAGATGGGCGACGCGTTTGACAGTGGCGAGATCGACGGACATGGCATTCTCCGGATAGGATTTTTCTCACTCGCTATAAAGACCATGCCCGCCATACGCAACGGGTATCGTCAGGCAGAAACGCTCTCGCCCACCTTCGGTGCGGCAACCGACGTCTTCGAGCCTTCCATGCCGACAACGAACTTTTCCGCGGTCTGGTCGATGAAGGGGAAGCTGCCATAGTGGCAGGGGATGGCGGTCTTGAAGTTGAAGAAGCGCTGGCAGGCGAGTGCGGCCACGGCACCGCCCATGGTAAAGCGGTCGCCAATCGGCAGGATGCCGATATCGGGTTGATGCAGTTCGTTGATCAGGGCCATATCCGAGAAGATGTCGGTATCGCCCATGTGGAAGAGCGATGCTTCATCTTCAAAGTGCAGCATCAGGCCGTTCGGGTTGCCGAGCGCGTGGGAAACGCCATCTTCGGTGATCTGGGCGGAAGAATGCAGCGCATTGGTAAAGGTGGCCGAGAAGCCGCCGAGGCTGACGGTGCCGCCGGTATTGCCCATTTCCAGCTTCTCGACGCCCTTCGTGCCGAGCCAGGAGGCGAGATCGGCGTTGGCGAGAACCACGGCGCCGGTGTCCTTTGCGATCTGAACCGTATCGCCGACGTGGTCGGCATGGCCGTGCGTCAAAAGGATATGGGTTACGCCTTCGGCGGCATCCTTGATGTTGAGGCCGGCGGCGGCAAAGGAAGGATTATAGGTCAGGAAAGGATCGATCAGTATTTTCGCCTTCGCCGTTTCGATACGAAAAGCGGCATGGCCGAGCCAAGTGATCTTCATGGGATTTATCCTTATGACTTGATTTGAAATGGAAGGCTGGTGTCTAGGAGATATCTCAAACCGCGACAAAGAAAAGCGGCTTTGACTTCAATTTGTTTTGACAGGAGCAAGACCCCGATGACGACGCTGACCATCGAAGACCTGGCCATGATGCTTCTGCCCGGCCAGGCAGTCGCCGGCCTCGATCTCGGCACCAAGACGATCGGGCTGGCCATGTCCGATCTCGGCCGGCGTTTCGCCACGCCGCGCCCGGTGATCAAGCGGGTCAAGTTCACCCAGGACGCCCAGACCCTGCTTGCCTTTGCAGAGAAGGAGAAGGTCGCCGCCTTCATCATCGGCCTGCCCGTCAATATGGATGGTTCTTCGGGGCCGCGCGTCCAGGCCACCCGCGCCTTCGTGCGCAGCATGGCCGACAAGACCGCCCTGCCCTTCGTCTTCTGGGACGAGCGTCTTTCGACCGTCGCTGCCGAACGGGCGCTTCTGGAGATGGACGTCTCGCGCGCCAAGCGGGCCGAGCGCATCGACTCGGCGGCGGCGAGCTTTATTCTTCAGGGAGCGTTGGACAGGTTGTCGGCGCTCGGCAGGGCCACCCTGCCCGATCTCGACGCCTGACGGCGCTTCCACCAGGCAATGATGGCGGCGCGGCGGCGAAAGCCGAAGATCGCGAAGACAAGCAGACTGTCGAAGGCGATGGCGCGCGCGACCAGCGGCGGAATGGTTTCCGGCGGGATGCCGAGGATCTTGCCGTAGATATCGAACACCAGGTCATGCATCTGCCGTGTCAGCATGAATATGCCGAAGCTCATGTCGTAGTACGACAGATAATACCATGCCCCGAGAAACGAGACCGGCCCAGCCCAGCAAATCAACAACCACTTCATGCGGTACCCCTTCGACGCTGGAATTGCGTCGTGCCAGCCGAAAGGACGAACCAGTTCGACAGCGCCATGGCGCTCAGAACCACCGCGGGCCAGGTTATATCTAGTGCGAGCACGGCGAAGAACATCATCGCCGCGACAAGAAACACTAATTTTGCGGGTCTCAACCCCATGGCTGCACGCTTGATGGTTAACAATCGGTCTCTTCACAGTGACGAGTTAACCGCTGGGGTGCAACGTAAACCATTTGTTAAGGTTAACAGCGCGGCGGGCTTGTGGATATCTTCCGAACAGGCCCCGGCATCAGCCGTAAACGCCGCGTACGATCCGCTTCAAGGAGGCTGCCGCCTTCTCCCAATCCTTGGCGTTTTTCAAAGGAAGACCGGCGCATTGGTCGCTGACCGCTGCCGACAGGACAAGATGCTGGATGGCCGCGAAGATCATGGCGTTGACCGCCTGCGCATCGACGCCCTTTGGCGGTGTCAGCGAGCCGCGCATGCGCTCGATCCAGCCAGCAAGCGCCTTGGATCGAGCTTCGGACAGCCGGCGGACCTGCTCGCTGTTTTCCGAGACTTCCCAGGCGACAATGCGGCGCATCAGCGGGTCGGCGCGCAGGGCGTCGAGAAATAGCAGAGCAAGGCGCTCCATCAGATCGCCATAGGTCAGAAGGAACATGCCGCCGGTGTCGTCGGGAATGCGGTCCTTCACCCAGTCTCCGAGATCCGTGCCGATCGCTTCCACAAGGCCGTTCAGGCCGCCATAATAGCGGTAGATCAGCTGCTTGTCGCAGCCGGCACCGCGCGCCACCGCATTGATGCCGAAATTCTGGAACCCCTCCTCCGCCAGAAGCCGCTTGGCGGCGTCGAGGATCGCCTGCTCGGTCGCGGCGCGGTTGCGCACCCGCTTTTCCGCAACGGGCGTTTCCAACGGTATTTTAACGGCTGCGTTTGCAACGGCCATCGACTCAGCTCCAATCTGTCACCGAGCGGTGAGTAGCAAGCCGCATCGATACGGACAACAAAGCTGTGGGCGGCAATATCGCCTGGGCCTGCAAATCCACAGATTTAGACAGGCTGGCCAAACCACACGGTGGTTTCCGACGCGATATCCGCCGGCAACTCCACCGGCACGAAGCCCCGCGACGACCAGAAGCGGATGGCGCCATGATTGCCGGAATTGGCGCCAAGGTGAATGCCCTTGACGCCGTTGGCGCGGGCATTCTCGATCCAGCGATCGAGCAAAGCCGTGCCGATGCCCTTCCCCTGCGCCCTCGGCAGCAGATTCATATGAATATGCGCCGGAAAGCGATCTGTGAGGAAGGTGGGCACCCGGTTCGGACGATAGATGGCCGATATGCGCCGCTGGTCGGCATCCCAAAGCGTCGGATCTCCCGACGGAGCGGCATATTGCCGGCGCAAGCCCGGCCACCATTCGCGCTCAAGCCGGTCTTCGAAAGCGACCGTATCGAAGGCGCCGGAAATATAGCCAAAGACACCCTCGCCATCCTCGGCAACGAAGACCAGTTGGGGAAGAAGCGTGGCATAGGGCGCCGAATAGATGTGCCCGATCAAACGTCCGTCGCGGTGAAGCGGCGTCGCATCCTTGCCGGCATCGCCCGTCTTCAGCGAGATCGCATAGAGCTGGTCAATGTCGCCGGGTTGGACGGGTCGGAGATTAATCATGGGAGCCCCTGCAAGCGAATATGATACCAAGCCAAATTGTTCAGATCCGAACACCTCTTCAGAGGTGCCGGCTGACATCCATTCGCCGATGCAACACACGAATCACAATCATCTCGGCATCGGATAGAAGATAGTAAATCACATGCGAGCCGACGGCATATTTGAAATAGCCTTCACGAATGTCGGCCCGACGCCCGACTTTCAGACCCGACGCCAAACCCTCGAAAACTTCGACGATTTCGGCATGGTAGGCTTCCGCTTGCTTCGCAGACCAGTTTTCGACCGTATATCGCCAGACATCTTCAAGGTCGGCCTCCGCCAAGGGCGATAGACCGTAGCGACCAGGCCTATTCGCCATATGTGGCACGCATCCGCTTCAGGAATGCAGCATTATCGAAGGGGGCAGGTTTTCCGGATTCCTCGCCGGCAATCAACGCCTCTTGAAGAGCCCGGACCTTTGCCTCGTGCTCTTCGAGCAGCCGCAGGCCAGCGCGGACAACATCGCTGGCGGAGCCGTAGCGGCCCGTCTGCACCTGGGCATCGATGAAGTCGCTGAAATGATCACCGAGCGAAACTGATGTGTTGCGGGCCATGTAAAAACTCCCTTGTCGATACCAATATATAATACATATTGGTATCGCGGCAATCGCCGGCGCAAATTCTAGGTGGCTGGCGGATAGAGGAGGTCGACGATGTAGCCGGCATCGAACCGCGCATCGAGCATGCCATAGGTGGAGCGCCAGCCGCCGGCAAGGCGGGTTTCGATGAAGGCATCGGCGATCTTGCCCGCTCCGAGGCGATAGAGTTCGGCCGCCCCGGCAGCAAGCGCCATTTGTTCGACCAGCAAGCGGGCAGCGCCCTCATCCTGTTCGCAAAGCGCCATGGCTGCCCGCAAAACTTCGATGGTCTTCTTGCCGGCAGGTCCGAGATCGCGGGCAAGGCCGGCGAACACGGTTTCGAACAGGTCCTTGCCGCGGTTCAACACGCGTAGAACGTCGAGCGCCATGACATTGCCGGAGCCTTCCCAGATCGCGTTGACTGGTGCTTCGCGGTAATGACGGGCGATCGGGCGCTCCTCGATATAGCCGCTGCCGCCAATGCACTCCATGGCTTCATAGATGAGCGCCGGAGCGATCTTGCAGCACCAATATTTGGCGACCGGCGTCATGACGCGGGCATAGGCCGCGTCCTCGCTGTTGCCGCTTGCCTTGTCGAAGGCCTCGGCCAGGCGGAAGGCGAGCGCCGTTGCCGCCGCGACGTCGAGCGCCATGTCGGCGAGCACGCGCGTCATGATCGGCTGGTTGACCAGCATCTTGCCGAAGACGCTGCGGCCGCGCGCATGATGCACCGCCTCGGCCAGCGAAGCGCGCATGATGCCGGCCGAGGCCAACGCGCAGTCAAGCCGCGTCAGCGTCACCATGTCGAGGATCGTGCGGATGCCGGCATCGGGCGTTCCGAGCAGGAAGCCGAAGGTATCGTGGAACTCGACTTCGGAGGAAGCGTTCGAGCGATTGCCGAGCTTGTCCTTCAGCCGCTGGAACTGCAGGCCGTTGGCCGAGCCATCCTCGAGCAGCCTCGGGACGAGGAAGCAGCCAAGGCCCTCCTTGGTCTGGGCGAGCATGATGAAGGCATCGCTCATCGGCGCCGACATGAACCATTTATGGCCCGAAAGCCGGTAGATGCCGTCGCTCACCTTTTCGGCGCTGGTCTTGTTGGCGCGCACATCGGTGCCGCCCTGCTTCTCCGTCATGCCCATGCCGATGGTGACGGCGGTCTTCTGCATGGCGGGCTTGTTGGAAGAATCATATTTGCGCGACAGGATTTTTGGCGCCCAGTCCTTTTGGACGGCGGGCGACGCCATCATGGCGGCCACGGAGGCGCTGGTCATCGTCAGCGGGCAGAGATGGCCGCATTCGAGCTGCGCCGTCAAATAGAAGCGCGCGGCGCGGACCTTGTGCGACTGCCCCTTTGCCTCGGGGTCCGCCTGCGCATCCCAGATCGAGGAATGCAGGCCCGACGCCATGGAACGGCGCATCAGCGCGTGCCAGGCCGGATGGAATTCGACGACATCGAGACGCTCGCCCCGCGGACCATGGGTGCGCAGCTGCGGCGTGCCCTGGTTCGCCATACGCGCCAGTTCCTGCGCCTCGTGAGAGGTGACGAAGCGGCCGAGCTGCTCCAGATCTTCGCGGACCGAGCGTGGCAGACCGGAGGTCAGATCAACGATGAGCGGATCGGAACGATAGGCATTGATGCCGGACCAGAGGCTCGGCTGGTTCAAGTCGGCAAATGGGTCGTCAGTCCGGGTCTGTTGGGTCATGAATCGCTTTTTAGAGCAAGAGGGTTGCAAAAGGAAACCGGAAGTTTTGTCTCCCAACAGCATAGCTGCTGTAACGGCATTCGGGCGAAATTGCATGGGGAACAAGCAGGCTCATCGCATACGCGCGCTTGCCCCTTTGGCGCTCCCTCTCTATAGACCCCCTGACGACATTCAGAGGGCAGGTCCATGGTCTTCTTTCCCCACCGCCACCTCATCGGCATCAAGGGTCTTACCGAGCAGGATATCACCTATCTTCTCGACAGGGCCGACGAGGCCGTCAAGATAAGCCGCCAGCGCGAGAAGAAGACGTCGACGCTTCGCGGTCTCACGCAAATCAACCTCTTCTTCGAAGCCTCGACCCGCACGCAATCCTCCTTCGAGCTGGCCGGAAAACGGCTCGGCGCCGATGTCATGAACATGTCGGTTGGCAATTCCTCGGTGAAAAAAGGCGAAACGCTGATCGATACGGCGATGACGCTGAACGCCATGCGGCCAGACGTACTTGTCATCCGCCATTCGAGTGCCGGCGCTGCCGCATTGCTGGCCCAGAAGGTCTCCTGCTCGGTGGTCAATGCCGGCGACGGCCAGCACGAACATCCGACGCAGGCGCTGCTCGACGCGCTGACGATCCGCCGCACCAAGGGCAAGCTTTCGCGCATCATCGTCGCCATCTGCGGAGATGTGCTTCATTCGCGCGTCGCCCGCTCAAACATCCTGCTTCTGAACGCCATGGGCGCCCGCGTCCGCGTCGTCGCTCCTGCCACGCTTCTGCCCACCGGCATTGCCGACATGGGCGCCGAGGTCTTCCATTCGATGAAGGAAGGCCTGAAGGACGCCGATGTTGTCATGATGCTGCGGTTGCAACGAGAGCGCATGTCCGGCGCCTTCGTGCCGTCGGTGCGTGAATACTATCATTTCTACGGGCTCGACGCGGAAACGCTGAAAGCCGCCAAGGAGGATGCGCTTGTCATGCATCCAGGCCCGATGAACCGCGGGGTCGAGATCGCCTCCGAAGTCGCCGACGGTCCACAGAGCGTCATTGCCGAACAGGTGGAAATGGGCGTCGCCGTGCGCATGGCGGTCATGGAGACGCTGCTCATCTCCCAGAACCAGGGGCCTCGCAGCGAGGGAGCAGGCGCATGAGCAACTCGATCGTCCTGCAGAATGTCCGCATCATCGACCCCTCCCGCAATCTCGATGAGGTCGGCGCGATTGTCGTCGAGGATGGCATCATCATTTTCGCCGGCAAGGGCTTGAAAGGCCATGCGACACCCAAGGGCGCGACGGTACGGGATTGCACCGGCCTCGTCGCCGTGCCCGGCCTGGTCGATGCTCGCGTGCATGTCGGCGAGCCCGGCGGCGAGCATCGCGAAACGATCGCGTCTGCAAGCCGTGCGGCAGCGGCCGGCGGCGTTACCTCCTTCATCATGATGCCGGATACCCATCCCGTCATCGACGACATCGCCCTGGTCGAATTCGTCAAGAAGACGGCGCGTGATACGGCGGTCGTCAATGTCTATCCGGCTGCAGCCCTCACCAAGGGCCTTGCCGGCGAAGAGATGACGGAAATCGGCCTGCTTCGGGCAGCTGGGGCCGTCGCCTTCACCGATGCGCATTCCGCCGTCTATGACACGCAGGTCCTGCGGCGGTTGATGACCTATGCGCGCGAATTCGGCGCGGTTATTTCCTGCGAGACCCGCGACAAGTATCTCGGCGCCAACGGCGTCATGCATGAGGGATTGCTGGCGAGCTGGCTCGGGCTTTCGGGCATCCCTAGGGAAGCCGAGCTTATCCCGCTGGAGCGCGATCTGCGTATCGCGGCACTGACCCGCAGCCATTACCACGCAGCCATGATCTCCGTGCCGGAATCGGCTGAGGCCATCCGCCTTGCCCGCTCGCGTGGCGCCAAGGTCACCTGCGGCATCTCGATCAACAACCTCGCACTGAACGAGAACGACATCGGCGAATACCGGACGTTCTTTAAAGTCTACCCGCCGCTTCGTTCCGAGGACGACCGCACGGGCATGATCGAGGCGTTGGCGGACGGCACGATCGACATCATCGTCTCCTCGCACGACCCGCAGGATGTGGATACCAAGCGCCTGCCCTTCGGCGAGGCCGAGGACGGCGCTGTCGGGCTGGAAACGCTGCTTGCCGCCGCCCTTCGGCTCTATCATAGCGGCCAGGTCAGCCTGATGCGGCTCATCGATGCGCTGTCGACACGGCCCGCCCAGATCTTCGGTCTCGATGCCGGCACGCTGAAGCCCGGTGCCAAGGCAGATATTACCCTGATCGATCTTGACGAGCCTTGGCTTGTCGCAAAAGACATGCTTTTGTCGCGCTCGAAAAATACACCTTTCGAAGATGCGAGAATGAGCGGCCGGGCGGTTGCGACTTATGTCGCCGGCAAGCTGGTTCACAGCCTCTAGGGCAAGCCCGGGTTTACGGAGAACAAGACGTGATGGCGGATTTCTGGACTTGGCAGCTCACCCCGCAGACATTGCTGGCAGCCATCGTCATCGGCTACCTGCTCGGCTCCATCCCCTTCGGCCTGTTGCTGACGCGCATGGCTGGCCTCGGCGACGTCCGCAATATCGGCTCGGGCAATATCGGCGCGACAAACGTCCTTCGCACCGGTAACAAGTGGCTTGCGGCTGCGACGCTGCTGCTCGATGCCTTCAAGGGCACAGCCGCCGTTCTGATAACAGCCCATTTCTTTGGTGAGGATGCCGGTGTGCTTGCCGGCTTCGCGGCCTTCATCGGCCACATCTTCCCGGTCTGGATCGGCTTCAAGGGCGGCAAGGGCGTTGCGACCTATCTCGGCATCCTGCTCGGTCTGGCGCCGCTGATGGCCCTGATCTTCGCCATCGTCTGGCTGGTCATTGCCTTCACCACCCGTTATTCCTCGCTTTCCGCATTGGTTGCAACCCTTGTCATCCCGGTTGTATTGTGGATATTGGGCGTCGACAAGATCGCCGCCGTCATGGCGTTGATGACGGTCATCTCCTGGTACAAGCACAGGGCCAATATCATCAGGCTGACCGCCGGAACGGAAGGCAAGATCGGAGCAAAGGGATAATGGACGCAGGCAGCGCAAGACGGACCGGAGTTGCGCTGACCGAAAAACAAAGGATTGCCTGGCTCAGGCTGATCCGCTCCGACAATGTCGGACCATCCACCTTTCGCGATCTCATCAATCATTATGGCTCGGCAGAAGCAGCACTTGCGATGCTGCCGGAACTTTCCCAGCGCGGCGGCTCGACGCGAGCGATCCGCATTGCCGACGAGCGAGACGCTCTGCGCGAGCTGGAAGCTGTACATCGCTTCGGCGCACGCTTCGTGGGCATCGGCGAGCCGGATTATCCGCCGGCGCTAAGGGAGATCGACGGGGCGCCGCCTCTCCTGACGGTCAAAGGTAATATCCCGGCGGCGACGCGACCTTCTATCGGCATCGTCGGCTCGCGCAATGCCTCGATCAGCGGGGCAAAGTTCACTGCCATGATCGCCCGCGCCTGCGGCGAGGCCGGTTATGCCGTCGTCTCCGGGCTTGCGCGTGGTATTGATACGGCCGCCCATCGCGCCAGCCTCGAAACGGGGACCATCGCCGCGATGGCCGGCGGTCTTGATCAGCCCTACCCGCCGGAGAATATTGGCCTTCTCAACGACATATGGAATGGAAACGGGCTTGCCGTCAGCGAGATGCCGTTCGGATGGGAGCCGCGGGCACGCGACTTCCCGCGCCGTAACCGGCTGATATCGGGCATTTCGCTCGGTGTCGTCATCGTCGAGGCCGCGACCCGCTCAGGCTCGCTGATCACCGCGCGTCTTGCCGGCGAATTTGGCCGGCTGGTCTTTGCCGTTCCGGGTTCGCCGCTCGACCCGCGCTGCGAGGGCACCAACGGTCTGTTGAAGGACGGCGCGATGATCGTGACCACCCCGGGCGATATCGTCGACGCCTTGCGGCCGCTGGCCGAGCCGGATCTCTTCCGCCCGCGCCCTGTCGAAGCTCCGATCGAACGGAGCAAGCCGCTCTCCGTGCCGCCCGACGATGCCGAGCGTGACTACATCGTCGACGCACTCGGGCCGACACCGGTCGAGATCGACGACATCGTCAGGCATACCGGCCTACCGGTATCCGCTGTTCACTCTGTCCTTCTCGAGCTGGACATGGCTGGACGACTGCACCGCCACCCCGGCGGGCTGGTGTCGATCTCCATGCTGGATTGAAAACTGTGACACGCATACCAATTCTAAGCTTCGCATCGCTGCGTCGGTGGCAAAAATCGACTTCGCCTCTTGACCGCGACGAATTCCCTGTCCATGTCGGAAGGCCGGGAAGACGGAAAAGCCCGGCTTCTCCAGTGCCTTGTTTCGGCACGACCTCGTATTCAGAGACTTGATGATGAACGTTGTAGTGGTGGAATCGCCTGCCAAGGCTAAGACAATCAACAAATATCTGGGACCCGGATATAAGGTTCTTGCCTCCTTCGGCCATGTGCGTGACCTGCCCGCCAAAGACGGTTCGGTACTGCCGGACCAGGATTTCGAAATGCTCTGGGAAGTCGATGGCGCTTCGCAAAAGCGCATGAAGGACATCGCCGATGCGGTGAAATCCTCCGACGCCCTGTTCCTCGCGACCGACCCGGATCGCGAAGGTGAAGCGATTTCCTGGCATGTGCTCGACCTGCTCAACAAGAAGCGTGTCATCAACGGCAAGCCCGTCAAGCGCGTCGTCTTCAACGCCATCACCAAGAAGGCCGTGCTTGACGCGATGGCCGACCCGCGCGACATCGACGTGCCGCTGGTCGATGCCTACCTCGCCCGCCGTGCGCTTGATTATCTCGTCGGCTTCAATCTGTCGCCGGTGCTGTGGCGCAAGCTGCCCGGCGCCCGTTCGGCCGGCCGCGTGCAGTCCGTCGCACTTCGCCTGGTTTGCGATCGTGAATCCGAGATCGAGCGCTTCATCTCGGAAGAATACTGGAACCTCTCGGCGATCCTGAAGACGCCGCGCGGCGACGAATTCGAAGCTCGTCTCGTATCCGCCGGTGGCAAGCGTCTGCAGCCACGCGCAATCGGCAACGGCGAAGAAGCCGGCAAGCTGAAGGCATTGCTGGAAGGTGCGACCTATGTCGTCGACACCGTCGAGGCAAAGCCCGTCAGACGCAATCCGAGCCCGCCTTTCACCACCTCCACCTTGCAGCAGGCCGCCTCCTCCAAGCTCGGCTTCTCCGCTTCGCGCACCATGCAGGTAGCGCAGAAGCTTTATGAAGGCGTCGACATCGGCGGCGAGACGGTCGGTCTCATCACCTATATGCGTACCGACGGCGTGCAGATGGCGCCGGAAGCGATCGATGCGGCTCGCGTCGCAATCGCCGACCAATTCGGCAACCGCTACCTGCCGGAAAAGGCACGCTTCTATTCGACCAAGGCTAAGAACGCGCAGGAAGCGCATGAAGCGATCCGCCCGACCGGCTTCGATCGCACGCCCGACCACGTCCGCAAATACCTCGATGCCGACCAGCTGAGATTGTATGACCTGATCTGGAAGCGCGGCATTGCCAGCCAGATGGCCTCGGCAGAGATCGAGCGCACCACCGTCGAGATTCTGGCTGATAAGGCTGGCGAGAAGGCCGGACTGCGCGCCGTCGGCTCGGTGATCCGCTTCGACGGCTTCATCGCCGCCTATACCGACCAGAAGGAAGACGGCGAGCAGAGCGACGATGCCGACGACGAAGATGGTCGTCTGCCGGAGATCAATGCCCGCGAAAATCTCGCCAAGCAGAAGATCAATTCGACCCAGCACTTCACCGAACCGCCGCCGCGCTATTCGGAAGCATCGCTGATCAAGAAGATGGAAGAGCTGGGCATCGGCCGCCCGTCGACCTATGCGGCGACGCTGGCGACGCTGCGCGACCGCGACTATGTCACGATCGACAAGCGCAAGCTGGTGCCGCAAGCCAAGGGCCGGCTGGTGACCGCTTTCCTCGAAAGCTTCTTCACCAAATACGTCGAATACGACTTCACCGCCGATCTCGAAGAAAAGCTCGACCGCATTTCCGCCGGCGAGCTGAACTGGAAGGACGTTCTGCGCGATTTCTGGCGCGATTTCTTCGCCCAGATCGAGGACACCAAGGAGTTGCGCGTCACCAATGTGCTCGACGCTCTCAACGAGGCGCTGGCGCCGCTGGTCTTCCCGAAGCGCGAAGACGGCAGCGATCCACGCATCTGCCAGGTCTGCGGCACGGGCAACCTGTCGCTGAAGCTCGGCAAATACGGCGCCTTCGTCGGCTGCTCAAACTATCCGGAATGCAACTATACGCGCCAGCTTTCTTCGGAAGGCGGTGCGGAAGCAGAATCCACAGGGCTGAATGAACCGAAGGTACTCGGCCAGGATCCGGTTACCGGCGAAGAGCTGACACTGCGCTCAGGCCGATTCGGACCTTATATCCAGCGCGGCGATGGCAAGGAGGCCAAGCGCTCGTCGCTGCCGAAGGGCTGGAAGCCTGAGGATATCGACTACGAGAAGGCGATGGCGTTGATCTCGCTGCCCCGCGATATCGGCAAGCATCCGGAAAGCGGCAAGATGATCTCGTCCGGCATCGGACGTTACGGTCCCTTCCTGCTGCATGACGGCAGCTATGCCAACCTCGAGACCGTCGAAGACGTGTTCACCGTCGGCCTGAACCGCGCCGTGACCTTGCTTGCCGAAAAGCAGAGCAAGGGTGGCGGAGCACGCGGCGGCACGCCGGCAGCACTGAAGGATCTCGGCGCCCATCCGGACGGCGGCGGCTCTATCACCGTTCGTGACGGGAAATACGGCCCCTATGTCAACTGGGGCAAAGTCAACGCCACCCTGCCGAAGGGCACCGACCCGCAGGCGATCACAGTCGAGGAGGCCCTCGCTCTGATCGTTGCGAAAGCCGGCAAGAGCGGCACTACAACGAAAAAGGCTCCCGCCAAGGCAAAGACCGCGGCAGCCGGCGCAAAAGCGACAAAGACGACCGCCAAGCCGAAGGCTGCTGCAAAGAAGCCCGCGGCCAAGACGGCAGCGAAAAAGAAGAGTGCAGAGTGAGCAGAGAACCGCGCGGCAGGAATCCATCGTCGGAACGTCGTTCCGGCAAGCCCGGCCGCGCCGGTAAGGCCAGCGGCGACACCGAGCCGATGATGGCGATCGTGCACGGCACCCTGCCGCCGCGCGAAGTCATTCTTCGTTTCATTGCAGAACATCCCGAGCAGGCTTCCAAGCGTGAACTTGCAAAGGCCTTCGGCCTGAAGGGTGAAAGCCGCATCGCGCTGAAGAGCTTGCTGCGAGAGCTCGAAGAAGACGGGATGGTTCAGAAGAGCCGCAAGTCGCTCATCCGCCCGGGCGCGCTGCCGCCGATCACCGTTCTCGATATCACGACCCGCGACAAGGATGGCGGATTGATCGGCCGCCCGGCCGATTGGGCTGATGAGAACGGCGTGGCACCGGCCGTGATGATCAAGCAGTCCTCCTCACCAGCCGGCCGCAATGGCAAGGGCAAGGCGCCGGTCGCCGGCATGGGCGACCGCGTTCTCGCCAAGATCTTTGCGGCGGTGGATCGTGGCGGCCCGGCCTATACGGCACGCATCATCAAGGTTATCGACAAGCGCAAGGGCGCCAGCATGGGCGTCTTCCGCGAGACGCCGGGCGGCGGCGGTCGGCTGATGCCGATCGAGCGGCGCGGCGAAGAAATGGTGATCGATCCGGACTATACCGGCGACGCCAAGGATGGTGATCTCGTCGAGGTCGAAGTCGCCCGTCTTGGCCGTTTCGGCCTGCCGCGCGCCAAGGTTCTCTCGGTCGTTGGCTCCGTCGCTTCCGAAAAGGCGATCTCGATGATCGCCATTCATGCCCATGGCATTCCGCATGTCTTCCCGGCCGCCGTGATCGCCGAGGCCGATGCGGCCAAGCCCGCGACGATGTCGCATCGCGAGGACTGGCGCAGCCTGCCGCTGATCACCATTGATCCGGCCGACGCCAAGGACCATGACGATGCCGTCTATGCCGAGATGGACCCATCGCCCGACAATCCCGATGGCGTTGTTGTCACTGTCGCCATTGCCGACGTCTCCTGGTATGTACGCCCCCATTCGTCGCTCGACCGCGAGGCTCTGAAGCGCGGCAACTCCGTGTATTTCCCCGACCGGGTCGTCCCGATGCTGCCTGAGCGCATCTCCAACGATCTTTGCTCGCTGAAGGAAGGCGTCGACCGCCCCGCCCTCGCCGTCCGGATGATCTTCTCCAGGGAAGGCCGCAAGGCAGGCCATACCTTCCATCGCATCATGATGAAGAGTGCCGCCAAGCTTTCCTATCAGCAGGCGCAGGCCGCCATCGACGGCCAGCCCGATGACAAGACCGGGCCGATGCTGGAGCCGATCCTGAAGCCGCTGTGGCACGCCTATGAGATCATGAAGAAGGGCCGCGAGCGGCGTCAGCCGCTGGAACTCGACATGCCCGAGCGCAAGATCCTTTTGAAGGAGGATGGCACAGTCGACCGCGTCTTCGTGCCGCCACGCCTCGATGCACACAAGCTGATCGAAGAAATGATGATCCAGGCGAACGTCGCTGCCGCCGAGACGCTGGAAAAGAGGAAGCAGGTACTCATCTACCGCATCCATGACGGTCCGACGCTCGCCAAGCAGGAAGTGCTGCGCGAATTCCTCAAGACCCTCGACATAGTGCTCGCCAAGGGCGGCAATGTCCGGGCCAACAGCTTTAACGGCATTCTGGCGAAGGCCGAGGGTACGCCGCATCAAACCATGGTCAACGAGATGGTGCTGCGCTCACAGAGCCAGGCAATCTACAGCCCCGACAATATCGGGCACTTCGGCCTGAACCTGATGAAGTACGCCCATTTCACCTCGCCGATCCGCCGCTATGCGGATCTGATCGTGCATCGCGCGCTCGTCGGCTCGCTCGGCTTCGGTGAAGGCGGCATCACGCCGGATGAGGAAGCGGTGCTCGATGACATCGCCGCCGAGATCTCGACCTTCGAGCGTCGCGCCATGGCCGCCGAACGCGAAACTGTCGACCGGCTCATCGCCCATCATCTGGCCGGCAAGGTCGGCGCGGAATTCGAGGCGCGCGTCGGCGGTGTTACCAAGTCGGGACTTTTTGTTACCCTGCCCGACTATGGAGCGGATGGTTTCATCCCTATATCTACGCTCGGCACCGACTACTTCATCTATGATGAGGCACATCAGGCGCTGACGGGAGAAAAGACCGGGCTCGGCTATCGCCTTGGCGACGAGGTGACCGTGCGGCTGGTGGAAGCCGTACCGCTTGCAGGTGCCCTGCGCTTCGAGATGCTGAGTGACGGACGGTCGTTGCCGACGGCGGTACGCTCTTTCCACAAGGCGACCCGTCGCAATCAGAACCAGGCGCGCAAGACGCCGGGCACGAGACCACCGCGCGGCCGCCGATAAAAGCTGGCTGCCGGCAGTAAGGAAGAGCATTCATGACGGGCAGCCCATCCGATTCCCCCATCCGCTACGGCGGCACCGACGAAAGCGAGCGCCCGGTCGCCCGGTCGATTTCCCGCGGCATGCTCAACCGCTGCCCGCGCTGCGGGACGGGCAAACTCTTTCGCACCTTCCTGAAGCCAGTCGACAATTGTGCGGTTTGCGGCGAAGAGATCTTCCATCAACGAGCCGATGATCTGCCGCCTTACCTGGTGATCTTCGTTCTCGGCCACATCATCGTCGGCGGCTACATGATGACGGACATGGCCTTCAATCTGCCCATGTGGGTCCATCTTGCCATCTGGGCGCCGATCACGGTCATAGCGGCCCTTGCGATCATACAGCCCATCAAGGGTGGCGTGATCGGCCTGCAATGGGCGCTGCGCATGCATGGCTTCGGCGGCCACGACGACAGCCCGGACGAATGGGATCAGGGAAACGAGCGGTCGTGACCATGCCCGCAAGCCTGTCACATCGGTCTGCTCGGGAGACCGCGGTTGTTTCACGTTATTGCTCTCCCCCAGCTAGAACCATGATCGATTTCCCGGATATTCGTGATTCGCGCACGCTGCTTCGGCGGCAACGGCTTGACATGAACCGCTTTTCTTGTCTGAACATGCCGGGCATCGAAAGGATCATTCTGGGGGATATGACCGATCTCATGAAAGCCGACCCGTCACCTGAATTTGGCCGAGCCGTGCCTTTCTATGTTGCGTATCGTCATCGATTCGCCTGCCTCATGCTCCAGGGATCAGTTTATGCTTGAACCGACGAACGGCAAGGCCGGCCATGTCGAAGAAATTCACTGGCCTTCGCTCGTCGCCGCCATCGCGTCCGTATCCGCCGTGGGCATTGCCATTGGCCTGGGCCTGCCGCTGCTGAGCATCATTCTGGAGAAGCGCGGCGTCTCCTCAAGCCTGATCGGCCTCAACACGGCGATGATGGGCATAGCGGCCATGCTCGCGGCTATCATCACCACCAAGCTCGCGCATCGCTTCGGCGTCGTGCAGACGATGATCTGGGCGGTCATACTTTCCGCTCTGAGCTCGTTGGGCTTTTATTACGCGGATAACCTGCTTCTGTGGTTCCCCCTGCGCATCCTGTTCCACGGCTCGACGACCACCCTCTTCATCCTGTCGGAATTCTGGATCAATGCGGCCTCGCCACCATCAAAGCGCGGTTTCGTACTCGGCCTCTATTCCACGGTGTTCTCGCTTGGCTTTGCGGCCGGCCCCCTGCTCTTCTCGCTTGTCGGCAGCGAAGGCCTCATGCCCTTCCTCATTGGCGCCTGCATCATTCTGGCGGCAGCGATCCCGATCTTCATCGCCCGCAACGAAAGTCCCGTTGTTGACGAGAAGCCCGAACTGCATTTCGTCCGCTATATCTTCCTGGTGCCGACGGCCACTGCGGCCGTGTTCGTGTTCGGCGCCGTGACCGTTGGCGGCGGGTCGCTGTTTACCAGCTATGCCACCCGCCTGGGCTTCAACGAATCGCAGGCCGCATTGCTGCTGACCGTCATGGGTATCGGCAATTTCGTGTTTCAGATCCCGCTCGGGCTGCTGGCCGACCGCATGCGCGACAAGCGGCCATTGCTGTCGATCATGGCCACCATCGGCCTGGTTGGCGCGCTGTTGCTGCCATCCCTGTCGTCGAACTGGATTATCCTCGCCGTCATCCTGCTCTTCTGGGGCGGTTGCGTTTCCGGCATGTACACTGTCGGCCTCAGCCACCTGGGTACACGGCTGACCGGCGCAGACCTTGTGGCCGCCAACGCGGCCTTCGTTTTCTGCTATGCGATCGGCATGGTTCTCGGGCCGCCGACGATCGGCACTGCCATGGATTTGGTCAATCCCAGTGGCTTTGCCTGGGCTGTGGCCTTTTTCTTCGGCCTTTATGTCCTGCTTTCGGGGATACGACTGCTTTTCATGGGCAACAGAGGTTGACTTTTCGGGCGCGATTTGTATTTTCGCGCCAGAATTCGCCGTGGACCACCGCACTGGCCGTCCACGGCGTTCATTTTTATTAAAGGCAGGACGACTATGGCCAAGGCTACCACAATCAAGATCAAGCTGCTGTCGACGGCCGACACTGGTTTCTTCTACGTCACGACGAAGAACAGCCGTACGATGACGGACAAGATGACGAAGACGAAGTACGACCCGGTTGCTAAGAAGCATGTCGAGTTCAAGGAAACGAAGATCAAGTAAGTTTCCTAAACTTCAGGTTACAAAAGGCGCAGCCTCCGGGCTTGCGCCTTTTTCGTTTTCGGAGTGTCGTTCCCGTAAAAATCCGATCGCGTTTTGCCGCCCGACATGATTTGAAAATGCACCGTCAGCATCTCCAAAAAGAAAAACGCCGCCTTCGAAAATCGAAGAGCGGCGTTTTGAATTCGGGGGCCGGCTAGCCTGCAAAACGGCACGAGGAACCGTTGTAATTTGCATGCCAGCCGACCGACCCCACGACCCAGGAGATGCGGCGGACCTGAGCATCATGGGGTATCTGGAAACCCTTATGGGCTGTCTCTGTACGGGACTAAATTCGCGCGAAATCAAAAGAAAATCAACAAATTCTTAATGATGAAAAATACCCGTCTGCTGGGATGGTTAAAATTCACGTCACCACCGACAGAAATTTCCCATAGAATTAACAAATCAAAATTGAATATCCTCCAAGAAAAAACCAACAACCTTCGTATTTGAGACAAAATCTAAATACAGCCATCTAAGCATATCTATGCGCGATAATGCTTTTCAAATGAAATTTAGTCTCTTTTCGGCCTCTTTCCTCGAAAGTCGGCAGGAAATCATGACTATAGAGCAACCTAACTGACTTTGTCACAAAACAGGGACGAAATGCAGTTTCTCTTTCAATTCTGAAGTAAAAACACGAGGCTCAACGCCACGCAAGATCTGCGCTCCAGTCGCCCTCATCAGAAGATTAAAAATAATTAATCTTCATTCTACGTCTCGGCAAGTCCCCAATATTCATGGGAAAACCAACCCTATTATGGCCTATTTCCGGTCAGGCGGCCGAAGCGACGACTCTGTTGCGCCCCGCCCTTTTTGCCTCATAAAGAGCAAGATCGGCCTGCTTCATCAACTGTTCCGGTGTCTCGATTGTCTCCAAACGGGACGAGATACCGAAGGAAGCCGTGATGTTAAGTGTGGCACCTGCATCCCGCAGCTTGACCGGCATATTTTCTACCGCAGCGCGCAGGCGCTCTGCGACGGCGGCGGCAATGTCGGCGGTCGTATCCGGCATGACGACAACGAATTCCTCGCCGCCGTAGCGGCAAGCCAGATCGGCACCGCGTACCGTCGAGCGGATACGGGAAGCGAACTCCTTGAGCACTTCGTCACCGGCATCATGACCGTAGGTGTCGTTGACTAGTTTGAAGCGATCGATATCGGCGATGAGAACAGAGAGCGGGCGGGCCCGGGCCAGCGACCGATCGAAAAGAATCTTCAGGTGATTGTCCAGGTACCGCCTGTTGTTCAGGCCGGTGAGTGCGTCGGTGACGGCAAGTTCGATGGTCTGCTGCACGCTGGCGCGGAGGCGATCATTATAGCGCTTGCGGCGTATCTGCGTCAGGCAGCGGGCCACCAGCTCGTTCGGATCGACCGGGCGGACGATATAATCATTGACGCCGAGATCGAGGGCACGGACGATCATGTCGTCTGCCCCCTGCTCTGTCACCAATAGCACCGGCAGGAAGCGCGTACGCTCCAGCGAGCGAAGCTGCGAGCAGAGCCGCAGCGGATCGTAATCATCAAAATTCGAGTTGACGATGACCAGTTCGAACGGCCGTTCCGCCGCCTCGAACAAGGCCGCCTGCGGATCGGACATGGCGACGACTTCCGCGATCGGCTTGAGCGTGCGGATGATGCGTTCCTGCGAGTTGGCGCGGCCGTCCACCAGGAGCACTTGTCCGGTTTCTTCGGCGCGGCCATCGCCGGCACGCAGCAGATCATCGATGCCGAAATTGCGCGCCGTTTCGTTGCGCATGGACAGTTCGTCGCTCAGTGTCTTCAGGCGCAACAGGCTCTTGACGCGGGAAATAAGCTGCAAATCGTTGACCGGCTTGGTCAGAAAATCGTCAGCGCCGGCCTTCAGGCCGCGCACCCGGTCGGTCGGCTGATCGAGTGCGGTGACCATGACTACGGGAATATGAGCGGTGCGGGGATCGGACTTCAGGCGCTCACACACCTCGAATCCATCCATGCCGGGCATCATGATGTCGAGGAGAATAAGATCGACCTGGGCACGCGCGCAGATGGCGAGCGCCTGCAAACCATCTTCGGCGGTCAGCACCTCGAAATATTCAGCCAGCAACCGCGCTTCCAGAAGCTTCACATTTGCCGGGATATCGTCGACTACCAGGATGCGGGCGGTCATTCGTTCTTCCTACGTCAGGCGTCGCCCAGATAAGTTTTAATGGTCTCGATGAATTTCGGCACGGAAATCGGCTTCGAGACATAGGCTTCGCATCCGCCCTGGCGAATGCGCTCCTCATCACCCTTCATGGCAAAGGCCGTGACCGCGATGACGGGAATGACATGCAGATCATCATCCTCCTTCAGCCATTTTGTCACCTCCAGCCCGGAAACCTCCGGAAGCTGGATGTCCATCAGAATGAGATCTGGGCGATGTTTACGAGCAAGATCAAGCGCTTCCATACCGTTTCGGGTCTGGATCGTCGTATAACCGGACGCCTCGATCAGATCGCGAAAGAGCTTCATATTCAGCTCATTGTCTTCTACAATCATTACCTGTTTAGGCATGGAGAGATGTCCCTGCATCCGGTATTGCATCCATTCTCTCGAAATATAGGGTCGCGAGGAACCGATTCCACAAATACTTGAATCGCATACTACCGGGATTTGGTTGAAAAATAGGTAACTCACCCTTCAAAATGCAAAGTAACTTCAAGAACCCGAAGAAGAATGCGGCTGAGCCGCAAGAGACAGCCATTGCCGTACTCGGCTGGCTGGCGAACGAACCGGATATGTTCAGCCGCTTTCTGGCCCTGACCGGAGTTGAACCGGCGCAGGTGCGCAACGCCATCAACGAACCCGCCTTTCTCGCGGGCATGCTGGACTTCCTGATGAACCACGAACCGACATTGCTGGCCTTTTGCGAAGCCAACGGCATTCCGCCGGAGGCGGTCGCTGCTGCATCGGCGCATTTCTCGCCGCCCGGCCTGGCCTCCGGAGAATATTGATCATGGATGCACCGCTCGAATTCGATACATCGCATATCCGTCTCCAGGATCGGCCGCTGATCGTCTGTGATGTCGACGATGTCGTTTTGCATTTCTTCGCACCTTTCCTGACCTTCCTCGACGGTGAAGGCCATGAGTTCCTGCCGCGATCCTTCAGGCTCACCGGCAACATCATCTCCAGGGCCAACGGAACGGCGCTGGAGGAAAAGGACGTCCACCGGCTGATCGAGGCCTTCTTCGAAGCGCAGGAGCAATGGCAGACGCCCCTTGATCTTGTCGTCGATACGCTTGGCGACTTTTCCAAGGATGCCGACATCGTTTTCCTGACGGCCATGCCGCCGCAATACTGGGCTCAACGGCGCCGCCTTCTCGACCGGCTCGGACTTGACTATCCATTGCTTGCATCGCTGCAGCCGAAAGGGCCGATCGTCCGGTCGCTGCATGCAAGGCGCGCATTGCCGGTCGTCTTCGTCGACGACATGGCGCACAATCTGCATTCGGTTGGCGAACATGTTCCGGACTGCCTCCTGATCAATCTGAAGCCTGATTCCATCGTCCATCGTATGGCGCCGGCAGCGCCGGCCGGCATTCCTGAAGCAAACGAATGGAGCCAGGCGGCACCATTGCTCAGGGCTCACATCGGCGGCTGAAACCATCGACCCGATATCAAAGGACGAGGCGCATCAGGGGGCGCCCGTCCTTGCGTTTGGCGACCTCCGAGAATCCAGCCGCCTCGAATATGCGCTGCGAGCCGACATAGAGGCCCACGGATTTCGACTGCTTCGTGCGTTCGATCGGACAGCCCTCCAGCAGACGCGCACCTGAAGCCCTGGCGAAATTTATGGCCTCCGACAGCATGCGATGGCTGTACCCCTTGCCGCGATCGCGCGAATTCATGAAGAAACAGCTCACCGCCCAAACCGAGCTATCCTCGGCGTCGGCCGGATCGAGCGGCCGGGAGACCGTCTTCGGCGAATTCCATTGCGGCAGCTCCAGGCGGGGCCCGACCTGCACCCAGGCAACCGGGCGCTCGCCGGCATAGCCGAGGAGGCCAGGTGGCGGTCCCGCCGCGACGCGGTCCTGAATGAAGCGCTTCTTGGCGTCTCCGTCCATCGTCTTGCGCTGCGATGTCGGAATTCGGAAATGCGTGCACCAGCAACCGTAGCAGGCGCCGCTTGGTCCGAACAACACCTCGAAATCGTCCCAGCGATCCCATGTCAGAGGCTGCACGCGTAAATTTTCCACTCCACCACCTCCCTGTTTTCCCGCTTGAGACTCGCAAACTTAAAACATAAAGTGGCAATGTTCAATTTTTGTTCTCATTCGATGACCAGTACGCTCGACAAGATTTCCGGTTTCTGTCGCGATTGCTTGAGCGAGCAATCCGCCGTGCGTACGCGTTGCCGGGCCTGCGGCAGCCCTCGCCTCGTCTATCACCGCGAGCTCTATGGGCTGACGCTGGCCCATATCGATTGCGACGCCTTCTATGCCTCGATCGAAAAACGGGACAATCCGGAATTGGCCGACAAGCCGCTGATTGTCGGCGGCGGCAAGCGCGGCGTCGTCTCCACCGCCTGCTATATCGCCCGCATTCACGGCGTTCGCTCCGCCATGCCGATGTTCAAGGCCCTGGAGGCGTGTCCGCAGGCGGTGGTGATCCGTCCGAACATGGAGAAATACGTGCGAGTCGGCCGGGAGATCCGCACCATGATGCAGGATCTGACGCCCTTGGTGCAGCCGCTTTCGATCGACGAGGCTTTTCTGGAACTCGACGGCACGCAGCGGCTTCATCATGATCCGCCGGCCCGTATCCTGGCGAAATTCGCGCGGCGCGTGGAGCAGGAGATCGGCATCACCATCTCCATCGGCCTCTCCTACTGCAAGTTCCTCGCCAAGGTCGCCTCTGATCTGCAGAAGCCCCGCGGCTTCTCCGTCATCGGCCGTGAGGAGGCCGTTTCGTTTCTGGAGCCCCGCCCGGTGACAACCATCTGGGGCGTCGGCAAGGCCTTCGCGGCGACGCTGGAAAGCGACGGCATTCGCACCATCGGCCAATTGCAGGGCATGGATGAAAGCGACCTCATGCGCCGCTACGGTGTCATCGGCCAGCGGCTTTCCCGCCTGTCGCGCGGCATCGACGACCGCACGGTGCATCCGAATGAAGCCGCGAAAAGCGTGTCGGCCGAAACCACCTTCTTCGAAGACATCTCCCGCTACGATGATCTCGTGCCGATCCTGCGCGATCTGTCGGAGAAGGTTTCGCGCCGTCTGAAGCGCAGCGGTATCGCCGGCCAGACCGTCGTGCTGAAGCTGAAAACATCAGATTTCAAGAGCCGGACGCGCAACCGCCGCCTCGAAGACCCGACGCAGCTCGCTGACCGAATCTTTCGCACCGGCTTGCGCCTGCTCGAGCCGGAAACGGACGGTACGAAGTTCCGTCTCATCGGCATCGGCGTCACCGATCTTGGCGATGCCGGACGCGCCGATCCACCCGATTTGATCGACGAGCAGGCTACACGCCGCGCCGCAGCCGAGGCGGCCATGGACAAGCTCCGAGAAAAATTCGGCAACAAGACCGTCGAGACCGGTTACACATTCGGCGGAAAACGCGATAAATAACAATATCTTATTATATAGTCACCGATCAGTGATATTCTGAATCCTCACGAATAATTGCCTCGTGCGTGCGATTCTTCGTCGCGAATAGCTCGGATTCAATCTTTCTTGGTAAATTTCTATTAGGACTCGATCTCTGTAACTTCCGGGCAGCTTTGTTGGGCTGTCGATTGTGTTTTGCGTACGGGTTCCTATGCGTCTATCGGCTGTATCGACCATCCTTCTTGCCTGCCTGACGATATCGGGCTGCGCCGCCAGAGGCGAGCGCGAAGCCGCGCAGTCAAGCGCGCCTTCCAAGGAAATGACCAGCTCCATAGCAAAGAGCGGCACGCCGGTGCCGACGGTCGAAATCGGAGAAACCGTCTCGCGCGTCGAGCGGCAGCAGGCGCTGGCAACATCGTTGCCTGCCGATCCCCGGCCGGAAGGGTTCCTGCCATCCGACCAGGGTCGAGATGACGTTCCCATGCCGCTGCAACGGCCGCTCGCCATGCTTTCGCCGGCAAACCCGATGCCCCGCGCCATGCGGCAGCAGCCGATGCAGATCTATTCCCACCAGTTCCGCGACGCCAAGCCGATCAACTTCGGCACGACTTCACCAAGGAAGCTGGCTGTGCATGGCGTCGACGTTTCCCGCTGGCAGGGTGACATCGACTGGAACACGCTGCGCACCCAGGGTGCCAATTTCGTTTACATCAAGGCGACCGATGGCGGCGATCATCTCGATCCGATGTTCAAGAAGAACTGGCGTGCTGCCCAGCAAGCCGGCCTGAAGCATGGTGCCTATCACTTCTTCTATTGGTGCCGGACCGCCGGCGAGCAGGCCGATTGGTTCATCCGCAACGTTCCAAGGGAGGCTGGCGCCCTGCCGCCGGTGATTGACGTGGAATGGAACGGCGAATCCAGCTGCAAGCGGCGGCCGTCGCGCGAACAGGTTCTGGCGAAGATGCAGGTCTTCATGGACAAGCTGGAAAGACATTACGGCCAGCGCCCCATCGTCTATACCGCTCCGGATTTCTATCGCGACAACCTGCGCGGTGAATTGCTCAACTATCCTTTCTGGCTGCGCTCCGTCGCCGCTCATCCTTCCAAGGTCTATCCGGGCCGGAACTGGCTGTTCTGGCAATATTCCGGCTCCGGCGTCTCGCATGGCGTCGACGGTAGGATCGACCTGAATGCCTTCCATGGCAGCGCGGAAGAATGGCATAACTGGGTGGCGTCCAGCGTACGCTGACACATCCACTTTCCACTGATGGATTGCAGCAAAAGCAGGGTTCACCACCCTGCTTTTGCATTTCTGCCAGTGTCTCTCGCATCCAGAAGCATTGATTCTCGACGTGCTGATAGAAGCATTCACTTTCGGCAAGTCTTCCTTAAACTTCGAAGTCTAACCTTCGCCGCTACGAGTATTGCGTTTTGGTTGTGTCCATGAAGCCATTTTTCCTGCTTGGGCTTGGGCTGCTTTCAGCTACGGCCCTTTCCCATCCTAGCCTTGCCGCATCGGATGCCCGCACCCTGCAGATCGTGGTGTCGAAGGACAGGCAATCGCTTGCCGTCTATGATGGCGACCAGGTGGTGGCGACATCGAAGGTTTCGACCGGCAAGCGCGGCCATACGACGCCGAGCGGCATCTTCTCAATCCTGGAGAAGAAGGTCTATCACGAGTCCAATCTCTATTCGGCCGCGCCCATGCCCTTCATGCAACGGCTGACCTGGTCGGGCATCGCGCTGCATGAATCCAACTCGGTTCCGAATTATCCGGCGTCTCATGGCTGCGTGCGCATGCCCAAGGCTTTTGCCAAGGCGCTTTACCAGATGACGGAGCGCGGCGTACACGTCGTCATTGCCGACCAGCCGCTGGTGCCTCAGCCCTTTCAGAATTCGATGCTGTTCCAGCCGCAGGCGGCACCTCCCCCGGCTCTGTTTTCCGGCATCGAATTGCGCCCGATGACGGCAAGCTTCCTGCCGCAGGCGCAACCGCTGCAGGTCGCGACGAACGATGTCAGCTCGATCCAAATTCCGACCGCGCAAGCAGTTGTTGCTCCCCCGGTAAACCAGGCGCCACTCAGCATTCTGATCACCCGGCGGGGATTGCGCGAGAATGTCCGCGATCTCCAGGGCCTGTTGAATGGCATGGGCTTCATGGCCGGCACGCCGGACGGCATGCTCGGTCCGGCGACCGTGCAGGCAATCGACGATTTCAAGAAGACGCATGATATCAAGACGGTGGGTGGACTTGTCAGCCCGGCCTTGATGAAGGCGGTCTATGCCGCCGCCGGCAAGGGCGAACCGCCGAACGGTGCGATCATGGTCCGCCAGAATTTCAAGCCGCTCTTCGAGGCTCCGGCGAATATTGCAGAGCCGGAGGAAGCGCTGGGCGTCCACTTCTTCACCGCCAATGCGATCGACCGTATCAGCGGCAAGGCCGACTGGTTCGGCATGACGCTGGAAGAAGACCTCAGCAAGCAGACCAAGAAACGGCTGGGGATTACGAGCGAGGCCCAGTCGCAATCGCTCGATGCCGCCGGGCAGGCGCTCGGCCGTATCAGCATTCCCGATGAGGCACGTCATCGCATCGAGGACCTGCTGACGCAGGGTTCGTCGCTGACGATCTCGGACACGGGCATAGGACCGGAAACCGGCAACGAGACCGACTTCATCACCATCACCAACAACGGTGCCCTTGGTAAAAAGGGCTGAGCATCAAGGTCTCAAGCGCGACGAGCGATGCTCAAGGATCGCGACGCGCTTTAGACGAGCTCGACATCGATGACACCGGGCGCCGTGCGCAATGCGGCGGCGATCTCAGGCGTGATGCGGTATTTCTCCGGCAATGCCACTTCGACTTCGCGCGAGCCCTCATCCTTGATGACGATGAAGGAGACGAGGCCGTCCCCCCTTGTATTCAGATGGGCAGCGACCGCTTTCAGCGGTCCGGAATCGCGGACGTAGACACGCAACGCCTTCTGCATCTGCAGCGACTTCTCTTCCAGCGACTGCGCCGTCTGCAGACGCAGGCTGATGCCTTCGGGTCGCTCATCCGCCTGAGCGGTGATGACGAAGGATTTTCCGACTTCGAGGACATCGCGGTACTGGTTGAGTGTTTCCGAAAAAAGCACCGTTTCGAACTGGCCCGAGGCATCGGAGAACACGAAGATGCCCATCTTGTTGCCGGTGCGCGTCTTGCGTTCCTGCTTCGAGATGACCGTGCCGGCGAGGCGACCGTTGCCGGCCCCCTGCTTCACCGCAGCGGAAAAATCGGCAAAGTTCTGCACGCGCATCTTGTCGAGCACGGTCTTGTAGGTATCGAGCGGATGGGCCGTCAGATAGAAGCCGAGCACCTGGAACTCGCGCAGCAGGCGCTCCGAAGCTAGCCATGGGGTATAGGATGGAAAGGTGATTTTCTCCGGCCCGGACGCAGCACTTCCGAACATGTCGTGCTGGCCGCTACGCTTGTTTTCCTGCGCCACCTGGGCATAGCCCATGATCCGGTCCAGCCCGCCGATCAGCTGCGCGCGGTCGATGTCGAAGCAATCGAAGGCGCCGGCGGAAATCAGGCTTTCGAGAACGCGGCGGTTGATCTGCTTCGGATCGATGCGCAGGCAGAAATCCTCGATGCCGGCAAAGGGCTGGTCGCCGCGCACCTCGACAATGTGTTCCACCGCCGATTCGCCGACACCCTTGATGGCCGCCAGCGCATAATAGATGCGGTTTTCACCGGTCTCGAAATGGCGGAACGACGTCTGGACGGACGGCGCGATGACCTCGATGCCCAGGCGCTTGGCATCCTGGCGGAAGTCATTGACCTTTTCGGTGTTGGCCATGTCGAGCGTCATCGACGCCGCCAGAAACTCCACCGGATAATGCGCCTTCATAAAGGCCGTCTGGTAGGAGACGATGGCGTAGGCGGCGGCGTGCGACTTGTTGAAGCCGTAATTGGCGAACTTGGCGAGCAGATCGAAAATAACGTCGGCCTGGCCCTTGGACACTTCGTTCTTGACGGCGCCATCGACGAAACGCTCGCGCTGCTGGTCCATCTCCGCCTTGATCTTCTTGCCCATGGCGCGGCGCAGAAGATCGGCCTCGCCGAGCGAATAGCCCGACAGGACCTGGGCGACCTGCATCACCTGCTCCTGGTAGACGATGACGCCCTGCGTCTCCTTCAAGAGATAGTCGATCTTCGGATGGATCGATTCGATCTCTTCCTCGCCGTGCTTGCGGGCGTTGTAGACCGGGATATTCTCCATCGGACCTGGGCGATAGAGCGCCACCAGCGCGATGATGTCCTCGATGCAGTCAGGCCGCATGCCGATGAGGGCCTTGCGCATGCCCGCACTTTCCACCTGGAACACGCCAACCGTCTCGCCGCGCGAGAGCATGTCATAGGTCTTCTTGTCGTCGAGCGGGATGCTGGCGAGATCGATCGAAATACCGCGCTTGGCGACGAAATCGACCGCCGTCTTCAGCACCGTCAGCGTCTTCAGGCCGAGAAAGTCGAACTTCACCAGGCCGGCCTGTTCCACCCATTTCATGTTGAACTGGGTGACCGGCATGTCGGAGCGCGGATCGCGATACATCGGCACGAGCTTCGAGAGCGGCCGGTCGCCGATGACGATACCGGCGGCGTGCGTCGAGGCATGGCGGTAGAGGCCCTCGATCTTCTGGGCGATATCGAGCAGGCGCGCGACGACCGGCTCCTTGTCCGCCTCCTCCTGCAGACGCGGCTCCTCCTCGATCGCCTTGCTCAGCGGTGTCGGATTGGCAGGGTTGTTCGGCACGAGCTTGCAGATCTTGTCGACCTGGCCGTAAGGCATTTCCAGCACGCGGCCGACGTCGCGAAGGGCGGCGCGCGCCTGTAGCGAACCGAAGGTGATGATCTGCGCCACCTGCTCGCGGCCGTACTTGGCCTGCACGTAACGGATCACCTCTTCGCGCCGATCCTGGCAAAAGTCGATGTCGAAGTCGGGCATGGATACGCGCGACGGGTTGAGGAAGCGCTCGAACAGCAAGGAGAAGCGCAGCGGATCGACGTCGGTGATCGTCAGCGCATAGGCGACCAGCGAGCCGGCACCGGAACCGCGGCCCGGCCCGACCGGGATGTCATGGCGTTTGGCCCATTTGATGAAGTCGGCAACGATCAGGAAGTAACCAGGGAACTTCATGCCCTCGATAACGCTGAGCTCGAATTCCAACCGGTCGCGGTAATCCTTTTCTTCATAACCCGGCGCCATGCCGAGCGAGGCCAGGCGCTGGTCGAGGCCTTCGACCGCCTGGGCGCGCAACTCTGCAGATTCGGCACGGTCGGCCTCGTCCTCATCGGCGGCGGCACCCGTGAAGCGCGGCAAGATCGGTTTGCGCGTTTGCAGCACGAAGGAGCAGCGCCGGGCGATTTCGACGGTATTCTCCAGCGCTTCGGGCAGGTTGGCGAAGAGCTTGGCCATGTCAGCTCGGCTTTTCAGATAATGATCCGGCGTCAGGCGGAAACGCGTATCGTCCGAGACGATGGCATTGTGGGCGACCGCCATCAGCGCATCATGGGCGTCATAATCGTCGCGCGTCGGGAAGAAGGCCTCGTTGGTGGCAACCAGCGGGAGGTCATGCTCATAGGCGAGCGTCAGCATCTTGCGTTCATGACGGCGATCATAGGTGCCGTGACGCTGCAGCTCGACATAGAGCCTGTCGCCGAACAACCGCTTCAAGGTCAGAAGCCTCGATAAGGCCTGCGGCGCATGGCCCTCTTTCAGAGCCATATCGACCGGGCCGCCCAGCGAACCGGTAAGCGCAATCATGCCTTCGGTACCGATTTCCTCCAGCCATGCGGCAGTGATGTGAACGGCCTGATTGCCTTCTCCACCGAGGTAGGCGCGGCTGATGAGATCGACGAGGCGTTCATAGCCCCTTCCCGTCGCGGCGAGCAGAACGATGGACGGAAGCCTGACAAGCGATTGCTGCGGCCCGCGCTTCTCGCCCTCGCCGCCATCTTCCATGTCGATCGAGACCTGGCAGCCGATGATTGGCTGCAACCCCTCATCCATCGCCTTCTGAGCGAACTCGAGAGCGACAAAGAGATTATTGGTATCGGTGATGGCGATCGCGGGCTGACTGTCGCCGGCAGCCTTGGCCAGTATCTTCTTGAGCGGCAACGCGCCCTCAAGCAGGGAATAGGCGGAGTGGACCCGCAGATGTACGAATTCCGGTGCCTCACCGACCGACGCCGCAGATGCGCCGCTGTCGCCAATATCCGCCATTTTGTACCCTTCCGCATGCCCAAATGAATCAGCGATATCTTCGGCATTGCGGACGACAAAGTCCAGAAGTTGCTCCCATCAAATCGGGGAGCAACATGTGCATACAGAGATAAAACTCACATCGCCATCATGATGAGGGAAAAGCTGGCGACAAACATCACGATGGAGGTGAATGCTGCAACGTCTCGAATGATATCGGTCATTTACGCGCTCCTTACTCGTTATGTTTCTTTTTTGTTCTATTTTTGTTCGAGAGTCAATAGATACATCAATAAATTTCATTGCCTGACTTTTTGGCTTGCCAATGGACGCGCGGACAAGCCGAGGCTATGCAGGAATGAAGGGGAGATCACCATGAAATCACTGGCTTATGCTGCCTTCACTCTAGCCTTGCTCGCAACTACGGCCCAGGCCGAAGACGCCATTGCGCCAGACCGTATCATCGATGCGGCGATCGGCGATTGGAACAAGGACGGCAAGCCCGATCTCGCTTTGCTGGTCGCATCCGCTCCGGGCGACGACGCCGATAACCCGATCGGCATCTATATCTACCTGCGCGGCGGCGAGCACTCGCTTCTGACGCTGGCGGCAAGCGCGCCGCATAAAGTCTGGGGCACCGTCGGACCTGACGGCATGGTCGGCCAGGAGCCGTCGATCGCGGCCCTCCCCAATGGATCCATCGCCGTCACCTCGCAGAATGACAGCGTCGGCCGCGACCGCTGGCAGCAGACGCTGACGCTCGCCTATCGCAACAACAGTTTCATCGTCGCCGGCTATACCTATGCCTACCGCGACACGCTCGAGCCCGACTCCAGTTACAGCTGCGACTACAATGTGCTCACCGGCAAGGCGACGAAGAGCGGCAAGGATCTGAAGGCCGAAGCCAGGACGGTTAGCATCCAGGACTGGCAGGACGACTTCGGCCAGAAGGTTTGCGGAAACGGCGAGTGACAGCCCGCGTGTTCACTATTTGTTCTTTACAATTCACGAGGCAAATGCCATTGTGAGCCCTCATCAAAATTGGAGAGGATTATGCCGGATCTTGCCGAGTTGAATGATTTCATTGTCACCGCCAAGTCCGAAACCTATGTCGGCGATGGCGAGAGGCTCCCGTCCTGCCGAAGCGGCTCGCATGATATCGGCTATGCCAGCGGCCGCTGGCGCTATCTCGACAGCTATTTCGGCGGCACGGATTTTGCCGGGCAGGAGCTCGTCTGGCATGATGGCGAGCCGGTATGGGCGATGAATTATTTCGGCCACATCGTCGAGCCGGATCTGATCGATGGACATCGTGCCGGCATGGTCATCAAGTCTGCCCTGCTGCGGCTCTATCTCGATGAGAAACGGTTTCTCGGAGGGTACGAATTCGAACATGCCTTTGGCCGCTATGTCGATCAAAGCAGCGGCGATTGCGGCCATTTCAGCGGCAAAGAGGTCATCATGGTCGGTGACCGCAAAGCCTATGAGCTGGACTATCGCGGCGGTTTGGTCGTTCCGTAACGAGCGATCAAACCTCGACCACCTTGCCTTCGCTCAGCGTAACACGACGGTCCATGCGGACCGCGAGTTCGTGATTGTGCGTGGCGATCAGCGCTGCGAGGCCCGATTGGCGCACCAGGGCTTCCAGCGCATCGAACACATAATGCGCGGTTGCCGGATCGAGATTGCCCGTCGGCTCGTCGGCGAGCAACACCAGCGGCGCATTGGCAACGGCGCGCGCGATGGCGACGCGCTGCTGTTCGCCGCCCGACAGTTCGGCGGGGCGATGATGGGCGCGGTGGCCGATGCGCATATAGTCGAGAAGCTGGGCGGCACGCTCGCTGGCATCCTTGCGTGAGAGGCCGGAGATCAGCTGCGGCATCATGATATTTTCGAGCGCGGAAAATTCCGGCAGCAGATGATGGAACTGATAGACGAAGCCGATCTCGCTGCGGCGCACGGCAGTGCGCCTGTCGTCAGACAGATTTTCGCATGCCTGGCCGTTGATCAAGACTTCGCCGCTATCCGGATGCTCGAGCAGGCCGGCTACATGCAAAAGCGTCGACTTGCCCGTACCCGAGGGGGCGACGAGCGCGACGATCTCGCCACTGCGCAGAGCGAAGTCGGCCCCCTTCAGGATCGATAGCTGGGTATCGCCTTGCCCGTAATGGCGCTCTACGTCGGAGAGCTGGAGAACGACGTTGCCTTTCATCAAATGCGGATTCCTTATTCGTAGCGCAACGCCTGCACCGGATCGAGCCGCGAGGCACGCCAGGCCGGAAAGATCGTGGCAAGGAAAGAAAGCGTCAGAGCCATCACGACGACGGAGATGGTCTCGCTCATATTCATCTGGGCCGGGAGCTTGCTGAGGAAATAGACCTCGGGATTGAAGATCACCGTGCCGGAAATCCAGGAGAAGAACTGGCGGATGGATTCGATATTCAGGCAGACCAGCACACCGAGAAGAACGCCGGCGAGCGTGCCGACCAAACCGATGGCGGCACCTGTCATGAAGAAGATGCGCATGATCGCGCCTGACGTCGCGCCCATGGTGCGCAGGATGGCGATATCACTTCCCTTGTCCTTCACCAGCATGATCAGGCCGGAGATAATATTCAGCGCGGCCACGAGCACGATCAGGGTCAGGATCATGAACATGGTGTTGCGCTCGACCTGTAACGCGGAGAAGAAGGTCTCGTTGACCTGCCGCCAGTCGGTGAGGAACACCTGCCGGCCCGCCGCTGCCTCGATCTTCGGCCTCAATTCGTCGACATCATCCGGATTACTGACAAATAGCTCAATCTTCTCGACAATGCCCTGGGCGTTGAAAAAGAGCTGTGCCTCCTCCAACGGCATGAAGACGACGGAGGAATCATATTCGGACATGCCGACTTCGAAGAGGCCGGAAATCGTATAGGCCTTGACGCGCGGATTGACTCCGAACGGCGTCACGTCACCATCTGGCGCTGTCAGCGTGATCTGGTCACCGACCGTCAACCCCAGCTGCCGCGCAAGCCGCGTGCCCACCAGAACACCCTGCCCCGAGGCAAAGCCGACCATGTCGCCGGAGACGACATGGTCTGAAACGGTCTTGAGCTTGGTCATGTCTTCGGCGCGGACACCACGTACCAGCGCGCCGGTGCCAGAGCCGCCGCGTCCGGAGGCGAGCGTTTCGCCTTCCACCAGCGGCAATGCCATGGTGACACCGGGAACCGCGGCAAACTTCTTTGCCAGCTCAGCATAGTCAGTCAGCGGCGAATCGATCGGCTGCACCACGACATGGCCGTTGAAGCCGAGGATCTGCTTGAAAAGCTCGGCACGGAAGCCGTTCATCACGGCCATGACGATGATCAGGGCGGCGACGCCCAGCATGATGCCGACCAGCGAGAAGCCGGCTATGACCGAGATCGATGCCTCCTTGCGCCGGGAGCGAAGGTAGCGCCAGGCGACAAGCCGTTCGAAGCCGGAAAACGGACGAGAAGACGGGCTGGCCTTGGACGAATTCACCTGCTGTTCCACTGCCACATTCACCGCCATTCGCCTTCCATCCTATTTGCCGTCTATCAGCCTGCCAGCCGCTTGATTGCCGCTTCGACTGTCATCGTCTCGCGATCGCCGGTCTTGCGATCCTTCACTTCCACTTCGCCACCCGCGATCGAACGCGGCCCGACGATGATCTGCACGGGCACGCCGATCAGATCTGCCGTTGCGAACTTCGTTCCGGCGCGATCGTCGCGATCGTCGAAGAGGACATCCTTGCCGGCCTTCGACAGAGCGGCGTAGATCGTCTCGCAAGCATCGTCACATGCCTGGTCGCCGGTCTTCATGTTGATCACCACGACATCAAACGGCGCAACCGAAGCAGGCCAGATGATTCCGTTCTCGTCATGCGATGCTTCGATGATGGCGGGAACAAGGCGTGTCGGACCAATACCGTAAGATCCCATGTGGACAGCGTGTTCCTTGCCGTCCGGACCCTGCACTTTCGCACCCATCGGCTCGGAATATTTCGTGCCGAAATAGAAGATATGGCCGACTTCGATACCGCGCGCCGACAGGCGTTCGCCTTCGGGAATAGCATTGAAGGCAGCCTCGTCATGCATTTCCGAGGTGGCGGCGTAGACCGAAGTCCACTGATCGAAGATGCTCTTCAAGCCAGCGACATCATCGAAATTCGTATCTTCGCCGGGAATATCGAAATTGACGAAATCCTTGTGGCAAAAAACCTCCGACTCGCCGGTGTCGGCAAGGATGATGAATTCGTGGCTGAGATTGCCGCCGATCGGACCGGTATCGGCCCGCATGGGGATCGCTCTCAGACCGAGACGATTGAACGTGCGCAGATAGGCCGCGAACATCCTGTTGTAGGAATGGACGGCGGCTTCCTGCGTCAGATCGAAAGAATAGGCATCCTTCATCATGAACTCGCGCGAGCGCATGGTGCCGAAGCGTGGGCGGATTTCGTCCCGGAACTTCAGCTGGATGTGATAGAGGTTCAGCGGCAGGTCCTTGTAGGACTTGACGTAGGACCGGAAGATGTCGGTGATCATTTCCTCATTGGTCGGGCCATAGAGCATGGGCCGGTCCTGCCGGTCCTTGATGCGCAGCATCTCCTTGCCATAGGCATCGTATCGGCCGCTTTCCTGCCAGAGTTCGGCCGACTGCAGCGTCGGCATCAAAAGCTCGATGGCACCGGAACGGTTCTGCTCTTCGCGAATGATCTTGTTGACCTTGTCAAGCACGCGTTTGCCCAACGGCAGCCAGGAATAAATGCCCTGCGACTGCTGGCGAACCATGCCGCTGCGTAGCATGAGGCGATGAGAAACGATTTCAGCCTCTTTAGGATTTTCCTTCAGAATGGGCATGAAGTAACGAGACAGACGCATGACGCTTGTTCCAGATGATTTGACGGTCCGCTCTTTGCGGAATCGTTAGCAAATTGTGTACTGAAGCCAGTTCATAACTGCTTCGGCGCAGGAAGGAAACCCGCATTCTATAGGAGGGGAATTTGGCAAACGCCCGAGAATGCAGGCGATGCGGCGCATTTTCACGATTTCGAAAAAATGGGCGTTTATAAGGATTTACGACGAAAATCTGTCAATAGAAAAATTCTGCGCGACTGTAGTAAAAAAGCAAAAAAACAGATGACAAAGCTCAATGTTTGAGCTAATTTTAGCTCACAAAAGAGGCAAGAAGGCTAAATTCTTGCCGTTTCGCGGTCAAGTCTTGGGAGGATCAGATCTTAGGCGCGTTCACTCGCTGCCCCGGTAACGGATAAGGATCACGCGATACTTTAAAACAAGGCTTATAGCCTTGTTTTTTTTTGCTTTCTCGCCTTCGTTGCTCTGTGTCGACCGGCTCCACAGCAAGCATCAGAAGGCTCTTCACCCAACATATCGCGACCGTCTTTCCGTAAAGTCTTTGCTTTACGGACATGACAGGCGTGTGACGAATTGAAGGTGATTGCGAGGCGATGGCTGTTCGCTCGGCTCTTGCCTCGGTCCCGATCGGCTATTTATCGAAGTTCGGAACGATCTGTGGAAGCGAGTCTACGGTCAGCCCCAGATAATGCGAGGCGACATACCAGGTGCCATAGACCAGAGCCGAGACCAGCGTCGTGGTGAGCACCACTCTCCATGCCTGGAATTTCGTGGGGGCGCTTTCGACGGTGCCAAGGATCACATGCTTGTCCTCGGCCTGAGTGCGCAGGCCGAATGGAAGGACTGCAAAAAGCGTAATCCACCAGACGACGAAATATACCGCCAAGCTCGATAAAATCTGCTGGACCATTCTGCTCCCTTAAGACGAGCCTGCTCGCCTCTTCCTCTTCCCAGTTGTTTATAGGATTAACGCCGCCGCGTTTCAAAGCGTCTTTCAGCGCCTTAATGTCACACTTGCTCGAGCTCGATCAGCGTGCCGAAGAAGTCCTTGGGGTGCAGGAAAAGCACTGGCTTGCCATGGGCGCCGATTTTCGGCTCGCCGCCGCCAAGCACGCGCGCGCCCGTGGCGACCAGGTGATCCCGTGCGGCAAGAATATCGGCAACCTCGTAGCAGATGTGATGCATGCCGCCATCCGGGTTCTTGGCCAGGAAGGCCGCAATCGGCGAAGCTTCGCCCAGCGGCTCCAGCAACTCCACCTTGCTGTTCGGTAACTCGACGAAAACGACGGTCACCCCATGCTCGGGCAGCAACTGCAGTGCAGACACGACCGCGCCCAGCGTCTCGCGATAAGCCTTCGCAGCCGCCGCTATATCCGGGACAGCGAGCGCAACGTGATTAATGCGTCCAAGCACGGATCTCTCCTCCCCGTTCGGATCGCGGGCTTCAGCCGCCGGTACGCGTGACGAACACGGTGACAAGCGGCTTCTTTCCCCAGCCCTGGTTGGCAGCGGCGCGAACGGCGCGGCGAGCGGCCTCCTGCAGCATGTTCAAATCCTTGCGGCGCGCGCGCGGAATGCTCTCGATGGCACTGACGATGGCGTCGAAGAGCGTATCTTCCATGTCCTCGCCTTCATCATCATAAGCTGGGAGACCAATCGCCACGAGGTCCGGATCACCAACGATGTCATAACGGGCATCGAGCACGACGTTGACGGCGACATGACCGACATAGGAGAGTTTCTTGCGCTCGCCAATGCCCATCTCGTCGAAATCGCCGATCAGGGTGCCATCCTTGAAGATACGCCCATGCGGCGCCTCGCCGATGACCTCGACCGGGCCTGGCGCGAGGCGCAATATATCACCGTTGCGCACGCGCGGAACGATGGAGATGCCGCTCTGTTCGGCCAGTTCCTTATGCGCGGTCAGATGCGTCGGCTCGCCATGCACGGGCACCACGATCTTCGGCCGTGTCCACTCATACATCTTCTGCAATTCGTTGCGGCGGGGATGGCCCGACACGTGAACGAGCGCTTCGGCATCCGTGACGATATGGATGCCCTGCTCTATCAGGCCGTTCTTGATATCCTGAATGGCCTTTTCATTGCCCGGAATGGCGCGCGACGAGAAGACGACGATATCGCCCGAAGCGAGCGCGACGTTGCGCATCTCATCCCTCGACAGCTTGGCAAGCGCTGCACGCGGCTCGCCCTGGCTGCCTGTGAGAATGACCACGACCTTGTCGCGTGGGATATAGCCATACTCGTCTTCAGCGATGAACGGCTTGACGCCTTCCATGAGGCCGACGTCGCGGGCGACATCGACGACACGCTTCAGCGAACTGCCCAACAGAAGCACCTCGCGACCGGCGGCTTCGGCTGCCTCGGCGACGGTACGGATGCGGCCGACATTGGAGGAGAAGGTGGTGATGGCCACTCGGCCCTCGGCATTCTCGATGATCTTGCGCAGGCTCGCCGAAACGTCCTTTTCGGAAGGCGATACGCCATCGCGAAGAGCATTGGTCGAGTCGCACATCAGCGCCAGCACGCCTTCGTCGCCCAGCTGCCGGAAACGGGTCTCGTCGGTGAGCGGCCCGAGCGAAGGCTCGTGATCGATCTTCCAGTCGCCGGTATGAATGACGTTGCCGACCGGCGTACGGATCATCAGCGACATCGGCTCTGGGATCGAGTGGTTGACGGCAACACCTTCGATGCTGAAGGGACCGACATTGATACGATCACCGGCCTTGAAAGGGGTGATCGGAATCTCGCCCATCGTCTTCTCATAGTCGCGCTTGGCTTCCAGCAGACCAGCGGTGAAGCCGGAGGCATAGACAGGAACGTTCAAGCCAGGCCAGAGATCATTCAGCGCGCCGTAATGATCCTCATGGGCGTGAGTGATGATGATGCCCTTGAGGTTCTTGCGTTCCTTGGCGAGGAAGCGGATGTCCGGCAATACCAGATCGACGCCAGGCAGGTCCGGCCCCGGGAAGGTGACGCCGCAATCGACCATGATCCATTGACGATGCTCCGGCGTTCCATAGCCGTACAATGCGAGATTCATCCCGATCTCGCCGACGCCGCCGAGTGGCAGAAACACCAGTTCGTCTTGTTTCGCCATTTCGTCCTCAATCATTACCTAAGAAAAACATCGCCCGCTGCGATCGGCATGGTCCTGCCGTCCTCGGTTTCGAGCATCAACAAGCCATTATCATCGATTCCGACGAAATGGCCTAAAATCGACCTGTCCGGCAAATTCACGGTGATCTTTTCACCGATGCCGCACGCCACATCCCGCCAGCGAGCCGTGATCTCCCGAATACCCCTGCCGCCGTTCCAGACGTCAAGCGCTTCGGCCATGGCCGCGTAGAGATGTGCAAACAGCTCGTCCGCCGAGACCATGGAGCCCTGCTGACGCAGGCAGGTCACCGGGTACATGGGATTATCGGGCATGGCGACGACATTGATGCCGATGCCGATGACAATCGCATAGCGCCCGTCGGGCAGGGCTTCCCCCTCGATGAGGATCCCGCAAATCTTCTTGCGGCCGACCAATATATCGTTTGGCCACTTGATCTCGGCCGGTTCGGCAGCCAGCGGCAGCACGCTGCGCACTGCCTGATGCACGGCAACCGCCACCGCAAGCGGCAAGGAGCCAAGGCGCTCCATCGGGGCAGGATCGATCAACAGGAGAGATGCGTAGAGATTGCCGGGTTCCGAGACCCAAGGACGGCCACGGCGGCCGCGGCCGCCGGTCTGACGCTCGGCGGTCACCCATAGATTGCCTGGGTCACCGGAGCGCGCTCTTTCCAGGCACACGTTGTTTGTCGAGGAAGTCTCAAGAAGGGCATCATGCCGGAAGTCGGCAAGCGACTTCCGGCTATTCATGTCAGACGCCATCAAAACAGCGTCGCGGCCGCCAGATCGGCAGCACCGCCGATTGCGCCGCCGAAGAAGACGTAAGCGATGACGAACAGGCCAGAAAGACCGAAGACCAGACGCAGCGAACCGGCCGTGCGGGCAAATTCGTCCTTGGCTTCATCAAACCACATCACCTTGATGACGCGCAGGTAGTAGTAGGCGCCAACGACGGATGAGAGAACGCCGATGATGGCGAGCGCATAGAGATGAGCCTGGATAGCTGCGACGAAGACGAAATACTTTCCGAAGAAGCCTGCCAGCGGCGGAATGCCAGCCAACGAGAACATCAGCGCGGTTAGCACCACCGCCATGAACGGGTTCGTCGTGGAAAGGCCGGCGAGATCATCAATGCTTTCGACCTGACGGCCATCCTTGCGGCGCATCGCCATGATGATGGCGAAGGAGCCGAGGGTCATGACCATGTAGATGACCATGTAGAGCATGACGCCCGAGACGCCGGTCTTGGTGCCGGCGGCAAGCCCGACCAGCGCATAGCCCATGTGACCGATCGAGGAATAGCCCATCAGTCGCTTGAAGTTGCGCTGTCCGATCGCGGCGAAGGAGCCGAGCAGCATCGAGGCGATCGAGATGAACACGATGATCTGCTGCCAGTCGGCAAGCACCGGCTGGAAGGCGGTCACGACGATACGGGTCAGGATTGCCATGGCGGCAACCTTCGGCGCGGCGGCGAAGAAGGCAGTAACCGGGGTCGGGGCACCTTCATAAACGTCCGGCGTCCACATGTGGAACGGCACGGCCGAGATCTTGAAGGCCAGGCCGGCAAGAACGAAGACCAGACCGAAGACGAGACCGAGCGAGCGAGTCTCCGCGCTCAAGGCCGTCGCAATGGCATCGAAGCTCGTATGACCGGTGAAGCCGTAGACCAGCGACATGCCGTAGAGCAGCATACCGGAAGACAGAGCGCCAAGGACGAAATACTTGAGGCCGGCTTCGGTCGACTTTAGGCTGTCGCGGTTGATGGCGGCGACGACGTAGAGCGCCAGCGACTGCAGTTCCAGCGACAGGTAGAGCGAAATCAGGTCATGCGCCGAGATCATCAGCAGGATGCCGAGGGTCGCCAGCAGCAGGAGCACGGGAAACTCGAAGCGATCGAGCTGCTGTTCGCGTGCCTGCCCCATGCTGAGGAACATGGCAACGATGGAGCCGACCAGCGCAACGACCTTCATGAAGCGCGAGAAGCCGTCGGCGAGATAGGCGCCGCCATAGGCCAGGCCTTCGCCCGGCACGAAGATGATCCAGAGACCGGCCGCCGCAAGAAGTGCGATGGCAAGACCGGTGACCATGGGTCCGGACCGCTCGCCTGAAAAGACGCCGATCATGAGCAGCACAAGCGCACCGACCGCGAGGATGAGCTCCGGAATGGAAAGATGCAGGCTTGCAAGAATTGTGTCAGCAGTCATGTCGAATAGGTCCCGTCATCAATTCATCGACAGCGCAACATTCTGCGCAGCGTGCAGGGCAGCGGTGTAATTATTCACCAGGAGGTCCACCGAAGCGGCGGTGGCGTCAAAGATCGGAGCCGGATAGACACCGAAGAGGATCGTCAGCGCAATCAGCGGATAGAGGATCAACTGTTCACGCGGCGACAGATCCAGCAGCTTCTTCAGGTTTTCCTTTTCCAGCACGCCGAAAATGACGCGGCGGTAGAGCCAGAGCGCATAGGCAGCCGACAGGATGACGCCGGTGGCGGCAAACAGTGCGACCCATGTGTTGACACGGAAGACGCCGATCAGGGTGAGGAACTCACCGATGAAGCCGGAGGTGCCGGGCAGACCGACATTGGCCATCGTAAAGACCATCATCGCGACCGCGTATTTCGGCATGTTGTTGACCAGGCCGCCATAGGCCGCGATTTCGCGGGTATGGGTCCGGTCGTAGATCACGCCGACGCAGAGGAAGAGTGCGCCCGAGACGATGCCGTGCGACAGCATCTGGAAGATCGCGCCCTGCACACCCTGCTGGTTGGCCGCGAAGATGCCCATCGTCACGTAGCCCATGTGGGCAACCGAGGAATAAGCGATCAGCTTCTTGATGTCTTCCTGCATCAGCGCCACCAGCGAGGTGTAGATGATGGCGATCACAGACAGCGCGAAGACGAACGGCGCGAAATATTCCGACGCATTCGGGAACATGCCGAGCGAGAAGCGGATGAGGCCGTAGCCGCCGAGCTTCAGGAGGACGCCTGCCAGGATGACGGAGCCAGCCGTCGGCGCCTGAACGTGGGCATCGGGCAGCCAGGTGTGGACCGGCCACATCGGCATCTTCACCGCGAAGGAGGCGAAGAAGGCCAGCCATAGCCACGTCTGCATCTGCGGCGGGAACTTGTAAGCGAGCAGCGACGGGATGTCGGTCGTGCCGGACTGCCAGTACATGGCCATGATAGCGAGCAGCATCAGCACCGAGCCGAGCAGCGTGTAGAGGAAGAACTTGTAGCTGGCGTAGACGCGATCCTTGCCGCCCCAGACGCCGATGATCAGGAACATCGGGATCAGGCCGGCTTCGAAGAAGACGTAGAACAGCACGATATCGAGCGACACAAAGACGCCGATCATCATCGTCTCAAGGACGAGGAAGGCGATCATGTAGTCCTTCAGGCGCTTTTCCACCGAGAGCCAGCTTGCCAGCACGCAGAAGGGCATCAGGAAGGTCGACAGGATGACGAACAGCATGGAGATGCCGTCGACGCCCATGTGATAGCTGATGCCGGTGGTCAGCCAGTCATGCTTCTCGATCATCTGGAAGCCCGGATTGGCGTTGTCGAACCAGATCCAGATGAACAGCGACACGATGAAGGTGAAAACCGTGGTCGCCAGCGAAATATTCAGGATGTTGCGGCGGCCGTTGGGTCCGTCATCCCGCGTAAACAGCAGGAGAAGGACGCCCACCAGCGGCAGGAACGTGACCGTTGAGAGAATAGGCCAATCGGTCATCAAAGGGCACTCCCGAGCATCATCCAGGTAACGAGGGCTGCAATGCCGAGCAGCATCGCAAAGGCATAGTGATAGAGGTAACCGGTCTGCAGGCGCACGACGCGGTTGGTGACGTCGACGACGCGGGCGGCAATGCCGTTCGGGCCGTAGGTATCGATGACACCGACATCACCCTTCTTCCAGAGGAAGCGTCCGATCGCCTTGGCGGAACGAACGAAGATGAAGTCGTAGAGTTCATCGAAGTACCACTTGTTCAACAGGAACTCGTAGAGCGGACGCTGTTGCTGAGCGAGCCTGCGCGGCGTCTCCGGCGACTTGATGTACATGTACCAGGCAACCACGAAGCCAACGACCATCGCGATGAACGGGCTGAGCTCGACCCAGTGCGGAGCATGCTCCATCTCTTCGAGGATCTTGTTATCAGGCAGCGTGAAGAGCGCATGCTTCCAGAATTCCTCGTAGTCGTGACCAACGAAGTACTCATGGAAATACCAGCCGGCGAATACGGCGCCGATCGCCAGCAGATAAAGCGGGATCAGCATGACATTCGGCGATTCATGGACGTGATGCATGACCTCGTGCGAAGCGCGGGGCTTGCCGTAGAAGGTCATGAAAATCAGGCGCCACGAGTAGAAGCTGGTGAACAGAGCGGCGATAACCAGCAGCGTGAAGGCAAAGCCTGACGCCGGATTGTGCGAGGTGTACGCAGCCTCGATGATCGCGTCCTTGGAGAAGAAGCCGGCAAAGCCGATCGGCGAGAACGGAATGCCGACGCCGGTAATCGCCAGCGTGCCGATCATCATCATCCAGTAGGTCTTCTTGATGTGCGTGCGAAGACCACCCATGTGACGCATGTCCTGCTCGCCATCGACGGCATGGATGACCGAGCCGGCGCAGAGGAACAGCAGAGCCTTGAAGAAGGCATGCGTGAACAGGTGGAAGATGGCGGCGCCGTAAGCGCCGACGCCGAGGGCGACGAACATGTAGCCCAGCTGCGAACAGGTCGAGTAGGCGATGACGCGCTTGATGTCGTTCTGCACGAGGCCGACGGTTGCCGCGAAGAAGGCGGTGATCGCGCCGATGATGGTGACGAAAGTCAGCGCGTCAGGCGAAAGTTCGAAGATCGGCGACATGCGGGCGACGAGGAAGACGCCAGCGGTGACCATGGTTGCGGCATGAATGAGCGCCGAGACCGGGGTTGGGCCTTCCATGGCGTCCGGCAGCCAGGTGTGCAGCAGGAACTGTGCCGACTTGCCCATCGCGCCCATGAAGAGCAGCAGGCAGACGCCGGTCAGTGCCTGGGCACGATCAAGATGCAGGCCGAAGAGGTTCAGCACAATATCGGTCGGCTGACCGCCCTGCCCCGAAGCGAAGCTCTGCGCATTGCCGAAGATCACGTCGAAGTTGATCGAACCGAAGAGAACGAAGACGCCTGCAATGCCGAGCACGAAGCCGAAGTCGCCGACGCGGTTGACGATGAAGGCCTTCATTGCGGCGGCCGATGCCGAAGGCTTCTTGAACCAGAAGCCGATCAGCAGATAGGAGGCCAGACCGACGCCTTCCCAGCCGAAGAACATCTGGGCGAGGTTATCGGAGGTCACCAGCATGAGCATGGCGAAGGTGAAGAGCGAGAGATAGGCGAAGAAGCGCGGACGATGCGGATCGTGGTGCATGTACCCGATCGAATAGATGTGAACCAGCGTCGAGACCGAGTTCACCACGATCAGCATCACAGAGGTCAGCGTGTCGACACGCAGCGACCAGGAGACGTCGATGCCGCCGGACTGGATCCAGCGCAGCACCTCGACCTTGATCGCGCCATCCGGGTGGCCGAGCGCCACCGTGAAGAAGACGATCCAAGACAGCACTGCGGCAATGATCATCAGGCCGCTGGTGACATATTCCGAAGCCTTGGCGCCGATCGCGCGACCGAAAAGGCCGGCGATGATCGCACCGATCAAGGGAAGAAAGACGATAGCCTTATATAAGAACATAGCTGTATCAGCCCTTCATCACGTTGACGTCTTCGACCGCGATGGAGCCGCGGTTACGATAGAAGACGACGAGAATTGCAAGACCGATCGCAGCCTCGGCGGCGGCGACAGTCAAAATGAACAGAGCGAAGACCTGGCCGACGATATCGTTGAGGAACGACGAGAAGGCGACCATGTTGATGTTGACCGCGAGCAATATGAGCTCGATCGACATCAGGATAATGATGACATTCTTGCGGTTCAGGAAAATACCGAAGACGCCGAGCACGAAGAGGATGGCGCTGACCGTGAGGTAGTGGGAAAGTCCGATGACCATGATGTTGTTCCTTTGATCCTCGTGCCTCGCCTCAGACGCCCTGCCCCGGCTTGACCTTGACCACCTCGACGGCGGTCGCGGGCGTGCGGGCGACCTGTTGGGAAATATTCTGGCGCTTGATGTGCGTGCGATGCTTCAATGTCAGCACGATCGCGCCGATCATCGCCACCAGCAGCACGAGGCCGGCGATCTCGAAGAAATAGACGTAGTTGGTGTAGAGGACGTCGCCGAGGGCGGCGGTGTTCGTGCGGTCCGCAATCGCGGGGATCGGCATGGCAATCGACTTGGCGATCTCAGGCGAGATCACGCTGCCACCAATGACGACGATCAGTTCCGCAGCAAGAATGATGCCGATCAAGGCGCCGATCGGTGCATATTCAAGAATGCCGGACCTGAGCTCGGAAAAGTCGATGTCGAGCATCATGACGACGAAGAGGAAGAGAACCGCCACGGCGCCGACATAAACGACCAGCAGGATCATCGCCAGGAACTCAGCCCCCATCAACAGGAAGAGGCCGGCCGCGTTGAAGAAAACCAGGATGAGGAACAGGACCGAATGGACCGGATTCCGCGCCGAGATGACCATGAACGCCGACGCCACAGCGACAAAGGCGAAGATATAGAAAAAAAGAGCCTGCAGACCCATGTTGGTGCCTTTTTCGTCTTCCCCCGGGCAGCTGGGAGGTCCCCTGCCCGATGGAGCTCAGTCAGACCTTGGTCCAGCAAAGCTCCGGTCTAGATTTAACCGCGACGGCGACAATCGCGCCGCCTGTCACGGCATATTCAAAACTCCGCTTAGCGGTACGGCGAATCCAGCGCGATGTTGTGCGCGATTTCGCGTTCCCAGCGGTCGCCATTGTCCAAAAGCCGCGCCTTGTCGAAATAGAGTTCTTCGCGGGTTTCGGTGGCGAATTCGAAATTCGGCCCTTCGACGATGGCGTCGACCGGGCAGGCTTCCTGGCAGAAGCCGCAATAGATGCACTTCACCATGTCGATGTCGTAACGCACCGTACGGCGGGTGCCGTCGTTGCGGCGCGGCCCCGCCTCGATGGTGATGGCCTGGGCAGGACAGATGGCTTCGCAGAGCTTGCAGGCGATGCAGCGCTCCTCGCCGTTGGGATAACGGCGCAAGGCGTGTTCGCCACGAAAGCGTGGGCTGACCGGTCCCTTTTCAAAGGGGTAGTTGATCGTTGCCTTCTGCTTGAAGAAGTAACGCATCGACAAAAAGAATGCGCCGACAAATTCCTTGAGGAACAGCGAGCTGACGGCGTTGGAAATTCCGGCCATCTTCAACCTCCAAATCTGCTTGAAGCGAGGATCGACATGATCATGCCCATCCCGTCAGCTTCAGCACGAATGCAACGATAACGACCATGGCGAGCGACAGCGGCAGGAAAACCTTCCAGCCGAGACGCATGAGCTGGTCATAGCGGTAGCGGGGCACGAAAGCCTTCACCATCGCGAACATGAAGAAAACAAGGCATGACTTCAAAAGGAACCAGATGATGCCTGGAACCCAGTTCAGGATCCAGATATCGACCGGAGGCAGCCAGCCGCCAAGGAAGAGGATCGTGGTCAGCGAGCACATCAGGACGACGGCAGCATATTCGCCGAGCATGAACATCATGTACGGGGAAGAGCCATATTCCACCATGAAGCCGGCAACCAGCTCCGATTCCGCTTCCGGAAGGTCGAAGGGTGGACGGTTGGTTTCAGCCAGCGCCGAGATGAAGAACACGATGAACATCGGGAACAGCGACAGCCAGTGCCAGTCGAGGAACGAGGCCGGCAGGCCGAGCTTGGTGCCGAGACCGGTCTGCTGCGACAACACGATATCCGTGAGGTTCAGCGAACCGACGCAGAGCAGAACGGTGACGATGACGAGGCCGATCGAGACTTCGTAGGACACCATCTGCGCGGCGGAGCGCAGCGCACCCAGGAACGGATATTTCGAGTTCGAAGCCCAGCCACCCATGATGATGCCGTAAACTTCGAGCGACGAGATCGCCAGAATGTAGAGAATGCCGACATTGATATCGGCGACGACCCAGTTTTGAGCCACCGGCACGACGGCCCAGGTGGACAGCGCCAGCACCACGGAAACCAGCGGTGCGAGCAGGAACACGGTCTTGTTGGCGCCGGCCGGGATGATCGGCTCCTTGACCATGAACTTCAGAAGGTCGGCGAAAGACTGGAAGAGGCCGAACGGACCGACGATGTTCGGGCCGCGGCGCAACTGAACCGCCGCCCAGATCTTGCGGTCGGCAAGAAGGATATAGGCGATGAAGATCAGCAGGCAGACCAGGAGCAGCAGGGACTGACCGATGATAATCAGCGCCGGCCAAAGATAGGTCGAAACGAATGAATCCATAGTCCTCTGCCTTTACTCTGCCGCAGCCTGGAAATTGTTGCGGGCCAACGCCGAGCACTCCGCCATGACAGCCGAGGCACGCGTTATCGGGTTCGTCAAATAGAAGTCTTTGATCGGCGAAGCAAACGCGGATTTGCCCATCGCGCCGGCTTTTTTCGCAAGTGCGACAATTTGAGCGCTATCGCCTTCGGCGATCTCATCAATGGCGGCGAAATGCGGGAAAGCAGCATAGAGCTTCGCGCGCAATTCCCTCAGCGAATCAAAGGGAAGCTTGTTGCCGAGCACATCGGAAAGGGCGCGGATGACGGCCCAGTCCTCGCGGGCATCGCCCGGCGCGAAACCGGCCCGATTGCCCATCTGCACACGGCCCTCGGTGTTGACCCAGGTGCCGGACTTTTCGGTGTAGGCCGCAGCCGGCAGGATGACGTCGGCACTCTGAGCGCCGTTGTCGCCATGCGAGCCGATATAAACAGTGAACTTCGCGCCCTTGCGGCTGAAATCGAGCTCATCGGCACCGAGCAGGAAGAGCACATCCATCGAGGACAGCATGGCTGGCGCATCGACGCCCTTTGCTCCGGGCACGAAGCCGAGATCAAGGCCACCGACGCGCGACGCTGCCGTATGCAGCACTGCAAAGCCGTTCCAGCCGTCCTTGACGACGCCGACAGCAGCGGCGAGCTTGGCTGCGTTTGCCAGCACCTGCGCGCCGTCTTCGCGGATCAGCGCACCTTGGCCGATGATGATCATCGGCTTCTGAGCGTTCTTCAGAATGTCGGCGAACTTGTGCGAACCGCTGACGAGGTCGGCAAGCGTATCCGGGCCGGCGCCGAGATAATCATAGGAGTAGCGCAGATCAGAATGTTCGCCGATCACGCCGATCGGGAACTTGCCCCGACGCCAGCGCTTGCGGATGCGCGAATTCATCACGGCTGCTTCGAAGCGCGGGTTGGCGCCGACGATCAGCAACGCATCGGCGGCTTCAATGCCTTCGATGGTCGGATTGAAGATGTAGCTTGCGCGGCCAAGCGACGGATCAAGCGCCGTCCCGTCCTGGCGACAGTCGAGATTTTCCGAGCCGAGCGATTTCAGCAGCTCGGACAGGGCGTACATCTCTTCGACCGAAGCGAGATCACCGGCGATGGCGCCGATCTTCTCGCCGCTGGTGGCAGACACTGCCGACTTGATGGCGGCGAAGGCGTCACTCCAGGTTGCCGCCTGCAGACGACCGTCCTTGCGGACGTAAGGCTTGTCGAGGCGCTGGGTCTTCAGGCCATCCCAGATGAAGCGGGTCTTGTCGGAGATCCATTCTTCGTTGATCTGCTCGTTCACGCGCGGCAGCACGCGCATGACTTCGCGGCCACGCGTGTCGACGCGGATAGCCGAGCCGAGTGCGTCCATGACGTCGATCGATTCGGTCTTGTTCAGCTCCCACGGGCGGGCCGTGAAGGCAAAAGGCTTGGAGGTGAGCGCACCGACCGGGCAAAGGTCAACGACGTTGCCCTGCAACTCCGAGGTCATCGCCTGCTCGAGATAGGTGGTGATCTCGGCATCTTCGCCACGGCCGATCAGGCCAAGCTCGGAAATGCCGGCGACCTCGGTCGTGAAGCGGACGCAGCGCGTGCAGTGAATGCAGCGGTTCATCACGGTCTTGACGAGCGGTCCGATATACTTGTCTTCGACGGCGCGCTTGTCTTCCTGATAGCGCGAACTGTCGATACCGAAGGCCATCGCCTGGTCCTGCAAGTCGCATTCGCCCCCCTGGTCGCAGATCGGGCAATCCAGCGGATGGTTGATTAGCAGGAATTCCATCACGCCTTCGCGGGCCTTCTTGACCATCGGCGTGTTGGTGAAGACTTCCGGAAGCTCGCCGTTCGGGCCGCCACGGATGTCGCGCACGCCCATGGCGCAGGAAGCCTGCGGCTTCGGCGGGCCACCCTTCACCTCGACGAGGCACATGCGGCAATTGCCGGCCACCGACAGTCGTTCATGGAAGCAGAAGCGCGGAACTTCGGCGCCGGCTTCCTCGCACGCCTGGATAAGCGTGTAGTGATCCGGAACTTCGATCTCTTTACCGTCAATCTTCAGTTTAGCCATCGTCCACTCAGTCCTATGTCACGTCTGCAGCCGAACCTGGCCGCAGACAATTTCATAATCGCAAGACCAGCTTGCCACCGGCACGGCACGAAACCGCGTGGCGCCAGTTTGCTTGTCATAAGCTTTGCCCAATCTTGTCCCCGCAAGACCAGCGCTCCGACAGAAACATCGAGGATTACTCCCGCAACATTTCCACCGCCTTCATTCACTCTCCCCGATCGCCTGAGGCTTTCGGGGAAAAAATCTCAGCTCCGGCCCTTCGGCAGGAGTGCTTTTGCTTGGCCGACCCAATCGTCGCGCCGGATACGGCCGTCAAAGCCGAGTTCGGCGTCGATCCGCACGATATCCGCGTCGCTCCAGGCCGCGATATCAGCAAAGCGCTGGATCCCGCGTCCGTTGAGCACCTGCTCCAGCTTCGGACCGACGCCCGAAATCCGCTTCAGATCATCGGCCTTCACAGCAACCTTGCGGCTACGCGCGCGAGCCGGCTTGGCTGCAACCGGTGCCGCCACTTCGACTTTGGCCTTGCTCTTGGCGGGCGCCGTCACGGTCGCGGCGGCCGCAACCAGCTTCGGTTCGGCCTTCTTTGCGACCGCGGGTTTTGCCTTGGCAGCCACGGGCTTTGATACAACAGGCTTGGCGGCGGGCGATGCCTTCACAGGCTTTGCTTCCCCTGCCCCCTCCTTCTTTGTCGCCGGCTTTTCGTCAGCGGCGGCGGCAGTCTTTGCAGTCGGCACGACAGCGCGCTGGTTGGCGGCCTCGACGGCCCCCTGGAGCGCACCGAAGAATGCACCGGCAATCTGCGACGTGACGCCGAAGCCTATGGCGGCCGCAGCGGCAAATGCCGCCGCCGGATGAGCCATCAGCGGATGGATTGGCATTGTTGGCGCGTTCCGCAGCATATCGGCAGCGACGCGGCCGAGATCAGCCGATGCATTATCGGCCGCTCCGCTGTCCTGCTTGATATCCTTGGTCTTCGCCATGACAATCCTTACTCCGCTGCTTCCAGCACTGCGCCGTGGCTCGTCGCGTTGGCCGTATACTGATCGATACGCTTTTCGATCTCCGGGCGGAAGTTGCGGATCAGACCTTGCACCGGCCATGCGGCTGCGTCACCGAGCGCACAGATGGTGTGACCTTCGATCTGCTTCGTCACCTGGAACAGCATGTCGATCTCACGCTTCTGCGCATTGCCGCGTGCCATACGCTCCAGAACGCGCCACATCCAGCCCGTTCCTTCGCGGCATGGCGTACACTGGCCGCAGCTCTCGTGCTTGAAGAAAGCCGAGATGCGGGCAATCGCCTTGATGACGTCGGTCGACTTGTCCATGACGATGGCAGCAGCTGTGCCGAAGGACGACTTCACTTCACGCAGACCGTCGAAATCCATCGGGCAATCGATAATGTCAGCCGCCGGTACGATCGGGCACGACGCGCCGCCGGGAATGACGGCGAGCAGGTTGTCCCAGCCGCCGCGAATGCCGCCGGCGTGCTTGTCAACCAGTTCACGGAAGGTAATGCCCATGGTTTCCTCGACCGTGCAGGGACGGTTGACGTGACCGGAGAGCATGAACAGCTTCGTGCCGACATTGTTCGGACGGCCGAAGGAGGAGAACCAGCCGGCACCGCGACGCAAGATCGTCGGAGCAACGGCAATTGACTCGACGTTGTTGACAGTCGTCGGGCAGCCGTAGAGACCCATGTTGGCCGGGAATGGCGGCTTCAGGCGCGGCTGGCCCTTCTTGCCTTCCAGGCTTTCGAGCAGCGCGGTTTCTTCGCCGCAGATGTAAGCACCGGCGCCATGATGAACGTAAACATCATAATCCCAGCCCAACTTGTTGTTTTTGCCGAGGAGTCCGGCATCGTAGCATTCGTCGATTGCCGCCTGCAGGGCTTCACGTTCGCGCATATATTCGCCGCGAACGTAGATATAAGCGGTGTTTGCGCCCATGGCGAAACCGGCGATGACGCAGCCTTCGATCAGCGTGTGCGGATCGTGGCGCATGATATCGCGGTCCTTGCAGGTGCCCGGCTCGGACTCGTCGGCATTGACCACGAGATAATGCGGACGCCCGTCGCTTTCCTTCGGCATGAAGGACCACTTGAGGCCGGTCGGGAAGCCTGCGCCGCCGCGACCGCGAAGGCCGGAGGCCTTCATCTCATTGATGATCCAGTCACGACCCTTTTCGAGGATCTGCTTGGTGCCGTCCCAATGGCCGCGCGACATCGCGCCTTTCAGGGACTTGTCCTTGAGGCCGTAGATATTGGTAAAGATGCGATCTTGATCTTGTAACATGCTTCACCTCTTACCGCGGCTTCTTGCCGAAGACCTTGATATATTCCGCTTCGCCACCCTTAGCGAGTGCCTTGGCCTGCTTGATCCAGTCGTCACGCTCGATGCGACCCTTGAAATTCAGGTAACCGTCGACCCATTCGCGCTCGGCCTTCTTCCAGCTCGCAATCTGCGCAAAGGTGAAGATACCAAGCTCATGCAGGATCGACTCGATCTTCGGACCGACGCCGGAGATGAGTTGGATATCATCCGGCTGCGCTGGCTTCTCGATGCCGGCGGGACGATTCTTGTCCGTCAGCGACGGCTTCTGCGTCGCCTCGGCCTTCTCCCCTGCCGCCGGCTGCGCTTCCGCAGACTTGGCATTCTTTGCCGCTTCGGCGGGCGCAGTCGCAGGCGTCTTCAGGCTCTGGTTGGTTTCGGCGTCCGTGCTCTTTACGCGTGCCGCTTCAGATGGCGGGACCGAAACGGCGTCAGCCTTGGCCTTGGCCGGCGTGCTCTTTGCCTTCGGCTCCTCGGACGTCAAAGACGTCAAACCGCCTTCCGGCGCGGAGAACACGCGATCAATCTGCGGGCCTGTGGGAACTTCGCTGCCCTTGCCTGCCGCGAACGCATCGATGATCTCTTCGAGACGTGCCGGTGTTAGATCCTCGTAGGTATCCTTGCCGATCACCACCATCGGTGCGTTGACGCAGGCGCCCTGACATTCAACTTCTTCCCAGGACAGCGTGCCTTCGGCATTGCGATCGAAGGCGTGTGCATTGATCTTGCTCTTGCAGACCTTGATCAGCCCTTCCGCGCCGCGCAGCATGCAGGGCGTCGTGCCGCAAACCTGAACATGGGCGCGCGTACCGACCGGATGCAGCTGGAACTGCGTATAGAAAGTCGCGACTTCAAGCGCGCGAATATGGGCCATATCCAGCATGTCGGCTATCGTTTCGATAGCTGCCCTGGTGACCCAGCCGTCCTGCTCCTGCGCGCGCATCATCAACGGGATGATGGCGGACTGCTGGCGGCCCTCGGGATATTTCTTGATCGTCTTTTCCGCCCAGACCGAATTCTCCTTGTTGAAGGCGAAGGCGGCTGGTTGGAATTGATCTTCAGCTAGTCGACGAACGGACATCTTTCACGCCTATCTCAGTTTAAGGACCCACACCGCGTATTCGTCAGAGACGAAAATTCGCAGGCGTAAGCCGACTGGTCTTTCTGCATAAATACAACGAACTTGCCGCCATTCGGCACGGCGGCCTTGATCTGATAGCCGCGGGACAAGAGGTCCGCCACGGTCGAATCTCCGCCCGACGTGACCTCGTTTCCGCCTTTCGCAGCATTCGTGCCTGTCGCATTCGAACCCTGCATATTGATGTTTGGCAGGTTCTGCGTCTTGCCCACCTGCTGTGCCGAAGCACCGCAGGCGACCAGAAGCGCGGGAATGACAACCTGCCAGGCTCTCATCAACGATCCACCTCACCGAAAACGATGTCGAGGGAACCGAGAACTGCGGCAACGTCGGCGAGCTGATGACCGCGGCACATGAAATCCATGGCCTGCAGATGCGCATAGCCCGGCGCGCGGATCTTGCAGCGGTAAGGCTTGTTGGAGCCGTCCGACACCAGATAGACGCCGAATTCGCCCTTCGGCGCTTCGACGGCCGCGTAAACTTCGCCGGCCGGCACGTGATAGCCTTCGGTGTAAAGCTTGAAATGGTGGATCAAGGCTTCCATCGAGCGCTTCATTTCGCCACGCTTCGGCGGTACGACCTTACCATCAAGCGACGAGACCGGTCCGGTCTTGGCATCGCCGAGCAGGCGGTTGACGCACTGCTTCATGATGCGGACGGACTCACGCATTTCAATCATACGGATGAGGTAACGGTCGTAGCAGTCGCCGTTCTTGCCGATCGGAATGTCGAACTCGAGATCGGAATAGCATTCGTAGGGCTGCGACTTGCGCAGGTCCCAGGCGGCACCCGAGCCGCGAACCATGACGCCGGAGAAACCCCAGGCCCAACAGTCTTCCAGCGAGACGACGCCGATATCGACGTTACGCTGCTTGAAGATGCGGTTGCCGGTCAGAAGGTCGTCGATATCGTCGAGCGCCTTGAGGAAGGGATCGCACCAGTCGCCGATATCCTGAACCAGCTTTTCCGGAAGATCCTGGTGAACGCCGCCCGGACGGACGTAAGCGGCGTGCATGCGCGAGCCAGAGGCACGCTCATAGAACACCATCAGCTTTTCGCGCTCTTCGAAGCCCCAAAGCGGAGGCGTCAGCGCGCCGACGTCCATGGCCTGCGTGGTGACGTTCAGGAGATGCGACAGGATACGGCCGATTTCCGAATAGAGCACGCGGATCAGCTGGCCGCGGATCGGGATATCGATGCCGAGCAGCTTCTCGACGGCCAGAGCGTAGGCATGCTCCTGGTTCATCGGCGCCACGTAGTCGAGGCGGTCGAAGTAGGGAACTGCCTGCAGATAGGTCTTTGTCTCGATCAGCTTTTCCGTGCCGCGATGCAGCAGGCCGATATGCGGATCGACGCGCTCCACAATTTCGCCGTCCAATTCGAGGACAAGACGCAAAACGCCGTGCGCGGCCGGATGCTGCGGGCCGAAATTGATGTTGAAGTTGCGAACGTTATGTTCTGTCATTGCAATGCGCTCCGCTTATTGCAGGCATTAGCCAGCAGGCAATAGGCAATAGTGTAAACGTTAGCTTTCATGTCCATGTCGTTCGTCCTGCAAGCGGCGGATAAGCGATCGTAGCATCCTTCCAATTTCATCACCCAAGGATAGCGCCGCCTCAATTCGCTCTACAGCAACGATCCCTACTCGTGTTGAAAGTATCAGATGCGTTTCCAATTCCTTCAGTGAGCCCTGTGCGATCTTCAGGTGATGAACGTAAGCCCCTGTGGCTTCGCGCCCATAACCTTCCGCGATGTTCGCCGCGATCGATACAGATGCGCGCCGTATCTGCGAAACCAAGCCGTAAATCTCTTCCTTCGGAAATTCCTTGGTAAGAGCATAACATTCAACAGCAAGATCCATGGCGCGCTGCCATACCGTAAGGTCCTGGTAGGAATTAATCGCCGTTTGCCATTCTCCTATTGCCTATTGGCTACTGCCCATTGCCTTACTTACTGCTTCGCCTTTTCGTCACCCGGCAGCACGTAGTCCGTGCCTTCCCAGGGAGACAGAAAGTCGAAGTTGCGGAATTCCTGCTTCAGCTCCACAGGCTCGTAGACAACGCGCTTGGCGGCGTCGTCATAGCGAACTTCCACGAAACCGGTGGTGGGGAAGTCCTTGCGCAGCGGATGACCTTCGAAACCGTAGTCAGTCAGGATGCGGCGCAGGTCCGGATGGCCGGTGAAGAGAACACCGTACATGTCCCAGGTTTCGCGCTCGAACCAATCAGCGCCGGGATAGATGCCACAGGCCGACGGCACAGGCTGACCCTCGCCGACGGGAACCTTGACGCGAATGCGCAGGTTCTTCTTTGGCGACAGCAAATGATAGACAACATCGAAACGGTCAGCACGCTGCGGCCAGTCGACGCCGCAGATATCCGTCATGTTGACGAAGCCGCACTTGGCATCGTCACGCAGGAAGGTCAGCAGTCCGATAACGTTTTCGGCCGTCGTCGTCACGTTCAGCTCGCCGTACTTGATCTCGCTCGACGAGATCAGGGCGCTGCGAACTTCCGTGAGGTAAGCGGCGAGTTCGTTCAGGGCTTCACTCATAATGCCTTGTCCCCTGCCTTACCGTTCGATCGTGCCGGTGCGCCGGATCTTCTTCTGCAGCAGGAGCACGCCGTAAAGCAGTGCTTCTGCCGTGGGAGGACAGCCCGGTATGTAAATGTCGATCGGCACGATGCGATCGCATCCACGCACAACCGAATAGGAATAATGGTAGTAGCCGCCGCCGTTGGCGCAGGATCCCATCGAGATGACATAACGCGGCTCAGGCATCTGGTCGTAGACCTTGCGGAGCGCGGGAGCCATCTTGTTGGTCAGCGTACCGGCGACGATCATGACGTCGGACTGACGCGGCGAAGCGCGAGGCGCAAAGCCGAAACGTTCAACGTCGTAACGCGGCATCGAAACCTGCATCATCTCGACGGCGCAGCATGCCAGACCGAAAGTCATCCACATCAACGAGCCGGTACGGGCCCAGTTGATCAGCTCATCGGTCGAGGTGACCAGAAAGCCCTTGTCGGCGAGCTCATTGTTGATCTCGCCGAAGAACGGATCGTTGCTGCCAACCGGCCGGCCGGTTGCGGGATCGATGATCCCCTTCGGCTGCGGCGCCACGAGCGGCGCGTTGCTTGGGGCTACTCCCATTCCAGGGCTCCCTTCTTCCATTCATAGATAAAGCCGATGGTCAGCACCGCGAGGAACACCATCATCGACCAAAACCCGAACCAGCCGATCGCACCGAAGGATACGGCCCAGGGGAAGAGGAAGGCGACTTCCAGGTCGAAGATGATGAAGAGAATCGATACCAGGTAGAAGCGGATATCGAACTTCATGCGGGCGTCATCGAATGCGTTGAAGCCGCATTCATAGGCCGAGAGCTTTTCGGAATCAGGCGCCTTGAAGGCGACGGCAAACGGCGTAATCAACAACGCCAGGCCAATCACCAAGGCAATACCAATGAAAATCGCTATCGGAATATAGGAACTGAGCAGTCCAGTCATCATGTCCATCCCTGCCTGCGATCAGCGCCGGGGCGGCGCATCTGAGCAAATGCCCAAGCAAGCGAAAGAGTGTTGCAACAAAGCCGTGGTTAGCGCAGCCGGAGCGCGGGCGCAAGCCTTTTGAATCGGTCGTTTGGAGTACTGTCGAGCGGTAGATATCAATATGTTGCGACGGCATCGCGACAAATCCGCGCAAACGCGAAAAGGGTCTTTCGCAATCGCAATAAATTGATGATTGATTGTAATGGCTTGGGAAAGAATGGCGCGAGTGACGGGGCTCGAACCCGCGACCTCCGGCGTGACAGGCCGGCACTCTAACCGACTGAGCTACACCCGCGCATTGTTTGGCCTTTCAGCCGAGTACCAAGTCCAGATTTGCCTTGAAATGGCGCGAGTGACGGGGCTCGAACCCGCGACCTCCGGCGTGACAGGCCGGCACTCTAACCAACTGAGCTACACCCGCATTTCATTTCAAGCATTCTGGACGCTTTCGCACCCATCAAAGCGGCCTCGCCGTTCGATGAGCGGCTAACTACGGGGTTCGCGTTTGGGTGTCAAGCAGGTTTGAATACAAATCGATGACAGAGCGCAAATTGTTTTGGACAAGCTCAGGCCCGATTTCCGCCCACTCGATTTGGCATGGCAGCTTCCCGCCTCACGCATTTCATCAGCGGCTTACATGCACTGTGGAAATCGCCCTGCCCTCAGATCTGCGCATGGGGACGGCGACCGCCGAAACTGTTCAAAGATCAAAAAAATCAAAAAAACTTCACAAACACTCTTGCGGTTTTTCGTCGTTCCGCATAGATCACGGCCACCGAATGCGGCGGGCCAATGTCTCGGTTTGCAGAAGGGCGATTAGCTCAGTTGGTAGAGCGCCTCGTTTACACCGAGGATGTCGGGAGTTCGAGTCTCTCATCGCCCACCACTTTCCCAAAGCCGTCTTGATTTAAAATATCTGCTGATCAACGCCACTTTGGTGTTGGATGTGGAAGACGACTGGCGATTGCGGCAGTCGCTCAATAGTTGCCGGTGATAACGATCCCCAGCAGCACCACGGAAACGAGCACGAGAGCCGCTATAATCATCAGCAGCTCTTTCAGCATAAATCTTTCCATTTTATCGCCATCCATGACGTTTGCTCCCAGCAAACAGTGATGCGTTCTCTATCCTAACGTCGAATCGGCGCATCAGGTTCAGTGCAATTCCACATATATGCAGCCGCAATGTCAATTTCACGGTCATCGCCTCGCCTGACACTCCCAAAAATGAACCGCTGATTCCCCATGCAGTGGTCATATCGAGATGCGTCGTAGCGGGCGGCTATGGAACATCGATCTTTGCCGGCTTTTGCCGAGGCGGGGGGTCGATGAAGGCGTCGGGCAGGTTGACCGTTCGTGACAGCAATCTTTGCGCGATCTGCCCGGCTGCGGCGTGAGCGCCGGCGCTGGAGCAGAAATTGCCACGTAGCTGCACGCTTGCGGCAAGCAACCGCAAAAATGCGCCGCGAAGCTCGGAGGATGGCGGCACCGGGTCCTGCCAGAATCGATCCAGAGGCTGCTGGTCGGCGAGTCCTTCCAGATCATAGACCGCGACACCCAGAGTCTTCACCGGCTTGCCGGCCTGCAGGGCCGAAAGTGCCGCGGTGGAATTGACCGTCACCATCCCCCGGCTTGCAGCAATCAATCTATCCAGGCTTCCGCCATCGATGACATGAACACGGCCTGGCAGGCCCAGGGAGGCACTGAGGCGAGCGATATAGGCCCTCCAATCGACGAGCCCACAATCGAGCGGATGCAATTTGACGACGAGATGCGCCTCGGGGGCCGCATTCGCGGCAAACGACCGCAGAATCAGCCTTATGGCATCTTCCTGTCGATGAAAGGGCGAATGCGAACGCAGCTGATAGTCCGTCTGAAGCTGCAGGGGGTAGACGAAGAATAACCGCCCATCGCCTATCATCTGCTCGATCACACCCTCTGCCTCGCGTACCCGCCTCCCGCCAAAGGGAAGTTTGCGAAGCCATCCGGCATATTCCGTCAGCGGATGATAAAGCCCGTGCCGCCGGTAGCCGGGATAGAGGAACCAGAGAAAAACAGTCGGCAGATAATAGAGCAGGTCATAGAGCGCTTCGGCGAGGAAGGTCTGACTGAAGCGCCGCGTCCAGTCCGGCTCCGGCAGATTTGCAGCCGCTTGTATGATATAGGCCGGATCCGCCGGAAAATGTGAGTTGGAAGACAGCCCGTCTCGCTCGAGCGTCACCCAGTCCGGCCGCAAATATCCCATCTCCACAACGCTGACACGGACGCCGAGCCGATGCGCCTCTTCGATGGCAACGCGATGATAGGGACGCTCCTCGCCATGCAGAATCAGGTCCGCGACATTCTCGGTCTTGATTCGCTGCCTGATGTAGTCACGCCAATCGGTGAAATTGCCCCGATAGTTGAGAACACCATCTGTCCACCAGGAGATCCAGTCTCCGGCATTCAGGTTGATGCGAAGGCATCGGCTACCGGCTGCCCGCAGCGCCCTGGCGGTATCTACGAACAGGGGTGAAGATGGCCCCTGAAGGAAGAGGAACACGCGGGGAGAGCCGTCTCCATCCCCCTTCCCCTCTGTCATCACTCCGAAACCTCGGTGCTCAACCCCGCATAACGCAGCATGGTACCGATGAGATTCCAGGGCGCCTCTTCCTGCTGCGGCGTCGGCTTTTGCGAATGGGCGCGGGCCCTTCCCAGCGGCACGATGACATAATCGGTGCGCGGATCGGGGAACGGATCGGCGAAGGCCTTGAGCAGCGGCGCATGATCGCCGTAAAACAGGAGCCAGACCGGGCGATCCAGCCTGTCGAGATGATGGGCGAGATTGCCGAGCGCATGATCGGCGCGCATCAGGAGCTCACCGTAAATATCCACCGGGCTAACCAGATCGCCGCAGCGACCGGGCTCCCAAGGGCCGTGATTCGCCATGGAGGCGACAAAGACGAAATTCTTGTTCGGACCATCTTCGTCGATCGCGCGAATCACGCTTTTGGTCAGCGTGAGGTCGCTGACATAGGGGCCGTCCCGCTCCGGATTGTGATCGAATTCATCCAGCATCATCATTCGGTCGAAGCCGAGCTGGGGCAAAGCCTTGTGGCGCAGGAAGAAGGTCTTGTCATAGGGGTGAATGAACTGCGTCTTCCATCCCGCCTTCTTGAGCCGCGCGGGCCAGACGACATCCTTATAATGGCTGGCGCGCAAATAGGGGTAGCTTGCATCGATATGAACATTTTCGGGTAACAGCCCGCTCAACACCGCAAATTCGGTGCGCAGCGTGTAGCCCCCTTCGAAAACGCTGGTCATCCGGCCCCATTGAGCGGCCTGATCGCGCAGCCGGTCGAGATTGGGAAGCTTGACGTTCTCGACGCCGAAATGCCGGAGATCGATGAAGGACTCCGATTGCCAGATGACGATGAGCGGCTCGTCGTCGCCCTGCTCCCAAAGCTCTTGCAAGGCCGAGATAAAGCGCCCCGACAGCTCCGCGACGATCGCCTCGCGTCTGACGCCAACCCAGATGACGAAATGAAGGACCACTGAGGCGAAGGTGCCGAATCGCACCGTATCCACCTTAACGTCGACCTTGCCGAGATACCTCTGCGTGAACCGGCAAACCGGTTCGCTGACAATCCTGCTGAACAAGGCAAGCCATGGCGCGAAGGCAACGGCCAGCATCACCAGCACCCAGAAGACATCATTATGCTCCGGCAGAACGGATGGTTCCCAATACATATAGAGGCCGCTGAGGCCGAACACGTAGGCGAAGGCGATCACCCAGAAGACAATATTCAGCGAGGTCGCGTAAAAGATTTCCTTGTACTTGAAGACGTCGACAACGAGAGCGATGTCAGAGAACACCAGGGGTTCCCGGATGAATTCAAACTTGGCGCGCGAAATGCCGGTGAAGATGACAAAAAAGCTGATGACGGCCTGCGTGCTGTAGATGGGGCGCCAGGAAATCGCGAAGAAGGCGGCATAGATCAGCAGAATCACGGGAATTCTGGCAGCCCAGTCGCAAATTATGCGCCACCGGCTTCTCTCAATACGATTCTGCGCATTGATGGCTGCCGGCATCGCGAACGTATCGGTCAGGAACACCACAACGCAGGAAAACGCGAAGCCTGCAAGCGTCAAGAGAACCGGAAAATCATGAAGCTTCAAGACTACGCCACCCATTATTCGCCGTCCATGACGGCGTTTTCTTCGCCCGTCGGGAACGGGCAGCCAACTCCCTGACTAAACTTCTCCTGTCGATGCTTCGCGGGAAGCGCATCACCGACAACTGCTTTGTATTACTTACCATGATCAAAGCGTTGATCCGCACTTTCGGCAAGACTTCCGCTTGTTTCTTTCCCAATGTTTTTTCGCGTTTTCCGCGAGGCCCACCATATAAGCAACGGTTTTATCAGCGGCCCCACATAAGCGAGCATGGTCAACGAAAACCCGAAGTGGATTTTCGCCCTGCCCCGATCGATTCCGCGAACGACCCTTGCCGCCACCGCCTCCGCACTCCACGGCTTAACGGAGCCCATCAAGGCTGCCGCTTCCGGCGGCCGCATCGAGAGTTCGCGCCGATATTGCGGCGTCTGCGTATCGGGCGGGAAGCAGATGGAAACGCGGATGCCACAAGCCGCGGCTTCAGCGCTCAACGCCTCTGCGAAACCGCTCAATGCGGATTTGGAGGCGCAATAGGCGGTATATCCAAAAATACCGATCAAGGCCGCGCCGGACGAGATCATCATAATCCTGCCGTCGCGGCGGCTCTTCATGCCCCTGTAGACCGCGCGCACCACATTTGCGGTTCCAAGCAGATTGATCGAAATCTGTTCATCGAAGACAGATGCCGGCATGGCATCGAATGTCCGGGGTTCGACGATGCCGGCGGACGCAATCAGAATATCGCATGGTCCGAACGATGCTTCACAGCTCTCGATCGCTGATGAGACCTGCGCGGCGGAGGCGACGTCGACCGATGCGATCTGGATGCGCGAGCTATCGATTCCCGGCAGCGCGGCGATCTGGGCTTGCGCCTGCTCCAATCGCCCGGAATGGCGGGCAAGCAGAGATACGCGATCGCCCCGGCTCGCATAAAGCGTCGCGATCGCCAAACCAATTCCGCTGGAGCCTCCGGTGACGATAACGTGCATGACCCCCCACCCGGATGTTACGGCCTGCTGCTCGACGTCTGGATTGTCGGCAGCAACTGCATCATCTTATCCATATCAAGCGATGCCAGGCCGAAATTCCTGTCCTGCAAGCTCTTGAGCTTCGCCGCGGTCAACGCAACCGCGTGGCGGATCTGCTCTTCGGTGTGATCGCAGGTGATGAAGAAGCGGAGGCGCGCCATGCCCTCCGGCACGGCCGGATGGATGATGGGCAGCACATTGATGCCTTCGGCCAGCAGATCGTTCGAAAGCTGCGCCGCGCGAAGCGAATCGCCGACAATGACAGGCACGACCGAATGACCGACGCTGAGGCCGGTATCGAGGCCCGCCGCCTTGGCGCATTCGAGAAACAGGTGGCCGTTGCGCCTGAGGCGCTCGGTTCGCTCTGGCCCGGATTGAAGGACATCAAGCGCTGCAATAGCCGCGGCGGCAAGGACGGGTGACAGACCGACGCTGTAGACGAAGCCACCCGCTTCCGCCTTCAAGATATCGACAAGCGCGCTGCTGCCGGCGATGTAGCCGCCACAGCTCGACGTCGTCTTCGACAGGGTGCCCATCCAGATATCAACGTCGCGCGGATCAAGCCCGAAATGCTCAAAGGTTCCACGGCCTGTCTTCCCGAGGATGCCGAGCGCATGGGCTTCGTCGACCATCAGCCAGAAACCATGACGCGCCTTCAATTCCAACAGAGCCGGCAGGTCGGCCACATCGCCATCCATCGAGTAGATGCCTTCGACGATAACAAGGATACGCCGGAAATCCGATGACAGCGTCTTCAGGATGCTGTCGAGATTCTCGACGTCATTATGTTTGAACAGACGGCGCACGGCGCCTGACAGCTTGATACCGGCCAAGGCGCTGTTGTGGATGAACTCGTCATGGATCACCAGATCCTGCGGCCCCATGAGACACGAGATCGCCGCGACATTGGTCAGATAGCCGCTGACGAAACAAACAGCGGCATCGACCCCGTAGACGCCGGCAAGCTTCTGCTCCAGCTCCACATGCCCGGGCCGCTCTCCGGCAACCAGACGGCTGGCGGAGGCGGAAATTCCGAAGCGATCGATAGCCTCCTTGGCACTCGAAGCGACATGCGGGTCCGTGTTTGTGCCCAGATAGTCATAGGAGGCGAAGTTGACGAAGTCGCGCCCGCCGATGCGTGTCGTCGCGCCGGCGGCAATATCGTGCGAACGATAAAAGGGATTGGCGACGCCCAGCATCTCGCCGGCTATCCGTTGCGTCGCAACACGCTTGTACTCCGGCAGATCTTCGAAGCGGATCGCCTGGCGCTGCTGCGGCTGGGACTGCCGGTTCAGGCGCTCGGCGCGATTGCGCCCGGAAGATTCACCGACGCGGCGCATCTGTTCCAGCAGATTGCTTTTCTTCTGCTCCGCCGGGCTGCCATCATTGGCATCTTGCGTCATTACTTGGCGACCCTTTTTTCCTGCTCCGCAGTGTGGCTGCGGGCCAGACGTTCGACCACCTGATCTTCGCTCGCCGTAGCGCTATCCGCCTCGTCGCCACCGCGATTCATGACGCGGTCACGCAAGCGGCTGACCACGTCACTGACGGTAGTACCCTCACCTACGCCGCTCAAGGGTATATCGAAGCCCGTCTTCTGCTGAAAGCTCATGCCGAGTTCCATGGCCATCAGGCTATCGAGGCCGATATCCTTCAACACCTTGTCAGGCGTCACCGCATCTTCGGTCACGCGCAGGATCGCAGCAATCTCGGAGGCGACGAGCGCATGAAGCGCTGCCTGCGCCTCCTCTTCCGATTTGCCCTTGATCAACTCCCTGAGATCGATGGTATCGCCTTCGTTCAGCGACTGGTGGCTGCCGGCATGGCGCATCAGCGGCTCAAACAGCGACCGGCTTGCGATCGGCAACAGGCGAACAGCATTCCAATCGATTTCACCGATCATGACGGCTGCAGCGTTGACGGTGCCCTTGTCTGCCAGCAGATAGCGTTCGACCTGCTCCAATGCATCGCGGGCTTTGAGGGCGGTCTTGCCGATGCGCTTGGACAGCAGTTCGTTGACTTCACCATGACGGGCGAGGAAGCCCTTGTCCGCAATGGCACCAAAACCGACAGCCAGGGCAGGCTTGCCGGCTGCGCGCCGCGCACGCGCCAGGCCTTCCAGATAGCCATTTGCCACGACATAATTCGCCTGCCCGGGATTGCCGAGCATGGTCGTAGCCGATGAGAATAGCAGGAACAGCTCGAGCTGATCCTGTTGCGTCAAGCGATCGAGGATCTCGGCACCGCGTATCTTGACCTCGAGGACGGGTCGATTGCGTTCCGGCGTCAGATTGGCAAGGAGCGCATCGTCCAGAACCATGGCGGCGTGAATGATGCCCTTCAGCCCGCCTTCGGCGCGAAGCGAGGAGAGCAGCGCCCCGGCTGCCTTTTCGTCGGCGATATCGCAAGCATGCAGCGTCGTCACAACGCCCCGCTTGGCCCAAGCACCAATAGCCTTCTTCGTTTCAGCGTCGGCTATGCCCCGGCGAGAGCACAGCGCGATGCGGCGTACCCCCTTCGAGACAAGCCAATCGGCGGCGGCAAGTCCGAAACCGCCGATGCCGCCAACAACAAGGAAAGTGCCCCTGGCGTCAAACCGAAGGGATTTCGCCGGCGCAGATAGCACGCCATCGCTTCCGACAACGGGTGGCCGCACAACGATCTTGCCGATATGGCCTGCATTCTGCATCAGCCTGAAGGCGTTGCCGATCTCATCATAGCCGAAGGCGCGATATGGCAGGGGCGTCAATTTTTCGTCCGCGAAGAGCTGGCCGATTTCGGCGAAGATCCGCCGCGTCAGGTCGGGCACATTGACCAGCAGTTGATCCGCATCGATGCCGAAATAGCTGACGTTACGGCGGAAAGGCCGCAGACCGATCTTGCGATCGGAGTAATAGTCGCGCTTGCCAAGCTCCAGAAAGCGCCCGAATGGTTTGACCAGTTCGATGCTGCGCTCCATCGCTTCGGAAAAGAGCGAGTTGAGAACGAGATCGACACCTTCGCCATGCGTTATCCGGCGAACGCCGGTGACGAAATCCAGCGAGCGGGAATCGAGCACATGGTCCGCCCCTAGCGTTCCGAGGAAACGGCGCTTCTCGACCGTGCCTGCGGTGGCAATGACCCTGGCGCCCTTCAGCCTTGCGATCTGAAGCGCTGCGAGGCCGACGCCGCCAGCCGCTCCATGGATCAGGATGGTTTCGCCCGGCTGGATGCGGCCAAGCTCGACCATGGCGTAATAGGCCGTCAGGAAAGCAACCGGTACCGTGGCTGCGGCAGTGGTTTCCATCTTCTCCGGCAGCCTGGTCACGCCATCACGGCGGACGCGAACATGCGTGGAGAAGGCGGCGGGGCCGATACCCATCACCTTGTCGCCGGGCTGCAGATCCCTGACTGCATCCCCCACGGCAAGGACCCGCCCGGCAAATTCCATACCGATCGTGGCGCCGGCAAAACCGTCCTCCAATGCCTCTTCCGGCAGAAGGCCCATCGCCCACATGACATCGCGAAAATTGAGGCCGGTGGCTTCAACGGCGACGACGGCCTCACCCTCTTCGGGCACCGGACGCTTTGTTTCCTCCCAGGCCATGCTGTCGAGGCGACCGCTTGCGTGCTGACGGATGGTGGCGGCGGCAAAGTCATGCCGGCTCGTCTCGCTGGCGACGAAGGGGCCGGCAGCCGCCCGGATCTCCCGAATTTCTCCAGTCGAGCGATCCAGTGCCCATTCCCTATTGTCCGTCTCTGCGGCCAATATGGTCTCGACAACAGCGAATGCTCGCTTGTCATCCGCATCGACATCCACCAGGTGCACGTCGAAAGCGTCGTATTCGTTTTGAAGGACACGCGCGAACGCCCAGAGGCCGGCATTGGCGACATCGACGTGTCCGCTGGACAATGGCGAGCCACCCGGCGCAACGATGACCAACCTGCTCCTAGCAACGTTATTATGGCGCGATAGTGTGTTTGCCAGTTCGGTGAAGATCGAAAGGCGAGACAGCGAGAGTTCGGTCGGGTCGCGATCGCGCTTCGCATTGGCGATATAGACGATCCCAAGCGAATTTCGGTCGAGTGCTTCCAACACTTCCGCGATATCGACGGACGATGAACCGATGTCGACAATGGCGGCTCGTCCATTCAGGCCGCCCATGCCCTTCTTGCCCTGCTCGGACAAGATCAGCACCGACTCGGCAATTTCCACCTGTCCGGCCGCTTCCGACTGTGGTTCAGCGATGGCCGATCCAGCAATCAACGTACCTTCCGGAAACGCCAGTTCACGCAGCTGGACTTTGGCAAAGCCCAGTGCGGCGAGCAGATCCTCGACCTGTTGCTTCGTTCCAAGCCGTCCCACCGGAAATTCCGGCGACTGGCTATCCTCGAACCATCCTTCCGACAGGCCGAAAACAAAATCATTGAAGGCGCTCGGCGCACGATCGGCCAGCAACAACTGACCACCACGGCTCGCAACGGCGCGGACCATGGCTCTGGTGCCGTCATCATGCCGCAGCAGATGCCGGCTCTGGTCGCCAGTTGCAACGAGAATATCCGCGACGGTGCGATCAGCCAGCTTGGCAGGCTCGGTCACGATGACGTTCGCGTCGCGTTCGAAAGCGATCTCAAGCGAACGGCGCATCTGCTCGCGAGGCTCGGCAATAGTGAGGCTGGAGCCCATTGCTGTGGCAATTTCGGCCAGTCTGCGGCTGAAAGCCGTCGATACCGAGCCAATTTCGACAATATGCCGGATGACGCCCGGATTGGCTCCGATGGAATCCGCAAGAGCCTCCGCCAGAATCTCAAGCCGTCTTTCGCTGAGCGGGGATTGAACGAGCACATGTTCCAGCGTCGCGCCCCCAGGCAGATGTGGGCTCGATACCGATGGCTCCTGCCCCAGAGCGTGCGGTCGCATGGCCGCCAAGCGCTCGAGTGTCTCATGATAGGCGTTGTTGACGAGAACGGCCTCGGCGACCCGGCCGGCATCCTCGCGACAAATTTCCTGCAGCAGTTCCGCAACCGGCGGCAGCGTCGGTTCCTGCGGGATATTCCATTCGCTCCCCGTTGCCGAGGCTATGCCGGCATCTTCGAGAATATAGAGGCAATTGACCAGGAAAGGCCTGAAATCAGGATCGCCCGGGAGGTCAGAAAACGAAACGGTGCTGCGGCGATCGACAGCCGCGAGGGCGATATCATGGCATGCCCGGTAAATCGCGGCGTCGAGAAGCAGGGTCGCATTGTTGGGCGAATGGTCCCCGCCCACGCCTGGCAAGGCCGATACATCGGACGGACGCATATCCGCATTCGATGGGCGCGCAAAGAGGGTAGAGGGGATGCTTTCATAGTGAAACGCGACGGAATCGAGCGTTGTGCGGCGGCGCAGCTGGGTGCGGCGGAAGCGACAATCATCGAGGGCCGCGATCCGTTCGCCGCTCGCATCGAACAGGCTGAAGCGCGCCTTGATCGAATTGGCGCTGAACCGATCGATCTCAATGAGAGCCTTGACGATCGATCTTGCCTTGCCAAAAATCCGCACTGTGCCGAAGTGAACGGGAATATAGGGCGCGCCGGTTTCGTCGCCGGAAAGCTGGTCGAAAAGGGCAACAAGTCCATGAAACGCCGCATCGAGCGACATGGGGTTGACATTATAGGTCGCAAAGGGATTCGAGGGCGCGGCGGCCGGCTTGAGGTCCACCTCGATTGCGTCATGGCCATAGGCAACAGCCTTCGACAGCAGTTGGAAGCTAGGACCATAATGCAGTCCGAAACGCTCCGCCGTTTCATAGGCCATCTCGGAGGTCAGGACGGATTTGCGCGCCTTGCTCGATGGTTCGAAGCCGCTACCAAAGCTCTCGGACTCAAGCGGTTTGCGGCAGCGCGCGACGGCGTGGACCGTCCAGTCATCATGGCTCAGACGCTCACGTGACCGGATCTCCAGATCTCCGGTCTCAGGCGAGAGAATCGTCGACAACTCCACCATGCGGTCCTGGCGCAGTTCAAGCGGCCGGACGATCTCGATATTGCCGATTTCAACCTCGTCCGCGCCATAATATTGTTGCGCGGCGGTGACGGCGATCTCGATGAAACCGCTGCCCGGCATGATCGCCTTGCCATCGACCACATGCTCCGCAAGGTCGGTATACAGCTGGGCATCGAGATGGTTTTTCCAGCTCGAACCATTGGGGTCGGTTCGCCAGCCGAGCAAGCTGTATGCGCTTTTGCTATCGCGGCCGAAGATATCGATCTCGTCACTGGTCGGTTGGGTGCGCAGTTCGACCAATTCGAATGGCAGCGGCGGCAGATTGACGAATGCGTTGCGCGTGGCGCTGCCTCTTGCCCGCAGCGCCGGCGCACCATTTGCAACCGCGCGCGCGAATGATTGCGACACCGGATCGTGACCGGCAATCGGAGCCTCGCGCGGCAACGTCGGTATGGCGATGACTTGGATCGAGGCCTGCTTTGCGATTTCCGCTACGTAATTGGTCAGGATCGGCCGAGGAGAAATCTCGATGAAGAGATTGCACCCCATCGCCATGGCAGCCTGGCAGCCAGCCTTGAACAGCACGGGGTCACGCACATTGCGCCACCAGTATTGCGCATCCAGCAGGCGCCCGTCGCGCAGTTCGCCCGTCACCGTGGAGATGAAGGTCCCTGCCCCGTCATCCGGCGCCACATCGGGCAGATCCGCAAGGAAAGCATCCTTGGCGCGATCGATGATCGGGTGATGGAAAGGATAGTTGATATCAAGAATATGCGCGACGATATGGGCCTTGCGCGCAGCGTCCCTGAATGCCTCTATCTCGCCGACCGGGCCGGAAATCGTCACCGAATTCGGGGCATTGATCGCGGCAATGCAGATGCTGTCGAGACCATTGGATCGCGCAAAGGCAATTGCTGCGTCTTCATTGAGGACCACGGCCGCCATCTTGCCCTCGCCAGCCAGAAGATCCTGGTGCAGCGAGCGTTTGGCGACGATGGCGACAGCCTCGGCGGCCGTCAGCGCCTTGGCGGCATAGGCGGCGGCGATTTCACCCACGGAATGACCGAAGACCGCATCCGGGCGCACGCCCATGGCCCATAGGCAATCCGAGAGAGAGGCCTGGACCGCGAACAACAGGGGTTGGGCGATCTTGGTATCGGCCAGCCGCGCGGAAAGATCCGGAGCGACCAGAAGATCCGTGAGCTTTTCGCCAAGATAATATTCGAAAAGCGCGCTGAAAGACTGAAAGCACTGGCGGAAATGGCGATTTTCCTGATAGGCGCCGACACCCATGCCTGCCCATTGCGAGCCGTTACCGGAAAAGACAAAGGCGATCTTTGTGGCCTGTGCCGGCGCCTCGCCGGCTTCGCCGACCGAATTCTTTCCGGCAAGATGCGCATCGATTGCGGCAAGTACCGCGGCGCTGTCCTTTGCGCGGGCAGCAAAGCGGTGGCGCATGGGTTCGCGGTTGGCTGCGGCGGACACGACGATCTGGCGCGCTTCCTTCGGCTCGGCATTTTCGAGACGGCTTCGATAATCTTCAAGCAGTGTCGAAAGTGCCGAAGCGGTCTGGGCGCTGACGGCAAACACCATCCCTTCGCCCCGAATTTGAGGTTCGGGCGGCGCAATCGGATCGGGATCGCTGATGACGACATGAGCGTTGGTGCCACCAAATCCGAAAGAATTGACCCCTGCGAAGCGCGCTTGCTTTGCAGGGAGAAGTTCGATCGAAGAGGTATTGACCCGGACGTTCAATTCTTCGAAGTCGATATTTTCGTTCGGCTTGTCGAAGTGCAGCGATGCCGGCAGGAAGTTGTTCTCCAACGAGATCATCGCCTTCAGCAGGCCGAAAAGACCCGATGCCGGCTCGGTATGGCCGATATTGGTCTTGATCGAACCTACCGGCACCGGCGCCCGGCGATTGCGCCCGATGACTTCGCCGATCGCCCAGATTTCGGCGGGATCGCCGACCTTCGTTCCCGTCCCGTGCCCCTCGATGAAGGCGATACGATTGACGTCTATATCCTGCCCTTCATAGATCGAACGCAGCAGGGCCGCTTGCGCCTCGCGCGACGGCATGGAAATACCGTTGGTTCGCCCGGAGGAATTGACGCCGACGGCATGAATTCTCGCGTAGCTGCGATCCTTCTCGCGTAGGGCGACATCGGTCCGCCGCAGCACGATCGCCGCGCCGCCTTCCGCGCGGACATAGCCGCGGCCGTTATCGTCATAGGCGCGGCAAAGCCCTTCCGGCGACAGCATGCGTGCCTGCGCAAAGCCGACAAAGGACATCGGGTGGAGCAGAATATTGATACCACCGACAATGGCCGTGTCGATCTCACCGCATTCCAGCGACCGCACTGCCTGATCCAGAGCCACCAGCGACGAGGAACAAGCGGTATCAATCGTCATGCTCGGACCGCGCAGCCCGAATATGTGAGAGATGCGGTTGGAAACGATGGAAAGCGTGTTGCCCGTCATAAAATACGGGCTGCCGGAAGCCGGATCCTCAAGTGTCAGATTGCCGTGCTCCAACGAGGAAGCACCGATATAGACGCCGACTTTCTGGCCTTCAAAGCCGTCGATCGGCAAATTCGCATCTTCGAGCGCGCGCCAGACGACATTTAGAAGAATACGCTGCTGCGGATCCATCTGCATGGCTTCGCGCTGCGAGAGACCGAAAATCGCCGGATCGAAACCATATATATTGTCGATGATGCCGGCAGAGTAGCTGTAGGTCTTCCCCTGGATGCCGACAGCCGGATGCCAGAAGCGCGCCAAGTCCCAGCGCCCCTCAGGTATACGGCTTACGGTACAACGGCCTTCCTTCAGGACGAGCAGAAGCTCCTCGATCGACCCAGCCCCAGGTGCGACACTTGCGCGTCCGATAATTTCAACTGTCATGATCTCTCGGCAATATTTCTACAGAATGCGTCGTATCAAACCGGCCAGTTTTACTATCAACTGTTCACGCGATGATTATCTCTGGTTGTCAGAGATAGAAAATTCGGGTGTACAGTCAATATGCGGCAACGCAGCAATCGATGCAATCCATGATATCCAACGCCTTACGCAGAAAATCGCGCTCCCCTTTCATCCCGCACATCAATTCGCGATCAATTCGATCTTAACGGCAAGGCATGATCCGTCACGACCATACAGATGTCGGCGTCCACACATCGATGCAGGTGAAAACAGAGGTTTATCGGAAACAAACCTCTGTCGTTGGCATTACTGGCTCAGAATGGTTGCTGTCGCTGCTCCCTGCGCGGCTATGCCCAACGGCGCACCGACAATCGACAGGAATTTGCGAATATCAACCGAGGGATGACGGGACACATAGATCACGTCACGGCTCTTGATCGGGAACGTCTGTCCAACGATCAAGCTATCGGGATTGGACATATCGAACCGATAGACGATCGGATAACGCCCCTTGGAATCCGGCGCCATGCCCTTGCGTAGCAGCTCCTGGAATCGCGCCGGGCCAAGTAGGCTCCTGACGATATCCGGCTCCTCATATCTGAACAGGAAGAAGCCCTTGGCGTTGCTCGAGTCATCGATGGCGCCATGCCCGAGGGCAACGGCCTCAAGAAGGTTGAGATCGTTGGCCCCGAATTCCAGGCGTCCGTCTCCGCGCACCGAGCCGAGCAGCGTGAAGGTTCTCGGATCACGCACAAGGAAAATCTGATCGCCCGGCTGGACATAGATATCCTCGGAGGGATGCTCGATAATGGACTTCAGCAAGGCCGTCCCGGTTCTGTTGCCGCGAACCAGCGTGACATAGGTCTCGTAAGGCTGCGTCGAAGGTCCGCCGGCCTTGGCGATCACCTCGGTAATCTTTTCCTTGGTCAGGTCCAGCGAAACCATGGAAGGACGGCCGACCGAACCCGAGACCGTGACGGTTCGCGACGGCGTTCCCATGCTCGTCACGATGACATCAGGCTCGACGGCCTTGGTCGCCAAAGCTGCCAGGATGGCCTTGCGGGCCTGATCGAGCGTCTTGCCCGAGAATCGAACGGAGCCAGCATAAGGGATGGCCGCGGTTCCATCGGGCTGTACGACGATATCCAGCGAGACTTGCTTCGATTGCGCGGTGGAGAAGAGGCCATCAACACCGGCCTCGAAAATCGTCACTTTCAACGCGTCGCCAACGCCGATCACGACTGGTGCGGCGCCGCCGCCGATGCCGAACCGGCGATTGAACGCCGAGGAAACATAATCCGAAACCAGCCGCGCGCTGCGACTGTCAATGTCCACGATATCGAACACCGCCGCATTCTGGCGGCCAAGTTCAGCACTGGATTGCCCAGCATCCTTGGTTATCGCACCAGCAAGCGGTCCCTCGCTCGATACGGAATTGCACCCCGCCAGAACCAGGCAACAAAGTACGGCGCCAATACGAATCAATTGAACAACCTCAAACCCATTAGCTGCCGCACTACCCGACGGTTCGGACCGACATCGTATACATTAAATCTAACGATGCTTTGAAAAGCATAATGGACGTCCATCAACAAGCCCATAATACTGCAAATACAATCAAAAAAATCACATGCGTTCATCTTAACACACTTGGGCTTTGATGAACGCGCGCTCGGTTCGAGTATAGGGACCAAATGCGAACAAAGCAATTTACGCGGGTATTCCCCGAGGTTTTTAATTAAAATTTTAAGAATTATGGTAAATGCCGTTGGGTAACAGCATTAACGACGATCTGTCGGAATAGTGAATTTATGTTTCGTCAATTCGCGCCAAACCGGCTTTCGTGATCTCGCCATTGCCTATAAAGGTTGCAAGTCCTGAACTGAACTTTAGCCAGCGATGGCAGGCCACATCAATCAGAAGCTGTCGAACATCGACTTTCCGCGAGATAATCAGTTAATGGCAACGACAGAAGATGCGGGGCTTTCCCGGCCTGCGATGGAACAGACCTGCGGTTGCGGCAAAACGCCGCCGATAATTCGACAAAGAGTCGATAGTATTCACAAAATACACCAGTTTGCTGCGGATTTTATATTCGAGGCGGGAAACAGATGGAAGCAATCGCGTTTCCGTTTCAATCCGGCCCGCCAATTTCTTCAGATCGGCTAATGGCTGATGAGAATTAAGGTTACGTCCATGCTCGGCTTTTCCAAACGCTCGCAAAAGAAACCGTCGAAGAACCCCCTGGAGATATTCGATCAATACGAGCAAGGTATGCCAAGCCTGCAAAACGCCATTGATGCCTTGCCGGGCTGGAACTGCGCCTTCCCGCCCGAATTCAACCTCAACGCCGGAAATCTGCCTCTCTATGCGGATGACCGTATTGCGTGGGCGTTGCAGACTTTCGGTTCGATCGAGGGCAAGACCGTTCTGGAGGTTGGGCCTCTGGAGGGTATGCACACCTACATGCTGCACCACCAGGGCGCCGCGAAAATCGACGCGATCGAAGCAAATCGTCTTTGCTTTCTCCGCTGCCTGGTCACCAAGCAGGTTCTGAATATCAACAATGCCGCGTTTATGCTGGGCGATATTCAGTCATGGCTTGCGGAACGGGATGGTGTTTACGACCTAACCATAGCATCGGGCGTCCTGTACCATATGGCGGATCCGGGCGAATTTCTCCGATTGCTGGCGAAGCGATCCAAAGCGGTTTTCATCTGGACCCATTTCGTTCTCGAAGAAGCCATGCCTGAGGATGACGTGCGCTGGCTGCCGTTCAGCGGTAAGGTTGAGACAAGGATGGTTGATGGCCTTGCAGTGCGCTATTACGAACGCAGCTACCATCACGCCAACGCGAATGCATCCTTCTGCGGCGGCATGAAAGACCGGCACTTCTGGATGCACAGGGATGATATATTGATGCTCTTGCGCGAATTTGGCTTTAATGACGTCATCATCAGGGATGAGGATCTCAACCATCCGGGTGGCCCAAGCTTTTCGCTGCTGGCTCGCAAATCGCCTTACGGGGCATGAATGCCGGAATTCGATAACGGCGGTGTCGGCAGTCGCCTCGATGCATTGAGTGATGCGGTGGATAATTTGATGCATTTCGGTCGTCAATCGGGACCAGGCCCATGCCGAGCGGGGGCATCGGAGGATATCCGTGCTCTTTAATCTCGAATATGATCACGGCAACTTGATCGAGGGTTATCTCATTCCCGACGGCTTTTCCGATAAGCCGCAGATCAAGGTGTCGGATGCCGGTGGCGAATTGATGATACTGCCGTGCGATCAGATCAAGCAGGCGGTGATCGATTCAGGACGTCACGAAGACGGTCGCGTCGGTTTCAAGCTCGATACCACGATCATCCCCGATCTCGTGGAACGTAGTTCCCTGATGATCCACGACGCAAAATCCGGGCTATTGATCTATCGACGACCTCAGGTGTCGACAACTATTCCGCTGAAGGTCGTGCGGCTTGAAACGCAACTGCTGCCGATGGTCAAATTCGACTATCATTGCGGCCGCCATTTCCAATATGAGCTTTCGTCCGTGGAACGCTTTGGCCACGAGACCACGCTTCAAGCCTTTCATCTGAATGCCATCCAGTCGATCTACCTTAGCGGCCGCCTGCTGATGCGCAATTACGAGGAGTTTCTGGACAAGGGATTCAAGGCGATCGCCCTGCTCACGGACCCCTATTATGAACTGGCCCTGCGAATCTTCCTGCTGAAACGAATGGCAAAAACCCAAATCTCCTTCTTCGGCGACCGCGACAAAATCATCCTCGCTCCCGCTGCGGAACATTTTGCCGACGTCAATCTTGATAGCGAGGCCTCTCTCAAGTTGGCTCTCAAGAAGGCGCCCCAGAATGTCAGAAACGTGATGGTATCGCCCGTCACCCGTCAATTGGCCACGACCATACCCGAGCAGACCGTCACACGCGCCGATGTCGCTACCGCGATCGATCTTCTGTCGCGCTTTGCCATCGTTGGGCGCGATACCGATAGTCTCTATTTCCAACACGCGGTCGGCGAGTTGCTCGGGATTTCGGTCGACGACTTTCCCTTGCCTCCAAGGCACAGCGCTCTTGAAGACATTGCGACGCGGCTGCGTTCATTGCATATTGCCGAGCTTATGCTCGAAGAAGATTTGATTTTCGATCACTACGTGCGTGAAGCGATGAAGCCACCCACGTCTGAATTGCCGGAAACGATTGCAAGCTGATATGCCAAAACCAGTCATCGAAGACACGGTAGTTCAGGAACACCCGCGGGTTAAGACCGGCCGGCATATCCTGCCGGCGCTGTTTCGGCGCAAGATGCCGACCCAACGTCAACGCAACGACCTTGAGGAAATCGAGTACACGCCGGTCCATGATGGGCCGGAGCCGGAAACGCGCTCCGGTGGCAAGCCGCCGTTGAGGCTGCTGGGCTTCCTGCTGATCGTTATCCTGCCGTTTTTGGCGAGTTCGCTCTATTATGCCTTTATCGCCTCGGACCAATATGTAGCGGAAGCCCGCTTTGCCGTGCGAGCGGTATCCGGAGCCAGCGATAGTGGCGAGAGCAGCGATTCTCTCGGCGCCGGCGGGGCGACCAATGCCCTGAACATGCGTTCGGCATCGCAGGACGCCTATGTCGTAACCAGCTTCATCCACTCCACGGAAATCTTGAAAAGAATCGGCGCAAAGCTCGACTACCGCTCGATGTTTACAAAGCAGGATGCGGATTTCCTGACACGATTTCGCGCTTCCCAATCCGATGAAGAATTCCTGAAATACTGGAACGACCGCGTCACCGCCTATATCGACGTCACCTCCGGCATCATCACGCTAAAGGTCAGGACTTTTTCGCCCGACGATTCCGTGAAGCTCGCGGATGCCATCATCGATGAAAGCGAAAAGCTGATCAATGAACTCTCAGAAAGAGCGCGCAACGATATCGTGCGAAGCATGAAGGCCGATGTCGAGAAAAGCGGCAAGGCCTATGGCGACACGCTGATCGCGCTCAACCAATTCCAGAACGCATCCGGACTGCTCAGCCCGCAGACACAGGCCAAAGACAGCGGCACGCTTCTCACAGGGCTGCTAGCCCAGAAGATGGAATTCGAGACACGTCTTTTCGTGATGCGACAATCGAACGCCGAGAAGTCTCCGACCTATCAGCAGCTGACCCTTGCCAAGGACAGCCTGGACGCGCAGATCGAAAAGATGAAATCGGAGTTGACCGGGCCGGAAAATGCCAGCCTTGCGAAGGCCCTGCTGGAATATTCCAGGCTCGACACCGAACGCATGATCGCGGAAAAGCTCTATGAGAGTTCACAGAAGAATTACGATGCGGTGCTTGCCGAGGCTCTTCGCAAGACACTTTATCTCGCTGTCTTCGTCAAACCCGTGCTTCCCGAGGAATCGATTTTCCCTCGCAGAGTGAGCACGCCCCTGATCATCCTGCTTGGCCTGATCGTGACATGGGCAACGCTTTCCCTTATCTGGGCCTCCGTGGAGGATCACCGGATATGAGACGGGACGCGTCATGATCCGCTTCAACAATGTCTCCAAGTTCTTCAAGACTCAGGCCGGCAAGAAAGTCATCCTCGATCGCGTGAGTTGCGAATTCCAATCGGGATATTCCTACGGTTTGCTGGGGGTGAACGGTGCCGGCAAGTCAACCACGGTGCGGATGATTGCCGGAACCATGCTGCCCAATTCGGGCAAGATCTCCAAGAACGTCCGGGTATCCTGGCCTTTGGGCTTGAGCAGCGGCTTCAATCCTCTCATGACCGGGCGGGCCAATGTCCATTTCGTCGCTCGCGCCTATGGTGAGGATGTGAGGCGTGTGTCCCGCTTCGTCGAGGAGTTCGCGGAATTGGGCGATTATCTGGACGCTCCGGTGCGTACCTACTCCTCGGGCATGGGTGCTCGCCTGGCGTTCGGCCTTTCGATGGCCATAGAATTCGAATGCTACCTCGTGGATGAGGTTCTTGCCGTTGGCGACGCTCGTTTTCAGGAGCGCTGTCGTATCGCGTTCGAAAACAGGCGGAAGACTTCCGACATCATTATGGTTTCCCATAGTATGGGCATGATCAATACTCATTGCGACAAGGGCATGGTACTTGTCGACGGCAGGCTTATTGTTTTCGATAAGGTGGAGCAGGCTATCGAAGCCTATTATAGACTGAACCGATAGGACACGAGGGATTGCCGGCAAGGCCCGATATGGCTCACGATACCGAAAACGCACCCAAGACGATTCAGCTCAGCGCAACGGAGCACAGCCGCAGCGTGGCCACGAATCTATCCGTGACCGCGCGGAAGCTGCGTTTCTCGACGTCGAGACGAAGCCAATTGTTCAAGGCCGTCGGACTGCGGCCGCGTCCGATGCAGCAAATCATCGGCAGGGCAATGCTGGCGGCGACCGTGCTGTTGCTCGTCGTCCCGAATATCGCTTCGATCTGCTACTTTACCTTCATCGCATCCGATCAGTATCAATCGGAGACGCGTTTTACGGTGCGGTCTTCGACGCCGGCGCTTGGAGGAAACCAGCTCGCGAAGGTCACTGGCCTGCCCGCAGCGCAGATCGTCCAGGATACGCTGATCGTCACCAACTTCATCAAGAGCAAGGACATGGTGGCCGCGCTCGAGGGTAAGGTTGACTTCCACAAGATCTATGGGAACCAGTCCATCGATCGGCTGGCAAGACTGAAGCCGGATATAAGCTCGGAGAAGCTGCTCGATTATTGGGAGGATATGGTCTCGGTCAAAATCGATGCCAATAGCGGCATCGTGACGGTCAGGGCCCGCGCTTTTTCGGCGGCAGACGCCCAGAAAGTGCTGCAGCAGGTCGTGGCCGCCTCCGAAGCCGTGGTCAACGACGTCAACAATCGCATCTGGCACGATGTCATCGCGACGGCCGAGGCGAATCTCGACAATGCCAAGAGCCAGTTGCAGAGCGCGCGGGACCGGCTTCTTGCTGCTCGCAACCAAACGGGTGTTCTCAGCGTCGAGGGATCGTCGACCGTCATTACCAACCTGATCTCGTCCGTGCAGAAGCAGCGGATAGATCTTCAGCAAAGATACGATGCCCAGCTTGGAGCCGTGTCGCCCAACGCCCCGCAAATGCGCGTTCTCAAACGCGAAATCGAAAGCCAGCAGGCACAGCTGGATCAGCTGAACAGTCAAATTGCCGGGCAGAACAAAACAGAGCAGAACCTTGCCGACGTTTCGGTCGATATGTCTCAGCGCGAGCTGGAGCAGGGTCTGGCGGAACAGCAGTTCGCAACCAGCATGAAGACGCTGGAGCAGGTTCGATTCGTCAGCAAGCAGCAGCTTCTCTATCTCGACACGTTTCTGGCACCCGATTTGCCGGATGAAGCCGAATATCCGCAGCGGCTCCTCTGGATCGGCGCGATTTTCGCCGCGACATTGCTGCTTTGGGGAGCGGCCTTCGCCGTCCTGGCGAATATTCGAAATCGTTTGGCTTAGAAGCGCGCGGATCGCCCATGCAAATTCTGCGCGACATACTCTACCATATGCTTCCAAGGCCCCTGCCGTTCGGGGCGGAGATGAAGGACCCCCATCGCGCGGCAAAACGGCTCCTCATCCTGTCGCGCCATCCCAATCCCAGCTTCAGCTACTATCTCGATGAACGCGCCAAGACGCTTGGCGATATTCCGGTCATCATGAAGGGCCTCGACGATCCCCTCGAAGCAATCGACAGCGAAGGTCTCTTCGTCATCATTTGCCGCTACATCAAGCACCCGCAGTTGCGCTGGCTTGAAGAAAGACGGGATGATCTTGCCGGAGTGGCCTATTTCGTTGACGACGATATTCGCGCCGTCGTCACCGGCAGGGAAGCAAGCTTGCCCTACAAATACAGGCTGATCAAATTGGCCGTTCGTCCGTTGCCAAGGGTCAATCGATTGCTGACGCATATCTGGACCTCTACCGAGGCCCTGGCGGGCACCCTGGCCACGACGGGCCACAAGATCGATATCCTGGCGCCCATGCCGGCAAATCTCTCGGATGCACCCTCCATCGCCGAAGGCGACGACGCACCGCCCGTCAAGATGGTCTATCATGCAACCGGCGTTCACCGTCACGAACATGAGTTCCTGATGCCGATTGTCAAAGCGGCGATGGAAAAGCACGTCCATCTGCATTTCGAAGTTTTTGCCAACGGTACCGTTGCCCGCCGCTGGGCTCGCCAAGGGATCGATCCCGCCAGGATGACGATCATCCCACCGCTATCGTGGCCGGCCTATCTTGCCAGGACGACGAAGCACAATGCCGATATAGCGCTCGCCCCCTTGCTGTCGGGAAAAACGAATGCAAGCCGGGCAGACACCAAGCGCATCGACATCAGCCGTTTGCAGGCGGCAGCGATCTTTTCACGATGCCCGACATTCGCGCGATGCGCCGTCTCCGGAGAATTGCACATCGGCAATACCGCCGAAGAGTGGCTGGCGGCGATTGACCAACTGATCAGCGATCGAGAATGTTATCTTGCAGCTCGCGATGCCACGCGCAACTCGATTGAAAAAATGCGGCAGCACGCGTCACCGGCATTTCCGGGCATCCATTTTGAACCGCTCAGCGGTGCGGCGTAAGGCTGATTTTTTAGGAATAATGCTCGTTGCGAGCCTCTGGATATAGATAGGCCTATGGCACTGAAAGTCCTACCCAATGCTGACCTGGAACGTGAAATCGCAGCAGGTACCGGCTCCAACCTATGGAAATCCCTGGGCGACGATCCAGCTTTCGAGATCAGGTTTTCACCGGTCAGAAAGCGGCTGCTTGTCATTCACATCGCCGCAAGCGACGAGCCGATAGATCCGAAATTCTACATCAATCGCGGACGTGGATTTCATGAAAGAGATGCCACTTCACTGCCGGAAGCACACCGCTTCATCATCACGGCGGATATAGGGTCGGTCGGGACGATCTGCGCCCTGCGCGCCGATCCGGTCAGCTTCCCGACCACATTTCGTTTTGAGGTCAAGGCTTTCGCTTCTGCTAAGTCGGCAGAGTCCTATATCTCACACTTGAACGCGGCGGAGGAAAAGACTGAGCGCATCAATCTCGGCAAGCTTCCGCAACATTGGACCAAGATACCAAACCTGAAATTCGGCAAACGGGCTGCCAGTCTGACGGTGCAATATGCCGACGCAAACTACCGGCTTGCCGCCGATCTTGTTGCTCTACCGGTTTCAGCGACGTCGGGAACTTGGTTGAGCGTCGTTGTTCCCGTCTACAATGCGCCGACGCGATATCTGGACGATCTCGTCGAGTCCTTCGAGGCCCAGGGGCAGTCGGGCACTGAGCTCATTTTGAGCGATGACGGCTCGACATCGCCGGAAACGCGGCGGTGGTATGAGGCGCAGCATGCGAAGGACAACATTCGCTTTGTGCTGAACGGACTCAACGGCGGGATCGCGGCGGCCACCAATTCCGGCCTATCTCACGCAAGCGGCCAATGGATCGCTTTTCTCGATCATGACGATGTGATCGCTCCACACGCTTTCAAGCTTATCAGGCATACGCTGGAGCAAAATCCGGACGCCAATTTCCTCTACACCGACGAACTGGTTGTCGACGACACGCTGAAGCCGACCGGTGTCATGCTGAAGCCCGCCTACGATTCCGTGTTGCTCACCGGCGTCAACTATATCAACCATTTCTCCATCTATCGCCACAGCCGGCTGCGGGAGATCGGCTACCTTCGGACCGGTTACGATGGTTCGCAGGATTATGATCTGCTCCTGCGCTATCTGGAGGGTGTTCCGGAGCAAAGCATCCTGCACCTGCCCTACCCGGCCTATTGGTGGCGCCGCAATGGCCAGACCTATTCGCGCAAATTCATGGATGCCGCCACCACGAACGCCCGAAAGGCGCTAACCGAGAGATTCGAACGGCAGCAGCAGGCGATCGAGATTGAGGGAACGCTGACCAAGACGCTGCATCGCGTCCGCTTCGAGCCGCCTCACGACTGGCCGAAGGTTTCGATCGTCATTCCCAGCAAGGACAATCTCGACCTCATCTCCCGTGTTCTGAATGACCTGTTCGAAAAGACGGATTACCCTAACTTCGAGGTGCTGGTCATCGACAACGGTTCCACGAACCAGGCTGTCCTTGATCTCTACGACCGCTATCGCCAAACGCGGCCGAACTTTTCGGCCGTGGTCACGCCGGAGGCCTTCAATTTCTCACGTTCGGTCAATCGCGGCCTGAAGGAGGCTAGGGGAGAGCACTATCTGATCCTCAACAATGACGTCGAGGTCATCGAGCCAGGTTGGCTGAAGGAGATGGTGTCCTGCCTTGCCTACGACCGGACCGGCATCGTCGGTGCCAAGCTGCTCTTCTCGAACAACAAGATGCAGCATGCGGGCGTTATCGTCGGTTTCGGCGGCCTGGCCGGACATTGGTACATGAACAAGCCAAGGGAATTCGGCGGACCGATGAACCGGCTGCATGTCCGTAACAGCATGACCTGCGTCACCGGCGCGGTCATGCTGATCTCAGGCGATTGCCTCCGGGAGATCGGCCTGTTCGACGAAGAGAATTTCGCGGTCGCCTATAATGACGTCGACTATTGCCTGCGCGCGCACAAGGCGGGTTTTCGCATCGTCTGGACGCCGTTTGCCTGTCTCTACCATCATGAATCTCTTTCACGAGGATCGGACAAGTCAGGCGAGCGCAAGAGACGGTTCGAGCAGGAGAAGGGCAACCTGCGCCGGCTGCACACGACACAGGCCTTTGCCGACAGGGCGCTCAATCCCGCCTATAGCCGCGACAAATCGGACCCACGGATCGTGGTGCCGACACAGCTATTCATTCCATCGATGTCTTGAGGGATTACGGAGTCGCCCGGCCCCATCTCAAAGTTGGATCAGGTCCAAATCGTCACCCACCTCGCGTTTGGCAATCTCGACCACGCTCATCTCGTGCGTGAAGAGAATCGTCTGGAAACGCTCGGCAGTGGTCGCAAGCACCTTCAACCCCGCGCTTGCCCGCTCATCGTCAAAGGTCTGAAAGATGTCGTCGACGATCAGCGGTGCCGGCTCGTTGCGGGCGGAATAATCCTCGAGGAAGGCCAATCGCAGGGCGAGATAGAGCTGGTCACCCGTGCCCTCACTCAGGCCATCCAATGGCACACGCTCACCGCCCACGCGTTCCGCCAGCAACTGCAGCGCGTCGCTTTCGTCATGCGCCTCGACGAGGCGGAGGAAACGGCCTCCGGTCAGCTGCGAAAACAGCTCGCCTGCCCGCTTGACGACCGGATCCGCCTGCTTTTCGCGATAGGATTCCATCGAGCCCGCCAACATCCGCACGGCAAGCTTGAGGACGACCCATTGCCGCGCCAGATCCTTCGCCTCCTGTTCGGCCGACAGCTTTTCGAACACCGCGTATTCAGCGCTGACACCGGTCTCAAGCGCCTGCCGCTGACGGCCATTTTCCGCCAGCCGTGCCGAAAGTGCGCCATGCGCCGTGAACTGCCGCTGGTCCTCTTCGGCCAGCCGCTCTATTTCAAGATCTGCGGCAACCCGCTCGAAATCGCCAAGCTGGGCCCGAACCTCTTCCTCCGCCTTGCCATCAGCCTGCTGGCGGAAGCGCTCACGGCTTTCGACCAAGCGGCTACTCAAGCGCGTACGCTCGCGAAGCCGCGACAGCAGCGCAGGCAAATCCTTAGATCCCGGCAGATCCGCAGTGAGATGATCGAGATCATCGATGATGGCGGTAAGCGCCTCCTGGTGACGGACAAGCAGCGCTTCCGCGCGCTGACGATCCTCCTCCAGGCCGTCGCGCTTCTTCAGCTCGCTGCGCATGGCATTGGCGCGGCTATGCAGCGCTTCGGCTGCGGCATCCGGCGGCAGATGATCCAACTCATAGCCGGCGCTGGCTGCAAGCGTTGCAAGCCGGCGCTCGAAATCCGCCATGTCGCGCCGCATGCCGCTCACACGCCGCAAGCGGTTATCGCGCTCCGCCAAGGCATCCGGCAGTTCTTCCCAGGCTTTCAGGGCTGCGGACGCCATGTCCAATGTCGTGTCGGATGGCAGACCGAGATGTTCGGCGGCCTTGCCGAAAACCTCGTGCCAGTCGGCATGCTGCCGCTCCAATACCTGTTGCTGGCCGTCGAACCGGGCGAGCCGCTCGCGCGCCGCGCCAATCTCCCCCTCCCGCGTCCGGCTTTCGCTCCAACGTTCTGACAGCAGGCGCAGATGCTTTCGCAGCCCGTCCGCGATTGCGACCGGCGGCAGGCGGCCGCTCTTGTAGCCGGTCGCCTCCACGATGTCCTGCAAGGCGGGTGAGACGCGTTCTTCAGCCGCAGCGTACTCATCGCGCTCGTCAAGCAGATCGCGCAATGACTTGCGCTCACGTCGCAGCAATTCGACTCCACGCCGCCATTCCAGCATTGCCGAAGGATCGAGTGCATCGATGCCGCAAGGCTCGAAAAGCATAGCGAAGGTCGCCTGGGCATCCTTCAGGGCTTTCTCACAGATTCCGAACCGCTCGGAGGCCTCCTTGCGCTCCTGCAGCAGGCGCGCCTGACGCAGGCGATAGTCGGCATGGCGCGCGACACGGTCCGCATCACTCAACGCCGCATCGGCCAGACGATCGGCCTCGGCAAGGCTCTGGGTCAGCGTCGCAAGCACCTTGGCTCCCGGAGCCGCGCCGTCCGCCAGGCTTTGCTGGATCGCGGCCCACTGTGCATCGCGACCTTCACGCGCAGCGGCGATCTGCTCGCGCGTTACGATCGGCCCGTTACGCTCGGCATCCGCGAGCGTGCGCTCTATCTCCGCCAGCTGCTCATCATAGTTTTGCAGCTTGCCGGCAGCCTCGCGCATCCTCGTGCGTGCGGCATCGATGGCATCGCGATGCCCAGTAATCTCCGTCGGCTCCGGCAAGGGCACCGAGAAAAGCGCATCGATGTCACCGACCGGTGGCCGCAATTGCGAGGCGGCTTCCTTGAGATCGGTCTCGATGCGCCGTATCTGCGTTTGCAGCCCGTCAAGACGCGCCAAGGCAGAGAGATCGCTGCCCAGTGCCTCGAGCTGATCGGTATAGGGCCTCGGATCGATCAACCGTCCGGCAAGACTATCCTTCTCCAGGGCTGCAAGCTGTCCGCGCTCACTTTCGGCCTGCTCCGTGAGGGACTGGATTTGCCGCACAAGCTGCCTGCCCTGCTCCGCCAGTTCGGACAGGCGCGTACGGTCGATATCGCTCGGCTGACGCTTTTCCAGCTCGACCTCGGCAATACCGAGGCGACGGGCAAGCTGCGTGAGCTCCGTTTCGAAGTCAGCCAGCTCCCGATCGACACCCGGCAGGTCGTGACGCTGGGCGCGGTAGTTGCCGGTGTCGGCAAAGAGCTGGGTGATATCGCCCGCGATCTGCAGCAACCCGTCATCGACATGGATGCGGGACAGGTCGTCCTCGGCACGCGCAAGCACCTGCCGTCCCCGGAGCAACTCCTCCTCAGCGGCTTGTTTGTCCCGCAGTCTCTGTTCGAGCTTGTCGCCCAGACTTTCGGGTATCCTAGCGAGATCAGCCAAGCCCTCCAGCGCTATGGTTTCGGCGTCGATCTCCGCGAGCAGAGGCTGCAAGGTCTTCAGCTTCTTGAGCCGGTCCAGAGCCTGCCGCGTCTCGCGGCGTTCCGCCTGCAAACGCTCCAGTTCGGCTTCAAGCTCGGCGGCCTCCGCCAGCAGCTTCTTCCAATCCCCGGATTTGAGTTCGTTGTCGCGTTCGGCTTTCCGGGCATCCTCGTAGCGGTCGAGGGCCTGATAGAAACCGCGGTCCTTCGAGCGTCTGGCCGCGTAGATACCGTCGGCCTCCGCCTCCAGCGATTGGCGCAGCCGCGACAGTCCGGTGAGTCCGGAGGCGGCCGAAAACAGCAGGCTGCCGATCTCGCCGCCACTGCGCAGCATGGCGGTCGCTCCCTGCCGCAGCCTCTGTGAATCCAGACCAAAGGCGCGCTCGAAGACATCGCGGCTCAAATTGCCGATGAACGGCGAAAGCGCATCCTCAGCAAGCGGTGTCTCCTTGTCATCGGGGGCAAGAAGTGTGCTCTTGCGTCCGCGGCGGCGGCGGAAGGCGAGTCTTGCGCCGTCACGCGCGCTGATCGAAGCGCCGATCCGCAAGCTGCCGGGCTCATGCAGAAAGCTCTGCTCAGCCGCGGCGGGAAAACCAAAGAGCAGATCGGAAATCGCGCTTAGAGCCGAAGACTTGCCCGCTTCGTTCGGACCATAGATGACATGCAGCTTGGCACCGGCGCGCAAATCGAGCGCGCGGTCGGTCAGTGCTCCATAGCGAAGAATATCGAGGCGGTCGAAACGCATCAGCCAGCCCCCTGCCCGCGCGCGAGCAGCAATTGCCGCGCTTCCTCGATGAGGGTCTCCATGCTGTCATCCAGCGGCTGTGTTGCCGCACCAAGGCCACCCGGCAAGCGTATCGCAATCTCGTCGACCAACCTGCCCGCCTCGGCCGCGATATCGATGTCGCCTGCATGCTCGGCCAGCAATTGGCGGAGATCGAGTGCACCGTCCGTCTCGATGACTGATGCCGAAGGCGGCTCCAGCCGCAACTCCAGCTTTTCGAGCCAGATATCCTCATGCACGCGATGGCACGCGGCCTCGACCTCATCGCGCCATTGCTGCCGGTTGGCGGCAATGGCGCCGTGCAGCGGCGTGATGCCCGAAAGCCTGACGCGCAGCGCTGTCATGCGCCCGGCCATATCGTCGGCGAGCGGCTGCACGGCCTGCTCGACGCGACGCAGGATCGCTGTCTGATCGTCATCCGGGCCGATGCCTATATCGACCTGTGCGAAGCGCGCCTCGTCAACAATCAGCCGCTCATGCTCGATCCGGCCGTCCTCGACGGCCACCAGCATCGCGCCCTTGGCGCCTCGCTCACGGATATTGCGGCCTTGAAGGTTGCCGGGGAAAATGACAAGCGGATCTCGCGCCACCACTTCGTAGTCATGCACATGGCCGAGCGCCCAATAGTCATAGCCGCGCGATCTGAGATCATCGACAGAGCACGGCGCATAGGGCGCATGCGGCTCGCGGCCGGTCAGCGATGTGTGGAGAATGCCGATGTTGAACCAGCCGGGCACCGGCGGCGGATAGGCGAGCGCTAGATTGTCGTTGGCCGAGCGTTCGGCAAAGCCTTGCCCGTGCAGCGCCACCTGTAGCGCGTCCAACTTCACGCTGCCCGGCTTGTTCGTCGGGAACTCGTAGACATTGCTTGGCAGGGTGATGGTCTTGGTGATGACGCTTGCCGCATCGTGATTGCCGCGCAGCAGATAGACCGGGATGCCGGCCCGCTCGAGCCGCGCCATCTCACGATTGAAGAACAGGCCGATCTTGTTGTCCTTCCAGTCGCCGTCATAGACATCGCCGGCGATGACGAAGAAATCGACCCGCCGTTCTATCGCCAGTCCCACCAGCGTCGAGAAGGCCTTGCGGCTCGCTTCCACGAAGATGGCGGCGACAGCGGCGTCCTTCAGGGCCAGCCCCTGAAAGGGGCTGCCAAGATGCAGGTCGGCGGCATGGATGAAACTGAAAGAGGGCATGGGCTCCGATCACCGTCAGATATCCGATCTCCCCTTGTAAGGAAGCGGAGAGGCAATGAACACTGCGCCACTTGCTTCATCCAACGGTTTCGCAAGCGGGTCGGAGCTGTCATATTCCTGGGTCACGCGATTGCGATCCTGCATTGCCCCCTGCGCGCTTGCGGCAGGTCCGGTCGGCTGCTACTGCGCTGGCATTTCATTACCAAGAGGAGATCTTTCATGAGACATCATGCTTTCGGACGAACACCCTTCATCGTCACGGATGTCGGCTTCGGCGCCTGGCAGATCGGCGGCGCATGGGGCGATGTCAGTGAGGCCGATGGCCGCGCGGCGCTGAATGCTGCGCTTGATAGCGGCATGACCTTCATCGACACGGCCGATGTCTATGGTGACGGCCGCTCGGAAAAGATCATCGCCGACGTGCTGAAGGCTCGGGGCGGCGAGCGCCCGATGGTGGCGACCAAGGCAGGCCGCCGGCTGAGCCCGCACGTGGCGGAGGGCTATACCAAGGCCAATCTCGAAGGCTTCATCGATCGTAGCCTGAAGAACCTCAACGTCGAAAGCCTGGACCTTGTTCAGTTGCACTGCCCGCCGACCGAAGTTCTCTATCGGCCGGAAGTGTTCGCAGGCCTTGATGAGCTACAGAAGGCCGGCAAGATCAAGGGATATGGCGTCAGTGTCGCGACGGTCGAAGAGGCATTGAAGGCCATCGAATTTCCGGGCGTGCTCAGCATCCAGATCATCTACAACATCTTCCGCCAGCGGCCTGACCACCTCTTCTTCAAGGAAGCCAAGCGCAAGAACGTGGCTGTTATCGCCCGCGTGCCGCTGGCCTCCGGCCTGCTCTCCGGCAAGATCACTCGCGACACGCAATTTGCCAGCGACGATCACCGCAACTTCAACCGCCATGGCGAGGCTTTCGATGTCGGCGAAACCTTTGCCGGCGTTCCCTTCGAAGTCGGCCTTCAGGCGGTGGAAGAAGTGCGCAAGCTGGTGCCCGCGGGCTCCAGCATGGCAGCCTTCGCGCTGCGCTGGATCCTGATGAGCGACGCCGTCACGGTCGTCATCCCCGGTGCGCGCAATGCCGAACAGGCGAAGGCCAATGCGGCTGCCGCCGATCTTGCACCGCTATCGGCTGATGTCATGGCGGCGACGCGTGATATCTACGAGCGCCTGATCGCACCGCACGTTCATCATCGCTGGTAATAGCTTATCTGGAAACGAGGGGCCGGGATGATCCGGCCCCTACTGAACCAAAGGCCACTTCACGGCATAACGCTCGGTCGGCAAACTTCAAATCGTAGAGCGCTTTGTTTTACGTATTTCCGGACGGAAAACCGCTACGCACTTTTCCTGGAAATACTTTAAAGCTTGATTGAACGGCTCACCACGTTCCGATGAATGCCGCGCAGGCCAGCAGCGCCCCAGTCAGGATATTCGCCAGGAACAGCCGGAAATTCACCTCGGGACGGTCAAGGTCGATTCGCCAGGTTTGCCAGCCCAGGTGCGCGGCGATGACAAGCATTCCCATGGCGTAGGCCAGCGACATGCCGAGCAACCAGCCCCCTACCGACCACGCCAGGACCGTCAGGGCATAGAACAGACCGACACAGGCCTTGCCGTGCCGGCCAAACAGGATTGCCGTCGATTTCAGGCCAAGTTGGGTGTCGTCCTTTACGTCGACATAGGCATAGACGGTGTCGTAGCCGATCTGCCATGCGATAGCGCCGGCCCACATCAGGATCGCGCCAGCCGGGATATGCCCCGTAACCTCGGCCCAAGCCATCAGCATGCCCCAATTGAACGCCGCGCCCAGCACAGCCTGGGGCCAATGAGTGAAACGTTTGCAGAGCGGATAGATGAAGACCAGCGGCAGAACGCATATGGCAACAAGGCGGGCATAGGGTGTCAGGAAGAGCAGAAGCGATGCCGCCAGTGCAAGCTGAATGCCCAGAAAGACAAAAGCCTGTGGAGCGCCGATCTGTCCGCTCGCCAAAGGTCGAAAGCGGGTTCGCTCGACATGGCCGTCAAACTTCCGATCAGCAATATCGTTGACCGTCGAGCCGGCGCTTCTCATCAGCAAGGCGCCGAGAGTGAAAACAACCAGCTCTCGAAGGTCCGGAAAACCGTACGATGCCTGGATGAGAGCCGCCCAGCACGGGAAAAGCGTCAGCCATATTCCTACCGGCCGATCCAGCCGGGCCAGGCGCGTATATGGTCGCCAAGAAGACGGCAACCGACGATCCACCCAATCGCCAAGTTGAATATCGCTTAGATCCGGGCGGCTTAAACCAGTCATGATCTCATCCAAGTTCGCTGTCGTTCATCGCGATTATAACGACTGTTTGCGATTGAACTCCTATGCCTGAAAGGGCCTCCGAAAATATTCCGGAATGGCGCCCGATCCTAAAAAGGGCTTACGCTTGCCGGACAATGGCTCCGATGACGTTGGTAAGAATGCGGGCGGCGGTTACGGCCGATAAGCCGTCAATGTCGGTAGGCGGATAGAATTCGACCAGGTCGAAACCGGCAATCTTCGCGCGCCGCCCCAGACCCGCAATCAGTTCGATTACTTGTGTATAGGTCAAGCCACCGGGCGTGCGCGCCGCTACCCCAGGCATGATCGATGGATCGATGCTGTCGCAATCGAGGGTGACGACAACCCGCGCACCTTCAGGAATATGCTGCAGAGCGGCTTCGACGCCCTCGGCATGCACCGTGCGAGCCGTCACGAAATGACTGCCATAGCGCCTCGCGTCTTCGACCTCAGTGAGACGTGCGCTGCCGACGCCACAAAGACCGACCTGAACCATGCCGGCAACATGCTGCATCTCGCTCGCCCGACGCATCGGGCTCGAATAGCCGTAGCGCTCGCCGTGCAACTCGTCGCGCCAATCGATATGAGCATCAATCTGCAGGACCCAGACCGGCCCTTGATCCGCATACCCGGCGAGGAAAGGGATCGTCACGGAACAATCGCCGCCAATCAGGATCGGTACGGCTGATGATGCCAGTATCTCACGCGTCCTCGCCTCGATCCGGGCACGATTTCCGGCATTGTCATGCATGATCGTTAGGATGTCGCCGGTGTCGACGCAGCACGGGGGCTTGGCGTCAAACAGCGGGCCGCCAACATCGAAATCCCAATGCTCGATCAGAGGAGCATCACCCTGGCTTGCAGAGCGAATAGCGTCGGCGGCCAACATATAGCCGCTACTGTCTTTGTCGGGATAGGTGCTGCCGTGGCCAGCTCCGAAAATGATCGCGCGACACAGGTTGCCATCGGCTAGTTGATCGGGAAGGCCGAGAAAGGAAGACGATGCGGTCATTTCTTGATCATCCTGATGGTCGTTTGGCTGAAACGCCAATGTTGGGCGTTCGAAAATACCTGATGACGTTTGCTTCGCAAGAGAATGCACCGAGCGTCTACGCCGTGGACATCCCTTATTTTGATGGTCACGGCTGCTGAACAAAATCCAGCCGTTCCCTATCGCAAAACAAAAAAGGGCCCGCTAAGGCGGACCCTCAATGTTCCTCACCCGCAAGGCTAACGCCTCGCAGCGGGTGAAAACGAAATCAGCTGTTGACCGAGTCCTTCAGGCCCTTGCCGGGCGTGAACTTCGGCACGTTGCGGGCCGCAATATCGACCTCAGCGCCGGTGGACGGGTTACGGCCCTTCGTGGCTGCACGGTGGGAAACGGTGAAGCTGCCGAAACCAGCGAGGCGAATGTCGCCGCCCTTCTTCAGTTCAGCCTGGACGGTCTCGAAAACAGCGTCAACAGCGGAAGCAGCGTCAGCCTTCGTGATACCGGCCTTCTCGGCCACTGCGGACACGAGCTCATTCTTGTTCATGTTTCCACCCCTTTCTTTGGTATGAAACGACTTATCGGTAAGCGGGGTGCAAGTACGAATGCTCTTACCCGCCGCACCCCCAAAAGCCCTGCAAATCAAGGAAAAGCAAGCGTTACCAGCCGCTTTTCACAAAAAAAGACCGGCAAAAATGCCGGTCTTTTCGTCATTTATGACAATTCGACAGAATTGAGGCGATGAGCCTCAATGTGCGATCGTCGCGCCTACATCGTCGACGCCTTCGACCGTTGCAATCACGGGCGTTTCGACGGTGCCATCCCATTCGATCGGCTCGGGCCGGCGAACAAGCGCATGCTTGATCACCTCACCCATGCGCGACACGGGAATGATCTCCATCCGGTTCTTCACGTTGTCCGGAATCTCCGCCAGATCCTTGGCGTTTTCTTCCGGGATCAGCACCTTCTTGATGCCGCCGCGCAGAGCCGCAAGCAGCTTTTCCTTCAGGCCGCCGATCGGCAGCACGCGGCCGCGCAGCGTGATTTCACCGGTCATGGCGACATCCTTGGAAACCGGGATGCCGGTCATGATCGAGACGATCGCGGTTGCCATGGCAACACCGGCCGACGGACCATCCTTGGGCGTCGCACCTTCCGGCACGTGCACGTGGATGTCGCTCTTGTCGAAGCGCGGAGGCTCGATGCCGAAATCGACGGCGCGCGAGCGGACATAGGATGCCGCAGCGGAAATCGATTCCTTCATGACTTCCTTCAGGTTGCCGGTCACGGTCATGCGACCCTTGCCCGGCATCAGCACGCCTTCGATCGTCAGCAGTTCGCCGCCAACCTCGGTCCATGCGAGACCGGTGACAACACCGACCTGATCTTCGCGTTCGGCTTCGCCATGGCGGAAGCGCGGCACGCCGAGATAGTCCGGAACGTTCTCACCCGTAACGGCGACCGACTTGGTCTTGCCCTTGATGATCTCGGTGACCGCCTTGCGGGCGAGCTTCATCAATTCGCGCTCGAGGTTACGCACGCCGGCTTCGCGGGTGTACTGCTGGATGATGACCATCAGGGCATCGTCACTCACCGAGAATTCGCTCGGCTGCAAAGCATGTTCCTTGATGGCCTTCGGCAGCAGGTGCCGCTTGGCGATCTCGCGCTTTTCATCTTCGGTGTAACCGGCGATACGGATGATCTCCATGCGGTCCATCAAGGGCGCAGGGATATTCAGCGTATTCGCCGTCGTGATGAACATCACGTCCGACAGATCATATTCGACTTCCAGGTAGTGATCCATGAAGGTCGAGTTCTGCGCGGGGTCCAGCACCTCAAGCAGAGCCGAAGACGGATCGCCGCGATAGTCCTGGCCGAGCTTGTCGATTTCGTCGAGCAAGAACAGCGGATTGGACTTCTTAGCCTTCTTCATCGACTGGATGACCTTGCCGGGCATCGAGCCGATATAGGTGCGGCGGTGACCGCGGATTTCGGCTTCGTCACGAACGCCGCCAAGCGCCATGCGGACATACTCACGGCCGGTCGCCTTGGCGATCGACTGGGCAAGCGAGGTCTTGCCGACGCCCGGAGGTCCGACGAGGCACAGGATCGGCCCCTTGATCTTGGTCGCACGCGCCTGGACGGCCAGATACTCGACGATGCGCTCCTTGACCTTGTCGAGACCGAAGTGATCGGCTTCGAGGATCTTCTCGGCATTGTTCAGATCAGCCTTGACCTTCGACTTCTTGTGCCAGGGGATGCCCAGCAGCCAGTCGAGATAGTTGCGCACGACGGTCGCTTCAGCCGACATCGGGCTCATCTGCCGGAGCTTCTTCAGCTCGGCATCGGCCTTTTCCTTGGCTTCCTTCGACAGCTTCGTCTTGGAGATGCGCTCTTCCAGTTCGGCCATCTCGTCGCGGCCTTCCTCGCCGTCGCCGAGCTCCTTCTGGATCGCCTTCATCTGCTCATTCAGGTAGTATTCGCGCTGGGTCTTCTCCATCTGGCGCTTGACGCGCGAGCGGATGCGCTTCTCGACCTGCAGAACCGAAATCTCGCCTTCCATGAAGCCGAGCGCCTTTTCGAGGCGAGCCTTGACGCTGGTGGTTTCCAGCATCTCCTGCTTCTCGGTGATCTTGATCGACAGATGCGATGCGACGGTGTCGGCCAGCTTCGAATAGTCGTCGATCTGGCTGGCAGCGCCAACCACTTCCGGCGAAATCTTCTTGTTGAGCTTCACATAGCTCTCGAATTCGGAAACGACCGAACGGCTCAGCGCCTCAAGCTCGACCTGATCCTCTTCCGGCTCGTTGAGCGTATGACCGAGAGCTTCGTAGAAGTCTTCGCGGCTGGTATATTCGTCGATCTCTGCACGCGCACGGCCTTCGACCAGCACCTTGACGGTACCGTCGGGCAGTTTCAGCAGCTGCAGAACATTGGCAACCGTGCCCACCTTGTGGATGGCGTCCGGTGCGGGATCGTCGTCACTGGCATTGATCTGGGTGACCAGCATGATCTGCTTGTCGGAACCCATGACCTCTTCCAGCGCGCGAATGGATTTCTCCCGTCCGACGAACAGCGGCACGATCATGTGTGGGAAAACCACGATGTCGCGCAACGGCAATACCGGATAGGCAATGCTCTCATGTGCCGCAGACGTTTTCTTAGTCATGTTATTTCCTTTCCGTCGTCCCGTTCCCGGGCTCTCTGCCAGCTGGGGGAGGATTAGCCGGCTCTCTCACTTGATAAACAAGTGGAGCTTCACACTACCTATTTCAAGTCACGCGAGACATGCCACCGTCACACGGCAGCCCCGCTTGTTTACGAGGAGGAACGCAACAACAAACACCGAAGCCCAGCCACTCAAACAATCACCGGCGAAGCGGAATCCGAAGGAAAATACCGGGCTCATGCCCAAATCACCGGATGCTCCAGAATCATGGCATGATGGCCGCAGCAGGCGCTCTTCACAACCAGCTTTGATGGCGTTCCCATCAGCTTATCCAAGACTTTATCAGCAAACTGTACGATTTTTCAAACAGAAAGGGGCCCGTCCATGACGAGCCCCCGATTCGTGATCGTCGATGAAGACATCAGGCCGTTGCGTTGGCCTTTTCTTCCTGCCGATCGGCATAAATGTAGAGCGGACGAGCGGAGCCACGGACGACTTCCTCGGAAATGACAACCTCGCGCACGCCTTCCAGCGCCGGCAGGTCGAACATGGTGTCGAGGAGGATCTTTTCCATGATCGAGCGCAGGCCGCGAGCGCCCGTCTTGCGCACGATCGCCCTGCGGGCAATCTCGCGCAGCGCGTCTTCGTGGAAGGTCAGTTCGACATCTTCCATCTCGAACAGGCGCTGGTACTGCTTGACGAGAGCGTTCTTCGGCTCCGACAGGATCTGGATCAGCGCATCCGCATCCAGGTCTTCCAACGTCGCCAGAACAGGCAGACGGCCGATGAATTCCGGGATGAGGCCGAACTTCACCAGATCTTCCGGCTCCAGTTCGCGCAGCACTTCACCGACGCGGCGATCATCCTGCGCCTTGACGGTAGCGCCGAAGCCGATCGAGGTTTTCTCGCCACGGGCGGAGATGATCTTGTCGAGGCCGGCAAAGGCGCCGCCGCAGATGAAGAGGATGTTGGTCGTATCCACCTGCAGGAACTCCTGCTGCGGATGCTTGCGGCCGCCCTGCGGGGGAACCGAAGCGACGGTGCCTTCCATGATCTTCAGCAGAGCCTGCTGTACGCCCTCGCCCGACACGTCGCGCGTGATCGACGGATTATCCGACTTGCGGGAAATCTTGTCGACTTCGTCGATGTAGACGATGCCGCGCTGGGCGCGCTCGACGTTGTAGTCGGCAGCCTGCAGCAGCTTGAGGATGATGTTTTCGACGTCTTCACCGACATAACCGGCTTCGGTCAATGTCGTGGCATCGGCCATGGTGAAGGGCACGTCGATGATGCGGGCGAGCGTCTGGGCCAGATAGGTCTTGCCGCAGCCGGTCGGACCGACGAGCATGATGTTCGACTTCGCCAACTCGACATCGCCGTTCTTCGACGCATGCGCGAGGCGCTTGTAATGGTTGTGAACGGCAACCGACAGGATCTTCTTCGCCTGGCGCTGGCCGATGACGTATTCGTCGAGAACCTTGATGATGTCCTGCGGTGTCGGAACCCCGTCACGCGACTTCACCATCGAGGATTTGTTTTCCTCGCGGATGATGTCCATGCATAGCTCAACGCACTCATCGCAGATGAAGACGGTCGGTCCGGCAATCAATTTGCGGACTTCATGCTGGCTCTTACCGCAGAACGAACAATAAAGCGTGTTCTTCGAGTCGCCGCCGTTGCTGCCGCTGACTTTGCTCATATCACTTTCCTTCCAGCACGCCGCCAATTTCCAAGCTGAAATCGCGGTCCACTCAATGCGCCCGCCGGACCTGCCCCTCGTTACTGGCAGATCGCGGCGCCCTTCGGGGTACTGAACGCAGGCCCGGCTCACCGGAACTGCGTGGCAACGATTCCCCTTCGAATGCCGAATGCCATGTCACAAAAACGCTACATAGCATGAATGCATACTATTACCGCGTTCTCTTCCACATTAAACCCCTATTCGTTCACAAATGGGATAGAACTGTGGCATGGAAGGCACCGTCACGTGGATAATCACGCGGCGGTTTCACCTTCCATTTCGGTACGCGACGTCAATACCTTGTCGATCAGACCCCATTCCTTGGCCTCATCCGAGGACATGAAATGGTCACGATCGAGCGTCTGCTCGACCTCTTCATAGGTCCGGCCGCAATGCTTGACGTAAACTTCGTTCAGGCGGCGCTTCATCTTGATGATGTCGCGCGCGTGGCGTTCGATGTCCGAAGCCTGCCCCTGGAAACCGCCCGAAGGCTGGTGAACCATGATGCGGGAATTCGGCGTTGCGAAACGCATGTCCTTGTCGCCTGCCGCAAGCAGCAGCGAGCCCATGGACGCGGCCTGCCCGATGCAGAGCGTCGAAACGGCGGGCTTGATGAACTGCATCGTATCGTAGATTGCCATGCCAGCGGTCACGACGCCGCCCGGCGAATTGATGTAGAGCGCGATTTCCTTCTTCGGGTTTTCCGCCTCGAGGAAGAGAAGCTGGGCGCACACCAATGTTGCCATGTGGTCTTCAACCGGGCCGGTCAGAAAGATGATACGTTCTTTCAGCAGGCGGGAATAGATGTCGTAAGACCGTTCCCCACGGTTGGTCTGCTCAACAACCATCGGCACCAGAGCCATAGCTGTATCAACTGGATTTCTCATGTGCGTCCTTTACCAAGCTTGACCCGGCGACAAAAACACCGGGAATCGAATAAAATTCCTTTATCCCTACATAGAGTGTCCCTGCCCTGCACTTCAAGACACATGAAAGCATAACCTCAAAAAGCAGTAATGCCTCACGAAGCGTTGACAAAGCATTTCTAATCGCTGTTTTCGTAACGCCAAGTGGTCTGGCACCGCGCCATGTACAACCCACCGCTTTTCCCGGCGGCAAGATGAAGAAAACATGAAGGACACCACCGGGACGGCGAAGCCACGGGCACAATTAAGATTTACCAAGACACTTAAGGAACTTACCATCTTATTCGGTAAGGATAAGCTCATCACGGGAACCATCCCGCCTTTCGCGCCGACAAGATGATCCTGGCCAGGAGAGATGCCGATCGTGCTTAACATGACCACAGGGCTGACCATCTGGTGTTCGGAAGCCATCACCCTGGCAACCGTGCTCCTGCTTGCCTGGCGCCATGATCGCCAATCCCCCGCCTATCTGATGTGGGCATTGGGCTTCAGCGTCAGCGCTATCGGTTTTGCCATGGTCGCGGCCCGCGGCATCATTCCTGACATATGGTCGATCCAGATCGGCAATGCCATCGCCCTGCTGGGTGAAAGCGCCTGGATTGCCGGCTTCCGGTGGATGGACAGGCGCAGGCTTGAATGGTCGGCATTGCTGCCGCCCGCCATCTGGCTCGTCGGTGTCAGCCTGCCCTGGGTCAGCGACAACTTCGTCAATCGCGTCATTCTCTACGATCTCGCGAGCGCTGTCGGCGCAACCTTGCTGGCCTTTGCGGTCCATCCGGGCGAAGGCCGCCGGGAGCCCGCGCGCGGACAGCTCGGCGTCGTTTTCATGGCTCTGGCCTGCTTCTGTTTCCTCTCCGGTGTCTCGATGTCACTGCTGAGGCCGACCATGGAAGAGGCCCTGATCTATCGTGGCTACGCAGCGCTCGGCTATGCCCTTATCATCATCGTTGCCATCGTCTTGAACGGCAAGCTGCTGATGGAACGGTCCGAACGTCGCTGGCGGGCAATCTCCATCACCGATACGCTGACGGGCGTCCTGAACCGGCGCGGTCTTCAGGAGAACTACGAGATTCTGGTCAGCGACAAGCAGCGGCAACCGCAGATGCTTGCGGCGTTGCTGTTCGATCTCGATCACTTCAAATCGATCAACGACCGCCACGGCCACCAGACCGGCGACATTGTCCTCACGGAGTTTGCCCGTATTGCGCGCCAGTTCGTGCCGCGCAATGGCGCCTTCGGCAGGATGGGCGGCGAGGAATTCGTGGCCTTCGTGCCGATAGACGACCAGGCGCAGGCGGAAGCGCTGGCGGAAACCATTCGCGCCGATTTCTGCCGTGTTCCTCTGCTCGCAGGCCCTTCGCTGGTGTCGGCGACGGTCAGCGTCGGCCTTGCGATGATGCCGCGCGATACCGTCAGCTGGGACCGGCTCGTCTCCTCGGCCGACCGCGCGCTTTATGCCGCCAAGCGCGCAGGGCGCAATTGCACCATCGTCTTCAACGAGACGGAGACCGCAAAGGCGGCAGATACGCCGCCCGAGACGGATGGCGGTGAACTGGTGCCGACGATCGAGGACCAGATTCACGCGCTGCGACGCCTGGGTAAGCTTGCGGGAATGTAACCGCAGCGTCTGCCTCAACGGACGAGTGCAGCCCGGCGACCGGAACACAGCATTCGCGCCACGAAATGCAAAATGGCGCACTTCATCAGCGCGCCATTACAAGTCAACGACAGTCGTCGTCAGTCCACATCAGCCGTAACGACCGGTGATATAGTCTTCCGTGCGCTTGACCTTCGGTGCCTGGAATATCTGCTCGGTGGCGCCATATTCGATCAGCTCGCCAAGATACATGAAGGCGGTGCTGTCGGAGATACGGCTTGCCTGCTGCATATTGTGCGTGACGATGACGATCGTGAACTCGCCCTTCAACTGCGACACCAGTTCCTCGACCTTGGCGGTCGAGATCGGGTCGAGAGCCGAGGTCGGTTCGTCGAGCAGGAGGACTTCCGGGCGAAGGGCAATGGCGCGGGCGATACAGAGGCGCTGCTGCTGACCGCCGGAAAGGCCAAGTCCACTCTGGTGCAGCTTTTCCTTCACTTCGCTCCACAGCGCCGTTTCCGTCAATGCGGCTTCGACGCGGACGTCCATCTCCGCCTTGGAGATCTTTTCATAGAGCCGGATGCCGAAGGCGACGTTTTCATAGATCGTCATCGGGAACGGCGTCGGCTTCTGGAACACCATGCCGACCTTGGCGCGCAGATCGTTGAGATCGACGTCCTTGGTGAGAATGTTGCGACCATCCAGCAGGATCTCGCCCGCAACCGTCTGGCCGGGATAGAGATCATACATCCGGTTGAACGTGCGCAGCAGCGTGGACTTGCCGCAACCCGAAGGACCGATGAACGCGGTGACCGCATTTTTGCGGATGTTCATGTTCACATCCTTCAGAACGCGATGGCCGTTCTGATAGGTGAAATCGAGTTTCTTCACCTCGAGTTTCGCGAGCGCGCCGAGATCCGACTGGGACGCGGCGTCCTTCCCCGGCTGTGTGTTGACGCTTTGGAAATTGCTGTCGCTCATGTTCATGGTCTCATTCCTATCGTTCAGCGGCTGCGTCATTGGCGGCGCCCACTCAAGACACGGGCAAGGATGTTGAGGGCAAGGATGGCAACGGTGATGATCAACGCGCCGGCCCAGGCCAGTTGTTTCAGATCCTCGCCTGCATCAGCGGCGAGCGTATTGATCGCAACCGGCAGCGTGGCGATTGGACCGGTCAAGCCTGCATTCATAAACTTGCTGTAACCGGCTGTGAAGAGAAGCGGTGCGGTTTCGCCGCTGATGCGGGCGACGGCCAGCAGGATGCCGGTGAGAATGCCCGTCCAGGCAGAGCGGTAGATCACCATCACCATGGACTTCCAGCGCGGCGCGCCGAGCGCGGCCGTCGCCTCACGAAGCGCATTCGGCACCAGCAACAGCATATCCTGTGTGGTGCGATTGACCACCGGAAGGGCGATCAGCGCCAGCGCAAGGACACCGGCAAAAGCGGAATTGCCGCGCATGGGCACGACCACCGCGCCATAAACGAACACGCCGATGATTATCGAGGGGGCGGACAGCAGGATGTCGTTGAGGAACTTGGCGGCCTCGGCAAGCTTGCTGCCGTTGGCATACTCGACCAGATAGGTGCCGGCGAGAATTCCGATCGGCGCGGCGATCAGGATGGCGCAGCCGGTGACCAGCACGGTGCCGTAGATTGCGTTGATCAGGCCGCCGCGCGAGCCCTGAGCCGGGATCGACATGGTGAACACGTCGAGGCTCAGTGCCGATACGCCGCGATAAAGCAGGCTCACAAGGATCACACTGAGAAAGAATATGCCGAGGACAGCCGCGATGAAGCACAGGGCCATCATCACCCGGTTCTTCCCGTAACGCCGCGACACGATGCTCTGACGAATTGCATTTTCCATGTTTTTTTCCTCAGTGCGAGTCGCCGCGGCCGATCATCCATCTCGCCGCTGCAAGCACGCAGAAGGAAAGGACGAACAGGAGCAGGCCGAGCGCAATCAGGCTCGACAATTGAAGACCGTCGGCATCGCCGAAGTTGTTCGCGATCTGGGCGGAAATGGTGGTGGACGGCGAGATGATCGACGATTGCAGACGGCTCACCGAGCCGATGACAAAAGTGACGGCCATGGTTTCGCCGAGCGCGCGGCCAAGGCCGAGCATGATGCCGCCGACAAGGCCGCGGCGTGTATAGGGGATTAGAATGTGGCGAGCCACTTCCCATGTGGTCATGCCCATGCCGTAAGCGGATTCACGCAGCATTGGCGGCACGGTGGTGAACACGTCGCGAGAGATCGCGGTGATGAAGGGCAGGATCATAACGGCCAGCACGAGACTTGCGGTCAACAGGCCGACACCCGGCGCCGGCGGCTGGAACAGCAGGCCGATCACCGGCACCTGGCCAACTGTCATGATAAGGAACGGCAGGATATAGGTCTGCATCAGCGGCACCAGAATGAACAGACCGACGATGCCGTAGATGATGGAGGGAACACCGGCCAGAAGCTCGATGGCCGTGCTGATCGGACGGCGTAGGCTACCGGGGCAAAGTTCCGTGAGGAAGATGGCGATGCCGATGCCCATGGGAACGGCAATCAGCATGGCGATGAGCGAACTCACTAGCGTACCGACCACGGCGGGCACGGCGCCGTAGATCTCGGCGGGAGCGCTCCACTTTGTCCCCCAGAGGAACGAAAATCCGAAGGCCTGGAAGGTTGGCAAGGCAGTGACGACAAGAACCGCAATGATTGCCAGCAGCAGAAGCACGACAAGAGAAGCCGAGCCAAGCGTCAAGAAATAGAAAATCCGGTCTTGCATCCGGAATTTCCTGGTGCTGGCGCTGGTATCCAGTGCCTGGAAGCCAGCCGTCTGAGTCGCGTCAGCCATCGATTTCCCCTTGTCCTGTCACGAAAGGCGGACAGGGCCATGCCCTGTCCGCCGTAACTCTTAAAGCAGCACAGATTACTTCGTGCCGAAGTCCGTCTTCCAGGACTTCTCGACGATCGCAGCAACGCTTTCCGGGATCGCGAGGTACGACAGGGCGGTCGCGTCCTTCTGGCCATGCTCGTAGGACCACTTGAAGAACTTCAGCGCTTCTTCGTTGAGAGCAGGATCAGCCGGCTTCTTGTAGAGCAGAACCCAGGTCGAAGCAGCAATCGGCCAGCTCTTTTCGCCCGGCTGATTGGTGATGATCAGGTTGAAGTTCTTGGCCTTGGCCCAATCGGCGTTGGAAGCAGCAGCCTTGAAGGTGTCGAGGCTCGGCTCGATAACCTTGCCGGCAGCATTCTTCATCTTCGCAAAACCAATGTGGTTGGCGACGACGTAGGAATACTCAACGTAGGAGATCGAACCAGCCGTCTGGTTGACGGTGGTGGAAACGCCTTCCGAACCCTTGGCACCGAAGCCGACCGGCCATTCAACTGCCGTGTTCGAACCAACCTTTTCCTTCCACTCCGGCGAAACCTTGGCCAGGTAGTCGGTGAAGTTGAAGGTCGTGCCCGAGCTGTCGGCGCGATAAACGACCGAGATCGGAGCCGAAGGCAGCTTCACGTCGGGGTTGAGAGCCTTGATGGCAGCGTCGTCCCACTTTGCGATCTTGCCGAGGAAGATGTCGGCGAGCGTCTTGCCGTCGAGGACGAGTTCGCCCGGCTTCACGCCTTCAACGTTATAGGAAACGACGATGCCGCCGGAGATCATCGGAAACTGGGCAATGCCGTTCTTCTCGAGGTCAGCGTCACTCATCGGCTTGTCGGAAGCGCCGAAGATGATGGTCTTGTCGAGGAGCTGCTTGATGCCAGCGCCCGAACCGACCGACTGGTAGTTGACGACATTGTTCGTCGCGGCCTTGTAGCCTTCGGCCCACTTGGACAGAACCGGAGCAATGAAGCTCGAGCCGGCGCCCGTGATGTCGGCAGCCGAAGCCGAAACGGACATGGCAGCGATGAAGCCTGCAGTCAGGCAGAGCGAACGAAATTTCTGATTCAACATGATTGAACTCACTTCCCGGAGTGATGAAGGGATGGCAAGCAGGAGCTGAGCACGGAGTATCCCATCGGTTAAGAACCCCACCTCAATCTCCTAGCGACAGTGATGGCTCTAATGCCGCATTGTTTCAGTTTGATGACAGTTTAATGAAGCGGCGGTGACACAACCTGCGGCAATCATCACGACCGATGCGGAACCCCATGGAATGAGCTGCTTCGGGCCATTCGCGGCATCGAACTTCATGTTTTGATTCAACAAACTTTTCAAAGACGGATCACATAATCCTTGCGAGTCGTTTCAATGACTTCCCATGTCCCCTTGAAGCCCGGCTTCAAGACGAGGCGGTCGCCTGCGCGCAGATGAAACGTCTCGCCGTCGTCTGCCGTCACGATTGAGTAGCCTGAGAGGATATGGAAGTATTCCCACTCGTCATAGACGATCTTCCATTTGCCCGGCGTCGCCTCCCATATGCCTGCGTAGAGACCTCCATCGGCCTCTTCGAGGTTCCAGGTGCGGAACGCGGGAGCCCCCGAAACGAGCCGATCTGCGGCCGGCGTCCCCGCCTCCGGTTCGACGCCATCGATATCCAGCCGCAGATATGTCGTCACGAATGCCTCCTCTTGCTTGCCTGCGCCGCTTGTCATGCGACTGCGGATCGAGACAAGCACGAAACGGCAGGCCGTCAAAGATAGCCCATCGGCTTTTTCAGCCTTTTGCGGGATTGCGGCGCCTCGAAATAGGTGAGCCGGGCGCGCATCGCGAGGTGGCCCGGCCGTCTCGGTTTTTAAGACAATCAAATACAGGAGGCAGTCACCGATCCCCAGTTGACAAAATCAATATATCCATTATTCTAGATATATGGAATCAACAGATGCAATCGCGGCGCTGGCCGCCCTCGCGCAGACGACAAGGCTTGAAACCTTTCGCCTGCTGGTCAAATCCGAACCGGATGGAATCCCGGCGGGTGAACTCGCCCGAATGCTTGATGTCCCGCAGAACACGATGTCCGCGCATCTGGGGACCCTCTCTCGAGCCGGCATCGTGCGAAGCGAGCGCCGGAGCCGCTCCATTATATACCGCGCTGATCTCGAAGGCTTTCGGGCGCTGACGCTGTTCCTTCTCAAGGACTGCTGCGGGGGAAATGCGGAGTTGTGTGCGCCCTTGATCGCCGATCTCACGCCATGCTGCCCACCGGAGACCGCCCGGCCCCCGACCTAACCACGGAACCCGACCATGACCGACAGAACCTACAACGTGCTCTTCTTGTGCACGCGCAATTCCGCACGCTCCATTCTCGCCGAATCGATCCTGAGCAAGGAGGGCGGCAGTCGCATAGCGCTGGAACACGGGCTTCGGCAGATCTGCGCCCTTGAAGGCGCATCCGAGAAGGCAAGCTGATGTCCACTTTCGAGAGATATCTTACCGTCTGGGTCTTCTTGTGCATCGTTGCCGGCATTGCCCTCGGCCACCTAATGCCCGGTGTATTCCATGCCATCGCTGCGGCCGAAGCCGCTAAGGTCAATATTCCCGTGGCCATCCTCATCTGGCTTATGGTCATTCCGATGTTGCTGAAGATCGATTTCGGTTCACTTGCAAAGGTCGGAAGCTATTGGCGCGGGATCAGTGTTACGCTGTTCATCAACTGGGCCGTCAAGCCGTTTTCGATGGCTCTGCTGGGCTGGCTGTTCGTCGGCTGGCTCTTCCACCCCTTCCTCCCGGCAAATCAGATCGATTCCTACATAGCGGGGCTGATCATCCTTGCCGCCGCACCGTGCACGGCCATGGTTTTCGTCTGGAGCAATCTTACCAGAGGCGAACCTCATTTCACTCTTTCCCAGGTGGCGCTGAACGATGCGATCATGATCGTGGCCTTTGCACCAATCGTGGGATTGCTGCTCGGGCTGTCCGCCATTACCGTTCCCTGGGACACATTGATGATCTCGGTGGCGCTCTACATTCTCATTCCCGTAGCGATCTCGCAGGTCATTCGCAGATATTTGACGGCTGAAGGGTCGACCCGCACGCTGGACGCCCTCCTGGCAAGGCTGCAGCCCTTGTCCCTACTGGCGTTGCTGGCAACTCTCGTTCTTCTGTTCGGCTTCCAGGGAGAGCAGATTATCGCGCAACCGACGATCATCGCATTGCTGGCCGTTCCGATCCTGATCCAGGTCTACTTCAATTCAGGGCTCGCCTATTTGCTGAACCGCATGTCCGGAGAGCAGCACTGCGTGGCCGGACCATCGGCCCTGATCGGCGCCAGCAACTTCTTCGAGCTCGCAGTGGCAGCCGCAATCAGCCTGTTCGGTTTTCAGTCGGGAGCAGCGCTGGCGACCGTCGTCGGCGTCCTCATCGAGGTTCCCGTGATGCTCTCGGTCGTCTGGATCGTGAACCGTTCCAAGGGCTGGTACGAGGCCAGCCCCGCGGTCATCAGAAATACAGTCAGCGAAAGGACGTCATCGTGAACGTCACTATCTACCACAATCCCGCCTGCGGGACCTCCCGAAACACACTGGAGATGATCCGGAACGCCGGGCTCGAACCCACCGTGATCGAGTATCTGAAGACGCCGCCATCGCGGGAGCAATTGACCAAACTGATCTCCGACGCAGGCCTTACCGTCCGTCAGGCGATCCGCGAGAAGGGAACTCCCTATGCCGAACTTGGCCTCGACGACCCCAACCTGACGGACGACCAATTGCTGGATGCCATGCTCAAGGATCCCATCCTCATCAACCGGCCTTTCGTCGTCAGTCCACTCGGAACACGGTTGAGCCGGCCATCCGAACTCGTACTCGATATACTTCCGGACACCCACAAGGGTGAATTCACCAAGGAAGACGGCGAGAAGGTTCTCGATGAGAAAGGCAAGCGCATTGTCTGAGACGTTCCCCGCCCTGGATGCCGGGCACCTGCACCAGCCGGATCTCGATGCGCTTCGCCCGGCATTCTCGACGCATAGACCGCGAATTCTAATCCTCTATGGTTCCTTGCGCGAGGTCTCCTATAGCCGTCTACTCGCCCATGAGGCCCGCCGCCTGTTGGAACGCCTTGGGTGCGAGGTCAGGATGTTCGATCCCAAGGGCCTGCCCCTCCCCGACGAGGCGCCGGCGAGCCATCCGAAGGTGAAGGAACTTCGCGAGCTTTCCGAATGGTCCGAAGGTCAGGTATGGGTCAGTCCGGAGCGCCATGGAGCCATGACGGGCATCATGAAAGCGCAGATCGACTGGATTCCGCTCTCCATCGGTTCCGTGCGCCCAACGCAGGGAAAGACCCTGGCCGTCATGGAGGTGTCGGGCGGCAGCCAGTCCTTCAACGCGCTGAACCAGATGCGTGTGCTTGGCCGCTGGATGCGGATGATCACCATCCCCAATCAGTCCTCGGTGGCCAAGGCCTATCAGGAATTCGATGCTGACGGCCGCATGAAGCCGTCGGCTTTCTACGACAGGGTCGTCGATGTCTGCGAGGAACTGGTCAAGTTCACTCTTATTACCCGCGACGCCTCGCCATATCTCACCGATCGCTATAGCGAACGAAGGGAAACCGCCGCCAAACTCGAGCAGCGGGTTTCCCTGAACTCAATCTGACCTGGCAATCCGCGGCGGGTTTTAACGCTTTGCCACCCGCCGCATCACACCTTCGCCAGTGCCTGTTCCAGATCCGCGATGATATCCTTGACGTCCTCGATGCCGACGGACAGGCGCACCACATCGGGCCCGGCACCGGCAGCGACCTTCTGCTCGTCGGTCAGCTGCTTGTGCGTCGTCGACGCGGGATGGATGACCAGCGACTTGGTGTCGCCGATATTGGCGAGATGCGAGAAGAGTTCCAGCCCCTCCACCAAGCCCTTGCCCGCCTCGTAGCCGCCTTTCAGCCCGAAGGTGAAGACCGACCCTGCTCCCTTGGGGGAGTAGCGCTGCTGCAGGGCGTGGTTCGGGTCATCCTCAAGGCCGGCATAGTTGACCCATGCCACCTTCTCCTGCCCCTTCAGCCAGCGCGCCACGGCGATCGCATTGTCGGAATGGCGCTGTATGCGCAGCGGCAGCGTCTCGATGCCGGTCAGGATCAGGAAGGCGTTAAACGGCGAAATTGCCGGTCCGAGGTCGCGCAGGCCGAGAACGCGGCAGGCGATGGCGAAGGCGAAGTTGCCGAAGGTCGCGTGCAGCACGGCACCATTATATTCCGGCCTCGGCTCTGACAGCATGGGGTAGTTGCCCGAGGCCGACCAATCAAATGTACCGCCATCGATGATGATGCCACCCATGGAATTGCCGTGGCCGCCTAGGAATTTCGTCAGCGAGTGCACGACGATATCGGCACCATGCTCCAGCGGCCGGATCAGATAGGGGCTCGCCAATGTATTGTCGACAATCAGCGGCAGACCGTGCTTGTGAGCGACGGCGGCGATTGCAGCAATATCGACGAAGGTACCGCCCGGATTGGCCAGGCTCTCGATGAATATCCCACGGGTGCGATCGTCGATCTGTGCTTCGAAGCTCGACGGATCGGCCGAATCAGCCCAGCGGACCCGCCAATCGAAGTTCTTGAAGGATTGGCCGAACTGATTGACGGAGCCGCCATAAAGCCGCTTGGCGGCGACGAAATTGTCGCCCGGCCGCATGATGGTATGGAAAACGAGCAGCTGGGCTGCATGGCCCGAAGCAACGGCAAGCGCTGCCGTTCCGCCTTCAAGGGCCGCCACCCGCTCCTCGAGCACGGCCTGGGTCGGGTTCATGATGCGCGTATAGATATTGCCGAATTGCTGCAGCCCGAAGAGTGCCGCGGCATGATCCGCATCCTGAAAAACGAAGGACGTCGTCTGATAGATCGGCGTCGCGCGGGCCCCGGTGGTAGGGTCCGGCTGCGCGCCCGCATGGATTGCAAGCGTGTCGAAACCAGGATTGTTCGTCGGCATGATCTTTCCTCCCGCCAGATTGTCTTTGTCGTGGAAAGATCATAGCGGCCGGGACATGAAAGTTAACCGCGAACTTTGCCGTGCTTTTCGGCTCGCGGAAAAAACTTGCCATATTTCAGAGAGATCGCGCGATAAACGGCTGATTGTCCACGACCGGCGCCATCCCGGATCAGGCAACCAGACGCGGATATTCAATGGCCGGGCAACGGTCCATGATGACCCTGACGCCCGCAGCCTCGGCTCTTGCCGCTGCCGCATCGTCGCGCACGCCGAGCTGACCCCAGATCACCGGCGGGCGGGGATCGACCATGATGGTTTCCTCGACGACCGACCGCAGATATTCGGGTGCACGAAAGACATCGACCATGTCCACCGGCTCGGGAATATCGGCGAGATGCGCATAGACCCATTGCCCGAGGATTTCCTTGCCGGCCTGGCCCGGATTAACAGGAATGACGCGATAGCCCTTGTTCAGCAGATAGGCCATCACGCCATTGCTTGGCCGCGCGGGATTGGGCGACGCGCCGACGAGCGCGATGGTCCTGACGGAAAGAAGGATGTCGGCAATATAGGAATCGTCATAAGTGTCGTGGTTCATCACGAAGCCTCCCTACTCGATCGAACTTGCGTTTCTGCCGCAAACATAGAAACCGCAGCCGCAGCCTCTACGTATATATTGCATTATAACAACTTCAGGGAGGATTAACCCCATGAAAAAGATCGTTCTCCTGAGCCTGCTGATCACGGTGGCGGCGACGCCGGCTCTGGCGATTTCCCGTTACAACTCCATGTCGATGACCTGCGCCGAGGCCAAGGCGACAATCAATCGCGAACGGGCCGTGATCATGCGCTACCCGTCCAAAAGAACGCCCAACATGACGCTCTATGACCGCTATGTCGCAGACAGCGGCGCGTGCGATATCGGCTATTATGCGGATCAGGATTATCTGCCCACAAAAGACCGGGCCTCCTGCCCCGTCTACATATGCCGCCCGACGACTGACCTCGATGACGATGATTTGATTTTCCGGCGGTGATTGTGATGCGCTAGGTGTTATTTCGGGCGCCGCGCACGCTGCCGCTCACGACCACTGATTGTCCCAGGCATGGAGTGCTGCCGACGCAGCGGCCATGCAGCAATTGGTGCGTACCTCGACTTGGACTACCTTTCAAAGCGCTTTCATCGGTTTCCCGGATGCGATCAAAACGTGTTCTCATGAAATGCAACCTTTGTTCTCCATTCATTCGCATATCAATTAGCCATTACTAATAAGAAGTCGATTGAAATGAGAACCGATTGCGAACGCAGCTTTATGTGCAGCGCGGTATATTTCCCACAGAATATTTTTTGGTTTCAGGCAAATCTACACCAATTTTAATCAGTGGATCTTGGTTTTATACTTAAAACCAATGTGACATAGCTCACGCTGGCTAGGTGCGTAACGATAAACGCCCGCCTGTAATAGTTTACATTATTTGCAAAATTTTCCACTGTATTTAACTCAAAAACAATTATAGCGGGAAAATACAAGATAGTTTCAACTCGACAACATCACGCGGGCCATCTCCATTCCGCAGCAGCCTCGAACGGCAGCATCAGCAAACCATAATGTGCCAATTCTACCCATGCGTTCACATCACATGCGATGTTTGTTCGCGGTTCATACTCCAATAAATTAGTAATACATAATATCTAGGGGCGCAGATGGAACCTAAAGCGAACGCCTCCATGCAGACCCGCGGCCCAAATATTGTCGCGTGGAACAAGTCTCACAAGACAGCATATTTCGTTGCTTTTTGATGCATTACGGATCATATGGAAGCCAAACTCCCACAAATTACCAAGCTTTTGGGTTCTCCAGCCAATTTCCGAGGTTTTCGTGTCGCTCGACGTTATCGCCCTTGTCCTTTTCGGCGCCCTGCTGCATGCGACATGGAATGCGATCATCAAGGCCGGGACCGATAAATCGCTCGATGCTGCGCTGGTCTCGGCCGGCGGTGCCGTCGCAGCCCTGCCCCTGCTGCCATTCCTGCCGATGCCGGCTTCCGCGGCCTGGCCGTTTATCGGCGCCTCGGCCATTCTGCAATTCGCCTATTTTCAGCTTGTCGCAGCCGCCTATCGTGCGGGCGACATCGGCCTCGTCTACCCGCTGATGCGCGGCGTGGCGCCGCTGATCATCGTTTCCACAAGCAGCTTCATCCTCAAGGAATCTTTGTCCGGCGGCGCGCTGATCGGCACGATGACCATTTGCGCCGGCATTTTGACGCTTGCCTTCGAAGCCCGGAAGGGCAGCCGCAGGGCCATCGTACTGGCGCTTGCCAACGCTGTTGTCATCGCGACCTATACCTATGTCGACGGCATCGGCGCACGGATATCCGGCAACTCCATATCCTATACGCTCTGGATGTCGCTCCTGCCGCCGATCCTTCTGTTCATATGGGCGATCTCGCAGCGTGGCATCAATGCGGTTGCCGCTCACATCCGCTATAATTGGTGGCGAGGGCTTATCGGCGGCGGCGGCTCGATCGTCTCCTACGGGCTGGCTTTATGGGCGATGACCAAGGCGCCCGTCGCCATGGTCGCGGCCCTGCGCGAGACGTCGATCCTCTTCGCGCTGGTCATATCGGTCCTCGTCTTGAAGGAGCGGTCGAGCATTTGGCGCTACGTTGCCGGCGCGATCATTGCCGCCGGCGTGCTGGTTTTACGGCTGGGTTGACGGCTTAAATATGTGGTACAATTATACCGTATTGGCAACATATTGATTTTATTGATAAATTTTTGAGATTGCAAAATCCGCCTATATTGACGCCGATATCGGTTCGCTCTATAAGCCGCCACAGATTGCAGCCTTTCCGGGCTGCTTTCTTTTTGACAGGCATCAAGCCAGCCAAATCAAGCAACAAGAAACGCCCAAGCGCCTTCGGGCCAAGGGTCCTATAAAGAGAGTATGCAACATGGCAACCTTCTCCCAGAAGCCTGCAGAGGTGGAGAAGAAGTGGATTCTCATCGACGCCGAAGGGCTCGTTGTTGGTCGTCTCGCTTCTATCATCGCAATGCGTCTGCGTGGCAAGCATAAGGCTACCTTTACGCCGCACGTCGACGACGGCGACAACGTCATCGTCATCAATGCCGACAAGGTCGTCCTTACCGGCAAGAAGTACGAAGACAAGGTTTACTACTGGCACACCGGTTATGCCGGCGGCATCAAGGAGCGCACCGCTCGTCAGATCATCGAAGGCCGCTTCCCGGAGCGCGTTGTCGAAAAGGCTGTCGAACGCATGGTTCCGCGCGGCCCGCTCGGCCGTCGCCAGATGAAGAACCTGCGCGTCTACGCCGGCTCGAACCATCCCCATGAAGCCCAGCAGCCCGTCGTTCTCGACGTCGCCAAGCTGAACAAGAAGAATGTAAGGAGCGCCTGATAATGGCTGATCTCTCTTCCCTGAAGGATCTCGGCACGGCATCGGAAGCTGCTGCTCCGGTTCACGTCCGCAAGGTCGACTCGCTTGGCCGTTCCTACGCAACCGGCAAGCGCAAGAATGCTGTTGCCCGCGTATGGCTCAAGGCCGGCTCCGGCAAGATCATCGTCAATGAAAAGGACTACACGGACTATTTCGCCCGTCCGGTCCTGCAGATGATCCTGCGCCAGCCGATCTTCGCTGCTGCCCGTGATGGCCAGTTCGATATCGTCGCTACCGTTGCCGGTGGTGGTCTTTCCGGTCAGGCCGGTGCCGTTCGTCACGGCCTGTCCAAGGCCCTCACCTACTTCGAACCGGGCCTGCGCTCGGTCCTGAAGAAGGGTGGCTTCCTGACCCGCGACAGCCGCGTCGTCGAGCGTAAGAAGTACGGCCGTGCGAAGGCACGTCGTTCCTTCCAGTTCTCGAAGCGTTAATCGCTTATCCGAGATCGGATTTTGGAAAGGCCGGGTGCAAACCCGGCCTTTTTCTTTTGCGCATTGCCGCATTCGGACGCTGCTGGTAGATAAGCGCAACGCCTCGCAATAGCCGAGGCCACAGACAGGACCAGACGATGGGAAGCACCAAGTCCGCAGACAGATAGGCCGCAGCAGCTTTTTTGTTGTTGCGGCGTCTGTCACAGCCAATCTGACCATGATGAAAGACAGGCTGCCGCCAAATCCAGTTATTTGAGCGGGTGTCTACTCATGCCTTCAAAAACCCAAACGTGGAACTATCGCCTGCCGGCAGCGCTGCTGCTGATGGCGCCTTTTGATATCCTTGCGTCGCTCGCAATGGATATCTACCTCCCGGCCGTCCCCATCATGCCGCGTGCACTGGAGACTTCGCCGGCCGTCATCCAGCTGACCCTCAGCCTCTACATGTTCATGCTCGGCGCGGGCCAGATCGTCTTCGGGCCGCTGTCCGACACTATCGGACGCCGCCCCGTGCTCATCGGCGGTGCGGCACTGTTTGCCGCGGCATCCTTCCTGCTCGCGGGAACATCCTCCGCCAGCCTCTTCGTCGTCCTGCGCCTGCTGCAGGCGGTGGGGGCCTCGGCGGCGCTGGTTGCGACCTTTGCAACGGTACGGGATGTCTATGCCGAACGTCCGGAAAGCGCCGTGATCTATAGCCTGCTGGGTGCCATGCTCTCTTTCGTGCCGGCTCTCGGTCCGATCGTCGGCGCCTTGATTGCGGATCATTTCGGATGGCGTGTCATATTCCTGGTTCTCGGCATCCTGACACTGCTGGCTATCCTCCACGCCATCCTGCGATGGCACGAAACCCGGCCGACCACTGAGTCGAAGCAAAGGACAGCCTTTCGCCCAATCTTGAAGGATTTTTCCTTCTGGACCTACACGATCGGCTTCAGCGCGGCGATGGGTGCCTTCTTCGTCTTCTTCTCGACCGCGCCGCGCGTGCTGATCGATCGGGCCGGTTTCTCCAGCCTCTCCTTCAGCCTTGCCTTCGCGACCGCGGCGGTGGTGATGATCGTCACGGCGCGTTTTGCCGGAGGCTTCGTCAAACGATGGGGGTCGGCCGGCAGTCTTGCCAGGGGGATGATCATGCTGCTCGCCGGAGCTCTGCTGCTTGCGGCAGGAGAACTGCTTCTGGTTCCGTCCTTTGTCAGCTTCGTTCTGCCGATGTGGATCATTGCCATCGGCATCGTCTTTACGACGGCGGTCACGGCGAATGGCGCGCTTCAAGCCTTCGGCAATACGGCGGGGACAGCAGTGGCGCTCTATTCCTGTGTGCAGAGCCTGATCGTCAGCCTTGTCGGCACCTTGTTCGTCGTCTTATTCCGAGGCGATACCGCATGGCCACTCGGCGGCTATTGCTCAGTCATGGCTCTGGTAACGCTCTTTGCCCTTTGGCGCCTGCAGAGGCAACGCTAAAGCCCAAAAACCGGCACCGGGTCATTAGCCGGGGTCGGATTTGGAAAGGCCGGGGGTTACCCGGCCTTTTTCTTTTTACACTTGCACGGCAAAAGTGCATATCTGTTAAGGCAAGTCATGCTTTTGAAGCAGACTCGGGCCTTCTACGGGAGGGATACATGCTCAGATTCGCTTTGCCCATCTTGTTTCTGATGGCCGGCATATCGCCGGCCCTTTGCGACGATACCGTGCCGCCCGCACCTCCGGAGAAGGCGGTGGAGATGCAGAGCATGCGGGATTTTCTGCAGGCAAACACGGATTGCCAGGCTTTCACCGACAGCTGCTCCTACTGTGTTGTCAAAGACGGCTTGGCCCAATGTTCCACGCCGCAGATCGCCTGCGTGAAAAAGGAATATCAATGCACCGCGAGATCGGGCAAATAATCCTTCGAAGCCCACTCCCTTACGATTCACATCGAACCCGCGATTCCCGTTCGCCCGAAGAGGCACGCCGTGAGCACAGACAGATCATCGCATTTTGCAAACACACCCGAGCCGCCCTACTACATCGTTTCCTTCTCCTCCATTCGCACCGAGGGAGACAATGGCTATGGAGCCATGGGCGAGCGCATGGAAACGCTGGCGCTGGCACAGGACGGCTGTCTCGGGCTTGAGAGCGCGCGCGGCGGCGATGGTTTCGGCATCACCATCTCCTTCTGGCGGGACGAGAAGAGCATCCTCGCCTGGAAGAATGTCGTGTCGCATCTCGGCGCGCAGAAACTGGGCCGCGAGCGCTGGTACGAGCAATATAAGGTTCGCATAGCCAAGGTAGAACGGGCCTATGATTTCCATGCGAGCAAAGGAGAGGCCCTTGCCGAGCACGTCGATTGACCACGCCTTCACCGCGACCAGCCTGACCTCGGCCGCCAGCGACCCGACCTTTGCCGGCGCGCTCTCCTTCATGCGCCGCCGCTTTACCAAGTCGCTTGAGGGCGCCGATGCCGTGGTATGGGGCATACCCTTCGATGCGGCAACCTCCAACCGGCCGGGAACACGCTTCGGGCCGCAGGCGATCCGTCGCGCCTCGGCAATCTTCGACAATGATCCGCAATATCCGTTCAACCGCGATCTCTTCGCCGAGATGTCCGTGATCGACTATGGCGACTGCCTGCTCGATTACGGCAACCACCAGGAAACGCCCGCCGCAATCGAGCGGCAGGCAACCGCGATCCTCGACAGCGGCGCTTTCATGCTGACACTGGGTGGCGACCATTTCATCACATGGCCGCTGCTGAAGGCGCATGCCGCCAAGCATGGCCCCCTCGCCCTGGTACAGTTCGATGCGCATCAAGACACCTGGTTCGATGACGGCCAGCGCCTCGACCACGGTTCCTTCGTTGCCCGCGCCGTGCGCGAAGGGTTGATCGATCCCGATCGTTCCCTTCAGATCGGCATCCGCACGCATGCACCCGATGATTTCGGCATCCATATTCTCTATGGCCATCAGGTCGAGGAAATGACCGCCGCCGAGATTGCCTCGACGATCATCTCCCACACCAAGGGCTCGCCCGCCTACCTTACCTTCGATATCGATTGCCTGGACCCCGCCTATGCGCCGGGTACGGGAACGCCGGTCGCCGGCGGCCCCTCCAGCGCAAAGATCCTGTCGGTGCTGCAGAGGTTGCACCAGCTGGATATCCGGGGCGCGGATGTCGTTGAAGTGTCACCGGCCTATGATCATGCCGATATCACCGCCATTGCAGGGGCAACGGTGGCGATGTATATGCTCGGTCTCCACGCTGAAAGGCGCGCGGCTGGACGTTAGACATGATCCCGAAAAGTGTGAAACGGTTTTCGGACAAGATCATGATCGGACAAATCCAGCTGTTATCATTTTGAATCAACTGCATGGCAAACTGAATCCGGAAATACTCTCAACCTGTTGAAAAAGTGAGATATAACATGGCACCGAAGATCTTCATCGATGGCGAACACGGAACCACGGGCTTGCAGATCCGCACGCGCATGGCCGACCGCCGCGATGTCGAGCTTCTGTCCATTCCGGAAGCCGAGCGGCGCAATGCCGCCATCCGCGAAGACATGCTGAACAACGCCGACATCGCCATTCTTTGCCTTCCAGACGACGCGTCGAAGGAAGCGGTGAAGATGGTGGCGGCCAACAACAATGTCCGCGTCATCGACACGTCCACCGCCTTCCGCATTCATCCGGATTGGGCCTATGGCTTTGCCGAAATGGACAGTGATCAGGGCAACAAGATCCGCGCGTCACGCTTCGTCGCCAATCCGGGCTGCTATCCCACGGGTGCAATCGGCCTTATCCGGCCGCTGCGCGCCGCCGGTATTCTTCCGGCCGGCTATCCCGTCACGGTCAATGCTGTCTCCGGCTACACCGGTGGCGGCAAGCAGATGATTGCCCAGATGGAAAACGCGGATCATCCGGATGCGATCGACGCACCGCATTTTCTCTATGGCCTGCCACTGACCCACAAGCACGTGCCTGAAATGACGACGCATGGCCTGCTCGATCGCGCACCGATCTTTTCGCCGTCCGTCGGCCGCTTCGCGCAGGGCATGATCGTGCAGGTGCCGCTCTATCTCGGCGATCTGGCCGATGGTGCGACGCTGGAAAGCATTCACGCCGCACTCGCGGCTCATTATGCCGGCCAGGATATCGTGCAGGTCGTTTCGCTCGATGAGAGCCGCGCCCTGCCGCGCGTCAACGCCGTCGAACTCGCCGGTAAGGATACGATGAAGCTGTTCGTCTTCGGCACGCCGGGTGCTGCCCAGGTCAACCTCGTGGCGCTGCTCGACAATCTCGGCAAGGGTGCTTCGGGCGCCGCCGTGCAGAACATGGATCTGATGTTGAGCGCCTGAGGCGCCGCAGTCAGCCTACCAGCCGGCACTCTATTCGCCCGGCCAATTGTTCGCTCTGAGCGATCGATTGGCCGGGCTTTTTGATGCGCAGTTGGCGCCTCAGAGTTCGACGCCTACTTTTGACAGTCGGCAGCCACAATTTTGCCTTTCCGCTAAATTAGCAGGCGCTACACGGAAAATTGATCGACCGTGATGCGGCGCGACCCATTGTCGGCCGGATTCATTCTTTATCGGCTTCAGGGCCCGAGTGAATTGGTCGTCAAAGGCATCCCTTTTTTAAATGAATATCCAAGAATGAAGCAGCGTAAAGGAATTGGTTACCATAATTCGGCATGCTTCCAGACAGTCGGCAATGTGGTGGTCAGGCGCAGGTTCAGCGTCAGGGCGACGTGTGCATTTGTGAGCCGGCATAGTGTCTGTGTAGTTTGGATAACGAGTATCATGGCGTTTGTGACCGAAGGCTTCGGTAACCTCAATTCGCGTTCCGGCTACGCCTCGCGACGGAAAAAATCCTTCAATATCCGCCCCGGCACATTGGCCACCGGCGTCGCCGTGGTGGCTTTCGCCTGGGTCGCCGCCACGCTGATCACCACGCAATCGATGGTGCTGTCCCTTCCGGGCGCGACCACCGCCACCAATGATTTCCTCACGCCGCGAGCATCGGCTTTCATCGTACCGCAAAGCCAGATCGCGCACCCTGCGCGCCTCTCCAGCCAGGTGGCATCGCTGAACGACCGGAACCGCTTCGCCGGCGTGCCCGCCAACGCTCCCGTCGGCGGCGCGGCCTATGCACCTGCCCAGGATGGCATGGTTCAGTCGAAGGATGCCCTGCGCTTGCATCTGGCGACCGCACTCACCCAGCAGGCATCAGATCTCAAGCAGGCACAGAGCGCATCCGCCAGCATCAAGAGTGGTCGCGTAGAGGTCGCAGCAGCTTCACCAGAGACGATCGACCATCTGCGTAAGGTGATCGCCATCAATTTCGCGACGGCGATGCAATCGCTGGCGCAGGTAAAATATGCCGCTGCCTCGATCCCGGCCGCAGGCCCTGCAAAGGCGGCGCTGCAGCCGCTGGCAGTCGCCTCGGCAGCACCCGCAGGCTTGCCCGCCATCGCCGAGGCGACGCCACTGCCCGCCAAGGATGCCGATATCGCCATGGCCGAGGCTGTGCTGAGCGTAGTGCCGCTGGCCCGCCCTGCCCGCGACGCGGATGTGCAGCGTGCCAATACGCCAGCCACCGCCGCGATCGCGAGAGCAACGGTCAAGGATACCGCCACGGCGCAGCCACCGGCACGCCTCATGGCTTATGCGGATCCGGATGACAGCTCCGTGCGCAAGACCAAGCCCTCGCTCAATCCGTTTGCGGCCATCAGCCCGGGCGAAGGTACGGCGATCTACGATATCGAAGCCAAGACCGTCTATCTGCCGAGCGGCGAGCGTCTGGAAGCCCATTCGGGCCTCGGCTACATGCGTGACAATCCGCGCTATGTCGACCGCAAGAACACCGGACCGACACCGCCCGAGACTTATAAGCTGACCTACAGGGAAAGCCCGTTCCATGGCGTACAGGCGCTGCGCCTGACACCCACAGGCGGCTCTCGCGTCTATGGCCGTGACGGCCTGCTGGCTCATACCTATATGCTCAGAGGAGGCCGTGGAGAGTCGAATGGCTGCGTGGTCTTCAAGGACTACAATCGCTTCCTCGCCGCCTTCAAGCGCGGTGAAATCAAGCACTTGAAAGTCGTATCGCGGATGTCGTCGGCGGCAAGCGTCGCCTCGCGCTAGGTCATTTCCAAGGGAAATATATAGAGGTTTCCCGTCCGGAAACCCGCAAAGCGAAAAGAATGAGGCGCGCAGTGGCGCCTCAACCTCCCACGACAATCGACGTCTGGCGCGGCAATTCCCCGTAAAACCCGCGCCAATTGGCAATGGCGAAGCCGAAGACGATCAAAGCGCCGGCCTGGTGCGCCAGTGCCAGATGCAGCGGCACTTGCAGCAGCAGCGTCGAAATGCCGAGGATCGCCTGGATAAGCACCAGCACGAACAGGACGACCGAACGGCGCGCATGCGTCGTTTGCGCCGCCGCGCGTAGCGAGATGATCATGTTGATGGCCACGACGATGAAGAGCGCATAGGCGCCGAGTCGATGCACGTATTGCACCGTCTTCGGGTTTTCGAAGAAATTGATCCAGCCGGGCGACTGCACGAGCAGACCGTTCGGGAGTATGGCGCCATCCATAAGCGGCCATGTGTTGTAACTCAGGCCGGCATCCAGCCCGGCAACGAGCGCACCGAGATAGATCTGAAACAGCGCCATGATGGCGATCAGACCTGCCAGCTTCGCCGAATAGCTGGTCGGCGGCGCCTCGTTGGAATGCGGCGACAGCGCCCGCATGAACCACATGCAGGCGGCAAAGATCAGACAGGCCGTGACGAGATGAGTGGCGAGGCGATACTGGCTGACGTCCGTGCGCGCCTCCAGACCTGACGACACCATCCACCAGCCGATCGCGCCCTGCAACCCGCCGAGCACGAAGATGCCGGCAAGCGGCAGCCAGAGCTTCCGCTCGACACGGCCGGTGAGCACGAAGAACAGCAAGGGCACGCCGAAGATGATGCCGATGGCGCGCGCAAGCAGCCGGTGCGCCCATTCCCACCAGAAGATGCCCTTGAACTCATCGACCGTCATGTCCTTGTTCAGGAGCTGAAATTGCGGGATGCGCTTGTAGAGATCGAACTCCTCCTGCCATTCCTGCGCGTTCAGAGGCGGAACGACACCGTGGATCGGCTGCCACTGGGTGATCGACAGGCCGGAATTGGTCAGCCGCGTCGCGCCACCCACCAGCACGAGGCCGAAGAGAACCAGCAGCACGCAGGCAAGCCAGAGGCGGATGGCTCTGCGATTGCGGTCCTGACGGACCACTTCCTTCATTATAGCCTGTTCCGACGTGAAATTAGTGGCAGCCATGTCGTCTCCCTTCGATCAGGCTGTTGATTTGCCCGATAGGGGCGTGCAAAACAAGTCCCGGGAGTTTGCGGCATGCCGTCGCGGCATGTCGTTGTAAGAGGAGAAACCCACTCGTGCCCCTTCGCCTGCGCAAATTCATCGGCATGATCCTGCTTGTGCTTTTGGTTGTAATCTATGCGATCGTTGCCATGATAGTTGCAGTGCGTACGCTCGGAGATCAACCCGGCTGGGTTCATTTCCTCTACTTCCTTTTCAGCGGTATCATCTGGGTGCTTCCGGCCATGGGCATTATCAAATGGATGGCGGGGCCACGTCCGCAATAGTCGCGGCACGCGCAGCGTTTACGCAAGGCTAACCCTGATCCACGGGATACCCAGGCAAATCGTGCCCTATTAAGCCAAAAATAAACCGCTCCCCGTAGGGTTGTGCCCGAATACCGCCAGCGCGGAGAGGATCGGATGCAGACCCAGACGCGAGATATCGCCGATATGGTAGCCGCCGAGGCAACGGATGAGCAGACAGCATCCGTGCCGACGCAGACCGCCGCAGGCGCCCATCTGCGCGTCGACATCTTCGACAGCATGGCGCCGCTCGAAGCAGAATGGCGCGCGCTGGAGCAAGACGACCTGTGCTCGCTACACCAAAGTTATGACTGGTGTGCCGCCTGGGTGGAAAGCTTCCAACGACCGTTGACCATCGTCCGTGGCTCCATCGGCGAGCATGTTGCCTTCATCCTGCCGCTCGAGATCATCCGCAGCCGCGGAATACGACGGGCCGAGTTCACCGGGGGTCACCATAACAATATCAATACCGGCCTGTTTTCGGCCGGCTTCCTGGCAAATGGCGAACTGACTTCCATTCAGGCAAACGCCATCGCGGCGGCTCTGCGCGGCAAGGTCGATGTCGCCGTCCTGCGCAACGTTCCCCTCACATGGCGCGGCCGCGGCAGCCCGCTCGCATCGCTGACATCAATCGAAAACCAGAACCGCGCCTTCCAGCTTCCCTTCCTCGGCAGTTTCGAGGCAAGCCTGAAGCAGGTGAACGCCAAGCGCCGGCGCAAGAAGTTCAAGCATCAGAGCCGGCTCCTGGATGCAAAGGGCGGCTACGAACACGTCATCGCCGATTTCGAACAGCAGGACGCGCTTCTCGACCTGTTCTTCCGGCAGAAGGCGGTCCGCTTCAAGGATGCCGGCCTGCCGGATGCCTTCAAAGACACCCGCATCAAGACCGCGCTGCGTGCGATGTTGCACCGGCATGGAAATAGCGGCCTCGATGCGACGCTGCAGATCCACGCGCTGCGACTGAAGGGTGAGCATGAGGGCCACATTCCGGCAATCGCCGCCCTCTCGCGCAAGGGAGATCATGTCATCTGCCAGTTTGCCTCGATCGACGAGACACTCGTCCCCGAGGCGAGCCCCGGCGAATTGCTGTTCTGGCTGATGATCGAGCGGCTGCATCGCGAGGGCGCCGCCCTCTTCGATTTCGGCATCGGCAACCAGACCTACAAGCGCTCATGGTGCCCGATGGAAACCGTGCAGCATGATCTGTTCCTGCCGATTTCGACGATGGGCCATCTGGCTGCGGTGGCACAACGCGGCATTACGCGCACGAAGGTGGCGATCAAGTCCAATCGACGGCTCTATTCCTTCATCCAGAAAATACGGGCGCGACGTGACGGCGACGCCGCGCCGGCAGACGATGGTGGCGGCGGGGATGGAGATTGATCAGGCAGCGTCGCGGCGTGTGTCCGGATCATGCTCCTCGCGCCAGCCCGACATCAGGATGATGTGTTCATAGCCGGCCTTCTGGAACTCCGTCATCGCTGCAAGGAACTGCTTTTCGTCGGGCTCGGGCATGGAAAGAATGATTTCCGTTTCCTTGCTGCGCGTCAGGCGCGCCACTCCGGAAACCTCGGCTGCGCCGCATTCCACCAGAACGATATCATAGGCCGAGCCGAGCGCATCGAGGATCAGCGACAGGCGATCGGCGCCCCGCATCGCACGGCCTAGATCGCTCATGCCTTGCGGCACAAGATGGGCATCGGAAAGCCGGTCCGGATGAATAGTGTCGGCAAAGGCGGTCTCGCCGCAAAGCAGGTCCGTCACGCCGGGAAGCTCGTCATGTTCCGCCATGAGCCTGGAGGGACAACCGGTTCCGGTCATGTCGACCAGCACGATGCGGTTTCCGGCATCGGCGATTGTGCGCGCAAGCATGACCGTCGCGGTGGAACCACCGTCACCGCTCGGTGATATGGCGATTGCCAGCCGTGAGCCGCTGTCGATCAGATAATCGGCAACCGACTGAATAGAGAAATCTTCCTCTTCGGTTTCCTCAACCGCCTCCTCCGGCTCATGCACCGGATCGACCGCTGCTTCCATTTCCTGCGCCAAAGCTTCGTCGGCGGGGACGGAGAGCATGCTTGCGGGGACGTCGGCACGCTTGCTGGCAACAGGCTCGGTGCGGATATCAGGTTGAGGGCGATACGAGATTTCAGGCACAGCCCGTTCCTCGCGGTTCGAAGGACCAACAGGCCGCAATGCGCGTCCGCTGAACAATTCGGCCAGCATGATGACAATCGAGGTCAACAGGAAGCTTGCGACTGCCGCGACCACCACGATGGGACCCACCTTCGGGAAGGCGGGATCGGCCGGCTCCACGGCCTTGGAAACGATGCGCGCATCGGCCGGGCTCGAATTTTTGTCGGCGCGGGAGGCTGCCTCGCGGTAGCGGGCAAGATAGGTTTCCAGCAATTGCCGTTCGGCCGCCGCTTCGCGCTCCAGCGCGTTCAGACCGACCTCATCCTCCCCTGCCCTGGCGCTATCGGCCTTGAGCGTGTTTGATTGTCCCAGCAGCTGCTGCTCGCGCAGCTGCGCCACCTTGGCTTCATTCTCGATGCTGGCAAGGATCCGCTGGGTCTCGCGATTGATCTGCTGGCGGATATCGGCAAGCTGAGCCCGTAGGCTCTTCAATCGCGGATGGCCTTCCATCAGCGTCGTCGACAGATCCGAGATCTGCGATTCCAGGCTGGATTCCGTCGCCTTCAATCGCTGAATGGCCTGAGACCCGGCAACATCGGCAAGCGTGTCGGTGGAGAGGCCGCTGGCCAGAGCGTTGCGCACGGCTTGAGCCCTCGCCTCGGCATTGGCCTTGTTGCCGCGCACCTGCGCGAGCTGGCCGGAGATATCGGCAAGCTGTTGTGTGGCGAAGTTGCCGTTCTGGCTGGTCTGAAGAAGCCCGTTGGCCGAGCGATAATCGGCAACCTTCTTTTCGGCTTCGCTGACCTTCTCGCGCAGATTGGCGATCTCCGGTTCGAGCCACCGCGTCGCCTCGCTATTGGAATCGAGCTTGGCGCCACTCTGCATGGACAGATAGACCTGCGCCACGGCATTGGGCACGCTGGCGGCGAGATCCGGGTCACGGGATGTGAAGCTTATGCCGATCACGCGCGAACTGTTGATCTGGTAGACCTGCAGCCGGCCAGTGAAGGCATCCAGCATGCGTTCTTCCGGCGCCTTGTCGGCAGCGCCACGCTTCAGGTGCAATTTGACCAGCAGATCGGAAAGCGCGGAGCTGTTGTTGGCTGCGGCGAATTCCGGATGCTCGTAGAGCTTGAGATTGGTAATGACCTGCTTGATCAGATCTGCCGACTGCAGGATCTGCACCTGGCTGGCAATATTCAGCTCGTCCAGCAGCGGCGCGGCGCTGGAATCATTATTGGTCGTCGTTGTTGCAAAGGCCGGCGCGCGCTGCTCGATCAGGATGCGGGTCTCGCTGCGATATTCGGGCGACACGAGCTTGGCGATGACAAGCGCCAAAAAGGCACCTGCGAGTGTAATGGCGATGACCCGCAACCGTCGCCGCCAGACCGCACGAAAGAGCTGAGCGAGATCGATGTCCACATCCTGCTGGGTGTTGTTGACACCGGACATATGCAAGAACTCCGTAATAGAAAGCCGAAATTAACCGTAAACGACTATGGTAACTCAAGCGTTAATAGTATTTCGCTTGCATTATTTTCGACGGAACTAAATTTTAGCGGGAATCCTATTGACTATTTACCGATCATTAACCCTAACGGACTGATAACGACGACAGTTATTCTCCATTCTTGTGAGCGCGAAATGCCCTTCGCAAAGCCAAAGATTGCCCTTGCACTCAGCATGGCAGCCATGAGCGCCGCGCTCGCTGCCTGCAATACCTATCAGCCCGCGCCGAAGGCCTTCAACGAGGCGACGATCCAGCCTTATTCTCTGGATAGCGGTGACCGGCTGCGTGTGACGGTGTTCGATCAGCCTGGCTTGAGCAATACCTATACTGTCGACCAGGCGGGCTATATTGCCTTTCCGCTCATTGGCCAGGTCACCGCTCGCGGCCGAACCTTGCAGCAGCTCTCCGGCCAGATCGCACAGAAGCTGCGCCAGGGCTATATTCGCGACCCCGACGTCTCGATCGATGTCGATCGCTACCGTTCGGTCTATATCATGGGCGAAGTCGGCCAGCCGGGCCAGTATTCCTACGTCCCCGGCATGACGATCCAGAATGCCATCGCGGTCGCCGGCGGCTTCAGCAGCCGCGCCAATCAATCCAATGCGGACGTTACGCGCAAGATCAACGGTCACGTCATGACCGGTCGTGTCGGCATCTCCGATCCGGTGTTGGCGGGCGACACGATCTACGTCAGAGAGCGGTTGTTCTAACCGCGCCCACCCATGGCAAAACCCCTCCGGATCCTCCATTGTTTCAGATCGCCCGTCGGCGGGGTCTTCCGCCACGTTCGGGATCTGGCAGAGGAGCAGAGCAAGGCGGGACATGAAGTCGGCATCCTCTGCGACAGCCTCACCGGCGGCGCTCACGAAGACCATCTGTTCGAGGACATAGCGCCCTTTCTCGCGCTCGGCGTGATCCGCCTGCCGATCCGACGGCATATCAGTCTCACCGATGCCTCGACGCTTTGGAGCAGCTACAAGAAAATCAGAGGCTTGCGGCCGGATGTATTGCATGGGCATGGCGCCAAGGGCGGCCTGATTGCGCGTGTGCTCGGCTCGATCCTGCGGGTGAACAAGTATCGCGTGGCCCGCCTGTACACCGCGCATGGCGGCAGCCTGCATTTCCCGCGCGCCTCGCTCCAGGGCATGCTGGTGCATAGCCTTGAGCGAATGCTGGAATTCTTGACTGACGGCCTGATCTTCATCTGCGATTTCGAACGGCGCGCCTATGAGAAAAAGATCGGCAAGCCGCGCACGCGCTCGGTGTTGATCTACAATGGCATCAGCGAGCGGGACTTTCGCAGCGTGCCGACACGATCGGATTCCGTGCATTTCGCCTATATCGGCATGCTGAGGGACCTCAAAGGTCCCGATCTGTTTGTCGAGGCCTTTGCCAAGACCGAGCGACGGATCGGCAGGCCGCTTTCGGCACTGATGATTGGCGACGGGCCGGACAGGGACAAATACCACAGGATGATGATCGAGCGCGGCCTCGGGCAACGCATCGGCATGCTGCCGGCCATGCGCGTGCAGGAAGCCTTCGCGGTTTCTCAAAACGTCGTCGTTCCCTCACGCGCCGAGGCCATGCCCTACATCGTTCTGGAGGCGCTGGCGGCTGGAAAGACCGTTATCGCCTCGCGGGTCGGCGGCATTCCGGAAGCGCTTGGAGAAGACAGCGCAGCGCTTGCCAATTCTGATGATGCCGAAGACCTGTCGCGTGTCATGGCCGAAGCCATCACGAACCCGGAATGGGGCCGGCGTAACATGCCCAATATTGAGACAATCCGGGCGAACTTTTCCGCCTCGGTCATGGCTCGTGATACTTTGCACCTGTATCAAAATATACTTGGCCTGGGTCGAGAAGGTTAGAATACAAGCAGGTGTTGTAAGTGTTTCTTAGCTGATATCTGCTAGCTCTTTTCCGGTAACGACCGGATGAATTGCCATGAACACTAGTGAGAAGTCCGAGCAATTTAACTTGGACAACATTCGCAAGCAGGTTTCGGAAATCCGTACCCGCGGCGCCGAAGAGCCTCGCGACGATCGTCCAAGCAGCGATATCAATGCCTATGCACGGCAGATCGCCGAGCAATTTCGCGAGACCAACCAGACGCCGGCGATCATCATCGGACAATATCGGCTGTTCGAATTCCTGTCATTGCTCGCGGTTGGGCTGGCGCTCTTCTTCTTCGAAACAGCGCCGGGCGAGCATCCGTTCCTGTCGAAAGCGGCCGTGACCATTGCGCTCAGCGGCCTTGCCATCATGTTCCTGCAGGTGGCCGACGCCTATCAGATACCGATACTGCGCTCGCCGCACCGTTTCCTTCATCGGATCGTCGGCCCATGGGTTGCGGCTTTCGCAGTGGTGACCATTGCCCTCATCCCCTTCGACATCAACAGCATTTATTCGATCCCCCTCCTCGGCGGCTGGCTCGCCACGGGCGCAGGATTCCTGATCGTCGCGCGGCTGCTGTTCGCCTATGGCATTCGCAACTGGGCCCGAAACGGCATCATGGAAAGACGCGCCGTGATCATCGGCGGCGGCGAACCGGCCAAGGAGCTGATCCGGGCCCTGGAACATCAGCCCGACAACGATATCCGTATTTGCGGCATCTTCGACGACCGCGGCGAAAAGCGCTCGCCGGTGATGGTCGCCGGCTATCCGAAGCTGGGTACGGTCGCCGAGCTGGTCGAGTTCGCCCGGTTGACGCGCGTCGACATGCTGATCATCGCGCTTCCGATCAGTGCCGAAGACCGCATCCTGCAGCTGCTGAAGATGCTGTGGGTGCTGCCGGTCGACATCCGTCTGGCGGCGCACGCCAACAAGCTGCGCTTCCGGCCCCGCGCCTATTCGCATGTCGGCGCCGTGCCGATGCTCGATATCTTCAACAAGCCGATCCGTGATTGGGACGGCGTCGCCAAGCGCATCTTCGACGTCTTCTTCAGTGTTGTGGCGCTGGCCCTGCTCTGGCCGATCATGCTCGGAGCAGCGATCGCCGTGAAGGCAACATCGAAGGGGCCGATCCTCTTCATGCAGAAGCGTCACGGCTTCAACAACGAGATCATCAACGTCTTCAAGTTCCGCTCGATGTTTACTGAAATGAGCGACCCGACCGCGCGCAATGCCGTCACCAAAAACGATCCGCGTGTCACCCCTGTCGGACGTTTCATCCGCAAGACGTCGATCGACGAGCTGCCGCAGCTCTTCAACGTGCTTCTCGGCAATCTCTCGCTTGTCGGCCCGCGACCGCATGCCGTGCTCGCCGCCAGCCACAACCGGACCTATTCCGATGTCGTCGAAGGTTATTTCGCCCGCCATCGCGTCAAGCCGGGCGTGACCGGCTGGGCACAGATCAACGGCTGGCGCGGCGAGATCGACAGCGACGACAAGATCAGGTTCCGCACGGCCTACGATCTCTACTACATCGAGAACTGGTCGCTGCTGTTCGACCTGAAGATCCTGTTCCTGACGCCGTTCCGTCTGCTCAATACGGAAAATGCCTATTGACCACGATCGAGCTCCCCTCCTCCCGCATCGCGCGGCCGCAGCTCGCCGCGTTGCGGCTGATCGGAACGGCCAGCGTTGCCGTCGGGGTTTTCCTGTCCGGCTTCGTGATCGCCGAGCCCGCGCCCTATGAGCTCTGGCTCGCCTTTCTCATCGGCGTCTGGTTCATTCTCGGGTTGAAGATATCCCGCAGCGTCGCACCGCTTCTGGCCCTGTTTCTGGCCTTCAACATCGGTGGCATGCTGTCGATCACGCAGATGCGCAATCTCAACGCCAGCGACCATCTCGACGGCCCAGTCTATATCGCCGTCTCCACCTTCCTGGCGCTCAGCTCCGTCTTCTATGCCGCCATCATCGAAGATAGCGAAAGACGGCTGAAGCTGATCTTCAATACCTGGGTCGTGGCCGCGCTGATTACGGCGAGCCTCGGCATTCTCGGCTATTTCCATGCCGTTCCCGGCTTCGACATCTTTACCCGCTACGACCGCGCCATGGGCGCCTTCCAGGACCCGAATGTCTTTGGTCCCTTTCTGGTGACACCGACCATCTATCTCATGCATGGCATCCTGATCGGTGATTTGAAGAAGGCGCCGATCAAGGGCATCTGCCTGTTCATCCTTGCCTTCGGCATCTTCCTTTCCTTCTCCCGCGCGGCCTGGGCGCTGTTTGCCTTTGCGGCCGCCATGCTGATCTTCTGCATGCTGCTGAAGCACCGCAGCAATGCCTTCCGCCTGCGTATCCTGGTGATGTCGCTGGCGGCGATCATCCTCATGGTCGTGCTGCTCGTCGTCGCCTTGCAATTTCCGCAGGTCAACGATCTCTTCTCCACCCGCACCCAGCTCGTACAAAATTATGATGGCGGGCATCTTGGCCGCTTCGAGCGCCATCGCATCGGTTTCATGCTCTCCATGGAACGACCGCTTGGATTGGGGCCACTGGTCTTCTCCACCATGTTTCGCGAGGACGAACACAATATCTGGCTGAAGACGCTGACCACTTATGGCTGGCTCGGCTTCTTCTGCTGGGTCAGCATGATCTGCTGGACCATCTATATCGGCTTTCGCAATCTCCTGAAGGAACGGCCCTGGCAGCCCTATGTGATGATCGCCTGGATCGTCGTCCTCGGCCATGTCGGCATCGGCAACGTCATCGATACCGACCACTGGCGCCATCTCTACATGTTGATCGGCATTGTCTGGGGCTGCGGCGCCCTCGAGCAAAAGTACCAGCGTAGCTTGACCCGAAGGGAAGCAGCACCGTGAATATTCGCACCAGCATCAAGCGTCTCTCGCTGCTGCAGGTTCTCGAACCGAGCGGTGGCGGCTCCGGCCGGCATTTCCTCGATCTATGCCGGGCGATGCAGCATCGCGGCCATTCGGTGACCGCCGTCTATTCGCCGGTGCGCGCCGAGGCGGCCTTCGTCTCGGAGCTGGAGGGCATCGGCCTCGACCATGTTATCCCGCTTGCCATGCGCCGCGCGCCAGGCCCCTGGGATGTCACCGCATGGTGGCATCTCCGCAAGATAGCCGCCGGACATGGGGCCTTCGATCTGATCCATGGTCACAGCTCGAAGGCCGGCGCGTTGACGCGTTTGCGCTTGCCCGGAAGACATGTGCCGGTGCTCTACACGCCGCACGCCTTTCGCACCATGGATCCGACTCTGGGTTCCAAGGGCCGGCTGATTTATGGCGGCATCGAGCGTCTTCTCGGAAATCGCCTGACCGACCGCGTGATCTGCGTTTCCAGGGATGAATATAATCACGCTCTGTCGCTCGGCATTTCCGATGCGCGCCTCAGCATCGTCGTCAACGGCGTCAATGCCCCACCGAGCAGCCAACGGGGCGCCATCCGCAAGCGCTATGGAATACCGCAGGACGCCCTGGTCTTCGGTTTCGTCGGCCGCATGACCCCGCAGAAGGCACCGGAACGGCTGGTCGAGGCTTTCGCCCGCATAGCCGCGGAACTGCCGCAGGCTCATTTGTTGATGATCGGCGTCGGCGAACTGGCATCTGCTGTCACCGACATGATCAAGGCGGCCGGCCTTGAACACCGCGCACGCCTCGATGACAGCATACCGGGGGTCACCGCCATCGATGCGTTTGACGTCGTGGTCATGCCGAGCCGCTACGAAGCGATGTCCTATGTGATGCTGGAGGCCGCAGCCGCGGGCAAGCCGCTGCTGCTGGCGGATGTTGGGGGCGCGCGTACGGTGCTGGAACCCGGCAGGAACGGCTATATCGTACCTAACAGCGACGATCCGGAAGAGCTGGCCGCCGCGATGGCGCGCTTCGCTGATCCCAAGCTGCTTGCCAGCTTTGCCGCCGAGGCCCGCCGTCGCAAGGATGGCTATACGCTTGCAGGCATGGCCGACGCCACCGAGAAAATCTACTATGAACTGCTCGGCTATCCCGCCCCTGCCCCGCTGGAAAGACCGGAAAATACCGGGCCGCGAAGCCTTGCCGAGGGACGGGCAAGAAACGTTGCCGCATTTTAGGGCCGCAGGGGATTCCCGCCTGAAATCGGTTTCGATTTTCGAGCTTCTGCGCTACACTTAAAGCATGATTACATCAGCACAATTACGCGGCGCACGCGCCATGCTCGGACTGACAGCGGAAGCTCTCGCCGGCGAAAGCAAGCTTCCAGTATCGACCATTGAAGCGCTGGAAACGGATGTGAATTCCGCCGATGGGAAGGCACTCGCCGCCGTGCGATCTGTCCTCGAAGCGCGCGGCGTGCTTTTTCTTGCAAGCGGTAATGATGGAGCCGGCGGCGCCGGCATCCGCTTCAGGCATCGGAGCGCCGATGATGATGGCATCCGGCCGGAAAATCTGAACGCCACCAATGATGATTGATGGCCAGAGCGGTTATGCGACGTAGCTCAACCGCTCTGCAATGCTATTTATCCCAAAGGTTCGGTGGCAGAACGCGCCTCTCCGCAGGGATATTCAGGCTGCCAGTCCCCAGCCCTTGACCAGTTGCTCGGGCGCGGAAACGGCCGCAGGCAGGATGTAGCGCTCGGTATCGTTTGCCGGCTCCCAGCCTTCGATGACCGGACCAACCGGCAGACCGTGGCCAAAGCCGTTCAACGTCACAAGTTCCAGGATGATGTTGCCGTAGTCATCGCGCCATTCGCGCCGCTCGCCGCCCTCGAAGAGGCGCAGGCGACCCTTGATCCGCGGACGATCACGCACATCAAGCCATTGGGCGATCGATGCTTCGGCATTGGCAACCGAAACGACCTCATCCTCGTCGCCATGCCAGATGGAGACGACGGGATAACGCTCGGCATCGGGCGAAACTTCGCGGACGAGTTCTCCCCATTTTTCAGCTGCGCGCGTCGAGCCACGGTTCATCACATCGAGAGCGGACATGGCATCGCGGGCAGCGCCGAAAGGCAGGCCGCCGATGACGGCGCCCGCGGCAAACAGTTCCGGGTAGGTCGCAAGGAGCGCTGCAGCCATGGCGCCGCCGGCAGACAGGCCCATGACGAAAATCTTGCTATCGTCGATCGTATGCACACGCCGGCTAAAATCGATCATCTCGCGGATGGAGCCGAGTTCGCCGCGATCGCGTGTCACCATGCTCGGGCGAAACCAGTTGAAGCACAGGTTGGGATTGTTCGACAGCTTCTGCTCGGCATAAAGCACGGCAAATCCGTGCTGGCGAGCGAGGGTAGTCCAACCGCTGGCGCGATCGAAATCCTCGGCATTCTGATGACAGCCGTGCAAGACGACGACGAGCGGCATAGGGCCCTTGACGCCCGGCGGTACATATTCGAGCATGCGCAGATCGCCGGGATTACGGCCGAACCACAGGATTTCCGTCAAACGCTGCGGCGCAGGCCGCGCGGAAATGCGACGACGTGACGGCTGCGCGAGCGGCCGTGTCATCGGAAACTTGAGCTGCGGAAGCTCGACGGAATCGACGAGCAAACGGCGAAGCCGGCTCGGAACTTTGAAATTCATCATGGGCCTTTCACATTATCCACGCCCGCCGCTCCCGGTGTTTCTTCCGCTGCGGCAGCCGCGCACTGTCCCTGAATGGAGAATCAGTGACATTGAGAAATCAATTCTCTTTGTGCAATGCAGCATATATAGGATGGCAGTGTCGCTTCGAACAGACACAATGCATCATTGCTGCTATGTGAAATCAGCTTAAATCGATTAGATTCAAGGCCATAAAAAAACGCAGTTGTGTCAGAAATAAGCCCTGGCGAGCGCGAGGAGCTTGGCATCGTCTTTCACGCCCTGGCGATAAAGCTGGATGATCAGCGCCCCGACCCGCTCGGCTTGCGGGCTGCGCGGGTTCATGCCGCGATCCCGGCAGACGGTGTCCAATACCTTCTCCAGACGATCCAGATCGTCCGAAAACAGGGGTAAATCCCGTGGATGTATGGGGGCTTCCAACATTGCGCTGCCTCGTCTTTCGGGCGGAAGCACGCAACAATATCGCCAGTATCCGCTTCTTGCCCGACAATATGACTGGACTATGCGCTCTGGCCGTAGGCTTGGCAAGAAAGCTTTTGTTGCAATCGCATGCCGTGATGCATTTCTGATTCGCACACAATGCGACAGTTTCACAAAAGATACAATTTTAAGTTACGCCATCACCAGACCTTCATCTGCACCTGAGATAAGCGAACAAAACGGAGACCCGATGATGATGACGACCAGACCCTTTATTTTCGCTGTCCTTGGATTGCTGCTTGCCGGTCTGGCCTTTCCGGCCCTTGCGCAAAACCTCCAGAATCTGCCGCTGCGCACCCCTCGGCAACTGCCGGATGGATATATCTCCGTGCAGTCCGGGATATCATTTTCCTACTCCCTGCCCGATGGCGACAATGAGGAGCAGCAGGAGAAGGCATTGAAATCCTTCTACAAGGTCGCGGCGAGCAGCTGCGCCACTCTGCTTGATACGATCGCCGACAGCTGCGAAATCAGCGCGATGTCGAGCAATACATCGACCAATAATTTCGACGGGCGTGGGCCGAAACTTTCGGTGAGCGGCCAGGTGACGATGGCCGTCAAGCTCAAGCCATCGACCGCGTCGCCGAAATAGGAATCTCCGGCCTTCGGTGCCAGGTGGCGAAAAGCCAACGGATCGGTAAGAAATCGCGGCGATAATCCCCTCGCAATTGAGGGATTCTACCATGGCAAAAGCGAAACGACGCACGCGGCGCAAGCCGCAATCCAAGGCGGGCAGTTCGATGTGGCTGTGGGGTGTCGTCGGCTTGGCGGCCGTGGCCGGCATCTACGCCTACCAGCATCGCAAGGAGATGCCGTCGATGATTGCCCATGCAGGCGCCGTCGCCGGTCTGCCGCATGTGACCCCGGAAGCGCCGGTGCCGGCAAGCAAGCCGAAGGTCAGGACAGCAGCAATCACTCCCGAGCCGCGTGAGACAAACGCCCTGCCGGTACCGCCGGCAGCCATTCCCGTGGCCATGCCGGTGAGCAAGACGCCGATCGAAAGACCCTCCCCCGCTCCGCGCGCTCAGAGTGGCGGCCGGTTCGTGCTTTGCGGCGGCGGTTCCGGCACGAATTGCGTGGTGGACGGCAATACCTTCTGGCAGGATGGCATCAGGATCCAGCTGGCCGATGTCGATGTGCCGGGTGCCGATGCGGCGCGTTGCCCGAGTGAGAAGCAGAAGGCCGTGGCCGCAAAACTACGGCTGCAGGCCATTCTCAACGACGGGACCTTCGTGCTTTCCGGCAGCAACCGTGGCGACGACCAGAATGGCGGAAAGCTGCGCATTGCCATGCGCGCCGGCCGCTCGATCGGCGACCAGCTCGTCTCCGAAGGCCTCGCACGGCGCTGGACCGGCCAAGCATCCTCGTGGTGCGGCTAAATCACTGAAAATTCGATTGGGAGCTCAAGGAGATAAATGGTCGGGGCGACAGGATTTGAACCTGCGACCCCTTGACCCCCAGTCAAGTGCGCTACCGGGCTGCGCTACGCCCCGACCTGCCGAAACGGCTTGTTTCGTTTAGAGTTTAGAGTTTCCCGACGCAAGCGAAAAGTAGTGGCCCGCTCAGAAAAAGTTCCGGCTCATCGGCACTCGCGTCTCGGCCCCCTGCTCGGCTGATAGGTGTTGTCCGAGGGGCGATAAGACTGGTAACGGCTTGCACAGGCGCGGGCATGACTGTCGTAGTAGCCTCGCGCACGCTGCCCGCTGAAGAGTGTGCCTGTTACGAAGGATTTGAAGAGCACGCCGCTGTCCGAGTCATCGTCGTAATAGCTATCGGAACCATGGCGCTTGTGACCACCACCCCAGCGATTGTGACTGTGCCAATGGCCATGTCCGTGATCGCGCACCTGAATGATGTCGGTCTGCGCGGGCGCGGGCACCGACAGCACTGGCATGGTCACGGCGCCGGCCGGCATCGCGACGCCTGCGGCCAGCAACAAACCAAAGCCTGCGGCAGTTATCGATCTGGCAATCGTAAACATATGCGACTCCTTCGAAATCCGGCAGCACTGGCCAAGCACATCTGCGTGAAAAACCTTGTCGCCGAGCATGCCGATACTACCTGTATATAGTGATTTCGATCCATACTCATAGATGCCCGTCCGTCATAATTGCGTGACGAATTCCGGCAAACGAGAAGCCAACGGAAAGTTACGGCGATGAAGCCCCTGATAGTCCTCATGCTGTGCGCGCCCCTGCTTGCGGCATGCAACACGACCCAATCGCTACAACCCATTCCGGGCAGCATCACTTATGGCGGCCAGCCGCACATGAAGCTGACGCAGTCGCCGATCGGAGCCCGCATTGACCATCGCTTCACCAACCAGTGGGGCGAGGATGTCTATGAGACCTATATCCTGCAGCCTGATCGCAGCCTGAAGCTGGTGAACCGCGAGATTGTCACGCCTTTCTGACATCGGGTGATGAAAACAAAAAACTCCGCCGGAGCGAACCAGCGGAGTTTTGATATTCATGTGCGGACCAGCGCTTCGACTACCAGCAACGATAGCAGCGGCGATAGTAAGGCCGGCCGTAATAGCCACGGTGATGATGGTCGCTGACTGCGGCGCCAACCAGAACGCCGCCGATGATGCCGGCAGCGGCAAGTCCCGCAGCCTGATTTTCAGCCTGCTGCGCCTGAACGCGGTTTGCCTGATAGGTCGCGCCGACGCAGCGATTGTAGCGCTGCGTGCCAGGGCGGAACCCCTGCGACTGACAGGTCATTTCGGCATTCATCGCAGATTCCTGCGGTGTCTGGCAGCTCGACAGAATGGTGGTTATAGCGACGAGACTCGCCGCCACGGTAGCACGTATGCGCATGTTTCCTCCGGCAATTTATAAGACAACCCCAAGGAAGCGAATACAGCCAAAGGTAATGTTTAGCAAGTCAAGCTTATCAAGCGATGCACGGAATCGGGCCGAAGCCACCTGGAAATGCGCGCAAAGATGGCATCATGCTTAACAACCGATGGGATCGCGAACGAAAAGGCCCCGCATTTCGGCGGGGCCCATGGTGCTTGTCTTGCCGCCAGCCACATTGGAGGACTGCGGCAGGCATCCTGTCCAGATCAGAAATTCCGTTCGAAACGGAGGATGCCGGCGACCGTATCATCCTTGATAAAGTCGTAGTGCACATAGCTCAGTTCCGGCTCGACCAGGAAGTCCTTGACCGGATAGATCTTGAGGTTAGTCGTCGCCTCGAACATCTTCGACTCGGTATAGGCCAGCTGCAGGTTCCACTTCAGCTTATCGTTGATCGGAACGCCAACGCCACCCCAGACAGCCCAGTCGCCCCAGCCACATTTACCGGCATTGACAGTCCCGCTCGACGTAGTGCAGGCGGAAATATCCTGGTTCGTGCCGGCATATTTGTTGAGCTTGTCGCCATCCGTGTTCCAGCCACCCATCAGGAAGGCTTCCACTGCGCCGAACTTGGCATCGATACGTGCCTTGATGGCGCCCTCTTCGACGATCGAGTCATAACCGCCAACGATCTTGAAGCCCCAGTTATCCACCTTGTACCCGAAACCAGCGACGACATCTGGCGCGTAGTGGTTGGACTTGTCATCCGTCCACCAGCCGGCGCCATAGGATGCCTCTCCGTCGGAGGTGGAGTTGCTGTCTTCCAGCGAGATCACAGCCGAAAAGCCATTGCCGGCATCATAGTTGTAGGTAAGCTGGTTCAGTTCGTAAGGACCGTCATAGATCACGTCGTCATTGATGACGTCGCCAGCATAGCCGACATACAGATTGTACTGCGAGTCGAGCTTACCAACGGTGAAGCCGCCAAGGCTGATATTTGCGAACAGCAGCTTGGCAGAGGTCGCACCTCCGTCGTTCCACTCCCAGCGGAAGACGGTATTGGTCTTCAGCGCACCGTATTCGGTGTCCGTCGCCGTATCGACATTAAGCTCCACACGCTCATGCCAGAGAGTGCCTACCCTGCTGCGCGGGTTATAGGCGTCGTACCACTCACCTTCGGTACGGACCTTGCCGCCAACTTTCAGGCAGGTTTCAGTGCCGGGAATAAAGAAATAGCCGGTGCCATAGGCGTCGCAGATGCGAACGTATTCCAATGGTTCCGGCTCAGCAGAAACGATAGCATCGGCGGCATGGGCGCCGCTCGCTGCGGCGATTGCAGCGGCGGAGCCAAGAAGAAGGCTCTTGATGTTCATGGTGTCTCCATTCGACTATCCATCAGGGACGGAGTCTCCCGGCAGACAATTTCTTGCCCCTCCATGGCCTGACTGGCTGTTCCCCTTCTTTGAAGGGTGAAGCAACGAAGCTTCGCCGCCAAACTGAACCCAGCGTTGGGCTCGGGCAAGTTAATAAGGCTGCCGAACTAATTTCGCACAACGCAGAAGAGTGGCAATGTGACAAAAATGTCACCGAACGCAGCCGATGCTCATACATACATGCCCGACTAGCATCCCTAAGATGTGAATCGACATACAAACCACCATAATTTGCATTTCACATATTGTACATACGTCGCCGGGCATACATCCACAGCGCGCAACAGATGCGCCTCACCGCACCTGATCGAGCAGGCGCTTGCATTCCAGAAGGTCGTAAAGCGTTTCCTGCAGCAGGGCCCGATCTTCCTTGCCGACACTCGATTTGCCGATGGAAACATCCGGCGCGCCATCGTCGCCGCTGACGAAATTGAAGAAACGGCGGCTTATCGGTGCCTTGGCCCGGCCGACGATCTGGTCTTCGTCGGGATTGGCCGAGTTGACGCGCGGCTCCACGGGTGCGGGCACCTGCGTCGCGGCGGCCAGAGCCTCGACACTGGCGAGATCCCCATGACCGACGGCGATGACGAACTTGTTGCCATTGGTCTTCAGAAGCTTCTGAACGCCCTTAATCGTGTAGCCATGATCATAGAGCAGATGGCGAATGCCGTTCAGGAGATCGACATCCTCAGGCCGGTAATAGCGCCGGCCGCCGCCGCGCTTCATCGGCTTGATTTGCGGAAAGCGCGTCTCCCAGAACCGTAGGACATGCTGCGGCAGATCAAGGTCTTCCGCAACTTCGCTGATCGTGCGAAATGCATCCGGGCTCTTGTCCATCATCATACTCCCACAGCGTGACCGCAGCACCATCCGGGCCGGATCACGCAAAACCGGATATCGATGCCGAATCCTTCAAGATACGACTCACCATATTTCAACGGTTTGGCGGCGGAAATTCAAGTGGTCTGTTCAACTGCTGCACAAGCAAGCTGAAAAGCCGCCGAGAAAGCCAACGCCAAAGGCCGCAGCACAGGGCATGCGGCCAATAACAAAATCAAACTTTCGGATGGATCAGGAGGCTGGATTTGCCGGTCTGGCTTTCGCCTTGCGGCTTGCATGAGCCTTCAGGATGCGCGTTTTCAAAACGTTCGATGCCTTGAACGTCATGACGCGGCGCGGAGAGATCGGCACTTCCTCGCCGGTCTTCGGATTGCGACCGACGCGTTCATTTTTATCGCGCACCTGAAACGTCGCGAACGAGGAGAGTTTTACGGTTTCGCCACGCACGATCGCGTTGCAAATTTCATCGATAACCGTCTCGACGAGCTCCGCCGACTCCGTCCGGGAGAGGCCGACTTTCCGGAATACCGACTCCGCCAAATCTGCGCGCGTCACTGTCTTGCCCGTCATAGCTCCCCGCCCATATTGATAGGTAATCTTATTCAAGCCGTGAGAGACTATTGCCCTTGCGGCAAACGGTCAAGCTATTGTTCGGAACGGCTTTTGGAGATATCGCGCTACCAGCGCAGCAGCACCGCACCCCAGGTGAATCCGCCGCCCATCGCCTCCAGCATCACCAGATCGCCCTTCTTGATTCGGCCATCTCCGGCAGCAACCGAAAGCGCCAGGGGGATCGATGCGGCGGACGTATTGCCATGAAGATCGACGGTGATCACAACCTTCTCGGGAGCAATTCCGAGCTTCTTGGCGGAGCCGTCAATGATGCGGCGATTGGCCTGATGCGGCACCAGCCAATCCAGATCCTCAACCGTCGAACCGGTGGCATCGAAGGCAGCCTGGATGACATCAGTGATCATGCCGACGGCGTGCTTGAAGACCTCACGCCCGGCCATGTGCAGCACGCCGACCGTGCCCGTCGACGACGGACCGCCGTCGACATAGAGCTTGTCCTTGTGCGCGCCGTCGGAACGCAGGCTTGCCGACAGCACGCCACGATCGGTGTTGGCACCGGTCCCCTCGCCTGCCTCGAGGATCAGCGCGCCAGCGCCGTCGCCGAAGAGAACGCAGGTCGTGCGGTCGGTCCAATCGAGAATGCGGGAAAACGTCTCGGCGCCGATGACGAGCACGCGCTTGGCGAGACCGCCGCGAATATAGGCGTCGGCGGTGGTCACGGCGTAGACGAAACCGGTGCAGACAGCCTGGACATCGAAGGCAAAGCCATGATGCATGCCGAGCCTGTTCTGGATGTTCACCGCGGTCGCCGGAAAGGTATTGTCCGGTGTCGAGGTGGCAACGATGATCAGGTCGAGATCGTCAGGCGTCAGACCAGCATTGGCAAGAGCGGCTCGCGCCGCCTGCTCGCCCAGCGACGCCGTGGTTTCATCTTCGCCGGCGATATAGCGCTGGCGAATGCCGCTGCGCTGGACAATCCAGTCGTCGCTGGTTTCGACAACCTGTTCCATCTCGGCATTGGTCATGACGCGCTTGGGGAGTGCCGCCCCAAAACCGCGAACAACTGAACGGATCATTCTGCTTTTACCCCGTCGCTCATGCCGCTTCCGGCCCGATTGGGGGGAGCCGTTTGGCATGATATCTCTTCAAATCATTTTCGATTTTCTGCGTGAGCCCATTCTTGGCCATATCGTAGCCGACATCGATAGCCGCTGCGAAGGCTTCGGCGGTCGCGCCGCCGTGACTCTTGATGACAATACCGTTGAGGCCAAGGAAGACGCCGCCATTGACCTTGCTGGGGTCGAGCTTCTCACGCAGCAGGTCGAACGCGCCCTTGGCAAAGATATAGCCAATCCGAGCCAGCAACGTCCGCGTCATCGCCGCGCGCAAATAGGCGCCGATCTGCTTTGCCGTGCCCTCTGCCGCCTTCAGCGCGATATTGCCTGAGAACCCTTCGGTGACCACGACGTCAACCGTACCCTTGCCGATATCGTCGCCTTCGACGAAACCGGAATATTCAAGCGATTCGAGATTGGCCTCACGGATCAGGCGTCCGGCATCCTTGACGTCTTCCTGGCCCTTGATTTCCTCAACACCGACATTCAGCAAGCCGACGGTCGGACGTTCGATCTCGAAGAGCGCGCGCGCCATGGCGCCACCCATCAAGGCAAAATCGAGCAATTGCTGAGCATCCGCGCCAATGGTGGCTCCGACATCAAGCACGATGCTTTCGCCGCGCAGCGTGGGCCAGATCGCGGCGATCGCTGGCCGTTCTATATTGGCCATGGTGCGCAAACAGAACTTCGCCATGGCCATGAGCGCGCCGGTATTGCCGGCCGACACGACGACATCCGCGTCTCCAAGCTTCACCGCTTCGATCGAACGCCACATGCTGGACACGTAGCGGCCGCGGCGAAGTGCCTGGCTTGGCTTTTCGTCCATGCCGATGGCAACATCACATTCGTGAAAGACGGACTTTTCCCTAAGCTTCGGATACTTGGCCAGGACCGCCTCGCAGCGGTCCTTCTGTCCGTACAGGATGAACGTGATATCGGGATGCCTATCCAGCGCCTTGGCCGCGCCGGGAACAACAACCTCAGGGCCGAAGTCGCCACCCATCAGGTCAAGAGAAATTCTGATCACGCGTCCCTAGTCCTTGTTGTCCGCCGGGCCTGGCGAATTTGGCGTCAAAATACCGTTTTCTCCCTCGGTTACAACTGAATTGTGCTCGGTTGCCACGAGGGTCTATTCCTTTTTCCAGTCTTTCAGAACCGCGAAAGGTGACGGTTTCCTGTCACTTTCGCCCGTATCTTCTATATGCCCGTCGAACTCTACGCCGGGCTTGCGTGGGTAAGGATCGATTGCGAGCGCCGCGAATTCCGCAACGACCGCACCGGCATCAATTGTATCTCCGGTAAATGTCTCCGGGATATCAGGGCCGTCCGGATCGAGTACCATTTCACCGGCATCCACCGACGGCGCGCGCGCCAGTTTGGAATCTTCCGGCACGAAAATATGCTCGAAATTCTCGTTGATCTCCGATTCCACAGGCTCGAGCGTAACGACGCAAGCCTGAACGATCTTCGCCCGCACATCTCCCTTGATCCGCACACCGTCGCGCTTCCAGCGCGAGATCTTCAGATCGGCCTCAAGCTTCTCCACGGAGAGGACGTCCCATAGCTCCGCCAGGCCCGCAAGCTCGCGCTTGTCAGCCTCGACATGCACCTCGACGGGATTGGCGGAGATGTGGCCAACCTTCACGAGATAGGAAAAAGGCGTTTCGCCGGAGTCGTTGTTTTTCATTCTTATCTCCTAAACCAACTGTTGCCCGAGCGCGGCCGGCAACGGCAACACCGCAGAACCCGTGGCAATCGCATCCTCTTCTATCCCGGCCAGATGCGCCTCCGCGGTCATCATCCATTCCGCAAGCGCGGCCATGGAGGCCTCACCGTCAGCGACCTTGGGATAGATGTTGCGCCGAAGGGCGGCGGCAAGAGCGACGCGGTCATTGCCGTCCATGGCGGCTGCATAGCTCTCCAGCCGGCCATAGAACATACCCGCCAGCTTCTTCATGCGTTTCGGTACGCTGTTGTCACCTATTCCGAGTTCGCGGATCGAATAATCGATATCCTCGAAGAACGCATCGACGATTTCCTGCGCGAGTTCCTGCCCACTGGTCGCTGACGCTCGCGTGCGGCGAAAAAACAGGATCATGACGACCGAAAGCAATTCGAAGCGCCCCATCACCGTGTCGGGCACCTCATAATCGGTATAGAAAATCGGCTGCCGCGCCACGGATGTCAGAAGCTCATATTGCCTGACGACAATGAGCTGATTGTTATTTCTTTTGCGAAAGAGCCCAAAAATCATGAGAATTCCCGGAATTGGCTCATTCAGAGCGCGCCGTTTTTGCTTGGCCTTGTTGCATCCACGCTAAAGCTGGTTTACCGAAGCAGGCGCGAATTGCAATGCCGTTTGTGCCCGCTTCGAGGCTCCTGCCCTTACCCGTCGTCACGCTGTGCATGATCGGTGATGAAGAGTGACGAACAACGTCTTGTGCCCTTTTCAATCGCGGAAAGGCCACAATGATATGTACAGCAAGGTGATACCGGCCGCCCGGCCATCGGATTGATTCATTAGGGGAGATGAGATGTCGTTGACCAGACGGTATTTCAAGTCTGACATTACTTTCAGCAGCAGTGCCGCCATCGCCCTGGTGATTGCGACCGTAGGACTTACGGGTTGCCAGACCGGCGAGGTCATGAACAACGGTTACATCTTCGACCAGCAGTCGCTGGCGCTGGCGCCGGTGGGCTCGAGCCGCGAGCAGGTCCTGCTCTCGCTCGGCACGCCCTCGACCACTGCGACGTTCGACGGTGAAGTCTTCTACTATATTTCCCAGAAGCGCACGCGCGCTGTCGCCTTCATGAAGCCGAAGCTGGTCGACCAGAACATCCTGGCGATCTACTTCGACAAGAGCGGCATCGTGAAGCAGGAAGCCAATTACACGCTGAAGGACGGCAGGGTCTTCGACATGATCAGCCGGACGACGCCGACAGGCGGCCGCGACATTACCTTCCTGCAGCAGATCCTTCAGGGTGGCGGTAGCGGCGTCAACGGTGCGAGGAACTTCCTCAACAACCTCAACCCGGGCCAATAAGCCGGGAAAGCCTTCCAACAAAAAACCCGCGAGGCGCTTCGTCCCGCGGGTTTTCTTTATGCGTTCGTTTTTGCTTCGCCTGGAGCGGAAGATTTCAGGTCGAGCCGACCTGAAATCTCAATCCGCTCCGTGCCTTTCGGCATCATGCTTTAGCCGGCAAGGATAGCCAGCAGCAGCAACGCGACGATATTGGTGATCTTGATCGCCGGATTGACTGCGGGACCCGCCGTATCCTTATAGGGGTCGCCGACGGTATCGCCCGTTACCGAGGCCTTGTGAGCTTCGGAGCCCTTCATGTGGCGCGTGCCATCCTTGTCGACGAAGCCATCCTCGAAGCTCTTCTTGGCATTGTCCCATGCACCGCCACCCGACGTCATGGAGATGGCGACGAAGAGGCCGTTGATGATCACGCCAAGCAAGGACGCACCGAGGGCTGCGAAGGCCGAGGCCTTGGAGCCGGAAATCAGCAGAACGCCGAAATAGACGACGATCGGCGCCAGAACGGGCAGCAGCGACGGAATAATCATCTCGCGAATGGCGGCCTTGGTCAGTATGTCGACCGCGCGGCCATAATCGGGACGTTCTGTACCCTGCATGATGCCCGGCTTCTCGCGAAACTGCTTGCGCACTTCCTCGACGATCGAACCGGCGGCACGGCCGACGGCCGTCATGGCGATACCGCCGAAGAGGTAGGGAATGAGGCCACCGAACAGCAATCCGGCAACGACATAGGGGTTCGACAGATCGAAGGAGATCGTGCCGACATTGGCGAAATAAGGGAACTTGTCGCCGTGAGCCGCGAAATACTGCAGGTCGTTCGAATAGGCGGCGAACAGTACCAGAGCACCGAGACCGGCCGAACCGATGGCGTAGCCCTTGGTGACTGCCTTGGTGGTGTTGCCGACCGCATCGAGCGCATCGGTCGATTTGCGCACTTCCGGCGGAAGATGCGACATTTCCGCGATGCCGCCGGCATTGTCTGTCACGGGGCCGAAGGCGTCGAGCGCAACGATCATGCCGGCAAGACCAAGCATGGCCGTAACGGCGATACCGGTGCCGAACAGGCCGCCGAGCTGATAGGTGGCGATGATGCCGCCGACAATGACGATCGCCGGCAAAGCCGTCGATTCAAGCGAAACGGCGAGGCCCTGGATGACGTTGGTGCCGTGGCCGGTGACCGATGCCTGCGCGATGGAGTTGACCGGCCGCTTGTTCGTGCCTGTGTAGTATTCGGTGATGACGACGATGAGCGCCGTGACGATCAGGCCGACGATGCCGCAGGTGAACAGCTTGGTTCCGGTGACCTCGAAGCCGGCGATGGTGCCGACCGAGCCCCAGCCGATGGTCAACGACGTGGCCGCGGCAAGCCCGAGGATCGAGAGGATGCCGGTTGCGATGAGCCCCTTGTAGAGCGCACCCATGATCGATCCATTGGCACCAAGCTTCACGAAGAAGGTGCCGATGATCGATGTGATGATGCAGGCGCCGCAAATCGCCAGCGGATAGATCATCGCGGAAGCAAGCAGCGGAGAGCCGGCGAAGAAGATCGATGCGAGGACCATGGTCGCGACGACGGAGACCGCATAGGTTTCGAACAGATCGGCTGCCATGCCGGCGCAATCGCCGACGTTGTCGCCGACGTTATCGGCGATGGTGGCGGGATTGCGCGGATCATCCTCGGGAATGCCGGCTTCCACCTTGCCGACCAGGTCACCGCCGACATCGGCACCCTTGGTGAAAATACCGCCGCCGAGACGGGCGAAGATCGAAATCAGCGACGCGCCGAAACCGAGGGCGACGAGTGCATCGATGACATCGCGCGAGCCCGGTTCATGACCGAGAACGCCTGTCAGTACGTAGAAATAGATGGAGACGCCAAGCAATGCGAGGCCGGCAACCAGCATGCCGGTGATGGCGCCCGACTTGAAGGCGATATCGAGGCCGGCGGACAGGCTATGCGATGAGGCCTGCGCGGTGCGAACGTTGGCGCGCACGGAGACATGCATGCCGATGAATCCGGCTGCGCCCGAGAGAACTGCGCCGATCAGGAAGCCGATAGCGGCTTCGCCAGACAATAGAAGCCAGGCGGCAATGAAAACAATGACACCAACAATTGCGATCGCTGTATATTGGCGCGCCAGATAAGCTTGTGCGCCTTCGCGGATATAACCCGCAATTTCCTGCATGCGCGCATTACCCTGATCGGCCGCAAGCACCGACCGGGTCGTCCAGATGGCATAAACCACCGAGAGCAGCCCGCACGCTATAACGCCTATAAGAATCGACATTTCGCTTTTTCCCTCCAAAAAAGCCGGCGGTTCACTCCTCCCCCGGCCGCCTGCGACAACCGTGACTGCCCTCCTCCAAGGCGATCGACGGATGTGCAGTGCAAGATTGCTGTTGGGAAAACGTCGCGTCAAGACCGCCCGCAGGTAAAACGCCCGCAGGAGGTTCAAAAGAATATCCGTAGCTGAAATCAGGCGCGAACGAAGGAAACGAAAGCGCAACGCGCCGCAAGCCGCAGCCTCGGCGAAGCTTATTTCCTGGCTTCGCCGCGAACCTGCTTGGCGATTCGGTCGAGCACGGCATTCACGAGCTTCGGCTCATCTTCTTCGAAGAAGGCATGCGCGATCTCGACATATTCGGTGACGATGACCGGAACCGGCACGTCCTTGCGGTCGAGCAGTTCGAATGTCCCCGCACGCAGGATAGCACGCACGGTGCTGTCGAGACGCGACAACGCCCAGTCATCCTGAAGAGCCGAGCCGATCAGCGGATCGAGCTTGGTCTGTTCGCGTACGACACCCGATACGATGGAACGGAACCAGGAGGCGTCAGCCTTCAGATAGGTCTCGCCGTCCAGTTCCTGTCCGAGACGGTGCGCCTCGTATTCGGCCACCACCTCCAGAACGCCGGTTCCGCCGATATCCATCTGATAGAGCGCCTGCACCGCCGCAAGACGCGCCGCGCCCCGCTGGTTGGCGGGTTTTGCCGATCGCTCGTTGTCCTGATTGCTCATGAACTTATGCACCCAACTTCTGTTTCAGCGCGATCATGGTCAGCGCCGCACGGGCGGCGAAGCCACCCTTGTCCTTGTCCGTACGCCGCGCACGCGCCCAGGCCTGATCATCGTTCTCGACGGTCAGGATACCGTTGCCGATCGGCAGGGATTCACTGACGGCGAGATCCATCAGGGCACGCGAGGATTCATTGGCGACGATATCGAAATGATAGGTTTCGCCGCGGATAACCATGCCGAGAGCGACATAGCCGTCATAAACGACGCCGCCATTGTCGCCACCGTCAAGCGCCATGGCGATCGCAGCCGGAATTTCCAGCGCGCCGGGCACGGTGACGACGTCATAGGTAGCACCGGCCTCGTCGAGAGCGGTCTTGGCGCCGTCGAGCAGGGCGTCGGCCATATCGTCGTAGAAGCGAGCTTCGACGATCAGGATATGGGCATTGGAAGAGCTTGACATGGATCACCTGCGAATTGAGAGGGGCTGGGCACCTTATTAGGCCGGGTCAAACCACGGCAGACCTCGCTTGGCAAGTGTTTTTCAACGGCCAGGCCTGATTCTAACCCTATTTGGAGATCATCGAAACACCCATAAAATTGTAGCTTTCGCGCATGCGGCTGCTTCGATAATAATTCCAGACTTGGGAGGGGGGCTCATGACGAAGAAATCCATACCCGCCGTGAATGTCGGCGAACTTCAGCTGGATCACTGGCAGCAGGGCAGCTTTTTTGCCGGCAGCGACGCCTCTTTCGGGGCGATGCTCGGCCTGAAGCACCTCGGCATCAGTTACAACGAAGTCCCTCCCGGCAAATCAGGCTGTCCGTTTCACAATCATCACGTCGAGGAAGAGATGTTCGTCATTCTCGACGGCGAAGGCGAATATCGTTTTGGAGACCATCGGATTGCTGTGAGGCAGGGTGACGTCCTCGGAGCCCCGGCCGGCGGCCCGGAAACGGCGCACCAGCTGATCAACAACGGCCCCGGTGTGCTGATCTATCTCGCCATTTCGACCAAGGCGCAGACGGAGGTCGTCGAATATCCCGATTCCGGCAAGTTTTTGGCCAAGACCAACCGCAACGGTGAGGCGGCATTCCGTGTCATCGGGCGGGCTGCGACCACCAATGCAGACTACTGGGACGGCGAGCCCGGCGCATCGAACGACTGAATCTAACCAAATACATATTAGCAAAGACATAGACCCTCATGACCATCATTCCGATATTGACGACTGAGCGGCTTTTGCTGCGCGGCCACCGGCTGGACGATTTCGACGAATTTCTTGATCTCTGGAAGCATAAAGATCTCGTGCGCTTCATCGGCGGCGAGTTGCCCACCCGCGAGCAGGTCTGGGCGCGCCTCCTGCGCTACGGCGGCCTGTGGCATCATCTTGGCTTCGGTTTCTTCGCGGTCCAGGAACGCGAAAGCGGCAAGCTGATCGGCGAAGTTGGTTTTCTCGATCTGCACAGAGACGAGATCCCGTCGACGGAGGGCACGCTCGAAGCGGGCTGGGGCATCACGCCGCCGATGCAGGGAAAGGGCTATGCGACGGAGGCAATGAGTGCCGCGATCTCTTGGGCGGACAAGCAGTTCGCCGGCCGGCGCATGACCTGCATGGTCGATCTGGAAAATAAGCCGTCGCTACGCATCGCCGAAAAGATCGGCTTCCGGCGGATCGGTGACGTGACCTACAAACACAAACCCAACGCCATGTTCGAACGATAGACGAACCGGGAAAAGGCGCGGATGTCGGAGATGTTCTCGATCAAGGCCTATCTGCCGGATGATGCACGGGCCACGATCGACATTTTCCTAAGAGCCATTCGTGAGACTGCATCTAAGGATTACAGCCCCGAGCAAATTGCAGCCTGGGCAAAGGTCGACGATGCCGAAGTCTGGGCTCAATATCGCGCGAGCCGACCGACATGGCTTGCAATGAATGGACCAATGCCGGTCGGTTTCACGGATCTCAAACCGGACGGCTGTCTGGACATGATGTTCGTGGACCCCGATCATCAGGGCAAGGGTATTGCCAGCCTGCTGCTTGCGACCGTCGAAAACGCTGCTCGCGATCAAGGCCTGCGGCGAATATTCACCGAGGCCAGCCTGACCGCCCGCCCCTTCTTCGAACGAAGGGGCTTTGTTGTCCTGGCCGCGCAACAGGTGCAAAAGCGCGGCCAGACGCTAACGAATTTTCGTATGGAAAAGATGCTCACATAGACGGCCCGATGCCCCATGTGAGCGGACTTGAGGCTCAACCTTCGCGGACGACCGGAAATTCGGCAAGCCGGGCTGCATAGCGCGCCATGGTATCGACCTCGAAATTCACGAAATCACCAGCCTTGCGCTCGCCCCAGGTGGTAACCTCGAGGGTGTGACGGATGAGCAGCACGTCGAAATCGGTGCCATCGACGGCGTTGACCGTGAGCGAGGTGCCGTCGAGGGCGATCGACCCCTTCGGTGCCACGAATTTGGCGAGATGCTCCGGCGCGCGCAGGCGATAGCGGGTGGCATCGCCTTCAGCCGTTACCGAGAGAATTTCAGCCCTGCCATCAACATGGCCGGAAACAATGTGTCCGCCGAGCTCATCGCCAATCTTCAGCGAACGCTCCAGGTTGATTTTACTTCCTGCTGCCCAGGTGCCGATGGTGGTCAGCCGCAGGGCTTCTTCCCAGGCCTCGACCTCGAACCAGCGACCGTTGCTGCCCTCTTGCGGCAGGCCGGTCACTGTCAGGCAGACGCCAGCATGCGAAATCGAAGCACCCATGTCGATGGTTGCCGGATCATAATTGGTGGCAACGCGCAGCTTGATACCTTCTTTCAGAGGAGAAACGGATTCAACCGTGCCGAGATCGGTGACAATTCCCGTAAACATCAAAAACCTCTTTCGTATTCGTCGCAGCGATCGTCGCCGAACTGGCTCTCGCCGATATGCATGAAACTGGGTGGGATATTGGATCTGAGAACGGGCGATTCAATACCGCCTTCGCCAATATCGGCCGGTCCCTGGAACAGCAGGATGCGATCGACCATCCCGGCCTCGAGGAAACGCCGCGCGGTCCTGGCGCCGCCTTCGACCAGCAGGGAGGAAATCCCGCGCGTGCCCAAAGCTTCGAGCAGCTCTCCCGGCTCGCTGGAATTGGACTGCAGCACCTCGACGCCCGCAGCATCAAGGGCGGCGCGGCGACCTAAAAAGGCGCTGTCGGTATTCTCGTCAAAGGGCGGCTGATGGCTGGCAACGGCGATGACCGGATATTGCCGCGCAGTCTTCACCAGCTTGCTGCCGAGCGGCAGCTGCAGGTCTTCATCGATAACGATACGCAAGGGGGTGCGATCTTCCAGGCCCGGAAGCCGGCAGGTCAATTCCGGATCGTCCGCGATCGCCGTGCCGATACCAACGAGAATGGCATCGCTTTCGGCCCGCAGCTTCTGCACCTCTGCCCGGGCAAGATCGCCGGTGATGCGGACCTGTCCCTCGCCTGTCCTGCCGATCATGCCATCGGCGGAAACGGCAAGCTTGAGAGTCACATAAGGCCGGTTTCTCGTCTGGCGCATCAGGTAGCCCGCCAGCGAGCGCCTGCCCTCTGTCTCAAGGACGCCGGTATCGACTTCGATGCCGGCGGCACGCAGCATGTTAATGCCACGGCCTGATACACGCTGATCGGGATCGGTAACGCTGACAACGACGCGCGCCACGCCGTAAGCAATCAAGGCCTCAGCGCAGGGCGGCGTCTTGCCGTAATGCGAGCAGGGTTCGAGCGTGACATAGGCTGTTGCTCCCCTCGCCGCTTCGCCTGCCTCGGCCAGAGCCTGGGGTTCGGCATGCGGACGCCCGCCCACAGCCGTGACACCACGGCCGATGGCAGCGCCATCTTTCACGATGAGGCAGCCGACGGAAGGGTTGGTAGAGGTCAGCCCTAGATGCGTGAGCGACAGGCGGATTGCCTCCGCCATGAAACGCTCGTCTTCGGGCTGCTCGCTCATAGTCAAGGGTCCAGCGGATCGCGGGCGATCTTGGCGTTGATCTCGTTGATCACGTGCTCGAAATCCTCCGCATGGGAGAAATCGCGATAGACGGAGGCATAACGCACGAAAGCAACATCATCGAGACTCTTCAGCGCTTCCAGCACCTGAAGACCGATCTGCTCCGAGCTGATTTCCGTCTCGCCCGAGCTTTCGAGACGGCGAACGATGCCGGAAACGGCACGCTCGATACGATCGCGATCGACCGGACGCTTGCGCAACGCAATCTCGAAAGACCGCACCAGCTTGTCGCGATCGAAAAGCACCTTGCGGCCGGTCTTCTTGATGACCATCAGCTCGCGGAGCTGCACGCGCTCGAACGTCGTGAAGCGGCCGCCGCAATCCGGGCAGATACGCCGCCGGCGGATGGAGGTATTATCCTCCGCCGGGCGCGAATCCTTCACCTGCGTGTCTTCCGTACCGCAATAGGGGCAGCGCATGCGCCCTCCTCAGCCCATGTAGCCGTACATCGGGAAGCGGTCGGTGAGCTTGACCACCTTCTCGCGCACGGCGGCTTCGACGGCAGCATTGCCTTCATCCGAATTGGCAACCTTGAGGCCATCAAGCACCTCGATGATCAGATTGCCGATTTCGCGGAATTCGGCTTCCTTGAAACCGCGCGTCGTGCCGGCCGGCGTGCCGAGGCGGACGCCTGACGTGACGAAAGGCTTTTCCGGGTCGAACGGGATGCCGTTCTTGTTGCAGGTGACGTAGGCGCGGCCAAGAGCAGCCTCGGCGCGCTTGCCGGTGGCGTTCTTCTTGCGCAAGTCCACAAGCATCAGGTGGTTGTCGGTGCCGCCGGAGACGACATCGACGCCGCCGGAAATCAGCGTTTCGGCCAGAGCCTTGGCGTTCTTGACGATCTGCGCGGCATAGTCCTTGAACTCCGGCTGCAGTGCTTCACCCAGAGCCACGGCCTTGGCAGCGATGACATGCATCAGCGGGCCGCCCTGGAGGCCCGGGAAGACGGCCGAGTTGAACTTCTTCGCCAGATCCTCGTCATTGGTGAGGATCATACCGCCGCGCGGGCCGCGCAGCGACTTGTGCGTGGTCGTGGTGGCAACGTGGCAATGCGGGAACGGCGACGGATGCTGGCCACCAGCAACGAGGCCGGCGATGTGAGCCATGTCGACCATCAGATAAGCGCCGACGCTATCGGCGATCTCGCGGAAGCGCTTCCAGTCCCAGATGCGGGAATAGGCCGTGCCGCCAGCAATGATCAGCTTCGGCTTGGTTTCCTCAGCCTTGCGCTGAACCGCATCCATATCGAGCAGGTTGTCGCCTTCGCGCACGCCGTAGGACACGACGTTGAACCACTTGCCTGACATGTTGACCGGCGAACCATGCGTCAGGTGACCGCCCGAATTCAGATCGAGACCCATGAAGGTATCGCCCGGCTGCAGCAGCGCCAGGAATACGGCCTGATTCATCTGCGAGCCGGAATTCGGCTGGACGTTGGCGAAATTGACGCCGAACAGCTTCTTGGCGCGCTCAATGGCGAGCTCTTCGGCGATATCGACGAACTGGCAGCCGCCGTAATAGCGCTTGCCCGGATATCCCTCGGCATACTTGTTCGTCATGATCGAGCCCTGCGCTTCCAGCACGGCGCGCGAGACGATGTTTTCCGAGGCGATCAGTTCGATTTCGTGCCGCTGGCGACCCAATTCCTTGCCGATCGCGCCAAAAATTTCCGGATCTGTATCGGCAAGCGAGCGATTGAAGAAGGGTTCGGTGAACGCATTGGTCATCGTGAAAGCTCCTGAACGGCCAAACGGCAATGTAGTTGGTATTAACGTCAGGGTCGCACAAGGGCAATACGACCAGCGACATTTGCTGGGCATTCTACGCAGAGCGGTTCAGGCCAATGAAAAAGCCGCATCCAGGGACGCGGCTTTGACAATAATTGCAGATGGAAGGGCCGATTATTGAACCGGCTGCTCCATGCCCTGGGTCGTGTCGAGCGCCAGCTGGGCATTGCCGTCGAGATTATAGATGTCGTCGCGGAACTGGACGATACCGTCGGAAGCGCTCCAGGCGGAGATATAGACGAAATAGACAGGCACTTCCGTCGCCAGGGTGATCGGCGTGTTGACGCGAGTGGAGATCACCTGCTCGATGTGCTGGCGCGGCCAGCCGGGCGTTTCGGACAGCAACCAGGTCGCCAGGTCACGAACGTTCTGAACGCGCACGCAACCCGAGCTGTCGAAGCGCATCAGCTTGTTGAACAGGCCCTGCTCCGGCGTGTCGTGCATGTATTCGTTGTTGGGATTATGGAAGTTGATCTTCGTGGACGCCATGGCGTTCGTCTTGCCCGGGTCCTGACGGAACATCAGATCCGGTGCCTTGTCCGAATTCCAGTCGATCGTCTCAGGCGCTACTTCCTGGCCCTTGCCATCGAGAAGGCGGATGTTGCTCTTCGTCAGGTAAGTCGGATCCTTCCGCATGAGCGGCATGATGTCCTTGATGATGATAGAGCGCGGCGCCGTCCAGTATGGATTGAGGATGACCTCATAGATCTTCGAATTGATGATGTGGGTCGGGCGCGATTCACGGCCGACGATCGCCTCGTGGCGCAGCGCCACCTGACCGTCTTCCACGGCTTCGACACGGGTCGCAGGGATATTGACCATGACGTGACGGCGTCCGAGGTCGGACGGGAAGGTCTGAAGGCGAACAAGATTGGTGTTCAGCTGCTGCAGGCGAACATTGGCGGGAATGTTCATCGCCTTCTGCGTGAAATCGCCGATAACGCCATCCGGCGGCAGGCCGTGGCGAGCCTGGAAGCGCTTGACGGCGCCGTCCACGTAGGAATCGAAGGAGGACGAGATACCCGCCTCGCGCGGCAGATCGCCGGAAACCATCAGATGCTGGCGCAGCGTCTGCACCGCAGGATCGGTGACGCCGATCTGCAGAGACTGCTGGCTCGTCGGATTGACTTGCGGCCAGCCGCCATTGGCAACGATGCTCTGATACTGGGCAATCGCGCGCTGAATGTTCGGCACGGAATCCGGTCCGAGGATTGGCGTGTTCGACTGCACGGCGGCGGCCGTGCGCGCCGCGGCCTTGGCGTCGAACTGGTCGTCCCAGTTGCCGCGAGAACGGTCATTGATCAACGCTTCCAGCGGTGTAGCGTTTTGCGCGAGGGCCGGTGCAGCCAATGCGGCAGCGCCAAAAGTTGCGGCCGACCGCAGGAAAGAGCGGCGCGAGAAGGGTTCAATTCCGTTTTTCTTCGACATATCCCAACCGTTCAGCGCTGCGATCCAATTATGCGCAGCCTAGAGAGGAAGCAGTAAATAGCGCGGCTTGCGCCAAGTAACGCAGCTCAGTATCGATCCGTTCCCTTAAAGCACCACCAAAACTTCGCCACGAACTATCACAATATCGCGAAGCGAAGGCACAGTAGGATCGAGGTTTGAAAACGTCGCTTGCCGTCAGTTTCCGCTGTCATATCAATATGGCCAATTCGTGTCGCCCGGCATGAAACTTGCCTTGCCGAGCCATCACAGAAGATCACCATATTGTATGTGCTAATATACCACAGAATGGGCTTGGTTCATAACCTGTCCTGACCTGCCGTCAATCGCTCAGATGCCCCACGCCTCCTCTGCGACAGAAGGTGGGAAGCGGACGTGGCAAAAAGCGCACAATTGCGGGGCGGGAACGAGTGCAAGCCGGACACGCAGGGAACGTGTCCAGCTTGTTTTGATTGGAAGATCTTGCGATCGATCAGCGGCCGATATTTACATGCGATAGGCGATGCTGTCGTTCCAGAAGCGGTCGAGGCGCTGCAGGAGCTTGTTCATCTGGGTGAACTCGTCGGTGCCGATGCCGCCGACCTTGTCGATCGAGCCGATGTGGCGCTCATAGAGCTTGGCAACGGTTTCGGCGATGTCCTGGCCCGTTTCCGTCAGGCTGATGCGGACCGAGCGACGGTCGATGCGCGAGCGCTGATGGTTGATGAAGCCGAGGTCGACCAACTTCTTGACGTTGTAGGAAACGTTGGAGCCGAGATAGAAACCGCGGGAGCGCAGTTCGCCGGCGGTCAGCTCGGAATTGCCGATGTTGAAAAGGAGAAGTGCCTGGACGGCGTTGACGTCGTCGCGACCCTGACGGTCGAACTCGTCCTTGATGACGTCAAGCAGGCGGCGGTGCAAACGCTCGACCAGATGGAGAGATTCCATGTAGAGGGCCCGGATGTCGTCAACCTGCTGATCCCGAGCGTTCGCAACTGCCTGCGGCTTCATTTTCGTGTTCATCATGACTTGGCCTCACTCTGTTTTGTTTGGCGGTGTCGTTTTCTTCCCGCCTTGAGTGAGACCCTATCGAATACACATAAAATTCTACTTAAACTGCAAGCTTAACAGCACCTTACCGCGAACTCTTGCTGTCTCAGGGTAAATCAACCATTACCTGCTGCTGCCGACGCCGGCGCTTTTCCTGCCATAACAGGACGCGAAACAGGCAATACAGCACGGCGACGCAGACATGCAAGATCATGATCAACGGGTTGGATCCGAACACCTCCGGCCACATCCCGTACATCAGTCCCTGCCCTCCCGCGGCGAGCACCCAGATGACCGGTCCCCAGGATACGGTGAGCCACAATCCAAGCGCGGCGACGGGGAAAACAACGGCCAGTCCGGCGCCCGCGACCTTCCACGGCAGATTAAGGAGGTCGAAGCGGGCATGACCATCAAGGGAGTAGCCAACCAGCATGGCCCAGTACTGCAGACCGAGCCAGAAGCAGGCAATGGCGATCAGCCGCAGGAACAGGACGAACAGGATGTCCGTCAGCGTATTCTTGGGTACGGTCGAAGAATCAGAGTCCATGCGCGAACAATACGTAGGAGGCACCCCGCTCGCCAGAGCATAATGGCTGCGGCCTTTCGCCTGGTTTTGAATCCTGGGGACAGCGTGCTAGGTACGCTGCCCATATAATAAGGCCATAGATAGACGAAGAAGGATGGCGGCATCATGGAGAACAAGACGCATCTCGTTGACGAGATCACCGGGCATCGTCGCATGCGGCGCAATCGCAAGGCCGATTGGACCCGCCGCCTGGTGCAGGAAAACCGATTGACCGTCGACGATCTGATCTGGCCGATCTTCGTCATCCCCGGCACCGGCATCGTGGAACCGATCCCTGCCATGCCCGGCGTCAACCGCATGACGGTGGATAAAGCCGTGGAAGCAGCTAAGGAAGCGGCCGATCTCGGCATTCCCGCGCTCGCCACTTTCCCGAACATCGAAATGGAACTGCGCGACGAGACCGGCTCAAACAGCCTCGAGAAGAACAACCTCATCAATCTGACAACAGCCGCGATCAAGAAAGCCGTTCCGAACATCGGCATCATTACCGATGTCGCCCTCGACCCGTTTACCAGCCATGGGCACGACGGCATCCTGCGCGGCAACGAGATCGTCAATGACGAAACGGTCGCGCAGGTCGCCCGCGCGGCCGTCTATCAGGCCAATGCCGGTGCCGACATCATCGCACCTTCGGAAATGATGGATGGGCGCATCGGCGCCATCCGCCAGGCACTCGACGCCGCCGGCCACCAGAATGTCGGCATCATGAGCTATGCGACGAAGTTCAGCTCGGCCTTCTACGGCCCCTACCGCGAGGCAATTTCCACCGGCGGGCTGCTGAAGGGCGACAAGAAGACCTATTATATCGATCCGGCAAACGGCACCGAAGCCGTGCGCGATGCGGCCCTCGACGTCGAGGAAGGCGCTGACATGCTGATGGTCAAGCCGGGCCTGCCCTATCTCGACATCTGTTGGCGGCTGAAAGAGGCTTTTGGCCTTCCGACCTTCGCCTATCAGGTCTCAGGCGAATACGCGATGATCAAGGCCGCCGCCGCCAATGGCTGGATCGACGGCGAAAGGGTGATGCTGGAAACCCTGCTCGCCTTCAAGCGCGCCGGCTGCGACGGCATCCTCACCTATTTCGCGATGGATGTGGCAAGGCACCTGGCAAAAAATTAGCTCCAAGCCAGACTTATTGTATTTGCCGGACCTGACACCATATGTTCGGCAAATGTTTCCCTTGCTGCGGCTTTCGCGCCGATCGGTCGTATATAAGTCGCAGAAAGATCTTTAACTGGCGCATAGGCCTTCTTCATATCGGAACGAATGGAGGGGCACGCGAAGGAGCAAAAAACGATGAGCCTGAACCCCAGCCCGCTTTATGCAGCACCGGAAGACTGGCGCGCCTATAGTGGTGTGCTGAGCCGGCGCATCTTCGCTTTCATCGTCGACTATATCATCGTCGCCCTGCTTTGCATTCCCGCAGCCGTCGTGCTGTTTTTTCTGTCGATCCTGACACTCGGGCTCGGCTTCTTCCTCTATCCCGTGCTCTTCATCCTCGTTGCCGGCCTCTACTTCGGCTGGACGCTTGGTGGCCCCTATCAGGCTTCGCTCGGCATGCGGGCCATGGGCGTCACCATGATGCGGGTCGATGGCCGGCGGATGGATTTCCTGACCGCGATCGTCCATCTGGCGCTGTTCTGGATTTTGAACTCCGTGCTGACGCCGCTTATCCTGCTCGCAGGCCTCTTCACCGATCGCAGCCGCCTGGTGCACGACCTGCTCCTCGGCACGGTGATCGCCCGCACGGCTTAGAACGAGACGGCATCCACAACTCCATAGGCGGTTTGCTGCTAAGCCCTTGGGCACGTTGGACGGTGTTTTCACACACAGTCTTTTAGGAAACTGTGATCTTTAGCAAAGGACATGGTTGACGTTTTCCAAACTTGGGCCATGCTTGTAAAAAACCAATGCCGAAAGAAAGGGCATTCAACGGCAGATGAACACGCAGTCGACGCCATCTCCGCAGTTTTATCTGACGGCACCGGCTACCTGCCCGTACTTGCCGCACGAGATGGAGCGCAAGGTTTTCACGCATCTCGTCGGCCCGCGCGCCGCGGAGATGAATGATATCCTGACCCAGGGCGGTTTTCGACGCTCGCAGAACATCGCCTACCGACCGGCCTGCGAATCTTGCCGCGCCTGCATTTCGGTGCGTATTCTCGCCCAGGAATTCGAGCCGAGCCGCTCGATGAGACGCGTGCTGGCAACCAATAGCGATATCATCGCCACCGAATTTCCGGCGCAACCCTCCAGCGAGCAATATTCCCTTTTCCGCCGTTACCTCGACTATCGCCACCAACAGGGCGGGATGTCCGACATGACCGTGCTCGACTATGCGATCATGGTCGAGGACACGCATGTCAACACGCGCATCATCGAGTATCGCCGTCGCGAGGAAGGCTCCGGACTGGAACAGCGCCCGAAAGGCGAACTGCTGGCGGCGGCCCTGACCGATGTGATGAGCGACGGGCTGTCGATGGTTTATTCCTACTTCAATCCCGATTTCGACGAGCGATCGCTCGGCACATTCATGATCCTCGATCACATCAAGCGGACGAAGGCGCTGGGGCTTCCGCACGTCTATCTTGGCTATTGGGTCAGGGGATCGCGCAAGATGGACTACAAGACGCGCTTCCAGCCGCAGGAACATCTGACCCCGCGCGGCTGGGAGCGTTTCGATCCCGCCGCGGACGGCGACAAAGACAGCGCCCGCTGAATGTTCGCCAATCTCTCAGACCACAGGAAGGGCCTGCTGCTGACCACGCTTGGCGGCCTGGCCCTGTCGATGGATATTCCGCTGATCCGGCTCTCCAGCGGCGAGGTCTGGTCGGTGCTGTCGGTGCGCAGCCTTGCGACGGTGGGCGTGGCGCTGGCCGCCCTCCTCGTCATCCGGCGCGTCACCGGTTCGCTGCGCGGCGTGCTGCCGGGCTGGCTGGGGCTTCCGGTGGGATTCTTCTATGGGCTGACGACGATCAGCTTTCTTCTTGCCGTCTATTATACGACGGCAGCGAATGTGGTGTTCATCATCGCGCTCAACCCGATGTTCACGGCGCTGCTTTCCTGGATATTCCTCAAGGAACGTCCCGCCGTTTCGACCTTCATCACCATGGCCGTCATGATCATAGGCGTCGGCCTGATCGTCGGGGACGGCATGGAGGGCGGCCATCTTCTTGGCGATGCGCTTTCCGTGGTTGCGTCGTTCTCCATCGCCTGCGCCATTACCATCAGCCGCGCCTCGCGGCAGGATATGGGTTTCGCCTCGTTGCTGGCGGCGGTCATGCCAGCCATTGTCGGGCTCTATCACGTCATACCCACAGGCTTTTCCATCGAGCATCCCGGCTGGATCCTCTTCGACGGGGCGGTACTGATGCCCCTCTCCTTCTGGTGTCTGGCCACAGGCACGCGCTTCCTCTCGGCGCCTGAGGTCGCGATGTTCTATCTCCTGGAAACAATCCTGGCGCCGATCTGGGTCTGGCTGATCTTTGCCGAAGCGCCGACCGACATGACGCTCGCCGGTGGTGCCATACTGATCGTGGCGCTGGGAGCCCATTCGCTCTGGCAGGCGCGGGTCAAGACGCGAGCCGCAATGGCAGGGTGACGTCGGTGTGTTGATATCATTGCCGCTCGATGTTATAACTTCGTTATTACATTGGAGAGTTGAGATATGAACGTCGTCATCCGCAAAATCGGCAATTCCGAAGGCGTGATTATTCCGAAGGAAGTTCTCGATCAGCTTGGTCTTGGCGCTGGCGATACGTTGGAAATTAGCCTGAAGGATGGTGGCTTGCTCATGCAGCCGACTGACGCTGATTTTGCGCGCCAAATGGAGCACGCACAGCGCTTCATGGATCAATATAAGGTCGCTCTCAAGAAATTGGCTGAATAATGCCGGTTACCTTCCTGACAAGAGCGCTCATCGAGCAGCTGCACAAGATACAAATCAAGCGTTTCGGCGGTTCCTATGGATTGAGAGACGAAGGAGTCCTCGAATCCGCCTTGGCGCGTCCGATTAATAAATTTCAGTACGGTACCGAGGATATTATAGATCTGGCAGCAGCCTATCTGTTCGGCTTAGCGAAAAATCACGCTTTCGTAGATGGTAACAAGCGCATCGCCATTGTAGCGGCAGCCGTCTTCCTCATGGACAACGGCTATCAAATACAGACGACGGATGCCAACCTCTATGCTTTCGTCGTTGCCGTTGCCGCTGGCGAAATTAATAAGGAAGGCGCGTCACGTTTCCTACGTGACGTCTGCATACCCTACGCCGATTGATTCTCCACCTGCCGGACAGAGCCTCCCCCCTTTACGGGGCTCGGGCCACGTCCTCGGCCTTACCTGGCTTGCTCACCCCGAAAACCTGCCGCTTCTCGGGAAGCCCTTCGGCACGGCGCGGCCGGCGCTGGCGCGGTCGCCCAGCCATTCGGCCAGATCATCCTTGGTCTTGGTGAAGGTGCGGCCAGCGCTGTCTTCCCATGTCAGGCCATCGGCGATCGCGAAGCATCTGATGTCGGCGACGCCGCCATCCTTGTAGCGCTGGAGGCGCACACCCTTGCCGCGCGACATTTCCGGCACCTGCGACAGCGAGAAGATGACCATCTTGCGGTTCTCGCCAACCACGGCAGCATGATCGCCTGAGATCGGCACCAACAGCTTCGTCTCATCGGGATAGGAGACATTCATGATCTGCTTGCCCTTGCGGGTATTGGCGACCAGTTCCGCCTCGGCCACGATGAAGCCGTTGCCGGCCGTCGAGGCGATCAGTTGCTTGCGCTGGGGATCATGGACAAAGGCCGTCAGCACATCCTGGTCATTCTCCATATCGACCATGATGCGCAGCGGTTCGCCATGACCACGCCCGCCGGGCAGCTTGTCGCCGCCGAGCGTATAGGCCTTGCCGCCTGTCGTGATGATGAGGATCTTGTCGGTCGTCTGGGCCGGGAAGGCTACCTTCAGCGCGTCGCCTTCCTTGAAGGTCAGCGTCGCTGTATCGGAGATATGCCCCTTCAGGGCACGGATCCATCCCTTTTCAGAGACGACGACCGTGATCGGCTCTTTCTCGATCATCGCCTGCTGGATCGCTGCGTCATCGGCCTCGGGCGCTTCGGCAAACTGCGTGCGGCGGCGGCCGATCTCGGTGGCCTTGGCGAATTTCTTCTTCACCTCGCCGATTTCCCAGGCGACCGTCTGCCACTGCTTCTCCTCCGAGGCGAGCAACGATTCTATGTCGGCCTTTTCCTTGCTGAGGCCGTCGAATTCCTTGCGGATTTCGAATTCCTCCAGCTTGCGCAAGGAGCGCAGCCGCATATTGAGGATCGCTTCGGTCTGATTATCGGTGAGGCCGAACCGCTCCATCATCACGGGCTTCGGCTCATCTTCCTCACGGATGATGGCGATGATCTCGTCGATATTGAGATAGGCGATCAGAAAGCCGCCGAGGATCTCAAGCCGCTTTTCAATGGCGGCAAGCCGGAAGCGCGAGCGGCGCAACAGAACTTCGCGGCGATGATCCAGCCACTCCTTCAGCACTTCGTTCAGCGCCATGACCTTGGGAATGCGGCCCATGGACAGAACGTTCATGTTGAGCGGGAAGCGGCTCTCAAGCTCGGTGAGCTTGAACATCGATTCCATCAGGATCGTCGCATCGACGCTGCGGCTCTTCGGCACGAGAACGACGCGGATATCCTCGGCGGATTCATCGCGGATGTCTTCGAGCAGCGGCAGTTTGCGCGCAATAAGCAGCTCGGCGATCTTCTCGATCAACCGGGACTTCTGCACCTGGAAGGGGATTTCGGTAACGACGATCTGGTAGCCGCCGCGGCCGAGATCCTCGATCTCCCATTTGGAGCGGACGCGAAAACCGCCGCGGCCGGTCTTGTAGCTCTCGATGATGCTGCGGCGATCGTCGATGATAATGCCGCCGGTCGGAAAATCCGGGCCGGGAATATAAAGCTCCACCAGCTTCTCGACCGTGGCATCGCGATCCTTGATCAGATGCAGCGCGGCGTCGCAGAGCTCATGGGCATTATGCGAGGGAATGGAGGTCGCCATGCCGACTGCGATACCGGAAGAGCCGTTGGCAAGCAGGTTCGGGAAAGCACCCGGCAGAACGATCGGCTCGGAATTCGACTCGTCGTAGGTGTCGCGAAAATCCACGGCATCCTGATCGATGCCTTCGAGCAGCAGTTCGGACACCGCCGTCATCTTGGATTCGGTGTAGCGCATCGCGGCCGGACTATCGCCATCGATATTGCCGAAATTGCCCTGGCCGTTGACCAGCGTGTAGCGCTGCGAGAAATCCTGCGCCAGGCGCGCCAGCGCATCGTAGATCGATTGGTCGCCATGCGGGTGATAGTTACCCATCACCTCGCCGACGATCTTCGCGCATTTGCGGAAAGCGGCGTTGGGGCGCAGCCCCATCTCGCTCATCGCATAGACGATACGCCGATGCACCGGCTTCAGACCGTCGCGAACGTCGGGAAGCGCGCGTTGCGTAATGGTCGACAAGGCATAGGCCAGGTAGCGCTCTTCGAGTGCCGCCTTCAGATCGACTGGAAGGATGTTGTCGTCGCCATCACCAGACGGCGGAGTCAGATTTTGTCCCATGGCCCTTGACTATAGAAGATCGCGATTCCCGGCAAGAAATCAGCGGAAAGCACTTGTGGATGAAGGCCTTTCAGGCATCTTTCCATGCGAAGACAGACACATTTTTGCTGCACCTGCTCGCAATTGTCTTTGTCATTGGATTTTTAGAGAAAGATCAATATAAATCGCGGCAGTACACGCTGAATATGTACACCCCCCGCCTAGATACCACCGTCTTAACGAGGAAACGCCATCATGACTTTCTACCGGACCACGCGGCTGATGCTGAGCAGCGCCGCCATCCTGTCTTTCGCCAGCTCAGCCTTCGCGCTTGACGGCAATGACCTCCTGAAGAAGATCAACGACGTCTACGCCCAGCAGGGCGGCTCGATCGCTGCCGAAGGTGTCGATGTGGACGGCACCACTGTGACGCTGAAGGGCGCGACCCTCAAGGCGGCCGGGTTGGACAACAGCATTCCGCTCGGCGACATCACCCTTGATGGCGTTGAAGAGAGCAATGGCGGCTACACGATCGACGAAATCGATTTTGCGGATGTCGATTTCGACAAGGATGGCGCAGCCATTTCCGCCACCGACCTGAAGCTGACCGGTGTCGAGATCCCGGCTGACGCCTCCAAGGGCGACCTGACCTCGCTTCTCTACTACAAGAGCGCCCATGCAGGCGCCGTGTCCGTCAGCAAGGACGGCGACGAAGTGTTCTCGATCGAGGGCGCCGATGCCAACATGAAGAAGCGCGACGACAAGTCGGGCCTCGACTTCGACGCCAAGATCAACGGCGTAAAGGGCGATCTCAGCAAGGTTGACGACCCGAAGGCCAAGGAAGCCATCGAGGCGCTGAAGCTGCAGCAGGTCGATGGCACGATCGCCATGAAGGGCAGCTGGGAAATCGGCCCCGGCACGATCGACATCAGCGAATATTCCTTCGATTTCAGGGATATCGGCAAGCTGAACCTGGCCTTCAGCATTTCCGGCTACACGCCCGCCTTCGCAAAGTCGATGCAGGATGCGCTCAAGACCGTACGCTCCAACCCGAACCAGCAGGAAGCACAGCAGTCTGCCGGCCTCGCCATGCTCGGCCTTCTTCAGCAGCTGACGTTCAACAGCGCCAAGATCCGTTTCGACGATGCGTCGATCACGGCTCGCGCGCTTGATTTCGCTGGCAAGCAGCAGGGCGTCACGGGCAAGCAGCTCGCCGACACGCTGAAGGCGATGACGCCGATCATGATGGCGCAGCTCAACGTTCCGGAACTGCAGAACGCCGTAGCGGCTGCCGTCAGCTCCTATCTCGACAATCCGAAGAGCCTGACAATCTCCGCCGCTCCGGGCAAGCCGGTTCCGGTGCCTATGATCATCGGTGCTGCCATGGGCGCTCCGAACTCGATCCCGCAGGTCATCGGCCTCAAGGTTTCGTCGAACGACTGATCGGTCATTCACCGAACGATATGGAAACCCGGCGATTTCGGTCGCCGGGTTTTTCTTTGCCGTCAAAGGCCAACTGTCGTGGGGAGTTGATACTTGCGAAGCTCGCTCAAGCCATGGACGATAAGGGCGAGCAGCTCATCCGTCGTCGCGCCGTCCCTCGCCTGCACGGACATGCCCTGCACGATTGCGCCGAGAAAGCGCGCCAGCGAGCGGGCATTGGCATCGGGCCGCATATCACCCTCCGCAATGCCGCGCTCGATCCGGGCGGTGAAGATATCCAGCGTCTGCAGGCGCATGGACGCGACATGATGGGCGATCGGCTCGTTCTCCTCGGCACAATTCAGCACCGCCGTCGAAATCATGCAGCCCTTCGGATGTTCGGGTGCTGTGAATATCCTGGCCGAATTCGTCAGGAAGCGCTCGAAGGCTGTCACCGTATCCACCTTCTCCTGAAAGGGATTACCGGGTTCAGGCCGCGGCATGCGGCGATATTGCTCGAGCGTCTCACGATAGAGATCTGCCTTTGAATTGAAGGCGGCATAGAGGCTCTGGGGCGTAATTCCCATTGCAGCCGTCAGGTCGGCAATGGAAGAGCCGTCATATCCATGCTTCCAGAATGTATCCCGTGCGGCGGCAAGAACGGTCTCGCGATCGAAGGCGGGCGGGCGGCCGCGTTTGCGCGGCGCAGAATTTTCGGCCGCTTCATTATTTTTCACAATGGTCACTCTAGAAATAATCTCCAATCTGGTTTATTCAGGAATGGTCATTGTGATTATAGAAGGTTTTGCTCCATGAGTCTTCCCCTGGAAAATTCCGCGCGCCCGAGCCGAGGCAACCTTGCCGAAGGCGTCAATGCCGCTGTCGATTCCGCCCTGGCGGACAAGAGGCTGGTCGGCACCGTCGTTATGGTCGCCCGAGATGGAGAGCTTATCTTTCGGCGCGCCGCCGGTCTGGCTGATCGCGAGAACAAGGTGGCGGTGCGAGAGGATACCATCTTCCGCCTTGCCTCCATCACCAAGCCGATCGTCGCCATCACCGCCATGCGGCTTGTGGAACAGGGTCGCATCGGGCTCGACGATCCGATCACCAAATGGCTGCCGGATTTCCGGCCACGCCTGCCGGATGGAACCGAGGCCGTTATTCGTATCCGCCATCTCCTCACGCACACTTCCGGGCTTGGCTACACATTCGCCGAGGAACAGGACGGCCCCTATCATCGCGCCGGTGTGTCCGATGGCCTCGACACGCCCGGTCTTGCGATCGCAGAAAATCTCAGGCGCCTTTCCAGCGCTCCGCTTCTGTTCGCACCCGGCGAAAACTGGCGCTATTCGCTGGCGATGGATGTGCTCGGCGGCATCATCGAAAAGGAGACCGGCCGCGCGCTGGGCGATGTAGTCGCAGAGCTTGTCACGAAGCCTCTCGGCCTTTCCGATACGGCATTCTCGGTTCGGGATCGCAGCCGCCTCTCGGGCAATTACGTGAATGGGAGCCCAGAGCCGCAACGAATGGAAGACGGCACGCTCGTTCCGATACTCGACGGTGTGATCCGCTTTGCACCTGACAGGATCTTCGATCCCGGCTCCTATCATTCCGGCGGCGCGGGCATGGCCGGAACGGCGCATGATATCCTCACAATTCTGGAGACCATACAGAGGGGTGGCGCACCGCTCTTGGCGGCAGATACCGTGAAGACGATGATGACCGATCAGGCTGATGGACATATGCAGGCTCTGCAGACCGGCGTCGGTTTCGGCTATGGCTGGTCTGTCATCACCGATCCCCTCGCCGCTCAAGTGCCCTTCTCGGCGGGCACGATCAAATGGGGTGGCGTATACGGTCACAGCTGGTTCGTGGACCCTCGGAAAAAGCTGACTGTGGTGGCGCTGACCAACACGGCGCTCGAAGGCATGTGGGGCCAATTCACGATTGATCTCGCCAAAGCGGTCTATGCCGCGATCTAGAGCACTTTCGCTTTTCCTCGAATCGCGAAAACGCTCTATCTTCTTGTTTTTACGCATTTCCGGACGGAAAACCGCTGTGCACTTTTCCTGGAAATGCTCTAACCTGTGCCCAATATCCGAAACAAAAACCCGGCGATTTCGGTCGCCGGGTTTTGTATTTCTGAACGGGCCTGAAGGATCTTAGTCCTTCTTCACCGGCGGTACCGGGCGGATGGCCAGTTCGCGCAGCTGCGTCGGCGTTGCGGCCGAGGGAGCGCCCATCAAGAGGTCCTGCGCCTGCTGGTTCATCGGGAACAGAGAGATCTCGCGCAGGTTCTTGGCGCCGACCAGCAGCATGACGATACGGTCGATACCGAAGGCAGCGCCGCCGTGCGGAGGCGCACCATACTGGAAGGCGCGGTAGAGGCCACCGAAGCGCTCCTCGACGTCGGCCTGGCTGAGGCCGACCTTTTCGAAGGCAGCGACCATGGTTTCCGGCGACTGGTTACGGATCGAGCCCGAAGCGATTTCGAAGCCGTTGCAGACGGCGTCGTACTGGAACGCCTTGATCGTGAGCGGATCCTGGTTCTGCAGCGCCTCGAGACCACCCTGCGGCATCGAGAACGGGTTGTGGGCGAAATCGACCTTCTTTTCTTCCTCGCTCCATTCGAAGAACGGGAAGTCGACGATCCAGCACAGCTCGAAGCGATCGCGATCGACCAGGTTCAGCTCTTCGCCGGCCTTGGTACGGGCTTCACCGGCAAACTTGTAGAACTTGGACGGATCGCCAGCGACGAAGAAGCAGGCGTCGCCGTCATCGAGGCCGAGCTGGGTGCGGATCGCATCCGTGCGTTCTTCGCCGATGTTCTTGGCGAGCGGGCCGGCACCCTCAAGCTTTTCGCCTTCCTTGCGCCAGAAGATATAGCCGAGGCCCGGCTGGCCCTGGCTCTGCGCCCAGGCGTTCATGCGGTCGCAGAACGCGCGCGAACCACCGGTCTTGGCCGGGATGGCCCAGACTTCGACCTTCGGGTTGGAGGCGATCATATTGGCGAAGACCTTGAAGCCGGAGCCGGCAAAATGCTCGGTGACGGCTTCCATGACGATCGGGTTGCGCAGGTCGGGCTTGTCGGAGCCATACTTGCGGATGGCAACGTCATAGGGAATGCGCGGCCATTCCTTAGTGACGGGCTTGCCATCGGCAAACTCCTCGAACACCTGCGTCATCAGCGGTGCCATCGTGTTCCAGACGTCTTCCTGGGTGACGAAGCTCATTTCGAGGTCGAGCTGGTAGAATTCCCCCGGCAGACGGTCGGCGCGCGGGTCTTCATCACGGAAGCACGGCGCGATCTGGAAGTAGCGGTCGAAACCGGCGACCATCAGCAGCTGCTTGTACTGCTGCGGCGCCTGCGGCAGTGCGTAGAAGGTGCCGGGATGGATGCGCGATGGCACGAGGAAGTCGCGCGCGCCTTCCGGCGACGAGGCCGTCAGGATCGGGGTCGTATATTCGGTAAAGCCGACTTCACCCATGTGACGGCGCATGGAGGAAATGACCTGCGTGCGCTTGACGATGTTCCGGTGCAGCGTTTCGCGGCGCAGATCGAGGAAGCGATACTTCAGGCGCACGTCTTCCGGATAATCCGGCTCGCCGAAGATCGGCAGCGGCAATTCCTTGGCGGCGGAGAGCACTTCGATCTCCTGAGCGTAAAGCTCGATTTCGCCGGTCGGCATGTTCTTGTTGACGGTATCTTCCGTGCGGGCCTTCACCAGGCCGTCGATGCGGATGACCCACTCGCCACGGACAGTTTCGGCCAACTTAAACGCCGGGGAATCGGGATCGGCGACGACCTGGGTGATGCCATAGTGGTCGCGAAGGTCGATGAACAGCACGCCGCCATGATCTCGGACGCGATGAACCCAGCCGGAGATGCGGACAGTCGAACCGACGTCGGACTTGCGCAGGGCGGCGCATGTGTGGCTGCGATAACGATGCATAATGTATATCCTGGACTTGGCGGACGGCAGCGAATGCGGGCAAATGCCCCTCGCCAGCCGACGATAAAATCGGGCGGAAAAGCGCATGGCACGCCCGATTTGTCAAGGCTTGAGCGATGGCCTTCTCTCGCCCTTGGCGGGCGAGAAAGCAATTTCTTACATTTAGCCGCAAGGCTAAGTGTTAGAAATTGCAAGAGAGGGGGAAGGCAGGGACGCATCCAATCCCAGAGTTTCTGGAACAAGAACGTGACCCCCGCTCTTGCAATTTCAATGGCTTAGAAATTGCGCCATGCCTTGGTGTGCCTTGAAACTCCTGTTTCGCAATTCCTAAACCAGTGAAATTGCTTTCTCGCCCGCCAGGGGCGAGATAGGTCGGAGTTTGCCTCGCTCTCCAGCTATTCTCCGGTGTTTTTAAGCTCCGCCAGGATTGTCAGGCAGATTCCATCGAGATTCGTTACGACCTCATGGTTCCACACTCGCATGATGCGAAAGCCCTGATTTGAAAAATAAACATCCCTCTTCCGATCCCTCACGCTTTCGGCGTGTTGCGCGCCATCGACCTCAATGATCAACCGCACTTCGAAACATACAAAATCAACAATATAGCCATCGATCGGCACCTGTCGCCTGAACTTGAAGCCTTCGAGTTGGCTTCCACGCAAAGCTTGCCAAAGCATATTTTCCGCCTTGGTAGCGTCGCTGCGCATTGTCTTTGCGAATTGCCGCAACCGATCTGCAACGTCGCGAGACATTGGTTCTCCCATTTCGACTATCGTCACACAGAGAGCATATGGATTAGCGTGTAGCCAGCCAAACGAAGATCATTCACCGCCTCTATCGACACCCGCAAGTAGCCGCTGCGGCAGTTTGGCTACCGCAATGCTATTGCTGAACGGCATGGTCAACTTTAAACAGACATCCAGATATCTTCGCCCCCGGAGCCTGACATGCCGATGCTGACCCGCCGCAATCTTCTGAAAGCCTCCGCGGTTGCAGGCGCCTATGGTGTCGGTCTTGGCATCGCCGGCAGGTTTGCCGGCAAGGCGGCGGCAGCCGAGCCGCGTGTGCTGAAAACCGCCAAGATCCAGGCCAATCTGGCGGATGGCGGGCCCACCAAGGATGTCCTGACGTATGGTGACGGCGGAATGCCGCCTGTGGTGCGCATGAAGAAGGGCGAATCCTTCGCCGCTCGCCTCATCAACGGCATAGACGATCCTACGACGATCCACTGGCACGGCATCCGGCTTCCGAACAACATGGACGGCGTGCCCTTCTTGACCCAGCCCTATGTCTATACCGGCGATCATTTCGATTATGCCTTCACGCCGCCCGACGCCGGCACATTCTGGTATCACCCGCACTGCAATACGCTGGAGCAGATGGGCCATGGCATGACCGGTGTCATAGTCGTTGAGAATCCCAAGGATCCAGCATTCGATTCGGAAGTGGTGCTCAATCTGCGCGACTGGCGGCTGGGTGGCGACGGCCAGTTCATCGCGCAGTTCCGCCCGCGCGATGCCGCCAAATCCGGCACTTACGGAACGATGCGGACTGCAAACTGGCAGCAGGAACCGCAATATGATGCGCCCTCCGGAGGCTTGGTGCGGCTGCGCATTGCCATCACCGATGTCACGCGCATCTATTCCTTCCGCGTTGATGGCGCCGAAACGACAGTGATCGCCATCGACGGCAATCCGGTGCCGCAACGCTTTCCGCTGGATCTGTTGCAGCTCGGCCCCGGCCAACGACTGGAACTGGCCGTGCGCATGCCGGATGTCGAAGGCGCAACCGTCAAACTTGAGGATATCAAGGGCACAAACCCGAAAGTGCTGGCGACGCTACGATCGGTCGGTGCCTCGCTGAAGCGCGACGTTCGCGATCTGCCACCCCTGGAAGATAATCCAGTGCAGAAGGCAGATCTCGGCGCAGCAACACACCTGCCGCTGATCCTCAGCTCAACGGCGGAAAATACGGCAGACAACAGCATCTGCGGCTCGCTCGGCTACAGCTTCTGGGCGATCAACAAGGTGCCGTGGCCGGGCGACACGCCCGACCCGACCGCGCCGCTTGCCGAACTGAAACTCGGCAAGAGCTATGTCATCGACATGGAAAACGTGACGCCGCACAGCCATCCGATCCATCTGCACGGGATGAGCTTTACCGTCATCTCCTCCTCGACGCGGCAGGTGCAGCCGTTCGTGTCCGATACCTACCTGATCCAGCCGGATGAAAAAGTGCAGCTCGCCTTCGTCGCCGACAATCCCGGCGACTGGCTGCTGCATTGCCATATCATCGAGCATCAGAAAACCGGCATGACCAGCTACGTCCGCGTCGCCTAACTTGCAGCCGCCGATAGTCCATCCCCTGCAGCCCTTCGCGGCTGCATCCTTCCGGGTAATTTCAGCAAAAAACGAAATGCGGCAAAGCTTTGTCCGCGAAAGTATTGACATATCCGGCTGAAAGGAGAAGGAAGTTAAGGAATTGTTTTACCGATGAATGTGTTGAGATGATCGAAACTACCGCCCAATTGGAGGCGGCCTGCCAAGAGCTGGCCAAGTCGGAATTCATTACCATTGATACCGAATTCCTGCGCGAGACAACCTTCTGGCCAGAGCTGTGCCTGATACAAATGGCGAGCCCGACAACCGAAGTGCTGGTGGATCCACTGGCCAAGGGGTTGGACCTTGCGCCATTTTTCGAGCTGATGGCAAACCCGGCCGTGCTGAAGGTTTTTCATGCGGCACGCCAGGATATCGAAATCATTTTCCATCGCGGCAATCTCATTCCGCATCCGATCTTCGATACGCAGGTTGCGGCGATGGTCTGCGGTTTCGGCGATTCCGTTTCCTACGATCAGCTCGTCAGCCGCATCAAGAATGTCCATATCGACAAGTCCTCGCGCTTTACCGACTGGAGCCGCCGGCCGCTGTCGGAAAAGCAGCTGGACTATGCGCTCGCCGACGTCACCCATCTGCGCGACGTCTACCTTGCGCTTGACGAACAGCTGAAGCGCGAAGGACGCGCCTCCTGGCTGCAGGAGGAAATGGCTATCCTCGAAGCGCGCGAGACTTACGATCTGCATCCGGATGATGCCTGGCAGCGCCTGAAGATGCGCCTGCGCAAGCCGCAGGAACTCGCGGTGCTCAAATATGTGGCCGCCTGGCGCGAACGCGAGGCGCGCTCCCGCAACGTTCCGCGCGCTCGTGTGGTGAAGGACGATGCCATCTATGAGATCGCCCAACAGCAGCCGAAGGACAGCGAAGCGCTTGCCCGGCTTCGTACCATTCCGAAAGGCTGGGAGCGCTCCGCCGCCGGTGCGGCCGTGATCGAGGCGATCAACGCTGCCCTGGCGCTACCCAAATCCGAAATGCCGCATCCGCCGCGCCATCAGCAGGCTCCCGAAGGCACGGCCGCCGCTGCCGAACTGCTGAAGGTGTTGCTGAAGCTGATCGCGGAAAAGCATGGCGTCGCGCCGAAAGTGATCGCCAATAGCGAAGATCTCGACAAGATCGCCGCGGAAGGCGAGAAGGCCGATGTTGCCGCCCTTACCGGCTGGCGGCGCGATCTCTTCGGCGAAACGGCTCTGCAGCTGATCCAGGGCCAGGTGGCCTTGCGCTTCGTCGGGAAGCGGGTCGAGACGGTCACGCTCTAGTCGCGACATTGCCCTTTCCTGGCGCGTTGCGATTGCGTATGATTCGGCAACGGGCATGCGGAGAGCGATCACGATTGCGCCGCAAATCTCGTGGAATGAACGTCTGATGTGGTCGTTATATTCGATGACGTTCCAGTTTGCTGGCGCAATTCCGCGCCAATGACAGGCGTCGCTTCTCGGCGGAAAAGTGAATGGGCATTCTCCATTCGATGCGCAACTGGATTCTGACATCGCTATTCGTCGCTTCGACGGGTGTCATCTACGGCAAGATATTCTTCCCGCAAGCGCCGGCATACATCGGCGCGGTCTTTGCACTGTTCTGCGGCATGCCATTGCTGGTCTTCGAACGCCGGATGATCCTGTCGCGGCTGAATGACTGGATGCATCGCCTGCCGACACCGGCCTTCATCTTTTCGGCCCTGATCGTCGATTTCCTCCTGATGAGCGTCGGTTACGCCATCGCGGGCAGCCTCATGAAACTGCTGGGCCTGGTCGACGGCTCCTGGGAAGACCTCACGGTCCTGAAGATTGACGTCTATATCTATGCCGTGCTGGTAACAGCCATCGTCATTTTCGTCGGTCGCGTGCGGGAATTGCTCGGGCGCGATATCTTCCTCAGCCTGCTGACCGGTCGCTACCGCAATCCTGTGCAAGAAGAGCGCGTATTTCTGTTCGTGGACCTCGTCGGCTCAACCGCGTTTGCGGAAGAGCATGGAGATCTCAAGACGCAGGAATTTCTCGCTGCCGTATTTGGCGCGATGGCGGAACCCGTGCGTCGGCATCAGGGGGCAATCGACGACTATATCGGCGATGCCGCCGTCATCACCTGGCCGCTCCGGCGCGGCGTCAAGAATGCCAATTGCGTGCGCTGCGTCTTCAACATTCTCGACGATATCGAAAAGAATGCCGAGGCATGGCTGAAATCTTACGGTCGGGTACCGCGCCTGAGGGCTGCCTTGCATGGCGGCAGCATCGTCACCGCCGAAATCGGTGTCGACCATCACAAGATCGCCTATTTCGGCGACACGGTGAACACCGTCGCCAGACTGGAATCACTCTGCAAGACGCTGGAGCGCCAGGTGTTGATTTCCACAGACCTCGCCCGGCAGCTGGAACTTCCCGAAGCGATCATCAAGGAAGACCTCGGCGAGCATGCCGTTCGCGGCCGCGACCAGTCGCTTGGCGTCATCGCGCTTCATACGCAAAGCCGCCAGGCCCTCAAGACGGCGCGTGGCAGATCGTAAGCAATACAAAGCATCAGCTGCATTGATATATCGACACACGCCTGGGCTTCACACCTCATAGGTTGTCCACAGTCACCAAATCTTCACCTAAGCGTTAATTCGCCGACACTGCTCGCCTGTTAAGCGGATTTGTTTTCGCCAATTCTGGCCAACAAGGTGACATGATGACCCGAATTCTTTCTGCCTCAACGGCACTCTTCATTTTGCTTGCTGCATCGGCCCATGCCGATGAGCAGCAATTTCCGGCAAAGCTTGCCGGGCAGGCCATCCTGCCGGCCAACACCATCGTGCCAGCGCCGGCCGATGCGCCTGACTTCGTCAAGACCTCCGGCAAGTTCACGACACCGGATCGCAAGCGCACAGAGGCTCTCGGCACTGTGCCCGGCAAGGACGGCGCTCGCGTGACCGACCTGAAGCTGCCCTTCGACGGCCAGCCGATCCAGGGTTTTTCCGGCATCAAGACCATGCCTGACGGCACGTTCTGGACGCTGTCCGACAACGGCTTCGGCTCCAAGCAGAATTCCAGCGACGCGATGCTCTTCCTGCACCAGCTGAAGTTCGACTGGGACAATGGCAAGGTCGATGTCGTCAAGAACCTCTTCTTGTCCGACCCGAACAAGAAGGCCCCCTTCCCGATCGTTCTCGAGGGTTCCGCCAAGCGCTATCTCACCGGCTCTGACTTTGACATCGAATCGATCCAGCCCGTCGCAGACGGCTTCTGGATCGGTGAGGAGTTCGGTCCCTATCTGCTGAAGTTCGATACGAACGGCCAGCTCACTGACGTTTTCTCGACGACGGTCGACGGCAAGCCTGTGATGTCTCCGGATAATCCGCTGCTGCAGCTTCCGGGTAACCCGACGCAGAAGATGCCTGCCTTCAACCTGAAGCGCTCGGGCGGCTTCGAGGGCTTGGCCATGTCGAAGGACGGCTCGAAGCTCTATGGTCTGCTGGAAGGCGCGATCTACAAGGATGACGGCCAGATGGAAAGCGTCGATGGCAAGACTGCTATCCGCGTCATCGAGTTCGATGTCGCCTCGAAGGGCTGGACCGGCCGCAGCTGGCTCTATCCGTTCGCAGACAAGGGTGCGTCGATCGGCGATTTCAACATGCTCGATGAAAAGACGGCACTGGTGATCGAGCGCGACAACGGCGCCGGCACGAAGGACAAGGCCTGCGCCGATCCCAAGCAGCCGAAGCCGGATTGCTTCGAAGCCCCGGCCGAGCTGAAGCGCGTCTACAAGATCGAATTCAGTGATGCCAATGTCGGCAAATCCGTTCGCAAGATCGGCTATATCGATCTCATGCGCATCGAAGACCCGAACCACAAGCGTCGCCAGGGCGGCGGCGAAGGCTTCTACGACATGCCCTTCGTCACCATCGAGAATGTCGACCGCGTCGATGCCACGCACATCATTATCGGCAACGACAACAACCTGCCCTTCTCGGCTGGCCGCGCTGTCAACAAGGCAGACGACAACGAGTTCAGCATTCTTGAAGTCGGCGATTTCCTGAACGCGAAGTAAGCTGCAACGATCCGGCCTCTCCCTGCCTAGCGGGGAGAGGCTTTATTCGATCGAAACTATTCGAAGCAGAATGCCAGCCGGCGGTTCGTGAGCTTGCCGAGCTGCTGCAGGCGGCCATCGAGCCTCTCGCCGGCAAAATCATGATACTCGGCCGGAACCACGAATTCGAGATCCAGCTCGGGATTTGCCGAACGGCGGAACGACAGATTGCGCACGACGCCTGGCATCGATGCCGAAAACAGATAGACCACCCGCAACAAGCCGCCCAGCAGCTTGGCGCGCTCGATGTAGAGCGGAGTTGCGATCGTCGCCAGCGGCTCGGTCGCGCCGTCGTCGTGCAATCCCTCGAAGCGATAGTAATTGGCAAGCGCAATGAAGGCGCGGCCGGCATGGGTGATGCCGACGAAGGACGTATGGGCGATAATGTTCAGCGCTTGCAGGCCACGATAATCCGGATGAGCGCGCCAGCTGATATCGGCCAGAAGGCACGCGGCCTGGCGATAGCGGCTCTCCTCCTCGGTCTCGGTGATCCCGAAGAAGGGCATCATCCGCCCCGTCCATTCGGCAAGCTCGCGGGCATGCTCCGGCGAACGGGCGCGCAGGATCGCAAGCTCACCAGCCGCCACCAGCAGCGGGTCGCTTTGGCGTTCCGCCTCCGTCAACAAGGAATAGAGATAACCCTCGCGCACACCCTGCGCGGAAAAGGAGACGATGGAAGGCTTCATGGTCGCCAACACTTCGCGCATTGCCACGGCGCCGAAGGGCAGCAGCGAACGGCGGTGCTTGGAAATCGTCAGCAGAGCCGGGTCCTTCGTTTCCCTCGCATCGCCGAGTTGGTCGAGGAACCGCATCATCTCCTCGAGAGACACTTCATAGCCCTGCATCATGTGCAGCGGATATTTGCGGGTTTCCATATGCAGCTTGGCAATGTTTCGCCATGTGCCGCCAACGGCATAGAAGGTACGGCCCTCGCCCTTGGCCAGAAGCTTCGCCGTCTTTACATGCTTGCGTGCAAAGCTGCGCGCCTTCTCGATCGAACCGCCGGCATATTCCGACAGGCGCAAGCCGCCCAGCGGCAGGGTGATGCCCTTGCCGATTTCCCGGTCCTTGATGTCGATCAGTTCCAGCGAGCCGCCGCCCAAGTCGCCGGCGATGCCGTCCGGATGGAAGAAGCCGCTGACGATGCCGAGCGCGGAGAAGCGCGCCTCTTCCTCGCCCGACAGCACGCGAACCTTGCGCTGCAGGATCGTTTCGGCTTGATGGATGAATGCCGGGCCGTTGCTCGCTTCGCGCGCGGCCGCTGTCGCCAGGACATAGATCGTGGACGCACGGGCCTGATCGGAGAGCGCCTTGAAGCGATGCAGGGCTGCAAGTGCCCGGGCCACGCTTTCCTCATCCATCTTTCCGGTCAGTGCTATGCCCTTTCCCAGGCCACAAAGCACTTTCTCGTTGAAAAGAATGGTTGGCGACCGCGAGTGGCCTTCATAGACGACGAGACGGACCGAATTCGACCCGATATCGACAACGGAGACAGGGGCAATACCGGGAAGGCGCCCCTGGGCTTCTGATTCAACCATGCAGGTCCAGTTTATTTGTTGCGGCCCGACAACAGCCCAGCGATCAGTTTCGGCGCACTGGATTTCAAGGCTTCACCGCGGCCGGAAAGGCTGGGATTGGTCATGAAATACTGCTGCGCATTGAATGGCTCTTCTCCCTTGCGCACTTCCATGCGCCTTGAAGTACCGTCCGGCAATATCTCGTAGCTTTGCTGATTGTCAATGATATTGCCCAGCATGATCTGTGAGAGCACCTGCTCATGCACGGTCTTGTTGGTCAGCGGCACGAGGGTTTCGACGCGGCGATCGAGGTTTCTCGGCATCATGTCGGCCGAGCCGAGATAGACCAACGCCTTATCCGACGGCAGGCCCTGACCATTGCCGAAACAGAAGATGCGGCTGTGCTCGAGGAAGCGGCCAATGATCGACTTGACGCGGATATTTTCGGAAAGGCCGGCCACCTGCGGACGCAGGCAGCAGATGCCGCGCACCACCAGATCGATCTCAACGCCGGCGTTGCTGGCGCGGTAAAGCGCATCGATGATGTCGGGATCGACAAGCGAATTCATCTTCATCCAGATCGCAGCCGGAAGGCCGTTCTTGGCATGCTCGATCTCGGCCTCGATATGCTCGAGGATACGCGGACGCAGCGTGTAGGGCGAAACCGCGATCTTCATGTCGTGTTCCGGCTCGCCGTAGCCGGTGATGAAGTTGAAGATGTTCGCCATATCGTGGGCGATCTTCTGATCGCAGGTGAAGTAGGACAGATCGGTATAGATCTTCGCGGTGACCGGATGGTAGTTGCCGGTGCCAAGGTGGCAATAGGTGCGCAGCTTTCCGTCTTCACGGCGCACGACCATCGACATCTTCGCATGCGTCTTGAGCTCGATGAAGCCGAAGACGACCTGCACGCCGGCGCGCTCGAGATCGCGCGCCCAGCGGATGTTAGCCTCTTCGTCGAAGCGGGCCTTGAGCTCCACCAGAGCCGTTACCGACTTGCCGAGATCGGCCGCGTCGATCAGCGCGCGCACGATCGGGCTGTCGTTGGAAGTACGATAGAGCGTCTGCTTTATCGCCAGAACGTCAGGATCTCGCGCAGCCTGGAGAAGGAACTGGACCACCACGTCGAAGGATTCGTAGGGGTGGTGGACGACCATGTCCTTTTCGCGGATTGCTGCGAAGCAATCGCCGGCGTGCTCGCGGACGCGCTCAGGAAATCGCGCATTGTAGGGCTCGAAACGAAGATCGTCGCGCGGTGCCTTGCAGATCTCGGAAAGCGTATTGAGGGCGAGCAGGCCCGGCAGAACCGCGATGCGGTTGCCCGGCACGTTTAGCGATTCCACCACGAACTGACGCAGCTCGAGTGGCATTTCGGAGTCGGTCTCGATGCGGATCACCGAGCCACGGCGGCGGCGCTTCAGTGCGGTTTCGAAGAAGCGCACCAGATCTTCGGCCTCTTCCTCGACTTCGATATCGCTGTCGCGGATCAGTCGGAACGTGCCCGAGCCCTGCACTTCATAGCCGGGATAGAGCCGGTGGATGAAGATATTCACCACGTCTTCAAGCGTGATGTAGCGGATGACGTTGCTCGCATCCGGCAGGCGCACGAAGCGATCGAGCGCCGGCGGCAGACGCAGCAGCGCCGTCATCGGCTCGCGGCCGTTCATGCTCTTCAGCTGCAGCGCAATCGAGAAACCGAGGTTCGGAATGAATGGGAACGGATGCGCCGGATCGATGGAGAGCGGCGTCAGGACGGGGAAGATCGCCTGCTCGAATTCGGTGTGCAGCCACTGCCGGTCCATATCGGAAAGGGCGGCAGGGCGGACGATCAGAATGTCTTCCTTGGCGAGATATTGCTGCAGGACGGCAAGAGAAGCCTGCTGCTCCATCTGCAGATTGTCGATTTCACGCAGGATATCGTCGAGCTGCTCGGCGGGTGTCTTGCCGTCGGGCGTGCGCACCAGGATCTTCTGGCGGACCTGGCCTTCAAGGCCGGCGACGCGCACCATGAAGAACTCGTCAAGATTGGCGGCGGAAATGGAGAGGAAGCGCACGCGTTCCAGCAGCGGATGCGCCGTGTTCAACGTCTCCTCAAGAACGCGGCGATTGAACTGCAACCAGGAGAATTCGCGGTTGATGAAGCGTTCGGGGCTGCTCAGCAGCTCGTTGATCGGCGGCGTGGCCTCCGGTGTCTCTTGGCTGGCGTCCTGATGTTCCGTTACTGCCGAGTCCATGTTCCACCTACCCTCATCTCTAACCCATGTGCCACGTATATCAGTTTGACGACGGAACTGTGACAGTTCAACATCAGCTCAATCGGGTTGAGCGGCATTACCCAGTTCATTCAACACTTCAGTCGCCAGCACACGCGTAATTCGCGTGCCTCGCGCAAGCGCCAGCCGATCCAGCCGATCGACGATCAACTGCGCGGCGTTCATGGAACGCTCCATTCGATTGACGATATAAAGGACGAGTTTGTCATCGATATAAAGCTGGCGGTCGGCAAAGAGTTTTACGATCACCTGCGACAGCAATTCCTCGTCCGGCTCACCGATCTCGACCACCGTCGCCGCCTTCAGGCGAGAACGTAGATCGGGCAACGTCACCGGCCAGGACATCGGCCACAGACGCGTGGTCATCAGCAAGCTGCTGCCGTTTTCCCTGACGCTATTGATGACATGGAATAGCTCGGTATCGTCAAAGCCGAGCCGATCCACATCTTCGAAGACGACCGGACCGTTCGCCGCCACGACGGCAGCATTGGCGCCGGCCACCGGGTGGATTGATGTCGCATCGCATCTTTCGCTCCAGATATTGGCGAGATGCGATTTTCCCGAGCCGACCGGACCTGCAAGGATCACCACCGGCGACGGCCAATGCGGCCAGGCATCGACGATCTTCACGGCAGCGCTCAAAGGATTGGCGACGAGCAGGTCGTCACGGCCGCTTGCGGGGTCGTGCGTAAAGGCCAAGGGTAGCTGTTCAGCGGTCTTGCGCCTCACATCAGCATTTTTTGTATCGGTCATGTCTAGCTGTTCTCGGGCTTAACGGCCTTGGCTCTGCGCGCCTTACCTGCTTCCGAACGGCCGTGATAGAGATCACTCTGAAGGTATCGCGAAAGGGCAAACCGGACAAGGACGCCGCAGGCTGCAGCGGCCGGAACTGCGATCAACAGACCGACAAAGCCGAAAAGGGCACCGAAGGCGAAAAGCGCGAACATCAGCCAGACCGGATGCAGGCCAACGCTTTCGCCGACGAGCTTCGGCTGCAGCACGTTACCCTCAAGGAACTGACCGGTGAAGAAGACCGCGAGCGTCAGGCCGACCCAAAGATAGTCGGGCCAGAACTGGACCAAAGCCACGCCGACGGCCAGAACCAAGCCGACCATCGACCCTACGTAGGGTATGAAGCTGATCATCCCGGCGAACAGGCCGATCAGAAGACCGAAATTCAAGCCAACGAGTGAGAGTCCGACACCATAATACACACCAAGGATAATGCAGAGCGAGCCCTGCCCGCGAATGAAACCGGCAATCGCCTGATCGATCTCGCGAGCAATCTGCCTGACGGTGGCGACGTGGTCACGCGGGACCCAGGCATCCACCTTGGCGATCATCCGGTCCCAATCGAGCAGCATGTAGAAGGCGACGACGGGTGTAACCACCATCAGCGAGAGGATGTTGACGAGCGCCTTGCCGGAACTCCAGAGCTGCGCGAACAGGCCGCCGACAAAACTCAGGCCTTCCGACATGATGCTGGAGAAATTGTCCTTGATCGCGCCGAGCTGATTGCGGATCCAGTCCGGCAGCACCATTGTCTGCGCCTTGGCAATCAGCTGCTGTATCTGCTGCACATAGGTCGGTATGTGCTGAATGAAGTCGTTGAACTGGTTGATGATGATCGGAATGACGATCGTCAGCGCCAGGGCGAAGACCAGCACAAAGGATACGAGGATCACCACCGTCGCCATCAGGCGGCTAAGGCCGAGCCTTTCCAGCCGGTCAGCGATCGGATCGAGAAAATAGGCGACCGCCATGCCGGCGATGAACGGCAGCAGGATCGTACTGAAGATATAGACAAAGCTGATGAAGACGACGAGCACGATCACCCAGAACGTGACTTGACGCTTGAGGCTCGCTCCGCTGACCTTTTGCTCCATCGACTTCCCCGCTGTTTCCGGCCTACCTGCCACCTGCTTAGGACATAGGATGATGCTGCAATTATGGTCAAGCCTCAGACCGGAAATCGGCTTCATGCGCTGTGAAGCGGGGAAATCGAGGGGTTTGAGGCGCTTGCGCCTTGCATAAACGGCCCTATCATGCAATGGCGACCCGATCGAAGCCCTGTCGAGACGAAGGGCGGCCATCGGAGGCGCAAGCATGAGCCAGTCTGGAAAAAACGGTCTGACCTATAGCGACGCGGGTGTCGATATCGATGCCGGCAACCTGCTCGTCGAAAAGATCAAGCCTGCCGTGCGCTCGACGCGCCGCCCCGGCGCCGATGGCGAAATCGGCGGCTTCGGCGGCCTGTTCGACCTGAAGGCCGCGGGCTTTACCGACCCTGTGCTGGTGGCTGCCAATGACGGCGTCGGCACCAAGCTGAAGATCGCCATCGACGCGAATTATCACGACACAGTCGGCATCGACCTCGTCGCCATGTGTGTCAACGATCTGGTTGTCCAGGGCGCCGAGCCTTTGTTCTTCCTCGATTACTTCGCCACGGGCAAGCTCGACCCCGACCAGGGCGCGGCGATCGTCGGCGGGATTGCCGCCGGCTGCCGCGATGCGGGCTGCGCGCTGATCGGCGGCGAAACGGCCGAGATGCCGGGCATGTATTCCCATGGCGATTACGATCTGGCTGGCTTTGCCGTTGGTGCTGCCGAACGCGGTCAGTTGCTGCCCTCGGGCGATATTGCCGAAGGCGACATTATTCTCGGCCTTGCCTCCTCCGGCGTCCATTCCAACGGCTTTTCGCTGGTGCGCAAGATCGTCGAACTTTCCGGCCTCGGCTGGGATGCGCCGGCTCCTTTCGCCGAAGGTAAGGCACTCGGCGAAGCGCTGCTGACGCCGACACGCATCTATGTGAAGCCGCTGCTCAAGGCCATCCGCGAGACCCATGCTCTGAAGGCGCTCGCCCATATCACCGGCGGCGGTTTCCCTGAAAATATCCCGCGCGTGCTGCCAAAGCATCTGGCCGCAGAAATCGATCTGGCCGCCGTCAAGGTGCCGCCGGTCTTCTCGTGGCTCGCCAAGACAGGCGGCGTCGAAGCCAAGGAAATGCTGCGCACCTTCAATTGCGGCGTCGGCATGATCGTCGTCGTGGCGCCGGAAAATGTTACTGCCGTCAAGGCCGCACTCGAAGCCGAGGGCGAGGCAGTCATCACACTCGGTCGCATGATCGCGCGCGAAGAAGGCGCTCACGGCACCGTCTACAAGGGCACGCTGGCTCTATGACCACGCCGCGCAAACGCGTCGTCGTCTTCATCTCCGGCGGCGGCTCCAATATGCTGGCTCTTCTGAAAGCCACGAAGGCCGCCGACTATCCGGCCGAGATCGTCGGTGTCATCGCCGACAAGGCCGATGCCGGTGGACTGGCGAAAGCCGCCGCCGAAGGCATTGCCACATTCTCTTTCGTCCGCAAGGATTTTGCCAGCAAGGAAGCCCATGAAGAGGCGATCCTTGCGCAGCTTGCGGCCCTCTCGCCCGACATCATCTGCCTTGCGGGCTACATGCGGCTGCTTTCCGGCCGCTTCATCCAGGCTTACGAAGGCCGGATCATCAATATCCATCCTTCCCTGCTGCCGCTTTTCCCCGGCCTCCATACGCATCAGCGCGCCATCGACGCCGGCATGCGCATCGCCGGCTGCACGGTGCATTTCGTCACCGAAGGCATGGATGAAGGCCCGGTGATCGGCCAGGCCGCCGTACCCGTCTTGACCGATGACACGGCGGACGCGCTGGCTGCCCGCGTACTGACGATCGAGCATCAGATCTATCCGCAGTCGCTGCGCCTCTTCGCGGAAGGCAATGTCAGGATGGACGGCGGCAAGGCCGTGAGCCTTGCCAAAACGCCTGCCGCCAAAGGGCAGCAGGTCGTGTCACTGCTCGGTGATGCGAGTTAATTAGAGAGTTCGGCGCCAAACGCCCCCTCATCCGCCCTTCGGGCACCTTCTCCCCGAGGGGAGAAGGGGGTTACTGACCTCTCATGCCAGCAGAAAGCTATTCCTTTCGGCATGTGTATTTTTGATTGCGGAAGTTTCACCCTCTTGATGACCCCGTTTTCCGGAGGGTGTTGCATCCAGCAAACCCCTTCTCCCCTTGGGGAGAAGGTGCCCGAAGCGCGGATGAGGGGGCCGCTGAGCGCATCGATACGCCCCTTCAATTTTCCTTTCAGGCCGCCAGCGCCATCAGCGGATGCAGCGTGCCGTCGCTATAGACGATGCGGCCGCCGCGGAAGGTTGCGCGGATGCGGTGAACCGAGCCTGGCTCGACTGCCACCAGATCGGCAAGCTGGCCGACGGCGATTTCGCCGCGATCCTTGAGGCCGGCCGAGCGCGCGGCATTGGACGTTGCTGTCGCAACGGCAACCGGCAGACCGCCTGCGACAACATCGGCGATCTTGAAGATTGCCGGCACGAAGGCGGCCGGATGATAATCGGCGGCGATGATGCCGAGCAGGCCGGAGCGAGCCGCATCCAGCGCACTGAGATTGCCGGACATGGACTGACCGCGCAACGCGTTCGGCGCACCCATCAAGGTCCAGAGACCGCGTCGGCAGGCTTCTTCGGCTGCCGGTCCGGTGACTGGAAATTCGCTGATCGTGACGCCGAGATCGTGCATCGCCGCAACCTTTTCGGCGCTGTCATCATCATGCGAGGCCAGCGACAGCTTATGCTTCAGCGAAAGCCCGACCACGTCATGCAGCTTGCGCTCGATCTCGGGATCCTGGCGCTGCGCGATACGCTTTGCCACGACTTCCTCGGCCGCCTCGCGCGACATGGAGCGGCGCTCGGACATGCTGCGGATATAGCTTTCGATATCGTTGTATTGCCCCTGCCCCGGCGTATGGTCCGTGAGCGAGACCATATCGACGGAGCCCTCTTCCAGCAGCCGCTCCAGCGTCGGAGCGGCGCCGAGATTGGTGATCTCGTAGCGGGCATGGACACGATGATCGATCAACAGTTCATCGCGCAGGCCGTTGATGCCACGGATGACCGCCGAAGTGGTTTCAAGCGAGCGGACATGACCGTAGACGCTTTCGGTCGCAAAGGAGAGCGCGGCAAAGGCTGTGGTAACGCCGGCAGCGGCCAGCTTCTTGTCGAGCTCGTGAATGCCGAAATCGATCGGCATCATGGCATTCGGTCGAGGGGCGATCTCGCGCTCGATCATGTCACAGTGAAGATCGACAAAACCCGGCATCAGCAGACGCCCGCCACCATCGAATGTCGGCTGTTCCACTGGCTCGGAGCGGATTTCGGCAATCACGCCGTCCTCGATGCGCACCGCGCCGCTCTCGACGACTTCATTGGGAAGAACGAGCGTGAAATTGCTGAGCCACATCGGCTTTCTCCTGAAACAGCGTCAAATATCGAAGGCGGTCGGGAAACATTCGAATGTTTCCGATCAAGACGCCCCGTTAGCCCCGATTCGTGACATGATGATGAACGCCGGGAATATACCTCCCGACCGTCCGCCTGCTTACGTCAGGCTGGCCTTGTTCAGGACTGCCCATTGCAGCAGCATGATCGTCTTTGCGTCGTAAATATCGCCCGCCTCGATCATGCCCATGGCTTCGGACAAGCGGACTTCCAGAACCTCGATGTCTTCATGTTCCTCGGCAAGCCCGCCACCGTCGGCGATGCGATCCGCCGTATCGACCACCGCAGCAAAGAAGTGTATGACCTCGGTCACCGACCCAGGAGAGGTCAGCGCCTTGAAGAGGAAGCGGACGTCGCGAATGCGAAACCCGGTTTCCTCCATGGCTTCGCGGCGGATCGCAGCTTCCGGATCGTCTCCATCGAGCAAGCCGGCGGGCACTTCGATCATCCATGCCGGCATGCCGACCAGCTGCGATGGCAGGCGGTATTGGCGGACAAGCACCACCGTCTCACGGTTGGGATCATAAAGCAGGATGCAGGCGGCGGGCGTGCGATGATAGATCTCGCGCTTGACCCGGTGCTTTTCGCCGCGCGAATCCGTGTAGTCGAGATCGTAGCTGCTCAGCCGCGTCCATTGATCCGCCAACGTCTTTTCGTTGACGATCTCGGCTTTCGCCTTTCCAAATTCGGTCATGCCATATCCTTGCGAAGCCATACCTTGTTGTCGTGAACCGCCGCGCCGCCATAGGGCGCGACCGGATCGGCGCCGGTGAGCACGTTGATGCCTTCACCGTCGACATGGGCCTTGTTCGACCACAGACCTTCGGCGATGAGCACGCCGGGTTTTACCTCTGTGGTGACGCGCGCGTGGAGACGAATATCGCCCCGCATATTGCCGATGCGGATCAGCTCTCCATTGATGATATCGAGCCGCTCGGCATCGGCCGGATTGATCATCACTTCGGGACGTCCTTCCTTCTGCCGGGAAGTCTTGGTTTCCGCGAAGCTCGAATTGAGGAAATTGCGCGCTGGCGAGGTGGCGAGCCTGAACGGATGCTCGGGATCGGCCACTTCGATCACGTCGACCTGATCCGGAAATTCCGGCAACTCCATATACGGGCCAAGCAATCCAACGGCGGACGGCGGACGGTTCGGCGCGGGCTGGTTGACCCAATCCGGACGGAAGCGGAACTTGCCGTCGGGATGGCCGAAACCGTTCAGGAAATGAGCATCCTCGAAGGCCGGCTGGCGGTCGAACCATTTGTGCTCGAGGAAATGATCGTAATCCGGCAGCCCGCTTTTCGTCAGAATCCGATCGACCATCTCGCGGGCGGAAAAGCCGAAGCCGGGACGATCCGCCACGCCAAGGCGCTTGGCCAGTTCCTCGATGACGAAAAGGTTGCTGCGTACCGTCGGTGGCGGCTCCACAAGCTTCGGGCCAAGAAGAATATGGTTCTGGCCGCCAGCACGATAAATGTCGTCATGCTCGACGAACATGGTGGCGGGAATGACGATATCGGCCATCTCGGCCGTGTCGGTCATGAACTGCTCGTGCACGGCGACGAAAAGGTCGCTGCGGGCGAAACCACGCTTCACCAGCCGCTGCTCGGGCGCGATGTTCACCGGATTGGTATTCTGGATCAGCATGGCCGTCACCGGGCCGCGATGGCGCAGCGCCACGGCGTCGCCGGTCAGCGCCCGGCCGATCTGCGACTGATCGATCATGCGGATGTCAGCATCCTTCATGGCGCGGCCGGTCAACTCGCTCGCATCCATGCGGAAAATATCGCTGTTCGAATGAAAGGCGCCGCCGCCTTCATATTGCCAGGAGCCCAGCACCGTGGCGATCGAGGCAGCCGCATGCATGGCGATGGCACCGTTGCGCTGGCGGGTGAAGCCATAGCCCAGGCGGAAATAGGTCTTCTTCGTGGTTCCCACCAGCTTGGCGAAGGCTTCGATCTCGTCCACCGAAAGACCAGTGATACCTGCGGCCCAGGCAGGCGTCTTCGACTTCAGATGCTCTTCAAGACCTGAGGGATCGTCGGCATATCTAGCCATATAGGCGCGGTCGGCATAGCCGTCGCGGAAAGCGACATGCATGACGGCGCAGGCGAGCGCCGCATCCGTGCCCGGCTTGACGATCAGCGCCAGATCGGCCTGCTTCATCGTCGGATTGTCGTAGATATCGACGACGACGATCTTGGCGCCACGTTCCTTGCGGGATTTGATCGCATGCGTCATCACATTGACCTGCGTAGCCACCGCGTTCGTGCCCCAGATGACGATACAGTCCGTGCGGCCCATCTCGCGCGGATCGGGGCCGCGCAGCACGCCCGTCGCCATGGTAAAGCCGGTCCAGGCCGGATTGGTGCAAATCGAGGAAAAGAAGCCTGAATAACGCTTGGTGTGGCGAAGGCGATCGATGGAATCGCGCTGCACCCAACCCATGGTGCCGGCATAGAAATAGGGCCAGATCGCCTCGCTGCCATCCTTGGCCTCGGCCTTGACGAAGGCCTCGGCGATCTCGTCCAGAGCGTCGTCCCAGGAGATTTCCTGCCAACTCCCCGCGCCCTTGGCGCCGGCGCGGCGCAGCGGCTTCATCAGACGGTCGGGATGATAGAGCCGCTCGGCATAACGCGCGACCTTGGCGCAGATGACGCCGGATGTGTAGGAATGATCGCCGGCGCCGCGAACGCGGCCCATCCGGCCATCCTCGGTCAGTTCGATCTCCAGCGCACAGGTGGACGGACAGTCGTGCGGACAGGCCGTGTGACCAATGCGGGGTTTGGCTTGAATAGGGGTCGCAATGTTCATGATATTTCTATATTTCAAGCGGTGACCGGCCACTAGCGATAATCCGGCCCATCTCAACAATTCATGCGGACTTCACCGACAATGAACTATCGGCATATCTACCACGCGGGCAATTTCGCCGATGTGCTGAAGCACGCGATCCTTGCCCGCCTCGTCCGCTACATGCAGAACAAGGACAAGGCCTTCCGCGTCCTCGACACGCATGCCGGCATCGGACTTTACGATCTCTCCTCGGAAGAGGCGCAGAAAACCGGCGAGTGGCAAGACGGCATCGGCCGCCTGCTCGAGGCGGAGCTCGTGCCACAAGTGGCCGACCTGCTCGAGCCCTATCTCACCGCCGTTCGCGAGCTGAACCCCGAGGGTGGCATCCGGCTCTATCCCGGCTCGCCAAAGCTGGCCCGCATGCTGTTCCGCCCGCAAGACCGGCTGTCCGCAATGGAGTTGCACCCTCAGGACTTTCAGCGGCTGCATCGGCTGTTCGAGGGAGACCACCACGCCCGTGTTACCGAACTGGACGGCTGGCTGGCGCTTGGCGCGCATCTGCCGCCGAAGGAAAAACGCGGCATCGTGCTTGTCGATCCGCCCTTCGAGGAAGACGGCGAATATGAGCGGCTGGTAGACGGCCTGGCGAAGGCGTGGCGCCGTTTTCCAGGCGGCACCTATTGCCTCTGGTATCCGATCAAGAAGGATGCGCCGATCAAGCAGTTCCACGAGGCGCTGCAGGCATTGGACATCCCGAAGATGCTTTGCGCCGAGCTGACGATCAAAAGCGATCGCGGCTTCACCGGGCTCACCGGTTCCGGCCTGATCATCGTCAATCCGCCCTTCACGCTGAAGGACGAGCTGCATGCGCTGCTGCCGGCGCTAAAGGACCTGCTGGCGCAGGATCGTTTCGCCTCGCAGCGCGCCTTCTGGCTGCGCGGCGAACATTGAATCCTTTCTGCATACCCTACAGGTGACTTGATGAGACTGCTCTGCTCGCCCGCCTCCCCCTTTTCCAGTAAGGTGCGCATGGCCGCACGCCATCTCGACATCAAGCTCGAGGAAATCCATGTCGAGACGAATGCAGGACCGGCGCTGCTCGTCGACAATAATCCGCTCGGCAAGATCCCGACCTTGCTGACCGACGATGGCGAGGCGATTTTCGACAGCCGCGCGATCATGCATTACTTCGACCGCCAGGAAGGCGGCCTTTATCCTTCCAAGAAGGGCAAACGCACCGAGGCCGAAGTTCTGGAAGCGCTATGCGACGGCACCAAGGAATGCCTTCTCTCCATCGTCTATGAACGGCGCCTTCGCGAGCCTGAAAAGCAGCACCAGCCGTGGATCGACCGGCAATGGACAAAGGCAAAGCGCGCACTCATCCATCTCGACGCCGAGCCGCCGAAGATCGGCAAGAAGCTGCATGCGGGACATTTCGCGCTCGCTGCCCTCATCGGCTATCTGCAGCTTCGTTTCGAAGGACAATGGGAGGCGGATCACGGCGGCCTGATCGAATGGGTTGCAAAGTTCGAAAGGCATTTTCCGGACTATCAGGCGATGAAGCCGCGGGCCTGATCGATTAGCGCTGCTCGACAAAATACAGCTCGCTTCGATGATTGGCGTCAATCAACCGTCGTGAATGCGGCTTCAACAAATTCGCTGCTACCCGGCAAATCCGCCACGGGCCGTCCCCGCGCAAAAACAAGCGTTCTCCAGGCATGTCTTCGGATAACCAAAACGGTAATTTCCACGCTGGTATCATTGTCCCTGATACTCTTGCCGGTAGCACGAAGACTGGGATATCCGTAAACTATGACCCGCTTCCAATCGGAAGTGATACTAACATCCGGGGCTAACGCGCTGCCGACGGCATTGGCATAGGCAAGGTTAGTAATGCCGTCCGACTCCAACTGTTCATAACCCAAAAGCGCCTCTGCAAGTTGCGCGTTCGCCGCAAAGTAGAACATACGGCCACCGTCTACCTTGAACTCCTCTCCCCGCCACATCTTGGCAATGTGGGCGGTGCGATTGCTGACAGGATTGGTCCAGAGTTGGGTCGCGTAAATATTGCGATTAGCCCATATGTCTTCGGCTTGCTGGTACATCACGAAACCGTACAGGCTCAAAGCGACAAATATTCCTACGCCAATACGGAACTTCGACGGTCTTCCAACGACGCCAGCACCGCCTTGATCATAGCTCGCCGGCTTTCCGGCTGCCACCTGGCGATACTGACGGATTTGGGTAATAAGTGAAACGATTGGGATACCGAGCCCGAGGCCTGTGAACCATACCTTTAACTCCCGAGCGAGAAAAAACTTTAGCCTACCTTTGCCCTTTGGGGCATCCACACGTATCCCGAATATTGCCTTGCCTACCGTCGTCCCCGTCAGTGCCATTATCAGTGCGAGCACTAAAGCTACGACGGGCAAAAGACAGACCCCCCAGACGGTATCGCTCGTTTTTATAATTTTGACATACCAAGCCGGCGCATAAAGCGCGCTTGCAAAGGTAAGCACAAACCCAAGCACCGGCAGCACGATTAAATTGTCGATGAGCCTCGCCCAGAAACGTGGCCATGGGCCAGCGTAAGTCGATAAGCCAGAGTTTTCAGCTATGGTGACTGCCGCTGCGCTTGGTAGTGACGGCAGAGGTTGTGGTTGCACAAAAGCGCTTGTGAACTCCTCAATGTCCCGGGCAGGCAACCACCTATTTGCCCCGGACGCCCGCAAAAGCGTTTCACCTTTCACCGTTCCTGATTGAATCAGTGCGCGTACCTCATCTTCCTCAATCGGTTCTCGATAGCCATCTCCTACCGCGTAGTGCCACTTCGCCATGTATATGCCCCCGCCCAACTACAACCATATAGACGGACATCGACAAAAAATTCAAACGGCCAAGTTGAAGGAATTCGGAGCAGCGTCCACGCGAAAATCAATGTGAAACAGAAAAAGCCGGGGCAAGAGCCCCGACTTTTTCCTCATTCAATGCCGTCAAGTGATTAGAACTTTACGCCGATACCAACCTTAACGCTCTGCTCGTCGTAGCCGCGCGAGAAGCTGCCGGAGTCGAGGTTGAAGTCCTTCTTGCCGTAGTCCGTGTAACGGTATTCGAGGCGAGCCGTGATGTTGTTGGTGATGAAGGTTTCAGCACCTGCACCAACCGTGTAACCAACAGCCGTCTTGCTTTCAGACGAGGTATCGTCGGAGAGCTTGTTCTGGCCGAGAGCCAGACCAGCCGTGCCGTACAGCATGAACGGGTTGAAGTCGTAACCGATACGACCGCGAACCGAGCCGTTGACGCCATTCTTGGCGGTCAGGCCGTTGCGGGTGCTGTCAGCGCCGGAGTAGCCGAGGTCAGCTTCAACGCCGTATACGATCTGGCCCTGCTGCCAGTTGTAGCCGGTGAAAGCCTGGCCGCCGAAACCATAGGCGTTGCCGTTGTGGCTGAAGTGGCCCTTGTTCCAGTCGCCAGCACCACCGATGTAGAAGCCAGACCAGTTGTTAACGGCCGGAGGGGCATCCTGGGCGACGGGCGGCTGCGGAATCTGCTCAACAGCGTCTGCAGCGTGAGCTGCGGTAAAGCCGCCGAGAGCGAAAGCGGAGACCATGAGGGTCGTTACGAGAGTACGCATACTTTTCTCCTTATCAGTCTCGTGCGCTTCATCTACAAACGGTGACTTCGAAGCGTCACGAGCAATTAAAACAAATCCCTCCCGGATCGAGATTGAAATTGGAGTGCAAATGAGGAATTGGAAGAGCCAAAATATGATATCATTGTGGCACAGAGGTGGCTGAATTTCGATGTTGCTTCATCGCAACAGATGAATTGTTAACCATAACCAATGGTTAAACCGTGTATACTTATTTTAATCGAACTATAACTCAAGCTTTACATAAGACGCGCCGAGAGTGTCATTCGTTTCAACACCTTTTCATATGGTGTATCGGCACCCTATATGAGCGTCGACCGGGTAACGACGAGAAGAAGGCAGCATCTTGAGCCAGGAAAAACTACGAACGGCGCTGATCACAGGCGCATCGAAAAGAATAGGCCGGGCAATCGCCGAGGATTTGTCGGCTAATGGCTTTTCAGTAGCGCTGCATGCTCATCAATCATTCGCCGAGGCTGCGGAGATTGCGGCAAAATTGCAGCAAACGGGCAGAAAGGCGATTGCGATCAAGGCTGACCTGCAAAATTTTGTGGAGACGTCAACCCTTGTCGAAAGAGTCAAAGACGAGCTTGGTCCGATCGATTTGTTGGTCAATAACGCCTCCGCCTTCCTCGGTGATTCCGCCGAGCGTTTCGATGCGGAAGCCTTCGAGGCGCATTTCGCCGTGCATGTCCGCGCGCCCTCCATCCTCGCTGCCGATTTCGTCCGGCAGCTTCCTGAGCCCCTTCCGGGATTGATCGTCAACATGGTCGACCAGAGGGTCTGGGCACTGAACCCCCGCTTCTACTCCTATACACTATCGAAGGCAGCACTCTGGGCCGCGACTCAGACGATGGCCCAAAGCTTTGCACCTCGCATCCGCGTCAACGCCATCGGCCCGGGCCCGACCGTGCGCAGCGTTCGACAGTCGGAGGAGGACTTTCAGGCGCAGATCGACGGCCTCATATTAAAGGCGGCGCCAGGGCTGGAGGAATTCGGCCGCACCATCCGCTTTCTTTTTGACACGCCCTCGATCACGGGCCAAATGATAGCGCTCGATGGCGGCCAGCATCTTGCCTGGGAAACGCCTGATGTGGCGGAGAGTGCGGAATGAATGGAAGAAAGCTGCCCGACGGCGGCATTCTCTACGACGAATCGGATGATATAGAAGACGACATCGACGTAGAGGGCGATGCCGCCGCCTCCCCTGTCGTGCCCGTCGACTGGAACGAAGGCGGCAAGAACGAAACCGGGCTTCGCGGCGCGGAACTGATCGCCGAATTCGTCAAGCGGCTGCCGAACAATCCCGGTGTTTACCGCATGTTCAACGAAGCCGGCGACGTGCTCTATGTCGGCAAGGCGCGCAGCCTGAAGAAGCGTGTCGCCAACTATGCCATGGGCCGCGGGCATTCCAACCGCATCGCCCGCATGGTGCGCGAAACCGCCAATATGGAGTTCGTCACCACCCGCACCGAGACGGAAGCGCTGCTGCTGGAAGCGAATCTGATCAAGCGCTTGCGGCCGCGCTTCAATGTCCTACTGCGGGATGACAAGTCGTTCCCTTATATCCTGATTACTGGCGACCGGCGCGCACCCGCCATTTTCAAGCATCGTGGGGCGCGCGCCCGCAAGGGAGATTATTTCGGTCCCTTCGCATCGGCCGGTGCCGTCGGACGCACCATCAATTCGCTGCAGCGCGCCTTCTTGATCCGCACCTGCGCCGACAGCGTGTTCGAAACGCGAACCCGGCCCTGTCTGCTCTATCAGATCAAGCGCTGTTCGGGGCCCTGCACGCATGAGATCAGCGATGCAGGGTATGCCGAGCTGGTGCAGGAGGCGAAGGATTTCCTTTCCGGCAAGAGCCAGAACGTCAAGGCGCACATGGCCGAAGAGATGAACGCCGCCGCCGAAGATCTCGATTTCGAGCGCGCCGCCGTCTTTCGCGACCGGCTGGCGGCACTATCGCATGTGCAGAGCCACCAGGGCATCAACCCGGCCGGAGTCGAGGAGGCAGATGTCTTCGCCATCCACCATGAGGGCGGCATCTCCTGCATCCAGGTCTTCTTCTTCCGCACCGGGCAGAACTGGGGCAACCGCGCCTATTTCCCGAAGGCCGACCCATCGCTGTCAGGCGCCGAGGTGCTGAACGCCTTCCTGGCGCAATTCTATGATGACAAGCCGGTTCCCAAGCAGATCCTGCTTTCGGAGACCGTCGAGGAAATCGAGCTGCTGGCAACAGCACTGAGCGAGAAGACCGGCCACAAGGTTTCGATCCTCGTGCCGCAACGCGGCGAGAAGCGCGATCTTGTGGAGCATGTCGTTGCCAATGCCCGTGAGGCGCATGGCCGCAAGCTGGCGGAGACGGCTTCGCAATCGCGGCTGCTTGAGGGCTTCAAGGAAACCTTCAAGCTTCCTTACGTGCCGCAGCGCATCGAGATCTACGACAACTCCCATATCATGGGCACGAATGCCGTCGGCGGCATGGTCGTGGCGGGACCTGAAGGCTTCGTCAAAGGCCAATACCGCAAGTTCAACATCAAATCGACCGATATCACGCCCGGCGACGACTTCGGAATGATGCGCGAAGTGATGACCCGTCGCTTCTCCCGGCTGCTGAAGGAAGAGGGCAAGCCCGACCGCAGTGCCGTAACCGAGGCTTCCGCCGCCGATGCGGCCGACCAGCCCTTCCCCGCCTGGCCCGACATCATCCTCATCGATGGTGGCCAGGGGCAGATGACCGCCGTGCGCGCCATTCTCGAGGAGCTGGGCATTACCGACAGCGTCATCGCCATCGGCGTTGCCAAGGGTGTCGACCGCGATGCCGGGCGCGAGCGCTTCTTTGCTCCTGCGCGAGAGAGCTTCACCCTGCCGCCGCGCGATCCGGTACTTTATTTCATCCAGCGCCTGCGCGACGAAGCCCACCGTTTCGCCATCGGCTCGCATCGCGCCAGACGCAAGAAGGAGATGGTGAAGAACCCGCTGGACGAGATCGGCGGCATCGGCCCTTCGCGCAAGCGGGCACTTCTCCAGCATTTCGGCACTGCCAAAGCCGTATCGCGCGCCGCCCTCTCCGATCTGATGGCCGTGGAAGGCATATCGGAGGCCGTGGCACGGCAGGTTTACAATCATTTCCACGAGGACGCCGCGAAATAAGAAATCTCGGTCGCAAATTCCACGCAATAGCGGTGAAAAAACAGAAACAATGTTGACGATAGACTAGTCAAACCATCATCTAAGCATGGTCCCAAAAAGTGCGGAGCGGTTTTTGGACCAGATCATGCTCAATCAAGAGGCCGGGACGAGATGGGGCTTGAATAGAGGCTCATCAAAATCCGCCGATACAACTGAAACGAAACGATTTCCATGGCTTCGCGCGCTTACAGCATCCCCAATCTGCTCACCTACGGCCGCATCCTCTGCGTACCCCTGATCGTTCTGTGCTTCTTCATCGAAGGCAAGCTGGAAGGTTCCGATTTCGCGCGGTGGGTTGCGCTCTGGATCTTCGTCATCGCCTCGCTCACCGACTTTCTCGACGGCTATCTCGCGCGCATCTGGAACCAGACCTCGAATATCGGCCGTATGCTGGACCCGATTGCCGACAAGCTGCTGGTCGCCTCGATCCTGCTTCTGGTGGCAGCCGACGGCACCATTGCCGGCTGGTCGCTCTGGGCTGCGATCATCATTCTCTGCCGTGAAATACTGGTATCGGGCTTGCGCGAATATCTGGCCGCATTGAAGGTGAGCGTTCCCGTGACGCGTATCGCGAAATGGAAGACGACCGCGCAGCTTGTGGCCATCGCCTTCCTTCTGGCCGGACCGGCCGGTGACAAGGTGCTGCCCTACACCACGGAGATCGGCATCCTTCTGCTCTGGGTCGCGGCGCTGCTCACCATCTATACCGGCTACGATTATTTCCGCGCCGGCCTGAAGCATATCGTGGACAATGAATGATGACGAAGCTCGTTTATTTCGCCTGGGTGCGCGAGCGGATCGGCAAGGCCGAGGAGGAGATTTCCCTACCTGCCGAGGTGATCACCGTCGGCGATCTCCTCAACCATTTGAAGACCTTGGGCGAAGAATACGAAGCGGCACTGCAGTTTCCGGAAGCGATCCGCGTCGCCATCAACATGGAACACGCCGATCATGACGAGCCGATCGCCGGCGCGAGCGAGATCGGGCTCTTTCCTCCGATGACTGGGGGGTGAAGAGCGGTCGGGCAACGCCCGAGCAATCGATCCAGTGAATCGATTGCAGCGACGAACGCCCTGAGCCAAAGCGAAGGGCCGGGAAGCTCCTCAGACCGTTTCGGAGGGCGACAAGGAAATTGCGATGATTTCACCATTTGTCAAAGTTCAGCAGGAAGATTTCGATCTCCAGGCGGAGATCGACCGGCTGACACAGGGGCGGCTCGACGTCGGCGCCGTGGTGACATTTTCCGGGCTCTGCCGCGATGATGGCGGCACGCTCGGCGCGCTTGAACTCGAGCATTATCCCGGCATGGCGGAGGCGGAAATCACCCGCATCGCCAACCTTGCCATTGAGCGCTTCGGGCTTCTCGGCCTGACCGCCATCCATCGCTACGGCAAGATCGTGCCTGGCGAAAACATCGTCCTCGTCATCGCCGCAGCACCACATCGGCAGGCTGCTTTCGACGGCGCCAATTTCGTCATGGATTTCCTGAAGACCTCGGCTCCCTTCTGGAAGAAGGAACATGCCAAGGACGGCACGACAGGCGACTGGATTTCTGCCAAACGCAAGGATGATAGCGCCCGCGCCAAATGGGACGGAAAAAAATAGACGTCAGGGAACGACCCGCTCGCGTCGGCTCCATATCAGCAGCAGAACGAGCAGTGAGAAGATGACGAAGTCGCGCCACAGGAAAGGGCCGTAAGCCCCCCACATCGTCTCCCCCAGGCCGAGCAGCGCGGCACCCGCCGCCGACTTCAGCGGGTCGGAATAGCCACCAACTGCCGCGATCATCAGCACCTTGAGCCCGAACATAAGCCCTGCCCCGAAATCCATCGTGCCGTAATAGGAAGTGGCCAGCAGCCCGCAAATGGTCGCGACCAGTGCCGAGGCGACGTAGGCCATCAGGAAGACGCGATTGGCGCTTGTGCCGCAAAGCTCGGCGGCCAGCGCGTCGTCGGTCACAGCCCGCCAGATGCGGCCCCATCCCGTACACTTCAGGACATAGGCGCCGGCAGCGATCACCATGATCATCAGCGCCGTATTGATCAGCTGGATCTCGGTCAGCGTCACCCGGAAGTCGCCGCTATCCCAAAAGACGATCGCTCCGTTCAGGAAGGGTGGCAGCCAGATGCCGCGCGTGTTTGAGGCAAGCCGCGCCGTCTCCATCAGGATGATCATCATGCCGAGTGCCGCGACGATGACCGTATTCGGCGACTTACGCGCAAGAGGCAGCATGATCGAGCGGCCGACGAGAAAGCCGGTGCCGAGCGTATAGGCCGCCGCAATGATCGCGCCGAACGTGAAGGCGGCCGGCAGGATCAGGTACATCCGGGTGTAGCCGACATCGGTGAACAGCACGAGCATCTGGCCGGCGAAGGCGAACAGCGCACCGTAGGTGATATCGGCCCGCTTCATCACGCCGAAAGCAATGGCATAGCCGAAGGCCAGCGCGGCATAAAGCGCGGCAAGCGGAACCGCGTTCGCCAACTGCTGCAGAAGATAAGCCATTCGCCCCTCCGAAGGATTGGCAAATAGTAACTGGCAAAATCAATTTTACCAGTTATAATTTTCGGCATGAGCTTTTCCTGGACCCCGCATCGCTTTTCCGGTGGCGCCTTGGCGCTTGATGTCGCCAACAGCGTCATCCTGCGTCACGACGACGAGCGGCGTGTCGACCGGTTCGAGGCGGCAGGCCAGATGGAAAGCTTTCCGAAGGCGGCGGCGAATTTCTGCGCCGAGCGGGCCTTGTTTGGCGATATTCTGCCTGTGGTGCGCGAGAACAGGACGGACTTCATCGGCTTGCGCGAAGCGATCGATCGCTACTTTCGCGCCCGCGTTCAGGGCGAGATGGCCGACATGCTGCTGGCCGAACTCCTGGCTGTGCTGGCGAAAGTTCTCAAGCGCGCGTCGTCCGATGGGCTTGATGCCGCGACGGTGCATTCGACGCTGCGGCTGATCGCCATGCCCGATCCCGAACGCATGAAAATCTGCGGCAACTGCGGCTGGCTCTTCATCGATCGCAGCAAGAACAAAAGCCGCGCCTGGTGCGACATGGCGGTCTGCGGCAACCGCGCCAAGGCAAGCCGGCACTACCGGCGCAAGAAGGAGGAGACGGCACCATGAAAATTCGAACGATCGTCCTATCAACCACGATCGCAGCGCTGGCGCTGGCCAGCTGCCAGAGGAAGGACGATGAAGGTCCGACCCAGCTCAGCGGCCGCCTCTTCGTCTTCAACTATCGCGTGGCAAGCGCCAGCTACATGGTCACGCTCAAGAAGATCGCTCCAATTCCCGAGGGGACGACGGCTGTCGCGGAATTCGAAAATCCAGCCGGTGGCGATCCGCTTGTGATCCGCGAGAAGATCTATTCCTTCTGGGACAAGATCACGCTCGAAAGCCCGGACCTACGCTGCGTGCGCAAGGATCGCCCCTATTCCGTCTCGATCAAGCTCGTAGATGCCAGCAACAAGACGATCCAGACGATCAAAACCGAGGTGAAATCCGATCTCGATCAGACGGTGCTGCCGACCAAGCCGCTCGTCGTCGGCCCGGTCTATACCGCCAATCCGGAGGTCTTCAAGGGCGACGGCAGCACCGACTATGGGCATGATGCCGCTTGCCCCGCATGAAAAAAGCCGGGATGCGATCCCGGCTTTCATGAGTCAATTCAAATCGCTCAGCGTTTTCGCTGGGAGGCCGATTCAGCCGACAACTTCGGTTTCGGAGAACCAGTAAGCGATTTCGACAGCAGCCGTTTCCGGAGCGTCGGAGCCATGAACGGAATTTTCGCCGATCGACAGGGCATGGATCTTGCGGATCGTGCCTTCAGCAGCGTTGGCCGGGTTGGTCGCGCCCATGATTTCGCGGTTCTTCAGGATGGCGCCTTCGCCTTCCAGAACCTGAACGACGGTCGGGCCGGAGGTCATGCCTTCGACGAGTTCGCCGAAGAAGGGGCGTTCCTTGTGGACGGCGTAGAAGCCTTCGGCTTCGCGCTTGCTCATCCAGACGCGCTTGGAGGCGATGACGCGCAGGCCGTTGTCTTCAAAAATCTTGGTGATGGCGCCGGTGAGGTTGCGCTTCGTTGCGTCCGGCTTGATCATCGAGAAAGTACGTTCAATCGCCATGGATCCATTCCTTGTAATCAGAGAAAAGTGGGCGGTCTTTACCCGCCCCACAGCCCGAAAACAAGGGGTATGGGCCAATTTCACGCCGCTGTCACAGTACGGGCCGCCGATTCGCGATCCGTGAGGCCACGAAGCGGCTGCCCATTGCCGAACTTCGCGATAACATCACCATCACAATGGAGGAGAACGATATGCTTGAGTATTTCAGGATGCTTGCCGACTATAATCGCTGGGCGAATGTTCAGGTCTATGATGCCGCGGCAGACCTCAGCGACGCGGAGCTCCACGAAGACCGTGGCGCCTTCTTCGGTTCGCTCCACGGCACGCTGAACCATCTCCTGGTGGCGGACCGATTGTGGATGCAGCGCTTCAGCGGCACCGGCGAAATACCGAAAGCACTGGGCCTCGTGCTGCATGACGATCTCGAAGGCCTTCGTGCAGCGCGTGAAATGGAGGATAGGCGCATCATGGATTGGGTCGATACGCTCGATGCCGCCGCTCTCGCCACCGACATCACCTATACATCCGTCCTGCGACCGGGCGCCATCACCCACCCGCTTCACCTGGCAGTGGGGCATATGTTCAACCATCACACCCACCACCGCGGCCAATGCCACACGATCCTGACGTCGATGGGCAAGCCATCGCTGGTGCTGGACCTCTTGCACTTCCAGCGCACCGAAGGGCAGCAGTGGATATAGGCATCGGCGATGTAAGCATTGGGCGAGCCGGTATTTCCAGACCTCGCCCATGCGTTGAGCATATGCCTCATTTTGTTGCGTGGCCAAGCCGATAAGCCGTTTTGTTCATGCTGCCTTAACCTGCGCACCTGCAAATTGGAGAGATATATCGACCGAGCGGCAGTCAGAGAGCAGGCATGAAGAGTTCGCAGACAGGTGTTTCCAGGCATTTCACCGACAATGCTGACGGTGAAGGAGAAACCGAGCTCGAGGCCATCGGCCGCTTCATGACGCGGCTGAAAATCCGGAACCTGCCGCGCAACTATCAACTCTTCCATGAAGCGCTCTTTGGGCAGGACCGCTGTCTTGCCGAAGAGATCGAGGCGCTTGGCCCCCAGCCCTCGCAGGGCAGGCTCGACGAGATCGGCATGAAGCATCGCCTCGTCAGCCATTGCGGACTGGTGGCACGCAAATCCGAAAACGATGCAGCCGAGATGCTGCGCGAAGTGGCGGATCAGCTCGCCAAGGGGCTGATGAAAAAGCAGCATTTCACCCGCGAGATCGCAACGATTCCGGATGTCAATGCGACGCTCGACAGCCTCAACGCCTCCCTGAGCAATCTGATGCTCTACGAGACCGAGTTGACCGAGAGGCTGAAGAACTGCGCCCATCTGCCGAAAGCAGCCCTCCGCGCAGACGCCTGAGCGCTTTCACACTCTTGCCTTCGGCGCCGAGTTCGGCCAAAACCGCGCCATGATTTCGATTTCAGACCTTTCCGCCCGCATTGCCGGCCGCCTTCTCATCGACCATGCCAACGTGACGCTTCCGGCGGGCACGAAGGCTGGCCTCGTCGGCAAGAATGGCGCGGGCAAATCCACACTGTTCAGGATCATTACAGGCGATTTCGCATCCGAAAGCGGTTCGGTCTCCATCCCGCGCAATGCCCGCATCGGCCAGGTCGCGCAGGAAGCACCCGGCACGGAAGAGCCGCTGATCGATATCGTGCTTGCGGCCGACAAGGAGCGCGCGGCCCTGCTCGTGGAAGCCGAGACGGCAACCGACCCGCACCGCATCGCCGACATCCAGACGCGGCTTGCCGATATCGGCGCGCATTCGGCCGAAGCGCGTGCCGCCAGCATCCTCGCCGGCCTAGGCTTCGACCACGAAGCGCAGAAGCGCCCGGCCTCCTCGTTCTCCGGCGGCTGGCGCATGCGCGTGGCGCTCGCGGCCGTGCTGTTTTCCGAGCCGGATCTGCTGCTGCTCGACGAACCGACAAACTATCTCGACCTCGAAGGCACGCTCTGGCTCGAGGACTATATTCGCCGCTACCCGCATACCGTCATCATCATCTCGCATGACCGCGACCTGCTGAACACGGCGGTCAATTCCATCGTCCATCTCGACCAGAAGAAACTCACCTTCTATCGCGGCTCCTACGATCAGTTCGAGCGGCAGAAGGCCGAGGCCGACGAGTTGCAGACGAAGGCGAAAGCCAAGAACGACGCGGCGCGCAAACATCTGCAGAGCTTCATCGACCGCTTCAAGGCCAAAGCCTCAAAGGCGCGGCAGGCGCAGTCGCGCGTCAAGGCGCTGGAGCGGATGGGGACCGTCGCCTCCGTCATCGAAGATCACGTCATGGGCTTCAGCTTTCCGGAGCCCGAAAAGCAGCCCGCCTCGCCCATCATCGCGGTTAGCGGCGGCGCCGTCGGCTACGAGCCGGAAAAGCCGATCCTGAAGCGTCTGAACCTGCGTATCGATGCCGATGACCGCATCGCCCTGCTCGGCTCGAACGGTAACGGCAAATCGACCTTCGCGAAATTCATCTCCGGCCGGCTTAACGCCGAGAGCGGCGATGTGAAGCTGGCGCCTAGCCTGAAGATCGGCTTCTTCGCCCAGCACCAGCTCGATGATCTCATTCCAAACCAGACGGCTGTCGAGCATGTTCGCCGCCGCATGCCCGAGACGCCGGAAGCGAAAGTGCGCTCTCGCGTCGCGCAGATGGGCCTGGCAACGGAGAAGATGGACACACAGGTCAAGGACCTCTCCGGCGGCGAGAAGGCACGACTGCTGATGGGCCTCGCCGCCTTCGATGCGCCGAACCTGCTGATCCTCGACGAACCCACGAACCATCTGGATATCGACAGCCGCAATGCTTTGATACAGGCGCTGAACGATTATTCCGGCGCCGTCATCCTCATCTCGCATGACCGCCATCTGATCGAGGCGACGGTCGACCGGCTGTGGCTGGTGCGCGACGGCACCGTTTCGGTCTTCGACGGAGATCTTGAAGATTATCGCAGCCTCGTCGTTGCGAGCCCGAAGCCGCGCGATGACAAGGCCAAGGCAAATGCCGGCGACGATTCCGTCTCCAAGGCAGATCAGCGCAAGCTCGCTGCCGAGCGCCGTGCTTCGCAGGCGCCGCTTAAGAAGAAGATCAACGAAATCGAATCCTTGACCGCCAAGCTTGAGAAACTGATTCAGGCGCTTGATGTGGAACTTGCAGACCCCGCCCTTTACGAGAAGGCGCCCGCCAAGGCTGCGGAGAAGGCGAAGCAGCGCGCGGATGCCGCTGAAAAGCTCGCTGCGGCCGAAGAGCAATGGCTGGAACTTTCAGCGGAATATGAAAGCGCCATGGCCGGCTGATCTCGGCGAATTCTTAATGGTTTCGGAGCCGATCCTAACCGATCATTAACCATAATTACGGAAAGTACGCTCAACCTTCATTGACATAAGTGTTGAGCGATTCCGATGAACTACCGCGTTTTACTGGCTGGCATTGCCGTGTCCCTGGCTCTGGGAGGATGTGCCACAAAGCCGGGCAGCGAAGCTTCGCTCAAGACCGGCTATGCAGCAGAAGAGACGCGCCATAAGCCGCTGAAAGCCAATGACCCGGTGGAGATGGAACCGAACAAGTGGCTCGTCGCCGATCTCGAGACCCGCGATCTTGCAGGCCTCAACGGCCCGCACAATCTCGTCGGCCGCACGCTCGAAGTCTCCTCACTCAAGGATATCCGGCTGGCCGACAAGGAAGTGATCCTGACCTTCGATGACGGCCCTGCCCCCGGCAAGACCGAACGCATCCTTGCCACGCTCGACAAGTTCGGCGTCAAGGCGACGTTCATGATGGTCGGCGAAATGGCGCTGGCTCATCCGGAAACAGCCCGCGAGGTCTCCGCTCGCGGCGACACGATCGGCAGCCACACCTTCCGCCATCCGGACCTCGACAAGATGAGTTTCGACATGGCGATGGCCGAGATTGCCAAGGGCAAGAACGCCGTCTCCAAGGTCGTCGGCAGCGACGTGCCCTTCTTCCGCTTCCCCTATCTCGCCGATTCGAAGCGCCTGCGTACAGCCATTGCCGACCGCGGCATGATCGTCATGGACGTCGACGTCGACAGCAAGGACTATTTCACCTCGACGCCCGCCGCTGTGGCGGATCGCACAATGAGACAGCTGCATCAACGCGGCCATGGCATCATTCTCATGCACGACATCCACCAGCGGACTGTAAGAATGCTGCCGGTCCTTCTCACCCGTCTGGAAAAAGAGGGCTACAAGGTGGTGACACTCAAGTACCGGCACGCTCCCGCCCCTGCGACCAATCTCGTCGCTCAGGCCGATATCAAGATGGTACGCTGAGACCCGTCAACACCGAAAAATCCATGGTCAATACGGCCGCGGAAGCATGGTTGCTTCCGCGGCCGTATTTTGATTTGGTGGCGGGCGACTGCCATCATCAATGGATTTCAGGGCTATCATGCACCTCCACCTCGAACGCGACGACGATCCACTCACCCTGCAATTCGTCGCCGAGAGGGGTGCGCAATCGGAGAAGGCGCTGAAGACGCCGGAATTCGAGGCGGACAGTGCGGCGATCAAAGCCCTTATCGAGCGGGAAGACCGGCTGATCCACGCCGTGCGCCGCGGCAAATGGCTGTTCGACTTCCACCGCAGCGCGGACCACCCCCTCGGCGTATGGTCGCGGCTGCCCGCAGACCAGACCCCTCTCCCCGATGCACCCTGGGAGCCGATCTTCGATCTCGACGCCTTCTGTGCCAGTGAAAACAGATCGTGGCTCTGGCGCGGCGCGATTACCTGTCCCTGGGAGCCGACCCGCGTGTTGCTTTGCCTTTCAGATGGCGGCTCCGATCCCATGCGGCTCCTTGAATTCGATTGCGAGGCGAAAAGCATCGTCGAAGGCGGGTTCGACACGCCGCCAGTGCGCTGCCACGCGACCTGGCTCAGCCGCAACGAGATCGCCTATTTCGGCTCGATCGATCGCTTCTCCTCGACCCGTTCGGGATGGCCGCGCGTCGGTCGCAGCCTGACGCGCGGGGTCGCCCCTGCAGAAGCGCCTGTGCTGTATGCGGCCGATGATGCCGACGTCTACGGTTCCTGCGCCGTGCTCAATCCGCTGACCAACAGCACTGCTACGGAGAATGCTGAGCAGCCGGTGCGCCTGTTCATTGCCGGTCATGAAATCGGCAGCTCCAGTGTCTTCATTGAGGATGAGGACCTTTCGTTGCGGCGGATCGATCTGCCGAGAGAGATCGACGCGGGGTTTAACCATTCCTACTGTCTCTGGCTCGCGAAGACTGACGAGCGGGTAGCTGCCGGCAGCCTGGTGCTACAGCCCTTGCCCCGACATGCCGGCGATCCCGGCGGTGCAGCGATGCGTGTGCTGTTTTCGCCGGGCGAACGGCAATCGATATCGTGTTTCTTGCTGATGCGCGAATGGTGCGTTTTCGTCGTATCCGACAATTTGCAACCGCGCCTCTTCGTCCTCGATCTGGCTCGGGCCGACGCAGCGGTCCAGGAGATTGTCTTGCCGGCGGACGCACAGACGGTGGGGATCTCACCCCTTTATTCCGACCTGCATCTCGGCGACGATACGCTGCAGGTCTACGGCAACGGTTTCCTCCAGCCGCCATCCTGCTATCGACTTGAGCTTTCCGACCGCAGCAAGCCGCTAGAGCTTGAGCATACAGCCAGCTCGCCTGCCTATTTCGACAGTGAAGGCATGGTCGCCGAATTGCTGGAAGCCACCTCCGAAGACGGCACGAAGGTACCCTATCGGCTTGTCTTGCCAAAAAGCTGGATCAAGGGCGAACTGCCGGTACTGCTCTATGGTTATGGCGGCTTCGACGTTTCGCTCAGCCCCAATTATTCAGGCACGATCGGCCGCTGGCTGGAACAGGGTGGCGGTTACGTCCAGGCCTATATCCGTGGCGGCGGCGAACTCGGCCCCAATTGGCATCGTTCCGCCAAGGGCCATGGACGCCATAGGGCCTACGCCGATTTTGTCGCGGTCGCTCGTGATCTTGTTGCCCGGGGTTACACCAAGCCTTCGCGTATTGCCGCCAATGGCGGCAGCAATGGAGGGCTGCTAACCGGTGTCATGACGACACGCTATCCGCAGGATTTCGGTGCGATCTGGTGCCAAGTGCCGGTACTGGACATGACCCGTTTCCACGTCTTCCCGGCCGGGCAGGCCTGGATAGACGAATACGGCAATCCCGACGATTCGGCCGATCTCGAATATCTGCTGACCTATTCGCCGCTGCACAATATCAAGCCTGCCTCCGAGATTACCTATCCGCCGATCTACATCGAGAGCTCCAGTAACGACGACCGGGTTCATCCCTCGCATGCACGGCGGTTTGCCGCCCGCATGGAGGAGCTCGGCCATCATCCATTGTTTCATGAATTCGGTTCGGGCGGCCATGGGGGTGACGGGGCGTCGACCGAGCTGGCGGCACGCGTCGCGCTGGGGTACAGTTTCCTCCGAGAGACGATCGTAAAGCAGAGCGACGGCTGAATCGCTCCATCGGAGATCATGCCTGGTCACCCTTGCCCACTGGCAGCATTCTGATAAAGATCAGATTAATAATCATACTAATCGAGAGACACCCATGTCCCCCATCAACCTCGCTATTGTCGGCGTCGGCAAGATCGTCCGCGACCAGCACCTTCCGTCCATCGCGAACAATCCGGATTTCAAGCTGGTCGCCACGGCCAGCCGCCATGGCACGGTCGAGGGCATTCCGGCCTTCACCACTATCGAGACCATGCTGGACGCCGTCCCTTCGATCGATGCCGTTTCGCTCTGCATGCCGCCGCAATATCGTTACGAGGCGGCCTACAAGGCGCTTCTGGCCGGGAAGCACGTCTTCCTGGAAAAGCCACCGGGGGCGACGCTGAGCGAAATAGTGGATCTCGAAAATCTCGCAAAAGCCAAGGGCGTCTCGCTCTTTGCAAGCTGGCATTCGCGCTATGCTCCGGCCGTGGAGGCAGCAAAGACTTTCCTCGCCGGTACGACCATCCGCAGCGTCCATGTGATCTGGAAGGAAGATGTCCGTCACTGGCATCCGAACCAGGAATGGATCTGGCAGGCCGGCGGGCTCGGAGTTTTCGATCCCGGCATCAACGCGCTGTCGATCGTCACGCATATTTTCCCGGCGCTTTTCCTGACCGGCGCAACACTGGAATTTCCGGAAAACCGCGATTCGCCGATCGCGGCCGACCTGCACTTCAAGAGCGGTCAGGGGCTTCCGGTTCATGCCGAATTCGACTGGCGCCAGACCGGCAAGCAGAGCTGGGATATCGTCGCCGAGACGGATGCCGGCCAGATGGTTCTGGCCGAGGGCGGCTCCAAGCTTTCGGTGAACGGCGAACTGACCTTCTCGGCGCCTGAGGCCGAATATCCTTCGCTCTATCGCCGTTTTGCGGAAATCGTCAAAGCCGGAACTTCCGACGTCGACGTTTCGCCGCTGCGGCACGTCGCCGATGCTTTCATGCTCGGCAAACGCAAATTTATCGAAGCATTTTATGATTGATACGCGCTTCCCGATGAAGACAATTCGATCCGCAACGTGCTAGCTTAGCACAAAGTCCTCATCGGAGATGATGCCTATGGCATCGGAGCATGAACAGACCTTCGGGCTCGGCGTCGGCAACAAATCTGTCAGGCTCGCCGAGCCGAACCAGAGCTGGCACGAAGCCTATTTGCTGGAAGAGGCTGCCATTCGTGGTGCGCTCGGCGACCTTGCCGTCGACGTGCAACACTTCGGCAGCACCTCCGTCCCGGAAATCAAGGCCAAGCCGATCATCGATATCGCCGTGGGCGTTCGGCGCTTCGAGGATGGCCTCGCCTGCATCGAGCCGATGGCATCCATCGGCTATATCTATGCCGGCAGCAATATCGTCCCCGATGACCATATTTTTGGTCGCGACATCGAGGGGAATACCCGCACGCACCTGGTGCATGTGGTCGAATATGGTGGCACGACCTGGCGCAACTTCCTTATTTTCCGCGATCGCTTGCGTCGGGAGCCGGACCTGGCCCATGCCTATGAGGCACTGAAGGTCGAGCTGGCAGCGAAATATGCCAATGACCGCGCGGCTTATACGGCGGCGAAGAAGGATTTTATCCAGAAGATCCTGGCGGAAGGCCAGTAGGCACATTTTCCGTGCAATGCGGGAGACCTACTAGGCCTTTTTCTCCCAGCGACCATCCTGGCTCTGCTGCCAGTAGGTGAGATTATGCCCCTCGCCTTTCAGCCGCTTCCATTGGGCCCGAGCGCTTTCCAGCTGCTCCTGGTCGTAACCATCGAACATCAGAACAACACGCTGGTAGGACCCGACATCAGTCGCTTCAGCGCCTTCGATGAAGAAACGCACGGCGGCATTGTTCAGATTGTCAGGCGAGACGGTCAGCAGCACCGGCTGGCGGTCGGCCATCTCGCCTTCATCCGTGCCATGCGGCAGGAAGCTGTCCTCGCGATAGGTCCATAGATGGGTATCGAGAATATCGCGCCGCGCCGGGTCTCGCATCTGCACGGCCACCTGCCAGCCGCGCTCGACACTTTTGTCGATGAGCGGCGGCAGGGCATCTTCAAGCTTCGATTCGGTCAGGTGATAGAAGAGAACGTCTGTCATGGCGCCTCTTCTATCTCACAAAGCGTTGCTGGTCACGATTCGTAGTTGGCACGGACCAGCTCGTCGAGCAGGCGAACGCCGAAACCGGAACCCCAGGATTGATTGATCTCATCCTGCACCGAGCCCATCGCCGTACCGGCAATATCGAGATGCGCCCAGGGCGTCTCGCCAACGAAGCGCTTGAGGAACTGAGCGGCGGTGATCGAGCCGGCATAGCGGCCGCCGGTATTCTTCATATCGGCGAACTTGCTGTCGATCATCTTGTCGTAGTCCTTGCCGAGCGGCATGCGCCACAGGCGCTCATCGGTCAGGAGGCCTGCCGCCGTCAGCTCGTTCGCCAGCTTGTCATCGTTGCTGAAGAGGCCCGCCTGCAGGTTGCCAAGGGCAACGAGGATCGCGCCGGTCAGGGTCGCCAGGTTGATCATGAATTGCGGTTTGAAACGGTCATTGGTGTACCAGAGCGCATCACAGAGCACGAGCCGACCCTCGGCATCCGTGTTGATGATCTCGATCGTCTGGCCCGACATGGAGGTGACGATATCGCCCGGACGCTGGGCGTTGCCATCAGGCATATTCTCGACAAGGCCGATAACGCCGATGACGTTGACCTTGGCCCCGCGCGCGGCAAGTGTATGCATCAGACCGGTGACGGCGGCAGCCCCGCCCATGTCGCCTTTCATGTCTTCCATGCCGGCAGCCGGCTTGATGGAGATGCCGCCGGTGTCGAAGACGACGCCCTTGCCGATGAAGGCCACGGGCTTGTCTTTCGACTTGCCGCCCTTCCACTGCATTATGACAAGGCGCGGCGGACGGACGGAACCCTGGGCAACACCGAGCAGCGCGCCCATGCCAAGCCGGCGCATTTCGCGCTCGGTCAGGATCTCTACCTCGACGCCAAGCTTCTCAAGCTCCTTGGCCTTCGCGGCAAATTCGACCGGGCCGAGGACATTAGGCGGTTCGTTGACGAGATCGCGCGCAAGAATCACGCCGCCGGCGATCGCTTCCGAGGCGGCAAACAGCTTCTTCGCCGCAGCCGCTTCCTGGGTAACGATGGTCACCTTTACGGCCTTGCGGGCGCTGCCCTTCTCCTCGTCATCGCCCTTCTTCGTCTTATAGGTATCGAAGCTATAGGCGCGCAACAGCATGCCCAATGCGAAATCGGCGGCCTCCTTGGCTCCCACCTCGAGGCCCGGAGCATCTATATAGATGGCGGCCTTCTCGACATTGCGGATTTTGGCCGCGGCACCGCCGCCGAGCTTCAGCCAGTCATGCGCCTGCAGGTTCTTGGCCTTGCCGGTGCCAATGACGATGATCCGATCAACGGGAGCGCCCTCCGGCGCAATGATATCCAGGCTGCTCAACGCCTTGCTCTTGAAGCCGGAAATGGGCGCGGCCTTGGCAAACACATTTGCCGGATCGGCGCTCTCCGCGCCCGCTGGTCTCTCACTATCCGTGTCTTTCAGGAGAATGGCCAGACCACCACCGAGGCGGGCCGACTTGGCGAAGGATATCTCGAATTTCACAGACATTTCTGCTCCGATGAACATGCAATTACAGAAGAAGGATTAGGCAACCATCATTCAAGGTTTGCCTAGGGAATACAACCCTTTGGCAAAGCCATTCCTCGATGAAGCAAACCGGCGGCTTCAAACCCCTGTCATTTAGTGTGGTTAAACTCTCCCGATAATCGATTTTGTCGTCGTCAGACGGTGTTGTTCTTTTAGCGGAAACCGCCTTGATTATTGATTTTAACAGCCTGAACCGGGAAGACCGCTTTCCCGAAATTCTGCGCCCGCGCACGGCCGGCGACGCCTTCGTCGCCCTCTTCTGCCTGTGGTGGGCGCTACTCGGTTTGTTTTCGCTCTTTCCACAGATCGACCTTGCCGTCGCGAATCTGTTTTTCCTGCCTGAGCAGTGCCACGCCCTTGTCAAACCTGACCGGATTTGCGGCTTCTTTCCCTACAGCGACGATCCGCGCATGCGCTTCCTGCGGGAGGTATTTTTTCAGCTCCCCTATGTTACGGCCTTCGTCCTCTGCTGGATGCTGTTTCAATGCTGGCAGCACCACGGCGCCACATTCAACAAAAACAGGGCGCGCAGCCTGAAGATTGCGCTCGGCTCCCTGCTGATCGGCCCGGTGCTGGTCGTCAATCTGTGGCTCAAAACCTTCTCGGGCCGCCCTCGCCCCCGGCAAACCGATCTGTTCGGCGGCACGCTCGATTTCGTGCATGCCGGATCCTTCGCCGGCAAATGTGTCACCAATTGCTCGTTCATCTCCGGCGAAGCTGCCGCTGCGGGTTGGCTGTTCTGCCTGATCTTCATCATCCCTCAACCGTTGCGGACAGCCGTCGCTCTGCCGATTGCGGCCGTTTCCCTGCTGATTCCGGCACTTCGGGTGGCTTTTGGCGGGCATTATCTTTCCGATGCCGTCCTCGGCTGGCTGTCCTCGCTTGTCATATTCGCGGCCCTGCTGGCATTATCTCAAACGACACACAACAAAAGAATCTCGGAAAATTAACGATTTTTTTGCGAGTTGGTTGTCGCCAAAAAAACGCAAACAGCGTAGATGAGAGTGAATCTCTGTCGGCTCGCCCGAAGAGCGTTTGCGTTTAAGGGCCGGCATGAAGTTATTCGAAACATATATCGTACGGCGTGTCGGTATGATGTTCCTGGTGGCGTTGCTGCCAGTGCTTGCTATTATCTGGACGACCCAGGTGCTGCAGCGCATCAATCTCGTGACCGACAGCGGCCAGTCGATGGGATCGTTCGTAAAGCTCGCGACCCTTATCCTGCCGACCATCATCCCGATCGTTCTGCCCTTCGCACTCGTCATCGGCATCACTCAGACGCTGACGGCTATGAACAGCGATTCCGAGCTGACGGTCATGGAAGCGGCCGGCGCAAGACGCAGCATCATCATTCGCCCGATCATGATTCTCGCGATCGCGGTCAGCGCCTTCTCTTTCTTCGTCGACAATGTGGTCGAGCCCAAGGCGCGCGTTGCTGCGCGCCAGATGGTGGCCGAGGCTTATGCAGACCTTCTCTCCACCGTTATCGAAGAGAAGAATTTCCGGCGTATCGACGACGGCCTGTACGTGCAGATCAGCCAGCGCATGTCGGGGCGCATCCTCAAGGGGCTGTTCGTGGTGGATTCCCGCGATCCGGCTTTCGATCTCATCTATTATGCCAAGGAAGGTGCTGTCGATCCGAGCGGTTCGTCGCTGCTGATGAAGGATGGTGAAGTTCACCGCAAGACGGCCGATGCCAACGTATCCGTCATCAAGTTCGATTCCTATTCCTTCGATCTCTCGGATATGACGCAGAACCGCGGCCAGGCGACCTTGCGCGCCAGCGACCGCAGCCTCAGCTTCCTGCTGAATCCAGATCCGAATGATGCGGACTACAAGGCAAAGCCCACCGGCTACAGGACGGAACTGCACCGCCGCCTCAACGACTGGGCGCTTCCGGCCATCTTCGCGCTGATCTCCCTGGTGATCGCCGGCGATGCGCGATCGCATCGCGAGGCACGGCTGCACCCCATGGTGTCGGCCCTGACCCTGGCCTTTGCCCTGCGCTGGGCTGATTTCTACGCCACCAACCAGATCGAGAGTACGCCTGCTTTCATCGGTGTTCTCTACGGGCTTAATATCGCCGCGGCGCTGATAGCGATCGCCTTGCTGATGAGAAACCGGAAAATGACGATGCCGGTATCGATCCGCAATCGCCTCAGCAACTGGAGACAGAAGGTTCAGGAGCGCTTGCCCACTGCACCCGGCAATTCGAACGGGAGCGGCGCATGATCTTCAGCACGCTCGGACGCTACTTCTTCACGCGTTATGTCGTGACCACGTTCTGGTTCTTCCTGGGCGTCATATCGATCGTTTATCTCGTCGATTTCAGCGAGACAGCAGGCCGCCTCGCTGGGTTGCCCGGCTACACTGTCTCCCTCGGCCTGATAATGACGGCGGTTCGGCTGCCGTTCATCATGCAGCAGACGGTGCCGTTCATCGCGCTCTTCGTCGGCATGACGGTGCTGATCGCGCTCAACCGGCGCCGCGAACTGGTAATCGCCCGCGCGGCCGGCATCTCGGTCTGGCAGTTCATGACACCCTTCGTGATCGGCGCCTTCTGTGTTGGTCTTTTGACCATGCTCGCCCTAAATCCCGTGGCGGCATGGGGACAGCGGCTGTCTGAAACGATGGAAGCCGATCTGCGTGGCGATCCGTCCTATCACAATACACTTTCCGTGCCGTGGCTGCGTCAATCGAGCGGGAAAGACGACACGATTATCGGTGCCAAGGCCATTCTGGACAACGGAACGACGCTAAAGGGCGTTGTGTTTATCCACTTCGATTCACAGGGAAATATCGTTCTTCGCCAGGATGGCGAGTCGGCAAAATTGGAAGATGGTTACTGGCTTCTTAACAATGTCGTCGAACGTCGGCCGGGTGAAATTCCGGATCACAAAAGTTCGATACAGGTCCGTACGAATCTGAAACAAGATTTTGTCTCTCAGCGTCTGGCGCAGCCGGAAACCATTGCTTTTTATGATCTTTCTAATCGAATAAAGGTCGCGCGCTCCTTCGGCATCTCGACCAACGCACTCGAAACACAGTTTCATTCGCTGCTGTCACAGCCATTCCTTTTGGTGGCCATGACGCTGATCGCTGCAACTGTGTCCCTAAAATTCAGCAGATTCAACCAATCGCGCTCTGTGATTCTGGGTGGAATCCTCTCTGGCTTCGTGCTTTATGTTGTCACCGTGCTTGTAAAAGCATTCGGGAGCAGCGGAGTGGTTCCTCCCTTCGTGGCGACATGGATACCCGTGATCGTCGCATTAGCATTCGGAGCAACGATCCTGCTTCATCAGGAGGACGGCTAAGTGGCGGCAGCCAACCGCAAGAGTATCAGACAGATTGTGGCTGCCCTTGTCACGGGCACGGCCGCATGCGCGTATATTATGAGCCCGGTCGCAGTTTATGCACAGACTAGCAATAATAATAGCAGCGCCGGTGCAGCAACTTCTCCCGTCAAGGTGAAGGTACCGGACGGCGCCAAGCTCGTCTTGTCGTCGAACGAGCTGATATATAATAAGGACACGCAGATCGTCACCGCCAACGGTGGCGTTCAGATCAACTATGGCGGCTATAGAATGGTCGCCCAAAGAGTTGAATATAATCAGAAATCCGGGCGGATGACGGCTCTCGGCAATGTCGAGTTGATCACCCCGGACGGCAATCGCATGTACGGTGACAAAATGGATGTCACCGACAGCTTCTCGGACGGCTTCGTCAATTCTCTGCGCGTCGAGATGCCCGACAACACACGCATGGTCGCCGAAAAGGGTGAGCGCGTGGGCGGCACGCAGCTGATTCTGACAAAAGGCGTCTATACGGCCTGCATGGCCTGCTCCGAACAGGGCCGCGCGCCGCTGTGGCAGGTCAAGGCTCAACGCGTCGTCCAGAACGGCGTAACCCATACCATCCGCCTGGAACATGCCCGTTTCGAGCTGTTCGGTCAGCCGATCGCCTATGTGCCGTGGGTTGAAGTTCCGGATAACACCGTCAAGCGCAAGTCCGGCTTCCTGTTTCCGTCGGTCAGCGTCTCGCAGCGCCTCGGCGTCGGCGTCAGGGTTCCTTACTATTACGTCATCTCGCCCAGCATGGACGCGACGGTCACTGCCACTGGCTTTACCAACCAGGGTCTGTTGCTCGAAGGCGAGTTCCGTCAGCGTTTCGAGAACGGTACGCATACTTTGCGCGTCGCCGGTATCAGCCAGATGGATCAAAAGGCCTTTAGCGCAGATACCAGCGATGCCGAGCATAAAACGCGCGGCATGATTTCGTCCAAGGCAGACTTCAGGATCAATCCCCGCTGGACTTTCGGCTGGGACGTCATGGCGCAGACCGACAATAACTTCTCGCGCACCTATGGCCTGGATGGTCTCAACCAGAGCACCCATATCAATCAGGCCTATTTGACGGGTCTGGGCAAGCGCAACTATTTCGATATGCGCGCCTTCTACTATAACGAGCAGGACGCCGACAACAAGGATACGGCGCAGAAGCAGCAGGCTTACGTCTATCCGAGCATCGACTACCACTATGTCGATCCAAAATCGGTTTACGGCGGCGAGCTGTCGGCAACGATGAACCTCACGCATCTGTCGCGTGACAAGACCTCTGTTTTGGATAATGTTGCGAGTCTCGGCGACGACCCCCTAAATCCTAGGCTGAACGACCGTTATCTCGGCCTCAAGGGCGACTATACCCGCCTGACCACCGAGCTTCAGTGGCAGCGCACCTTTACCACTGATGGTGGTCTGGTGCTGACGCCGTTGGCCGCAGCTCGTGGCGACCTTTACGGCCTGGATATGAATGGGCCGACGGCAGGCACCTACTCCGGCAACTACGACGACAGTGACTTTGCAACGCGTGGCATGGTGACGGCCGGTCTCGAGGCCAAGTATCCATTCCTCATCACGACGAGCAACAGCACGCATGTGTTCGAGCCGATCGCGCAGCTTTACGTGCGCCCGGACGAGCAGCTTGGCGGAAGACTGCCGAACGAGGATGCGCAGAGCTTCGTCTTCGATGCGACGAACCTGTTCGACCGCGACAAGTTCTCCGGCTTTGACCGTGTCGAAGGCGGTACGCGCGCCAACCTCGGCTGGCGCTATACGGGCAGCTTCGACAACGGCTACAAGTTGCAGCATATTTTCGGCCAGTCCTATCAGCTTGCCGGACGTAACTCCTTTGCCACCACGGATCTGGCGGGCGTCGGCTCGGATTCGGGCCTTGAAACCACCCGTTCCGACTATGTTACGATGTTCGGCCTGACGACGCCGCAGGGCATCTCGCTGGCGACATCCTACCGCTTCGATGAAAAGGACTTCGCTTTCCGTCGTGGTGACACATCGCTCGGCTTCTCGAACGATATATTCCAGACAAGTTTGATCTACACGCATATTGCCGCCCAGCCGCAATACGGCTTCACGAGCAATCAGGATGAAATCCAGACGCGTGCTCAGATCAAGTTCAAGGAATACTGGTCCGTCTTCGGAACGGTCAGCTACGATATCAACAATAGCCAGGTCACCCGCCAGGGTATCGGTCTCTCCTACGAGGACGAGTGCACGATCCTGAACATTTCGTTCCTGAACAAGAAGGACTCGACCAACCAGGCTGCAAGCGATTGGTCGATAGGCGCTCGACTTACCTTCCGCACGCTCGGCGACGTCAACCTTGGCAGCGTCCAGGACGCAACGTTCTGATATCTAAGAAAATTGCATAAAGCCGGCGTCACAGCCGGCTTTATTGTTTCGGGGCGGATCGCTCTCCCTTTTGCGTCATTGTTTCGCCGCAAGGATTTTGCAATTCATCGCGCTTGTTGTAGACATGTGGCGCAAAGTTGACGTATTGCGCCTACGGCGTGCCAAAGTGGTGCATGCCGGCAGAAAGACCTTTGGGAAGGGGTAGTTGATGTTTTCTGGAAAGACACCGATTCGCGCTCTGATGTTCGGAGCTGCAGCCCTTGTTATGGCAAGCTTCGCCGTGCCGAGCAGCGATGTCGCTTTCGCGGCGAGCGAGGTGAAGGTTCTTGTCAACAATCAGGTCATTACATCGGGCGATATCGCCAAGCGCGTCAACTTCCTGAAGCTTCAGCGCCAGAAGGGCGACCTCAACAAGCTGGCAAAGGATCAGCTTGTCGACGAAACGCTGAAACGCGCGGAAATCTCCCGCCTGCGCATGTCCGTTTCGACGACGGATGTCGACGCTGCCTTCGGCCGTTTTGCGGCGAGCAACAAGATGTCGACCGAACAGCTCAGCCAGATCCTCGATAAAATGGGCGTGACGGTCGATCACTTCAAATCCTACATTGCCATTTCCATGAGCTGGCCGCGCGTGGTCAATGCCCGCTTCGGCGCAAGCAGCAAGATCTCCAACGACGATCTCGTCACGCGCATGACGGAGAACAAGACGAAGCCGGTCACAACGGAATACTTCCTGAAGCAGATCATCTTCGTCGTCCCGGCCGCAAAGCGGAATGCCATCCTGAACGCACGCAAGGCGGAAGCCGAAGCATCCCGTGCAAAATTCCCGGGCTGCGACCAGGCAAAGGTTTTTGCCGCGACGATGCGCGACGTCTCCGTTCAGGACCTCGGCCGCATTCTGGCGCCTGAAGTTCCGGAAATCTGGAAGCCGTTGCTCGAAAAGGCTAGCGGCAATACGACCAGCGCCGTTGTGACGGATCGCGGTGTCGAATATGTCGCGATCTGCTCGCAGCGTCAGGTCAATGACGACGTCGCCGCAGCCGCAGTCTTCCGCGCCGAAGATATCGGCAAGAACAATGCCCAGGGCGTCAGCGCCAACGACAAGAAATACATGGATGAACTGCGCTCCAAGGCGCAGATCGTCTATCGCTGATCGCCAATGCCACTGCGCTCTTCCATCCCCCTGGCGCTGACGCAAGGGGATCCGGCGGGCATAGGCCCCGACATCACGCTCGCTGCCTGGCTTCGCCGCGGCGAGCTCGGCCTGCCACCTTTCCTGTTTCTCGGCGATGCGGGCATTCTCTCTGCGCGGGCCTTGCAGCTTGGCCTCGATGTGCCTCTGAAGGAGGCCGATCCGGCGACCGCGTGCGATGTCTTCCCTGATGCCCTGCCGATCCTGCCGATCGAGGCTGGGATAACAGTCGTTGCAGGTGAGCCGCGCGTCGGCACAGCCAAGGCAACGATCGCCGCCATCGAAATGGCGGTCTCCCTGACCATGGGCGGCAAGACCTCCGCCGTCGTCACCAACCCGATCGCCAAATCGGTTCTCTATGATGCCGGCTTCGGCTTCCCGGGCCACACGGAATTTCTGGCGGATCTGGCCACGCGCGCAACCGGCAGGCCGGTCATGCCCGTCATGCTTCTGGCCGGCCCCAAGCTCCGTGCTATCCCTGTGACAATCCATATTCCGCTGAAGGATGTACCACAGGCGCTGACAACCGATCTGATCGCGGAGACCTGTCGGATTACCGAGCATGACCTGCGAACCCGCTTCGGCTTCTCCAAGCCGCGCCTGGCGGTTGCGGGGCTCAATCCCCATGCCGGAGAGAATGGCGCGCTTGGCAAGGAAGATGACGAGATCGTCCGGCCGGCTGTCGAGGCCCTTCGCAGCGAGGGGATCGACGCCTTCGGCCCCCTGCCCGCCGACACGATGTTCCATGACGAGGCCCGACGCCGATACGACGTCGCCATCTGCATGTACCACGATCAGGCCCTGATCCCGGCCAAGGCATTGGGCTTCGATGATTCCGTCAATGTGACGCTCGGGTTGCCATTCGTCCGCACCTCGCCTGACCACGGCACCGCTTTCAGCATCGCCGGCAAGGGCCTTGCCAAGGCAGACAGCCTCGTGGCTGCCCTCAAGCTGGCAAGCGAAATCAGCGGCAAGACCGGAAGCAACCGCTGATGGCCGCTCTCGATGGTTTGCCTCCCCTTCGCGATGTGATACAGCGCCACGGCCTCGACGCACGCAAGGCGCTTGGCCAGAACTTTCTTCTCGATCTGAACCTGACGCAGAAGGTCGCTCGTACCGCTGGCTCGCTTGACGGCGTTACGGTTTTCGAGGTAGGACCGGGACCAGGCGGCCTGACGCGCGCCATTCTGGCGCTGGGTGCGGCCAAGGTCATCGCCGTCGAACGCGATGCGCGCTGCCTGCCGGCATTGGCGGAAATTGCCGATCACTACCCAGGGCGGCTCGAAGTCATCGAGGGCGATGCCCTGAAGACGGACTTCGCGGCAATGGCACCGGCAGGTCCTGTCAAGATCATCGCCAACCTCCCCTACAATGTCGGCACGCAGCTGCTCGTCAACTGGCTCTTGCCGGCTTCCTGGCCGCCCTTCTGGCAATCGCTGACCCTGATGTTCCAAAAGGAAGTCGGCCAGCGGATCGTTGCGCAGGAGGATGACGATCATTATGGCCGGCTCGGCGTGCTCTGCGGCTGGCGCACGCAGGCGCACATGGCCTTCGACATATCACCGCAGGCTTTCACGCCACCGCCAAAGGTCACCTCGACGGTGGTGCATCTGACACCGAGGGAAAACCCCATTCCCTGCACGGTCGACAAGCTTGAGAAGGTGACGCAGGCAGCCTTCGGCCAACGCCGGAAGATGCTGCGCCAGAGCCTGAAGCCGATCGGCGGCGAGGCATTGCTGCTTAAAGCGGATATTGATCCCCAGCGGCGCGCTGAAACGCTCTCCATCGAAGAGTTCTGCCGATTGGCGAATTGCCTCTGATCAGAGCATACGGCCGGCCTGTCAGAGCTTCGGCGTCTCTTCCAGCAAATCCCGGACGAAATCAAACATGCCGTGACGGCGGTCGCGGCGCAGGCGCTCGGCCTTGACGATCGACTGTACGGCGTCGAAGGCAACGTTCAGGTCGTCATTGATGATGACATAGTCATATTCGCGCCAGTGAGCAATCTCGGCCCGGGAATTGGCGAGACGCATGGCGATCACCTCTTCGGAATCCTCGGCGCGACGATGCAGGCGTGACTGCAGCTCGGTCATGGTCGGCGGCAGCACGAAGATGGAGACGACGTCCGCCGGCATCTTCTCCTGCAGCTGCTGGGCACCCTGCCAGTCGATGTCGAAGAGCATGTCGCGCCCTTCGGCCATAGCGGTCTCCACCGGTTCACGTGGCGTGCCATAGAAATTGCCATGCACCTCGGCCCATTCGAGCAGGGAGTCGGAATCACGAAGACGCTCGAACTCGCGCTGCGAAACGAAATGGTAGTGCACCCCTTCGATTTCGCTCGGCCGGCGCTGCCGGGTCGTAACGCTGACCGAAAGGCTCACTTGCTTGTCTTTATCCAGCAAGGTGCGCGCAATGGTCGACTTGCCGGCGCCAGATGGCGAGGAAATCGCAAGCATCAGCCCCCGGCGGGCAATCGGGATGGATGTTGATGTCGCCGGCTTCATGGCCTACTCCAGATTCTGAACCTGTTCGCGGAACTGGTCGATAACTACCTTCAATTCGATGCCGGCCGTGGTGACCGCGGCGGCATTCGACTTCGAACAGATAGTATTCGATTCCCGGTTAAATTCCTGTGCAAGAAAATCGAGCTTGCGGCCGACAGGCCCGCCTTTGGAAATAAGATCGCGAGCTGCCGCCACATGGGCCTTAAGCCGGTCGATCTCTTCGCGAAGGTCGGCCTTGGTGGCAAGCAGGGCGGCTTCGGCGTGCAGCCGGTCGCGGTCGAGACCAGACGAGCCCTCGAGAAGCATGGCAACCTGAGCCGCCAGCCTCGTGGCGATCTCCTGCGGCGAGCGGGAGGGGTCGCGCTCGATCGTTGCCGTCAGAGCCTCGATTGTGGCGACATGGCCGAGCAGGATATTGCCAAGTGCCTGCCCTTCCCGGCCCCGCATCTCGTGGAGATCCGCCACGGCCGCTGTTAGGCCACTCAGGATATCCGCATCGCGCGCAGCAAGCGTTTCTTCGCTTTCCTCGGCTTCCTTAAACTCGACAAGGCCTCGAACCGCCATGAGGCTATCCAGTCTCAACGGCGCGGGATCGATGATACCAGCGAGCTGATCGCGCAGCGCCAGCACTGCTGCGAGCGCATCCTGGTTCACGACGACCTCGATGCGGCTTTCCTCGACCGACAGCGACAGGCTGACCTGGAGATTGCCACGGGAAAACCGGTCGGAGATCGACTTGCGGACTTCCGTCTCCAGCCGCTCAAGGCCGGGCGGCAGACGCAGGCGGACATCCAGCCCCTTGCCGTTCACCGAGCGCAATTCCCATGCCCAGCGACCGCGACCGCTCGTTCCCTCACGCCGGGCAAAACCGGTCATGGACTGCAATGCCATGCAAGCCTCCGAAAATTCCCATCCCCAATCCACCGAAAATCGTTGGATTGACGACCAATGTAAAGTGAAACCGCACCACGGGCCTCATCGAAGCCGTGGTGCAACAAGGATTAGTTGGTCTTCTTCTTCTGCTGAGTGCCAGAGCCCGGAGCGGTTGCGGAATCGTCGGGCTGACCATCGACGGCGATGGCGCTCGGATCTTCGCCCTTCTCAGCGACCAGCTTGCGCCAGCGCTTGACGTTGGCGTTGTGCTCATCGAGCGTCGCGGCAAAGACGTGACCGCCTGTGCCGTCGGCCACGAAATAGAGATCCTGCGTCTTCCAGGGATTGGCGACCGCTTCCAGCGCATCCCTGCCGGGATTTGCGATCGGCGTCGGCGGCAGACCCTTGATCAGGTAGGTGTTGTAAGGCGTCTCTTTCTTCAGATCCGACTGGTAGATCGGGCGATCGGAAGGCTTCCCCTCGCCGCCAAACAGACCGTAGATGATCGTCGGATCGGATTGCAGGCGCATGCCCTTGGCAAGCCGGTTCAGGAATACGGAGGCTACGTGCGCACGCTCATCCGCCAGGCCGGTTTCCTTCTCGACGATTGAAGCCAGGGTGACGAAGTCCTGCTTGTTGGCCAGCTGCACGCCGGAATCGCGCTTTTGCCAGATCTGATCCACCAGCTTTTCCTGCGCGGCGGCCATCTGCTCGACGATCTCGGTGCGCTTGGTGCCGCGCGTAAACTTGTAGGTGTCGGGTCTCAGGCTGCCTTCCGTCGGCAAGGCCGACGGCAAATCGCCTTCCAGCACCGGATCGGCCTGCAGCTTGTTGAAGATCTGCCGAACGGTCAGCCCTTCGGGCAGGGTCACGGAATAAAGGATGGATTTGCCCGATTTCAGCAGCTCCATGATGTCCTTCATCGAAGCGCCGGCCTTGATCTCGTATTCGCCGGTCCGCAGGGTTTCGCCATCATGCAGATAGGTGGTCGTCAACCAGCGGAAGATGCGCTGATCGGTGATGATGTTGTTGGATTCCAGACGATTGGCAATCTCATTCAATCCGGCGCCGTTGCGCACGATGAAATTCGTGTTGGTCGTCAGCGGACCCGGGCTCTGATAGATCGAGAATGCATAATAGGTGCCGCCCACTGCCGCAATGACGACGAAAACCACCAGCGTCATCAGGAAGTTCAGGAAGATCACCATCTGGCTGCGGGCTTTGCGAGAACGCTTCGGCGGATCCGGAACACGCTCCGGGCGCAGGGCTTCGCTTGCCGATTTGGGGATGATCGGCCCCTTCTGCCCGTTCGGAGTTCCGTTGCTCTGGTTCGTATCGCTCACCGGCAATCCCTTCCTTTTTTAATTGCCTGCTCTTTGGCCAAGCAATGCGGCAAAAAACAGGTTCAGAAGATAAGTCGGGGCCTTGTCAGGCTCCGACTTGGACCGATCGAACATGACCGCGATGCATCTTGAGGATGCAGTGAAGCGCGGCAACATTCGAGAACGGCACGCAGGCTTGCCGAGGAACACTCCCGCTTTGCAGTTACGCGCTGTTATTAAGCCTCATAACGGCGCAGGACAAGCGACGCATTCGTGCCGCCGAACCCGAAGGAATTCGACAGCGCAACGTTGACTTCCCGCTTGCGGGCCTTGTGCGGAACGAGATCGATTGCAGTCTCCCGTTCCGGATTGTCGAGGTTGAGCGTCGGCGGCGCGATGTTGTCGCGAATGGCGAGCGTGGCGAAGATCGCCTCGATCGCACCGGCAGCACCGAGCAGATGACCCGTCGCCGATTTCGTCGACGACATCGAGATCTTCGATGCGGCATTGCCGACCAACCGCTCGACGGCGCCGAGCTCGATCGTGTCTGCCATGGTCGAAGTGCCATGAGCGTTGATGTAGTCGACATCCGCCGGGGTCAGGCCCGCGCGCTTCAGGGCCGACATCATGCAGCGGTACGCGCCCTCGCCGTCGGACGACGGAGCAGTGATATGATAGGCGTCGCCGGAAAGGCCGTAGCCCACAACTTCGGCGTAGATCTTGGCGCCACGCGCCTTGGCATGTTCCAGCTCTTCCAGAACGACGATGCCGGCACCCTCGCCCATGACGAAGCCGTCACGATCGCGATCGTAAGGGCGCGAGGCCTTTTGCGGGTCGTCATTGTATTCCGTCGACAGCGCCTTGCAGGCGGCAAAGCCGGCAAGCGAGATACGGCAGACCGGAGCTTCCGCGCCGCCGGCCACCATGACATCGGCATCGCCGAGCATGATCAGGCGGGCAGCATCGCCGATGGCATGCGCACCGGTCGAGCATGCGGTGACAACGGCATGGTTCGGGCCGCGCAGCTTGTGGCGAATCGAAACCTGGCCGGAAACGAGATTGATGAGGCGCCCGGGAATGAAGAAGGGCGAGATACGGCGCGGACCCTTGTCGCGCAGCGTGTAGCCGGCTTCAACGATGCCTTCGAGGCCGCCGATGCCGGAGCCGATCATGACACCGGTCGCGATCTGGTCCTCGTCGGTGGACGGATGCCAGCCAGCATCGGCAAGTGCCATATCGGCGGCCGCCATGCCATAGATGATGAAGGTATCGACCTTGCGCTGTTCCTTCGGCTCCATCCAATCGTCAGCATTGAACGTGCCGTCGGTGCCGTCGCCTACCGGAATGCGGCATGCGATCTTGGCGGGAAGATCTTCGACTTCGAATTCGGTCACGAGGCGTGCGCCGTTGTGCCCGGCGATCAAGCGCGACCAGGACACCTCCGTGCCACAGCCCAAAGGTGATACCATGCCGGTACCCGTGATAACGACACGTCTCATCGCCCGCAGACCCCCGTCTTCTTATGATGATATGCGTATAAATATTGCTCGCCCGACATGGCCGGACGAAATAGGGCGGACTCTTCAGCCCGCCCGTTCAAAAAGCACAGAGGATTAGGCCTGGGCCTTCTCAATGAACTTTACCGCGTCGCCGACCGTCAGGATCGAGTCAGCAGCATCATCGGGGATTTCAACGCCGAATTCTTCTTCGAAGGCCATGACCAGTTCGACAGTGTCGAGCGAGTCCGCACCCAGATCGTCGATGAAGCTTGCGCCTTCAACGACCTTGTCGGCGTCAACGCCAAGATGATCAACAACAATTTTCTTTACGCGTTCTGCGATATCGCTCATGTCGGTTTCCTCGACCTTATGTCCTGATCAGAATGCCCTGTGACATCCCTACCTAATTCAAGCCTGCAGCATCTGTCTTGACGCCGCTGGCAAACCCGTTCAACCCGGCACTGAGATCCGGTCGAGCCGCCTTGAGCGCGGCGCCGTCCGTCTGCATTTTCGGGACGACTGTTCACAGTCATGGCCCGCTTAACACGGTTTAAGTCCGTCGCAAAGCCAGAAAATAGCCGGCTCCGGGTTGCTCAACATGCTATTGGAGGGAAAGTTCCCTCCAATAGCAATTCCCTTTAGATCATTGCCATGCCGCCGTTGACATGGATCGTCTGGCCCGTGACGTAGCTTGCTTCCGAGGAAGCAAGATAGGCGACCGCCGAAGCGACCTCCGCACCGGTGCCCATGCGCTTCATGGGAATGGCGCCCATGATGGCTTCCTTCTGCTTATCGTTCAGCTTGCCGGTCATGGCGCTCTCGATGAAGCCGGGAGCAACGCAGTTTACCGTGACGTTGCGGGTGGCAATTTCCTGCGCCAGAGACTTGGTGAAACCGATCATGCCGGCCTTGGAGGCGCAGTAGTTCGCCTGACCCGGATTGCCGGTGACGCCGACGACCGACGTGATGTTGATGATGCGGCCATAGCGGCGGCGCATCATCGGATGGGTCAGCTCGCGCGTGAGGCGGAAGACAGCCGTGAGGTTGACTTCCAGCACGGCATCCCAATCGTCGTCGCTCATGCGCACGAACAGGCCGTCCTTGGTGATACCGGCATTGTTGACGAGAATATCGACGCCGCCGAGCTCTTCTTCGGCCTTCGCGCCGAGCGCCTTGACCTCGTCGCGATCCGACAGGTTGGCCGGGAATATCTTGACGCGATCGCCGAGTTCGGACGCCAGTGCCTCCAGCTTTTCGACGCGTGTGCCGTGCAGGCCGACAATGGCGCCCTGCTTGTGCAGGAGCCGGGCGATCTCTTCGCCGATGCCGCCGGATGAACCGGTTACCAGGGCCTTGCGGCCGGTCAAATCAAGCATGTTTGTCCCTCGTTCCTTGAATTCTGTCAGCCGAGCAATGCGCCAAGCACGGTGTCGATATCCGCGGCGTTGTTGACGGCGATGCCATTGACCGATTTGTCGATACGGCGAGCCAGGCCCGTCAGCACCTTACCGGCGCCAATTTCATACAATGTTGTCACATTATTGGCTGCAAACCACTCCACGGTCTCGCGCCAGCGAACCTGGCCGGTGACTTGCTCGACCAGCAGCCTGGCAATCTCATCCGCATCCGTCACCGGGGCCGCCCTGACATTGGCAATCACGGGCAGGACCGGGTTGGCCTTGGCGACGCCGGCGAGCGCTTCGCGCATCGCTTCGGCAGCCGGCGCCATCAGCACGGAATGGAAGGGGGCGGAGACCGGCAGCAGGATGGCACGCTTGGCGCCCTTGGCGGTTGCGATCTCAGCAGCCTTTTCGACAGAGGCTTTCTCGCCGGAAATGACGATCTGGCCGCCGCCATTGTCATTGGCAATCTGACAGGCGCCGAGGGCGGAGGCTTCCTCACAGACGGCGACGACATCGGCATGTTCGAGCCCGATGATCGCGGCCATGGCGCCAACGCCGACGGGAACCGCCGCCTGCATGGCGTTGCCGCGAATTCGCAGCAGCCGCGCGGTGTCGGCAAGCGAGAAAGTACCGGCGGCACAGAGCGCCGAATATTCACCGAGCGAATGGCCGGCGACATAGGCGACCTTGCTCTTCAGATCGAGGCCGCGGGCCTGCAGAACACGAATGACGGCAAGCGACACAGCCATCAGCGCTGGCTGCGCATTGGCCGTCAGCGTCAACTTGTCTTCCGGACCATTGAAGATGACGTCGGAGAGCTTTTCACCGAGCGCTTCATCGACTTCCTCGAAGACGGCGCGCGCCTCGGCGAAATTGTCGGCAAGATCCTTGCCCATGCCGACGGCCTGGCTGCCCTGGCCGGGAAATGTGAAAGCAACTGTCATTATAAAGCGTCCTTTTAGGGGTCGTTTCGCTTCCCAATGACATTGTTTACAGCGGAGTCAATAGCGCAAGCCCCGCAGCCACAGGCTTTTGCGCCTGCGAAAGGCAATGATTTTTTTCTTGCGCTCGCTCAGTTCACGCCTAAATTCGCGCGACCCTCTTCATTTTCAGCCTCTCCTACCCCCAAGGTTTTCCCATGAAATATAAGAATTTAGGCCGCACCGATATTTCAGTTTCCGAAATTTGCCTGGGCACCATGACCTGGGGCACGCAGAACAGCGAAGCCGAAGCCCACGAGCAGATGGATTATGCGCTCCATAAGGGCATTAATTTCTTCGACACCGCCGAAATGTACCCGACGACGCCCGTCGGCCCGGAGACGCAAGGGCGCACCGAGGAATATATCGGCTCATGGTTCGAAAAGACCGGCAAGCGCCGGGATGTCGTGCTTGCCACCAAGGTCGCGGGGCCTGGCCGCGATTATCTGCGCAACGGCCAGGGTGCCGATGCCGCCAATATCCGCGCGGCAATCGACAGCAGCCTGAAGCGGCTGAAGACCGATTACATCGACCTCTATCAGGTTCACTGGCCAAACCGCGGCCATTTCCATTTCCGCCAGAACTGGCGCTACAACCCCTTCAACCAGGATCGCGAGAAGGTGGTCGCCAATATCACCGATATTCTTGAGACGATGGGCGAACTGGTGAAGGCCGGCAAGATCCGCGCTATCGGCCTGTCGAACGAGACGACCTGGGGCATCCAGAAATATCTGACGATCTCCGAGCAGAAGGGCCTGCCGCGCGTTGCCACCACGCAGAACGAGTATAATCTGCTCTACCGGCACTTCGATCTCGACCTGGCCGAACTCTCACATCATGAAGATGTCGGCCTGCTCGCCTATTCGCCACTCGCCGGCGGCATCCTCAGCGGCAAATATGTCGGCGGCGCACGGCCGGCCGGCTCGCGCGGGTCGATCAACCTTGATATCGGCGGGCGTCTGCAGCCGCTGCAGGAACCGCCAGTGAAGGCCTATCTCGAAATCGCAGCCAAATACGACATCGACCCCTCGAAACTGGCGCTCGCCTACTGTCTCACCAAGCCGTTCATGACCTCGGCCATCATCGGCGCCACCACCATGGCACAACTCGAAACCGATATCGCCGCCGCTTATGTGACGCTGCCGGAAGAGGTGTTGACCGAGATCGAGCAGGTGCACCGGAAATATCCGATGCCGATGTAACGTGTTGAAGCGCTCCGTCGCAGGGCGGAGCGCTTGGCAAATGAAAGTTGGGTAGAGGCGGAATGTGTCGAGGCGGGCGATCTATTTCCCGGCCTTGGGTGCTATGGTCAGTTCGGAACCATAGGCCTCGCGCAATTCCTCCTGCCCTTTCACACGATCCACAGACTTGTGCAGCAAGATGGACCGATAATCCTCCGAACGCCTTCCCTCGATCAATGTAACGTCAGCATTGCCGGGGTTGTCCGAGCGTTCGAACCATTCCACAGGATGATGCAGGAAGTTCATTTCGAAGGCGCGGTTGGTTACCCCATGGCCAACGATGATGACATTATTCTTTCCGTTTTCGGCGTCGTGCATGATGGTTTGCAGAAACAGTCGAACACGCTGGGCGACATCCGCCCTGCTCTCTCCATCCGGCGGCCGCGCGTAGAACTTGCCGTTGTTGTTGCGCAGCCTCGCCCACTTCTCGAATTCGTCGGGAAATTTTCGCCTTTGTTCCGCGTGGTCGTAGATTTCGGTGAAGAGCCCGAAATCCTGCTCGCGCAGCAGGTAGTCCTCCCTCACATCCTCGATGAACTCGGGCGGCAGAACCTCCAGCAAAATATCCTTGCTCTGCCGCGTCCTTAAGAATGGGGAGTACCAGACATTGAGTTTGCGCAATTCAGCGCTCGGCAGTCCCTTTAGATAGGCAGCAATCGCCTGCGCTGCTCCCAGCACCTGGCGATAGCCCCATTCGGTCAGCGGAACATTGTGATCGCCGAACTGTTGGTAGGCGCGGTCATCGATGTTGCCGAGGGATTCGCCGTGCCGGACGAGGAAGATGCGCATGAACAATCCATATTGCTGTCACTGGGCTCGCATCATATGGGAGAGCGTGAGCCACGCAATGTCATAAGGATAGGGGCTTGTGATTTGCCGGGGGCTATCTCTTCCGACGGTCGAAACGAAGCAATTACTCAGCTCCCCTTGCCTTTCGCGCAAAAATCCGTATAAGCCGCCCTGTTCGCAACCCGGTCTTCTGGCTGGTGGCTGAACGGAGGGCCGGTTTTTCGCAAGGAAAATCGTCGGAACGGAAGCGTTCCAGCCTCCCGTGTCTCCGCTCTCGACCGTCTCGGAAACGCTTTTCTTGCTTGGGGTTATCCCTCTCAGGAGCAGTCGTTGAGGCTTAGCCGCTAGAGCCCGGGTCAGATCAACGCAAGAAAGGCAAAGCTATCCATGGCTCTTTATGAACATGTATTCCTTGCTCGACAGGATATTTCCGCTCAGCAGGTCGACGCCCTCGTAGAACAGTACAAGGGTGTTATCGAAGCTAACGGCGGTAAAGTCGGGCGTATCGAAAACTGGGGCCTCAAGTCCCTCACCTACCGCATCAAGAAGAACCGCAAGGCTCATTATGCCCTGCTGGACATTGATGCTCCGGCCGCTGCGATCCAGGAAATGGAACGTCAGATGCGCATCAGCGAAGACGTCCTGCGTTACATGACGATCGCTGTTGAAAAGCACGAAGACGGCCCGTCTGCCATGATGCAGAAGCGCGACCGTGACGACCGTCCGCGCCGCGATGGCGACCGTCCGGAGCGCAGCTTCGGCGATCGTGACCGTGGTCCTCGCCCGGATCGTGGTGACCGCGAAGACCGTCCGCGCCGTCCGCGCGAAGACCGCGTATAAGGAGATTTTGAACAATGTCTGAAGTTTCCTCCGCACCGGTTCGTCGTCCGTTCCATCGCCGCCGCAAAACCTGCCCGTTCTCGGGCGCCAATGCGCCGCGCATCGACTACAAGGACGTTCGTCTCCTGCAGCGCTACATTTCCGAGCGCGGCAAGATCGTTCCTTCCCGCATCACGGCCGTTTCCCAGAAGAAGCAGCGCGAACTCGCCCAGGCGATCAAGCGTGCTCGTTTCCTCGGCCTGCTGCCTTACGTCGTCGCTTAATTCAAGCCGACGCTGCATGAAATCGAGGGAAGGCAGTCATGCCTTCCCTTCTCCCTTTCGCGATGGGCGCGGATCGGAACATTGAAACCCCATGTTGGGGACGGCTTCTAGAACCGAATTTCGGAAGCATCCTCTAACTGCTCATACGAAGCAGGACAGCGACGTGAAAAAACTGGATGCAAAAGAGCTTGGCATCGGCGCGCTCGCCGGTCTGACCGCCGCCTTACTCATGTATGGCGCGAACACTCAGCCTTTGCTGTCGCTGTTCTTAGCCGTCCTGTCTCTTCTTACGATCCTGATCGTCGGCCTCGGCTGGGGCAACATCGCCGTCATCACAGCCGTGGTAACGGCAGGCATTGTCGCCACCGTCCTGCATTCAGTTAATCTCGGGGTTTCCGTAGTCTTGCTGACTCTGATCCCTGCTTGGCTCAGCCATCTCGCCAATCTGGCCCGTCCAGCGTCGGAACTCGGCGGCCCGGACCACCTGATGGCCTGGTATCCGCTATCCGACATCATGCTGCACCTCTGCGGGCTGACGTCGGCAACCATTATCATCTCGCTTGCGATAAGTGGCTACAATGCCGATGATATTGGCAAAGCGTTCGATATTTATATCAACGCGATGAACCAGCAGTCTCCCGATCTTCAGCTGGATCCGGCCGCGATCGCGAAGATGAAGTCGCTGATGTTCTACGCGGTCCCGATCGTTTCGGGGATGATGTGGGTCCTGATGGAGTTCACGGCCTATTATGTGGCCATTCGGATCCTCACGGCCTCGAAGCACAGTCTGCGCCCGCGGGAGGATATCCCGTCGTCGCTGCGCATGAACCGCAATGCAATCTTCGTTTTTCTGGTGGCAGTCGTTGCCATGTTCTTCGGCGGCGTGATCAGCCTCGTCGCCGCCGCCATCCTCGGCGCTTTCAGCGCGGGCTTCATCATTTCCGGCTTTGCGTCGCTGCACTACCGGACTCGCGGCAAGGACTGGCGCATCCCGGTGCTTATCCTCTGCTACCTGGCGTGCCTCTTCCTGCTGATGCTGCCGCTCTTCATCATGCTTGTTCTCGGCCTCTACGATACCCGCAAGGCGATTTCGCTGACCCCGAACAAGGATGCAGATAAACCCAAACCAACAGACACGAAAATCTGACATAGAAAGGAACAAGAAAATGGAAGTCATTCTTCTCGAACGCATCTCCAAGCTCGGCCAGATGGGCGAAACCGTAAAGGTTCGCGACGGCTTTGCTCGCAACTACCTGCTGCCGCTCGGCAAGGCGCTGCGCGCCAACGCTGCCAACAAGGCTCGTTTCGAATCCGAGCGCGCAACGCTCGAAGCCCGTAACCTGGAGCGCAAGAGCGAAGCCCAGAAGGTTGCCGACGTTCTCGCCGGCAAGTCCTTCATCGTCGTTCGCTCGGCTGGCGAAACCGGCCAGCTCTACGGCTCGGTCGCTGCCCGTGACGTCGTTGAAATCCTCGCTGCTGAAGGCTTCAGCATCGGCCGTAGCCAGGTTCACCTGAACACGCCGATCAAGGCCATTGGCCTGCACGATGTTACGATCGGCCTTCACGCCGAAGTCGAAATCACGATCGAACTCAACATTGCCCGTTCCGCCGAAGAAGCCGAGCGTCAGTCCAAGGGTGAGACCCTCACCTCCGCCGACGCCATCTACGGCATCGACGAAGACGCCCTGCGTCCGGAAGACTTCTTCGATCCGGAAGCCGACGGCAACGCTGAAGACGACGACGCATAATTTCCAGCCCATTGCTGGATATGCAAAAGCCCGGATCAACGATCCGGGCTTTTTGTTTGTCATCCGACACGCGATTCCCGCCTATCAATCGTTGGCGGAAGGCTCCGGCAACGGCGTGGAATCCTTGTCGACCGAAACGACCACGGACATGCCTGGGGCCAATTCGTCGGTCAAAGGTTGGCCATCCTCGATCTTCACGCGGACGCCGAGGCGCTGGGCGACCTTGGTGAAATTGCCGGTGGCGTTGTCCGGCTTGATGACGGCGAACTCGGAGCCCGCCGCCGGAGAGAACCGCTGGATGCGGCCCTTAATCTGCCGGTGGCCGAGCGCATCGACGGAGATGGTGACCGGCTGGTCGAGTTTCATGCCGTCAAGCTGGGTTTCCTTGAAATTGGCGATTACCCAGATGTCCTTCGGCACAAGTCCCATCAGCTGCGTTCCGGCCGTCACATATTGGCCGAGGCGTACACCGACCTCGCCGACGCGGCCGTCCTGAGGCGCGACGATCGTTGCGTTCTGAAGATCGATGTTGGCAAGCTGCACGGCTGCCTCCGCGCCGCTGACGCCCGCCTCGAGCGAGGCGCGATTGACGATGATCGTCGTCAGGTTCTGCTGCGATACATCGAGGGCGGCCTTGGCCTGATTGACCGATGCCTCTGCCTGCTGCAGCGTCGCCTGCGCCTGTTCGGAATCGCTTGTCGTCGATACACCCCTGGCGACCAGCGTCGTCACGCGATCAGCGGCCAGCTGGGCGCGCTTGAGCGCGGCGTTGGCGCTATCGATCTGCGCCTGGCTGGAGACGATTCCGGCCTTGGCCGCCTGCTCCTGCTGCTGGGAATTGGCAAGGGCCGCCTTCTGGCCGGCCAGGGTTGCGTTCGCCTGCGCCACCTTCTGCCGATAGATGCGATCGTCGATCTGGGCGAGCACATCACCCTGCTTGACGAGCTTGTAGTCCTTGATTGGCACAGAGGTGATGTAGCCGCTGACCTGCGGGCTGATGGTCGTGACGTAGCCTTTGACATAGGCATCGTCGGTGGTTTCGACGGAGCTCTTGAACGGCGGCAGATGCCAGGCATAAAGCACAAGCATGACGCCGCCGATGCCGGCGAGAACGGCGATGACTTCGATTGGGGAGCGAACGAGCCTCGACATGGAGCTATTTCATATCCTCATGGGTTGGGTGCTGCGGCTTGAGGCTGATCTTCAGCAAGCCGAGCTCTGACGAAGCGAAACAATACGTGTAGCGAAAGACCGGCGAGCGACAGGAAGGCGATGATGGCGGCGACGAAGAATGCATCGCCATAGGCGAGCATGTTCGCCTCGCGGCTCACCTGCGCGCCAAGCAGCGCTAGCCCCTCTCCCTTCAGAAGAGCGCTGTCGCCGATGACCTTGCCATAGGAGGATGAAAGTTGGCTGACGCGCTCGGCCACATGCGGATCGGTCAAAAGCACCCGCTCGGTCAAGACGGCGGAATGGAATTTCTCGCGAATGATGATCAGCGTGCCGTAGAAGGCCGAGCCGATGAGACCGCCGATGCTCTGCGTGAAGGTGAAGACGACGAAAAAGGTCACGAGATAGGGCGGCCCCTTGCTCAGTGCCGCCTTGAAGCCTTGCGACATGGATGGCGGCAGGAAGAGTGCCGCGCCGGCCGCCATCAGCGCCTGGCTGAGATACATCTGCTCCGGCCGCGTCAGGTTCGTCACCTGCGAATCCATGAGGGCGCCTACCCCCATCAGGATCAGCGCAACGAACTGGATCTGCCAGCCGAACCCATAGACCATGAAGACCGTACAGATGAGCCCGCCGATCACCGAAAAGGCCAGAATGATCCAGTACAGCATGGAAAGCTGATCATAGAGAAGGCCGACGGCGTTCTGATAGAAGGTCATGATGACGGAGGTCTGCTCGGCGGCGATCAGGCGGAAGATCAGCAGGATTGCCGTCAGGTGCAGAATTTCGGGCTGCAGAAGCCAGCGAACGTCGATGAGCGGCGTCGGTCGGCGCAGCTCGACGACAATGGCAATGGTCAGGGACGCTATGCCGATCGCCAGCACGACGCCGAGCCACGGCACTTCCAGCCACCAGTAGAGGCGTCCGACGGACAGAATGATCGCCAGACAGCCGAATCCGATGGCCACGAGCAGATAGCTGAAGATATCCCCGAGAACGATGACCTTGACACGCGGCGGCGGCGTCAGCGGCAGGAGATAGATGATCGGCATGACCAGCAGCGCCAACGCCATTTCCAGCGTATAGAGGCCGCGCCACTCGCCATAGTCGAGCAGCGAAGGCGATACGAGGCGGGTGATGGGGGCAGCCAGCAGCGTGTTCGTCATCGCCAGGCTGACGCCGACGGTCATCTTCTTGGCCGGCTCGAAGGCTTCGAGCATGTAGAGGAAACCAAGCGTCGAAAGCGGCGCGCCGGCTATGCCGCTCAGGAAGCGGACGACGATTGCCGAATGCAGATCTGAAACGAAGAGATTGAGCAGCGAGGCGACGATGAAGCCGAGAATGCTCACCTCCGCGAAATTGCGCACGCCATATTGCATCCGGATCTTGACCAGCGCGATGGCGAGACTGACGTTCGGCGCCATGTAGGCGGCCGAAAGCCATGCCGATTCCGTCGTCGTTGCGGCAATTGTGCCCTGGATCTGGGTGAGATTGGCAAAGGCGAGGTTGAGCCCCAGGCCCTGCGTCAGGAAGAACATCACGGACGCCGCTATATAGAACGGCACCTTCCACCCCGGCATGGGCGGCGCAACAGGAGGAACGGTGGTGCTTTCCGCTTCGGAAACGAGGCTCGGCTCACCGCTCATGCACTACCTCATGACTTGCCCACATTCTGAAGATTGGCAGTCATGGCGCGGATAACCTTGAGCGCCATGCCGATATCCTCGTCCGAAATCCCCTCCAAGATATCCGCACGCACACCGGTGGCAAGAGCCTCGACCTCGGCAGCAACGACTTTTCCGGATTCGGTCATGAATATCTGCTTGGCGCGACGGTCTGATGGCACGGGGCGCCGCTCGATGAAGCTCTGCGCCTCCATGGCATCGAGAATGCGCACGAGCGTCGGCGTTTCAAGCTCAAGTTCGTCGGCAAGTTCGCGCTGGTTGATACCATCACGACGCGAGAGCTTATGAAAAACCCTTGCCCGCGCAAGGGTCATTCCATGCTCGCGAACAAGCGCGTCAAATGCAGCTCTCAACTTACGATTGAAAGAGGAAAGATCGTCGAACAGCTCTCGTCTTGATGGCGCACCAGACATTTATTGCAACTTTATACTATTAGCAGCCTACCCTATTTACAGGCAATAGCCGGATTTTCTTATCTTTTCAAGCATCATAGCCGCGAAAGCTGATGCAAATAGCGAAATACCCGGCTAAAATGCCCCCGAATGGCTTGCATATGTGATTCGTGTGTCGGTCCTATCGTTGCAAAGTGGCGACAAGGGATTTTTAAGTGGCGGAAGCTTGTCCTGTGGACGAGTGGAACAATGTTGATAGCGCCGCCGAATTTGCTCTCATTCACCAATGCGACCCACTTGTGCAGTTGACCATGACAGCGGTTCATCGCAAACCATTCGATACTCCAAAGTACGAAGAGATGGAAAATGAACGAAGCGCCGCGCAAGCTCGCCGCCATTGCTCCCGCCGACCAGCACTATCGCGAAGCGCCTAACAATATCGAGGCGGAACAGGCTCTGCTCGGCGCCATCCTTGTCAACAACGATGCCTATTATCGTGTCTCCGACTTCCTGAAGCCCGTCCATCTGTACGAGCCGCTGCATAGAAAGATCTTCGAGGTCGCCGGCGACATCATCCGCATGGGCAAGACCGCCAATCCGGTGACCATCAAGAGCTTCGTGCCGGCGGACGAGAAGGTCGGCGACATGACGGTGGCGCAGTATCTGGCGCGGCTTGCCGTCGAGGCCGTATCCATCATCAACGCCGAGGACTATGGCCGCGCCATCTACGATCTGGCGCTGCGCCGCGCGCTGATCACCATTGGCGAAGACATGGTCAACATCGCCTATGACGCACCGCTCGACATGCCGCCGCAGACGCAGATCGAGGATACCGAACGGCGCCTGTTCGAACTCGCCGAGAACGGCCGTTACGATGGCGGCTTCCAGGCCTTCAACGACGCCGTGGCGCTGGCGATCGACATGGCGGCCGTCGCCAAGGAGCGCGATGGCGGCCTTTCGGGCATATCCACGGGCATTCATTCGCTCGATAGCAAGATGGGCGGCCTGCAGCGCTCCGACTTGATCATCCTCGCCGGCCGTCCCGGCATGGGCAAGACCTCGCTTGCCACCAACATCGCCTACAACATCGCCGCTTCCTTCGAAGGCGAAGTCCAGGCAGACGGCTCCACCAAGGCGAAGAATGGCGGTGTCGTCGGCTTCTACTCGCTGGAAATGTCGTCGGAACAGCTCGCCACCCGTATCATCTCCGAGCAGACGGAAGTCTCCTCCTCGAAGATCCGCCGCGGCGATATCAACGACGCGGATTTCGAGAAGCTGGTGGCATGCTCGATGATGATGCAGAAGGTACCTCTCTACATCGACCAGACCGGTGGTATCTCCATCGCCCAGCTGTCGGCGCGTGCACGGCGCCTGAAGCGGCAGCGCGGCCTCGATGTGCTCGTGGTCGACTACGTTCAGCTGATGACCGGCTCGGGAAAATCAAACGAGAACCGCGTCCAGGAAATCACCCAGATCACCACCGGCCTGAAGGCGCTCGGCAAGGAACTCAACGTTCCGATCGTCGCGCTCTCCCAGCTCTCGCGCGCCGTCGAAAGCCGCGAAGACAAGCGGCCGCAGCTTTCCGACCTTCGCGAATCCGGCTCGATCGAGCAGGACGCCGACGTGGTGCTCTTCGTGTTCCGCGAGGAATATTACGTCAAGAATGCCGAGCCGCGCGATATCAACGATCCGAAATATGCGGAATGGGAAGCCCAGTTCGAGCGCGTGAAGGGAACCGCCGACGTCATCATCGCCAAGCAGCGCCACGGACCCACAGGCACTGTGAGGCTCGCGTTCCAGTCGGAATTCACCCGCTTTGCCGACCTCGCCGATTCCTCCTTCATTCAGTATGAAGAGCATTGATAAAGCTGTGTGGCGGCGCATATGCGCGTCGCGGCACTTTTTCTTTTCATCGATGATCACTATCCTGGCCGGAGCCAAATCATCTCCGGCCATTTCCTTGTTCAGGCGGTCCCATGACAGATAGTTTCGACGACAATGACGCTTTCGCTGCTGCCGGCCTGCGGCTGACGGTTGATCTCGGTGCGCTCGTTGAAAACTGGCGTGACCTGGCTCACCGGTCAGGCAGAGCCCGCTCCGCCGCCGTCGTCAAGGCGGATGCCTATGGGCTCGGCATCGAGGATATAGGCGAAACCCTTTATGCGGCCGGCGCCCGGGATTTCTTCGTCGCCACCGCCGACGAAGGCGCTTCGTTGCGGCTCTATGCGCCGGAGGCACGTATCTTCGTGCTCTGCGGCATCTGGCCAGGCATGGAGCGGATATTCTTCGAAAACGACCTCGTTCCCGTCATCGCCTCCGAGGAGCAACTGACCTTCTGGATGTCGGTTCTATCAGACTATGGCGACTATCCTTGCGCGCTGCAGGTCGACACCGGCTTCAATCGGTTGGGCCTGCCAATGGAAGACGCGCTGGCGCTGGCCGACGACGTCTCACGTCCCGCGAGCTTCGCGCCGGTACTGGTCATGAGCCACCTCGCCTGCGGCGACGATCCCTCGAATGCGATGAACCGGCAGCAACTGGAGGCCTTCCGCAAGGTCAGCGCGGCCTTCGAGGGGATTGAGGCGAGCCTCGCCAATTCGGCCGGCATCTTCCTCGGGCCGGAATATCATTTCGATCTGACCCGACCCGGCATCGCCACCTATGGCGGCGAGGCAGTGCCCGGCATAGCCAATCCGATGCGCCCGGTGGCGACGGCCGAAGCCCGGATCATCCAGACCCGCTCCGTGAGAGCCGGTGAAACGGTGGGCTACGGCCGCGCGCTGCAGCTGACGCGCGAGAGCCGGCTGGCGATCGTCTCGGCCGGCTACGCCGATGGCTATATGCGCAGCCAGTCGAGCGCCGGCGTGCCGCTGCGCCAGACGGGTATAGCCGGTGGTCACGGCTATATCGCCGGGCACAAGGTCCCGGTTGCCGGCCGCATCACCATGGATCTCACCATCTTCGACGTGACCGACCTTCCGGAAAACCTGGTCCGCGCCGGCGACTATATCGAGCTTTTCGGTAACAACGTTCTGCTGGACGATGCGGCCAGAGCTGCCGGCACGATCGGCTATGAGATGCTGACCAGCATGGGGCTGCGGCACGAGCGGCGGTATATCTCTGAGGAGACCGAGGAATAGCCCCGTCTTCCCGTTTTCCTCTTTCAGGACGGAAAGCCGCCAAGCGCTTTTCCCGGAAACGCTTCTAGCGCGCACTGATCGCCAGGCGCACGCCAAGAGCGACGAAGAGCGTTCCCAACCCACGATCGAGCCACAGCCCGAGGCTGCGATTGCGCCGCAGTGCCTCGCTCAAACGGCCGCCGAGAAGGATGAGTGGCGGCTCGATGAAGGCGGCCACGACGATGATCAGGCTGCCATGCAGCAGGAGTTGCGCCCAGACCGGCCCCGCGCCCTCGACGACGAACTGCGGCAGGAAGGCGAGAAAGAAGATCGCAACCTTCGGATTGAGCAGCGAGACCAGAATGCCCTGCCGGTAGATGCGGCCTGAGGATAGAGTCTTGCCCGCCTCCTTGATCCAGGCGCCCTCACCTTTCGAACGCAGCGCCTGGATGCCGAGCCAGATCAGATAGGCGGCACCGATCCATTTGACTGCCGAGAAGGCAATCGCGGAAGCTGCCAGGATCGCCGACAGTCCCGCCGCCGCCATCAACACGTGCAGGCAGGCGCCGCTCCATATGCCGAACAGCGCCGCGAAACCCGAACGCATGCCGCTTCGGATCGTGTAACCGAGAATGAAGGCGATATCCGGCCCCGGCGACAGATTGAGCAGGGTTGCAGCAGTCAGAAAGGCGATCCAGTGGGCAATCGAATAGTCGAACATCGGTCATCATCCATAAAAAGGCTGGCATAAAAGCTGCCACGATCACCGTTGATACGGAAATCATTAGTTTTGATAGGCCGCGAAAGACATTATCTGACAGCTGATCGCGATTCGCTTCGAAGAGCGGAGCAATAGAATTTTGAGAACAGCATCCGATGGCCAAGGCCCGTACACAATTCATCTGCCAGAACTGCGGCACGATCCATAATCGCTGGGCCGGCAAGTGCGATAGCTGCGGTGCCTGGAACACCATCGTCGAGGAAGATCCCATGGGCGGGATCGGCGGCGGTCCGGCAAAGACGCCGCGCAAGGGCCGGCCCGTGACGCTGACCTCGCTTTCGGGCGAGATCGAGGAAGCGCCTCGTATCTACACCGGCATCTCCGAACTCGACCGCGCCACGGGCGGCGGTTTCGTCCGCGGCTCAGCTGTTCTCGTCGGTGGCGATCCCGGTATCGGCAAATCGACCTTGCTGATGCAGGCAGCGGCGGCGCTTGCCCGCAAGGGCCACAAGGTCGTCTACGTCTCGGGCGAAGAAGCCGTGGCACAGGTTCGACTGCGGGCTCAACGGCTGCAGGCGGCCGATACCGACGTCATGCTGGCGGCGGAAACCAACGTCGAGGACATCCTGGCGACGCTGGCCGAGGGCAAGAGGCCCGATCTCGTCATTATCGATTCCATTCAGACGCTGTGGAGCGAACTTGCCGAGTCCGCTCCCGGCACCGTCACGCAGGTGCGAACCGGCGTTCAGGCGATGATCCGCTTTGCCAAGCAGACCGGCGCCGCGATGGTGCTGGTGGGCCACGTCACCAAGGATGGCCAGATCGCCGGTCCGCGCGTGGTCGAGCACATGGTCGATGCCGTCCTCTATTTCGAGGGTGATCGCGGCCATCACTACCGCATCCTGCGTACCGTCAAGAATCGTTTCGGCCCGACCGATGAGATCGGCGTCTTCGAAATGTCCGACAAAGGGCTGCGCGACGTTGCCAATCCGTCAGAACTTTTCCTCGGCGAGCGCAATTCCAAATCACCGGGTGCTGCCGTTTTCGCCGGCATGGAAGGTACCAGACCGCTGCTGGTCGAAGTGCAGGCATTGGTCGCCGCAACCTCACTCGGTACACCCCGGCGAGCCGTGATCGGCTGGGATTCGGCGCGGCTATCGATGATTCTCGCAGTGCTCGAGGCACATTGCGGCGTTCGCCTCGGCCAACACGATGTCTACCTCAATGTCGCCGGAGGTTACCGCATTTCTGAGCCGGCTGCCGACCTTGCCGTCGCCTCTGCACTGGTTTCCTCTCTGGCCGGTCTTGCCCTTCCCTCCGATTGCGTCTATTTCGGCGAAGTCAGCCTGTCGGGCGCCGTCCGGCCGGTTGCGCACACTGGCCAGCGTCTCAAGGAAGCCGAGAAGCTGGGATTTTCCGCGGCCGTTCTGCCTGCCGCTTCCGCCGACCTGCCAAAGGTCAATGGCGGACGCTGGAGCGAGGTTGAAAGCCTACCGGATCTGGTGGCGCGCATAGCCGGATCGAAGGGCGCGCTCAAGCGTGCGGAAGATGAAGACTGAGCCTTACTTCAGCCGTCCTTGACGTAGAAGAGGCTCTTGACTGAGGCCGATGCCCGCCACACGGCGTGGCAAGTCTTGAAGTGGATTATACATGCCCATTACGATTTTCGACGGTATTGTTATCGGCGTTCTTCTATTCTCCGCCGTTCTGGCCATGGTCCGCGGGTTTTCCCGCGAAATTCTTTCGATTGTTAGCTGGGGCGGCTCGGCCGTCGCCGCTTACTATCTCTATCCCCTGCTGCTTCCCTATGCGCTGCAATACAAGGCCGACACCAAGATCGCCACGATCGCCTCGGCCGGTGTCATCTTCCTGCTGGCGCTGATCATCATTTCCTTCATCACCATCCGCATCGCAGACTTCATTATCGACAGCCGCATCGGCGCGCTCGACCGGACGCTGGGCTTCCTGTTCGGCGCAGCTCGCGGTCTGTTGCTGATGGTCGTCGTGGTGGCCTTCTGGAACTGGCTCGTCGCACCTGCCGCCCGTCCGGACTGGGTCAACAATGCCAAGTCGAAGCCATTCCTCGATTCGATGGTCGAAAAGCTGAAGTCGGCGCTTCCTGACAACGTTCAGGCGATGCTGCCGCCCGAGATCATCAACAAGATCGCACCCAATCAGCAACAGCAGACGCAGCCTCAGCAAGGTGGCGATAACGGTACGACAAACGATACCGCGCCCCCCGACGATGCGCCCGCACCGCAGACAAACAATTGACAATACGTTTACAGGCTTGACCCGCAGCGCGATAATCGCCATGTGAGCGGCAAGAAATCAGAAAATCCGGCCCGATATGTTTTCCGGCCGGATTTTCAGCTATTGTAGTATCAGTCGTGACGCCGCCCGATCCGCCCACGTTGAGAGCAAAGGCCAGCAGCCATGAACCATTCCCTTTCCATCGAGAATGATATCGACGGCGACACGCTGCACGAGGAATGCGGTGTATTCGGCATTCTGGGGCACCCCGATGCGTCGACGCTGACGGCGCTCGGCCTGCATGCCCTTCAGCATCGCGGTCAGGAAGCGGCCGGCATCGTCTCCTTCGACGGCCAGCGCTTTCATTCGGAGCGGCGCATGGGTCTCGTCGGCGATCACTATACCGATCCTGCCACGCTTGCCCGCCTGCCCGGCGACCGCTCCATGGGCCATGTGCGTTACTCGACGACGGGCGAAACCATCCTTCGCAACGTGCAGCCGCTGTTCGCCGAGCTGGAAGTCGGCGGTATCGCCATCGCTCACAACGGCAATTTCACCAACGGCCTGACGATGCGCCGGCAGTTGATCGCTGACGGCGCCATCTGTCAGTCGACATCCGACACCGAAGTCGTTCTCCATCTCATTGCCCGCTCCAAGCAGGCCTCCTCTTCCGACCGCTTCATCGATGCCATCAGGCAGATGGAAGGCGGCTACTCGATGCTGGCCATGACGCGCACCAAGCTGATCGCGGCGCGCGACCCGATCGGCATCCGGCCGCTTGTTATGGGCGAGCTCGACGGCAAGCCGATCTTCTGCTCGGAAACCTGCGCTCTCGATATTATCGGCGCAAAATATGTCCGCGACGTTGAAAATGGCGAAGTCATCATCTGCGAGATTCAGCCCGACGGTTCGATCACCATCGACGCCCGCAAGCCTGAGGTGACCAAGCCCGAGCGGCTCTGCCTGTTCGAATATGTCTATTTCGCCCGTCCCGATTCCGTCGTCGGCGGCCGCAACGTCTATGTCGCTCGCCGCAACATGGGCATCAATCTTGCCAAGGAATCCCCTGTCGAAGCCGACGTCGTCGTGCCCGTGCCGGATGGCGGCACGCCGGCTGCCATTGGCTATGCGCAGGAAAGCGGCATTCCCTTCGAGCTCGGCATCATCCGCAACCACTATGTCGGCCGTACCTTCATCGAGCCGACGCAGCAGATCCGCGCTTTCGGCGTCAAGCTGAAGCATTCCGCCAATCGTGCCATCATCGAAGGCAAGCGCGTCATCCTCGTGGATGATTCCATCGTGCGCGGCACGACCTCGGTGAAGATCGTGCAGATGATCCGTGAAGCCGGCGCCCGCGAAGTGCATATCCGCGTCGCCAGCCCGATGATCTTCTATCCGGACTTCTACGGCATCGACACGCCGGACGCCGAAAAGCTGCTCGCCAACCAGTATGGCAGCCTCAAGGCCATGTGCGATTTCATCGGCGCCGATTCGCTGGAATTCCTGTCGATCGATGGGCTCTACCGGGCTGTCGGTGGCGAACCGCGCGACAATGCGCAGCCGCAGTTCACCGATCACTATTTCACCGGTGACTATCCGACTCGCCTGCTCGACAGGGAAAGCACCAGCAACGTGCGCAAGCTCTCCATGCTCGCCAGCAACGGCTGACCTTCGGTAACGGCTGACAAGGGGCGCTTCTCGCCCCTTTCCTTCCCACAGCATTCGGATCAAGACAGCATGAGCGTCAACCTCAAGGACAAGATCGCCCTCGTTACTGGCGCGTCGCGCGGTATCGGCTATTTCACGGCACTCGAACTGGCCAAGGCCGGAGCGCATGTGATCGCCTGCGCCCGCACGGTCGGCGGGCTTGAAGAGCTTGACGACGCCATCAAGGCTGCCGGGGGCTCTGCGACGCTCGTGCCTTTCGATCTTGCCGACATGAACGCCATCGACGCGCTCGGCGGCTCGATCTTCGAACGTTGGGGCAAGCTCGATATCCTCGTCGCCAATGCCGGCGTGCTCGGCGTCATCTCGCCGATCGGCCATATCGAGGCGAAGGTGTTCGAGAAGGTGATGACCGTCAACGTCACCGCCACCTGGCGGCTGATCCGCTCCGTCGAGCCGCTGCTGATGCGCTCCGATGCCGGACGCGCCGTGATCCTTTCTTCGGCCGCAGCCCACCGCTGCCGGCCCTTCTGGGGCGCCTATTCCGCCTCCAAGGCCGCCGTCGAGGCGCTGGCACGCACCTGGGCCGGTGAAACCCAGAGCACGCCGCTACGCATCACCAGCGTCGATCCGGGCGCGACCCGCACCGCCATGCGCGCCCAGGCCATGCCGGGCGAAGATCCCGATACGCTGCCGCATCCCCGCGAAGTCGCTCAGGCAATCCTGCCGCTCGCGGGCGCCGATGTCACCGAAACCGGCAAGCTCTTCGTCGTGCGCGAGAACAAGCTCGTCGACTACCGGATGCCGGAATAGGCCCTCATGCTTGAGAAGGAAGTCTGGACAGAGGAAGACTTCGACATCATGGGCTGGCACGACAACCGGCTCTATTCCTTTTCGATGCCAAACGAGAAATTCGAGCTTGCGCTCGATATCGATTATATTTTCAAATGGGAAAAGTCAGGCGACCAGTATTTGGGCTTTTGGGTTTCGGCCTCTGACATTGCCTTCCACAATGTCAGCGATTTTAAAATTCAAATCGAGCAAGGGCAGGCTCTTTTATGCTTCATTATGGGCCTGACACGAAAAAATTCCCACTTATCGCCCAATGGAAAATGCCTGCTTTGGGACTACGAGATTGAACTCGATACGGGGGTGATCTCGTTCACGTCCACTGGCTTTACTCAAAAATTGCGGCACCAGCCTATCTTTTCGAAATCTCAGGATTTGAATAATCGGTAGTCTTTGGATAGGCGAATGCATTAAGCCATGGTCCGCCGACATGTCGCTTGTATCCCTCTTGACCAATCATCGTTGTCGCGCGATAAAGCCTGCCATGAAAACGGTTATCTGCATTATCTGCCGGAAAATTATTCGCTAGCGCTTCGCTGGTCTGGCCGTTTTCGTCTCCCAAAATCCAAGATGACAAACGTTCCGGCCGGCCGGTGACGATTTTTTTCGGATCTATGCCTTTGGGAGAGTGAAATGGGCGCCGAGCCGCAACTGAAATTCTACAACACGCTGACGCGCGAAAAAGTCGATTTCCAGCCGATCGACCGCGACAATGTCCGCATGTATGTCTGCGGCCCCACGGTCTATGACTTCGCCCATATCGGCAATGCCCGCCCGGCCATCGTCTTCGATGTGCTGTTCCGGCTGCTGCGGCAGGTCTATGGCGAGAGCCACGTCACCTATGTCCGCAACATCACCGATCTCGACGACAAGATCAACGCGCGTGCGCTGCGCGACCAACCTGGCCTGCCGCTGAACGAGGCGATCCGGCTGGTGACAGAAAAGACTGAACGGCAGTACCGCGAGGATACCGCGGCGCTCGGTTGCCTTGAGCCGACGGTGCAGCCGCGGGCGACCGACAGTATCGCTGAGATGATTGTGATCATCGAGAAGCTGATCGCCAAGGGTCATGCCTATCGGGCTGGTGGCGAAGTGCTGTTCGATACGAAGTCGATGGCCGATTACGGCCAGCTTTCGAAGCGCAATCTCGACGAGCAGCAGGCGGGCGCCCGCATCGCGGTCGACGAACACAAGAAGAGCCCCGGCGACTTCGTGTTGTGGAAGCTCTCCGATGCACACGAACCCGGCTGGGAAAGCCCCTGGGGTCGTGGCCGTCCGGGCTGGCACATCGAGTGCTCGGCGATGAGCGGCCGCTATCTCGGCGATGTCTTCGATATTCATGGCGGTGGGCTCGACCTGATCTTCCCACACCATGAGAACGAAATCGCCCAGTCGCGTTGCGCGCACGGCACGCACACGATGGCGAACGTCTGGATGCACAACGGCTTCGTGCAGCTCGAAGGCCGCAAGATGTCGAAATCGGAAGGCAACTTCGTCACCATCCATGAGCTGCTGCAGACGGACAAGCTGGGTGGCCGGACGTGGCCCGGCGACGTGCTGAGGCTCGCCATGCTGATGACGCATTATCGCGAGCCGATCGACTTCTCCGTCAAGCGTCTGGAGGAGGCCGAACGGCTGCTCGCCAAATGGCCGGCAGCGGATATCAGCGATGCGGCGCCGGATGCGACGGTTGTCGCCGCCCTTGCCGACGACGTCAACACCGTCACAGCGGTGCAGGCGCTGCATGCGCTGGCGCAGGCCGCCAATGCCGATGCCAGCCTCCTGCCCGTCTTCGCGGCAAGCGCCAGCCTGCTCGGCCTCTTGCCGAAGAAGGCGGAAGTCGATGAAGCGGTTGCTTCCGATATCGATGCCAAGGTGCGCCAGCGCCTTGAGCTACTGAAGGCGAAGAATTTTGCCGAGGCCGACAAGCTCCGCGATGCACTTTTGGCAGAAGGCATTCAGCTGAAGGACGGCAAGGATGCTGCGACGGGCGAGCGGACTACGACTTGGGAGGTCAAGCGGTGAGTGCATATACCCCCCTCTGTCACTTTCGTGACATCTCCCCCACAAGGGGGGAGATTGGGGGAAGCTTGCCGCATGTCCTCATACAATCATTAGGCTTGGCCTCCGCAGGTTCTATCTCCACTTGGGCCGAACGAGTGCCAGGGGTTAACAATCTCCCCCCTTGTGGGGGAGATGTCACGAAAGTGACAGAGTGGGGTACCTTGCCGCATACTCCAGTCCCACCAAAAATCCGCAGTAATGCCCGCCGCATGCGCAAGGTCATGACCGACGCGGAGCTACGTCTCTGGAATGAATTGCGCGCCCATCGCCTCATGGGTCTCAGCTTCCGCCGGCAATTGCCGATTGCCGGTTATATCGTCGATTTTGCCTGCCCGACCGAGAAGCTGATTGTCGAAGTCGACGGCTCCCAGCACGCCAACGATCGCGATCAGACGTATGACCGGGTCCGCACCCTTCGCCTTCAAGCAGACGGCTGGACTGTTCTGCGCTTCTGGAACGACGATGTCCTGAAGGATATCGACAATGTCTGCATGCATATCCTCACCGTTTTAGGAAAGGATCAGGCATGACTGTTCTTACCTACACCGGTGGCTGTCAATGTGGTGCGGTTCGCTTCAGGGTACGGGGCGAGCTGAAGGATGCATCGATCTGTCATTGTCGCATGTGCCAGAAGGCCTTCGGTGCCTATTACGCGCCGCTGGTTTCGACGCGCGGCGCCGAGCTTGTCTGGACACGCGGGGAGCGGAAGACATTCCAGTCTTCCAGCCACGTCAGGCGCGGCTTCTGCGGGGATTGCGGCACGCCGCTGACCTATGAGGCGCCGGATGGCGTGGCGGTGGCGGCCGGGGCATTCGATGATCCCTCGCAGCTGCCGCCTGTTGTGCAGTATGGCACCGAAGCCAGGATCGATTTCGTTGATCGGCTGCATCTGCTGCCAGGACGCCGGACGGAAGACGATGCCGAGCAGGCACCCTTCGTGCTCGAGCTTGTCTCATACCAGCATCCGGATCACGATACCGCAGCATGGCCCGCGGAGACCGGTAAATGACGATGTCGGCAGGATATAGCGGGGGATGCCAATGCGGTGCGGTCCGATATCGTGCCGTCGGCGCGCCCGGCTATCCGCATCTCTGCCATTGTCGCATGTGTCAGAAAGCATCGGGCAACTATGCCTTGCCACTTGGGAGCGCCAGGCGCGCCGATTTCGAGATGACACGCGGCGAGCCCTCGTGGTTTCACTCGTCCGATCTCGTGCGCCGTGGTTTTTGCGGCACCTGCGGCACGCCGCTGTTCTACGATATTCCCGGCACGGATTTCATCAATGTGACGCTTGGGTCTCTCGACGAGCCGATGGCTGTCCAGCCGGTCGCCCAATCGAACCGCGGGACAAAGATGCCGTGGTTTCAGGCGCTGGATGAGCTGCCGATGGAACCGGATGAAGATGGCACCGATCGCGCCGTGTCGATCCGGCTGTCCAATCATCAACATCCCGATCACGATACCTCAACCTGGCCACAGGAGAAGCGCCATGACTGAAGTCAACAGAAGCGGAGGATGCCAATGCGGCGCAGTGCGGTTTCGCATTCGCGGCGAGCTTGGCCGCCCGTCGATCTGCCATTGCCGCATGTGCCAGAAGCAGTTCGGCAGCTTCTTCTCCGCCCTCGTCACGGCACCGGGCGACAGCCTGGAATGGACGCGTGGCGAACCGACCTATTTTCAGTCCTCCATCAATATCGAGCGCGGCTTCTGCAAGGATTGCGGCACGCCGATGACCTATCGCCATCCCGGTGGCCTGGAAATCGCCATCGGCGCTTTCGACGAGCGTGACGATCTCGCCCCGCAGATCCAGGTGAACCACGCCTCGCGCCTCCCCTGGGTCGAGACCATCTTCGAAAAGCCGGTGCATCAGGATCCTGATTTCTATGCTCAGCAGGAGCGGATCATCTCCTTCCAGCATCCCGATCACGATACCGACGTCTGGCCTGCCCAGGGACTGAAAATATGACGGAAATCCTGCGGACGCTCTATCCGGAAATCGAACCCTATGCGACCGGCCATCTCGATGTCGGCGATGGGCATGTGATCTATTGGGAACGCGTGGGAACGCCCGGCGCCAAGCCGGCAGTGTTCCTGCATGGCGGCCCGGGCGGCGGCAGCTCGCCGAACCATCGCCGCCAGTTCGATCCGGCGCTTTATGACGTGACCCTGTTCGATCAGCGCGGCTGCGGGCGCTCGACACCGCATGCCGGTCTGGAGGCCAACACGACCTGGCATCTGGTCGCCGATATCGAGCGACTGCGAGAGATGGCAGATGTGGAAAAATGGCTTGTTTTCGGCGGCTCCTGGGGTTCGACGCTGGCGCTCGCCTATTCCGAAACGCACCCGGAGCGGGTTTCGGAACTGGTCGTGCGCGGCATCTACACGCTGACGCGGGCTGAACTCGACTGGTACTATCAGTTCGGCGTTTCCGAGATGTTTCCCGACAAGTGGGAGCGTTTCGTCGCGCCGATCCCGGCCGACGAGCGCCATGAGATGATGGCGGCCTACCATCGCCTGCTGACGCATCCGGACAAGGCCGCTCGCCTGGAGGCCGCCAAGGCATGGTCGATCTGGGAAGGCGAGACAATCACCCTGCTGCCCGAACCATCCGTCAGCAGCCAGTTCGAGGATGCGGAATACGCGCATGCCTTCGCCCGCATCGAGAACCATTTCTTCGTCAATGCCGGCTGGCTCGAAGAAGGCCAGCTTCTGCGCGATGCGCATAAGCTCAAGGACATTCCCGGCGTCATCGTCCATGGCCGTTACGACATGCCCTGCCCGGCAAAATATGCCTGGGCGCTGCACAAGGCTTGGCCGAGGGCGGAATTTCATCTGATCGAGGGTGCGGGCCATGCCGCTTCGGAGCCGGGCATTCTCGATCAACTGATCCGGGCGACGGATAGGTTTGCCGGGAAGGCCTGACCTCGCAAGGCCTCTCACCCCAGCCCTCTCCCCGCCAGCAGGGAGAGGGAGCGACTGAGCAAGAACAAACCGGTTCGCCGGAGGAAACAGTATGACGCGCGAAAAAATCTATCTCTTCGACACGACGCTCCGCGATGGCCAGCAGACGCCCGGCATCGATTTTTCCGTCGAGGACAAGATTGCCATTGCGACCATGCTGGACGAGTTCGGTCTGGATTATGTCGAGGGCGGCTATCCCGGCGCCAACCCGACCGATACGGCCTTTTTCGAGGAGAAGCGGACGAAATCGGCTACCTTCGTCGCCTTCGGCATGACCAAACGCGCCGGCATTTCCGCCTCCAACGATCCTGGCCTTGCGAGCCTCTTGCAGGCGAAAGCCGATGCGATCTGTTTCGTGGCGAAGAGCTGGGACTATCATGTCAAAGTCGCGCTCGGCTGTACCAACGAGGAAAACCTCGAAAGCATCGCCGAGAGCGTCAAGGCCGCCATCGGCGCCGGCAAGGAAGCCCTTGTCGACTGCGAGCATTTCTTCGACGGCTACAAGGCCAATCCGACCTATGCGCTTGCCTGCGCCAAGACGGCTTATGATGCCGGCGCCCGTTGGGTGGTGCTCTGCGACACCAATGGCGGCACGCAGCCGCCGGAAATCCGCGCTATCGTTGAAGCCGTCATTGCCTGCGGCGTTCCCGGGCACTGTCTTGGGATCCATGCCCATAACGATACCGGTCAGGCCGTCGCCAATTCACTGGCCGCGGTCGAAGCCGGCGTGCGGCAGATCCAAGGCACGTTGAACGGTATCGGCGAGCGCTGCGGCAATGCCAATCTGGTGACGTTGATCCCGACGCTGGCTTTGAAACGGGCCTATAGCGAACGCTTCGAAACGACGATCGATAGCGAGCGGCTGCTGGGCTTGACCGGCCTTTCGCATGCCTTTGACGAACTGCTGAACCGTTCGCCCGATCATCAAGCCCCCTATGTCGGCGCCTCTGCCTTCGCGACCAAGGCCGGCATCCATGCCTCCGCCTTGCTCAAGGACCCGCGCACCTATGAGCATATTCCGCCTGAGACCGTCGGTAATTTCCGCAAGGTCATGGTGTCCGATCAGGGTGGCAAGTCGAACTTTATCAATGCGTTGAAGCGCCGTGGCATCGAAGTGGGCAAGGACGATCCCAAGCTCGACCAGCTGATCCAGATCGTCAAGGAACGCGAAGCCACCGGCTATGCCTATGAAGGCGCGGATGCCAGCTTCGAGCTGCTGGCGCGCCGCACGCTCGGCACCATCCCCGAGTTCTTCGCGATCGACGGCTTCCGTGTCATGGTCGAGCGCCGTTTCGATTCCCACGGCCGGGTGAAGATCGTCTCCGAAGCGGTGGTCAAGATCATCATTGATGGCGAGACCATCATGTCGGTCGCCGAAGGCGATGGCCCGGTCAACGCACTCGACCTGGCGCTGCGCAAGAATTTCGGCAAATACCAGCACGAAATCGACGATCTGGAACTGGCCGACTTCAAGGTGCGTATCCTCAATGGCGGCACGGAGGCCATAACCCGCGTGCTCATCGAATCCACCGATAGCGACGGCGTGCGCTGGTGGACGGTCGGCGTTTCGGAAAACATCATCGACGCCTCGTTCCAGGCGCTGGTGGATTCCGTCATCTACAAGCTGATGAAGAACCGGCATATGGCGGGCAGGATTGCGGCGGAGTGATCCGCTGTCTATCAAAAAGCTTGACGATGCCGTCAAGGAAATGAATTAGCCATGCGTTACGCATTGGAGTAATCCCGTCTCAAATAACAAGGAATGACGGGAAAAATCATGACCACCGATGCGGTCAAGCCGGAAATCAAGAACAACGACGCTGTCCGCGGCTTCGGCTTCGCGATGACGGCCTACCTCTTTTGGGGCATTCTACCGCTCTACATGAAGGCCCTTGCGCATATCCCGGCTTTCGAGGTGATCGCCCATCGCATCTTCTGGTCGGTTCCGGTTGCCGGCGCCGTCTTGCTGGCACTCGGCCGCATGGGGGACGTGAAGGTGGCGCTGCGCAATCCGCGCACGGTTGCCATGGCCTCGCTGACGGCAACGCTGGTCACGATCAACTGGGGAACCTATGTCTGGGCGATCGGCGCCGGCCATTCGCTTGATGCAGCCCTTGGTTATTTCATCAATCCGCTCTTCAGCATCGCGCTCGGCGCCATCCTGCTAAAGGAAAAACTTGCGCCGACCCAGATCGTCGCGATCTGCCTTGCGGCCATTGCCGTGATCATCCTGACCGTAAAAGCCGGCACGCTCCCCTGGGTCGCACTGTCGCTCACCTTCTCCTGGGGCTTCTACGCGTTTTTCCGCAAGACTTTGCCCGTTGGGGCCAATCAGGGCTTCTTCATTGAGGTGCTGCTGCTCTGCATTCCCGCAACGCTCTACATTCTTTACCTGGAAGCGCGCGGCGAAGGCCATTTCTACCAGACAGGCCTCTCGGACACCGCGCTTTTGCTCGGATGCGGGCTGGTGACGGCGCTGCCGCTGATGATCTTTGCCAACGGCGCGAAGCTTTTGAGAATGTCGACCATCGGCATCATGCAGTACATCGTGCCCACAATGGTCTTCCTGATCGCCGTCTTCCTGTTCAAGGAGCCCTTCGGCACGACGCAGATGATCGCCTTCTCGCTGATCTGGGCCGGGCTTGTGCTTTACAGCTGGTCGATGCTGCGTCAGAGCAGAGAGCGCTAAAGCTTAACTTGACGGCTGAGCCGCACACGCATCAACCGCACACCAGGCAGTTTAGCTAGCGGTCGGAGTTGAAGCGTAAGGGGCTTTGCTACCTGTTTCACTGTAGCGCTGCGCGAATTCGATGCACTCGTTCAAGCTATCGCGAAGCCTAATGGCCGTCTCAATATCGAAGTTGATATAGTTTTTGACGTCACCCTCAAGCCCAGCGTAGCTATCAGGCTGCATCTTGACGCCTATCAGAACATCGGATTTGTCGAGTAGTTCCTTGACACGCCACTCGAAAGACGAAGATCTGGATGTTCCGCTTTCCGATCTAGTCGCAAGGATGACATCGCCGCCAACGACGTTAAATGGTTTAACGCCCGATAATAACGCCCTGAAAGCCGGCCACATATTCTATCGCCCATATCCAATCGAGACTGAGCCGCATAATACCTTATTGCCACAACCCAACAAGCGGTCAGGTCTATCCAAAATTACAGCTTGGAAATAACTGCCTCTTCGCCGCTGCGGTCGCCGCGCGTTTCGGCGGCGTGCTTGCGGATGGCCGGAATAATGTCGGCCACCTTGTCGATCAGCAGTGGCTGTACGCGATGGGGAGTGTGAATGAAGCCTTCTTCCGTCATGTGGCGGATGAGCTCCATCATCGGATCCCAGAAACCGTTGATATTGGCAAAGATCATCGGCTTTTCGTGACGGCCGAGCTGACCCCACGTCATGATCTCGACGATCTCCTCCAGCGTGCCGATGCCGCCCGGTAGTGCCACGAAGGCATCCGACCGTTCAAACATGCCATGTTTGCGCTCATGCATGTCCGAGGTTATGATCAGCTCATCCAGTTGACCGAGCGAATGGCGCGTCGCTTCCATGTCGACAAGAAATTCCGGAATGATGCCGGTGACCTGACCGCCATGCGAAAGCACGCCGCTTGCGACCGCGCCCATGATGCCCTTGGTTCCACCGCCATAGACTAGGCGCAAACCGTTCTCGGCTATGCTTTTGCCCAGCTCCCGGCCTGCGGTCATGTAGGAAGAATCACGCCCCGGCCTGGAGCCGCAATAGACGCAGATGGATCGAATTGGCGTGGAATCGTCGGTCATGGATGCAAACAACAATGCTGCGAATGCTCAGTCAAGATTTTTCGACGGAAAACTTGTGCCCGGGCATGCGAAAATGGCTGAGAAAGCTTGTAAAAGCAGGCGAAATCGCTAGCAATTTCAGGAGTTGCGACGACTGCGCCGCGTGGAGATGAATGATGATGAAGAACCGTGCCGGTTGGCTGGCTCTGTTGGTGCTGATAATTGCGACCATCCTTATGGTCTTTTTCGTAATGCCGCGCATCAACGGCAACAAGAACCCAATCGGCGATGTCGTCAATCAAGCCAGCAACACGGTGAAGAACACCATCGACGAAAATGCGCAGAAGGCTGGCGAGACCGCGAAGACGACGGCCCAGGCAACACAGAATGCTGTGTCCAGCGCCGTCAACACGGCCGATCTTGCCAAGAAGCTGACCGATCTGACCGGCGCTGCGGCGACATCGCTCGTCGACCTCAAGGGGCTATTCAAGGATGGCGCCGCGCCAAGCCAGGATATTGTCGCAGCCGCGAAGACGAAGACGATCACGGCGCTTCAATCGATCGTCGGCTTTGCGCTTCCTGAAGGCATCGACGCGACAACGACCGGCCTCATCAAAAAGGCCCAGGATGGCGCGGGCAAGGCAGTCGCCATCATCCAGTCGCTTCCGGATAACGCCGCTGAAGCCAGCGCCGCGATCGACAAGGCACTGGCGGCACTGACCGGCCAGCCGGCACCGCAGACCGAGGCGGCCGCAAAGTCTCCGGTCCCGTCCTTCGACGTGCTACGCGTGGAGCCGGATGGTTCCACCGTCATCGCCGGCTCGGCCGAGCCGAACGCCAAGCTTGAGATTGTCGACGGTGAAAAAGTCGTCACGACGACCAATGTTGGCCCCAGTGGCGACTTTGCTGCCGTGCTCGACAACCCACTGCCGCCCGGCGACCATGAACTGGTGCTGCGCGCCACGGGCAAGGATGGCAAGACCGTCAATTCCGAAGAGGTCGCAACCGTCTCCGTGCCGAAGGACGATTCGACCCAGCTTCTCGCCATGGTTTCAAAGCCCGGCACCGCCAGCCGCATCATCGCGGCGCCCTCGGCCAAGCAGGGTCGCGTGAACACCGCGGAGCAGAATGCACCGGCAGCCAATACCCAGAGCAATACCGCAACGCCCCCCGACGCCAAGCCACAGCAGGATGGCACGGTCGTCGCATCGGCCAACCCTGCTGCCGGCACGACGACCCCGCCGGCGGCAAAGACCGACGCTGAGCTCGAAGTCATGGTCAACGCGGTCGAAATCGAAAACGACCATATCTTCGTTGCCGGCACCACGAAGCCGAACGCCAAGGTGCGCGCCTATGCCGACGACAAGCTGATCGGCGAAATTGCTGCCGGCGCAGACGGCCATTTCGTTGTCGATGGCGCGATGCCGCTTGCGGTTGGCGACCACAAGATCCGTGTCGACGTGCTTGACGAGGCAGGCAAGGTCGTGGTGCGCACCAGCGTCAACTTCACCCGCCCGGAAGGCAATCAGGTAACCGTTGCCGCACAGACGCCGGCTGCGACCGGCGCCCAGTCGCAATCGACGGCGGCGAACATGGTGCCGCTCGATGAGGGCGAACTCGCCAAGCTGAAGGAAGGCGCCGGCAAGGCTTTCGCGCTGTTGAAGGGTCTCTTTACGGACGGCAAGCAGCCGAATGCGGAACAGCTTGCCGCCGCCCGCTCCGGCACCGAGATCGCGCTGAAATCGCTTTCGGAATTCCGGCCGTCGATCAGCGCCAGCGCCAGCCTGAAAAAGATTGCTTCCGATGCATCGGCCGCCGCCCTCAAGGCGCTTGGCGTATTGCAGGCCCTTCCGAAGGACCCGAAGTCGGTCGGCGATGCGCTGCCCAGTCTCGAACGGATGATCGCCGCCATCACCGCCCCCGCGCAGACAGCGCCGGCACAGCCGAATGCGGAGGTCTCGTCCAGCGAGAACGGCCCGAAGACGCTGGAGCAGGCACCGCTTTCGCAGGACACCAGTGCGGTCATCATCCGTCGCGGCGATACGCTGTGGCAGATTTCGCGCCGCATCTATGGCGCTGGCGTGCGCTACACGACGATCTATCTGGCCAACGAGGACAAGATCAACAATCCGGACCGGATCCTGCCGGGACAGGTGTTCGGCCTGCCGAAGGACGCGCTGCCCAATGCCGAAGAGCTTCACCGCAAGCGGCTTTCGGGCGAACATCTCTAGGCTGATCGCCGTCACTCGATAACGACATTCATTGGCCGGGCGCCACCAACGCCCGGCCAATGCTTTTATGCGTCATAAAAATAGTATAAGCGTCGCGCGATCCCCATCGCCTTCACGCAACGGCCATGCCTTTGTGTCCAGGCCTTTCCAGCCGGACCGACCCCAGGTCGTCAATATCCGGGTGTTTCTATTATTTCGCCGGAGACGGACATGGCAGGCGGCAAGAAAACCATATCGGCGGATTCCAGCAATCCAATGAATACGATCGTCAACCTCTGGCCCTATATGTGGCCCGCCGGTCGCATGGATCTCAAAATGCGCGTGGTGTGGGCGACCGTCTTCCTGCTGATCTCGAAATTCTTCCTGCTGCTGGTCCCCTATTTCTTCAAGTGGTCCGTCGACGCCCTGAACGGCAAGCTCGATATGCAGGGCATCCTGCCTGCCTTCATGGTCGGCGCCATCGCCCTGATCATCGCCACGAACGTCACGCGTCTCATCCAGCTCGGCCTCAACCAGCTCCGGGATGCGCTGTTTGCAAGCGTTGGCCAATATGCCGTTCGCCAGCTCGCCTACCGCACCTTCGTCCACATGCATGAGCTGTCGCTGCGCTTCCATCTGGAGCGCAAGACAGGTGGCCTGTCACGCGTCATCGAGCGGGGCACCAAGGGCATCGAGACGATCGTCCGCTTCACCATCCTCAACACGTTTCCGACCTTCATCGAATTCCTGCTGACCGCCATCATCTTCTGGCGCGGCTATGGCTTTTCCTATCTCGCCGTCACGGCCGTCACCGTCTGGCTCTACATCTGGTTCACCGTCAAGGCGAGCGACTGGCGCATTTCCATCCGCCGTACGATGAATGACAGCGACACTGACGCCAATACGAAGGCAATCGACTCGCTGCTGAACTTCGAGACCGTCAAATATTTCGGCAACGAGGAGATGGAGGCCAAGCGCTTCGATCAATCGATGGCGAAGTATGAAAAAGCGGCGACCGGCGTCTGGACATCGCTCGGCTGGCTGAACTTCGGCCAGGGCGTGATCTTTGGCCTGGGCACCACCGTCATGATGGTCATCTCCGGCTGGTCGGTTCTCAATGGGCATCAGACGGTTGGCGATTTCGTTTTCATCAATGCCATGCTGCTGCAACTCTCCGTGCCGCTGAACTTCATCGGCTTCGTCTATCGCGAAATACGCCAGGGGTTGACCGATATCGAAGAGATGTTCGACCTGCTGGAAGTCAGGCCGGAAGTGGTCGATGCGACCGACGCCAAGGAGCTGGTCATCGGCAATGGCGCCATCTCGTTCAAGGACGTGCATTTCGCCTATGATCCCGCGCGGCCGATCCTGAAGGGCATTTCCTTCGAGGTGCCGGCCGGCAAGACGGTGGCCGTCGTCGGCCCGTCGGGTGCGGGCAAATCGACGCTGTCGCGCCTTCTCTATCGCTTCTACGACGTCCAGAGCGGCACGATCACCATCGACGATCAGGACCTGCGCACGGTGACACAGAAGAGCCTGCGCAAGGTCATCGGCATGGTTCCGCAGGATACCGTGCTCTTCAACGACACGATCGCCTACAACATCCGCTACGGCCGGCCAGGCGCCAACGACGAGGATGTGGCGGCGGCGACCGAGATCGCCCAGATCGGCGATTTCATCCGCCTTCTGCCCGAGGGTTTCGACACAAAGGTCGGAGAGCGTGGCCTCAAACTCTCGGGTGGCGAGAAGCAGCGTGTCGCGATCGCCCGCACCGTCCTGAAAGCGCCGCCGGTCCTCATCCTCGACGAAGCGACGTCAGCGCTGGACACCACGACCGAACGCGAAATCCAGGCAGCCCTCGATGTCGTTTCCAAGAACCGCACGACGCTGGTCATCGCCCACCGCCTTTCGACCGTGATCGGCGCCGACGAAATCATCGTGCTGAAAAGCGGCGTGATTGCCGAGCGCGGCACGCATGCAGACCTTCTAGCCCAGAATGGTCTCTATGCCTCCATGTGGAGCCGCCAGCGCGAGGCAACACAGGCCGAGGAGCATCTGAAGCAGGTGCGCGAAAACGACGACCTGGGCGTGGTCAACCGGCTGGCGCCGGCAAGCTGAAGCATGCTGGCATCAGGCTGACCACCGCTGCAAATATGGCACGGAGAGATTGCACACTGCGCTTGTCACGTAGTTGAGACAACAGCTTGATAGGTACGGGTCTCACTAAAAGGGAGCCCCAAATGCGTAATTTCACCAAAGCTTTAACGTTGCTGCTCGTTATCGGCGTTGCCTCGCCGGTTTTCGCTGAGGATGCCAAGCCGTTTGCTGATGCCAAGGAGATCAATCTCCTCAATCTGCTGCCGCCACCGCCTGCCAATGATTCGGCGCAGATGAAGGCCGAGCTCGGCGAAATCCTGACGATCCAGGTCACCCGCACCCCGGAAGCGGCCGCACGCGCGGTTGCCGATGCCGAAGAAAACGTCTGGCGCTTCTCCGACGTCATCGACAATCCGAAATTCACCAAGGAAAACCTGCCGAAGTTCTCGGCCTTCTTCGACCGTATCGTCGAGACCGAAGGCGCCGTCGTCGATCCGGCCAAGGATGTCTGGAAGCGTCCGCGTCCGCATCTCTACAGCGATCTCGTCAAGCCGATCGTTCCGCTGTCGAAGTCCGGCTCCTATCCGTCCGGTCACACGACGCTCGGCACGCTGATGGGCATCGTGCTCTCGAACATGGTGCCTGAGAAGCGTCCGGTCATCATGGCTCGCGCCTGGGAGTATGGCCATAACCGCGTCGTCGGCGGCATCCACTATGCATCCGACATCGAAGCTGGCCGCATCGCCGGCACCGTCATCGCCGAAACCATCATGACGCATGACGACTACAAGAGCGAATACGAAGGCGCCAAGGCCGAACTGCGCGCCGCTCTCGGCCTCTGATATCTGCTCCGAAACACCGTTCACATTCACAGGCCGCCGGATCGTCTCCGGCGGCTTGTCTTTTAGGGCCCTCCGGGCGTGAAGGGCGCACACCCTTCCCGCCCAGCAGCATCACGCGTTGCAACCGCTGACCATTAAATGGTTTACGGCCGCATGATTTCGCGCGTATACGCGTGAAACTTTGCGATATTGGAGGTTCGCTGATGACCGATGGTGTGACTTATACGAAAAGCGATCTCGCGCGGCGCATCGCCGAAGTGGCAACCTTGGAGGGCGAGTTCAAGCTTCGCTCGGGCCAGATCTCCAACCGCTATTTCGACAAGTACCGCTTCGAAGGCACGCCGTCATTGTTGAAGCCGCTTGCGCGCGCCATGATTGAACTCCTCCCGGCCGAGACCGAGATCCTTGCCGGTCTGGAACTGGGCGGCATCCCGCTTGTGACGGCCATCTCGCTTGAGACCGGCCTTCCGGCCGCGTTTATCCGCAAGGAAGCAAAGACCTACGGGACATGCCGGGCAATCGAGGGCCAGCAACTCGCCGGCCGCAAGGTAACCTTCATCGAGGATGTGATTACGACGGGTGGCGCGGTCAAGGATGCCTATCACCTGGCGCTCGGCGAACAGGCACACATCCTTGCCGTCATTTGCGCCATCTGGCGCGGAGAAGGCGCTCCTGCAATCCAGGGTGTTCCGCAGCTTTCCGTTCTTCCCGTCTTTACGAGAGCGGATTTGGAAGGCGCCAGGTAGCCGTACGCAGCGAACGAAATTCGGATAGCATGCGGGCAAGCGTGGGAGAGCATTGCCCATGACAGCGTTTGCCTGTAGTCACCGTCGACTGGTAATCAGAGCAAGACCGCTTATCTTGTTCTCATCTTTTGACTGGCGCGATGTCGCGCGGCAACCGGGGTTCGGTTTTCGCAAGGGCGCCCTAACGGAGTAGGCTGTAGATGAGCTTGTTGAACAGCGTGCGCAACGTCATCGTTCCGGTGCACAAGGAGGGGTATCCCTTCGTTGCAGGTTTCTTCGTCGCGTCGCTGGTGCTGGGCTGGATCTTCAAGCCGCTCTTCTGGATCGGTCTGATCCTGACACTCTGGTGCGCCTATTTCTTCCGCGATCCCGAGCGCATGACGCCGCAGGACGACGATCTGGCGATATCGCCGGCGGATGGCAAGGTTTCCGGTGTGCAGATGGTTACGCCGCCGGCCGAGCTTAACCTCGGCAGCGAGCCGATGCTGCGTGTCTCGATCTTCATGAATGTCTTCGATTGCCATGTGAACCGTTCGCCGATGCGCGGCCGCATCACCAATATCGCGTATCGTCAAGGCAGCTTCCTCAATGCGGAACTGGACAAGGCGAGCGAGCAGAATGAGCGCAACGGCCTCGTCATCGAGACCAAGCACGGCGAGATCGGCGTGGTGCAGATTGCCGGCCTCGTCGCCCGTCGCATCCTTTGCTTCGTCAACCCGAACGAGCCGCTGGACGCTGGCGAGCGTATCGGCCTGATCCGCTTCGGCTCGCGTCTCGACGTTTTCCTTCCGGAAGGTGCTTCTCCGCGCGTTGCCGTCGGCCAAAGGGCGATTGCCGGCGAAACCGTCATTGCCGAATTCGGCTCCACCAAGGGCCCGACCGTTAGCCGCCGCAGCTGAGCCTCAGGAAAACGAGTGACATGAAGACGCCCTTTCCGCCATTTGAGCCTCATGGTCCCAACGACGAAGCCCGCGGGCCGCGCCTCAGGGAAATTCCGTTGCGGCTGATCGTGCCGAACATGATCACCGTGCTGGCCATCTGCGCGGGGTTGACGGGTATCCGCCTTGCTTTCGAAAATCGCTACGAACTTGCGGTCGTCGCGGTGCTGGTCGCGGCCTTCCTCGATGGTGTGGACGGGCGCGTGGCGCGGCTGATGAAGGCGACGTCCAAATTCGGCGCGCAAATGGATTCGCTCGCCGATATCGTCAATTTCGGCGTTGCGCCCGCGCTCGTCGTCTACATCTTCCTGCTCGATCAGGCGCGTTCGCTCGGCTGGATCGCGGCGCTGATCTACGCCATTGCCGCTGCCCTGCGACTCGCTCGCTTCAATGTCATGGTCGAGCGTGAGCACAAGGCTTCCTGGCAATCGGAATATTTCGTCGGCGTCCCGGCGCCGGCCGGCGCCATGCTGGTGCTCTTGCCGGTCTATCTCGGCTTCCTCGGACTGACGCCGGACAGGACGTTTGCCTATTGGGGCGCCGCCTACACCGTCCTCATCGGCTTCTTGCTGGTGAGCCGCCTGCCGGTGTGGTCGGGCAAGTCCGAAGGCAGCCGCATCCGGCGAGACCTCGTCTTGCCGATCATGCTTGCTCTCGTCGTCTATGTGGCGCTGCTGATGAGCTATACATGGCATGTCATGGTGGTGACCGTTGTCGTCTATCTGCTGTCGCTGCCACTGGGCGCGCGTTCCTGGGCGAAGAAATACGGAACCTACACCATCAATGGACCGGGCGATCCGGACGTCGACGATTCCAACGACGATATCGGCCGGCACATCTGAGGGGCGCGCAAAGCGCCCGGCGTGAAGGCTCTGAAGGCACCCTTGTTCGCAACCGCAGTCTGTAAGTTTCCCTTAGCAATCAGCTGGATCGAGATGGCCGCTGTGCCCTAGTAGGCGTGCACACAACCGATGTACTTAACCGAATATTAGCATCTCGTCAGGACGGATTTTACGCGAAGATTCGATGCTAATCTCTCGAAATATGGTCATTGTTTACAAAAGCTGATTGGCCAACGCCTTCGATTTGTCATGATTTATCACGAGATAGCGATGCACGGCAGTGAATCGCGAAATGCTCCGGGGGAGCATGGTGAGGAGTTAATCATGACGCAGAAGAAAGACGAAGAAGCACAACCGCAGGCAAAGATCGATCCGAGCAAGCTTTATCGCCCTCTGGGCCTGAAGGCCGTGCTTGCAGCTCACCTGATGCTGAAGAAGCCGTTGAAGAAGAAAATCGCTTAAGTTCGATAATCGACTGACTGCGTGCCAAGCCCACTTGGCGCTGAGGCATCCCGACGCCGGTCGCCGAATGGCGGCCGCTCAGAGAAGGCTTAATTGGCCATCGTCGGGATCTGTCTTCTTTGGCAATTTCCGCACCGGCTCGACCGCTACCGGCATCTGCAGATCCGGTCCCATGTTGGCAACCTTGTTGACCTTGTCCGAAACCGGAATTGCCTCGAAGAAATCATCCTGAACCGGTGCCATCAGATCCAGGACCTCGCGCGGCTCCTGCGTCTTGCAATCGAGCCAGCGGGCAAAATCCTCCGGCTGGATAACGACCGGCATACGATCATGGATCAGCCGCATGGTGCTGTTTGCGGCGGTCGTCAGGATCGCGCCGGTATCCACCTCAGAGCCGTCGGCCGACGACCAGGTTTCCATCAGCCCGGCAAAGGCAATGACCCCACCCCTGCGCGGCCTGATCCAATAGGCCTGCGATTTCTCGCCGCTTTCCTTCGAGGGCCGGTGCCATTCGTAGAAGCCCGAGGCCGGAATGAGGATGCGGCGATGACGCATGGCAGCACGGAAAGACGCCTTGCCGATCGCCGTTTCGGCCCGCGCATTGATCAGAAGCGGAAATTCCTTCGGGTCCTTTACCCAACCGGGCAAGAAACCCCATCGAACCAAGAGAGCGCGGCGATCCGGCAGATTGCTGCCCGGCTGCTGCCTGTCGCCTGAAACAACGACAAGGATCGGCTGCGTTGGCGCGATATTAAAGCGCGCGGGAAAATCGTCGCGCAACAGAACGCCCAACGCCTCGCCCACATAGTCCGCCGTCGATGTCAAAGCAAAGCGTCCGCACATGGGGTTTGTTTTGCACCCGGAAAGCGCCGGGTCAAGCAGAAGCTCAGCCGCGTGGGCCGAAGAGAATGAAACCCGCACCGACAAGGCAGATGGCTGCGCCTGAAATATCCCAGCGATCCGGCAAGCGGCCCTCCGCCAGCCAGAGCCATAGAATGGAGGCAACGATATAGACGCCACCATAGGCCGCAAAAGTGCGTCCGGCGGCTTCGCTCGGCACCAATGCCAGCAGCCACGCGAACAGGGCCAGCGCCACCAGGCCGGGAGCAAGCCACCAGATCGGCTTTGCCAGCCGGAGCCAGGCCCAGAAGGCGAAGCAGCCGGCAATTTCGGCCAGAGCCGCCAGAGCATAAAGTCCGTAGATCATCCCCATGGTCACTCGTGCATGCGGCGCATCCGAATCGTCGCCTCTGTCGGCCACGAGTTAAGGGGCTTTCCAAGGGGACAGCAAGGGTCGTTTCCTGTAGAGATTGGCCGATAATGGCGTTAGCCATTGCCTCCAGTCCTGTCATGCGAATGCGAACCGACCCGATGATGTCTCTTCCCCGCCCCGCCTCCTCCGCCATTCTTGAACGCGACGGCCATTTCCTGCTGGTGCTGCGCAGCAACCCGCCATCGGCCGACATGTACGCCTTTCCAGGCGGCAGGGCCGAAGAAGGCGAAACGCCTGATGAAGCCGCCCTGCGCGAGTTCAAGGAAGAAACCGGCATCAAGGCGCGCAACCCTCGCCTGTTCGAAACCTATGACCTTCGTTCGCACGCGGCAGACGGTACGCTGACGAGCCATTTTCTGCTGTCGGTCTTCCTCGTCGATGCCGACAAGGATGCGATAGCGGAGGCTGCCGACGACGCCGCTGCCATCGGCTGGTACTCGCTGGAGGAGATTCGTGCCCTCCCCGTGCCGGCAAGTGTGCTCGAATGTGTCGAAAGGATTGCCGCTGCAGGAACGCAATCCGGCCGCCAAATTAACGATATGGAGCAATAACGGGGTGAAAAGCCGGCCTGACGCCTTGTTCCCGTCATGCTTGTCCGGTCAACTGACGCCATGATTCACAACCGTCTCCGGCAATCGCTTCTGATCTGCATTGGGCTGGCTGCTGCATTTCCCGCGGCGGCACAGCCTGCAGCGAATGCGCCGCCGGTGCAGGCGCCCGACAATGCGGACGCCGAACGGCCCACGCCCTATGACGAGCAAATTTCCCGCCTTGCCGAAATTCTCGGCTCGATCGATTATTTGCGCAATCTATGCAGTGCCACACGGGAAGACGGATGGCGCGGCGACATGCAGCAATTGCTCGATACCGAGACGAAGGGCGAGCAGAAACGGAAGGAGAGGCTGACGGCCTCATTCAACCGTGGGTATAGATCATTTGCATCGGTTTACGCCAATTGCACACCGCAGGCCCTCGTTGCCGAGGAGCGATACCGTAACGAAGGTGCAACACTGGCCACAGAAATCACCGCGCGCTTTGGAAATTAACGTTTTATTAACCCCTTTTCGTACCGAGCCGTGTCGTTTTGGGAAAAGGCTGATAAAGTTATTAAGCAAGTGGTAAGGACATGAACGTCTCGAGGAAAGAAACAATGGAAACCAGCCTGAATGAAATCGACGACATGATCGTCCATGAAAAGATGCAGGCAGCGCTGGAATACCAGAATGAAGCTTGGGCCGACGGCATGGCAGACGGTATCGAACCGGAAATTATTGCCGATGCTGCCATTGCTCACGCGATTCGCGAGACAATTCGTAATCAGGGCGAACAGGGCGCGGAAGCCTTGCTCGAATCGCTTCGCGAACGCATGCTCGCTGGCGAGTTCTCTCCGAACCGTACCCTGCAATAACAATCAGAGATTGCTGATGCGTATCTTTCCGGGCAATGAGTTCCGCTGTTCCATTGCCTCGCTTGCCGCTGCCACCCTGTTATTGAGCAGCGCCGCCGTGCCGTTGCCGGCCCTGGCCTTCTCCCAGCTCAACCCGCCGGCTCCATTGCCGAAAGCAGCCGGCACACCCAGCCAGCAAAAGAACGACAAGCCGATTGAGCAGGCATTGGAAGCCCCAGCGAACAATGCACTGCCGATGCCGGATCCGCTGGTGAACAAGCAGGCGGGCCAAGGCAGCTCTGACGCACCGAGCACAAGCAAATCCGTTGAATATCTCTACGATATCGACAAGGCGCCCGAGCCGGTAAAAAAGCTCCGCGCGGCGATCGTAGAGGCCGCCGCTTCCGGCGATCTCGAGCGCTTACGGCCGCTGATGAATGTCGGCGCCGGTCTCAAGCAGACCCAGGTCACTGCCGACGACCCCGGCGAAGATCCGATCAAGACTTTGCACGATCTTTCGGGCGATCCCGATGGCATCGAGATCATGTCGATCCTTCTCGATATCATGTCGACCGGTTTCGCCCATGTCGGCCAGGGTACGCCTGACGAGATCTATATATGGCCCTACTTCGCACAGAAGGACATCAAGACACTCTCCACGCCAGAGAAGGTCGACCTGATGCGCATCGTGACAGCGGGCGATTACGCCGACATGCTGGAATTCGGCGGCTATAATTTCTATCGCGTCGGCATCACGCCGGACGGCCGCTGGAAATTCTTTACCTCGGGCGAATGATCCAGTCCGGGAACTTGCGGTTCCCGGCCGAAGGCCCTACCTCTGAGGCATAGGCCAAATCAGCGGATCCATCATGCCAGCCGTATTCCTGAAAGAGCGTTCCTTTATCCACGTCACCGGCGCGGAAGCGGAAGCTTTTCTGCACAATCTCATCACCACCGATCTCGTCTCGCTCGGCGCGGATGAGGTACGCCCCGGCGCCTTGCTGACGCCTCAGGGCAAGATCCTGTTCGACTTCATGATCCGACGGGACGGTGCCGGCTTTCTCATCGAAACCGACACAGCTCAGCAGGAAGGCCTGCTGAAACGGCTCACCATGTATCGACTGCGCGCCAAGGTCGAGTTCACCGCCACGGAGGCCGAAGGTGTCACGGTTGCCTGGGCCGATGAAGCCGGCGAAGGTCCAAAGGACAGCCGTTTTCTCAAGGCAGGTGTAGCGCTGACGCGTGTGGCGGGCCAACATGGGCACGATTCTGAGGCGCTTTACGACGCGCTGCGCATCGCCAATGGCATCGCCGTTTCCGGCCGTGATTTTCCGCTGCAGGATGCGTTTCCGCACGATGTGCTGATGGACCTGAACGGCGGCCTGGGCTTTCGCAAGGGGTGCTATATCGGCCAGGAAGTCGTTTCCCGCATGCACCATCGCGGCACGGCGCGCAGACGTGTCGTCACCGTCAGGGGTAATGCGGATCTTCCTTCATCCGGAGCCGACCTCACCGCCGGCGGCAAGCCGATGGGATCGCTGGGCTCGGTAGTGGGCAGCAAGGGCCTTGCCATTATCCGCATCGACCGCGCTGGCGAAGCGATTGCCGCGGGTACACCGATCCTCGCTGGTGACGTCGAAGTATCAGTGTCGCTGCCGGCTTGGTCTGGCCTCACTTTCCCGGCCTCGGCTGACGAGGCTTCGGCATGACATCCGGCAAGGCTCCGCGCGCCTGGCAGCGCATGCTCTCCGGGCGTCGGCTCGATCTGCTTGATCCCTCGCCTCTTGATGTCGAGATCAGCGATATTGCCCACGGGCTTGCCCGCGTCGCGCGCTGGAACGGCCAAACCTCCGGCGACCACGCCTTCTCCGTCGCGCAGCACAGTCTGGTCGTCGAAGCGATCTTTCGCCATCTCAATCCGGCAACGCCGGACGAGCTGCTGGCCGCGCTGCTGCATGACGCACCGGAATATGTCATCGGCGACATGATCTCGCCGTTCAAATCCGTTGTTGGCGGCGACTACAAGGAAGTGGAAAAACGGCTTGAGGCGGCGATCTATCGACGCTTTGCCCTGCCGCCGCATTGCGCGCCGCAGCTGAAGGAAAAGATCAAGAAGGCAGATACGGTCTCGGCCTATTTCGAAGCGACGCTGCTTACCGGCTTCACGCCGGAGGAAGCGCGCAAGTTCTTCGGTCAGCCCCGCGACATTACCCGCGAGATGCTACCGATCGAGCCCATGCCGGCAATCGAGGCGCAGCGGCTGTTCCTGCAGCGCTTCGAGGAGATCGAGGCCGACCGCGCGGCGATAAGGACGGAAGCGTGACCACGATTGTCGTGTCACCTCTGGCGCGCATCGCCGAAATGGCCGTTCGCCACAAGGCCCGCGAGATGATCAGCCTGATAGCCAAGGAGCAGACCTTTCATCGGCCTGCCGTCATCAGGGCGGATCGCCATCTGCTGCTCAACATGAACGATATCAGCTTCGCGGGCACGGGTGATCTCGTGGCTCCGCAGGAGGCGCATGTTCGTGCGATCATCGATTTTGCGATGGAATGGGACCGGACGTCGCCCTTGCTGATCCATTGCTGGATGGGTGTTTCACGATCGCCCGCCGCAGCGTTGATCGCTGCTCTCGCTGTCCAGCCGGAGCAGGATGATCTGGCGCTTGCCCGTCGCCTGCGTTTGGCCTCCCCTTTCGCCACACCGAATACACGGCTGATCGCGATCGGCGACAAGATGCTGGATCGAGACGGTCGTCTGGTGGCTGCGGTCAAGGAGATCGGCCGCGGTGCCGATGCCGACGGCAATGCGCCATTCGTGCTGCCATTGGGGTAGCGAGCGATAGTTCAAAAAACGGAGGCTGCGTTTGTTCAGCCTCCGCAAGTCTCATGACAAATCCATTGTCTGCCGATCAGGCCGCGACATTGCTCGTCTGGTCAGGGTCGTATTGACCATAGGTATTCTGATAAAGGCTTGTCGGGTTTTGCATCTGGCTAAGGAAGGCGTCCATCGCGGCATCTTCCGCAGCCGTTACCGAGTTTGTGTCGGTGCTGCTGCTCGATGCCGGCTCCAATGACAGCATATCGACGGCGGAAGCGTCCGAGGATTTAAGCGCATCGAGACCTTCGGCGAACTGATCCTTGGTCAGTGAACCGGAACCCTGGGCATCGATGCTCTGGAACAGGTTCTCCGCATCGTTTTCGCTCATATCCTTGGGTCGGCCCGCAACGAACTCCGTCTCCGAGACCTTGCCATCCTGATTGCTATCGAGGCTTGCAAATAGCTGGTCCATGGGCGATTGGTCCGAGGAGCCATCGGTTGACGTCGACGAGCCGGATTGGCCGGCGCTGCCCTGTTGCATTTGCAGCAGCATCGACGCCAGATTGCCGGAGAAGACATCAGTGGCGCTTGGATCGCTGCTGCTGTCGCTATCCTCGTCATTGAGGATACTTGCCGACAGAAGGCCCGATTGCGCAGCCTCCTGCAATTCTTGGGCATCCACAACGCCGTCCTGGTTCTTATCAAGGGGACTGTACGAGGCAGCCGTCATGCTGCTTCCAATTGAAGAAACGCCACTCATCCAAATCTCCTAAGCAAACGCCATCGGCGTGTTCGACTGCCCCCCGGCACGCTTAGTCAACTGAGGGCAGAATAGGTCGATTTGGCCACGCGATCAAAGATAGGTGTTAATTCATTATTAACCCTAATTGACAGCTATCGAATCATATTGGCGGTGGGCATATGCCTAGCGGAGACAACCCCCGCTAGGCATATGCAGAGGCAAAAGAGCGAATCATCCTTGCCGGCCCGGCTATTGAATAACCGCGCATGCCAAGCGCTTGCCGGCGCCTCCAACAGGCTGGCTGCGATAGTCATCCGACTCAGCATGGATCATCAGCGTGCGGCCGCGAATACCGTTTTTACCATTGAGCGATACCATGCCGTTGAACACCTGTGCGTGCAGTTTGCCGTCCTGATCGACATGCTGATTGGGCATGTCGCCCGCATGCGGTCCGTTTGCCGCAAGGAAACCGTGGTCCGCTTTGGTGGGGTTGAAATGCCCGCCGGCGGATTCGAATCCGTGCGCATGGTCGCAATTGCTATTTTCGTGAATATGGAAAGCAACCCAGCGATTGGTCGGCAGGCCCGAGACTTCCATCTCGATCAGCACACCCGCCTTGCCCTCGGTCAGTGTCGCCCGGCCGGCCGGCTTGCCATCAAGGCCGACAAAATCTGCTGTGGCCGTGTTCTGGCCTTGCGCAGCCGCCGGCGTGGCTGCGGCCAGGGCCAGAATTGCCGCGATCATCATCGTCCGTTTCATGAAACGGTCCTCCCTCGTTGCGTTGACAATGCCCAACGCATTTCAGGCAGGAGTGTTCCGAGGGCCGGAAAATGAATTTGCATCAAACAGATAGAGCGGCCCGCCATTATCCGGCAGACCGCCAACATGATCAGCCGAAATCGGCTATTTCAGGCCGCGATGCTATCGACATCGTACTGGCCGTAGGTGCTGTTATAGGCATCCAGCGGCGACAGCAGGTCCATATCGAATGCCACATTCGATTGCGGCAGCTTGGCGCTGGATGCGGTTTCGGCACTTGGCAGCTGCATGAGCTTGGCCATCAGACTGCCCAGGGCACTGCCGGAGCTATTATTACCACTGCCGCCATCATTCTCTTCGAGAATTCCAGGGCGTTCGCTGGCTTCGCGCTCCTCACGGCTAAGGACGCCGTCACCATTGGCATCGAGACGCGATAGCGTGCCGCGATACGGATAAGAGCTGTTGGATGTGGAAGAAACATGGGACATACAAACCTCCTGTGGAAGGAGCCGCCTCATGCGACGTCGTTTGCACGCAATACATTCAGGGTTAAACTATGTGTTCTTGATAAGCTGCTTCGCCGCGCCGGTAAAGACAAATTGTTAATGATCATTAACCATAGTTTTCAAGTAGTAAATCGGAATTAACTAATATTTCTCCATTGTGACGCCAACTTGACTACCGGCATAATCCACTGGAATCATAGGCAAATTTGATTATCTACCCTTACCGTGCAACCCGTTTGGTATATTGTGCAGCGGATTGCCCAGGGAGAGGACATGATGGAACTGTTGCCGCTCGTCGTCGTGATCGTCGGTATTTTCGTATTGCGCGGATACAACCTGCGGATGAAGCGACTGGAAAGCAGCGTTCAGGAGCTGCAGAATGCCCTCGCCGGCAAGCTCCAGACCGTGGATGCGAGCGAATCGGCCCTGATGACGGATTCGGGAACCGCCACCACAGAGCTGCCGGCAGGCTACGAGGAGGCCTCGACGCACGAAGCCGCAATCGAAGCCCCTGCGACCGCCGAAACCGAAGAGCCTTCCATCGCTGCACGCGACATTGCCGACACATTAACGGATGGCGGTCCGAGCCACGCCGCGCCGGAAACGGTGCAGCCGCGAGAGAGCCTGGAAAGCACGATCGGCGCGCGTTGGGCCGTGTGGGTCGGCGGCATCGCGCTCGCGCTCGGCGGCATCTTCATGGTCAAATATTCGATCGAAAGCGGATTGCTGAGCCCGGGCGTCCGTCTGGTGCTTGCAGCGATCTTCGGCCTGATCTTGGTCGCAGCTGGCGAAGTCATCCGCCGCCGCTCGGCGCCTTTGCTGGGCAATGCTTTCCAGAACGCGATGATCCCCGGCGTACTGACGGCCGCGGGTGTCGTAGCGCTGTTCGGCTCGACCTATGCGGCACATGGTATTTATGGCTTCATCGGGCCGGCAACGGCTTTCATTTTGCTTGCGTTGATCTCGCTTGCCACGGTCGCGCTGTCGCTGTTGCACGGACAGGCGCTGGCGGGCCTCGGCCTGCTTGCCTCCATGGTCACCCCTGCCCTGATCGCGTCGACGGCGCCGCGGCCCTGGGTCCTGTTCGGCTACCTTGTTCTGACCTGGCTGGTGACCCTGCTGGCATCTCGGCTGCGCCGTTGGCACATTGCGCCCTCGCTCGCCAATGCGCTGCTCAGCCTTTGGCCATTGTTCTACATTACCTATAGCCCGGTCGTGGACCTCACGCCGGTTACGCTTGCCATGCTGGTGATGATCGGCGGCACCATCTTCATCTGGCCCGGACGCTACCTGACGTCAGCAAACACGGCGGATGGCACTGCGACCAAGACAGAGGCCGATCCGCAGCAGCCGGCGAGCGGCGGTGATTGGGGCATGTTCCTTGCCCGACCGCCGCTTGGCATGACGCTCACGGCAACGATCGGTGCCCTCGTCGTATCCCTCTGCCTGCTCACCTATAGCCTCCAGTATGGATATCCCATCGTCGAGGCCACATTCATGTTCGCGGCGATCGTCGCAGTGGTGGCCGCTTTCGGTGCCGGCCGCTCCTTTGCGGCCTGGGCGGCAATCCTGTCTGCTGTCATCGCCGTTGTCGGCGTGTTCGGGGTCCTGACGAACTGGGTCGGCAGCATCGAGCCCAGCGGCAGCGATGCGATGATCGTTGCCGTGCAGGATATCGTGCCTTATGAAGCGCTTGGCCTTGGCGCCATCTTCGTGCTGATCGGTGGCTTCTTTCTCAACCGGTTCGCAGAGAGCGAGAAGCCCTTCGCGGCGCTTTGGAGCCTGGTCATGGCAGCGACGCCCTTGGCGATCGCCACGATCAGCTTCGTCAATTTCGGCAACTGGATGCTCGACTGGCCGCATGGCTTCTACGGCATCGGGCTCGGTATCGTATTGATCGCGCTTGCGGAATGGCAATATCGCCGCTCGGGCGACCGGCTGAACCTGCCGACCAACATCCTTACTGCCGGCTCCTTCGCCGCCATGGTCTTTGCCTTGCACACGCTTGCGCATCATGCCGTGCCCACCATGCTTCTGCCGGTCCTCGGCCTTGCCTATCTCCTGGCGGCGCGCGTGCGAAACTGGCCGGTCCTCCCCTGGACCATGGTCGCAGCCTTGATCATCACCATGGGGCGCATCGCCTGGCAGCCGACCATCGTCGACCCGGGCGAGCTCGGCACAACACCGGTCTTCAACATGTTGCTGGCAGGCTACGGCATTCCCGCAGCGCTGGCCGCCTGGGCGGCCTTCATGGTGCGCGGCACCTCGGATATCCGGCTGCGCAGTGCGCTACAGGCATTGGCTTCCTTCCTCGTCTTGCTGACGATCGCCATCCTGGTGCGTCACGCCATGAATGGCGGCGTGCTGAATGACGCCGTGCCGACGCTCGGCGAACAATCGATCTATACCCTGCTGGCGATCGGCGCCTCCGCGACGCTGATGGCGCTCGATCTCAGCGCCGCAAGCCCGGTCTTCCGCTATGGCAGCATGGCCCTCGGTACCCTCTCTGTCGTCCTGATCCTGACAACGCATCTGCTGGGACTGAACCCCTTCATCACGGGTGAAAGCACGGGCCGCATCCCGGTGTTCAACCTGCTATTGCTAGGTTATCTGCTGCCCGCCGCCGCCTATGGGGGATTGGCGCTCTTCGTACGCAATCGGCGGCCACTCCCCTATGTCGGCATGCTGGCCATCGCCGGAGCCGTGATGGCCTTCGCCTGGGCGACCTTGTCGGTTCGCCGCTTCTGGCAGGGAGAATATATTCCCTTCTGGAATGGCTTCATCCAGGGCGAGCTCTATTCCTATTCGCTCGTCTGGCTGCTGATCGGCATTGCCCTCCTCGGGCTTGGCACCCGCTTTGAGGCACGCAGCCTGCGCATCGCCTCGGCGGCGCTGGTCTCGATCGCTGTCCTGAAGGCGTTCCTGATCGACATGGCAAACCTCGAAGGCTTCCTGCGGGCCCTGTCCTTCATTGGCCTCGGTGCCGTGCTGATCGGCATTGGCCTGTTCTATCAGAAGATCCTGACGCGCAAGAAAACGGCGGGATGATTGCGGCGAATCCTTTGACCCGATAGGACGGAGACCCTGCCGACAGATCATTCCGGAGCGAGTGCGACAATGGATATCAACAGGATGGCGCGGGCCTTTGCCCCGTTCGAAACGCTGGCTGCGGATCTCATCCCCCATGCGGCCGATGGTGATGACGGTTCGCACGATATTGCCCATATCCTGCGCGTCTTCAGGAATGCCATGGCCATTCAGGCCGAGGATGGCGGCAATGCCCGCATCCTCGCCGCGGCCGTATTGTTGCATGACTGTGTCGCCGTCGAGAAGAATTCGCCGCTTCGCGCGCAGGCATCCCGGCTCGCGGCGGAGAAAGCCTCCGGCATACTGCAGCAGCTCGGATGGGCCGATGCCGATATCTCAGCGGCGGCGCATGCGATCACCACGCACAGCTTCTCCGCCAATCTTCCGCCGGAAACGCTGGAAGCGAAAATCCTGCAGGATGCCGACCGGCTGGATGCGATCGGCATGGTCGGCGCGGCGCGCTGCTTCTATATTGCCGGTCGCCTCGGTTCAGGCCTCTACGACCCGTTCGACCCGCTCGCAACCGAACGCCCGCTCGACGACAAGCGCTTCGCCATTGACCATTTCGAGACAAAGCTGTTCAAACTGGCGGATGGGTTCCAGACCGCGACCGGCCGAAGATTTGCCGGCGCAAGGCACGACCGGCTGAAAACGGTGCTGGCAATGTTCATCGACGAAATCTGAGGCCAAATCATGCAGGTCAGCGATCTCTTCATCTATCCCCTCAAGAGCGCGCGCGGCATCGCCATTCCGTCGACGGCCGTCGACGCCTTTGGGCTCGCCGGAGATCGCCGTGCCATGCTGGTCGATCCTTCCGGCCGTTTCTTCACGCAACGCGAATTGCAGGATCTGGCTCGGATCGAAATCCAGCCGGCCCCCTCCTATCTGCGTCTGAAGATGGAGGGAGAAGCCGATATCATCGTGCCGCCGCCTCACCCTGAAAACCGCATGGATGTCGTCGTCTGGAAATCGCCGGTCAGCGCTTCCGTCGCCGACGACGCGACCAATAAAGCCCTCTCGGCCTGGCTGGGGCGCGAGGTCCGGATGGTTTTCTTTGACAGGCTTGCCAAGCGCATAGCCAGCCCGGAATGGGCGGGCGAAGACACACCGGTCACCTTCGCCGATGGATATCAGATCCTCGTCACCACGACCGGATCGCTGAAAGCGCTGAACGCCAATCTCGCCGCCCATGGCGAAGGCGCCGTGGGCATGGAGCGCTTTCGGCCGAATATCGTCATCGATATCGATGAGGAATGGCCGGAGGACCGCTGGGCGGCGATCGAGATCGGCGGCATCCGCCTCGATCTCGTCAAGCCCTGCGCGCGCTGCATCATGACCACGCAGGATCAGACGACCGGATCACGTGATGTGCCGAACCCGATGCCCGCCATGGGCCGTATCCGCATGTCCGCCGACCGCCGAGTTCCCGGCCCGCTCTTCGGCTGGAACGCCGTTCCGCGCGGCGAAGGCTCGGTGAAGATCGGCGATACGGTCACCGTGCTCGAGGGGCGGCCGGAAGGTTGGGCGTTCAAGCGGCGGTAACGATCAACGTATGTTCCTTGAAGCGGCTTGCGTTCGCCTTGTCAGCCTTCGGCGACAAGGCCGGGCGAAACCATACGGCTGTCCAATGAAGTGACCGCAATAGCCTTCATCGCCGCCTGAATAAAGCCTTCGCGCGCGGCGGCTATCTCTATGCCGCGCGGCTCATAGACATGGCGATGCAGAAAGAAGCCAGTCAGGCGGAAGGCCGCGGCCAGGCTTTCGCTGTCTGCCGCGACCACCGCTCCGGCCGCCAGAAACGGCGGTAGCGTCAGCATCTTGTCGGCCCATGGCAGACCAGCCGCACGGCAGACGGCACGGCCAGTCTTCGGGGAAACGAATGCCAGGTCCTCGCGGATGCCGGTCGCGGCGCATTCGGTCAGATCGAGGCCGAAACCGAGATCGTTCAAGACAGCCAGTTCGAAGCGCACGAAAAGCTCGCCGGCATCGGTGGGATTCTGCAGGTTTTCGAGGATCACATCGAGCGCGTCATAGAGATGTGGGTGCGGATCACGCTCCGGCAACAGCCGCAGAAGCGCGCCCATCGCCTGTACACCATAGACGGCTGTCGCGGTCTCCATCAGGCGTGCGGCTCTCAGCGCGACCGGCTCCATGCGGAATTCGCCGAGATGCTCATGCAGCCTTGCCCGCCAGGTGACTTCGACCAAGTTTCCCGCCTGCAGCACCGGCTGCATGGCGCGAGATCGCCCCCCTCGCACCAGGCCCATATGACGACCACGGGCGCGCGTCATCACCTCGGCGACGACGCTCGTCTCGCCGAGGCGCTTGACGCCCAAAATAATCGCATGGTCTTGCCACTGCATCGGCTGATCTGCCCCGGAAGAATGTCTCGATTCGAGTTTAGGGCAAATGGCCGCGGCTGTCACATGGCGGAAGTGCCGCCTGCCGCCAGCATCTTGATGAAGAGGCGCATGGACTGCTCGTCGAAAGGCTTGTTCAGAAGCGGCACATGCCGCAGATCCGGCGGGAAATCGAGCGTATCGGAATAACCGCTGACGAAACCGAAGGCGATGCCGCGCTCAGCGAGCAGCCGGGCAAAGCCGAAACTTGTCGACTCTCCGAGATTGACGTCCAACATCGCGAAATCATAACTATCGGAATGAATGGCGTTAACGGCCTGTTCCAGATTCGAGGCAATCTCCACCTGCTCGATCCCCACGAGGTGCAGTATTTCCTCCGCTTCCATGGCAATAATGAGATTGTCTTCAAGAATAAGAACGCGCTGCGACGTCATCTCAACGCCATCCCTGCACGCCCGCACCAAGCAATCCTGCCCGTAACCAAGTCCCACATCTATCCCTCCGGCACCAATCATCGGCCCGTATTTTGTGGATGGTCGCAACCATCCATGCCGGCTCAGTCTCTTGCAACATGACCTCGCCTCCAAACCGCTTCGCACTTTTTGCAGTGCGGTACTATGGGCTGGTCAAAATGCTCCAATCGCTTTTGACGCCGGGGTTAGTAAAAGGTGAAACTGGTCGAAAAGTGACCATGACAGTAATCTATGCTGATACAGTTGGTACCAGCATTTAAAAAAGACATACTACCGTCAATATGAATTGTGGTCAGATGAAGGGTCGGCTTCCCGAATCAAGACCGCCCCAATCTGCGACCTCGGCGAGTTTTTGCGCGTCGAGAACCTTGCAGCCACGCTCCTGCCAGGCGATCAATCCGCGTTCCGCCAGCTTTTTCAGTGTCTTATTGGTATGGACGACGGAGAGGCCGAGCGTATCGGCAACATGCTGCTGCGTGATCGGGATGACCTTGCTGCCGTTGAACAGGTGAAGGCCGCTGGCGCGTTGATAAAGGTATGCGATCAAATAGGCTGCTCGCTCGATTGCCGACCGGCGCCCGATGCTCAGCAGATGCTCATCCAGTATCCGCTCTTCCCGAGCTGCAATCCATGTGAGATCGAAGGCAAGCGAAGGGTGGGAATTGTAAAGCGTCATCAATTCCGCACGCTCGAAAACACAGAGCGAGATTGGCGACAGTGCCTCGGTGGAGTGCTGCATCTCACCCATGATCGAGCCTTGCAATCCAATGAGATCGCCCGGCATCACATAGTTGAGGATCTGCCGGCGCCCGTCCTCGAGCGTCTTGTAGCGAAAGCCCCAGCCGGACAGGATGGTGAAGAGATGGGCGCTATGCGCGCCCTCCAGGAAAATCGTGGCGCCGGCGTCGACAAGGAGTTCGCCCTTCTTGAAGCGGCTGATGAAACTCAGTTCATCGCGCTCGAATTCCCGGAAGCTCGGGAGCGATCTCAACGGACATTCCTGGCAAGAGGTTCGCTGCCCATGCATCGCCGCGGCACTCGCCATGAAACGCTCCCCTGAGTTGCTTCAGCCCAGGCGACGCGCCCGCTAAACTGCTGCAATATAAAGCGCTCAGCGGATCAAAGTTCCATCAACGCGGGAATTCGAGCCCCATCTCCCGGAAGCGTTCGGGATCATCTCCCCAATTCTCGCGTACCTTGACGAAAAGGAAGAGATGTACGGGCTGCTCGAGGATCTCCGAGAGTTCCTTGCGCGATGCGGTCGAGATCGACTTGATCGCCTCGCCTCCCTTGCCCAGCGCAATCTTCTTCTGACTTTCGCGCTCGACATAGATCACCTGTTCGATGCGAACAGAGCCGTCCTTGCGCTCTTCCCACTTCTCCGTCTCAACATGCGAGGAGTAGGGAAGTTCCTGATGCAGGCGAAGAAACAGCTTTTCGCGGGTGATTTCGGCGGCGAGCTGACGCATCGGCAGATCGGAAATCTGGTCTTCCGGATAATACCAAGGCCCCTCCGGCAAGGTCTTTGCCAGATAATCCATCACATCATCGCAACCGGAGCCGTTTTCGGCCGATACCATGAAGGTCTGTGTGAATTCGATCTTCTCGTTGGCGGCAGCGGCCAGCGCCAGCAGATCTTCGCGGCGGACACGGTCGATCTTGTTGAGGACGAGGATTTTCGGCTGAAAGACCTCCTTCAACCCTTCGAGAATGGCTTCGGCATCGCCACGTAATCCGCGCTCGCTGTCGATCAGCAGCATGATGAGATCGGCATCCTTGGCACCGCCCCAGGCAGACGTCACCATGGCGCGGTCGAGACGGCGGCGCGGCTTGAAGATGCCGGGCGTGTCCATGAACACGATCTGCGCGTTATTGTGGGTGGCAATCCCGCGCACGATCGCGCGTGTGGTCTGCACCTTGTGGCTGACGATGGAAACCTTTGCGCCCACGAGGCGGTTGAGCAACGTCGACTTGCCGGCATTGGTCGGGCCGATGAGGGCCACGAAGCCTGAATGGGTTGGGCCGATGTGTTCAGCCGCACCGTCATCGGTGGGCGTGTCTTCTTGATTGGTCATCTTTTCCGTCGTTTCCAGGCAGTCATTTCTCAGTTGACTGAGGCTGCCATATACCTTCTCGTTCCAATATCCGCGTCGCCGCAACCTGCTCGGCTGCGCGTTTGGAGCGATCAATTCCTGTCTCAGGCACCGTTCCCGCCACTTCCACGGTTACCGTGAAGCGGGGATCATGATCCGGTCCGCTGCGATCATCAACCCTGTAGACCGGGGTAACGCCGAATTTCGCATGCGCCCATTCCTGCAATTCCGTCTTGGCATCGCGTCTTGCGCCATCAGGCCGAACGGCGCGACGCTCCCAATAGCGCAAAATGAACTTGCGGGCCACTTCGAGGCCGCCATCCAGATAGATTGCCGCAATCAGGCTTTCGACAACATCGGCACGTACATTGAGCATGCGTTTGCCGGTTAGCTTCTTCACGTCGGCGCCAGTGCGGATATAGAGGTGCAGCTGCATCTCGTCGGCAACTTCAGCGCAGGTGTCGGCGCTGACCAACTGGTTCAGGCGCACCGAAAGCTCACCTTCCGTCGCCGTCGTAAAGGTTCTGAACAGCAGTTCGGCAATGCACAGGCCGAGAACCCTGTCACCGAGAAATTCCAGCCGTTCGTAATTATCCGTCTTGTTGGTGCGGGCGCTGGCATGCGTCAGCGCCCAATCGAGACGATCCTTCTCGACGAATTCGTAGCCTATCGCAGATTCGAGTTTGCTACGATCCGCCTGCGAGAGCGTCGGCACTTTCGTCATTCGACAACCTTGAAGAGGCGATCCCAACGCATGTTGGTCGGCCATTTCCAGACTTCCCGGAACGACGTGTCGTGGCCGAGCGAGAAGAAGATGATGCTGGCACGGCCGATAAGGTTCTCAGCCGGCACATAACCGACGTCGAAACGACTGTCGTCGGAATTGTCGCGATTATCGCCCATCATGAAATAGTGATCTGCCGGCACGACATATTCCTGGGTGTTATCCCCACGCGAATTCGGCGACAGATCCAGCGTGTCGTAGACCTTGCCCGTATCCGCCAAGCGCTCGCTGTAGACTGCGATGTTGTCACCCGGTTCCTGGCTATAATCCGAAGCGAAGGTGCCATGCGGTTCGCGCGGTACGGCCTGACCATTGATATAGAGAATATCGTTCTTCACCTGGATACGGTCGCCGGGGAGACCGATGACGCGCTTGATGTAGTCGACATCAGGATTTGGCGGGAAGCGGAACACCACGACATCGCCGCGCTTCGGCTCGCTGCCGAAGATCCGGCCGTTGAACAGGTCCGGCGAGAACGGCAGCGAATATTTCGAATAACCGTAGGCGAACTTGTTGACGAAGATATAGTCGCCGACCAGGAGCGTCGGCATCATCGAGCCGGACGGAATGGTGAATGGCTGAAATAGAACCGTGCGGATGATCATGGCCAGGAGGAGTGCCTGAACGATGACCTTGATATTTTCCCACAGAGCATTCTGCTGTTTTACGGCTTTCTCGGACACGCAGTCTTATTCCTTTTTCGCACCCCACCGGCGCAACTTGCATTCAGGCCTTCTCTACTCGCTTCAAATCACGGCGGCAATGGCGCCGGTGCCAAAAGCGGCATCTGACGGCGATTCAGCCGTCCATCGGTAGAGCCTCGATGATCACAAATGCCTGAGCAAGAGGAAAATCATCAGTTATCGTCAAATGAATGGCGGCGCGATGATTTGCCGGCAACATGGAGGCGAGTCGTTCCGCCGCCCCTCCGGTCAGCTGCATCGTCGGCTTGCCGCTCGGCAGATTGACAACACCCATGTCGCGCCAGAAGACGCCTTGCGCCAGACCAGTGCCCAGTGCCTTGGAGCAGGCCTCCTTGGCGGCAAAGCGCTTGGCGTAGGACGCAGCCTTGTTCTTGCGGCGCTCGGACTTGGCGCGCTCGATGTCGGTGAAACAGCGCTCCGTAAACCGCGCACCAAAGCGCTCCATCGTCTTTTCGACGCGGCGAATGTCGATGAGATCGCTGCCTATCCCGATGATCAATAGAAGGCCCTCCAGGCGGCCGGGGCGAAGTCAGGCTTCGTCAAACGCTCGATGCGTTGTCGACAAGCGCCAGGCGTTCACGAGCACGCTCCATCAAACGTTCCTTGCGGCGCGTCTTGAAAGTCTTCACGCCATAATAAGTGAGCGCATAGACGATGACGCCGGAAATGATTGCCGGCGGAATGCCGCCAATCAGCATCGGCTTCAAAACCGGGTCCCAAATTTGCAGGAGGTCGCCCTTGTGCCAGAGCGCCGGCAGATCGATGCCACCGCCCTGCCCGCCGCTGTCACGCGCCAGGATCAGATGGCCGATTTCCCAGGTGAAGGCCCAGATGAAGGGATAGGTAATGGGATTGCCGGCTGCCAGACAGCCGAGCGCGGAGGCAATGACATTGCCACCGATCAAATAGGCGATGATGATCGCCATCACGAAATGCACGCCGATGAAAGGTGTCCACGACACAACGATGCCCGCGGCGAAGCCTGCTGCAACCGAATGCGGCGAGGCTGCAAGACGAACGAGGCGCTTACCAAAATATTGGAATGAACGAACGAAACCCTTGCGGGGCCAAAGATGCTCCCGCAGTTTTTCCTTCAGTGTCAGTGGTTTTCGGCGACGAAATAGCATGCGGCTTATCTAGTGCACTGGGGGCCGTCATGACAAGACCGGCCAAGCATTTCACGCACTGATTAGGAACCACAACTACGGCCCTTTTTTGGAACGTCATCTGCTCAGGAAGCAGAAAGAGAAACGTTCTTCCGTTTTCGGGAAGCATTCCCGCAAGATCGGGAAGCTCCAAGGGCGCAATATCAACGCGCCCCTCCTGGTCGTAAAAGTATTAACGGCGATTAACGGACGCGGAACAGGCCGCGGTCAACCTGACGCTGGCGATACTCAAGGTCAAAACGGTCATGCGAACCATTCAGGTAAGCCATTTCGCGTTCTTCAACACTCGGAACACGCAGGGCGCGGGCGATTTTCTTGATCGGGCTAAACATTGTCTTCTCTCATCTCTGTTTCGTTTCTTCGATGACTAGAAGATAGGCTCGGCGGCGGCCAATTACCACCGCTCTAAAATACACACAGCCATGCGCTCAATGCATATCAATCCGGAAAGCCGCTCGAATTTGGTCATAAAATGATCACAAAATATGCAGCATGCCCGGATCGATGGCGAAAGCGGTACCTTTATTCGTAGAGCCGCTTCACCGTCGCGATGCAATCGAGTTCCTTGAGCTGCACCAGAAGCTGGTTGAGCTGGCGCAGGTCCCAGACCTCGACATCCAGCGCCATCTCGGTGAAGTCGGCGGCAACGCGCACGGTATTGAGGATGCGGATATTGACGTCGACATCGGCGACTGTCTGCGCCACCTTGGCCAGCGTGCCAGGCTCGTTCAGCGCGTTGATCAGGACACGCGCGGCAAAACGGGACTTGTTGGCCTCGTCCAGATCCCAGCGAACGTCGATCCAGCGCTCCGGCTCGTCGTCGAACCGCTGCAGGATCGGCGACTGAATGGGGTATATGGTAATCCCCTTGCCTTTTTCCATGATGCCGACGATGCGATCGCCGGGGACGGCGCCTGTCGGGGCGAAGTGCACTTCGACATTGGCTGCGAGACCCCGGATCGGCGGCGCCTCTATGCCATCGACGAGATCTGCCTTGTTCTTGCCGGGGATCTTGAAGATCATGCCGGCGGCGCTGTGGACGTTGAACCAGCCTTCATCGCCGGCGGGCTTGACTGTCACGCGCTCGTCCTGATGGTCGGGATAGACGGCGCGCAGCACATCGAGCGACGACATCTCCCCTCGCCCGACGGCAGCAATAGCGTCCTCAACATCCTTCTGGCCGAGACGATGCAGGGCAGGCTTCAGTGCATCCCGCGAGAAGACCTTGCCGGCGCGCTCGAACGTGCGTTCGAGAATGCGATGGCCAAGGCCGGCATATTGCTTGCGGATGGCAAGCCGGGTGGCGCGGCGAATGGCGGCGCGCGCCTTGCCGGTCACGACAATCTCTTCCCAGGCGGCCGGCGGCACCTGCACGCCGGAGCGGATGATTTCGACCTCGTCGCCATTGGTCAGGCGCGTCACCAGCGGCATGATGCGGCCGTTGATCTTCGCGCCGACCGTGGTGTCGCCGATATTGGTGTGAACGGCATAGGCAAAATCGATCGGTGTGGCGCCGCGCGGCAAGGCAATCAGCTTGCCCTTGGGCGTGAAACAGAAGACCTGGTCCTGGAACAGTTCGAGCTTCGTATGCTCTAGGAACTCTTCAGGGCTATCGCCTTCGGCCAGCGCCTCGATGGTGTGACGCAGCCAGGAATAGGCATTGCTCTCCCGCGACAACAGCTCGCCATCGCCATTACCGTTTGCGCCGTCCTTGTAGAGCGTATGGGCGGCGATGCCGAATTCGGCGATCTCGTGCATTCGCTTGGTGCGGATCTGCAATTCGATGCGCTGGCTGGAGGGGCCAACGATCGTCGTGTGCAGGGAGCGGTAGTCATTCTGCTTCGGCGTCGAGATATAGTCCTTGAACCGGCCCGGGACGACGCGCCAGCGCGTGTGGACGATGCCGAGCGCGCGATAGCAGGACGGAACGTCATCGACGAGAAGACGGAAGCCGTAAATGTCAGAAAGCTGCTCGAAGGACAGCGACTTCGACTGCATCTTGCGGAAGACCGAATAAGGGCTCTTCAGCCGCCCCTTGACCATTGCATTGGCAAGGCCGTTGGCTACAAGCAGATCGCGCAATTCCGTCTCGATCTTCTTGACCAGGCCTTCGTTGCGCCGCGACAGCTCTTCCAGGCGCTTGGTGACGGTATCGTGCGCTTCGGGATTGATGTGGCGGAAGGACAGCTCCTCCAGTTCCTCGCGCATGTCATGCATGCCCATGCGGCCGGCAAGCGGCGCATAGATCTCCATCGTCTCCTCGGAAATGCGAGCCCGCTTTTCCGGCGACATGTGATCGAGGGTGCGCATATTGTGCAGGCGATCGGCGAGCTTCACCAGGAGCACACGCACATCGTCGGAAATGGCAAGCAGCAGCTTGCGCAGGTTTTCCGCCTGCTTGGCCTTCTTGGTGACGAGATCGAGCTTCTTGATCTTGGTCAGGCCCTCGACCAGACGGCCGATATCCTCGCCGAAGAGTTCGTCGATCTCGGCACGCGTCGCCGTCGTATCCTCGATCGTGTCATGCAGTAGAGCGACTGCGATGGTCGACTCATCCAGACGCATGTCGGTCAGAATGGCAGCAACTTCGAGAGGATGGGAAATATAGGGATCGCCGCTGGCGCGCTTCTGCTGGCCATGCTTTTGCATGGCATAAACATAGGCCTTGTTGAGCAGAGCTTCGTTGGCATCGGGCTTGTATTTCTGCACGCGCTCAACAAGCTCGTATTGCCGCATCATTCCAAAGCTACTCCCGCAAAAACAAAAGCGCGCCAGTCATATGACCGGCGCACGTATCCCCTCATCATATCGCTCCTGACCGGAGCATCAAGCTCGACGATCAGTAATCGTCGCTTTTTTCCGGCGGAACCAGGCCTTCGATGCCGGCCAGCAGTTCTTCTTCCGACATCTGGTCGAAAGTAACGGCTTCCGGAGCATCTTCTTCTTCGTCGCTCGAGGCAGACGCACCGCCGGCGGCAAGAAGGCTTGCCGGATCGGGCTCGGGCTCATCGATTTCGACATGCTTCTGCAGCGAATGGATCAGGTCTTCCTTGAGATCGTCTGGTGACAGCGTCTCATCGGCGATTTCGCGCAGGGCGACAACAGGGTTCTTGTCGTTGTCACGGTCGATCGTGATCGAGGACCCTTGCGAAATCAGGCGAGCGCGGTGGCTGGCGAGCAATACGAGCTCGAACCGGTTCTCAACTTTATCAATGCAATCTTCTACTGTGACACGGGCCATTGCCTGTCCTTTGCGGTCGTGATGTCGTCATCATGTCTCGGAGTAGCACGCCGATACAAGCAAACGATGGCAAATTCAAGTTTTTCCTGTTTGAGCGCCTACGCACCGTCGGGAAAAGTGCTAAAATTCTCCGCGACAAGCGATGAATTCTATCTTAGGTTGCTTGGAATATCACCTTTCGTGCCCTAAGTCTCGGTTATATGAATAGTTCATAAAGTAATACGAATTATTCTGCACTGCAGCATAAGGCATTGTTTTAGCTGAACTTTGAATAAAGATATTACGTTTTTGTAACAGTGGATATGTAAGCGATGTTTGACCCACGCGAGAAAATTGCACTTTTTATAGACGGCGCCAACCTCTACGCTGCATCCAAGAGCCTCGGCTTCGATATTGACTACCGCAAACTCCTGAAAGCCTTCCAGAAGCGCGGCTATCTGCTGCGCGCCTATTACTATACGGCCCTTATCGAAGATCAGGAATATTCGTCGATCCGCCCGTTGATCGACTGGCTCGACTATAACGGTTACAAGGTCGTCACCAAGCCGGCCAAGGAATTCACCGACTCCATGGGACGCCGCAAGATCAAGGGCAACATGGACATCGAGCTGGCGATCGATGCCATGGAACAGTCCGAAACCGTCGACCATCTGGTGATTTTCTCCGGCGATGGCGATTTCACCACGTTGGTCGAAGCGCTGCAGCGGCGCGGACGCAAGGTTTCGGTGATTTCGACCATGGCAACCCAACCGCCGATGATCGCCGACGATCTGCGCCGGCAGGCCGACCATTTCATCGACCTTGTGTCGCTGAAAGCCGAAATCGGCCGCGAGCCCTCCGAGCGGCCACACCGATCGGCAGAGGTCAGTCACGCGGAAGCGGACAGCGAATAAAGCCGAAGGCTTTCGGCTCTATCTCTTTGTTTTTACGCATTTCCGGACGGAAAACCGCTGCGCACTTTTCCTGGAAATGCTCTAGCGGTTATCTTTCAGCAGCCGGCTCTTTTGCCGGTTCCAGTCACGCTCTTTTTCGGACTCGCGCTTGTCGTGGAGTTTCTTACCCTTGGCGAGTGCCAGCTCAAGCTTCGCACGGCCATTGTCGTTGAAATAGATCTTCAACGGCACCAACGTCATGCCCTCGCGATTGATGGCAGACCGCAACCGGCCGATTTCGCGGCTGGAAAGCAATAGTTTACGGCGCCGGCGCGGCTCGTGATTGAAGCGGTTCGCCTGCAGATATTCCGGCAAATAGGAATTGATGAGCCAGATCTCGCCGCCTTCGTCGGAAGCGTAGGATTCGGCGATGTTAGCCTTGCCTTCGCGCAACGACTTGACCTCCGTGCCCATCAGCACGAGCCCGGCCTCATAGGTATCGATGATCTCGTAGTTGAAGCGTGCCTTGCGGTTTTCCGCCACGATCTTCTTCACGACGCGTTGGCTGCCTTTGGGGGCCATGATTCTTCTTCTTTTCTTGGTTCATTCCGGCGGCAGCCGTCGGCGCGCCAAATTCCTGCACCTTAAATAAGCGAGACCGCCCTCCTTGTGAAGAGAGAGCGGTCTTATAGAGAGTTTCCCCGGTACGCTTGCCTGTCGTCAGTTCAGCAGACCAGCATGGCGCAGCGCCGCATCGATTGCAGCTTCCGTGCCCGGCTCCAGGGTCGACAAAAGCGGCGAACGTACATTGCGGCTCATGCGGCCAAGGCGCGAAAGGCCGTACTTGGCGCCACAGAGGCCGGGCTCGATAAAGATCGCCTTGTGCAGCGGCATCAAGCGGTCCTGATATTCCAGGGCCTTGGCATAATCACCCGCAAGCGTTGCCGCCTGGAACTCCGCACAGAGGCGCGGAGCGACATTGGCCGTCACGGAAATGCATCCGATACCGCCATGCGCATTGAAGCCGAGCGCCGTCGCGTCTTCGCCGGACAGCTGGCGGAAATCACGACCGCAGGTAATGCGCTGTTCTGAAACGCGCTCGATCTTGCCGGTGGCATCCTTGACGCCGACGATATTGGCATGGGCCTTCGCGAGCGCGCCCATGGTCTCCGGCGTCATGTCCACAACCGAACGACCCGGAATATTGTAGATATAGATTGGCAGCTTCACGGCTTCCGCGACAGCTGCGAAATGAGCGTACAGGCCCTTCTGCGTCGGCTTGTTGTAATATGGAGTAACCACCAGCACAGCATTGGCTCCGACCTTCTCGGCATGCTGGGCAAGCTCGATCGCTTCGCGCGTATTGTTCGAGCCCGCACCGGCCATAACAGGAACGCGCTTGTTCGCCACTTCGATGGAGAGCTCGACGACACGCTTGTGCTCGTCATGCGACAGGGTCGGCGATTCACCGGTCGTGCCCACAGGCACCAGACCGCGGCTACCCTCTTTTATCTGCCACTCGACATGGGATGCGAACGAAGCTTCATCCACCTTGCCGGCATCAGTAAAGGGCGTAACGAGAGCGGGAATGGACCCCTGGAACATGCAAGTCTCCTAGCGGCATAGCCTTCATGCTTCAGCCGCAATCCATGGTTATGAATCCGCGCACCATAAAGCGCCGTCTTGCTGGCGACAAGCACGCTTTGAACGGTGAGCATCAGTTTCCGATATGATAATTGATTGAAATTCGAAGCACCGGTAAGGTTTCGTTAATATAGCATTTGGCAAATGGAAAGGGCCTGATTGTTTTGTGAGTAGCCGGATGAAGAAACCTGTGACGATCTGGACCGTTGTCGGCTTGGCGGTCGCGTGGGGCGCGTTTGCCTCGCAGCTTCCCGGTAGACAGACGACAGCCCGCAGTGATGCCGATGTGGCCATGGTGGTGCCGGACCCGATGAGCACTGCCGCGATCCCGCTCGGCTCCACGGTGGCGCCCGTGAGCAGCGACCTGAAGGCTGGTCTCGACGCACTTTCCAACAAGAATCCGATGCAGGCGATCGCTGTTCGCAACAGTATGACCGACGGTACGCTTGATCGCCATATCCTGACCTGGGCGATCGCAACTTCGGGCCAGGCCGGTGTCCCCTCGGGTGAAATAGCAGCTGCCGCAAGCGAGCTTGTGGGCTGGCCCGGGCTTGGCAGCCTGCGAGCCAACTCGGAGCGAGCCCTTTACGCCGAAAATCCGCCGACGGATCAGGTCCTTGCCGCATTCGGCAGCACCCAGCCGGAAACCGTGGAAGGCTCTATAATCCTTTCGCGCGCCCTGATGGCACGCGGCTCATCGGCGCCGGCTGCGAAATTGATCCGCAAGATCTGGCGCAACGAACCCCTGGACAAGCCGCTCGAAGACAAGATCCTCGCGGAATTCTCAAGCCTGCTTTCGCCCGCCGATCACAAGGCCCGCATGGACTATCTGCTTTATCGCGATCGCACGGCACAGGCGAAACGTTTCGGTGACCTTGGCAAGGCACAATCGCTCTACAAGGCCTGGGCAGCGGTCAATGATCGTTCCGGCAAGGCAGATGCGCTGATCGCATCCATGGATGCGCAATGGCGCAAGGATCCCGCCTACCTCTTCATGCGGATCGAAAACCTGCGCCGCCAAGACAGATATGACGACGCCGCCAGACTTCTGGCGCAGATGCCGCGCGACCGCAGCGTGCTCGTCAACCCCGGGCAATGGTGGAACGAGCAGCGCATCGTCAGCCGCGGCCTGGTGGACCAGGGCGATTTCAGCGACGCCTATCGCGTTGTCGATGCCAATGTCGCCGAAAGCCCGCAGGATATTGGCGAAGCCGAGTTCCATGCCGGATGGTATGCACTACGTGGCCTCAAGGACGGCGCGACCGCCGCGGCGCATTTCCGCAAGATCCTTCAGGTGTCGAACGGGCCGATCTCACAGTCGCGCGCCTGGTATTGGCTAGGTCGTGCGGCCGACGCGGGCGGCCCCGGAAAAGCCGCCGACCTCTATGCCAAGGCCGCCTCCTATCCGAGCACATTCTACGGCCAGCTCGCGGCCGAAAAGCTCGGCCGCAGGATGCTTGATGTCACCTATCCATCGCCGTCAGCTCAGGATAGGCAGCGATTCCAGGCACGCGAGGCTGTGCAGGCCATATCGCGCCTGGAGGCAGCCGGACATGGCTGGCGTGCCGAGGCGCTCTATCGTGCACTGGCGAAGCAATTGGAGAGCCCTGGCGAGATCGCCATGCTGGCGGCTCGCGCAGAGCGCTCCGGCAACCATCAGCTCTCGTTGCAGATCGGCAAGATCGCCTATGGTCGCGGCGTCGACGTGGCGGCGCTTGCCTTCCCGATCGGCGTCATTCCGGCCAACGCCAATATTTCCGGCTCCGGCAAGGCCCTTGCCTATGCCATCGCTCGGCAGGAGAGCGCCTTCAATCCGGCGGCGGTGTCTTCGGCCAACGCACGCGGCCTGCTGCAATTGCTGCCGAAGACGGCCAAGGCGGTTGCCGGGCGGCACGGCATGGCTTACTCCGCCGAGAAGCTGACACAGGATGCCGGCTATAATGCTACGCTCGGCGCCCATTATCTCGGCGAGCAGATCGACACCTTCGGCGGTTCTTACATCCTTACCTTCATCGCCTACAATGCCGGCCCGAACAAGGTGCCGGAATGGATCAGCCGCTATGGCGACCCGCGCGGCAAGTCGATCGACGAGGTCATCGACTGGATCGAGCGCATCCCCTTCCCCGAGACACGCAATTATGTGCAACGGGTGATGGAGAACTATCAGGTCTACAAGACGCGCCTCGGCCAGAAGGCCGATATCGTGCACGATCTCGTCAACGGTCGCGGCTAGAGCATTTTCGCTTTTCTTCGAATCGCGAAAGCGCCCTATCTCTTTGTTTTTACGCATTCCGGGCGGAAAACCGCCGCGCACTCTTCCTGGAAATGCTCTAGACGGCAGCCTCAACCGCGGTTGTGCATGCTGTCGAAATGACGTTACATCCCGAGTGATATTCCAAGCACGAGGCACGATGTATGCGCAGCGACGACGAAAGCGGCTTCCTTGCTCGAACGATACCAGCCCAGGACGGGCTAAAGCTCTATGTTCGAGACTACACAGGCGATGAAACAGCAACGCGAGCGCGGCCACCCGTCATCTGCCTGCCGGGCCTTACCCGCAATTCGCGGGATTTTCATCAATTGGCGCTGCTGCTGTCGCAGCACCCGACCACGCCTTACAGAGTGATCACGCTCGACGCCCGTGGGCGTGGCCGGTCCGAACGCGATGCGGATAAATCCCACTACAATCTCGCCGTCGAAGCCCAAGACGTTCTGACCATCTGTGCCGCGCTTGGTATCCCACAGGCCAGCTTCATCGGCACATCACGCGGCGGTCTCGTCCTGCATGTGCTGGCGGCGAGCCGTCCGGATATTCTGAAAGCGGTCATTCTCAATGATATTGGCCCTGTCCTCGAGAAGGTCGGGCTTACCGACATTCGCGACTATCTGAACCGTGACAGGAAACCCGCCGATCGGGATGATGCGGTCAACATCCTGCGGGAAAATCATGGCAGCGCCTTTACCGCACTCGGCGACGAGGATTGGCAGGACATGGCGCGGGCAATTTACGCTTTCGAGAATGGCAAACCTATTGCCGATTACGATCCTGCCATCGCCGCGCAGATGCAGGCACTCGACCTTGAGGCGCCGCTTCCGGACCTTTGGGCGCAGTTCGAGGGCTTCAAGGACATTCCGCTGATGGTGATTCGCGGTGAGAATTCAAAGCTGCTGACCGCCGCCACGACGGACGAAATGGCGCTGCGCCATCCAGGAGCGACCATCAAGGTGATCGCTGGACAGGGACATGCTCCCATCCTGCATCTCGGCGACATTCCGGATGCAATTCACTCGTTTCTTTCGGCAGCTTGACGGCTCAAGCCTGGCGCACTTCCAAGAATATTGCACAGCGGTTTTCCGGCAGGAATACGTAAAGAAACAAGAAGATAGAGCGTTTTCGCTATTCGAAGAAATAGCGGAAATGCTCTGGACAAAAGGAAAGGCCCGGTTGGGAGAACCGGGCCAGTTTTTATCTGATCGGAGGTCAGATCAGAAAATCTATGCAATCTGATTCGGTGAACCGAATTAGAATACGCGCTGGAAGCGAAGGATGCCGGCCCAGGTGTCTTTGTTGACGGAGTCATAGTTCGTGTAGGTCACTTCCGGCTCTACGAGCAGGTCCTTGACCGGGTTGAACTTGAGGTTCGTCGTAGCGGAGAAGGTCTTCAGGTCGTCATAAGCGAGCTGAACGTTCCACTTGAGCTTTTCGTTGATCGGAACGCTTGCGCCGCCCCAGAGAGCCCAGTCACCCCAGCCGATACCAGCACCACCAGCACCAGCGTACTTGTTGAGCTTGCTGCCGTCGGTGTTGTAGCCGCCCATGATGAACGCGGAGAGAACGCCGAAGTCGGCATCGATGCGAGCCTTGACTGCGCCTTCTTCAACGATCGAGTCGTAGCCGCCTACGACGCGGAACTGCCAGGCACCGGCCTTGTAGCCAGCACCGGCGACAACGTCCGGAGCGTAGTGGTCAGAGCTGTCTTCGCCGTTTGCACCCTTGGCACCCGTGCCGGAATTGGAATCTTCCAGCGAGATGACTGCGGTGAAGCCGTTGCCAGCATCATAGGTGTAGGTGAGCTGGTTCAGTTCGTCGGTACCGTTGATACCGTATTCGATCACGTCGTCGTTGATGACGTCGCCGGCGTAGCCGAGGAAGGTCGAATAGACCGAATCGTTCTTACCAACGAGGAAACCACCGAGGCTGATGTTAGCCCAGAGCAGCTTGCTGGTGGTTGCGCCGCCGTCATTCCAGTCCCAACGATAGACCGTGGAGGTCTTCAGCGGGCCGTATTCGGTGTCCGATGCGGTCGAAATTCTCAGCTCGGCGCGGGTATGCCAGTAGGTGCCACGGGCGCTTTCGTCCTGGCCAGCCTTGTAAGCGTTGTACCAACCGCCTTCGGTACGGACCTGACCGCCGACCTTGAGGCAGGTTTCGGTGCCTGGAATGAAGAAGTAGCCAGCACCATATGCGTCGCAGATGCGAACGTATTCCAACGGCTCGGGCTCAGCAGCAACGATAGCGTCGGCTGCATGAGCACCGGAAACTGCTGCCAGCGCAGCAGCGGAGCCGAGAAGAAGGCTCTTGATGTTCATAGTAACTCCAGTTTCAATATCAATTAGGTATGAGTCTTCACGCCGCGAAAATCGACGCGCCCCACCCCACCTAGATTTTAAAAGTTGACCCCTGATCTGGGAGAACCAAGACAGTAAGCCTTGCTTCCGATTTGGAACCTACAGATCGTTTTTTTCAGAGCAATATCAGATACAAACTATCCGCATTTATGACGCGTGTTTCAAAAGGTGCGTTGCACAAAAATCACGTCGCAAAACTGTCATAACATCGCCACGTTTGAAGCGGGACTCTACTTCAGATTACCTTTAAAAAAGACACAACTTACAAGGCGATATTGGACAAGCAAATTTCCTAACCCCGAAACGGCGAGGTTACTCTTTCCAATACTCAAAAAACTTCGCTTTCAGCACAATAAAAAAGCCCGGCCAAAAGGCCGGGCTTTTCTCTCACCGAAGTGAGAAATCTCATATGACCGAGGTCAGATCAGATTAGAATGCACGCTCGAAGCGGAGGATACCAGACCACTGATCCTGATTGATGGAGTCCCAGTTGGTGTAGGAAACTTCCGGACGGACGGTCAGGTTCTTAACCGGGTTCCAGGTCAGGTTCGTCGTAGCGGCGAAGATCTTGGAGTCGGTGTAAGCGAGCTGAACGTTCCACTTCAGCTTTTCGTTGATCGGAACGCTTGCGCCACCCCAAAGGGCCCAGTCACCCCAGCCGATACCAGCTGCATCGCCGGCGCCGTTCGAACCAGCGTACTTGTTCAGCTTGTCGCCGTCCGTGTTCCAGCCGCCCATCAAGAAGGCCGAGAATGCGCCGAAGTCAGCGTCAACGCGAGCCTTGATAGCGCCTTCTTCAACGATCGAGTCGTAACCGCCGACGACCTTGAAGCCCCATGCGCCAGACTTGAAGCCAACACCGGCGACAACGTCAGGAGCGTAGTGATCGGAGCTGTCTTCGCCGTTCGAGCCGGTTGCGCCAGTGCCAGAGTTGGTGTCTTCGAGCGAGATAACAGCGGTGAAGCCGTTGCCTGCATCGTAGTTGTAGGTGATCTGGTTCAATTCGTACGGGCCGTCATAGACCACGTCGTCGTTGATGACGTCGCCGGCGTAACCGGTGAATACGTTGAACTCGGAGTCTTCCTTACCAACGGTGAAACCACCGAGGCTGATGCTGGCGTGCAGCAGGTTGGTCTTCGTGCTGTTGCCGTCGTTCCAGTCCCAACGAATTTCGGTGTTGGTCTTCAGCGGACCGTATTCGGTGTCGCTTGCGGTAGCGAGGCGGAGTTCAGCACGAGTGTGCCAAAGCGTGCCCAGACGGCTGTTCGGGTTGTAGGCATCGTACCACTGACCTTCGGTACGAACCTTACCGCCGATCTTGAGGCAGGTTTCGGTGCCCGGGATGAAGAAGTAGCCAGCACCGTAAGCGTCGCAGATGCGAACGTACTCAAGCGGCTCCGGCTCAGCAGCTACAATAGCGTCAGCTGCGTGAGCACCGGAAACTGCTGCAAGCGCAGCAGCGGAGCCCAGAAGAAGGCTCTTGATGTTCATATTGACCTCCAGTCAAAGTTTTAATCGAGAATGAGAACTACCCGAAGGTATTCCCTGTCCCATCCTCGCGTTTCAAGAAGTGGACGATCAATCGCCCTCGCTTCCGAGGTTGAAAATACAAGACGCGCTCTGTCACGCAATCGACATCTTCTCGGAATGGGTGATTTGCGTAAGCCTTCCGTAAGTCCTGTTGCCGAAAGGACACAAAACGACAGCCGCGCCCCAATATAGATTTAGACTTCGTTAAGAAAATTCTTATGTCACGGGCACTTACGCGGTCGGATCAAATATTGCCGAAGAAACACAGCCCGGCGGCCAAATCAGCCATTTCTTAGCGAATTGAAGGATTTGGAGAGGTGCGCCCGCCGATTTGCTGCTTTTGCCCTTGCGATTGCAGGTGGTGGACAGGCCGGAAGCCGTCCCGGGCGGCGTCCCAAATCGAGGCACGCCTCAAATTGATTCTATCCCAGCCGATTCGATATCGGTAACTTGCGCCGGTGATGACCGACATTATAGCCATCTTGCGGTCGCAGAAGTCGCGGACATGACCACACGGTAAAGCCATTGGCCTAGGCTTTGAATGTCTGCTCCGTTCAGATGACGGTCTTCAGCCTGCTTGATGTCGACCGAAATGTCTCGCCTTTCTACAAGGGCCAGCACGATCCGCGTATCCTGTTCAGCGTGAGATGACTGTCACGTCGATAGGCCATGTCTTGCGACGACTGGTGATGTCGGGCGGATCTGCCGTTCTCAAGCAGTCCGCTCGTCGCCGGGAATTGACCGCTCACCTCGATTCATAATTATACACCGTATAATTTAGGAGACGAAGGATGATCACGGGTCACGTTTTTATAGCAACCAGCCTGGACGGTTTCATCGCTCGCGATGACGGCGACATAGAATGGCTGCTCAAGCATGACGCTTCAGACGAGGATCACGGCTACAATGACTTCATAGCTGATATCGACGCTATCATAATGGGCCGGGGCACGTTCGACACGGTGCGCGACATGAAGCCGTGGCTCTACGATCGCCCGGTGCTGGTTCTTTCTTCCACCCTGGCGGAACAGCCGGTGCCCGCTGACCTTATCGGCAACGTCCGCTTCGCAGAAAAGTCGCCACGGCAAGCCATGGCGATGCTCGACGCGGAAGGATGTCGTCGTGTCTATGTCGATGGAGGACGTGTTATCCAATCCTTCCTGCTGGAAGGGCTGATCAGCGACCTGGTGATTACCCGCGTCCCCATATTGCTCGGCAGCGGCCGCCCCTTGTTCGGCCCGCTGGGGAGCGACATTCATTTGAGGCATGTGGGCACCCGTCCATTTCCTTCCGGGCTGGTGCAATCGACCTATGCGGTCACACAATGACCCAGCAAAGCCGAGGCAGGCCACGCGCCGACGGAGAAAACGAGTTGCCGGCTAAAATCCTTGCGGAGGCCTTGGCTCTTTTGGACAGCGAGGGCTTTGAACGCCTGACAATGCGGGCGGTGGCCAAGCGCGCGAACGTCAACCCGATGACGATCTATCACCACTTCAAGGATCGGGACGGATTGATTGGCGCCTTGGCAGACATCGTCTATGCAGATGTCGTTTCGCCGTCGGAAGGCGCCGCTCGATTTCGAATAGAGGGCCTGCTCAAAGCATATCGAACAAGGGTGGTGCGCCACCCCGGCCTGACGCTTGCCATTTTCAACCAGTCAGCCGAGCTCCCTGACCACGCAAGACGAATCACGGACAATCTCACGAAGCTGCTGGAAGACCTTGGCCTTTCGCCGTCGCGCGCTCTGCTTTGGGTGCATATACTCGTGGACTATACGCACGGCGCAGCGCTTGCTGCGGCGATAGGCGGAAGGAACGGCAGCTCATTGAGCGCGGCAATCGACGAGGAACTTGGAAACTACGAACGCGCGATCACAGAATTGCTGGATCGTCTTGAAGCTTGGCGCGAATGATAGGAATGGCGGAGAAGATGGGATTCGAACCCACGATACCATCTCTGGTATACTCCCTTAGCAGGGGAGCGCCTTCGACCACTCGGCCACCTCTCCGGTGCGGCCCTGATAGGGCCATTCATTTATCGACGCAAGCGCTTTTTCGCCTTCACGCACGTTCTTCCCGAGATTCGGCAACAGCCGGTTGCCGAATGGCATGCGCTCCCGCGGGTGCGAAAACGATCTCAAGCCAATAGTTGCTTGAGGTCGACAGCGGGATCGGAAAGAATCGCTTTGGACGGATTGACGCCGGTTTCCAGAAGCTTCTTGCCGGTCACATAGGCCTTTGCGTCATTGACGGCGTCGACGGCGATGAAGCGGCCCTGCTTGAAATACCAGACCGAGGCCGCACCTTCACGGGTGCCGGGACGCAGAAGCGTTTCGTCATAGCCGAGGTTGAAACCAGCGATCTGCAGCTTCACGTCATATTGATCTGACCAGAACCATGGCTTCGGATCATAGGCCTTGTCGCCGCCGGCAATGATTTCGGCTGCGGCATCCGCCTGATCGACCGCGTTCTGAACCGATTCGAGCCGGATACGACCGCCTTCCCATGGCAACTCGACGCAATCGCCCATGGCAAAGATCGACGGATCGGAGGTGCGGGCGAAGGAATCGACAGTAATGCCGTTGCCGACCTCAAGACCCGCTTCCTTGGCCAGCCTGTCATTCGGGGCAACGCCGATGCCGACGACGACGAAATCGACATCGATCGTCGACCCATCGGAAAGCTCCGCGCCGACGACATGGCCATTGCGGCCGACGAGCTGCTTCAGCCCGGTCTTTTCGCGAATGACGACATCATGCTTCTGATGGATTGCCCTGAAGATGTCTGCCGTTTCCCTAGCGGCGACGCGCTGCAGGATTCGGTCGCTCATTTCGATCAGGGTCACTTCCAGGCCGCGATGGCGCGCAACGGCCGCGGCTTCCAGGCCGATATATCCGCCACCGATGATGAGGACGCGGCGTCCGGGGCGCATTTCGCCCGCAAGAAGGTCGGCATCGCGCTTGTCGCGGGCGAGATAGACACCTTCGAGCGCACCACCCACGGAGGGCGGCAAGCGGCGTGGCGTGGATCCTGTCGTCAGCGCCAGTGTCTCGTAATCCAGCCTGGAGCCGTCCTGCATGACGATCTGCTTTGCGGCACGATCGATCTGCTCGACCCAGGTGGACACGCGGATCTCAACATTGTTGTCCGCATACCAATGCTCCGGACGAAACAGCAGACGATCGAAGCTCATTTCGCCGAGCAGATATTTCTTGGTCAATGGCGGCCGCTGATAGGGAAGGTTTTCTTCCGCGCCAACGATGGTGATCGGCCTCAAATCACCCAGCCCACGCAATTTGGCAGCAAGCGCAAAACCCGCCTGCCCGGCCCCGACAATGACCAATCTGCCCGTCACGATCCGTACTCCATTGTTATTATAGCGATCCACCTGCTGTTATTATAGCGATCCACCTGCCTGATGCAGGAAGACGCGCTTATGGGCCTCAGGGGTAACGCTTGCACCTGCAAGCGTCAATCATGACTGACCCTGCACCCCGGATCGGGAGAAAATTAGGCCGAAAGGCTCAGCTTGCGATTTCGATCCAGCGCCGCTCATGGAAGGAACGGGCCATGGCATGGACCGATTTTTCGATACGCAGGCCATCTGCGAAAGCCACGACCGACGCAGGCTCGCCGGAAATGGCACGGATCAGCTCGCGGCATTCGATGATCTTCAGGTCGTTGAAGCCGAGACCGTGGCCGGGCGCCGGGATGAAGCGGTCATAAGGCTTGTGGGCGGGAGCGGCGAGAACCTTGCGGAAACCCTGTTCGCTATCCCTGCCCTCGGCCTGATAGAGTTCGAATTCGTTCATGCGCTCCTGATCATAGGAGATCGAGCCTTTGGAGCCGAAGATCTGCAGGGCGATCCGACCCTTGCGCCCCCAGGCAGAACGATTGGCCATCAGCACAGCCGAGATGCCGCCGCCAAGCCGCATCAGCACATTGGCGAGATCGTGATTTTCCACAGTACGGCTGCCGCCGTCCTTCAAGGGCCGCTCCGCATAGGGTTTCACCATATCGGTGATGACGGCATCGACATGACCGAACAGGAACCACAGCAGGGAGAGCGGGTGCACGGCGAAATCATCGAGAGCACCGTAGCCGGAGGCAAGCTCGCTCTTCCAGTAGAACAGGCCGTTCGGATCGGCCATGAAATCCTCGTCCATCTCGACGCGCACGTGGTTGACCGCGCCGATCGCGCCGTCCTCGATCAGCGACTTGATATGCCGCATCACCGGGTTCTGGATATAATTGTAGCCAAGAATGGCGACCTTGCCCGAAGACCTGGCTGCGGCCAGCATGCGTTCGGCATCGCCAAAGGCGGGCGCCATCGGCTTTTCGCACCAGACATGCTTGCCGGCCTCCAGGGCCGCAATCGCCATTTCCGGATGGAATTGATTGGGTGTCGTCACGGAAACAACGTCGACATCGGGATCGGCGATGAGGTCGCGCCAGTCAGCCGTCGCCTTCGCGAAGCCGAATTCGTCGCCCCTCGCCTTTGCCAGATCGGCATTGGCCTCGGCCAAATGCACCAGGCGGGGCCGCGCAACGTCACCAAACACGGTCTTCACCGCATTCCACGCCAGCGCATGGCATTTGCCCATGTAGCCGGTACCGATCAATCCAACGCCCAACGGCTTCATTTGCCCACTCTCCTCAAATCTTCTCCCGAAGCTGGGCGATTTTTGGAATATTTAGACCGTTTTGACAAGCGCGCTGTCGGGGGCGCCATCATGGAAACCGCCATAAAATCCAAATTATCTGTTTTAAATCATTCTGTTAAAAATATTCGTGCCGAGTAAATCAAAATCCGCTATCGTTGCAAATATGGAATGTTTGTTTCATTGACTGATAAGGCGGCGGAAGGACGGGGCATGGACAGCAGCATCGACACGCAGATCAGGGTGCCGCGCGACTTCGAAAGCCTGCGCAGCATCGTCATAGAGCGCAAGAGCGCCATGCCGAAGCGCCTTGCGCAGGTCGCCGCCTTTGCCCTTGCCAATCCCGACGAAGTCGCCTTTGGCACAACAGCCAGCATTGCCGCAGCGGCAGAAGTCCAGCCGTCGACGCTGGTACGGCTCGCCCACCATCTCGGTTATGAAGGTTTTTCCGATCTGCAGAGCATCTTTCGCGAGAGGCTGCGCGAGCGGACGCTGAGCTATGAAGAGCGGCTGGTGACGCTGGAACGCTCCGGCATCAAGGACGAAGAGGCCGGCATTCTCTCCGGCTTCCTGTCCGCCGCCAGCCAATCGGTCAACAAGCTCGCCGCCACCATCGAGACCGAGACCTTTGCCAAGGCAATCGACGTGCTCGCCGCCGCCGAGACGATCTATCTCATCGCCAAGCGCCGCTCCTATCCGCTGACGGCGCATATGACCTACGCCTTTTCGAAGCTGAACATCCGCCACCAGATAGTCGCTTCGCCGAATGGAATCGACAGCGAGATCACCCGCTTTGCCACCGAAAAGGATGCGGCGATCGCGGCGAGCTTTTCGCCCTATGCCGCAGACAGCCTGGCGCAGGCGGAGGACCTCGCCTCGCGCAACGTGCCCGTCATCGCCATTACCGATTCGGCCTTCTCGCCGCTCACCGCCTGTGCCACTCATTGGTTTGAGGTGGCCGAGGCGGACTTCGCCGGTTTCCGCTCTATGTCGGCATCGATGGCTCTGGTCATGGCCTTCCCGGTCGCCATAGCCGAGCGCCGGCGAAAAGGCATGGCAAAAGCCGATAAAACCAAAATGGAATAAACATTCCGAATTGACAAATTCTCGGAACCGATGTTTCACTACAACCAAGATCGCGGCCATAAAACATAGCCCGCCGATCCACCGCAACCGGGACGAAACGAATACCGGCACTTTCAATAACGCATGATCTCGGCGAAAGCTGAAGAGCAAAAGAGGTCATGCATGGACGGGAGGACATCATGGCACACGATAATCCGGGCGCTCGGCCGGAGGCGAAACTCGATGTGATTACCATCGGCCGCTCTTCCGTCGATCTCTATGGCCAGCAAATCGGCTCACGGCTGGAGGATATTGCCTCCTTTGCCAAGTCGGTCGGCGGCTGCCCGGCGAATATCGCCATCGGCACAGCGCGGCTGGGGCTGAAATCCGGCCTCATCACCCGCGTCGGCGACGAGCAGATGGGCCGCTTCATCCGCGAACAGTCGGCGCGCGAAGGTGTTGCCGTCGACGGGATCGCGACAGACAGGGAGCGCCTGACAGCGCTGGTGCTGCTTGCAGTCGAGGCCGAGGGCGTCTCGCCGATGATTTTCTATCGCTCCGACTGCGCTGACATGGCGCTCGATGAAAGCGATATCGACGAAGATTTCATCAAATCCTCCGGCGCCGTTCTGGTCTCCGGCACGCATTTTTCAAAACCCAACACCGAGGCAGCGCAGCGCAAGGCGATCCGCATTGCCAAGGCGAATGGCCGCAAGGTGCTCTTCGATATCGATTACCGGCCGAACCTCTGGGGCCTCGCCGGTCACGCTGAAGGCTTCGAGCGCTATGTGAAATCCGATCGCGTGTCCGCCAAGATGAAGGAGACACTGCCGCATTGCGACCTGATCGTTGGCACGGAAGAGGAGATCATGATCGCCTCGGGTGCGGATGATGTGCTTGGCGCACTGAAGGAAATCCGCCGTCTTTCGTCTGCGGTCATCGTGCTGAAACGCGGCGCCATGGGCTGCATCGTCTATGACGGGCCGATCTCGGACGATCTTGAAGCCGGTATCGTCGGCGAGGGATTCCCGATCGAAGTCTTCAACGTGCTCGGCGCCGGCGATGCCTTCATGTCCGGCTTCCTGCGCGGCTTTCTGCGCGGCGAACCGCTGAAGACTTGCGCCACCTGGGCAAATGCCTGCGGCGCTTTCGCCGTCTCCCGCCTGCTCTGCTCGCCGGAATATCCGACCTGGACCGAACTCGACTTCTTTCTTAAGACGGGCAGCAAGCACCGGGCGCTGCGCAAGGACGAGGCAATCAACCACGTTCACTGGGCGACGACCCGGCGTGGCGACGAGATCCCGCTGCTGATGGCGCTTGCCATCGATCATCGCTCGCAGCTCGTCAGCGTTGCCGACGAACTGGGCATCGGCCATGACAGGATCGTTGCCTTCAAGCGGCTGGCCGTCGAGGCGGCGGCGCGCGTTGCCGACGGTCGGCCTGGCTATGGCATGCTGATCGATGAACGTTTCGGCCGCGATGCCTTCTTCGATGCCGCGACCAAGAATTTCTCCTGGATTGGACGGCCGGTCGAGCTGCCGGGATCGAAGCCGCTGAAGTTCGAATTCAGCCAGGATATCGGTTCGCAGCTCGTCGAATGGCCACTCAACCATTGCATCAAATGCCTGTGCTTCTACCATCCGGACGATCCAGCGGACTTGAAGGCGGAACAGCAGGAGAAGCTGCGGACGCTGTTCGAAGCGGCGCGCAAGGTCGGCCGCGAGCTTCTGGTCGAGATTATCGCCAGCAAGAACGCTCCCCTGACCGACGACACGATCCCAACTGCCATGGAAGAGCTTTACGCACTTGGCATCAAACCGGACTGGTGGAAACTGGAGCCGCAGGAATCGACCGCCGCGTGGAAAAAAATCGATGCCGTGATCGCCAAAAATGATCCATGGTGCCGGGGTATCGTGCTGCTGGGTCTGGAGGCGCCGGCGGAGGAATTGATCCGTAGCTTCGAGGCAACGCTGGCCGCACCCTCGGTCAAGGGTTTCGCCGTCGGGCGGACGATCTTTTCCGATGTGGCCCGCGCCTGGCTGTCGGGCAGCATGAATGACGAGGAAGCGACTGCCGACATGGCCGGCCGCTTCCGGCAATTGACACAGGCGTGGCTTAAAACCCGCGGCCTTTGAGATTCTGGAGCAATTCCAGCAAAAGTGCATAGCGGTTTTGCGTCCGGAATTGCTTAAAACTAAAGAGATATGGCATTTGGGAGGCGCCCGATGGGCAAGACGATCCGACTGACGATGGCACAGGCCGTCACGCATTTCCTCAAGAAGCAGATGACCATCATCGACGGGCAGAAGCAGCCGATCTTCGGCGGCGTCTGGGCGATCTTCGGTCACGGCAACGTCGCCGGCATCGGCGAAGCGCTCTATCAGGTGCGCGAGGAATTGCCGACCTATCGCGCCCACAATGAGCAGGGCATGGCCCATGCCGCCATCGCCTATGCCAAGGCAAGCTTCCGCCAGCGCTTCATGGCCTGCACGACATCGATCGGCCCTGGCGCGCTGAACATGGTCACCGCCGCCGGTGTTGCGCATGTCAACCGCATTCCCGTTCTCTTCCTGCCCGGCGACGTGTTCGCCAACCGCGCCCCCGATCCGGTGCTGCAGCAGATCGAGGATTTCGGCGACGGCACCGTTTCGGCCAATGACGCCTTCCGTCCGGTCTCGCGCTATTTCGACCGCATCACCCGCCCAGAGCAGATCATCTCGGCCTTGAAGCGCGCCATGCAGGTGCTGACCGATCCCCTTGATTGCGGCCCGGTGACACTCTCGCTTTGCCAGGATGTGCAGGCGGAAGCCTTCGACTATCCGGAGAGCTTCTTTGAAGAGCACGTCTGGACCCAACGCCGCCCGCAGCCTGACGCAGACGAGCTTGCCAATGCCATCGCGCTGATCCGCAAATCGGAAAAGCCGGTCATTCTTGCCGGCGGCGGCGTGCTCTATTCGCAGGCGACCAAGGAACTTACGGCTTTTGCGGAAGCGCACGGCGTGCCGGTCGTGGTGACGCAGGCCGGTAAGTCGGCGATCAACGAAACGCATCCGCTAGCGCTCGGTTCGGTGGGTGTAACCGGCACATCGGCCGCAAACGCGATCGCCGAAGATACAGATCTTGTCATCGCCGTCGGCACGCGCTGCCAGGATTTCACCACCGGCTCCTGGGCGCTGTTCAAGAACGAAAAGCTGGCGCTGATCGGCCTCAATATCGCGGCCTATGACGCGTTGAAGCACGACAGCCACCCCTTGGTGACGGATGCGCGTGAGGGGCTGAAGGCACTCGACGTGGGCCTTGCCGGCTGGAAGGCTCCGGCAGCGCTTGCCGAGAAGGCTGCCCGGGAAAAGAAGATCTGGATGGAAGCCGCCGCCAAGGCGATGGCGGCCACGAATGCCGCCCTGCCCTCCGATGCCCAGGTGATCGGTGCGGTCGCACGTACCCTTGGTGGCGAGAAAACTACCGTGCTTTGCGCCGCTGGCGGCCTGCCCGGCGAACTGCACAAGCTGTGGCCGGCAACTGCGCCCGGCAGCTACCACATGGAATACGGCTTCTCCTGCATGGGCTACGAAATCGCCGGCGGACTTGGGGCGAAGATGGCCCATCCGGAAAAGGAAGTCGTCGTCATGGTCGGCGACGGCTCCTACATGATGCTGAATTCCGAACTGGCGACCTCGGTCATGCTCGGCCTGAAGCTGACGGTCGTGTTGCTCGACAACCGCGGCTATGGCTGCATCAACCGGCTGCAGATGGCCACAGGTGGCGCGAACTTCAACAATCTGCTGAAGGATTCGTACCACGAAGTGATGCCGGAGATCGATTTCCGGGCGCACGCGGCCAGCATGGGCGCTATCGCCGTGAAGGTTTCCTCCATCACCGAGCTGGAACAGGCGATCGAAGCTTCCAAGAAGAATGATCGCACTTCGGTCATCGTCATCGATACGGATCCGCTGATCACCACGGACGAAGGCGGCCATTGGTGGGACGTCGCCGTTCCCGAGGTCAGCCCGCGCGCCGAGGTCAACAAGGCCCGCGCCGCTTACGAGAAGGCCCGCGCCGCCCAGCGCATCGGCTAACTGATGTCAGACACTTTTCCGGAGGAGCTGAGACGCTCCTCCGACACTATTTTCAAGGAGACCATTGATGAAGGCCAAACTTGGCATGTCGCCCATCGCGTGGTGGAACGACGATCTTCCGGAACTGAGCGACGACGTATCCCTAGAAGAATGCTTGCGGCAATCGCGCGGCGCCGGCTTCACCGGCATGGAACAGGGCCGGCGCTTCCCAAGCAACCCGGATGAGATGCTGCCGATCCTGCGCGCCGCCGACGTCACGCTCTGCGGTGGCTGGTTCTCCGGCACACTCGTCAACGAGGAGCTTGCCGCCAACAAGGACCGCATCGCTCCGATGATCGAGTTGTTCAAGGCCGTCAACGCGCCCTGCATCGTCTATGGCGAAGTCGGCCGCTCCATCCAGGGCGACCGATCCAAGCCGCTCGCCACCAAGCCACGCCTTTCGGATGACGAGATGAAGGCCTATGCCCGCCGCGTCACCGAATTCGGCGAATGGTGCGCCGCGCAGGGCATGCCGCTCTCGTACCACCATCACATGGCGGCTGTCGTCGAGACCGAACCGGAGCTGGACGCCTTCATGCGCAATTCCGGCGAAGGCATTCCGCTTCTGCTCGATGCCGGTCATCTCGCCTTTGCCGGCGGCGATGTGCTGCGCGCCATCGACAACCACCATGCCCGCATCAACCACGTCCACGTCAAGGATATCCGCAAGCCTGTCGTCGACGGCCTGGATCGCAGCCGGCAGTCCTTCCTGGATGCCGTAGCGCTCGGCGCATTCACGGTTCCGGGCGACGGCTCGCTCGATTTCGGCGCCATCGTCAAGCGTCTGGCCGGTTACGGCTATGAAGGCTGGTTCGTGGTTGAGGCCGAGCAGGATCCGCGCAAGGCGCCGCCGCAGAAGATGGCCGAGATCGGCCATGCCGAATTGATGCGCGTCATGACCGCGGCGGGCTACACCGTGGAAACCGAAGGTTTTCCCAAGTAAGCAAGGAACAACGTCCATGCCAAATCTCAAGGTCAAACCTGATGGCTCCCATGGCCGCGTCACCCATGTCACGCCTGAAAGCGCCGGCTGGACCTATGTCGGCTTCGACCTCCACCGTCTGAAGCCGGGCGAAACGGCTTCGGCCGAAACCGGCGATCGCGAAGTCTGCCTCGTCTGGATCAGCGGCAAGGGCAGCGCCAAGGCGGGTGCGAAGGATTTCGGCCTGCTCGGCGGCCGCATGAGCCCTTTCGAGGGAGCGCCGCATGCGCTCTATATTCCGGCGGGTTCAAGCTGGTCGGTGACCGCGGAGACCGATCTGGAACTGGCTGTCTGCTCGGCTCCGGGCGGCGGCTCCTATGAAGCCCGCGCCATTCCACCAGGCACCCATCCGGCATTGACACGCGGCAAAGGCACCAATGTCCGCCACGTCAACAACATCATGCCGGAAGACGATGGTGCGGCGCATTCGCTGCTGGTCGTGGAAGTGATCACGCCGGGCGGCCATACCTCCTCCTATCCTCCCCACAAGCACGATCAGGACAATCTCCCGAACGAAAGCTTCCTCGAGGAGACGTATTACCATCGCCTCAACCCGCCGCAGGGTTTTGGCTTCCAGCGCGTCTATACCGACGACCGTTCGCTGGATGAGGCCATGGTGCTGGAGGATGGCGATGTGACGCTGGTGCCGAAGGGGTACCATCCCTGCGCAGCCTGCCACGGCTATGATCTCTACTATCTCAACGTCATGGCCGGACCGAAGCGCATCTGGAAATTCCACAATGCGGTAGAACACGAATGGCTGCTCAAGTCCTGAGGTCGTGTCGCGATTATTGACCATCCGCCCTCGTGGTTCGAGACGGCCCTTTGGGCCTCCTCACCATGAGGGCTAGTTTCCTGCGCAAGGCAGCACACTGAGCCAGCTTCACAGGACAGATGCGCCCCATCCTCACCCTGAGGAGCGAAGCCTCGAAGGGCGAGGATGATCCCAAGCTTTCACAACAATGGAAAAGGCCGCGCCCGAAAGCGCGGCCTTTTCCATTTCATGCAGGCAGCAGGCCATAGCGCCATTTCCGATCCCTGGCATTGCGCGACAGCACCAGCCAGGTGAGCAGGATCATCCCTGCTTCCGCGAAGATGGGCGTCATCCATATCCCCCGTTCGCCGAAGACGAACGGTAGCAGGAATGTCAGCGGCAGGGTGAACAGATAGGACCGTGACAGACCGAAGATCGCGCCACGCTTGGCATCGCCGATCGACTGGAAATAGGACGACAGGATGATCGCCTGGCCGAAGAGGAAATAGGCACCGATCGTCCAGGGCAGGATGCGGCCGACCTCTGCGACGATCAGCGGATCGGCCACGAAGATCGAGCCCATATGCGCCGCCAGCAGTTCGACGATAAGCTCGATTGCCGCACAATAAACCAGCGCCGAAATCATGGCGATGACAACGCTATGGCCGACGCGCGCCGGAAGCGCGGCACCATGATTATGGCCCGATATGGTCTGCAACGCGATGCTCAAGCCCAGCAGCGGCAGATAGGCGAAAGTCATCACTCGCGTCACGATGCCATAGGCGCCGACGGTCGAGACATAATCCCCCTCATGCCAGATCGACACATTGAAGAGGATGGCAGCCGAACTCAGCGAAATGCCGATGAAGCCGAGGCTCATCGGCGCGCCGAAGGCAAAGATGCCGCGCCATTCCCGCGCATGCAGGGCCATATCGACCCAGAGACCATTCGGCCGACGCAGGCGATAGATGACGACGATCGCCAGGCAGATGAACTGCGCCAGGATCGAGCCGCCGGCCGAGCCAACCACGCCCCAGTGAAAGACGGCCATCAACAGCCAGTTTGCCAGGATGTTCAGCAGCGTCGAGGCAAGCGTCACCAGCGTCATGAAACCGAGCTTTCCTTCGCAACGCAGCCCATCGAGATGCACGGACAGGAAGAAGCTGATCGGCGCGAAGGCGACCATGACGCCCATGAAGGCCTCGGCGCTGCGGGCGACATCGGTATTTCCCGCCGCAGCCACGGCAATGAACTGCCGGGCTGCGAGCCAGTAGACGAGATTGATGACAATCACGACCGCGATTGCGAGCGTATGGGCGCCGGTAAACACGGATCTTGCCCCTGCGCGATCCCCCGCCCCGAGGCGGCGGGCGAGGATGCTCGCCATGCCGTTTGACACCAGTGTCTGCAACGCGACCAGCAGCATGAGCGCGGGAAAGATGAGGCTGACCGCCGAGAGCGCCTCGGCACCGACATAGACGCCGAGGAAATAGGCGTCGACGACGGCAAAAAGGCCGCTGACCGTGGTGATGACGATGATTGGCGCGGCAGTCTTGGCGAAGACGCCAGGCAGCCAGCCGGTGAGGAACATATTGTTTTCGGTATGACGGGTCATGGTGGTATCCGGACAGAATCACGCGTTATGGGCGAAGATAGGGATCTATCGATGAAAGAGGAATGTCAGATGTCGAGCACGAGATGCGGCAGGCCATTCGACGTCCTGCGCGGCGAAATGCCGTCGGCATCGACCTGAGCGTTGATGCGCTGGCGGAAGGCCGAGAAGCTCTCGAACTCCACCACATCAACCGGTTCGTCGAAGTGAATGGTGATCCTGTAGAGCCCGCCTGATTTCGCCGACATTGCCACCACCTTGCCCGTGAAAGGCTTGTTCAGGTAGCGGCCGCGCACGGCGGAGCCGACATCGAAGGGCGCGTCAGGCCCATCATTCGGTTTTGCCGCGAGCGCCGACAGCGTGTTCCAGTCACGCAGGCCATGCTGCTTTGCGATCAGCTCCAGCGCCGTCGAGTGGCTCAACTCATCGCCGCGCTCGGCCATGGCCTGACGCAGACGTCGGGCCTGTGCCTTCAATTCATCTATGGACGGGTACGTCGTCATAGGATCAGCCTTTACCAAGGCACGCAATTACGACCGTGAAACGGGGCTCGCATTACCGTCAGTCAGCATGCCTCAAGTGGCTGTGACCAAAACTGCGAGAACTTCACCTTGGATTTTCATCCGCGAGCGGCAGGCGCCTCGAACCGAGGTTTCCTATGATCGAAGCCGATCTTGCTGTCAAGATGCCCCCAAATCGGCACAAACGGCGAACCCGTTAAAATTCTACCAATGCAATTGACGCTTCCGCAAAACCTCCGTGCAAGGTTCGTGGTGTAACCGAGATGAATTCGGTCTGTTCTTAAACAGGGAATGACAATGCTTCGCGCAACGCATCTGGCGAAAGTCAAATCCGAAGTCTACGAACGGAGTTGGGAGCGGTTCTATGTCCAGCGGCCCGCGCGTCTCGTAGCCGTACGTCCCTGTCTGACCGGCATCTCGATGCGCAGCGCCGAGATCGTCGATATCTCGCGCGGCGGCGCGAGCTTCGTGGTGGCCACGACCGTCGGCCTGCCGACCCACTACTACCTGAACATTCTCGGCCTCGCCTATCGTATCGCCTGCGCCGAAGTCAGCCGCAACGGCAACCGCGTCCATGTTCGCTTCATCAACCTGATCGAGCCGGAGACATTGCGCCGCGTCGTGCGCGCCGATTTCATGATCGGCAATGCCGAAGCGCTCGCCGCACGCGGCAGGAAACGATAGGTCCAGATCTCGGTTATGGAGCAGCAGCTCCCGGCCGACCAAGCCTCTCCTTGAGCCGCGAGGCTGCAAAATCCAGGAAAGCCCTGACTTTCAGCGCCATAAGTCCTCGCGACGGATAGACCAGACTGACTGGCCACGGATCCTGCTCGGCATCATCGAGAACGGTTTTCAATCGCCCTTCGGATATGAGCTGCCTCACCTGATAGGAAAGCACGCGGGCAAGGCCGAGGCCGCCGACCGCGGCGTCGATGGCTGCTTCGGCGGTGTCGACGACCAACCGGGACCGGATTGGAGCGCTGATGTCCGATTGTCCGTTTCGGAAGGTCCAGGATTTTACCGACATCAGATTTTCGAAGGTGATGCAGTCATGCAGCCGGAGATCGTCCGGGCTTGCAGGCGTTCCCCGTTCCGCCAGATAGCCGGGACTTCCGCAAATGACCTGCCTGACCTCCCCCACGCTGCGAAAGACCAGACTGCTGTCGGGCAATTTGCCGATCCGAACAGCCAGATCGACATGCTCTTCGGGCAGGTCGATCAACCTATCGGACTGGATGAGCCGGACGTCGATCTCGGGATAGGTCTTCAGAAACTCGGTGATGACGGGCAGGACGTGCAGCCGGCCGAAGACGACCGGCGCGGTGATCGTCAGGCTGCCCTTCGGGGCCTTGAACTCGCCCGCAGCCGTGCGCTCCGCCTCGGCGATATCCTCCAGAATGCGCCTGCAGGACGCCACGTAGGTCTCGCCTGTCTCAGTCAGGATCAGACCGCGCCCGGCGCGCTGAAACAGGCGCGTTCCAAGGTGGCTCTCAAGCTCCGATACTTTGCGGCTCACGGTTGCCAGTGGCAGGCCAAGATTACGGGATGCAGCGGAGAGGCTTCCGGCGTCCACGACGGAGAGAAGAAGGGACATGGCTTCGAGACGATCAGGCATGACTTCCATAAAATGAGAGGATTATTCCTAAAAGTAGCAGATATTCGCATAAAGCGGAAGGAAGTACGGTACCAGCATCAAATCTCCAAGCGAAAGGCAGTTCCATGTCCCGCATCGCAATCCCCGCCACGATCGAAGCCGTTCCGATCGCCTCCCAGCAGATGCTGTCGGCCGTCAAGCAGCAGCTTGGCGTTGCTCCCAATCTCTTTCGTCTGATGGCAGTCAGCCCGCAGTCTCTGGAAGGTCATCTCGGACTTTTCGGCGCGCTTGGAAAGGGGAAGCTCTCGGTCCAGACCCGTAACCGGATCGCGCTCGCCGTCGCCGAGATCAACGGCTGCGACTATTGCCTTTCGGCTCACACCTATCTCGGTCACAACCTTGCCAAACTCGACGATGCGGAAATGCAAGCCAACCGGGACGGCAAGTCCAACGACCCCAAGGCTGACATTGCGGTCCGCTTTGCCGCCAAGGTGGCTCGTGAACGCGGGAGCGTCGAGGCGAGCGACGTGGAGATGGTGAAAACGGCCGGATATGACGACGCCGAAATCATCGAGATCGTTCTCCACGTCGCGCTGAACACATGGACGAATTATCTCAACAAGGTGGCAGGCACCGAGATCGATTTTCCTGTGGTCACGGCGAGGAAAGCAGCCTGATGCGCACCGATAGAGCTGCCCTCACCGGCAGCCGAGCCATAGATCGAATTTACTTAAATCACGATGAGTGATCAGGAGTTGGCGATGTCCGATTCAAATCTGGAGTTTTCAAGCGATGTCGCCTTCACTCCTTCGGTGAAGGCCATTCAGAGCCGCAAGGGTTCCAGGCGCGGCTATGAGAGAATGGAAATCGGCGGGTCTTGGCAGACCGATATCACCGCCGAGATTGCCGGATTTATCGAGAGCCGCACAAGCGCGTTTCTGGCGACGGCAAATGCCGCGGGCCAGCCCTATATCCAGCATCGCGGCGGCCCGGCCGGCTTTCTGAAGGTCCTTGACCGAAAGACGATCGGCTTTGCCGATTTCGCCGGAAATCGCCAATACATCACGCAGGGAAACTTGGTCGAAAATCCCAAGGCTCATTTGTTCCTGATGGACTATACGTACCGGCAGCGCGTCAAGATCTGGGGCGAGGCAAGAGTGGTCGAGGGCGATGCCGAGCTCGCCGAACGCCTGTTTCCCGAGGGTTACAAGGCCCGTGTCGAACAGGTGATCCTCTTCACCGTAACCGCGTGGGATGTGAACTGCCCGCAGCACATACCGCAGCTTATCGATGCCGCCACCGTCCAAGCTTTGCTGGCGGAGAAGGATCGCAAGATCGCCGAACTGGAAAGCCGGATCGCGCAGATGTCCGCGCCGCTGGGATAATGATGGCTTTGGCATCGCGAATAGCGTGATCCGGAGACAATGTTTTCAGTGGCTCGCCCAAGATGGTTGATGGCCAGGTGGCCGCAACCGGCATGGAAGAATTTGCTCCATAATGTGGATAGATCGAGCGGTTTCCACCCTTGCAACCGCCTGCCAAGCGCCTATTCTGCCGCACCTTGCAACAGAATTCGGGAAACAGAGCCAGCATGTCCGCCTTTTCGCGCTTCACGCCGCTGATCAGCGCCCTTCCCTCCACCGTTCCTTTCGTCGGCCCCGAAGCGCTGGAGCGCCAGCGCGGGCTCTCCGTCAAGGCCCGCATCGGCGCCAATGAGAACGGCTTTGGTCCTGCACCCTCGGTGATCGCGGCCATGCGCGAGCAGGCCGGCGATATCTGGATGTATAATGATCCGGAAAATTTTGCGCTGAAACAGGCGCTTGCCGCGCATCTTGCCGTCCAATCCGCCAATATCGCCGTCGGCGAAGGCATCGACAGCCTGCTCGGCCTGATCGCACGCATGGTCATAGAACCGGGGACGCCTGTCGTCACCTCGCTTGGCGGCTATCCCACCTTCAATTTCCACGTTGCCGGCTTCGGCGGGCGCCTTGTGACCGTGCCCTATGTGAATGATCGCGAGGATCTGGATGGGCTGATCGAGGCGGTCAAACGCGAGCAGGCGCCTCTGGTCTATTTCGCCAATCCCGACAATCCGATGGGAAGCTGGTGGAATGCCGACAAGGTCGTCGCCTTTGCTCGCGCCCTGCCGGAAAATTGTCTGCTGATCCTCGACGAGGCCTATAGCGAGACGGGGCCAGCGAGTTCGCTGCCGGCGATTTCCGATCTGATCGACTTGCCGAACGTCTTGCGCACCCGCACCTTCTCAAAGGCCTATGGCCTTGCCGGCGCACGCGTCGGCTATGTCATCGGCGCACCAGAAACCGTGATCGCCTTCGACAAGATCCGCAATCATTTCGGCATGAACCGGCTGGCAACCGTCGCAGCGCTCGCAGCCCTCAAGGATCAGGCCTATCTCGCCGAGGTCGTCGGAAAGATCCAGGCTGCTCGCGAGCAGATCGGCGTGATCGCGCGGGACAACGGGCTCCTGCCGCTAGCGTCGGCCACCAATTTCGTCGCCATCGATTGTGGCCGCGACGGCGTTTATGCCCGCGCAATCGTCGACGGGCTGATCCAGCACGGCGTCTTCATCCGCATGCCGGGCGTAGCGCCGCTCAACCGCTGCATCCGCGTCAGCGTCGGACCCAAACAGGATCTGGATCTCCTGGCCGAAGCCCTGCCAAAGGTTTTGAAGGCGATCGGTTCAATCTAAAACGACGAAACCGCGCCGGCCTTGTTCCGGCCGGTCGCGGTTTTCATCATTTCGGCGGTTCGCCTCTCCGTCGTCCGCCGACATCCCCTCTTTCGAGGTCAGTACGTCGTATTCAGCATGGCGCGCTTCAGTGCGTGGTCATCCACTCGCGGGCGGCGCGGAGCGCTGTAGCGAGCTGCATCTTCGTCAAGGTCGCGGCGACGTCGGCACGAAGCTCGGCGGCCCGCGCGCTGCCACGGATGGCGGCGATGTTCAACCACTTATGGGCGGCGACGAGATCTGTGGTGCAGCCTCTGCCGGTCGCGTAGTTCACGCCCAGCTCGCAAAGAGCATCGGCGCCGTTGCCACCCATCATGGCCATTTCAGACATCGGTATTTCGAAGCGTGCCATCGGTTTTATCCCTGTTTCACTTCTGTTTGTACTTGCCCTGTTTTTCCGTCGGGACCTTGCCGTCGTTCGCGGCTTTCCGGTCCTTCCGGCCGGCGGGTTTGCCCCGCTCGTTTGATGGCTTCACTATCGCAGACGGCTTTCAAAAAACGGCTAAAATGCATGCTTAATTCGATGCAAACAAAGTACAAATGCTTGGTAAACTTGGGATTTTGTTAAACATCGCTTGCCTTGCAAATTAAGGACTTTTGAGCGAATTTTACGTCTTGTTAAGATCTGGATTTAAACCCTTCATTCACCACGAAAAAAGCTGCCGTCTTTGGAAACGGTGATTTTCGATGGGCCGGAGGGCCGCAAAACAAGGAATTTGCGCTTGCAAAATATATTTACCTTTACGTTCGCGTCAGATAATCTCGCCTCATTTCCGGTTATTGGGCCGGAAGGTGCCCTGGGGAGGAACACACTATGATCCGTGCAACGATTTTTGCCGCCGCGCTGCTCGTCAGCACCGGCAGCGCCTTCGCCGACGAGCCGATCGTGGGCAACTGGAAGACCGAAGCTGGCGATACCGCCGCCATCACGCCTTGCGCGGACAGCTATTGCGTGACGCTGAAGACGGGCAAATATGCGGGCCGGCAGATCGGCAAGATGCAGGGCAAGGGCGGCAGCTATACCGGCGAACTCACCGACCCCTCGGAAGACAAGACCTATAGCGGCTCCGGCGCCATCAGCGGCAATAATTTGAAGATGACGGGCTGCGTCCTGAAGATCTTCTGCAAGTCGCAGACCTGGAAGAGGCTCTGAGGATACGCGCCCTGAAAGAGGCCTGATTCCACGCCTGCCCGGCTCGCCTCGGGCAGGTTTTTGTTATGGGCGACGTCCAGAACAGGCCTGCGAGCAGGATTAAGAATCATGAACGCTGGATGAACCGGTATCTCAGCACCTGTTCAGGCTGACCATGGCAAAACAGTGTCCAGTATAGGGCACTGGTAGGGCCGGGAACATGGACTCGATCATCATCGCACGGCGGTTTGTTGTTATCATGCTGTTTGCCGCCGTCTTCGCATTCAGCTTTTCAGCCGTCGTCGAACACGCCGGCCGCAGCGGCGCGCAATCGCATTTCGGAGCAAGCTTCACATGCCTGCAAACCGGTGCGCCCTATTGCACGACCGTTCAGTAAGCGAACACTCCCTCATCCCGGCTGGCCGGGATTTGAATGCGGCTGCAAAAATAGCTGCGAAAATCCGGGGCCGTCTCTTTCAACGTCGTTTGCTTGTTAACAACGACACTCTATAATGGCTCATGAGCAACCGAATCTCTCCTTTTTCACCCCTCGACATCTCCTCCCCCACCCCGTTCCAGCCGCGGACCTTCGATAACCCGGCCAAGGCTGTGGACGCGCTGACGGAGCTTTACGAACGCAACACCGCGTTCCTGATCGACAGTTTCACCAAGTTGGCGAGCGGCGCGCCGATCACGGCGCGCTACCGCGCCTTCTATCCGCAGGTCAGCATCGAGACGACCAGCTTCGGCCATGTCGATTCGCGCCTCTCCTACGGTCATGTCACCGCGCCCGGCGTCTACACGACGACCATCACGCGGCCGCATCTGTTCCGTCACTATCTGAAGGAACAGCTGACGCTGTTGATGCGTAGCCACAATGTGCCGGTGGTCGTGTCGGAATCGACGACGCCCATTCCGCTGCATTTCGCCTTCGGCGAAGGCGCGCATGTCGAGGCATCCGCCGCGGTTTTCGAAGATATCCCGCTGCGCGACCTCTTCGACACACCGGACCTGAACACCACCGACGACGAGATCGCCAATGGCGAATATATCCCGCCGCCCGGTGAGCCCTCGCCGCTAGCACCCTTTACCGCACAGCGCATCGACTATTCGCTGGCGCGCCTCTCGCACTATACCGCGACGAGTGCCGCGCATTTCCAGAATTTCGTGCTGTTCACGAACTACCAGTTCTATATCGACGAATTCTGCAAATGGGCTCGTGATCTGATGGCGAGCGGCGGAGACGGCTATACCGAATTCGTCGAACCCGGCAACATCATCACCAAGGCCGGCTCCAGCCACCCCGAGGGCGATACGACGCCGCCACGCCTGCCGCAGATGCCCGCCTACCATCTGAAGAAGAAGGGCCATGCCGGCATCACGATGATCAATATCGGCGTCGGCCCGTCCAACGCCAAGACGATCACCGACCACGTCGCCGTGCTGCGCCCGCATGCATGGCTGATGCTCGGCCATTGCGCCGGTTTGCGCAACAGCCAGCGGCTGGGTGACTACGTGCTCGCGCATGCCTATATGCGCGAAGACCACGTTCTCGACGACGACCTGCCGGTCTGGGTGCCGATCCCCGCACTCGCCGAAGTGCAGGTGGCGCTGGAAGCGGCCGTCGCCGAAATCACCGGCTTCGAAGGCTTCGAGCTGAAGCGTATCATGCGCACCGGCACGGTCGGCACCATCGACAACCGCAACTGGGAACTGCGCGACCAGGCAGGCCCGGTCAAGCGCCTGTCGCAGGCCCGCGCCGTCGCGCTCGACATGGAATCGGCGACGATCGCCGCCAACGGCTTCCGCTTCCGCGTTCCCTACGGCACGCTGCTCTGCGTCTCGGACAAGCCGCTGCATGGCGAACTGAAGCTGCCGGGCATGGCGACTGCCTTCTACCGCACGCAGGTGAACCAGCATCTGCAGATCGGCATCCGCGCCATCCAGAAACTGGCCGAAATGCCGCCGGAAAAACTGCACTCGCGCAAGCTGCGCAGCTTCTTCGAAACGGCGTTCCAGTAAGCAACGCTACGGACTATTGCCCCTCCGAGGGGACTGAATGCATCTGAACGGCGGCCGCAACTTGCGGCCGTTCGTCGTTTGGCGCTGCACCCCAACTCAGGCACAGGATCAGGAAGGCAAAGCCCGTAAATCCGATCCAGATGCGGTAGACGACCCTTCCGGCATCCGCCGCATCCAGCAACTCTTCTTCAGACATTGTCTTCTTTTGCCAGTAGTGCACGATTGCTGCTTCCAGACTGTACATTTCCGTCTCTCCTTTGGTGACGACGGAAATTGGTCGACCAGCTTCGTCCATTTTCGACAGCGATAGAAATTTTTGCCATGGTGCGGATCGGGATGTCGATTTGCGCGTGGCACGCTCGTCTATGGCCGTGAGCAAATTGAAAGAGGAGACGCTGCGATGAAGTATCTTTGCCAGGTCTGGTTCGATGGCACGACGCTCGACACCATGACCAAGGAAGAAAAGCACAGGCTCGATTCGGATTCGCTCGGTTACGATCGGGATCTGATGGCAAGCGGCAACATGATCCAAGCCGAGGCGCTACAGTCCCCAAGATCGGCGGTGACCGTGAGGGTCCGCAACGGCGAGACGGCGGTGACCGACGGGCCTTTCATCGAAACCAAGGAATATCTCGGCGGCTTCATCCTGATCGAGGCCAAGGACCTGAACGATGCGATCCGCGTCGCCGCGGGCATTCCGCTCGCCAAGCTCGGCGCCATCGAGGTGCGGCCGATCCATGAATTCGGCCCTGACGCCTGAGGAGGCTGCCATGAAATTTCTTTGCCAGGTCTGGTTCGAAAGCGCCGAGATTGCCAAGCTTTCCGAGGAGGAAGGCCGACGGCTCACGCAGGAGTCCATCGACAATGACAATCGGCTGCGCGCCAGCGGTCATATTGTTGTTGCCAACGCATTGCGGAAGCCGGAGACTGCCAGAACGGTTCGGGTTCGCAAAGGTGAAGCAGCTGTTACCGACGGCCCCTTTGCCGAATTGAAGGAGCATCTCGGCGGCTTCGTGCTGATCGAGGCTGGGGATATGGAAGAAGCGACGGCCATCGCCGCCACCTTCCCCGTTGCCCGCTACGGCATGATCGAGGTCCGTGCCTCCTTCGACATCCGCTTTCCGGACGAATAGCTGCGAGAGGAGAAGACATGCGGTTTCTATGCCTGATCTACACAACGGTCGACGTCGACGGGCGGCTATCACCGAACGAGATGAACCATCTGATCGGCGAACATTTCGTCTATGATGAAGGCTTGAGGCAGGACGGCAGCCTGATCGTTTCGGATGCACTGGAACTGCGGGACAAATCGATCGTCATCCGGCCGCGGGGCGACACGTTTTCGGTGACGGATGGGCCGTTCGTGGAGACGAAGGAGCACCTGGCTGGCTTCTATCTCATCGAAGCGCCGGATCTGGAAGGGGCGACCGAGATCGCCAAAGGTATTCCCTCGGCGCGCTACGGTGCCATCGAGATCCGTCCGGTGCGTATTCTGACGCTTCAGGGAGATCTCGCGGGGGAACGCTGACACCGTGTCGCTGAACCAGACCATCGACAGCATCTATCGCAGCCATTCGCGCCGCGTGCTGGCGACGCTGATCCGCTTGCTCGGCGATTTCGACCGGGCCGAGGAAGCACTCCACGATGCGTTTTCGGCGGCAGCACAGCAATGGACCGAAGAGACGATACCGGCCAATCCCTATGCCTGGCTCGTCTCCGCCGGGCGCTTTCGCGCCATCGATCACATCAGGCGGCGAACGCGTTTCAATGCCGTCCAGGCCGATATCGCCGACAGCCTCTATCCTGAGGGCGAAACAATGGAGATCACGGAAAGCAACGAGATCGAGGACGACATGCTGCGGCTGGTCTTCACCTGCTGCCATCCCCTCATTCCGGCGGAAGCGCAGATGGCGATGTCGCTGCGGGAAGTATGCGGCCTGACGACAGAAGAGATCGCCCACGCCTTCCTGATTCCGGCACCCACCGTGGCCCAGCGCATCGTCCGCGCCAAGAACCGGATCCGGTCCGCTCGCATACCCTACGAAGTGCCCGACAAGACCGAGTTGCCGGAGAGGCTGGCGCAGGTGCTGCACGTCATCTACCTCGTCTTCAATGAGGGATATTCCGCATCATCGGGCTCGGTGATCGTCCGCGCTGATCTCTCGGCCGAAGCCATTCGTCTTGGCCGGCTACTGCTGCAGCTTCTGCCGGATGCTGAGGTCGCGGGGTTGCTGGCGATGATGCTCCTGCAGGATTCTCGACGGCATGCCCGCGCCGACACGTCAGGTGATCTCGTGCTGCTTGCCGATCAGGATCGCTCGCTCTGGGACCGCGAAAGAATTCGCGAGGGCCTGACGTTCTCGGCCAGGGCGATGGCCGCAGAAAGTGTCGGCGCCTATGCACTGCAGGCGGCTATCGCAGCCGAGCATGTCCGGGCTCAGACAGCGGAGGAAACGGACTGGCAGCGGATTGTCGCGCTCTATGACCTGTTGCTCGTAGCTACCCCCTCACCGGTCATCGAACTCAATCGGGCGGTGGCCGTTTCGATGTGCGATGGCCCGGCAGCGGCACTGTCCATCGTCGATGGATTGCTCAGGGAAGAGCGTATGAGACGATATCACCTCACGCACGCAGCGAAGGCCGATTTCCTGCGCCAGCTTGGACGCAGCGACGAGGCACGAGAATCCTATGTGACGGCACTATCGCTTTGCCAGCAGGCGCCGGAGCAGGCCTTCTTGCGCAAGCGGCTGGCCGAGCTTGAGGTCAAGACGCGACAGTAGCCAGATCAGGCGCGCTTGCGCGATACCAGCAAACCGATCGCGGTGCCCGTCAGCGCCGAAACGACGATCAGGAGGTGGGTGTTGATGCTGGCCTGCGCCAGATTTTCAAGCGCAGCCTTCTCCCCTGAAGCGCCGAAAGCCATGGCGCCGGCGGTGATCCCGGCCGGATAGGTGCCGACGCCTCCCGGCGCATGCACGGGCAGCACCGACGACAATTCACCGCCAAGCGCGCCACCGAAGCTTGCCGACAGCGGCGTGACGTTCATCAGGCCGAGCGCCCAGGCAAGGACCGCAACCTTGACCAGCCAGTTGACCACCGTCGTCAGCCAGGCGCGCGCAAAGGCCTGAGCATCGACCGGCAGACCACGCTCCAGCTCGTGCACCAGCCCTTGCGCCTTCTTCGGCAAGATGCGGGCGGCAAGGCGGATCAGCGGGCGGCGCGAGACGAAACCCACGACTGGCAAAAGCAGGAAAGCCAGCCATACGACCCAGGCCAGAATGCGATAGGGCGAAGCAAGAGCAAGACCGACGCCGGCCGCGGCCAGCAGCGCATGCAGGTCGAGCAACCGCATGACGAACAGCGCCGAAGTGCCACGAGCCAGCGGAATGCCGAATTCGGATCGCATCAGCACTGGGAAACTGGTCTCGCCGGTGCGGAAGGGCATCATGATATTCAGCAGGTTATGCACCTGCGTCACACGGAACAGCACCGCGAAATGGCCCGACGTTTCCTTCGGGAAGTAATCGTAAAAGCGCCAGGTGCGCAGAAAATAGGTGCCAGTCAGGAGTACCAGCGCGAGAAGGATGGGCAGGGCGCCGACCTTGCCCCATTGCGCCAGGATCGAACTCCAGCCCCAGAACCATTCGATGAAGGCCGCATAGGCAATGACGACGGCCAGCGTCAGCAGCATCATTCGGTTGCGAATAAACCAATTCTGTCGGCTGGCAACCATCGGAGTCTTCATGTAGTTAGGCACCCAATGCGAGCTGAGGCTTCAGACCGGACAGTCGCTCGTTCCGTCCGGCAGGTTCTGCCGGTCTTGTAGGAGAAAGAAGAGTTGCAGACAACGGCAGAGTCGACCCTCCCCCAGGCCGATGCGATAAGCCCGCTTGAGCTTTCGCTGGTTGTGCCCGTCTTCAACGAGGAAGAAAGCGTCGGTCCGCTGATCGAACGCATCTGTTCCGCCATGGCGAGCTTTGACAAGCGCTGGGAGTTGATCCTTATCGACGACGGCAGCACGGACGCCACGCTGGCCAATGCGCGCCGCTCGCTGTTACGCGACGGGCTGACATTGCGGATCGTTGAGCTCCAGCGCAATTTCGGCCAGACTGCCGCCATGCAGGCCGGCATCGATGCCGCAAACGGCCGGCTCATCGCCACCATGGACGGCGATCTGCAGAACGACCCGAAGGATATTCCCTCGATGGTCGAGGAGCTGGAACGGCGGCAGCTCGACTTGCTCGTCGGCTGGCGCAAGAACCGTCAGGACGGGCTTTTCCTGCGCAAGATCCCGTCCTGGTGCGCCAATTACCTGATCGGCCGCATTACCGGCGTCAAGCTGCACGACTATGGCTGTAGCCTGAAGATCTACCGCTCTTCGATCATCAAGCAGGTGAAGCTGATGGGCGAGATGCATCGCTTCATCCCCGCCTGGGTCGCCGGCGTTGTCCCGAGCTCACGCATCGGCGAAGTGCCCGTCACCCACCATGCGCGCCAACATGGCACCTCCAAATACGGGATTTCGCGGACGTTCCGCGTCATTCTCGATCTGCTGTCGGTGATGTTCTTCATGCGCTACAAGGCGCGGCCGGGCCATTTCTTCGGCTCTCTCGGCCTCGGCCTCGGTGCACTCTCGGCCATCGTGCTGTTCTGGCTCTTCATCGACAAATTCATCTTTGGCGACGATATCGGCAACAGGCCGCTGCTTCTGGTCGGCATCGTGCTGCTGCTGTCGTCCGTGCAGATGATCACCACGGGCATCCTCGCGGAGATGATCGCGCGTATCTATTATCGCGACGATCTCTCGCCGAATTACATCGTCCGCAAGATCTTCGATCGTAACAATCAGGACGCTTAGGCTTCCAAGCGGGATGGCAAGGTGACCCAAGCCATCCCGATCGGGATATCTGTTAGGCTTTCATCTCGGCCCAGACCGCATCGAGCGCCAGCCGCGTGATGCGCACCATGGTATCCACCTCCTCGTGACTGATGATCAGCGGTGGCGATGCCAGCATGCGATCGCCGGTCGCGCGCAGCACCAAGCCATTGGTGAGAGCGTGGTTGCGCACGGCCGAGCCGATGGCATCCGGCTTTTCGAAGCGGCGGCGGGTGGATTTGTCGGCTGCTAGCTGCAGAGCGCCCATCAGGCCGATGCTGACGGCTTCACCGACCATGTCATGATCCGCCAGGCTGCCCCAGGCCCTGGCAAAATGAGGGCCGATATCATCGCGGACACGTTCGATAAGCCGTTCGTCCTCGATAATCCTCAAATTCTCGAGCGCAGCTGCCGCGCACACCGGATGGCCGGAATAGGTGAAGCCGTGGTTGAACTCGCCGACCTCGTTGATCAGCACGTCGGCGATACGATCGCTGACGAGCACGCCGCCAATCGGCAGGTAGCCCGACGATAGGCCCTTGGCGATCGGAGCGAGATCAGGTTCGACACCGAAATGCTGATAGCCGAACCAGGAGCCGAGACGGCCAAAGCCGCAGATCACCTCGTCACAGACAAGCAGAATATTCCGCGCCTTGCAGATGCGGGCGATCTCCGGCCAATAGGTGGAGGGCGGCACGATGACGCCGCCAGCCCCCTGCACCGGCTCGGCGATGAAAGCGGCGACATTGTCCTCGCCCAACTCATCGATCTTCTCTTCCAACTCGCGGGCAACCTTGAGGCCGAATTCCTCGGGCGAGAGATCGCCGCCCTCAGCATACCAATAGGGTTGGCCGATATGGACGACGCCGGGGATCGGCAGGTCGCCCTGCTCGTGCATGTATTTCATGCCGCCCATGCTGGCGCCCGCGACTGTGGAGCCATGGTAGCCGTTCTTGCGGGCAATGATGGCCTTCTTCGTCGGCTTGCCGACAGCAGCCCAGTAGACGCGCGCCATGCGGAACCAGGTGTCGTTGGCCTCGGAGCCGGAATTAGTGAAGAAGACATGATTGAAATGCGGGCCGGCATGGGCGCAGACCTTTTCCGACAGCAATGTTGCCGGTGTCGTCGTCGTACCGAAGAAGGTATTGTAATAAGGCAGCTCATTCATCTGCCGGATGGCGGCATCGGCGATCTCCGTGCGGCCATAGCCGATATTCACACACCAGAGGCCGGCAAACCCATCCAGATATTTCTTGCCGTTGCTATCGAAAATATAGACGCCCTCGCCCCGTTGGATGATGCGCGCGCCATCGGCGTTCAGCTTCTTCATGTCGGCAAAGGGATGGAGATGATGGGCAGCATCGAGGGCGGCGAGATTGGAGCGGCTTGGCGTATCGGGCATGATTGAAACTCACCTCATTGCGATTGGTCTCTGTCAGGCGAGTCCGCCGACGCCGCTGCTATGTGCATGGCCCCTCACCCCAGCCCTCTCCCCGTCAAACGGGGAGAGGGAGTTTTCGTGCCAGATAGCCGCTTCAGTTGCGGCAAACACTGGTGGGGTCCCCTCTCCCCGCACATGCGGGGAGAGGGTTAGGGTGAGGGGCCAAGCACGGGAGACTCAGCGCCGCCAGACTTGACTGATAGCTATCATGGTTTACGACCATGACGTGAGCATGGGGGATTTACAAGAGCATGGCGGCCGACAACGCAACCGAAGGTAACGCGCGCATCGAGGTGCTGATTTCGGACATGAACGGCCGGCTGCGGGGCAAGCAGATCCCGATTTCGGCCGAAAAGAAGGTCTGGTCCGGCGCCGTGCGGCTGCCGACCTCGACGCAATCGCTCGATATCTGGGGCGATGACAACGACGACATTACCGGCCTGTCGCTGACGATCGGCGATCCCGATGGCACCTGCGTTGCCGACAAGCGCACGCTGGCGGAGATGCCCTGGGCGCCGGCTGGATCTAAGCAGGTGCTGGCCACGATGCATGAGCTTGACGGCAGCCCCAGCTTTCAGGATCCCCGCGCCATTCTTTCTGCCGTTCTCGACCGCTACAAGGCGCTTGGCCTCACCCCCGTCGTGGCGACCGAGCTGGAATTCTACCTGCTCGCCGGCGACTGGCGCGACAGGGGCATCCCCTCGCCGCCCCCGGCATTGACCTATCGAGACGAGCCGAATGGCTATCAGCTTTACGATATGGACGCCGTCGACCTGCTCGACGGCTATCTCGAAACGCTGCGCAGCTATGCCAAGGCGCAGGGATTGCCGGCGGATGCGACGACAGCGGAATTCGGCCCCGGCCAGTTCGAGATCAACCTGTTGCACCGCCCGGATGCGCTTGCAGCGGCCGATGACTGCATCATGCTGAAGCGCGTGGCCGAGCAGGCGGCGCGCAAGCACGGCCTGAAATCGACCTGCATGGCGAAACCCTATACCGACCATGCCGGCTCCGGACTGCATGTGCATGCCAGCATCATCGACGATCAGGGCCGCAATGTTCTCGATGCTGCCGGCAGCGAGCCGAAGAGGCTGAAGTCGATCTGCGCGGGCCTGCTGCAGACGCTTGAGGATGCGCAGCTGATCTTTGCGCCCTACGCCAATTCCTATCGCCGCTTCCAGCCGGGCTCTTTTGCTCCCGTCGATCTGACCTGGGGCTTTGGTCATCGCGGCACGGCCGTCCGCATTCCTGAGAAGGATGGGCCGGGCGCGCGCGTCGAACACCGCGTCGCCGGCGCCGATGCCAATCCCTATCTGATGCTGGCGGCCATCCTCGGCGGCATGCTGCTTGGCCTGCAGAACGACCTCGACCCGGGCGAAGAATCAACGCCGTCTCAAGTACCGGCCGATGCGCCCAAGTTGAGTCATGATTTCCTGACGGCCGTCGAACGCTTCCGCGCCTCTGCATTCATCGCCGATGTCTTTGGCGTGCGATATCAAAAGCTCTATGGCGATACGAAACACAAGGAGGCGATCCGCTATCTGCGCAGCGTTTCCGATTTCGATTACCGGACGTACCTGCCGCGCCTCTGAGCGGTTCAGACGGCCAGCCTATCGACCGAACCCTCGCGCTCGACGCGGGCGGCGGTGCCTTCGCGAACCATCACCTTGAGTTCGCCGGGGTGAACCTTGAGGATCACATCGCGCGCAAGCGGCAGCAGTTCGCCATCCATGACGCAGTTTGCCAGCTGGCGCAGCTTCGGGAAATGCAGATGCACTTCCGGCGCATGCATCATCATGACATCGGTATTGTCGCGCACCCGGCCTCGCAGCATGTCGACGGCCAGGCGGGCAACGCCAAGCGGCCGCAAGGGCTTGGCCGTGTAAAACCCCAGTTCGCCGCCGCGCAGATTATCGGCATAGAGCAGCGCATTGGCGCCGAAGGGATTGTTGGACACTGAAATTGCCGAGACATGCCGATGCCCGCGAATATCGCCGGCTTCGAAATCGACGTCGAATTCTGGCGGATTGGCGATGACCCCGAAAGCCGCCCGGGTGCTGGCCGACATCTTTCCGATGCGCGAACGATAGGTGTAGCCGTTGCGATAGCGCACCAGACGCGCATGCAGGCCTGCCGAGAACTGATGCACGAAGGCCCGGCCATTGGCGCTGCCGATATCGACCTGATCCACTTCGCCTGTCGCCAGCACATTCAGCGTCTGCCAGATATCGAGCGGCAACCGCAGAGAGCGCGCAAACAGGTTCATAGTGCCGGCGGGAATGACGCCGAGCGCAACGCCGTTCTTCCAGGCGATGGAGGCAGCGGCCGAAATCGTGCCATCGCCGCCGCCGGCAACGATACCGTCTATATCATCCCGACGCGCGGCACGCTCCATGGCCGATACGATATCTCGCCCGGCCACGACGACGGCTTCGAACTCATGACCGGCATCGCGGAAAACCTGCTCCGCCTTCGCCTCGTAGGCAGCCATATCGGTCGTGCGGAAAGTCCCGCCATCGCGATTGAAGAAGCCGATCAATTTCATCGGGGCTCTCGGTCTTTCCACAAATTGTGTCTCAGAAAGGAGCTGATGCCCCCGTGCGCTTTTTCACAGATGGTTTCGGACGAAAGGATTTCAAGCGTTGCGGCCACCCGGCGCCGGGCCGGAGCATCACTCACTTATGCATCATTCGACATGCTGCGCTGCAAAAAATGCACGCGACAGTAATTGCATCGTGATTGATACTATGTTTGAGGCATGTCCGTGCTTCGCCAGTCCCTTATTGCAATTTGATGCACTGAACACCGAAGCCGGGGTTCGTTGCCCGATTCGCGGCGCTCAGCCTGGTTTGCCGCCCAAGGAGTTTTCGTGAGCGATATTGCCGTCGACGTCCTCGATTCCCAAATCGCAGTCGAAGCGCCCTCGCGCACGGCCATTGCGCTTGTGACGCTGGCTCTCGCCGTCGGCAGCTTTGGCATCGGCACTGGCGAATTCGTCATCATGGGGCTTCTGCCCAATGTCGCCGATACGTTTGGCGTCACGACGCCGGAAGCGGGCCATGTAATCAGCGCCTATGCGCTTGGCGTCGTCGTCGGTGCACCTGTCATCGCCGTGCTCGCCGCCAAGATGGCGCGCCGCACGCTCCTCCTGCTGATGATGGCGATCTTCGCCGCCGGCAATATCTCAAGCGCATTCGCGCCGACCTATGCGAGCTTCGCGGCGCTGCGCTTCATCACCGGACTGCCGCACGGCGCCTATTTCGGCGTTGCCGCGCTGGTTGCCGCCTCCATGGTGCCGGTTCATCGCCGCGTTCGTGCTGTCGGCCAGGTCATGCTTGGCCTCACCATCGCCACGCTTGTGGGAACGCCGATTGCCACCTTCCTCGGCCAGGTTCTTGAATGGCGCGCCGCCTTCATGATGGTCGGCGGCGTCGGCCTCGTCACCATGCTGCTCATCGCCCTCTTCCTGCCGAAGGACAAGGTTGAGGAAGGCGCCAGCATCACCCGCGAGCTCGGCGCCCTCAAGCGCGTTCAGATATGGCTGACGCTCGGCATCGCCGCTGTCGGTTTCGGCGGCATGTTCTCGATCTTCAGCTATGTGGCAACGACGACGACCCAGGTTGCCGGCCTTGGCGCGGGCATGGTGCCCGTAGTGCTGGCGCTGTTCGGTATCGGCATGAATGTCGGCAACATCGTCGGTTCGCGCCTCGGCGACATCTCGATCAAGGGCACGATCGGCGGCATGATGATCTTCAACATCATCGCCATGACGCTGTTTTCACTGACGGCAGCCAATCCGATCATGCTCTGCGTCTGCGTCTTCCTGATCGGCTGCGGTTTTGCCGCTTGTCCCGCAGTACAGACCCGGCTGATGGATGTGGCCGCCGATGCGCAGACGCTGGCTGCCGCCTCCAACCATTCCGCCTTCAACATTGCCAATGCGCTGGGCGCCTGGCTCGGCGGCATGGTCATCGCCTGGGGCTTCACCGCGGCTGCCACAGGCTATGTCGGCGCCGTTCTCTCCGTCGCCGGCCTTGCGATCTTCGCTGTTTCAGTTGGCCTGGAACGCCGCACGGGCCACGCCTGAGGCGGCGGGCGCTGCCAGCTCCTGCCGGCCGTTGTGACAGAAGACATTCTCCTCGCCCCATACCGCCATCGCCTTGATGATCGGCCGCAGGCTGGCGCCGAGCGGCGTCAGCGCATAATCGACACGCGGCGGCACGACCGGGAAGACGGTGCGAGACACAAGCCCTGATTCTTCCAGCTCGCGCAGCTGCTTCGTCAGCATGCGCTGGGTCACCGCCGGCAGCTTGCGGCGGATCTCGTTGAAGCGCAGCGTGCCTTCCATCAGATGAAACAGAACCACGCCCTTCCATTTGCCGTCGAGAAGGCTCAGCGTCGCCTCGACCGGACAACCCGGGAAATTCTTGACAAGCTTGGAGCGGGGCAGCGACATCGACAGTATCCTTTTTGTACCTACGTACAGAATTTGTGCATTCTTGCGCCTTTTGATGATAATGCGCATCTAGCCTCTGTGCAACAAAACCAGGAGCTTCTCCCATGCGTGCAGTCGCCTACAAGCAACCCCAGCCCATTTCCGCCGAGACATCCCTGATCGATATCGATCTGCCGACACCTGAAGCCAAGGGTCACGATCTGCTCGTCGAAGTGAAGGCGGTCTCGGTCAATCCGGTCGACGTCAAAATCCGCGCCAATGTCGCGCCGGCCGAAGGTGAGTACAAGATCATCGGCTGGGACGCAGCCGGCATCGTGAGGGCTGTCGGCCCCGAGGTCACCATGTTCAAGCCAGGTGACGAGGTGTTCTATGCCGGCGCGATCAATCGCGGCGGCTCGAATGCCGAATTCCATCTGGTGGACGAGCGCATCGTCGGCGCCAAGCCGAAGAGCCTCGATTTTCCGGCGGCGGCGGCACTGCCGCTGACCTCGATCACGGCTTACGAAACGCTGTTCGATCGCCTGAAGGTACAAGATCCCGTTCCCGGCGTCGCGAATGCAATCCTCATCATCGGCGGCGCCGGCGGCGTCGGGTCGATCGCCATCCAGATCGCGCGCGCGCTCACCGATCTCACCATCATCGCAACGGCATCCCGGCCTGAAACGCAGGCTTGGGTCAAGGAGCTGGGCGCGCATCACGTGATCGACCATTCGAAGCCGCTTGCGCCGCAGATCGAAGCGCTTGGCATCGGCGCGCCGGCCTTCGTCTTCTCGACCACCAACACGACGGACCATATCGCATCGATCGTCGAAGCGATTGCGCCGCAGGGCCGGTTCGCCTTGATCGACGACCCGAAGACGCTCGACGTCGTGCCCTTCAAGCGCAAGGCCGTGTCGATCCATTGGGAGCTGATGTTCACCCGTCCGCTCTTCAACACGGCCGACATGATCGAGCAGCACAAGCTGCTGACGAAGGTCGCCGAACTGGTCGATGCCGGCAAGATCCGCTCGACGCTGACGGAGACCGCGGGCACGATCAATGCCGCCAATCTGAAGAAGGCGCACGCCCTCGTCGAGACCGGCAAAATGAAGGGCAAGGTCGTTCTGGCAGGCTTCTGAACGGCCAAAATCCAGGGCAGATCAGGCCGGGCGCTCATCGTCCGGCCACGCTATTTTAACGCATTCGCAACGCCACCTGTTGCGCCGCACAAAATTTCAAGCACCCAAGCAAATTTTTCTTTCGACATGGGGCTTTAAACCGTTTCCACCTCTTGACTTTTTATGCCTTCGGCGCGACTTCTGCCCCAGATGGAGAGCAGCGCTTTTCCATGCCGATTAACCGGAGCCATCTTTAGATGCCTAGCGACAGTAGTAGTCGATTGCCTTTGCCGTCAGTAGCATTCGTGCACTAACCGACTCCTGTCGGCTCGCCACGATCCGCTACGACGGCGGATCGACGGAAAGGCGAGCTATAATGAACATCAACAGCTTTCCCGCGCGGGCCGGCAATGCCGCTCGTGCATTCATCAACAACAACCGTGGCGTCACCATCGCCGAACGCGTCGAGTCCTTGAACGTGCTCGATGTGGCCGAGGCTGGACGCATCCTCGCCAAGATGCCGGAAGAACGCGCCGTGCGCATTCTCGACCGGCCGGAGCTGCGCAACGCAGCCGCCATTCTCGAAGTCATGGGCAATGCGGACGCCTCGCGGCTGCTGCACGGCATGTCGAACGACCGTGTCGCCGACGTGCTGCTCGAGATGGATATCGACACCCGCGCCCGTCTGTTCGCCACGTTCGACGAGCATGCCCGGGTGGCAATCCAGGGCCTGATGGGCTACCCGCCGCGCACGGCCGGCGGCATCATGACGACAGAGTTTGTGAGCGTGCTCGCAAGCTGGACCGTTGCACAGACGCTCGACCATGTTCGCCAGGTCGAACGCTCCCGCGAAACCGTCTATGCCATCTATGTCCTCGACGACGAAACGCATGTGCTGCTGCATGTCGTGACGCTGCGCCGTCTCATCACCGGTGAGCCCGATGCCTGTATTCTCACGGTGGCCCAGAAGGGCACGCCGGTCACGGCACCGCCGCTGATGAAGCAGGAAGACGTCGCCCGCCTGATCCGCCGCCACGATCTGCTGGCGCTTCCTGTCGTCGACGACAAGGGTCACATGCTGGGGATCGTCACCGTCGACGACGTCATCGACACGATGATTGCCGATACGACCGAAGACGCCCAGAAGTTCGGCGGTATGGAGGCCCTCGGGCAGCCTTACATGAAGATCAGCTTTGCCGGCATGATCCGCAAGCGCGCGGGCTGGCTCGCTGCCCTCTTCCTTGGCGAAATGCTGACGGCAAGCGCCATGCAGCATTTCGAGGGTGAGCTGGAAAAGGCCGTCGTGCTGACCCTGTTCATCCCGCTGATCATGAGCTCGGGCGGCAATTCCGGTTCGCAGGCGACCTCGCTGATTATCCGGGCGCTGGCGCTCGGCGAACTGAAGCTTTCGGACTGGTGGCGCGTGGCGATCCGCGAACTTCCCACAGGCATCGTGCTCGGCGCGATTCTCGGCCTCGTCGGCTTCGCCCGCATCGTGCTCTGGCAGAATATCGGTCTATTCGATTACGGCCCGCACTGGCAGCTCGTCGCCCTCACGGTCTTCGCAGCCCTGATCGGCATCGTCACCTTCGGCTCGCTTGCCGGCTCGATGCTACCATTCGTTCTGCAGAAGCTGCGCCTCGACCCGGCCAGCGCATCGGCGCCTTTCGTGGCCACGCTGGTCGATGTGACGGGGCTGGTGATCTACTTCTCGGTGGCGCTGCTGATCCTCAGCGGAACGATGCTCTGAGCGCAGTAAACTCCGGACAAAAAGGGGGCCTTGCGGCCCCTTTTTCAATTTCAGTCTTGCGCCGGCATCGGCAGCTTCAGCACGCCGTTGGTCTTCAATGTTCTGATGGCGAAGTTGGATCGCAGATCGACCACGCCCGGAAGAACCAGAAGCCTTTCCGACATCACCTTCTCATAGGCGGCAAGATCTGCCACCACCACTTCGGCCAGAAAATCCGCCGTTCCCGAAATCAGATGGCAGGCAACGACCTCCGGAATGGCGAGCAAAGCCGCCTGCTGCGCTTCGGAATTCTCTTTCGAATGGTGACCGACCTTGAGTTCGACGAAAACCGTGAGACCGAGGCCGGCCTCCTTGCGGTCGATATCGGCGCGATAACCGCGCAGAAGGCCGGATTTCTCCAGACTGCGTATGCGCCTCAGACAGGGGGACGGCGAGAGATTTACCCGCTCCGCGATCTCGACATTGGTGGCCCGCGCATCCTCCTGAAGGCAGTTGAGGATGGCAATATCGAATTTATCCAGTTTTGGCATATCCGAGAAACCTGATCGTCCATATTGGCAGATTATTGCTGATATCATGTTTTCAGAGCCATAACTAGCAAGGACATGCCTCGGCCTCTAGCGCTATCTTCTTCTCATCGAAAGACAAACCGGATCGTTGGAAAGGATATGTCGATGACCGCCTTGACCCTCCCCACCCGCAAGATCAACCCCACAGCGATCGGCTATGCCGGCGCGATCATCACCGTTCTCATCTGGGCAAACTGGATTCTCGCCACGCGCCACACCGCGGAGACCCAGATGAGCACGATCGACCTCGGTCTCATCCGTTATGGTGTGCCGGCGCTGGTGCTGGCTCCCGTCTGGTGGCGGACCGGCCTCCTGCCGAAGGGCGTGCCGCTGAAGCTGCTCGCGCTGATGGTCTGCGGTTCCGGCGCCCTGTTCTTCCAGCTGACCACCTTCGCCATTCAATTCACGCCGGCCTCGGCAGCCGGCATCCTGCTCGGCGGCTCCATGCCGCTGGCGGCTGCAGTGATCGGCGTGACGCTGTTTCGCGAACGGCTCGATGTGACCCGTTGGCTCGGCCTGGGCGGTATCGTCGCCGGCGTCGTCATCCTTCTGGCGCGCAGCCTTTACGGCGTGCAGATCTCCTGGGAAGGCTTCACGCTGCTGCCGCTCGCAGCCCTGCTCTGGGCATCCTATACCCATGCCTTCCGCCGCTCCGGCCTCAGCGCCCTGCAATCGAGCGCCATCATCGCCGTCTGGTCTTTCCTCATCCATGTCGGACTGGCCTTCGTCTTCGGCAGCTCGCTCGCCTCGGTTCCGCTGCCGGAAATCGGTCTGCAGGTCGTCAGCCAGGGCCTGCTCTCCGGCCTTGCCGCCACCCTTGCCTATGGCCTCGCAGTCCAGGCTCTCGGCGGCACGCAGGCCGCAGCCTTCACCGCCATCACGCCTGTCCTCGCCACCATCGGCGGCGGCTTCCTGCTTGGTGAGGAAATCGGCGTAGCCGGGATCGCAGCCGCCATCGTGACCGGGATCGGCGTCGCCCTTTCGACCGGCCTATTCGCCCGGAAGCCTGTCCAGCATTGATTTACATCTCGCAGCCATATGGAGCGGTTCGGCGAAAGCCCGAACCGCTCTTTCTATATGTTCCTGAAACAAAGATCAGAACCAAAGCACCATTGCCACGCGCCTGGCTGGATCGGCACCGTGGGCAAACTCGTTCTCCAGGATCTGCGTGAGAACAGCCGGCCTTTCCTCATCATCCAGGATACGAAATCCTACCGACGCATAGAAAGGCGCGTTGAAGGCCGCATGCCGATCCGTCGTCAAGGTAACGCCGACGGCGCTCTGAGTTCTGGCGGCTGCAATCGCAGCTTCCATCAGCCGGCGTCCGACGCCGCGCTTCTGCCAGCGCCTGACGACATCGAGTTCGGCGATGTGGACGGAGCCGTCCTTTCGAATGCCGGCCAGAAACCCGAACGGCTGATCTACGATATCGACGGCAACGAACAGCAATTGCTCCGCAAGAGATTGCTTCAGCACGTCGAGAGGCAGAGAAGTGGGGTCGCAATTCACCGCCCCGGCTTCATGCAGAGCCCAGAAAGCATCGATCTCGATCGCTGCCAGCAAATGCAGCTCATCCGGCCGCGCCTGACGGATCGTGTAAGCGTCTTGCTCGATCTCCGTCATTCCATCTCACATATTGGGATAGACAGGCCCCTCGCCGCCCTGCGGCGGCACCCAGTTGATGTTCTGGTTGGGGTCCTTGATGTCGCAGGTCTTGCAGTGGACGCAGTTCTGCGCGTTGATGACATAGGTTTCCTTGCCATCCTTCTCCACCCACTCATAGACACCCGCCGGACAGTAGCGTGTCGACGGGCCGGCGAAGACATCGTGCTCCGAGGAGACCTGCAACGCCATGTCCCGGACATGCAGATGCACCGGCTGGTCTTCCTCGTGATTGGTGTTCGACAGGAACACCGAGGACAGGCGGTCGAAGGTCAGCACACCATCCGGCTTCGGATAGTCGATCTTCTGATGTTGGGCGGCTGGCTCCAGCGATTGCGCATCCGTCTTGCCGTGCTTCAGCGTGCCGAAGAACGAGAAGCCGAGGAGCTGGTTCGTCCACATGTCGAGACCGCCGAGCGCGACGCCGATCGCCGTGCCGAACTTCGACCATAGTGGCTTAACGTTTCTGACCCGCTTGAGGTCCTTGCCGATATCCGTCTGGCGCCACTCGTTCTCGATCTCGATGACTTCGTCATTGGCGCGGCCGGCCGCGATCGCCTCGGCAATCTTGTCGGCTGCCAGCATGCCCGACAGCACCGCATTGTGGCTGCCCTTGATGCGGGGAACGTTGACGAGGCCGGCCGAGCAACCGATGAGCGCGCCGCCGGGGAAGGTCAGCTTCGGCACCGACTGGTATCCGCCTTCGGTGATGGCGCGCGCACCATAGGAAATGCGCTTGCCGCCCTCGAAGGTGCCGCGGATTGCCGGATGCGTCTTGAAGCGCTGGAATTCCTCGAAGGGATAGAGATAGGGGTTCTTGTAGTTCAGGTGCACGACGAAACCGACGGCGACCAGATTGTCCTCCAGATGATAGAGGAACGAGCCACCGCCCGTCTTCATGCCGAGCGGCCAGCCGAAGGAGTGCTGCACGAGACCCTTCTTGTGGTTCTCGGGCTTCACCTGCCAGAGTTCCTTGATGCCGATGCCAAACTTCGGCACATCGCTGTCCCGCGACAGATCGAACTTCGCAATCAGCTGCTTGGCAAGCGAGCCGCGCACGCCCTCGCCGATCAGCACATATTTGCCGAGCAACGCCATGCCGCGCGTATAGTTCGGGCCGGGCTCACCGTTCTTCTCGATGCCCATGTCACCGGTGGCTACGCCAATGACGGCGCCGTCGTCATTATAGAGCACTTCCGTCGCCGCAAAGCCGGGATAGATCTCGACGCCAAGCGCTTCGGCCTTCTCGGCCAGCCACCGACAGACATTGCCGAGCGAGACGATATAATTGCCGTGATTGTTCATCAGCGGCGGCATCAGGAAGTTCGGCAGGCGGATGGAGCCGGCGGGACCGAGGATCAGGAAGTGATCCGAGGTCACCTTGGTCTTGAAGGGATGGCCCTCCTCCTCGCGCCAGTCGGGCAGCAACCGATCGATGCCGATCGGATCGACGACGGCGCCGGACAGGATATGCGCGCCGACCTCGGCACCCTTTTCGAGCACGACCACAGTCAGATCCGGATTGATCTGCTTCAGCCGGATCGCCGCGGACAGTCCAGCCGGACCGCCCCCGACAATCACAACGTCGAATTCCATGCTTTCGCGTTCCGGAAGATCCATCGCGTCTGTCATTCACTCTCTCCGATTGACCAGGCGCTCGATGATATCGGAGCGCGGCCTGTCCCCCTTTGGGCGTCTTCCCCGTTTCGACTATTCTCTTGTCAAAATGGAAAGGGATTGTCGAGCCGGGAAGCGACAGGCAATCCCCCAATTCACCCAGCGCGACAATCAAGCTAAATTACTCTTACGTCAACGTCAATATTTTGATGGCGTTTGCGACCTTCTGCCTCGGTGCGACTTTCAAAGATCGCGACCGACGCTCTATAGGTATGGCTTGGGAATTCGGATTGGCAGGAAGGATTATCGAGATGGATCTTCGTATCGAGGGAAAACGCGCGCTGGTGCTGGCCTCATCCAAGGGCCTCGGGCATGGCATCGCCGTGGCGTTAGCGCGCGAAGGCGTAAACGTGCTGCTCTGCGGCCGCAGCGGCGAAAGGCTCGAGGGCAATTGCAAGGCCATCAATGCCGAGGCCAAAGGTCGCGCCGACTGGATCTGGGCCGATCTCAACGACGAGAATTTCGTGCAGGTCGTCAGCGACGCGGTGACCGCGAAACTCGGGGGCATCGACATTCTCGTCAACAATAGCGGCGGCCCGACGCCGGGGACAACAGAGGATATGACCGCCGATCGGCTGGAGACCTATTTCATTTCCATGGTGTCGCGGATCATTACCCTCACCAACGCACTCCTGCCAGGCATGAAGGCACAGGGTTGGGGACGGATCCTCACCGTCACCTCCTCCGGCGTCATCGAACCAATCGCCAGTCTGGCTCTTTCCAATACGCTACGCCCGGCGCTGGCCGGCTGGAGCAAGACGCTGGCGAGCGAAGTCGCTGCTGACGGGATCACCGTGAACATGCTGCTGCCGGGCAGCATCGCGACCGACCGGCTGGCCGAGCTTGACACGGCTGCAGCCAAACGCGGCGGCAAGAGCCTCGAAGATGTCAGTGCCGAGCGTCAGCAACGCATACCCACAGGCCGCTACTGTCGTGTCGAGGAATTCGCGGCAACCGCTGCCTTCCTGTGCAGCGGCCCGGCAAGTTACGTGACCGGGACCATGGTTCGCTGTGACGGAGGCGCTGCCCGTTCGCTCTGAAGACATCGCCGGCGAGCGAATAATGGGCCCTCTGTAAACAGGGCCCGACAACACGATTGCGTGAGCATAGACGGGCGCCGCCATGAGGATTGCGAACGCGGTTTGCACTATAAATGCAGGAAAGACCGTGCTGCCGTCCATTTATTACATAACGGCAATCAAAAAATAGTCATTTGACCATTTGCTGCACCGCAAGAGCCTTAGCAACTCGAAAGCTTTCCAAGCTTTAATTTTTCGTGCCATCGAACTGTGGTAGATTGCACTGGATCAGCGTTCATGAATTCGCGTTATAGGGACAGAATAACCGAACGTTAGCGGTAACGGCGATGTGATGGATTGTGGCGCAACTCGTCTTCGTTGTGCGACGCAATAAATACACCTTGATGGGACCGCGCTTTTTTCAACTCGCTTCGACCGGTTCTTTAATATGAAAAAAATCTGGCTTCCCCTCGGCCTCCTTTGTGTTGCTGCCATTGCAGCCTGGGGCTATCGCGACCGCATTCCTTTTCTTTCCTCATTTGTTGAGCCGGCTTCCGCAGAAACCAAGGATGCGAGCAAGGCGGCACCGGCAGGCGGCAAGCATCAGGCAGGCCCAATCGCCGTCAAGACGGTTGCTGCCGTCAAAACCACGCTTCCCATGGACGTCTCCGCGACCGGCTGGGTCGTGCCGGTCGATTCAACGACGATCGCCGCACAGGAAGCCGGGCTGATCACGCAGATTGCGGTCAAGGATGGCGCAACGGTCAAAGCCGGCGACCTGATCGCAAAGCTCGATCCCCGTACGGCACAGGCTTCCGTCAACAAGGACCAGGCCAACCTTACGAAGGACCAGGCAAATCTCGCTCAAGCGGAGAGCGCGCTGACCCGCGCCAATAACCTGCTCACCAGCAGCGCCGGCACTCAGGCAACCGCCGACGAAGCGCGCGCTACCCGCGATGCCGCCGTTGCTACTCTCAGCGCGGATCAAGCACAGCTTGCCTCGGATCAGGTTCTGCTCGGAAATACCGACATAAGGGCACCCTATGATGGCCGGCTTGGCGATGTTCAATTGAGCCTGGGCGCTTATGTCAGCGCCGGCACGTCAATCGTCACGATTGCCAAATATAATCCGGCATACATCAAGTTCACTTTGCAGGAAAACAACCTGCGCGAACTGCAGGAGCAGATGGCCGCAGGTCCTGTACAGGTGACCACCGTTCCTCGTTCCGCACAGGGCAAGCCTCGCACCGGAACAATCACCTTTTACGACAACACAGTCGATCAGGCTTCCGGAACGATTGCCGTAAAGGCAACGTTCGAGAACGCCAACGGCGCCTTGTGGCCGGGACGCTCCACGAACGTCATGGTGCACTTTGCCGACAACCAGCAGCTTGTCGTCGTGCCCACCGTTGCCGTCAGCCCAGGGCCGGATGGCTACATCGCCTTTGTGGTGAAGGACAACAAGGTCAAGATCACGCCCGTGACAATTGCTCGCGCCAATGGCGGCCGTACGGCCGTCGCCACAGGCCTTTCGGTCGGCGATCATGTCGTTGTCGAGGGTCAGTCGCAGCTGAACAATGGCAGCGAAGTCAAGGAACAGTTCAGCGACAATCCAAACGAGAAGGTCGCTTCGGCCGATGATGGAAAGACCGAAACCATCGCAGTTGGAGCGCAGCAATGATCCCGACATTCTGTATTCAGCGACCGGTCGCCACTACGCTTCTTGCCATCGGCGTGGTCCTTGCCGGTCTCGCCGGCTACCAGCTCATCCCCGTCGCGGCGGTGCCGCAGGTGGACTTCCCGACGATCAACGTCTCGGCTCAGCTGACAGGCGCCTCGCCGCAGACAATGGCGACATCCGTCGCCACGCCGCTGATCAAACAGTTTGAGACGATCCCCGGCATCAGCGAAATTTCTTCGACAAATTCGCTTGGCAATACCAGCATCGTGCTGCAGTTCAATCTCGACCGAAGCATCGATGCCGCCGCCGGTGACGTGCAGGCGGCGATCTCGACCGCGCAAAGAAAACTTCCCAATAACCTGACCACCCCGCCAAGCTACAGGAAGACCAATCCGGCCGACGCGCCCGTCATGCTGATCGCCGTACAGAGCGACACCCTGCAGCGCAGCAAGCTCGACGATATCGCCGAGAACATCATCGCTCCGTCGATCTCGACATTGCCCGGCGTCGCCGAAGTGACCGTGAACGGCGCGCAGACCTACGCGGTGCGCATCGACGTCGACCCCAATAAGCTGCTGGATCGCGGCATCGGTATCGACACGGTCAATACAGCCGTTGTCAACGCCAACAACCAGGTCCCGGTGGGTACGCTGCAGGACGCAGCACAGAGCATGACGATCAATGCGGATACGCAGCGCGTCAACGCCGACGAGTTTCGCACGCTTGTGATCGCCAATCCCAATGGCAATCCCATTCACCTCGGCGATGTCGCCGACGTTCAGGACAGCGTCGAAAACCAGAATATCGGCAGTTGGTATGATGGCCAGCGGGCGATCATCCTGGCTATTCAACGCCAGCCCGATGCCAATACCGTCGATGTCGTCGATGCCGTCAACAAGACACTGCCGAAGCTGCATGCCGAAATGCCGGCTTCCGTCAAAATGACTGTCATGAACGACTCGGCCCAGCCGATCCGCGAGGCCATTTCGGACGTCAAGTTTACCTTGATGCTGACCATCGGCCTCGTCGTTCTCGTCATCTACCTGTTCACGGGCCATGTGACGGCAACGATTATCCCCGGTCTCGCCGTACCTCTTTCACTGATATCAACCTTCGGCATGATGTATGTGCTCGGCTACAGCGTCGACAACATCTCACTGCTCGGATTGACGATCGCGGTGGGGCTCGTGGTGGACGACGCCATCGTCATGCTGGAGAACATTCTGCGGCACATGGAAGAAGGCATGCCTGTGCGGCAGGCGGCCATCCAGGGCGCGGCCGAGGTCAGCTATACGATCATCTCGATGTCGATCTCGCTCATCGCCGTGTTCATCCCAATCCTGCTGATGGGCGGGGTCGTTGGCCGTATCTTCAACGAATTCGGCATGGTCGTCGCAATCGCCATCGTATCGTCGGCGATTGTCTCGCTAACCGTTACGCCGATGCTCGGCTCGCGTCTCTCCAGCGCCCACAGCCATCCTCCCCTGCCGGTACGCCTCTTCAACAAGGGCTTTAACTGGACTGAGGTCAATTACGGCAAGGGTGTCGAATGGTGCATTCGCCATCGCTACATCGTGCTTGGAAGCTTCCTTGCCTCGGTCGCGCTCTCGGCCTACCTCTTCCTGACTCTACCAGCCAGTTTCTTCCCGCAGGAAGACATCGGCCGACTGCAGATTTCCACGCGCGCCCGCCAGGATATTTCCTATCCGGCGATGCGTGACCTGCAGAACCAGGCCGCCGAGGCGATCAAGGCGAACCCGGCCGTCCAGCATGTCATGTCGGTTGTCGGCGCCAGCGCTCGCCAGACGCTCAACAACGGTACGATCTACGCGCAGCTGAAGGACAAGAAGGATCGTCCGCCGCTCGACCAGACATTGCGCGAGATGCGCGCCGCAGTCGCCAAGATCCCAGGCATCCAGGTCTTCATCAATCCTCAGCAAAGCCTTCGCTTCGGCGGACGCCAGACTGCCAGCCAGTATCAGCTTATCATCCAGGCACTGAACGCTGATCTGACGAACCAGTGGGCCAATAAGATGCTGCAGGAGATGCGCAAGGATCCAAGCTTCACCGATGTGACCACTGACGCGCAATACAACGCGTTGCAGGCCAATATCGTGGTCGATACGGAGAAGGCGGCTGCCTATGGCATCAACAACAACCTGCTGCGTACCACGCTTGAAGAGGCCTTCAGCGACTACGCCGCCGCACAGATCCAGTCGACTGGCGACAGCTACGACGTCATCATCGAATATGATGCAAATCAGCCATGGGACGACCAGAAGCTGTCGCGCATCCATGTAACGTCTGCAAAGGGCGACCAGGTTCCACTATCGGCCTTCGCACATATCGAGCGCACAACCGGCCCGGTCACCATCAACCAGACCGGCCAGCTCGTCTCGACCACGGTGTCCTTCAACCTGCCGGCCAACGAAGCACTTGGCGATGCCACGGCGCGGATCGACCAGATCAAGAAGGACATCAACATGCCGGCGGACATTTTTACGTCCTACGGCGGCACCGCCCAGATCTTCCAGCAATCGCAGGGCAGCACGCCATATCTGATCCTGGCTGCCGTGTTGACGATCTATGTGGTGCTTGGCGTTCTGTATGAAAGCTTCATCCACCCGCTGACCATTCTGTCCGGTCTGCCGGCCGCAGCCCTCGGCGCCCTGCTCGCCCTGAAGCTCTTCGGCTTCGACCTGTCGATCATCGCGCTCATCGGCTTGCTGATGCTGATCGGTATCGTCAAGAAAAACGCGATCATGATGATCGACGTGGCGCTGGAAACGCTTCGATCGAGTCCCGTCATATCACCCGGGGAAGCGATCCATGAAGCCTGCGTTCGCCGTTTCCGCCCGATCATGATGACGACCTTCTGCGCCCTGCTTGGTGCGCTGCCGATCGCGGTCGGTGGTGGCGCCAGCTCGGAGCTGCGCCAGCCGCTCGGCGTCGCCGTTGTCGGTGGCCTGGTGGTCTCGCAGCTTCTGACGCTGTTCATCACGCCGGTTATCTTCCTCGAGATGAACCGCCTGAACGACTTCCTGGGTCGCCTCGGGAAGCGCAAGGACAAGGACCAGCATCACAAAGAACCACCGACGGCGATTGCCGCCGAATAACGGGACCGGGCGCCGAGAGGCGCCCGTTTCGTTTGACAAGACCAGAATTGCAGACGGGCCGAATAAAACCGCCGCCAAGTCTTGCACTTGCTGCCCAGCCATGGCATGAGGCGCGCTCTTTGCGACAAGGGCGCGTCTCGCGCCTCACAGGGGTTTCGCCCCAATCCAGAAAATTTCGACGGAAGGGAGTGCGGGCATGGCTCGGGCGCTTGGTTTCGACTTTGGCACGACGAACACGGTTCTGGCGATGGCCGATGGACCCGACACACGGTCCGTCGCCTTCAATAGTGCAGCAGGCACCACCGATAGCATGCGCACGGCGCTCTCCTTCATGAAGGATCCGGGGCTGGGTGCCGCGGCGCTGAAGGTCGAGGCCGGGCATGCGGCCATCCGACAGTTCATCGACAATCCCGGCGACTGTCGCTTTCTGCAGTCGATCAAGACCTTTGCGGCAAGCGCGCTTTTCCAGGGCACGCTGATTTACGCCAAGCGCCATCGTTTCGAAGATCTGATGGAAATATTCGTCCGGCGCCTGCGCGCCTATGCCGAAGACGGCTGGCCAACCGACGTCTCGCGCATCGTGGCCGGGCGGCCGGTGCATTTTGCCGGCGCCAATCCGGACCCGGCGCTCGCCACGGAGCGCTACAATGAGGCCCTCTCCCGCTTCGGCTTTCCCGAAATCCACTATGTCTACGAACCGGTGGCGGCGGCCTTCTACTTCGCCCAGCATCTGAAAAAGGATGCGACGGTACTGGTTGCCGACTTCGGTGGCGGCACGACCGACTATTCGCTCATCCGCTTCGAGACCCATGCCGGAAAGCTCACCGCCAACCCGATCGGCCATTCCGGTGTCGGCATCGCCGGCGATCACTTCGACTTCCGGATGATCGACAACATCGTCTCGCCGGCAATCGGCAAGGGCAGCTACTTCCGGAGCTTCGACAAGCTTCTGGAAATGCCGAACTCCTATTACGCCAACTTCGGCCGCTGGAACCAGCTTTCGATCTTCAAGACCTCGCGCGAATATGCCGATCTGAAGACGCTGGTGCGCAGCAGCCTGGAGCCCGAGAAGCTGGAGACCTTCATTGAGCTCGTCGAGCATGATGAGGGCTATCCGCTCTACCAGGCCGTGTCGGCAACGAAGATGGCGCTTTCTTCTCAGGAAGAAGCCGAATTCAACTTCCCGCCGCTCGGCAAGGCAGGCCACAGACAGGTTCGCCGCGCCGATTTCGAAAGCTGGATCGCAGAAGATCTGGCCCGAATCGAAGGGGCGCTGGACGACGTGCTGACAACGACCAACACACCGCCCGAAGCAATCGACAAGGTGTTCCTGACCGGCGGTACGTCCTTCGTGCCGGCGGTGCGGCGCATCTTCACCGAGCGTTTCGGCCAGGAACGCATCGAGACGGGTGGCGAACTCCTGTCGATCGCGCACGGACTTGCCCTGATCGGCGAACGTGAAGATATCGCCCAGTGGACGGCGTGAGATAGCAAGCACCCCTGCCCTTTCGCTCGCGCGCCGCTTTGGCTAGAGTTGCCCCATGATTTCCGCCAGCGACCTCACACCGGCCGAGCTTGCCGCCCTTCTGCATTTTCATGCGGATGCCGGTGTCGATTGGCTGCTGGAAGAACAGCCGGTCGATCGGTTCGCCGAATTCGAGGCCATGCGTGCCGCACGACAGGGTGCAAGAGCGCCACAGCCGCGAGCCGAGGCGCCGCCGCCTGCCGCAAAGGCACAGCCGGACCGACGTCAGGCTGCCAAGCCCGCGGTCGCCTCGCCGGCGCCGGCGCCACGCAATACGCCCGCCATCCCCGACGAGCAGGCTGTCGAACAAGCCCGATTCGCGGCTGAAAGCGCGCGGTCACTCGGCGAGCTGAAGACTGCGCTCGAGGCCTTCAGCAGCTGCAATCTCAAGAACAGCGCCCGCTCGACGATCTTTGCAAGCGGCACGGCGGAAGGCCGGGTCATGGTGATCGGCCCAATGCCAAGTGCCGATGACGATCGGGAGGGCGCGCCGTTTGCCGGTCGTGCCGGACTGTTGCTCGACAAGATGCTGGCAGCTATCGGCCTGCAGCGAGACAATATCCTGCTGACCAACGTCATCCCATGGCGTCCGCCGGGCAACCGCGCACCCTCCGCCCCGGAAATCGAGATATGCCGCCCGTTCATAGAACGGCAGATCGCGCTTGCCGAACCGAAAGCCTTGCTGTTGCTTGGAAATTTCACCGCGCGCCACTTTTTCGGAAGCGCCGAAACCATTCACGGCCTGCGCGGGCAATGGCGCGATATCGACATTCTCGGCCGAACGATACCGGCGATTGCCAGCCTTCATCCCCAGGAATTGCTTACCGCGCCCATCAACAAGCGGCTGGCATGGAATGATCTACTGGCCTTCAAGAATCATCTCGGCGCCGAAATATTAGGCTGATTTTCGCGTACATTAACGAAAAATGACATAAGCTATGAACTAGTTGCATGCCAGTCTTTCGGTGTTGTGCATTGCAAACTCAATGTTGCATTGCAATATATAGCAGTGTCTTGGGAGGAATCTCTAAAGGAACCAAGGCAATGACTGCACGTTTTCGCCCTATACACTGCGGGTTTGATACCCTGCGCCGCGCCATCGATCCCGTGCGCGCCATAAACGGACATCGCAACCTCGGCATCGCCGCCAATGAGCAGATGACTGCGCGAGGAACAGGCGTTTCGGCCCGCATCGGCCGTCCAGCCGTCATTTTCGCCGATTTCCGCGCCTGCTGATTAACAGGCGCGAAAGTCGCGTCTGCACGGCACACCACTTTGTTTTCCAGGAATTGCATCATGTCTTCGGGTTTGCGTTCGCTTATCACTCTCTTCGGTTCGGTCGGCCATATCGGCTCCGCGGTGCGGGCAGCCGAGGAATTCGAACGGGCGCGCGGCCTTCGGAAGGACGACTGCCGAGACGCAAGCCCGGCACGGGCAGCAGCGACCGGTATTCCCCTCTAGGAAATCCAGCCGAGGGGATCAGCAAGCCCGCGATCATGCCCTGCCCTGACGGCAGCGCCTGAAGAGCTAGGCCAGGACCTCGCCAATATTCCCATCACATCATTGCTTCGGATCATTGCCTGCCGTGACGGACAGAGCCCAGGCGAAAGCCTCGTCGACGGCCGCCAGCTTTACCGCCTGCCATCCGCAATATTGATCCAGGAAATGGCGCGATATCCACATGCGCGTCTTCTTGGCTTCGTCGTGCCAGCCAATGTCGCCGCGATCGGCCGATTTGCGCAAGAGACGCTGCAGATGAGTGCGCGATATCATGAAATGTGCAGCAAGGGCGCGCGCATCGACGCGCCCGATATCGATTCGATCCGCATTCTCGTTCGTCAAATCCATTTGCGATATGATGTAGTCGACGACGAGACCGCCTGCCTCCGTCCAGAGAAACAGGCCAATGCATTCCGGCGGCTCGCGCCAGACTTCCGTGTCCAGGCAATGGCGTGCCATGCGCGGCTGCGCCAGATCCAGCAATGCCGGAGACGAGGCCAGCGCTGCGGCCCGGCCACCATCGTCAAGCAGATCGAGCGCCGCCAGATTGGATAGATACCACCCGAACATCGCCGTGTGACTAATTTCGGCCGGCACATAACGCCGCGGACGCCTGGTATGGCCGGGAGCGAGCATGATGAAGCGATAGTTGAGCAATTCGTCGACGAAGCTCAAAACGGTATTGCGGCTGGCAACGCGATGATGCGTAATCAGATCACGAAGACCGACAACGGTCAGCCCGGAGCCAGGCAGGGCCGGGTTGTACTCAAGATGAAGCGCGTAGGCCGTCTGGGTAAGCAGCCAGCGCTGATGCGAAGCGAGTACACGCGCGATCCTGGGGCCATGGTCATAGCGATTTCGCAACGCTTCCGCGAGAAAGCGGAGCGCCACGAGAAATTTGGGATGACGAGCAAGCTGCTCGATGGAAAAGCTCAATCGGGCCTCCTTGGGGTGCCCATTTCAATTATCAACAAAGGGAGGATGTTTCATTTTTGTGAACGAGTTCACTGGAATCGATCATAATTCCAACATCTAATAGCATGCTATAGTTATGCAGAGGGCCTTTTATCGCAAGAGGTTAAACAAATAATTTACTCTAAGTAACTGCCCTCTGGCCGAATATGATGTTTCCAGAAGACAGCACAGCAACGATAGGCCGTCAATTCCCACGGCAACAACCGCGTAAGCACCCGTAAAAACAGATGGGTAATGCAAACGAAACATTGGATATACATCCAAAAGTGGTGCCTGCCCTGATAAGAAAACTGGCTCACCAAGTGAATACTTACTGTGCCGCGACAAAACATTATGGAGTGATGATATGACTTTAACTTTGGTTCAGATTTCGATGTAATGATGCGCCGACCTTCAACCCGGGGCAGCGCTTCGGATTGCACCCGAACAGCATAAGCCTTGATCAGGATTGACCATGCGAACAGACACCGGCCAGATCATTTCTCTGGCAGACTATCGTCCCACCGACTTCGTTCTGGAACGCGTGGACCTTACCTTCGATCTGCATCCGACCGAGACCAAGGTGGAGGCGCGGCTGATCTTTCACCGCCGCGAGGGCACCGATCCAAAAGCGCCGCTGGTGCTCGATGGGGATGAACTCGTCCTTTCCGGCTTGCTCATCGATCAGGACGAAGTACCGGCCGACCGATACGAAGCCTCGCCCGACAGCCTGACCATTCGCGGCCTGCCGGAAAGCAACCCTTTCGAATTGACGATCACCACGGTGATCAATCCGGAGGCCAATACGCAGTTGATGGGCCTCTACCGCACCGGTGGGGTCTATTGCACACAGTGCGAGGCCGAAGGCTTCCGCCGCATCACCTATTTCCCCGACCGGCCGGATGTTCTCGCGCCCTATACCGTCAACATCATCGCCGATAAGGCGGCAAACCCGCTGCTGCTGTCGAACGGCAATTTTCTTGGCGGCGCCGGCTATGGCGAAGGCAGGCATTTCGCCGCCTGGTTCGATCCGCATCCCAAGCCCAGTTACCTCTTCGCGCTCGTCGCCGGTGACCTCGGTGTCGTCGAGGATACGTTCACGACCATATCCGGCCGCGAAGTGGCCTTGAAGATCTATGTCGAGCACGGCAAGGAGCAGCGTGCGACCTATGCCATGGATGCCTTGAAGCGCTCGATGGCGTGGGACGAAGAGCGGTTCGGCCGCGAATACGATCTCGACATCTTCATGATCGTTGCCGTGTCGGACTTCAACATGGGGGCGATGGAGAACAAGGGTCTCAACGTCTTCAACGACAAATATGTCCTGGCCGATCCCGACACAGCCACCGACGCCGACTACGCCAATATTGAGCGGATCATCGCGCATGAATATTTCCACAACTGGACGGGCAACCGCATCACCTGCCGCGACTGGTTCCAGCTCTGCCTCAAGGAAGGCCTGACGGTCTATCGCGACCACGAATTTTCCGCCGACCAGCGCTCGCGCCCGGTCACACGCATCGCCGAGGTTCGTCATCTGAAGTCGGAGCAGTTTCCGGAGGATAGCGGTCCGCTGGCCCATCCGGTACGCCCGACAACCTATCGCGAGATCAACAATTTCTACACGACGACGGTCTACGAGAAGGGCAGCGAAGTCACCAGCATGGTCGCCACCCTGCTCGGCCGCGAGCTGTTCAAGAAGGGCATGGATCTCTATTTCGATCGCCACGACGGACAGGCTGTCACCATCGAAGATTTCGTCAGATGTTTCGAGGATGTCAGCCACCGCGATCTCACGCAGTTTTCGCTTTGGTATCACCAGGCCGGCACGCCTCTCGTGACCGCCTCGGGCGACTATGATGCTGCCGCCAAGACCTTCACGCTGGCGCTGGAACAAATGCAGCCGGCGACGCCGGGCCAGACGGCCAAGAAGCCGCTGCATATTCCCCTGCGCCTGGCGCTGATTGACGAAAGCGGCGCTGCGATCGTCCCGACCTCCGTGACCGGCGCCGAACTGACCGATGATGTGCTGCATCTCACGGAAAAAGCGCAGACGGTGGTCTTCCACGGCATTCCGTCGCGGCCGGTCCTGTCGCTCAACCGCAGCTTCTCGACGCCGATCAACCTGCAATTCAATCAAAGTGCACGGGATCTGGCGCTAATCGCTCGCTACGAGACCGACCATTTCGCTCGCTGGCAGGCTTTGATCGACCTTGGGCTGCCCAATCTGCTGCAGGCGGCTCGCGACGCGCGCCAGGGCAATGCCGTCACCTGCGATACCGCCTTCATCGATGCGCTGCTGGCAGCGGCAAGCGACGACAGCCTTGAGCCGGCCTTCCGCGCTCAGGCGCTGGCCTTGCCGAGCGAAGCCGACATCGGTCGCGAGCTTGGCGGCGATAACGATCCGGATGCCATCCATACCGCCCGTCAAGCGATCCTCAAGTTGGTCGCCGAGACCGGCAAGGATATCTTTACAGCGCTCTATGAGAGTATGCAGACATCAGGCCCATTCAGCCCGGATGCCGCAAGCGCCGGCCGCAGAGCGCTGCGCAATACCGCCCTCACCTATCTGTCGCTGCTGGACGATACGCCGGCCCGGGCAAAGGCCGCTTACGATTCGGCAAATAACATGACCGATCTCAGCGCCGCGCTGACCATTCTTGCGCACCGCTTTCCCGAGACGGCGGAGACTGCAGCGGCGCTGGAGCATTTCCGCAACCGCTTCTCCGAAAATGCCCTGGTCGTCGACAAGTGGTTCGCCATCCAGGCCGGCATCCCCGGCCCGGGCGCACTTGGCCGCATCCGTCAGCTCATGGACATGCCACTGTTCAAGCGCACCAATCCGAACCGCATGCGCGCCGTGCTCGGCACCTTCGTATTCGCCAACCCCACAGGCTTCGGCCGCGCGGATGGCGCCGGCTACAGTCTTCTTGCCGATGAAATCCTCGATATCGACCAGCGCAATCCGCAGCTTGCCGCACGCATTCTGACCTCCATGCGCTCCTGGCGCCTGCTGGAGCCGGTGCGCGCCGACCATGCCCGCTCCGCCCTGCTGCGAATCGAGCGCGCCGGCAACCTTTCGACCGACGTGCGCGACATTGTGGAGCGTATCCTGAAAGAGTGATTTCGATCCGTCTGGCCGTCGCCAAGGACGACTGATTTGCAGCGTCTTTTTCAGCTTCAGCGAGTCCCGCAAGCGCGCAGCTTACCGTTGCGTGTGCAAAAAATGCTGAAATCCCATATGGTTAAGAAAGTTTTACCTCGCCCTCTGGACAAGGCGAATCACGAGTGATTCATTAAGGCAGATTCGGGCGAGCGGCGCAGCGAATCACACGAGGGACAAGGCTAAAGCGATGGTGGACGTGCGGCGGGCAACCGCGGCCGATGGACGGCTGCGTGTTAATTTCGACGGTCTAAAGTCCTGGCACAGCGGCGTTACCGATCGAGCCGGCGCGCGAGTGGAGACGATTTCACGTCGTTTTCCGCAGACGGAACATATCCTCAAGCGCATCATTCCAGTTCTCATCGTGTCCTTCCTGATGGTCGTCGCTGCCTCGCATTTCTTCGGCATGGTGACGGAGCATAGCCGCATGGCTGCCTCGGCGCGGCGCATGACCTCGCTCTCCATTGCCGCCGCGTCGGCTGCCTTCTCCAACGATGCCAGCCTCTTCCAGGCGGGTGACCGCGGCAATGCCGAGCGGAAGCTCGCCACCTATCTGCCACAGGATCGGCTTGATGCCGGCGCCTTCGTTCTGCTCGTGCAATCGAGCGGGCGCGTTTTCGGCTCGTCGGCCGCAGGCTCCGCCTATATCGGCACGTTGATCTCCAATTTCTTTCCAGAAGTTTCCGCCATCCGGAATTTTGGCGATCATGCAGGCGTCATCGAGACGATGATCGACGGCGAGCCCTATTACGCGGCGATTTCGCTCGTGGGCGATAAGGGCGACTTCGTTCTCTCGGCCGCTTCGATGGAGCAGATCGAGAAGCTCTGGCGCGATGAGCTGACACTCAACGTCACGCTCTTTGCCGGCATTTCCTCGATCCTGCTCGTCATTCTCTACGCGTATTATACGCAGGTGAGACGAGCCCGCGATGCAGACGAAATCTTCCTCGAATCCAACCTGCGCGTCGAGACGGCGCTTTCGCGAGGCCGTTGCGGCCTCTGGGATTTCGATTTCGCCACGCGCAAATTCTTCTGGTCCCGGTCGATGTACGACATGCTCGGGCTACCGGCTGTCGACAAACCATTCGCCTTCACGGATGCGGCTCGGTTGATGCACCCGGATGACAGCAGTCTGCAAGTGTTGGCCCGCTCCGTCACGCGCGGTAGCGCCGGCCAGGTCGATCAGATCCTGCGCATTCGGCACGCCAAAGGCCATTATGTGTGGATGCGGGCGCGCGCTCAGGTCATCCGCACCAATTCCGGCCATGTCCACATGATCGGCATTGCTATGGACGTAACGGAGCAGCACCGGCTGGCGCAACGCTACGCCGAGGCCGATCAGCGTCTCGCGGACGCGATCGAATGCACCTCGGAAGCCTTCGTTCTGTGGGACAAGAACGACCGCCTCGTCATGTGCAACGCCCACTTCCAGCAGGCTTATGGCCTGCCCGACAATGTGCTGGTGCCAGGCACCGAACGCGCCGTGGTCAATGCTGCTGCAGTTCGTCCTGTCATCGAGCGTCGCATCGTCGACCCGGGCCGCTCCAATCATTCGCAGACCACGGAAGTCCAGCTTGCCGACGAGCGCTGGCTGCAGATCAACGAACGCCGTACTCGCGACGGCGGTCTCGTTTCCGTCGGCACGGATATCACCCAGCTGAAGCGCAACCAGGAGCGTCTGCGCGATTCCGAGCGCCGGCTGATGGCGACGATCAACGACCTTTCCGCGTCGCGGCAAATCCTGGAGCGGCAGAAGGCCGAGCTTTCGACCGCAAACACCAATTATCTCGCAGAGAAAGAGCGCGCCGAAGCCGCCAACAGGGCGAAATCGGAATTCCTCGCCAATATGTCTCACGAACTGCGCACGCCGCTCAACGCGATCCTCGGCTTCTCGGAGATCCTGCAGGATCAGATGTTCGGCCCGCTCGGCTCCGCCCGATACAATGAATACGCCAGGGACATCCACGACAGCGGCAAGCATCTTCTTAACGTCATCAACGATATCCTCGACATGTCGAAAATCGAGGCCGGGCACATCAAGCTCTGCCGCGAGCAGATCGATCTCGCGCCCCTGATCGAGGAATGCCTGCGCCTCACCCGCATCCCTGCGGCACACAAGAATATTCTCGTCGAGCAGTGCGTCTCTCCCAACGTCAAGCTCAGCGCCGATCGCCGCGCCATGAAGCAGATCCTGCTCAACCTGCTCTCCAACGCCGTGAAATTCACCAATGATGGCGGGCGCATCGCGGTTCGCACCCGCAAGGTCGAGGATGCCGTGATGCTGATCATCGCCGATACCGGCATCGGCATTCCGAAATCCGCTTTGAGCAAGATCGGCCAACCCTTCGAGCAGGTGCAGAGCCAATATGCCAAGAGCAAGGGAGGCTCCGGCCTGGGACTTGCGATTTCACGCTCGCTGACGACACTGCATCAAGGCCGCATGCGTATCCGCTCCCGCGAAGGCATCGGCACGGTCATCGCCATCCGCATCCCCAATCAGGGCTGATCAGTTCCCAACCGTCGCCTGGAATACCTTTCGGACCGCCTTTGACAGCCGCTTCAGCTCGGCTTCCAGCGTGCGAATATCGGGGCAGTCGCCGGCGCGACTGACCAGCTCGATCAGCCCTGAAGGCGCATTTCCCGGATCAAACGTCCCATCGATGCAAAGTCGGATCAGCTGGGACAGCTCCGAATAAAGGCGCAGCGCTTCCAGGCAGACATCCAGATCGTTGCGATCCATCAGGCTGCCACCCAGCAATTTCAGCGCCTCGGCCGTGCTGAGCCCGTTTGCGTCGACACCGACACCACGCGCCGGCGCAATGAGCCGCAGATATTGCGCGATGAATTCGATGTCGATCAGGCCGCCGGGGATCAACTTCATATCCCAGATGCTTTCCGGCGGCTTTTCCTGTTCGATCAGGCTGCGCATTTCCCGGACGTCTCTAGCGATCTTGGCAACGCCCCTCTTTACCGAAAGAACCTCGCCGATGATGCGCTCGGCATTCAGCACCAGCTCCTCGTCGCCGTAGATCAGGCGAGCCCGTGAAAGCGCCATGTGCTCCCAGGTCCAGGCTTCCTCGCGCTGGTATTTCTCGAACGAATTGATGCGCGTGGCGACCGGCCCCTTGTTGCCTGACGGACGCAGGCGCATGTCGACTTCGTAGAGCACGCCTTCGGCCGTCGGCGCCGAGAGAGCAGCGATCAGGCGCTGCGTGATGCGGGTGAAATAGCGGGTCGCATCCAGCGGCTTCGCACCGGAGGATTCTCCTCCCGTATCGTCATAGTCGTAGAGCAGGATGATATCGATGTCGGAGCCTGCCGTGAGCTCGAAGCTTCCGAGCTTGCCCATGCCGACGACGGCAACGCGGCCACCGGGATAGTCTCCATGCGCCGAACGGATTTCCTTCATCACCGCATCCAGCGCCGCCTCGACGATCAGATCGGCAAGATAGGTGAAGGCGCGGGCGGCCATGTTGCCGCCGATAGCACCGGTCAGCAGTCGAATGCCGATCAGGAAGCGCTGTTCGGAGGCGAAAATACGCAGCCGGTCCAGCACCTCCTCGTAATGCCTTGCAGGGGCAAGAAAGCTCTTGATGCGTTCCGCCAGATAATCGCGCGTCGGCAGTTCGGCCATAAGGCCGGGATCGAGCATGCCATCGAAGACATGCGGCTTGGCGGCGATGATCTCGGCAAGCCGCGGCGCAGACGACATGATGTTGACGATGAGCGAAAGCAAGGCCGGGTTCGTGCTCAGCAACGAGAACAGCTGTATGCCCGCCGGCAGACCGGAGATGAAACTGTCGAAACGCAATAGCGCCTTGTCGGCACGCTTGCTCTCGCCGAAGACCCGCAGCAACTCCGGCGTCAATTCGGTCAGCCGCTCGCGCGCCTCGACCGATTGCGTGGCGCGGTATCGTCCATAGTGCCAGGTCCGGATGACATTGGAGATATCCGACGGCCGCTCGAAACCGAGATGGCGGAGCGTTTCCAGCGTATCGGGATCATCACCCTGGCCGGTGAAAACGAGATTGCCGATTTCGGTCGACAGCTTCGTTTCCTGTTCGAACAGCTGTGCATAGCGCCGCTCGACCGTTTTCAGGGTCGTCACCAGAGCCTCGGAAAAGGCAGATACGTCGGCAAAACCCATCATGAAGGCAACGCGCTTCAGCTCGGCATCCGTTTCGGGAAGCAGATGCGTCTGCTCGTCGCGCACCATCTGCACCCGGTGCTCGACATCGCGCAAGAACCAGTAGGCGGCGGCCAGCTCATCACGCGTTTCGGCATCAATCCATTTCGCCTTGGTGAGTTCCGCCAACGTCTCTTCAGTGCCCCGGCAGCGCAGCGACGGCATGCGGCCGCCGGCGATCAGTTGTTGGGTCTGCACGAAGAACTCGATCTCGCGAATGCCGCCGCGGCCGAGCTTGACATTGTGGCCCTTGACCGCAATCGCTCCATGCCCCTTGTGCGCGTGGATCTGCCGCTTGATGGAATGAATGTCCGAAATGGCGGCGTAATCCAGGTATTTGCGGAAGACGAAGGGTACGAGGTCGCGGATGAAGGCCTGTCCGGCGGCGATATCACCGCCAACCGGCCGCGCCTTGATGAAGGCGGCGCGTTCCCAGTTCTGTCCCCTGCCCTCGTAATAGTTCATCGCCGCATCGACCGGGATCGCCAGCGGCGTCGAACCGGGATCGGGGCGCAGGCGCAGGTCGGTGCGGAAGACGTAGCCATCTGCCGTGCGCTCCTGCAGGATTCGCACCAGCCGGCGCATCAGCCGAGGGAAAATATCGATGGCATCCTCGGGATTGGGAACGATGCCCGCCGTCTCATCAAAGAAAACGACGACGTCGATATCCGACGAATAGTTCAATTCCTCGGCGCCGAGCTTGCCCATGCCGAGCACGATCAGGCCGGATTTGCGGCTCGGGGCGGAGGGGTCCGGAAGCGAGATCTTGCCGGCTTCGTGGGAGGATAGCAGCAGGTGGTCGATTGCGGCCGATATCGACGCCTCCGCCAGCGCACTCAGCCAGTGGGTAGTCTTCCTTCCGTCGTAGATGCGAGCGAGGTCGGCAAGCGCAATCAGAAAGGCAGCCCGGCGCTTGGCGACACGCAGGCGGGTCATCACCTCGCCTTCAGAAGGCGACGGTCCACCGCTTTCCGCCGGCAGCCAGGCATGGCGCGCCTGCTGGACCAAGGCTTCGACCTGCGCCGATAGTGGCTTCTCGATGGCAGCAACGAGCAGCGAGGGTTCGAGATTGGCTGTTTCGCGCAAATGCGGCGACAGCGCCAGCGCTGCGACGATAAAATCCCGCAAGGGGCTCTCGCTGGCGAGCAGGGCCGCAACTACGGGTTCCGCTCCGGCGATCTGCTTGAGATCGGCGAGTGCGGATTTCATCTCCGTCTGGTTCAGCGGTCGCAGTCGCCCAGCCGGGACATCCCGCAGCAAATCGCCTTGCGTCGTCGTCATGCAGCTCTCCCCAAGGAGCAATCGGATAAGGCAGGATTAACCTATTGTTTCTGCATGGGGAAGATCATCGTTACCGTTAGTCCCTTGGCGGTGGGATTATCGGGATCTGTATCCGAAAGCTCCAGCCGACCGCCATGCAGTTCCATGACTGCCTCCACCAGCGCAAGACCAAGGCCGGTTCCCGGCTTGGAGCGGCTTTCATCCAGGCGGAAGAAGCGTTTGACGACGTCGGCGCGCTGATGAGCGGGAATGCCGGGGCCGTGATCCGCAACGGCAAGCGTTACCGCATCATGGGTACGCGACAGTTTGAATGTGATCGCCGGCTGGCCCTGGCTGCCGGTTGCGTATTTGAGGGCGTTGTCGATCAGGTTGAAGAGTGCCTGGCCGATCAGTTCGCGATTGCCCTGCACTTCGACATCCGGCTCGATATCGGCCGTCAGCGCCAGACCCACGTCTTCGGCTGCAGGCTCGTATAGTTCGGTCGTATCGGTGACGATCGAAGAAAGATCGACGGCGGTCATTTCAGCGGCGACCGACCCTGCCTCGACACGGGAGATCATCAGGAGCGCGTTGAAGGTGCGGATCAGCTGATCGGATTCACCGATAATGCCCTCCAGGGCGACGCGGCGACCCTCACTGTCTGCGCTGTCGAGCGCGTCGGCGGCCTTGTTGCGCAACCGCGTCAGCGGCGTCTTCAGGTCATGCGCAATATTGTCGGAGACCTGCCGCAAGCCTTCGTTCAATTTCTCGATGCGTTCCAGCATGGCGTTCAGCGATGCCGACATGCGGTCAAACTCGTCGCCGGAGCCGCCGACGGGCAGACGCTGCGAGAGGTCACCCGCCATGATCTTGCGGCTGGCGCCCGTCATCCGGTCGATGCGTCGCAGGGCATTGCGGCCGATGCCGAACCAGATCACCAGCGCACCGAGACCCATGATCGCCAGCGCCAGCATCAGCGCCTGCCGCACCAGCACGCGGAAGCGTTCGGGCTCGCCAAGGTCACGGCCGATCAGGATGCGAAGGCCGTTGTCGAGGATGAAGATATTGGCGATCGCCAGATGCCGTAGCTCCGGATCGTTGGATGCGTCGGTATAACGCTCGTAGGTGAAAGGCAGCTCCGTCCAGCCGGCCTGACCGAGCACGCCTGGCTGTACCGAAGCCACGTTGCCGGCTAGAATATCGCCGGACGGGCCGGCAATGACATAGAGATTGGCGCCCGGTTGGCGGGCCCGGCGCTCCATCGTACGCAGAAGCAGGTTCAGGCCGCCGATATCATAGGCGCGCTTCACCTGGTTGACTTCCTGCTGAACGGCATCGCGGATCTGTCCGGTCAACAACCGTTCGGACATAGCCGTCACGTAGAAGACCAGCGTGGCGGCACAAAGCGCAAAAAGAAGGATGTAAAGGGCGGAAAGGCGGACTGCTGTGGACTTGAAGAGGACGCGGAAGCGACTCATCCTTCGTCCTTGATCATGTAGCCGGCACCGCGGATCGTCTTGAGCAGCGGCTGGCTGAAATCCTTCTCGATCTTCGAGCGCAGCCGCGAGACGTGCACATCGATGACGTTGGTCTGGGGATCGAAATGATAATCCCAGACATTTTCGAGCAGCATGGTGCGCGTCACGACCTGGCCGGCATTCTTCATCAGATATTCGAGCAGGCGGAATTCACGCGGCTGCAGCAGGATTTCCTTGCCGGCGCGGCGCACCTCATGAGACAGCCGGTCCAACTCAAGATCGCCGACACGATAAAGCACATCCTGCTCGGGCGTGCCCTTGCGGCGCCCCAACACTTCCACACGCGCCAAAAGCTCGCTGAAAGCATAGGGCTTCGGCAGATAGTCATCACCGCCGGCACGCAGGCCGGTGACGCGATCGTCGACCTGGCCGAGTGCGGAGAGAATCAGAACCGGCGTGTGCACGCCCTTGCGGCGCAGTTCACTGATGACGGACAACCCATCGCGGCGGGGCAGCATACGGTCGATGATGGCAACATCGTAGGTGTTCTCGGTGCCCATGAAGAGACCGCTCTCGCCGTCGCTTGCGTGATCGGCAATAATGCCAGCCTCGCGAAACGCCTTTGTGAGGTAAGCCGCCGCCTCGAGATCGTCTTCAATGATCAGAATCTTCATGTGGGCGACATTACCTGCCGAGGGTGCTTCGGTACAACCAGAATCGGCGGAATTCACGGCATGTTGGCCAGCGGTTGTCATGTTTCACCTGCCTTGGAGCCAGTCATCATTGACATGTTTTAAGAGGGGAAGCCGCGCAAGCCGTGGCCGACGCGGCTTCCCAATGCATTATCGCTGAGGCTGAAAGGATCAGCCGGCGTTGATCGGCAGGGCGACGAAGCGGCTTCCGTCATCGGACTGGATCTGGAAGAGCGCGCGTGTGCGGCCATCCTTCTTCGCCTGTTCGATGACCTTGGCAATGTCGCCGGCATTCGAGATCTGCTGGTTGTTGACCGAGGTGATCTTCTCACCTTCTTTGATGCCCTTGTCGGCGGCGTCTGAGTCGGGATCAACGGCGGTGATTGCCACACCCTTGCCATCGTCGGACGGACCGACCGTCATGCCGAGATCGGCCAGAGCCTTTTCGGAGGACGGCTGCTGCGGCTGGTTCGGCTGCGCATCGTCATTGGAAGCCTGGTTCTGATCGGCCGGCAAGCTGCCGAGCTCGACCGTCACGGACTGAGACTTGCCGTTGCGCCACAGGGAAACCTCGACCTTGGCGCCCGGCTGCATCGCGCCGATGCGGCGAGCGAGATCGCGCGGATCCTTGACTGGATCACCATTGACGGCCGTAACCACGTCGCCGTTCTTGATGCCGGCCTTCTGCCCAGGCGAGCCGTCCTGCGGGGAAACGACGAGCGCACCGCTTGCTTCAGAAAGGCCGAGGGATTCGGCGATATCCTTGCTGACCGGCTGGATCTGCACGCCGAGCCAACCGCGCGAAACCGTGCCGGTCTTGATGAGATCGGTGACGACATCCTTGGCGGTCGTCGCCGGGATTGCGAAGGCGATGCCGACGCTGCCGCCCGACTGCGAGAAGATGGCAGTGTTAATGCCGACCACCTGGCCGTTGAGGTTGAAGGTCGGGCCACCGGAATTGCCCTTGTTTACGGGTGCATCGATCTGGATGTAATCGTCATAGGGGCCGGAATGGATATCGCGGCCACGGGCCGAGACGATGCCCGCCGTGACAGTGCCACCGAGGCCGAACGGGTTGCCGACGGCCACGACCCAATCGCCAACGCGGACCTTGGAATCATCGGCCCAACCGACATAGGTGAACTTCTTGCCCTTGGGATCGACCTTCAGAACGGCAAGGTCCGTGCGCGAGTCCTTGCCGACGAGCTTGGCGTCAAGTTCGGTGCCGTCATTGAGAACGACGACGAAAGCAGCGCCATCGGAAACGACGTGATTGTTGGTGACGATGTAGCCATCTTCAGAGACGAAGAAGCCGGAGCCCTGCGCAACCGGACGCAGGTGACCCTTGCCGTCTTCGGAATTCTTCTGCTGATTCTGGCCCTTCTGCTGGCCGCGACCCTGCTGCTGTTCGAACTGACGGAAAAACTTCTTCAGCGGGTGATCATCGGGAAGATCGTCGAAGCCACGGCCAAGGCCGAAGGAGTCGTCTTCATCCGCAACGGGATTGACGCGGGATTCGACGCGAACCGAGACGACCGCCGGCGATACGGCGTCAACCACGTTGGCGAAGCTGGGAACCTGCGGCGCCTGTACATTGACGGCATCGGCATAGGAATTGCTGACGACAGCCGGAACACCCGTGGCCAGCGCGGCGACAGCGAGGCCGGCGACGACAGAAGCCTTCATAGCGGTGCTACGGGACAAGGTGTTCTTGATATTCCTGAACATATGCGAGTTACCTTCTCTTCTCTCGTCAGATTTCCACCGGCGGGAACCGGCTGTGATTTGTGATTGTAAATATATAGGGCGTCGGACCTTACAGCGAACTGTCCGCCCCATGAAAAATTCGTAATGTAAGGAAATGTTGCCAATAAGGTGAAAGCTAGCGCGGCAGCGTCACTTCCCCAAAATCTCTTTCAACTCAGCCTCTTCCTCGGCACTCAGAGGCTTGCCAGTGGGCTTGCCGGCACGGCGGCGGGCATAGACGGCAAGGGCAAATCCACCCACGATAAAGAGCGCGATCGGTGCGCCCCAGAGGATAAGCGTCTTCTCGCTAAGGCGCGGTTTTAGCAGCACAAACTCGCCATAGCGCGAGACGACATAATCAAGCACCTGTTGATCGGTGTCGCCATCGCCCAGTCGCTTGCGCACCAGCAGCCGCAGGTCGCGGGCGAGATCGGCATTGGAATCGTCGATGGACTGGTTCTGGCAGACCATGCAGCGCAGTTCGGCGGAGATCGTGCGCGCCCTCGCCTCCAGCGCCGGATCGTGCAGGACCTCATCCGGATTGACGGCAAAGGCGGACAAAGGTGTCAGGATCGCCGCAAGGCAGAGGCATAGCCGGACAAAGCCAAACCAATTCCGGCTCATTCGGCCGGCTCCATGGCGGGACGCACCGGCTTCACCTTCCGGCTCGGCGCACCGACACGCAGACGGCGGTCGCTGAGCGAAACGAAACCGCCGATCGCCATGACGAGAGCGCCCATCCAGATGCAGAGAATGAACGGCTTCCACCAGATGCGTACCACCATGCCGCCATCCTCGCTGACGTCACCGACCGACACGTAGAGCTGGTTGGGGCCGAGCGTCAGAATGCCGGCTTCGGTGGTTCCCGTGCGGCTGGCCGTGAAGACGCGCTTGGATGACGAGACTTCGGTGAAGGCGACACCGCCACGGCTCACCGTGAAGTGGGCACGATCCTCGGTGAAATTCGGGCCGACGCCCGGCTGCATGCCGTCGAAACGCAGGCTGTAGCCGCCAAGCTCGGCTGTCTCTCCCGGCTTCATGCTGGTGATATTCTCCGTCTCGAAGGTCGTGACCGCGACGATGCCGAGCACGGTGATGCCGAGGCCGGCATGGGCAAGCGCTGTGCCGAAGGCCGAGCGCGGCAAGCCGCGCAGACGACGCCAGGCGACATTGGCAGCCACCTTGCCAACGCCGGCGCGATACCAGAGATCGGCGAGTGCGCCGAAGAACAGAAAGAAGCCGGCGGCCAGGCCGAGAACGGCAAGCACCGGACCGCCGTGCTTGAGATAGAACAGGACGAGCCCCGCAAGGAACGCCAGACCGGCCACGACATAGAGCCGTTGCAAGGCACCGAGCAGATCGCCTCGCTTCCAGGCAAGCAGCGGGCCGAAGGGCACGGCAATGAGGATCGGCATCATCAGCAATCCGAACGTCATGTTGAAGAAAGGCGGCCCGACGGAAATCTTGTCGCCGGTCAGGGTTTCCAGCGCCAGCGGATAGAGCGTGCCCGTGAGGACGGTGCCGCAGGCGACCGTGAGGATGAGGTTGTTGAGGACCAGCGCGCCCTCACGCGAGATCGGTGCGAACAATCCGCCTGCAGCAAGCTTCGGCGCGCGGAAGGCGAAGAGCGTCAGTGCACCACCGATGAAGAGCAGCAGAATGCAGAGAATGAAGATGCCGCGTGTCGGATCGCTGGCGAAGGAATGCACCGAGGTCAGCACGCCCGAGCGCACAAGGAAGGTGCCGAGCAGCGACAGGGAGAAGGTCAGGATCGCAAGCAGCACCGTCCAGATCTTCAGCGCATCACGTTTCTCCATGACCAGTGCCGAATGCAGCAGCGCCGTGCCGGCGAGCCAAGGCATGAACGAGGCGTTCTCCACCGGATCCCAGAACCACCAGCCGCCCCAGCCCAGCTCGTAATAGGCCCAGTAAGAGCCCATGGCGATGCCGAGCGTCAGGAAGCTCCAGGCAGCCAGCGCCCAGGGACGGACCCAGCGCGCCCAGGCCGCATCGATGCGGCCTTCCAGCAGTGCCGCCACAGCGAAAGAGAAGCAGACGGAAAAACCGACATAGCCGAGATAGAGCAAGGGCGGATGGATGGCGAGGCCGATATCCTGCAGGACGGGATTGAGGTCCTTACCCTCGGCAGGCGCCGGATCAAGCCGGATAAATGGATTGGAGGTGAGCAGGATGAAGATCAGGAAGGCGGACGAGATCCAGGATTGAACGGCCAGAACATTGGCCCGCAGCACGTCTGGCAGATTGCGCCCGAACAGGGCGACCAGCGCACTGAACAAGACCAGGATCAACAGCCAGAGCATCATCGATCCCTCGTGATTGCCCCAGACGCCGGAGATCTTGAAGATCAGCGGCATGAGCGAATGGGAATTGGCCCAGACGTTCAGCACGGAGAAATCGGAGGCGACATAGGCGTAGGTCAGCACGCCGAAGGAAAAGGTGACGAGCAGGAAAGTGACGATCGAGCCGACAGGCGCGATATCCATCATCGACACATCGCCGCGCCTTGCACCGACCACAGGAAGGATGGAAACGATGAGCGCGGTCGCCAGCGCCAGCACCAGCGCATAATGTCCGAGTTCGATGATCATTGTGTCGCCTCCTCGCCCTTCCAGACACCGTCGGCCTTCAGCTTGTCGGCAACCTGTTTCGGCATGTAACGCTCATCATGCTTGGCAAGCACGCTATCCGCAACGAAGACATCGCTGCCGGGCTCGAATTTACCCTCTGTCACCACGCCCTGCCCCTCGCGGAAGAGATCCGGCAGGAGGCCGTCATATCTAACCTTGATCGTATCCTTGCCGTCGGTCACGGAGAATTGCACCTGCGTGCCCTGACCACGCTTGATGGAGCCTTCACTGACCAGGCCACCCAGGCGGATCAGCGTTCCGGCATTGACGGGGGTCTTGGCGAGATCGCCCGGCATGTAGAAATAGGCAACCGACTGGCTGAAGGCGAAGAGGACGAGGAGCACGGCGGTGGCGATGAACCCCATGCCGCCGGCAATGACGGCCAGACGTTTCTGCTTGCGGGTCATTGCTGCGTCACCTCCGTCGGCAGTCCCAATTCTTTGGCCAGAGCCAACAGCTGTTGCCCCTCGCCGCCATCCGCCGGGAAGGCCGTCAGCCCGCGTTTCAGCGCATCCAGGGCGCGATCCCGGTCGTTCAGCACGACATAGGAGCGGATCAACCGCATCCAGCCTTCGAAATTCTTCGGATCTTCCTTGAGCTTGGCATCGAGGCTCTCGACCATGCCACGGATCATCTGCTGACGATCGCCACCGCTCAAATTGTTCGCCGCGGCGACCTCCTCGGCGGTCGGGTTGCCCGGTGCATTGGCGTTTGTAGATGCTAGAGGCGTGCCGCCATTCTTGGCGATGTGTTCGTCGACAACGGCCAGCCACGGCGCATCGGGCGGCGATTGCTTCGCCAAGGCCTCGAAGGCGGTCTTCGCATCGGTCACCTTGCCTTCCTGCTCCAGCGCCAGTGCCAGATAGAAGAGCGTGCGCGGATTGGCGGCATCGAGCGCCCGCGATTGCTGCAGCACGCTGCGCGCATCCGCCGTCACCACGCCGTTGGCCTTGACCACGAGTACCTCGCCCAGATCGCCAAGGCGCGTGGCGCTCGGGCCCAGCAGCCGGATCACATTGCGATAGGCAAGCTCGGCATCACCGATGCGGTTGGTCTTGAAATAGATCGGCGCCAAAACCTCCCAGCCTTTGCCGTCATCCGGATTTCTGGCAAGGTGCTGTTCGATCTTGACGATCGAAAGGGCGAGGTCGCTTCCAGGCTTCTCCAGACGCGCCTCCAGCGGCTGCGACGGCAGTCCGGGATCGCCATTGGCAAGATAAAGACAGAGCCCGATGACGGGCAGCATCACGACGATAAAGGCCTGCGAGATGCGATAGCTACCGCGCTTCAGCGCTTTTGCTCCACTCTCCTCCTCCTTGGAAGCCGCAATCAGGCGACGCCCGATCTCGGCGCGGGCATAGCCAGCCTCCTCCGTGGAAATCAACCCGCCGGCAAGATCGCGATCCAGCTCGCGGAGCTGATCGCGATAGACCTCGGCTTCTCCGGAACGACAGTCCGCAGCCTCCTTTGCACCACGCAGAAGAGGGTGAAGCAGCACAGCGCCGACAACGGCCGTTAGAACGGCGACGAGAATCCAGAACAGCATACACGCCCAATACTTTAACGGGGCGCTTATTCCAACCGCGAAAGCCTCGCTGACGAAGATTTGAGGCGTTTGGCCGCGCCTTTCGGCGCATTGGGGCTAGTCGAGCGGCGTCCAGGTGCCGTCGTCATTGCGACATGCGGCTCCCCTTGCCATGGTCGGCTTGTCGTCGACCGTGACCGTGTGCGTGTATTGCCGGCAATTCTGCGAGCCGACCTGATAGGGCGCTGCAGCCACCACCTCTCCGCTGGCGCCCCTGCCCTTCCAGACCACAGACTGGCCGAGAGGCGAGCTTTCCAGCGCCCGATATTCCGCTTCCAGCGCCCGCTGCTTGTCACTGTCGCTCAGCTTGAGGCCGGTTCGTTCGACAATGCCGCCATCCAGCGCGCTAATGAACGTCGCCGATGCCGGTGGCTTGGAGGTTGAAAACAAACTCGCGCCGCTGCCATTGCTGCTCGTGGTCGAGCAAGCTGAAAGCGCAAGCGCTGCGAAGAGGGAGGGAGTGATCAAGAAAAAGGTACGAAGCTTCATACAACCGAACCAGTATCAACAAGCAAAACCATAGGTACTGCGCTGCGGCATCATCATGACCCACAACTTCTTTCTGTCATCATGCCGTGCTTCACGCAACATCCTTCGTCAGGCCAGGCAGAATTAAGCTGGCACGAAGGCCACCCCAGGCACCGCGGGAGAGCTCCAGCCGGCCTTGATATTCATTGGTGATCTCGCTGACGATCGACAGTCCGAGACCAGTGCCCGGCTTGCTCTCGTCCAGCCTGCGTCCGCGCTTCATGGCTTCGCGGATCTGATCCGGCTCGAGGCCGGGCCCATCATCCTCCACGACCAGCTCCACCCAATGACGCCGCACGGGGTCGATGCCCTTGACGTCAGGCGGCGCCTCGGTTGCGGAAAGACGCACCTTGTGCTCGGCAAAGCGGGCGGCATTTTCCAGAAGATTGCCCACCGTCTCCTCCAGATCCTGCTGCTCCATGGCGAGCGCCAGATTGGGAGATACGGTGAGCTCGAATTCCTTCTCCGCATTGAGCCGCCGCATGACGCGGACAAGCCGCTCCAATGCCGGTTCGGCCTCGGTGCGGGCTAGTACGGATTCGCGCTGCGCCGCGATGCGGGCGCGGTTGAGGTAAGATTGCACCTGGCCCTGCATGGCTTCGGCCTGGTTCTTGACCAGATCGCCATGCGAACGCTCCAGCACGCGGGATTCGTTGAGAAGCACCGCGATCGGCGTCTTCAGCGAATGCGCGAGATTGCCGACCTGCATGCGGGCACGCTCGACGATGCGCCTATTGCTTTCGATCAGCGCGTTGACCTCGTTGGCGAGCGGCAGGATTTCACGCGGGAAATCGCCCTGCAATCGCTCGCTCTCGCCGGCGCGGATACGCTCCAGTGCCGCGCGGGCCTTATCGAGCGGCTTCAGGCCATAGAGAATGGCAAGCGCATTGACGATGAGGCTGCCGACACCGAAGCCGACCAGCGCGAAATAAAGACTGTGGGAGAAGTTGCGGACGTCGTCCTCGACGACTGCGACATTGCCGGTGACGCGAAAGCGGGCGGCGCGGCCATCCGTATCGAGAACGACCTCGGTTTCGGCCACCTGAACGCGATTTCCGAAGGCATCCGTGACGATGTAGTAGCGCTCGTAATTCTTGTCGAATGGCGCTTCCAGTACGGAGAGGACAGGCAAGTTCGAAGCGCCGAGAGACGGCGATACCAAGGGCGTTGCTGTATAGGTGCCGAGCGGCTCGACCATCCAGTACCAGCCCGTCTTCGGCTGGGCAAAACGAAGGTCGCCGAGCTGCGGGCTGCCGTTCAATGCGCCCTGATCACCAATCGTCACCGAGTTGATGACGTTGTAGAGCTGCGCCCTCAACAGGTCCTGAAAGCCGCGTTCGGCGCTCTTGCGGTAGATATTGGAAATGACGAGGCCGATCACGACAAGCGCCACGGCGGACCAGAGCGTGGTCAACAGCAGGACGCGAGCGGTGAGTGACTTAATTCGCATTGGTCGGCGCTTGGATGCGGTAACCGAGGCCGCGGACCGTCTCGATCAGGTCGACCCCCATCTTCTTGCGCAAGCGGCCGACGAAAACCTCGATCGTATTGGAATCGCGATCGAAATCCTGATCGTACATATGCTCGACCAGTTCGGTGCGCGAGACGACTTCACCCTTGTGATGCATGAGATAGGCGAGCAGCCGGTACTCATGAGAGGTGAGCTTGAGCGGCTTGCCGTTCACGGTCGCCTTCGAGCTCTTGGTGTCGAGCCGCACCGGGCCGCAGATGATTTCCGAGGAGGCATGGCCGGCCGCGCGGCGAATGAGCGCCCTGATGCGGGCGAGAACTTCTTCGACATGGAAGGGCTTGGCGACATAATCATCGGCACCCGCATCGATGCCGGCGACCTTATCACTCCAGCGGTCGCGCGCGGTCAGGATGAGCACAGGCGTCGCCCGTCCCGCGCCGCGCCACTTCTCCAACACCGTGATGCCGTCCATCTCCGGCAGGCCGATATCGAGAATGATCGCGTCGTAAGGTTCGGTATCGCCGAGGAAATGCCCCTCCTCACCATCAAAGGCCGTATCGACCACATAGCCCGCCTCTTTCAAGGCGTCGGCGAGCTGGCGATTTAGGTTGATATCGTCTTCGACTATCAGAATGCGCATGTTTGGACCCAATTTCCCCGGTTCGAGAAACAGTACTGTAAATCGAGCTGCAGTGGAATCACGGAAACGATAAGATTTTGCGTAGGATTCAAGGCTTTAGAACGTCCGCTGCGCGTTATGATCCAAGATGCCCATGCCTCACATCGGCACCTTCATCGTTACCTTGCGAGGACGCTGCCCATTGCCCTGCACAAGAACGGTGATGACACAACTATCGCCCGACGGCTGCGCGGAAAGGAGCTGCCCACCCGTCTTTTCAACCACCTCGGCCGCAGCTTCGCTGCAGTCGCTGTTGGCACGGGCCACCAGGGTCGACGTCGGCGCCGGCAAAACAGCCGAGCCGGCCATCACAAGGGCCGCCGCTGCTATGCTTGAAATTGAGGCCATGCTTCAGACTTCCCACGGGGAGATTAACTTGAGCAAATATGTACCCAAACACGTCTGAATGGCAAATGAATGGGCTGTAATTTTCCGCTCGCAGGACGTGCAGCCCACCCGATTCGTGATTTAACTCATTGAATTCATTATGGGCAAATCAGTGAAGCGAAGCCAAGGGCGATTGATCGAACGCGATCGATGCCAATTGCGCATGCATGCCCGTTACACCGCTTGTGCCCACCTCCCGGCCACATGCACAAACGAGAGACTCAACCATTTTTAATCATTCTTGATTATCATTCGATCATAAGCCGGTCATGAGCGACCGTGCAGGCTTGGCCAATGCAACCGGCCTTCAGGTGTTTTACTGAGGTAAAACGCCAGGGTTTTCTTGAGTCTTCTGAATCACTTCACGGCACCTGTTTCAAAGTTGAGTCCGGAACGTGAGAGGTTGATTGAACGGCCTCATGCAATGAATCCGCTTATCGACAAATCGATTCCGCGCGAGTGCTCAATCAACTGAAATCAATGGCGATCGAAGCCCTTTGATCGGGCTTTCTTTCAGAACGGCTCGCGGATAGCGCTCGTCGTCTCGTAATCAGCTGCAATCCGCATTTCGCGCAATGGCCGCACCCGCTCTATCGAGCGCTGATAATTCGGATGGGCCTTGTAGGCGGCGAGCGCTGCTTCATCGTCGAATTCGCCATAGACTACGATATCGACATCGGTGCCGAGTTGGTCGGTCTTCACATTCATGCCGATTTCCAGCAGGCGCGCATGCGGAATGGCTGTGAGGATCGACAGGCCGGAACGGACATCCTCGAGGTTCGCGCGATCGGGAACGGTGAAGAAGACGATATGACGGATCACGCGGCGGCTCCCTGAGCGTGTGCGAAGGCACCGCGCGATATCATGCACGCCGGTTCATTTCAATGAAGAGGCGATGTGTTCAGCAAGGCGACCTCATCGCGGGCAAAGAAGTGGCAGCCATTTTCCGCGTAACGCTCATGCATGATATTATTATGCGCATGACCGACGAAGATCTCATCGCCTTTGCCCTCAGCCTGCCGGAAACGACGGAAGGCTCACATTTCGGAACTCGTGATTTTCGGATACGGGGCAAGATCTTCACGACCCTACCGGGCGCGGATTTCTGCGTTGTCAAACTGACGCCTGATCAGCAACAGATGGCGCTTACCATCATGCCGCAGCACGTCGAGGCCGCGCCGGGCGGATGGGGGCTGAAAGGCTCGACCCGGCTTTTCCACCATGCCGCGGATCACGAGACGATCAAGACGCTCGTGCGGCGTGCCTGGCGCAACGTGGCGCCGAAATCTATGATTTTGCCGGAGGATTAGGCTCCATATCGTCCTTGGCGGTCAGCGGCCAATCGACCACATAATCCTCGAAGTCCTCGACATCGACGTCATTCTCGCTGACCGTGCGGGCTCGGGCAGAGACGCGGGCAATGTGCACGGTTTCCGGATCGCCCGATATCAGTGGATGCCACCAGTAGAGATCGTGGCCCTCCTTGACGAGACTGTAGGCGCAGGTGGGCGGAAGCCACTCCAGTTCCATTACTTTCTCGGGGGTCAGCTGCACGCAATCAGGCACGAAATCCCAACGGTTCGGATAGCTGGTGCAACGACAGCTTTCGCTGTCCATCAGTTTGCAGCGAACGGAGGTGAAATAGACGTCACCCGTATCCCAGTCCTCGAGCTTGTTGAGACAACAGAGGCCACAGCCGTCGCAAAGGCTTTCCCATTCCGACGTGCTCATCTCCGCCAGTGTCTTGCTTTTCCAGAAAGGTGTCTCGTCCATCGTCAATCCTCGCCGCCCTGGCAGGAAATGCGGGCTGCGGCATGCGTGTCTATTGTTCTTTTCTCTAAATCAACCAATTCTTCAATTAGCCGTTCTATGAGATAATGGGCTTTGCGTGCCCCACAAGGTGGCACGCAGCATTATAGCGGTCGGGAAGTAGAGCGTGGAAGACCCATCCAATCCAGAAGGCGGGCCGAAGATGGAGCCCGAAGCGCAACATGATAGCGGAGCCGAAAAGCCTCGGCGCCGAAAGCGCTATTTCTTTCTGCGCATCGATTCATGGATCGACTCCACCCTGTGGAATGCTGGCTTCCGTTTGGCGGAAACCTGGGAAGAAATCACGATTTTCTTCCGCCGATTCCGTGTACGCGGGTGGAAGCGCATCGTTTTCGAACTGCTCGGCGAGGGCCTGACGCTCGGCGCTGCCGGCTCGGTGGTCATGCTGATGCTGGCCATGCCGGCGTTTGAGGCGACGCAGGGCGATTGGCGCAATCGCGGCAATTTCGCCGTCACCTTTCTCGATCGCTACGGCAACGTCATCGGCCATCGCGGCATCATTCACGAGAATTCGGTGCCGGTGGATCAATTGCCGGATTATTTCATCAAGGCGGTGCTTGCGACCGAGGACCGGCGTTTCTTCGACCATTTCGGCATCGACGTGATCGGCCTGTTCCGCGCCGTCACCGTCAATGCGCAGGCAGGCGGCGTCGTCCAGGGCGGCTCGACGCTGACGCAGCAGCTCGCCAAGAATATCTTCCTCAGCAATGAGCGTTCGATCGACCGCAAGATCAAGGAAGCTTTCCTGGCGATCTGGCTTGAGGCCAATCTCTCCAAGAAAGAGATCCTCAGCCTCTATCTTGACCGCACCTATATGGGCGGCGGCACGTTCGGCGCGGCTGCGGCTGCGCAATTCTATTTCGGCAAGAGCATCACCGACGTCAATCTCGCCGAGGCCGCGATGCTTGCCGGCCTGTTCAAGGCGCCGGCGAAATATGCGCCGCATGTCAATCTGCCGGCCGCCCGCGCTCGCGCCAATGATGTGCTCTCCAACCTCGTGCAGAGCGGATTGATGACCGAGGGACAGGTGATTGCGGCACGGCGCAACCCCGCTTCCGTCGTCGACCGCGCCCAGATCGAAACGCCGGACTATTTCCTCGACTGGGCCTTCGATGAGGTGCAGCGGCTTGCCACGCGCTTTCCGGAACGTTCGCTGATCGTGCGCACGACCATCGACATGGGGCTGCAAAAGGCCGCGGAAGATTCGGTCCAATCCAGCCTGATGGAATTTGGCGAGCGTTATCATGCCAAGCAGGGCGCCAGCGTCATGATCGAAAATGGTGGCGCGGTCCGCGCCATGGTCGGCGGCAGCGACTACGGTGAGAGCCAATTCAACCGCGCGACAAAAGCGCTGCGCCAGCCGGGTTCATCCTTCAAGATCTATACTTACTCCGTGGCGATGGAGAGCGGCATGACGCCGACCTCGACCATCGTCGACGCGCCGATCACCTGGGGCAATTGGAGCCCGCACAATTACGAGAACCGCTATGCCGGCAAGGTAACGCTGACGACGGCGATCGCCCAATCGATCAACACCATCCCGGTGCGTCTGGCCAAGGAAAAGCTCGGCATCCAGCCGATCCGCGACATGGCCAAGGCCATGGGCGTGGAAACGCCGATCCGCAACGACAAGACAATCCCGATCGGCACGTCGGAGGTAACCGTGCTCGACCAGGCAACGGCCTATGCGGTCTTTCCCGCCGACGGCATGCAATCGCGGCGGCATGGCATCGACCAGATCACCGGGTACGACGGCAAGGTGCTTTATGATTTCAATCGCGACGAGCCGCCGGCCAAGCGGGTCCTCAGCGAGCAAGCCAACTCCTATATGAATCAGATGCTGACACAGGTTCCGATCATCGGCACCGGCCGCAAGGCGGCGCTGGACAATGGCATTGTGGTCGGCGGCAAGACCGGAACGACACAGGCCTATCGCGACGCCTGGTTCATCGGCTTTACCGGCAACTACACCTGCGCCGTCTGGTTCGGCAATGACGACTATACCTCGACCAACAACATGACGGGCGGCACGCTGCCGGCCATGACCTTCAAGAAGATAATGGACTATGCCAACCAGGGCGTGGTGCTGAAGCCGATCCCGGGGATCAGCAATCCATTTCCGGTGCAGAAGCCGCAAACCGTTGCTGCCAAGAAGCCTGCGGACCCGGCAGCTGGTGGCCTGCCGCCGCTGGTGCGGCCACGCTCCCTGTCGGTGGATTCCACCAGGATCCTTCGCGATATCGGCGAAAGACTGAAGGCAGCGGCCGCACTCGAAGCTCAAAAGGTGGCGACGGCGGAATAGCATTACCCGAATGAAGGTATCAGGCGGCATGAATTTCCGCCTGAAATCGACATAACTGCCCCCGGCGACGCCCTGCCCTTCCCCCTACCAGCAGAATCAGGGATAAATCGGCATCGATTTGTCACGAGGACGATCCCAGGGTGTTCCGAGTCCCCTTTCTTGTTGCGCTTTCGCTGCTGATCGCTTTCGGCGGCGGCATTGTGTTCACGCTCTTTGCCTTGAACGTGACGTCCGGCTTCGGCGCGATCAAGCTTGGAGTCTGGCAGGCGTTCCCAGAAATGCAGACGGCGGATGCCGACCCCTATGCCAAATCGCATCGCGCTCGCGCCGGACGCCTGCTCTACGGCACGGCCGAAGGATTGGTGTTTACCGCCTCCGACGACGATAAGGGCGGGCGGCTGACGGCAAATTGCAGCTATCGTATCAGTGGCCAGACACCGCCGGCGCGGCTTTGGACGCTTTTCATTGCCGGCAATGACGGCGCACCGCTTGCGGGACCTTCCGGACGCCCCCTAACGATCAATTCCTGGGTTGTGTTGCGGAACCCGGATTCAAGCTTCACCATTACCGTCTCACCCAATGCCAGCGCGGGCAATTGGCTTGCCTTGCCCGCTGCCGGCAATTTCCGGCTGGTATGGACGCTGCTGGATTCGCCGGCGGCCAGCAATTCCGGCCTGATTGATCTCACTATGCCGAAGCTCGAGAAAACCGGGTGCGGCAATGTTTAGGTTCGTTTTCGCAATCCTGACCGGCCTGTTCGGCGCTGCACTTCTGCATATCGTCATCATCCTGTCGCTACCGCATTTCTCCGACCGCGATGCCTATACCCGCGTCTCGGACGAAGGCGACGAGAACCATTTCTACATGCTTGATAACAAAGATGACGATGCAGGGCTTTCCAACGTCGACCCCTACATCCGCACTGCCGTCTGCGCATTCGACATCGAAGACGTGCCGGTACATTTGACCGCGAAGGGCAAGGTGCCGTTCTGGTCGCTCTCCGTCTACGACGCAGCGTCCAACGAAGTGTTCAGCATGAGCGACCGTACATCCGTCGGCGGGACGCTCGATTTGCTGCTCGCCTCTCCCGTTCAGTTGACAGGCATACGCAAGGCCCTGCCGCCTGCTCTTGCACAATCGATCCTTGTGGAAGTGCCGCATGCCCAAGGCTATGCAGTGTTGCATACGATGGCGCCACAGGCGAGCTTTGACGATGCGGCCAAGGAATTCCTGTCGCAGGCCGGATGCGACGAATTCGGCGATGATTGAGTTTGGCCGGCGACAACGCTCAGGCCTATAGGCGCCGCAATGCGGGCACTACAAATCATTTCCGGCAACCAATGGATGCAATCCTGATGCATCCAGGCGTCTCAGCCGGCTGTGTTACTTGCCTTTAGCCCGCTTGGGGCCTGCTCCCGGCCGGTGCGTCGGGGTATCGAGGTGCTCGTAGCGCACACCGGTAAACAGAAGTATCCTTGCTTCCACCGGCTCCTTCTGGACGCGCGGCGGCTGGCGTAATCGCCAGTCCGAAAGTGATATTACCTTTGCCATGCTCGTCTCCATTTACGTCTCGAGACGGATGAACTTGCGACTGATTTCACCCTGCCCGTTGTTGAAGCGGGCTAGCGTTTTCCCTTGTATCAGGCCTATTTCTTTTGGCTGAGACAAGGAGCATTCACGCCTTCTCACGGTATTTCCCGGACACCGCGTCATGGGCGCCAATCACGGCTTCCATGCTTTCTCTGCTATCGACTACAGTCTGCTAATCGCTGCTTGCACCGGGATTCAGCCATATTGCAGTTAACAGAATGCTAATCCTCGTCGCACGTCATCCTTGGCATGAGTCGTCATGCCCTATTAACGCTTCGACCATGGCTTTGGTTTCACGCGCCGCGAAAAAATCGTCGGAATCGAATTCGCCGTGAAATCAAGCAATATCATATTCTTAGGTGAACAAATAACGCCGCTGGCGAATATATCGCAAACAGCTGCGTTGCAGAAAAGAGTCACGCAATTATTATTTGCGCTCACGAAAAATTAACGTATTGTAAGGTCGGAAATCGAGGGTGGCTAATGTTTGCGGCGGGTAATTCCGTCTTCTCTCCAGAGGATGTCATAGTCCTGCGCGGCGCGCTTGATGAGTGGTGCCTGGAGAAGCGGATCGATATAAAAAGCACCGAGGCCCAGTTCGCGGCAACGGCAGCGTTGGGCCTTTTTCAATCCGGCTACAATACGTCGGAAAAGCTGCTCGCAGCACTGCGCGAGCACAGAGGCATCTAGAGCAGCTCCATTCACACACCAGGCTTATCTGATGTCCGATGTACCGCTTCGGGCGGTACTCACCTGGTTTGCAGCCGGATGCGTGGCGGGAACTCCCATAAGTTGAGTATTCACACCGCCACTCCTGCGACGATAGATGGTTTGTGACAGGCGTCATCCCCTAGCCCGCATATCATCCAGCAAAAATTCGGCCTTAGCCATCGCGCAAGCTTAACGCGCAATTTTTATTCGGATTTTAATAAAGTTTTCACGAACCATTAACCGTGCCGGCCTTAGTCTTTGGTGAAAGCCAGATAAGGACGACTGTGTCCATACCCGTTTCGACAGCTGCCGCCAAAGACGCCCCTGACATTGAAAGGGCCTTACGGCACGACCGAAAAGAGGTGTGGCGGTCGGCGGTCAGGCTCCCCGCGTTTTTGTTCTGCGTATCAGTATGGGTGTTGGCGTGCGTGACCGGTTTCGAGACCTTGAAGAGCCTGCGACAGTCCGTAAGAAAGACGTGGTTCTGATGGCGACGATCACCAGTTTCGAAGGCATGGGGCATCCCTCCAAATCGGAACTTCGCCAATTTGCCGAGCTCTTTACGCCGGTGTTCCAGGCCTCCTCCGACGAGGCAAAGCGGCAGGCCGTGGCCGCCCTCTCCCAATGCCCGACAGTGCCGCAGGCTGTTGCCCTGTTCATCGGTTGCCAACCGATCGCCATTGCCGCCCCTTTCCTGACGAGTTCACAGGCGATCGACGACGATACGCTGATCACCATTGCCCGCACGCAAGGCGCTGCCCACGCACGGGCAATCGTCAGCAGGCCCTCGCTGTCGCCAAAGGTCATCGACGCGCTCGTCGGCCTGCATCAGGCCGAACCAGAGCGCGGCATGACGGACCCGCAAACATCGGCGACCGCGCTTCCGCCAAAATCCGATACGGCGGACCTCGAGCGGCTCTCGCGCGAGGAAGCCTTGCGCCTGCAGATCAAGCAGGCCGCACGCCATCTGGCTCGCGACGAAAAAGACCGTCTCGGCCTGCGCAGCCTGAGCGAAACGCAGGAAGCCCTGCTCGTCCGTTTCGCCAGGGAACGCGATGCGCTGCAATTTGCCACCACGCTTGCCGACGCGCTTTCATCGAGCCATTGGCTTGCAGAACGCATCCTGCTCGATACATCGGGCCAACAGCTCGCCGTGACGCTGGTCAGCCTCGGCATGGGTATAGCGGACGCCGTTTATTCGCTGGAGCGCTTCTATCCGCACCTGACGGAACGGCACGGCAGCGTCAGCCGTGCATGGCTGGTGCTTGACGGCATCGATGCGGAAGAGAGCCAGGCTCGCGTCGAAGCATGGCGCCGTGCCGACAGCTACACCTATCTTCCGAAGGAAAAGCCTGCAGAGCGCCCGGCCACACCATTGTTCGGCGCCAAGTCCGGCTCGATCCGCGAGTTGCGCGTGGCAAACCGGCGATAGAGACGGGTCAATCAAGCGGATTGGCGCGTAAACCGGCCAAGGGGACGATTTCGGCTAAATCATCCGTCTCCAGCTCGATAACCCACAAATCCGGATCGAACTTCACTTCGCGATCGAGGACTTTGCGGATCTCGGCCGGCTCCTGGCGATCGACCCTGATCTCGAACAACCGCCCGTCATCCCCCTCACCGTCGAAGAAACTTTGCGGCGCCGGCGCGTAGAGGGTTTCCAACCCGTCGCGGAAGCGCTGGCGGATGAAGATAGCACCCGCCTGCTCCTCGCCCTTTCGTTCGACGGCAGCGAAATCGCCCCGGGCAAACAGGCGGCGGGTCATGGCGGAAACAAAGATGTCGCTGCGCAATCTCATGGCCGAGCTATAGCGACAAGCGGCCTGCGAGACAATTGAAGCGATGGATTAAAGCGCGCCGATATCCTGCAGCTTCTTCAGAACGGCCATGTTCGGCTCGCCGGTCTCCGGCAGACGATAATGCTTCTGGAAGCGGCGGATCGCCGATTTCGTCTGCTCGCCAGCAACCCCGTCGACGCTGACATTGCTATAGGCGATATTGCTCAGGCCCTTCTGGATCTGCATGACCATATTGACTGTGTTGACCGCATCGCTCGGCGTGGCCTTTGCCACGACGGTGCCGGTCCTCATGTTCTTCTCGGCGCTCTGGATGGCCGCGGCAACCGGATCGATGGCCTCCGCCGTGGCAGAGACATTGATAGGGCGTTGTGCGGGAACGACTGGGGCACTCGCCCTGCCACCTGCGGCCGGAGCGAAATCAGCGGCATTGCTGGCCTTGAGGGCGGCGAGAAGCTCAGGCGTCGGGGCACCCGTCTGCGTCAAGCCTGACGCTTCCTGAAAGAAGAGAATAGCGGCTGATGTGCGCGAGCCCGGCACGCCGTCCGCAGCACCGTCATAAAGGCCATGGCGAATGAGCTCGGCCTGTACGTCGGCAACCAGCTTCGAGGGCGCGGCGGACTGTGCAACGGCGGGATTGGCCGATGGTGCCGCAGCGGTGAGCGAATCCTGCCGCTCGATGCGGAAAGTCGTGACGTTGCCGGCGTCGGTCTGCTGTGCATGCAGGAAGGCTTTGCGGCCGGGGATCTGATAGGGAGCGCCGGGGTCGCGAGTGCGCAGCAAAGGCGATGGATGCGCGCCCGTCTGATACCAGAGCGCATTGGCGGTGACGAAGCCGAAAACTCCGAGAAAGAGAGCAACGCCGCCGGCAATCGCCGGATGCCGACCCACGGCGCCGCCGATCAAACCCGCAAAGGCGCCTGCTCCGCGAAGCCCAAGACCACCCAGCGCGGTTCCCCCGCGCAGGCTGAGGCTGCCCAGGGCGACCGCTCCGCGAGAAGCCAGCCCAGGCTGCTTGCGCTTGCCCTTGCCTCTTCCCTTAGGCGATTTTCGCTTTTGCGGGGCCATTCATCCCTTCCTCTTTTCGCCCTTTACTCATCTCCGCAGTATGTTTCAGGCGCGGCGGAAAATCGACAGGGCGATTGACATCCATAGGCTGCTCCACAGCCAAGACGCCCGAACCATCGATCGGAATAAGAATTGTGATGACCGTGCCTTCGCCCGGGGCACTGGCTATCGAGAAGCTGCCGCCATGCAGGGCTACCAGCCCCTTCACAAGCGACAGACCAAGGCCGGTGCCGGCGTAGCGGCGCGTGTAATCGTTCTGGATCTGCACGAAGGGCTGTCCCAGAGAGGCCAGCCGCTCGCTTGCAATGCCGATGCCGGTATCGCCAACCGAGAGCTTCAGCATTCCATCGGTCAATGCCGCATCGACGGTGACCGCGCCACCGGCATCGGTGAACTTGATGGCATTGCCGACAAGGTTGATCAGGACCTGCTGGAGCGCACGCTGATCGGCAACGATCTCACCGAGGCCTCGCTGAACGCGGCTGGAAAGGGTCAGGCCCTTTTCCTTCGCCTGCAGCGCCAGCATTGCCTCGCATGTCGCAATGGAATCTTCGATCGAGAAGGATTCCATCAGCAGCTCATAGCGGCCAGCTTCGATCTTGCTCATGTCGAGCATGGTATTGACCACCGACAGAAGGTGCGCGCCGGACTGGCGAATCAGGCCGACATATTCGCGCTGGCGATTGTTTTCCAGCTTGCCGAAATATTCGCCGCTGAGAATATCGGAAAAGCCGAGGATCGCATTGAGCGGTGTGCGCAGTTCATGGCTGACGGCCGCCAGAAAGCGCGACTTGGCATCATTCGCCGATTCCGCTTCCGCTGTTTTACGAGCAGCGTCATCGCGAAGCTGCTGATCCTGCGATATATCGCGCAATTGGCTGACGATGCCTGTCAACCGGCCCTCGCCATCGCGGCGGGCAGTCAGTTCCACACGAACATGGACGAATTGCGCGTCAAAGCCGATGACAGCGGATCGTTCCAGGCGCAGATCGACGCAGATCGCGTCCCTGCCCTGACGAAGAACGTCGATTGCCTGCAGGAACACGATCCTGTCAGACACATGAATCTGCTCGATCAGGCCGCGGCCCGTCGGATCGCGCATCCAGCTCAGAAACTCCGCGCGGTCGCGACCGCCGACGGTGGTCACGTTTCCCTGCGGATCGAGCAGCAACACCATGCCAAAGGCGGCTTGCAGCATCAGATCGCGATGTTCGACGATGATGGCTTCCGCAGCCTGGGAAGCGGGGCGCTGGCGTGACAGCGCAATGCTGCCGACAGCGGAAAACAGAAAGGCGGCGCAAACCGTGGCCACACCGGCAGGCAGCGCCACGGCCGGGCTGGTGACGAGGGAAAGCCCGGCGGGAACCGCGAAAAGTGCGACGGAGGAGGCAAGCGCAAGCCGGCGCAGGATCGCCAATTCCTGCGCGGGGACCTCGCCATTCCCACTCGTTCCGGAGAGCCAGCTTCCGCTCACCCGGTCGACGAAGGCTACAGCCCCAACAGCCATGTTACTCAATACGCGCACACTACAACCCGTCAAAACGGTCACTTATTGGACTGCACAATAGGCCTTCGCGGCTTAAGGAAAGAATAAAGAGAGAACCTGCCGACCGGCCGAAAAGCCTCCAAAATCCCGTTTTGGCGCAGAATGCCTGACCTTTGTTTTTTGTGGTTAACAGTGGGTAAGCAACGGATTTTATTCGTATTTCCGCCATGCGTTAACCTTTGCGACAAGGCCAAAGCCCGCAAATGCCTGCGTATCAACAGGATCGGGCGAGACATGCTTAACAGCAATCGCTACAATTTGATCTAAATGCGGTGCGAATTCGGAAAGATAAAATTTGAATCAAATTTGCCGAAAATGCCGCGAAGTTTTGAAAAGCGATGTTGTCCTCTGCCGGATAGGGTTCAAACCACATCGGACAGACCAGTCCGAATAGGCGAACGAGCCGAACGACAGAGAAGGTGGGCAAGGAAATGTGGTTTCTGATTAGAGCGGGGTTCTGGTTTTCACTGGTTCTCATGTTTCTGCCGATCTTTGCCAAGCCCGATGGCGCGCCTCGGCCGGCTGGCGAACCGACCATGCAGGTCTCCGATGCGATTTCGGCGGCTTCGGGCGTCGTTCAATATGTCGGCGCCATGTGCACCGAAAAGCCTGAGGTCTGCGTCAAGGGCGGCGAAACGCTGACCGCCCTTGGATACCAGGTCGGTGACGGCGCCCGCGTTGCCTATGACATGCTCGGCCGCCACTTCAAGGATCAGTCTTCCAATGACGTTGCCAACGCTGTAGCTGCGCATGTAAGCCCGGAACAGATTGCCGCAACGACACAGCCGATGCCTGCCAAGCGGGTGACCGGCACCGAGACCGCCGATGTGGTCGTCACCGGAACGGTGCGCCTGCCCACCTCCGTGCCGTTGCCGATGCCGCGGCCGCGGATCTGAAACCTCCTGCACTTGCCCTCCTCATGCGCCGCGAGCCAGACATGGTCAGCGGCGTTCTTTTTTGCAGCGGGTTCAAATTGCCCGTCGTTTCGCCTATATCCAACCTCAATGGATAATCTGGACAGATACAATGGCTGCGCTTGACAAGATCATCGAGGACTTCGCCTTCCTAGACGAGTGGGAGGATCGTTATCGCTACGTGATCGAACTCGGCAAGGCGCTGCCTGACCTTCCGGAAGACAAGCGGACACTGGAAAACAAGGTGCAGGGCTGCGCCAGCCAGGTCTGGCTTGTCACGCATGCATCCGGCGATCCCGAAAATCCGACATTGACCTTCGAAGGCGATTCCGACGCGCATATCGTCCGCGGGCTGGTGGCAATCGTGCTTGCCACCTATTCCGGCAAACAGGCCTCGGAAATCGCCGCACTCGATGCGCTCGACGTCTTCGGCAAGATCGGCCTGGTCGAGCATCTCTCGTCGCAGCGCGCCAATGGACTACGCTCGATGATCAAGCGCATCCGTGAAGAGGCCCGCGTCAGGGCGCCTGCCTAAAAGCCATATCCAAATCTGTCCGCACGCGTCTCGGAAATTCGCAAGACGGAAGCCGCTACAGGCACCACGCGGGAGATTGCATTGATGATCTCTGCTAAGGAGTGAGTAGCAAAGGCGAGGCTGACCGCAATAAGGGGAAAATACTGTCCATTCGGCGGTGATCAGGTCGCTGGCACGACGTAACACCTTCGACTATGCTGACGCCGCGCCGTTGGGGTTCACGCTACAGGCTCCTGCGAAAACTCCAGGGCTGCCCTGAACAACGCAATCGCAGCCACTCAACCAAGCACTAGCGAGCCTTAATGTCCCCTGCGTCCGTATTCAGCGAGATTCCCGGTGGTGAGTCGCTACTCAAGTGGTTTGGGCGGATACCCCGCTTCCATGATGCCGAACTGCTTGAGATCAGCTTTCCCGACAAGGGAGCGGGCCTGCTACGCATCCATGCCTGGAATATAACGGACAAGGTGGACGCGAAGGGTTACTTCGTCTTGGACAAACACGCGATAGTCACTCTTATCCTAGAAGATGTGAGCAATATCAGTTGCACCGACTTCGCTATGGTGCCTTGCATCATCTTCGACTTGGAGATCACCAGGACGGAGGAGCATTTCCGCATTGAGTGGAGTGCAAGTTACGGAGTCGCCGGCTTCATTATCGCCAAGCACGCTCACATCAACCTAAAACCGGGAAAACCCCAATAAAACACTATTCGAAGCAGGCCTAGGTAATTCCGGGAGAAGTGCCGGGATTTCCGGTGGGGAAAATGTTTCAGCCTCGTCGACTGCACGAATACAGGACCCAATCGATCCAGGCCGCTACCGGGCGGCAACAGTCAAAACCCGGCTCGAAAGCCGGGTTTTTCTTCAAGCGTCATCACTCTCAGCGGCTGCCGCGCTTGCGGCGCTGCCCGAGACCCATTTCCTTCGCAAGGCGGGAACGCGCTTCCGCGTAAGCAGGCGCCACCATCGGATAATCCGCTGCCAGATCCCACTTCTCGCGATACTCTTCGGGCGAAAGACCATGATGGGTCATCAAGTGGCGCTTCAGCGACTTGAAGCTTCCACCACATTCCAAGCACGTAATCTGGTCATCCTGTACCGATTTACGGACAGATACGGCCGGCTTCTGCTTTTCCACAACGGTAACGGCAGGCGCCGGAACCGAGGTGCTGCTCAAGGCGGAATGTACGTCGGAAATCAAATTCGGAAGGTCGCTGACCGGTACGACATGGTTGCTGACATAGGCCGCAACGATGTCGGCGGTCAGTTCAACCAGTAACTCCTGCCCATTGCCAAGGGCCGTATCTGACATTGTGTTCTCCTGTTCATCGGCTTGCTTGCTGCGCCGCGTCTCCGGAGAGCCCACAAGGCGCAACGTTGCTATGTAATCCGCGCCTAGCCCAGAAATCTGGTGATCCCCAAGTCCCGTAGCGCCGAGCAATCCGCACAAACGCATCGCCCGTATTCGTAGCAGCCATCAGCAAAAAACGGTGCATAAACGCCACATTTCATACCGCAGGAAATCCACCCCTAGACTTCACGCGAAGAAAACCGCTTCTTGCCGCCTGATGTCAGGATTAGCGACCACACGAGGTGATCTCCAATCGTTAACCGGAGGAAAGTTTTGCTCAGCTTTTCCCCAAGAAAGTTAAAAGCATTGAGAGCTTAAACCCGGCCGAGACTAACTCAACATCAGAACTCTACTTGAATCTGAATTAGCACTCTTTACCCAAATGTCCAGTTTTTAATACCAACATTTCTTCGCAAAAAATTCATCTACTAAAAAACAGATAACTAAAGAGGCGAACTGCTATTGCTTCTTTAACAATCTTTGCGTTTGTTAGCTCTTCTTCCTATACACGCGTCTCGCGATTTGCCGTTGAAGTAACAATTCATCCCGTATGGAAGGCTCGGTCAGTCGATACCCGGCCTTGTGCGCCGCTCGTGCGAGAAGATGGGCCGCGATCGGTGCTGTCAGCACAAAAAAGACGAATCCGGCGAGAGATCGTGCCAATATCGAGAAGTCCTGCGAATGAATACCGACCGCAAGTAGCAAAAGGCCGGAGCCGACTGTGCCCGCCTTCGAGGCGGCATGCATGCGGCTATAAAGGTCGGGCAAGCGAACGATGCCGATTGCGGCGATGAGCGAGAACAACGCCCCCGCGAGCAGGATAACGGCCACGAGGATGGCCCAAAGCAGATCCATCACCGTCCTCCCTTTTGTCGCCGGTTTTGCTTGCGCGGCCGCTTCTTCGGCGATTCGTTACTATTCTCCCGTTCGGCGGGAGGTTGTGCAGAAGTGCCGGTCTGTGCCTGGGTAAGGACAAACCGGGCAAAGGCGACGGTCGCAAGAAAGCCGACAAGGCCCAGCGAAATGGCGATATCGATATAGAGCGTAAATCCGGTCTTAATGGCGATGACGGCGATAAAACCGATCGCGATCGCCACCAGCATATCGAGCGCCACAATTCGGTCCGGCAATGTCGGACCGGCGACCACACGATAAACGGTGAACAGCAACGCAAGGCTCAGAATGCCGAGTGCGACCATTGCCGCCGCCGAAACGATGGATGCAGCCATCATCGGAAAGCCTCCAGAATACGGCGTTCGAAGCCATCGGCAATGCTGCGCCGGATGGCCTCCGGATCGGAGCAATCAAGCGCGTGGACATACAGGGTCTTGCGATCGTCGGACACATCAACGGATAGCGTGCCTGGCGTCAGCGTGATGAGATTGGCGAGCAGCGTGATTTCGAAATCGCGGTCGACGGTCAAAGGGAAGGCAAAAATCCCGGGCTTCACATCCATCTTCGGGCTCATGACCGCAACGGCGACCGCCCAGGCGGATTTGGCAAGTTCGCCGAGAAACAGGAAGAAGAGTGCAAGGATACGGCGAACGCGACCGAGATAAAGCACGCCGCCATAGGAAGACCGCACGATGGCGAGCGCAATCGCCGCGAGGACGAAACCAAACAACAGATTGACGAAAGAGGTGCTGCCTGTGATGGCGACCCAGACGATGGCGAGCAACAGGTTGAAGACAAACAGGATCATTGCTTGGCCTCCGCCGGCGGGAAGACCGAGTTCAGATAGGCAGTCGGCTGTTCAAGACCAGCCGCGGCAGATTGGGTCAGCTGCAAAAGCCTTTCGGGAAAGAAGCCGAAGGCGACAACGAGCACGGTAAGAGCGAGAAGCGGCATGCTTGCCTGCCACCTGATCGGCTCTGCCGAGACGGCAGTGGCATCCACCGCAGGTCGCCAATAGGCCAGCAGGAAGACGCGGCCGAAGACGATCGTGGTCAGGAAGCCGGCAAGCAGGATCGTGGCGGCGAGCCACCATGCGCCGGTGGCAAGCGCTGCCTTTACCAGAACTACCTTCGGCCAGAAGCCGGAAAAGGGCGGCAGTCCGCTGACAGCGAAGAACAGTACCAAGGAGAGGCCGGCGAACCAACCGTTCCGCCGGTAAAGACCGCCAAGAGACGTCAGCGAAAAGCTGCCGCCGAGCCGGGCAGCCTCGCCCGCAAGCAGATAGAGCGCCGTCATCAGCACCATGGAGTGCAGCGCATAAAAGAGCGTTCCGCTGAGGCCATCGGCACTGCCAAGAGCGATACCCGCCAGCATCGTGCCTATCCCCGATATGACGATATAGCCGAGCATACGGCGAATGTCGTTCGAGCCGAGTGCCCCAAGCACCCCCGCCAGCATCGTGGCGATGGCAACGACCGTTATCATCGGGCCGAGTTCCATGCGCTCGACCGGCAGCAACATGACCAGAACCCTGATGAGCGCATAGACACCGACTTTGGTCAGGAGGCCAGCAAACAGGGCTGAAACGGTGATAAGCGGCGTATGGTAGGAAGCTGGTAGCCAGAAATTGACCGGGAAAGCAGCCGCCTTCATGCCGAAAGCGAGCAGAAACAGACCGGCCAGTGTCATCAACGGCGCGGTGGTATCGCCTGCCCTTGCCCTGATCGCGATGTCAGCCATGTTGAGCGTGCCGAAGATGGCATAGAGATAGCCGACAGAAACGAGAAACAGCGTGGTGGCGATGAGGTTCAGCACGGCATACTTCAGCGCGCCGTCGATCTGCTCCCGTTCCGAGCCGAGGATCAGCAGGCCAAAGGACGAAATCAGCAGCACCTCAAACCAGACATAGAGATTGAAGACGTCTCCTGTGAGGAAGGCGCCGCTGACGCCGGCCAACAACAGCATCAAGAACGGGAAAAACCCGTAGCGGCGGCCGCTGGTGCCGATCTCTCCGAGTGCATAGATGCTAGCCGCAAGCGCCACGATCGCCGCAGCCAGTGCCATGGCAGCGCCGAGGAGATCGACGCTGAAGGCGATACCGAAAGGCGGCAGCCATCGGCCCATGACCATGGTCACCGCGCCTTCGCTGGCAACCTTGTAAAGCAAGGCGGTGTCGATCAGCACCAGCAGCAGCAGGCCGGGAATAGCGATCCAGGCGTGCCATTCCGTGCGGTTACGCAACATCAGGAGTATGGCGCCAAGGCAAATGCACAGGGCGACCGGCAGGATGACCAGCCAGTGCCCGAGTGGCACAGGTGCCGCCACCAGCGCGGCAGAGAGATCGACGGGAATGTCGGTCGGTCCGGCCATCTCGTCAGTACCCCAAAGGCGGCAGCGGCCGCTCGTGTGGCTCAGCCACTCGCATCTCGCCGGTATTGTCCGTCTTGAGGTCCTGATAGGCCCGATAGGTCAGAACAAGCAGAAAGGCGAGAAACGAAAAGGAGATGACGATCGCCGTCAGGATCAGCGCCTGTGGCAGCGGGTTGGCCGCGGCCAGATCCAGCGTGCTTTGGCCTTGCGGAATGATGGGCGGGACTTCCCGCGTTATCCGGCCGGCGGTAAAGAGCAGCAGGTTGACGGCATTGCCGAGGATCGCGATGCCGAGCATGATGCGGATCGAGAATTTCGACAGCATCAGATAGATCGCGGCGGCGAAGAAAAGGCCGACCAGAGCGGCGAAGACGACCTCCATCAATCCACCTCCCGCTCTTCAAGCGCAAGCGCGATCGAAGTGATGGCGCCGACGACAACCAGATAGACGCCGATATCGAAGAGCATGACGGTGGAAAGCGGCACTTCGACGCCGAACAGGTGCGGATAGATCCACAGCCCGGTCATGAACGGCACGCCGGAGAAGACGGACACGAAGCCGGCGATGGTGGCTGCCAGCAGGCCAAAGCCGGCGATCGCCAGTGGATGAAAGATGATGGCGCGACGCACGGCCGTCACACCGCAGGCGATACCATAGATCGCAAAGGCGGAAGCCGCGATCAGCCCACCGATAAAGCCGCCGCCGGGCTCGTTATGGCCGCGCAACAGCACGAAGACTGAAAAGAGCAGCATCAAGGCCGTCAGAAACGGTGCGGCGGTGCGGAAAATCAGCGTATTCATGCGCGCTCCGCCTCCAACTTTTCTTCGCTATCCGGATCATTGGCCGCGAGTTTGCGCTCGCCGCCGGCGCGGATGCGGATCAGCGCCAGAATTGCAAGCCCGGTGATGGCAACGACGGCGATCTCGCCGAGCGTATCCGTGCCTCGGAAGTCGACAATGATGACGTTGACGACATTGTCACCATGGGCGATCAGCTTCGAATAATGATTGAAGAAGGCCGTCAGCGTCAGATCGAACGGCGCCTCCGTCGCTTTCAGCAACAGCAGGCCGAAGCCGGTGCCGCAGGCGATGGCAATCAGCGCATGGGCGAGCATTTTCAGCGGCGGACGGCGATCCGAGGGCGAAAGATGCAGCCGCGTCATCACCAGGGCCAGGATGACGACCGCAAGGGTCTCGACCATGAACTGGGTAAAGGACAGATCCGGTGCGCCGAACAGCAGGAAGATGACGGCGACCGCAAAGCCTTGAACGCCGAGCGAAACGATGGCTGTCAGACGGTCGCGCGCTAGAACCACGGCGGCAAGGCCGATGACGGCGATGAGGAAGATCGTCGCCTCATGCCATTGCAAATTCGGCCAGGCGGGAATTGCCGGCAATTCGCCATGGATAATGAGCGGAAGCAGAAGCATGGCCGCGACACAGAGAAAAGCGACCGTCACGTAGATTTCGAGGCGACCCGGTTGCAGGACGCGCGAGACGACATGCGACACTCGTACAAGACCGGAGATGAAACCATCGAAACCGCGATCCGGCCCTGGACCCAGGTTCCGCAAGATCACCGACATCAGGAAACGGGCGCGATCGAGCTGCCAGTAGACAAGGATGCCGATGAGCACGGTGACGAGCGAGAGCGCCAGGGGCAAGCCGATATGCGGGACGAGCGAGACCGAGATATGCAGCTCCTTGCCGCCGACGGCACTGGCCATCGGCGAGGAGACGTAGACGTGCCATAATCCCGAGAGCAAGGCCGAAGCGAGGCCAAGCAAGGCAAGCACCACCGGCCCGAGCCACAGCAATGGCGGCGCCTCATGCGGATGGCGTGGCGTCTCGATGAGCGGCCCGATAAAGGGTTTCAGTGCCACGGCAAAGGCGATGGCAAACATCAGCGCGTTGCCGACAACGGCGATGATCGTGAGGATAACAGCCCATGGCGAGGCCTGTGTCAGTGCCGCGTAGATTTCCTCCTTGGCGAGAAAGCCGAAGGCAGGCGGCAGGCCGCCCATCGAGACGGCAGCAACAATCGCTGCGGCGAAGGTCAGCGGCATGGCAGAGCGCAGGCCGCCCAGACGCGTGATGTCGCGCGTTCCCGTTTCATGATCGACAATGCCGGCGACCATGAACAGAGCGCCCTTGAACAGCGAATGCGCCACCAGATAGAGCACGGCGGCTTCGATGGCATAATCCGTGCCGAAACCGGTGAGCAATACCAGCAGGCCGAGCGAGGAAACCGTCGTATAGGCGAGCTTCAGCTTCAGGTCGGTCTGCCGGATCGCCAGCAAGGTCCCGACCAACAGCGTTGCAGCACCGAAGCTTGGCAAAATCGTCTGCCACGCCACGGTATCGCCCATGACAGGATTGAGCCGCATCAGCAGATAGATGCCGGCCTTCACCATCGTCGCGGAATGCAGATAGGCCGATACGGGCGTCGGCGCTTCCATGGCATTCGGCAGCCAGAAGTGAAACGGAAACTGCGCCGACTTGGTGAAAGCGCCGCCGAGCACCAGAATCAAGGCGGCGAGATAGAGCGGGCTTGTGCGCAGGGCGTCGCCGGATTGCAGCAGTTCGGACATGGAGGCGATGCCGGTGATCTGCCAGATCAGCAGCAGGCCCGCCAGCAACAGCAAACCGCCGCCGCCAGTAACGACCAGGGCCTGTAGCGCCGCCCGGCGCGACGCTTCCCGCTGATGGTCGAAGCCGATCAACAGGAAAGAGGTGATCGACGTCAGCTCCCAGAAGACGAACAGCGTCAGGAAACTATCGGAGACGACGAGGCCAAGCATCGAGCCCATGAACAGGAACATGAAAGAGAAGAAGCGCCCGAGATCCGCATGTCCCTTCAGATAGCCGCCCGTGTAAAGGATAATCAGCGTGCCGATGCCGGTGATGAGCAGGGCGAAGGTCAGCGACAGGCCATCGAGCAGCCAGGAAAAACGCAAGCCGAGGCTCGGCACCCAATCGAAGCCGCCTTCAACAATCCGGCCCGAAGCAATCTCGGGCAGAAAGCCGACAAAATAGAGAAAGGCGAGTGCGGGAAGCAGAGACAGCAGCCAGGCTGCGTTATGTCCAAGCCAGCGAACAAGAACGGGCACTATCAGCGCACCGAAAAAGGGCAAACATAGAGCCAGGAATGTCAGGCCCGTGACACCGGCCATGCCTTCCCCCTACTGAATCATCATGCGGAATCCGGAAGAACCGGAGCTAGGGTGCAGGGATAGGCGAAAGGGTAACCCCTCTCAAGTCCCGGCAAGGGAAAACCGGACGTAAACCACTGAAATCGGCTTTTCGCGGGGCTTATGACGAAGTTAGCAAGCTTTTTCACCGCCGCGACATCACAATTGCAGGCGTCAGCCGGCTAAACCGTCATTTCTGCATGGCTCGCAATGAAGCTGTAACGAATTTGAGCTAATTTACACCCATTTCCTAAATCGCTATGGAATTCCTATGGAAAATAGGGCTATTCTTGATCGGTTTGCAGAACCCGCCTCCCGGAAACCGCAATGCTCGCGCGTCTGATCGCTCTCCTGCTTCTTTGCCCCACCTCGGCACTTGCCGCCGACTGGTGGTCCTATGATAATGCGGGCTTCGGTTATGCGATCGAACTGCCGTCGGATTTCCATCTTTCGGCACCATCCGACGACCTCAACCGCCTTGCGCTGTCACCGGCGGACCGGTCCGCGATGCTGCAGGTTTTCGGCACGGCGGTCGCCAATGGCGACTTCACGACGGAAGCGAATGTGCGTGTCGCGTTGGCCAAGGATCAGGGCTGGAAGATCTCCTATTCCAAATCAACTTCGCGCGGCATCAGCTTTTCGGGCACGAAACAGGGCCGTATCGTCTATGTTCGCGGCGTGGCGCTTTGCAACGGCGGAGCCGCGTTCTTCCAGATGGATTATTCAAAGGCGGACATGCAGCGCTACGACGTCATCGTCATGCGTCTGGCGCGCAGCCTGCGGTCCACGAAGAAATGTACGCCGACAGCGCAGGTCGTCAAAAGCCTTCCGGTGACAGGCTGAAGCATGTCAGCACCGCCGAATAGTGCACGGCTGCGGCCGCAACCACGAAGCCATGCCAGATAGCGTTCTGGAAACGCAGCTTTTCCCATACGTGAAAGATGACACCCAGCGAGTAGATCACCCCGCCGATGACGATCAGCAGCATCGAGGCAAAGGGGATATACATCGAAACGGGCTTGGCCACGACGACACCGCTCCAGCCCATGGCGAGATAGAGCAGGATCGCCAGCCGATCGTAGCGCCCCGGAAACAGGCATTTCAGCACGATGCCGAAGGCCGCGAAAACCCAGACCGCGATCAGCATCGTAAACAGCAGCGGATCCTCGGCGCCACGCTCGAGAAAAGGCGTATAGGTGGCGGCAATCAGCACGTAGATAAAGGAGTGGTCGAAACGCCGGAGAAACCACTTCGTCCGCGACACGGGCCACAGATTATAGGTGAAGGACATCCCCAGGGTCAGCACGAGGCCGATGCTGTAGATCCAGGCGGCGGCGATTTCGCCATGGGAGCTCCAGACGGTCGCGTAGAAGATCAGCACCGTCGCGCCGATGAGCGCAAAGACGACACCGACGCCGTTGACAATGCTGTCGGCGATCACTTCATACCGGTCATAAGCCCAGCGAATGCCCTTGTAGTCGGCCATATAATGCGTGTTCCAATTCCGTAACCGCCCGATCCTTGCACCTCGCCAAGGTGGACGCAACCGCACGCAACGGGCATTTCGATAAATCTTCGTGAACGGCTAAGGCATCTCGTCAACAGGAAGCGAACGCTCAATCCGCAATTTCTGGTCTTCTGTGAACAATCGAATTCCACCATATACAGCATCAAGTACAGCGGGCCGAGAATATCAAAGAGGCATATCAACCGGCGAAATCTCCGACCCGCCACTGACGGCTACTTGCCGCCGACGCCGGTTGCCTTTTTTCACATGTATCGAGGTTGGAACTGACCCCCATGACCGAAATTGTCCCCTCCTACGCACTGACACGCCCTGCCTATGTCGGCCAATCGCATCTCGTCGTCACCGACCTGCCATTGGTATCGCGCTTCTATCAGGACATGCTTGGCCTGAAGGTGATCGAGAAGACGGCGAGCGGCGAAGTCTTGGGTGTCGCCGGCCAGCCCCTGTTGACCTTGACCACGGATCGGGCTGCAGTGCGCGCGCCACAATCGGCCGCCGGCCTGTTTCATACCGCCTTCCTTTTGCCGAACCGTGTGGAGCTTGCCCGCTGGCTGCGGCATGCCGCACAGAATAACGTCGTGCTCGAGGGTGCATCGGATCATATCGTCAGCGAGGCGATCTATCTTTCCGACCCCGAGGGCAACGGCATCGAGATCTATGCTGACCGGCCGCACGACCAGTGGAAATTCCACGGCGACGGCACGGTGGAGATGGCAACGCTGCGGCTCGATCTGCAGGCGCTCTACGAAAGCGCACCGCAGGATCGCTGGGACGGCATGGCCGATGGTTCGGCCATTGGGCACATTCACCTGCAGGTTGGCGATGTTGTCGAAGCCAATGCCTTCTACCGCGATGTTCTCGGCATGAAGGTCATGGCTGCGCGTTATCCCGGTGCCACTTTCCTGGCGACCGGCGGCTATCACCACCATCTCGGCGCCAATACATGGAACAGCCGAGGTGCTGGCGTCCGCTCCGAGCACATGACCGGCCTCTCCGACTATACATTGCGTTTCAACGACAAGGCCGCACTCGACAGTGCTGTCGCCGCTCTGGAGCAGCACGAGATCAAGACGCAGAAGCGCGATGGCGGCGTTTCGTTGCGCGATCCCTGGGGCATCGGTCTGAACCTGATCGCCTGATTCCCCCAACACCCAGACGTATCGAGACCCGTTCCGGAACCGGAACGGGTCTTTCGCGTTTGGGTGGTAAGGCGATCGTGCCTTCGGGGATTTGACGGGCATGGAGATTGATAAGGCCGCCGGCAAGCAGCCACGCGGATCGGCGGCGGGCGAAGGCAACTTCAGTGCCGGGAGAAACATCTCCCAGGCCTACGGTAACGACATGACTGCGTCTGAGCTCGGGGATAATACACCAAGGGGCCAGCTTCAAGTCGCCGCGGCCTGGGCGACCATCGGCATCTTCCTCATTCTCGCGCTTGCCGGCGTCTACATGATGTCAATCATCCTCATTCCGGTGACACTGGCTGTCGTGGTCGGCATGATCCTCGGCCTGGCGGCGGAGAAACTGAGCAAGCTCGGCGTACCGCGCGTCCTCAATGCCGTGCTTCTCTCGTCAGCCGTGGCACTGGCCATCTTCCTGATTATCAATGCGCTGGCGGGACCGCTGGCAAAGCTGGCTCAGGAAGCTCCCGACTTCTTCCAGCGAACCTCCGATAGGCTGATGCCTTATCTCGATCGTTTCAAATGGCTGCATATTTCGCCGGAAACCTTCCAGAGCGGCCCCATGTCGATCAGCACCCTGCTGGAAAACAGCGGCAATGTTCTGCATGTCGTTTCCAGCAATCTCACTCCGGCCATCGTTCAGATCCTGATCTTCTTTGCGGCATTGCTGTTGTTTCTCGCCAGCCGCATCACCCTGCGCAAGACGATCATCATGGCCTTTTCCAACCGGGCGGCGAGGCTGACGACGATCCGGATCATCAATGCGGTGGAGCAGGTGCTCGGCTTCTATTTCGCCACGGCCTCATTGATTTATGCCGGCATCGGCGTCGCCATGACCATCATCGCCTATGTCGGCGGCTTGAGCGTGCCGGTGCTTTGGGGCGTGTTCGCCTTCGTTGCCAGCTTCATCCCATTCCTCGGCGTCACGACGATGACGATCGCGCTGGCGATTGCCGGGATCATCACGCATTCGGACATCGTCATCGCGCTCGCCCCGGCCATTGTCTTCTTTGCCGTGCATCTGGCCGTGGAAAACCTGGTCTTTCCCGCGATCATGGGCCGCCAATGGGAGCTCAATCCCTTCGTCGTCTTCTTCGCCATCATCTTCTGGACATGGATGTGGGGCGCCGTCGGCGCCATGCTGGCGCTGCCGCTGTCGCTGATCGTCATGACGGTCATCAACGAGCTTTTCATCGAGGAAAAGGTCCAGCCGCAATTGCCCGGCTGAGGCGGAACCGCGCTTTACGCCATCAGTTCGTGGTGCCGTCGTCGCCTTTTTCAGGGATATCCTGCAGGCGGACGAACTGCACGCCCTTGGCTTTCAGCGCCAGAATGCTGGCCGCCACGCCCTCGCCGGCTGCATGCGTAGGCTGATTGATATGGGAGATGATGACATCGCCGTCCTTGGCGGAGGCATATTGCTTCTCGACCATCCTGGCCGGCAGCAGCGAGCCGCTGTCGCCATTCACCGAGTAGCCGGCGATCCGATAGCCCATGCCGCGGATCTGCATGATGGCGGCCGGCGTATATTTCGCGGTCGCGCCACGGAACCAGCGCGGCTGCGGAATGCCGGCGGCGATCATCGCATCGCTCCCGCCCTTGACCTCCTGGGCCACCGCCTGCGGCGATCCGGCAGCGGGAATGCCATAGACCTTTGTGGGGACATCGACAGCGGGAATATGGTTCTGTCCGTGATTTTCCAGCTCGAAGAGATCGGGATGGGCCAGGAAGACAGCAAGAGAATCGGGATTGGTGCGCAGCCAGCGCGCGGTGACGAAGATGGTCGCCGGGATACGCTGATCGACCAGAGTGCTCAGAATGCGCGGATCGGTCTTGCCCATGCAGGCGTCGAACGTCAGAGCAATGCGCGGCGCACCCTTGCCGGCCCGATTGACGTGCAGATGCGGCTCGACGAGCTTGACGTTCGAGGCCGGAGCCTTCGGCGGCAACTCAGGCCAACCGGCCGGCGGTTGCGTCGGCTGAGCAGCCACGACGACCGAGGCGGTGGCGAAAAGGAATGCGGACGTCAGCAAAAAACGGTTCATCGGGCAGCCACCGAGTGGATCGAGCAATAAGATCTGGCGGAAGAAGCCTGTGATTGCCACAGCTTTTCACGTCGACGCTCGCCATCATCCGGCAACACGCCGGAAATATGGCAAACCGGCGGCAAATGTGGCCATTTCCATCACAATGCACTGAGCATACAAAGCACAAGGCTGCGGGCTTCAACCAAACCACGTCTATGTTACGATTGATATGAGACCGCCCTAGCACTATCTGCGTATTTTTCGGTGCTCCCAAAGAGAGACATGCATGAGCCGCGATCCCTATGAAATTCTGGGCGTAAAACGGGATGCCCCACAAAAGGATGTCCAAAGCGCCTATCGCAAGCTTGCCAAGAAGCTGCATCCCGACCTCAACCCCGGCGACAAGCAGGCAGAGGACAAATTCAAGGAAGTCTCGGCGGCCTACGGCATCGTCGGCGACGAGGAAAAACGCGCGCGTTTTGACCGTGGCGAGATCGACAGCAGCGGCGCCGAGAAGCCGCCGCGCAGCTATTACCGCGATTACGCCGCCAATGAAGGCCAGCGCGGCCCCTATCAGAATGCCGGCGGGTTTGCCGATTTCGGCGATGCCGACGACATGTTTTCCAATTTCTTCTCGCGGCGCAGCCGAGGCCAATCCCAGATGCAGGGTCAAGATCGTCACTATACAATGGAAGTCGACTTTCTTGACGCCATCAACGGCGCGAAAAGGCAGATCAGCCTGCCCGACGGGCCGGAGCTTGACGTCCAGATACCGCCGGGCACGCGCGACGGACAGACGCTGCGGCTGAAGGGCAAGGGCGATCCGGGCTTTAACGGCGGCAAGCCCGGAGATGCGCTGATCGCGGTGCATGTGCCTCCGCACCGGTTCTACACGCGCGATGGCGACGATATCCGGCTGGAACTGCCGATCTCACTGACGGAGGCGGTGCTGGGCGGAAAGGTCCGCGTGCCCACCCCATCCGGCGCCGTCACCGTGACGCTGCAGCCGAATTCCAATTCCGGCAAGGTGCTGCGGCTGAAGGGCAAGGGCGTGCCGGTGCGCGGCAAGGACAACGGCGACGCCTACGTCACTTTGAAGGTAGTCCTTCCCGATGCGGCCGACCCCGAGCTCACGCGTTTCGTCTCCGAGTGGGAGGCAGGCAAGACGCAAGATCCCAGAAAGACCATGGGAGAATAGGTGATGGAAGAGAAAGAGTTTCGACTGCACCTCGAAATCGAGACGACAGTGCTGGAAGTCTGGATCTCGCAAGGCTGGCTGGTTCCGGAAATCACCGACCGGGGCAGGAATTTCCGCGAGGCCGATATTGCGCGCGGCCAGCTCATTCTCGATCTCAGCAACGCCATGGGCCTCAACGAGCCGGGTGTCGATGTTGTCATGGATCTGGTCGACCAGTTGCACAGCCTCAGGGCAACGCTGCGCGACGTGACGGATGCCGTCCGCCGCCAGCCGCCCGATGTGCAGGAGCGCATCCTGTCCGAACTTGCACGCGTGGAAGGCCAGAAGCCACGCTAGACCCCGGCGTAATCCACCGGCCGCTCAATTATAGAGATAGTGCTTCTGCCAGCTGTCGCGCGGCACCTTGTCGCCGATCTGGTAGCTCATTTCCCGAACATGAACATGCTGCGGGCCGGTGACGCAATTATACGAGAGATGATACCAGTCGCCCTTGCTGCGGAAGACAGCGCCGGGCGCATTCATGGAATCGGTGTTCATCGCGGGGTCGCCAAACGTATAAGCGATGACCTTGTCCGGTTTGAAACCCGTCTTGTCCGTGCCGATCCGCTTCATGGCCTCTACATCACATGCCTGCTCCATGCGTTCGGAGGGATCAAGCTTTTCCAATTGCTTCTTCATGGCCGGATCGACGGCGAAGGCAGAGGTTGCGATGGAAGCCAAGGGGATAAGGATGGCAACGAGTTTCAGCATGAAGACTGGTCCCTTGCATTATTCTGGATTTGATCGCGTCCATTCCATTACGGAAGGCAGCTCAGCCGCCTTTATGTCGACGCAGTGTATGCCGACTTCGGTAAAGAATGTGGTCTCATCAAGGCAACGACCCCCTCGGATTTTCCGCACGCCGCCTGTTGACCCGAGATTAATTACCACGACTTGCATGAAGCTTGAGAGCATACTTGCCTATTGAACCTCGCGCGGCCGCCCTCTATTTCTCTCTTCTCCTCGCATCCGACTTTCATACCAGAGAAAGCGCTCCAGTGTCAGTTTTCAAGAGCCTCCCGACGCCGCCTGCTGCCCCGAAAAAGCCCGTTACGGATACGCGCCACGGCATCAGCCGCAGCGATGATTACGCCTGGCTGCGCGCCGACAACTGGCAGGCGATGTTCAAGGACCCATCGATTCTGGCCCCGGAAATCCGCGGGCATCTGGAAGCTGAAAATGTCTATATGAACGCCGCGATGGCCGACACGAAGGACCTGCAGAAGGCACTCTTCACCGAGATGAAGGGCCGCATCAAGGAAGACGACAGCTCAGTGCCGGTCAAGGACGGCCCTTACGCCTACGGCACGCTCTTCGTCACAGGTGGCGAGCAGCCGCATTATTTCCGCGAGGCGCGCGACGGCGGCGACCGCAAGCTGCTGCTGAACGGCGACAAGGAGAATGAAGGGAAGTCCTATTTCCGCCTCTCCGGCATCGACCATTCCACAGACCACAGCCACGGCATCTGGGGCTATGACGACAAGGGCTCGGAATATTTCACGCTGAAGGTTCGTAACCTCGAGACCGGCGAGGATCTTGCCGACGTACTCGACAATACCGGCGGCGGCGGCGTCTGGGCGCCCGACGGCAAGAGCTTCTTCTATACGCTGCAGGACGAGAACCATCGCCCGTCGAAGATCTTCCATCACATTATCGGCACGCCGCAATCCGACGACCGTCTGGTCTATGAGGAGGAAGACGCCGGCTTCTTCATGGGCGTCGGCGGTTCCTTACTGGATGATTATATCTTCATCGATATCCACGACCATGAGACCAGCGAATACCGCATCATCCCGACCTCGGACCTGACGGCCGAACCCAAATTGGTGGCCGCCCGCGACACGGGGATCGAATATGAGATCACGGAGGGCGGAGAGGTTTTCTACGTCCTTACCAATGACGGCGACGCCAAGGATTTCAAGATCATGGAGACGCCGGCCGACAGACCGGGCAAGGAAAACTGGCGCGAAGTCGTTGCTCACAAGCCAGGCACGCTGATCCTCAGCCACATGGCCTATGCCCGCCACCTCATCTGGCTGGAGCGCAAGGACGGTCTGCCGCGCATCATCATCCGCGACCGCCGCAGCGGCGAGGAACATTCCATCGCCTTCGAAGAGGAGGCCTATTCGCTCGGCCTGCAAGGGGCTGCGGAATACGATACGGATGTCATCCGCTTCTCCTATTCGTCGATGACGACGCCGAGCCAGCTCTACGACTACAATATGGTGACGCGCGAGCGTACCCTGTTGAAGACCCAGGAAGTGCCCTCAGGCCATAATCCGGCTGATTACGTCACCCGCCGCGTCTTCGCGCCTGCGTGGGATGGAGAACAGGTGCCGGTGACCCTGCTTTATCGCAAGGACACGCCGCTCGACGGCTCGGCTCCCTGCCTGCTCTATGGCTATGGCGCCTATGGCATCGCCATTCCGTCCGGCTTCAACACCAATTGCCTGTCGCTTGCCGACCGCGGCTTCGTCTATGCCATCGCCCATATCCGCGGTGGCAAGGACAAGGGCTTTTCGTGGTACGAAGACGGCAAGATGGAGAAGAAGACCAATACGTTCAGGGACTTCATCGCCGCTGCCGACTATCTGAATGAGCAGAAGTTCACCTCTTACGCGAAGATCATCGCCGAGGGTGGTTCGGCCGGCGGCATGCTGATGGGCGCGGTTGCCAATATGGCGCCGGAAAAATTCGCCGGCATCATCGCCGCCGTCCCCTTCGTCGACGTGCTTAACACCATGCTTGACGACACCCTGCCGCTGACCCCGCCGGAATGGCCCGAATGGGGCAACCCGATCGACAGCAAGGAAGAATACGAGCAGATCGCCGCCTACAGCCCCTATGACAATGTCGGCGAAAAGGCCTACCCACCCATCCTCGCACTCGGCGGTCTCACCGATCCTCGCGTTACCTATTGGGAACCGGCGAAATGGGTTGCCAAGCTGCGCGACAAGACGACGGGCGATGCGCCGATCCTGTTGAAGACCAACATGGATGCCGGTCATGGCGGTGCGTCAGGTCGTTTCCAGCGCCTGGAGGAAGTGGCGTTCGAATATTCCTTCGCCATCAAGGTCGCGAATAAGATGTAGGCGAAATGCCGGGAGGAGCGGATGACCGTCTTTGTCGCCCTGCTGCGTGCCGTCAATGTCGGCGGCACCGGCACATTGCCGATGGCGGAACTGAAGGCGCTCTGCGAGGAGATCGGCTTCACTGATGTGAAGACCTATATCCAGAGCGGCAATGTGCTCTTCCGCTCGGATGAGACCGAGGCCTCGGTACAGGCACGGCTAGAGGAGGTATTGGCGCGCAAAATGGGCAAATCGCCCGGCGTGATCCTGCGCAGCCGCCGGGAGCTGGAGACCGTAGCGGAGGGTTCACCCTTCCCGCACGCCAAGCCGAACTATCTGCTCGTAACCTTCCTTCCGGAGGCAGCGCCGAAGGATGTGCTCGACAAGCTCGTCGCCCCCGGTGGCGAGGAGGTGCAGGCGGCAGGCAGGGAAATCTACATCCACTATCCCGATGGCTCGGGGCGCTCGAAATTGAAACTGCCGGCGCTGAAGGCCGGAACGGCGAGAAATCTCAACACGGTGAGGAAGCTCGCGGAAATGGCAGGGGAGATGGCAGAGGGTCAGGGACGAGTCACAAGTGTTTCGTAGTCTCGGCTACCGAAAAAGATATTGGTGATCCAGACTGCCGTATCCACGACAACATAAAGAATAATGACGCTCTTCTCGAAGACGGCCATGCGGATGCCGGGAGCTAGATCATCTCGGGCGACACCGCCAAACGGAGCGTCGCCGATCTTTTCGCAGCGCCTGTGGATGCGGTCGAGATAGGCTTCGCTCGTTTTAATATTCTGGCTTTGCTCGAACACATAGGCTGCGATCTCAAGCAGATTTTCCATCGCCGCCGGGCGATATTCGACCGCATATCGCTCCATAGTTTAGCGGTGCTTGTCAAAAAAAGCACTGAGACGCTGTTTTACCTCATGTCCACTCAAATTTGGCTTGGGATCATCCATGGAAGCTGAAATCTTCTGCCGGATTGCCGAAATGCGCTCCTGATATTCCTCCTCTTCCCGCAGCCAGACCCTTACCGCCGCACGCAGCACCTCGCTGGTGGACGCATAGGCGCCGGCATCGACCCGGCTCTTGATCGCAGCCACCATTTCGCTGGGGAGCGAGATACTCAGCTTCTCATTCATGTCAAAATCCTCGTAGCGGGTAAGATAAAGTAGGATATTATCCCACCGGAAACAAGCGCCTTGCATGCCCTCCTCGCCCGCCCTACCTTAAAGACATGAGCTCTCTTCCTTCCGAAACAGCTGCGTTTCAAGCACCACCCGTTCCCTTCGACAATAGCTATGCGCGCCTGCCGCAGCAGTTCTTCGCGGACCAGGCGCCGACGGCTGTGGCGGCGCCGCGACTGATCAAATTCAACGAGGCGCTGGCGCGGGAGCTCGGGCTCGACGTAGCCGCGCTGGAGCGTGATGGCGCCGCGATCTTTTCGGGAAACCAGCTTTTGCCGGGATCACAACCGATTGCCATGGCCTATGCCGGGCACCAGTTCGGTAATTTCGTGCCGCAGCTCGGCGATGGTCGCGCTATCCTTCTCGGCGAGGTGAAGGACCGCAACGGCAGACGACGCGACATTCAGCTTAAAGGCGCTGGTCCGACGCCGTTCTCGCGGCGTGGTGACGGACGTGCGGCGCTCGGCCCGGTGCTGCGCGAATATATCGTCAGCGAGGCCATGCACGCGCTGGGTATTCCCACAACACGGGCACTGGCGGCTGTGAGCACCGGGGAGCCGGTTTACCGTGAGACGGTACTGCCCGGCGCGATCGTCACGCGCGTAGCCGCGAGCCACATCCGCGTCGGCACCTTCCAGTTCTTTGCCGCTCGCGGCGATACCGACAGCCTGCGAATACTGGCGGATCATGTCATTGCGCGCCATTATCCTGAAATCAGAGACAGGGTGAACCCCTATCTGGCGCTGCTGGAAGCCGTGGCCGAACGGCAAGCGGCGCTGATCGCCCGTTGGCTGCATGTGGGCTTCATCCATGGCGTGATGAACACCGACAACATGACCGTCTCGGGCGAGACGATCGACTTCGGTCCCTGCGCCTTCATGGACGCCTATGACCCGGCAACCGTATTTTCCTCGATCGACCGGAACGGCCGCTATGCCTATGCCAACCAGCCGGCGATCGGCCAATGGAACCTCGCGCGCCTCGGAGAAACGCTGATTCCGCTGATCGACCCATCCGCCGACACGGCGATCGGCCTGGCGAACACCGTCATCAAGGCCTATGGCGAGCGCTTCCAGGCCCATTGGCTTGCGGGCATGCGCACCAAGATCGGTCTGGCGAATGAAGAAGATGGCGATCTTGAGCTGATCCAATCGCTGCTGGCGATCATGCAGCAGCAAAGCGCCGATTTTACGCTGGCGTTCCGCCGGCTTGCCTCTCTGGTCGCCGATGACGATGTCACGGATTTTGCCGCGACCTTCGAGGATCCGCACTCCGTGACGCCTTGGCTTGACCGCTGGCGCGAGCGGCTCGAGCGCGACCCCCGGACTACGGCAGCACGCGCGCAGGCCATGCGAAAGGCCAACCCGGCCTTCATTCCCCGTAACCACCGAATCGAGCAGGCGATCCAGGCGGCGGTCGAGGACGAGGATTTCTCGCTGTTCGAAGCGCTGCTGGAGGTGCTTTCCAAACCCTATGAGGACCAGCCCGCTTTTGCGCCCTATGCCGAGCCGCCCCTGCCGGCGGAACGGGTGCTGCAGACCTTCTGCGGCACCTGAGAAACGCCGGACGCACAAGCCCCGGACAGGTTTGCGGAGTCATCGTCGCGTCAAACCCTACAGGGAGATATGACGATGAAAGTGCACCACAGCACGCAGAATTACTTCAGCACACCGATCCGCAGCAGCCAGCAGGATGCCGATGGTGACGACAGCACGCCTTTTACCCTGCCGGGCGGCGATGGCGATCAGCAGGAAGAATCGCAAGGACCCTCGATCTCGTCTAGCGGTGTCCCCTCTTCCATTTCGTCCGGCTTCTGGCTCAGCCAGATCGGCGCGACATCGGCTTCGGCATCCGACGGCAGCACCGATGAAGACGATTCGTCGGCTGCAAGCAACAGCAGCGCGGCGGCATCGGCCAAACAGTCCAATCAGGATATTCTGGATGAGTTTGCCAAATGGGCGAACATGACGCCGGCCGAAAAGATCCGCGCGCAATATCTCGATGCGCACGGTCTGACGGAAGACTCCTTCAAGTCGCTGTCCGCCGACGATCAGAAGGCCATCAACGACCAGATCGCCGATGAGATCAAGCAGAAGCTCGGCGTCAACAATAGCGACGACGACAAGGAAACGGACAGCACGTCCTCTGCCTTGTCTCTCGTTTAAACCTATTGCCACGTTACATGAAGGCGATGCGATCCTGATTCACATCACGATCGCATCGCCTTGTTTTATCTACCGTATTTCCTGCTATTGCCCGACCATGCCGACGACGATCTTGCCGACCTCGGCAAAGACGACTTCGATATCTTTCGCCGGCGCCGTGCCCTCGGCGACGAAGGTCGTCACCAGGATCGGGCCGCGCTCCGGCGGCCAGATGACGGCAACATCGGCATAGGAGCCGTTATTGCCGGTCCCGGTCTTGTCGCCGACCTTCCACTCTTTCGTCAGTCCGGCGCGCAGGCGATTGTTGCCCGTGGTGTTGCCGACGAGCCAGTTGACCAGTTGATCCCTGGATGTTTCCGACAGCGTATTGCCGAGCGTCAGAAGACCGATGCTGTCGAGCATGGCGTCCGGCGTCGTCGTATCGCGCGGATCGTCCTTGATCGCCTGATTGACGTCTGGCTCGTTGCGATCGAGGCGGGTTTCCGTATCGCCGGTGGTGCGCAGCCACGCAGTCAGTGCCGCAGGACCGCCAAAGCTTTCGAGCAGCAGGTTACCGGCGGTGTTGTCGCTCAGCGTGATCGCAGCACCGCAAAGCTCGGCAATGGTCATGCCATCGGTGCCGGCATGTTTTTCCGTTTCCGGCGAATAGGTGACAACCTTGTCCTTGCCATAGGCAACGCGACGGTCGAGCTTCTCGACACCCTGGTCGACGCGCGCCAGCACGAAACCGACGGCGAGCGCCTTGTAGGTGCTGCACAGCGGAAAATGCTCTTCCTCACGATGGCCGAGCGAAATATTGGTTTCGGTATCCAACACCGAAACGCCGAGCCGGCCGCCGGTCTTCCTTTCCAGATCCGCCAACTGCTTGTCGACATCGTCGGAGAGCTGCGAATTGTCCTGCGCCGCATCGGTTCCATCCGTTCCCTGCCCGCTGGCATCCGGTGTTGCCGCGTTGTCCGTTGCGGCAGGGGGCTGCGGCGAGGCGCTGCTATCCTGGGCAAACAGCACATCCGGGCCGAATGTCAGGGCGGGAACGAGCAGCGCCGAGCCAGCCACGAGGCGGCGGCGGGTGAGCAATATGGGCATGCGAAGGCCTCCAGCAGAATCGGGCAGATTGAGGGCTATGCGAGGAATGCGGCAAGCCTCTGACCACTCCGATTGCTACTCGATTTCATGCCGCCTTGTCGACCGTGACTTCAACGGTGACGTGAGATAGCTCATGAATATCGGCGAGCCGGGCCTTGTAGAAGGCGGGGTCGCGCGACATGGGCGTCGCCACCGCCACGATCGCCGCGTGATGCCCAGGCCCGACCTGCCAGACATGAAGGTCGGTGATGCGATCCTCGCCGGTTTCGATGGCTTCGCGGATCTCATCCGGCAAGTCTTCGCCCACCGGAATGAAGTCGAGCAGAATGGCGCCGGAGGCCCGCAGCAAGCTCCACGACCATTGCAGGATCACCAGTCCGCCGACGATGCCCATCAACGGATCAAGGAAGGTCCAGCCAAAACGGCTGCCGAGCAGCAACGCGGCAATGGCAAGAACCGAGGTCATTGCATCGGCGATGACATGAATATAGGCCGAGCGCAGATTATTGTCCTTGCCGCCGGGGGCGTGGTCGTGGTCATGATGGTGCTCATGCGCATGGGAATGGCCATGATGATCGTGGCCATGATCGCCGCGCAGGAGCCATGCGCTGACGAGATTGACGATGAGGCCCGCCACCGCAATGGCAATCGCCTCACGGAAGTTGATGGCGACCGGATTGAAGAGCCGCTGCAAGCTCTCCCACCCCATCAGCAAAGCAATCCCCGCAAGCACGATGGCGCTCGCGAACCCGGCGAGATCGCCGAGCTTGCCGGTGCCGAAGGTGAAGCGCGCATTGTGCGCGTGCCGGCGCGCATAGAGATAGGCGAGCGCCGAAATCAGCATGGCGCTGGCATGGGTTGACATATGCCAGCCATCGGCAATCAGCGCCATGGAGCCATAGACCGAGCCCGCGCCGATCTCGACCACCATCATGACCGCCGTCAGCGCGATGACGAGCCAGATGCGCCTCTCGTTGCGGCTATGATCAGAGCCGAGAAAGACGTGGCTATGGCCCATTTCGGAGGAAATACTCATGACATCATTCTCCTGTTGAACATGCTGAAGTTGAAGTCCCGATCAGCGCAGATAGGTCTTCAGCACATCGGATATTTCATCGACCGCCTGGCGGCGGGCCTGGTCACTTTCGGCATGGAGCACATGCTCATGCAGATGATCTTCCAAGATCTCACCCGTCAGCCCGGTCAGCGCACCGCGAATGGAGGCGAGAAGCTGCAGCACCTCGCCGCACGGCCTTTCCGCTTCCAACGCACGCTCCACCGCCTCCATCTGGCCTTTCAGCCGACGAACGCGTGACAGGAGCTTGGCTTGCTGGCGAATGGTGTGGGACATCTGCACCTCGAGATATAATATAGGGGGGTATACTATTTTTAAGATGGAGAGGGAAGCCCGCCCTTGCAAATTCCCGAAGCACTCGCATATATTGCTCTAGAGACTAGAGGTATTGGAGATTATGCCATGTTGTCGATCGGCGAGCTGTCCAAGCGTACCGGCGTGAAAGTGCCGACCATCCGCTATTACGAGCAGATGGGACTGATCTCGGAGCCTGACCGCAGCGAAGGCAACCAGCGGCGTTATTCGAAGACCGATCTGGAACGGCTGGCCTTCATCCGCCACGGCCGCGACCTCGGTCTGACGATCGACGCCATCAAGGAACTGATCTCGCTTAGCCAGCATCCGGACAGCCCCTGCGTCGGCGCCGACCGCATCGCGCGTGAGCACCTGGACGATGTGCGCATCAAGATCGCGCAGCTGAAGAGGCTGGAGCACGAGCTGGAGCGCATCGTCTCGCATTGCGACGGCCACAGCATCGAGGATTGCTATGTGATCCGGGCGCTTTCGGATCACGGACTATGCGAACACGAGCATTAGGGCCCCATTGACAAATGCGCTGAAGCGGATCATTTATGCGCCCATGATCAAGCACGCGCTCCACAATCGCTCGTATTTTTGGCTGTACCTGTAAGGGGCGGCCAAGACAGATCATTTTGTCAACAAGCCGCCGTCAGGCGGCTTTGTTGTATCGGCAGCGTCCTGACGGCTCATTGAAATAACAAGGACGCAGAATGCCATGCTAGACGATAGCGACATCTCACTACTTCGCCCGCCTGTTCTGACCATCCGCAATGCGCAGCCGCGCGACCTGCCGGAACTGAACGACATGATCCGGCTGCTGGCCGCCCATCACGGCGACCCCTCCGGCGCAACCGCCGAACAGCTCGAGCGCGATCTTTTCGGCCCGATGCCCTGGATCACGGCGCTGGTGGCTGAAGGCGATGACGGGCTGATCGGCTACGCCATCCTCGTGCCGCTCTACAAGGCGCAAGAGGGACAGCGGGGCATGGACCTGCATCATCTCTTCGTGCGCGACGGCCATCGCGGCCACGGCATTGGGCAGCATCTCGTCGACCGCGCCCGCGAAGTGGCCCGCAAGTCCGGCTGCAGCTACCTTTCCGTGGGCGCCGCGACAGGCAATGTCCAGGCCCACCGTTTCTACGAAAACATGGATTTCAAGCCGCGGCCGGTGACCGGCATGCGCTATCTGCAGGCACTTGCCTGATGCCGGCCTTTAGAGGGATCGTCGTCGGCTGCTCAAAACTTTAACGATCGATGGCGATCCCACGGCCTGCAAAGAACTTCTCGAACACCTCCAGCGACATCTCCGCGTTCTCACGCGTCGCATCGACGTGACCGGACGGATTGTGGAAGCGAATCCTGCTTCCATCGATGCCCGTGACCAGCACCAGATGGCCGCCCTTCATTGGCGGCTCGGTCTCGGGCCAGCGGATCGAGTGATGCACTGACGCAATGAAGAACTCCGATTGTCTGAGGATATCGGCAATCTCGGCGACGGAAATCCCGGTGACGACCCTGGCATGCAGACCGAAGCGATCCCTTACGAAGGGAACGAAGGGCGCATAGATCAGCCCCTTGATCCGGCCATCCGCCTCTTCGACATAACCGCCGTAATCTCTGCATCCCATAGCCAGATCCATGATCGGCACTGTTTTGCCGGTGCGGGCGGCAAGCACCATCTTCAGGCACGCCATGCCGCAGAGATTGCCGGCCCAGCGGGCATAATCCTCGACGGTGCGGGCACCGGACGACGCCCATAGCGGGTCTCTCAGCAAAGCCACCTGCGCGCCCTCGGCGACGACAGCCAGCGTCATGTCAGGCGTTTCCCATTGGCTGAAATAGGGAACTTTCTGCGCCACCCTTGCGTCCACGACCACCCACTCCCCTTGTCGAATCCTGCGCTGCTGCCACTACAAGCTTTATCGGAAATGCGCTAGAAAAATGGCTGCCGGCTTTGATCTGCAACTGGAGGCGTGCCTTGGAACAGCGGTTCACATTCGATGGTGTCGCCAGCCTCTACAACAATGCCCGCCCCACCTATCCCGAAGCGCTTTTCGACGACGTCATCGCCTTCGCCGGCCTCAACGACAGGGATGAGATCCTTGAAATCGGCTGCGGCACGGGACAGGCGACGCAAGCGTTTGCACGCCGCGGTCTTTCCGTTCTCGCACTCGATCCGGGCGAGGACTTGATCGCGGTCGCACGGAAAGGTCTGGAGGAGTTTCCCAAGGTTCGCTTTGCGCAGGCCACCTTCGAGGCATGGCCGGGCGAAGCGGGAGCATTCAAGCTTGTGGCGGCAGCGCAATCATTTCACTGGGTTTCACCGGAACTGCGCTTCGCCAAGACAGCCGCCCAGCTTGCACCGGATGGAACGCTCGCGGTTTTCGGCAATGTGCCAATGCCGCCCGAGCCGCCACTCGCGGAAAAATTCGCCGATATCCATGCCCGCTATGCACCGCAGTTCGCTGGACCACCAGCCGAGGCATGGTATCTGCCGGATGGTCCGTTCGCCGAATTGCTGCGCCAGTCCGAACATTTTCAAGCGCCGACACAGCGATGCTATCGCTGGAGCCGAGCGCATACCGCACAAAGCTATACCGACCTGCTGCGCACGCTCTCAAGTTATCGGCTCTTGCCTGACGATTGGCGGGAGGCTCTGCTTTCCGAGATCGCCGACGCAATCACCGCTCAAGGCGGCGAATACGAGCTGCATTACGAAACGCATCTCTATCTCGCCCGACGCTTGGGTTGATCTGAACAGCTTCGCCTCACCGCGCCGGCAACGCCTTCAAATACGCCGCGATCGCCTCGCGGTCGGCCGCCGGCAGATGGGCGATGTTCTGTTGCACTTCGGCCATGGAACCACCAGCGGAATCATAGTCAGGCGTGAAGCCGGTTTCGAGATAGTTGGCGATATCGCCGACGCTCCAGCTGCCGATCGCCTTCGAGCCGGGCGTTATGTCGGGAATCTGGCCCTTGCCTTCCGGATTGGGTGCTCCGGCCAGCCATTGTCCGCTCAAGAAGCCGCCGAGGGCGTCGCGCGGGGTGTGACATTCGCCGCAATGGCCTGGCCCCTCCACCAGATACTGGCCGCGTTTGACCTTCTCGTCGGCATTGGCGAGCACGACGCGCGGCTGGTCGTTGAGATAGAGGAATTTCCAGGCACCAAGCGCCAGCCGGATGTTGAAGGGAAACGGCAGTTCATGCGGCGGGGCGACATTGTCGCTCTTCGGCAGCGTCTTCAGGAAAGCCCAGAGATCGTTGATGTCCTTGTCGCTCATGCGGGTATAGGAGCCGTAGGGGAAGGACGGGTAGAGATGCTCGCCGTTTTTGCCCACACCACGCTTCATGGCATTGCCGAAATCGGCAAGCGTCCAGCTGCCAAGCCCGGCCTTCTCATCCGGCGAAATGTTCGGCACATGGAAGGTGCCGAAGGGGCTGGTGAGCGCCAGGCCGCCTGACAGTACGAGCTTGGCGTCTCCCTGCGCACCGGACGCCGCATGACAGCTCGTGCAGCCGCCGGCCCAGAACACCATCTCGCCATTCTTGACATCGGGATCGCCGAGATTGGCCCAATGGCTTGCCGGCAAGGGCGACGGTGCGGTGATCACATAGAACGCGCCACAGCCAAGAACGATCACGCCGACAAGGCAAAGCAGCCACCGGACAAACCGCGCCATCACATCTACCCCCTTAGCTCGGCTTTAAAACTACAAGGCACCGCGCCGGCGGCAAGGCCGGTGCGGATGCCGAAACCAATTCTGAGACGAGATCGACCTACCGCTTAGTCCTTCTTGATGCGGTAGGCCTGATGACAGGCGCCACAGCTGCCACCGAGCGTCTTCAGCGTCGCGCCGACGCCAGCCTTGTCCGCCGGAAGCTGGGCGAGCGCCGTCTCGGCATCGGTGGAAAGCTTGGCGGCCTTGGCCTTGAAGTCATCGAGATTGTCCCAGATCTTCGGGTTGACCTCGGCATCGGTCTTGTCGCTCTGCGGATTGAACTGATCCGGAAACGCCTTTGCAGTTTCGGCGATCGTCGTCAGCGACGCCTTTACGATCTCGGCATCATATGGCTTGTCACCCTTGGCAATCGCGCCTAGAGCGCCTGTCGCGCCGCCGATCTTCTTCATCATCCCGATGCGGCTATCATGCGTGCCGTCGGCTGCGACGACCGAACCCAGTGCGACGCCGGCCAGAGCCGTCGCCATCACAATCGCTTTCCACTTCATTTCGTTCTCCTACCTCTCTACTCGTCATAGGGACCGCGTGCGCGGCCGGCGCATTACCAGCGACATGTTTGCCGGTTTCCGTTCCGGCAATGAAGTCACAAAGTGGTGAGAACCCAGCAAAATCAGTGTCATGTTCCCGACATACTCACCTGCCCGCTCACCGCATCATGCCATTTTCAACCCTTCCCAGACAGTGAATGCCGAGACCGCGACGAGGAGCAATCCGGCGGCGCGTCCGGCAAAGGCGGTCGCTCCGGGATTGGCGACCAGCAGATTGCGGCTGCGTCCCGCGGTGATGGCAAGGCCGCCATAGATGGAAAACTGCGTTACCATGGTCATGACCCCCATAATGACAGCCTGTATCCACATCGGGCCGTAGTCCGGTTTCAGGAATTGCGGATAGACGGCAAAGATGAAGAGATAGGCCTTGGGATTGATCAGGCAAGTCACTGCGCCCTGGCGAAAGGCTTTCCAGGCGGAACGGCTGCCGGCAGGCGCCTCGCCGCCGACGGTAATGGAACTGCGCATCAACGTGTAGCCGATATAGGCCATATAGGCGCCGCCCAAGACCAGCAGCGGATTGAAGAGAACGGGCACGAAATGCGTCAGGAGACCGATGCCGATGGCCCCGTTCAACGAATGCACGGCGCCGCCGAGCATGATGCCCCCTGTCGCGGCGAGCCCGCGATTGCTGCCGCCGGTCAAGGAATTGGCAAGCACGAACAGCATATCCATGCCCGGAACGATGATGATGCCGAGGAGAAGAAGAAAGAAGAGCCAGAGATTTTCAGCGTAACCCATGTCAGTTGCCTATCGTTCTCTGCATGAATACAGCAGAGGAAATTGTTGATTTTCAAGTCGATAGGCAGTCATATAGATGAAGCCAACTGACAGGGTGTTGTCAGTAGCCTTCAATGCGGGAAGATGAAATGCGCAAGGCGTCGCGCCTGTTCGAGATCATTCAGATCCTGCGGCTGGCCAAGGGAACTGTTACGGCAGCCGATATCGCGGAGCGGCTGGAGGTGACGGTGCGCTCGGTCTATCGCGATATCGCCGCCCTGCAGGCCATGCGGGTGCCGATCGAGGGGGAACGCGGTATCGGCTATATCCTGCGCCCCGGCTTCGACCTGCCGCCATTGATGTTTTCGATCGAGGAAATGGAAGCCATCGTGCTGTCGCTGGCGCTACTGGAACGCACCGGCGACGACGAGCTCAAGCAGGCGGCCAAGCGTGTCAGCGCCAAGATTGCCGGCGCCGTACCGCCGCCGCTGCGCCAGACCTTCGAGGCCAATGCGCTGCATGCCTGGGGTTTTGCCGCGCCATCGGCCTCGGCCATCGATCTCTCGCTGGTGCGCCGCGCCATTCGCGACGAGGAAAAGCTCGATCTTGCCTATCGCGACGAATTCGGCCGCGCCACCGAGCGTCTGATCTGCCCGATCGCACTGATCTATTATGCCGAAACAGCCAATATCGTCGCCTGGTGCGAGCTGCGGCAGGCGATCCGCAATTTCCGCAGCGACCGGATCGAGGATTGCCAGGCGACGGGGCTCTGGTTCAAGGGCGAAGGTGACAGGTTGCGGCAGATCTGGGTGAGCGGCTGGCAGACCGGCGCCTCCGCCGCAACCGGCTGACATGCGCATGTCAGCCCAGCGGCAGGCTCCTACTCGTCTCTCGCCCGAAGCCGGCGATATCAAGCCGATCCTCGTAGACAGAGACGATCGCATAGGCGCTGCTGATCTCGGTATCGACCATGCCTTTGAAATTAATGAAGTAAGTGCCGTCAACAGCACCGAAATTACCGGCGTGATTATGGCCGTTGAGGTAGGCGACGATATGATCATGTTGTGCGAGTAGCGCCAGTAGCCGGTCGCTATCGAGCGCATTATGCCCGTCCTCGGGGAAGATCGGATAGTGGTTCATCACCACGACCTTCTCGCCCGCCGTCTTCGCCTCGTGCAGCTTCTCGACCAGCCAGTCATACTGGGCACTACCGATGGCGGCGTTCCAGCGATGCCCGTTCGGGGCGCCCGAGTTCTCCAGCGCCTTCATCAACGCCTTTGCCTCGTCCCGACGCGGATCGTCTTCCGGCGGCGCAAAAACGCTGATCTCGTTTCCGTCGAGCGCAATGAAGCGATAGCCGGCATGGCTGAAGTCGTAATAGGCCGACGGCATGCCGACGCGCGGGGGAACAACCTTCAGATGCTGAGGGGCTATAGCGAAATCGTGATTGCCGAGCAGGAAATGCTTTGGGTGGCGCAGCGCTTCATAGACAGGGAGTATGCCGTCGAAACTCTTCCATTCACGATCGATGATATCGCCGAGCGTCACCACGAAAGCGAGATCATGACGGTTGAATTCCTCTATCGCATCGCGAAGCTTGGCGAGGCTGTTCGCCGGATAGCGATTGAGGGCCAGGTTTGGCTCCAGATCGGCATATTGCGGATCGGCGATGACACCAAATCGGAAGAGCGGTGCTGATGGCATTCAGCCTCCTTAGGTTGGCAAGCGGCAGGCAGATACGTGGTTGGCGGCCAGCTTATAAGAAAACACCCGGCGCCAAGGAGACGCCGGGTGCGAAAACCAGCCGATGCGGCGAAGTTTACTTCGTTGCGGCTTCGTAGCGCTCCAGGACGTAGTCCCAGTTGATCAGGCTATCGATGAAGGCTTCGAGATACTTCGGACGCAGGTTGCGATAGTCGATGTAGTAGGAGTGTTCCCATACGTCGACGCCGAGGATCGGGGTGGCGCCATGAACGAGCGGGTTTTCGCCGTTCGGAGTCTTGGAGATTTCGAGCTTGCCGTTCTTGACGGAAACCCAGGCCCAGCCGGAGCCGAACTGGGTTGCGCCGGCAGCGGCGAAATCGGCCTTGAACTTGTCATAGCCGCCGAGGTCGGAGGCGAAGGCTGCTTCGAGCTTGCCAGGCAGCTTGTTGCCGCCGCCGCCCTTCTTCATCCACTTCCAGAAATGGACGTGGTTATAGTGCTGGGCAGCATTGTTGAAGAGGCCGGCATTGGTGCCGAAGGACTTCTTCACGATCTCTTCGAGCGAGAGATCGGCAAGACCGGCTTCAGCAGCGAGCTTGTTGCCGTTGTCGACATAGGCCTTGTGATGCTTGTCGTGGTGATATTCGAGCGTCTCACGCGACATGAAGGGCGAAAGGGCTTCGTAATCATAGGGAAGTTCAGGCAATTCGAAAGCCATGGTCATATCTCCTCTTGGCAAAAAATTGCGTCGGCAGGTGATGCGGAACATAGGAGCGGTCACCTGGAAGAGCAACCGCCGACATGCCAAAAAAGTTGCACGGCGGAGGAAAAATTACCCGTTCATCAATCAGATATCACTTGTGCCGTCCAAGCCGGCATGGACACGATGTCGCCGCTTAAATTCGGCATTCGACAGCCTATTCGCCCTTTCACCGAGGACTGGTCTTATTTAAGCCTCAATCATCCTATAGTTGCGCATCTATCGTTTTGAGCAGCTTAGCTCTTCGCGGCGTCAGAGTTCTCGACCCGCTGATCTCCTCAACCGTATGGTCTGACTATCGACGGCACGTTTGTCGGCGTTTGATTGTGCCAAGTCCGGGGAGAGAGAGTGTTCAACGGTATCGTCAAGAATTTCGACCTGGAAAAAGGCTACGGCTTCATTCAGCCGACGGACGGAAGTGTCGCTATCTTCGTTCATGCGAAGATCGTGATGAAGTCCGGTCTGGAAACGCTTAAAAAGGGTCAGAAACTGATCTTCGAAATGGAGCAGGACGGCATGGGCCGCAGCTCGATTTCCAAACTCAGATTGGCATGATTGGAACGGAATGCGTTGCTGACCACGGATGTACTGGCAGCCCGCAATCACTCCGCAGACAATCAAGCCACGATGTTCGGCAAGCGGCAGTTCCGCCGTTTTGCCGGACATGCATCCTCCGATAAACAACATCCGCGCTCGAGCGCCACGATAACAAGGCCATTGTATTAGAAGTGGTCGGAAAGACGTAGTCCACCGTGCCCATCCATCGTTTCCCCATCGGCCAGACCGTTCGCCTCAAGAGCATGAAAGGCCTTTCCCCAAAAGCGGCTGATGTTTATCGGATTACGGCTTTTCTTCCTGTGCGGGACAATTCTCCGCAATATCGCATGCGCAATGACGACGTCGCCCAGGAGCGGGTGACCCAGGAAATCGACATAGAGCCGATTGCGGCAGCAGCCGAATAACGTACGCTTCGGCGTAGAGTTGGCCTCGGATTGATGGGCTGGCGGCTCGACAGTGGCATTCGACACATCGACAGCACGATCGTCAAAGGCTAGGTTCGGCGCAGCGTCACCGCATCGTGTGGCTTTGGCGAGACGAATTCCGTGAAAATAGCCTGCCTGCACACGGCCGACAGCAATATCCCGATCTATGAGGACGCAGCACGGCGGCTTGGCCTCCCGGCTGACGTCCTTCATCACCATGTCCGCGCCGATCTCCTTCTGACTGCCGAGCGGTTGGGAGGGTTGACGGCGGATATCGTTGTGGAGACGGCTGACGTCCTTCAGCGGCTTTCGCAGGATGCGGATGCCGTCATCCTCAACTGCTCCACGCTCGGCCCGGCATCCTTGCAAGCCGCTACCGCTGCCGCAGCTCCGATCATCAGAGCCGATGGCGTGCTTGCGGAAGAGGCTGTAAAAGCGGGCGGCAAGGTGATCATCCTCTGCACGGTCGAAACGACCGTCCGCCCGACCACCGAACTGTTCGAAGCAGCGGCAAAGGCAACAGGCGCCGAAATCGAAGTTCGATTAATCCCCGGCGCATGGGCATTGTTCCGCGCAGGCGATCAACCGGCCTATCTCGCCTCCATCGCCGAGGCGGTAAAGGTTGCCTACGACGAAAACCCTACTGCTGTAGCTTTCGCGCAGGCTTCCATGACCGATGCCACGCGATTGCTCCCCGAGACATACGCGCGCCCGATGAGCGGCCCGACGACCGCGCTCGCCGCAGCCCTGTCGAAGATCACTGCGGCTGGACGCTGCGCCCGAAATAGGCGTTCGCGCAGTGGACAGCCGACGGTTGCCTGGTTGTGGGCTGCAATGAATTCATAATGTGCACTGACCGAACCGCGAGGGCGGTTTGCGGACTTGGCATCGACGCCCGCGTGGTTCAAACTTATCCGTAGCCCCATCAGCAGGAAGCCATCGTCGTGTCCGAGGCTCATCATCATATATTGGAAAAATTGCGTCGCCTGGCGGCCAAGGACAACCGTCCGATAACGCCGCCCATCGGCGCTAGCAGTTACTCCTCGCTCTTCACCTTCGTCACGCGTGAACGCGAGCGCATCGCCGGATCGGCGTTTTCCCAGGTTTCGATCGTTGCCATCCTCGAAGGCTCCAAGGAAATCCTGAGCATGGGGAGGCATCGGCGCTTTGCTGCCGGTACAGCAATCGTGCTGCCGGCCGGATGGAACGGCGATGTCGTCAACGATCCCGACCCGCAAAGCGGTGTCTACCGGGCGATCTTCATCACCTTTCCCGACGAGCTTGTGCGTCGCGCCGCCAAGGCCTTTCCACCTGCCCACATCGCCTCGCAGATCGATCTGCCGCTGGATGCGCTGCTGGCTACCGTGGTTCAGCATGCCGGCGAAGGCATCGCCGAGGGCGGACTGCCGATCGCATTGATCGAACATCGCCTGCTGGAAGTGTTGATGGTGCTCGCCATGCGCGGCGCCCTACCGCGCTCACCGGAGACGACAGCCGAGGCGGTGCGCGCGCTGGTGCGCTGGCAACCCGATCACCCCTGGACCGCCGACCTCATCGCCGCGGAGCTGGGGACGAGCAACGCGACCCTGCGCCGCCGCCTGTCGCACGAGGGCACTTCGCTGCGTGAAGTGCTGGCAAGCGAACGTGTGGCGCTGGCGACGACGCTTCTAACCGAAGACGGACTGTCGTTGCGCGAGGCGGCCCTTGCCACCGGCTACCGCTCCCCTCGCCGCTTCGCCGACCGGCTGCGCAGCGCCTGAGCGTTTCAGGCCGCATATTGAGCGTTTGCGTGCGCCGACGTTCCAAATGGATTTGCTAGACCCTGCCCTGGAAAGCTCAAACGAGCTGAAACACAAAAGGGCAACACCATGAAAACCATGCTCAAGATTTTGAATACCGTCATCATCGCAACCACCCTCGCCACGCCGGCGCTGGCGGCCGATCTCAAGGTGACGATCGAAAAGAGCGACGGTCGGATGCTGTTGCCGGAGAATGCATCCTGCATTTCGACGCCGAGCGACAAATCGGCGCCTGGACCGAACAAGAGTCTTCCGCTGTCATGGTCGAAAGGGCCGAAAGGCACGCGCTCCTACGCCATTGCCATGGTCGACCCGGACGTGCCGACCGACTTTTCGCTGTTCAACAAGGACGACAAGACCATCCCTAGGGATTTCAAGCGGATGGAATTCGTCCATTGGGTTCTTGCCGATATTCCCGCCTCCAGAAGGGCGCTTGCCGAAGGCGCGGATGGCAATGGTCCCTCCGCGACCGGCTTGCCGCTTGAGCGCACAGACTATGGGCGGCGCGGCCAGAATGGTGCCGGCGGCGGCAACTTGAAGGATGGACCGCATGGCGGTTATATGGGCGCATGCCCGCCCTGGAACGACGAGCGTATCCATAGCTACCACGTCACCGTCTATGCGCTGGATGTCAACCGACTGAATCTTCCCGACCTGTTCACCCGCGCCGATCTGATCGCCGCCGCGAAGGGTCACATCCTGGCGTCAGGCAGCCGGGAACTGTTTTACACAATGAATGCAAAGGCCAAGAAATGACCGAGACGAGATGGGAAGCAGCGGCACCTGCCGAGCCGGAAACCGCCCACTGGATGCGGAATCTGATTGTCGCCCTCGTCGGCTCGTTCACGACCATTGTGGCGATGACGTTGCTGCTTCCCTTTCTGCCGCTCTATGTCGAGGAACTCGGCGTCACCGACAAGGCGGCGATTGTGCAATGGTCGGGCATCGCCTATGGCGCCACCTTCTTCGCAGCCGCCTTTGTCGCGCCGCTCTGGGGGCGGCTCGGCGACATCTACGGCCGCAAGCTGATGCTGATCCGCGCCAGCCTCGGCATGACGGTGGCGATCTCGCTGATGGGCATGGCCGGCAATGTCTGGCAGCTGGTGGCGCTGCGCCTGTTCACCGGTCTTGCCGGCGGCTATGCCTCGGGATCGATGGTGCTGGTAGCGGCGCAGACGCCGAAGCATCGCTCGGCCTGGGCGCTGGGCACGCTGTCTGCCGGTATCATGGCCGGCAATCTCGTGGGACCCTTGATTGGCGGCGCGCTGCCGCCGATCATCGGCATCCGCGGCACCTTCCTGCTGGCCGGCGGCGTGATCTTCTTCACCTTTCTGGCAACGACTTTCCTGATCAAGGAGGAGAAATCCAGCGCTCGCAAGAAGGCCGCGAAGGCCAGCGGCAGCTGGGCCTCCATTCCCGACAAAGGCCCCGTCATCGCCATGCTGTCGCTCGGTCTTTTGCTGATGCTGGCCAATATGTCGATCGAGCCGATCATCACAGTCTATGTCGCGCAGTTCGTCACCGACGCCAATGTGACGATGGTGTCGGGCGTTGTCATGGCCGCCGCGGCGCTGGGCAGCATCCTGTCGTCGTCATGGCTCGGTAAGCTTGCCGACCGCATCGGCTACTGGCAGGTCATCATGGCGGCCCTTGCCGTCGCGGCGCTGCTGCTCATTCCACAGGCTTTCGTAACCTCCGCCTGGCAATTGATCGGCCTGCGCTTCCTCATGGGCGTGGCGCTCGGCGGCCTCCTGCCGTGCATCACCGCCGTTATCCGGCACAATGTTCCGGATGCGGCCACCGGCAGCATCCTCGGCCTTTCCATCTCGTCGCAATATGTCGGTCAGGTGGCAGGCCCCGTGATGGGCGGTTTCGTGGGCGGCCATATCGGCATGCGCGCCGTCTTCCTCGGCACCTGCGTGCTGCTGGCGATGGGGGCCGTCTATTGCTGGTGGGTCAGCCCGAAGAAGGAAGCGGAGTAGTCTTCTCAGCGAAAATCGCTTGAGGTCAGGACGTAGAGGCGTCGCCGGGCATGGCCATAGGCTTTGGCTGCGGCCTTCTGGATCGCTTCACGTCTATTATCGAAGGCGGCAAGATAGCCGGCTTCGGTATTCGAACCCGGGAAGACATCTGCGTCGACGAGAAACGAGACCTCGAACATGCCGTCATGGCCGGTGAAGCGGATACGCCTTGCCGAGGCATCATAACTGCGGCTGCGGTTGGGAAAGCTCAAGCCCATCGTCGACTACCTCATAACAATACGGACCGGCGGCCTCACGAAGGCCGGCGGCTTTGATGGCTTCCAATGTCACCAGGTCAATCCGAACAGCGCCGAGTAGATAACAAATCCAATCGCCGCGACGACACAGAGCTGCAAGAACAGCCTGTAATAGTCGTATAGATAGACAGAAGCAGGAAGAGAGATCTTCATGGCGGCCTCCTTAATGGTTGTGCCGACCAAAATCATAATAGCATAAAAGCTGTCTTCGCGCCGTTTAATTTCGATTGGCACCGCGCTTGGTTATGATTGCCTGGGATCTTCGTTTTTGTCTCGATAGCCGTGGAGAACAACAGTGCTTCCGACTTTTGAAACCGACCGTCTGGTGCTGCGCCCGCGCATCATGAAGGATATCGAAGATTGCCTTGCCATGGATCGAGATCCGGACGTAACGAGATTCATTCCGGGGCCGTGGAACGATCCGGAGGCACACCGACTATTCCTGACAAGCCGCATGGAGGCTAAGTTCAGTGATGGCCTCGGCTATTGGTCAATCTTCGCCAAAGACAATCCGACGCAATTTCTCGGCTGGATACTGTTGATCCCCGCCGATGCAGTCGGGCCACAAATCGAGATCGGCTGGCGCCTGAACAGATTCAGCTGGGGCAAAGGTTATGCAACGGAAGCGGCAAGACCGGTTCTTGTTCATGCCTTTGCCACGCTCGGCCTCGACTGCGTGATCGCGGACATAGCGCCCGGCAACATCGCCTCTATACGCGTTGCCGAAAAGCTCGGTCTGTCAGCGACGCGCGAGACAGATTATCTCGGCCAGCCCTTTGCGTCCTATCAAATCACCAGGGACGCTTTCGAAGCAGAATAGGGTGCGGGCTTCAGCCGACGACTATTCTTCGCTGGCGCTGCGTCCGTGCGCCCAATCCATGTAAAGCTCCAGGGCCTTGCGGGCGACCGGACCCTCCTGGAATTCGCGACCATCCAGACGATTGACGCTGACGACCTTGGAATAATTGCCCGTCGTGAAGATCTCGTCGGCGGAGAGGAACTGTTCGACGGACAGAGTCTCCTCGCGCACGTCGAAGCCTTCCTGGCGCAGGAGGCCGATGACGCGGGCGCGGGTGATGCCGGCGAGGAAAGTGCGGTTGGCGACCGGCGTATAGACAATGCCATCCTTGACCATGAAGACGTTGGAGGATGCGGTCTCGACGACATTGCCGTTCATGTCGCGCACCAGCGCATTGTTGAAGCCGCGGGCGCGGGCTTCGAGGATCATGCGGCCGCTATTGGGATAGAGCGAGCCCGCCTTGGCGTCGGTCATCGCCGTTTCCGGCGACGGGCGGCGGAAGGGCGAGACCGTCAGCGTGATGCCGCCGGTGCCGCCGAGCGGCGCTTCGAACAGGCAGAGGGCAAAGCGTGTCGATTCCACATCGACGGCCACGACGCTTCCGGGTGAACCATGCTCCCCCCAATACATCGGCTTGATGTAGAGCGGCGTCTTGCCGTCGAACTTCTTGATGCCCTCCCAGGCGAGCGCCTCGATTTCCTCGGCGGTCTTGAGCGCCTTCAGCCCCATGGCGACGGCCGAGCGATTGATACGCTGGCAATGGAGATCGAGGTCGGGCGCGATGCCATCGAACCAGCGCGCACCGTCGAACACCGTCGAGCCAAGCCACATGGCGTGCGAGGTCGGCCCGATCAGCGGCGGGTTGCCGGAGAGCCATTCTCCTTCGACATAGGTCCAGGTGGTGGTGCGGGGCGACGTATCGACGACCATGGTGGTTTCCTCTCTCAACTGGCGAGAAGCAAATAACCGCACAATCTCAGGGTCAAGCAGAAACAGCGCGGCAGAATCCATTTGCAACAAAGCGCCTGATATCGCATTCATAGCGCAATTTTCATGCGCCGAAACAACAACTTGACGAATGAGTCCATCAGGAAAAATGATGGACCGGACAGACGTCAGGAAACAGCGAGAACTCCCATGAAAGCCATGTATTACGAGTCCTTCCAGGCAACGCCCGAGATCCGCACCTTGGCCGACCCGACGCCTGACGAGGACGGTGTCGTCATCGCCGTCGGCGCGAGCGGGCTCTGCCGCAGCGACTGGCATGGCTGGATGGGACATGACGCGGATATCAAGTTGCCGCATGTGCCGGGCCACGAGCTTGCCGGCAAGGTGGTGGCGACCGGTCGCGGCGTCATGCGCTTCAAGGTCGGCGATCGCGTCACCGTTCCCTTCGTGTCAGGCTGTGGCCATTGCGCCGAATGCCATTCCGGCAACCAGCAGGTCTGCCCAAGCCAGTTCCAGCCCGGCTTTACCCATTGGGGTTCTTTTGCCGAATATGTTGCCATCGATTATGCCGACACCAACCTCGTGCACCTGCCCGAGACCGTGGACGATGCGACCGCGGCAAGCCTCGGTTGCCGTTTCGCCACCTCTTTCCGTGCCGTCGCTGACCAGGCGAAGACGCGGCCCGGCGAATGGATCGCCGTGCACGGCTGCGGCGGCGTCGGCCTGTCTGCCATCATGATCGCCAGCGCGCTTGGCGCGAATGCAATCGCCGTCGACATATCCGACGAGAAGCTCGCCTTCGCGCGCGAGTGCGGCGCCGTGGCGACGATAAACGCAACCAGCGTCGCCGATGTCGCGGAAGCCGTGCGTGAGATCAGCAAGGGCGGCGCGCATGTCTCGATCGATGCGCTCGGCCACCCCGCCACCTGCTTCAACTCCATCAAGAACCTGCGCCGGCGCGGCCGGCATGTGCAGGTCGGCCTGATGCTCGGCGACTATGCGACACCGCAGATACCGATGGCGCAGGTCATCGGCCATGAGCTTGAAATCTATGGCAGCCACGGCATGCAGGCCTGGCGCTACGATGCCATGCTCGACATGCTGGCAGCCGGGAAGATCGCACCGCAGAAGCTCATTGGCCGCAGGATAAGCCTGGAAGAGGCCGTTCCAACGCTGATGGCATTGGATAAGGCCGAAGGCACCGGGATCAGCGTCATCACGCAATTTTGAACTCGCGCGTTCGGGCATGATGCGGCCCTATCCGCGCGCCAACGGGCGGAAATGCCGAGCAAGAAAGCGTCTTCGAAAAAATGTCATGCAACTTGGGTAGATTGATCTTCCCAATGCACTTGCGCAAATGCCGTTTCGTGTCCAGATTGCCGCCCATGCCCGATAGCGAGCCTTATAGTTCCAGTTCCAGGAAAGCCGACCCGATTGGTCTGAGCGATCCGGATAGCGATGGCTGTACCAGCCGCGCTTCAGCATTGGCGCGCGGCATATCATCCGAAAAACTGAAGGAAAGAATTGGCAGGCCTACCACGGCCGGCGCCAAGCTTAGCAATTAATGGTCTTCGACTGGCTATCCGACCCGTCCGCCTGGATTGGTCTTGCTACCCTGATCGTGCTCGAGATTGTTCTCGGCATCGACAATCTCGTGTTCATCGCAATCCTTGCCGACAAGCTGCCGCCGCACCAGCGCGATGCCGCGCGCATGATCGGCCTGGCGCTGGCGCTTATCATCCGCCTGGCGCTGCTCGCCTCGATTTCCTGGGTGGTGACGCTGACGGCGCCGCTGGTTTCCCTCTGGGGCGTCGACCTCTCCGGACGCGACCTCATTCTGATCCTCGGCGGACTGTTCCTGCTGTTCAAGGGCACGATGGAGCTGCATGAGCGGCTGGAAGGCCACGAGGCACAGGGCGAAAAGAAGCTCGTTCACGCTGTCTTCTGGCAGGTCATCGTCCAGATCGTCGTGCTCGACGCCATCTTCTCGCTCGACAGTGTCATCACCGCTGTCGGCATGGTGCAGGAACTCTCAGTGATGATGGTCGCCGTGATCTTCGCGGTCGGCGTCATGCTGTTCCTCTCGAAGCCGCTGATGGCCTTCGTCTCAAAGCACCCGACCGTCGTCATCCTCTGCCTCGGCTTCCTGATGATGATCGGCTTCTCGCTTGTCGTCGAAGGCTTCGGCTTCCATGTGCCGAAGGGCTATCTCTATGCGGCAATCGGCTTCTCGGTCATCATCGAAACGCTGAACCAGCTTGCCCGCCACAACAAGGAACGGCTGATCACGCCGACCAACATCCGCAACCGCACCGCCGATGCCGTGCTCAGTCTTCTTGGCGCGAAACGTCCACAGAGCGCACTTGGCGAAGCGAGCGAGCGAACCGCTGAGCAAGCGGTGAACGAGGCCGTATTCTCGACGGAAGAGAAGGACATGATCCACGGCGTGCTAACACTTGCCGACCGCTCGGCCCGTTCGATCATGACGCCGCGCACCGATATCGTCTGGCTCGATCTCGACAAGCCGCGCGAAGAGCAGCAGCGCCGCGTGATCGAGATCGGCCATTCGCGCTTTCCCGTCGTGCGCGGAAGCCTCGACGATTTTGTCGGCATCGCCAGCGCGCGCGACGTCATGCGCGACCTGCAGCAGAATGGCGAAATAGACCTGCAGCGCTCCATCCGCCAGCCGCTTGCCGTGCATGAAAGCATCAATGTGTTGAAGCTGATGGAGCGGCTGCGCCAGTCGAACCAGGGCATGGCTCTGGTTCTCGACGAGTATGGCGAAATCGAAGGGCTGGTGACGACGACGGACCTGCTCGAGGCGATCGCCGGTGAATTCCCCGACGAGGACAATGAGCCGCTGACCATGGACAAAGGCGAGGACGGATCGCTGACGGTCGACGGCTGGATCGACATTCGCCACCTCTCGAAGCTTGTCGGTATCGATCTCGTCGACGAGGCCGATCGCTATTCGACGCTGGCCGGTTTCATTCTGTGGGGCCTTGGCCATTTGCCGCATGAGGGCGAAAGCTTCAACTCTGGCCGACTCGCCTTCGAAGTGGTCAAACTCAACGGCCGAAATATCGACAAGGTTCGGATCCAACCGATGGAATACGCAATCTAGGAAGAGGATATGCTCATGGCATGGTCTGCTGGCCAATATGTGAAATTCGAGGATGAACGCACGCGCCCGGCGCGCGATCTCTTGGCGCAAGTGCCGCTGGAACGTATCGAACGAGCAATCGACCTTGGTTGCGGCCCCGGCAACTCGACCGAGCTGATCGCCGAGCGCTATGGCGCTGCCGGCGTTTCCGGTCTCGACAGCGACGACAACATGCTGGAAGCAGCCCGCAAACGCATGCCCGGCACGAGTTTCGAAAAGGCCGACCTTGCGACGTGGCGTCCCGATGGACCTGTCGACCTGCTTTTTGCCAATGCCGTCTTTCAATGGCTGCCCGGCCATCTGGAGATCTTCGATCATCTGATGGACGCTCTCAAGCCCGGCGGCGTGCTTGCCGTCCAGATGCCTGACAATCTGACCGAGCTCAGCCATGTGATGATGGAGGAGACTGCAAAAAATGGCCCCTGGAGCGATGCCTTTGCCAGGAAGAGCGTGCGCCGCAATCCCCTTCCCTCGCCCTCGGTCTATTACAACAGGCTGATCGGCAAGTCGGCGCGTGTCGATATCTGGCACACCAACTACAATCACGCGCTGGAGAATGCGGCGGCCATCGTCGAATGGGTGAAGGCCACGGGCCTGCGTCCCTATCTCGATCACGCCGGAGCCGAGCATCGCGACGCTTTCACGGCCGAATATCTGAAGCGCATCGAACAGGCCTATCCGCCGCTCGTGGATGGCAAAGTGCTGCTGCGCTTCCCGCGGCTCTTCCTCATTGCCGTGAAGAAATAGACACTCTACCCATCACTAAAATCACGCTGACGGCGGCACGTCGATCCCATCGACAACCGGCGTCGGCCCGCGCTAGAACAACGACAGCCAAAGCTGAAACAGGTCCGAGGAGATATCCATGTCGACCAGAAGCCCGATGTGTGCCCGCACAATGGAGAAGCGCTCATGACCACCCCTGATGTCGCACCCGCACCGCCGCTGACTTTCGTGATCTTCGGCGCCGCCGGCGATCTGACCCGGCGTCTGCTGATCCCGACGCTGATCAACATGACGCGCAGTGGTCTCGTCGGAGAGGATCTCCATATCCTCGGCATCGGTATCGAGCCCGGTGGCGTCGACATGCTGCTGGAGCGGCTGGAATCGTTTCTGAAAACCTCCGGCGACATGGAAGAGCCGGACCGGCAGGCGGCATGGCAGAGCCTGCGCAAGCGCATCAGCTACATCTCCGGCGACTTCACCCAGAATGCCGTCTACAAGGAAATCGCCGACCACCTTTCGAAGGCGCCTAGCGCCAATGCGGCCTTCTATTTTGCGGTGCCGCCGCAGTTCTTTGGCGACATCGCCGAGAAGCTTTCCGAAAACGGATTGACCAACGAGGCCACAGGCGCATTCCGCCGCATCGCGATCGAAAAGCCTTTCGGCCACGATCTTGCCTCGGCACAGGCGCTGAATGCGCGGCTGCTCAACCATGTGGCGGAAAGCCAGATCTACCGCATCGACCATTTCCTCGGCAAGGAAACGGTGCAGAACATCATGACGACGCGCTTTGCCAACATGATGATCGAGGCGCTCTGGAACAATAATTACATCGACCACGTGCAGATCACCGCCGCCGAACTGGTGGATGTCGGCACGCGCGGCAAATTCTACGACGCGACCGGCGCTTTGCGCGATATGGTGCCGAACCATCTCTTCCAACTGCTGGCGATGGTGGCAATGGAGCCGCCGAACAGCTTCGATGCGGAAGCGATCCGCAACGAGAAGGGCAAGGTTCTGAAGGCTTTGCGCCATTATTCCCGCGAAGATGCGGTCAAGAATGGCGTTCGCGGTGCATATACCGCCGGCCCGATCGCCGGCAGGGATCTGCCGGCCTTCACCCAGACCGCCGACGTTTCGCCTGACAGCAGCACCGAGACTTTCGTGGCAGTGAAGCTGTTTGTCGATACATGGCGCTGGGCCGGCGTGCCCTTTTACCTGCGCACCGGCAAGGCAATGAAGGCGCGCGATACGGAAGTGGTCATCACCTTCCGGCAGGTGCCCTTCGCACAGTTCCCCCGCAATGCCCACGCCTCCAGCCCCGAGCTGCCGCCGAACAGGCTCATCATCCAGGTGCAGCCCGACGAAGGGCTCGACATGGAAATCTCGATCAAATCACCGGGGCTCGTCCTGAAGACGGCGCCGGTGTCGCTCGATTTCCGCTATGCCGACCGTTTCGACATCGGCAAGCAGACGGGCTACGAGAGCCTGTTCTACGAACTTTTCGTCGGCGACCAGACGCTGTTCCAGCGCGCCGACGGCATCGAGGCCGGCTGGGCAGCGGTGCAGCCCTTCCTCGACCTCTGGGCCGAGGGCGGCAAGCCCGATCCTTACGCGCCCGGCAGCATGGGCCCGGCCTGCGCCGACGACCTCATCGAACGCGACGGCCGCAAATGGCATCAGCCGGATGAGAAACTGGGCGGCAAGAAGGTTTGAAGCTGAAAAGGGCCGGTATCGATGGATGCCGGCCCGCCGATCTGGTTTCTAATCGACCAGCCCGTACAAGATCCGCTCTGCACGATGCGCTTCCAGAACAGCAGCGAAGAAGCGGTCTTGTTCCGGGTCATCGGCAAGTGCATTGCTGGTGAAGCCGGCTTCGTGGCGTGTGGCTTGACCGCCCATATAGCCGCCGCGCTCGATCCAGAGGCTTGGATAGTCCTGGCTCTGCCGGCAGGAATTGGAAGAGCTTATCGCATAGAGATATTGCCTGCCATAAGCCTGCATCATTGCCGGGATGGTGTGGGTCTCGTTCTTGTCGCGGCCCTGTCCATCGGCACAAGCGGAATGAAACACCAGCTCGACGCGTCCCTCATAGTCTCGCCAGAGCTCGGGATAGCTCCAATCCCGGCAGATGAGAAAGCCGCAAGAAACACCCTCAATATCGACGGTAAGCTGACGACGGCCCAATTCGAAAGCACGCAAATCATTGGCCGAGCAGCAACGCTTGTCGTAGCGACCGGCAAGGTTACCATCACGATCCAGGACATAGACGGAGTTGAACTTTTTGCCGGTGATCTCATCGGGATGAACGCTGCCGATCACGACCCAGAGGCGGTGCGTCCGCGCGGCTGATTTTACGGCTTCAAGCGCGGATTGGAGAGCCACCCAATCGAAGCCGCTCCAATCAGGCCAATTGGCCGAACCATAGCCGGATAGAGCACATTCCGGGAAATGAGCGACGTCCGCGCCCGCCTTCGCCGCCGCTTCTATCAGCGACAGGATGTGCGTCGTATTCGCTGCAATGTCATAGCCCACAGGGAACTGGCAGGTCGCAACGCGCAACCGCTCCGGCGCCCCGACAGCTGACGGCCGCTTGTGCCAAGTATAGGCACCATCCCATTTCGCCATGCCAACGATCTCCTGCCCGCGACTCGATCACACAGGGAGTTTAGCAGAATCCGCAACGGCGACAGAAAGCGCACGCATGTGATGGCGCTAGCTTTCGTATCCAATCTGGACAGCCAAGCTACTCCCCATGAAGGGCCGATCCGCCGGGCCGCCCTGACCATGTCCCACGCTCCATTGGCCTGGCCAAATCATCTCTTCGAGGCCGGTCGCGGAGGCTCCGCGGAATGAATTCCATCTGTCATCACCATGCATGCGATAGAGCATGCCACCGGGTCCCATGCCGGCGTGCAGGGCGATGTCGATATCGAAAGGCTGGCCGGGGGGCAGATTGGGTCCGAACCAATAGTGTGGGCTGCGTCCGGGCTTGCGGCCGAGGATCAAGGTCAAGGTCTGGCGTGGACCGCGCAGGCCCAGCCAGAGCGGGGCGATGATTTGGGGGTCGAAGGCGGAAAAGAGCGTTTGCGCCGGCGCATGCGCCTTTTCGGCCACTAGCCCGGCAATCCGCAATTCGACGATATTATTTGAGCCTTTGAAGCCGGAGAAGGCGGCAGCATGCGACCCATGCGGCAGGCTCCTCCAGTTCTCGGCTGATTTGAAAGGCCATTGCAGCTGCTCGCGGACCGCACCCTCGGTATCGAGCACCTGATAGCGAAGCCCCTCCGCATCGAGTGCTGCCTGAATGCAATGGAGATATTCCACCCCTTCGGGCATTCGATGCGCAGTTCCCGCCCCCGCTGTGCAAAGCTGGAGGACGCCGCGATGCACCTGAACGTCGAAGGCAAGGATATGGCTGCAGACATAGGCAAGAACACCGGCCTCAACCAGAATATCCCAAAATTTCCCGGCATATTCGGGACCGATTTCGCGTTGATAGGCGCCGGAAAAACCGTTCACCGGGAAGACGGGATGATGGCCGAGGACGATCTTGTGCCTGACGTCGGCATGCGCTTTGAGCGTCGCCTCCAGCCATTCCGTCTCGACATGCCCTTCGCCGCCAAGGCCGGTCCATAGGGTATTCACGAAAACCAGCAGAAGACCGCCGTGGCGGACCCAGTAGGACAGTCCCTCCTGCCCCGGCGGCCCGTTTTCCGGCAGTTGCAAGACTTCGCGGAAAACCTGCTCGCTCATCTCGTCATAGGTCGTGTGATTGCCAGTGGTGTGCCAGATCGGTGTCGCCTGCCGGTCGAACCATGCCATCTCCTGGTCAAGCCAATGCCGCCATTGCGCCCGAAGCGCCTCCGGATCGGCCGTCAGCCCAATGATCTCGTCGCCCGGAAACAGGATGAATTCAGGCGGCGGATCGAGCCGGCGCAGGACAGAGTTGACGGCAGCGAAAGTACCTTCATGCAGGGCGCCCGAAACACCGGAACAGGAATCGCCGTACAGCACGAAACGATGGCCCGGCCCTCTCGGCAAAAGGGAGGGAATAGGATTGACGGACACTTAGCAATCTCTCCAAAAGCAACGGCCCTCGCTCCACAGAGGATGGCGAAGGCCGGAAGACATGAAGATTAAATTATCGCTCGCTGGCGGTGCCTCGCTAAATCCACGGGCCGCTGGCGGCTGGCCTCCCCGAACTTTCCGGAAAGGCCTTATTCGCCTCAGAGGAACTGATGCAGGCCCGGGACCGAGTTGACGACCTGGTCAACCACTTCGTCGCCGGCATGCTGGCGGGCGGTCGCGATCGTTTCCTTGGCGAGCGAGGTGATCTCGCCCATGCTGAGGCCGCTGCTCATCAGCTGCTGACCAAGCGCCATGAGGCCGCCGCCACCGCCAACTGCGCTGAGAAGGCCGCCGAGCAGACCACCGCCGCCCGTGCTGCCCTCGCCATTATACTGGGCAACGAGATCGGTGGCGCCCGGAATCGCCTGGATCATCTTGGTAACGGGGCCATCGGGTGCCTCGCGTTGCAGAAAGCCAAGGATCATGCCGACGGCCTTCTCTGCGAGATCAGGAGCAATGCCGGCTTTGGTTGCGATCTGGTCAATAACTTCGTTCACTTTGGCCTCCTGCCTTTATAACGTTAACGTCAACGTAACTGAACGGGGCAACCGACACAAGCCGTGCCGGACCTCGTTATACTACCAGAAGCATAAGCATCACGCGAATGGTTGTCCCCGTTCAAGTCAGTTCTTATAACAGTGTCAGGACAAATCGATGAATGGCCCTGGCGACCTTCAAGGTTGCCGTGCCGCCGCCCAGAGGGAGACGACACCATGCCGCAGCAGGACGGACAGATTTTCGTCGGCGCCAGCCGGAATCCGGACGAAAGCATCAACAAGGAGGAATTCCTGACGCTGAAATTCGGCAACCGTCACGGCCTCGTGACCGGCGCGACCGGCACCGGCAAGACCGTGACGCTGCAGGTGCTGGCGGAGGGATTTTCCAAGGCCGGCGTGCCCGTCTTCTGCGCGGATATCAAGGGCGACCTCTCGGGCATTGCCGCCAAGGGCGAGCCCAAGGATTTCCTCTTGAAGCGTGCCGAGGAAATCGGCCTGAAGCCCTATGAGTTCGAGCAATTTCCAGTGATCTTCTGGGACATCTACGGCGAAAAGGGCCATCGCGTCCGCGCCACCATCGCCGAGATGGGGCCGCTGCTGCTTTCGCGGTTGATGGATGCCTCCGAGGCGCAGGAAGGCGTGCTCAACATCGCCTTCAAGATCGCCGATGAAAATGGCCTGGCGCTGCTCGACTTCAAGGACTTCCAGGCGCTGCTGAACTACATGGGTGAGAATGCCAGCGAGCTTTCCAACAAATACGGCCTGATCTCCAAGACCTCCGTCGGCTCATTGCAGCGATCGCTCTTGGTGCTGGAGCAGCAGGGAGCCGAAAACTTCTTTGGTGAGCCGGCGCTGAAAATCTCCGACATCATGCGCGTCACCAACAACGGCTACGGGCAGGTGTCGGTGCTTGCCGCCGACAAGCTGATGATGAACCCGCGCCTCTACGCCACCTTCCTGCTCTGGCTGCTCTCCGAACTCTTCGAGGAGCTGCCCGAAGTCGGTGACCCTGAAAAGCCAAGGCTGGTTTTCTTCTTCGATGAGGCGCATCTGCTCTTCAACGATGCGCCGAAGGTGCTGATCGAGCGCGTCGAGCAGGTCGTGCGCCTGATCCGCTCCAAGGGCGTCGGCGTCTATTTCGTCACGCAAAATCCGCTCGACGTGCCGGAAACCGTGCTGGCGCAGCTCGGCAACCGCGTGCAGCATGCCCTGCGCGCCTATACGCCGCGCGAGCAGAAGGCGGTGCAGACAGCCGCCGACACGTTCCGCCCCAACCCGGCTTTCAAGACCGCCGATATCATCACCACGCTCGGCACCGGCGAAGCGCTGGTATCCATGCTCGAAGGCAAGGGTGCGCCCTCGATCGTCGAGCGCACCTTGATCCGGCCGCCATCCGGGCGCATCGGTCCCCTGACCGATGCCGAACGCCAGGCCGTCATCAATGCCAGCCCGGTCGCCGGCCTCTATGATCAGACCATCGATCGCGAATCTGCCTACGAGATCCTCGCGGCGCGCGCCAGCAAGGCGGCCGATGAGGCAGCAACCAAGGAAGGTGGCTCCAGCACCGGCGGCTGGACGCTCCCCGGTTTCGGCGGCGACAGCAAACCGGCAGGCCGCGGCCGCTCGGGCTATCAGCGCGAGACGATCCTGGAAGCAACGATGAAGAGCATGGCGCGTACGGTCGCCACGCAGGTTGGTCGTGCGCTGGTGCGGGGAATTCTCGGCAGCCTGAAGCGGTAAATTGACACCTCCCCCTTGAGGGGGGAGGTCGCGGCAAAGCCGCGAGTGGGGGTGACACGCCGCGAATTTGGAGATCACCCCACCCCGGCCCTATGGGCCGACCCTCCCCCTCAAGGGGAGGGTGAAGATCAGCGCACCGGCGCGACCAGAGAGAAAAATGCACCCTGCGGGTCGGTAGCCTGGACGATCCAGCTGCCGCCGGGAACTTCCATGGGGCCATTGACGATCGTGCCACCACCTTCGGTGATCCGCGTGATCGCCGCATCGATGGCCGGCACGTTGATATAGAAATTCCAGGCCGGCACCGGCATTTCAGCCGGCTTGGTCATGATGCCGCCGAAGTCGCGGTCGCCGATCTTGAAGATCTTGTATTTGCCCATCGGGCCCATGTCGAAATCGGAGCTCGATTCCCAGCCGAACATCTCGCAATAGAAATCGAAAGCCTTCGGGCCGTCGCCGGCATAGAGCTCGTGCCAGCCGAAATAGCCGGGGGTGGCAGGTGCTGCCTGCTCCCAATCCTGACCCGGCAACGGCGTGAACAGGCAGAAGGCGGCGCCATAGGGATCGGCAACCACGGCGAAGCGGCCAACACCTGGAATATCGGTCGGCTCGCGGTAGAGCTTGCCGCCCTTGGCAACAACGGTCTTTGCGGCCTCATCGACGCTGGGAACGCCGATATAGCCGGTCCAGCAGGGTGGCGTGCCCATGGCTTTCGCTTCCTCGGGCAAAATCATCAACCCGGCGACCGGACCTGCGCCGGCGCTGAACAGCGTGTAGTCCATGCCGACTTCCGGCATGCCCGCATCGGCTGCATCCCAGCCGACAACCTTGCGGTAGAAAGCTTCTGCCGCCGCCATATCCGACGTCATCAGCTCGTACCAGACAAAATATCCCTTCTCAGCCATCGAATCTCTCTCCCTATTGTGATTGTGGCAGTCGTCTGTCTCGGCCTGCGCCTGATATCGGCACAGGCGCATCATCGCCGATAAAAGTGACGGCCAAGCGATGGTCAATCGACCGATCCGTCCGTGACCCGGCAAGCAGGCGCCAGTCTATAACTAGGCACGAAGCGCGATAATTCGACCCCTAGGCTCCCATGGCGTGGATTCAGTAGTTCCCACCGGGATCAATGGCAGCAGGAATCCGCCTTAGCCGCGTCCTCATATTCGTCATGGCGCCGGACGAAATTCATCGTGCTGCTTTCGTTGCGTCCCTTCGGGGCGCGATCGAGGATCATCAAGGTGCCGATCAACTCTTCCGGGCCACGGGCATAGCTCGAATAGGTGTGGAAGACATTGCCGGCATCGTCCTTGTAGAAGGCGCTGAGGCCGGGAAGCTCGTCAAATCCTTCGGCCGAATCCATGGGCGTGAAATTGTAGAAGACCGTCTCGCCGGCGAGCTGCTCCTTCGAGAAGGAGACGTGATAATCGAAGTTGAAGTCGCTGCCGAAGGACGAGACCCAGGGGAAACGCCAGCCCATGCGCTTTTTGTAGGCTTCCACCTTGTCGAGCGGGGCGCGGGATGCGGCTATCAGCGTAACGTCATGATGATTGAGATGCGGAAGTGCGCCATCGAGATGATCGGCAAGGAAAGAGCAGCCGGTGCAGCCGGCATCCCAATCCGGGCCGAGCATGAAATGATAGACGATCAGTTGGTGGCGGCCATCAAAGAGCTCCGCAAGCGACTTCCTGCCCGCAGGCGTATCGAAGGCATAGTCCTTGTCCACCTTCACCCATGGCAGAGCCAAGCGCTCGGCATTGACGCGATCGCGCAGATGCGTCGCCTCCTTTTCGCTGGCAAGCAATTGCCGACGGGCCTCCAGCCATACGTCTCTGGAAACGATCTGGTTCATTGTCAGCGCCCTCCTCCGGCGTACCAACTCCCAAAATCTTGACAAATACATTGATATCAATATTAATTAACCATGTCAAACACAGTACAAGTCCCCTTTGAAACCACCCTGCTTGTGCGCGACACCTGCCTATGCCTGCATGTGCAGCGTGCCGCACGCGCCCTGGCTCGTCGCTTCGATGAAGCGCTGAGACCGTTTGGACTGACCAACGGCCAGTTTTCCCTGATGATGTCCCTGAATAGACCAATGCCCGCATCCATGGGCTCGGTTACGGCGCTGCTTGCGATGGACCAGACGACGCTGACTGCCGCCCTGAAACCGCTGGAGCGACGCGGGTGGGTAAATATCGTGCCCAATCCTAAGGATCGCCGCGCTCGCCTTCTCAGCCTCACACCTTCGGGTCAAGCGGCTCTTGCCGCGGCCGTACCCACGTGGAAGCTGACGCATGCGGCGCTGGAAGAGCGGCTGCCCGATGGCAACGGCGACCGCTTGCGCCGCGATCTGGCAATGCTGCTCTGAAGGCTGTTACGACAGCCGGGGATCGTTGCCGAAATCCTGCCTTTCGAAGCCGATGCGGCGCCTGGGAAATTCGCAGAGTGCCTGAACGCCGGCTCGTGACAGGCGGATGCGCCAAGTTTGGCGTTCCACAGGTTCGCGCGCAGCAAAAGCCTTGGCGGTCAAAAGGGCGATGTTCCTGCCGCCCTGGGGATCCCGCACGGAGCGATAGAGGATAGCCTCGCCCCCTCCCGCTCGCGCCGCCTCGGCAAGCGACTGGCATGCTTCGTAGTTGATCGGATCGGTCCACTGCTGCCGGTCACGATCCAATGGGGGGCTCGTCAGGTCGATTGCCTGTTTGGTGGCGATGGCAACGGCAAAGGCTGTGTATTCCGCCGCGTTACCGGGCAAGGGCGTATCCGGGGAATCGCGGAAGAACAGCAGCCGATAGAAGCTCATCTCGGCCAGCGCCGTTTCCACCTGCTCTGAGGCATAGAAAACACCGAGCGTGCGGCCCGCACGCCGAAAACGGGAGCCGTGCGGATAGGTTGCACCATAGCGAAAGGGCGTCGCCAGCAGATAGTCGAGACCGGCGCATTCCGGCGGCAAGACCGGCTTGCTCTCCTCCAGAAGCGTTTCGAGAAGCGCCTGCTCCTCCAGCGTATCGACCAGCTTCAGAGTGGAGACCTGATGCTGCGATTCCACCAGCCGCCAATAGCGGCCGGAAATGACCCTCGTTTCAGATGAGAGCGCGGCGGGCGTCCAGATAGGCAAGGACATCGGTCAATCCGGAAATCGAGGTGATCTTGTCTTGGGGTGCTGCGCCAAGGGCGAGATTGCTGTTGCGCAGCCACTGGCGCGCCACGGCCTCGTCGCCGCCAACGATGGCGTCGAGCGAGCGAAACAGGCGAACGAAGAGCACGCCGAGTTCAAAGGGCTTGCTGTCGCGCTCCAGAAGATGATCCTGCCGCTTCATGCGCGAGACCGTAGCCTCCGAAACGCCGATGACGGCGGCCAGTATGCGGGCATTCAATCCCAGCCGCTCGGCAGCATTGACCACCGCCTTGGTGATGACAACAGCCTCACCAGGATTTGCATGACTCAATATTTGGGTTTTCGCCATAGCCATATCCTTTCCTTGGAAAACATATAGCATATTTCTTGCAAAGGAAAAGGAGCGGCGAGTAAAAAGCTCACCGCTCCCGATCTATTCTTGCCGCCTTTTCAGGCAGCAGGGCGAAGTTCCGTCTTAGGCGACGGTAACAGGCACTTCGGTCGAGGTGCGCATGGCGTGGCTGTAGGGGCACACGATGTGAGCAGCGGCGGCAAGCTTTTCAGCTTCGGCCTTGTCCATACCAGGAATGTGAACCGAGAGGGCCACGTCGATGCCGAAGCCGCCGCCGTCTTCACGCGGGCCGATGCCGACCGTTACGGTGACCTTGGTGTCTTCCGGAACCTTGACCTTCTGCTGACCTGCGACAAATTTCAAAGCGCCGAGGAAGCAGGCGGAATAGCCGGCAGCAAAGAGCTGCTCAGGGTTGGTGCCGGTGGCGCCATCGCCGCCAAGTTCCTTCGGAACAGTCAGCGTGACGTCGAGAACGCCATTTTCGGAAACAGCGCGGCCGGCGCGGCCACCCGTGGCAGAAGCTTTGGTGGTGTAGAGAATAGGCATGTCATGTCTCCCTTCGGTTTGGATGATTATTGTATATATCACGATTTAATCGTGCGCAACATATATTTTTTGCAATTTGATTTTGCAAATTGAATTTGTGACAATGCCGGCAACAAGAAAATGGCGGAGCAGCAATGACAGACAATGTGAATGGGCAAACCATCATCCCGGATGAGGAAAAGCGGCTCGAAAGGCAGCTTTGCTTTGCCGTTTACAGCGCTGCGCATGCTTTCAACCGCGCCTACAAGCCGATCCTCGATCGGGTTGGCCTCACCTATCCGCAATATCTCGTGATGCTCGTCCTATGGGAAAAAGGCAGCCTGTCGGTCAAGGTCATCGGCGAAAAGCTCGATCTCGATTCCGGCACGCTTTCGCCTCTTCTGAAGCGATTGGAGCAGGCAGGCCTGATCGGCCGCGCACGCGATCCAAGGGATGAGCGTCAGGTGATTGTCTCACTCACGGAAAAGGGCAGCGGCATGCAATGCCAGGTCGACACGATCATGGGCGCCATCGGCCAGGCTACCGGCTGCGACATGGCCGAAATCGCCAATCTGCGCGACCAGTTGCGGCGGCTGAAGGTCAATCTGGCCGCCGAATAAAGCTGGCAAAATCGGGACAACAAAAAGGGCGCCGTATTCGGGCGCCCTTTCATATTGCAATGACGCGATCTTACGTCGTCACGAGGATCGGCGCGCGTTCGGGAACGCGATCATAGAGATCGATGACGTCCTGGTTGAGCAGACGGACGCAGCCGGAGGAAACGGCCTTGCCGATGGAGCGCCATTCCGGATTGCCGTGCAGGCGGTAAAGCGAATCCTGCTTGTCTTCGAAGATGTAGAGCGCACGAGCGCCGAGCGGGTTCTTCAAGCCCGGATCCATGCCGCCATTGGCGATGGAGTATTTGACCAGTTCCGGCTGGCGCGCGACCATTTCATCCGGCGGGTTCCAGCGCGGCCACTTCTTGCGCCATTGAATGACGCCGCGGCCCTGCCAGGCAAAGCCTTCGCGGCCGACGCCGATGCCGTAACGCATCGCCGTGCCACCCTGTTCGGTGACGTAAAGCATGCGCTGCGTGGTGTTGACGATGACGCTACCCGGCGCTTCGCCTGTCGGATCAACAACGCGCTGACGATAGAAGCGCGGATCAATCTGCTGATAGGGAACGGCTGGAACATGGAAGCCGCCGTCGTCCACGGCCGCATAGATCACCGCCGGATCGGGTTGCTCGCCGTCATAGCTGGAGAACCAGGTACGGAACGGCCTGGGCGAGCCGCTGTATTGCACCGGGCTCACGACGGAACCGCTATTGACGGTGGAGGCACAGCCGGCGAGCGTCGTGACGGCGCCGATGCTAGCAAGGGTGAGGAAATTTCGTCGGGATAGTGATGGAGGCACGCTCATGTCGACAGCATCGTTCCTATTGAAGGGGAAGCAAGAACCCGAGACAAACAGGCTGATTCGGCTCCCCGGAGGTTCGCAGAGACAGGAGCGAAACTAAAGAGCGCAGCCGCGTCCCGCTATCGCACTTATGCAACATCACGAAAATTTGTGGTAAATTAGCACTACAAAACGACAATTTCGGCTTTGTCCGGCACTCGGTTGTAGAGATCTATCACGTCCTGGTTGAGCATGCGCACGCAGCCGGACGAAGCCGCCCTGCCGATCGACTGCCAATCCGGCGTCCCGTGAACACGGTAAAGCGTGTCCTTGCCATTCTGATAGATATAGAGAGCGCGCGCACCGAGCGGATTGGTCGGCCCCGGATTCATGCCGCCGCGCTCGGCCGACAGTGGTCTCATTTGCGGCTCGCGGGAAACCATTTCGGCCGGCGGCGTCCAGCGCGGCCATTTCTGCTTCCACTGGATCACGCCCTTGCCATGCCAGGCATAACCTGCGGCACCGAGGCCCACGCCATAGCGCATGGCCTTGCCGCCCGGCTCTATAAGATAGAGGTAGTGGTTTCTGGTATCGACGACGATCGTGCCGGGCCGCTCGCTGCTCGTGTAGTCCACTTCCTGACGCAGGAAGCGCGGATCGATGCGCTTGTAGGGAATGGCCGGCAGCGTGAAGTCGTCTTCGCTTCGCTGCGCATACATGGCCTGATGCACCGGGTTGAAGGTCGGCAGACCATAGGTCTGGTGGAATTGCGTGCGGAAGAGATCACGAGATTGCGGCACGGGCTGCACCGGCAGGCGGTGCACTCTCTGTGGATCGATGCCCTCCGGGCGGTAAAACACCGGCGTCGTGTCCTGCACGAAGCGATCCGGATCGGTCGCACCTGTATCCGGAATGATGCTGCAGGCGGACAAACCAGCCAAGGCGGCCGCGGCAAGCAGGCGACGGGAAACGGGCAGCAGATCGGCCATCATCGAAAACCATTTGGAACACAGATCGGGTCGGCGCCATCATGGCGGATGCGGCTGGAGCGAAGCTGGCGTCGGCAGCGAAGATATTGCGCGGATTGAGCAAACTTCTGTTTTCCCTCGCGGCATCATGGGCTAGACCATTGCGAGACGGAGGATGGCATGAATATCGACAGTCTCGACCCGAGCATCTTCGACCAGACCGATCGCAAGACCTGGCTGAAGTTGGTGGAACGGGCGCTGAAGGGCAAAGATTTCCAGGAAACGCTGGTATCGCAAACCGACGACGGCATTGCGATCGAACCGCTCTACGAGCGCCGACCAGACTATCCGCCTTTATCGCGCAAGCGGACCGATATCCCTTGGACCCTTACCCAGCGCATGGACGATCCCGACAGGGATCGCGCTCTGCGGCAGCTCGACGACGATCTTGCCAACGGTGCGAGCGGCATTTGTATCGTCTCCCCTCAATCCGCCTCTGGCTTTGGCACGGGAACCAGCATCGACACGCCGGCATTTGCCCAGAGAATCGCTGACGCGCTATCCGGCAAGACCATCTCGCTGCGCCTCGATGGCTTCACCACTGATGCGACGGCGACTTTGAGCACTGCGCTGAAAGCCAACCCGCCGACGGCGATGCATCTTGGCCTCGACGCTTTTTCAGTGGGTGACGTGCAAGCCGATGTAGTGGAAAGCATCCGCCGTTCCTCCGAGCAGAAGGTGCCTGGCACCATCGTCAACGCAGACGGCCGCGCCGTCCACAATGCCGGCGGAACCGAAGCGCAGGAACTGGCCATCATGGCCGCGAGCCTTGCGGGCCATCTGCGCCTGCTGGATGCGGCGGGACTTTCTCCGCAAGCAGCGCTGGCGGCGGTGAGCCTTTGCCTTTCGGCTGACCAGAATCAATTCACCACCATGGCCAAGATCCGCGCGGCACGATTGATATTCGGCCGCATCGCCGAGGCCTGTGGCGTCTCCGATCCCAAGCCCGCGCACCTCTTCGTCGAAACCAGCTATCGCATGCTTACGAGGCTCGATCCGGAGACGAACACGCTGCGCAACACCATCGCGGTCTTTGCCGCCGGCACCAGCGGCGCAGATGAAATCGCGGTGCTGCCGCACAGCCTGGCGCATGGCATTCCCGATCCGCTGGCCCGGCGGCTGGCGCGCAACACACAGACAATCCTCATCGCCGAAAGCCATCTTGATCACGTCATAGATCCCGCCGCCGGCGCTGGCGGCATCGAGGCGCTGACCGATGCACTGGCCGAACGGGCGTGGGAAATCTTTACCGGCGTCGAGCGCAATGGCGGCTTGGCAAAGGTGATCGCCAGCGGCCAACTGGCGGCGATGGTTGCCGCGGCATGTGCAAGCCGCATTACCAAGCCCATTGTTGGATCCACCTTGTTTGCGATGAAGACGGAGCGGCCGGTCGAGATCCTGGATCCGCCGGGTCCAGTTGTGGGCGGCATGGGGCTGACACCACTACGGCTGGATGAGGGAGTGGGGGCATGATCTTGTTTGTCGAATCTGCCGTGCGCGCAGTACCCCCCTCTGTCGCTTTCGCGACATCTCCCCCACAAGGGGGGAGATCGTTGGGAGCACGTCGCTCTCTCCACAACAGTATACAACGCCGTTCCAGCTGGCTGAATACCAATTTGGCGCAAATGCACGCCACAGGTTACCGATCTCCCCCCTTGTGGGGGAGATGTCACGAAGTGACAGAGGGGGGTAACGCACAAGCAGCACTCACGGAGGTATCGGCTCCATGACCAGGATTCCCGACTTCGCCAATATCCCCTGGGCAAAGCCGCAAACCAAGGCGGCGGTGACGGATGCGCTGGCCTGGGACACCCCGGAAGGCATCGCCGTCAAGCGTCGCTATGACGAACGCGATCTCGCCGGCCTGCATTTCCTTGATACCCATCCAGGCGCCGCACCTTTCCTGCGCGGCCCCTACCCGACAATGTATGTCCAGCAACCCTGGACCATTAGGCAGTATGCCGGATTTTCCACGGCCGAGGAGTCCAACGCCTTCTATCGCCGCAACCTCGCGGCCGGGCAGAAGGGTCTCTCCGTCGCCTTCGACCTTGCCACCCACCGCGGTTACGACAGCGATCACCCACGCGTGGCGGGTGATGTCGGCATGGCAGGCGTGGCGATCGATTCCATTCTCGACATGCGCCAGCTCTTCGACGGCATACCGCTCGACGAGATGAGCGTGTCCATGACCATGAACGGCGCGGTGCTGCCGGTCATGGCGCTCTATATCGTCGCGGGCGAGGAACAGGGCGTTTCCGAGGACAAGCTGTCGGGCACGATCCAGAACGACATCCTCAAGGAGTTCATGGTCCGCAACACCTACATCTATCCGCCACAGCCTTCGATGCGGATCGTTTCGGACATTTTCAGCTATACCAGCCAGCGCATGCCGAAGTTCAACTCGATCTCGATTTCCGGCTATCACATGCAGGAGGCCGGAGCGAGCGCCGATCTGGAGCTGGCCTACACGATCGCCGACGGCATAGAATATGCGCGGGCCGGCGTCGCGGCCGGGATGGATATCGATAGTTTCGCGCCTCGCCTTTCCTTCTTCTGGGCAGTCGGCATGAACTTCTTCATGGAAGTCGCCAAGATGCGCGCGGGCCGGCTGATCTGGGCTGCGCTGATGCAGAAGAATTTCGCGCCGAAAGACCAGAAGTCCCTGGCGCTCAGGACTCACAGCCAGACCTCCGGCTGGTCGCTGACGGCACAGGACCCGATGAACAACATCATCCGCACCATGGTCGAGGCCATGGCAGCGACGCAGGGGCATACACAATCACTCCACACCAATTCCTTCGACGAAGCCTTGGCATTGCCGACCGACCATTCGGCCCGCATCGCCCGCAACACGCAGATCCTGCTGCAGAAGGAATCCGGCACGACAGGCATCATCGACCCCTGGGGCGGTTCGGCCTATGTCGAGCGCCTGACCCATGACCTCGCTGCCCGCGCCCTTTCGCATATCGAGGAGGTCGAGGCGCTCGGCGGCATGGCAAAGGCGATCGAGAAGGGTATTCCGAAGCTTCGCATCGAAGAGGCCTCGGCACGCACGCAAGCGCGCATCGACAGCGGCCATCAGATCCTCGTCGGCATCAACTTTTCCAAGCCGGAAAAGGACATCGAAGTCGACGTGCTGAAGGTCGACAATTCCGAGGTGCGCGCCCGGCAGCTCTCGAAACTGCAGCAATTGAAGGGCACGCGCGAGACCACTGCGGTGGAAGCTGCCCTCGATGCCCTGACGGATGCCGCACGCAACGGCACCGGCAATCTGCTCGACTTCGCCGTGAAGGCGGCACGCGCAAGGGCAACGGTCGGTGAAATCTCACTGGCGATGGAAAAGGCCTTTGGCCGCCATGTCGCTGTCATCAGAACCATTTCGGGCGTCTATCGCCAGGAGGTCGGCGATGCCGACCCGGTCTTCAACAAGGCAGTCGCCAAGGTCGAAGCCTTCCGCAAGGCGCGCGGCGAAAAGCCCCGCATTCTCATCGCGAAGATGGGCCAGGACGGGCACGATCGCGGCCAGAAAGTCATCGCAACGGCATTCGCCGATCTCGGCTTCGACGTCATCGTCGGCGCGATGTTCCAGACGCCGGAAGAAGTGGCGGATGTCGCCGTCCGGGAAGGCGTCGATATCCTCGGTGCATCCTCGCTTGCGGCCGGGCATCTGACATTGGTACCGGAATTGAAGGAAGCCCTGTTGCGCCGCCATGCCGGCAACGTTCTGATCGCCGTTGGCGGCGTCATCCCGCCCCAGGATTTCGCAGCACTGGAGGCAGCCGGCGCAGACGCGATTTTCCCGCCGGGAACCGTGATCGCGCAAGCGGCGGCGGCATTGATCGACAGGCTGATGGCATAGCAGCAGCCGGGCAGCCGTTACGCGGCTACGCTCTTGAAGAACTGGATGCTTTGCTCGATCTCGCCCGGCAGAGCGGAATTATGGCTGCCCTGCACCGTCGCCATCTCTATCTTCACTCCGCTCGCCGTCGCCCGCTTGGCAAGCAGAGCCAGCCGCGAGTCGAAGTGGGCTTCCTCGGTACCGTGGAACAGCTTCATCGGGCTTCTGAAACTGTGCGCATAGCAGAGCGGCGAACGCATCTGGAACTCGCGCGGGTTCTTGGTGTTGAACCGGATGTCCTCCGGATAGCGGCTGAAGAAGGCATAGGCATCGGGATTGCCCGAGATCGGAGCAACCGCCCGGAAACGCTTGGTCGACATGGCCGCCAACATGGCCAGCGTGCCCCCGATGCTATGTCCGGCGAGAAACATGCGATGCGGATCGACACCGGGCAGATGCCGCAGGCGGTTGGAGGCAGCCAGCACGTCGGCCACTTCATCGTAAAAACCCGAGAAGTTGCCCTTCTGGCCATTTTCACCCCGCATGGAGGGGATCATGACGACATAGCCTGCTTCGACATAGGGCTTCATCAGTTGCCAATGACCTTGACCGATGGCGTTGCCGCCATGCAGGAAAAGCACCGCCGGCTTCGGCGTGCGCGTGCGCTCGTAGCGGGAAACCCAGGCGACAAGCTCCAATTGTGCGCCAAGACCGCTGCGATAGAAAAGCTGATCCGCGGTCGGTGGCGTCACCAACTGTTCGTAGATATCCGGCGCGGGGCCCTTGCTAAGCAGATCCGTCTTGAAGAGATAGCGCTCCTTGCGGTAGTCGCCCGACATCAGCGGCGGCGCATCCGAAGCCTTTTCATCGCCCCTCGGAACGACCGGCTTGCTATCGGCCGGCTTGCTGCCAACGGTGCTGTCATCAGCCGCTCTCACAATGTTGGGCGCGAAAAGCGTGGCCGCCAGACCGGCCAGAACGCGGCGTCGATTGGGACGGAATATATTGTCGTCAGACATGGTCATAGGCTTTGTCCAAATATCCCGGCGCAGCTCAAATCTGCATGGATTGAAAGGCAAGGCCAACTCACATTCTAGTGAGGAATCGCCCGCGCCTATTCATCAACAGCGGGAGCCTTCGCGTCAATCAGCGCGATCAAAGTTTCCAGCCTATCCGCCTCATAGGGCGGCTTATCCGGCCGCAGCCGGGCGATACGGGGAAAACGCATCGCAACACCGGATTTATGGCGGGTCGAGCGATTGATGCCCTCGAAGGCAACTTCGAGGACGAAGCCGAAATCGCGATCGGCGCGCACCGCCCGCACCGGACCAAAGCGGTCGACCGTGTTGTTACGCACGAACTTGTCGAGCACTTCGAGCTCGGCATCGGTGAAACCGAAATAGGCCTTGCCGACGGGCACCAGCTGTTCGCCTTCCGGCGTCACCGACCAGACGCCAAAGGTGAAATCGGAATAATAGCTGGAGCGCTTGCCGTGACCACGCTGTGCATACATCAGCACCGCATCGACATTGTAGGGGTCGCGCTTCCATTTGAACCATGGCCCCTTGGCCCGGCCGGCGAGATAGGCGCTGTCACGCCGCTTGATCATCACGCCCTCGATCACCGGATCGGGCGGCGAGGAGCGCAGCCGGTCGAGTTCATCCCAGGACGTGAAATCGACAAGGGGCGACAGATCGAAGCGGTCGTGGGGCGCTGTCTCGACGATCTCAGTCAGCCGCTGGCGTCGGTCGAGAAAGCCCCGGCCGCGCACATCCTCCTCGCGGTCGAACAGAAGATCGTAGGCTCGGATGAAGGCAGGAAACTCCTCCAGCATCTTCGCTGTGACCGTCTTGCGGTTGAGGCGCTGCTGCAGATCCGAGAAGCTGCGCGTCGCGCTGTTGGAGCGCACGGTGCCACCGACCAGCAGCTCGCCATCCATGACGCCTTCGAAGCTCATCGCATCGACGATATCGGGAAAGGCGCCGGAGATATCGTCGCCGGAGCGGGAATAGAGCTTGCTCGTGGAACCGGAGCGCGAAAGCTGGACGCGGATGCCGTCCCATTTCCATTCGGCCACGAAGTCTTGCGGTTCCAGCCCATCGAGATCACCAGGCTCGACCGGATTGGCGAGCATGACGGAATGGAAGATCGCCGGCGTCGCCAGCACCGGTCGCTCTCCCCGCCCCTCAAGCCATTGGAACAGGCTTTCATAAGGTGGCTGCAAGCCATGCCACAGCGTTTCGATTTCGGTCACATCCTTGCCGCTGAGCTCGGCCAGCGCCTGCTTGGCGAGCCGGGCCGATACGCCGATGCGCAGGGCGCCGGTCGCGAGCTTGAGGAAGGCGAAGCGACCCGACGTATCCAGTTGGTCGAGCAAATCGCGGACGAAACCGCGGACTTCAGTGCGCCCCAGCGCATTCATGCGGCCGATAACCTCGCCGAGCCGCGGCTGTTCGGCAGGAGAACGCTCGATATCGCTTTCCTTGTCCCAGACCAGCGAGATGGTCTCGGCGAGATCGCCGACATAGTCATAGGAATAGCGGAACAGCACATCGTCCATGCGCTCCAGCACAAGCTCGCGCAGCAAGGCGGGCTTGACGTTGCGCACCTCCAGCGTGCCGGCGATGGCGGCAAGGCCATAACCACGATCGGGATCGGGCGTGTCGCGGAAATAGTCGGTCAGCAGCTTCAGCTTACCGTTACGGCTCGGCGTCAGCACCAGGCGGTCGAGGAGATCGGCAAAGGCTTTCATCAATCGCCCTCGTCTTCATAGCCGATGAGATGCAAGGGCTTGGCCGCGATGCCCTGCAGCTCGCACCAGCGCACCAGCGCTTCCTCGCGGCCGTGGGTGACCCAGACCTCGGCCGGCTTCAACTCGGAAATCGTCTCGGTCAGCTCCGGCCAGTCGCAATGGTCCGATATGACCAGCGGCAGCTCGACGCCGAGCTGTTTGGCGCGCTGGCGCACCATCATCCAGCCGGAGGCGAAGGCCGGCAACGGATCGTGAAACCGCCTCGCCCAGCGGTCCTGGAAAGCAGACGGCGGGCCGACGACGACGGCGCCCTGGAAGATCGACTGATCGCGGCTTTCCACCGTTGCCGGCCGCAATTCGCCAAGCGCGATACCCTGGCTGATATAGTAGTCGCACAAGGTCTCGAGCGCGCCGTGAATATAGATCGGCTTGTCATAGCCGGCATCGCGCAGCAGCCGGATGACGCGCTGCGCCTTGCCGAGTGCATAGGCGCCAATCATATGGGTCCGCTCGGGGAACTGGCGAAGGGACGCCAGAAGCTTCCGTGTCTCGGCCATCGGATCGGGATGATGGAACACCGGCAACCCGAAGGTAGCCTCGGTGATGAAGACGTCGCAGGGAACAGGCACATAGGCCGCACAGGTCGGATCGGGCCGGCGCTTGTAATCGCCTGACACGACGATCCGCAGTCCGTCCTTCTCCACCGCGATCTGCGCCGAGCCGAGAACATGGCCCGCCGGATGGAAGGACACTTTCACCCCGTTGATCGTCACCTCCTCGCCGAAGTCGGCTGCCTGCTCCGATCCTGCAAAATCAGCGCCATAGCGAATGCGCATGATATCCAGGGTCTGGCGTGTGGCGAGCACACGGGCATGGCCCGAGCGGGCATGGTCGGAATGGCCATGCGTTATCAGCGCACGCTCGACCGGCTGCACGGGGTCGATATAGAAGCCGCCGATCGGACAGAACAATCCTTCAGGCGCGGGATAAAGCAGTTGCTCCGGTCTCATGATTCAAGAGGATAGCGCGATTTGCACGATTAGGTAGCGATGAGCTCTGCTTTTTGATCGAATTCGCGTACCGGCTGTCGATCGGGCAGATCGAAAACAAGGACATCCTCGCTATGTGGCTTGGCCTTGGCGACGACGACGCCATTGGGATCGACGATAGCGGTACTGCCATAGCTGACCCAGCCATCGTCGCTACTACCGACGACATCGGACGCCATGACCCAGCATTTCGTGTGCTTGGCGCAGGTTTGCAGGCTCGATATGCCGGGCTTGTGCCACCTTTCGGCCTTGTGGGGCCGCAGCATCAGGTTGATTGGGTTGCAGATGAGGCCGGCGCCGTTTCGAACCAGGCGACGCGATGTGTAAGGGTATCGGAGGTCGGCGCAGATATTGATGCCGAAGCGCCAGCTGCCCTCTTCCCAGACAGGGAAATCCTTTCCGGGCGAACAACCGCTTTCCAGAGGATGCGCCTTGGCATAGACGCCGATTATCTGGCCTGCCCTGGTAACGATGGCGCTGTTGTAAAGCGCCTCGCCCCTTTGCTCGAAAAGACCGAGGATCGCAGTCGTTTTCCCCACGGCAAAGCGGCCAACGAGAGCATTCAAATGGGGATCATCGAGGGAAAGAGCGCGCCGTCTGGCGATGGTCTCGTCGTAGCTGTGACCTTGAAGGTAGCATTCGGGGAAAAGAGCGAGATCGATGCCTTGGGTTTCCGCCCATGCAAGATCGCGCGCCAACACGTCCGCCGCCTGATCGACGGCGTCGAAAAGTGCCATGCGTTGAAAGGCTGCGATGCGCATGCGGCAGAGCTAGCATGGGTGGCGAGTCGCCCATAGGCCGAACCGATCGAATCCCCATCGCCGTCTGTCCCGTATTGGTTAAGGAGATGTGAAGGATATGGCCTCTGCGGGCGGCAAGAACATGCCCAAGCCCCGGCTGCGGGCCGCAGGCGTGCCAAAACGGGACAGATTTACCTGGCACGATTTCTGCCTGTTCACCGATGTTTCGGGAGTTCGCCATGATCCAGCGCCGCGCCTTCATCGCCTCTGTCGCCGCTTCGGCGGCGGCTGGTCTGTTTGCGCCCCGCATTTTTGCCGCCCCGCTTGCGAAGATGAATGGCGCCGAGCTGCGCGGCCCGATCGATGCCATCGCCTACAAGGCAACGCCGGGCACGAGCGACCTCAAGAGCGGCAAGCTGCAGGCGATGATCGACACCGCTGCGCGCAACAACGTGCCTCTGCTTCTGCCGCCCGGCAATTTCACGATCTCGAACCTGACGCTGCCCGACAATACGCGCATCACCGGCGTTCCCGGCGCAACACGCCTTGTCTATGGCGGCAACGGCCATCTGATGAATGCCGACAAGGCCAAGCGCATCGAGCTTTCCGGCCTGGTTCTGGATGGCGGCAATCGCTGGCTCGCGGATTACGCCGGCGGTCTTCTGCAATTTACCGGCGTCGATGAAGTGCTGATCGACAACTGCCTGATTGCCGGCAGCCGCAAGCATGCGCTGCAGCTGGAACGCTGCGGCGGCCGGATCGAGCGCAGCCGCATCTCCGGCGCTGCCGAGGCCGGCATCTATTCCGTACAGTCGACCGGCCTCACGGTTACAGGCAATAGCGTTGAAGATTGCGGCAATGGCGGCATTCTCATCCATCGCTGGGACAAGGCTGAGGATGGCAGCAGCGTCACCGACAACCGCATCGCCCGCATCGGCGCCAATGGTGGCGGCACTGGCCAGAACGGCAACGGCATCAATGTTTTTCGCGCCGACGGCGTGCTGGTTTCCGGTAACCGCATTGCCGATTGCGCCCTCACCGCGATCCGCGCCAATTCGGCATCGAACGTGCAGATCTCGGGCAATCAATGCCTGCGCTCCGGCGAGACGGCGATCTTCTGCGAGTTCGAATTCGTGGGCGCCACCATCAACAATAATCTGATCGATGGCGCGGCCAATGGCATTGCCGTCGCCAATTTCGACAAGGGCGGCCGGCTCGCCACCGTGACGGGCAACATCGTCCGCAACCTGTCGCTCACGGCCCCATACGCTCAGGACGGCGGGTTCGGCATCGGCATATCGGCCGAAGCCGACACGCTGATTGCCGATAATGTCATCGAGAACGCGCCGCTCTGGGGACTGAAACTCGGCTGGGGGCCTTATCTCCGCAATGTGGTCGCCAAAGGTAACATCGTCCGCCATGCCGGCATCGGCTGCGTCGTCTCGGTGGCCGATGGCGCCGGCTCGGCCGTGATATCGGGCAATCTCTTCCAGGAGATGGAAAAAGGCGCGATCATGGGCTTTCGCTGGGACAAGCCGGCATCCGATGAACTCGCCAAGGGAAACACGCAGTTCCCGCAATTGAGCATCGAGAACAACAGGCTGGTCTAAGCCTGTTGCCAGTTCGGTCGCCGTTTTTCGAAGAAGGCGGTCACCCCCTCTTTCGCCTCTTCGGTTTCCCAGGCATCCGCCAATTGCTCGACGACGTGATCGATCATGCCATCGGTGATCGGCCGGCCGACCGAGCGGGCGAGCGCCTTGGCACGTGCCGCGGCCTGTGGGGAAGCAGCAAGAAAATGGCGGACTTCCGCTTCCACGGCCTCATCCAGCGCCTCTTCGGGTACGACCCTTGAAAGCAGCCCTGCAGCATGCGCCTGCCAGGCATCGATGATCTTGCCCGAAAGAAAGAGCGGCCGGGCATTGGCCTCGCCTATGCGGGCAACGACGTAAGGGCTGATGGTGGCGGGGATGATGCCGAGGCGTACCTCCGTCAGGCCGAAGCGTGCCGTGGTGGCTGATATCACCATGTCGCAGACACTCAAGATGCCAATGCCGCCGCCGAAGGCATTGCCATGGACATGCGCGACAAGCGGCTTGGGCAATTCGTTCAGCGCCTTGAACAGCATGGCGAGCCGGCGGGCCTCGGCCATGCGCCCGTCGCGCGTGGCGTCGAACTGGGCGCGCATCCAGCCGAGATCGCCGCCGGCGCAGAAACTGGCGCCCTCGCCGGCAAGGACCACGACCCGGACAGCCTTGTCATCGCCAAGATCGCGGGCTGCAGCCGTCAACTCGTCGATCATATCGGCCGAGAGGGCATTGTGCTTTTCCGGACGTGCCAGAGTGAGGCGAGCGACACCGCGTTCATCGGTGGCGATATGGATCGTTTGCGATGTCATGAGGCACTCCTGAGGCTGCGGGCAAAGGCGGCGGCGCGGGCGAGTTTCTCCTCGTCAAGGCCGGTCTCGTAGCCGCGTGTCGTCAGATAATCATGGACCGCGACGGTATCGACATTGCCCTTTGCTCCGGGCGCAAAAGGGCAGCCGCCAAGGCCGCCGGCTGAGGCGTCGAACACCCGCAAACCGCGCTCGAGCGCGACGGCAATATTGTCGAGCGCCCGCCCCGACGTGTCATGAAAATGGCCGGCAAACGCAGTAGCCGGAAGCTCCCCCAGAACAGCAGCAAGCATCCGGTCGACAGCTTCCGGCGTGCCCTTGCCGATCGTGTCGCCAAGGCTGACTTCGTAACAACCAAGGGCACGAAGCTGCCAGGCAACACTGACCACATTCTCCGGCGGGATGGCGCCTTCATAGGGGCATTCGACGACGCAACTGACATAGCCGCGCAAGGGAATGCCACGATCACGGCTCGCGGCGGCCACCGGCCGGAAGCGCTCGATACTCTCGGCTATCGAGCAATTGATATTGCACATGGAAAATGTTTCGGACGCAGACGCGAAGATCGCTATCTCATCGGCACCCGCAGCAATTGCCGCCTCGAAGCCCTGCATATTGGGTGTCAACGCCGCATAGCGGATACCTGGCCTGCGCGCGATGCCCGCCATGACGGCAGCGGCGTCAGCAAGCTGCGGCACCCATTTCGGGCTGACAAAGCTGGTGACTTCGATGCGGCCGAAGCCGCAATCGGAGAGCAGATCGACCAGCTCGATCTTTCTCGCGGTATCGATCGGCTGCTTTTCGTTCTGCAGGCCGTCGCGCGGAGCCATTTCAACGATCGTGACATGGTTGGGCAGATCTTCCATCATGCCGCATCCTCCGGCCGGAGCGACAGAAGCACGGCGCTCTCGCTGGTCTGATCGCCCTCGCCGACATGCAGGCTCTCGACGATGCCGTCGCGCATTGCCGTCAGCGTCAGCTCCATCTTCATCGCTTCCATGACGATCAGCGCCTGCCCTTTGGCCACCGTGTCGCCTGCACGGACGCGGACAATCTTGACGAGGCCCGGCATCGGGGCGATCAGCCGGTCACCGCCGGCAGCCGCCTCTTCTCCGCCATCCAGCGGATCGAGACGATGGAAGTGATGCGTGCGCCCGTCGAGGAACAGCGTCATACCATGCGATGCCTCAAAAATATCGACGCTCGACTGCCGGCCATCGATCTCGACGCGATGGGTGCCATCGCCCTGCATCAGGAGACGCACGGGAATGGTGCGACCCTCGAAAGCAACACTGAAAAGCTCCCGGCCCTTTGCAGTAACACGGCAATTTGCCTGGCCGCCGCCGAAATGCAGCGTCACGGGCCGGCTCATTTCACCCCAGATCTGCCAGGCGCCCAACGCGAATCCCGGGTCGGCGCTGTTGGACCGAGCAAAGCCTCCGGCCTCGACAATGGCGGCGATCGCCAGCGCTGCATCGTCGGGCGGTTGCACAGACGTCAGAGCCTCCGCCTCCCGGTCGAGCAGCCCCGTATCCGGACGGCCCGCGACGAAATCCGGCTGCTGGCTGAGGCGGGTGAGGAAATCGAGGTTTGTGGTGGTGCCGGCCACCTGCGTCTGCTGCAGCGCCTGCGTCAGTCTGGCAAGCGCAGCCGGACGGTCCGCGGCATGGACCGTCAGCTTGGCGATCAACGGATCATAATGCGGGGTAATGCTGTCTCCCTCGCGCACGCCGGCATCGACACGGACATCGCCTTCGGGAAAGCGAAGGTGCGAGAGCGTGCCCGTTGCCGGCAGGAAGCCGCGCGACGGGTCTTCGGCATAGATACGGGCTTCGAAAGCCCAGCCGTTTATGGTGAGTTCGTGCTGCGTCTTCGGCAATGGCTCGCCGCTGGCAACACGCAATTGCCATTCGACCAGATCGACGCCAGCGATCGCCTCGGTGACGGGATGCTCGACCTGCAGTCGGGTGTTCATTTCCATAAAGAAGAAACGATCCGGTGACAGGCCGCCTGAGACATCGGCGATGAACTCGACCGTACCTGCGCCGCAATAGTCTATGGCGCGAGCAGCCCGCACGGCCGCCTCGCCCATCGCGCTGCGCATTTCCTGCGTCATGCCAGGCGCCGGCGCTTCTTCGATCACCTTCTGGTGCCGGCGCTGCAGCGAACAATCGCGCTCGAAGAGATGCACGACATTGCCCTGGCTATCGCCAAAAACCTGGATTTCGATGTGGCGGGGTTGGACCAGATATTTCTCGATCAGCACAGTCTCGTCACCGAAGGCCGATTTGGCTTCGCGCTGCGCCGCCTCCAGCGCCGCCGGAAAATCCCCAGGCCGGTCGACGCGGCGCATGCCCTTGCCGCCACCGCCCGCCCGCGCCTTGATCAGGACTGGAAAGCCGATGCCATCAGCCTGCTCGGCCAGAAAGCCCGGCTCTTGTCCCTCACCATGATAGCCGGGAACGACCGGCACGCCGGCACGCTCCATCAGCGCCTTGGCCGCATCCTTCAAGCCCATGGCCCGGATCGAAGCCGGCGACGGGCCGATGAAGACCAGCCCGGCCTTCTCGACCGCCTCGGCAAAACCGGCATTTTCCGACAGGAAGCCATAGCCAGGGTGGATAGCTTGCGCGCCGGCCCTCTGAGCCGCCGCGATGATCTTATCTTTTGAAAGATAGCTTTCGCTGGCCGCCGCCGCGCCGATATGGATGGCCTCGTCGGCGAGCGCCACATGCATCGCATCGATATCGGCATCCGAATAGACGGCGACCGTGCGGACACCCAGCCGCCTTGCCGTCCGGATGATCCGGCAGGCAATTTCTCCGCGATTGGCGATCAGTATCTTCGAAAACATCTAGGAATCCTATTGCGCGGCGATAACCTCGACCTCGAGCAGCCAGGCAGTGTCGAAAATGCCCGCAATCACGACAGTCATGGCCGGTGTGAGCGTGCCCAGATATTCCGCGCGGATCTCGCGGTTCTCCATGGTGTGCTGACGGTCGGCAAGAAAGACCGTCACCTTGACGATATCGGCCTTGCTCATGCCCGCGGCCTTCAATTGCGCGTCGACATTGAGCCAGGCCTGGCGGGCTTGTGCCTGGAAGCCCTCGGGAAGCTTATCGTCCGATGTCATCGGGATCTGGCCGCTGACAAACAGCAGTTTCTCGAAATTCTCGAGCTTCACCGCCTGAGCGTAGCCCCCGCGCGGCTGAGGCGCATTCTTGGCATTGATGGCATCGCGTTTCATCTCGATCTCCTCACATTCTGAACAGGCCAAAGCGCGTGTCTTCGATCGGCGCATTGAGCGCAGCAGAGAGCGACAACGCCAACACATCGCGGCTCTTGCGCGGGTCGATGATACCATCGTCCCAAAGCCGGGCCGAGGCGTAGAGCGGGTGGCTCTGGGTTTCGAACATTTTGAGCGTCGGCGCCTTGAAGGCGGCCTCTTCCTCAGCCGTCCATGGTTTGCCGGCGCGCGCCAGCGCCTCGCCGCGCACTGTCGCAAGAACACCTGCCGCCTGCTCCCCGCCCATGACGGAGATGCGGCTGTTGGGCCAGGTCCAGAGGAAACGGGGCGAATAGGCGCGGCCGGCCATGCCGTAGTTGCCGGCGCCGAAGGAGCCGCCGATCAACATGGTGATCTTCGGCACCTTGGTGGTGGCAACCGCCGTCACCAGCTTGGCGCCGTTCTTGGCGATACCCTCGGTCTCGTATTTGCGGCCGACCATGAAGCCGGTGATATTCTGCAGGAAGAGCAGCGGGATCTTGCGCTGCGAGCAGAGCTCGACGAAATGCGCGCCCTTCAGCGCCGATTCCGAGAAGAGCACGCCATTATTGGCGATGATCCCCACGGGAATACCGTGGATATGGGCAAAGCCACAGACCAGCGTCGTGCCATAACGCGCCTTGAACTCGTCGAAGCGCGAGCCGTCGACTGTGCGGGCGATCACCTCACGCACGTCATAGGGCGTACGCGGATCGGAGGGGATGATGCCGAGGATTTCTTCCGGATCGTAAAGCGGCGGCTCGGGCGCGCGCAGCTCGACACTCTCAGGCTTGCGGCGATTGAGATTGGCGACGGCCTGCCGGGCCAAAGCGAGTGCATGGGCATCGTCGCGGGCCAGATGGTCGGCAACGCCGGAAAGGCGTGTATGGACATCGCCGCCGCCGAGATCTTCGGCCGAAACCACTTCGCCGGTTGCGGCCTTGACCAGCGGCGGCCCGGCGAGAAAGATCGTCCCCTGCCCTTCGACAATGATGGTCTCGTCGGACATCGCGGGCACATAGGCCCCGCCCGCCGTGCAGGAGCCCATGACGACAGCGATCTGCGGAATGCCGGCCGCCGACATATTGGCCTGATTGTAGAAGATCCGGCCGAAATGATCTCGGTCCGGAAAGACCTCGTCCTGGTTCGGCAGGTTGGCGCCACCGGAATCGACGAGATAGATGCAAGGCAGATTGTTTTCCGCCGCAATCTCTTGCGCCCGCAGATGCTTCTTCACTGTGATGGGATAATAGGTGCCGCCTTTGACGGTGGCATCGTTACAGACGATCATGCAATCGCGGCCGGAAACCCGGCCCACGCCGGCGATCAGGCCGGCACCTGGTGCATCGCCGCCGTACAAGCCATGGGCGGCCGTCGTACCAATCTCCAGAAACGGAGTCGCCGGATCGATCAGCCCCATCACCCGATCACGCGGCAGCATCTTGCCGCGGCTGACATGGCGCTCGCGCGACTGCGCGCCGCCGCCTTCCGCCGCCTGCAGGGCCGCAGCTTGCGCGACGCCGATCGCCTCCAGCATGGCGGCACGATTATCGCGGAAGCGATCCGTATGCGTCGATATTTCTGATTTCAGGACGGTCATGCGGCTTCACCGATTGATGGGGATGGCATTTCGATGTCAGGCAGTTTCGGCGAACAACTCACGGCCGATCAGCATACGCCGGATTTCCGAGGTGCCGGCGCCGATCTCGTAGAGCTTGGCGTCACGCAGCAGCCGTCCGGCGGGATAATCATTGGTATAGCCGTTGCCACCGAGCGCCTGGATGCATTCGAGCGCCAGCGCCGTCGCCTTTTCGGCCGAATAGAGAATGCAGCCGGCCGCATCCTTGCGGGTCGTCTCGCCGCGATCGCAGGCAGCGGCGACCGCGTAGACATAGGCGCGCGAGGCATTCATGGTCACGTACATATCGGCGAGCTTGCCTTGCATCAGCTGGAACTCGCCGATCGACTGGCCGAACTGCTTGCGCTCATGCAGATAGGGCAGCACCACATCCATGCAGGCCGCCATGATGCCAACGGGACCGCCCGACAGCACGACGCGCTCATAATCGAGGCCGGACATCAGCACCCTGACGCCACCATCGACCTGGCCGAGCACATTTTCCTCGGGCACTTCGCAATCGACGAAGATCAGCTCCGAAGTATTCGAGCCGCGCATGCCGAGCTTGTCGAGCTTCTGGCCGACGGAAAAGCCGGGGAACCCCTTCTCGACGAGGAAGGCGGTGATCCCTCGCGGCCCGGCATCCGGCGAGGTCTTGGCATAGACGACAAGGACATCGGCATCCGGGCCGTTGGTGATCCACATCTTGCTGCCGTTCAGCACGTAGCGATGCCCGCGCTTTTCCGCATGCAGCTTCATCGACACCACGTCGGACCCCGAGCCCGGCTCGGACATGGCCAGCGCGCCGACATGTTCGCCCGAAATCAGCTTTGGCAGATAGCGCTCCTTCTGCGCTGTCGTGCCGTTGCGGTTGATCTGATTGACGCAGAGATTGGAATGGGCGCCATAGCTCAGGCCGACGGAGGCAGAGGCACGGCTGATCTCTTCCATCGCGACGGTATGGGCGAGATAGCCAAGGCCCGCGCCGCCATAGGCGTCACCGGCGGTGATGCCGAGCAGGCCGAGATCCCCCATCTCCCGCCATAAATGCATCGGGAAACTGTTGTTGCGATCGATCTCGTCGGCAAACGGCGCGATACGGCGGTCGGCAAAGCGGCGTACCTGCTCGCGCAGCGCGTCGATCTCCTCACCCAACGCGAAGTTCAGTCCCCCTTCAAACATCCGGTGTCTCCTCCCGACTTCCTCGAACGTCCCATCTTTCAGAACGTATGTCTCGTTGTATCCGCTTCAAGTTTCTGCTGCAGTTCCTCAGGCCGCATCGGCCGGAATATGCTTTTGCTCCCGTGGCGCCTCATAGGCCTGCAGCTTTTCGGCAATGCCGGCCATGACCTTTCGGGCAGCCTCCTCCTTGACCGGACCGAAGCCTCTTATCTCATCGAACATTGAGAGGATGGCAAGGGCTTCCGCCTCGTTGTCGTGACGCAGGCCGGCAAGCACACGCCCGGCGACCGCCTCATATTCGGTAATCAGCCGGCGCTCGCCGCGTCGCTCGGCCATATAGCCGAAGGGATCGAGCGCCGTGCCGCGCAGGCGCTTCATCGGTGCCAGCATGCGTAGAAGCGGCAGGATCCACGCGCCGAATTCTCGCTTCTTCGACCGGCCGTTTGGATCCTTGCCGCCAATCATGGGCGGCGCAAGATTGAAGGCAATCCTGAAATCGCCGTCCATCTCCTCGTGCAGATGCGCCTGGAAGGCCGGATCGGTCAAAAGGCGGGCGACTTCGTATTCGTCCTTGTAGGCGAGCAGGCGCGCATAGGTGACGGCAACGGCAAACGGCACCTTGTCGGAAAGACGTTCCTTGATGGCCAAGGCGTTGGCATGGGCAACGAAGGCAGCATAGCGATCGGCAAGGGCTGCGTCCTGATACGCGGTCAGATGCGCCTTGCGATGCCTGATAAGCTCATCGAGGCTCATGTCCGCCAGCGTCTTGCCGACATCCGGCTTGACCAACATGCCATGCACGGCTTGTGGATCATGCGCCAGAAGCCTGCCCCAATGAAAGGCGGAGAGGCTGGCCTTGACGGCAACGCCATTGAGCTCGATCGCCTTCTCAATCGCCTCGAGCGACAGCGGCAGCAAGCCACGCTGCCAGGCAAAGCCGGTGAGCAAAATATTGGTCGAGATGGCATCGCCGGTGACTTCGGTAGCGACATGGTTGAAATCGAGGAATACGGATTTGTCGCTCACGGTCCTGGCGATCGCGTGCTGCACCGAGCCGGCCTTGAAATCGAAATCGCGATTGCGGACAAAATCGGCGACCGGCATCAGGCCGGTATTGACGATGGCCGTGGTGCGCACCGACGAGCAGAGCGTGATCGCATCCTTGGACGCCCCTACCACGTCATCTGCCGACAGCAGCAGGTCAGCGCCGCCATTGACGATGCGCGACGAGGTGACATCGGCCTGGTTGAGGCCGATGCGCAGATGGCTCATGACGGCACCGCCCTTTTGCGCGAGGCCGGCCATATCGAGGATCATCGGTACCTTGCCATCGAGATGCGCCGCCATACCGAGAATGGCGCCGACAGTCAGAATGCCCGTGCCGCCGACGCCGGCAATGGCGATATTCCAAGGGCGATCGGCGATGACGGGGATTTCCGGCAAAGGCACTGTGATGTCAGCATGATCCCGCGCCTTGCGCTTGCGACGCTGGCCGCCATGCACCGTCACGAAGGACGGGCAAAAGCCTTTGACGCAGGAGAAATCCTTGTTGCAGTTCGACTGGTTGATCTGGCGCTTGCGGCCGAACTCCGTCTCCAGCGGTTCGATGGAAATGCAATTGGATTGCACCGAGCAATCGCCGCAGCCTTCGCAGACGGCCTTGTTGATGAAGACGCGCTTGGCCGGGTCTTCCATCAGGCCACGGCTGCGTCGACGTCGCTTCTCGGCCGCACAGGTCTGGACGTAAACGATCACCGAACAGCCTTCAGTGTCGCGCAGCGTCAGCATCACCTGATCGATATGGTCGCGATGCAGAACCTTGACGCCTGGCGCCAGCTCGGAGGCGCGATAGGCGTTGGGATTATCCGATAGCAGGTAGATCGGCTTGACGCCTTCGCCGTGCAGCTGCTTCGTCACCAGTTGCGGCGTCAGATGGCCATCGATCTGCTGGCCTCCAGTCATGGCGACGGCGTCATTGTAGAGCAGCTTGTAGGTGACGTTGACCTTGGCGGCGACGGATTGGCGGACTGCGAGAATGCCTGAGTGGAAATAGGTGCCGTCGCCGAGATTGACGAACATGTGCTTCTCGTCGGTGTAGCGCGCAATCGCCGTCCACGGTACGCCCTCGCCGCCCATCTGGGTGAAGGTCTCGGTGTTCCGATCCATCCAGGTGACCATGTAATGGCAGCCGATTCCTGCGGCGGCGCGGCTGCCTTCGGGAACGCGGGTGGACGTATTATGCGGACAGCCGGAACAGAAGAACGGCGTGCGGTTCAGCGGCGCGACATGGCTGCGGCTGATCTGGCCGCGCTCGGCAAGATAGGCAAGCTTGGTGGCAATCCGATCATGCAGGCCACGATCGAGATCGAGCTTGATGATGCGCCCGGCAATGGCTCTGGCGACGGCACCGACCGTCAGCGCCGAGGAGAGGCTGAGATAGGGCTTGTCGTGCTCATCGAACTTGCCGACGATGCGTGGGCGGACATCGGCGCGCCAGTTGAACAGCTGCTGCTTGATCTGGTTCTCGATGATCTCGCGCCGCTCCTCAACGACAAGAACCTCGTCCAACCCTTCGGAGAAATGCCGCACAATCTCCGGCTCCAGCGGCCAGGGCATGCGGATTTTCAGGATGCGCAAGCCGATCGCAGCCATTTCCTGCGGGCCGATTTCCAGTTCGCGCAGTGCCTGCAGTACGTCCTCATAGGCCTTGCCCGAGGAGATGATGCCGAAGCGGGCTTTGGGGACGTCATGCGTGATTTCGTCGACACGATTGGCGCGGGCAAAGGCGATGGCGGCATAGGCCTTGTAATTCTGCAGGCGATCATCCTGCATCAGTGGCGGATCGGGCCAGCGCAGGTTGAGGCCGCCGGGCGGCAGCTCGAAATCAGTTGGCAAGATGAATTGCCGCTTTTCGCCCGAGAGATCGACGGCCGCCGTCGTCTCGACCGTGTCGGCGATGAATTTCATGCCGACCCAGCAGCCGGAATAGCGCGACATGGCGATGCCGAGCAGTCCGTATTCGAGGAATTCGTGGATGGACGAGGGATAGATAACCGGCATGACCGCCGACATGAACTCGTGATCGGTCTGGTGCGGAATGGTCGAGGATTTGGCGGAATGATCGTCGCCGGCAAAACAGAGGACGCCGCCATGCCTTGAGGTTCCAGCGGCGTTGGCGTGTTTCAACACGTCGCCAGAGCGATCGACGCCGGGACCTTTGCCATACCAGATGCCGAGCACCCCATCCTTGCGGACGCCGGGGGAAAGGCCGACCTGCTGTGTGCCCCAGACGGCGGTGGCCGCCAGGTCTTCGTTGATGCCGGGCTGAAAGGTGACGTCGTGCGCGTCGAGATATGTCTGGGCTTTCAGGAGCTGCTGGTCGTATCCGCCGAGAGGTGAGCCGCGGTAACCCGAAATGAAGGCTGCGGTATTGAGACCGGCGGCGCGGTCGCGCCGCATCTGGGTCATGGGCAGCCGCACCAGCGTCTGCAAGCCGGTCATGAAAACACGGCCTTCTTCTGCGGTATATTTATCATCTAGCGAAACGCTGGTTGCCAGCATCTGCTCTCCTCCCGAGATCGCAGTCACCAATTGCGCTGTTTCGCCGGATACCTCCTACCGCATCCGACAAACCCTAGATTAAACGGTAACATGCGACGACACTAATTTCCGAACGAAGGCGTGGCATCGGCCGCATGATTTGCAAAGATTTCGGGCGGCCTGCGGATATTTCGTGCTCGCCGCTACCCGCCCTCGCCCTTCGAGACGGCCCTGCGGGCCTCCTCAGGGTGAGGGCTGATCTCTTGCGGCTTACCGCCATGTCCCGCTGCATCTCACCTCAGACCGGCAAGCCAGCCCCGCCTCATCCTAAGGCGCATTTCGGAGCACAGCGGAGAAATGCCTCGAAGGACGGGGCGGCCCCCGCGGCTCACCGCGCATCAAAAGCTTTGATCGCAGATATCAACGGAAGTCTCTTCCGTTTGACCGGCCGCACGCATAACGTCCTGCCGACTCACAAACTTCGGAGACTGACATGCTGACGATCTATGGCGTCTATCGCTCGCGCGCCTCACGCAACTACTGGATGGCAGAGGAGCTCGGCATCGAATTCAAGTCCGTGCCGGTCATGCAGGGAAGCCGGCTCGCCAATCCGCTGGCCGCCGATGCGCCGATCAACACGCTGTCGCCGGAGTTTCTGGCCATCAACCCGATGGGCATGATCCCATGCATCAAGGACGGCGATCTCATCATGCATGAATCGCTTGCCATCAACCTCTATCTTGCCCGCAAATATGGCGGGCCGCTCGCCGGCCAGACGGTCGAGGAAGAAGGGCTGATGGCGATGTGGTCCATGTGGGCCGCGACCGAGGTCGAGCCGCACAGCGTCGCAATCGTCCGCATCTATGACAATGCCAAGGAGAAGAGCGAGCCTGGAAAGGCCGGGATCGCAGTTGCCTGCCGTTCGTTGAAGAGGCCGCTGGATGTGTTGGAAAAGCACCTGCAAGGGCAGGATTATCTCATCGGCGGCCGCTTCACCGCTGCCGATCTCAATCTCGCGGAAGTGCTGCGCTACGCACAGACGGAACAGGACCTTTTCGACAGCCATCCGCAGGTGAAAGCCTGGATCGGGCGCTGCCAGGCGCGTGACGCCTACAAGGCGATGCAGGCGACGCGCGGCAAGGAGCCGGTCTGATCCCCCGTTATTGGAAGAGACGCATGCTCTCTTCCATCTCCTCGCGAATCCAGGCCTTGAAGGCCGTCACCTTCTTGGCCTCGCGCACACCTTCGGCCGTGATGAAATAATGGCCGAAGCCCGTCTTGGCGCGAATGCCGAAGGGATCGACGAGGCATTTCTGCTGCAGGGCATAGGCGGCCAGCGTCTGCCAGGCGAGCATTACGCCCTGACCGGACATGGCAGCGTCGAGACAGAGCGACGCGTCATTGAAAACATGCCGCTCCTCCATGCAGCGTCCGGGCAGGCCGGCCGCGCGGAGCCAGACATCCCAGGTGAACATCGCATGCCCGTCGATGACGGCGGGCACCTTCAATAGATCGGCCGGCTCGCGAAGCGTTGCCGCGATCTGCGGCGTGACCACGGGGAAGATTTCCTGTGCCAGCAGCAGCTCGGATTTGACGCCCGGCCAGCGCCCGGTGCCGACGCGGATACCAATATCGACGTCCGATGTTGCCGGATTGACCAGCTGCGTCGTCGCGTCGATGCGAAGGCGAATATCCGGATGTCGGCTGGCGAAACGATCGAGCCGGTGGACGAGCCAGCGAGCTGCCAATACGGGCGCCACCGAAATGGTGAGAATATTGTCGTCCCGATGCTGTGCGAGCGCGACGGCGGCCGACATGGCCTGGAAGGCTTCGCCGAGGCGCGCCAGTACGGCAATGCCCGTCTCCGTGACAATCATGCCCTTGGGCGTACGCTCGAACAGCGGTCGGCCAAGCTGTGCCTCCGCCTTGATGACCTGCTGGCTGACCGCGCCGATCGTGACGCCGAGTTCATCGGCAGCGGCCTGCAAGGAGCCGAGCCTGCCGACCGCCTCGACAGCGCGAAGGCCATTGAGATGAACGCTGTTGAGATTCTTCATATAGAATATCTATATCAGCATCTCATCATTCTCAATTGCATCGCGCGATAATTCGCGCGATTATTGCAGCGTGGAATTAAAACCTGCCACCGCCAGCCGACTGATGCCCTCATGGTTGCATCGATGCGGAGATACAAGGAGGCATGCCATGTCGATACTGAAGCTTTTCTTTAGCCACCTAATGGAAGACGAGCGCGAGGCCGACAGCGACCCGCTGCGGCACCCGGCGCTTGCCGCCATGACGCTCGAAGAACTGGCCGATCTGCCGCTGATGCCGGAAAATCTGGGGCGCCCTATGGACAAACGCGCCGCTCAGCCGGAAGAGTGCGCCTGATCACGGCGATGACCAGTGATACCTTTCCAAGACTCTCCTGTCGCTTCCGAGAGAGATGGACCAAGCCTCAACGCCAGGGATGAGGCTTTCGTACCACAATCTTTCGACACACGGAGCTACACAATTCTCCGTGGCGTAACCCGGGTAGAGTTTATCAGGCTTTTCACGCGCGGTCGGAGGTCCTAGCTTGGCTATGAGCGCTTCCTCGGCGTCTCCCATCGCCACAGTTTCAAAAGCAGCCCGCCACATACTGTCGTGATAAGCACGAGTGACAACAATCGACAGGAACGCCATCAGGACGATAGCGGTTGCAAGCACCATTCGAGCTTTCCGACCAATCGACATATTGCTTTCCGACATCTTGGTTGGCGATTTCCAGGGGACGCTATATTCTTGTGCGCGCATCAACAATCAGCGCGCGCATAAAATGGATCCACACAGCACCATGGACGCCATATTTGAACGGTTGCAGCAGCTTGCCGCACAAGCCAATCTGCCGGGCGTCGAGCATGGTACACATTATGGCCTGCCGGCACTGAAAGTTGGCGGCAAGGCATTCGTCACGGTCAAGAACAACGAGACCATCGTGCTGGCGATCCCCATCAACCGCAAGGAGCAGTTGATGGAGATGGCGCCGGAGATCTACTTCCAGACAGATCACTATATTGGCTGGCCTTCCCTACCCCTGCGCATCACTGCTATCGGCGATGAAGAACTGCAGCAGCGCCTGATCGAGGCGTGGCGATACCGTGCCCCAAAGAAGCTGCAGGCAGCCTTTAACGAAGCATGACGTATCTGCTCTCGCCGATCACGCTTCGACACTATTGAAATACTCGCGCACATCCAGTCGCGAGCTGGTCGAAAACGTAACTCCTGCAAACTTCACAGGCTGCACCAGCAGCGCTAATTCGTGCGGGAGCGCTCCCAATTTTTTTGGCTCACTCGGCACCGCAACAACCTCATATCCGTCAACTTTCTGGAGGTCAGTCTTGTGAATGTCGGTCCAATCGAAGACGAAGAAGCCGCGTCGAGCAAGATCAATAAAGTCATCCGGGCGAGGAACCGTCACCAACAAATGCGCCTCGCCCGTTGCCACCATATCCTGAACCAACCGCTCGACGCGTCCGGACTCAGAATTAACCTGCATCAGGGCGTCCATCGGAATCGGACCGAAGCCTGCCGTCAGGAATGCTGCCAACTGACTATTTTGATCAGTTGCCAGCCACATGCAGTCTATGGTTGCCGGATATGTTGTGTCACTCATGGCCTGCCAACCCTGATCTCGGCTCTATCACTCAGGCGGGATTACCTTTCTCGACAGCAAGCGCCTTCTGAACTGCCGGGCGCTCAAGCATACGGGCATGGTGAGCACTGACCTTTTCAAAACGATCGCGATCGACGCCGTCCCCCGGCAGCCAGCTTTCCATGGTGAAGAGATAGCCGTCGGCAATAGTATATTGGTCGCCCATCACCCACGGCCCCTTCAGCATCCTCTCTTCGATCAAGGCAAAGCTTTCGCCCATGGTCTGAGGCACCTTGGCCTTCATCGTCTCGATGGCCGCCGCATCGTCGGTCCAGCGATAGCCACGCCCCTTGTGGGAATGGTTGATATGAACCGTCGAGGCGATGTAGCTGTTGAAGGACTGCAACTGCGCGAATTCGAAGGGATCGTCGAGCGGCGCCAGCCTGGCGGCGGGCGCGATCTGGGCGATATAGGTCATGATCGCGATATTCTCGGTGATGACACCCTTGTCGGTCACCAGTGCCGGCACCCGCCCCTTGGGGTTGATGGCCAGATAGTCCGGCTGACGCTGATCTCCGTTGGCAAGGTTCAGGCGTCCGGGCTCATAGGCAAGACCCGACTCTTCCAGGGCGATCAAACTGGCGAGCGCGCAGCTTCCGGGCGCGAAGTAGAGCTTCAGCATGTTCATTTCCTCGGTTCGACTCCGCGGAAAGCTAAAGGCAACGAGGCAAATACGGAAGTGGCTGGCGTTGATGGCCGCTACAAAAGGTTTTGATCGATCGGGCTGCAACGCCCATCCCCGTGACATCCGATCACGAGGATGGGCGGCGGTGCTTACGCGCAGCCGGGCACGTCTTCCAGTCTGTGCCAGACGGGAATGCCGCGCTCGCGGGCGATGCGGACATCATTGTCCGCCCCCTTGGAATCGCCCGGCAACCTCAGAACGCCTTCGCAAAGCTGCAGCAGACGGCCAGCGGTTGGATGAAAAATCTCCTCGTAGAGATCGTCGCCGATGCTCTTGCCGCCAGCGGCGTGCCAGACCGGCAGGGCAACCCATTCGCCGATCATCGGCAAATGCCCCGCCTTGAACAGGGCATAAGACGGCGCCTCCAGCCGCTTGAGGTTCTCGGCCATTTTCGCGGGATCATCCCCGGTGCCGGAGCGATAGGGCCCGGCGATCAAGATCAACATATCATGTCTCCATTTATCCTCCTGCTTTCTGCAGGAATTTGCACGAATATGCGCATATTTTCTTGAATGTCGAATCGATTTTGATATATTCATGATTATTCACGAAATAACGTGCAGAGATCGGCATGCTCACCAGTCAACGAAAAGCCCTCATCCTCGACAGGTTGCGCCGGGACGGCCAGGTGATTGCCAAGGCATTGGCCGACGAGCTCGCGCTCTCCGAAGACACGATCCGTCGAGATTTGCGGGAAATGGCGGGGGAGAAGCTGCTGAAGAGGGTACATGGCGGCGCTCTGCCGCTCTCGCCGGAACTTCCGGATTTTTCGACCCGGCAGGGCGTTTCCTCCGACGAGAAGCGCCGGCTCGGCGCATATGCGGCCAAGATGGTTCGGCCCGGCCAGACCGTGTTTCTCGATGGCGGCACCACCAATGCCGAGATTATCCGGCATCTGCCCAAGGATCTGCCCGTCACCATCGTCACCCATAGCCCGACGATCGCTGGCGAACTGGAACATCATTCGGCCGCTGAGGTCATCCTGATCGGCGGCAAGCTCTACAAGCATTCGATGGTGGCAACGGGTGCTGCGGCCACGGCGGCTATCTCATCGATAAGGCCGGATATGTTCTTTCTCGGCGTCACCGCCATCCATCCTGCCCGCGGCGTTTCGACTGGCGATTTCGAGGAAGCGGCCATCAAGCGGCACATCGCGCAATGCTCGGCGGAAACCTATGTGCTGGCGACGGGTGAAAAGCTGGATGCGGCCTCTCCCTGCCAAATCCTGCCGATGGCTGGCATTTCCGGCCTGATCGTGCCCGCCGATATCTCCGAGGATAGCCTTGTGCCCTATCAGGCAATCGAGGTGCCGATCCTCCTCGCCTGACATCGGGCCCGTCGTTCACGGCTGGAACAAGATGCCACATCGGGATTTACATTGAGCTATGACCATGCTCCGGTCGAAGAGAGATCTTATGACGGGCTGCTATCGGTCTGTTCAATGGTGATCGCCGATCAAGCCGGCTTGAGGCGTTATGCAAGGTTACGATCACAAATGAACGAGCGTCGAATTCACCAGTTCTTCGAAATCAGCGTCCTGTTGAAAGGGGCCCATGCCCTGATCGAATGCATCGGCGGCATCATTCTCGCCCTTGTCAGCACCGAATCGATCCTCCAGCTGGCAAACAGGATCACGCAGCCTGAACTCCTCAACGATCCCAATGATTTCATCGCGACGCACCTGCTTGCCTGGGCGCAGGATTTCTCCGTAGGTACCAAGAATTTCTATGCCTATTATCTGTTGAGCCACGGGCTGGTGAAGGTGTTGCTCGTCATCGGCCTGCTCAGGGGTAAGATGTGGGCCTACCCGGCATCGCTGGTGGCCTTAGCGCTTTTCATCGCCTACCAGCTCTACCGTTTCACCGACACGCACGGCATTGGCCTGATCATCCTCACTGTCTTCGACCTGGTGGTGATGATCCTCATCTGGCAGGAATACAAGGTTGTCCGGCAACATATGCCGGCCAAACGTTGAAGCGAAGCTCTAAGCCGTCAACGCAGCTGTCGGCCTGATATCGCCGACATGGATGCCGTTCCAGTTCTTGAACGCTCGGTTGGCCATGGCCATCAGACCGGCATGAACCTCGCCGTCCTTTTCAAAGAAACGGGCAAGCGCCGTCGCCACCATGACTTCGGCGGCGCGGCTATTGCCGTCATCGCATTTGACCGAGATGGCGATGCCTTGCTCAGGGATCGCGGCGCAAAACACGCCTTCGGCACCTGTCTTGGCGAAGATGCGGCCGGGGGCGATCTGCATCAGCTTGGTGCAGGCACGATCGGTGCCGGCGACATAAAACGGCTCCGCCATGCAGGCCTCGAATAGCCGGCGTGACGCTTTGGCGCGCAGAGGCTCAAGACCGACACCAGTCGCCATCCTGGCAAAACCATGCGCCAATCCCTTGAGCGGCACGGCATAGGTCGGGATCGAACAGCCGTCCGTGCCGCAATTATCGTGGCCGAGAACGGCACCGGTCAGGCTTTGCATCGTGTCGCGGATCTGCTGCTGCAGCGGATGGTCGTAGCCGACATAGCCCTTGGGATCGATGTCCTGATGGCTGCAGGCGCAGACGAAGCCCGCATGTTTGCCCGAGCAATTATTGTGCAGCGCCGTGGGCTTTTCGATCGTGCGCGCCTGATGAATGACTGTTTTCAGATCCGACGACCAGTGCGCGCCGCATTCGAGCGTGCCAACATCGCGGCCGGCGCGGGCCAGCATCGAAGCGGCCAGCGCCACATGCTCATCCTCGCCATTATGGGACGAACAGGCGAGCGCCAACTCCCTGTTGCCGAAGCCATAAGCGTCCGCAGCGCCGCTTTCGACCAGCGGCAGCGCCTGCATCGCCTTGCACGCAGAACGCGGGAACACTGCCCGTTCGATATCGCCGACGGAAAAGACCAGCTTTCCATCGCCGTCTGCCGCAACGACAGAACCGCGATGGCGGCTTTCGACCAGGGCACCACGGGTGACTTCGACGCAGACGGGATTGGACATGATGGGTTGCGGCCTTTGATTTGCTGGATGGCCAGTGATAGCGGCTACCCCCGGAATTGCCAATCTCCGATCAGCGCCCAGCAACCGTAAAAGCACGACCATTCAGGCGACTGTCCGGATCCTGTAAGCGCAGCGTCTTGCCCCAAGCAGGATGTGTTCTTCACGCTCGACCTGCGCACCGAGGACCACGCGAAACGTCTCGAGTTCCGACCGGCAGAAACCGGAGCAGGCGCAGGCAGCGGAGCAAATGGGGCAATGGTTTTCCACCAGCATGAGCGAGCCATCCTCCTCCTGCCAGTGATCGGCCATATAGCCTTCCTGCGTGCGGATGGCTGCGAGGCCTGCGACGCGCGACGGCAGATCGGCCGCAACATCGATCTCGCTGCGGTAGCGCCGCAGCATGTCCGTTTCGCGAGCAGAGATGACGGCATCGACAGCGCCTTGCCCCAATTGGCTGACCATTGTCGACAGCAGCGTTGCGGTCAGGTCCGCATGATCATCCGGAAACTGCCCGTTGCCGGCGGCGGTCAAATGCCAGAGCTGCTTGGGCCTCCCCCTGCCCGATGCGGCTGATGTCACGGGCTCGACCAACCCCTCCTCCGCCATCTTCGTCAGCTGCTGGCGAGCCGCCTCCGAGGATATGCCGAGCGCATCGCCGAGGGCCGATGCCAGCTGCGGCCCCTCGGTTTTCAACAGGATCAGAATTCGATTGATCGATGATTGACGCATTTTCCAAGTTATCTCTTGTTTTAATCCCATGGTCGTGCAATTTTCCAACATATAACTTGGAAAATAATCAACCGCTAGGGAAAATGCCGAGGATCATCCGATGTCAAGCATCGAAAATACCGCCCCTCTCAAATCCGCCAGTCTCTTCACGCTGTTTTCGCCGAAGCTCCTGCCTGCAACGCTGATGCTCGGCGGCGGCGTCACGCTTTATGCCGTCGAATCCTACATCACCGCCACGATCGCCCCCTCGATCGTCCGGGACATTGGTGGCCTTGAATTGTTCTCATGGATGACGACGCTGTTCGTCGCCGCCGGCGTGCTCGGCTCGATCACGGTCGCCACCCGGCCGAAGGGCATGGGTCTGCGCACCGTCTATATTACAGCGGCACTCGTCTTTGGCGGTGGCAGCCTTGCCTGCGCCATCGCCCCGACCATGCCCGTGTTGCTGGTCGGCCGAGCTGTTCAGGGCTATGGCGCCGGCATGCTGTCAGGCCTTGCCTATGCCTTCATCCGCTTCGCCTATCCCGAACCCTTGTGGCGCAGAGCCTCCACCCTTTATGCCGCCATATGGGGTGTGGCGACGGTGCTCGGGCCGACGCTCGGTGGCCTCTTCGCTGCCGGCGGCGCCTGGCGCGAGGCCTTCATCGTCCTGGTGCCGCTCGCCGTGCTGATGGCACTTTCAGCACGCTGGTTGCTGCCTAATGTCGCCGACGATCGGATCGATACCAGAACGCCCCTCGTCCAGATCGTGCTTTTGCTGACGGCGGTCCTGTTCGTCAGCATTGCCGGCACGATCGAGCACGGATCCTACAAGATCGCGTTGATCGCAATTTCCATCGCGCTTGTCGTGGCGATGGTGGTGATCGAGCGGAAGGACGGCATCAGGCTGTTTCCACACGGCACCGTCATGCTCGCCAACCCGCTCTCGCGGCTCTATCTGACGATGTTCACGCTGATGCTGGTGCTGACGAGCGATATCTACATCCCGTACTTCCTGCAGACGCTTCATGGCGTCACGCCTCTCGTCTCGGGCTATCTCGTCGCGCTGGTGGCGCTGGGCTGGACGATCGGGGCTTTCTTCAGCGCCTCGTTTTCAGGACGGCAGGCGGCCATTGCGATCATAACAGGCTGTATTCTGGAAACTGCCGCCACGGCGTCGCTGGTCCCGCTTCTCGCGACAACCACCTCCTCCGCCGATCTCCTGCACTTTGCACCGGCCGTTATCGCCATGTTCCTGATGGGCTTCGGCGTCGGCTTGGGATGGGCACATCTGATAACCAGGATCATCAGCATCGCCAGAAAGACCGAGCAGGACAAGGCATCGGCCGCCATCTCGATGGTCCAGTCGCTGGGCGGCGCGTTCGGCGCGGCGCTTACCGGCGTCATCGTCAACAGCGCAGGCCTGACCCATCCCGGCGGTATTGCCGGCGGCATCTCGGCCGCCACCTGGCTCTATGCCCTGATGGCCGTGCCCGGCGTCGTCGCTATCATCCTGTCCTTCACGATCAGGCCAGCTTCAGCATGATCTTGCCGATATGGTCGCTGGTTTCCATCAACCGGTGCGCCTCGACCACGTCGTCAAAGGAAAATACCTTGTGAATGACGGGGGCAACCGTGCCCTCGTCGAGCAGCGGCCAGACCTGGGAGAGAAGATCGTCGCGAATGGCGCGCTTTTCTTCCGCCGTACGCGGCCGCATGGTCGAGCCCGTCACCGTCAGGCGCTTCACCATGATCGGCTGCAGGTTGGCTTTTTCCGCCACCGCACCGCCGAGGAAGGCGATGATCGAGAGGCACCCGTCGCGGGCAAGCGAAGCGAGGTTCTTCTCAAGATAGGCTGCACCGATCATGTCGAGGATGATATCGACGCCGTGATCCGTTTCGGCCTTGATGACCTCGGCGAAATCCTCTTGCCTGTAATTGATGGCCCGCTTGGCGCCGAGCCTTTCGCAAGCCTCGCACTTCTCCTTCGATCCGGCTGTCGTATAGACGGTCGCGCCGAAGGCATGGGCAAGCTGGATCGCCGTCGTGCCGATGCCACTGGAACCGCCATGGATCAGCACGCTTTCGCCTTCGGTGAGGCCGGCCATCTGAAAGAGATTGGCCCAGACGGTGAAGAAGGTTTCAGGCACAGCGCCGGCGCGTATGGCATCATAGCCATTCGGAAATCTCAGCGCCTGACCGGCGGGCAACACGCAATATTCGGCATAGCCGCCGCCATTGGCGAGGCCACAGACCTTGTTGCCGATAGCGAATTCCTTGACGCCCGGAGCGACGTCGACAACCTCGCCGGCAATTTCGAGACCCAGGATGGGGCTTGCTTCCTTCGGAGGCGGATAGATGCCTTGCCGTTGCGCCACGTCAGGCCGATTGACACCCGCCGCCTCGACGCGAACGAGGATCTCGCCGGGCTTCAGAACGGGCAGAGGTTTGCGGGCAATGGTCATGGCCTCGGGGCCACCAAAGGACGGCAAGTCCACGAAACGCATTTCAGACGGCAAGGGCATGGGCCAATCTCCTCTCCCAACGAAGCAATGGAGATAGTTTAGCGCGAGCCGCTTGAAAAGGAGGGACTGTCGAAGGGCGTCAATTCGTCTCGGTCAGACCGAGGAATGCAACGCCGCCACTGCTTTCCTTCGCCTTGGCCTTGATGCCCGCAATCGATGTGCTGACGCGGTTGATATTGTCGATCACCAATCCCTCGGGCAGCTGCAGGATGCCGATCGAGCAGCGCATCAGCGGGAAGTCCGCCTCCGCACCGCTGCGGTCGTGGCCGCGAATGCGGCCGGCAGCGCGGTCTTCAGCCGAATAGAAATCAAGGACATCCGCGTGGAAATCGGCGAGCAGCCGGTCCAGGACCTCGCGGAGCTGCTCCATGCTCCAATCCGTGACGCCGATGAAGAAATCATCGCCGCCGACATGACCGAGAAAATTGCGTTCGGCGAAGAAATAGCGGCGCATCAGCGCGGCAAACAGCGAAATGGCGTGGTCGCCGAGATGGAAGCCGTAGGCGTCGTTGAACGGCTTGAAATTATCGAAGTCGCAATAGCAAAAATGCCTGATCTCATCACCATCGCGGCCAGTGCTCTGCATGAAATCGTGGATCGCCCTGTTGCCCGGCAGACCGGTCAGCGGGTTCTGATCCTGAGCGATCTTGAGCTGCTTTTCGTTGATAACCTTGATCAGCGACGCGGCCGAAACGATGCCGGCATAATGCGTGCCCTCGGTGACGATCAGGCAATCGCTGCTTTCCATATTGGCGAAGATCGCCATCAAAGTATCCGCATCGGAATCAAGCCCGACGATCGGCGCCATCTCGACAAAATGCGAGATCGACCGCTTGTAGACCTTGTTCTTCAGGAGATCGCGGCCGAAGGGCTGATAGATATATTCCTTGAGCTGGTACTCATGGATGATGCCGCGCGGCTCCTGATTGGCGTTCACGACCGGGAAATAGGCCCGGCGCGGATTGCGGCGGAAGAGTTCGAAGACGCTGTCGATGCTGTCGTTTTCGCGGATGGTCGGCAGCACTTCGATCTGCTTGCGGATGAGGATTTCATCCAGCGACTGGCTGTTGCGCACGGTCTTGCCGAGATCCTGCAAGTGCGGAAAGCTCGGCTTGAGCTCATTGACCAGCACCGTCGGGCGGGCGATGAACCAGCCCTGGACGAGATCGACGCCGAATTCACGGCAGGTCAGGAACTCCGCCTCGGTCTCGATACCCTCGGCGATGACGCGCGTGCCGAGGACATGGGCGATATTGACGAGATTCCTCAGAATATGGCGCTTGCGGGCGCTACGATCGATATCGACAATGAAGTGACGATCGATCTTCAGGTAATCGACCGGATAGTCCGACAGGAGCTTCATCTCGCCGTGACCGACGCCAAAATCGTCGATGGCCAGCTTGAAGCCCGCATTGCGCATTTTGGCAACCAGATCGCAGAACTCGGGCACGATGGTGTTGTCGAACCGCTCGGAGAATTCAAAGCAGATAGACGAAGGCGCGATCCCCGCCTTCTTCATGTGCTGCAACAGGCTATCGACCAGCGCGGCACCCTGCGGGATCAGGCGAACATCCAGATTGAGAAACAGGGTTGCCGAGGCTGCATTGGGAAGGGTGGCGAATTTTGCCAGCGCGCGGCTGGTGACCATTTGTTCCAGCCCCAGAAGCTGGCCCATGCGCTCGGCTTCATCGAGAATATCGATCGGACTGTCGAAGCCGATGCGCTGCTGGCCGCGCATCAGGGATTCATAGCCGAAAACGGCGCCGGTGCCGGCCTCCACGATCGGCTGAAATGCATTTTCGATCACGAGTTTGGCGAGAGTGACAATCTGGTCGCTGGCATACCGGCGCAATACGCCCGGTTCGACTGCGGCAGTCAAAGACATGCCCATCTCCCTTGGAATTCTTGATCTAATTTATTTAAGTAAAACTTTGGATTTACCGCGTTTTCGGCCGAACATGCGCCATAAAGCGTCAACGAAACCTTTCCCTCGTGTGAAAGTTTCGTGAATGGTAAAGCAATATTAACCATTTCTCCGGCCGAACAAAGTCAGGCGCGGCGAGATGTGTCATGGCCTGAAGGCCGGTTTTCCGGCTCAGTTATGCGGGTGCTTTTCGGCCTCGTAGTCGGCGAACATGTCGGCGACGCAACGACTGCCTCTTACCGTCTCTTCGCGATCATTCGCAGCCTGCGGCACATCGCAAATATCGCCGCGCTTGCGGGCTGCGTCCCACATGCGAAGCGCTTCCCGCACGACTTCGCTGCTTGAGGCATAGGTGCCAGTGTCGACCGCGGCGCGAATGCCGGCAGCCTGAAGCGGAGAGATGGAAACCGTTACCATCGGCATGATATTCCTCCCTTGACCGTCGTTAGGCGGAATTTTCGCTGGAGCCATATTCCGCAGCCTTGAGCAGTGCTTTCGAGGCGTGCCTTCGACACGCAAACTCCAGATCATGGTGCCGTCACAACATCAGTTCGGCACCGCACGCTCTACAACATGACACCCCAAGAGTAACGCCGCTCACGGTCCTTGTCAAAAAGTAGCACTTCGTTATCCCCTTCAATGGCGGCTTATCGCCTGAGGATGAGGCCGAAGACCACCAGCGTCCAGCCCTGGAAAATCAGATCGAAGCCTAAGAAAAGACCAAGAATCCAGAGGCTGTTGACAGGCCAGCCAAGCGCAATGGCGATGCCGGCAACGGCGGTCGCAAGGCCGCTGATGACGATCCAGATCCATCCGCGCTCCGGCATCACCTTACGGCCGACCCAGACGCGAAACGTGCCCGCAATCAGCAATGCGATGGCGAGGAACAGGGTCAGCGCCTCGGAGGCTAACAGCGGGTTGGCGAAGGCAAGGATACCGGCAAGCGTATAGAGCAGGCCGCTCAGCACCCAGAATACGATATGCTCCCATCCCCGCACCTGAAAGGCATGCGCCAGATGCACGATGCCGCCGATCAGCATGAACATGCCGACATAGTAGACCGAGGCGACGGTAGCGATAAACAGAGTGCCGAGAGCAATGCCGCCGCAGACCAGCAGCAGGACACCGAGGCCAACAAACCATCCCCATTTGTCGCCCATTGCAGATGGTGGAACTTCATCAGGAATATCAACCATGACCGTACCTCCTCCTGAAGGGAAGTATGGCACAGAAATGCAACTCGAAAAGAGGTTGCGGATTTTTCGCGGTTGCCCGGCGCTCGCGTGATTTTTTTATTGATTGATCAGTCAATCAAAAATACAGTCCTGCCAGCCTTGAGGATTGATGCATGCCGAAAGTCGGAATGGAACCGGTGCGCCGCAAGGCGCTTGTGGACGCTGCAATGCGCGTGATCGGCGATCACGGCTCGCTGACCGTCACCATGTCCGAAATCGCCAAGCAAGCGGGCGTTTCCCCTGCTCTTGCGCATCATTATTTCGGCAGCAAGGAACAATTGCTGATCGAGACCGTCCGCGTTCATCTACAGCGCCTGCGCGACAGCGTCGTGACGGCACTGCGCGCGGCACCGACGCCGCGCGAGAAGCTTTCGGCCGTCATCCGCGTCAGCTTCCAGGCCGACCAGTTTGCGCCGGAGACGATCGCTGCCTGGCTTGCATTCTATGCCGAAGCGCAGCGCTCCGAAGAGACGCGTCGCTTTCTCGTCATCTATGCCCGCCGGCTGCGTTCCAACCTTGTGGCCAATCTCAAGACGCTGTGCCCGGCCGAGGACGCCGAGCGCATCGCGGAAGGTGCAGCGGCGATGATCGACGGGCTTTACATCCGTCAGAGCCTGCGATCCGCCCCGATCAGCATCGAGGCATCGATTGCGCTGACCGACGACTATCTGACGACCCATCTCAACGCGCTGAAGGGCTAGGGCATGCTGACAGTCTGGGGCCGCAAATCGTCATCCAACGTGCAGGCACTCATGTGGTGCATCGGCGAGCTTGGGCTTGCCTATAAGCGCATCGATGCCGGCTTCACATACGGCGTCAACGATACCCCGGAATTCCTGGCGATGAACCCGAACGGCACGGTTCCGGTGCTGCGTGACGGCGATGACGAGCCATTGTGGGAAACGGGCGCCATCCTGCGCTACCTCGCCACGCAATATGGCGAGGATGTCTTCTGGCCGAAGGATGCCCGGCATCGTGCCCAGATCGACAAATGGGCGGAATGGGCCAAGATCAATATCGCCCAGAGTTTCACCGGCCCGATATTCTGGCGCGTGGTGCGCACAGCCCCTGCTCTCAAGGATGAGACGGCAATCATTGCGGCCGTCGCCGCGCTCGCTGCGAAGCTAGACATCGCCGAGTCGCAGTTCGGACGGCATCGCTTCCTTGCCGGCGATAATCTGACGCTCGCCGACGTGCAATTCGGCCATCTGCTCTATCGCTATTTCGACATCGACATCCAGCGTCCCGCCCATCCGCGGCTGGAGCGCTACTACGAAAACCTGACCGAGCGGCCTGCTTTCCAAGAGCATGTCATGGTGTCCTACGAAGAATTGAGGGTTCTATAATGCGCGCACAACCGAAAGCCTCGCATTTCATCGACGGGGAATATGTCGAGGACACCGACGGCACCGTCATCGAAAGCATCTATCCTGCCACCGGCGAGGTGATCGCCCGCCTTCATGCGGCAACGCCCGCGATCGTCGAAAAGGCGATCGCCGCCGCCAAGCGGGCACAGCCGGAATGGGCCGCCATGAGCCCGACGGCGCGCGGCCGCATCCTGAAGCGGGCGGCCGATATCATGCGCGAGCGTAACCGCGAGCTTTCCGAACTGGAGACGCTGGATACCGGTAAGCCGATCCAGGAAACCATCGTTGCCGATCCGACCTCTGGCGCCGACGCCTTCGAATTCTTCGGCGGCGTCGCAGCGGCTGCCCTCAACGGCTCCTATATCCCGCTCGGCGGAGATTTTGCCTATACCAAGCGCGTGCCGCTCGGCGTCTGCGTCGGCATCGGCGCCTGGAACTACCCGCAGCAGATCGCCTGCTGGAAGGGTGCGCCCGCTCTCGTCGCCGGCAATGCCATGGTCTTCAAGCCCTCGGAAAACACGCCGCTCGGCGCGCTGAAGATCGCCGAGATCCTCATCGAGGCCGGCCTGCCCAAAGGCCTATACAATGTCATCCAGGGCGACCGCGAAACCGGGCCGCTTCTCATCAACCATCCCGACGTTGCCAAAGTTTCGCTCACCGGCTCCGTGCCAACCGGTCGCAAGGTCGCGGCCTCCGCTGCGGGCAACCTCAAGCACGTCACCATGGAGCTTGGCGGCAAGTCGCCGCTCATCGTCTTCGACGATGCCGATATCGACAGCGCCATCGGCGGCGCGATGCTCGGCAATTTCTATTCCACAGGACAGGTCTGCTCGAACGGCACGCGCGTCTTCGTCTCCAGCAAGATCAAGTCCGAATTCCTGAAGCGCCTGAAGGCCCGTACCGACGCGATGCTCATCGGCGACCCGATGGACGAGGCAACGCAGATCGGCCCGATGGTCTCCTGGGCGCAGCGCGAGAAGGTGCTTGCCTATATCGAAAAGGGCAAGGCCGAGGGCGCGACGCTTTTGACCGGCGGCGGCATCCCGAACAATGTCTCCGGCGAAGGCTATTACATTCAGCCGACCGTCTTCGCTGACGTCACCGACGACATGACCATCGCCCGCGAGGAGATCTTCGGGCCGGTCATGTGCGTTCTCGATTTCGATGATGAGGCCGAGGTCATCGCCCGGGCCAATGCCACCGAATTCGGCCTTTCCGGCGGCGTCTTCACCGCCGATCTCACCCGCGCCCACCGCGTCGTCGACCAGCTCGAGGCCGGAACGCTCTGGATCAACGCCTACAATCTCGCGCCGGTGGAAATTCCCTTCGGCGGTTCGAAACAATCCGGCTTCGGCCGCGAGAATTCCTTGGCCGCGCTGGAGCACTATTCGGAACTGAAGACCGTCTATGTCGGCATGGGGCCGGTGCAGGCACCTTACTGATCAACCTCCCCCTTGAGGGGGGAGGTCGCCGCATAGCGGCGGGTGGGGGTGACCAGCCGCTATTCGCATACCAACGATCACCCCTCCCCGGCCTTCGGCCGACCCTCCCCCTCAAGGGGAGGGTGTAGAACCGCCTGGATTTTCGCCGCTACCCACCTGGAGCACATGGTCATGCAAGCAGATTTCGTTATCGTCGGCTCGGGTTCGGCCGGTTCCGCCATGGCCTACCGCCTGTCGGAGGATGGCAAGTATTCGGTCATCGTGCTGGAATTCGGCGGCAGCGACTTCGGTCCATTCATCCAGATGCCGGCAGCCCTTGCCTGGCCGATGAGCATGGATCGCTACAATTGGGGCTATCTCTCCGAGCCCGAGCCGCAGCTCAACAATCGGCGCATCACCGCGCCGCGCGGCAAGGTGATCGGCGGCTCCTCCTCGATCAACGGCATGGTCTATGTCCGTGGCCATGCCGAGGACTTCAATCGCTGGGAAGAGCTTGGCGCCCAGGGCTGGGCCTATGCCGACGTGCTGCCCTATTTCAAGCGGATGGAGCATTCGCATGGCGGCGAAGAGGGCTGGCGCGGCACGGACGGCCCGCTGCATGTGCGTCGCGGCGACGCCCGCAACCCGCTGTTCCACGCCTTCATCGAGGCCGGCAAGCAGGCGGGCTTCGAGGCGACCGAAGACTATAATGGCAGCAAGCAGGAAGGCTTCGGCCTGATGGAGCAGACGACCTGGAAGGGCCGACGCTGGTCTGCGGCCACAGCCTATCTCAAGCCGGCCCTCAAGCGGCCGAATGTCGAGCTTATCCGTTGTTTCGCCCGCAAGGTCGTCATCGAAAACGGCCGCGCCATCGGTGTCGAAGTAGAGCGCGGCGGCAAGATCGAAGTCATCAAGGCGAACCGCGAGGTGATCATTTCGGCGTCTTCATTCAACTCGCCGAAGCTTCTGATGCTTTCCGGCATTGGCCCGGCGCAGCATCTGCGCGATATGGGCATCGAGGTGAAGGTTGACCGGCCGGGCGTCGGCGCCAACCTGCAGGACCATATGGAGTTCTATTTCCAGCAGACCAGCCTGAAACCGGTATCGCTCTATTCCTGGCTGCCCTGGTACATGCAGGGGATCGTCGGTGCGCAATGGATGTTCTTCAAATCCGGCCTTGGCACATCCAACCAGTTCGAAGCCTGCGCCTTCCTGCGCTCCGCACCCGGCGTCAAGCAGCCCGACATCCAGTATCACTTCCTGCCTGTCGCCATCAGCTATGACGGCAAGGCCGCGGCCAAGAGCCATGGCTTCCAGGTGCATGTCGGGTATAACCTGTCGAAGTCACGCGGCGCGGTCACCCTGCGCTCCTCCGATCCGAAGGCCGATCCGGTGATCCGCTTCAACTATATGAGCCATCCGGAAGACTGGGAAAAATTCCGCCACTGCGTGCGCCTCACCCGCGAAATCTTCGGGCAGAAGGCCTTTGACGACTATCGTGGCGCGGAGATCCAGCCTGGAGAGAGCGTTCAGACCGACGATCAGATCGACGCCTTCCTGCGCGAGCATCTGGAAAGCGCCTATCATCCCTGCGGCACCTGCCGGATGGGCGCGAAGGACGATCCGATGGCGGTAGTCGATCCCGACACCCGCGTCATCGGCGTCGATGGCCTGCGCGTCGCCGACAGCTCGATCTTCCCGCATGTCACCTACGGTAACCTGAACGGCCCCTCGATCATGACCGGAGAAAAAGCCGCCGACCATATTCTCGGCAAGCAGCGGCTGGCGCGCTCGAACCAGGAACCGTGGGTCAATCCGCGCTGGGAGACGAGTGATCGGTAGGATAGGCGGGCATTAGTGATAGTCTTCCTCGCGCTGATGCCTGACCGCCAATATCGTCACCGTCTCGCTGTCCTCGATCTCGAATAGAGCGACACAACCGGATGAGCCGAAAGGAATGACGAGTTCACGGAGGAATGCGTTGTCCGCCGATGCCTTGCGGCAACTGAAGGGAAAATTCTCCAGAAATTCCGTTGCTTTGGCGATCGCCTGATAGGCCTTTTCCGCAAGCTCGATGTCTCTCAGAAGAAGATAATCATAGAGCCGCTCAAGGTCTTCCAATGCGCCTTGGGAATAGCGAACAGCAAAGGTCATTTTCGCCTGGATGCTTTTGCAGCTTGAAGTTTGCCTTTCAACATATCAAGCACATCGTCAGCGCTGTGATACACGCCGGTGCTTTTTGCATCTTCTCTGGCAGCAAGGCCACGAGCGATGAATTCCGCCTTCGTTCGGCGATGTTCGATCTGCGCGCGCAGCGAGCTTTCCACAAATGCGGACAGGGTCTCGCCCTCTTGCAGTACGCTTTCGGCAGCCGCGCGCAAGGCAGGATCGACCCGCAAGGGGGGGATGGAAGCGGATTTCATTTATCGGCTCCTTTTGCATTGCAATTGCGATGCATTCTATTCGATCGCTCGAAACCGTCAACACATGGATTAAGCCTTGGCCGCAAAGGGAAATTCTGCAAGAAAGATCGATGTCGCAATTTGCCCCTTGAAGCGGGCCGCCCGGAAAAATGCCGCCAGAGGGCATGCGGGCCAGCCTAATGGTCACACGTCAATGCCCCCCATCTACCGCAAGTCCAAGCTGCTCCGCCGTTCCCGTGTCATCTGGGGGTCTTTCAATCTCTGGCGGCCGCGACTGGTGTTCTGGACCGGAGCTCTGGCGATCGGGGTGATCAGCGTCGGCTTTGCCAAGCTTGCCGATCTGGCGCAGCGCGCCTTTACTGGTGTTACGCATTCCGGAGAATGGACCTGGCTCTTGCCGCTGGTGCTGACGCCACTCGGCTTCTTACTGTCGGCCTATCTGGCCACGACCTTGTTTCCCAACGCGCAGGGGAGCGGTATTCCGCAGGCGATCGCCGCGCGACATCTGCACCACCCCGAGGATCGTACAAAATTACTGTCGCTGCGGCTTGCCTTTGGCAAGATCGTGCTGACCATTCTCGGGCTTTTGAGCGGCGCCTCGATCGGCCGCGAGGGACCGACGGTGCAGGTCGGTGCCTCCTTCATGCTGGCGGTCGCCCGCTTCGGCGGCATGGCGCAGGCGAAGGGCTTGATCCTTGCCGGCTCGGCAGCGGGCATCGCCGCCGCCTTCAACACGCCACTTGCCGGGATCGTCTTTGCCATTGAGGAGATGAGCCGCACCTATGAATCGCGCGCCAACGGCCTCGTGCTGACGGCCGTTATTCTTTCCGGCCTTGCCGCACTCGGCCTTTCCGGCAGCTACAATTATTTCGGCACCGCCGATGCCGCGCCGACGATGTTTCGCGACTGGATCGTCATGCTGATCTGCGGTGTCGGCGGCGGCGCGCTCGGCGCCACCTTCAGCGGATTGGCTCTCTATACGGGCATCCGCATCCGCCGCTGGGCGCAGCCGCAGCCGCTCAAGCGCATGCTCATCCTTGCCGGCCTATGCGGCCTGGTCGTTGCCGCGATCGGCGTCTTCTCGGGCGGCCAGACCTTCGGCACTGGCTATGAGCAGGCGCGCGGTGCAGTGGAGGGACATGCCCTGCCCGTGCTTTTCTTCGTGGAAAAGCTGCTCGCAAGCTTCCTGTCGATGATTTCAGGTATTCCCGGCGGCATATTCGCGCCGTCGCTTGCCGTCGGCGCTGGTTTCGGCAGCACGGTCGGCACGCTGGTTGGTGGCAGCATAGCGCTTGCGGCGATCCTCGGCATGGCCGGCTATTTCGCCGGCGTCGTGCAGGCGCCGATGACCGCCTTCGTCATCATTCTGGAGATGACGGGCGACCATCAGGCCGTCATCCCGATCATGGCGGTCTCGATGATCGGTTACGTAACGTCGCGGCTGCTATCGCGCGAGCCGCTCTATCACGGTCTGTCGCGCGTCTTTATCGCGGCGGCAATCCGCGCGCGACGTACGATGGAGAAGGAAGCCGGCGAGGAGACCGCCGCTCACTAAGGATCAGGCCATCAGCCTGGTGACTTCCGGGCCGTCAGGCTGGGCCACCGCGTCGGCGATGGTGGTCGAGAAGAGAACCTTGCGGGTCGCGTCGGCAACCCGGGCGAAGACATGCCGGATTTCACAGGTCTGCTCACCATCGCAATCGTCGCAGCGACGATAGGCAGTGAGCGAAAGACAGGGCAGTGGCGCCAGTGGGCCGTCGATCACCCGCAGGATCTCGCCAAAGGTAATCTCGTTGGCCGGCTTGCGCAGCAGATAGCCGCCCTGCTTGCCGCGGCGGCTGATGACGATGCCCTGATGTTTCAGGTCAAGAAGGATCTGCTCCAGAAACTTCTTCGGGATCCTCTGCTGCGTCGCAATGTCTGAAATCATCATCGGTTCGCCTGCCCCGGACTGGGCAAGTGCCGATAGCGCGCGCAGCGCATATTTCGCTTTCTGAGTAATCATTTCGAACCGCTTACACACACATGCGATAGGTTCGGCCGATCTGTTCAGCCGGGTATTCGTGAATTCCGCAGACTTCCTCCCCGGCTAGCTTCGGAGGGGACACACCAATGGGGCAACGTCGGGAAAACGATGGCAACCCAGCCTTGTTTTCATTCTTTTGTTGCTATTCTCATAGTTTAGCTCAAAATCCGCGGATGCGCATCATTTTAGCCATCACTTCCGATTTCCATTTGACAAGCTATGTGTAACTCTACTATTTCTATAGACATTAAAGCAAGCGCTTAAAGATGGCCAGCCATTTCAAGTGCTTCCGATCGGCCGCTTCAGGCGGCAAATTGCCTTGGTTAACAGCCGAGGCGGTCGCTTTTCCTTATTGGCGCGGCTTCATGGAGATATTTACTCTCCATCCGCTTGCTTTCGAAATCTATTTTTCTGTCCGCTGCCCCCATGAACTGCGATACTTGCGCCAGTATCAGGACAGGATCCCCCATGACTGCCATCACATCAATTAAAGATGCCGCCACGCTCAACAGTCAGCTGGCAGCGCTCGATCTTGCGGGCCGCCTGTCTCTGGTCGCCGGCCTTGGCGGCCGCGCCGTCTTCACGACTTCGCTTGGGATAGAGGATCAGGTCATCACGGCGGAGATCGGCAACCATCGCCTGCCGATCGAAGTGGCAACGCTGCAGACCGGCCGACTCTTTCCGGAAACGCTTGCCCTGATCGACGAGACGGAAAGCCAGTACGACATCCATATCATCCGCTACGAGCCGGAACAGGCCGATATCGACGCCTATGCAGAGAAATATGGTCTTAACGGCTTTTACGAAAGCGTCGAAGCCAGGCATGCCTGTTGTGGCGCGCGCAAGCTGAAGCCGCTCGCGCGCGCACTTTCCGGCGCTACGATCTGGATCACCGGCCTTCGCCGCGGCCAGTCCGCCAATCGCTCGGACACGCCCTTCGCCGAATTCGACCCCGAGCGCAACCTGATCAAGATCAACCCGTTGGCGGATTGGGATATCGATGTCATCCGCGCCTACGTCGCCGACAACAGCGTCCCGGTAAATCCGCTGCATGCCCGCGGCTATCCCTCGATCGGCTGCGAGCCTTGCACCCGCGCCATCAAACCCGGCGAGCCAGAGCGCGCCGGCCGCTGGTGGTGGGAGAACGACGAGAAGCGCGAATGCGGCCTGCATGTTCACGAAGAGGTGGCAGGCGCCGCTCAATAGCATACCCCGCCGGCTCCCGGCTCCGACCCGAAGCGCGTTTCACCGCCGCCGATGTCTAGGGAACCAACGCATCTTTTCTTTCCGGCCCAATTTCCGGCCGAGACAATTGAAGTTCTGGAGTTACACATGCCCGATAGCCGTCCGGATACGGAACTTTCCAATCCGCAAAGCATCAAGCCGCCGCTCGATCCGCACCTGAAGGCGCTGGAAAACGAGGCGATCCATATATTCCGTGAAGTCGCGGCCGAATTCGAGCGTCCCGTCATGCTCTATTCGATCGGCAAGGATTCCTCGGTGCTGCTGCATCTGGCGCGCAAGGCCTTCTATCCCGGCCGCGTCCCCTTCCCGCTCCTGCATGTGAACACCGGCTGGAAATTCGCCGAGATGATCACCTTCCGCGACGAGATCGTGAAGAAGTACGATCTCGACCTGATCGAGCATATTAATCCGCGCGGCAAGGCGGAGAACATCACGCCCTTCACCCATGGTTCGGCCGCCTATACCGACATCATGAAGACGGAAGCCCTGCGTCATGCGCTCGATGCCGGCCAGTTCGACGCGGCTTTCGGCGGTGCCCGCCGCGACGAAGAGGCTTCGCGCGCCAAGGAGCGCATCTATTCCTTCCGCACGCCGGACCATCGCTGGGATCCGCGCAACCAGCGCCCGGAACTCTGGAACGTCTATAACGGGCAGATCCGCAAGGGCGAGAGCGTGCGCGTCTTCCCGCTCTCCAACTGGACCGAAGTCGACATCTGGCGCTACATCCAGGCCGAGGATATTCCGATCGTGCCGCTCTATTTCGCCGCGAAGCGCCCGGTGGTCGAACGGGACGGCATGATGATCATGGCGGCCGATCCGCGACTGGAGTTGCTGCCGGATGAAGTCAAGCGCGAGGAACTGATCCGCTTCCGTACGCTCGGCTGCTTCCCGCTGACCGGCGCCATTCGGTCCACCGCCACGACCCTTGAAGAGATCATTGCAGAGCTGGAGATCGCCACGGTTTCCGAACGCCAGGGCCGCGCCATCGACCGCGACCAGTCCGGCTCCATGGAAAAAAAGAAGCGTGAAGGATATTTCTGAGATGACCGCAAACGCCAACGTCGTCACCCTACCCGCTGTTGGGTCCGCCGCCGAGCCCGCCAAGGCGATCCGCGACTCGCGCCCGCTTCGCCTCATCACCTGCGGCAGCGTCGATGACGGCAAGTCCACGCTGATCGGCCGCCTGCTCTGGGATACCAAGGCGGTCAAGGAAGATCAGGCCGCCACGCTGCGGCGCGATTCCACCGGCAAGCAGAACGACCTCGGCCTGCCCGACTTCGCACTGCTGCTCGACGGCCTGCAGGCCGAGCGCGAACAGGGCATCACTATCGACGTCGCCTATCGCTATTTCTCGACCGACAACCGCTCGTTCATCGTCGCCGACACGCCCGGCCACGAGCAGTATACCCGCAACATGGCGACCGGCGCCTCCACCGCCGATCTCGCCGTGCTGCTGATCGACGCGCGCATGGGCATTCTGGAGCAGACGCGCCGCCACGCGACGATCGCTTCGCTGCTCGGCATCAAGCAGTTCGTGCTGGCCGTCAACAAGATCGACCTGACAAATTACGACCGCGCCGGCTTCGAGAAGATCTCGCATGATTTCCGCGAGTTCGCGCTGTCGCTTGGCGTCAAGCAGATTACGGCCATCCCGATGTCGGCGCTGAAAGGCGAGAATGTCGTCTATTCCGGCCAGGCCGTCATGCCCTGGTACAGCGGCCCGACGCTGGTCGAAGCGCTGGAACTGGCAACTGTGCGCTCGGCGCAGGCGGTCGGTTTCCGCCTTTCGGTGCAGCGCGTCTCGCGCCCCGGCGAAAGCTTCCGCGGCTATCAGGGCACGGTTGCCGGCGGTTCGGTGAAGCCGGGTGACAGCGTCATGATCCTGCCGTCGGGCATGGTCGCCAATGTCTCCAAGATCGTCACCTTCGATCTCGTGCGCAATGCCGCCGTTGCCGGCGATGCCATCACGCTTGTTCTCGATCGCCAGGTCGACGTCTCGCGCGGTGACATGATCGTTGCCATCGACAGCCAGCCGCAATCGGGCCTTTCCTTCGACGCGCAGATCGTTGCGCTGCAGCCTGAGGGCATCGAGGCCGGCAAGCGTTACTGGCTGAAGAGCGGCAGCCGCCGCCAGCGCGTGCAGGTGCAGCCGATCGCCCAGCTCGAGCTGAAGACCGGCGCCTGGGCACCGGCGCAGGCGCTGTGGATGAACGCCATCGGCAAGGTTCGTCTTTCCTTCGATGAAGCCGCTGTCTTCGACCCCTACGACCAGAACCGTTCGACTGGCTCCTTCATCCTGATCGACCCCGAGACCAACAACACGGTCGCCGGCGGCATGATCACCGGCAAGCGCACCGATGTCGGCGGCATCCACAAGGAAGGCCAGCGCGTTCTCCTGTCCCTGCCGGCTGATCTTGCCGAGCAGATCATGGCAAGCGAACTCTTCGCCAGCCGCCGCGACGAAACGGAAGTCCGCCGCGTTACCGCAGCGCAGGCAGCGGAAATCTGGGCAAATGCAGCCAGCGATATCTGATGGCTGCATAATCACCAATGGCAATGAGGCCGACCTAGGTCGGCCTCAGTCTTGAGTGGTGGCGCATTTCAAGCGCCAAGTCGCGCAAGCATGCTGCCTGAGGCTTCGTTGAATCAGCCCAATATTTCGCCGAGCGCTGCCAACAGTCGATCACATTCGGCATCCGTGCCGATGGAGATACGCAGGAAGTCGCTGATACGCGGAGCTGCAAAGCGCCTGACCAGAACCGACCTGCTCCTGAGCTCCACTGCCAAATCCGCGCCCAGCCTGTCCGGATGTCTTGCAAATACAAAATTGGCGGATGACGGAAGCACCTGGAAGCCCAGCTCTTTCAGCCCGACGGCGAGGCGTTGCCGGCTGGCAATGACCAGAGCGCGCTGACGCTCAAACCAGTCCCGGTCTTCCCAGGCGGCAATCGCACCCGCCAAGGTCAGCCTGTCGATGGGATAGGAATTGAAGCTGTCCTTGACGCGCTCCAGAGCCTCTATCAGCGGCCTCTGCCCGACAGCAAAGCCGACGCGAAGCCCGGCAAGGCCGCGGGACTTCGAGAAGGTCTGGACCACCAAGAGATTGGGGTATTTGCGGACCAGCGGAATGGCGCTGTCGCCGCCGAAATCCACATAGGCTTCGTCGATGACGACCACCTGCTCCGGGTGCTCCCGTACAAGCGCCTCAATCTCCGACAGAGGCAGGCCGATGCCTGTTGGTGCGTTGGGATTGGGCAGAATGATCGCGCCGCAGGGCTGGCGATAATCGTCGACCCGAACACGCATCTGCGCATCGAGCGGAACTTCATGGAAGCTGATCCCATAGAGACGGCAGTAGGTCGGATAGAAGCTGTAGGTGATGTCGGGGAAAAGCAGCGGCTCTTCATGATTGAGGAGCGCCTGGAACGTATGCGCCAGAACCTCGTCCGAGCCATTGCCGATAAAGACCTCGTTCTTGTCGAGGCCATGGCTGGCGGCAATTGCGGCGCGCAGCCCCTGCGCCGTCGGATCCGGATACAGCCGAAGCGTATCGTTCACGGCCCGCGAAATCGCCTCCAAGGCATGGGGAGACGGGCCGTAAGGGTTTTCGTTGGTGTTCAGCTTGACGATATCGCTGATGGCGGGCTGTTCGCCGGCGACATAGGGGATCAAGGAGTGAACAATCGGGCTCCAGAAACGGCTCATGGTAATTTCCAAGTTTTGGCGGTTGCAGGCGGGTTGGTATGGCGTGGTTCGATTTTACGGTCTTATGTAGCGAATGCCGTCATCGAACGACAAAGTTGAACCCGAACCGGTCATCTTTGCCATGGAAGCAGAGCTTCATAGAAGCAATCGGCAAACTGAAAGGTGAGACCCAGCGTACCCGTCTTCGTTCGGAGATCGAAGTCAATGTGGTTGGCGTCGAACTTTTTTTCCAACACCATGTCGCTGAGGATACAAACAATAGTTTTGAGCATCTGTTCGTCAGGATGATATTGAAAGGCGGTACCATCCATATCGGCGCTCGAATATTTTTTCCCACCCTGGCTTATAGAGACCAGATGAGCACATCCGACGATCTGGATCAGTTCATCTTTGTTCGCAAGAATTATTGCAAATGCGGCCAAAACCTTCGAGAGATTTTGTTTGTGAACATGGATTGAGACATGATCGGAAAGGAAAGAAAGATCGTCCTTCAAGTTTAATTTTATCAATGATGCCTCCTTTGTAAGCGTCCGCCTACCGCCCTCGGCGATCTTATATACACTTACCCGTTCCGAGTTGAGGCGGGGCATAGAACCATGTGCGGCGTGCCCTCGAGCTTCTTGAAGATGCCCCTCATTTTTGCCTCGCCTCCCGGAATTAACGCCCATTGTTCGGCGGTCGGTTCTGGTTCCAAGTGAACTTTCTCTAGTACAGCTATGTTATCTTCACTCTCCAGTCGGAATGTGGTGATCCAATTCAGGCTTCCAAAGTTAGCAGTCACTTGCAGGCGGTGCGAACCGGTATCAGTCACCTTCACCGCCTTTTGAAGGATTTCATGGCGGGAGCCTGAGATAAGGACAAAGTCGCCTTCTATGAACGCCCAATATTCACCCTTACAAGAATCTCCCAAAGCGTGAAGCTCGCTTGAAGTGAACTTTCGGACAACAGGGCTCTCGTCGCTTTCAGAGCAGGAGCTCATAAATGTGCCACATAAAATTAGCACCATGAGAGCATGTGGCCCCAACCCGTATGACCTTCCGCTATTTGCCAATATATTACCTCCCCAAAACGCTTCGCAACTATCGCGTGTCCATACCTTTTAGCTACGACCGATTAGAAGTCCTTAAATTGAATTTTTAAAGTTTTAAGAGGAATGCGTTCGCCGGAAACGATGTACGCCAAAGTGTTGGCCCTGCGTCTCGCGTGGCACTGAATGTCCGCTTGCGACGCAAAGCTACCGCCAGAAAATGTGGTGGCAGTAGCAACTTCAATCCGCAATTTTGCATAACAGTTGAAGACTGGCCGACACAGGCCCTAGGTCAGGCCCTGGGAGCAACGGGCAGCACATCGCAGCTTTTCGCAAAGAGCCTTTCGCTCAGAAAATCGACAAATACCCGGACCTTCGGCGACAGGTGCCGGCTCGATGGCCAGAGCACGTGGAAATGGCCGGGCTCATCGATGAAATCATCGAGAACGGTTTGCAGCCTGCCTTCGGCAAGCGAGCTGCGCACCAGGAAATCCGGCATGCATCCGATGCCGAGGCCCGCGACTGTAGCGCCGCGCACGGCCTCCATATTATTGCAGGAAAAGGCGGTTCGCATGCGCAAGTCAGGCTCCTCCTCCGACAAGGTCAGCGGCCAATCCTGCAGCTTGCCGCTGTTGGGGAAACGGAAACGCACCGCCAGATGCTCGTTGAGCGCGCGCGGGCTGTCGGGAACGCCGTGGCGCTCCAGATAGCCGGGGGCTGCGCAGATCAGCATCTGGAATGGCCGCAGGGTGCGCGACATCAGGCGTGAATCCGGCAGGTCGCCGCTGCGGATGGCGACATCGACGCCCTCCTCGATCATATCGACGATGCGGTCGTTGAAATCGATGTCGAGTTCGACATCGGGATAGCGCGCCACGAATTCCGGCACCACCGGCAGCAGGAAATGATAGCTGACGATCGGCACGCTGACGCGCAGCCGCCCGCGCGGCACCGCAACCGCCTGCGCCAATGAGGCCTGGGCATCGTCGAGATCGTCGAGCACGCGCCGGCAGCGCTCGTGAAAGAGGCGCCCCTCCTCCGTCAGCCGGATGCTGCGGGTGGAGCGCTGCAATAGCCGGACGCCAAGCTGTCGCTCCAGATTGGTCACCGCCTTGCCGATCGCGGAGGCGGATAGACCAAGCACGCGACCGGCGGCGGCAAAGCTGCCGAGATCCGCTGTGCGGACGAAAGCATTCAGGCCACTCAAGCGATCCATGGGCACCTCATTCGAGCGTTTTTTTCCGGTATATATGGAGTTATAGCCTCATTATCATGGCATTACAGCAAAACTATCTTCCAAGGGTCATTTGAAGCCCCGTGGGCAGCGGCGCGTCACCCGCATCACTCCCAGGAATGCCCACGGTTCTCCTTGCTCGAACCCAACGGAAAACCCGATGACCTCATCCAAGCCAAAGGTCGCAAGTCCGACCGAAAAATTCTTCGTCCTTGTCGCGGTCTGCTGCGCGGCGGCGGCAATGCCGCTGACTTTCACCGGCCCGGCGGTGGCGTTGCCCGCCATCAGCCGAACGCTCGGTGGCAGCCCTATTGCGCTCAACTGGGTCACCAACGCCTTCATGCTGACCTTCGGCAGCAGCCTGATGGCCGCCGGCGCGCTTGCCGACAGCTTCGGCCGCCGCCGCATCTTCCTCACCGGCGTCGGTTGTTTCGCACTGTTCTCGGCCGGACTGGCTTTTGCCGGCGATATCGTCTGGTTCGATATATTGCGAGCCTTGCAGGGTCTTGGCGCAGCGGCCGCGTTTTCCGGCGGCATGGCGTCGCTCGCCCAGGAGTTCGATGGTACGGCGCGCATGCGGGCCTTCAGCATCGTCGGCTCGAGTTTTGGCGTTGGCCTCGCCTTCGGCCCGATCACCTCCGGCCTGATGATCGATGCCTTCGGCTGGCCCTCGATTTTCCTGCTCGTCGTTGCCCTGGCGCTGCTCGCTCTCGGTCTTGGTGGCTATTTCCTGCGTGAATCCCGTGATCCCGCGGCGACCGGCCTCGATTGGCCGGGAGCGCTGAGCTTCACGCTTGCCCTGACGCTCTTCACCTATGGCGTATTGCGCGCGCCGGAGACCGGCTGGAGCGACCTGCTCGTCATTGCCCTATTGGCTGGTGCAGCCTTGCTGCTTCTCGCCTTCGGGATCATCGAACGCCGCGCGAAACGGCCGATGCTCGATCTCACGCTGTTTCGCTATCCGCGCTTCGTCGGCGTGCAGTTGCTGGCGGCGGCGCCCGCCTATGCCTTCGTGGTGCTGCTTATCCTGCTGCCCGTGCGCTTTGTCGGCATCGAAGGCATGAGCGAGATCACCGCCGGGCGGATGATGGTCGCCCTGTCGGCACCGCTGCTCATCCTGCCGATCGTGGCCGGCCTTCTGACCCGCTGGTTCAGCGCGGCGACGATCTGCGGCACCGGCCTTCTCATTTCGGCGGCGGGCCTCTTCTGGCTCAGCCATTTCGCAGCCGGCTCCGTGCCGTCCTCCCTCATCGGCCCGTTGCTGACGATCGGCATCGGCATCAGTTTGCCGTGGGGCTTGATGGACGGTCTCGCCGTCAGCGTCGTTCCCAAGGAGCGCGCCGGCATGGCGACTGGCATCTTCAGCACCACGCGTGTCGCGGGCGAAGGTGTTGCCCTTGCCGTCGTCAGCGCCATTCTCTCCGCCTTCATCCAGTCCCGTCTCGGGACCTCGGCGGGCGAACACGTCTCTGCCGCCGCACAGCGACTTGTGACCGGCGATCTTGCGGCCGCGGCATCGAATGTGCCGGCGATCGGGCATGATGCGTTGATACAGGGCTATGGCGACGCCTTCAGCGCGCTGCTCTGGCTGCTGACGGCGATCACCACCATCACCGCAATCGTGGTCTTCTCCTTCCTTGGCAGAGGATCGTCAAACGATATCGCCGAGGACGCTGATGAACTGCCCGAAGGAGACGAGGCGCTCCGCATATCGAAGGCATAGGACATTTTGACAGGCCGGCCGAGGGCAATCGCCCCGGCCGGTCACGACGGCTCGCGGCACGGCAAGACGGCAAATCGAGGGCTTAAACACACCGAAGGTGCTTTTGCAGTGCAACAGAATATTTCGCCATCATATAAAATGTGCGCATCAAAACGCGGCGGACCTCTGTCTTTGAAACCGCGCAAGGCTGGCGTTTAAAAGCGCCGCTGCTATACGGTATCTTCATGACATCAGACCGGTTTTTGAAGATTATCGCATGGGCCTATATCGCGGCGCTGGTTGCCGTGACCCTCGCGCATCTCAATTGGCAAGCCGCGCTTGGCAATCCGTTCGACATATTCCGCGCCGGCGCACTTTGCATAGCCGGCATGCTGGCACGGCTCGCCTATCCCCAATCGCCGTCTTTCACCTGCCTGCTGATGATCGGCAGTGTGCTCGCGCTTTATCTTTCGCATTTTCTGGCCAACGGCAGTTATGGGTCGACGCTCGATATCGTCGTTGGCATGGCCAGCGGGCTATGGGGCATCATGCTTGGTTCGGTCTTGAGCAGGCTTTTGGCCTCCGCCTCGAAGCGCACGGCATCCTACTGACATACTGAAAGAGCGGGCAGTCGCTTAACGACAATGCCTTCGACTGGCGCGGGGGCATGATGCTCGTTGCGTGCCTGGAAACCGGCGATCGCCTTCCGGTCTATCCACTCCACCCAAGTATATCTCAAGAGTAGCAGAGATTTGAATTTGCTTACTTCATACCCTGTAATGACTATTGCGTAGCCAATATTATGTAGAACTTACTATCTGCATTTGTGGATGTGGCAATCATGCAACTAGAATTTAAAATTCACGAAAAAGACATGTTGTGAAAAATATATCATATAACTTTACCGGAATTCGTCTTTAATAACGACCAGAAGCGGGTGGGGCCCGTTTCTCCCGAGTCGGGGTTTTAAACAGGGATAGGGTCAGGGCACGTCGATTTTTCGGCGCGACAGCCTATGCCCAATCTATATTGGATTGGAGTTTTTTATGAACATCAAGAGCCTTCTTCTTGGCTCCGCTGCTGCTCTTGCAGCAGTTTCTGGCGCTCAGGCAGCTGACGCTGTCGTCGCCGCTGAGCCGGAACCGCTCGAATACGTTCGCATCTGCGACGCGTACGGCGCTGGTTACTTCTTCATCCCGGGCACGGAAACCTGCCTGAAGATCGGCGGTATGGTTCGTACCGAAGGCAAGTGGTACAACGCTTACAACCCGGCCGACCGTTACGGCACGCTGTGGCATACCCGCGCCCAGTTGAGCGTCGACACTGCAAGCGACACCGAATACGGTCCGCTGAAGACCAACACCATCTACCGTTTCGACTGGCAGGATGGTGGTTCGACTGGCGTCAAGCTGCTGTTCGCAAACATCAGCCTCGCTGGCTTCACCATTGGTAAGCTCGACTCGCAGTACAACCTGTACATGGGTTATGCTGGCAACGTCATCAACGACGACGTGGTCTATGACGGCCCGTACGAACTCAACCAGTTGACCTACAACTACGATGCAGGCAACGGCTTCACGGCTGTTATCTCGCTCGAAGACACCAACTCCGGTTCGGGTGCCAAGGGCGTCAACGGCGAAGACAGCTCCGACCATTACGCTCCTGACGTTGTTGCCGGTCTCGGCTACAAGTCTGGCAACTTCGGCTTCAAGGTCGTCGGCGGCTATGACTCGATCGTTGAAGAAGGTGCCGTCAAGGCTCGCTTCGATGCTGACTTCGGCGTCTTCAAGGCCTTCGTCATGGGTGGCTACAACACCGATGGCGACAAGCTGAACAAGTACGCAAGCTCGAACGGCACTGGCCCGGCCAAGACCATCGGCTGGGGCGACTGGGCTGTTTGGGGCGGTGTCACCGTTCCGATCGACTCCAAGCTGCAGGCCAACGCTCAGGTTGCCTACACCGACTCGAAGATCTTCGCTGCTACCGCAAACGTTCGTTGGAACCCGGTCAAGAACCTCCTGGTTCAGCCGGAAGTTTCCTACACCAACTGGGACTCCATCAACCAGGACCAGTGGGCTGGCGTTCTGCGCTTCCAGCGTAGCTTCTAATAGCTCGTTTACGAGATCTGATCTGACTTGACCCCTGATCGGATGGGGGCCGGCCTTACTTCCAGCGAAGTCGGGCCGGCCCTTCCGAGACAGGGGTTACGCTTTTTCCGCGCCCCTCACCCGCGCGACAGTGACCGCTTGAATAAGCCTGAAGACCCGATTTGACCGCAAGATGAAATGCCATTGCCATAGGTGAACGGCATTCGTTTCTTCCGCATCAATCTCATCGACATCGCGCCTTTTTTGTCGTAGAGACATCGCATGTCGTTCAATTATGCATATGCCTCGCGATTTTATTCGTACCGCTGCTCTCAGCGGAGGCGGGCCTGTGCGTAGTTAAACTCGACGCGACACCAAAGACCCGAACAGCCGCTAGTCTACCTGGCGGCTTTTTTGTCGCCATGGTATGACCCCTACAAGGAACCGATACCGTGTTGAATTCCACTGACGACCTGCGCATTGTCGAGATCACGGCGCTGACGCCACCCTCTCGCATCATCGATGAAATCCCCCGCGACGAAGCGGTGACGACAACCGTCACCGAGGCCCGCAATGCCGTCCACAATATCCTGCGCGATGAAGACGACCGGCTGATCGTCGTCATCGGCCCCTGCTCCATCCACGACCCCGCCGCAGCGCGCGAATACGCAGCGCGGCTGAAGGAACAGCGTGACCGGTTCGGCGACGATCTCGAAATCATCATGCGGGTCTATTTCGAGAAGCCGCGCACCACCGTGGGATGGAAGGGCCTGATCAACGATCCCCATCTCGACGGCAGCTATCGCATCGAAGAAGGGCTGCGGATCGCGCGCAAGCTTCTGGTCGACGTCAACGAAATCGGTCTCCCCGCCGGTTGCGAGTATCTCGATACGATTACGCCGCAATATATCTCGGATCTCGTGAGCTGGGGGGCGATCGGCGCCCGGACAACCGAGAGCCAGGTGCATCGGCAACTGGCCTCCGGCCTCTCCTGCCCCGTCGGCTTCAAGAACGGGACCAATGGCGATGTGCGGATTGCGCTCGATGCCATCATAGCCGCCTCGCAGCCGCATCATTTTCCGGCCGTGACCAAGGAAGGCCTTGCAGCCATCGCCTCGACACGCGGCAACGAGGATTGTCACCTCATCCTGCGTGGCGGCAAGCAGCCGAATTACGATGCGGCGAGCGTGCAGGCGACTGCCGAGCAGGCGCTGAAGGTCGAGCTGGAGCCGCGCATCATCATTGACGCCAGCCATGCCAACAGCAGCAAGAATCCGGAAAACCAGCCACTGGTGGTTACCTCCGTCGCCGAGCAGGTATCGGCCGGCGACCGGCGCATCAAAGGCATGATGATGGAAAGCAATCTCGTCGCCGGACGGCAGGACCTCGTTCCCGGCAAGGCGCTGGTCTATGGCCAGAGCATCACCGACGGCTGCATCGACTGGCCAACATCCGTGCGCACCCTGGAGGATCTGGCGCGCGCGGCACAGGCAAGACGGCGCCTGGCTCGATAGGTCTCAGAGCCAGGCTCGAAATGCATGCTGCATTTCACGTTCCTATCAATCTCCTTGAGAGGCGATATGAGCGACGAAATATCCCGGCCACCGCGCTTTCCGCCGTGGCCGGGAAATCCCTGGAGAAACGTCTGCATCGTCCGACCGCTTCGCAACCCAAGGGATTGAAATCACCGAATTTCTCTTTCAGTCAGCTTAACCATGAAGATCCAGGCATGTTTGGGTGGTCGCGACCGCCTTTAGTCGGCCATTGGCGGTCCTTGTCGCATCCTGCGAATTTGATGGTGTTTTGCAATTTGCATGGCAACATGCCCTGCCTTCGACAGGCGGGTACATCTAGGCAAACGACGACAGGAGCGAATATGTCTGAACGCGACACCCGGCTTCACGGTTCCTGGTGGCTGGTTTCCATGGAGACCGAGCTTCAGGATTCAAAGGAGCGCAGTCAACCATGGGGCGCCAAGCCCAACGGGCATCTCATCTTCGGCTCCGATGGACGAATGATGGTGCTGGTGACCGCAGAGACACGGGAACCGGGCAATACCGATGACAAATTGTTGGGACTTTTCCGCACGTTGATGGCCTATACCGGACGGTATCGGATCGACGGGAACAGGTTCATCACAAAGATTGACTCATCCTGGAATGAGGCCTGGAACGGCAGTGAGCAGGAGCGGTTCTACAAGCTCGACGGAGACACGCTCGAGGTCTTCACGGCCTGGATGCCAAATCCGCTGGTATCGGGTAACCCGATAGGAAGGGCTGTTCTCAATTTCAGACGCGAGTGATTTTCACTCCGCTGGATTCGCAACCAGTCACTAGCGAGCAATTCACCAACTTGACGGTGAGTATCACAACCAGGCAACCCTCAGTCACCCAGCTTGTTGTTCAGTCAACCTCTCAGGCTCGTCGATAGTGCGCGAGGCTGAGGTAGTGCTTGCGCGGCCCGCGCACGTGCCACATCTCCGCCCAGGCATCCGGCCCGCGAAAGAACAAGCGGCCCTGATAGAGATCGGGACTGCAATGATGGATGATACGCTGAGATGCGCCGTCGTCGATGCGGATGAATTCGGCAAGGCTAGGGAAGCGGATAGTGAGGGCATCGGCCGCATCGTCGAGCCGATAGGTGCGACTGCTTCTCAGCGTCGCGTACTCGCTGCGCGTGTCGCCATGCTCCTCGAACTGGACAGGCGTTACGAACGCCTGTCCTTCGAAAGTGATCACGGAGCGATTGAAGCGATCGATGATCCGGCGCTTCACATTCCACGTACCGAGATAGGGCTTCAACCGGTCGATGGGACCGCTCCCCTATCAGGATGCCGCGCGCTGCGCCGCGTCCGCATTCCGGACCGGAAGCTTCCAGCCGGGCCGGACGAAATGGCAGGTGTAGCCATTCGGATAGCGCTCCAGATAATCCTGGTGCTCCGGCTCGGCTTCCCAAAAATCGCTAACCGGTACGACTTCGGTCACGACCTTGCCGGGCCACAGGCCGGAAGCATCAACATCGGCGATCGTATCCAGTGCCACCCGCTTCTGCTCGTCGCTGGTGTAGAAGATCGCCGAGCGGTAGCTGGTGCCCATGTCGTTACCTTGGCGATTGCGCGTGCTCGGGTCATGGATCTGGAAGAAGAATTCCAGAAGGTCGCGGAAGCTGATCTTCTGCGGATCGAAGATGATCTCGATCGCTTCGGCATGCGTACCGTGATTGCGATAGGTGGCATTGCGGACATCGCCGCCGCTGTAACCGACGCGCGTCGAGATGACACCATTGTAGCGGCGGATGAGATCCTGCATGCCCCAGAAGCAACCGCCGGCGAGAACTGCACGTTCCGTAGTCATCTTACATCCTCCACTTGGTCGATATAGGCACCATAACCCTCGGCTTCCATCCGGTCACGCGACACGAAGCGAAGGGAGGCGGAATTGATGCAATAGCGCAGGCCGCCACGATCATACGGCCCATCCGGAAACACATGGCCGAGATGGCTGTCGCCATTGGCCGAGCGTACTTCGGTGCGCACCATACCGTGCGAGATATCGGTCAGCTCGCTGACATTGGCCGGCTCGATCGGCTTGGTGAAGCTCGGCCAGCCGCAACCGGAATCGAATTTATCGGAAGAGGCAAAAAGCGGCTCGCCCGAAACGATATCGACATAGATGCCCGGTTCCTTGTTGTAGAGGAGTTCGCCGGAGCCGGGACGTTCCGTACCGCTTTGCTGCGTTACGCGATATTGCTCGGGGGTAAGCTTGGCTATCGCCTCTGCTGTCTTGCTGTATTTGGCCATTCTTGTTCTCCTTGCCCCTCGGCACGCGTTTCGAGCTTGGCCAGTGCCTGCAAGAGGATGCGGGGGCGGTCATTAAGCTCGATCAGCGCTAAGGGAATGATTGCAGAGCCAATATAGGCATCACCGGAGCCTTTTGCCATATCGATCACGCGGGCGTGACGCGTGCCCGCCTCGCGGCTCAGCCGGCCGCTTGGCTGGCATCGGCGTAAATTGCGGCCAGCGCCTCGATGCCGGCCTGGTCGTCGGCATCGAAACGGCCGGTGACGGGGCTATCGAGATCGATCACGCCGAAAACCCGGCCATCACGCAACAACGGCACCACAAGTTCGGATCGCGAGGCAGCGTCGCAGGCAATGTGGCCGGGAAAGGCGTGGACATCTTCCACCAGGATCGACTGCGCCTTTTCGACTGCCGTCCCGCAGACGCCGCGGCCGACTGCGATGCGCACGCAGGCCGGCTTGCCCTGAAATGGGCCAAGCACCAGCTCGTCATTTCCATGCAGGAAATAGAAGCCGGCCCAGTTGAGCTCCGGCAACATCTGAAAAATCAGTGCGGAAGTATTGGCGGCATTGGCGATTGCATCCGGCTCACCCGCAAGCAATGCCTGCAACTGGTCCGCCAGCTCACGATAGAATTCTGGCTTGCTGTCGTGTTCGATCGTCTTCTCTGCAAACATCACTCACCGCTTTCTCAAGAATCGCGTTTTGGGGACCTGCATCAGTCCTTGTCATCGGGGTCATCAGGCGCGCATGGCCAGACGGAAGGAGCACTCAACCAGGATGGCAACTTGGTGGTGGTGTCGCCGCAGGCCAGATTGATCTGCGCCTGCTGGAGACCCGTTGCGTTCGTCAGATCGAGGCCCTCGATGCGGGTCAGGTACATGAAGGCTCCGCTGAAGGATACCGGTCCCTGCATGACAGCACCGGCGAGCGTCGCGCGGGAGAGATTGGCAAAGGAGAAATTCACGTTCGAGAGCACCGCCTTGTCGAAATCGGCGCGACCGAGCTCTGCCTTCTGGAAATCCGCATTGTTGAGCTTGGCGCCGCCGAATTCGGCGCGCTGCAACTCGGCATTGGCAAAAGAAGCACCATTGGCGGAGGCGTTGCTGAAATCGGAGCGATATGCCTCGATCCTTTTAAAGTTCGCACCATCGGCATGAACATTCTTCAGCCAGGTGCGCACCAAGGTCGCTTTTTCAAGATTGGCGGAAGTCAGGTTGGTATCGCTCAGATCCGTGCTGTCAAAGTGAGCGCCGGCAAGATTTGCGCCATTGAGATCACTGCTCTGCAGCATGATATTGGTCTTGCTGCATTTGCTCCAGTCGAGGCCAGGGGCTGCAACATTGCCGCAATCGCCCGCCTGTGCCGACATACCGGCTCCGGCCAGCAGGAGCACAGTGCTCAGAACCAGAATATCCAGACTGCGTGCGACGCTCGGCCCTTGCCCGACGGCATCTGGCGACCGCGCATCGCGGCGCTGTCTCAATGACCTCAACCCCTCCCCGACCAAGCCGGCCACCCCTTCAAAAAAACTCATCCCGTTACTCCGCTTAGCCCCTGTAATCCGTCTCATGCCCGAGTCGGACGCACTCACCCTCCTTTGTATATGGTGCTGCGCGCGACAAAAAGAACGGTTTTACAAAAGCGTCCCGGAAGGAGTGGGGAAGACCCATGATCAGGCAGCGGCCGCGCATGGATTTCAGTTCACCCATGTCGCAAGCTCCGGCGATATTTTGCATAGCCGCGCACGACCCTCCGTTGCAGTTCACGCGCGCCAAAGCTTATGTGCGCGCAATTTCTTCAGGAGGTCACATTGATTCGAGCAGCAATTTATTCCCTGATCATTTTTGTCGGCGCGATAGCGGCCGTCATCCTATTGGTTCAGTTCGATTTTCTTGCAAAAAGCCAATTCTGTAAACCGGACGACCCATGCATTCAGCAGTGGTTTGCAGCGCTGAGTGGATGGGTTGGCGCGATTGCGACACTCACGACCCTCTTTCTGCTTCGTGAGCAGATCCTGCAAAGCGGCAAGCAGCACGCTCAATCCATCAGAGCCGAGTACAGAGACGACATCCGGCTGGCCGAACGGGTCATGAACCGATGCATCCTCCTGCAATATCGAGCCGAGGAGATGATCCGCATCAAGGAAAAGGCAGCCCATGGCAGCACCGATATGCGATCCGCCTATTCCGACGCACAAAGCGCCATAAAACTTCTCACGCTTGAATTCGAAAAAATCGATGACCTTCAGGCCTGGGATGCGAAGCACATGGATGGCGCGCTCTACACGCTGGAACCCGCGCTCGACAAGCTAGAGCGCCTTCACACAAACTTCGGCGGGCCTGGCGATATCCTTTTTGGAGATCCCATGTACTGGGGCGTATCCTTCAACTCCTTTTTTACCGTTGCCCTCGACGTCCTGAGCTATGCGCGAGAACGGCAGGCCAGTGCGGCTGAACTGATCAAGGATCTGTCCTAGGCGATCTTACTTCATCCAGCAGCCGCGACCTTTGCCAAATGCGCGGTTAGAGCCTCAAAGGCGGAGAGCGAGGACATTCCTCACATTCGCTTTTGAGGTGGACAGCAATCGGTCCGTCATCCAGAAAACAGCTTTTATCGAAGGAGGCTTGTTCGGGAGTAAAGCCTTTATCCGCAAGGCTTTTCGCTGGTCGGAGTGGAGTGATTCGAACACTCGACCCCCACGTCCCGAACGTGGTGCGCTACCAGACTGCGCTACACTCCGTGACCAGCGGCGCTTCTATAGACCAGCCATTTTTGATGCACAAGCACCAATCTCAAAAAACCATTTGATTTTTGACGAAAAGATTACAGTGGCCATTGCCCAGAAAATCGGCAGGAGGGACGCTCGAAACGGGTTGGCGTGCAAAAGACGCAACAGATTGATTAAAATCCCGCTTGTACACGCGGATGGGAATTTTCTTTTGCCGGCTTTGGCGCTAAAGCCCTAGGCGGGACAGGTGGAAACGTCGTGGGACAGCGACCTTTCCGCGACCAAATGCGTGACAGAAGCTCAAGGACGACACGATGAATATCCGCATGACCACCGCGGCGGGACTGTTGCTGGCGCTAGCCGGTTGCAGCACCACGACAACAACGACACCAGGCCTCTCGCTGATCGCGAGCAACCCCGTTCAGGACCGCTGGGAAGGCCAGTCCGCTGGACGCTTCTTTGCGGCCTACGGCCCGCCGCTTTCCGACCGCGACGAAAGCGGCAACCGCGTCTATACGTGGCGTGGCGGCTACAAGACCATCACCATCGCGACCAAGGACGGCAAGAAGGGCGGCAAGCGCTACCTCAGCTGCAAGGCCGACATCGTCACCAACCAGAGCTACGTCATCCGCTCGGTCCGCATCCTCGGCGACCAGCCCGGCGTCAGCGGCTCGTCCTATTGCGCCGAACTTCTGGCTCCGCCGGAAAAAGCGCAGGCGAGCTGAGACCGGAACCTTACCGGCAAACCAATTCGACGGGCGGCTCGAAACGGCCGCCTGTTTGCGTTTGAAACCTCTCAGGACTTCGCAGGCATCAATTAAATGTCGTTTTTCGGTCGCGGCCCATTTAGGCGCAGCGAAGAGCTCAGTCGTCAATATCGGGGGGATTAGTGTCTCTGTGGCTGGGGCGCCAGGATTCGAACCTGGGAATGCCGGTACCAAAAACCGGTGCCTTACCGCTTGGCGACGCCCCAACAGAGGAAATGGCTGCCATAGCGGCCAAACCGGCGTCTGATTAGCAAAGGTCGCATCCCGCCACAATCACTAAGTTAGGCTCAAGCGCATATTTCTGTGCGCTTCCCGGATCGCTATGATAGGTCTTGCTGCGCTGCAATCCAACCAGGAGATCCGATGAGCCAGTTTCGCGCCCGCCCGCCGGCTGTCCCGACCGTGCTCCTCGATGATGCCGTGGTGCGCATCACGCGATGGGATTTCGAGCCGGGCGCCGATACAGGACACCATGTTCATGGCCTCGGCTATGTCGTGGTGCCGATGACGGATTGTCAGTTTCTTCTGGAGGAGCCAGGCGGCAACAGGCGCGTCGACATCGCCAAGGGCGCTGCCTATCGGCGCGAGGCTGGTGTCGAGCACAATGTGGTCAATGCCGGCTCCGAGCCGATGTCATTCATCGAAATCGAATACAAGCAATCATGAGCACACCCGACTTCGACCTTGCCTTCGAGCCAGCCTATGGCCGCGCCGTTCCGGTTGCGCCCGACATCGAGCGGATGACGGTCAACAATCCCAGCGCCTTCACCTTTCATGGCACCAACAGCTATATCGTCGGCGGTTCGTCCGTGGCGGTCATCGATCCCGGCCCGGAGGATGAGGCGCATTTTGCCGGCCTGATGGCGGCGCTGAAGGGGCGCGAGGTCACGCATATCTTCGTGAGCCACACCCATCGCGATCATTCGCCGCTTGCAAGGCGACTGCAGGAGGCAACGGGCGCACGCACGGTCGGCGAAGGGCCGCATCGCTCCGCACGGCCGCTCTTTCAAGGCGAGATCAACCCTTTCGCCGAAAGCTCCGATATGGAGTTCCAGCCGGATATCGTGCTTGCCGATGGCGAAAGCGTCTCGGGAGACGGCTGGCAACTGACGGCGCTGCTGACGCCCGGCCATACGGCCAACCATGCCTGTTTCGCGCTCGATGGCAGCGGCATCGTGTTTTCCGCCGATCATGTCATGGCCTGGGCGACCTCCATCGTCGCGCCGCCTGATGGCTCCATGGCCGATTACATGGCATCGCTCGAACGGCTGCTTGCGCGCGACGATCGCCTGTTCCTGCCGGGTCACGGTGGCCCGGTCAGGGAGCCGGCCTCCTTCATGCGTGGGCTCAGGACCCATCGGCGCATGCGCGAACGCGCCGTGCTGGAGCGCATCAAGGCTGGCGACCGGCTGATCCCCGATATGGTGAAAGCCATCTATCGCGATACCGACCCGCGCCTGCATGGCGCAGCAGCGCTTTCGGTGCTGGCGCATCTGGAAGATCTCGTGGAGAAGGGTCGCGTGGAAACCGATGGCCCACCGGCACTGATGGGCACCTACCGGCCGGCCTGAATCAGTCTACCTCTTTATTTTAACGCAATTCCGGACGGAAAACCGCTGCGCACTTTTCCTGGAATTGCTAGCTTCCGGCAATGCCGAGCAGCTCAGCGTCAAGCGCCTTTAGAAAACTGTCCGCCATGTCGGCGCTGACGCCGAGATCGCTCTGCCCATAACGGGATGCGACGCGGATATCGACCAGCGTCGTTTCAGCCTCTTCACGAAGACGGATCAACACGTCGCAAGGTAGGCCGAAAATGCGGGTGCGGGTCTCACCCTGCAGGATGACATCGGTGTTCTGGCGGATCAGATCCGCAACGCCATCGCGAAAGGGGCGCGGCGTTGGCACGGGAACAAAACCTGGCACCTCGCCGACGGCATTGTCATCCTGGGCTGGGCCGGGAGTGAGCGTACGAGTGCGGCGCCTTGGTTTTACATTACCGTTCGGATCGGCAACATCGGCGCCATCGGCCTTGACTATGGTGATGTGATTGTCTCTCGCAACCTTGCGAACCGCCTCTAGCACACGGTCGGCAGCACCCTCGTAACGACGGCTGATCAGGGCGGGATAGGCATCGAATTGCGCCTCACGCTCCCCTTGTGTCACCAGATGCCGCGACGGCAGCCAGATCTGCCTGGCGTCCGGTGTCGACAGCCATTCCGGGGGATCATTGAGGTCAGTCGAGACCTCGTAGATCGGCGGCCGGGTCCAGTAGCGCTCGGCACCGAAGCCGAAAATCGCAAGGGGCAAGGCGGCATAGACGATTGCCTTGACCGCGGACACACCGCCGAAGGCGGCGCTTTGCCAAAGCTGGGCAAGGCCGATCACCGCCAGCAGAACCGCCACGGCGGCACAGCCGGCCGAGATCAACAGCAGCAGCACGAAATAGGGCATTTCCAGTGGGCCGAAACGATGGCCGATCAGCGTGACCCCGCAGAGCACCAGCGCGAAGGACGCGATCAGACGCGCGGCGCGGGCAGCATGTGAAACGGGACGGTCGAAGCGAATGGTCATCAATGGCTCGTCGGCACGTCGGATCGGAAGCCGGATGCGCCGATTCCCGGAAAGCGACTTATGTTTAGATCAGGAAATGGTGAAAATAAATCGAATCTCATGACGTCGGCGAGCGATCTCCCGTCGGCGCCGATTCCAGCGGCGAACAGCACAAAAATGTGAGCACTTGCTTAAATTCCTAAAAAAGGCCATTCTTTAGCGTTTTATCGAGGCTGTGAAAGGACTTGATGAGATGGAACCAATGCTTTCTCAAGACGTCACCGCCAAGTCGGCAGCAGGAGCGCCGATGGTACCGGCGGATGCGGGCGACCCGATCCTGCCGCTGGAGCTTCTGGAGCTGGAGCTTTCGCTCGAAGGTTTTTCCGGCGGCGAACCGGGCTTCTGCGAAGCCGTGCGAAGCGCCGCTTCGGCCGTCAACGGCGATTTCCTCTTCGATCTTCCCGCAACCGGCCTGATCCCCGATTGCCGCAGGCTTGCGGTCATCAGGATCCCCGAGGGCGATACAATGGGTACCCTCTTTGCTGCGCTTGATGAGGACGGCGCCGAGATCCGCCTGTTGCAACCCGATGAGGAAACCGAGCATCTTGTGCGTTTCGCCGATGCCTTCATCGATCTGCTGCAGCGCCTGCCGGAACAGCCGAGGGAAGCCGCCTAGGCATTCGGCCCGCGGCGATGATAGGCCTTTCGCGCCATCAGGCGCGGCGCTATAATTCGTGACTGCATCTCTGCATTCAGGACATCAAGTCATGCGTATCGCTGCTTCCATCCTCTCCCTTCTTGCCATCGCGTTCGTGCTTTCTTCGTGCCAGACCGCCGAGGAAATCCGAGCGGCCGACGAAGCCAGATGTGGCGGCTACGGCTTTCGGCGCGGCAGTGAGAATTTTGCCAATTGCCTGATGAATCAGGATCTTAGCCGACAGGCGGACCAGCGGGCTTTCATGGAAAGCAACGATGATTTCTTCTGGGGTCCGACAGTCGTTGTCGGCGGGCCGAGATATTACTATCACCGCGGCTATTGGCGTCGCTGAGCAACGCCGCACGCAATCACTTGAGAATCAGGTTCGTCCCTTGATCGCTGCTTGAGCGGCTGCCAGCCGCGCAATCGGCACGCGGAAGGGCGAACAGGACACGTAGTCCAGGCCGATATCCTCGCAGAAATGGATCGAGGCCGGATCACCGCCATGCTCGCCGCAGATGCCGAGCTTCATGTCGTTGCGCGTGCGGCGGCCGCGCTCGGCGGCAATGCGGATCAACTCCCCTACCCCATCGAAATCGAGCGATATAAACGGATCGTGCTCGATGATGCCCTTGCGCTGATAGGTCGGGATGAAAGCGGCGGCATCATCGCGCGACATGCCGAACGTGGTCTGTGTGAGGTCGTTGGTGCCGAAGGAGAAGAATTCGGCAGCCTCGGCGATGATGTGGGCGCGCAATGCGGCGCGCGGCAGCTCGATCATCGTGCCGACGAGATAATCGATCTTCATCATCGCTTCGGTCATCACGGCGCGAGCAACCTCATCGATCCGCGCCTTGACGTAATCCAGCTCCGAGCGCAGGCCGACCAGCGGCACCATGATCTCGGGCACCACCGGGGCACCGGTTTCGCGCGCTGCCAGCACCGCAGCCTCGAAGATCGCCCGCGCCTGCATCTCCACGATCTCGGGATAGGAAATCGCCAGCCGGCAACCGCGATGGCCGAGCATGGGGTTGAATTCGTGCAGGGCATCGACGCGCTGGCGCAGGATAGCCGGCTCCATGCCCATGCTGCCGGCAACCTCGGCAATCTCCTCGTCCGTCTTCGGCAGGAATTCATGCAGCGGCGGATCGAGCAGACGAATGGTTACGGGCAGACCGTGCATGATGACAAACATGCCGGTGAAATCGAGCCGCTGCATCGGCATCAGCTTGTCGAGGGCGACACGACGGCCAGCCTCGTCTTCGGCAAGGATCATCTCGCGCATCACATGGATGCGATCTCCCTCGAAGAACATATGCTCGGTGCGGCAGAGACCGATGCCTTCGGCACCGAAGGAGCGCGCGGCACGCGCGTCCGCCGGCGTATCGGCATTGGTGCGCACAGTCATGCGCCGCGAGCGATCGGCCCAGGCCATGATCAGGCCGAAATCGCCCGACAATTCGGGCTGGATCATCGGCACCTCGCCCTTCAGCACCTGTCCGGTGGACCCGTCGATCGTAACGATATCGCCCTTCTTCAGAGTGACGCCGATGCCGATCAGCTTTTCGTTGCGCATATCGATGCGCATGGTGCCGGCGCCGACGACGCAGGGGATGCCCATGCCACGAGCGACGACGGCCGCGTGGCTGGTCATGCCGCCGCGCGTGGTAAGGATGGCCTCGGCGGCATGCATGCCATGAATATCTTCCGGGCTCGTTTCGATCCGCACGAGAATGGCCTTTCGGCCCTCCTCCTCGGCTGTTATCGCCTCTTCGGCCGAAAAGACGATCTCTCCGGTGGCGGCACCCGGTGATGCCGGAAGGCCGGAGCCGATGACTTCGCGACGAACACGCGGGTCGATAGTCGGGTGCAGCAGCTGGTCGAGCGTCATCGGGTCGATGCGGGAAACGGCTTCATCCTCGGTGATCAGCCCCTCGGCCACCATATCGACGGCAATCTTCATCGCCGCCTTGGTGGTGCGCTTGCCGGCGCGTGTCTGCAACATCCAGAGCGTGCCGCGCTCGATAGTGAATTCCAGATCCTGAACGTCGCGATAATGCGCCTCCAGCTGTGCGCAGATGCCACGGAATTCCGCGAAGGCTTCCGGCATCAGCTTTTCCATCGACGGCCGGTCGTAGCCGGAGGCGATGCGGGCAGCCTCTGTGATGCTCTGCGGTGTGCGGATGCCGGCGACGACATCCTCGCCCTGGGCATTGACGAGAAATTCGCCGTATAGCTCCTTCTCGCCTGTCGACGGATTGCGGGTGAAGGCAACGCCGGTTGCGGAGGAATTACCCAGATTGCCGAAAACCATCGCCTGGATGTTGACGGCGGTACCCCAGGCTTCGGGAATATTGTGCAAATGGCGATAGGTGACGGCGCGCGGGTTCATCCAGCTGGAAAACACCGCACCGACCGCCCCCCAGAGCTGGACCTCAGGCTCCTGCGGGAAGGCCACGCCAAGCTCTTCCTCGATAACGGTCTTGTAGATCGAGACGACATGCTGCCATTCGACGGCGGTGAGGTCCGTATCGAATTCGTGGCCGAAGCGAGCCTTCTCATCCGAGAGGATCTCTTCAAAGACCTCGTTGTCGAGACCCATGACGACATCGGCATACATCTGGATGAAGCGGCGATAGCTGTCCCAGGCAAAGCGCGCGTCGCCGGCATCGTGGCCGAGCGCCTGCACGGTGTCGTCATTGAGACCGAGATTGAGGACCGTATCCATCATGCCGGGCATGGACGCACGCCCGCCGGAGCGCACCGAAACCAGCAGCGGCTGCTTGGTATCGCCGAACTTGCGTCCGGTAATGGCTTCCATCTGCCTCAGGCCCTGCATCACCTGCGGCTTCAGCTCATCGGCAATTTTGCGGCCATTCTTGTAATAGTAGGTACAGGCTTCGCTGACGATCGTCAGGCCGGGAGGAACCGGCAAGCCGAGACTGCACATTTCAGCAAGATTTGCGCCCTTGCCGCCGAGCATCTCATAGTCTCCGGCGCGCCCCTCGGCTTTGCCGGCACCGAATGTGTAGACCCACTTTGTCATTGTCTCGTCCAACTCCCAGGTTGAACTTAATTCATTGAGAGGCAAATGAAAATCGACAAATACGGCAAAATGTTGCGCTGCACAATAAATATGGCCCGCAGGCTTCCGGTTTCAATCGATTGATCGAAATCGGCGCCTTGGAGCCTGTCAGAAACGCGGGAAATAGAAGGCGATCACGGATCTTGAACCGAAGTTCACACTTCGGCCTCCCTCCGCGCCAGGATCTTGTCGATCCGCATGCCGTCAAGATCGACGATCTCGAAGTGCCAGCCGCCGAAGGTGAAGCTTTCGCCGACTTCAGGCAGGTGGCCGAACTGGTAGAGAGCAAAACCTGCGAGCGTATGGAAACTGACGTCCTCCTCACCTTCGCGCAGGCCAAGCCTCGCAAAGGCGTCATAGACCGGCATCATGCCTTCCATCAGTAGCGAGCCATCAGCGCGCTCGACGACATCAGGCGTCTCGTTTTCCATATCCGGCAGATCACCGGCGATCGCTTCCAGAAGGTCGGTCTGGGTGACGATGCCTTCCAGGCTGCCATATTCATCGATGACCATGGCGAGGCGCACCGGCGCGCGCTTGAAGCTCTCGAGCACCTTGAAGACCGCTGTCGCCTCATGCACGACCAGTGGCTGGCGGATGACGGCCAATGGATTCAAGGGCTCTCCGTTCAGCAACTGATCGAGAAGATCCTTTTTCAGGACCATGCCGATCGGCTCGTCGATCGATCCACGCGCCACCAGAAGCTGTTCGAAACGGCTTTCGCGAATGGTCTTTTGCATCTCCGCCGGCGTGTCGTCGGCATCGATCCAGTCGACCTCCAGCCGTGGCGTCATGATGTTGGAGACGTCGCGATTGCCGATATTGAAGACGCGCTCGACCAGATCCTGTTGCGCTTGCTCCAGCAGGCCGGCTTCCTGGCTTTCAGCGATCAAAAGCTTGATCTCGGCGGGAGAATGCAACGACCCTTCGCCGGCACCCGGCTGCAGTCCGAAAAGACGCAGGACAAGATTGCCGAGACCATTGAGGACGGTGATTGCCGGGCGCAACAGGAAGAGGAAAAGGCCGAGCGGACGAACAACACCAAGGGCTGTGCCCTCGCTGCGCTGCAACGCCAGGCTTTTCGGCGCGAGTTCTCCGAGGACAATGTGCAGCGCAGTGATGATGATGAAGGAAATGGCGACGGCAATGGCATGAGAGCTGGCCGCAGCCCATGCCCCGGGAAGGAATTCGAGAAGCGGCTCGAGAAGATGGGCAAGCGCGGGTTCACCGACCCAACCGAGGGCGAGCGACGAAATCGTGATACCGAGCTGTGTGGCCGCCAGATTGGCGTCGAGATTGTCGACCGCCTTCTGCAGCGACTTGGCGTTCATTCGCCCCGCGGCAACCAGTTCCGTCACGCGGCTGCGGCGAACGGAAACCAGAGAAAACTCCGCCGCAACGAAAAAGCCATTGGCGGCAACGAGCAGCAACACGGCGAGTATTCCGAAGAAATCGAAAATACCGCCTCCAGATCCAGACATACTTCCCTTCCGGGCGGATTAGCGCCACATATTGTTGATCAAAAACAAAACTATCACGCTTTAAGGCTGTGCGGCAGCCGACGCGGCAATTTCTTGTCGATAACGGAACAGTTTTCTTCCGGGACCATCGGAAGACGCTCAGGCGATCTCGCGCAGGCGCTCGGCGGTCTGCAGGTCGACGGAGACGAGCTGTGACACGCCCTGCTCCGCCATGGTCACACCGAATAAGCGATCCATGCGGGCCATGGTGATGGGATTGTGGGTGATGACCACGAAGCGCGTCTCGGTCGAGGCGGCCATCTCATCCATCAGGTTGCAATAGCGCTCGACATTATGGTCATCGAGCGGCGCATCCACTTCGTCCAGCACGCAGATCGGCGCGGGATTGGTGAGGAACACCGCGAAGATCAGCGCCATGGCCGTCAGTGCCTGCTCGCCACCAGACAACAACGTCATGGTCTGTGGCTTCTTGCCTGGCGGGCGGGCGAGAATTTCAAGGCCCGCCTCAAGCGGATCGTCGGATTCGATCAACTGAAGCTCGGCCGTGCCACCGCCGAACAGGTGCGTGAACAGCCGCTGGAACTGCGCATTGACGATATCGAAGGCGACGATCAGACGTTCGCGGCCCTCGCGATTGAGGCTCTGGATCGCGCCACGCAGCTTGCGGATGGCGTCGATGACATCGTCGCGCTCCTTGATCAGCGCCTGCAGCCGCTCGATCAGCTCCTGGCTTTCTTCCTCGGCGCGCAGGTTGACGGCGCCCAGGCGTTCGCGTTCGATCTTCAACCGCTCCAGCTCGCGCTCGACTTCGCGCAGATCCGGCATGCTTTGCGATGCCGACAGGCCGGTCAATCGCATGGCCTCATGCGGCTCGACATTTAGCGTCTGCCGAATGCGCAATTCGCTCTCCTGCCGGCGCTCGCGGGCCGATACCAGCCGTTCCTCGACGCGGCCACGCTTTTCGCGGCTTTCGGCAAGTTCGGACAGTGCGGTCGCAGCGTGGCGATCGGCTTCGCGTTGAACGATTTCCGCTTCGGCGAGACGGTCGGCAGCCGCACGGCGCGCTTCCTCGGCCTTCTGCAGCTCGTTCATCAAGGCGCGGCGCTTGTCGTCGAATTCATCCGGCGCAAGGTCGAGCTCGGCGGCCTCGTCCCGCGCTTCCTCTTCGCGGTCACGCAGCGTCTGAATATGCTCTTCGGCGCTGGCAGCACGCTGGCGCCAGGTATCGCGTTCCTGCTGGATCGCCAGGATACGGCGCTGTCGCGCCTCGTTTTCGCGGTTCAGGCCCTCATGACGGGCACGGGCTTCGGCCAATGCGCCGCGATCCGTCGCGACTTCCGCCTGCTGCGCCTGCAATTTCAGATCGATGGCGGCAAGATCAGGTGCGTCTTCCAGCTCGATGCGGGCATTTTCATCCTGCATCGCCACATCTTCCAGCTGCTCCCGCAACCGGCTGATTGCTTCGGCGACCACATCGCGGCGGCGGATAAGATCGCCTGACGCGCGCTCGGCCACAACCAGAGCTTCGCGGGCCTCGGCTAGATTACGCGCGGCAAGGCGGCTGGTATCGCGGGCGGCACCCAAACGCCCCTCTTCCGCCCGGATCGCTTCCGCGGCGATCGACAGGCGCTCTTCAGCTTCGCTCAGGACGTCGCGCGCAAGCTCGACCTCGGCTTCCAGCTCGGCGAGACGATTCTTCTGAGCCAGCCGGAGCGCTGCGGCGCTCGGGGCATCGGCTCCGGTCACATGGCCGTCCCAGCGAAACACCGCGCCGTCCTTGGTGACAAGCCGCTGCCCGGGCTTCAACGCCGCCATCAGCCGCTCGGCATCCGCTGCTGCGACAATACCGATCTGACGGAGACGACGTGTCAGCGCAGCCGGCGCGCCGACATGCGAAATCAACGGCACCGCACCTTCCGGCAAGGCGGGGTCGGCCGCGCCACCGCTATTGTCGGACCAATAAGAGGGCGCCTCAGGATCGAGCGAGGATTCCAGGTCATCGCCAAGTGCGGCGCCAAGTGCGGTCTCAAAGCCACGGTCGACGCGCAACTCCTCTGCGACGGGCGAAAACGCGCCTGACGTATCGCCTGCCGCCAGCATCTTCGAAATGGTGCGCGCTTCCGTCTCGATAGCGTTCAGCCGAGCCCGCGCCTGCTCGACCGGTCCGCGCGACAGAGCTTCGGTTTCGCGTGCCCTGGAAAGAGCCGCCTCGACAAGCTGGATCGCCGCCTCGGCATCGGCAACGACGCCTTCGGCCGCTTCGACCATGTCGCGCTTTTCGCCGGGATCGGGTAGGTCGGCCATCTTTTCGTCGATGGCGGCAAGTTCCCGGTTCGCCTCGTCCATCTGGCGTTCGAGTCGCATCTTGCGGTCGGCGAGGTCACGAATGGCGCGTTCGAGCTGGTTGCGGCCGGCGGCGGCCTCGGCGCGTTCTGCCGTCAATGCGGTAAATATGCGTTCGCTATCGGCAAGCTTTGCGGCTGCCTCCTCGAACACCTCGCGCGTTTCCTCGGCAAGCCGGCCAGAATCGGCGAGAATCTCGGCAAGATCACTCTCTTCCGCATCCAGCCTGGCAAGGATCGTCGCATTGTCGGCGACAAGACGTTCCTCACGGCTGATATCCTCGGCCAGTTGCGCGAGCCGGCGGGTCAGCTCGTCGCGGCGGCGCAGGATGCGATTGGCATCCTCTTCAAGCTGGTTGCGGGCAAATTGCAGGCGCTGGAGGGCGGCGGCGGCCTTTGCCTCGTCTTCGCGCAGATCCGGCAGCTTGAAGCTGGCGATTCCCTGGGCCTTTGCCGCATCCATCTGGGTCTGAGCCTTTTCGGCCACCAGCACCGTTGCCTGGTTGAGCGCGCTGTCGGCCTCGGCTTCGGCTTCCTTCGCCTGCACCCAGCGGATATGCAACAGCATGGCTTCACGGGCACGGATGTCGGCCGACAGCGTCTTGAAGCGATTGGCCTGGCGTGCCTGGCGCTTCAGGCTTTCGATCTGGCTTTCGAGCTGCGAGGTGACATCATCCAGGCGCTCCAGATTGCCTTCGGCCGCGCGCAGGCGCAGCTCGGCCTCGTGGCGGCGCGAATGCAGGCCGGAAATGCCCGCTGCTTCTTCCAACAGCTGGCGCCGTGCCTGCGGCTTTGCCTGGATCAGCTCGCCGATGCGCCCCTGCCCGACCATCGACGGCGAGCGCGCGCCCGTCGAGGCGTCGGCAAAGAGAAGCTGCACATCCTTGGCGCGCGCTTCCTTGCCGTTGATGCGATAGACCGATCCCTGTTCGCGCTCGATGCGGCGCGTCACCTGGATTTCATCGCTGTCGTTGAAGGCGGCAGGCGCGGTGCGGTCGCTATTATCGAGATAAAGGCCGACTTCGGCAGTGTTGCGCGCCGGACGATTGCCCGATCCGGAGAAGATGACGTCATCCATGCCGGAGGCGCGCATGTTCTTGTAGGAATTTTCGCCCATCACCCAGCGCAAAGCTTCGACCAGATTGGACTTGCCGCAGCCGTTCGGCCCGACAACGCCGGTCAAGCCGCGCTCGATGACAAATTCCCCCGGCTCTACGAAGGATTTGAAACCAACCAGTCGAAGCTTGTTGAATTTCATTGGCTGATCTCCACCCTTCCCTTGAGGGGGAGGGCCGGACCAACGGTTCGGGGTGGGGTGATCATGCATTCACCCCGGAAATCACCCCCACCCGCGCGTTCCGCGCGACCTCCCCCTTCGAGGGGGAGGTAGTAGAAAACAGGCGCGCGACCTCTGCCGCCCGCCTGTGCATCGAAAAGGCGCGGATCAGAGAAGGCCGTCGATGAGCTTCGACATGGCATTAACAGACATGTCCCCTGCATAGCGCTTGCCATTGATCAGGAAGGTCGGTGTCGCATTGACGCCGAAATCCTTGGCAGCGCGTTCCCTTACGGAATTGACATCATCCAGAAGCTTCTGGTTCGTCAAGCACTTCGTAAAGCTATCCTCAGTAAAACCAGCGAGTTTCGACATTTGCAGCAGTGCGGCACGGCCATCGACATCCGGAGAGGCCCAGGCGATCTGCTGCTTGAACAGCATTTCGACCATCGGCATGTACTGCTCCTGCGGGGCGCAACGGGCCAGCATGAAGGCGGCGGCGGCGCGCGGATCGAACGGGAATTCGCGGATGATGAAGCGAACCTTGCCGGTGTCGATATACTTCTGCTTGATCGTTTCGAAAGTCGTAACAGCGAAATGCGCGCAGTGCGGGCAGGTCAGCGACATGTATTCGACGATCTTGACCGGAGCGTCTTCCTTGCCGAGTGCGATTTCCGGCAGCGGGCCGGGCTTCAGCACTTCGGTCATGTTGACGTCGCCATCGGCCGGGGGGACTGCGTCGTCACCGGAAGCGGTGGACTCCTGGCCGCCTGCGGCCGTCGAGGCATTTGCAGCGGATGCGGTGTCGGCAAAGGCAGCGAACGCCACGGAGAGAGCTGCAACGGCAGAACCGCCCAGCAGGTGGCGTTTGGTCAAGAGCATGTCGGACATCGGCATAGAGTCACCCGTCGTTGAAAGAGGTCTTCGAATGTTCCATGCGATATAACGGCTGGTTGCCGCTAACAAGGCACGGTTGACCAACTTTCTTCAAAGAATTGTGACCTAGCAAAGACAAACGCCTTAAATTTCTTCCACAATCACGAATAATCGGCACGCCCAGCCTTCTACCGGCGCTTCCAGACCATTGCAGTGCCCAATCTCTGGATTGCCGCGCGCAGCTTCTCATCCTCGATCCCGTCCATCATGCCTTCGAGCTTGCGGGCCGCCTCGCCTTTCAGCGGCGGTGGTGTGCGGGAGCGCTTCGAAGCAACCGAGACCGGCTTCTGCACGATGCGGATCTGACTGACGGCATGAAAGCCGAAGAAGCCGTTGATGCGCTGGATCAGCTCGCCCTGCGCATGGGTGAGAAAAAGGGCGCGGGCACCTTCGCAGGCGATGGTCAGCACACCCGGCTGATAGCGACTGTCCTCGCCGGTGCCGCCGCGCTTCGCCCAGGCGATCTTTTCTGGCCGCGTGCATTCGGCAAAATCGTCCCCAGCGATCTCGTCCCAGGAACCAAGCAGAGCCGTATTGATGCCGGCACGCTTCGCCAGCACGGGATCGACGATGCCGTTGGTCAGCTCGGAAATCTGCTTTTCGCCTTTTCGGGGATAACTCATCTCAATCGGCTTCCGGCGCATGCTTTATACGTTCAAGAGCTTGATCGCCCGACGCAGCTTGGCCAAGTATAGAGCAATTCCCCTCAACGCGGCAAATCATGACCACGACTTTACAATCCCCTTCGGCCGCATCCCTGCTTGCCTGGTACGATCGCCACCACCGGGATCTGCCGTGGCGCGTCTCGCCGCCTATGGCCGCCAAGGGCGTGAAGCCCGACCCCTACCGCATCTGGCTGTCGGAGGTGATGCTGCAGCAGACGACCGTGCCTGCGGTCAAAGCCTATTTCGCAAAATTCGTGGAGCGCTGGCCGACGGTCAACGACCTCGCGGCGGCGCCGAACGAGGACGTCATGGCAGCTTGGGCCGGGCTCGGCTATTACGCACGCGCGCGAAACCTGAAGAAATGCGCCGAGGCGGTTGCGACAGACCATGCGGGTCGCTTTCCCGATACCGAGGATGGCCTGCGTGCCCTGCCCGGCATCGGCGATTACACATCCGCCGCTGTCGCCGCAATCGCATTCAACCGGCAGGCAGCCGTGATGGACGGCAATGTGGAGCGCGTCATTTCCAGGCTTTACGCGATCTCGGCGCCCTTGCCCGGCGCAAAACCTCAGATGAAGCAGAAAGTCGCCCTGCTGACGCCCTCCGACCGACCCGGCGATTTCGCTCAGGCGATGATGGATCTCGGCGCGACGATCTGCACGCCGAAGCGTCCCGTCTGTTCGCTCTGTCCGTTCAACGGCGCCTGTCAGGCGCTGGCCGGGCATGACCCGGAACATTTTCCCGTCAAGGCCGCCAAGAAGGATAAGCCGGTACGGCAGGGCGCGGCTTTCGTCGCGGTCAATGGCGATGGCGAGATCTTTCTGCGCCGGCGCATCGAAAGCGGCCTGCTCGGCGGCATGACGGAAGTTCCCACAACCGGTTGGACCGCACGCATCGATGGCGAGACGGGAACCGAGGCTGCCCCTTTCCGAGCGGATTGGCAGGCTGCGGGGACCGTGACGCATGTGTTCACCCATTTCGAATTGCGGCTGTCGATCTATCGCGCCCAAGTGGCATCGAACGCCGAGCACAATGACGGATGGTGGGAGCCGGTTACAAATCTTGAAGCGCAGGCACTGCCAACAGTCATGAAAAAAGCGATCACTCAGGCTATTCCCAATGCCTTCACAAAAGTTGGGGCATTCAACAAAGCCAGCGCCTAAACATCAGGAATCCATTCATGACCACGGAAATACGGCACATCGTTTTCGATATCGGCAAGGTTCTCCTTCATTACGATCCAAACATTCCCTACAGCCACGTCATTCCCGATGATGCCGAGCGCCAATGGTTCTTCGCCAACGTCTGCACCCACGAATGGAATCTGGAGCAGGATCGCGGCCGCACATGGGAAGAGGCCGAAGGCTTGCTGATTGCCGAGCATCCGGAACGGGCAGAACAGATCCGCGCATTCCGCAAGCACTGGAACGAGATGGTGCCGCATGCCTATGATGACAGCGTCGTGATCTTCGAAAAGTTGATCGCCGAGGGACGTGACGTCACCATGCTGACCAACTTCGCCTCCGACACGTTTCGCGTGGCGCAGGAGCGCTTTCCGTTCCTCAAGAAACCGCGCGGCGTCACGGTGTCGGGCGATATCGGCTTGATCAAGCCCGATGTCGCGATCTACGAGACCCATGCCAAAAGCTTCGGCCTCGATCCGGCCTCGACCATTTTCATCGACGATTCCTATCCGAACGTCGAAGGTGCGCGGGCAGCCGGCTGGCATGCAGTTCATTTCACCGGAGCCGAGAAGCTGCGCAGCGATCTCGCCGCCCATGGCATAAAGGTTTGAACCATGATTTTCGATCCCGCAGAACGTATCGAGCTGTTTCACGATGCGATCAATCGTATCAACTATGAAGAGATCGAGAATTTCTTCGCCGAGAACGCCACCTATGTTTCCAACGGTGTCGGTGACCTCGCCGGCCGCGACGCGATCATGGAAGCATTCCGCGGCTACTTCGACACCTATCCTGATCAGACAGCGTCCAATTCACTAGTGGAGACGCTGACGCCGCTTTCGGGCCGCGCGGTCTGGTCCGTTCGGGCCACCAACAGCAAGACGGGCAAGCCGCTCATTCGCGAGGGCGAGGAGACCATCACCTTTGACGAGGATGGCCGCGTCGTGCGCGTTGATGTCACGGACTATCAGGACTTCTAAGTCCGGAAGCTAAAAAGGGCGCCCAGGACTAGCGCTAGTCCTGGGCGTCTCGCCCTCTTCCCTAACTGGAGGTACACGACGGAAGAAGGCAGGTATTTAGATTCAGCCGTTGGCGACACCCCGGAAACCGTGGGGCGGTTTGCAGCCGGGCCTGCCAACGCTCATGACCGAGGCTATTCCGCCTTTGCCATATCGCTGCGGATGATCGCCCGGAGTTCGTCGATCGGGCGCAGGGACCGCCCGTCGTCGACATGCCAGAACATCCATCCGTTGCATGCATCAAGGCCCTGGACCTTCGCTCCAAGACGATGAATGGAGCCGGCCTCGCCGCCGGAAGCAACCGTACCGTCGGCGCGGACGATCGCGCTATAACGACGCTTCGCATCCGTCAGCACCTGGCCGGGCTTGATGAGGCCGCTTTCGATCAGCACGTTGAAGGCGACGCGAACCTCGGCCTTCTTGCCGGTCATGACTGTGAGTTCCGCCTTGCCGAGCGGCTCGACGGCGGCGATGCGGGCACTGGCCGCATCGATATAATCGTGCTCGCGCTCGATACCGACGAAATGTCGGCCGAGGCGCTTGGCAACGGCACCCGTGGTGCCGGAGCCGAAGAAAGGATCGAGAATGATGTCGCCCGGCTTCGACGAGGCCATGATGACGCGTGCCAGCAAGGCTTCCGGCTTCTGGGTCGGATGCACCTTCTTGCCGTCGTCACCCTTCAGCCGCTCGCCACCATTGCAGATCGGGAACAGCCAGTCGGAACGCATCTGCACATCGTCATTGGCGGCCTTCATGGCGTCGTAGTTGAAAGTATAGCCCTTGGCCTTTGCGTTCGGGCTCGCCCAGATCATCGTCTCATGGGCGTTCTGGAAACGGCGGCCCTTGAAATTCGGCATCGGATTGGTCTTGCGCCAGACGATGTCGTTGAGGATCCAGAAGTTCAGGTCCTGCATCGTCGCGCCGACGCGGAAGATGTTGTGATAGGAGCCGATGACCCAGATAGTGCCTGTCGGCTTCAGCACGCGGCGGCAGGCCAGCAGCCAGGCGCGGGTGAAGGCATCATAGGCTTCGAAGGAGGCGAACTGATCCCACTCGTCATCGACGGCGTCGACAAGCGACTGGTCAGGACGATGCAGCGTGCCGCCGAGCTGGAGGTTGTAAGGCGGGTCGGCGAAGATGACGTCGACGGATTGATTGGGTAGTGCCTCAAGAGCGGCCACGCAATCGCCCTTGATGATCGTGTCGATCCAGGACCCTGGAACTGCGGAGGTCCTGAGGTCGGCAAGCGGGAAAACTGACGCCATTTGATACTCGCTGTTACACTTACTCGATGCTCTTAACTGGGTGTTATGGTTACCTAACTTGGTTACCAAAGACTGAAGCGGCGTCAGATTTTTCAAATTCCCGGACAGCGACCGGGAATTTATCGCTGATCGATGGGGACTATCGCACTGCGCGATCCAATCTGTCGTGCGTGGCGCGGCTATCATCCGGCACTTCGTCCCGCTCGTTCATGCCGTAATCCCGCAGGACCTCAGCCACGCGCAGGCGATAGTCGGCAAATACCGTCTGCCGACCCGCTTTCTGCGCGCCACGATGCGCCTCGCGGTTTCGCCATTCGCGAACGGCAGCCTCGTCGCGCCAGAAGGAAAGCGACAGGACCTTTCCCGGCTGACTGAGGCTCTCGAAGCGCTCGATGGAGACGAAGCCGTCGATCGTTTCGAGTTCGCCACGCAGCCTTGCGGCAATGTCGAGATAGTGCTGGCGTTGGTCAGGATGGGGGACGACTTCGAAAATAACTGCGATCATGGCGATATCCTCGGAGCATGCGGCAACGACACGTTTTTCAGGAATATGCGATCCTCCTGCAGGATGAAACGCTCGCGGCGGGAGAAATCGTGGTTGGCCTTGGCCTGCGGATCGGCGGCAAGGCTTTTGCGATAGGCCTCATAGGCTGCCAGGCTCTCGATATTGTAGACGCCGTAAGCCGTCGTCAAAGAGCCCTCATGCGGCGCGAAATAGCCGACCAGATCGGCGCCGTTGCGCGGGATGATCTGGCCCCAGGCCTTGCCATATTCGGCGAAGGCTTCCTGTTTGAAGGGATCGATCTGATAGCGGATGAAACAGGTGATCATGATGTTCTCCTTTGCTTGTGGAGATGTTTTCGCACATTGAAGAACGGTGATGCTTCGGCTACGATCGAAGTATGAAAGAAGGTCCTGACATAGCACAGATCGGCTCGTTGATCGGCGATCCGGCGCGGGCAAACATACTGACGGCCCTGATGGGTGGCCGTGCGCTGACGGCAACGGAGCTGGCGGCGGCGGCAGGCGTGACGCTGCAGACAGCAAGCGCGCATCTTTCCAAGCTCGAGGCAGGCGGGTTGCTGGCGCAGCGCAAGCAGGGTCGGCATCGTTATTTTGCGCTGGCCGATGATGGCGTCGGCAAGTTGCTCGAGGGGATCATGGGCTTTGCCGCCAGTCGCGGACATCTGCGTCATCGTCCCGGCCCGAAGGAACCGGCGCTGCGCAAGGCCCGCATCTGCTACGACCACCTCGCCGGCGACTTTGGCGTGCGCATGCTCGACAGCCTGATAGAACGTGGTTCGATTTCGACCATGGGCGAAGGGCTCAGCCTGACGGCCGATGGCGAAAGGCATCTCGGATCGATCGGCATCGACGTCTCCGACCTGCGCTCCAGCCGCCGTCCGCTCTGCCGATCCTGCCTGGACTGGAGCGAAAGGCGCGCGCATCTCGCCGGAAGCCTCGGCAAGGCGTTGCTTTCGAATTTTCTCGACAAGGGCTGGGCGCGGCGGACCGAAAACAGCCGCTCGATCTTCTTCACCCCCGAGGGTGAGCGCCGCTTTCTGGCGCTCTTTCCGATCGAGTTGGGTGACCGGTCTTAGGGGTGTCCGACCAGAACGCTGGCGAAATTGCCCGCCGCAATCCGGCTGCACAGATCTCGCCATTCACAGCCATTGCAGGCACGGCGAATCTCGCCACTGGCGAAATTGCGTCGTAGTTTCGCGAGAAGGTTCGCATCCGGCACCAATACCGCGCCCGGTTCGATCTCTTCGCCAATCAATGAGGCGACGTCCGCAAGGGCAGCCGCGTCCCGCTCGATGACGGAAGCCTTGACACAGTGCGGCTCAGCCTCGTCCAGAAGCGGCGCGCAGATATCGTCGGGGCCGGAGACCAGCTCGATCTGCTCGCCTTCCGTCAGGCGCTCGGCGATGCGGCGATAATTGGCGGTGAAGGCTGAGGTATAGCCTTCACCGACGAAGGTCAGCATGCAGAGCAGATGATGGGCGCGAAGCCGAACCGTCAATTCAGCTTTGCCTTGCCGCCATAGACCTGAACGGTCTTCAGCACGGCTGCCGCAAGGGCGGACTTCAGCACGGCCCCGAGGATGAAGGGCGCGACGCCGAGAAGCCAGCCCTTTTCAGCGCCGATCAAGGCAGCAAGCCATGCGCCGCCGATCGCAAGGCACAGGATATTGGCCGAGAGATGGGCGAGGAAACTGCGCACGACGCGCTCTCCGCCCCAGCCACGCTCGGCAAGCCAGCCGACGAGGGCGCCGATGATCGGGAAAGAGACGAGATAGCCAGCCGTCGGACCCATGAAGGGCGCGATGCCGCCTGCTCCGCCGGCGAGAACCGGGAAGCCGACCATGGCCTCACCCAGCCAGGCCAGAATGGTGATCGCGCCGAGGCGCCAGCCATAGAGAGCGCCGATCATGGTGATCGCAAAGGTCTGCATGGTGATCGGCACCGGCACCATCGGCACCGAAATCTGCGAGGCGAGCGCCAGCACCAGCGTTCCCGCGAGAACGAAGACGGCCTTGACGATCAGGGATCGCTGACCAAGGCGCAGCGGATCAAAAGCGGCGTCTTCATGATGATGCAACAGGGACATGAACTCTCCTTTTCAAATTATAGATAATTTTTAATTCCCATCTATTTAATGGCCGAGTTTACATGACGAGGCAAGCGGTAGATGTGGAAAATTGATTTTCTCGCGATGGAAGCGGCTGCATGACGAGAGACCTGAAAGGGGCGCGCTTAGCCAACCCATCTCGGCATGCGGAGACAAAAGCTCAGCTCTCGGAAGCAATACGAGTACAACTCACCCAAATTCGGTCATTAAAAAATGAACCGCAAATCAAGCGCACCCAGATTATCTATAATTTTCGACAAAACTATCCAACAATCGCAAAAGCTTCGCGCGTCGAGCCTGATGGCGTGCGCACGGGAGCACGACCGATCCATTGGACGTGCTTCTGCAGTATAGCGGCGGCCTCATCAGTTCGTCCCTGGCGAAGCGCGGCCAGGATGGCGCGATGATCGTGATCCGTGCGCTTTTCCCAGCCGGATTGCCATGCCGAGAACAGAAAGCGGGCGCTGGCCGCATGCAGATCGTCGATAGCGGCCAAGAGGCGCGCCATGCCGCAGGGCGCCAGGATGAGGCGATGGAAGCGGCGATTGGCGTCTTCCCAGGCATGCACGTCGGCAGCGGCATCGCCTTCCCGGGTCGCCTCTTCGGCGGCATCGAGAATGGCAGAGGTCAAGTGCTGTGACGCGTGCCTCAGGGCGAGGCCTTCCAACGCGGCCCGCATTTCGGCAACTTCGCGGACTTCCTTGAGATCGAAAGAAGCGACCCGAACGCCGCGACGCGGCAAGTTGACGGCAAGTCCCTGCGCTTCCAGCCGCCGGAACGCCTCGCGCACCGGCACGTGGCTGGTGCCGAATTCCTCGGCAATATGATCCTGCCGCAAACGCGCATCGGGCGCGATCTCGCCGCGGATAATGCGATCGGCAAGCACCCGGCTGATACGGCTGGCAATGGTGTCGTCGCGCTCGTTGGCCATGGCCAATCCTTAAAGGCGGCCTTGCCTGATGTCGAGCGGTACACTCAAGTCTTCAAGCCTTTTGAACGGCCCTGACCTTTTCCGTCAGTGCAGCACAGCCATGCCCGCCCATTGGTTGAGCTTTGTCGACATATCGTGTAAAGCGCGACGGTCATTTTTTGAGCATGCCCCAAACGCAACCGTTTGCGGAGAGCATGCCGAACCCAGCCCTGATCAAAGGCAGCAATTTTCATGAGCAATGGCTTCGACCTTATCATCTTCGACTGCGACGGCGTTCTGGTCGATTCGGAAATCATCGCGGCGGAAGTCGAGTCCAAGCTGCTGACGGATGCAGGCTATCCGATCAGCACCGAGGAAATGGGCGAGCGCTTCGCCGGCATGACCTGGCGCAACATCCTGCTCGAAGTCGAGCGCGAGGCGAGCATCCCGCTTTCCGCATCGCTGCTCGACAAGTCGGAAAAGCTCCTAGATCTCAAGCTTGCCGCCGACGTCCAGGCCATTCCCGGCGTTCCGCTTGCGCTGTCGCGGCTGCCGATGCCGCGCTGCATCTGCTCGAATTCCAGCGCCGCACGGCTCGAGATGATGCTGTCCAAAGTCGGCTACCTCAAGCTGTTCGCGCCGCATGTCTACTCAGCCAAGGATCTCGGCGCCGACCGCGTGAAGCCCAAGCCGGACATCTTCCTGCATGGCGCCAAGCAGATGAATGTCAGCCCCGCCAAAACCATCGTCGTTGAAGACTCGGTCCATGGCGTCCAGGCGGCACGCGCCGCCGGCATGCGCGTCATCGGCTTTACCGGCGCATCGCACACCTATCCGTCGCACGCCGACCGGTTGACCGATGCCGGCGCGGAAACCGTCGTTTCCCGCATGAGCGATCTTCCCGGCGTGGTGATGGCATTGGCTGAATGGGACGGCGTCCTCTAAGGCGCCTTTCAAAGAAGTCCTCTGGCGAGCAGCGCTGCCACTCGCGGCCTCCTATGACTTTAGATATGGCGGACATCCGGCTTGTTTCAAGCCCCTGACATGCGCGTATAACGCCCTCCGAAATCAAACGGAGGAAGCGAATGACTGTCAGCGACAATGAGATGCCGCAGCGATTCTATCATGGGACCCGGGCCGATCTGAAGCCGGGGGATCTGATCGTCGTCGGCCACAAGTCGAATTTCGGCACAGGCAAGCCGTTATCCTGGGTCTACCTCACCGGCACGCTGGATGCGGCCATATGGGGTGCGGAGCTGGCGGCCGGCGATGGGCCTCAAAGGATCTATATCGTGGAGCCGACGGGGCCGATCGTGAACGACCCCAACCTGACGGACAAGAAATTCCCGGGCAATCCGACGCAGTCCTATCGCTCTCGCGAGCCTTTGCGCATCACCGGTGAGGTCACGCAATGGGAGGGCCACTCTCCCGAGCGCCTGAAGCAAATGAAGGACAATGTTGAACGCCTGAGAACGCAGGGCGCAAAAATTATCGATTGATGCCTCGAGATCGCTCTGCGGCCGGATGGCCATCGCCGGATTTCTTCCAGCACGGAAGATAGATTGGGCGATAGTCGCAGCAGCAAAACCTGCCTGGGTTGCCAGACCCGCAACGGTTTCGACATCCGTACCGCTTGGCTTCTCATATAAATTAAAAGCCCTGCCGAACAGCAGGGCTTTTTTCCTTTTTCACCGTGAGCGCACAACACTCATACGATACGAGGTTGTGCATGGGCAAAACCACTAGTGGCGCTTCTTGCGAACCGGCTTCTCGGCCTTCGCAGGCTTCTGCGGCCCCTGATCGAAACTGATCTCAACGATGGTGAAACCACCGGATCCGCCGGCGACCTTGATATCGTCTTCGCTGAACAGGAACTGCGCCGTGGTTTCTCCCGGCGGAATTTCCGCCGTGTAATTGATCGTCTTGCTGTAGAGCGCGGTCTCATTGTCCATGACGGAGACGTGGATCGGCAAGGTCACCTTGCCGGAGCTGCCCATCGGGCCGGCGACAAGCCGTCCCTGCGCGACGACATGGATGCCCAGGCTGGTGCCGTCGCTCGTGCACTGGCGAGTGGCCTGTGCCAGCGACGCCTGATAGGTCAACTGGCTCGCATCGTCCTTGGCGCCCTTGGCGTAAAGCCGGTAGACGGATGACTGATCGGGAATGGTGACCTGCGGGCACTTGCCGGCAACATAGGTCTGACCACCGGTCGGAGCGGCTCCCGTGGCACTTGCCTGCGGAGCGACGGTAACATCCGTTGCCGGCTGCTTGTCACTATTGCCGCCGATACCGAGAGTACTGCAACCCGTGAGCAATGCCAGAAGCGAAGCGGAGAAAAGACGACGCGAAACCCTGCCAAACACTATAATTCCACCCTCTCCAAATATTTCACATTATCGGCCTGAAGCCTGTCCGACGGGCCTTTTATGACACTTGGCGATGGTCTATACCAGCGACGCAGCGAAAAATCGATTGGGTAGACACCGTTTTGGCTCACTTTTCGAGATCGACAGATTGGCACAAACTGCGGCCAGCCGGCACCGATCCCACGCGCCTTGCGCAAACGCGAAAACCACGCGGCTGATCCGGCGCAAAAAGACAGGTCGTCGCCGCTTCATTCCTCTACTCTCTCAACCGATCACTCAGGCAATTTTGCGACCAAAGGAATCTTAGACCGTGGACTATATTTCAACGCGGGGAGAAGCCCCTGCCCTTGGCTTCTGCGACGCCCTCCTGGCTGGCCTTGCTCGTGACGGCGGGCTCTATGTTCCCCGTGAATGGCCGACCCTGACGAAGAAAGAAATCCGCGCCTTTCGCGGCAAGAGCTATCAGGATGTTGCCTTCGCCGTCCTGTCGCCCTTCATCAACGGCGAAATCCCGACAGACGTCTTCCGCGGCATGATCGACGATGCCTACGCCACCTTCCGCCATCCGGCGGTGGCGCCGCTGGTGCAGACCGGGCCGAACAGCTTCGTCATGGAGCTGTTCCACGGCACGACGCTTGCCTTCAAGGATGTCGCCATGCAGCTGCTGGCACGGCTGATGGACTATGCGCTGGAGAAGCGCGGACAGCGGGCGACCATCGTTGGCGCTACATCGGGCGACACGGGTGGCGCGGCGATCGACGCCTTTGCCGGCCGCGAGCGCACCGACATCTTCATCCTGTTTCCGAATGGCAAGGTCTCGCCCGTGCAGCAGCGGCAGATGACCACCTCGACGCAGGCGAATGTGCATGCGCTGGCGATCAACGGCAATTTCGACGATTGCCAGAACCTCGTCAAAGCCATGTTCAACGATGCGGCCTTCCGCGACAAGGTCAGGCTTTCCGGTGTCAATTCGATCAACTGGGCACGAATCATGGCGCAGGTGGTCTATTACTTCACGACAGCGGTAGCGCTCGGTGGCCCGGACCGGAAGATTTCCTTCACCGTCCCCACCGGCAATTTCGGCGATATTTTCGCCGGCTATGTCGCCAAGCGGATGGGCCTGCCGATCGAACGCCTGGTCATCGCCACCAATGAGAACGACATCCTCGCCCGCATGCTGAAGACCGGCCGTTATGAGATGCGCGCCGTCAAGGCCACCAGCGCGCCATCGATGGATATCCAGATCTCCTCCAACTTCGAACGCCTGTTGTTCGAGGCGCATGGCCGCGATGCCTCCAAGGTCCGCGCCGCGATGGAAAGCCTGAAGCAGTCGAATGGTTTCTCGGTCAGCGAAGACGCCCTGAAGTTCATCAAGAAGGACTTCAAGGCCGGCCGCGCCAGCGAAAAGCAGGTTGCCGAAACCATCAAAAAAACGCTTGCCGAAACGGGCTATCTGCTCGATCCGCATACGGCCATCGGCGTCTTTGTCGCCGAGAAGAACGAGCGTCCGACAAGCCCGATGGTGACGCTTGCGACCGCGCATCCGGCAAAATTCCCCGCCGCAGTAAAATCCGCCTCCGGTATTGACCCGGCGCTTCCGACGTGGCTTGCTGGTCTGATGACCAGGGAGGAGCGTTTCGATATTCTCGATCCGGAACTTAAAGCCGTTGAAAGCTTTATCGGCAAGCATGCCCGGGCCGGCGAATAACAGACGCGGAAAGACAAGCGATGACAGTGGAATGCACCCGGCTTGCGTCCGGGCTGACAGTAGCAACCCAATCGATGCCGCACCTCGAAAGCGTGGCACTCGGCGTTTGGATCAAGTCCGGTTCGCGTAACGAGACCGAAGAAGAACACGGGATTGCGCATCTGCTCGAGCACATGGCGTTCAAGGGTACGGCGCGTCGCTCGGCCCGGCAGATCGCCGAAGAAATCGAGAATGTCGGTGGCGAAGTCAACGCCGCCACCTCAACGGAAACGACCTCCTATTATGCCCGTGTGCTGCGGGACGATGTGCCACTCGCCGTCGATATCCTCGCCGATATCCTGACCGAATCCGCCTTCGACGAAGAGGAACTGGCCCGCGAAAAGCAGGTCATCCTGCAGGAGATCAACGCGGCGAACGACACGCCCGACGATGTGGTCTTCGACAAGTTCTCCGAAGTCGCCTATCGCGGCCAGACGCTGGGACGTGCCATCCTCGGCACGCCGGAAACCGTCGTCTCGTTCTCGCCCGCACAGATTCGCGGCTATCTCGACCGCAATTACACGACCGACCGCATGTTCGTCGTCGCGGCCGGCGCGGTTGATCACGAAAGCTTCGTGCGCCAGGTCGAGGAGCGTTTCTCCAGCCTGCCGACCAAACCTTCGACCTCGCCCATCATCGAACCGGCCCGCTATATCGGCGGCAATGTTCGCGAGACGCGCGACCTCATGGACGCGCAGATCCTTCTCGGCTTCGAAGGCCGCGCCTATCACACGCGCGATTTCTATTGCTCGCAGATCCTTGCCAATGTTCTTGGCGGCGGCATGTCCTCGCGCCTGTTCCAGGAGGTCCGCGAACTGCGTGGCCTCTGTTATTCGGTCTATGCCTTCCACTGGGGTTTTTCCGACACCGGCATTTTCGGCATCCACGCGGCGACCGGCGGCGAGAATCTGCCGGAGCTGGTGCCTGTCATCATCGATGAGCTGCACAAGGCCTCCCACAAGATCGAGCAGCAGGAAATCGAGCGCGCCCGCGCCCAGATCCGCGCACAGCTGCTGATGGGCCAGGAAAGCCCGGCCGCTCGCGCCGGCCAGGTCGCCCGGCAGATGATGCTCTATGGCCGCCCCATCCCGAACCAGGAGATGCTGGAGCGCCTGGAGGGCATTACCATCGACCGCCTGACGGATCTTGCAGGCCGGCTGTTCTTCGATACAGTACCGACGCTTTCGGCGATCGGGCCGCTGGAGCAGCTGGCGCCGATGGAAGACATCGTCGTGTCGCTGTCATCGCCAAAGCCTGCATCCAGAAGCGCCAGCGGCTAAGGGCACGCCGCGGGCCGATGGGTTCAATTCTCGGGGGAGTGCTTGGCCGCATGCAAAAATCTGTGTTTCGTTTTCTCTCACGTCATCCGGACGCGGTTGAACTCGAAAACGACACATATTTGCTGCGCCTGCCGCGCTACTCCGACTTCAATCAATGGCACAGGCTGCGGGCCGAAAGCCGCCGCTTCCTGGAGCCCTGGGAGCCCACCTGGCGGCATGACGAGCTGACGGAGGCTGCGTACCGGGCCCGCATCATCAGAGGCAAGCAGGAATATAGTTCCGGCCAGGCCATACCATTATTCGTTTTCCTCAAGGAAAACACGACATTGGTCGGAGGCATCACGATCGGATACATACGCCGCGGTGCCGCGCAGAGCTGCATGATCGGATATTGGATGGGTGAACGCTATTCCGGTCAGGGACATATGTTCGCCGCACTTCAATTGGTTATACCCTATATCTTTTCCGGACTTGAGTTGCACCGAATTGAAGCAGCCTGTATTCCGGATAACGAGCGTAGCATGCGGCTTTTGGAAAAAGCCGGGTTCCAGCGGGAAGGTCATTTGCGCGGTTATCTAAAAATCAACGGTCAGTGGCGCGACCACGTGATGTTTTCCAGGTTGGCCGCCGATGCCGACCCGAACCGAAAATACGACCAGCGATGACCGCCGGGCTGATACCGACGATGCCGATGGCCAAACGGCTCGGCACAGTGCTTGCGGCACTTGCCGCCGCCCTGCTGCTGTTTTTGGCCGGCATGGCGCATGCAGCCGAGCCGGTGAAGATTTCCCGCGATGATACCGCGCTTGATCTGACGGCGACGACGGAGATCTACACAAATCAGGGCGAGGCTTTTCAGGTTTCAACGGCCGCGGGCGCCGACGGCATTCGGCGCCGCATTGAGGTACGATCCTCCTCGCCGAACCATCAGGGCGACTGGGCCGTCTTCGCGCTCGCCAATGTTTCGGAAGAACAGCTGGAGCGCGTCATCGTCGCCCCGCATTTCCGCCTGGTGAATTCGAAAGTCTTCTGGCCGGATCTTGGCTCACAGCGTATCGTTGCCATCACGCCGAGCGAAGGCTTTGCGCTCGATCGGCAGCCGAGCGACGAGGCCGATGTCTTCCGCATCACGCTGAACCCCGGCGCAGTCGTGACCTTCGTCGCAGAGCTTTCCTCTCCGAACCTGCCGCAGCTCTATCTCTGGGAACCGAACGCCTACAAGGACACGGTCAACGCCTTCACGCTCTATCGCGGCATCGTGCTTGGTATTGCCGGCCTGCTGGCGGTGTTCCTGACCATTCTCTTCGTGGTCAAAGGCACGTCGATGCTGCCGGCGACAGCGGCGCTCGCCTGGGCAGTGCTCGGCTATATCTGCGTGGATTTCGGCTTCCTCGGCAAGCTCATCAGCATCACGTCAAGCGATCAGCGAATATGGCGCGCCTGCGCGGAGGTGGCGCTCGCATCGAGTCTGGTGATCTTCCTGTTCACCTATCTCAATCTTAATCGCTGGCATGCGCATCTCGGCTATGTGACGCTGGCCTGGGTCCTCGGTCTTGCCCTGCTCTTCGGCGTGGCGATCTACGATCCGTCGATCGCGGCCGGCATCGCCCGGCTGTCGCTGGCGCTGACGGCGACCGCGGGTCTGCTGCTCATTATCTATCTCGGCTTCAACCGCTATGATCGCGCCATCCTGCTCGTACCTGCCTGGGCGCTGATCCTCGTCTGGCTGTTCGGCGCCTGGATGACGATCATGGGCAAGCTCGACAACGACATCATCCAGCCGGCACTCGGCGGCGGCCTGGTGCTCATCGTGCTGCTGATCGGCTTTACCGTCATGCAGCATGCCTTTGCCGGCGGCGCCTTCCAGCAGGGCTTGTTCTCCGACCTCGAACGGCAATCCCTCGCCCTCACCGGCTCGGGCGATACCGTCTGGGATTGGGACGTAGCGCGCGACCGCGTCGTCACGACACCAGACATCTCCATGAAGCTCGGTCTTTCTCCCGGCAGCATGCATGGCGCGGCCCGCAACTGGCTGCCGCGACTGCATCCAGACGATCGCGACCGTTTCCGAGCGACTCTCGACGTACTTCTCGAACATCGGCGCGGCCGGCTGAACCACGAATTCCGCATTCGTGCCGAAGATGGCCATTTCCACTGGCTCTCCATTCGCGCGCGGCCGGTGCTCGGTTCGAACGGCGAAATCATTCGCTGCGTTGGCACCATCGTCGATATCACAGAGCAGAAGAATTCGATCGAACGACTGCTGCATGACGCCGTGCACGACAATCTGACAGGGCTGCCAAACCGCCAGGTCTTCCTCGATCGCCTGCAGGCCGTGCTGACGCTGGCATCGGATAGCAACCAATTGCGGCCGACGGTGATGGTCATCGACATCGATCGCTACAAGCTCGTCAACGATACGCTTGGCGTGGCGGCGGGCGATAATATCCTGATTGCGCTGACCCGACGCCTTCGCCGCCTGTTGAAGCCCCAGGACACGCTGGCTCGTCTCTCCGGCGACCAGTTCGGCCTCATTCTCGTGTCCGAACGCGATCCGGCCAAGGTTGCGGACTTTGCCGATGCGATCAGCAAGGCGATCATGGTGCCGATCAATTTCGCCAATCGCGAGATCATTCTGACGGCCTCCGTCGGATTGACCTCATGGGTCGATCAGCAGGAAAATGCGTCCGGCATGCTCAGCGACGCCGAACTTGCCATGTATCGGGCCAAGCGCGCCGGCGGCAATCGCGTCGAGCCGTTCCAGCCCGCCTTCCGGAGCTTCGGCACCGATCGTCTGCAGCTCGAAACCGACCTGCGCCGTGCCGTTGAACGCAAGGAACTTTCGCTGGTCTATCAGCCGATCGTGCGGCTGGAGGATGCCGAAGTGGCTGGCTTCGAGGCGCTGATGCGTTGGGAACATCCGAAACGCGGCAACATTCCGCCCACGGAATTCATTCCCATTGCCGAGGCCTCGGACATTATCGGCCCGCTTGGCATGTTTGCGCTCGAGCAGGCAACCAACGATCTGAAGGCCTGGCAGCGACAGACCGGCGACCTGCCGCTCTTCGTCTCCATCAACCTTTCCAGCGTGCAGTTGCTCAACAACGAACTCTATGACGATATCCGGGCGCTGCTCGCCAAAACCCATTGCGATCCGAGCCGGATCAAGCTGGAGCTGACGGAATCGCAGGTGATGGAAAACCCCGAGCAGGCCCGGCTGGTGCTCGACAAGCTCCGCGAAGCCGGCATCGGCCTGGCGCTTGACGATTTCGGCACCGGTTATTCCTCGCTCGCCTACCTCACCCGCTTCCCCTTCGATACGATCAAGCTCGACAAGGCGATGGTCCGCGACGAGAGCGATAAGAAGGCCATTCTCCTGCGTTCCGTCATTTCCATGGCGCGCGAACTGAATATGCGTGTTGTCGCCGAGGGTATCGAATCCGAAGAGGATGCGCTGGAACTCGCCAAGATCGGCTGCACCTATGGGCAGAGCTTCATCTTCGGGCCGCCGATGGGATCAGAGTCGGTTATCAGGCTGCTGAAAGAACGCTTTCCCCTGACAAAGCGGGCCTAGCCCACTTCCGATCTATTGAGAGCGGCAGATCAGGCGCTCTCGATAAGGCCGCGCATATAATCCAGCTTGGCAATCACCGGCGGCGACAGGATGAAGGGGTAGGAATCCGGCTGTCCCATGCTGCGCTGGATGGCGTTGATCGCCACGCTCAGGGGAATCCAGGCGCTGACGAGCTGATCGGCGCTTTCGGCGCTGTAGGGATTGAAATCCACTTCCGCCGCCATCTCGTGATAGCCCCGCGGGTCGACCGCCAGGCCGAATGAGCGCGCGGTTTCCAACGTATCGACGATGTGTAGATAGTGCGCGAAGCATTCCGCAAAATCTTCCCATGGATGCGCGCTGGCATAGGCGCTCACGAAACTGTCCTGCCAATTGGGTGGTGGCCCATTGTCGTAGTGATGCTGAAGCGCCATGCCGTAATCCACCCTCTCGTCGCCGAAGACAGCGCGAAAGGCATCAAACTGCCCACGATCGCGGACAAGCTTGTTCCAGATGAAATGTCCCGTCTCGTGCCGGAAATGGCCGAGCAATGTGCGGTACGGCTCATTCATGGAGGTGCGCGCCTGTTCGCGCGTGACGTCATCGGCCTCGGCGGCGCGAATGGCGATCAAGCCCTCTTCATGGCCTGTCTTGGCGGGCACAACACTGCCACCCTGCACTTCGTCCTCGAGGAAATCGAACACCAACCCACCCTCGGGGTCGTCATGCCGATCCGGATGCGGCAGATTCCAGCGCAGCAACGAATAGAACAGATGTCTTTGCGCCTGGCCGATGCGGCGCCAGCGGTCTATGCCCTGCTGCGTGTCGGTGTTGGGCACAAGGCGATTGTGACGGCAAGCAACGCAATAGAGCTGCGGATCCTCGGCATCGACGAGCCAATTGCAGATATCGAGTTCGGCATTGGCGCAGAAGCGGACATGCCTCTCCGGCTCCGCTACCAGATGCCAGTTGGTGCCGCCATCACCTTCCAGCGCATATATCGCCAGACGATCCGGGACGAAACCAAGCTGGTGGCCGCAGCGAACACATTGCCTATTGTCGAAATGCACCGGCTGGCCGCAATGGTCGCAAGTGAAAAGCCGCATGGGAGCCCTCTTCGAAGTGACGTTTCGCCCGACATCAAAGAGCCCGTCGCGTTTCCGCGACAGGCTCTTCCTGGCAGGCCGCTAACGACAATACTATCTCAGATTGCCGGCGGCCTGAAATCGGCTCTCAACGAGCAACCGGACTACATCCGGTCGACTGCGCCCTTGACCTTATCCTTGGCCTTCCCGACGGCGCTTTGAACCTTGCCCTTGGCTTCCTGGGCTGCGCCTTTTGCGCGCAGTTCCTTGTCGTCGGTGGCCTTGCCGGCCATCTGCTTGGCCTTGCCGGCCACTTCGTTTACCTTGCCGGATACCTTGTCACTCATGCTGCCCATATCGAGCGCCTCCTCGGTTGCACGGCGGTATTGCCGTTGTTCTGGGAGTGAAACGTCACGAGTGCTATATCGTTCCAATATAATGCAAGATTGCTTCAGCCATGACCCGCATGCGGCGACAGCATCGCGGGGTTGATACCCATCAGCGCCAGGGCGCGTTCGTACTTGTCGTCGAGGCAGCGGTCGAAGATCAAGGCCTCTTCGGCAGGGCAATTCAACCAGCCATTATTGCCGATTTCGGCCTCCAATTGGCCGGCACTCCAGCCGGCATAGCCGAGCAGCATGGTGGCGCGTTTCGGACCGCTTCCCTTGGAAATCGCCCGCACGATATCGAGCGTCGCCGTCAGGCTGATATCATCGCTGACCGGAATGCTGCTGTCGCTGATATAGTCGTCCGAATGCAATACGAAGCCGCGACCGCTTTCGACGGGTCCCCCGGTCTGGATCGGAAAATCCCGCGCAGCAGCCGGGAGAACGATGGCATCGTCATCCTTGACCATTTCAAGATGCAAAAGCACGTCGGTGAAGGTCAGCTTCTGAGCCCGGTTGATGACGAAGCCCATAGCGCCGGCATCGGAATGCGCGCAAATATAAATCACCGTCCGGTTGAAGTTCCGATCCTCCATGCCCGGCATGGCGATCACGAACTGACCGTCGAGAAAACCTCTTTCGCGTCTATTCTTCAGCGTCGATAGGGACATCGTGCCTCCTGACCGCAGTCCATAACTGCACCGCTAAAAAAGCAAGATGGGGCAATGTCATAAATCAATCAACTGAAAATGATCATTTCTTTTTTCCGCCGCGCTGGCTCCGCGGCGCCTGATCCGTTAAATCCTCATCCCATGATCGGATTGACCACCCTCGCCCGCCTGTCGACGCTTCTTGCCGGAGCATTTGCCGCCACACTTTGCGCCGGCCCCGCCGCCCATGCCGCGATGAGCGACTGGGTGGACAATCAGGGTGGCCGCATGCGGTTAGTGGCACTGGCGCCGGACGCAGAGGGGCATATCCGCGCCGCCCTGCAGATCGAACCGCAGCCCGGCTGGATCACCTATTGGCGCGAACCTGGCCAGAGCGGCATCCCTCCGCAAGTGACCCTCGCGCCCGGAAGCGGCGTCACTCTCGAAAAGGCCAGCTACCCGACACCGAAGCAGATCATGGTCGGAAACATACAAGAGATCGGCTATGACGCGCCGCTGACATTGCCGTTCGATTTCCGGACCACAAGCAAGGCGCCGGCCAAACTGGAGTTGACCGCCTTCATCGGCCTCTGCAAGGATATCTGCATTCCCTTCCAGGCCGATTATTCGCTTGAACTGCCGGCAGGCGAGCAGCCGACGACACATGAGCTGGCGCTGCTGGATGCGGCCAAGGCTTCGCTGCCGCAGGCACCATCTTCCGATTTCGCCCTCCAGAGCCATAGCCTCTCGGCAGACGCCAAGACGCTTGCGCTGCGCCTGACGCTGCCTGAGGCGAGCGGCGACGCGCCGACAATCTACGTCACCGGGCCGGCAGGTTACGCGTTTTTCGAGCAGGCAAATGCGAAACGGGAAGGCACCGCCTATTCGGCCGATATCACGATCGGCAAGCTGCCGAAGAACTATGACATCAAGGGCAAGACGTGGGGCATCCTCGTGGTCGACGGTGACCGCGCCATGGAAACCACGCTTGCGCTGGAATAGCCCTGACCTATAGTTTCACTATCAATCCTCATCCAATCGGCGGCGGTTCAAACGCCCCGATATCGCCCCAAGGAGAGACCCCATGACCATCGCTATCGGCGATAAACTGCCTGCCGCCACCTTCAAGGAAAAGACCGCGGACGGTCCGGTCGAGATCAGCATCGAGCAGCTTTTTGCCGGCAAGCGCGTCGTGCTTTTTGCCGTTCCCGGCGCCTTCACGCCCACTTGCTCGCTCAATCACCTGCCCGGCTATCTCGAAAACCGCGACGCCATCCTCGCCAAGGGCGTCGATGATATCGCCGTCATCTCGGTCAACGACTGGCATGTAATGGGCGCCTGGGCGCAATCTTCCGGCGGTATGGGCAAGATCCATTTCCTCGCCGACTGGGACGGCTCCTTTGCCAAGGCACTCGGCCTCGATATCGACCTCTCCGCCGGCGGTCTCGGCGTTCGCTCCAAGCGCTATTCCATGCTGGTGGAAGACGGCGTGGTAAAGACGCTGAACATCGAGGAAAGCCCCGGCCAGGCGACGGTTTCGGGCGCCGCGGCTATGATCGAGCAGCTTTGAGGTTTATCCAGATTGAGTAAGCGGGGCGTCCAAGAGGCGCCCCCTGCTTCATTCTTCTTCATTGAAATGGGTATCGAAATCGCGATGCCCTTCGAGCACATTCAAAACCTCGAAGACGTCACCGACATAGCGAAAAAAGATTACATAGCCGCGATATGCAAAGCTGCGCACATCGTCTCTCAGTTCCGGCCTCCGACGGCCCATTTGACCCGGCAGAGCTGCTGGATCTGCACATTTGCGGCGCAGCTGGCCAGTAAACTCCAAAGCGATTTTCGGACTGCCGCTTTGGCGCGCGATAAATACGAGAACGTCAAGGATGTCATTTTGCGCATCGGCCGTATAACGAAGCCGAGCCATTTAATAACCTTTGTTCGCCAGTTCTGCGGCTTTGGTTTCCAAGGCCACGGCAAGTTCCTCATCGGAGATATTGCCTCCGCGGGCGATTGATGCCTCCAGAGTGTGCCGCAAGGCCGCGATTTTCGCCTCGCGCTCCTCCACGAGCCGAAGACCTTCGCGTACGACTTCGCTGGCCGAGCTGTAACGTCCCTCTTCCACCGTCTTCTCTACAAATTTTTCCCAACGCTCACCAATAGAAACATTCATGAGCTTTACTCCCAGTACAGACCGGTTCGAAGAATAACAAATAATGCACCATATATAGCATTACGAACGCGGAGCGACAATTGCCGGTGCTCAACGATCGTCAACTCTTGGCCCGCCTCTTTTTTGCCATATTCTCCCCGCTACTACACGTAACGTTATTACATAAAGAGAACGCCTGCATGCCATTTGAACGCGCCCCCCTCGCGTCTTCCCTGATTGGGCGCTCCGCTCTGATACGGCTTGCCTATGTCGCCGTGGGCATTGCGGTGCTTTGGGCTGCCATCGGCTGGGCGGTGGCCCTGGCATGAGTGATCTGATCCGCCTCACCAATCTCACCGTGACCTATGAACGCCACCCCGCCGTGCATCACGTCTCTGGCACCTTCCGGACCGGCAGCCTAACGGCGATCGCCGGGCCGAACGGGGCCGGCAAGTCGACGCTCCTGAAGGCGATCATCGGCGAGTTGCGCCCGGCCGAAGGATCAATTGATCGCGGAACATTGACGCGGAACGATTTCGGCTATCTGCCGCAGGCCGCCGATATCAATCGCCGCTTTCCGATTTCGGTGGCCGACACGGTGATGCTCGGCGCCTGGAAGACGTCCGGCGCCTTTGGCCGCTTCTCGCGCCAGGATGCGGATCGTGCTCGCGATGCGCTTTCGCACGTCGGGCTTTCCGGCTTCGAAAACAGGCATATCGGCGCACTCTCGGCCGGGCAGTTCCAGCGCGTGCTCTTCGCCCGGCTGCTGCTGCAGGACGCCAGCGTCATCCTGCTGGACGAGCCTTTCACCGCTATCGACCAGCGCACGACGCGCGACCTGCTCGACCTTGTCCTCAGGTGGCACAAGGAAGGGCGCACCGTCATCGCCGTGCTGCATGATTTCGATCAGGTGCGCGCCCATTTCCCGGAAACGCTGCTGATCGCACGCGAGCTGGTCGACTGGAGCAGGACACAGGAGGCCATGAGTTCCAGCAATCTCCTCAAGGCGCGGGCCATGGCGGAGCGCTGGGACGAGGCGGCGGAAGCATGCCTGCCTGAAGATGAGCCCCACACCGGCGAGATTGCACGGCGGGAGCCGGCCGAATGACGGTCTACGATATCTTCCTCGCGCCGTTTGCGGATTACGGCTTCATGCGGCGTGCGCTCATCGCCTGCCTGTGCCTGGGCCTCGGCTCCGGCCCGATCGGCGTTTTCCTGATGCTCCGGCGCATGAGCCTGATGGGCGACGCCATGAGCCATGCCGTTCTGCCGGGCGCCGCCATCGGCTACCTTATCGCCGGCTCGCTATCGCTGACCGCCATGGGGCTTGGCGGGCTCGTGGCCGGCCTTTCGGTGGCGCTGCTTTCTGGCCTCGTCAGCCGCATGACGGTGCTGCAGGAAGATGCGAGCTTTGCCAGCTTCTACCTCACCTCTCTCGCGCTCGGCGTGCTCATCGTCTCGCTGCGCGGGTCGAATATCGACCTCCTGCATGTACTTTTCGGCACGATCCTGGCGATCGACGCCCCTGCCCTCTACCAGATCGGCGCGATCACCACCGTGACTCTGCTGGCGCTCGCGGTCATCTACCGACCGCTGGTCATGGAATGCTTCGATCCGGGCTTCCTGCGCGCGGTTGGCGGGCGCGGGCCGGTCTATCATTTCCTGTTCCTGCTGCTCGTCGTGCTCAATCTCGTCGCCAGCTTCCAGGCGCTCGGCACGCTGATGGCCGTGGGGCTGATGATGTTGCCGGCGGCCATTGCGCAGCTCTGGTCGCGCAGCCTACCAGCCATGATGGCGATCGCGACCGGCACGGCGGCGGCTTCCGGCTATATCGGCCTTATCGCCTCCTACCATCTCGAATTCGCCTCGGGCCCGACCATCATCATCACCGCGAGCGTGATCTACGGCTTTTCCATTCTCTTCGCGCCTTCGGGCCTTGCCCGGCGGTTCTTCCCCCGTCCCCATCTCCGGGGCTAATCCGAACAAGGAGACTCGCATGAACAAACAGAGACTGCTTATCTCAGCCGCTGCGGTGGCCTTCGTCGCCTTCGGCGTCGCCCGCCCGGCTTCAGCCGAGACGCTTGATGTCGTCGCTTCCTTCACCGTGCTTGCCGATGTCGTCAAGCAAGTCGGCGGCGACCATGTGAAGGTCTCGAGCCTTGTCGGCCCGAACGGCGACCCCCATGAATTCGAACCGTCGCCGGCCGATGCCAAGCGGCTCAATGCCGCCAAGGTCACCTTCGTCAGCGGCGAAGGCCTGGAAGGCTGGATGGACCGGCTGATCACGGCTTCGGGCTACAAGGGCACGCCGGTCGTCGTCTCGGAAGGCATCAATACCCGCACGATGGTCGATGACGGCAAGACGGTCACCGATCCGCATGTATGGAACAGCCCGGTCAACGTGAAGATCTGGGTCGCCAATATCGAGAAGGCGCTGTCTGCTGCCGATCCGGCCGACGCGGCCGATTTCAAGGCCAATGCCGAGCGCTACACCAAGGTACTGACCGAGCTTGACGCTTACGCACACAGCAAGTTCGACAAGATCCCGGAAGATCGCCGCAAGGTGCTGACCAGCCACGACGCTTTCGGCTATTTCGGCCGCGAATACAAGGTGAACTTCCTTGCCCCGCTCGGCTTCTCGACGGAAACCGAAGCCTCTGCCGCCAAGGTCGCCCAGTTGATCGAGCAGATCAAGACCGAGCATGTGAAGACCTATTTCTTCGAAAACTCGAACGATCCGCGCCTCGTCAAGCAGGTCGCCAAGGCGACGGGCGCACAGCCCGGCGGCGAGCTCTACGTCGAATCCCTCTCCAAGGCCAATGGGCCGGCTTCGACTTACGAGAAAATGTTCCGTTATAACGTTGACCAGCTAGCCGCTGCGATGGCAAAGGCCAGCTGAACTGCCGATTGAGCAGGTAGCGAACAAAACGGGGCGCAGGCGGATTTCACCTGCGCCCCGTTCTGCTTCAAGACTGATTTAAAGATTGAGATCGAAGACCAGCAGACCGGCAAGGCCGCCATCGGTCGAAGAGACGATCCGCTCGCCGACGGCGACATGCTGCGGATGCACCAGATAGGCATCCCGCGCCTCCGGGCTTTCAAACGTCACCGCAAAGCCATCGACAAAGCCGCCATGCAGCCCTTCCGGCGAGACATTCGGCCCATATTTCACATCGACAATGCCCGGAATGACCTGCTGCAAAGCGGCCACGGCTTCGAAAAGCGCCTTCTTCTCATCCTGTGTCATGGCGGATTTCAGCCGCAGGAAAACGCAGTGCAGGATCATGGATAAAGCCTCCCTTGATGTTGGGGGCAGCATAGAGGGAAAGGGGGATGGGGCAAGGTGCTACACAGCAATCCCGGTATTTCTATCGGCCGTTGGAAAGGACAACCGCAATCTCACCTTGAGCCTTGCGAGGAGTAGTTCGACGATGCGGGGAAACCGGTCTGTCGGCTCCCGCGCAAATCATCGCGATATGTTCAGACGCTTCTTTCGCGCCAGGCGTCTTGCCCTGTCAGGCGGCTCATTTCGGCACGATATTCATCCTCGGAGGTGCTCCAGCGGAGACGGGCATATTCTTCCACATCAGGCCCGACGACATAGCGGAGACGGCCGGAGGCATCCGTTGCCGCCTGAAAAATCGTTTCCACCACCGCCTGCTCCTCCGTTGAATCGAAGGGATAATCGATCATCGACTGAAGCGCGTGATCGAAATAGGCCTTGTAGTTCTCCGGAACGGGTATCTGCTGCGACAGAGCCATTCCGCTCGCGGCAAAATTGGTGCTGCGGATTGCACCGGGCTCGACCATCCTGATCCGGATATTTTGCGATTCCAGCTCATAGGAGAGCGATTCCGACAGGCCTTCGACGGCATGCTTGGAGGCGACATAAAGGGAGAGCAGCGGCACCGCCATGAAGCCGACGCCCGAGGTGACATTGACGATGGTGCCGCCACCCTGCTTGCGCAGATGAGGTGTTGCTTCTCGAATGACATTCATCACCCCGAAGACGTTGGTCTCGAAAATCTGACGCGCGGCCTTTCGCGGTGTCGCCTCAAAGATCGAGACCATTGTGATGCCGGCATTGTTTATGACCACGTCGATCTTGCCGAAACGCGCAATGCCGGCCTCAATGGCAGCGCCAACGCTGGCCTGATCGGATACGTCGAGTGCCATAACGAGGATTCGCTCCGGGTTTTCATCCGCAAGCTCTGGCTGCGGACTTCGCATCGTCGCGACAACGTTCCAGCCCTGAGCCGCAAAGAACCTCGCTGTGGACTTGCCCACTCCTGACGAGCAGCCGGTGATAAGGACGGTCTTGGTCATGTCTTGTTCTCCATTTCGTGTTGGAGAATTGCTAAGTGAGCGAAGGATGATAATCTATAACGATTAATCTCTATTTCATTACGGATCGTCTCAATGGACGCTTTAACCGACATCATTCAATTGCTTCGCCCACAGACCGTGCTGCTCGGCAGAATGGCTGCCTCGGGCACTTGGGGCGTGCAGGTGCCACCTCAACCAGGCCCGGTCTTCTATTTTGCGATGGAGGGCAATTGCTGGTTTCAAGTGGCCGGAGGTGATCTCGTGGAACTGCGGGCGGGAGATTATGTCCTGTCTTCCAGGCCGATGGCGGACGTGTTTCTCAGCGAGCCAACGGCAAAAACGGTACTGTCGGATGAGGCTTTCAAGGCCATTCACTCCGTCGACGGCGAAGTGCGGCTCGGCAATCCGCTGGACGAACCGGCAACTCGGATCGTCGGCGGATTGATCGTCTGCGATCCTGCAAACGCGCACCTGCTTGTCGAATTGTTACCCCGGTGCATCCATCTGCGCGCCGAAGATGAGGCGGCGGCCAGATTGCACACGCTCGTCTCCATCGTCCGTGAAGAGGCCGATGAGACGCGCCCGGGTCGCAACGCAGTTCTCTCCCGCCTGATCGAGGTCATGCTCATCGAAACCTTGCGCCGCGAGGTCGCGTCTTCCCTGCCGTATCGCGGCGTATTGGGCGGACTGGCCGATACGAGGCTCGCAAAAGCGCTCGCCAACATCCATGCTGATGTTGCCAGGGGATGGACCGTCGAAGAGCTGGCGCGACAGGCCGGCATGTCGCGGGCCGCATTTGCGCGGCGGTTTTCCGAGGCCGTGGGTGCGGCACCAGTGGAGTATCTGCTGAATTGGCGGATGGCGCTCGCCAAGGACGCATTGCGCCGAGGAAGCGGTACCTTGGAGGAGATAGCGTTCCAGATCGGCTACAAGTCGACAAGTGCGTTCAGTACCGCTTTCAGTCACAGGGTCGGCTGCCCGCCGAGCGAATATGCATCCACCGTTCAGATTTAAACCGCAATGCGTTGGAGCCGCCAAGCTTAACATATATGAAGTCTACCTTTGCAGTTTAACTTCCTATATGCTAAGCCTGCCATATGAACGCTCAATCTGACCAACCACATCACTCCACCGCCGCCAGCATTGCGCAGGACCTCCGCGGCGTCATGAGCAAACTCAAGCGTCGCCTGCGCGATCAGGCTGATGAGGGAGAACTGACGACGACGCAGATATCGGTGCTTGTGCGCCTTGAGAAAGACGGGCCGATGACGACGTCCAGTCTGGCGCGAGCCGAGGGCATGCGGCCGCAGTCCATGGGAGCCGTCATCGCCGCTTTGGAGGCGTTGAAACTTGTAAAGGGGTTTGCCGATCCGAATGACGGTCGCCAGACTATCCTGTCCATCACCGATGCCTGCCGCAAGCGCATCGAAGAAGGCCGCGCGGCGCGGCAGGACTGGCTTTCCCGCACGATCGAGGCGCGGCTCTCGAGCGAGGAACAGGATCAGCTGCTGTCCGCAATCCAACTGCTGCAGCGGCTCGCCGACGATTGACGTCGCTATCGTCCGCTCTCGCCCCCCAGGCAATCCACAACGAAGGCAATCCTCATGGCCCTCACCACCCTTGATCCAAAGACGGCGCTCATCGTCGTCGATCTCCAGCAAGGCATCATCGGATCGCCCTTTGCCCATCCCATCGGGCCGGTTGTCACCCATGCCGTAGCGCTGATCGAAGCCTTTCGTGCCCGGCATCTTCCCGTCGTGCTGGTCAATGTCGCGGGCGGAGCGCCCGGCCGCACGGAGCAGCCGCCGCGCCATGTCGGTGCGCTCCCCGCCGGCTTCACCGACTTCATTTCCGAGCTTGGCCAACAGCCCGAGGATATGATCGTGACGAAGCGATCGTGGGGTGCATTCGCGACCACCGACCTGGAGAAGCGCTTGAGAGCGCTCGATGTCACGCAGGTCGTCATTGTCGGTGTTGCCACCGGTACCGGCGTCGAGGCAACTGCCCGCCAGGCCTATGAGCACGGCTTCAACGTCACGCTCGCCATCGACGCGATGACCGACGGACGAGCCGAAGCGCATGACTACAGCATCAAGACCGTCTTCCCGCGCCTTGGCGAGACCGCCACAACCCAAGACATCATCAACCTGCTCGCATCGAGGACTGCCTGATATGCAGTGGCACCATCTTCTATCCTATTTCTTCGGTGGCCTTTTTCTCATGAACGCCGTGCCGCATCTGGTCAGCGGGGTCATGGGCCAGCCATTCCAGACGCCTTTCGCGACGCCGCGTGGAGAGGGCCTGTCCTCTTCCACCGTCAACGTGCTTTGGGGTTTCACCAATCTCGTCATCGCCTATCTTCTGGTCTGCGAGGTCGGTGATTTCTCGCTGAACGACACATCCGATGTTTTGTCACTCGGTCTGGGCGCATTGCTGATCGCCCTGTTCTGTGCGCAGCATCTCGGCCGCTTTCACGGTGGCAACGACCCCGAACGTTCGTGACGGGGCCCCTTGCCGAATTGACCCCTCATGATCAGCTTGGCCATGCCTTGAGCGCTCTTTCAACCGTGCCATAGAGCTGTTCTCTTTTCGCGCCGGATTGGGCGTCGAGGGCCATTCCCCAGCCGACAGTCATTAAGAAACGCGCAAGTTCCTCGGGGACGGCATCGGGTGGCAAGTCTCCCGCGGCTTTCGCCTCGTAAAGCCGATTGCACAGCCGCATTCGCCGCGCTTCGCGCAGCCTTGAAAGTTCGCCACGGATCGGGCCTGGGTCATCGGCGCAAGCCAGCGCGCAATTGACGGCGAGGCAGCCGGGCGGATGGGCGGCATCCGTATAGAGATCGGCCATGCGATAGAGCATCAGCTCGGCAACCCCGCGCGCGGTCGGCTCGTTCAGCGCTTCCTCGGCATAGCTCAACCGTGTCTCGAGATAATGTTCGAGCACCCGGAGGAACAGGCCGTCCTTGCTGTGGAACGCGAAGTAGAAGCTCGGCGGGGTTATGCCCATGGCCTTGGTCAAATCGGCAACCGAGGTGCTCTCATAGCCATTTCGCCAGAAGAGCGTCGTCGCCACGTCGATCGCCTTTTCAATATCCAGCACCCTTGGTCGCGCCATCTGCTCGCTGCCTGTCTTCGTTACCGCCTTCTATAGCGACCACTATATAATCTTTCTTGACAGACCACGCAAATCGTCAAATATAGCGATCGTTATATTTCGCTACTGCCTGCGACAGGCGGCTCTCCTGAAGGAAACTCTCATGCAATTCAAAAAGTTCAGCCGTACCGGTCTCATGGTGTCCAGCCTCTGCCTCGGGACAGGAACCTTCGGCAAGCAGACCGACGAAGCGGAATCGTTTCAGGTGTTTGACAAGGCGGCGGATGCCGGTGTGAATTTCATCGATACCGCCGACATCTATCCCGGAGGCGGCACCATGTCCGAAGTCGGCAGGTCAGAGGAGATCACGGGGCGATGGCTGAAGGGCAAGCGCGACCGGTTCATCGTCGGGACCAAGGGCGGCGGCCCGATGGGAACATCGCCATGGGATCGCGGCTCGTCTCGCAAGCATCTGCTCGATGCGATCGAGGCATCGCTCCGTCGCCTGAACACGGATTATGTGGACCTCTATCAGGTTCATATGGACGATGCTGAGACGCCGCTGGACGAAACCGTGGAAGCGCTTGATGCGATCGTTCGATCGGGCAAGGCGCGGTATATCGGCGTCTCGAATTTCCTGGCCTATCGGCTGGCGCGTGCCATCGGCCGCCAGGACACGTTAAGGCTGGCGCGTTTCGTCTCCGCGCAACCCCGCTACAATCTGCTGTTTCGCGAGATGGAGCGCGAATTGCTGCCTCTCGCGCAGGAGGAAAACCTGGCGGTTATCCCGTTCAATCCGCTTGCCGGCGGGCTTCTGAGCGGACGATACCAACAGGATGAGAAGCCTGAAACGGGGCGGTTTTCAGCAGAAGTCGGTCAGTTCGGCGCCATGTACATGGCGCGCTACTGGCACCAGCGCGAATTCGAAACGATCGAAAAGCTGCGGGCGATAGCCCAAGAAGCCGGCGAACCGCTGGCAAAGCTCGCCGTCGCCTGGGTTATGGCAAATCCAGCGATCACCTCGGTCATTCTGGGGGCCAGCCGAACCGGGCAGTTGACCGACACGCTCGCAGCCGCCGACTACGCCCTCGCGCCTGAACTAAAGGCAAAGCTTGATGATCTCACCCTCGAATACCGCCGGGGTGATGCAACTCGATAGGCATGCCACAAAGGTCCTCCGGGCAATCCCGGAGGACCTGCCATTGCCTAGTCGTGCTTGCGCGGCTGCCAGCCGAGTAGGGATTTTGCCTTGGCGTTCGAAACCGGGCCACCATCATCGACCACATTGAAGACGCCGATTACCGAGCTTTGCACCGCCAGCAGGGCGGCGCGGGCAGCATCATCCACATGCAGGCATATAGGTCCGTTCGGCGCATCGCAGCCGGTGCCCGGGCCATAGAGAAGGCCATACCGCAAGACCGTACCGGCAATGCCAGCGGTCGTGAGCGTGAGCCCTTCGAGTGTGCGGATCGCGGTTGCACTTTCCAGCAGCGGCGTCTCTTCGGTAATCTCCCCTCTACCGACCTGATAAGACCAGGCGATGCTTTGCGAAAGCATCCGCTGCGCCCCGGCCGCGACGGCGGCATCGACGAGGTTCTTCGTTCCCACTTCGCGGATACGGGCATTGCGGGCACGCCCCTCTTCCATCTGCGCGGGATCAAGCCCGAAGGGCAGATCGGTCAGCTGGTGAATGACGATACCAGGCTTTATCTGCCGCAGCGCCGCCGTCAGGGCCTCGCCATCGAAGACATCGACAACGACAGGCGTGGCGCCTGCCTGGCGCAGGCTTTGCCCGCGTTCCGGCTTGCGGGTGGAACCGTAGACGGTGAAGCCTGCCTCGACCAGCAGGGGCACGAGCCTGCTCCCGATCGCACCGGTTGCGCCAGCAAGAAAAATGGTCTCGCCCATTGGAAACTCCTGAGATGTTTGCATCGTGATTGATGCATATTCTTTCGCACGGGCTTGGCCTGGAAAACAGATGCAAGAATCGATGATTCGACTAGGCCAAAGGCAAGTCTCAACTGTCGCGATCAGCCGCCGCGCAGATCGCTTTCAAACGCACCGCAAAAGATTCGACCATGTGCCTGCTGGCAAGATTGGTAAAGCTCAGCAGCAGACCATCGACCGATTGCGGCCCCATATTCCAAAGCGACAGAGGCTGCAGACCGAAGCCGTCCGCCTGCGCCAATGCGGCGATATTGGCTGAAGACGCCCGATACCCATCAAACTGCATGACGAGGTGCAGCCCGGCGGCGGGAGAAATCGCCCTGGCGCTGTCTCCGAAGACATCATGCATCGTATCGACCAGCAACTGGCGACGCTCGGCGTACAAGGAGCGCATCTTCTTGAGATGACGCACGAAATAGCCCTGTTCGATGAAATCGGCGATGACGGTCTGATGGAATATCGGGCTGCCACCGCCCCCCACCCGACAGGCGCGCTCGAATACCTCAACCTCCGCCGGCGGCACGACCAGATAGGCAAGCCGCAGTGCCGGATAGAGAACCTTGCTGAACGAGCCGGTGAAAAGGACACGCTCGCCGCGATCCATTGCCTTGAGCGACAATGGTGGGCGGCGATTGTAGCGATATTCGCTGTCGTAATCGTCCTCGATGATCCAGCGCTGCCCCTCGTCTGCCCATTTGAGCAATTCGCCGCGTCTGTCCTTGGACATCATCACGCAGAGCGGGCTCTGGTTGGCGGGCGTAACGATGGCGAAACGAGCATCTGGCGCGCGCTCCCTGCCCTCTTCGACGACAAGGCCATCCTGATCGACCGGCACCGGATGAAGTTTGGCATTTATCGAGAGCAGAAATTCCCGGGCGACGGGGTAGCCCGGATCCTCAAACCATATGCCATCACCGGGCCGATAGAGCGACCGCATGATCAGCTCCAGGCTGGCGCGATGGCCCGAGGTCACGAACACCTGTTCCGGCCGGCAGACGATGCCCCGTGAAAAGGCGAGATAGGTGGCAATGCGCTCTCGCAGCGCCGGGAGGCCGGCGGGCTCGGGATAGCCAAGCTGCTCTGCGCCGAGCTCTCGCGAGCGGCGGCTGACGAGCCGGTTCCAGGTCTTGCGCGGAAAGGCATCGAGAGCGGGGAGACCAAGCTGAAACGGCCTGACATTGGGTGACTGTTCCGCCGGGGTAGTCCTCGGCGCGGAACTCGATGGCTTGTCCGCGCTTGTCTTCTTCAGCCGCAAATCGACGAAGGTGCCCCCTGCACCGCGAAATTCGAGATAACCCTCTTCCGCGAGGATCTGATAGGCCAGATTGACAGTTCCGCGCGAGAGGCCGAGTTCGCTGGCGAGTGTGCGCACCGATGGCAGCCGGTCTCCCGGCGCCAGGCGCCCCTCGGCAATCGCGGTTTTGAACCGGGCACAAATCTGCAGATAGATCGGATGGTCGCCCTCCCGCGAAAGCGCCATGTCTTCCGCCCGACCCGAAACTCCCTGCTGCGCCATGAAGGCTATGTCCTGCCTATGCGGGCTCGCGCCCACGCCTACGATCCCGTGACGGCAGAGGTTAGCCCGAAGACAGGATTGGCGGCAAGCTGCCGGTTGCCGAGCGCGAGAGCCTCGGTTGCTAGATCTGCTACCGCCAATCCCTGCAGACGAATGAACTGCACGTTTGTGATGCCGATCGTCGCCAGCACATGGGCAAAATAGGGCGAGAGATAATCGGGTTGTCGGGCACGCGGACCATCATGAGCGCCACCGGAACCCACAACGACAAGCGTCGGGCGATCCTCGAGAAGGCCGACCTTGTAGCCATCCCGATAGGTGAAAGTGCGGCCGGCACGCAGCACATAATCGATCCAGAGCTTCAGCGATGCCGGTACCGAAAAATTATGCATTGGCGTCGCGACGATCAGATAATTGCAGGCCTCGATTTCTTGAATCAGTGTTTCCGATTCCGCGAAGGCAGGCAGATGATGTTCCGCGCGTTGGACGATGGCATCGGCATAGTGCTCGGTGATCGGCGACGGGCACATGACCGAGAGATCGCGTTCGACCAGTCTGATGTCCGGCTCGGCATCGAGCAGATTGTCGGCCGCCTTCCTTCCCAGCTCATAGCTGCGCGAAGCAGATCCAAGGGGGCTGGCGTTCAGAAGCAAGATGGTCTTCATGCACTTGCTTCCTTCAAGATCTGGCTGAAATGCAGACCGCGCGCCAGGAGCCCGTTGCGGAAATAGAAGCGCTGGGCCAGCGAATTGCCAAGCCCGGTGTCGAGCACCAGCATGGCTCTGCCGTCGGCCTTGGCCAGTTCGCGGACGTGATCGATCAGCTCTGCACCGAATCTGGACCGCTGGCAGGATTGGCGCACGACGAGATCGTCGACATAGGTGAACCGCCCATAGATCAGGTTTTCGAGATGACGGTAACCTGCCAGCCCCGACAGCGCGCCATCCTGCCAGACGCCCAGCAGCCGATAGCCATCCTGCTGCTGGCGCTGGACGCGTTGACGATAAATGTCGGGGTCTTCGATATGCGGGCGCAGTTCGCGCATGACCGCGAAGCTCTCCGCAATATCCTCTGCGTTTTCGATATGCCTGAAATTCATGTTTGGCTCTCGCTGAATGGGGACCGGCAAAATCTACGCCGCCCATGACCCGCTCAACAGGACCAAAAATCGACAAATGGACTGGGCCATTGGCCCGCCTCACAAGCGCGGCCAGTGCCCCTCTCGTCCAGAACCGAGACCTATTTCTTCTTGAAAGGCTCCATGCCCTTGCGTGCCAGTTCGTCCGCCCGTTCATTTTCCGGGTGGCCGGCATGGCCCTTGACCCAGTGGAGCGTCACCTTGTGGCGATTATAGGCTTCATCCAGCGCCTGCCACAGCTCGGCATTTTTCACCGGTTTCTTGTCCGCGGTCTTCCAGCCGTTCTTCTTCCAGCCGAAGATCCACTTGGTAATGCCGTCCTTGACGTAGACGCTGTCGGTGTAAAGATCGACTTCGCAGGGGCTTTTCAGCGCGGAGAGCGACGAAATCGCCGCCAGCAGCTCCATGCGATTGTTGGTGGTGTCAGCCTCGCCGCCGGACAGTTCCTTTTCCACATCGCCATAGCGAAGCACCGCGCCCCAGCCGCCCGGGCCGGGATTGCCGGAGCAGGCTCCATCGGTAAAGATATCGACGTGCTTCATGCCTTCAGCCCGTATTCGGCTGATGAGGCGATCTGACGGTGGAAGCGCAGCTTGCGGAGATATTCGAGCGGGTCCTTCTTGGTGACCATGGCGCCGGCCGGCGTCGTCAGCCAGTCATAGAGGCGGGTCAGGAAGAAGCGCAGCGCCGAGCCGCGCGCCAGCGTCGGGAGTGCAGCGATTTCGGCGGCGCTCAGCGGCCGCACGCTCTGATAGCCCTCGAGCAGCGCCATGCCCTTGGTGATGTTGTAGGCGTGATCCTTCTCGAAGCACCAGGCATTGAGGCAGATCGAAACATCGTAGGCGAGCTGATCGTTGCAGGCGAAATAGAAATCGATCAGACCGGATAGCGCGTCGCCGAGAAAGAAGACATTGTCCGGGAAGAGATCGGCGTGGATGACGCCGTCGGGCAGATCCTTCGGCCAATGCTGCCCAAGGAAATCGAGCTCACCGCGGATCTCGTCCTGCAGCCCGGCCTCGACTTCATCGGCGCGCGCCTCGGACTTTTCCCAAAGCCCCTGCCAGCCATCGAGCGACAAGGCGTTCGGGCGGCGGATCTCGAAACCTTCGCTGGCGACATGCATAGCCGCCAGCGCCTTGCCGACTTCGCGGCAATGATTGGCATCGGGCTTGCGCAGCCACATGCCTTCGAGAAAGGAAATCAGCGCGGCCGGCCGACCGGAGAGATGGCCGAGCAATTCGCCATCCTTGCGCGGCAGCGGCAGCGGGCAGGACAGACCCCGGCTCGACAGGTGCTGCATCAGCCCCAGGAAAAACGGCAGGTCGCCCTTGTCGACTCGCTTTTCATAGAGCGTCAGGATCAGCGGATCGCGCGTGGTGTGCAGCAGGAAGTTCGAATTCTCGACGCCCTCGGCAATGCCCTTGTAGGAGAGAAGTTCGCCAACGTCGTATTCCGTCAGGAACCACTTCAAATCGTCTTCGGTAATATCGGTATAAACAGCCACGAAACATTCCCTTGATACACGCTGGCGCCGTAACCGCCCGCCCTCCTGGTTCGAGACGGCCCTTAGGGCCTCCTCACCATGAGGGCTGATCTCTTGAGCGCCCGGCGACGAAACTCTCTCCGCCTCATCCTGAAGTCCCTTGCCGATTGAGCGTCAACGCAAGCGGCTAGGCCTCGAAGGACGAGGGGGCCCTTCCTCAATCCCCGTTGACGAAAGCCATGTCCGCCGTCGTCAACTCGATGCTGCGCAGCTCGCGATTGACGAGGAAATTCTCGGTTTCCTTGACCGTTTCGGCGAGCTCCACGACGGCATTGTAGCGAGCGCGGAACGCTTCGATGATCTCGTTGACGATGACTTCTGGCGCAGATGCACCAGCCGAGAGACCGACCGTCTTGATGTCGCCGATATTGTCCCAATCGATTTCCGAAGCGCGCTGAACGAGCACGGATTTCGTCGCCCCTGCCCTTAGCGCCACTTCGACGAGCCGCTTGGAGTTCGAGGAATTCGGCGCGCCGACGACGATGAAGAGATCGCAGCCGGGAGCTGCCTGCTTGACGACTTCCTGGCGATTGGTCGTCGCGTAACAGATCGAGTCGGCGGCGGGCGCCGTCAGGTTCGGAAAACGCTCCTGCAACCGCGCGATAACGCCGGCGGTATCATCGACCGAGAGCGTCGTCTGCGTAACGAAACCGAGATTGTCGGGATCAACCGGTTCGTAGACATCGGCATCTTCCACCGTCTCGATCAGCGAAACGGCGCCTTCCGGCAACTGCCCCATGGTGCCGATCACTTCCGGATGGCCGGCGTGGCCAATGAGGACGACATGACGACCGAGCCGGTTGTGGCGCATGGCCTGCTTGTGCACCTTGGAGACCAGCGGGCAGGTAGCGTCGAGATAAAAGAGATTGCGCGCATCGGCGTCGGCCGGCACGGCCTTCGGTACGCCATGGGCGGAAAAGACCACCGGCTGGGCGCGGTGCTCGGCCGGAATTTCGTCCAGCTCTTCCACGAAGATGGCGCCCTTGGCCTCCAGCCCCTCGACCACGTAGCGATTGTGCACGATCTCGTGGCGGACATAGACAGGCGCGCCATAGGCCTTCAGCGCCAGCACGACGATCTGGATGGCGCGATCGACGCCGGCGCAAAAGCCGCGCGGCCCGCAAAGCCGGATGGTCAGGTCAGGTTTGGAAACGGCTATGTTCATGTCTCTTCCGAAATGCGCGGCGGGGGCTCAGCCATGGATAGGTATGCCCTGCCGCCTGCTCCATTGAGTCCGCATGATCTTATCCAAAAACCGCTGCGCACTTTTGGGATCATGCTCTAGCCGAATATTCCATCGAAATGAAGCTATTCTATTGCATGCCTCTATTGTGAGGGTGCATCCGGGTGGTGTTTGCGCCACCAGGAGATCGCGACGATGGCAACAAGCGCTACCGCGAGGCCGTACCAAGTCACGGCATATTGCAGGTGGCTATTCGGCAGGTCGATGATGGTGACGCCGCCGATCGGCAGGCCGGCGGGATTCGGCGTCTTGTCGGCATCGATGAAGAATGGCAGGACCTTGTCCTTCGGCAGTCCGACGCTGGACGCCATCGCATCCAGATCCCGCCAGAAGAATATGTTCTTGCCGAGATCATTATCCGGCATGCCCGAGGGCTGCTCGGTGAGCTTGGCGCGCGCAAGGCCGGTCACCGTCTGCTCGCCGGTCAACTGCCCCTGCTTTCGCATTTCCGGCTCTTTCGCGTCAGATGGCACAAAGCCCCTGTTGACGAAGACGAAGCGGCCATCGGCAAGCTGCAGAGGCGTATAGATGTGAAAGCCCGGCTCCTCTCCATAGGTGGAGAGAAAATCGCGTTCCTTGTTGTTGAGATAGTGGCCGGTGACGGTCACCACGCGATATTCGATGTCTCCCCCGGATGAGGCCATCGCCTCGATCGCCGATAGCGGCACGGCGGGCGCATCCTTGCGCGCGGCAATGTCGGCCAGCAGGCCTTCCTTCCAGTGCAACCGCTGCACCTGCCAGGTGCCCAACCCCACAAGGATCACGAGCACGGCGAGCAGGATCAGCGCCTTGAGGACCTGCCACAAAGGATTGGAGCGGCGAACCGGCAAGGCAGCCTCAGTCATGACTGATCCGCCCTTCGCTGGCCTTGTTGCGGTATTGCAGCGCGATCAGAATGCCCTTGCACCAGCGCAGAGACAGCAGCGACAGGATGATGGTCAGCGGCGCAAACAGCACTATGTAGACCCAGACCGGTGGCGCGTAGTTGATCTGTGTCCACAGGACCAGACCAATGACGATGAAACCGACGATCAGGATGACAAAGACCGCCGGGCCATCGCCCGCATCGGCAAAGGCATAATCGAGATCGCAGGCGGAACAGCGCGGCTTTATCGACAACAATCCGTCGAAGAGCTTGCCATGGCCGCACCGCGGGCAACAGCCCTGGAAGCCCACCTTGAACGGATCGACGGGCGCAAAGAGGGCGCTGTCATCATGGGGCGTTTCGCTGGGGTTCTTGTCTTGCTCTGAGGTCAAAATTCGGTCTCGATCAGCCTGCCATTGCGGGCGAGCATGATGGTCTCGTCCCTGTCACAATCAGTAGCCGCGATGCGCCAATCCGTCCAATCGAAAAGCTCGTACACCGCATCCGTGTCCGAATACATCCGAAAGGGAACTGCCTCATGCAACAAAGCCAAGGCCTAGGCGACGGCCGTATCATCATCCTGAACGGCGCGCCACGATCCGGAAAGAGCAGCATCGTCGAGGTGATTCAGGCTGGATTTGACGGCGTATGGGTCAATCTCGGTGTCGACGTCTATGTCCGCCATGCCACGCCGCTGCGCTATCGTCCGGGCATCGGCCTGCGCCCCGGCGGCGAACGGCCTGATCTCGAGCCGCTGATTCCGCGCTTTTATGCCGCACTCTATGCCTCGATCGCCGCACATAGCCGCCTCGGCCTCAACGTCGTCGCCGAGTTCGGACATCATGACGCCTATTCGCGCCCGCTAAACATTCTCTCTGATTGCGCCAAACGGTTAGCGGGATTGCCGACACTCTTTGTCGGCGTGCGCTGCTCGCTCGATGTGGTGATGCAGCGCCGGCTGGCAGAAGGCCCGGAGAGGCAAGGAACTTATATTCCGGTCAGCTCGGACATGGCGGTTCCGGCACCGGTGCTTGCCTGGCAGGAACAGGTGCACCAACCGGGGATTTACGATCTGGAAGTCGATACCTCGGCGAATAGCCCGCAGGCATGCGCGGAAGAGATCAGGCAAGCCTTTGATCGTGGCATTCCCAGCCCATCGGCATTCGAACGGCTGGCGGTCCACACCGCTTCAACAAAAAAGCGGGCAACAAGTGCCCGCCTTTCATTGCAAGAGGATGATTGACGATCAGCCTTAACCCGCCGCGAGCGGCGCACCCCAGCTGCCCCAGATGTAGATGGCGAAGAACAGGAACAGCCAGACGACGTCGACGAAATGCCAGTACCAGGCCGCCGCCTCGAAGCCGAAATGCTGCTTCGGGGTGAAATCGCCCTTGATAGCGCGAATGAGGCAGACCAGCAGGAAGATCGTACCGATCAACACGTGGAAACCGTGGAAACCAGTCGCCATGAAGAAGGTCGCACCATAGATCGAGTTTTTGAACGCGAAGGGCGCGTGCGCATACTCATAGGCCTGTACGCAGGAGAACAGGGCGCCAAGCACGACAGTGAGCGTCAGACCCTGGATCAGGCCCTTGCGATCGCCATGCAGCAGCGCATGGTGCGCCCAGGTGACCGTTGTGCCGGAGAGCAGCAGGATGATGGTGTTGTAGATCGGCAGGTGCCAGGGATCGAGAACCTCGACACCCTTCGGCGGAAACTGGCCGCCGAGGAAGGCCGTTCGCGATGCCTGGATCGCCTCGTTCGGGAACAGGCTGACGTCGAAATAGGCCCAGAACCAGGCGACGAAGAACATCACTTCAGAAGCGATGAACATGATCATGCCGTAGCGCAGGTGCAGTGACACCACCCGCGTATGGGCACCCTCATGCGCTTCCTTGATCGTATCCGACCACCAGCCGTACATGACGTAGAGGACCACAGCCAGGCCGATGAAGAAAAGCCACGGATGCGCCCAATCCACGCCGAACAGATGCAGTGCGCTGCCATTCAGGTAGCGCATGAATCCGACACCACCGAAGGTGAGCACGAATGCCCCGATGGCCGCGACGATCGGCCAGGGGCTGGGATCGATAATGTGATAGTCGTGTTTCTTCTGATGCGCTTCGGCCATGTCAGCAATCCCCGAATAACTTTTTCCCATATTGCTCCCGGTCAAACCGAAAAGCACTCTCCATCAAAGTTTCTTTTCAACGGCCTGTACCGTGCCTTCATTCGACGCCACGGGCTTTGCGCCTTCCCGTGGGTAGAATGTGTAGGACAGTGTCAGCGCATTGATCGTCTTGGTTTCTACAGCCTTGGTGATCTCAGGATCGACATAGAAAACCACCGACATCTCGCGCTTTTCCCCAGGCCCAAGATCCGTTTCGTTGAAGCAGAAGCACTGGACCTTGTTGAAATAGACACCAGCCTCCAGCGGCGTGACGTTGAAGATCGCCTGGCCACGCTCCGTCTTGTCGGACCTGTTCTCGATCTCAAACTTAACCTCGACCGTCTCGCCGATCTTGGGGCTCACCGATTTCTGCAGCGGCTTGAAATCCCAGGGCAAGCCCGGCGCGACATTGGCGTCGAAGGAAACCTGGATCGGCTTGTCGAGAATGACATTGGACACCTGTTCGACGCGCTGCGTCGTGCCGTTATAGCCCGTCACCTGGCAGAACATGCGGTAGAGCGGCACGGCAGCGGCGCACATGACGCTCATGCCGATGACGAAGCTCAGGCACATGGCGACGACCAGCCCGTTGTTACGGCCGCCCGTTCTTGTGCTTTTCACTGCCCCCTCCTCCATCACGCCTCCTCAAACGTGTCCGGTGCCGACCTTGATGATGGTGATCGCGTAAAACAGGACCACCAGGCCGGCCAACACCAATCCGAGCGCGATATTACGCCCTCGCCGCGATTTCTTCTGCGCTTCCGTCAATTTGACAAGCTCGATCATAGCCAGCCTCCAACGCCAGCCGACATCAGCACGGCGACGAGCCTGTCGATAAGCAGCGCGGAGAAGATCGCAAAGAGATAGAAGATGGAATAGGCGAAAAGCTTCTTTGCCGGCACCATCTTTTCGTCGCCATCGGCCATCCGCCAGACGGCGATGGAACAGTGTACGAAAATCAAACCGAGTGCGGCGGCGGCGACACCGTAACCCACACTCGCAAAGCCCATGAAAGCCGGCACGACGCCGAAGATGGCGGTCAGCACAGCATAGACGACGATCTGGTTCTTCGTCGTCGGGATGCCCGACACGTTCGGCAGCATCGGGACTCCGACGGCCTCGTAGTCGCGCATCTTGAAGAGCGCCAGCGCCCAGAAATGCGCCGGCGTCCAGAGAAAGATGATCAGGAAGAGCACGATGCTCTCGATCGACACGCTTCCGGTGACGCAAGCCCAGCCGATAACCGGCGGGAAAGCACCGGCGGCACCACCGATGACGATGTTCTGCGGCGTCGAGCGCTTCAGCCACATCGTGTAGATGACGGCATAGAAGAAGATCGTAAAGGCGAGAATGCCGGCGGAAAGCCAGTTGATGGCAAGCCCGAGGATCACCACCGAGAAGCCCGACAGCACCAGGCCGAACGCCAGAGCCTCGGATGGGTTGATGCGGCCCGACGGTATCGGCCGGCGCGCCGTACGGCTCATCACGGCATCGATATCGGCGTCGTACCACATGTTCAGCGCGCCTGATGCACCGGCACCCACCGCAATGCAGAGAATGGCGATGAAACCGAGAACCGGATTGATATGGCCGGGCGCCAGCACCAGGCCGGTAAAAGCCGTGAAGACGACCAGCGACATCACGCGCGGCTTCAGAAGCTCGAAATAATCGCGTGCACTCGCTTCCGACAGGCCGGTATCGCCTTGCTCCGCGAGCGCTTCGTGATTGTCGATGACCGTCATTCTTTCTTCCAATTACCAGTTAAGCCGGACGCCGCTCAGCACGGCGTCCGGAAACAGATTACTTGATGCGCGGCAGCTCTTCCCACTGGTGGTGCGGAGGCGGCGAAGTCAGCTGCCATTCCAGTGTGGTTGCGCCTTCGCCCCAGGGGTTGTTGCCTGCGACGCGCTTCTTGGCGAAAGCATCTATAACGCCCCAGAAGAAGAAGCAAAGGCCTACGGCTGCGACATAGGAGCCGATGGAGGAGACGAAGTTCCATCCCGCATAGGCATCCGGATAGTCGATGTAGCGACGCGGCATGCCGGCACGACCGAGGAAGTGCTGCGGGAAGAACACCATGTTCACACCGATGAAGGTGATCCAGAAGTGCCAGTTGCCGATCCGCTCGCTGTACATGTAGCCGGTCATCTTCGGGAACCAGTAGTACCAGGCCGCGAAGATGGCGAAGACGGCGCCGAGCGACAGCACGTAATGGAAGTGCGCCACGACGAAGTAGGTCGCATGCAGTTCACGGTCGAGGCCGGCATTGGCGAGCTGGACGCCGGTAACGCCGCCGAGCGTGAACAGGAAGATGAAGCCGAGCGCCCAGATCATCGGCGTGCGGAACTCGATGGAACCGCCCCACATGGTCGCGATCCACGAGAAGATCTTAACGCCCGTCGGCACGGCGATGACCATCGTGGCAAACACGAAGTAGCGCTGCGTGTCGAGCGAGAGGCCCGTCACATACATGTGGTGAGCCCAGACCACGAAGCCGACCGCACCGATCGCCACCATGGCGTAGGCCATGCCGAGATAGCCGAAGATCGGCTTGCGCGAGAAGGTGGAGATGATGTGGCTGATCATGCCGAAACCGGGCAGGATCAGGATGTAGACTTCCGGGTGACCGAAGAACCAGAACAGGTGCTGGTAGAGCAACGGATCGCCGCCGCCTTCCGGCGAGAAGAAGGTCGTGCCGAAGTTGCGGTCGGTGAGCAGCATGGTGATCGCGCCGGCAAGAACGGGCAGCGACAGCAGCAGCAGGAACGCGGTGATCAGCACCGACCAGGCAAAAAGCGGCATCTTGTGCAGCGTCATGCCCGGAGCGCGCATGTTGAGAATGGTGGTGATGAAGTTGATGGCACCCAGGATCGAGGAGGCGCCTGCAAGGTGCAGCGCGAAGATCACCAGATCGATCGCGGGGCCTGGATGGCCGGCTATCCCTGACAAGGGCGCGTACATCGTCCAGCCTGCACCCGCACCGTAGGCACCCGCGGGGCCTTCGACGAACATCGAGAGGATGAGCAGCAGGAAGGCTGGAACGATAAGCCAGAAGGAAATGTTGTTCAGACGCGGGAACGCCATGTCAGGCGCGCCGATCATGATCGGCACCATCCAGTTGGCGAAACCGCCGATCATCGCCGGCATGACCATGAAGAAGATCATGATCAGCGCGTGGGCGGTGACGAAGACGTTGTACATCTGCTTGCCGCCATCGATGGAGGCATCGCCGGAATAGCCATAAACCATCGACGCCAGACCGCTGAAGATCTGGATGCCGGGCTCCTGCAATTCCATGCGGATGGCAACGGACAGAAGGAAGCCGATCACGCCCGCGATAATCGCGAAGATCAGATAGAGCGTGCCGATGTCCTTGTGATTCGTCGAAAACAGCCAGCGATTGGCAAAGCTTGGTGTGTGAGCGTGATGATCATCATGCGCATGTGCGTCCTGAAGATCGTGCGAGTGATCGTCGTGTGCCTTGGATCCAGCCATTGTTCCTACCCCTTACTTCGCCGTGTTTTCGGCGACCTTGACGGCTGCCGGTTGGTCGACGGCGGCCATCAGAGACTTGTTCGCCTTGTTGAGATCAGTCGCAGCGGTCGTGAGCCATTGCTTGTACTGATCCTCCGAGACGACCCGGATGGCGATCGGCATGAACGAGTGGTCCTTGCCGCAGAGCTCGGAACACTGCCCGTAGAACAAGCCCTCGCGGTCAGCCTTGAACCAGGTCTCGTTCAGACGGCCCGGAATGGCATCGATTCTGACGCCGAAGGACGGCATGGCAAAGGAATGGATGACGTCGGTCGGTGCGGCCGTGACGAGAACGCGAACATTCTTGCCGACAGGCACCACCATCTCGTTATCGACGGCGAGAAGCCGCGGATATTTGGATTTGTCTTCCTTGCCGGCCGCTGCGCGATCCGGCTCCTTCAGCATGAACGAATCAAAAGCGAGCGGCGTCGCGCCGCTACCCTCATATTCGTAGTTCCACTGCCATTGCGTCGCCGTTGCCTTGACGGTCACATCCGTCTGCTCCGGGAATGTCAGCTGGGCTGTGAGGAGGTTGAAGGAGGGAATTGCCAGGAACAGAAGAATAAGTACCGGACCGATGGTCCAGATGACTTCGATCAGCGTGTTGTGGCTCGTCTTTGATGGCACCGGGTTCTTGGAAGCGCGGAACTTCACCATGACGACCAGCAGGAGGACGAGAACAAGCAGCGTGATAGGAATGACAAACCAAAGCGTGTATGCCTCAAACCAGCGGATTTGATGCATATTGCCGGTTGCCGCCTCCTGCATACCGGTTTCCCAAGGTCTCGGCTGATCGGCATAGCTGCCTGTTGCAAAAAGCAGACAGATCAGAGCCGTCAGAGCCGCGTAAGCTCTCTTAATCACGATGTCTCTCCCTCCAGCGTTTGATCCCAGATCAACCTCAAACGCAGTATCCCTACATTCCATTGCGCTTCAAACCACAGTTTGGGGTACTCCGCAACAACTCCCGCCATTTGTTAGTGCGGCATTTTTGCGCTGATATATTCCCCCTTTTGCCAGCCGGACATGGCAAGCATTTCATCATCATACGAAAAATTGCATCGTGGTCCATGGCGCCGGCCGGACAAAATGGAGTACATGTCGTATTTCCGCCGTAGTCGATTGGAATCCAGCACGCGGGGCTTTTCATTTGCCGGCCTGGGCTTCAACAATATCGGCACTGATTCGAATCTAGAGGTTTCCATGGGTTTTCGTTCCCTCGCCCGGCTTTGGCTTGTTACCGGCAGCATCGCTGCTTCGGTCGCAGCACCCGCATGGGCGCAACAAGCGCAACAGACTCAGCCCGCGCAGCAGACCCAACAGCTACAGCCGCAGCAGCAAGGCCAGCCGCAACCTCATACGCAGCAGGTTCCGACCAGCCAGGTTCCACAACCTCCGGGCACGGTTCGCTCCAGCCATGGCGCGTGGTCCGTCGTCTGCGACAAGCCGGCCGGCGCTTCGAGCGAACAATGCGCCCTGATGCAGAATGTCATCGCCGAAGATCGTCCGGAAATCGGCCTTTCCGTCGTCGTCTTGAAGACTGCCGACCGCAAGTCGAAGATCCTGCGCGTGCTCGCCCCGCTCGGCGTGCTGCTGCCAAACGGCCTCGGCCTAAATATCGACGGCAAGGATATTGGCCGCGCATACTTCGTGCGCTGCTTCGCCGATGGCTGCTACGCCGAGGTGGTTCTTGAGGACGAGCTGCTGAAGACGCTGCGCAGCGGCGCCAGCGCCACCTTCATCGTCTTCCAGTCACCAGAAGAAGGCATTGGCATTCCTGTGGACTTGAAGGGCTTTGCCGAGGGCTACGACGCCCTTCCCTGACAGAATGGGCTTGCTCTTGCGCCGTGCGAATCCTACATCGGCTCTGAACGGAGCACCTGACCCATGAATACCGATCTCCTTACTCTTTTCGACACGGACGAAGCCAAGCTGCGCAGCATCGTCGCCGAGGCGCTTTCGGGTGCCGATGACGGCGAACTGTTCGTCGAGCACGTCCAGGCGGAATCGCTGACATTCGACAATGGCCGGATGAAGGGCGGAAGTTTCAATACCGAGCAGGGGTTCGGTCTTCGCGCAGTTGCCGGGGAAGCCGTGGGCTATGCGCATGCGGGCGATCTCTCGGAAGCGGCGTTGAAGCGCGCCGCCGATGCCGTGCGCGCTGTGACCGCAGGCTACACGGGCTCCTATGCAGCTGCGCCGCAGCGCACGAACAAGGTGCTCTACAGCGACGAGAACCCGATCGGCGCTCCGACATTCGAGGAAAAGGCGACGCTGCTCCAGCAGATCGACAGCTACCTGCGCGACAAGGACGACAAGGTGCGCCAGGTGACGGCGACGATCGGCGCAAGCTGGCAGGTGGTCGACATTCTTCGTGCCGATGGCCATCGCGTCCGCGATATCAGGCCGATGACGCGCATCAACATTTCCGTGGTCGTCGGTGACGGCGACCGACAGGAATCCGGTTCCTTCGGCACCGGTGGACGTATCGGTTTCGGCGATTTCATCACGCAGGAAGACTGGCGTCGCGGCGCCGACGAAGCCTTGCGCCAGGCGCTCGTCAATCTCGAGGCGATCGATGCTCCCGCCGGCACGATGGATGTCGTGCTTGGCTCCGGCTGGCCGGGTGTCATGCTGCACGAGGCTGTCGGACACGGGCTGGAAGGCGATTTCAACCGCAAGAAGACCTCGGCCTTCGCCGGCCTACTGGGCCAGATGGTTGCAGCACCGGGCGTCACCGTTGTCGACGACGGTACGATCGAAAGCCGCCGTGGCTCCATCACGGTAGACGATGAAGGCACGCCTTCGGCCTATAATGTGTTGATCGAGAACGGCAAGCTGGCCGGCTATATGCAGGACCGGCAGAATGCCCGCCTGATGGGCATGAAAGCCACCGGAAACGGCCGCCGTCAGGGCTATGCCCATACGCCGATGCCGCGCATGACCAACACCTACATGCTCGGCGGCGACAAGACGCCGGAAGAGATCATCGCCTCGGTGAAGAAGGGCGTCTATGCCGTTTCCTTCGGCGGAGGCCAGGTGGACATCACGTCAGGCAAGTTCGTCTTCGGCTGCACCGAGGCCTATCTCATCGAGAACGGCAAGATCGGCGCGCCGATCAAGGGCGCCATGCTGATCGGCAACGGGCCTGAGGCCATGAAGCGAGTGTCGATGATCGGCAACGACATGAAGCTCGATACGGGCATTGGCAATTGCGGCAAGGCGGGCCAATGGGTTCCCGTCGGCGTCGGCCAGCCGCATCTGAGGATGGATCAGGTAACGGTGGGCGGCACGAAGGCCTAAACCGCTTCTTCCTTCAATCTGCAGGACGAAAGCGCCACTTGCGCTCTATCGCAGCGGCGAGATCGAGATGGTTTCGCTGTGCGAACAGAAGGATATGGCCGAGCACATCGGCCGTCTCATCCGCCAGCGCCGTTGCCAATTGCTCGTCGCTCATGCCCTTGCGACGGCCGCGGCCTGTCGTCCTGTTCCACATCTGCGTGAGTTCACCCATTTCCTCCTGAAGCTTGAGGACGAACCAATCGTCGTCACGCTCCAGGCCGTTTTCGGCGGCGTAGGTGGCCGAGGCCGTTTCGAACTGCTGCATCAGATCGGATAACATCAAAATCGTTCCCTTTACGTTCCGGGCATTAGTGAACGATTCCCTGCAAAAAGTCGAGCCGGCGGAGTTGTGTCTCCGCCGGCTCGACTTTTCAAATTCTCGATATGCTCAGCCCTTGTTCGGCAGCATCATGCAATCGAAATCCTTGCGCTTAAGCGCGGCGCAGGCGGAGCTTGCATCGTAACGGGTGGAGAAACCGACGAAGCGGGCACGATAGACCGTGTTGCCGCCCTTGCCGAAGGCCTCCGTATAGGGCGAAGCATTGGCAAGCGCGTTGCCGGCCTTGGACTTTGCCGCGGACAGCAGATCCTTCGCAGCCTGCGCGGTCGGGGTCGCGGCGATCTGCACCTGCCAGCCGCCTGATGCAGCCGGCTTGCCGGCATTCATGATTTCGTCCATCGCGACGGGACGGTCCATCGGCACGGTGACGTTCGAGGTCGCGGCATAGGCCAGCGGGACGACCGGAGCGACGTCCGGACGCTTGCGTGTCGTAGCCGTCGTCTGTGCGTCGATATCCACGGCGACATCGTCCGAAGCTGATGCCACTTCGATCTGCTTCGTCCTGATATTGCCGACGCTCGCGACAAGCCGCGACGTCGAAACCGAGCTTGCCTTCGGCACATTGCGATCGAGCAGCGACGCCATGAGGGCATCACGGCCGCGCGCGGTTGCGCCGCCCATGACGACGCCGATCACACGACGGTTGCCATCGCGCACGGCGCTGACGATGTTGAAGCCGGAAGCATTGGTGTAGCCGGTCTTGATGCCGTCCATGCCCTGATAGCGATACATAAGATTGTTATGCCCGCGCACTGGCCGGCCGCGATAGTTGAAGCTTGCCTGCGAGAAGAGCCGGTATTCCTGGGGATAGTTATTGATCAGGGCGACCGCAAGCGTCGACATATCGCGGGCAGTGGTCACCTGCTGCATGTTCGGAAGGCCCGAAGCGTTCATGAACACGGTACGGCGCATGCCGAGTTCGCGCGCCTTCTGCGTCATCAGCCGCGCGGCACCGCTTTCGCTGCCGCCGAGAGCTTCGCCCATCGCAGCGGCCGCATCATTGGCGGACTTGATGATCATGCCGTCGACAGCTTCGCGTACGGTCACCGTACCACCCGGCTTCAGACCCAATTTCGTCGGGGGCTTGGCCGCAGCAGCGCTCGATACCGGGATCCGGGTGTTCCAGCTCAGCTTGCCGCGATGGATCGCCTCGAAGGTCAGGTAGAGCGTCATCATCTTGGTCAGCGATGCCGGATGGTTGAGATCATCCGCATTGCTCGATGCCAGAACCTTGCCGGTCTTGGCATCCATGATGAAGTAGGCGCTGCCGGCGAAACTCGCCACAGGTGCGCTCACGAGCAAGACGGCCGCAGACAGGGCCATCAATAGTCTTTTCATAATCGTCCCCAACCGAAACAAATGCCAAACACACCGCATCAATCCCTGTGCGATTATGCGACAAAAAAACCTTATACCGGTGCGATATTGAGGCAACAGCCTCGATAGTTCTCTAATTTTGCCTTTCCTGGTAAAATAACTATTAACGCATTGGAAATTATGGCAAAGATTCAGTAAGGTTTAACGCAGGATGCGGTAGAGCGTTGGCAGTCGTCAACCGGATCGATCCGTATGGAACAGGGCATAAAGGCCCGCCTGAAGCGTAGCGTGATCTCCAGCGGGCTGGAAGCCGCCGCAATTCTCAAAGGCGCCGGCCTGATGCGGGATGTCGCCGGCGCGGGCGCCATATTTACGCTTCACCATGTCCGCCCTGCCCTCCCCCGCCGCTTTGCTCCCAATGCGCATCTTGAGGTTTCGCCCGATTTTCTCGACCATGCCATCGCCCGCTTGCGCAAGGATGGCTACGAGTTCATCTCGCTTGATGCACTGCCGGCGCGCATCGCAAACGCTCGGGGTAAACCGCCATTCGTCGCCTTCACGCTCGACGACGGCAACCGCGACAATCGCGACCATGCCCTGCCGGTCTTTGCCCGTCACAATGCGCCCTTCACGATCTTCGTTGCGCAGGGCCTTTCGGAGCGAACGCACAGCCTGTGGTGGGAAACGCTGGCCGAACTGCTGGACCGGCTGGATCGGCTGACATTCGATTTCGGTGCCGGAGAGGAATTCCTGCCGCTCGGCAAGACCAGCCAGAAGCAGGCGGCATTTTCGCGTTTCGCCGCATTCGTTCATGGTAATGACGAAAGCGATGCCGTCGGCCGGATCGACGAGCTTGCCAGGCGGCATGGTCTCGAACCGCTCGACATTGTCAGCGCATCGATCATGGATCGGGCCGAATTGCGAGAGCTTGCCGGCCATCCGCTCGTCTCGCTCGGCGCACATACCGTCAGCCATCGGGCCCTGGCGCGGCTCCCTGAAGCAGAAGCCGCGGCCGAAATGGCGCTTTCGGCCGATTACGTCGCCGGCATCACCGGCAAGCGGCCGGCCAACTTCGCCTATCCCTATGGCACCAACCAAGCGGTCTCGGCGCGCGAGGGCAGGCTTGCAACGGAACTCGGCTTCCAGGTCGGCGTCACGACGCGGCCTGGAACGATCACGGCAGCGAGCGGCAACGCTCCTACCCTCTTGCCGAGGCTATCTCTGAACGGTCACTACCAGAAGGCACGTTATGCCTCGGCGCTCGCCTCCGGCATACCGACGCGATTGATGGGACGCCGGGAAACCACCTAGCGCCCCAGAGACAGCCTGGGCCTTACGGGTACATCCGCACCTTCTGCCAGGCGCCTTCCGGCACGTCGCGGCGAAATTCGATTCGGTCGTGCAGGCGAAACTGGCGATCGTGCCAGAATTCGATCGACAGCGGGCGGATACGGAAGCCGGACCAATGGGGAGGCCGCGGAATATCGCCGATGGCATAGCGCGCGGTATATTCGGCAACTGCCTTCTCCAGCGCAAACCGGCCTTCGAGAGGACGGGACTGCTTCGAAGCCCAGGCGCCGATGCGACTGCCGCGAGCCCTGGTCTTGTAATATTCGTCAGCTTCCTTGTCGCTCACCACTTCAACCAGTCCGCGCAGGCGCACCTGCCGACGCAGCGACTTCCAGTGGAAGCACATGGCCGCTTTCTTCTGGGAAAGAATTTCTTTACCTTTCTGGCTTTCGAAATTCGTATAGAATACGAATCCGTCGCTATCGAAACCCTTCAGAAGGACCATGCGGACATTTGGCAATCCATCCTTATCCACCGTTGCCAAGGCAACCGCATTCGGATCATTCGGCTCTGTGGTCTCCGCTTCGCGCAGCCACGATGCAAAAAGAGTGAAGGGTTCGTTCTGTTCGGTGAAGTCACCGCTTGTTAACTCGTTTTCCGACATATTAGTTTAAATACTCCGCAATTCCTAGAAACAGTCGGCCTCTCAGGCTGGCCAAGATCTTCAGGTGGAAGTCATAGCAAAGTCGACCGTTCATACAAAGCGCAAGCTTGCAAAAGGCGTGACGACGGCTGTCGCACTTGTCTCCTTTTTCACCCTTGGCGGCTGCGTCGGCGGCGGCATGGATTATCTGAGCTCGGCAAAAGTGGATCGCAGCGTATCGACGGGCACCGTCCCGACGGCCCCTGTCACCACCGACAGCATTTCCGACGAAACCACCGTGCGCAATGCCGTGACATCAGCCGATCTTCAGAAGCTGAACGGACAGACCATTCCCTGGGCCAACGCTTCTACCGGCAGCGCCGGCGTCATCGATACGATCGTCGAAAGCAACGGTTCCGGCGTGGTCTGCCGCCAGTTCCGCACCACCCGGCACTCCTATGAAGGCATTGCCAGCTTCTCCGGCAGGACCTGCCTTGTCGGCCAGGGCATCTGGCAATTGCTGAGTTTTCAACAGGCGGGCTGAGCCCGGTTTCCGGCCATTTTCCCGCCGCTGACGCGACCCCATGTGGCGTGCGGAATGACTCGTTCTACCTCCCATTCCTATTTCTCGCATCCATCGTTAGCGATCGGCTAACCATCCGCGAAAATGGAGCAGGTCTCTCCCCAACAGACGTAACGCCTGATTAGCAACTCGTCCGGCAGGATCAGCCCATGCGCATTTCGACCTTGCCTCTCCCAGGGCTGCAAGGCGGCGAAGTGTGGTTCATGAGTTTTTGTTTGGGGTGCTCCGAGCGGAGCCGGATACCCCCAGAATGGTGGCTGGAAAGATGCGCGATCCTTACAAGGTGTTGGGCGTAAGCAAGGATGCTGGAGCGGATGAGATCAAGGCGGCGTGGCGCAATCTCGCAAAGTCCGCTCATCCCGATCACAATATGGGCGATCCGACGGCGACCGAGCGCTTTGCCGAAATCGGCCGCGCCTATGAGACGCTGAAGGACCCGACAAAACGCAGCCGCTACGACCAGATCGCCGGCATGGCCAGGGCGAAGGGCCAGAGCCAGGAACAGACGATCATTCAGCAGCGGCAGGCTATGCGTGAGGCGGCCGAGCGCGCCAAGGTCGCACGGGCCAATGCTGAAAAAGTCATGGCGGAACTTGCACGGGCGAACGCCCGCAAGGCGGCGGCCTCCGCCGCATCAAGCCAACAGGCCGGGGCGAACGAGTCGCCCGAGGATGTGGTCGAACGCATCTTCGGCGTGAAAGCCGCTGCCGCGCAACAGGGCAAGCCTGCAGCCGAAACGGTTGCGCAGCAGGCCGAGAAGGCACAGGAGCTCAATGCCGCAGCCGCAGAGGAAACCCAGGCTGAAGAAGAACTTCTGGCGACGGGCACCGCTTCGGCAGGCTCCCGCCCCCGTTTCGGCATTCTGAGTTCGCTGGTGCGCCGCATCACCGGCAGCACCATTCAGGAGAAGCCGCCGGAAAAGACGCCGGAAGTCGCGGCCGAAGCGACCGTTACGCTCGACGACATGCTGAAGGCCCGCTGGATTACCGTTCTCCTCTCCGATGGCCGCGAGGCGCGCTTCCAGGCGACGACGGATATCAGCAACGGCCAGGTGCTGCATCTGAAAGGCCAGGGGCTGAGACTGCCGGGAATGCTGCGCGGCGACGTCGCCATCACCGTCCATCTCTCCACCGATGCCCGCTTCATGCCCGAAGGCCACGATGTCCGCACGACATTGCCCGTCACCATCGAAAATGCGGTGCTTGGCTGCGAAACCACCGTCGAGGGACTGAATGGTCCGGTCAGGCTTACCGTGCCGGCCTGGTCCGGTTCGGATCAGATCGTGCGCATTCCCGGCGAGGGATTACCCGACGGAAATGGCGGGAAAGGTGATCTCATTGTCGAATTGCGGCTGATGCTGTGGGAAAAACCCGATGACAAGATTACGGATTTGATGCGCAGCATGCGCGAGGGGCTTTTCCTGTGAAATTTTGGTGACAACAGCACCCTTTGTTACGATCCCTAACAGTTGATGATCTTTACGATGCTTGAACAGGGGAACGGCCTATGCCATAGGCAGGATCATTCGAAAGTTCAAGGGAGCAGAATATGGCTCAATCCACTGGCCTCATGACAGGCAAGCGCGGCGTCATCCTCGGCGTAGCAAACAACCGTTCGATAGCGTGGGGTATTGCCAAGGCCTGTTCGGAAGCCGGAGCCGAGATCGCATTGACTTGGCAGGGCGACGCTTTGAAGAAGCGCGTCGAGCCACTCGCCCAGGAACTCGGTGCGTTCATGGCTGGCCATTGCGACGTGACCGAGCCGGCAACGATCGACGCTGTCATCGATGCGCTTGAAGCAAAATGGGGCAAGATCGATTTCGTCGTGCACGCCATCGCCTTCTCCGACAAGGACGAGCTGACCGGCCGTTACCTCGATACCAGCCGCGACAACTTCACGAAGACGATGGACATCTCCGTCTATTCCTTCACGGCGGTTGCACAGCGCGCCGAGCGAATCATGAATGACGGCGGCTCGATGATCACCCTCACCTATTACGGTGCGGAAAAGGTCATGCCGCACTACAACGTCATGGGCGTTGCAAAGGCTGCTCTGGAAGCAAGCGTTCGCTATCTCGCCGTCGACCTCGGCAGCCGCGGCATTCGCGTCAACGCGATTTCGGCAGGCCCGATCAAGACGCTCGCCGCTTCCGGCATCGGCGATTTCCGCTATATCCTGAAGTGGAACGAATATAACGCGCCGCTGAAGCGGACTGTCACGATCGACGAAGTCGGCAACTCCGCCCTCTATCTGCTGTCCGACCTGTCGACGGCCGTTACAGGCGAAATCCACCATGTCGATTCCGGTTACCACACCATCGGCATGAAGTCCGTGGATGCGCCCGACATTTCCGTCCAGAAGGACTGATCAACAGGAAAGCTGACCGTGTCGCCAATCCTTTATGTGATACGTCACGGTCAGACAGACTGGAATGCCGAGCGCCGTCTGCAGGGGCAGAAGGACATTGACCTCAACGCCATCGGCCGCGAGCAAGCACGGCAGAACGGCGTCGATCTGGCCGAAATCCTCGCATTCGAAAACCGCCCGTTCGATTTCGTCGCAAGTCCCTTGCGACGAACGCGCGAGACCATGGAGATCGCGCGGACAGCCATGGGCCTGCCGCCGCAGGACTATGCTACCGATGAACGACTGGTGGAAGTCTCCTTCGGCGCCTGGGAAGGCTTCACGCTCAAGGATTTGAAGGCAACCGAACCCGAACGCCTTGCCGAGCGCAAGGCTGGAAAATGGGACTTCATCCCGCCCGGCGACGATGCTGAAAGCTATGAAATCCTCTCCTGGCGCGTCGGCTCCTGGCTGACCTCGGTCGAGCGGCCCACGGTCTGCGTCACGCATGGCGGCGTTATCCGGACATTGTTCCGGCTGGTCGGCGATGTCGCAAAGGAAGAGGCGGCGGAAATTCCGATCCATCAGGATCAGATCCTGAAGGTCGATCCGCAGATGAAGATCATCGGCTGGATCTAGCGCAATTCCGGAAAAGCTGGCAGCAGCGTCTGTCCGGATCTGCATAGGCACACATCAGCGCAGCACTGACGCATTCACAAACCGCCCCGGCCGGGCGGCTCTATTGATGCTTACTGGACGATGTCGAGATCGTTGACGACGCGCTTGCCATCGACTTCCGTGTAGAAGACGACAACCTTGACGCCAGCCTTCAGGCCGTTGAAGTCGAAATCCTCGGGCACCTGATAGTTCTTGCCGTCATCCAGCGTGATGCTGAAATTCTTCGTGTCGACCTTCTTGATCGTGGACTCAACGTCAGCACTTTCGGCAAACGCTGCGACGGGGGCAAGCAGGCTGGCCGTGGCCAAAAGCGTCGCTACAAAAAAGCGCATCGTCGTCACCCTTCAGGTCAATTTGATTGTGATTTCTTATGCGATGCAGAAAACACGTCGAATATGGCGGAAGTTGCCCCCAATAGTGGCCTTGCTCGCCCAATTGGTGAATGCCCCGTCACAATCCACAATTCGGATTAATCTTTGTTTACCATGCCGATGGGCGCAAGAAAAAATGCCTGAGTGCCGTTTCCGCGACCACCGAAAGAAAGATTTTGCCTTGCCGGCATCCGGCTGTGGGATCAAATAGGTAGCGCATGATGTCACCCGAAAACCGCTTACACTTTTCGGCATCATGCTCTATGAGTGTGCCGCAATCGCAAGAGACTAAACGCGGTCTGCCGGCAGGCTGCATCAATCCGGTCGTTTTCCATGTCGCATAATACATTCGGTCATCTTTTCCGCGTCACCACCTGGGGCGAGAGCCATGGTCCGGCGCTCGGCTGCGTCGTTGACGGCTGCCCTCCCGGTCTTCGTTTCAAGCTCGAAGAGCTTCAGGCCTGGCTCGACAAGCGCAAGCCGGGACAGTCACGCTTCGTGACGCAACGGCGTGAAGATGATCTGGTCAAGGTACTTTCGGGCGTGATGATGGACGAGGACGGCGAGACGATGATCTCGACGGGCACGCCGATCTCGATGCTGATCGAGAATACCGACCAGCGCTCGAAGGATTACGGCGAGATCGCCCGCCGCTACCGCCCGGGCCATGCCGACTATACCTATGACGTCAAATACGGCATTCGCGACTATCGCGGCGGCGGACGTTCGTCTGCCCGCGAGACGGCCGCACGTGTCGCCGCCGGCGGCATCGCCCGCCTCGTCGTGCCTGGCGTGACCATCCGCGGCGCGCTGGTACAGATCGGCAAGCACAAGATCAACCGCGCCAACTGGGATTGGGCGCAGGTGGACCAGAACCCCTTCTTCGCCCCCGACCCTGCGATCGTGCCTGTATGGGAAGAGTATCTCGACGGCATCCGCAAGGCTGGCTCCTCAGTCGGCGCCGTGGTCGAAGTCGTGGCCGAAGGCGTGCCTGAGGGTCTCGGCGCACCGATCTATGGCAAGCTTGATCAGGATATCGCCTCGCTTTTGATGTCGATCAACGCCGTCAAGGGTGTCGAGATCGGCGAAGGCTTCGCATCGGCCGAGCTGACCGGCGAAGAAAATGCCGACGAGATGCGCATGGGCAATGACGGTAAGCGCATTTTCCTGTCCAACCACGCCGGCGGCATTCTGGGCGGCATTTCCACGGGCGAGCCCGTGGTCGCCCGTTTCGCCATCAAGCCGACCTCGTCGATCCTGACGGAACGCCAGTCGATCGATGCCGACGGCAATAATGTCGACCTGCGCACCAAGGGCCGCCATGATCCATGCGTCGGCATTCGCGCCGTACCGATCGGCGAAGCCATGGTTGCCTGCGCCATTGCCGATCATTATTTGAGAGATCGCGGCCAGACGGGCCAGCAGAGATAGGGATTTCTTGATGCCTTACGACCAGAAGCGTGTTGTCGATGCCATCCGGGCTTTTGAGGCCGGCGAGATCGTCGTCGTCATGGACGACAACGACCGCGAAAACGAAGGCGACCTGATCGTTGCCGCCGTTCACTGCACACCGGAGAAGATGGCCTTCATCGTTCGCCACACTTCCGGTATCGTCTGCACGCCGATGCCGCGCGAAGAGGCGAAGCGGCTTAACCTCAATGCCATGGTGGCGGAAAACGATTCCGCCCATACGACCGCCTTCACTGTCTCCGTCGATTTCAAGCACGGCACGACAACGGGCATTTCCGCCGACGACCGCACGCTGACCGTGCGCAATCTCGCTAATCCGAATGTCGGCCCCACGGACTTCGTTCGCCCGGGCCATATCTTCCCGCTGGTTTCCCGCGAAGGCGGCGTGCTGATGCGCTCGGGCCATACCGAAGCTGCAGTCGATCTCTGCAAGCTTGCCGGCCTGCCGCCGATCGGCGTCATCAGCGAGCTCGTCAATGACGACGGCACGGTGATGCGCGGCCCGCAGGTGGCCGGTTTCGCCGAGCAGCATGGGCTGAAGATGGTCTCCGTCGCCGATCTCATCGCCTATCGCCAGCGCAAGGAAACGCTGATCGAGCTCGGCACCAGCTTCGATATCGATACGGCGTTCGGCAAGGCTCGCGCGCACACCTATTCTCTGCCCTGGGATACGATGCAGCATCTCGCCGTCGTCTTCGGGGACATCCGTGACGGCATCGACATTCCGGTGCGCCTGCATCCTGAAAGCGTCGCCGAAGATATTTTCGGCAAGCGCCGGCCTGTCGATTTCTACATGAAGAAGATCGCCGAGGAAGGCCGCGGCATCATCGTCTATCTGCGCGAAGGCTCCGTCGGCGTCGGCCATTTCGACAATGGCCGCAAGGCACGCCAGGCCGAGCGCGAGAGCCATACCGAGGCGCAGGCGCGCGACAGCGAGTGGCTGGAAATCGGTCTCGGCGCACAGATCCTCAAGGATCTCGGCGTCAGCTCCATCAAGCTGCTCACCAGCCGCGAGCGCCACTATGTCGGCCTCGAAGGCTTCGGCATCAAGATCGCCACGACAGAGATTTGCTGATTTCACCCTCCCCTTGAGGGGGAGGGTCGGAGCAAAGCTCCGGGGCGGGGTGATCGCGGCAATCTCCACAGCCAGCTAACGATCACCCCCACCCGCGCGTTCCGCGCGACCTCCCCCCTCAAGGGGGAGGTGATTGGTGCAGCCCCCTCCCAGGCCCGGTGCTTCTCCATGACATTTATGAACCGTGCAGCAAGCCCGATTGCCTGTTACGAGCCGCCCACGTCTTGAGGCGCAGCCCATTGAGCTTGATAAAGCCCTCCGCATCCTGGTGATCGTAAATCCCCGTGCCTTCCTCGAAGGTCACCAGTTCCGTCGAATACAGCGAATGGGGCGAACTGCGCGCGATAACACTGGCCGAGCCCTTGTAGAGCCGAACCGTCACCTCGCCGGTCACGTAGGTCTGGCTCGCATCGATCAGGGCCTGCAGCATTTCCCGCTCGGGTGAATACCAGAAGCCGTTATAGATCAGCTCCGAATAGCGCGGCATGATCTCGTCTTTCAGGTGAGCGGCTGCGCGGTCGAGCGTGATTGACTCGATCCCACGATGAGCAGCAAGCAGGATCGTGCCGCCGGGTGTCTCGTAGACCCCGCGCGATTTCATGCCGACGAACCGGTTTTCGACCAGATCGAGCCGCCCGACTCCATGTCTGCCGCCCAGTTCGTTGAGCGCGGTCAGGAGTGCCGCCGGAGATAGTTTTTCGCCATTCACAGATACCGCGTCACCCCTTTCGAAACCGATCGTGATGATCTCGGGCATGTCGGGCGCATGCACGGGATCGACCGTCCGCTGGTAGATGTAATCTGGCGCGATATCGGCGGGATCCTCGAGCACTTTACCTTCTGTGGACGTATGCAGCAGATTGGCATCGACCGAGAAGGGCGCTTCGCCGCGCTTGTCCTTGGGAACAGGGATCTGATGCTTTTCGGCATAGCCGATGAGCTGGGTCCGGGACTGAATGTCCCATTCGCGCCAGGGGGCGATAATCCTGATCGAGGGGTCGAGAGCATTGGCGGTCAGTTCGAAGCGGACCTGATCGTTGCCCTTGCCGGTCGCCCCGTGCGCAATGGCGTCCGCACCGACGTCCCGGGCAATGCTGACAAGATGCTTGGCGATCAGCGGACGAGCGATCGAGGTGCCGAGGAGATACTGGCCCTCATAGAGCGTATTGGCGCGAAACATCGGGAAAACAAAGTCCCGCACGAATTCCTCGCGGACATCCACGATCCGGATGTCTTTGATCCCCAGCATTTCGGCTTTCTTGCGTGCGGGTTCCAACTCCTCGCCCTGCCCCAGATCGGCGGTAAAGGTGACGACTTCGCACTGGTAGGTCTCCTGCAGCCATTTCAGGATGATCGATGTGTCCAGGCCGCCCGAATAGGAGAGCACGATTTTATTGAGCTTTTTCGGCATGAGTCAATTTCCATCTCGTGTTGAACGGATGGAATGTTAGGCCAAGCTGTGCGCAACGACCTTGCGAAGAAAGCAAAAAGAGATCAGTATTTGGCATAAAATGCCAAAATTAATGATCCATGAGGCAGATAACGCCAATGAATTTGGACGACATCGACCGCCGTATCTTGCGCGTACTCCAGCGAAATGGGCGCATCTCCAATGTGGAGCTGGCCAAGGAAGTCGGCTTATCGCCATCGCCCTGCCTGCGCAGGGTACGATTGCTGGAGGAGGCCGGGGTCATCGACCGTTACGTTGCCGTGCTTGATCCGGCGAAGGTCGGCGCCGGCCTCACGGTTTTTGCCCGTGTCTGGTTCAAGACGCAGGATGCCGAGATAACGGTGCAGTTTGGCGAGGCGATCCGGCGGTTTCCGGAGGTGATCGAATGCCACCTCACGACAGGAGAATGCGATGCCATCCTGCGCATCGTCACCGCCGATCTGCACAGCTATTGGCGCTTCCAGGCCGATTATCTGACACGCATCCCCAGCGTGCTGAACGTCAAGACTGACGTGCCGATGGAGACGCTCAAGCACAGCTTCGAATTGCCGGTGAGATAGGGGTGCTTGGATCTCGGAGAGCGGGCCTTTGCTGAGGCTTCAAAGCCCTTTCGCCGAAAATTCGTGGTCCAGCAGGCCCATCATGATGTCGTCGTGCCAGCTGCCGTTGACATAGGCCGTCTCCCGTTCCCGCCCTTCGACCGCAAACCCGCATTTCTCATAGGCGCGGATGGCACGCTTGTTATAGGCGAGCACGCGTATGCCGATGCGATGCAATCCCATGTCGCCGAAGGCATGGCGCAGCAGAACGGTGATGGCTTCGGTGCCGAGGCCTTTGCCCAGCAAGGCGGGGTTATTGATACCGAGCGCCATCGTCGCGCGCCTGTCCTGGCGATTGACGTTGTCCAATCTGATCTCACCGGCGAAGACGCCATTGATCTCGATGACCCAGGCATGGGGATGATTGGTAAGCCACTGCACCCACGCAATCGCGCCTTCCCGGGTGATCGGCTTCACGTCGTCTTTGTTGACGCCGTACATCTCCGCTATCTCGGCGTGATTGCCGAGAGCGACACGCACATCGGCATCTTCGGCACATGGTGGGCGCAGCCTGACATTGCGGCCTTCAAGAATTGGCGATGGCAATCAATCCTCCCTTTTTTACAGGCGTCTCTGCTTCACCCTGCCTCAAGGGGGAGGGTCGGAGCGAAACTCCGGGGTGGGGTGATCGCCGCCACCTCCAGAGCCAGACAAGTGTCACCCCCATCCGCGCGTTCCGCGCGACCTCCCCCTCAGGGGGAGGTGATTAGCCGCGCCAGCCTTCGAGAAACACCACCTTCTCAACGCCGGTAAAGCGGGCGACACGCTCCAGTTCCGCTTCCAGCCTCTCCAATCGGCCGGCGGAGGGTTTGACGCCCTGTTCCAGCCACAAGCGCTTGACGTCAAGCGTTCCCGCCTTGCGGTCAGCCTTCATGTCGATGCGGCCGATCAGCCGGTCTCCCTCCAGCAGCGGAAAGACATAATAGCCGTATTCGCGCTTGGGCTCAGGCACGAAAATCTCGATGCGGTAAAAGAAGCCGAAGAGGCGTTCGGTGCGGTTGCGGTCACGCAGCGTCGGATCGAAGGGACTGAGGACGCGGATGCGCGCCGGCGCTTCGGCATGACTGTCCAGCGTGTCATGGAAATCGAGGAAGGCGAAGGAAGGACGCGGCTTGCCGCCGCCGGCAGGCTCGATCAGCACCTCGGTCAACTCGTCCCGATGCGTCTCGACCCAGTTTTTGGCTTCCTGTGGCGTCACCAGGTCCCAGAAGGCGGCGATTTCGCCCGAGGTGGCAAAGCCCAGGCGCTGCAAAGCGCTGCGACAAGCCCATTCGACAAACTCCTCGTGATCGACCTCTGGTGTGTGGACATGATCCGGCAGGACGCGCTCGACGAGATCATAGACCTTCTGGAAATTGGTGCGGCCGGCGATCGCGAATTTGCCGGTGCGCCAGAAATATTCGAGTGCCGTCTTGTTCGGATGCCAGTTCCACCAGCCGCCGGAGACATGATCCTCCGCCTTGACCTCGCGCGCCATGATCGCGCCCTTCTTCAGCACGCGCTCGTAGGTTTCCTCGAAGGCAGATTCGAACCCCTCGCCACGCCATTTTCGCCAGCGTTCCACGAGAGCCAATTCCTCTCGGCGGAACCGGTGTTTCCAGTAGACGAAAAAGGCACTCGGAACGATGGAGGCGTCATGCGTCCAGTGCTCGAACAGCGCGCCGTCCTTTTCGAGGAGTTCCGTCAGATGCTCGCGCCGGTAAGTCTGGTTGCGTGAGAACAGGATCTGGTGATGCGCGCGCTCGACGGTGCCGATGCTATCCACCTGCACGAAGCCGATATCATGGATGAGTTGCAGCAGGCCCGCCTTGGTCAAGGCGCGGTTCGGTGGATTGGCGAGCCCCTGCTTGGCAAGGAAAACGCGGCGGGCATCCCGATTCGAAAGCAGATTCGTCATGGAGGGATCATAGGCATAAATTCCCATGCTTTCAAACCGCCTCATTTGATAAATGACCGCGATGCGCTATAGGACCGCGATACCATCAGGAAACAGGGCAGCCGCTTGGATATCCGCTTCGACAATGCCGGCGTAGACTATGGCGCACGCACCGCCCTCTTCCCGCTGAGCCTGACGCTCCAGGAGAAGCGGATCGGCGTCATCGGCCTCAACGGCTCGGGCAAGACGACATTCGCGCGGTTGATCAACGGGCTCGCCAAGCCGACGACCGGCCGTGTCGTCGTCGATGGGCTGGATACGATCTCGGATGCGGCCAAGGTGCTCGGCAGGGTCGGCTATATCTTCCAGTCGCCGCAGAACCAGATCATCCTGCCGATCGTGCGCGACGACATCGCTTTCGGGCTTAAGGCGCGTGGCTATGACAAGACGCGGATCGAGGCGGCCGTCGACGCCATTCTCGAGCGGTTCGGTGTCAGCCATCTCGGTGCGCGGCGCGCGCATGAGCTTTCAGGCGGCGAGCTGCAGATGGCCGCCCTCTGCTCGGTGCTGGTGACGGGCCCGGATATTCTGATCCTCGACGAGCCGACCAACCAGCTGGACCTCAAGAACCGCGCGCTGGTGCAAGGGACCATTGCGAGCTTGCCGGAAAGCGTCATCGTCATCAGCCACGACCTGCCATTGCTGGAGGATTTCGAGCGCGTGCTGCTGTTCGACCAGGGCCGGCTGGTGGCCGACGCTCCGGCGGCGGACGTCATCGCTCGATACAGGGAGATGGCCGGCTGATGCAGACGCTGCATGTAGACGTTGACACCTGGCTGCACCGGCTGTCGCCGCGCGTGAAGCTCGTGACACTCGCGGCTCTCGGCATCCTGCTGTTTCTCCTCAATTCCATCGCAGCCCTCGCGCTCGCAAACTTCATTGGCGCCGCCCTCTACTTCCGGACAGGCCTGCCGCTACGGGAGGCTTTGAGGCGGCTACGGCCGATCCTGATCTCCATCGCCATGCTGGCGCTCTTCACCGTGCTCCTGAGCCCCCTGCATGCCGCCATTGTCGTAGCACTGCGGCTGACCGCGCTTGCGCTGTTTGCGGCTGCCGTGACGGCGACGACATCGATGACCGCCTTCATGGACGAGATCACGACGCTTGCGATGCCGCTCGAAAAAATCGGCATGCTCAGGGCTGCCGATATCGGCCTTGCAATCGGCCTCGTCATCCGCTTCGTGCCCGAGATTCTTGACCGTTATCGCGCGATCCGCGATGCGCATCAGGCACGCGGCATCAAGATACGCATGGCAACGACGCTCGCTCCGCTCATCATCCTGACGCTGCGCGATGCGGACAATATCGCGGCGGCGATTGACGCACGCGGCATTCGGCGGCATTGAACAATAATCTGTTTGCGAAGGAGCCGCCATGAACACCCGCGACCTCGTCCTCTCGGCGCTTTTTGCCGCCATCATCGTGGCGCTCGGACTGCTGCCGCCGATCCCGATCGGCATCATCCTCGTGCCGATCACCGCGCAATCGCTCGGCATCATGCTGGCCGGTGTCGTGCTCGGTGCCAAGCGCGGCACGATCGCAGTGCTGATCGTCGTTCTCTTGGTGCTTATCGGCTTGCCGGTCCTTTCCGGAGGGCGTGGTGGCCTTGCCGTTCTTGCAGGTCCGACCGCCGGCTTCTTCATCGGCTGGATCTTCGCCGCCTTTGTCACCGGCTATCTCTCGGAGCGGCTGGTCAAGGCCGAGCAAAGCAGCCTCGTGCAGGGCGTTGGCTTCTTCCTCGCCGCAGTGGCAGGCGGTGTTATCGTGCTCTACGCCTTCGGTATCGCCTGGCTGAGCGTCAATATCGGCTTCGAGAAGGCCTTTATCGGTTCCCTGAGCTTTGTGCCGGGCGATGTCATCAAGGCTGTCGTCGCAGCACTGGTGGGACGCGCTGTCATGGCCGGCTATCCGCTTCTGCCGCAGCGGAGTTAACCGCGGCTCAGGACAGATATTTGTAGAGCCAGTCGCGCGTGTCCTCCGGCAGGGAAGCCGGGTCCTGTTCCTCGCCGCGAACCGCGAGCCACCGGATCTCGACTTCCGCCGCCAGTTCGTTGCCGGTTTCGACCAGGACGACGAAGCCGACGGACTTGCCGCCGATCTTGTTGACGCTGATCGAGAAGCGGGCAAGATCGTCGTAGCGCAGGGCCCGGTGCAGAGAGCAGGACGCCTTGGTGGCGATGTAGGCGGGTTCATCATCGACCAGCGGCCGGGTGCGCCAGAAATTCGAAAGAGCCGTTTCCGCCTGCGAGATATAGGATGCAATGAACATCTGGCCGTGCCTGTCGACATCGCGCGGCGGCACCCTCACCTCGATGACATCGGATCGTTCTATACTCATCATCACTAAACAACCCTGGCCGACGCCATAGACACCTTAATGAAAGCTTAACACCGCGCCTCGATAAGTAAACGGGCGCTACCCCAAAGTGGTTAAGATGGTTTGTTGACATTGTAGTGACATGGTCCATGTCCTCTAATAGGCGTCACACCTCCTCTATAGATTGGCCCCATGAGCACACGTCTTTACGAACACCCGATCTTTCTTGAACATATTGTTCCACCAGGCCACCCGGAACGGCCGGATCGGCTGCGCTCGCTGAATATCGCGCTGGAACATCCGAATTTCGAACGGCTTGACCGGCGCAAAGCCCTGACAGCGCACGAGGATGCCGTCCTCCTTGCCCACCCCGAAGAGCATCTGGAATTCGTGCTGCGCTCGATGCCTGATAAGGGTGACGACGGCGAGATCAACCAGCTCGAGGCGGATACCTATGCCAGCCCGAAGACGCTGCAGGCGATCATGCACGGCGTCGGCGGAGCGATGGCGGCGGTCGACGATGTGTTTTCCGGTGCTGCCGACAATGTCTTCGTCGCTGCCCGCCCGCCTGGCCACCATGCCGAGAAATCCAAGGCCATGGGTTTCTGCTTCTTCAACAATGCCGCGATCGCGGCACGCCACGCTCAAAAGGCACATGGTGCCGAGCGCGTCGCCATCGTCGACTGGGATGTGCATCACGGCAACGGCACGCAGGACATCTTCTGGGACGATCCGTCCGTGCTCTTCTGTTCGACCCACCAGATGCCGCTCTATCCAGGCACCGGTAAAAAAGATGAGCGCGGCGCGCATGACACCATCGTCAACGCGCCGCTTTCGCCGAACACCGGCGGCGATCATTTCCGCGAGGCATTCAAATCGCGCATCCTGCCGGCGCTCGATGATTTCCGCCCGGACCTCATCATCATCTCCGCCGGTTTCGACGCCCACCATCGCGATCCGCTGGCGCAATTGAACCTCACCGGTGAGGATTTCGACTGGGCGACCGGGCGGATTCTGGAGGCTGCCGATCGCAGCGCCAAGAACCGGGTCGTCAGCCTGCTCGAAGGCGGCTATGATCTGGAAGGGCTGGCCGAATCGGCGGGCCTGCATATTCTGCGCATGATGAAGGGGTGACGATGAGCGAGAACGCCAAGGTAGATGTTTCAGGCTATTCCTTCGAGAAGGCCGTGGCGGAGCTTGAAAGCATCGTCGCACGCCTGGAGCGCGGCGACGTGGCGCTGGACGAATCCATCGCCATCTATGAGCGCGGCGAAGCGTTGAAGAAGCATTGCGAGGCGCTGCTCTCGGCAGCCGAGAACCGCATCGAGAAGATCCGCCTCGACCGCGCCGGCAAGCCTCAGGGCGCGGAGCCGCTGGACGGCGCGTGAGACAAAACGGGAAAGTTTGAGTTTGCCTGACATTCCCGGTAGGTTGCACCTCAACCGAAAGGAGAGCCTCCATGTCCTTTTTCCCAGGAAATGATCCGCACGCCGGTGATGCCTTCGCCTGCGACGCGATCGAGAATCTCATCATTCCGCGCACCAGCGACCTTGGTGGCTTCTCCGTGCGGCGGGCTCTTCCGAGCAGCCGGCGGCGGCTGGTGGGGCCGTTCATCTTCTTCGACCGCATGGGGCCTGCAATCTTTCGGCCAGGCCAGGCGGTAGATGTGCGCCCGCATCCGCATATCGGCCTTTCCACCGTCACTTACCTGTTCGACGGCGAGATCCGCCATCTCGACAGCCTCGGCACGGCCAAGGTAATCCGCCCCGGCGACGTCAACCTGATGACGGCCGGACGCGGGATCGTACACTCCGAACGCACCCCCGAAAATCTGCGCGACCATCCCTTTGCGATGTCGGGCCTACAGACATGGCTGGCGCTCCCCGACGACAGGGAGGAGATCGACCCCTCCTTTGCCCATACGGAGAAAGACGAGCTACCTGTCATTTCCGATGGCGGCGTGACCGGGCGCGTGGTGATCGGCGATTTCGAAGGCCTGAAATCTCCGGTGAAATCCTTCACCGACACGCTCTATGTCGATCTGCAGCTTCAGCCGAACGCGACGTTTCCTTTTGGCGCAGCCCATGAAGAGCGCGCGGTCTATATCCTCTCCGGCTCGCTCATCGTTGCGGGCGATCACTTTGCCCAGGACCAGCTGCTCGTTTTCCGCCCCGGCGACGCCATAACCCTCGAAGCTGCGGAAAAAGGCTGTCATCTCATGCTTTTTGGTGGTGCGGCGCTCAATTCGAAGCGCTATATCTGGTGGAACTTCGTGTCATCTTCCAAGGAACGCATCGAAAAGGCCAAGGAAGAATGGCGCACGGGCCGCTTCGACATCGTACCGGGCGATGAGGAAGAATTCATTCCATTGCCGGAGGGCTAACGGGTTCATAACAATCCCACATGTTTCTTGTTCGGGTGCACCTTGAATTCGGCGTCTTTTGTCGCAATCTGTTTTGACGTAAAGGCGGGATCCCGCCCAAGAATAGCAAGAAAGAGGCTCCAGCCTTGACACAAATGCCAGAGACGCCGCTGCTCGACCGGGTCCATTTTCCTTCCGACCTGCGCAAGCTTGAGGACCGGGACTTGCCGCAACTCGCCCGCGAAGTCCGCGACGAGATGATCGATGCGGTGTCGCGCACCGGCGGGCATCTCGGCGCCGGCCTTGGCGTCGTCGAACTGACCATCGCCATCCACAGCGTTTTCAACACGCCGAGCGATCGCCTGATCTTCGATGTCGGGCATCAGTGTTATCCGCACAAGATCCTGACCGGGCGGCGTGATCGCATCCGCACGCTGAGGCAGGAAGACGGCCTTTCCGGCTTCACGCGTCGGGCCGAAAGCGAATACGACCCCTTCGGCGCCGCGCATTCATCGACGTCCATTTCCGCCGGCCTCGGCATGGCTGTGGCCGCCGAGCTCGACAAGGCCGACCGCCGCGTCATTGCCGTGATCGGCGATGGCGCCATGTCGGCCGGCATGGCCTATGAAGCCCTTAACAATGCCGGCGCGCTCGATGCACGACTGATCGTCATCCTCAACGACAACGACATGTCGATCGCGCCGCCGACCGGCGCAATGAGCGCCTATCTCGCCCGCCTCGCCTCCGGCCGCACCTATATGGGCTTCCGCGACCTCGGCAAGAAGCTGACGGCCTATCTTGGCAAGAAGGTCGATCGCGCCATCACGCGGGCAGTCGAACATGCACGGGGCTATGTGACCGGCGGGACGATGTTCGAGGAGATGGGTTTCTACCATATCGGCCCGATCGACGGTCACTCCTTCGAACACCTGCTGCCAGTGCTGCGCAATGTGCGCGACAATGCGCAGGGTCCGGTGCTGATTCATGTCGTGACGCAAAAGGGCAAGGGTTATCCCCCCGCCGAGGCAGCTGCCGACAAGTATCACGGCGTCAACAAGTTCGACGTCATCACCGGCGCGCAGGCCAAGGTGAAACCGAATGCACCGAGCTATACCAGCGTCTTCGCCGATGCCCTGGTGCAGGAGGCAACGCTTGACGAGAAGATTGTCGGCATCACAGCCGCCATGCCGAATGGCACCGGCCTCGACAAGCTGCAGGAATTTTTCCCCAAGCGCTGTTTCGACGTCGGCATCGCCGAGCAGCATGCCGTGACCTTTGCCGCTGGCCTTGCCGCCGAGGGCTACAAGCCGTTTGCCGCCCTTTATTCCACCTTCCTGCAGCGCGCCTATGACCAGGTGGTTCATGACGTGGCGATTCAGGGTCTCCCGGTTCGCTTCCCGATCGACCGTGCCGGCTTTGTCGGGGCTGACGGCCCGACGCATGCGGGCTCCTTCGACACCGCCTTCCTCGCCACACTGCCCGGTTTCGTCGTCATGGCCGCTTCCGATGAGGCGGAGCTCAAGCATATGGTGCGCACCGCCGCCGCCTACGATCTCGGCCCGATTTCGTTCCGCTATCCGCGCGGCGAAGGCGTCGGTATCGACATGCCCGAGCGGGGCCAGATCCTGGAAATCGGCAGGGGTCGTGTGATCAAGCAGGGTTCGAAGGTTGCATTGCTCTCCTTCGGCACGCGCCTGGCCGACAGCCTTGCCGCTGCCGAAGATCTCGATGCTGCCGGCCTGCCGACGACGGTTGCGGATGCCCGTTTCGCCAAGCCGCTCGATCATGATCTCATTCGCCAGCTTGCCGCTCACCACGAGATGCTGATCACCATCGAAGAAGGCTCGGTCGGCGGCTTCGGCAGCCAGGTCATGCAGTTCCTCGCCAGCGAGGGATTGCTCGATAACGGGCTGAAGATCCGCACGCTCGTCATGCCCGATATCTGGATGGATCAGGCCAAGCCCGAGGTGATGAATGCCAAGGCCGGCCTCGACCGCGCCGGCATCGTGCAGACGGTGTTCAGAGCGCTTGGCCATAGCCGTATCGTCGAAGCGGCCGGATAGGATCTAGGCCTTATCGGCCGCCTCCCGGGCTTGCCGATCGTTTGTGATCTCAGGGCTGGAAGACAGCAACCCGGTCTCGCCCGGCTGCCTTGGCCTGATAGAGGGCGGCATCGACATTCTTCAACAGCAATATGCGCGTCGCACCGTCATGCGGCGCCAGCGCTGCGCCTATGCTCAACCGGGCAAAAACGGACACGCCATCGACCGTGAAGGGCGCACGAAAAGCGACAAGCAGCCGTTCCGAAAGGGATAGAAGAGCGCTCCTGTCGGCCGGATCAGGAACGAATATCGCGAACTCATCGCCGCCCATGCGTACGACAATGTCCTCGGTGGAAATGACCGAGCGGATGCGCAGGGCAGCCTCGCATAAGACCTCATCGCCGACATTGTGACCAAAGCGGTCGTTGATCGACTTGAAGCCGTCCATGTCGAGATAAAGCACACCGAAGTTGCGGCCGGCAGCGACGGCCGCGCTCAGCGATCCATCGACCACAGCCTCCAGCGCCGACCTGTTCAGGAAACGGGTCAAAGGGTCGGTCATGGCGGCAGTGCGCAAACCATTCTCGGCGATACCCATCAGCAGATTGGTCTTTTGAAGCCGCAGAAGCGCACTTGCGATCTGGGCGAACCGCACGAGGCTTTGCTCCTCGCTCTCGGAGAACTCCCGTGGCTTCTGGTCGAGAATGCAGAAGGCGCCGACCGGCAGGCCATTTTCCAGCCGCACCGGCGCGCCGGCATAGAAACGCAGATGCGGATCCTCGACCACAAAGGGGGCGCTCTTCAGCTCGGGATCGGCGGCCAGATCGGATATGACAAGCAATTCGTCGTCGAAGACCACGCGGGTGCAGATCGACATATCGCGAGAGCATTCGGCAATCTTCAGGCCGGCCTGCCCGGCTATGCGCTGCCAGTCTTCGTCGATTATATTGATCGCGGCATAGGGCGAGGCGAAGACTTGTCTTGCAAGCTCGGCGACAATGGCCAGCTCCGGCGTCGGAATGCTGTGGATCGCATTCAGGGAGCGTACAGCCAAAAGTCTCTGTGTTTCATTGGCCGGAACTCGGACGAGTTGTCCCATTCGAATCTCCCTCGGCAATCCTCGTAATAAGGCTATAGAAAAAGTGGATCGACGCTGAGCGCAACCCTGCCACCGATCAAATATTTAATAAATCTTGACGAAAGCATGTCCCGACCGCGCATCGAAAACGGTATGGCAGCTCTTAAAACCCCGCAGCCCTGGGGAAGTGCCACCACCTGCCTTGAAACGACCTGCTCCAAAACAACGCATGCCGGAATTTTTCCTTTTTGCGCTGCCTGTGAAACGCAAATCGGCCCGCCACAGAGCGGCGGGCCGACGAAGTCTGAAGGAGATGATTCCCGGCGAACGGCCTTGCAAGGCCGTCGCTTTGAGTACTACCGGAAAGCGCTCAGAACTCTTCCCATTCGTCCTGCGCGGGCACTGCGGCACTTGCCTTGGCGCCGAAGGCCTTGGCCACGGTGCGGCCCAGAGCCCGCGCCGGCGATGCCGCCGGCTTTGAACGCGGCGTCGCGACGGCAGGCCGGGCGGGTGCTGCTTGTGGTGCGTTGCCGAGGCGGAACTGCTGCAACAACTCATTCAGCGAAGCAGCTTCGCGGGCAAGCGCATGGCTTGCTGCAGTCTGCTCCTCGACCATGGCGGCGTTCTTCTGCGTGCCCTGATCCATGGTGTTGACGGCGGTATTAATCTCCTGCAGGCCGGTCGACTGTTCGCGGGTCGCCGTGACGATCGCGCCGACGTGGCGATTGATTTCCTGCACTTCCGAGACGATCAGCTCCAGCGCCTTGCCGGTCTCGCCGACCAGGGATACGCCGGTGTTGACCTGATCGCTCGAGGTGGTGATCAGCGCCTTGATTTCCTTGGCGGCATTGGCAGAGCGCTGGGCGAGCTCGCGCACTTCCTGGGCAACGACGGCAAAGCCCTTGCCGGCATCGCCGGCACGGGCGGCTTCGACGCCGGCATTCAAGGCGAGCAGGTTGGTCTGGAAGGCGATATCGTCGATGACGCTGATGATGTTGCTGATCTCGCCCGAAGACTTTTCGATCTGCTGCATGGCGGAGACTGCCTTGCGCACCACTTCGCCGGACTTTTCGGCGCCGAGACGGGCACGTTCGACGAGATGGCCGACATCCTCGGCGCGCTTGGCCGAATCACGAACCGTCGTCGTCACCTGTTCCAGCGCCGCGGCCGTTTCCTCGACGGAGGCTGCCTGCTGCTCGGTGCGATGAGCAAGCTCGTCGGCCGCGGAGCGGATCTCGCCGGCGCCGGCATTGATGGCGGCGGCGTTGCGGCCAACCGACTGCAGGGCCGCTTCCAGCTTTTCGACGGCATTGTTGAAATCGGCACGAACGCTGTCGAACTGCGGCGCGAAGGCGCGATCTAGCCGTGCCGCGACATTGCCGGCTGAGAGAGCGGAAAGCCCGGCCGCGAGCGTTTCCATCGCAAAGCGGATTTCGCCCTCTTCGCGCGCTTTCTGCTCGTCGCTCATCTGGCGCTGACGCTCGGCGTCATCGCGCATGCGATCGGTCTCGCCGGCAAGGCGAAGCTTTTCGATCGCCGCCTGCTTGAACATGAGGACGGCATCGGCCATGCGGCCGACTTCATCGCCACGGCCGACGGCTGGAACATCGATATCGTGCTCGCCACTGGCCAGGCGACCCATGGCGGCCGTCATGCCGACGATCGGACGAACGGTGATGCGTGACAGCAGCCAGGCAAGAAGAGCGGCAAGCAGCGCCACGAAGATGCCGCCTGCGATCAGCGTCAGGCGCAGATCGCTGTTGGCGTCTTCCTGGGTGGCGGCGAGATCACCGGCCCTAGTGCGAGCAGCCTGCTTGATCTTGGCGGCAGCCTCGCGGAAGCCATCGAGCTGGCCCTTGGTCTCGTTCTGACCGATCTTGACGACCTGGTCGAGCGGCATCTCGGTTTCCTTGCGGGCCTTGGCCTGCGGCTCCGCAAGCTGATGGAAATAGAGATCGGCGGCTTTCTGCATGTTATCGATGGCACCAAGCAGATCCGGAGAATCGGCGGCAACCTGCTTGGCAGCGGCGATGCTCTTCAGCATCCGCTCGCGATTGGCAAAAATATCGCCATAGGTGCTGTCGCTGCGCAGCAGCAGGAAGCCGCGCAGGTTGACGGCCTGTTCCAGCATGGCCTGCAGGGAGTCATCGACAAGATTGACGAGCTGGTGCGACTTGGCCTGTTCCGCCGCAGCTCCGGCCGACACCTCTTCCTTGGCGTAGACGAATGCGGAAACACAGGCAAAAATGGCAATCAGCGCCGTGAACGTAATGGCAAGCTTGCCATTCAGCGAGAGTCTTTTCGCAAACATGAGCGAGCGCCTCCTGAGCGCCGGTCCTGGCGAGCATCAACGAGCCGTGGTTGGGAAAAACACAGCCGAATACTCGGAAAATACAGGGAAGGGCATGATTGGGACGCGGAAGCGCGAAGCCTTCATGGCAGGCGGCGATCTCGAAACCGATCGCCGTAATCCCGAATATCCGTAAGGGCTTCGGCTTTAAATTTATTTAATTTCGCGCAACTGGTCTTTAAACGCGGCCTAGTTCACGGGTGCCGCGGAAAGGATTAGGATGTCCAGATCGTGCTCGGGATAAAAATCCTGCGCCGTCACCTGGAAAGTCGTTGGCCCGGTCTTCTTGACGTCAGTTCCGCAGAAGCTGATGTAGTTTTCCGGACTGCCCTTATCGACCGTCAGCTCGAAATGCTTGATCGGCCCGGACCAGTTGGCGCCGGTGGTCAAAACATAGGAAATCCAGCTCTCGACATAGGTGCGGCCGCCCTTGTCGGCCACGGCTGCAAGTTTGGTCGCCGTCTTCAGGAAGCTCTCATCGACGCAATATTTGCTTCGGTAGGCCTGCAGCCGCTGCTTTTGGTAATCCTCATCGCCGGCGAAAGTGATGGCTACCGTACCGCCGACGCTCGGCTTGTAGCGGTGCTCGACTGCTATCTTCGCCTTGGCAGGAAATTTTGTACGCCACCAATAAGTGGTATGCAGCGTCCACATCGGCGTCGGATAATGTTTCATACCCTGGCCGTCATTGTCGTACTCATCGTCGGTGATCAGACCGCGAGCGGTCCAATCCTCCAACACATCAAGAGGCAGCTTGGCGACGGCATCCATCGCGGCCTTGCTGAGCGGCAACAGCGGCACGCCATGCGCCTTCAACTCGTCGGTCATGTCGACATCGGCGACCGATACGCGCTGCTGAAGCGTTGGGGTGATGGCCTTGCCATCCTGGGTCACGGTGAAGCCGAGAAAATTGTCGGCATCGACATTTCCGGCATCGACCATGCTGTCGACATCGCCCTTGATATCGGGCATCGGAAAGGCAACCACGCTTTCGACATCCTTGTCGGAGGTGTTTTCGAAGACGTAATCCACCCGCACCTCGGTCGCCGAGATGAACAGTTTTTCCTGATCCATGCTGATATCGCCGCTGCGGACATAGGCGAGACCGCCCGTCTTCAGCTCGGCCATGGTGTCGTTCGCCAGGGCCGGCGCGGCAAACATCGCCAGTAGAGCCGCATAGCCACCGATTCTTCGCATGAATGACCCCTCAGCCGTTGATTTAAGCGATTATCTCCGGCTGCAGTCCGGCGTCAACGCCGAGATTGCCACAAAAGGCTTGCAACGCAATGCATTGACCGGCATGGACAGCCTATGTCCGAACCTCAACGCCTCGACCAGCTCCTCGTCACCCTTTCGCTCTTCGCCAGCCGCTCCCGCGCGCGCGATGCCATCCAACGCGGCACCGTGACCGTCGACGGCAAGGTCGTCACCAAGCCGGGGACGCTGTTTACCGAGGAGGTGCAGATCGGAATCGACGATCCGGCTCAGGATTACGTGTCCCGTGCGGCCTTGAAACTGGTGGCCGCGCTCGATCATTTCGGCCTTAATCCGCAAGGCCTGCACTGTCTCGACGTCGGCGCATCCACCGGCGGATTTACCGAGGTATTGCTGCAGCGCGGCGCAGCCCATGTCACATCCATTGATGTCGGCCATGGACAGATGCATCCGCGCATGTCGGCCGATCCGCGCGTCACCAATATGGAAGGGCTGAACGCCCGCTACCTGACCGCCGAAGATATCGGCGGGCCATTCTCCTTTCTCGTTTCCGACGTCTCCTTCATCTCATTGAAGCTGGCGCTGGCACCGGCCTTGGCTCTTGCCGAACCGGGCGCGCGCGCGGCGCTGCTGGTGAAGCCGCAATTCGAGGCGGGTCGCGATGCTGTCGGCAAGGCCGGACTGCTAAAAGATCCCTCCTCCGCTCCGGCGGTTGCTGCCGAACTTGAGCGCTGGTTCTCCGAGGATATGGGCTGGAAGAGCCTCGGCCTAATCCCCTCGCCCATTGCCGGCGGCGACGGCAACCACGAATTTCTTCTCGCAGGGATCAAGCCATGAGCACTGAAACCGTCACCATCCAGAAGCTCGGCGCCCAGGGCGACGGCATTGCGCAAGGCACGGACGGACCGATCTATGTGCCTTTCACGCTTCCGGGCGAAAGCGTCGCCATCGCGCGGGTGAAAAGTCAGGGCACGCTGATGTCGATCGCATCGGCTTCGCCGGATCGGCAGGAGCCGCACTGTCGACACTTCGGCCCGGATGGCGTCAACGGCACCTGCGGCGGCTGCACCCTGCAGCACTATGCCGATGCGCCCTACCGCGCCTTCAAGCGCCAGCTCGTCGTCGATGCATTGCGCTCCAAGGGCCTGACGCCCGAGGTGGACGATATCGTCGCTGCCCATCCCGGCGAGCGGCGGCGGGTGATCTTTGCGGCACGCAAGACCGAAAAGAGCACGCTGATCGGCTTCAACCAGGCCGAAAGCCATCACATCGTCGCGATCGAGGAATGTCCCATCGCGTCCGCGGGGATCATGTCGCGGCTCGAGGCGATCAGGGCGGTCGCGACCGCGCTCGCCGTCAATGCCGAAGCTTTCCGCATTTCCGTGCTGGAAACGTCATCCGGCCTCGATCTCGCTGTCGACGGCATCAAATCTCTATCCGACAAACAGCGCCGCAGCACGGTGGAGACCGTGCTGGCGCTTCGCGGCATAGCCCGCGTGTCGCTGAACGGCGAAATCCTGGTCGAGCCGGCAAAGCCGATCATCGAATTTGGCGGCGTGCAGATTGCCCCTCCTCCGGGCGCCTTCACGCAGGCAACCAAGCAGGCCGAGGACGCGATGGCTGAGCTGGTCGCAGCCCATGTCGGCAAGGCCAAGCGCATCGCCGACCTCTTCGCCGGCGCCGGCACCTTCTCGCTGCGCCTGGCGCGCATCGGGCGCGTGCATGCGGTGGAAAGTGAAGGCAAGCCGCTCGCCGCACTCGACCATGCCGCCCGCAATACGCAGGGGTTGAAGCCTGTCACCATCGAGCGCCGCGATCTCTTCCGCCGGCCACTGATGAAACAGGAGTTGAAAGTCTACGACGCCGTCGTCTTCGACCCGCCGCGCGCCGGAGCAGAGTTTCAGAGCAAGGAACTCGCCCTCTCGCAAGTCAAGAAGATCGTCGCGGTCTCCTGCAACCCTCTGACGCTCGCCCGCGATCTCGCACTGCTCATCGAAGGCGGCTACCGCATCACCAGGGTGACGCCGATCGACCAGTTTCTCTGGACCTCGCATGTCGAGGTGGTCGTGGCGCTGGAGAAGTAATTTTCAGCGCAGGCTTCGTGGCCGACCCTCGTGGTTCGAGGCTGCGGCCCTTGGGCTTCGCACCTCACCATGAGGGCGGAGAGAATCGCACGTCGTTACTGCACCCGCATCCTCTCGCAAGCTCAGGACTGCGAGCTTGGAACGTACGTCGTAGAAATCAGCCCTCATGGTGAGGAGGCCCAAAGGGCCGTCTCGAACCACGAGGGCTGATGAGGGAAAGGAATTGATTGCCACATACACTCAATGGTAGAAAATATTCGCCCTTAGCGCGAGAATTCTGCCATGGAAGTCACAGTTTACATTCTGCGTTGTAGCGATGGTTCCTATTACACTGGTCTCACCAAACAAGGGATCGAAGCGCGCGTCTGGGAACATAATGCCGGCATCTATGACGGCTACACGGCCAAGCGCCGGCCAATCGAGTTGGTGTTTCAGGAAGTCTATGACAGCATCATAGATGCAATTGCCCGCGAACAGCAGATCAAGGGTTGGTCGCGCCGCAAGAAAGAAGCACTGATCGCGCTGGACTATGAGGCGCTGCCCGCTCTGTCGCGACGTGGATTTGCTCCACGCAAATCGAGCGAAGGTGATGGGAGTTAAGCGGCCGACCCTCGTGGTTCGAGACGGCCCGGTGGGCCTCCTCACCATGAGGGTGGGGTGAGCTAGATTCTCTCCGGCGGGCTCCCCTTTGGCACCCCCATCCCTCCGCACGCTAACCCTTCGGTAGGATCGTCCGGCCACCTACCTAGGATGAAGGCTTGGCAAATCGCAAAATGAGCAACGTGGATCTAGGGTCAAGAAGCAGAGAAAGCATTGCTGGCCGACTGGCATAGGAGATCAGCCCTCATGGTGAGGAGGCCTGCAAGGCCGTCTCGAACCACGAGGGCGGGTGAGATATTCACCGCTTCATGAACGCCTCGAAGGCCACGCGGGCTTCCGCGCTTTTAAGCCGTGCGGCGAAATGCTCGGCCTCTTCCGTGATGCGGCCAAGGATGGCGTCCGGCGGGCCGCGCATGAGGTCGCGGGCGATCCGCAGAGCCTCTGGCGGCTTGGCGGCGAGCCTGGCGGCAAGTGCCAGGGTCTCGGCTTCCACAGCCTCGGGTGCAGTCACCTTCCAGATCAGGCCGGCGTCCTTCGCGTCTGTAGCGGAGAAGCCTTCGCCGAGGGCGAGCAGGGCGAAGGCGCGCTGGTGACCCATCAGGCGCGGCGCGATCAGGCTTGAGGCGGCTTCGGGCACGAGGGCGAGATCGACGAAGGGCGTCTTGAACAGGCTGCGGTCGGACGCAACCGTCAGATCGCAATGCAGATGGATCGTCGTGCCGATGCCGATGGCAAGGCCGTCGACGCCGGAGACGATCGGCTTCCTGGCACTCGCCAGTGCAATGAGAAAATCGATCACTTCGCGACCCATGCTGCCACCCATGGCGAAGGCGAGGAAATCGGCCATGTCGTTGCCGGCGGAGAAGCAGCCGTCCGTGCCGAGGAAGACGCTGACGCGGATATCCGGCGTCTCGTCTGCCGCCTTCAGCGCATCGGTCATTGTCTGATACATGGCCCGGGTGATCGCATTCTTCTTTTCCGGCCGGTTGAACCGGATGATCTGGACATGCGGCGCGGTCTCGGAACGTTCGATCAGAATGTGGTCGGTCATGGATTTTCCTCAGGCAAGGGCGACGCGGGCGGCTTCAAGACTAGATGCACCGGAAGTCACGCGATCAGAGAGAGCGGCGGTTTCGGCCAGCAGGTTTTCGGCAGCAAAGCGGCAGAGCGCGATGCGCTTGCCTCCCTCGCCATCCCCTGCATTGGCAAGGCCTCCCTTGGCCAGATAGGAGCTGGTCAGCACCAGCCCGAAGAGCCGCTGGTACGGGGTGGCGCCTGCCAGCGCTTCAGCGACAGCACCTTCCGCCTGTTTCGCCAGGAGCCATTCACTTGTCTTTTCCAAGTCGGCAATGGCTGCCTGCAGCCGCGGCGCGGTCTCTCCGAAGCCATCGAGATTGGATTTGGCGACGGCGTCGGCGATCTCGCGCAGCTCAGCGATGAAGCCGCGCACATGGTCCCCATTGGCGATGATCAGCTTGCGCGTCACGAGGTCGATCGCCTGGATGCCGTTGGTGCCTTCGTAGATCGGGGCGATGCGCGCGTCGCGTAGCAGCCGCGCCGCACCCGTCTCTTCGATGAAGCCCATGCCGCCATGGACCTGGATACCAAGCGAAGCGACATCGACGCCGGCATCGGTGGAGAAGGATTTGGCGATCGGCGTCAGTAGTGCCGCGCGCTCCTGCCAATATTTAGCCTTCTGCGCATCGCGATGCGACATGTCGATCGCCTCGGCGCATGCGTAGCAGATAGCGCGAGATCCCTGCGTCAGCGCCTTCATGGTGAGAAGCGTACGCGCGACATCGGGATGTTCGATGATCGGGCTCATGCCTGCCGCCGTCGTTCCCGGCGCGCGGCCCTGCGTGCGCTCCCGTGCATAGGCGATGGCCTTCTGGGTCGCGGCTTCCGCGATCGCCACGCCTTGAATGCCGACGGCGAGACGGGCATTGTTCATCATGGTGAACATGCAGGCGAGGCCCTTGTTCTCCTCGCCGACCAGCCAGGCGATGGCGCCCTTTTCGGTGCCGTGCTTGCCGTCGCCGCAGATCATCGTGCAGGTCGGTGAGCCGTGAATGCCGAGCTTGTGCTCCAGAGAATGGGCGAAATAATCGTTACGGGCGCCAAGCGAGCCATCATCGTTCACAAGGAATTTCGGCACTAGGAACAGCGAGATACCCCGCGTGCCGGCCGGCGCGTCCGGAAGACGGGCCAGCACCAGGTGGATGATGTTTTCGGCCGCCTCGTGATCGCCCCAGGTGATGAAGATTTTCTGGCCAAAGAGGCGATAGGTGCCATCGTCCCGACGCTCCGCACGCGTGCGCAAGGCTCCGACGTCGGAACCGGCATGCGGCTCGGTCAGGTTCATGGTGCCAGACCATTCGCCGGAGATGAGCTTTGCCAGATATTTCTTCTTGAGGTCATCGCTGCCGTGAGCGTTCAGCGCCTCGACCGCGCCCATCGTCAGCGTCGGGGCGAGACCAAAGGCCATCGAAGCGGAATTCCACATTTCCAGCGTCGCGATGTTGAGCATATGCGGCAGGCCCTGCCCGCCAAACTCTTCGGGCGCGGTCAGCCCGTTCCAGCCGCCGGCAATCCAGTCGCGATAGAGCTTTTCCCAACCGTCCGGAAGAACCACCTTGCCGTCGACCAGCTTCGCGCCCTGCCGGTCACCATTTTCGGCAAGCGGCTCCATCTCATCGCCGGCAAAACGCCCGGCCTCCGATAGAATGGCATCGAGGACATCGGCGCTGAGATCGCCGAGAATGCCCTCCTCCATCGCCCGATCCATGCCGGCGACGTATTTCAGCGTGAATGCGATTTCCTCGACAGGCGCTTTGTACATGGTGATTTCCTCCGCGTCGGTGCTGCCGATCACCCGCCTCACCCGGATCATCGGTACTATGTGGATAGAGCTAGTTTATTTTTACGTAAACGTCAATTTTCTCTGAGGCATTTCGCAGGGCGATTTCCACTCAGTCGTGAACCGGAACGGCAGTTCGCGTCAGGCGCGCTATGAGCCGTCAATATCGGCGCCGGCATGTGTGATTATTCCGCCGACATGCAGTCTTGCATAAACAATCGTCATGAACGAAGACTAAGGCAACTGTTCTGACAAAGCGAATGATGCGGCCATGAACACGATAACGTCAGCCACCACGATACCCGGCTTTGTCTGGGCTTATCGTCTTCGTCCGGGCGCGGACAAGGCGGAGCGGCTCCCCGACGATGCGGATCGCGCCACGCTCTTTAACGGAGACGGCTTCCTCTGGCTGCATCTCAATCTCGTCGACGCCCGCGTTCCGGCCTTCCTGGAGGATGCGCCAGGGCTGAACGAAGCGGCGCGCATAGCGCTGACGACGCACGAAACGCACGCGACGATCACCGTCGACGAACAGATGCTCTTCGGCACCCTTGTCGATTTCCAGCGCGATTTCGCTCACAACACCCATGACATCGGCTGGCTGCATTTTGCCGTGACCGACCGCGTGCTCATCACCAGCCGGCTGCAGCCGCTTCGCAGCGTGGACCGGGGACGCATGCTGATCGAAAAGAACGCCGCGCGGTTTACCTGCCCGGTCGATATTTTCGAAGCGCTGGTTGTCGAGTTCCAGCGCACCCTCATCTCCGTCGTTATCGAGATCAGCGAAGAACTTAACGGTATCGAGGATTTCATCCACGGCAATACCTCGCGTGACGAGCGCACGCAGCTTCCGCCCATCCGACGAACGATCGTGCGGCTGCATCGCCATCTGCGCACCGTCCTTTCCCTCATGCGGCATGCCGCCGCTTCGGATGACGAGGAAATGCCGCTTGGTTTCGAGGATATCGCGGGACGCCTGACGGGGCGCCTCGAAGCAGTCGAGCACGATGTCTACGCGCTGCAGGAGCGCGCCAGGCTGCTGCACGAAGAGATCGATTCGAAGCTTGCCTCCGAGATCAACCGCCATCTCTACATCCTGTCGATCATGACGGCGTTCCTGCTGCCGCCGACGCTGGTGACCGGCTTCTTCGGCATGAATACATCGAGCCTGCCTCTTTCGGGCGGATCAAGCGGCACAGGATATGCGGTCGGCTTCATCGTCGCCTCCATGCTGCTGGCATGGTGGCTTCTCAAGCGCGTCAACATTCTCTGAGTTCGGCAGAAAAAAGCCGCCCGAAGACGGGCGGCTTGTGTCGTTGATTTCAGATGTATCGCTCAATAATAGGGCGAATAGCACTGACGGCGCGGGCCCTGATTGGGCTGGAACGTGTTGTCGTAGGCCCTGTAGGACCGATAACGATCCGTGCACCATTCGACGTGACGCGGATTGATGCCGCCGGACGGAGGCGGTGCCGCATAGTAGCGCGGTTGGCTGGCAATCGCGCCGCCGATGAGGGCGCCGGCACCGAAGGCGGCCAGCGGGAACCAATAGCCGTCATGATAGCGATAGCCATGGCGATAGCCCGAATAACCGCGATAGCCGCCGTACCAGCCGCGGCGGTAGTAACCGCCACGATAGCCGCCGTAACCGCCGTGATAATGGCGCCATTGAACTTGCTCGACATTGGCGGGCGCGGTCTCGTTCGCAGCCGCGAGCGGTGCGCCGGGCATCTGAATGGCAAAGGACGGCGTGAAGCTCGTCAGGGTGACAGCGGCCGAAATAGCGATGGTCGCAATTCTCGCACGGAAACCAAGCATTCTTATCTCCATTCGCTGGTTTGTCTTGTGCTCAAGCGTGTAGCGTTTGATGTCAGGCATGCTTCTTTCGCGGGATTAAACGCCCGCCTCGTCGCATGTCCGAATAGACAACAAGAAACGCGGCAACACCTTATTCTGTTCCTTAAATCCCTACCAATTTAAGGAGTTATGCGAAGGCTCCACGATGAATGTATAGTGAACCGATCCTTAACCCAAGATTAACCAGCAATCCTTACTATTATTTCATGAAAGGGTTCCGGCACAGCCACAGCCTGATTTGCAGCTTCCTGACCGTACTGGCCTTGTTGGGGCCGGCCACGAAGCCTTCGGCCGGCGAAAGCCAGCCTTGGACGGACCCCCAAAACGCCCTCATCGTCGATGCCTATGAACTGAATACGATAGACTGGACTGCGTTCCTGCAGGACAAGCGGATAGCCGCCTTCATCTCCAAGGCCTCCGACGGCCTGCCCGAGAGTTTCAGCTGCACGGGCGACCATGCCGGTGACACCTTCGCCCACTGCAAGACGATGTGGCGCAAATATGCCGTCAGCCGCGAACTCTATCAGACCCGCCGCATGCTGGCGAAAATGAATGGCCTGTTATGGGGCGCTTATCATCTGGGGCGACCGGGCAACCCCATCGATCAGGCCAACCATTTTCTCGATTATGCCGATCCGCAGCCGGACGAGTTGATGGTGCTCGATATAGACGGCATGGATCCCACGCGTTTCATGTCGCTGGACGATGCACAGGTCTTTGTCGCTCACATCAAGGTCAGAACCGGGCGATATCCCATTCTCTACATTAATCACAACACGGCGCGCTATATCGCCGATCATCGCGACATCTATCCGCTGCTGTCGCGGCTGCCGCTCTGGTACGCGCGCTACAAGCCGGACCTGAAGGGCACCTTCCCGCTCGGCAATTGGGATAACTACGCCATCTGGCAGTTTGCCTCATCGGACAATTGTTCCGACAAGAGCTGCCCCTACCGCGTTCCGGGCACGCTGACGGACATCGACGTCAATGTCGTGCCGATGACCAGCATACAGCTCGCCAAGATCTGGCCGCAGGGCGAGTTGCTGCCCGCCAAACCACTGCCTGCACCCGACCTGACGATCGCCCAGGGACCGACCTGCAATGGGCCATTGCAGACGCTTGTCTCGCTGATGGTCGATCCGGTCGTCACGGCCTCCACCAGCCGGCCAGAGCCGGTGGAGATCAATGAGCTGAACTATCAGGATTATTAGGCTTCGACCTGAACATCCGTCTTCGGGCGCGAACAGCAGGCCAGGATATAGCCTTCCTCAATCTCGTCATCGAGGATGCCGCCATTGTGGCTCATCTCGACCTCGCCCGAAAGCTTCATGACACGACAGGTGCCGCAGAGACCCGATTCGCAGGCAGCGCCGATGCGCACGCCGGCGCCGCGCGCGGCCTGAAGCACGGTTTGCCCGGCCGCACAAACCACGTCCTTGCCGGCCATGGTGAAGCGGATCGTGGTCGCGGCATCCGTCGAGGCATCGTCGGTAACTTCAGCCAGCGGCGTTGCCGCATTTGCCGGCTGGAAGCTTTCCTGATGATAGCGCTTCATGTCGAAGCCATGCGCTTCCAACATGGAGCGGACGGCATCCATGAAGACTTCGGGGCCACAACAGAAGATCGTACGATCCATGAAATCAGGCGCCAGCAGGCCGATCTTGGCCTTGTCGATGCGGCCCTTCAGCCCGGACCAGAGATCGGTGCGGCCGCAACCCTCGACGATCAGGCCAAGATTGAGGTTCGGCATGAAGCGGGCGAGATATTCCAGCTCGGAACGGAAGATGATGTCGGCCGGGCTGCGCGAGCAGTTGACGAAAGTAATGTCGGACAATGGCGCGGTATCGGCCATGTAACGGGTCATGGCCATCATCGGCGTCACACCGGAGCCGGCGGAGACGAAGAGATATTTCTCGCCGGGATGGCGGATATGCGTGAAATCGCCGAGAGGACCGAAAGCTTTGATGCGCATGCCGGGCTTGAGGTTCTCGAACATCCAGCGCGTGCCGATGCTGTCCCTCTGCGCCTTGACCGTCACCGCGACCGAGAAGGGCCGCGATGGCGTCGAGGACAGCGTATAGGTGCGCATGACCGACTCCGGCGCCGTCGGCAGCTCAAGCGTCACGAACTGGCCCGGCAGATAGCGGAACCAGTTGTCCTTGTCGGACCGGAATGTGAAGGTCATCACATCGGGCGCTTCGGGCGTGACGGAGAGGCATTCGAGCAGATGCTGCCTGTCGCTCCAGGGCTGCATCTGATCGAGGTGTCGATGGCTAAGGGAGACGGTCATGTTCATACTCAGGCAACCGCCGACAGCTTGGCCTGATCGCCCTGCAGCCGGTTGATCATGAAATTCGAATACCATTCGACGAACTGCATGACGCCGCCCTCGTGGAGTTCCGAATAGGGACCGGGCTCATAGGCCGGCGAGTGAATGCCGAAAGCATTTTCCTCGACGATGCGGCGATCCTGGTCGTTGGTCTCGGTCCAGACGTGGGTCAGCTCCTCGAGATCATAGTCGACGCCTTCGACGGCATCCTTGTGCACCAGCCATTTGGTGGTGACGGCGGTCTCCTCGGCATTGAGCGGCAGGACGCGGAAGGAAATCGCGTGGTCGCCAAGCAGGTGGTTCCATGTCGTCGGGTAGTGGAACAGCAGCATCGTGCCGATACCATTGATCGTCACATCGGGCGAGAGCGGCCGCTTGACCGCATTCTGGCCGGACATGGTGTAGCTTTCGGCCCCTTCGATGAGCGGCATGCGGGCGGCGCGGAACTGGCCATCAGGCGAGATCTTGAATTCGCTCGGCAGGCCGGCGGCTTCGCAACGCTCCCAATGAGCGGTGATCACCGGATCGCTCATTGCCCCCTGCACGCCGCTGACCGTCGGCGCTTCCGAGAAAGTGCGGCAGAGTTCGGGATGGTTGGCGGCGCAGTGGTAGCACTCGCGGTTGTTTTCCCAGACGAGCTTCCAGTTGCCCTTTTCGATGATCGTGCTCTGGAAGGCGACCTTGGCTTCGCTCATGCGATGCGGCGCCATGTAGGGCTCGATCGTGGCGCGGACGGGCGCGAAGTCCGGGGCGTTCTTTGCCAGGCAGATGAAGATGTAGCCGCCGACGCTTTCGCAATGGACCGGCTTCAGTGAATACTGGGTCTTGTCGAAGTCCTCGGCCATCTGGCGGGCGAACAGCAGCGAGCCGTCCAGCTCGTAGGTCCACTGGTGATAAGGGCAGACGAGCTTTGCCGACGAGCCGCGCTCGGTCGTGCAGACCCGCGAGCCGCGATGGCGACAGCTATTGTGGAAGGCGCGGATGACCTGATCGCGACCACGGACGATGACGACGGGATAGTCGCCGATCTGGACGGTGAAGTAGTTGCCCGCACGCGGCACTTCGCAATCGTGACCGATGAACAGCCAGTCGCGATAGTAGATCATTTCCATATCGAGCTTGAAGTAATCCTGATCGATATAGAAAGGCTGCTCGAGGCTGAAGCCCTCGCGGCGGTTCTTCAATTGCCGCAAAACATTGCTGCTGATATCCATTTGCCTATCCTTGCGCGTTACCGGGAAACGGACGAAGGACATGCAAGGCCGTTTGGGAGCGGCCTGAAGCAATGTCCCGACCGCCCGCCGCGGTCAGTAAACCGAATTTCCCCAAGGCTGGTTTCCGGGCTCTGGAGCGGCCCTGTTTCCAGGACCCCATGGCACCTTCCCAGGTCGGCCGACCCAGTGGCTTTATTCGCCATGCCTCACTCCACCACCGTTGCGGGGGCAGCGCCGGATTTTGACCGGCTTCCCAATTCTCCGTCTCCCTAGCAGACGGCACCTTGAGATTGGTAACATCATAACTCCCGGCCCCGTCAGCGGCTGCGCTACAATGCGACATCGGCTTCGAAATTGACGACAGATGAAACGGAACCGCGGGACGTTTGTGGAGAGAGGCAATATAGGAAGGGAATTCAAGCCCTTATGAACTCGCGGCAGATATGGAGATTGTCGTCGCTAAGCTTCGCGTTAATGACGCTTTATCCTGATTGCGACAATGCGGTTGATCTCCGATAATCAAGGGGTCGCTTGCGCCGCCGAAAGTGCCTGCAGCGCCGCCATTGCACGGTCGGCATCGGCAGCCGGAACGAAGATATGGTCGTGGTAATAGGCAGCGACGACATTGGCGCTGATGCCCGCATTTCCGAGGGCCGTGGCGAAGGCTGCGGTGAGGCCGACAGCCTCCAGCGAGGAATGGACATCGAGCGTGATCATGCGCATCGAGGGCGCTATCGGAAACCCGGCCTGCCGCGCGGCCTCCAGCGGCAGGATCAGGGTCGCTCCCTCCCGTTCTCGGAAAAAACCGACCGGCTCCAGATGAATATAATCGGCCAATGTCGACGATGGAACGGTGCAATAGACGAATTCACCCTCGACAAGATTCGGCCTCATGCCGGAAAGCAGCAGATTGAGATCGGTAATTCCGGACATCTTGTTTTGGCCTCCTCGGGGATTTGCAACCGGCGCCGTTAAGCCCGGCTCAAGCAAGACTAGCTATCATGCAGTCTCCAGACCTCTATAGCGAGACCCGGCATGGCCAAACTCAGATATTTCGACGCTGGGAAGCCCGCCGACCCCGAGCCGATACCGGCGGTATCGACAACGGGGCATAGCGAATTCCTGCGCACCGGTCGCATCAACCGCGACAGGCCACATTGGCTTGCCGAAGAGCGGCGATACATGACCCACCAGGAGGTCGCCGAGCAGACCGCGCAGAAACTGCGGAATGCCGGGGAAATGACCCATGACCGGCTCAACGGCTTTCATAAGTCTATTCGTTTTCCGAAGCTCATCTTTCATCACACGCTGAAGGACACGCCGCATCTCGGCTATTGCCACGTAACAGCGGCGCGCACGCAATTCGCTCGATATGAAGAGGTGAACTGGGCCTTCTACATTGCGAACTTCTTTGCCCGCATCGGCCAGGAAGAGAATTTCTTCGAGGATATCAGCCTGAAATATTCGCGGATGTATTTCGCCGTCGCCATCCATCCGGGCAAGGAGGCGGAAGACAAGAAGCTGACGATCAATCGCGACATTCGCGGCAACGGCGTGCTGTTCCACACGCATGATCCGCAGATCGCCGTCCGTAACGTCCTCTTGCTCGGCGCGCGCAACGAACAGCTTCGCGACATCATTCGCCAGCTTTGATGATTGATCCGAAAACTTGAAAAGCATAAGAACGGCCTGAACTGCAAACGGGCAGGCCATGGCACGACACATAGACATTCTCGAAGACCCGCAAACGGCGTTAGATGTCGCCTCGGCAACGCTTGCCGAGGGTCTGCCGATCGGGTTGCCAACGGAGACGGTCTACGGCCTTGCAGCCGATGCCACCAACCCGGCTGCCATCACCCGGATCTACGAAACCAAGGGACGGCCGCGCTTCAACCCGCTCATTTGCCATATGAGCGATCTCGCCATGGCCGAACGCTATGCGATCTTCGATCCCATCTCCCGCAAGTTGGCGGAAGCCTTCTGGCCAGGCCCGCTGACGCTGGTGCTGCCGCTCAGACCCGACAGCGGCATCCATCCGCTGGCGACCGCCGGTCTCGATAGCGTCGGCATCCGCGTGCCGCAGGGCTTTGCCGGCGAGCTGATCCGCGCCTTCGGACGCCCTCTTGCCGCCCCGAGCGCCAATACGTCGGGCAAGATCAGCGCCACCAGCGCCGACCATGTCGATGACGACCTCGGCGAGCGGATCACGCTGATCCTCGACGCCGGCGCCTCCATCGTCGGTGTCGAGTCGACCATCGTCAAGGTGGAGGACGGCGAGCTGCGGCTGTTGCGGCCAGGCGGATTGGCGGCGCGCGAGATCGAGCGTGTGGCGGACAAGGCGCTGAAGCGCAAGAAAAAGGCCTCGGCCGCCATCGAAGCCCCCGGCATGCTCGCATCGCATTATGCGCCCGGCGCGGCGGTGCGGCTCGATGCGACAGAGGTTGCGGCCGACGAAACGCTGATCCGCTTCGGAAGCCCTGACATTGCCGGTATCGAAAGCGCCATTGCCGTGCTCGACCTGAGCGCCACGGGCGATCTTTCGGAAGCCGCGGCAAACCTCTTCGACTTCATGAAACGCGCCGACGCCACAGGTGCCGCGACGATCGCCTTTTCGCATATTCCCGACGAGGGCCTCGGCGAGGCCATCAACGACCGGCTGCGCCGTGCGGCAGCACCCAGAGATTAAAAATCGGCCCGACACTCTATCGGCAAAGGATACGCCATGAGCTCTGCCCCCTCTTCAGCCCTTCTCGACCGCTTCGCTGCGATCGTTGGCGAGAAACATGCCGTGCGAGATGCGGCGGAGATTGCGCCGCATCTGGTCGAGAACCGTGGGCTCTACCATGGTGCTTCGCCGATGCTGCTGAAGCCCAGCTCGGTGGAGGAGGTCTCGGCGATCCTCAAGCTTGCCAGCGAGACAGGCACGGCCATCGTGCCGCAGACCGGCAATACCGGCCTTGTCGGCGGTCAGACACCGCGCGAAGGCGGCTCCGACATCATCCTGTCGCTGGAGCGCATGAACCGCGTTCGCGATATCGATCCGGTCGGCAATACCATGATCGTCGATGGCGGCTGCATTCTGGCGGATGTGCACAAGGCGGCGGCTGAGCATGGCCGTATGTTTCCGCTGTCGCTCGGCTCGGAAGGCTCGTGCCGCATCGCCGGCAACCTCTCCACCAATGCCGGCGGCACGGCGGTTCTTGCCTATGGCAATATGCGCCAGCTTTGCCTCGGCCTCGAAGTGGTGCTGCCCACAGGCGAGATCTGGAACGGATTACGCCGCCTGAAGAAGGACAATACCGGCTACGATCTGCGCGATCTCTTCATCGGCGCCGAAGGCACGCTTGGCGTCATCACCGGCGCGGTGCTGAAGCTCTTCCCGCAACCGCTCGGCCATCAGGTCGCCTTTGCCGGGCTGCAGTCGGTCGATGACGCGCTGACGCTGTTCAAGAACGCTTCCGGCCTCTGCGGCACGGCGCTGACCGGCTTCGAGCTGATGCCGCGCCTTGGCGTCGAATTCACCGAGCGCCATATCCCCGGCGTGCGCGATCCGCTGGAAACGGTGCATCCCTGGTATGTGCTGATCGATATCTCGACCTCGGATTCGGCCGAAACCGCCGAGCGGATGATGATGACGCTGCTGGAACAGGGCTACGAAGACGGCCTGATCCAGGATGCCACCATCGCCAGCTCGGAAGCGCAGCAGAAGGCGATCTGGCACATGCGCGAGAGCATGTCGGACGCGCAGAAGCCGGAAGGCGGCTCGATCAAGCACGATGTTTCCGTGCCAGTCGCGCAGGTACCGCAATTCATGGCCGAGGCCGAAACGGCCGTTATGGCCGCTCTGCCCGGCGCGCGCATCTGCGCCTTCGGCCATATGGGCGACGGCAATATCCACTACAACATCTCGCAGCCTGTCGGCGCCGACAAGGACGAGTTCATCGGCCGCTGGCATGAGATGAACGAGATCGTGCACGGGCTGGTGCTGCAGCATGGCGGCTCGATCTCAGCCGAGCACGGCATCGGTCAGCTGAAGCGTGACGAACTGGCTTCCATCCGCTCGGATATCGAGATGGACCTGATGCGCCGGATCAAGACAGCGTTTGACCCGGCAGGGATCATGAACCCGGGGAAGGTTTTGAAGGCCTGAGTTCAATCAGCGGCCTTAAACGGTCACCACGACCCGCTCCGAGGCGAAGCAGCCGATCTGGCACGAAATGATCGTGCCACCGGCATCGATGTCTTCGCCGGCATAGGCGAGAACCGGCGTCAGGCGCGATTGCTGCAGGAGGCGTGCCTCGACCTCCGTCGGCATCCGCGCCGTGATGTCGGTGGAGCGGCGCCAATAGTCCGTCACACCGTAATCCTTCAGCGCCGCCGTGAACGAGCCGAATGCAGCGAACTTCTCCGCCAACCCGGGAAAACGCGCGGCCGAACAAATGCGCAAGACCACAGAGACGGGAAGTTCGTCGGCATAGGCAACCACACACATTTCCAGCACCATTTCGCCCGGCTGCAGATTGAGTCTCGTCGCGATATCGGCACTGGCTGGAATTTCCCTGGTCGAGAAAACCTTGCGGGTGAGGTTTGCGTCCCTCGCGGTCAGATCCTTGCCGAACCGCACCTTGTCGCCCAGCTGGAAACGAACGGGCATGTCGGCGCGGACATAGGCGCCGCTACCACGCGCGACGCGCAGCAATCCCTCCCCCTCCAGCTCGGCAATTGCGCGCCGCATCGTCACCCGCGAGACACCAAACTGTTCCGACAGGGCACGCTCGCTCGGCAGCCGGACGCCCGGCGCATGCTTACCCTTGTCGATGGCGCTCCGCAATTCATCAGCTACGGTCGCCCAGCCAGCCCCCGCTTTTACGCCTTTGCCCTGTCGATTTTTCTCGTCCATCACAATATTGTCGCCTTGAAATTGGTATATACCAATTTATAAAGATCTGGATTGTTTATGGAAGGGTTCGGCATGGGCGACAAGCGCATATATGTGACATCGGTCAGCAGCAGCGGCGTGCACGGGTTCAGCAAGCAGACGAAGGATCACATTCGACTGCTGACGGGGCTCGGTGTCGAAGGTGACGCGCATATGGGGGTCACGGTAAAGCACCGTTCTCGCGTCGCGGTCGATCCGACGCAACCCAATCTGCGCCAGGTGCACATCATCCACGAAGAGCTGTTCGCCGAACTCACCGAGAAAGGGTTTTCCGTTGCTCCGGGCGACATGGGTGAAAACATCGTGACCAGAGGGCTCGATCTGCTTTCACTGCCCCAAGGCACACGCCTGCATATCGGCGACGACGCGATCGTCGAGGTAACCGGCCTGCGCAACCCCTGCAAGCAGATCGACGATTTCCAGAAGGGCTTGCTGCATGCGGTGCTCGACAAGGATGCGGATGGCGGTTTGGTCCGCAAGGCCGGCATCATGGGCATTGTCTCGCAGGGCGGCCGGGTGCAGGCTGACGACACCGTCCGGGTCGAGTTGCCGCCCTTGCCGCATGCGAAGCTCGAGCGCGTCTGATGCGCTCCGTTTGAAGAGAAGTTAGTCTTGAGTATGCCGAGCGTCTGATACCCCCCTCTGTCACTTTCGTGACATCTCCCCCACAAGGGGGGAGATTGCTGGGAGTATGCCGTCCGACCTCACTAAGTCGTCACACTTTGGTTTCTGCGGGTGAGATGCTTGTTTGAGGCGAGTACGCGCTGCGGGTTACCAATCTCCCCCCTTGTGGGGGAGATGTCACAAAAGTGACAGAGGGGGGTGCACACTCTCCGCGGCGGGCGCGGCTAGCGTCAACCCCCTGCTATATCAGTCGAAATCTTCCTGGCTCGCATTGCCGCCGCCATTGCGGTTGCCGGTGATGATCTCGCGCTTGCCTACATGGTTGGCCGGACCGACGAGACCGTCCTTTTCCATGCGTTCGACGAGCGAGGCTGCACGGTTGTAGCCGATGCCGAGGCGGCGCTGGATGTAGGAGGTCGAGCACTTCTTGTCGCGCATGACAACCTTGATCGCCTGTTCGTAGAGATCGTCGCCGTCTTCCGAAGCGATGGCGCCCTTGTCGAAGACGGCGGTGTCTTCTTCCTCGTCTTCTTCATCCTCGTCGGCGGTGACCGTGTCGAGATATTCCGGACGGCCCTGCAGTTTCAGGTGGGCTACGACCTTTTCGACTTCCTCATCCGAAACGAACGGACCGTGGACGCGGGAGATGCGGCCGCCACCGGCCATATGCAGCATGTCGCCCTGGCCGAGGAGCTGTTCGGCACCCTGCTCGCCAAGGATGGTGCGGCTGTCGATCTTCGACGTCACCTGGAAGGAGATGCGCGTCGGGAAGTTCGCCTTGATCGTGCCGGTGATGACGTCGACCGACGGGCGCTGCGTTGCCATGATCAGATGGATGCCGGCGGCGCGCGCCATCTGCGCCAGACGCTGGATCGCACCTTCGATTTCCTTGCCGGCGACCATCATCAGATCGGCCATTTCGTCGACGATGACGACGATATAGGGCATCGGCGTCAGGTCCATCTCCTGGCTCTCCTCGATCGGGGCACCTGTGCCCTTGTCGAAGCCGGTCTGGACCATGACGTGGATCGTCTCGCCCTTTTCCTTGGCGGAGGCGACGCGGCTGTTGTAGCCGTCGATATTGCGCACGCCGAGACGCGACATCTTCCTGTAGCGATCCTCCATTTCGCGCACCGCCCATTTCAGCGCCATGACGGCCTTCTTCGGATCGGTGACGACGGGGGTCAGGAGGTGCGGGATGCCATCGTAAACCGACAGCTCCAGCATCTTCGGATCGACCATGATCAGGCGGCACTGCTCTGGCGTCATGCGATAGAGCAGCGACAGGATCATCGTGTTGATAGCGACCGACTTGCCCGAGCCGGTGGTGCCGGCGACGAGCAGATGCGGCATCTTGGCGAGCTCGGCGATGACGGGCTCGCCGCCGATCGTCTTGCCAAGGCCGAGCGCCAGCTTGTAGCCGCTCTTTTCGAAATCCGGAGATTCGATCATCTCGCGGAAATAGACGGTCTCGCGGGTCACGTTCGGCAGTTCGATGCCGATGACGTTGCGGCCGGGAACGACAGCGACACGTGCAGAGAGCGCCGACATGGAACGGGCGATATCATCGGCGAGATTGATGACACGCGAGGATTTGACGCCGGGTGCCGGCTCGAATTCATAAAGCGTGACGACCGGGCCGGGGCGGACATGGATGATTTCGCCCTTGACGCCGAAGTCCTCGAGCACGCTTTCCAGCAGGCCGGCATTCTGCTCCAGCGTTTCCTGGGTCATGATCACGCCGGAGCGGACGGCCGGCTCCTGCAGCAGTTCGCGCGGCGGAAGCTCGTATTCTCCTTCGCCGCTGCTGGCGATCGGGCGCCATTCGGGCGGTGTCAGGGATGCGGGCCTGCGCGGCGAGATCCGCGATGGCGGCGCATCAATCAGGCGCTGCGCGGCTGCTTCGACGGCCGGCACGATCGGCGCTGCCTTGGCGACCGGCTCGACAGGTGCGGATACCGCGACCTTGGCCGGCATTGGCGCCACGACCACCACCGGTGCCGGAAGGGGTTTGGCAGGTGTTGCAGCTTCAGCGCCATAGACGGCGGTTACGAAGGCCGGCGGTACGAATACGTCAGGCGCGGCCACGGCTTGCGGCTCGGTAACGACCGGTGCGGCAACCTCTGGCGCCACCTGCTCTGCGACGGATGCCACAACCGTGGCCTCCCATGCGGCAAGTTCGTCCATGACGGGCGTGCCGACTGCGGCTGGCGAGAGGCTGGCAACTGCCTCAACAGACACGGGGGCTTCGACCACAGCGGGCGCTTCGACAATCGGCAGGGTCTCGGCGACAACAGCCGGCCGGCGGCATTCGACGATGCGGAACTTCGCGACGATCGATTCGGCCTCGACCTCAAGCTGGGGAATCATCACCGGCTGGCCTGGCATGCCCCGGATGGCGGACACGAATTCGCCGTCGAAGGGCATCGCATCCCAGAAGGCGAAATCGGAAAGATGGCTAAGACGCGACTCGACCACAGGCGCGGCAACGGATTCGGAAACACTCGACGAAACTGGGGAAGCGTCCAGCGCGATCGCCGGAGCCTTCGAAAATGCGGTAGCGATAACGGTCATCTCCAATGCGTCCGGCGCGGTCGCCGGAAATTTCTGAATTACGGATGGTATGTAGCTCTCCACCGCGAAAGGCATGTCCTCCAGCAGCGGCAGATGGAATTCAGCAGGCTCTGTTGGCTGCGGCGCAGCGGGGGTGGCTGGAGCCTCGATGACAGGCGGTTCCATCACCCGCATCGCGGCGTGCGCGGCCACGGGCGGCACGATCGCGACGGGAGGCTCCGCTGGCGGGCGGCGGCTGATGATTTCGTTTTCCCGCGTGCGGGTGAAGCGAACGTTCGGGCCCATCAAAAAGGCGCTTTGCCAGCCGGGCGAGGCAAGATCCTCGGCGGAAATTCCCTGCGGCAGCACGGGCATGACCGGAGCACTTCCCGCAGGCTTCGCCTGGAGGGCTTCGACAACAGGCTTCGGCGCTGCGGCGGTGCGCTGCCTCACCTCTTCTGCACGCCGCAATTCCTCGGCGCGGCGCTGCTCTTCCGCCTTGCGCTTGGCTTCGCGGGCGTTGCGAATCTTCTCTTCCAGGAACGCGCGGCGGGCAGCGATCTGCTCGGCACGACGTGCCTCTTCGGCGGCCTGCTCCGGGTCGAATTCGCCCTCGGGCTGGACGCCTTGTGACGCATTTGAAAATGTCGTTCGGGGATGACGCATAAGACCTGCAACCCAGTCATTGATATTGCCGATGGCTACTCAATCGAATAGGGCAAGGATGGTTAATAAGTTCCTTCCTATCCCCCCTGAAAGCTCTCATTTCGCCCTCACTGTGTTAGCCGAACAACATCGGAAATCCCGGTGAAAGAGGCGCGCAGCAACAGCTTTGCCGCGTGGAAACGCGGCAAAGAGGCAGGCCATATTTTTTAATGATAGGCTATCTCGACGAGGAGAGCTGCGCGATCGAAAGCAGCGTGTCGGCGCTGATGCCGGCGCCGGAAGAGCCACCGGTCAGAATCGATAGGGCCGGCGACGTCGATGAGGTCGTATTGTTCTGCATATCGTACAGCGCCGAGAATCGCTGCAGCAGCGTATTGACCTTGGTTGGATCCTGCAGATCGCTGACGTTGACAAACTTTTCCAGCATCTGTGCCTGCGTATCGACGTCCATCGATGACATCGAGCTTGGCAGGTTGTACGTCGTCGTGATCACCTGATAGAGCGCCGCATCGCCCATGATGTCGTAGACCGAATTGATATCCGGCGCCTTGCGCTGGAAGTAGAGGGCCAGGCGTACGCCGGGATTGGTATCGCCTTGCTGGTCCTCCAGCGTCTGATGCAGGTAGAGATCATTCGTCTGGGACAGTGCGCCGGCGTTTTGCGCCGTTCCGAGTTTGCTGTCCGTCAGATTGCCGCTGCTATCAAAATTGAAGGCCTCGACGATGCTCTTGAACTTGGCGCCGTCGGTGGTGTTGACGAAGCTCTTCGGATCGGACGGGTCGGAAGCGAAAGCCTTCTTCAGGGTCGCCGTATCGACCGTTTTCGGATCGATGCCGTTGGCGGTGAGCACGAAATTCGTGAGCTTGCTGTCCGCCAGCAGATCCGTGACGCTGTTCACCTTGACGATGTTGGTCGCGAAATAGGTGCCGGCGTCCTTGGCATCGCTGGTGGCCTTGGTCAGTTCGGCGCCCGTCAAGCCGGCGGTGCTGCGGCTGGAATATTCGGAGATGTAGCCGTTGATCTGCGCTTGCGACAGGGATTGGACCGGAGCCTTCAGATTGCCCGAGCTGTCGAAGTTGAAAGCCTTGACGAGTGCGGTAAAGCGGGAATCCTTGAGCGAGCTGACATAGCTCTTTGGATCATAGGGGTCGCTTTCGAGCATCTTCGTCAGTTGCGACTTGGTGACCTCGTTCGTCCCGATGCCGTAGGCGCGCAACGCCATCTGGTAGATCTCGGGCATGCTGTCATTGGTGGTGTCGCTATCGGCGGTGTTGCTCGTGAAGAAATCCTTGATGGTCTTCACGTCGGCAAGGCGGTTCTTGTAGTTGGTGACCGCATCGGTCGTCAGGCTCGACTGCGACGTCTGATAATTCTTCATATAGGCAGTCGAGGCTGCGGTGATCTCACTCTGGGACTGCGCCGTCGCACCGGATGCAAGCGTGCCGTCCGACTGGAAGTTGAACGCCGCGACGACATCCGTCAGGCCGAAGATCGAGGCTGTCGTCGCATCTCCGAAGGCGTTCTTGAAAACGACGGCAGGCGTGGTCGGGTCGATGCCATAGGCCGTCTTGATGTAATTGAAGAGGCGCGTGTCCGATGTCAGCTGGTCAACCGAGGTGATCGAGCCGATATGATCCTTGTAATAGAGGTCATTGTCGGCCGCGCCGACGCTCGTCACGAACGAGGGTACGGTGGAATTATAGGCGCTCATCACATCGGCCTGCTGGCCGAGGGTCTGCGGGCCACCGGGATAATTCGTGGTATAGGCCGCCGCCGTGGCGCTTATCTGATCCGATGTCTGCGCCTGCGAGCCGGAGGCGACCGTTCCGTCACTCTTGAAGTTGAATTGGGCCATGACGCTGGTCAGGCCGTTCGTGCTCGCAGCGGTCGCGTCCATGGCCGACGCATTGAACTGATCGGCGGTGATATAGGCCGGAATGTTGAAGGCGGTTCTGACATACTGGAACAGCCGCGCGTTCGATGTCAGCTGATCGACCGAGGTAATCGAGCCGATATTGGCCTGGTAGTAGGCCGTGTCGCTATCCGGCGTCGACGTCTTGACCGTGCCGTCCGCATTGAAATTGAATTCCGCCACCAGAGCCTTGTCGGCAGCACCGCCATTCTGATTGACGAAGCTGTTGGGGTCGCTGAGATCGCTCGTCAGCATCTGCTTCAGGATCGAATTCGATACATCCGTGGGATCGATGCCGTAGGCCTGCAGCACGTAGTTCTTCAGCCTGCTATTGCCGAGCAGGTCATCGACCGTCTTCACGGAGCTGATGTTCTGGCTGTAATAGCTGGTTTCGGTGGCGGCGGAGGTCTCTTCATTCGTAAACGACTGCTGATAAAGCCCGATCAGATCGTCTTCCTGCGTGCTGGATTGCGCCGTATTCGTGCTGCCCGTGCCGAAATTGAACGCGGCGGCGAATTCCTTGTAGCGCGGATCCGTCAGCTGGTTCGCAAAACTGGTGGAGTCGCTGAGGTCGCTCGTCAGCACCTGTTTCATAAAGGCCTTGGCATAGGTCATGTCGGAGAGCCCGTAGGCCTCCATGGCATAACTGTATAGCTGATAGTTGTTCACGAAGTCGTCGGCGTTCGTTACTTTGCCTATATTGGCATTGTAATAGTCGATCTGGCGCTTGTTTTGCGCCTGCGACGCCACCTGATTGAGCGACGTGGCCATATCTCTGGTTGCGATCGTATAACCAAGATAGGTGGAAATCATCAGCAGAATCCCAATAGATCTCTAATAAAGGGGCGAATCTAGCGGTGATTGTTACATACAAACCTTACCCGAGACTTACACGCACTCACCTTATACGTGCACTATATTGAGGCAGCCGCCCTGCCGTGTGTTCACTTTATGGAAACCCTGATGCATTCGACTTTGCTAACCATTTGAGGACGCAAAGTTTTCTTAACCTCGATTTTTAAGCTGTCCGGAAGAGACGGCGCCTAATCTGCCCAACAACGAGAGGACAAAAGTTCTCCGAGAGAAGGCCGGGAAACGGGCTCTCAGGTAAAGCAAGGGTAGAAAATCGATGACAAATACCGTCCTTAAGCCCGATTGGGCTGGAACCACACTGCGACTTGATCCGACGCGCTTTCCCCAACAGGTCAGCTACGCCATGCGCGGTGCCGATGGAGACGTCACCATCACGATCGACGAGCGTGGAGCGGTTCTGCGCAAGATCCTCCCATCCAGCGGACTGCCACTGTCCGTCGCTCTGCCGAAGCGCGCCTTCATGGGTGTTGCCGCACGGGCCATCGACCATGGCGACGGCGAAGTCACCGTCACGCTGGAACTGCATCACTCCGATCCGGATCTCTGCATCCCCCTCCTCGTTGCTCACGACCTCAGCGACATCGCTGCCGACTGGCGCTCCTGGTCGGAAGCCTTCCGTATCCCGATGCTGATGATCGAAGCCGACGGCGTTGCTCGTCCGCTGGAAGAACATCTGGGCGGCGTCCGGTCGCAGGACAGCCAGCCGCGTCGCCGCCACTCCTATTTCGCCGATCGCCGCCCGCGCTTCCTGGTGCGCCGCTCGACTGGCAAGCTCGGCATCAAGATGAAGATCGAAGGCCGCGAGATCATTGCAAGGCACTGAGCCGCGCCCGATCAGAAGAATACTGCCAACTGTCGGCCGCGGGATCATCAATCCCGCGGCCGAAATCTTTAGGAGGCCAAGGATCGTTTCATGACGATCGTCCGCTCATCTCCATGGTAGCGCTCCTCGACGACTTCGAAACCGCGCTTCGCGTAAAAGCCCTGTGCCGTGATGGACGATGGCACGGAGAGGACCGCGATGCCATTGGCTCTGGCCGCACCTTCTATTTCAGCCATGAGCATCAGACCGACACCTTGTTTCTGCGCCGAAGGCGATACGAATACGGTGCGAACCACGGCGCCATCGAGACTGGCGGTGCCGACCACCGTCGCGCCTTCGACTGCCACGAAGACCACTCGGGATGCCAGAAGCGGGAGCACGGCAGCGGGACTGAAGTTTTCAGCAACGCGGGCAATGATCTCGGGAGAATAGTCTCCGGCATTGGTTTCGCGAAGGGCAGCGATGATCACGCGACTGATTGCTTCAGCATCCCCTTCGCGAGCCAGGCGGATTTTGCAGGCCACGGCAATCCCTCAACAGGCGCGATCAAGGAACAAGAAACAGAAACGACAGGAAGAGACCGGCGAAGATGATCAGGCCGACCCGGTTGTTCGATTTGAACAGGGCGAGGCACTGCTCGCCGTCGTTGATATCGAGCACGGCAATCTGATAGGCGAACATGCCGCCGGCAACGATCAGGCCGACATAGGAGAGCCAACCTGCACCGGCCAGCGCGAACGCGATCAGCATCAAAAGCAGCGTTGCGCCATAAAGCCCGATCAGCCAAAGCCGCGTCTGGTCACCGAAAAGCCGGGCAGTCGAGCGCACGCCGATCAGTTCGTCGTCTTCCTTGTCCTGATGCGCATAGATGGTGTCGTAACCGATCGTCCAGAGGATGGCGGCTGCGTAAAGGATGATCGGTGCAAAGGACAGGCTGCCGAACAGACCGGCCCAACCCATGAGAGCGCCCCAGGAAAATGCAAGGCCGAGGAAGAATTGCGGCCAATCGGTAAAGCGCTTGGCAAAGGGATAAAGCGCGACGATGGCCAGCGACAGCACGCCGAGAATGACCGCGAACCAATTGAATTGCAGCAGCACCAGCAAGCCGACCAGAGCCTGCAGCGCGATGAAGACCTTGGCCTGACTGCGCGTCACGCGGCCTGATGGCAGCGGGCGCGAGCGGGTACGTGCCACCGACATGTCGATCTTGTGGTCGACCAGATCATTATAGGTGCAGCCGGCGCCCCGCATGGCGACGGCGCCGATGAAATAAAGGAAGAGATGATAGACCACCACAAGGCCTGGTGAACCATGCCCCGTGGACGCCGAGGCATTGGCGGCAAGTGCTACCGACCAGAAGCACGGCCACATCAGAAGCTGCCAGCCGATCGGCCTGTCCCAGCGCGCGAGCTGCGCATAGGGCCACAGTGCCGGGGGTAGAACGCGGTACACCCAGTTGCCGGATGGCGCGTCAGCGACGCGCCCGTTGATGTCGCCTGTCTTTTGCATAGGCAACTAGTAGTGACATCCGGCCTTGGAGGTCAAGCGGCGGGGCCGGAGCCCCACTCATTTCAGTTCATCGTGAAATTGAACTTGTAGCTGGCGGAGACACCGATCAGCAACTGATTGCGGTCGCCGCGCTCGCGCACGAGGCTGCTGTCACCAGCGGGGCCTGTCAGGCGGGTATATTCAAGAAAGGTGCTGGTCGTCCAGTTTTGCGAAGCCTTCCAGGTCAGGGCGCCACCGAAACCGACGGACTTTACGCCGCCGCCCGGGCTATAGCGGCTCAAGCCCGATGCCGCCGACTCGCGCGCGTTAACGCCGTAGTAGGTGTTGAAATAGTCGTTGGTGGCGAGCGTCATGCGCGGACCGGCCGAGGCGCGGAACTCCGGGGTGATATCGGTGAAAGCATCAACGGCAGCGTCGGCGACGAGGCCGCTATGGGCGCGGATGCCCTGGCGCACTTCGACGCGCGCCCGGAGCCAGTCCGTCGGATAGGCTTCGGCAAAACCACCGGCTTCAAGACCCCATTTGGTCTTCTTCAACCCCCTCAACTCGCGCCCGTCCCCGCTATCGCGGCTCGGCACGAACTTGCCGACGATACCGACGCGAAAAGCATCAGTCTCGATAAAGGCAAAGGAAGGATTGTCATTGCGCGAGGAGAAGCGCGGACCGGGGCCCTGGCGGCCGACGGAGACCAGCGGCGCCCACTGAAGCTTGTTGTGCTTGCCACCCTCGAACTTCGGCGCGGAGAAACCGGCTGCGCCGACGCTTAAGTACCAATCGCCCGACCAGAGATGCTGGCCGTCTCCCGCCGAGGCGGCGCCGGTGGAGGCAGCAAGCAAGCTGAGAGTGAAAAAAAGACGCGATTTTACAAACACAACGCAACTCCATAATACGCAATACAAAGGGCCATACACGCAGCCCTAGAGTTGCCTCAAACTATCCGGATCGCGTTACCGGTCTCTTAACCACAAGCAGCCGAATCCGGTGAGCAAGCCAAATTTAGGTTGAAATTTGTTGGCCCGCAGCCTGCGCGGATCTGTCGCGGTGATTTAAATGGGTTATGAGATACTCAATCATAGGTAATGGTCACCTGCGTGCTGCAGCGCATGATCATTCAAAGCCCCGGATCCTGCAGAAGAGAAACAAATGAAGACAACATCCCTGATTTCCCTAGGCCTGTTCCTCGGCATTGGCGTTGCACTGTCAGGTTGCGTCAGCGCACCGATCGGGGGCGCGAAGCAAAGCCATTTTTCAAGCAGGATCGCCCCCGGCAAGAAAACAAAAATCACGAGCACCTCGCTGGTAAAGCAGGACTGCACCTTTGCGGGCTTCCCCTATACCGGCGTTGTCAAAGAGCCAGCTCATGGCAAAGTCGATGTCGAACATGGTCCTGTCGCCGCGAAATTTGCGAAGGACAGCCCTGCTTTCATATGCAGCGGCAAAACCGTTCAGGGAAACATCATTTTCTACACGCCGAACCCGGGCTTCGCGGGCACCGATCAATTCACCATTCGCCTGACTGGATTGAACACAGACGGCACGGTGCAAGACGGAACATTCGTCGTTCACGTCGGAAAATGATTTTGAAATACAAACGCCGGCCCCTGGAAACCCAGGGGCCGGCGCAGCGAAAAGAACGGCAATTGACCGTTTAGAACGTTATCTTCTCCAGCGGCGCACGCGTTGCCTCGAATTCCTTCAGCTTCGCCTCGCGTTCCGCAATGTAATTACGGTTATCAGGAACGGCGAACTGGTTCTTGGCGATCTGGATCTGCATGATGAAAAGCTCGTCCCAGCGGAAGCCCATTTCGGAACCGGCCAGGTAGAATTCCCACATGCGGAAGAAATTCTCGTCATAGAGCGCAACGGCCTCGGCCTTGCGCGCCACGAAGTTGTTCCGCCAATGCCGCAGCGTGTAGGCATAGTGCATCGGCAGGGTTTCGATATCCCTGGACAACAAACCTGCCTTTTCCAGCGGCGGCGTGGTCTCGCCGATCGACGGAATATAGCCGCCCGGGAAGATATACTTCTCGATAAAGGCATTCGTCGCAAAGCTTGGCTTCGGACGCGCGATCGAATGCAGTAGCATGACACCGTTATCGTCGAGCAACTCGGATACCTTGTTGAAGAACTTGCGGTAATCGCCGATGCCGACATGTTCGAACATGCCGACCGAAACGATACGGTCGAACTTCTTTCCCTTGAGATAGCGGTAATCCTGCAGCTCGAAGCGCACGCGATCGGACAGGCCGCGCTTGGCGGCGCGTTCACGCGAGACCTTCAGCTGTTCTTCGCTCAAGGTGATGCCGGTGACATCGAGACCGGGATAGGCTTCGGCAAGATACATCGCCATGCCGCCCCAGCCGGAGCCGATTTCCAGCACTCGCTGACCGGGCTCGACCAAGAGCTTGGCGGCGATATGGCGCTTCTTGGCAACCTGCGCCTCGTACAGGCTGATGCCCGGCGGATTGAAATAGGCGCAGGAATATTGCCAGTCCTCGTCGAGGAAGAGATCGAAGAGCTTGGCCGACAGATCGTAGTGATGCGCAACATTGTACTTGTTGCGATTGATCGGTGAGCGGCTCTTGAGCTGCTGCCAGACGATGCGCCCCATGAGCAGGGCGGCCATGCGCAGGTCGAAGATTTCGTTGGTGGTGTTCTGCTTCACCAGGGAGAGGAATTCATAGATATCCCCCTGCTCCAGTATGAAGCGTCCTTCCATGTACATTTCGCCGAGCTTCAAGGTCGGATCGCGCGCAATCGCGTCCTCCGCCTGCTGATCAGCGATGCGCACGACGATGGTTTCGCCGGTGCCGTCGCCGATCACCTGCGTCTCGCCGGAAGCGAGCGTGATTTTCAGCGAACCTTTACGGATGAGTTTCTTGACGAGAGATAGAAGTGCCGACGCCATGGACGCCTCGAATGTTATGACATGACATTAAGGCAGACTTTAGCGCCTCACAGTCCTGTGGCAAGATCAGCTTTTCGCTGTGATTGGCACTCTGACAACAACTGTGACAGGGTGTGACATTCTTGCATAATCTCTCGCTAAGTCCTTATTTTCGTTTGATTGCTTCCGCCAAGGCAGCACCAAAACTACCCCGTTCCTCGGCCTTTGGCCGGCTATTGCTTCTAACCCCAGCGTTGCGCGCACCACCTTGCTCGCGCGACTCACGTCCGGAAGGCGCCGCCACAGTGCTGCCATCTTTGCGCATGGAGAGGGCGATTCGCTTCCGCTTCACGTCGACTTCGACCACTCTCACCTTCACGACATCGCCGGCCTTGACGACCTCATGCGGATCCTTGACGAAGCGATCGGCTAATTGCGAGACATGCACCAAACCGTCCTGATGGACGCCAATGTCCACGAAGGCGCCAAAGGCGGCGACATTGGTGACCGTTCCCTCAAGCAGCATACCGGGCTTGAGATCGCTGATCTCGTTGACGCCCTCGGCGAAGGTCGCAGTCTTGAAGCTCGGGCGCGGATCGCGGCCCGGCTTTTCCAGCTCGGCAATGATGTCGCGCACTGTTGGTAGACCGAACTTGTCGTCGATAAACTGGCGCGGATCGATCGCCTTCAGCGCCACAGCGTCACCCATGAGGCTGCGCAGGTCGCGCCCGCAGGCGGCAACGATCTTCTTGGCCACACCATAGGCTTCCGGATGCACCGAGGAGGCGTCCAGCGGCTCCTTGCCGTTGGGAATGCGCAGAAAGCCGGCGCATTGTTCGAAAGTGCGCTGGCCAAGGCGGGCGACCTTCAGCAGATCCTTGCGGCTTGCGAAAGGCCCCTCGCCGTCGCGGTGCTTGACGATCGCATCGGCGATCGATGGGCCGAGGCCGGAGACACGGGCGAGCAGCGGCGCCGAGGCCGTGTTCAGATCGACGCCGACCGCATTGACCGCGTCTTCTACAACGGCATCCAGCGAACGCGACAGCTTCAGCTGGTCGACATCGTGCTGATATTGGCCGACACCGATCGACTTCGGTTCGATCTTCACCAGCTCGGCCAGCGGGTCCTGCAGGCGGCGCGCAATGGAGACGGCGCCGCGCAGCGAAACGTCGAGGCCGGGAAATTCCAGCGCCGCGGTCTCCGAGGCGGAATAGACCGATGCGCCGGCCTCCGAAACGATGACCTTGGTCGGCTTCGGTGCGGGCAGTTCGGCCAGCATATCGGTGACCAGCTTTTCCGTTTCGCGGCTGCCGGTGCCGTTGCCGATGGAAATCAGCTCGACCTTGTGCTTGCGGACGAGCGCCGCCAGCGTCGCCTGCGTGCCGCGCACATCGTTCCTTGGCGGGAAGGGATAGACTGTCGTCGTCTCCAGAAGCTTGCCCGTGCCGTCGACAACGGCGACCTTGACGCCGGTGCGGATGCCGGGATCGAGACCCATGGTGGCGCGCGAGCCGGCGGGCGCTGCCAGCAGCAGATCCTTCAGGTTGCGGGCGAAGACGTGGATTGCCTCTTCCTCGCCGCGTTCGCGCAGCTCCCGCATGAGATCAAGCGACAGCGACATGGAAAGCTTCACCCGCCATGTCCAGCTGGCGACATCCATCAGCCATCGGTCGCCTGGCTTGCTCGGGCCGATCTCGTAGGCGGTGGCAATCATGCGCTCCACAGGCTTGCTCGGCGAGGCGGTATCCACGTCGATATCGATTGTCAGCGTCAGGAACTCTTCGTTCCAGCCGCGCAGCATCGCCAGCGCCCGATGGCCCGGTGCAGTTGCCCACCGCTCCTGATGCGCGAAATAGTCCGAGAATTTGGCACCGGCCTCCTGCTTGCCGTCCACGACGGCCGCCTTCAGCGTGGCATTCGTCTTCATGTAGCCGCGCAGCTTGCCGAGCAGATCGGCATTCTCGGCAATACCTTCGGCTATGATATCGCGCGCGCCTTCGAGCGCTGTCTTCACATCGGCCACATCGGCCGTGATGAAGCCCTCGGCGAGAGCGGCGGGCTCTTTCGAGCGATCGGTGAGGATGGTTTCTGCAAGCGGACCGAGGCCGCGCTCTCTGGCGATCTCGGCGCGCGTGCGGCGTTTCTGCTTGTAGGGCAGATAGAGATCTTCCAGCTCGGCCTTGGTGCCAACCTTGGTGATCTTGCCCATCAGCTCGTCGGTCATCTTGCCCTGGCCGGTGATGGACTCGATGATGGCAGCGCGGCGAGCTTCCAGGTCACGGAGATAGACGAGGCGCTCCGCCAGCGTCCGCAGCTGCCCGTCATCAAGACCACCGGTCACTTCCTTGCGGTAGCGGGCAATGAACGGCACCGTCGCGCCTTCATCGAGAAGCTCGATGGCGGACTTGGCCTGCTCCGGGCGGGAATTGATCTCGGCGGCGATGGTTGCGGCAAGGGAACGAATATCGGCGGCCATGTGACTCTCTGAACTGGACAAAGGTTAGGGGACCATAAGCACGATCCCGCTGGCATAAGAAGCAGTTTTCGACGCGGACCATGCCGATCCGGCAGGGGAGCGGCGGTCTCGCGTCCAAAACCATACCCGCTTTAGCGACATAAAAAGGCAACGCAATGTTGGCGGCCACGCCTCCACAGGATTTGACGCTTGACCTTTGGCCCAACCCCGCTTAACCGCGCAAATGGATGCAACAAGAGGGCAAGCCATGAGAGTTCTGTTGATCGGATCGGGCGGACGCGAGCACGCTTTGGCCTGGAAGCTGGCGCAATCGCCACTCATGACGGAATTCTATGCCGCACCCGGCAATCCCGGCATCGCCGAACATGCAAAGCTCGCGGCACTCGATATCGATAATCATGACGCGGTCGTCGCATTCTGCAAGGAGAAGGCCATCGACTTCGTCGTGGTCGGACCGGAAGCGCCGCTGGTCGCCGGCATCGCAGATGCCCTGCGCGCTGCCGGCATCGCCGTGTTCGGCCCTTCCGCAGATGCGGCCCAGCTCGAGGGATCCAAGGGCTTCACCAAGGATATCTGCGCCCGCTACGACATTCCAACAGGCGCCTACCAGCGCTTCAACAATGGCCCGAAGGCGAAGGCCTATGTCCGTGCACAGGGAGCGCCGATCGTCGTCAAGGCCGACGGGCTTGCTGCCGGCAAAGGCGTTACAGTCGCCATGACGGTCGAGGAAGCGCTCGCCGCCATCGACGACTGCTTCGAAGGTGCGTTCGGCGAAGCCGGCGCGGAAGTGGTGATCGAAGCCTTTCTGGACGGCGAGGAAGCAAGCTTCTTTTGCCTTTGCGACGGCAAGCACGCTCTGGCACTCGCCACGGCCCAGGACCACAAGCGCGTCGGTGATGGCGACACAGGACCGAATACCGGCGGCATGGGGGCTTACTCCCCTGCTCCCGTCATGACCTCGGAGATGGTCGAACGCACGATGAAGGAGATCATCGAGCCGACGATGCGCGGCATGGCGGAAAGCGGCTATCCCTTCTCCGGCATCTTCTTTGCGGGACTGATGATCACCGCCAAGGGTCCTGAACTGATCGAATACAATGTCCGCTTCGGCGATCCGGAATGCCAGGTACTGATGATGCGCCTGAAGAGCGACCTGCTGCCGCTGCTCTTTGCCTGCGCCAACGGCACCCTCGACCAGGTGAGTGCCGAATGGAGCGACGAGGCCGCACTGACCGTGGTCATGGCTTCAAAAGGCTATCCAGGCTCCTACGCCAAGAACACGCCGATCGCTTCACTGCCGGCCGATGGCGAAGGGGCAAAAGTGTTTCATGCCGGCACAGCCTTGAAGGACGGAGCGCTGGTGGCGACGGGCGGCCGGGTGCTCAACGTGACTGCGACCGGCACGACAGTCGGCGAGGCGCAGAAGCGTGCCTATGCCCTTGCCGGCAAGGTTGAATGGGAAAACGGCTTTTGCCGCAGCGACATTGGCTGGCGTGCAGTCGAGCGCGAGTCGTAAACATCGCGCCTATACCGCATTCGGCCATCCATTAAATTTTTACCTAATCTCCTGACGGTATGGAAACAAAGGCTTGCTAATGTCTTCGTCAACTTAGACGGAGTTGTTGTTATGCGTTCCTTGCTTCTGACCTTGGCATGCGTATTGGCCGGCGGTACCGCCTTGGCCTCGTCGATTCAGTCCATAGACAGCAGGGCGCATCGCGGTGACGGCAACATCATCGAGAAGAGCTGCGCCAATTGCCCTCCCCTGGCGCTGAAGACGGCCGAGAAGGAATACACCGTTCCGACGCTGACGCCGGGCACACAATCGGTCGTCATCCGCACTGTTGACGGCGAGAAAAAGGTCGTGCGCACCGAGGCCTGGATGGGCGGCTCCCCGGTCATGTTCGTCAGCAAGCCGACGCCGGAAGCCCTGGCTGCGGCGGGCGAGCCCGCCGATGGCATCGACATGACGGCAACGACCGCAGCTCTGTCGCAAATTTCTACCCTTCCAGCGACCGCACCGCTCGATCTTTCCACCTTCCAGCTGCGCCAATAACAGCACAGTCTGCCTCCCATGAAGATCTGCCGATGTCTCGATGGATGATCAGTCATCACCGAGATATCAAAGAAATATATATTCTGATAATATTCTAAAATACTAAATCATTAGTCAGGCACTGCAGTTGGCTTCATAGTTATGTACAAATAAAAATAAATATTACTTATCCAGAAGAAGCATATCTTCGGTTTCAAGTTTCCAGAAATACAACCAACCCCCTATAATTAAAGGTTTCTTAGACATAAAAAGCGATTTTACTGCCCACCGGACAGCAGCATGTCATTTCGAGCAGCGGCAAGCGTATTGAGGTTCTCTCAGGCGATCGCACAGGCGGTAGGATACCGCACCGGTATTCAATTACCTGTGGGAGACGTTATGAAAAATCTCAAGATCGCACATCAATTATTTGCCCTGCTCGGCGTCCTGATGGCCGCCTTTGCCGTGGCCACTTATTTTCAGATCCGGTCGCAGGCCGATTCCATCTATGACGACCGCTTCGATATGCTGCGCACGCAGGTCGAATCCGGCATATCCGTTCTGGACCAATACTATCAGCGTGAAAAATCCGGCGAGATGACGCATGAGGCCGCTCAGGCGGAGGCCTTCAAGCTGCTGTCGCATGTCAGTTTTGCGCCGGCCGGCTATCTCTTCGGCTTCGACTACAATGTCGTACAACGCATTCACCCGAGCCCTGTCAATATCGGCAAGGACATGTCCTCGCAGGTTGATAAGAACGGCACCCATTTCAGCAAGGAAATGGTCGAAAAGGGCATCAAGGGCGGCGGCCGGACGATTTATTACTGGAACAAGCCCGGCCATGCCGATAGCGAGTTCTTCCTGAAGGGCAGCTATTCCGCCGCCTTTGCTCCCTGGCAGCTGGTGCTCGGCTGCGGCGTCTACATGGACGACCTGCAGGCTCAGATCAACGCGACGATGTGGCGGGCGCTGCTGATCTGCGGTCTTGTCTTCGTCATCGGTATCGGTGCGGCCCTCTACTTCATTCGCGGCATAACGAGACCGCTTGCCGAGGTTCACGCCGCCCTCAAGGCAGTGGCTGACGAGGACGTCAAGGTGAGCATCCCCCATGCCGATATGCGCAATGAAATCGGCCTGATGGCCAAGGCGACGCAGGCGCTGCAGGAAAAGATCCGCGAACGCCATATCCTGGCGGATCGCCAGGCCGCTCAGGAACTGGAGATCAGCAGCGAACGCGAGCAGAACCAGCGCCAGCAGCAGGACGAAGCCCGTGAGCAGGCGCGTGTCGTCTCCGTTATCGGCAGGGCGCTCGAAGACCTCGCCCAGGGGAACCTGACCATACGCTGTAGCGATCTCGGTACGGGTTACGAAGGCCTGCGCAACAACTTCAACGAGGCACTGTCGCATCTGGAAGCAGCCATGGGCCGCGTCAATTCCAAGGGCAACGACATCGGCCTCAGCAAGGAGGAAATTCGTCGCGCCTCCAACGAGCTTTCGCAGCGCACCGAGCGCCAGGCCGCCAGCCTGGAAGAAACCTCGGCAGCCCTGGACGAGCTGACCGTCGCCGTCCGCCAGACGGCGGAAGGCGCACATGAGGCCAGCAAGCGTGTTCACGCCGTCAGCACCGAGGCTTCGCGCAGCGATGCCGTGGTTGCCCAGGCCATCGAAGCGATGAGCGGCATCGAGAAATCTTCGTCGGAGATCGGCAAGATCATCGGCGTTATCGACGAGATCGCCTTTCAGACCAACCTCTTGGCACTCAACGCCGGTGTCGAAGCCGCCCGCGCCGGCGAATCCGGCAAGGGCTTTGCGGTCGTCGCCCAGGAAGTGCGCGAACTGGCCCAGCGTTCCGCGGCAGCCGCCAAGGAGATCAAGGATCAGATCGCCCGCTCCTCCGGTCAGGTCGACCAGGGCGTCCGCCTTGTCGGTGAGGCAGGCGAGGCGCTGAAGCGCATCTCCGACCAGATCAAGGCTGCCAACGAAATCGTCTCGAAGATCGCCCACAGCGCCTCCGAGCAGGATACGACGCTGCGCTCGATCTCCTCTTCGATGAACCAGCTCGATGCCGCGACCCAGCAGAATGCCGCCATGGCGGAAGAGACGACGGCCTCGGCCGAGACGCTCGCCGCCGATACGGAAGATCTGCTGGCGCTCATCCGTGGCTTCCGTGTCAACGACGGCCATCCGGCCATGGATCATCGTCGCCGGGCTGCCTAAGCTGGATAAATCAGAAAAGCAAAACCGCCGGGCCCATGTCCGGCGGTTTTCGTTTAAGTTCCGATTGGTTGCTTCAATCTGTGGCCTTCAGACGCTCGACCAGCCTGTCAATCTCGCGATCGGAATAGACCTCAATACCGGCCTGCTTGAGCAGCGCCGCCGTGACGCCCTGGCCGGTGTGCCGGGCGCCGGAGAATGTGCCGTCATAGATAAAGCCCGAGCCGCAGGATGGGCTGCCATCGATCAGCAGGGCATAGCCGCAGCCGGTTTCCTTAGCGAGCGCCAGCGCATTTTCGGCTGCCTGTAAAAATTCGGCTGTAACATCGCCGCCGGTATTCTCCAGGACGCACGCTGTGCCGGCAAGCACGTCCTCACCGGTGGCTCCGCCCGCGATTTCGGCCGGCGGCCTGGGCACAGCCATGCCCGCAGACATTTCCGGACAGATCGTTACCAACAGCCCCTCCTCGCGCCAGCGATCAATCACCGGATGGATGAGCGGCTTGGAACGGCCGTCATAGCGGACGGCATGGCCCATGAGGCAGGCGCTGACGAGGATCTTTCCGGTCATCGCGCCTCCATGCCTATCCCGCAATCTTCGAGAAGTCAGCGACCGTGCCCGTTGCCTCGCGGATCAGGCGCAGGAGCGCCAGACGATTGGCGCGGATGGCGGCGTCTTCGTCATTGACGAGGACGTCTTCGAAGAAGCGGTCGACGGGCGCGCGCAGCTTGGAAAGGGCTGCCATGGCCGAGCGGAAGTCTTCCTTGGCAATCGCCTCGGAGGCCTCGGCGGAGGCGGCCTTGACGGCGGCGAAGAGATGCTTTTCGGCATCGAGCTTCAGCAGCGCTTCCGAAACGCTGTCGGCAACAACCGTGCCCTTTTTCTCTTCCGCGGCCAGAAGCTGAGTGGCGCGCTTGGTTCCGGCGAGCAGGTTCTTGCCATCTTCGGAGGTGATGAAGGCCGTCAGGGCCTCGACGCGGCGGGCGATCATCAGCAGATCGTCGGTCTCCGGCGTCAGCACCGCATCGATCAGATCATGGCGTGCGCCGAGATCGCGCAGGTAGACCTTCAGGCGATCGTGGAAGAAGGCCAGCAGGTCGATTTCCAGCTCACCACTTGCAGGTGATCGTGCGAATGTGACCTCTTCGGTTGCATTTTCAATCCATGCCTCGATCACCTCCAGCAGCGGCAGGCGCACGCCCCGCTCCAGGAGGATGCGCACGACGCCGAGGGCAGCACGGCGTAGCGCGAAGGGGTCCTTCGACCCCGTCGGCTTCTCGTCCATCGCCCAGAAGCCGACGAGCGTATCCAGCTTGTCGGCGAGCGCGACCGTGATGGCAACCTTATCTTCGGGCACGCGGTCGGATGGACCTTGCGGCTTGTAGTGATCTTCGATCGCGGCGGCGACCGAGGCATTCTCGTCCTGCAGCACCGCATATTTGCGGCCCATCAGGCCCTGAAGCTCGGGGAATTCGCCGACGGCTTCGGTGCGCAGGTCGGCCTTGGCCAGCACGACGGCGCGGTCGACCAGAGCGGGATCGGCGCCGGTGATCTTGGCAAGTTCTGCGGCAAGCGCGCGAATGCGGGTGACACGCTCGCCCTGGCTGCCGAGCTTGGCATGGAAGGTAACACCAAGCGCATCAAGCTTCGCCATGCGCTGATCGAGCGGCTTCTTCAGGTCGAGCCCGAATTTGGCGGCGGCGGCTTCCAGCGTTTCGAGATCCGGCAGATCGCCCTGGTCGCGCTTCCAGAAATGCAGCGCGTCGGACAGGCGGGCGCGTACGACCTTGCCGTTGCCGTGGATGATTTCCTTGCCGCCATCCGTCGCCTGGATGTTGGAAATGAGAATGAAACGGTTGGACAGCGTCTCTCCCACCTGCGGGCGGGTGACGAAACACTTCTGATTGGTCTTGATGGTGAGGCGGATGATTTCCGAGGGGATCGAGAGATAGTCTTCCTCGAAGGAGCCCATCAGCACCTGCGGCCACTCGACCAGGCCGGACACTTCTTCCAAGAGGCCTTCGTCCTCAACCAGCTCGAGGCCATTGGCAAAGGCGATATCGCGGGCGTCATGCAGGATGATGTCCTTGCGGCGCTCGGCATCCAGAACGACCTTGGCCTTTTCCAGGCTCGAGACATAATCCTCGAACCGCTTGACCGTGATCGCATCAGGCGCATGGAAGCGATGGCCGTAGGTGACGTTGGAGGCAACGATGCCGTCGATCTCGAAGGGGATGACGACGGTCTCTTCATGTTCGGTGCCGAAGGTGCAGATGATCGACTGCAGTGGGCGCACCCAGCGCAGCGAGCCGGGCTTGGCGGATGCCTTGCCCCAGCGCATGGATTTGGGCCAGGGGAAATTTCTGACGATATCCGGCATCACGGCAGCGACGATTTCCTCAGCCGAACGACCCGGCTTGGAAATGATCGCGACGTAGAAATCGCCCTTCTTCGGATCGCTCTGCACCTGCGCTTCGGAAATGGACGCAAGGCCTGCGCCGCGCAAAAAGCCCTCGATCGCCTTTTCATTGGCGTCGGTGCGCGGTCCCTTGCGCTCCTCGCGCACATCGGCCGAGCGCGCCGTCAGGCCGCGAATATCGAGCGTCAGCCGGCGGGGCGTCCAATATTCCCTGGCACCTTCATAGGAAAGACCCGCTTCGACCAGGGCATCGGTCACCAACTTCTTCAGATCGCCGGCAGCCTTGCGCTGCATACGGGCGGGAATTTCCTCGGAGCGGAGTTCGAGCAGGAGATCGGGCATGTCAAGGTTCCTCACCCTCCCCTTGAGAGAGAGGGTCGGCACGGCGTGCCGGAGTGGCGTGAAAACGGTCGGCCTCTGCTAGCAAAATTTGCCGCTGCTGCACAATGGCAAATATCGTATCCAGAACAGCCTCGATCTCATCCATGACCTCGGCATTCCAGAATCTTATGACATGATAACCTTGGCTTTCGAGATAGGACGTTCGGTCAGCGTCATAACGCCTTGCCGGTGCCTCTGTGTGCTGGCTGCCGTCGAGCTCGATAATGAGACCGATCTGATGACAGGCGAAATCAGCGAAATAGCGTCCGATTGGAACCTGTCGGCGAAAATGTGTCCCTTCGATAGGGATGCGCCATAAATGCCTCCAGAGCTTGGCTTCCGCATCGGTGGCGCCCGCGCGCAGGCGGCGGCTGTTGGCGATTTTGAAGCGGTCGAGCTTGGAGGGCTTATTGGGCATTAAAGACCCATATCACTTGAGATAGCGCCGCTCCCAACACCCTCCCCTTGAGGGGGAGGGTCGGCCGAAGGCCGGGGTGGGTTGATCGCGGCAACCTCCATAGCCAGACAACAGTCACCCCCACCCGCCGCTTCGCGGCGACCTCCCCCCTCAAGGGGGAGGTGTGTAACTACCAACCGCCGCCGCCTCCACCGCCGCCACCGCCACCGGAGGATCCACCACCACCACCGCCGCCCCCACTGCCAAATGCGGAGGAAGAGCTCGATACCGGGGCGGGAATGGTGGATGCGATGGTGGATGCCATTGACGATGAGAAGTCGCCGATCGTTCCGCCGATATTGCCGGGGCTGAAATTGCCGGAATACCAGAGCGGCGCATAGGCAGCCGCCACGCTCGCACCGGCTGCCGTGGCAAGCCAATTCTCGAAGGCGCTCGACCAGGGCTTTTCGACGCCGAGTGCGACCGCATAGGGCAGCAGCTTTTCGAAATGCTGCGGCGACATCTGCGGCGCGCCCTGCATGTTCATGCGGTCGCGTTCGGCGAGCGTCAGATATTGCCTGAGACCGGCGATGCCGTCCATCATCTTGCGCCCGAGCGGCGTCGGCGCGCCCATCAGAAAATAGAAGACGACGTTGAGGGCGAAAATGCCGACGATGCCTGCCGTCAACGGCAGCTCGCCCGCCTCCCATAACGGCACGACAGCGGGCGCAACGGCATTGACGAGAAAAGATACCAGGATGAAGCCGAAGAAGACGCTGATCAGGACGGAGAGAATTCGCTGACCGAGACCGGCGTTATGACGGCGAAATCTGCGACCAATCATGCTGGCAAAGATCGTAACGAAGATCGACAGGAAACCGGGCGCCAGGATTAGCGGCACCACATTTTCATGCAGACGACCGAAGATGATGATACATGCCAGAATCAGGACCGACAGAGCAACGCCGACAATGATGTAGAGCGCATTGGCCTTGTAGTATTCATCGCGATGGTCGCGCTCGATGGCGCTACGGAACTTCGAGCCGAGTTGCTGCACCGCCTCGCCGTTTTCCTTGCCGATGACAAGCGGAGAAAATGGACCAATAGCCTGCATCAGCACCTTGTCGCCACCGACCAGATTGCTGTCCGCCGCCTTGCCGGTGGGCCGAATGACAACCTTCTCCTTCAGATCATCAAGAACGACATAGCCCCGCACCGCGAGATCGATCGCCGTGGCCGACAGTGCGGTCCAACCGGAACTGGCGAAGCCCTTGTTGTCGATATAATTCACCAAAGCCGGCGAAATGCCTTCAGGCGGGTCCCAGCGCGGAACCATTACGCCCGGCGGCGGATCGCGCCCGACCCTCACCCAGCTGCGCATGTAGTAGATGAAAAGGACGATCAAACCGCCAATGGCGATGATGGTATCGATATGATCACGGAGGAACCAGCTCCATTGTCGGGTGCCGCTCGGCGGCGCGATCGTCCCTTTGGCAAGCTTGACGGCGATGGTCAGGCCTTCGGCCATGGCGAGCGGCCGGGTCGTTGCGAAGGTGACGATATTTCCCTGTGCGCTCGCACTTGCGTTCTTGCCGTGAGCGCCGAGAGGTCCGGTAAAATAGGCGAGTTGCTGGGGCTGGACACCATCAGGCAAGGTGACGGTCGCCCTGGCATTGATGATCGGAAACAGCCAGCCATTGCCTGTCACGTTCCAATAGAGTTCTTCGTGATCGTCGAAGTAGCGGATCTGCCGGTCAGTATCATAGGTGATACGGAACGTATGCGGGCCTGGGTTCAGGATACGATCGGCGTTGCCGATGTAGATGCGCTCACCACCCTGGATGCGCTCGCTGCGCCAATCCTCCGGCTGACCGTCACGCTCGACGGAGACGACCTTGAAATCCACCTCGGTCGTGCGGCCGTTGGCATCGGTGAATGTCAGCGGAAAATCGCGGAAGATGCCACGGCGGATATCACGCCCTTCCGCATTCACGGCGATGGTTTCGACCACCCGCATCGAACCGTCGCGATGCAGGGCGATCGCCTGATCGAAATTGGCGATGAGTTCGGCCGCCGTTACCGCGGTTGCGCAAAGCAGCAGGCACAAAGCCAGGAAGAACCCGCAAAACCGTGTCATCGCTCCCCCAAGAGATAGCGCGGCGCCGTTGCCGGCGCCGCCTCACGTCAAGAATGCTTCCGCGCCCCGCCTTTCCCTGGGATGGCAGAGCGTCAGTCTTCGTAGGTGACCCCGAGCGAAGCCAGCACGTTCCAGTAGGACGGGAAGGTCTTGGCGACGCAGTCCGGGTCGAGAATGGTGATGCCGCCGATCTTCAGGCCGGCAAGCGCAAAGCTCATGGCGATGCGATGATCGGCAAAACTGTCGATCTCGGCCGGCAGGACCTTGCCGGCAAGGCTGGGATCGGAAGCGACGATCAGATCATCGCCCTCCTCGGTGCCGAGGTTCGGGACGATACGCGACAGGCCGCTCGACAGCGCGCGGATGCGGTCGCACTCCTTGACGCGAAGGTTCTCGATGCCGACGAAGCGCACGGGCGTTTCGTTGAAAGCGGCGAGAACCGCAAGCGTCGGAATGGCGTCCTGCATCTGCGAGCCGTCGATGACGGCGGGCAGGTGCGGGAACTTCGAGATGAAATCATAGGCTCGCGCATCCGGCTGCGAGAATTCCGTGGCCGGCGTGCCGAGATCGATCTTGCCGCCACCAAGCACTTCCGCCGCCCAGAGATAGGTCGCGGCCGAGGCATCCGGCTCGATGAGGAAATCGGCGGCATGGTAACCGGTGGCCTCGACGCGCCAGGCAACGGGGCTCACGCGCTCCACCTTGGCGCCGAAGGCACGCATGGCGGCAACCGTCAGGTCGATATAGCCGAGGGCGCCGATGTGCTCGCCGAGCAGCTCGACATCGACGGCGCGGTCACCGCCGGCGGCCATCATCAGGAGCGCGGAGACATACTGGCTGGACAGGCCGCCATCGATCTGCACGCGGCTTGCCTCGAAGCGGCCGGTGCCGTTGATCGTCACAGGCGGGCAACCGGTTTCCGTCGATGCGTCGATGCCGAGCGAACGCAACGCATCGACCAGCGGGCCGATCGGCCGCTTGCGCATGTGCTGATCGCCATCGACCACGACCTTGCCGTCGACCAGTGCTGCGGCGGCCGTCAGGAAGCGGGTCGCCGTGCCGGCATTGCCGAGGAAAAGCGGCGCGGACGGCGCCTTCAGCTTGCCGCTGCCGGTCACGATGAAGGTCGTTGCATCCGGCTCGTCGATGACGACGCCCATGGCGCGCAGCGCTTCGGCCATATAGCGGGTATCGTCACTCTTCAGCGCACCGGTCAGCCGGCTCGTACCCTTGGCAAGGCCGGCGAGCAGCAGTGCGCGGTTGGTGATCGACTTCGATCCCGGCGGCATGGCGCGGCCGGTGAGCGGCTTGCCAGGCGGGATAATCGTGAGTTTGGCTCTACCCATCATCATTCTCTTTGGTCAGTCAGGAAGGCGGCCGATGGCCGCTTTTCAGGTCAATCAAGTAGGCGGCCATCGGCCGCCAAGCGGCTTCCTTTACCGCCTCACACGAAAAACCGATAGCGGTAATCTCAGAACTTTACCGTGGGAACGGCGCGATCCGCCTCATTGGTAATCTCGAAATAGGCCTTCTTGACGAAGCCGAAGGGGCCGGCGATGAGATTGTTGGGGAAGGTCTCGACCTTGACGTTCAGATCGCGCGCGGCACCGTTGTAATAGCGGCGCGACATCTGGATCTCGTTTTCCGTCGTCTCCAGCGACTGCTGCAGCTCGACGAAACCCGTATTGGCCTTCAGGTCGGGATAGGCTTCGGAGACGACCATCAGGCGCCCAAGCGCCTGGCTGAGCATGCCTTCGGCAGCGGCACGACCGGCAACATCGCCAGCGGGCACGGCCTGGGCCGCGGCACGCGCCTGGGTAACTTCCACAAGCGTCTTGTTCTCATGGCCGGCATAGCCTTTGACCGTCTCGACCAGATTGGGAATTAGATCGGCGCGGCGCTTCAACTGCACGTCAATGCCGGACCATGCTTCTTCCGCAACCTGGCGGGAACGAACAAGCCCGTTGTAGATGAAGACCACATAGAGTGCTGCCAGCACTATGATCGCTAGAAGAATGTACATCTCGAATCCCCATGGCGACTGCAACCGCCGGGACACTAGGCAGATTTTTTCGCAATGTCACCCGGCATTTACCGCAATAATCGCCCAAAATCGGGTGAAAGCAGCCCAATCAGAGGAATTACATTCGCGATTGCTCAAGGAAGATGCTCCATGAACCATGATCTAAGGAGCGCGCGCATACGCGCTCCGATCGTAGTTCAGGCTCAGGCGGCCTGCTGGTTCCAGTTGATGCCGCCGGCATCGGTCAGGAGGAAGGCCTCGCCGCAAGCCTTGGCAAGCGTGCGTACGCGCAGGATGTAGCTCTGGCGCTCAGTCACCGAGATGACACCGCGGGCATCGAGCAGGTTGAAGACGTGGCTCGCCTTGATGCACTGGTCATAGGCCGGAAAGACGCATTTGTGCAGGCGCTGGTTATCGCTGTCGCCAGGGGCGCCGGCGGCCAGCAATGCCTGGCATTCCTTCTCGGCATCGATGAAATGGCGATGCAGCATCTCGGTATTGGCATATTCGAAATTATGCCGGGAATATTCCTGTTCGGCCTGCAGGAAGATATCGCCGTAGCTGATCTTGTCTTCGCCTTCGAGGCCGTTGAAATTGAGATCGTAGACGCTGTCGACGCCCTGGACATAGGTGGCCAGACGTTCCAGACCGTAAGTCAATTCGCCGGCAACCGGCGCGCATTCGATGCCGCAGACCTGCTGGAAATAGGTGAACTGCGACACTTCCATGCCGTCGCACCAGCATTCCCAGCCAAGACCCCATGCGCCGAGCGTCGGGCTTTCCCAGTCGTCCTCGACGAAGCGGATGTCGTGCAACAGCGGATCGAGGCCGATCGCCTTCAGCGAGCCGAGATAGAGCTTCTGCAGGTTCGGCGGATTGGGCTTCAGGATGACCTGATACTGATAATAGTGCTGCAGGCGGTTCGGGTTTTCGCCATAACGGCCGTCGGACGGGCGGCGCGACGGCTGCACATAGGCAGCCCGCCAGGGCTTCGGGCCGAGCGCGCGCAGCGTGGTCGCCGGATGGAACGTGCCGGCACCGACTTCCATGTCGTAGGGCTGCAGAACCGCGCAACCCTTGTCGGCCCAGTAATTGTGCAGCGTCAGGATCAACGCCTGAAAGGAGCGCTTCGGGTTCATGTGGTCGGGCACGTTGGCAGTCATGGGATCCGCTACTATCTGCTTGATGTGGATTGGCGCGACAGGTGCCACGATGGAAGACAAGGGTCAAGAGATGACGTATAGATATGGCTATGCGTCTCCGCGCCGCCTTGGAGAAGATAATGAACGTCAAGACCGAAATCACACTGTCTGAGCGCCATCTCCGTCTTGCGGAAAAGATGGTCGAGGAAGGCGCATTTCCGTCTATTTCCAGCCTCGTTGAAGCGGCCATCGAGCAGATTGACCAGATCACCCATCATGACGGCGCGACCGATGATGCAGTGACCGGCATGGCGGATGAAATTCGCCGGCGTATGGAATTGCCTGATGATCAGTGGCTCCCTTGGGACGGCAAGGAAATGGCGTCCAGAGTGAAAGATCGGCTGCGCCAGAAATACGCCAAGTAAGTCAGCCCATGCGTTATGCGATAACCAAGCATCCGCTTGTCGAAAGCGATCTCTTCGACATCGTCGATTTCATTTCCAGTTATGCAGGTATCGAAATCGGGCTGGCAAAAGCCGATTAAATCACAGAATTCATCGATAAGCTCGCCGACTTTCCACATATAGGCACGGTGCGTACCGATATTGGGCCAAAGCTGAGAGCAATTCCCGCCTCAGAAAAGGCGGTCGTATGCTTCACGGTAGATGATGCGACCCAGGTCGTCCACATTCTCTGCATCAGCTACGCGGGAGCGGATTGGATGTCACGGGTGGAAAAACGACGCTGAGATCCGAATGATCGCTACGCATATTGGCTTCATCGCGATCAAATTTCCAATTGGCGGGAAAGTTCAAGTAGAAAGATTTCACTTTCTCCGAAGCCAGCTGACGCCGCCCTGCTTTGTCCGTGCTACTCATCCTCCCGCTTGACGCGGTATTCTCCCGTCTTCGGATCCTTGACCAGCGTCCCGATCGCACCCGTGCGCCGCTCCGTTTCGGCGCGACGGGACTTTTCGGCAAGCCGCTGAGCGTCGCGGACGAAACGCCGATACAAGAACCAGATGCCGCCGACGGCGACGATGAAAAAGATGATCTGGGGCATTACCCAGCGCTCCCGATTACAATCCGTACCGGCCCCACAATGCCTTTTCCTCTGCCGCTTCGGCAAGCCCGGATGCAAGGCTCGCGCCGAGGCCGTCCATGCCCGAGAGCGAAACACCGGGGGCGCGACGGCCGAAAAGGCTGCGCGGCGTGGTGACCAGCGTCAGCTTGACCTTGTCGCCGAAGCGCTTCCGCAATTCCTGGCGCATGTCGCCGAGACCGTCGATCAGGCCGAGCTCCAACCCGCGGCTGCCTGTCCAAAACAGGCCGGAGAACACGGTTTCGTCGGCTGAGAGCTTTCCCGTGCGACGCTCGAGCACCATGTCGATGAAGACCTTGTGAATCTCGAGCTGCAGGCTCTTCAGATATTCGATGTCCTTTTCCTTCTCCGGCTGGAAGGGATCAAGGATCGCCTTGTTCGCGCCGGCCGTATAGACACGGCGCTCGACGCCGATCTTCTTCAGCAGCTCCGGAAAGCCGAAGCCGCGGGAGACGACCCCAATGGAACCGACGATCGAAGTGGGGTCGGCGATGATTTCGTCACCCGCAAGCGCAATCATGTAGCCGCCGGACGCTGCCACATCCTCGACGAAGACCAGAACCTTCTTGTTCTTCTCAACGGCCAGGTCGCGAATGCGGTTATAGATCATGCGCGACTGCACCGGCGAGCCGCCCGGCGAATTGACGACGATGGCGACGGCCGGCGCGGTCTTCATGTCGAAAGCCTTTTCCAACGCCTGCGAGACGCCTGCGAGATTGAGCGATTGCCTCAGCGGGCCACCGCCCGCCGAAATGACACCGCTCAGCCGAACGACGGGTATGACCAGCCTTTCCTTGCGAAACCGCTTCGGAAGCATGCGTCTCAAAAACCCAACCATTCGTCACCTTGAATCATGAAGTTCACTGCCCGTGATGTATGCACGGAAACGGCAAACGCAACATCGCCGATCACATTTCATGTGCCAAATGACGAAAGGGAAGCGCTATTTGCGCGCATAGGCGGCGCGGCCATTGTTCATATCATCGACGAAATCGGTGAATTTATGAGTTCCTTCGCCATGCATGATCAGCGGCGCGCGCAGACCCAGCCGCTTCCTCGATCCCTTGATCGCCGTCACCAGGATGCGAACCGCATTCTCGCCCTCGCGCGGATGGATCGGCGTGATCTCGATGCCGCCGAAACGCCGGCCACAGGCGGCGATGATCTCGCCGATCGATTCCGGCCGGGCGATCAGCGACAGCTGGCCGCCGGGGATCATGATGGCGCCGGCCGTGCGTATCCACCGCTCGAACAGCCCCTCGGTCATGGCATGTGCCTCGGCCTTCAGCGCATCGGGCGTCAGCCGGTCGCTCGCATCGTTGAAAGGCGGATTCATGATGACATGATGGAAGCTGTCGTCGATCAAGCCTGCCTCGTTGCGATTCTTGCCAGTCAGCGTCACATCGGCTTCGATGACCGCCACACGCCCGGCAAAGCGGGCATTTTCCGGCAACAGCAGGCTCTTGCGGGCAAATTCGGCCATGTCGGGCGAACGCTCGAACAGCACCACCTCCGCCCGGTCGACCCGCGACGCCACTGCCATGCCGGCGGCACCTGCGCCGGCGCCGAGATCGGCGACCCTGATGGGCCGTTCGTCAGCCACGAGAGCGGCCAACAGCATGGCATCCATGCCGGAACGATGCCCCCTGCCCTTCGGCTGGACAATATGGAATGCCCCTCGATGGAAGGCGTCGATGGTTTCGGAAGGACTATCGGCCATGACCGACCTCAGCTGCGCGCAGGGCGCAGCTCGTCTCCGAGACCGGCATCGACGAGAATGCGCCGTGCCTGATCGGCACGCTCCTCTTCCACCAGAAAACGGCGCGGCAACATGCCGAGCGAGCCTTCCAGAATGCTCATGGCCTGATCCGCGACAAAGCAATGAATTCCGGCGTCTTTCATCAGGCTCTCCGCAAAAGAAAGAAGGACCGGATCATTCGTGCGGATCAGTTCGTGCATAAGCCTTGAGTTTCCTGTCAAATTTACGCGACGAGACAATTCGCCTCTTGCCGCCTCTTTCGCCCCTTCTTATGGTGCTTTGCAGAAAATGAACAGGAGTCCGGATCGTTGGGCGTCGTGATACCGCTGGAAGAAAGCAAGAATAAACTGGCATCCATCAAGCCTTTGGTGGATCTGACCAAGGCGGACATGGAACGCGTCAATCAGCTCATCCTGTCGAAAGCCGGCTCCGATGTACAGATGATTCCCGAGGTCGCGGAGCATCTGATCTCGTCTGGCGGCAAGCGCCTGCGGCCGATGCTGACCATCGCCTCGGCGGCACTCTACAATTACCAGGGCGACAATCACATCAAGCTCGCGACCTCGGTCGAGTTCCTGCATACGGCAACCTTGCTGCATGACGACGTGGTTGACGAAAGCGATCTGCGCCGTGGCAAATCCACCGCCCGCATGATCTGGGGCAACCAGGCGAGCGTGCTCGTGGGCGACTTCCTGCTCGGCCAGGCCTTCCGCATGATGGTGGAAGTCGGCTCGCTCGACGCACTCGACGTGCTGTCTTCTGCCGCCTGCGTCATCGCCGAGGGCGAAGTGCTGCAGCTGTCGGTCTCCAAGAACATGGAAACGACCGAGGACGATTATCTCTCGGTCATCCGCGCCAAGACCGCAGCGCTCTTTGCCGCCGCGGCCGAAGTCGGTCCGATCGTCGCCAACGCCGGCAAGGCGGAGCGCAATGCGCTGAAATCCTATGGCACCAATCTCGGCCTCGCCTTCCAGCTTGTCGATGATGCGCTCGATTACGGCGGCAAGGCTGCAGATCTCGGCAAGAATGTCGGCGACGATTTCCGCGAAGGCAAGATCACGCTTCCGGTGATCCTCGCCTATCGCCGTGGCACCGAAAAAGAGCGCGCCTTCTGGCGTGACGCCATCGAAACCGGCAATAACAGCGACAAGAATCTCGAGAAGGCCCTGGGGCTCATCACGAAATATGGCGCGCTTGCCGACACAATCGCCCGGGCTGTCCATTATGGCACCATCGCCCGCGACGCTCTGGCACCATTGCCGGAAACGCCATGGAAATCAGCACTTCTCGAAGTGATCGATTTCTGCATCGAACGCGTTAATTGATAGCGGCAGGCCGAATTTGTTGCAGGGCCGCTTCAAAAAAGCCATCCTGTTGTGAATCAGTTGACACGAACGCTTTATGCCGCCGGCGACTTCGCTGGCCGTCCCTCGATGAAAGGCTTTCTAATGCGGCAGAGACTTGCCATCCGTTTTCTCTCGGGCGTAGCCTTGGCGGCGATCCTTTCAGTGTCCGCCCTGAATGGTGCGCGGGCCGACGACAAGCCGGCAGCACCCGAGGTCAACGCCGAGGTCGTGTTCGATCCCGATAGCGTCGATACATTCGCTGGCGCGTTCCTCGCTGCCCGTACCGCCGATGTCGACCATGATTACGACACCGCCATCGCGCTTTACAAGAAAGCGTTGATGATCGACCCCGGCAACCCCGAGATCCGCCAGCGGCTGATGATTTCGCTGCTGCTAAACGGCAATCTCGAAGAAGGCGTCAAATACGCCAACGAGCTGAAGAGCGATCCCTCCGTCGAGCGCGTCACCACGATCGTGCGCGGCATGGACGCAATCCGTCGCCACGAATATCGCAGCGCGCAGGAAATCCTCAAATATAACGGCCCGAACGATCTCGACCGGATGATGACCAACCTGCTTTCTGCCTGGGCGCGTGCCGGCTCCGGCCGCGGCAAGGAAGCGATCTCGATGATCGACAAGATGAAGGGTCCCGATTGGTTCAACATCTTCAAGAATTATCATGCCGGCGCCATTGCCCTGACAATGGGCGACCTGAAGTCGGCACGCTCGCATCTGAACGATGCGGTCCTCGACAAGACGGGCGGCGCCACGGCTCCCGACACCTTCATGCGCTCCGTCATGGCGCTGGCGCGCCTGGAAGCCAAGGCCGGCGACAAGCAGAAGGCTCTCGATACGATTTCGGTCGGCGACAATCTCGTCAGCAATTACGCGCCGTTGAATGCGTTGCGCGACAGCATCACCAAGGGCGAGACGCCCGACCAGCAGGTTACCGACGCCGCGCAGGGTGCAGCGGCCGTGCTCTTCACCATCGGTGCTGCGCTGAACCGCGACGGCGCCGAAGACGTCGTTTCGCTTTATCTGCAGATTGCCAATTCGCTCGATCCGAAGGCCGCCGATACGCTGGTTCTTCTGGGCGGCCTGGCCGAAAAGCAGGAACAGACCGATCGCGCCATCGCCTTCTACAAGAAGGTGCCGGACAATTCGCCGATGGCACGCATCTCCGAGCTGCAGCTCGGCCTTGCGCTCGCCCAGGCCGGCAAGGTCGACGATGCCCGCAAGCATCTGAAGGCGCTGATCGATTCCGATCCCAACGATGTCCGCAGCTACCTGGCCTATGGCAGCGTCCTTTCCGACGCCAAGGACTTCCAGGCCATGGCCGATAATTACGACAAGGCCGTGCAGATCATCGGGCCCGTGCCGAAGCGCAGCGACTGGGCCGTGTTCTTCCAGCGCGGCATTGCCTATGAGCGCCTGAAGAAATGGGCCGATGCCGAGCCGAACTTCAAGAAGGCTCTGGAGCTGAACCCCGACCAGCCGCAGGTGCTGAACTATCTCGGCTACTCTTGGGTCGACATGAACATGAACCTCGACCAGGGTCTCGACATGATCCGCAAGGCCGTCGACCTGAAGCCGGATGACGGCTACATCGTCGACTCGCTTGGCTGGGCCTATTTCCGTCTGAATCGCTTCGACGATGCGGTGAACGAGTTGGAACGGGCAGCGCAGCTGAAAGCCGGCGACCCCACGATCAACGACCACCTCGGCGATGCCTATTGGCGCGTCAACCGCAAGCTGGAAGCCGTCTACCAGTGGAACCGTGCTCTGGCCTCCAAGCCGGAAGAAGCCGATATTCCGAAGATCAAGGAAAAGGTCGACAAGGGCCTGCCGGCACTCGACACCGATCCGAAGACGGTCGACAAGAGCAAGCAGCCCGATCCGGCACCGGCTCCGTCCCCTGACTCGAACGCGCCGGCTCCGGTCGACAAGAAGTCCTAAGACTTCCCATGAACACGATCTTGGCAGCGGGCGATTTCGACCTCACGGAGGAAGCGCCCGCAAAGATCAATCTTGCGCTGCATGTCACCGGCCGACGCGCCGATGGCTATCATTTGCTCGATATGCTGGTGAGTTTTGCCCGGCATGGCGATCGCCTTGGTTTCCGTGCAAGCGGCGAGGATGAATTCAGCCTCTCCGGACGCTTCGGCCCGCTGCTTTCGGCAGATGCCGAAGCTGGCGACAATCTCGTGCTCAAGGCGCGCGACCTGCTGCGGCAGGCTGCCCATGCGGCCGGTATCGATGCACCCGCGGTCCACATTCATCTCGAAAAGAACCTCCCAATCGCCTCGGGCATCGGCGGCGGCTCGGCGGATGCGGCGGCGGCGCTGCGTGGGCTGATGCGGCTATGGCGGCTCGTTTTACCGGAGGAGACGGTCAAAGCCATCGCATTGAAGCTCGGTGCCGACGTGCCGATGTGCCTTGCCAGCCGGCCATTGGTGGCGCGGGGTATTGGCGAGGCGATCGACCTGCTGCCGGACTTTCCGTCCTTTGCCATGGTTCTCGGCAATCCGCTTGTCGGCGTCTCGACGCCGGAAGTGTTCCGCCTGCTTTCACGCAAGGACAATCCGCCGCTCCTCTTCCCATCGCAGATGCCGCAGCGCCAGAGCGAATGGATCGATACGATCAAGACCCTCCGTAACGATCTCGAGCCCCCGGCGCGCGCGATATGCAGCGAGATTTCGACGCTTTCCGCCTTGCTTGAGCGCCAGCACGCCATCCTGACGCGTATGTCCGGCTCCGGCGCCACCTGCTTCGGCATCTTCGAAAATAGCGACCAGGCCGAGGCGGCAGCTGCTATGCTTCACAGACAGAGGCCGGACTGGTATTTCCAGGCGACCGAAACGATCGCGGGAGAAGTATGATGGCAGGCCCTGGCAGCGAACGCCCCTTCATCCCCGTCGGCATCGCCGTGTTGACCATTTCCGATACACGAACGCTCGCGGACGATAAATCCGGCGACACGCTGGTCGCGCGCATCGCCGATTCCGGGCACAGACTTGCCGCTCGCGCCATCGTGCCCGACGACAAGCAGCGCATCCGCGCGCAGGTGGAAGCCTGGACAAAGGACGCAGCCGTGGACGTGGTAATCACCACGGGCGGCACGGGCTTTACCGGCCGTGACGTGACGCCCGAGGCGCTGGAGCCCTTGTTCGAAAAGCGGATGGACGGCTTCTCCGAAGTCTTCCATCGCATTTCCTACGACAAGATTGGCACGGCGACCATCCAGTCGCGAGCAACCGGCGGCGTTGCCAACGCCACCTTTATCTTCGTTCTGCCGGGATCTCCTGGGGCCTGCAAGGACGCCTGGGATGGCATATTGAAGGCGCAGCTCGACTACAGGCACATGCCCTGCAATTTCGTGGAGATCATGCCGCGCCTGGACGAGCACCTCAAGCGCGGCGGCGGGTCCCGCTAGATCCTGCGTCTCCGCGGGACATTTGCAGCCCTATGCTTTCGGCCCCGGCAAGACAGGAATTGATTCCCATCTTTCGCCATTGAGAATGATGCAGCTCCGGCCGGAGGCGTCACTGACCATCATCGTCCAGCTGCCGCTTTCAGCAACATAGATCTCAACGATCGTGTTGGGGTCGAGCTTGCCGACAGCCGACAGCTTTTCAGAAAGATTGTCGCCCAGGAACGCGACCATGTCGACGCGCTTGGCGCAGGCGAGTGTCGCTTGGGAGGCAGCGACGCCGGGATAGAGAATTGCACTGGCAAGGACGGCCGTAGCCATCAGGCGGTAGAACATCGTGCGTTTCATAACGCACCTCCTTCTGCCGAAATCTCGGCGGAAAAGGAGAGTTCCGCTGACCAGTTCCGCCGCATACCGGCATCATCATGGTCGGCCGCCCAACGCGACACGCGAAAGGTGCCGCCACACAGAAATTATGACAGCTATTTACCAGTTTACAAACGGAATCTCGGCGGCGTGACGCTCTATCGTGCCGCCCGCGCCACCCAGGATGGAATGAGCTCGCTTGAGAGCTTGCGGGCTTTCTGGCCTTTGGCGAATTCAGCCAGCCGCATGCCGGTCCTGGCGATGGCGATGGCTTGTGGCTTGGATACCAGCAATCCCAGCTCCAAAGGCGGTGTGCCGCGCCCGATGCGTTGCAGGAACGGCCGGCGATAGCCGCGCGAAGCAGTAAAGCGCGCCGGCACCTTGTTCAGCGAGACATATTCGGCGATTTCGTCAATCCAGCCAGCCTGCGGCCGAGCACCGGGCTCGACAAAAAGCAGCCATTCGCCGCGTGCCGAGCGCAATATGTCCTTTATATCCCACTGCGAATAGAACCGGCAGCCAGCAGCATCCGCCACGCGTGAGGTGCCATCCCGCGAGCCGTGGTCGAGCACCACGACATCGCTGACGAGGCCCTCGATCGCGCCCGCCACCAATGCCGCCAATGTCTGCGCCAGCTCAGGTTCCTGATCCTGACATTCGATGATTACCGTCAACATTGCCCATTTATAGAGCGGCGCATAATTTATTGCCAGCACCTAGCCTTCAGGCCTGAGCGTTTAAGAAAAGCGTGATACGCGGCGTCAAACCTCCTGCTGCCATCCCCAAAAGTTTCGCATGAATGAGGTGCCTGAAGGCGCCTTTGTGTTTTTTGTTCTTGCATTGTTCTCATTTGTCGGATAGGAATTTAATCATCTTAGACGCGGCATGCGGCCCCATGAACCGCCCTGGAGCTACCGATGAACGAGCAGTCCCTTGCAGGGCAGGCCGCATTCGCGCCTGCCAACACGCCAGACATTGCCAATGCTTTGATCGCCGATGCCGGCCTCCGGATTGATGTGGAGCGCCGACGCGGACGCGGCGCCGGATTGAACCCGAGCGGCCGGTTCGAGCCGATGCAGCGCGAGACCTTTGACGACGGTTGGCAGACCCTTGAAGAGCTCCCACCGTTCAAGACCGAAGTGCAGGTGGAAAAGCCGCGCACGGCCATCACCCGCAACGAATCGCCCGATATCCCCTTCGACCGCTCGATCAATCCCTATCGCGGCTGCGAGCATGGCTGCATCTACTGCTTCGCCCGGCCGTCGCATGCCTATATGGGCCTTTCTCCGGGGCTCGATTTCGAGGCGAAGCTCTTTGCAAAGCCGGATGCGCCGAAGCTTCTGGAGCGCGAGTTGGCAAAGCCTGGCTACAAGCCGCGCGTCATCGCCATCGGCACCAACACGGACCCCTATCAGCCGATCGAGAAGGAATGGCGGATCATGCGCCAGATCCTGGAAGTGCTGAACCGGGCGAACCATCCGGTTGCCATCGTCACCAAATCGGCGCTGGTCATGCGCGATATCGACATCCTCAAGGACATGGCCGCGAAGAACCTCGTGCGGGTCGGGCTATCGGTGACGACGCTCGACCGCAAGCTGGCGCGCACCATGGAACCGCGCGCTGCAACGCCATCGCGGCGGCTGGAGGCGATCCAGGCCTTGAGCGAAGCCGGCATCCGGACCTCGATCCTGGTGGCGCCGATCATTCCCGCCCTCAACGATCATGAGATCGAGCGTATCCTTGATGCCGGCAAGGCCGCCGGCGCTCAGGAGGCAAGCTATGTGATCCTGCGTCTGCCGCTGGAAGTGAGCCCGCTGTTTCGTGACTGGCTGCTGCAGCATTATCCGGATCGCTATCGCCACGTCATGTCGCTGATCCGCTCGATGCGCGGCGGCAAGGATTACGATGCCGAGTTCGGCAAACGCATGAAGGGCGCTGGCCCCTATGCCTGGCAGATCAGCCGACGCTTCGAAATGGCCACACGGCGGCTCGAGCTTGTCAGGCGCAATATAGCCCTGCGCGATGATCTGTTCGTTCCGCCTGATGGCAGCGGCGTGCAGCTCTCGCTGCTTTGACGGTTCCTCGCGGGTTTTCCCTGAGCCCGCCGGAAGAAAGCCCCCCAGGTTCGCCGCCCTGATCCACCGGGGGCTTGCAGGAGATCGGGTGGTGTGCGAGCTTCGCCGCATGCCACGCAGCACATCACCCGATTCTCCCATGCTTTTCGACGAAGCGCCGATCGTTCCGAGCTTCGAGCTGGAACTGATTGCCCGCCGCGCCGGGCACTGGCCGGTCGCCGGCGCTGACGAGGCTGGTCGAGGCCCTCTGGCAGGACCTGTCGTTGCTGCAGCCGTCATTCTCGATCCCGAGCGCATCCCGCAGGGGCTGAACGATTCCAAGCAGCTCACGGCCGCCAGGCGGGAAGCGCTGTTTGTCGAGATCCTCGCGACAGCAACGATCTCCATCGCCTCCTCAAGTGCTGCACGCATCGATACCACCGACATCCGCAAGGCAAGCCTCGATGCAATGCGCCGCGCCATTTGCAGCCTAGCGATACCGGCAAGCTATGTATTGACGGATGGCCTCGACGTACCGGCAGGGCTTGCCTGCCCCGGAAAGGCCGTGGTCAAGGGCGACGCACGTTCCTTCTCGATCGCCGCCGCCTCGATCGTCGCCAAGGTGACGCGCGACAGGATGATGGCGCGCGCCGGAGATGTCTTTCCGGCCTATGGCTTTGCGGCCCATGCCGGTTACGGCACTGCGCAGCATCGCGCCGGCATCGAGCAGCATGGCCCCTGCTCCCTGCATCGTATGAGTTTTCGGCCTCTGAAAAAAGAAGCTGTCTAGGACGGCATCTCGCCACTCCCCTCAGGCAACCAGCCCCGACGTAATCTGGGCCGACCATTTCGCGACATAGGTGATGTCGTCACGATAGACGCGATCATGGCCTTCCCGGAGGTTCTGGCGATATCGCTCGACGCCACGGGCAGCTTCCTGCTCCATGAATGTCAGCAGCGCTCCAAGCCGCTCGATAATGCCATGAGGCAGCGAGCGGCGTTCAGCGGATGACATTCCATAGGCATCTGCAAAGATGCGGGCGCGCCGAACCTGATCCTCCAACCTATCCAGGCCCTCCACCGCGACGTCTGAGGACAGCGGCGCCCATCGATAGACGGCATAGGCGAGATCCCAGCTCCGAGGGCCTGGATGAGCCGTCTCGAAATCGATGATTCCGGTGACTTCGCCGCCGTTCAGAACGACGTTATAGGGTGTGAAATCCCCATGGCAGATGACCTCATCCGGCATTCGGGCCGGCAGCTGCCATATGCAGTCGGCCCCAAGCTCCCGCAGAGCGAGGGCAGAACAATCGTGATAGCGCCGAAGGAGCGACGCTGCGGATCGCAGCGCCAGATCGGACCGCATTTCGGAATTTTCGACAAGGTCGCCCGTCGCGCCGTGCAGATAGCTCACCCTCTCCCAGGCAGTGTCAAACCCGAGCGGCAAAGGAGCTGCATCGAAACCATGCCGGCGCAGCGAAGCCAGCAAGGCATGAACGCTCGCCGTCCAGGGGCGTGCTGGTCGAAGGACCATATCATCCTGGCGAAACGGCCCTTGATTATCCCGTATCTGCATTTGCCTCCCCACCCCTCTGAAGAGATCTAAACGCGCAGGACAGCTTCGGTCAAACACGAACGGGTCAGCAAGCAGAAACAAAAAAGCCCCGCCGAAGCGGGGCTTTTCAAACTTGTCTTTCGATCGCGCCTAGTTCAGGCGCGTCTTCACTTCATTGACCGCGTCGTTGAAGAGGCCCGATTGAACGCTGCCTTCGGTCTTCTTCGCAAGCACCGAAGCAGCAGCAGCAATTGCCAGGTCGACGGCGGCGGAACGAACCGCTTTCATCGCATCGGCCTCAGCCTGCTTGATCTTCTGCTCGGACAGAGCCGTACGGTTGGCGACGAATTCCTCGGTCTTCTTGCGGGCTTCGGTCGTCAGCATTTCAGCTTCGCGCTCGGCAGCCGCGACGATGTTCGCCGCATCTGCTTCGGCTTCCTTGCGCTTGCGCTGGTATTCGGCCAGCAAATGCTGAGCCTCTTCACGCAGGCGCTTTGCTTCAGCCAGCTCGTTGCGGATCTGGTCGGCGCGGTCGTCCAGCGACTTCGCCATCATACCCGGAACCTTCAGATAGACGATCAGTCCGATGAAGAGGAGGAGCCCGACAAATGCAAAGAAAGTTTCGTCAAGAGCAAATGACATGGATCAACCCTCCTGCTTTGCGGATGCCGCGGCAACAGCCGAAGCGACATCAGCCTTGCCGGCAACGTTGCCCACCAGCTGTTCGACGACGGCGGCCGCCGTCTCTTCCGCAATAGCGCCGACATCGCCGAAGGCCTTGGTCTTGATCTCGCCAATGCGAGCTTCAGCGGCCTTGAGCTTTTCGGAAAGGCTTGCTTCGATCGCCTTGCGATCTTCCTCGGCCTTTGCCTTGGCTGCGTCGCGGGCGCTGGCGCCGATTGAATTCGCCTTGGCGCGCGCTGCGGCCAATTCGCTTTCATAGGTCGCAACGGCCGCGTCTGCTTCTGCCTTCAGGCGCGAAGCTTCTGCAATATCCTGGGCGATACGGTCATGCCGGCTTTCCAGAATGCTGCCAACGCGCGGGATGACAATCTTCTGCATGGCCACGTAGAAGATGACGAAGGTAATCACAAGCCAAAGCAGCTGTGACGGATATGTCGTATGGTCGAACGGCGGGAATACGCCGGCGTGATGGCCCTGCTCGGGCGCACCCGTTTCCGTGTGCACCTCGCCGGCGGCCGGCGGTGCTTCGTCAGCATAGGCCGGGGTCACAAACATGCTCACCTCCAGGTGGTCTGCAAATACAAAGAATCACGGCTCGCTGACCGCGAACCGTGATCTATGACGCCGCTGATATCAGACGGCGAAGAGCAGGAGGAGAGCGATGAGCAGCGAGAAGATGCCCAGAGCTTCCGTAACGGCGAAACCGAATACCAGACGGCCGAACTGGCTGTCAGCGGCAGACGGATTGCGCAGAGCGCCGGACAGGTAGCTGCCGAAGATATTGCCGAGGCCAAGAGCCGTGCCGGCCATACCAAAGCAAGCCAAACCTGCGCCGATGAACTTTGCTGCTTCCGCGTCCATGTTGAACTCCTTTGAAATGGTTGTGCGGTGAATAACTGACGCCCTTAGACGCCAATGTCTTTATCCTTAGTGGCCACCCGGATGGATCGCGTCATTGAGGTACATACAAGTCAGTACCGCAAAGACGTAAGCCTGGAGGAAGGCGACTAGGAATTCGAGACCGGTGAGGGCGACGGTCATGATGAGGGGAAGGATAGCGCCACCGATGCCAAGCGCGCCGAGGGCTCCAAGCGAGGCAACGAAGCCTGCGAACACCTTAAGCGTGATATGGCCAGCCAGCATGTTGGCGAAAAGACGAACGGAGAGCGAAATCGGCCGGGACAGGAAGGAGATGATTTCGATGACCACGACGAGCGGCAGAAGAACGCCCGGGACGCCCTGCGGCACGAAAAGCTTGAGAAAGCCGAAGCCGTGCTTGATGAAGCCGTAGAGAATGACCGTCAGAATGACCAGCAGCGCCAATGCGAAGGTAACGATGATCTGGCTGGTGACGGTATAGAAGTAAGGAACCATGCCGAGCAGGTTGGCAGTCAGCACGAACATGAAGAGCGAGAAGACCAGCGGGAAGAACTTCATTCCCTTCGTTCCCGCCCCTTCTTTCAACATAGAGGCGATGAATTCATAGGCCATTTCCGCAACCGACTGGGCGCGGCTCGGAATGACGCTGCGCGGTGCGCTGGCATAATACAGGAAGCCAGCGGACAGGAGCGCCGAGGCGACCATGAACAGCGATGCGTTGGTGAACGAAAAATCAATTCCACCGATATCGATCGGGATAATCTTGAAGATCAGGAACTGATGGGTAGGTCCGTTTGCCACCGCTTGTTCTCTTTCATTTTTCCGCTCCATCGAGCGGATGCCTGTCACCTGGAAACAACGTCAAGCGCTGCTTCCGCTCATTTCTTATCTGGCCCATGTTCCTCGAGCGCCGGTGTCGCCACCTTGCCCGCCGAACGCAGTACATTCAGTACACCGGCACAGAATCCGAGAAGCAGCAATATAATCATGCCCCACGGCGCCGTACCGGCAAAACGGTCGAGAACGTAGCCCAGAACGGCACCTACGATGATGGCAGCAATGAATTCACTAGAAAGCTTCATAGCCTGGGCATAACCTTTGCGGCTTACCTCGGCACGAACCTCCCCGGATTCATCCTCTCTCACCGCAGAGCGCTTGCTTGCCAGTTCGGCTCCCAGCTGCGCCCGCCGCTTTTCCAGACCCTCGTCGCGGTCATCCGCCATGGTGAAGTCCTCCCCTTTTCGTTGCGCGTAGTCCCATTTCCCCGGTCAACGCGTAAACGAACAGCAGGTTTCGCCACCTTTCGGCCCGTTTTGAAGTCGCGCGCAACATAGTTTTAGGAAAAAGCATAGTCAAGGCGTAGACGTCATCTGTCCAGCCATAAATTAGCCCAATTAAATCATGAGTTTAAGCTAAAGAAGCGCTATCTGGCGAAAACTGAGCCGAAGAATCCTCTTCAGCCCACGCTTTGATGTTGCTTTTTTGCCGGCCGAGGGAGCTTATCCCCAGCGCGAGGTCGCCGAACCCACCCGCTCAGCTCCACCCGCCACCATAGGTCCGGTAGAAGATATGCATGCCGATGCGGCCGACCTTCACCATTTCGGCCGCCCATTTCGGCCGGACATAGACCGCATGATAATGTGTGGCCGAGCCGACTTCCGGAAGCCAGATCTTGCCGGCGGTGACCGCCATGGCGACCTGGCGCGCTATACGCCAATGCTCCGGCGAGTTGACGCGATCCCTAACGTTGTCGCAGGCAAAGGAAAACTGGCAGGCATTGTGCCAGTCATCATTCTGGTAGACGACGCCGCAGATGGTCTTCGGATAGGCCGGATTGCGAACGCGATTAAGAATGACCTGGGCGACGGCCGCCTGCCCTTTCACCGATTCACCCCGCGCCTCGAAATAGATGCCGGTCGCGAGGCACTGCTGCTCGTCGGAAGAAAAGACCGAAGGCGGCAGGACATTGGCGGCCCAGGGGTGATCCTTCGGCCCGATCTGCGGCACGAAGCGGCCCTGGCCATCCTGATCCGTGGCGAGGATCGAATCGAAAGGCGACGTCCGCGCATAATCCGGCGCCGGTGACGCGTAGGCAGCGGCCAGAACATCGGCATTCTGATTGGTGACCAAGCTCGCGAGATAGGCAGGCACGCTATCATCCTGCTTTGGCGGCTGTTTCTTGTAAAAAGCCGTGGCAATCTGGATTTCCTTGCCGCCGAGCTTCGGCTTCAGGAAAGCCGTTCTCTCGCCAGTGTCCGATTTCGGTTGAAACAGCAGGCTCTGGCGTTCCAGCACGGAACCGGCAGAAAAATCCTTTGGCGGCGACATTGGCGAGACGGAAACCACCCGGCCCTTCTTGCCCTGGCGATTGATGCGCTCTTCGTCCGGCCGGGGATCACTGCCCTTCTGCTCGGAAAGGAAAGCAACGCGGCGCCCATCCGGCATGACGAGACCGCCATCACCGACGGCTGCGGCCGCCTTCGCATCGCCGAAGGCCAGTTCCGCCTGGTGGGTAGAGCCCGCCGGTGAATTGGTCATCACCATGCGCCAGTTGGCTCCCGTCCTGTCGATGCCCGCCAGCAGACCGGCGAGATCACCATAGGCCGCGGCCGACGGGAAGATCAGCCAGGCGCAAATCCCGAATACGGCCGGAGACGTCCAGTTTTTCGGCAGAAACCGCAATTTTTGGCTGACATGACGCGGACGAGACAACACCGAACTCCGAACGGCACTCGAAACTAGGAGCCGGAATAATCCCTCATTAACCTTGATGGATGGTTAATAAGGGTGGCCTCCTATCGTCAATGGAGGCCAGGAGTTCATGCGGTTGCAAACAGCTCGCTAAGCAAAGACAGTGAGCAATTCCGCGCCCGACGGCGGCCCGATCTGTTCAGCTTCCATATACCGCCGGACCGACACAACTGAGATGTAGGTCCAGCCTATGGCTTGCAAGCCATTGGATATCAATGAGGCTGCAATAACAGGGATGTTCAAGTGCCCGTTCACCAGCATGCCCGGACCACCAAAGGTACTCGCAAAGATCACGACAATGATCCCAGCCACGAGAGGGAGGGTTAAGCCCAAGAATACCAGGGAAATCGTCGAAGGAAATCGCGCTACACCCCTTCGCAGCGCATCACCTATACCTGCCTTGGTGCCATGAATGCTCGCAGGCAACCATGTACCGAGAAGAGAAAAGATGATGCAGAACGCCACTAGGAATGCCAACATCGCCCAAAGCCCGAAATAGGCTTTGTCAATACCCTTGGCACCCAAGAGAGGAATAAGAGGGAGGGCCATCAGGAAAAGCACGAGCAAACCCAGCCCCAGGCTCCTGAACATATATCCGCGAAATGGTAGCTTGCCAACTTTCGCCGCCGCCGTGAAATTCAGATTCCGCAGAACAGAATTCTGTACATTCATCGACAGCATGCATGACAGAAGCAAAACTACGCCTACGGAGGTAGACTTGCCGGAATATTCATCGAAAATCGCAATGCCAACAAAAGATGCGATCACCATCGCGTAAAACGCCAAATTGTTGCGTATGATGGACAAGGTTTGTTTGAGCATTCGCGACCACCCCCAGAATGTAAAGCGCCATTTCTCCTTTAGATTGAATAGGCCAACGCACCACTTGCGCAATAGAAAAGTCAAAAGGCCCGGCGGATATCCACCGGGCCTTCGGATAAATAGCTGATGTCTCGACCTTAGATGATGACGTGCGAACCCAGTTCCACCACGCGGTTCGCAGGGAGACGGAAGTAGTCGGAAGGGTCGGTCGCGGCGTTGGCGAGCGCGATGTAGAGCCTGTCCTGCCAGTGCGGCATGCCCGACTTGGCATCCGGCACCAGCTTGCGGCGGCCCAGATAGAAGGACGTCGACATGATGTCAAACTTGAGGCCGGTCTTGCGCAGGGTCGCAAGCGCCTGCGAGACATTCTGCGATTCCATGAAGCCGAAGCGCAATTCGACGCGCGAGAAGCGGTCGGACACCTTCTCGACCGAGTAGCGGTCTTCCTGGGCAACGCGCGGCTTGTTGGTGGTCCTGATCGTCAGGATGACGTTCTTGTCGTGCAGGACGTGGTTGTGCTTCAGATTGTGCAGCAATGCTGCCGGAGCGGATTCCGGATCGCTGGTCAGGAAGATCGCCGTGCCGGGTACATGCGCTGGCGAGTGATCGCTCTTGCGCTCGATCGAGCTGACGAAGGACGACAGCGGAATATCGGTATGCCGCGTCTTCTCCATAAGGATCGCGGTGCCGCGGCGCCAGGTCCACATGATGACGGTGAAGGCGGTAGCAATCAGCACCGGAACATAGCCGCCGTCGTGGATCTTCAGCAGGTTGGCGCCCAGGAAGACGAATTCAAGCAGCAGCAGCGGCGTCAGTACGGCGGCTGCCATTGGCAGCGACCAGTTCCAGCGAACGCGGACGAATTCGAAGGCCATGATCGAGGTGACGACCATCGCGCCGGTGACCGATATGCCGTAGGCGGTGGCCAGAGAGTCCGACGTCTTGAAGCTCAGCACCAGGAAGATGACACCGAAGAACAGGACGGTGTTGACCGACGGCAGGAAGATCTGGCCGGTATTGGTCTCGGACGTAAAGAGGATCTCCATGCGCGGCAGGAAGCCGAGATGGATGGCCTGCCGGGTGAGCGAGAAGGCGCCGGTGATGACGGCCTGGCTGGCGATGATGGTCGCCATGGTGGCGAGAATGACCACCGGCAGGATCGCCCAGTGCGGATACATCAGGAAGAACGGGTCGGACATCGCCTCGGGCTGACGCAGCACGAGAGCGCCCTGGCCGAAATAGTTCAGTGCCAGCGACGGGAAAACCAGGACGAACCAGGCCCACTGGATCGGGCGTCGGCCGAAATGGCCGAGGTCGGCATAGAGCGCTTCGGCACCCGTCACGGTCAGGAAGACCGCGCCAAGCACCACGACCCCGAGGAAGCCTTCATGCAGGAGAAAGCTCACCGCATACCAGGGATTGAGCGCCGCGAGAATGCTGTAGTCATCGGAAATGTGCATGATGCCGGCAAGGCCCATGACGATGAACCAGATGGCCGTGATCGGCCCGAAGAAGCGGGCGACAGCGCCGGTGCCATGCGACTGGATCGCAAAAAGCAGCGCCAGGATCGCGACCGATATGGGCACGATGTAATCCGCGAATTTCGGCGTGACGAGCTTCAGACCTTCGACCGCCGAGAGAACCGAAAGCGCCGGCGTGATCATCGCGTCGCCAAGGAAAAGCGCGGCGCCGAGCAGGCCCAGCAGCATGAGAATGGCAGTGTGGCCATTCGCCGTCTTCATCAACAGGGCCAGCAGGGAAAGCGTCCCACCTTCGCCGTCGTTGTCTGCACGGAGCAGAAAAAGGACATATTTGATCGTGACGATAATCGTCAGCGTCCAGAACATCAGCGATATGACGCTGATGACTTCGCCGCGCGTCAGACCGTCGGCGGCCACCGGCTTCAGTGCCTCGCGAAAGGCATAGAGGGGGCTCGTACCGATATCGCCATACACAACGCCGACGGATCCGAGAGCGAGGTAAGCGAGTTTACGAGGGCTCATTTTCCCGTCGGGAGAATGATGGGTTTCGTTAGACATTCAGGATCACTAGACTCTCAGAGCCAGCCTTTCCAGCGAAAAAAGAAAAACGGGACGATGGCCGACACGACCATCAACATCAACGAAGCCGGGTAGCCGTAAGCGAAATGCAGCTCGGGCATCAGCTCGAAATTCATGCCATAGACGGACGCCACAAGCGTCGGCGGCAGAAACACCACCGAAGCGATCGAAAAGATCTTGATGATGGCGTTCTGCTCGATATTGATCAGCCCGAGCGATGCATCCAGCAGGAACGTGATATTGCCTGCGACGAAGGAAGCATGCTCCGACAGAGATTGGACATCCCGCGCGACATTGCGACACAGTTCCTTTGCCTCAGGGTCCTGCTGCATGGCGGGGATGGTATGCAGGAAGGTCAGCAATCGGGACAGCGAACTCAGGCTGTCACGTACTTTGCTGATTGTACGGTGATAGCCTGCGATGTTCTTGAGCTTTTCTTCCAGATAGTTTGCCGGACGGCGGATCTTCTTCACGCGATCGCCGAATACGTGCACCGACAATATATCGATACCCGCCACGGCTTGTTCAAGGACCTCGGCGGTGCGGTCGACGATTGTTTCGAGGAGTTTCGCGAGGAGCGCGATGCCTGTGCGGCGTTCCTGCGGAATTCGTTGCAGAGCCGCGATAAACAGCGCGAATGATTTCGGCTGCGCATAGCGAATGGTCACCAGCCGATGTCCCGTCAGAATGAAGGCGACGTCGGTCAGCATCGGCAGATCGGTATCGGCTTTCCACAGCAATGAAGCAGTCAGGAAGACAGAGCCATTCTCGATATAGAGCCGGCTCGACGGTTCTATATCCTTCATGTCCTCGCGCGTGGGAACCTCGAGCCCAAGCAGGCGCTCGATGTTGGCTTCTTCCTCGCGCGTCGGATCGACCATGTCGATCCAGACGGCATTCTCAGGCAACCGTGCAGCAGCCGAGAGATCCGGCAGCTCAAGCGGTTTCGAATCTGAGCAATAGGCAGTTATCAACTGCTCGCTCCCGCAGCAGCGGAAACAAAATTACGCACGAGGCGCCGTGCGCGCGCTTGCCGCGATTCCACCAATGGCCAATGAAAAGAGCTCATAAAACCCCGGTTGCATCCCGCCGGTCCGGCCGGGAATCCGTGTCCATGTTCCATTGCGCTGCTGTACCAATCCTTCGTCCGTCCTGGCGAAGCTGCCTGTTCGGACGAAACAGAACCACCGTTTGGCGGAGGGCGGTCATCGGAGACGCCCAACCAGTTCCACGCCGGCGGCGCATATGCAGCAAAGCTGGCAAAGAATCAAGTCACAACCCCTTCATTGCGCGCTTTCACCGCAGATTCCGTAATCACGCGAAGTCATAGCACAGGATGCAGGCAAGACAATCCGTCGCTATACAGAAAGCAGACACGCCTCTGTGAATTATTCAAACACGATCGACGGCGCAGAACGTTGCGGCGCGGTGGCGACTTGCTTCCAGACCTTGGCGGCAATCTCGCGATAGATGCCGGCAACGACGCCATCCGGTTCCGCGGCGACGAGCGGCGTGCCGGCGTCGGAGGTCTCGCGAATGCCCATGGTCAGCGGCACTTCGCCGAGGAAGGGCACGCCGATGCGTTCGGCTTCCTTGCGCGCGCCACCATGGCCGAAGATATCATAGCGTGCACCTGTATCCGGAGCGATGAAATAGCTCATGTTTTCAACGATGCCGAGAACGGGAACCTCAACCTTGCGGAACATGTTGAGGCCCTTGCGGGCATCGATCAGCGCGAGATCCTGCGGCGTGGAAACGATCACGGCGCCGGCAAGCGGCACCTGCTGGGCCATGGTCAACTGCACGTCGCCCGTGCCCGGCGGCATGTCGACGACGAGCACGTCGAGCTCTCCCCAGGCGACTTCGCGCAGCATCTGCAGCAGCGCCGACTGAACCATCGGCCCACGCCAGATCATCGCGGTTTCCTCCTCGACAAGGAAGCCCATCGACATGACCTTGAGGCCATAATTCTCCATGGGAACTATGGTGCGGCCATCGATCTGTGACGGCTTGCCGGAGATCTTAAGGAGCCTAGGCATCGACGGGCCGTAGATATCGGCATCCAGAACGCCGACGCGCAGGCCATTGGCAAGCAGGCCAAGCGCCAGATTGACCGCTGTCGTCGATTTGCCGACGCCACCCTTGCCCGAGGCAACCGCTATGATGGCGCCCACGCCGGGAACACCGATCTTGCCGGCGCGGGGCTGCTGTTGCGCGGGATGAGGATGGGCATGAGCATGGGGGGCTGCAGGCGGCGGCGATGGCCGGGCCGCCGGAGCACTGCCGGCCTTCTTGTCGGCGGTCAAAGCGACCATGGCACCCTTGACGCCAGGCATCTGTTTGATGACGCGCTCGGCTGCAAGGCGCATCGGTTCAAGATCCTTGGCGCGCTCGGCCGGAACGGTGATGGAGAAATAGACCTTGCCATCGGAAATGAAGACATCCGACACCATGCCGAGCTCAACGATGCTGTGCTCCAGGTCCGGGCCGCGAACCGTCTTCAACGTTTCCAGCACCTGTTCCTTGGTGATGTCTGCCATTCCATCCTCACTACGCGCTCTTCATCGAGCGCCACGTTTGCCGCAGCGTCTCGAAAATCCTTCTGGCTTAGATAGTAGAGCGGCAGGACTTCGCCAAACAAAATCGGGGCGTCGCCGACAAAAAGCGTTTTAGTTGCGGCCGGCAGGTCCGCCGGGTCTATGACCCTACCAGCCGCAACCCTCTCCCAAGCGAGGAAGACGTTTTCGCGGGCCGACATAGGGCAGACCTCGGAAGGGAGTAAGGCAGGAATGGGAAAAACTGCGATGCAAACACCATCGATTTTGATGGCGTGCCAAATAAGCAACAACCGCCGCTGATACCAGTTGCCGGGAGAAGCTCGGCAAAGGTATCAGCGGCGGTCGCTTGATCCGCGCACATTGGTCGGCGCTGTTATCAACAGTCCCCTCTGGACCTCTGCTAATAGCCATGCAGAAAGCGTGCCAGTTTTCACAAAACTGTGAAAATCAATGTATTTCAAATGCTTGATGTCATATTGGCCAAGTCGAGCGCATCGATCGCAACGCCGTGCTTCAGCATAGTTTATTTGCAGCGCACAAAATTCGCGCACAAGACTGCTCGAATCTCGATCATCACGCAATTCATCGCGGGGAACATCTTGGTGGCTGGGAGGCAAATGCGGGCGAAACTGCCGGCACCGGAATTGCTATTTGATCAATCCCACCCGCAATGCCTTGGCAACGGCCTGCGTGCGATTGACCGTATCGAGCTTCTTCGTGGCCCGGTTCAGGTAATGATTGACGGTATGCTCCGAGAGCGACAGGATTTCGGCGATTTCCGCGCTGGTCTTTCCTGCCGCCGTCCAGTTCAGGCAATCGATCTCGCGATCCGTCAGCGCATCGATGACGCGTACATCCAGGCTGCGGATTTCCGCAAGCCGATCGAAAACATGGATGGAAATATAGCAGAGATCCTTGATCTCCTCCGGCGAGAAGAGTTCCCGATCACCGGCCAGGGATACCGCGCCGCGAATGCCGGATACGTCATGGGTCGGCAGGTAGATGAAGCGCGTCATGCGAAACCGCTCGAACAGGGCAATGGCGAGCTGGGATTTGCTTTCTTCACGGTTCGGGGTCGATGCCACTTCGTAGACAAAGGGCAGTGTCGAGCTGCGCAGGCGGCGCAGCACCGGGCTGCTTGGCAGCAACCCTTCCTGATCGTAAATCGACAGAAGTTCGGCCGGCCAATTGTTGATCACCGAATTGCTTTGCAACTCAAAGGAGGTAATCGGCGGCAGATTGACGACCATGAAAGCCCGGCAACGATAGGCCTCCGTCAATCCCTTCATGAAGCGAAACACGTCAAACTGTGTCTTCAGCCTGCCAATTTCTTCGATGTAGTCCTCACCCCGAGGAGACGCTCCCGCCTGCACCAATGCCGCCATTATTAGTCTTCTTTATGTAAAATAGGGAAAGATTACGCAACTTCCGTCTCTTACCCACTTAAGCCCCACGTACCAGCTCCGGATAACCGACGCTTGTTCCAATATAAATTTTTAGGGATTCCAGCCGCTTCAATGCCCGTTACTATGATGTCTCTGCGTCATTTCACCAATTCCTTCGTGATCCTAGCAGTCATTCGAGGATAATGGCAGTTCTTACGCACATCTCAACAATCAAATTTAAGATAAACACGCGATTTTTGCTAAGGTCCGGTGCAAACAGCGATAATATTGAGGGATTTCACGCGAGCCCCTGCTGAAATAGGGGGCTAGCGCTTTGGGCCCATCCGACTGCGCATGTCCGTCATGATCGAATCGGCGGCGGATACTACCAGAGGTGCCCATTCCTCGAGCCTCTGCAATGCGACGCGATAGGCCGGGCCCGTTACCGAGATACCGGCCAGCATATGATCGCCGTCCGAGCGGATCGGCGCGGCTACGCAGCATATGCCGCTCTCGTGTTCTTCCCGATCGAATGCGTAGCCACGCATCCTGATATCGGCGATATCGGCAAGCAGGTCGGCGGCGTTGCGCAGCGTATGTTCTGTGTAGGGGCGAAATTCCAGATCGGCGATCCGCACCGCAAGCTCTGCATCGTCGAGTGCGGACAAAGCAGCCTTGCCGACGCCGGTGCAATAGGCCGGAGAGGCATTGCCGATCTGGGAATACATGCGCACGGACTGCCGTCCCTCGACCTTGTCGAGATAGATCACCTCCGAGCCGCGCAAGACACCCAGATGCACGGTTTCGCGGGTCAGCTCCTGCAATCGGCGCAAATGCGGCTCGGCAATGGCGCGAAATTCGTTGCGCTCCCAGCTGCGCGAAGCAAGCTTCAGCAGCCGGATGCCGATGATATAGCGCCCGTCGCGATCGACCTCCAACAGCCCTTCCTCGACGAGATGTGACAATTGGCGATGTAGCGTGCCGCGGGGTTGATCGGATAGTGAAAGAATGTCCGTAAACCGCATGGGCTCATCGCCAAGCGCAACGAGATCGAGCAACGCCACGAGCTTTCCGAGCGTTCCGGTTTCGCGCTCACGACGGCTGTTTTCTTTCTCACTATCGAAATTCAGTTCCGTGCCCTTTCATTTATCACTCGCACTGCCACGCTATCCTTGACACGACGGAAGGGTAATCGGATAATTCCACATAGTCAAATTTTGTTCCGAATAATGGAACATTCTGCAAGCCGGGAGGAGAGACCTTGGCCGAGACACAGGCGCAATTTCCCGATCTTAAGGATCGAACAGTCCTGATCACCGGCGGCGGTTCAGGCATTGGCGCGGCCCTTGTCGAAGGTTTCGCCAGACAGGGCGCCAAAGTCGCCTTCATCGATATCGCCGAAGAGCCGAGCAAGGCGCTTGTCGCCAAGCTCTCGGCACAATCCGCACATCCCGTCGCCTTCTATCACGCCGATCTGCGCGATGTCGGCGAGATCAAGAACACAGTCGCGGCGGTCGAATCCGATCTTGGCGCAATCCGCGTGCTCGTCAACAATGCCGCCTGGGACGACCGGCACGATATCGACACGACGACCGAAGAATACTGGGACAACAACCAGGCGATCAATTTGAAGCAGGTCTTCTTCGTATCGCAGGCCGCAGCCCCCGGCATGCGAGCCGCAGGTGGCGGATCGATCGTCAATTTCTCCTCGATCGCCTTCAAGATGAACCCGCCGGCACTGTCCTCCTATTCGGCGGCAAAGTCCGGCATCATCGGGCTGACCAAAAGCTTTGCCGGTCGCCTCGGTCCGGAAAACATCCGCGTCAACGCGGTCCTCCCGGGAATGATCGTGACCGAGAGACAGCTGGAGCTCTGGCTGACGGAAGATGGCATGGCCAAAACCGTCTCGCGGCAATGCCTTAAGCGCCTGCTCAAGGCGGAAGACCTCGTCGGACCGGTACTTTTCCTTGCGTCTGACTGTTCGGGGGCGATTACGGCCCAAACCGTCACTGTCGATGGCGGCATTTTCTAGTGAAAGACTTGGAGCATTTCTCATGACGAAACCCGCATATGTCGCGGTGGACTGGGGCACCAGCAGTTTCCGGCTGTGGCTGATCGGCGAGGATGGCAACATCCTTGCAGAGCGGCGAAGCGGCGAAGGCATGACGGTGGCGGCGCAGACCGGCTTCGCCAAAGTCCTGCAGGCGCATCTGGACGCCATTTCCGCACCGTCGGATATTCCTGTCATTGTCTGCGGCATGGCCGGAGCGCGTCAGGGCTGGGTCGAGGCCGGCTACATCGACACGCCGGCGTCGCTGGCAGCCATTCTCACCGGCGCAGTCGCCGTTCCCGGACAGGCGCGCGATGTTCGCATCCTGCCGGGCCTGGCGCAGCGCAGCACGCAGGCACCCGATGTCATGCGCGGCGAGGAAACGCAATTGCTCGGCGCTATCGCGGCCGATGCAAAAGGCGAGCAAATCGTCTGCATGCCGGGAACCCATTCGAAATGGGTGCGCGTCCTCGACGGCCAGGTGACGGGTTTCTCGACCTTCATGACCGGCGAACTCTTCGACGTCATTACCAGGCACAGTATCCTGTCGCATGCCGTCGCCGGCAGCGCCGACATGCCTGCCGACACCAAGGCTTTCGAAACGGCCCTCAAGGCGGCCTTCGAAAAGCCAGCGCTTGCGACCAACCTGCTGTTTACCGCCCGCTCCGGCCAGCTTCTCCACGGACTGACATCAGCCGGCGCCCAGGCATTGATATCGGGCACGCTGATCGGCACCGAGATCGCCGGCGCCCTGTCATCCGCCGGGCGAGGAGCGGCTATCACGCTCGTTGCCTCCGGGCGGCTGCAGGCGCTCTACGAGGATGCATTCCGCAGCCTTTCCCTCCCCTATCAGACCATCGATGCCGACGCCGCCGTCCGTCGCGGGCTTTCCGCCGCGGCGAACGCGATCTGGTTCACGAACGAAAGCAGAAGCTGATGACGACCCGTATTCCTTTCCCCTCCATGAAGCGCCCGCTCATCGCCATTCTTCGCGGCATCAAGCCGGAAGAAACGGCCGATATCGTCGGCGCGCTGATCGAAACCGGCTTCACCGCCATCGAGATCCCGCTGAACTCGCCTGAAGCCTTCCGCTCGATCAAGATCGCCGCCAAGATGGCGCCTGCCGATTGCCTGATCGGCGCCGGCACGGTGCTGACGGTCGAGGATGTCGACAGGCTCGATGGAGCCGGCGGCAAACTGCTTGTCACCCCGAATGTCGAGCCCGCTGTCATCAGCCGCGCCCGCGACAAAGGCATGGTGACGATGCCGGGCGTCTTCACCGCCACGGAGGCACTCGCGGCGGCCCGCGCCGGCGCCACCGGCTTGAAATTTTTTCCGGCGGGCGTGCTTGGTGCTTCCGGCATCACCGCCATTCGCGCCGTCCTACCGCCAGAGCTTGTGATCGCTGCCGTTGGCGGCGTTTCGGACAAGAATTTCGCCGATTACACCAAGGCGGGCATCCTCGCTTTCGGTCTGGGCACCAGCCTCTACAAGCCGGGAATGACGGCGCCAGAGGTTGCCGAACGCGCCAAGACGACCATTTATGCCTATGACGCAGCCATAGGAGCCTGATCTATGACCGATATTCATGATTTTCAGGGCAATATTCTCTGCAACACCTCATCTGTTCTTGGAGAAGGCCCAACTTACGATCCCGATACGGACACGGTCTGGTGGTTCAACATCCTGGGCAAGGAACTGCATGAGCTGCACTTGCCGACGGGCAAGAAGCAGGTGCACAACCTGCCGATGATGGCGAGCGTGCTTGCCCGCGTCGATGCGGAGCGTCAGATTATCGCAACCGAAGAAGGCCTGTTCCTTCGCGATATTGCCAGCGGCGAGCTGAGCTTCTACGCGGCGATCGAAGCCGACAAGCCGGAAAACCGCTCCAATGACGGGCGCACGCACATCTCCGGATCCCTCTGGATAGGCACCATGGGCAAGCGTGCCGAGATGCAGGCGGGCGCCATCTACCATGTCGCTGCCGGCGGCAAGGTCACGAAGATCTTCGACCAGATCAGCATACCGAATTCGATCTGCTTTTCGCCGGATGGGACGATCGGCTATTACACCGATACGCGCATCAGCCAGCTCATGCGCGTGCTGGTCGATCCGGAGACCGGACTTCCCGCGGGCGAGCCGATCGTCATGGTCGACAGCGTGGAAGATCCGGGCGGCCTCGACGGCTCGGTCTGCGATGCCGATGGCTATATCTGGAACGCACGCTGGGGTTCGGGCTTCGTCGACAAGTACAGCCCGGATGGCCTGCGTATCGAACGCTACCGCGTGCCGGCAATGCAGCCCTCCTGCCCCGCCTTCATCGGTAAGAACGCCGATCGGCTGGCGGTGACGACCGCCTGGGAGGGGCTCGACGACGAGGCGCGCTCCATGCAGCCGCAGGCTGGTGCGCTGCTGGAACTTGGCCTGACGGTCAGGGGCGTTTTCGACCCGCCCTACAAACTCTGATTGAAATTGCCTTCGCGCCTATCGGGCGCGAAGGTTCCCTTTGCGATGCGCTGTGACGTAATACCGATCAGCCCGCGTGTCGCCATGGACGAGCTGTCGCGCGCGCTCCATTCAATCTTCCAGGTTGTCTCTTTCAAATTATCCTATTGTTATTCAACAATATTTTTCGCGTGCGGAACCATAGACATCCGCGGCATGCAACTTTTATCGGAACCAAAGCTCCCCTGAACCATTTGCCTTTACGACCGGTACGAAGATGGTCAGCAGACAAAGGCTCCACTCGCGCTGGTATGCATGCGCTTCACAAAGCGCTTCCAGCAGAATGAAAGGTAGGTTCACGATGACTGGGAAATTCTTCACTTCCGTCGCTGCAGGTGCAATCTTTGCAACCGCATCCGTTCTCTCGCCCATGGCTTTCGCTCAGTCGCAGCAGCCGTCGACCGGTGGCGGTGACGCTCCGTTGACGCAGACTGCTCCGGCGGCCACGAAGCCGGACGCTACAGCTCCGCAGACCAAGGCGCAGGCTCCGGCCGCCATGACCGGCACGGAGCAGGCTGGCAATCTGACTGCCCAATCGGCGGACCAGATCAGCGCCAAGACCTATATGGGCCAGTCGGTCTATAACGGTCAGAACGAAAGCATCGGCAGCATCAACGACTTGATCCTGCAGAAGCAGGGCGGCGTTGTCGCAGCAGTGGTCGGCGTCGGCGGCTTCCTTGGCATGGGCCAGAAGAATGTCGCCGTCCCGTTCGACAAGATCAGCGCCACCCAGAATCCCCAGGATGGCACGATCAAGCTGACGACGACGGAAACGGCCGAGTCGCTGAAGGCTGCGCCTGAGTTCAAGACGCTTGCAATGCAGGCCTCCGACAAGGCCGCAGGTTCGGCTGGAACGTCGACCATGCCGGCGACCGACAATACGACCACCTCGTCGACCACCAACAAGTAACAGGGTGGGTCTGACACTAAATACGAGCGGCGGCCCTTACCGGCTGCCGCTTTCTTTTTGCCCTGTCTACGGCGTCAAGCGATCTCGTGCTCGCTGGCGGCTTCGAAATATTGATCCTGCAGATAGCGTAGCGTCGCGACGCTATCGACGGGCTTGCCAAAGTAATAGCCCTGCCCCATGGCGCAGCCGAGCGCCCGTAATTTTTCGGCCTCGGCATGTTCCTCGATGCCTTCGGCGACCACACGCAACTCCAACCCTTCACACATGGCAAGGACGGCCTTGATGATGTGTTCGGAGACCCTGTCCGTATTCATGCGCGACACAAAGGCGCGATCGATCTTCACCTTGTCGAAGATGAATTCACGCAGGCGACCAAGGCTCGATTGACCGGTCCCGAAATCGTCGAGGGAAATGCGTACGCCTGCCGCACGGAGGTCGGCAATGATGCGCTGGGCGGTGTCGGCCGAGCTCATGACCGCCGTCTCGGTGATTTCAAGCTCGAGGCGATGCGGGTCGAGGCCGACACGCGCAAGAATGGCAAGGACGCTGCTGCTGGTGCCGGGGTCCATCAATTGCGCCGAGGACAGATTGAAGGACAGGAAAAGGTCGCGCGGCCACGAGAGCGCGGCTTCGGCAGCCTTTCGCAGAAGTGCTTCGGACAAGGCGTCGATAAAGCCACGCTCCTCGGCAAGCGGCACGAAGACGGCGGGTGAAACGAAGCCGAGATCGGGATCGTTCCAGCGGGCCAGTGCCTCGAAGCCGAGAACCATGTTGTTGGCGAGCGAAACGATGGGCTGAAAATGCACGTCGATGGCGTCGGAGATGATGGCATTGCGCAGCGCCTGCTCGAGCTGCGTCGCGCGCTTCATTTCCTGCGCGATCTCCCTGGAATAGACGGTGATCTGACCGCGGCCGCGGCGCTTGGAGCGGTAGAGCGCGGTTTCGGCATTCTTCAGGAGATCGTCGAATTCTTCGCCCGCGAAGGGATATATGGCGAAGCCGAAGGAGGCGGAAAGCCTGACATTGCGCTCGCCGAGATCGTAGGGCGCCGATAGCACCTCACGGATCATCTGGCCAAATTTCTCGGCGCCGAGGCGCTCGAAAACCAGAGGCAGAACAAAGGCAAATTCATCGCCATCATGGCGGGTTACCGTCGCGCCATCCGGGATGCATGCTCTGAGCCGATGCGCGACCTGACAGAGGATCTCGTCGCCGGCTTCGACGCCGAACAGATCGTTGATCGGTTTGAAAGAGTCCAGATTGACGATGCCGATGGTGAAGGGTGCGGGATCGCTGGCGCGCTCAAGCGAAATCTGGCGCGTGCGCTCGCGCATGCGATGACGATTCCCCAATCCCGTCAGCGGATCGGTATAGGCAATTGCCTGCGGCTCCTGACTGACTGGCCCAAGCAGCATTTCAGCCGATTTCATATTCGGTCCCAATGTTTTCTCCACCCTGGAAAAAGCATGAAGGCGAAGTCTTAAGAAAGGATGGCGAGACGACAGTCATTCAACGCCCGCGATAACTTGCCGTCTCGCGCGATGTCATTGTAAAATTTACCTATTTTGCGCTTTGCGACCGCTGTGCATATACTTCTGGAACACGGTCTCGATGATATCCGGGCTGACCGGCTTCAAGATGACGTCGTCCATGCCGGCGTCTGCGCATTCCTTGTGGTCGCGCTCGAAAGCCTGTGTCAGCACGCCGATGATCGGCGTATGCGACCCGCTGCCCTTTTCCGCGCCGCGGATCAATCTCGCCGCCTCGAACCCGTTCAGGCCTGGCAGCGAGATATCCATGAGGATCAGTTCAGGATGCAGCTCCTGCCACAATCCGACGGCTTCGTCACCGCTGGCGGCAATCACGTGGCTGTATCCCAGGCCTTCCAGAATCTGCGCGAAGACGATCTGATTGATCTCGTTGTCCTCGGCGACCAAGATCTGCACGCCGCGATCGTCACCGACGCCGCGCCGCCATTCCTGGACCAGCGGTTCGGTGGCACCTGCCAGTTCGCCGCGAATATTGCGGTTGAAATGGCGGGCGATCACAAATGTCAGCTCGGTGGCAAGCTGGGAGCCGTCCAGCGACAGGGCGGGCACATTCTGCCGCTCGGCCAATTCGATGCAGCGTCTGTCCAATTGATTGTCGACGATCACCAGATCGATCTTGACGCCATGCGCGCTCGCCACGTCCAGAAAAGCGGCTTCCTCGTTTTCGTTATGGACCACGCAGGCCTCGAAGCCATACTTGCCGAGCGTCTTCAACGCCGCAGTCTCTGCGGCAAAATCCGATGTGACGACCAGAATCTTGCGGCCGCTGAAATTTTCCGGAGCGAAGGTCTCCATCGCGGCCGGACGGCGCGAAATGGTCTGCAGGGCGACCATCGGCACATAGGCGCGGCGATAGGACCGATCGCTGTTTTCCTTGATCTGGGATGCGAGGGCGAATTCGTCGAAATCGGCCCCTTCCTTCGGCAGATCCTGCATGGTGCCCACTAGGAAATAGCGGCCGGGCTTGCCGATGCGCTGCTTGCGCGTGACGATATCGCGCTCGACGCCATTGCGGGCGATCTGGCGCTGTCGCGAAATCGACAACTCTCCGGTCTCGATCACGTGCCGGTCGCTCTCCTCGAAGCGATTGGCAATATCGGTCGAAAAGAGATCAATGCCCTTGCGGCCGCGCAGCTCGTCCGCTGTCGTCTGGTATTTGTCGCAGAACGCCCTGTTGACCGCGACGTAGACCATATTCTGGTCCTTGACGAAAAGCGGAAATGGCAGGTTGTCGAGAATATCCTCGGTGAGCTGTACCCGCTCCGTATCGAGGCGCCACTGCTCTTCGCGCTTCTTCACCTCGGAAATATCGGAGATGACGCAGAAGCCGATGCCTGAGGGCAGCCGCCGCTTGATGATGCGAACCCAACGATCATCGGCGAGATGTTCCGTCATCTCGAAGCGCTCGCGCCAGTGCGAGGCGATGCGCTGCGAAATCCAATCGTCGCGATTGGCGGAGGACTTGCCCTGATTTCCGCGATGCCGCATGCCAGTGTCGAAGACGGCACCCAGAAAATCGCGCAGCCGCGTCAAGGGTTGCAGGAAGTCCGGCTTGATCGGAAAGAAATTGAGAAGCTGACGGCTGGCAAACAGCACCAGATCATTCTTGTCGTAGGCGAAGAAAGCGCTGGAAAGCCCATCGCAGAGAGCGTCGAAGAACATGGCCTGCAGATTGCCGCCGGAAGACGCATCTTCCGTCATCATTGCCAAACCTGCCTTGTCAGTTCCGGCAGTCATTCGTCCGATTCCTACACTCAAACAGTTTCACGGCATGAAAAATCGTCAGGGCGGCGTTCGCTCTGCAAGACAAATTGATGAAAGATCATGCTGGCCTGGGCGCTTGAAACAGATGGAACCTGGCTCATGGAAGTTGACGGCCACCAACCTGCCATCAAGAGCCCTCAGCGTGCACGAGGCGCGCCACCTGCAGTCATTTCAAGTCCTGTCCCGCAACCTGTCATCATTCCCTTAAACATTGATTAAATTTCTTAACAAAGCCCCGGTGGAAACAGGTGGATGGAGAAGGCCAGATAGCCTTTCCTCTTCCCACGCCGCCGCGAATCCACGAGAATGACGCCATGGCCATCAAGCAACTCTCCGAAACACTGATCAACCAGATTGCCGCCGGCGAAGTCATCGAGCGTCCGGCGAGCGCTGCCAAGGAATTGATCGAGAATGCGCTTGATGCCGGCGCGACGCGCATCGAAATCGCGACGGCCGGCGGCGGCAAGGCGCTGCTGCGGGTGACCGACAACGGGTCCGGCATGGATGAGGCGGATCTCGAACTCGCGGTCAGGCGCCACTGCACGTCGAAAATTTCCGACGGGCTCGACGATATCCGCACCCTCGGCTTCCGCGGCGAGGCCCTGCCCTCCATCGGCTCCGTGGCAAGGCTGTCGATCGCCAGCCGCCGGACGGGTGCGGCTGGCGGTGCGGAGATCGCGGTTGCTGGCGGCAAGGTGCTGCATCTGCGCCCGGCCGCCGCCAATCCCGGCACGATCGTCGAGGTGCGCGACCTGTTCTTCGCCACGCCCGCGCGCCTGAAATTCATGAAGACGGAGAAGGCTGAGGCCGCGGCGATCACCGAGGTCGTCAAGCGCATGGCGATCGCCTTTCCACATGTGCGCTTCGTGCTATCGGGAAGTGACCGCTCGACGCTGGAATTTCCCGCGACCGGCGATGATCACCTCGCCCGCATGGCGCAGATTCTCGGCAGTGATTTCAAGGACAATGCCATCGCTCTCGACGCGCTGCGCGAGGAGGTAAGCCTGACCGGTTTTGCAGGGGTGCCGACCTTCAATCGCGGCAACTCGGCGCATCAATATGCCTTCGTCAACGGCAGGCCGGTGCAGGACAAGCAGATCCTGTCGGCGATCCGCGGCGCTTACGCCGAAACCATTCCTTCCGGCCGCTATCCTGTTGCCGTGCTCTCTCTCACGCTTGATCCGGCGCTGGTTGACGTCAACGTGCATCCGGCCAAATCCGATGTGCGCTTTCGCGATCCTGGCCTCGTGCGCGGCCTGATCGTCGGCTCTGTCCGCGAGGCGCTGGCGCGGGAGGGCGATCGTGCCGCGACCACCGGCGCCGATGGCATGCTGCGCGCCTTCACCGCCGGCCGCTCCGGCTTCCAGCCGGGTTGGCGGCCCTCACCTGCCCCCACACCGTGGACACGCGAGGCATCGCCATCTCGCCCGCTGGAGACGACCGGCGCCCGCGCCGGATATGGCTTCAACGAAAGACCGCAGGCAAGTTTCGACGGACTTGCCATGCCCGCTGCACGCACTGAAGCCGCTCCTCTACCGGAACCGGTACGCAGCGAAGAACCGGCCCGCTTTCCGCTGGGTGCGGCTCGCGCCCAGCTGCACGAAAACTACATCGTCGCCCAGACCGACAGCGGCCTCGTCATCGTCGATCAGCATGCTGCCCATGAGCGGTTGGTATTCGAGGCGATGCGCAAGGCTCTGCATTCGAAACGGCTGTCCTCGCAGGTCCTGCTGATCCCCGAAATCGTCGACCTGCCGGAAGAGGATTGCGACCGGCTGATGGTCTTTGCCGAAGAGCTTGGCGAACTCGGCCTTGCCGTCGAGCGTTTCGGCCCTGGCGCCATCGCTGTGCGGGAGACGCCGGCCATGCTCGGCGAAGTCGATGCGCAAGGGCTGATCCGGCAATTGGCCGATGAGATTGCCGAGTGGGATACCGCCTCAGGACTTGCCGCCAAACTCGAATATGTCGCCGCGACCATGGCCTGTCATGGTTCGGTACGCTCGGGGCGGCGGTTGCGGCCGGAAGAGATGAATGCGCTGCTGCGCCAGATGGAAGCGACGCCCGGCTCGGGTCAATGCAATCATGGCCGCCCAACCTATATAGAGCTGAAGCTCTCCGACATCGAACGGCTGTTCGGGCGCAGCTGAAGACAGCCGGTTTCGGAAAGGACTGGAAAAATCCCGTCCGTCGCGGTATGGCAAACGGATGACAGAGATCAAGGACGGCATCAGATGAATCTTTTCGAGGGACATGGAAACCGCGAGGCGAAAGTTCGCTATCTCGACGGCGATTTCCAGATCCTGATGCCGGGCTCCCATGTCATCTGCGCCATGACCGGCCAGCGTATCGCGCTCGATGAACTGCGCTATTGGAGCGTCGCCCGGCAAGAGCCCTATGCCGACGTCATGTCGTCGCTTGAGGCTGAAAAGCGGGCCGGCGCGCTTCCCAACCAGAAGCGCTGAATTCTCCCATTGCATATTGAGCCCGCATCGCGCGGCCGTGGCAATCTAGCCGGTCTTCCGGTTGCCTGCTTCCCGTAAGCGTCGCTCGCGGGCCGCCGCGATCGCCCTGTCGATGATGAGGCCGGGTGCATTCGGATCCTCAAAAACCATATCGATCTCGATCACCCTGCAGCGCCTCAACAATTCGTCGGCGCGGCCGTGATGGCCGATCAGGCGAACGTAATCCTTCGATGTCGTGACGATCTCCAGACCTTCGCGGCTTGCGATGTCGAGAATATCTGAAACCTCATCGTCACCCGGGTGCTCGTGATCGCCAAAGGTGCGCGTGACCGCGATATTCGCCCCGAGCGTCTCGACCGTACGGAAGAATTTGGTGGGGTCGGCTATGCCGGCAAAGGCAAGCACCTTGCATCCGCGCAGATCCTCCTGCCCGCGCACCTTGACGGAGGCGGCGAAGAAGGGTTTGCCGGCCCTTGCCGCAAGCCGCACGACGCGATCCGCGGCGACACCCTCGCCGACCTTCAGCAGGCCAGACGCATAAAGAAGCTGGGTGCGCAGCGGCGCACGCACCGGGCCGCCGGGAACGAGATGGCCGTTGCCGATGCCCCTGCCGGCATCGATCACTACCAGGGCATAGTCGATGGCAAGATGCGCGCTCTGGAAGCCGTCATCCATGATGATGAGATCGGCACCCTCGCGCACCAGCCGTTCAGCCCCTTCGGCGCGGCGACGAGCAATGACCGTGAGGGCCTCGCGGGCAAGCAAAAGCGGCTCATCGCCGACAGCGGTGGCGTGATGATGCTCGGGATCGACCACAGTCGTCACATCGAGCGAGCCGCCATAACCGCGGCTGAGGAAGCCAGGTGTCAGGCCCTTGGCCTTTACAGCCTGGGCGAGAGCCAGCGCCGTCGGCGTCTTGCCGGCCCCGCCGACTGTGAAATTGCCGACGCAGATCACCGGCACCGGCACGGATGCGCGCTTGCCATTCACCATGCGGTGTCCGGCAATGCGGCCATACAGAAATGAGAAAGGTGAGAGCCCCCAGGCACGCCAATCCGGTTTTCGCCACCAGAAAGGTGGTGCTTCCGATACCATGTGTCTAATCCAGCCTCGCGCCTGCGACTTCAGCAAAGCGGAAAGAAAGGGCAGATCGGGCGAAAATGCAAGCCTTTGCCAAGATCACGCCGATTGCGCGACCGGCATGAGCAGGCTCTCGAGTTCGGTGATGTTGTCGAGGCAATAGTCGGATGCGGCGGTCAGCGTCTCGCGTGAACCCGTCCCCGTCAGCACACCGACTGTCAGGCCGACGCCGGCATTGCGTCCCATGTGCAGATCGTGATTGTTGTCACCGACGACGGCGACCTGGGCTGGTGAAAGACCGGTCGCCGCATAGAAACCGAGCACCATACCGGGTTCCGGCTTGGTGCCGAAGCCGCTGTCATAGCCGGCGATATAATCGAGATAGTCAATAAAGCCGAAGCGGTGGGCGGTCTGGCGGATGGAGCGCTCATTGTCGCTTGAGGCAACGCCGAGCTTGTAGCCCCGCTCATGCAGTCGCCGGAAGAAGCCGGCAAGATCGGTGACGGGCGACGAAAAATCAGCCGCATGTGCGAAGAGAGCGTCGAGCTTCTCGATCAGTTCCGACACATCCACTTTCGAGCCGGCCGCCACAAGACCTTCTGAAATCTGACGCGTATTGCCAGCAGCTAGAAGACTATCGGGAACGATGTGGCCGGTGATCGGGTCCATGCCGCAGGCGGAAAGCAGATGATCGGCAAGAATGGGATCGCCTTCTGCGGCAATCCTGGCAAGCTCGCGATTGACCGGCAACCAGCTCGCATCATAGTCGAGCAGCGTGCCATCCTTGTCGAAAAGAATGCCCGCAATCGCTCCCAGCTTGACCGCCGCCATGCCTTCCCTTCCTAACCGTTCGCCATCGTCTTCGGCAGCAGCCGTGCCTTCACGGACAGCGGATTGATATAGGGCTCAAGCCCCTTGACCGTTGCTGCCAGTGCACCCCGCATCTCATGCACGGCAACGAAACCGGCATCGATCATGTTGCGACGCGCCGCGTCGTTGGTCAGCAAATAATGCACGCCACGCGCCAGCATCTCGGTATCGCGCACCATGCGGGCACTGCCGCGGCGGGCCAGCACCTGATAGGCATCGCGGAAATTCTGGACATGACCGCCGGTGAGGATCGCGCAGCCAAGCATGGCCGGCTCCAGCGGATTCTGGCCGCCTTCGTTGAACAGAGATTTGCCCATGAAGGCGACTTCGGTCATGCGCAGGTAAAGCCCCATCTCGCCGATCGTATCGCCGAGGAAGACATCGACATCGGGGGACAGGATATCGTTGCGGGTACGGCGCGCCACTTTCAAGCCCTGTTCGACGAGCATCGCCTCGATCGCATCGCAGCGTTCGGGATGGCGCGGCACGAGGATGGTGAGCTGGCCATTATGCTCCTTCAGCATCGTGTGGACCGAGGCTGCCGCACCCTCCTCGCCTTCGAAGGTCGAGACGGCAGCCCAGGTCTTGCGGTCGCCGATCTGCTTCATGTAGCCGGCAAGCGTCGGAGCGTCGTAGGACGGTGCGTCGGTATCCACCTTGAGGTTGCCCGATTTGATGACCTGCACTGCGCCGAGGTCGCGGAAGCGCTCGGCATCGAGATCGGACTGGGCAACGACCAGAGCAAGGTTTTCGAACAAAGCTTCGGCAAGCGACGGATGCTTGCTCCAGCGGGCATAGGAGCGATCCGATATGCGCGCATTGACGAGAATCTGCGGAATGCGGCGGCGGCCAAGCTCGGTGACGGTCGTCGGCCAGATCTCGGATTCGGCGAAAATCGCACAGTCGGGCTGCCAATAGTCGAGGAAACGCCGGATGGCGGGCCTCAGATCGAGAGGCACATATTGATGGATGACCTCGTCGCCAAGGCGCTCATGCGCCACCTTGGCCGAGGTGATCGTGCCGGTCGTCAGAATGACGTGAATATCCCGGCGGCGAATTTCGCGGATCAACGGAATGACCGCCGAGGTCTCGCCAACGCTTGCGGCATGGAACCAGATCAACGGTCCCTGCGGACGATTGGCGCTGGCATAGCCGGAGCGCTCCAGCTTGCGCGCACTATCTTCCTTGCCCTTCGCCGCACGGACCGCGAGATACGGTCCGACGAGCGGATAGACAGCGATCCCACCAAAACGATAGGCGCTCAAGGCAAGACGCGCCCTGAGGCTGCTCATCTCGATCGACTCCTATCCCAGCTGATCATCATCGATGCCAAATCCCGATTATCAAACGGCCGAATAAACGGCCGATTTTTCGTTCTTATTGTGTCAAAGATACTGCTTCATAGCCGGATTAAAAGCGATAACGCCTCTCCGGACGAAAATATCAAATGCAAATTTCGGTATTAGACGGCCTCAAGACGCCGCTTTTTCCTGCGGGTCGAGCAAACGATGCAGGTGAACGATGAAATAACGCATGTGAGCGTTGTCGACAGTCTGCTGGGCCTTGGACTTCCATGCCGTCAATGCACTCGCATAATCGGGATACATGCCGACGATATCGAGTTCGTTGAGGTTGCGGAACCGGACTTCTTCGAGGTGTTCCAATTCACCGCCGAATACGAGGTGCAGGAGCTGCTTTTTGCCGCTGGTATCAGTCATTTTCGTCTCTTTCTGCTGTCGTCCCCCTCCGCTCTTCATCTGCGGGATTTTGACGGAAAGGTCAACCGTCTCGTCGGTGTGAAAGCTGGCGGAGAAATTCGGGAAGCTGCAAGGCCGGCGCGCCGCATAGTTCTTCATGCGACACCTCGGCGCGATTGTAGCGCAATGCATTGCCCGAGAGATCGACAAGCGCGCCGCCCGCCCGCTCCAGAATGAGATCGGCGGCGGCCAGATCCCAGTCATGCGAATTGCGCTTGACGATCGTCCCTTCCAGGCGGCCATCCGCCACCATGGCAAGGCGGTAGGCCAGCGAGGGAATGTGCTTCACCCTTTCGACCGTCTTGCGGAAGTCCGGGTCAAAACCCTTGAGCATGTCTTCACCGGTCGCCAGCCGATGAGGATCGTCGCCGACCCTGTTCGAAACATGGATCGGCTCGCCATTCTTCAACGCCTTACCGCCGGCACTCGCCACGAACAGCTCGTCCAGGGAAGGCGCATAGAGAACTCCTGCGACCGGACGTCCATCGGTGACGACGGCAACGCTCACGCACCACAGGTCCGATCCCGCCAGGAAACCCCTGGTGCCGTCGATCGGGTCGACGACGAAGACGGTTGGATGCGACAGCCGGTCTGCATCATCATCGGTCTCCTCGGAAAGCCAGCCATAGTCGGGCCTTGCGGAGCGCAGGATGGCGGAAAGGCTTTCATTGGCGGCATAATCGGCCGCGCTGACGGGAGATTGGCCGTTGTTCTTCCACCAGACCTCCGGCGATTGCCGGAAGAAGCCGAGAGCGATCCTGCCAGCCTCTCGCGCGGCCTCGACAATGAGGTCCACATCGCTCGGCTGGCCAGCCTTCTGGCTATCGATCATTCACAAATTCCAATCTTCGCTTGCGCCTCAACGTCCGGCCAGCGTCATGCCCTCGATGGCAATCGTCGGAGCGGCGACGCCGAAATCGCGGTCGATATCGTTGGCCGGCGTCACGCGCATGAACATGTCCTTGAGGTTGGAGGCAATCGTCACCTCCGACACCGCGAAGGTCAACTCGCCATTTTCGATCCAGAAGCCGGTGGCGCCGCGGCTGTATTCGCCGGTGATCATGTTGACGCCCTGGCCGATGAGTTCAGTCACGTAGAAGCCGGTGCCGACGTTGCGGATCAGCTCTTCGGCCGAAACATCACCCGGCTCCAGCGCCAGATTGGTCGAAGATGGCGATACGGCGGTGCCGCCGCGCACGCCGCGACCGTTGGTCTTGAGACCGCCGCCGATTTCGCGCGCCGCCGAGGTCGAGAGGAACCATGAATTCAGCACGCCGTCCTCGATCATCACGAGCCGCTTGCCGGAGACACCTTCGCCGTCGAAGGGCCGCGAGGCGGGGCCGCGCACGATCAGCGGATCGTCGGTGATCGAAAGCCCGGCCTTCAGCACCTGCTGGCCCATCTTGTCGCGCAGGAAACTGGTCTTGCGGGCGACGGAGGCACCATTGATCGCGCCGGCGATATGGCCGACGAAACCGCGCGACACGCGCGGATCGAAGACGACGGTGACGTTCTTGTCCGTCGGAACCTGGCGGGGATTGATGCGCTTTACGACCCGCTCGCCGGCACGACGGCCGATCTCTTCGGCCGTGTCCAGCTCGTTGAAATAGAGGCGGCTGTCGAAATCATAGTCGCGCTCCATGCCCGTGCCTTCGCCGGCGATGACGCTGACCGAACGCCCGAAGCGCGAGCCCATATAGTGGCCGGCAAAGCCATGCGAGGTGACCAGAACCAGGCCACCCATGCCGGCGGAGGCGGAGGCGCCCACGGAATTGCTGACGCCTGGAACGGCGAGTGCCGCAGCTTCGGTCGCAAGTGCTGCTTCCCGCAGCTCGGTGGAGGATACCTCTGTCGGATCGAAGAGCTCGAGATCGGGATAGGTCTTGGCAATATCCGCCTCGTCTGCCAGGCAGGCGAATGGATCTTCGGGCGACACCTTGGCCATGGCCACAGCGCGCTCGGCAAGTGCCTGCAAATCGAAACCGGGATTGGCGGAAACGCTGGCGACACGGTTGCCGACGAAAACCCTCAGCGAGAAATCATCGCTCTCGGAGGATTCGGTGCCCTCGACCTTACCGAGGCGAACGCCGACGGACTGGGCGCGCGAACGCACGACGACGGCATCGGCGGCATCCGCACCGGCTTTCCGGGCGAGGTCGATCAACTGGCTTGCACGGGAAAGCAGAGTGGCGGAATCGATTTCAGAGGTCATGATTTGGCCTTTCCTTCGCGTTCCATTTATTGTGCACTACATAAAGCATCAAGGGCGGCCACGCCGATTCTTGTTCTAATCCCTTCACGCATGGTTGTTTATGATGACCACGCGTCGCAAGACCGCCTGCCCCATGGAAAGAAACAGACGATGTCCGCCCCCAATAGTCTCTTCACCGAAACACTGATGCTGCTCGGAGGCACTGTCGTCACGGCGCCGATCTTCAAAAAACTGGGCCTCGGCACCGTGCTCGGCTATCTGGCCGCCGGCGTGGTGATCGGCCCGGTCCTGCATGGTATCGGCGACAGCGAGGCCGTGCTTGCGGTGGCGGAACTGGGCGTCGTCTTCCTGCTGTTCATCATCGGTCTGGAACTGAAGCCATCGCGGCTTTGGCAGATGCGGCGCGATATTTTCGGCCTCGGCTCCGCACAGGTGATCTTTAGCGGACTGGCGCTAATGCTTGCCGCCTACCTCGCCAATATTGCCGGCTGGAAGGGCAGCATCATTATCGGCTTCGGCCTGGCGCTCTCCTCGACGGCATTCGCAATGCAGATCCTCGAGCAGCAGGGCGACGTCAATACCAAGTATGGCCAGCGCTCCTTCTCCATGCTGCTGTTGCAGGATCTCGCCATCGTGCCGCTGCTGGCGCTCGTCACCGTGCTCGACGGGCCCAAGGAGGCCACCAATCCCCTGCCCGGTCTTGCCATTGCGGTTGGCGCAGTGGCGGCGATGATCATTGCCGGCCGCTACCTGCTGACGCCGCTGTTCCAGGTCATCGCCCGCACCGGCGCGCGCGAGGCGATGATCGCCGCTGCCCTCTTCGTGGTCATGGGGTCGGCAACCCTGATGCAGCTGGCCGGCCTCTCCATGGCGATGGGCGCATTCCTTTCCGGCGTGATGCTGGCCGAATCCTCCTACCGTCATGAGCTGGAAGCCGATATCGAACCGTTCCGCGGTGTGCTGCTCGCCATTTTCTTCATCGCCGTCGGTCTGTCGCTGAAACTCGATGTGATCCTCGACAATTGGGTGCTGATCCTGCTTGCCGTCCCTGTTGTCATGGTCATCAAGGCAATCGTCATCTACACGCTCTGCCGCGTGACGGGCTCACCGCATAACGACGCCGTCCGCATCGCCGGCCTGCTGCCGCAAGGTGGTGAATTCGGCTTCGTGCTGTTCAGCGCGGCCAGCGCCAGCGGCGGCCTGTTCTCGGCCAACACGGCCTCAATGCTCATCGCTATCGTCACGCTCACCATGGCGCTGACGCCACTGACGTCAGCGCTTTCGAAGCGGCTGATGAAAGGGGATGCGCATGAGGAGCTGGATGAGGATTTCGAAGGCGCCGGCTCCGAAGTGCTGATGATCGGCTTTTCGCGTTTCGGTCAGATCGCCGCACAGATCCTGCTTGCCAGCGGCCGGGATGTCACCGTCATCGACTTCTCCGCCGATCGTATCCGACAGGCATCGAGCTTCGGCTTCCGCATCTATTTTGGTGACGGCACACGCAAGGACGTGCTGCGCTCTGCCGGCATCGATCGCGCCAAGATCGTCGTCGTCAGCACGCATCAGCGCGAGGTGACCGACAGGATCGTCGAGCTCGTGCAGACGGACTATCCGCATGCACGCATCTTCGTGCGCTCCTATGACCGCGTTCATTCGATCGACCTGCGCCGCAAGGGCGTCGATTACGAGCTGCGAGAAACGGTGGAATCCGGTCTTCTCTTCGGCCGCCGCACGCTGGAAGCACTCGGGGTCAGCGAAGCCGAAGCCTATGAGATCGGCGAGGATATCCGCAAGCGCGATGAGCAGCGGCTGGTGCTGCAGGTGAGCGAGGGGCTGCAGGCCGGAACCGACATGCTCTACTCACGGCCGGTCAAGCCGGAGCCGCTGGTCAAGCCGAAGCGCCCGGCCGAAACATACAGCGACGCCGACGATCTCGTGGCCTTGCCACAGGAAGAGCCAGAGCGGGCATAAGGCGGCTCGCTGATGCGATCCTAGATGGAAAGCGCCGCTTATTTTGCGGGATAGCTTTAGTTCTTCGCAGTCATCACCCGGTCGAGGGCGAATTTCAGCTCGTCCTTGACGCCTGCGGACATTGCGAGAATGTCGCGCGCCTTGAGGAAATCGAGCACGCCTGTGCGGCCTACGGTCGGTCGTAGAAAGATCTGCGGCGCCTGCAGGCGCAATTTCAGGGCGATGTTCGACTGCATGGTCAGCTGACCGGCACCAAACAGGCTTTCGATGCGGTTGGGAATCTGCCGACCATTGCCCTCCGGGCCGCCGACCACGTCGATGCCGATGATGATATCGGCAAGACCGGCCAGGTGCTCATAGGGAACCGGGTTCATGATGCCGCCATCGATCATCACCCGTTCGCCGAGCTTGACCGGCATGAAGACGGCGGGGATGGCGGCGGATGCGGCAAGAACCGGAAAGAGCTCACCCTTTTCGATGACCACCTCGACCTGGTCGTAATAATCCGTCGTCACCACCTTAAACGGTATGTGCAGCTCTGAAAAATCTTCAGGGAAGGTGGTCGGCAGGAAAGTGCGCAAGATGCGCTCGAGATTGAACTGGCCGAAGCGGATGCTGCGCATGTTGACCGGCCGCAAGCTCCAGATCTTGTTGAGCACGGCCGGACGGTTGCCGACGGTTGCGAGCGTATGATCGCGGATCTCAGCGCCGCTCATGCCGGCAGCCATGGCGGCACCCATGATCGAGCCGATGGAAGCGCCGGCGATCGCGACCGGCCGAATGCCGAGTTCGTCGAGCGCCTCGATGATATGGATATGGGCGAGACCGCGCGCGCCGCCGCAGCCGAAGGCAACCGCGACGCTCGGCGTGCTGGAGACAGCAAGCGGATAATCACTGCCGACGAAATCAGCGTAGTCGCCCATTTCCTTCTCCCTCTGCCGTCAAGCCGCCTGCGGCTGATACCGGAAGAAATGCATCTTGCTGTCGCCGAAGGTCCGTTCCTCCAGAAACAGGAAATCCGACGCTACGGCAACCGTGACATCCACCCGCTCCTCGAGGATAGCCAAAGCGCCGGGCACCAGCCAGCCGCCAGCGGCCGCCGCAGCAAAGGCCTTCTCGCCGAGCCCCTTGCCATAGGGTGGGTCGGCAAAGAGAAAATCGAAGGGATCGAGGTTGCCGACGCTACCGAGGTCCGTCGCGTCACGCCTCAGCATGCGCGTGCGGCCATGCAAGCCGAGCGCATCGATGTTTTCCCAAAGCAGGCCACGACCTTCGACGCTGCTTTCAACGAACAACACATGGCGGCAACCGCGTGATGCCGCTTCCAGGCCGACAGCACCGGTGCCGGCGAAAACATCCATCATCCGCGTGCCGTCGATGGCCTCGGGATAGGCATGGCTCAATATGTTGAACAGGCTCTCGCGCGTGCGATCCGCCGTCGGACGAATATCGTTCGACTTCGGTGTTGCAAGCGAGCGACCGCGAAACTCACCGCCGACGATCCTCACCGCGCGTCAGCCCTTTCCGCCCCGGGAGCCGCCCCTGCCGGGGCCACCACGACCGGAACCGCCACGCGCCGGACCTCCGGACGGACGACCTGCGCCGCCCGGCTTGCCTGAGAACCCGCGCGAACCGCCGGGCTTGCCACCCGGCTTGCCGCCAAACGACTTGCCGCCGCCCGGCTTCTTGCCGAAGGGCTTGCCGCCGGGCCGATCACCCGCGGGACGGTCACCCTGCGGGCGATCACCAAAGGCACGGTCGCCCCGCGGCGGACGATCACCACGCGGGCGCTCGGAGCGCTGCTCGCCATCGAAAGCTCTGGCACGAGGACGCTCATCACCCTCGGCGCGCGGCCGACGTTCGCCATAGGGACGATCGCCACGGGGCTTGTCGCCGAAAGGCCGGTCGCCGCGGGGCGGACGATCACCAAACGGGCGTTCGCCGCGAGGACGTTCGGAACGGGCTTCGCCATCGAAAGACTTCGCGCGAGGACGGTCACCGCCCTCCGGCCGCGAGCCACGCGGTTTGTCACCATAGGGGCGATCACCACGAGGCTTGTCACCAAAAGATCGGTCGCCACGCGGACGGTCGGAGCGCTTGCGATCCGAACCCTGGTCATCGCCACGCCCAGTGCGGGGTGCTTCCTCGCTCGAGCGGATCCATTCACCATCCGCCTCGGCGACGCGATTGACACGAACGCGCGGGCCTTCGTCAGGGCGATCAAAGCCGCTGCGCTGCGGGCGCTCCGGCTCACCGCGCCTGATAGCTGTTTTGGTATTCTTGGCCGCCTTCAGCGCTGCCTTTTCGCCAAGCGGACGAGCACCGGGCGCCATCCAGACATTGGCATTGCGGCGTGCGCCAAGCGGCGGGCGCTTCGGACGATCGTCTTCCTTGTGCCCACTGTCGCGACGGCCTTCATCACGACGGTCGTCACGCTTGGTGTCGAGACGGCTCAAGGCGCGTTCGCGCTTGTCCTCGGGACGCTCACGGTCACGCTTCGGGCGCACCTCTTTCGTGGCGCGCTGCGGCTTGGCCTCCACTTCGTCCTCGGCTGCAACCGGGGAGGTGTTGTAGAGCGGCGCATCGAAATTCGCCTTGGCATCGTCGACCAGACGCGGGCCGAGCTGATCGCGCAGCGTACGTCCACGCACCTCCACTACCCGGCCTTCCGGCAGGTCGCCGAGCTGGAACGGCCCGTAGGAAATGCGGATCAGGCGGTTAACGTCGAGGCCAAGCGCACCCATGACGTTCTTGATTTCGCGGTTCTTGCCTTCGCGCAGACCCATGGTGATCCAGACGTTGGAGCCCTGCGTGCGGTCGAGCGTTGCCTCGATCGAGCCATAGAGCACGCCGTCGACGGCGATGCCTTCCTTCAACTTGTCGAGCGCATCCTGATCGATCTCGCCATGGGCGCGGACGCGGTAGCGGCGCAGCCAGCCCGTTGTCGGCAGCTCCAGAACACGGGCAAGGCCGCCATCATTGGTCAGCAGCAGCAGGCCTTCGGTATTGATGTCGAGGCGGCCGATCGACATGACGCGCGGCAGCTCTTCCGGCAGGTTGTCGAAAACAGTCGGACGTCCCTCCGGATCGGCATTGGTGGTCACCAGACCGGCGGGCTTGTGGTAGAGCCAAAGGCGCGTGCGCTCGATGCCGCGGATCGGAACGCCGTCGACCTCGATCTTGTCGGTAAGGGTCACGTTCACCACAGGGGTATCCAGCAGCACGCCATTCAGCGTGACACGGCCGTCCATGATCATGCGCTCGATATCGCGGCGCGAGGCAACGCCGGCGCGCGCCATGACCTTGGAAATGCGTTCGGCCTTTCCGTCTCCGGCTGCGGCTTCACCTGCCGTGCTCGCGGCTGCGGCTTTTGGCGGTTTTGTGCCGCTATCGCGCTTTACGGTCTTCTTGTCGCCAGCAAAGGGTTTCGGCCCAGGCCGCTTGGGCTTGTCATTCATTGTCATTTGTTGTTTGCCTGAATTTTTAAGGCGTGTTCCTATCAGGTCACGCCCTTGCAGTTAAGTGGAAAAACTTGAATGGCGGCTACTAATCATTTCATGGAGCTTGCACTGGCCGAAGCGCGCAGCGCCGGTGAACGTGGCGAAGTGCCGATCGGCGCCGTCCTCGTGCTCGACAACAAGGTCGTCGCCAAGGCCGGCAACCGTACCCGCGAACTCAACGACGTCACCGCGCATGCCGAAATCGTCGCCATCCGCCTGGCCTGCGATGAACTGGGGCAGGAGCGTCTTGCAGGCGCCGATCTCTACGTCACGCTGGAGCCCTGCACCATGTGTGCCGCAGCCATTTCGTTTGCGCGCATTCGCCGCCTCTATTACGGCGCCGAGGATCCGAAGGGTGGCGGCGTAGACAATGGCGTGCGCTTCTATCATCAGCCGACCTGCCATCACGCGCCGGAGGTCTATTCAGGCATCGGGGAAACTGTGTCTGCTGGCATCCTCAGAGATTTCTTTCAACCGAAACGCTCCGAAGACTGAAAAATGTCACAGTGCCGCGCGGCGCTGTGACATTTTAAAATTAGTCAGGAAGCCCGCCGTCTGGCGAACTCTTTATTGGAAGGGCTTCCACCAGCTGCTGTTGCTGGACTGCTGCGCGGCTTCCGCATCCTTCTTGCGCTGCTTTTCCTTCTTCGACTCAGGCGTACCGAGATCGTTGAGGGCAGCCTGGTCGGCAACCTGGCGATACTGCTGCGGCGGGTCGATCAAGTAGCGGCGCTGGTCGATATAGGTGCCGGACTGGTCCTGCCGCGCGGCGCGATAGGCGGCCGTCTGCTGCGCTTCCGTCATGCGGTTTCTGCTGCTGTCGGCCTGAGCCAGCGGCGAACGATAGTTGACGTCGTTCTTCTTCTCGTCGGCTTCCGTGGCGAGGCGCTTGCGGGCATCTTCAGGCGATTCCAGCCAGGCCGGATTGTCCTTGCTTGCCAGCGACTGCTGCGGCTGGGTCAAGTTATCCTTGTCGCCGGCGACAACGAGGCCGGGACGGTTCGGATACTTCACGCCCTTTTCCTTCGGCGTTGCGGCCGAAACGGAAGCGATATCGCCAAGGTCGTCCAGGAGCTGTACGCCGGCCGTCTTGTCGGTGCCGTAGGTCGGGCTGCTGAGGCAGCCAGACATCACGCCGCAACCAATCACAAGTGCCGTCAAGCTCACGCCGACACGAACGCTATGCATCGCTCTCATGAAAACCCTTCCCAGCCATGCCGGAACAAACTTAATAGGACCCCGTTTTACCGCAACTGCCGTAAAATTCAGGCCAATTTCAGGCAGCTTTTACCGGATGAACGCCGCAAAGGCAATTCACCCGGCAATTTTCTTCAGTTGATAGCGCTCAGTTCGCGCAGCGCTGCGGCGTCACGCGCCGAGACATCAGGGTATTCCGGATCCGACCCGACATCCGTAGTGATGCGCCAGGAACGGGCGCACTTGCTGCCCTCGGCAAGCTTCGGCACAACACTGACCTTGGCAGCGTCATCAAGACGGAATGCATCGGCCGGACCTTCACCACCCTCGACGGTGATGCCCGAGGTGATGCAGATTTCGGAAAAATCCTGTCCTTCGAGCACCTTCAGCAGTTCCGGATCGGCGACATAGACGACCGGGGCAGCCTCCAACGAGGAACCGATGCGCTTTTCCTTGCGCTCGATTTCCAACGCGCCGGTGACGACGCTGCGCACGGCGCGGATCTTCTTCCACTTCTCGGCCAGTGCCTCGTTCTTCCATTCGGCAGAGACGGCGGCGAACTGTTCGAGGTGAACGGAGACCGCAGACGGGTTGCGCGACAGCCATGCCTCCTCCGTGGTGAACGGCAGCATCGGGGCCAACCACGTCACCATGCAGTCGAAGATCGTACGGATGACGGCAAGCGAAGCGCGGCGGCGCAGGCTCGACGGTGCATCGCAATAGAGCGCATCCTTGCGAACGTCGAAGTAGAAAGCCGAAAGCTCGACATTGGCGAAATCGATAAGCGCGCGGGCAATGCGCTTGAAGTCGAAGGCGTCGTAGCTTTCACGCACCAGCTCGTCGAGTTCGGCTAGACGGTGGAGCATCAGCTGTTCCAGCTCCGGCATGTCGGCATAGGCGATGACCTCGCCCTTGTCGTGCGCCAGCGTGCCGAGCATCCAGCGGATGGTGTTGCGCAGCTTGCGATAGGCGTCGACATTGGTCTGGATGATGGCCTTGCCGACGCGCAGGTCTTCGGCATAGTCCGAGGTCATGACCCAGAGGCGCAGAATATCGGCGCCGGCATCCTTCATCACTTCCTGCGGCGACGTGACATTGCCCTTGGACTTCGACATCTTTTCGCCCTTCTCGTCCATGGTGAAACCATGGGTGAGGACGGCATCATAGGGCGCGCGGCCACGCGTCGCCGCACTTTCGAGCAGCGACGAATGGAACCAGCCGCGATGCTGGTCGGAGCCTTCGAGATAGAGATCGGCCGGCCATTTCAGATCCGGGCGGTCCTCCAGGGTAAAGGTGTGGGTCGAGCCCGAGTCGAACCAGACGTCGAGAATGTCCATGACCTGCGTCCAGGGCTCGTTGGCCTTCGCGCCGAGGAAGCGCTCGCGAGCACCTTCGGCAAACCAGGCATCGGCCCCTTCCTTTTCGAAGGCTTCGAGGATGCGGGCATTGACGTCGTCGTCCTGCAGGATCTTGCCCTGCTCATCGACGAAGATTGCGATCGGCACGCCCCAGGCGCGCTGCCGCGAAAGGACCCAATCCGGGCGCTGCTCGATCATGGCGCGCAGACGGTTCTGGCCGGCAGCCGGCACGAAGCGCGTGTCGTCGATCGCCTTCAGGGCGCGAGACCGCAGCGTCGAACCATCCGCAAAGTCCTTGTCCATGTAGACGAACCATTGCGGCGTGTTGCGGAAGATCACCGGCTTCTTCGAGCGCCAGGAATGCGGATAGGAGTGCTTGAGACGTCCGCGGGCAAAGAGCGTGTTCGTCTCGATCAGCGCCTTGATGACGAGATCGTTGGCATTGCCCTTCTTGCCGTTGTCGTCCATGACACGGCCGCCTTCGAAACCGGGGGCGTCGACGGTATAGAAGCCGGCATCATCGACCGGGAACGGGATAGCGGAGGAGATGCCCCGCGCCTCAAGGGCACGCGCATGGCCCGTCCAGGCGTCAAAGTCCTCGCGGCCGTGGCTTGGCGCCGTATGCACGAAGCCGGTACCGACGTCGTCGGTGACGTGATCGCCGTCGAGCAGCGGCACCTTGAAGCCGTAGCCGAGCGCGGCCAGCGGATGCGCGCAGATGAGCGCCGCCAGATCATTCGCCGTGACATCGCTCAGGCGCTTATACTGCAGCTTTGCCTTGGCGAAGGATTCTTCTGCCAGCTTGTCGGCAAAGATCAGCTTCTCGCCAGGGCGCGGGCCGAAATCATTGGCAGCTTCCGTCACTTCGTAAAGGCCATAGGAAACACGCGAGGAATAAGCGATCGCGCGGTTGCCGGGGATCGTCCAGGGCGTCGTCGTCCAGATGACAACAAAGGTCCCGGCAAGCACGGCCGGACCTTCGGTGACCGGGAACTTCACCCAGATCATGTCGCTCTCGACATCGGCATATTCGACTTCGGCTTCGGCGAGTGCCGTGCGCTCGACCACCGACCACATGACCGGCTTGGAGCCACGATAAAGCTGGCCGGTGCGCGCGATCTTCAGAAGCTCGCCGGCGATGCGGGATTCCGCATGGAAATTCATGGTGAGATAAGGGTTGTCGAAATCACCTGTTATGCCGAGGCGCTTGAACTCCTCGGACTGGATCTTGATCCAGCCGGCGGCAAAGTCGCGGCATTCCTGGCGAAACTCGTTCACCGGAACCTCGTCCTTGTTCTTGCCCTTCTCGCGATACTTTTCCTCGATCTTCCACTCGATCGGCAGGCCGTGGCAATCCCAGCCCGGAACATAGTTGCTGTCATAGCCGCGCATCTGGAACGAGCGGGTGATGACGTCCTTCAGGATCTTGTTCAGCGCGTGACCGATATGGATGTGACCGTTGGCGTAGGGCGGGCCATCATGCAGCACGAATTTTTCGCGGCCGGCGGCGGAGGCGCGCAGCTTCTTGTAGAGATCCATCTCGTTCCAGCGGTTGACGAGTTCCGGCTCCTTTTGAGGCAGTCCGGCGCGCATCGGAAAATCGGTTTCCGGCAGGTAGAGGGTCTTGGAATAGTCCATCTTTTCAGGGGTATCGGTCATAGTAGTGACAATTGCCTCGGTGTCTCGGGCGTCTTGCGCCTGGAGGGCGCAGCCATATGGGGATGTTTCGGCGGCGGAAAGCGCCTCGGGAACGGGCGCCAAAAACCCGGACCTTCCGGCAGCTTAAAGCGCGCGGAAGGCCGGGCCAATAATTCGTATCGATAGGCTCAGCCGAAATTGGGTCATGGTCGCCGGTTCATAGGCGTTTTTTCCAAGGAAAGGAAGAGGAAACAACGCCGCCGACACATAGAAAGGCCGCGGACGTTTCCGCCCGCGGCCGATGGAGTGTCGCCCGGATCAGGCGTTTGCCGTCGCCCTTGCCGGTATCACCGCATTGAGGACCACCGACACTATGATGTTGGCGGCGAGTGCCAGCAGGCCGGTATAGACGGTGAAGCTGGTATCG